>CAVTHC010000001.1:0-841999 GCA_963734455.1 Terriglobia bacterium
GGTCGGCAAAAAACTCTCCTGAGAGGTTCCCTTTGCGCACTTTGCGGAAAGGTCACCAAGGAAACACGAACTCGCCACGCCAACCCGCCCCCGTTGGAGAGTCCATCTCAATCGTTTACATTTGAAGGATGCGTGCGATCCTGCAGAAAAAAGCGCTGCGCTATGTCTTCGGCGCCAACATGATCTCGATGCTGGGCAGCGGCATGAATTCCGCCGCGGTTGCCTGGTACATCCTGCAGGCCACGCACTCGGAAGTTGCGCTGGGAACGTTTGCCGTGCTGCAGACGCTGCCCGCCATGTTGATGCTGCCGTTTACCGGAGTGCTCATCGATCGCGAAGACCGGCGCCGCCTGGTGATGATGCTGGATGCGGCCCGCGCCGTCATCATTCTGGCGGTCGCCGTGCTGGCCTTCGCCGGCAAAGTAAAAGTCTGGCAACTTTATCTGATGAACACGCTGGTGGCGGCGGGCTTCTGGATGTTCTGGCCCACCATCACCGCGCTCATCCAGGAACTGACGCCCGGAGAAGAGTTTGTCCACGCCAATACTTTTCTCCTGGCGGGAATACAGGGCGGCTGGCTGATCGCCGGATCCATCGTCGGCTTCGTCTATAACCATATTGGGCTGGGCGGGGTGTTGCTGATTGATTTCTCGACCTACCTGGCGTCCTTCCTGCTTTATCTCGGGGTGAGGAAAGGTCGCCACGTGGTGCCGCGCCCGGCGGAACTGCGGGCAGACATTGTAGCGGCGGAAACCACGGTCGCCCGCTTTGTGCGCGAGATGCGCGAAGGCCTCGACTTTCTCCGCGGCCACCGCTCCGTGGTGGCTCTGGGAGTCAGCTGGGCGCTGTTTCTGGGCGCGATGATGACCGGAGTGGTGGTGACTGCGCCGCTCAGCGACAACGTCTTTCACGCCGGCGCTGTCGGCTATGGCTGGCTGAACGCGGGCTGGGGCACCGGCGCCTTTCTCAGCGTGCTCTACGCTCCGGCCCTGATTGCGTCGCTGGGGGCGCGGCGGTCGATCGCGATCTCCATGGGCCTGCTGGCCATCGGCATGAGCCTGGCGCCACTTTCGCCCTGGCTGGCCGGCGCGGTTCTAATCTATGCCGTCATGGGCTCAGGCCGCGGCGTGAGTGGCATTGCCATGAACACCAGCATCATGGAACAGGTGCCGCAACACTTCATGGGACGGGTGCAGAACACTTTCTACTTCGCCGGCACCATGTTGCAAATCATTCTTGGATTTCTGGTGGGAGCGGTCGCGCAGTGGAACCTGGTGGCCGGATTCGCCATCATCGGCATGGTGTACGCGGTGGCCTTTGTCACGGCAGTATGGCCCGCGGCCGCGGCCGGGACTGTGCTCGAGGTTGGGCCAGATTGAAGCGGCTAGATTGCAGATTGCAGATTTTCACCGCTCAAGGCAACCGAGAACTGGAACTGAAATCTGAAATCAACGATCTATAATCAACCATCTATAGTCAACCATCTCAAATCTAGAATCTCAAATCTACAATCTGAAATCCTGCTTCTTTCCCTCTACCTCGAACTGGTATGCTTTCCCGTTCCGATTTAACCGGGAGACATATGTCATCCAGCCTCGAAGGTCGAGTTGCCGTGGTGTTCGGAGTCGCGAATAAACGCTCGATCGCCTGGTCGATTGCGCAGGGACTGCACCAGGCGGGCGCCAAGCTCATCGTCACCTATCAGAACGAGCGTCTGGAACTGGAAGCAAAAGACCTGATCGCTTCGCTGCCGGGCGCTGAAGGCCTCATGTGCGACGTGTCGGACGACGCCGCTATCGACCGGCTGTTCGCCCAACTCAAGCAGCGCCACGGCAAGTTGCATGTGCTGGTGCACAGCGTGGCCTACGCCCCGCCCGAGGAATTAAAGGGCGAATTTGTCGACACCTCTCGCGAAGGCTTTCGCATTGCCCACGACGTCAGCGTGTATTCCCTGGTTGCGCTCGCCCGCGCGGCCGCCCCCCTTATGGAGGACGGAGGCAGCATTATCACCATGACCTACTACGGAGCCGAACGGGTGGTGCCTCGTTACAACGTCATGGGCGTGGCCAAGGCCGCGCTGGAGTGCAGCGTGCGCTACCTGGCCTACGATCTGGGCAAGAAGAAAATTCGCGTCAACGCCATTTCTGCCGGCCCCATCAAGACCCTGGCGGCGCGGGGCATTTCCGGCCTTGGCGACATGCTGAAAGCCCACGCCGAGAGAGCGCCTCTGCAGCGCAATGTGGATGTCAACGAAGTTGGCGCTACCGGAGTGTTTCTGGCCTCGGATGCCAGTTCCGGCATCACCGGCGAAGTGATCCACGTGGACTGCGGCTATAACATCATGGGTTTTTAGCGCGAGATTGTTCTCTTCGAGAAAAATCTACCAGCCTGTCATCCTGAGCGGAGTGGCGGCTTCACCTGGCCAAGCCGCTACGGAGTCGAAGGACCCCTATACCCACCTCAGACCTCTAAAACACCGGAACAAGCGTACAGCACCCGCCAAGCTCCAAGGGGTCCTTCGATTCCGCCGAACGTTTCGCAAGCGAAACGTCCAACTCCGCTCAGGATGACGCTGGCTACCGCCTGCCCTTCCTGCGGAAAAACTTGCGCTCAATCTCGGGATAAAATTCCTTCAACACATTGAAGCCGGCATCGAAGGCAAACTGGACGCCAGCGCGCTCCGCCACACTCGGAAAATCCCGCTCGCTCCTGGGATAGTAAGTCACGGCCAAAGCTGCGGAAGAGAAACTGCCCAATATTTCCGAAAAATTAAAGGCCCTGCGGCCGGAATCCTGCCGCGTCACCAGAATGCGGGTCACCGCATATCCCGTCCGGCGGGAAAAGCCGCCTTCGCCGAGCCGGTAGTAGCGCGGGTCCTGGCGGAGCAGAGACGGATAAACGCCGGCGACAAACAGGCCATCGGTCAAACCATCCGCCAGGCCTGCGCCATAGCGTTTCCCATAGCCTTCCGCGCCCTGGCCATAATCCTCGGGATGGTTGCGCGCCTGATTGATGCCGGCCTCGGCCGCCACGAAAAAGAAAGTGTAGGGATTCAGATACTGCGAGGCGAGCTTGAACTTCTGGCCGGAAGTGAGCACCGGCGGCTGCCTGCCCGCCTCGACCATTCCGTAGGAGGGCAACAACCCGAAAATTCGCCCTTCACCCGACGGCTGGGTAGAAGAGTCAGATGGTTTCTGCGCCTGACTCCGGTCTCGATCCCTATCGGCCGCTGCGGGCGGCGGGGCCTCCTGCGAGCGGCAGATCTGCGCGCTCGTCATGAACACCGCCAACATCAGGGTGGTAGTGAAGACAAACCTCAACTTAAGTGGTAGTGATCCGGATGCGCCGCGCATTTTCAGAGCCGGGCTCCGCAATCCGCTCGGCCCCGCTCCCGGGAGCTTGCTTCGAGTCTGGTTCGACCAACCGTTGCCCAACCCCGTCATCCACTCTCTCCAGAGAAATCTCCACATCACGCTCGCGCTCGAAGCGCGCAAACTTCTCCCCCCACTCTATCAGGAGAATGCTGTTGCCGCTGATCAGGTCGTCGAGTCCCAGGGTTTCAAGCTGGCGCGGCGTATCAATTCGGTACAGATCGATGTGATAAAGATTGGCATGGGGGCCGCGGTATTCGTGCACCAGGGTGAAGGTCGGGCTGGTGACGTCCTCGGCCGACGCGGCCTGGAAAGCCTCCGCAATACCTTTGACCAGCGTGGTCTTGCCCGCGCCCAGGTCGCCGCGCAGCAGGACCAGCTTGGGTGGAGTGAGCATCCCGGACAGGGTGCGGCCGAGCGCAATGGTCTCTTCGGCGGAATGCGTGATGAATTCCCGGGTCGCCATCGGGTCGAATCGAGTGACCAGTATAACGATTTGCTTCCGTGAAGATGAGGAAGGCACAATATCAGAGTTTTAGTTGTCATCCTGAGCGGAGAGGCCGCTTCGCGTGGCGAAGCGGCTACGCAGTCGAAGGACCCCTATGGGCTGCACTGACGCGGGGAACCGCGGAGCCATGCCCTTCCACTGAGGATCAAGCTGCCAGGGATCCTTCGACTTCGCCGCCCATTCGCAAGCGAATGGGCCGGCTGCGCTCCAGATGACGCCGCTGATTTTCCGTGAAGTTAGCAGGCCTGCTCTGGTCCCTAGAGAACTTTCGGCGCCGTCCACTGGCTGGACCGTATTCCCTGGAAACTCCGGTCCGCCGCCGCATCGACCACCATGCGCAGGGCGCGATGGTCATCGTCGCCGAGCGCGACGAAGCGGAAGGGCTGCAATGATCCATCCGTGGATGCGCGCACCGGCGTCAGCATTTCGGCCATACCCCGTACCGCGCCCGATTGGGTTTGAAACGCTACCTCGACAAAATCTCCCTGGCCCAACGACCTGGCCAGGCGTAGCAGCCCGCCGGTCACGGAAACAGTTTGCAGTTTGGCCTTGGCGCGCCGGCCATCTTCCAGGATGACTTGGGCAAGAACGGAACCGCCCAGCTGAATTCGTGGCGCGCGGCGCTGAGGATGCACTTGGGGGAAATGAGTCATGCCAATAACACTATCCCACGAGCTTCGGCGTGGCAGCTTACGGAAGACATATGTACCTGGCTACGGCGCGCGGCCACCGAAGAAACCGCCAAGCATATTATCCTCAACAAGATAGAGCGGGTAACAGGTTCGCTCGCTAAGCCCGGAAATGCCAGACCATGGCCAACCTGTCACCGCTTCGACATACGTCCACAGGTGACCTAGTAGCGAACCTCAGTCTCATCGAAGATCCAGTCACTGGCGCATAACCGGAGATTGGAGAACTTGAAAAACGATGAGCGCAGAAGCTGAATCTGGCCTGCTGGTCAACGGCCCGGCCCCTAAGGGTCAGGACTCTCTTAACGGCTCTTCACCGGAGCTTCGCGCCAATACCTTCTCGGAGCCAGCGGCGTCACCTCGCGAGCGAATGAGCACGGCCGAGAACGAGTCGCCCTCGGACGATGCGCTGTTAGTGGTATTGCTCCGTGGAGTGGCGGTGGCTGCTGTCTTCTTGATGCCGCTGGTCGCGGTTGTCCTTTTCTTCGATCAGTCAATCATGACCAGCTACGAGTCGCGGTCTCGACTGGCCGTGTTCGCCGGGTCCTGGGCGGTATTGGCGATGTGGATCATATTGGACCGGGGGCTGGTCTGCCTGCTGGAGAAGACGCAGGAGAGCCCGGCCATTGGATGGTTGGTGCTGGGATTGGGCAATCTCGCCGCGGCTCTTGGCACGCTCGCGCACCTGATGTCCCCCTCTCGCTAGCGCCCCGCGGTTTGCCATTCGTCATGTCCTCAGCCGCGGATCGTGACCCACGGCGTTTCCAGCCGGGTTCGCCGCATCGCCTCCGGCAATGCCTTAAGCAGGTCAGTCGCGACCAGCGAGAGCTCGCCCATGCTTTCGCACGCCACGTCCCCTGCCAGGCCGTGGAGATGAACCGCGGAAATCACCGCCTCCTCCACGCGATCCGGATTCTGAGCGATCAGGCCTGAGACCATGCCGGTCAATATGTCGCCCGTGCCACCCGTCGCCATTCCGGGATTGCCCGTGGTGTTCACCCACACAGTGCCATCGGGCTGCGCCACCAAGGTTCGATGGCCCTTCAGCACGACAATCAGCTGATGTTCCCGGGCAAAGCTGCGGGCCACGTTAAGCCGGTCGCGCTGTATGGCGGCAATGGTCAAGCCGGTGAGCCGCGCCATCTCGCCGGGATGAGGCGTAATGACCAGCGCGCCGGCTTTCTTCTTCAGCTCTGCCGCGCGGTCCTCGAAGGCGTTCAGGCCATCGGCATCGAGAACAATTCGCAGGTCGTATTTATTGATCACGCCGCGCACAAACGCGGCCGTGTCGGGATGGCGCGAAATACCCGGCCCGACCGCCAGCACGGTCTTCTCTTTTACCAGAGCGTCCAGACGTCCCTGTTCGAGCGCCGCCAGAGAAATGCTGCCGGCTTCCGTTTCTTCGAGCGGCTCGGTCATGAGCTCAGGATGAAAGCCGCCCACGGTCGCCAGTACGGACTTGGCGGTTGCCACCGTGGACAAACCCGCGCCCGCGCGGAGAACGGCCATGCCGGCCATGGCTGCGGCTCCCGCTTTGCCGGTCGAACCGCCCAGCACCAGCACATGGCCGAAATTGCCTTTGTTCGCCGCTCGAGGCCGGGGCCCGATCAGCGGCGCGATTTCGCGTGCCGTAATCAGGTTGAGCTGGAGAGACGAGACGATGGCTTCGTCTGGCGAGCCAATGGGCGAAATTACGGTTGGCCCGGCCTTGAGATTTCCGAAAATGTGCGCGGGGCGGGGCGCGGTAAAGGTCACGATCGCGTCCGCCCGCGCCACCGCGCCCACTTGCTCGCCCATCACGTCGGCATCGGCGCCGGATGGAATATCCACTGCCACAACCGGCGCGGAGCCGGCATTCATCGCGGCAATGGCTTCGGCATACAACCCGCTCACCGGCGGTCGGAAGCCGGTGCCGAGGACGGCATCAACCAGAAGGTCCGCATCAAAAACCGCGCGTGCCGCTTCGGCCTTCAGTTGTTCATTTGACGACGCGGTGGAGGGTGCGATGGGCAGCCGGGTAAACATCTCAGCCGCATCGCCACGCAGCTCGGAGCGCTCCGCCAGCAACAGCACCCGCACTTCTTTGCCGGCTTCGTGCAGTTTTCGGGCAGCGACAAATCCGTCGCCGCCGTTATTTCCTTTTCCGCAGATTACGCCAATGCGACTGGCTCGCGGATACTGCGAGATCACGAAGTCCGCTACCGCCGCGCCGGCGTTTTCCATCAGCGTCAGCGAGGGAACGCCGAAGCGCTCGCTGGTGAACCGGTCGATCTCGCGCATTTCGGCAGCAGTAACGATTTTCATGGCCGGGCCGCTGCCATTCGTTCCAACTGTCGCAGCTGTGAGGATTCGCCCATCGCGATCAGGTAATCGCCGGGCTCGATCCGGTCTTCCGGCGAGGGATTGAAGTCCATCTTCTTTTCCCGCTTGATGGCCAGGATCACGGCACCGCAATCCTGCCGGATACGGGAGGTTTCGATGGTTTTGCCGGCAACCGGCGAGGCATTGGCCACGCAGATCTCGCCGATCTCGAGGTCCATATCAAGGTGAGTTGTGGCCGAGTCAAGAAAGCTCACCACGTGCGGCTGCAGAAACGAGCGGGCGATGCGCTGCCCGGCAAAGAGGTAGGGCAAGACCACCGAATCGGCGCCGGCCTTGAGTAAACGTTTCTCCGCGTCCTCCTCGCTGGCGCGGGCAATGATCCTCAAGCGGGGATTCAATTCGCGCGCAGTGAGGACGATATAGAGATTGGTCGCATCGGTGGTCGTGGCCGCCACCAGCCCCCGGGCTCGGTCGATGTGGGCATCGCGCAGGGTCTGCCCCTGGGTGGCGTCTCCGACCAGCGTCAGCCAATTTCCCTCGGAGCTGGCAGTCCGGTCCGCACTCTGATCGACGATGACAAAGGGCACGCGCTTGCTCGCCAGCTCCCGCGCTGCGCTGCGGCCCACGCGTCCGGCTCCGCAGATGATGTAATGATCGGAAAGCCGGCTGATCTCGCGTTCCATTTTCCGCCTTCCGAAAAAGCTGCTCAATTCGAATTCTAGCAAAGCTTGCGTCAATGACCCGATGCCGAGGAACACCAGCGAAACGCCAACAATAATCAGGCCGACGTTGAAGATCCGTCCGGCGTGCGACAGGGGATGGGTCTCCTGATATCCGATGGTGGTGAAGGTGGTAATCACCATGTAGAAACCATCGAACCACGACCATCCCTCAATGATGTGAAAGCCGGCCGTGCCCACCAGCGTAAGCCCCAACAGCGCCAAGCCGATGAGGCGGAGGTTGCGGAGAGATTTCATGGTGCGTCAGTCGTTGGCCGTCAGTCGTCGGTCATCAGATTGGGGCGAAGCTTGGCAAGCGCAGGGGGAACTGCGGTGCGGGCTGCGGCGTCGGTTTGGCCGACGACTGAAGACCGACGACTGAAGACGAGGGCCAACGACTACTTCCCCGAATTCCCCGGCAGCGCCTGCACCTTGCTGTGTTTCTGCCCGTAGGTGAAATACACGACCAGCCCGATGGCGAGCCAGATGATCAGGCGGGCCCAGTTGGGCCAACCCAGCCGGTACATCATGTAGCCATTGAAGATGACCCCCAGAATCGGCACCACCGGCACCCAGGGGGTGCGGAAGGGACGCGCCTGATCTGGGTTCGTGTGCCGCAGCATGACTACTGCGATGCATACGATCACAAAGGCCAGCAAGGTGCCGATGTTCACCATTTTCCCGATATCGTCGATAGGCACCAGGCTTCCCACTACGGCAGCGAGCAATCCCACCAGTATGGTGTTCTTCCACGGGGTGCGCCACTTGGGATGAATGTCGGCGAAAAACTTCTTGGGCAGCAGGCCATCGTTGGCCATGGAATAGAGCACGCGAGTCTGCCCCAGAAGCATGACCAGCATCACGCTGGTAAGTCCAGCGAGCGCGCCCAGGGTAATGATGTGCGACGCGCCGGTGAGACCGCGATCCAGAAAGGCGCGGGCGATGGGAGCTTCGATGTTGACTTCGCGCCAGGGCACCATGCCGGTAAGGACCGCCGCCACCAGAATATAAAGCGCGGTGCAAACCAGCAGGGAAGCAATAATCCCGATGGGCAAATCGCGTTGCGGGTTCTTGGCCTCCTGTGCAGTGGTAGAAACCGCGTCAAATCCGATGTATGCGAAAAAGATATAAGCCGCGCCGGCGCCGATGCCGGAGAATCCCATGGGCGCAAACGTATGCCAGTCGCCGCCCCAGTTGCTGGCACTCACGTAGCGGAAGCCCAGGCCGATCACGAACAGCACCACCGCAACCTTAATCACGACGATGGTGGAGTTGAAGCGCGCGCTCTCCTTGATGCCGCGCGCGAGAATGGCGGTGATGACCAGGGCAATCACGAAAGCCGGCATGTTCCAGCCCAGTTCGACTCCGAAAATCTTGGGCGCGTCCAGGAGCTTGTGCGCGCCTTCCAGCAGTTGCGGGGACTGCGCCGCTACGATGTCGGACACTTTGTTGAGGAAGGCCTGAGTTCCGGGAAGAAGAGAGGAGTCGGAAGCCTGCGCCATCTGCCGGGCGACGATATTCTCCGCGGCGCGCAGTCCGGTCCAATGGTCGTAGGCCAGCCAGAGCGGCATTTTGACATGGAAAATATCCAGCAGCTCGATGAAGTGGTTGGACCATCCCGACGACACGGTGCTTGCGCCCATGGCGTACTCGAGCGTGAGGTCCCAGCCAATGATCCAGGCAAGCAGTTCGCCCAGCGTGGCATAGGCATAGGTGTAGGCGCTGCCGGCCAGAGGAATCATGGCCGCGAATTCGGCGTAGCAGAGTGCCGCGAAGGCGCATCCCAGACCGGACAGCACAAACGAGAGCATCAGGCCCGGCCCGGCGTAATGCGCGCCCAGTCCGGAAAGCACAAAGATGCCCGCGCCAATGACCGCGCCCACTCCCAGGGCGGTGAGTTGGAAAGGGCCGAGGGTCCGCTTCAGGCTGCGTTCGCCCGACTCCCCGGCTTCCGCCAGAAGCATGTTCATCGGCTTTCGAGCCCAGATATTGGCCATGCGTCGCTTTTCTCCTTCGGTCTTAAAGCTCTCTTGCCATGTCATCCTGAGCGGAGCAAGTTCGCTCGCTGCCGAGCGAACTTACGCATTCGAAGGACCCCTGTAGCCTGCACTCGTGCCGCCACTAGGGGTCCTTCGACTCCGTGCAAACTTCGCCAAGCGAAGTTTGCACTGCGCTCAGGATGACAACGTACCCGCCCCCTCACCCGAACGCCGCGACCACAGGAAATACACCGGAATTCCCAGCAGGACGATCATCAGGCCCGGCCAGGTGTACTGCGGTTTGTAGCGTAATAGTACGACATCGATAAATAAAGCCATCAAGATATAAATGGCCGGAAGCACCGGGTAACCGATCGCGCGATAAGGGCGCTCCGCGTCCGGACGCGTGCGGCGCAGCACGAACAATCCAAGAATGGTCAGGATGTAAAACACCAGCGCCGCGAAGATGATGTAGTCGAGCAGCTGCCCATAGCTTCCGGAAACACAGAGAATGCAGGTCCAGACCATCTGCACCATCAGGGAAACGGCCGGGGTCTTGTGGGTGGGATGCAGCCGGGCCACGCTCTTGAAGAACAACCCGTCCTTGGCCATGGCGTAGTAGACGCGCGCCCCCGCCAGAATCAGGCCGTTGCAGCAACCGAATGTAGACAGCATGATGGCGATGGCCATCAGCGTACCGCCCGTGGCCCCGAGCATCTGCGACATCACCGCGGTGCCTACACGGTCTTCGGTGGCGAACTTGATGCCGCGCTCCAGGATGGTCGCTCCCGTGGCGCTACCGTCCAGCGGCAGGACGCTCAGGTAAATGAAGTTGCAGGCAACGTACAGCGCCGTCACTACGCCCGTCCCCAGGGCCAGGGACAGCGGCAGGTTGCGACTGGGATTCTTTACTTCGCCGGCGGTGAACGTCACATTGTTCCAGGCGTCGGAGGAAAACAGCGACCCCACCTGGGCGACTGCGAGGATGGTCAGCGTTCCCACCAGCACCGTCGGTCCGCCCACTCCCACCTGGACCGCGTGTTGCGCGCCCAAGCCGGCGTTATGCCAGAAATTGCCGTGAAAATTGGCCGCCAGGGCCTGCGCGTTGCGCCCCACGAACAGCCCCAGCAGGACCAGACCCAGCAAGGCGGAGACTTTGGCGAAGGTGAAAACGTTTTGAATGAGCGCGCCGGTTTTCAGGCCGAAGATGTTGATCACCGACAGCGCCGCCACCACCAGGATCGCCACCAGGTTCTGCGTGTTCAGTCCGGTGTCCATGTTTCCCAGGACCATGGGGCCGACGTGAATGGGCGGGATCTTCCAGAAGTGCACGATCCAGTTGGTGGATGAAATCGAGGGAAAGAAAATGCCGAGAAATTTGCCGAAGGCCACGCCCACGGCGGCGATGGTCCCGGTCTGGATGGCCAGGAAAAGCGTCCACCCGTAAAGAAATCCCCACAGCGGCCCGAGCGCTTCGCGCAGGTAGACATATTGACCGCCCGCGCGCGGCATCATGGCCGCCAGCTCTCCGTAGCTCAGCGCTCCGACCACGGTGAGGAAGCCGGTCACCAGCCATGCGCCGATCAGCAGGGCGGGCGAGTTGACCTCGCGCGATATTTCCGCGGAAACAATAAAGATGCCGGAGCCGATCATGGAACCCATGACCAGCATGGTGGCGCTGGTCAGTCCCAGGCCCTTTACCAGCTCTTTATCCTGATGGCTGTGGATGTCCCAGTCGGCGGCGCTCGCGGACTTAGGTGGCGTGGTTTCGATACTCACAACCCTCCCGGGGGTACGGTTTACCGTAGCGCCGGCGTCCCGCCGGCTGTCCCGAGGGCGTCCCGCCCTCGCCCGCCAAACTCAATGGGACTTTATCCTAATATGCGGAAAAATTCCTCTGCTGATTTGCGGGGCTCCCGTATCAAGTCAGATATCACGGCCACCGCATCGGCCCCAGCCTCCATGACCAAACGGCAATTTTCACGGGTGATCCCCCCAATCGCCACCAGCGGCTTGCGCGTCAACCCCCTGGCCCGGCGCACTCCCTCCAGGCCAATCACCGGGTCGGGATTGGCTTTGCTCCGCGTCGAGAACACCGGTCCGATGGCGAGATAGTCTGCCGTGGTCTTGTCGGCGGCGGCAAGCTGTTCGGGATTGTGGGTGGAAACGCCCAGCCAGAGCTCTTTGCCAATTACTTTTCTCGCACCCTCGGGGGAAAGGTCATCTTGTCCGAGGTGTACTCCGTCAAAGCCGGATGCCAGGCATAAGTCCGCCCGGTCATTCATGATCAGCCTGGCGGAACTATCGAGGCGGCGTTTGAGTTCTCGCGCCTGGTCGAGCATCCTGCGGGGACCGTCGGTCTTGTTGCGATATTGCAGAACGGTAACGCCACCCGCGATCAGTTCGCTGGCGGCCAGGCACAGAGCTTCGGTATCCGGGAAGCGTGAGCGATCGAGGATGGCATAGAGGCGGGGGAGCATCTCGAACCGTGTGGGGCGGACACTCTTGTCCGCCGCTTTTGACCTGGACTCTAAGCAACCGGCAAATAAAAATCTAAAGCAACACCAACCGCAAAGGCGGCGGACAAGAGTGTCCGCCCCACACGGCTAGGTTTTCGCCGCTACCTCTCGTTTTTCGGTTTTGGCCAGAAATCGTTCAATGAACGTGGTATCGACATTTCCGGCGCGGAAATCGGGATCGGCCAGAATTCTGCGGTGCAGCGGAATGGTGGTGAAGATGCCCTCGATGATAAACATCTCCAGGGCGCGCGCCATGCGCGACACCGCCTCGGCGCGGTCTTTGCCGCGAACGATCAGCTTCGCGATCAGGGAATCGTAGTACGGCGGGATCACGCCTTCCGCGTAGGCGGCAGTGTCGATCCGAACTCCCGTTCCTCCCGGAGGATTGAAAGTTGTAATCCTGCCCGCCGACGGCGTGAACTTCTCCGGATGCTCGGCATTGATGCGGCATTCAATGGCGTGTCCGCGATGCAGAATGGGGCCGTGCAGCACGTTCTCCAGGCGCTCGCCCGCGGCCAGCAGGATCTGGCTCTTCACCAGGTCCACGTCCGTGACCATCTCCGTGACCGGATGCTCTACCTGGATGCGGGTGTTCATCTCGATGAAGTAAAGCCGGCGGTCTTCATCCATCAGAAATTCGATGGTGCCCGCGTTCACGTAGCCTACGTCGGAAAGCGTCTTGCACAGGACTTGTCCGATCTGGTCGCGCAACTCCGGCGTTACCTGGGTGGACGGCGATTCTTCCAGCAGCTTCTGGTGACGGCGCTGGATGGAGCACTCGCGTTCGCCCAGGCTGACCACGTTGCCATACTGGTCGGCCAGAATCTGGAATTCAATGTGGCGCGGCCGCTCTACAAATTTTTCCATGTAGAGATCGCCATTGCCGAAAGCCGCCGCCGCCTCGGAGGACGCCGCCTTGAACAGCGCGGGAAGTTCTCCCTCGTTGCGCACGATGCGCATGCCGCGCCCACCCCCGCCGGCCGACGCCTTGATGATCACCGGAAACCCGACCTGGCGGGCCCACTCCATGGCCTCCCCGTCGCTGGCCAGGATTCCTTCCGAGCCGGGCAGAATGGGAACCCCGGCGCGCTTCATGGCGGCGCGGGCTTTTTCCTTTTCGCCCATCAGGCGGGTGATTTCCGGTGGCGGACCGATAAATTTGATATTGCAGGTCTCTGCCACTTCCGCGAAGTTGGCGTTTTCCGCCAGCAACCCGTAGCCGGGATGAATGGCGTCCACATTGGCGATTTCCGCCGCGCTGATCACCGATGGGATATTGAGATAGCTCTGCGCCAGCTGCGGCGGGCCGATGCAGATGGCCTCGTCGGCAAAACGCACGTGCAGCGAATTGCGGTCAGCCTCGCTGTAAATGGCAACCGTGCGGATGCCCAGCTCCTTGCAGGCACAGATGACCCGCAGGGCAATCTCTCCACGATTTGCGATCAGGATTTTCTTGAACATGGCTCGGCTGTGGGAAAAAACCTCTTACCACGGAGGCACAGAGACACGGAGAAAAACTAAACCAAGAAAAATATTCAGACGAAGCAACAACCTGCAGTCATGGCCCGACTAGCGGCATCGAGAACCTTCTTCTATTTCGTTGGTTTTCCCGGTGTCTCTGTGTCTCCGTGGTGAAAACAGCTTGTCGCCGGTTACTTCTGCGGTCTTATGGCGAACAGTTCCTGCCCGTACTCGATGGGCGCATTGTTCGCGACCAATTTTTTCACGACCTCGCCCGCCACGTCGGACTCGATCTCATTCATCAGCTTCATGGCTTCCACGATGCACAGAATCTGGCCGGCTTCGACGATGTCTCCGGGCTTCACAAAAGGCGGGGATCCGGGGGAAGGCGACTCATAGAACGTGCCCACGATCGGGGAGCGCACGATGTGCAACCCTTCCGCAGGCGCCGGCGCCTTCTCCGCTTCCACCGGAGCCACGGACCCAGGCACCGGCGCCGTGCCCTGCTCGGGGGCGGCAGGCGGCGCGGCATGCACGGTAAAGAAGCGCGTGTCCGGCGCGGACGCCGACGCCACCGGCTCGCTTCCGCGCTTGATCCGCACTTTGACGTCGCCGCGCTCCAATTCAAACTCGGCGATGTCCTTCTCGATTAAGAACTCGATGAGTTCCTTCAGCTCTTTCTGATTCATCTTTATGCGGTGGGACTGAACTTCTGCCCTCCGGGCGACCGCCGGAAAGGCTTCAATCTGCTGCCGGAACAGCTCCCGGTGCCAGGGAGTGCCCCTCTTAAATCGTCACCAGTTGCTTGCTGGTGGGTGTCAAAACGTCGCACCCGCGTTCGGTTACGACCACCATGTCTTCAATGCGCACACCCCACTTGCCGGAAACATAAACGCCGGGTTCGATGGTGATCACCATCCCGGGCTCGAGGACCTCAGTCTGCCCGGCAGCCACGCGCGGCGCTTCGTGGATTTCCAAGCCTACGCCGTGACCGGTGGAATGCGTAAAATATTTTGCTAATCCGCTTTTCTGCAATGACTTGCGGGCGGCGCGGTCAACTTCCCCCACGCTGATGCCCGGCCTTACGGCGTCCACCGCAGCCTGCTGCGCCCGCTCGACCGCCTGGTAAACTCCGCGGGCCTCGGCAGAAGGCTGACCCACATATACGGTGCGGGTCATGTCGGAACAATAACCCGAGAGTATAACACCGAAGTCGCAGACCACGAATGACTGGGCGGGGATGGCAGCCTGCGACGCCCGCCCATGGGGAAGCGCCGAGCGCTCTCCCGCAGCAATGATGGTCTCGAACGACATCCCCTGCGCCCCCGCCTGGCGCGCCGCGTACTCCATTTCGGCAGCGACCTCGGCTTCACGCACGCCGGGGCGAATAACTTCGAGCGCCCGATTGAAAAGGCTGGCGCCCAGAAGCACCGCAGATCGCAGGCATTCTATCTCTTCGTTGTCTTTCACCATGCGGGCCTGCTCAACCAGGGCCGGGGATTCGCGCAGACGGAAGCCCGACGGCAGCATTCGCGCGAGGCGCGACCGGGCCGCCACTGTCATGTGTTCGCCCTCGATTCCAAGCTTCGAGGAAACTCGACGGCCTTTCTCCTGTTGCGCCGAGAGCCAGGCGGCAGCCGCCGTCGGCAGTCCCTGGCGCGCGATCAGGATCCGTGCCGACCGTACTTCAGACCGCGCCTGCTGGGTGTACCGTCCATCGGTGATGAACAGCCTTTTCGTTGCGGTGAGCAGCAGGGCGCCGGAGCTACCGGTGAATCCGCAGAGATAGCGAAGGTTGGGAGGATGAGTGACCAGCAGGGCATCCAGGCGATGACTGGAAAGAGATTCCTGCAGACGTTGTTGACGGCCGAGGTGGTCCATCCCAGAAGTCTAGCAAGACTAATCGTGTGACGCGGGCGCCCTCGCCCGCGTGACGTGTCCGCCATCCCCACAGCCGTCCCCCGGGATGGAAGGTGCCTGGCATTGCTGAAGTAGGAACGCTCCGAAACCCAAGGTCAAAATCCGCGGGCGAGGGCGCCCGCGCCACACGATCCTAAGCCGCTCATCCTGAGCGGATGTGTCATCCTGAGCGGAGTGGATGCTTCGCAAAGCGAAGCATCCGCGCAGTCCAAGGATGACACGGCTGATTTTTCCGCGAGCTATGAAACCATGCTCTTCCAAATGCCACGAAGCGAGCCGACCGCACAAAACAATACCGCCGGCCTGAGTGTTTCAGGTGCCGGCGGCTGTCTTACTTCTACCTCGTGCGATGTCGGCCGCGACTAGGTCTGGATGATGCGCGGCGTGATGAAGAAGATCAGCTCCTGGTTGGAGGTGCTGACCGTGGTGTGTTTGAACAGGTTGCCCAGGTACGGAATGTTGCCCAGCAACGGCACTTGGGTGACGTTGATGGAGTTCTGGGTCTGGATTACGCCACCGATGACCACCGTGCCACCGTCGGTCACAAGGACCTGGGTGGTTGCCTGCTGGGTGATCAGCGTCGGGTTGCCCTGGACCGTACGGCCGAAGTCAGGGGTGGTGTTTTCCACGTCCACGTTCAGGAAGATGGTGCCTTCCGACGTGATCTGCGGAACCACGGTCAAGCGCAGGAACGCATCCACGTAAGTCACCGTCGGAGGTCCGCCCAACTGGGCCTGGGTGACGATGGGAACGCGCACGCCCTGGCGAACCAGAGCCTGAATGTTGTTCTGGGTTACGACGCGGGGACGGGACAGGATTTTCAGCAATCCGCGCGACTCCGCCATGGTGAGAATGGCATCAATGCGCACGTTGTTGCTGGCATTGACAAAGCTCAGGCCGCTGGTCGGGCTGGTCACCGGCAGGTTCGAGAACAGCGGAATCTGGGTTCCGCCGGTGGTGCTGCCGGTCGTGATATAGCCGGGGGTAAGACCACCCACCGTGATGGGTGAAGCTCCAGCCGAGGAGGCGCCGCCGATCGCGGTCTTTCCATCGCCCCAACCGAAACCAAGCTGGGTGCCGATGTCGCGGGCGAAGCTGCGGGTGGCAGCCACGACGCGGGCTTCAATTTCGACTTCCTGGGTCTTGCGATCCAGCTGGGTGAGCAGCCGGTCAATCGCCGGCATCACCGAGGGAATGTCCTGGATGATCAGGGCGTTGGTGCGGTCGTCGGAGATGACATCGCCGCGCTGGGTGAGGAAATTCTTCACCGTGGGGACGACATCCTTAGAGTGCGCGTAGCTCAGGAAACGGGTGACCGTGACCTTGTCCACCGCCAGGGCTTCGGCTTCGATCTGGGCGCGCCGTGATTCAGCTTCCTTGCGCATGGTTTCGACAGTGGCGATGCGGAGCACGTTGCCTTCGAGCTGCCGCGACAGGTCGTTGTTCTTCAGAACGATGTCCAGCGCCTGGTCCCACGGCACATCGTCGAGGACGATGGTCAGGGTGCCTTTGACGTTGGGATCAAGAACCACGTTCAGTCCGCTGATCTCGTGGATCAGGCGGAAGAAATCTTTCAGGTCCACATCCTTCAGGTTGACCGAGATGGGCTCGCCGGTGTACTTCGGACCGGTGATGGCGGGCGCTTGCGAGGCCTGCACCTTCTGCTCGGCGGCCATGTTGACGGCGGGTTGAACTCCGCCGGACTGCATGGCGGCGCTGGCCGGGGGCAACAGGTTGCCCTCGGGCCGGGCGGCAAACTTTCCCGCGGCCGCGGTAGCGCGAACCGATGGCTCAACCACGGCCGGCTTGGAATCGTCGGTCGCGGCCTTGGGCGAATAAGAAGGTTCGATGAAGGCGAAATCCGTGGCGCGCGCCGAAGTCTGAATGAGCTTGGCTTCCTTGACGGGAGCGGCCAACTCAGCAACCACAGGCGCGGCGGCAACTTCAGTCTTGGCGGCCCCGGCGGGCTGCACGGCTGGAGCCTTGACCACCGCCGGCTGCGACGCGTGGGCAACCACTGACTTGGTGTAGAGCTTCAGGACCAGCGTGTTATCGCTGCCCGGCACCAGCTCGTGACGGCACGCCTTGGTCAGATCGACCACGACGCGGGAAGAGCCCTGGCCGTCCATGCCGAGCCGGACGTCCTTGACTCCGTCGCCGTCAACGCTGATGAGGCTGCGCGAGGTCGCCACCACGGTATTGGGCAGATCGACCACGATGCGGGCCGGGCTGTCCAGCGTGCTCAGCCGCGGCGTCACGGCGCCGCGAGCGCTGATCTCAACGCTGAAGCCATCGCCGGTGCGCACCACGTTGACCTTCTGCAGTGCGGCGTGCTTCGGAGCATCCGTGCCCGCGCCCTGCGTCTGCGCCGAAGCGGTAATGATTGCCACTACCAGCACCGGCAGTAAAACCGTCAGAAATTGCTTTCGCATTTCGCTCTCCCCACGGGCCTTGCGCTGGGCTCGCCCCGTGATCTTTCCAGCCAGATTTGTTTCCGCCGGCTTCCCGGCCTGTCTCTCGCCGGCCTAGACTGCCGACGTCGTAATCTTCTTGGTCACTTCCCGGGTCATCGACTTGCCCAGGTGGTCTTGAATCGTTTCCTTGAAAATGATGGAATCGCCGGTGATCTTCACCACAAAGCCGTTGAACACCGGATCGTTCTCACGCAGGAAATATGCCTTGTTCAAACTGTTGACCACCACCGCGATCATGCCGGAGTCCGCCTTGACCACGCCCTTGAGGTTGATCTGGTCAATGGCCAGGCAGCGCTTGCCGGTGCTGCATCCCGAACCAATCATGCTGCGATTGACCACGGGGCTGACGAAGGGGTCCCGCCGGCTGGCCAGATTGACCTGCCTGGGGGCGTCCGTCTTCGGTTCCGCGGGTTTCTTCTGGTTCTCCACCGCGATCTGCTGTTTGGGCTGAGCCTTCTGGCGCGCCGCCGCCGGCTTGGCTTTGGGCGCTGCCGCCCGGGCGGAGATCTTCGTGGCCGAGGCGCCGCTGGCTTTCCTGGCCGGGCCGCTGGCCGACACGGCCGGGTTGCCCGCGCCTCCTTGCGTGGCCGCCAAGGCTGCGTTCGAGGCCATCACCGGTTTCTGTGGCGCCCCCTGCAGCGTGCTCCTCGTGTTGTTGATGACCGCGGGGTTCTGCCCCAGGGCAGTTCCCGCCGCCATCGCCAGGAAAACAATTCCAGTGGTCAGCTTCATATGGTCCCCTGCTTTTTCACCGGCGCGGGCTGACCCGGTCTTCCGGCAGCGCCCGCCGATGGTGCCAAGTCATGACTGAAGAATGTGGTCGCTGTGCAGGTAGCCACAACGCTCTCGTTCGGCGCGTACTGATACGTATGTTTCGCCTTGGCGTCCGTGGGCTTCTTGGTGGTTGCCACCTGCAGGCCCGAGACGTTCACGATGCGCTCCAGCTTGCCCACTTTTTCGAAGAAATTCACCATCGAGTAGTACGGCCCGTCCAGCTCCATCTCGAAGGGCACTTCGGTGTAGAAATCTTTGGGCGCGGTTGGCTTGGCGGTATAGCGGCGCAATTCGACCCCGGCTTTCATGGCCTCGGCATCCATCATCTTCATGAAGCCCGGCACTTCTTTCTCGTCGGGAACGATCTTGCGCTCGATCTCCAGTTGCTGCTTGAGGCTGGCCAGCTGGCGTTCGATATCCACCAGCTTGGGCTTGTAGGATTCCAGTTCCGCGTTTTCGCGAAGCTTGGCGTCCAGGTTGACCTGGGCCGCCGTATTGGCCTCGCGCTGGCTCTTGAACAGGGTGAAGTACAGGGCGGCGGTAATCAGCACCGCCACTCCCAGCGCGGCTGCCCACTGTTTAATGCCCGAAAGTTCGTTAAAGTTGGCCATATTTTCCTGCCTCCCTAGGACTTCGCCTTTTCGCAGGTCAGAGTAAAGTTGAACGCCTGCATTTCTTTATAAGTGTCGTCCTGGTAGGTCTCTTTGATTTCGATATTGGAGAAGTGTCCGGTCTTTTGCAGATTCGAGATCAGACTGGCCACCGCGTCCGTGCTCAGGGCCATGCCATCGATATCGATGCTGGCGCCCTGGTCCTTCATGCTGTTCAGCCAGACTGCCTCGGTGGCATTCACCGTCTGGCCCACCGTATTCAGCAGGTCGACCGGGCCGGACTGGGCCGCGCGCAACTGGTCGATCACGTCAACCCGCCGCTTGTAGTTCTCGGCTTCCCTCTGGCGCTCCAGGTAACGCGCCTTCACGTCGGCCAATTCGGCGTTCTTCCGGTTCGCCGCATCCATCTTGGTGGCGATGTCCCGGTGCTGCTTGTCCAGCTGGTACCAGTAGCCCACGTTGACCAGGGCAGCCAGAACCAGCACGACCAGGATCTTCATCTTCGGAGAGCCTACGTCACCCACTTCCATGACGGCGGCTGCCGAAGCTGCAGAACCCCGCTTGTTCTTTCCCTTACTTTGTGCGCCCAGCAGGTTGATTCGGATCATAAGTCTTCAAAACTCCTTAAGGCCAAACCCACCGCGACTGCCATCTGGCCCGCATTCTGCTCGATCAACTGCACTCCCGGTCCTTCCGTCGGCAAGCCGATCTTCTGGAACGGATTGAAGATCTCCACCGGCAGCGAGAACTCCTGGCGTAAGGCATCGACCAGCCCCGGAACCTTGGAGGAACCGCCCGCCAGATAAATCTTCTCGATATGCTCTCCCGCCGAGCTGGCGCGGAAGAAGTCGAACGTCTTCTGAATTTCCAGCACGATGATCTCGGTCACCTGCTGCAGGATCGGCGTCTTGGCGTCTTCGCTCACCGTTCCCACCTTGTTGCCCAGCTTCAGCGATTCGGCGTCGTCGAAGCTCAGGTCCAGTTCCTTCTGCAGCGAATCGGTGTACTGGTGCCCGCCCACGCTGACGTCGCGCGGAAACAGCGGCGTGGTGCCCTTCACGATGTTGATGTTCATCACGCTCGCGCCCAGGTTCAACAGTGCCACCACTTGTCCCGGCGCGGGTTCGTAGTTGTACTCGTAGCAGTTCTGCAGCGCCAGGGCATCGATGTCCACAATAGCCGGAGTCTTGCCCGCCATCGAGAGTACGTTGGTGTAGTTGAGAATCTTGTCTTTCTTGACAGCCACCAGCAGAACGTCCATCTGCGGGCTGCCGGCATCTTCGGAGAGGATCTGGTAGTCGAGATTGACGTCGGCCAGGTCAAAGGGAATGTGCTGCGCCGCTTCCTTCTGGATGGTCTCGGCCAGCTCCTGGTCGCTCATCGAGGGCAGCGAGATCTTCTTCACGATCACCGAGTGGCCGCTGACCGCCGTGGCCACGGCTTTCGCCTTGATGGCGTTGTCGGTGAACAGTTTCGAGATCGCGGTCGAGACCGTCCCCGAATCCACGATCATCGAATCGACCACGATATCCGGCGCCAGCGGTTCCAGGCCCAGGTGCGCCACTTCGATACCGTTGCGTCCCTTCCTCAGCTCGACCGCCTTGATGCTGGAGGAACCTACATCCAGACCCACAATCGTTTTTGATCCCAATCCAAACATGTGCCCGCCTTTTACGGTTGCCCGGCAGCCTTACCAGCCGCCTTCGGTTTCTTCTTGCCCTTGGCTTCCATCTGGGTCGACTTCTCTTCCATCCACTGGTCCAGCCTCGATTTCTTGAAGCGCCAGCGGTTGCCCAGCTTGAAAGCCGGAATCTTCTGCTCGCCTACATACTTGTAAAGCGTGTCCGGACTCACTCCCAGGTATTGCGACGCCTGGCGAATGTTCATGACTTCACGCGAGTCGGCCATAGTTCCAAACCCTTTCCACAGATTTCAGGCCCGGTATCGGGCAACTTGGGAGAAAATTCCTCGCACAAAATTGCGTTCGAGTGAATTTAGGTGTGCTGAGCATATATCAACCGGTAAACTGCCAAGGTCAAGGCGTATCTTCGGGTTTTACCGTGTTTTATGCCTGTTTTCTGGAAAACGCCTGCGATGGAGTTGCGCAGTGACGCTATATATAGTGGTTTAGATAAGAATAGATACAACCTGAAGCGGTGTTTATACAGTCGGTTCGAACAGTACCCCCATTGCATAACTAAAGTACTACAGACGTTACTCAGGTATCTGGACAGGCGGGAAGGGTCAGGAAAGCATTAATCGCCGCAAATATAAGGCTCTTCTGGAGTTGAACCTGGGTAGCGCCGGCATCTCGCCGGCTCGCGAGGGCGTCCCGCCCCCGCCAACCGTGCCATCTGCGGTACAAGCTGTGCCGCGGGTGGACACCCCCAGGAGGTTCGGCATTCTTTTGCGGTATTCCTGCCTTGCGAATCAGGATTTTTGCCCGACTTAGAACGGTGCTCCCTTGACACCTAGTCGGCAGAATAGTATTACTTTTGCAGAGATTTTTTGCCGCACTCACCCTCGGCCCCACTCACCCTAGGCCCACGTTAAAATCCCCCTCGGCTCAAGTTCGCCTCCCCTGCGACCACTCCCCCTCGGCCATTCACAGAGACACTTCGATTCGAAACCCGTGCGCGGACGGCGTCGTGTCGTTTGACGCGGGGTCCGGGGATCAAAATTTCAGTGGAGGTTTACGCTCGTGAAAATCACTTCGTCCAACCATTTTTTTCGCAGCAGCTTGAAATCGGCATTGGTGCTCTTTTGTCTGATCACGACTGCCGCGTATGCAAAGGATCCATCCTGGGTACGCGCCACCAGTGCCGGGGGCAGTGGGCAGGATTTCGCGTGGGCCATTAAGACCGGACCTGACAACCGGCAATATGTCACGGGGAGCTTCAGTTCAAGCGCAAGCTTCGCACACACCACTCTTCTGGTATCCGCAGGAGGTACGGACATCTTCCTGGCCAAGTACGGCCGTTCCGGGGAACTGCTCTGGGCGGTGGGAGCTGGCGGACCCAATGATGATAGTGGGCAGGCATTGGATTTTGATAGAGACGGCAATGTCTACCTGACCGGCTCGTTTACAAATACTGCGACGTTCGGTTCCTCGAACGGCGTGACCAAAACCGTGACCGGTATGGGCGTGACCATTTTCCTGGCAAAGTACCGACCCTCCGGCGCTCTGGTCTGGGTTCAAACCGGGGTTGCACCGTTCGTCGAGCAGAACACCAGCCTGGGTGTGGCTGTGGACGCGAATGCCGGCGCAGTTTATATAACCGGCGCGAGCCAGGAGAACACGGCGTTTTCGTCGGCGAATGGAACGGTCAATACGGTACCGGGTGTCGGCGCCTGGCATATGTTCCTGGTCAAGTACGACACCAGCGGCAACTTCCAATGGGGCCAGACCAACGCGGCCAGCCCCAACAGCTATCCGTACGCGATTGCGGTAGACGCCAAACACAATGCTTATGTCACCGGCTGGCTTGAGGACGCAACCACCTTCTCCAGCAACGATGGGAACGACATAACCGTGACCGGCTTCAGTCCGGCTCAAACCACCAACGATTTCCCTGATGACGCCTTCCTGGCCAAGTACGATCGCAACGGCAACGTCAAGTGGGTAAATCACATCGGCGGATACAAGGGCGTCGGAAGCGCGATCGCGGTAAGTCCTAACGGCGAAGTCAGCCTCGTGGGCTTCATCGGGAACATCAACTTCGGATCGCCCGGAGAAGCAGAGACCGTCGCCACTTCTCAGCCTCCTGGAGCGAACGTCAATCTGGGTGGCGGCGATTTCACGAATCCTTTTAACCAGGACGTATTGGTTGCCACTTACGATTCCGCAGGCGTGTTGCGGCGAACGTTCCGGCACAGCGGTGGCAGGGACGAGGTCGCCACTGGAATGGCCTACGACCTCCGGGGCAATCTGTACGTGACAGAAGTCGCCTTGAGGGCAAGCGGTCAACCCACTCTTCTTGTCGTGAAATACTCAGGCGGGAAATTGCTTTGGAAGAAAGAGGCGGAAAATGCCGGAGTATGGAGCGGGAATAACACTGTGATCAGTCCGGCGGTGTCCGTCGATCCCGAAGGCAGAGTCTTCGTGACCGGCGGGTTTCAGGGTACCGCATCGTTTGGGAGGATCACGCTGCACAGCATTGGGTCTTCAGACATATTCGTAGCAGAATTGGACCAGGAATAGGGGTCGATTGCCCAGCTTTCTGGCTTGAGTCGCCAAACTTGGTAGCGCCGGCGTCTCGCCGGCGGAACGTGGGCATTGTCGGATGGCCAGGACATGGATGGCGAGGGCAGGATGCCCTCGCGACAGCCGGCGGGACGCCGGCGCTACGCCTTGGCCAAGTGCCAATTGCCAAGTGCTGTTTCTAGTACTCCGACAGCTCTTTCATGGCCTGGAACAGGTCCGCGGTCTGGGGCAGAATGGCATTCTCCAGGTCGGGGTGATAGGCCACGAAGACGTCCATCGCGGCCACGCGGCGGACCGGCGCGTCCAGGTGCTCGAACATCTGGTCCGCGATGCGGGCGGCGATCTCCGCCCCGTAGCCCCAGCTCAACGTGTCTTCATAAGCCACCAGCGCCCGGTTGGTCTTTTGCACCGAGGCGGCAATGGTTTCCCAGTCGAAGGGATTCAGGCTGCGCAGGTCGATCAGTTCGGCTTTGACGCCGTGCTCGCGCTCCAGTTTTTGTACCGCCTGCAAGGCTCGTGGAACGACTGCACCGTAGGTAATCACGGTAAGGTTGGTTCCCTCCTGCACAACTTTAGCCTTGCCGAACGGTACCATGTAATCCGGGCCGGGATAGGGCGCGCGGCCATAGGTTTCGCGATAGAGACGTTTGTGTTCCAGGAAGAGCACGGGATCGTCGCAGCGGATCGCGGTGCGCAGCAGGCCGGCGGCGTCCAGCGCGTTCGAGGGAAACACCACCCGCAGTCCGGGAATGTGAGTGAAGACGCTTTCGCCGCATTGCGAGTGATAAATGGCTCCCCCGGTCAGGTAGCCGCCGATGGCCACGCGAATGACGCAGGGCGCGGAAAATGTGTTGTAAGACCGCCAGCGGATCAGCGGCAGCTCGCTGCGCAGCTGCATCATGGCGGGCCATATGTAGTCGAAAAACTGGATTTCGACCACCGGCTTGAGTCCACGTTCGGCCATACCCGTGGCGCGGCCCACGATGTTGGCCTCGGCGATGGACGAATTAAACACCCGGTCGGAACCGAACTCAATCTGCAATCCCGCGGTCAGTTTGAAAACGCCGCCCTTGCCTTTGACCAGTTTCTGCTTGAGATACTCTTCGCGACTGCAGTCGGCCACGTCTTCCCCAAAGATCACGATGCGTTCATCGCGGCGCATCTCGTCGCGCAGCGTGGCGGTGATCAGGTCGGCCATGGTCTTGGGCGCAGCCTTTTTGGCGTCGGGGTGCGCTCCTTCAGGCTTGGCCGCAAGCGGCTGGGTTTCGAAGGCGGGCGACGTGGGATCGAGGTCGGGGGAATACACGTAGCGCAGCAGCGAATCGGGCTGAGGCGGAGGCGCCTGCAAGGCTCGGTCGACCGCAACCTGCAAGTCGTCGTCCACCTGCTTTTCCAGCCGGTTGATGCCCTTCTCGTCCAGAATGCCCTCCCGGATCAGAAACATCTGCATGCGGGTGATGGGATCGCGTTGGGCATCGCGCTGGCGCTCGAAATCGGGCCGGTAGAGTTTTTCGTCGTCAGAGAGCGAATGCGAGTAGGGCCGGATCACGTGGGCGTGGACAAAGGAAGGACCGCGCCCGGCGCGGCTATGCGCCACCGCGCGCACGAAAGCGGCGTAGCTGGCGACGGGATCGGTTCCATCCACTTCCTCGAAGTGGAAGTTGGGAAAACCGCTGACCAGCCGCGAAATGTTTCCGCCGGCGGTCTGCACCTCGACCGGCACCGAGATGGCGTATTCGTTGTCCTCGACCACGAAGATCAGCGGCAGGCGGAAATTGGCAGCGGTGTTCAAAGCCTCCCAGAATTCACCTTCACTGGTGGTGCCTTCGCCCAGGGAAACGTAGGTAATCTCGTCGCCGTGGAATTTCACGTCTTTGAATTGCCGGTAATCGCCCGTAGACTTGCGCGCCGCATCGGGATGAGCGGCGTAATAGCGGCCGACTTCGGCACAGCCCACGGCCTGCAGAATCTGCGTCCCGGTAGGCGAGGAGCCGGTGACAATGTTGAGGTCGGGCAGGCTCCAGTGGGAAGGCATCTGGCGGCCGCCGGAACTGGGATCGTCACCCGAACCGACGGCCTGCAACAGCATGTCATAGGCAGTGGCTCCCAGGGCCAGGCAGAGCGCCCGGTCGCGGTAATAAGGATAAAACCAGTCGTAGCCGGCCTTCAGGGCCAGGGCCGCGCCCACGCCCACGGCTTCATGCCCTGCACCCGAGATCTGGAAAAAGATCTTCTGCTGGCGTTTGAGCATGATCTCCCGGTCATCCACCCGCCGGGAGGTGTACATGTGGCGGTAGGCTTCGATCAGCTGTTCGCGGGAGAGACCTTCGTAGGTCTTGCCGGCCTTCTTGCCATCGCGTTCGGATACAGCGGCCGACTTAGGGTCAGTCTTGGTGGTGGCCATCCGGTTCCTTTAGATGCGAGTGTACAAGACGCCTTTGCATTGTAAATCGGGAAGATGGCAATTAGCACTTGGCAATTAGCAATTGGCACTTGGCCAAAACCCGACCCCCAAGACGGTAAAAGCCACGAAGGGATGGAGCCAACTGCCAAGTGCTAATTGCCAAGTGCCGCCTGCCATCATTTATTCTGACATCTACGGCATGATCCAAATCAATCGCCCCTTCGATGCGCGCGCCATCCAGTTGGTAATCTTCGACCTTGACGGTACGCTCATCGATTCGCGCCTCGATCTGGTGCACTCGGTCAATGCCACGCTGCGGCATATGAAGCGTCCGGAATTGCCCGACGAGGTGATTGCCAGCTACGTGGGCGATGGAGCGCCCGCGCTGATCGGCCGGGCCCTGGGCGGCGAGGCCGGAGACGAAAAACTGGTGCGTTCCGGCCTGGACTACTTCCTTTCTTATTATCGCGAACACAAGCTCGATCATACCCACCTGTACGACGGAGTCCTGCAGGCGCTGGCGGCGCTCCAGAACCACAACGGCCGGCCGCGCAAAATGGCTGTGCTCACCAATAAGCCGGTGCACCCTTCCCGAGCCATTGTCGAAGCGCTGGGCCTGGGCGGATTTTTTTCGCGGGTCTACGGGGGCAACAGCTTTCCCACCAAGAAGCCCAATCCCGAGGGGGCGCAAACCATCCTGCGGGAAATGGGGACGGGGCCGCAGGAAGCCATGATCGTCGGCGACTCCGGGGTGGATGTCCTGACCGGCCGCAATGCCGGGACCTGGACCTGCGGCGTGACCTACGGCTTCGCTCCCCATACTCTTCACCACCCTCCGCCCGACGTGCTGCTCGACCAGCCGTCCGAACTGGCGCAGTTGTTTGCTTAAGAAAACCACGGAGGACACCGAGGACACAGAGTTCGCCGTCGAACTCTTCAGCCAACCGAGATGGTCAACGACCTCCCTTCCATCTTCTGAAGCGCAGGCAATACCGCCTCCTCCGTGTCCCAGGTGGTTCGAAAAGGAAAACCACGGAGGACACCGAGGACACGGAGTTCGCCGTCCAGCTTTTCTGCCAACGGAGATAGTCAGCGACCTCCCTTCCATCTTCTGAAGCGCAGGCAGTACCGCCTCCTCCGTGTCCTCAGTGTCCTCGGTGGTTAACTCTGTTCCGGCCTTCATCAGCTAAACTCCATCGAGGATGCGAAAACCCCCAGAGCCAGCCAGCTTCACCCCCGCCGAACTGCGCAAATTGCGCAGCCTCAAAGATCCCTATGGAATCCAGCGCCATCTCGATGACATGCCATACCATCTGGCTGACACCGCCTGGTCGCCGCGGCGGGTGCTGCGAGAAAATACCTCGCACTGCCTGGAAGGGGCGATTTTCGCGGCGGCGGCGTTGCGTGCCAACGGCTTTCCCCCGCTGCTCCTCGATCTCGAGGCCGAGCACGACACAGACCACGTCCTCGCCCTTTACCGGGTGAAAGGCCATTGGGGAGTGGTGGCAAAGTCGAACTACACCGGCTGCCGGTATCGCGAGCCGGTTTATCGCTCGCTGCGCGAGCTGGCCATGAGCTTTTTCAATCTCTATTTCAACCTGCGGCGGGAGCGGACCCTGCGCACATTTTCCCGCCCCGTACACCTGGCCCGCTTCGACCACCTAAACTGGATGACCACGCAGAAACCGGTCTGGTTCATCGTGGATCACCTGCTCGAAATCCATCACTACAAGCTCCTGCGACCGGGGATGGCCGCGCATCTGCATCGCATCGACGAGAGATTGTTCCGGGCGGAAACATTGGGGAAGGCGGAAAAATCCAGATGACAGGCACGACACCGCCAGAGCTGTGAAGCCTGCGAGTCAACGGTTATTCACCGAATCTTAACCTCCCTGTCACCGCGCCGTAACCGAGCCACCCTACCGTACAACGTGTCGAGCCTGGCCCCAAGCCCAAGCAGAGCCCGACTACTTTCCTCAGAAAAAGGTGACTGCCATGAGAAAAAAGACCGCAATTCTGGGTCTGTTGGCCACAGCGCTGGTAGGTACGATGTTCGCCGCCGAAGGTCGCGTCCCCGAAGGCATCCCCAACCTGGACCATGTCTTCGTCATCGTGATGGAGAACCACGGTTTCAGCCAGATCGTTGGGAACCCGGACGCGCCGTTCGCCAACCAATATGCAAAATCCGCCAACTCCGCGACCAATTACTTCGCGGTCGGACATCCCAGCTCCACCAACTATCTGGAAATCGTGGGGGGATCGAACTTCGGCGTGCGCAGCGATAACTCTCCCGACTGGCACAACCAGAACTGCAGTCCGAATCTCGGGCCCACTCCCTATACCACCACCGACTTCCCCTCCAGCCCCAATGTTTGTCCGATCGCGGGCACCGGCACGGACGCGGCCACGCCGGCGGTCGACTTCACCAACGAGTGCCCGGATCCTACGACGACGGACCCCTGCGCCCCAGGCCTGATCAGCATTGACGGCAGTTCGATTCCGGCGGCCTCTAACACCGTTGGCAAGACGATCGGAGATCAGTTGGCCGAGCACGGTCGTCGCTGGAAGAGCTATCAGGAGAGCCTGCCACCCACCGGAGCTGACGGCATCGCCTACAGCGACGGTTTCTTCACCGACCTCTCAACCATCCCAACCACGCTGGGCGGCTCGAATGCCTTCCTCAAGCTGTATGCCGCGAAGCACAATCCGTTTGTGTATTTCAAAAGTGTGCAGGAAGGCAACGATCCCAACAACAGCCTGGCCAACGTGGTGGGCTTCGAAGGCAAGGGCGGCCTTTACGACGACCTGAATTCCGGCCGCCTCCCCTCGCTGTTGTTCATCGCGCCCAACCAGTGCAACGATCAGCACGGACGCGGCAACGGCGGCGCGCAGTGCGCCTTTGACTCGCTGGACGATGGCTCACAAGCCGGACTGAACCCGGCGCTGATTTATATCGGCGACCTCACCTTAAGGACGATCGTATCGGCGATCCACAATTCTCCCGGGTGGCGAAATGGACGCAATGCGATCGTGGTAGTGTGGGACGAAAACGATTACAGCTTTGTGCCTAACCTGAACAAGGTGTTGGTGATCGTGGATACCAACTACGGCCCCCACAGTTTAAAGAGCGGGCACTACTACACTCACTTCTCGCTGACCAAAACCCTCGAGGCAGGCTTCGGGCTGGGCTGCCTGAACCATGCTTGCGACCAGCATGTCGATGTGATGTCTGACCTCTTCGGAAGGGGACGATAGGCATCGCCAGTGAGCGACAGGCAAGTCGGTGCTTACAACCGGGGACTCCACCCTTCGGATTCGGAGGGTGGGGTTCCACGGCTGCGGTGTGTTTGGTAGCCGACTGAACCGTTTCCGCTTCGGGACCGGCCGCATAGGGCTCGCATCGAGTTATTCCGCGCAGGATATTTGCCGGCCCTCATCTCAGGAATACAATCCCTTCATGAAGTCCAGCTTCCTGATGCTGCTGCTTCTGACGACGACGGCGTGGGCGCAGACCGCGCCGGACATGGCCTCGGCGCCGCATTACCGGCAGCTGATGGCGAATGATCAGGTGCGCGTCTTTGCCCTCACCCTCCGGCCTCTGGAGCGGACCATGGCGCGCCACGATCACAACTTCATGGTGATTGCGCTGCTCGATTGCGACGCCGTGATCTGGCCCGAAGGCGAGTCGGACATCGTCGACTTTCACTTCAGCCAGGGCGATGCGCGTTTTTACTCCGGCGGAGGCGCGCTGGGCATGCGCAATGACCGCACCACGGAGTATCGCAACGTCACCGTTGAATTTCTCGATCCCAAGGTGACGAACTACGGCTATCAGGGCTATTCCGGCACTTGGGACTACGGGCCGGTCTCCATAGCTCCGCCGGTCGATCCTCACGCCCGGTTCATGAGCTCGTTGTTGCTGGGAGCAGCCAGCGTGACGGATGTCCAACTGCTTTCCCGCGACCCTTTTCCGCCGCCGGAAAAAGCAGGCGCGGAGCTGCTGGTTCCAGTCACCGACGTCGACCTGAAAGCCGGGGAGTACGAAAGAATCCGCAAATCGTCGGGCGACGTGGTCTGGATCCCGGCGGGACGCAAGCCCACATTTCTTAACGCGACCACTGAACCCATGCGGTTCATCGTGGTGCAATTCTTGCCGGAGACGAAGAGCCAGGCGGCTCCCCGGGCATCTCGTTTGAACTGACCCGGCTCTAAGCGAGATCGGATGACAGACGGTCCCGGTCAGCTCCTCTTTTCCGCAACTTCGAGCCGGGTCTCGGCGCGCTTGAGAGCGTCTTCCGCGTGCGTGAAATCGGCTTCGGTCTTGCCGGTCTGCAAGGCTTCCTCGGCCCGCCGCTTCGACTCCTGGGCGCGTTTGACATCGATTTCCTGCGGCCGCTCGGCGGTTTCCGCAAGAATCGTGACCTTGTCGGGAAGCACCTCGGCGAAGCCCCAGGCCACCGAGAGATAGTAGGTATGGCCGCTCTTGCGATAGCTAATTTCACCCACCGCCAGTTCGGTAATCAGCGGCGCGTGGCCAGGCAGGATGCCGAGGTATCCGTCCCTGCCGGGAATCTGGATTTCCTCCGCCACATCCTTCACCACCATTTTTTCCGGGGTGACGATTTCGAGTTGGAAAGAATCAGTCATCAGTCTTCAGTCGTCAGTCTTCAGCCAACAAGTCAACAGCCATCAGTTGGTTTCGGTCGTGCTGACGACCGAGGACCGACGACTGCTCTTACGCTGCCTTCAACTTCTCTGCCGCCTCGAGCACTTCATCGATTGTGCCCTTCATGTAAAACGCCTGTTCGGGGATGTCGTCGTACTTGCCTTCGTTGATCTCCTTGAAGCCTTTTACCGTGTCGGCGACTTTTACGTAGCGCCCCGGCGAGCCGGTGAACTGTTCGGCCACGTGGAAGGGTTGCGACAGGAAGCGTTGAATTTTTCGCGCCCGCGCCACGCTGACCTTCTGGTCTTCGCTCAGTTCGTCGATGCCGAGAATCGCGATAATGTCCTGCAGGTCTTTGTAGGTCTGCAACGTTTTCTTCACGCCCTGCGCCACGTCGTAGTGGTCCTGGCCCACGATGCGCGGATCGAGAATGCGCGAGGTGGAAGCCAGGGGATCGACTGCCGGATAAATTCCAATCTCGGTCAACGCCCGCGAAAGCACCGTGGTCGCGTCGAGGTGGGCAAAAGTCGTGGCGGGCGCGGGATCGGTGAGGTCGTCAGCCGGCACGTAGATGGCCTGCACGGAAGTGACCGATCCCTTTTTCGTCGAGGTGATGCGTTCCTGCAACTCGCCCATCTCCGTAGCCAGGTTCGGCTGGTAGCCCACGGCGCTGGGCATGCGGCCGAGCAGCGCGGAAACTTCCGATCCCGCCTGGGTGAAACGGAAAATGTTGTCTATGAAAAGCAGCGTGTCCGCGCCTTCTTCATCGCGGAAAAATTCCGCGACCGTCAGCCCGGTCAGGGCAACTCGCAGCCGCGCGCCCGGCGGCTCCGTCATCTGCCCGTAAATCAGCGCCGCCTTTGACTTCGACGGGTCGCCGGGCTTGATTACGCCCGACTCCGTCATTTCCAGCCACAGATCGTTGCCTTCGCGGGTGCGTTCGCCGACGCCCGCGAACACGGAATATCCCCCGTGTTGTTTGGCCACGTTGTTGATCAGTTCCTGGATGAAGACGGTCTTGCCCACGCCGGCGCCGCCGAACAATCCGATCTTGCCGCCCTTCAGAAAAGGCTGGATGAGGTCGACAACTTTGACGCCGGTTTCGAACATCTCCGCGGTGGTGGCCTGATCTTCAAACAGCGGCGCCGGGCGATGGATGGGCATGGTCTTGGTGTGCTCGATCGGCCCCAGTTGATCGACCGGCTGACCGATCACGTTCATCACGCGTCCCAGTGTGCCGCGCCCCACGGGCACCGAAATCGGCCCGCCCTGGTCGATGGCCTTCATGCCGCGCACCATGCCCTCGGTGGCTTCCATGGCCACGCAGCGCACCCGGCCTTCGCCCAGGTGCTGCTGCACTTCCAGAATCACGTTGACCGGGTTGGGCACGGTGAAACCGTCGCTCACGACTTTGAGCGCCTCATAAATCGGCGGCATCGCGCCTTCGACAAACTGCACGTCGACGGCCGGACCGGAAATCTGAATTACGCGTCCAATTCTCTCTGGCATAAGACCTCAGCTCTTAGCTATTAGCCTTTAGCTTTTAGCTCTGGCTCGAAAACCTTCCACATAAGAATCAATTTTCACCGCTGGCTTCAGCTAAGAGCTAACAGCTAATAGCTAATAGCTGCCTTACTGCGCTGCCGCACCGCTTACGATTTCAATAATCTCTTTCGTGATCTTGGCCTGCCGGGCCCGGTTCATGGCCAGGGTCAGGGAATCGATCATGTCGGTGGCGTTGTTGGTGGCGGCATCCATGGCGGTCATGCGGGCCGCGTGCTCTGCCGCCACCGATTCCTGCAGACCACGAAAAACCTGTATGGCCACATACTTCGGCAACAGCGACCGGAACAGCTCTTCCGGCGACTGTTCGTAAATGTAGTCGACCGGCGCGGTGGCGAATTTGGCCGCAGCCGCATCGATCTCGCGCGTGTCCGCGGGACGGATGCCCACGCCTGCCTCTCTCGCGGCCTCCAGAGCCTGCTCTTTTTCTTTCAGCGTCATCCCTTCGGCCAGCTTCACATCGGCCACGCCAATCTGTTCGATGGGCAGAATCTGCTCGACCACGAGGCGCTGCGCGATCACCGACTTGAATTCGTTGTACAGCAAATACACGGAATCAATTTCTTCCCGGCTGTAGCGTTCGATTACGTGTTCCGCGAGTTCAGAAGCCAGCGCGTAGTCGATCTTGTTCAACACTCCAACCTGTTCGCCCACAATCGTGGTTTGCGGCGCGCCGGGCGAATCCGCCTTTCTGGGTTCCGCTGCGCGATACCGGCGCCGCAGAAAATCGCGGCCCTTGCGGCCGATGGTTTCAATCTCGAGATTCTTGTCCGCCTTGGTGGCGATGAACCGCGCCGCCGCTTTCAGGATATTGGTGTTGAACGCCCCGGCCAGCCCTTTGTCACCCGTGACTACGATGAGCAAAACATTCTTCTCGGGACGGCGCGCCAGCAGGGGATGCCTGGGTTCGCCGGTTTCCGGGTCGTAGATCTCGGCCCGCGACACCAGCGACTTCAGCACGTTGGTCAGCATCTGGGCATAGGGACGCGCCGCCAGGGCGCGCTCCTGCGCCCGGCGCAATTTCGCCGCCGAGACCATCTTCATGGCCTTGGTGATCTGCCGCGTGTTGGTCACGCTGCGAATGCGCCGCCGGATGTCGAGAATGTTTGGCATGAATCAGTCGTCAGTCTTCAGTCGTCGGTCGTCAGCCCTTCGTCGTTGGCCATTGGCCGTTGGTCGTTGGCTTCAAGCTACAAGCTAATGGCTAAGAGCTAAAAGCTACTTCGCCGCTGCTTGCCTGTCCGCCACAAACGCTTCCTTACTTTGTTTAATGACTTTGCTCATCTCCGCTTTCAGAGCATCGTCCAAAACTTTTTTCTCCATGATCGTTCGCAGCAGGCCTGGGTTCGTGGCGTCCACATATTTGTAGAGTTCGGCTTCGAACTCGCGCACCTGATCGACCGGGAGATCGTCGAAAAAGCCGTTGGTGCCGGCAAAAATGATCAGGATCTGCTTGGAGAAGGGCAGCGGCGAAAACTGCTTTTGCTTGAGCACTTCCACCAGGCGCTGGCCGCGATTGAGCTGCGCCTGGGTGGCCTTGTCGAGATCGCTGCCGAACTGCGCGAATGCGGCCAGTTCGCGGTACTGGGCCAGTTCCAGCTTCATGCTGCCCGCCACCTGCCGCATGGCCTTGATCTGCGCGCTGCCGCCGACGCGGCTCACGGAAATTCCCACGTTCACCGCCGGCCGCACGCCGCTATTGAACAAGTCCGTTTCAAGGAAGATCTGGCCATCGGTAATTGAAATCACGTTGGTCGGAATGTAGGCGGAAACGTCGCCCGCCTGGGTCTCGATGATAGGCAGCGCGGTCAATGAACCGCCGCCCATCTTATCGCTCAACTTGGAAGCCCGCTCCAGCAGCCGCGAGTGGAGATAAAAAACGTCTCCGGGGTAGGCTTCGCGTCCCGGCGGACGCCGCAACAGCAGCGAAATCTCGCGATACGACGCCGCATGTTTCGAAAGATCGTCGTAAATCACCAGGGCATGGCGCTTGCTGTCGCGGAAATACTCGCCCATGGCGCAAGCTGCGTAAGGCGAGATGTACTGCATCGGGGCGGGCTCGGAAGCCGAAGCGGCCACCACGATGGTGTAGTCCATGGCGCCGGCGTCGCTGAGAATTTTCACCACCTGCGCAATCGATGAGCGCTTCTGCCCGATCGCGTTGTAAATGCAAATCAGGTTATTGCCCTTGCTGTTGATGATCGTGTCGAGCGCGACCGCGGTCTTGCCGGTCTGCCGGTCGCCGATGATCAACTCGCGCTGTCCGCGGCCGATCGGGATCATGCTGTCGATGGCCTTCAGGCCGGTGGCCATGGGCTCGCGCACCGGTTGCCGGTCGATCACGCCGGGAGCCAGGCGTTCCAGCGCGATGAACTGGTCAGTCGCGATCGGCCCTTTGTCGTCGATCGGTTGGCCCAGCGAGTTCACCACTCGTCCGACCAGGGCTTCGCCCACGGGCACACTCATGATGCGGCCGGTGCGTTTGACCTCGTCGCCTTCGCTGATCTCCGTGTACTCGCCCAACAGCACCACGCCGACCTGGTCTTCTTCCAGGTTCATGGCGATGCCGGCGACGCCGTGGGGAAACTCGAGCAGTTCTCCGGCCATGACTTTATCCAGGCCATGCACCCGGGCAATACCGTCGCCCAGGGTGATGACGGTCCCGACCTCGTCCACGGCAATCCTCGATTCGTAATTCTCGATCTGTTGCCGGATCAGCTGTGTGATCTCGTCCGCTTTGATTTGTGCCATAAAGTCAGCTCTTAGCTTCTAGCCCCTAGCTTTTCCCAGCTTCTTTGCGTCCTTTGCGGATTTTCTTTTGCGATCTTTGCGGTAAAGTTTCTTGCAACTCGCTGACTCTAAAACCGGCCCCAACCCGGTTCCAGCTAAGAGCTAATAGCTAATAGCTTCCCTTATCCTCTCCAGCTGGCCCTTCACCGAGCCGTCGTAGATCATGCTGCCGACCTTTACAATCGCGCCGCCGAGAATCGCGGTGTCTTGCGCATAACGGGCGCGGACCTTGTGGCCGGTCAGCTTCGCCACCTGCGCCTCGAGCGCGCTTCGTTCCGCCGTTCCCAACTCTCGCGCGCTGATGACCTGGGCTTCGACAAACCCCATGCGCCGGTTGAGTTCGTGCCCAAATTCCTTCACGATGGGATCGAGAAGTTTGATCCGCCGGTGGTCGATCAACACCGCGACAAAGTTTCGCAACGACCGGGAGAAACCTGCGCGCGCGACAATCGCATCCAGCAAAGCCCGCTTTTGCTCCGCCGGAATCGACGGCGCCTCCAGGACTTCCCGCAATTCCTTGCTGCCCGCCGCCAGCTGGGCCACCGACTGGGCCTCGAGCAGCGTCTTGGCCGGGTCGAGGCGCTGGTCAAACACCACGTCGGCGAAGGCGCGGGCGTACGTGCTGGTTACGGAAGCCATGGTCTAGTTTTTATCCTGCCCGCCGCCATCGGGATTCTTCGGCGAAAGCTCCCGGGCAAAGCCCTGCACCAGCGCCTGGTCCGTGGCGGAGTCAACTTTGATTTGCCTGGCAGCCAGCGATACTGCGAGATTCGCCGCAAAGTTCGTCAAGTCGCGCCGGGCCAGTTTGGCCGCCGCCGCGATCTCCTGCTCGGCCGACTCCACGATCTTGCGCCCATCTTCCTCGGCGGCGGCCTTGATTCGAGCTTCTTCCGCAAGCGCTTCCTTCTCCGCGCTGGCGCGCATGCCGGCGATTTCCGCATCCAGACGGGAAAGCCGGGTTTCGATTTCGCCCAGGCGCCGGTTGGCGTCCTCGCTCGCCTTCCGCGCTTCCTGCATGGCCTTCTGAATGGAAGCGGTACGGTTCCGGAACACGCCCGGCAGGTTCTTCTTCGCGAAGTAAAAAATCGCGCCGGCGACGACGGCAAAATTGAGCACCACGCACAGCCAGTACGCGTTATCGAGACCGAGACCGGTGAGTTTCGCCACCATCTGCACCGACGCCGAATGCTTGAACTGCGCCTGATCGTCTTCCCCCGCGGCCTCGCGCGATTCCTTCGCCAGCACGACCCCTGGACGATTGGCCGACGTTTCCGACGCCGCGGCGGGAGTCGCCTGTGCGCCGGCGAGGGGGCTCATCACGGTGACGAAGGCTGCCAAAAAGAGCAAAGCTGAAATTGCGCTGTGGCCGCGGGCGCCTCGCCCGCGCTGCACTGGCCGGGGACTCGCAGGCAAGTCGCCCGCGGCCACACTACCTCCGGCCACACCACATCGCATGAAGCGAGGAGTTCGCATCAGTCGCCACCTGCCGGACTTTGATTCGCGGGTTCGAGGACGGCGCGAATAATCGCGCTGGCGAGCTTTCCGCTCTCCGCTTCGAGACCGGTTTGAGCCGCCCGCTTGTCCTGTTCGATCGCGGCCCGCGCCTGCTCCACTTGCGCCTGCGCCCGGGTACGCGCCTGGGCCACGGCTGCGGCCCGCGCTTGCAGGGCCTGCTGGCGACGCGCTTCCTGGCTCTTGAATACAGCCATGCGCGCTTCCCGCAACCGCTGTTCATAGTCTGCGGTGCGCGCTTCTGACTTGGCAATGTCAGCGCGCGCCTTTTCGATCGCGCCTTCGGTCCGGCTGTGCCGTTCCGCCAGCACTTTGGTCAACGGCTTATGCACCACCGCGGTATAAATGCCGAACAAAAGCACGACAAAGATGATGGTCGGCACGGACCCGAGCAGTAATCCGCCTAGTTGTCCCAGTATCTCGTCCATTGTGTGCTGATCAGGTCTAGAGCGTAAGGAGGCTTAAGACCATTGAAAGTAACATGTTACGGATTGAGTGTCAACGCAGCCGGAGGCCGTTTCCAGATTGAAACCGGGGCCTGGGAACTTTTTCGCCAGAGCGTGGAAAGTTGCTTGACATCCAGGCTAACGGGTCTAGCATGGAAGTATCACCTCCGATCCAATCCGGATCGAATGGGCCGATAGCCAAGGAATGTCACCGCTTCTTGGTTGCCGGCCCATTTAAATTTGGTCGTCAGTCGTCGGTCTTCAGTCGTCAGCCTAAAAGGAACACCCAACGACTTCATCCCACCACCCACTCCCTTACCTTTCGCACCACCGACTCTGGGGCCTCAACTTCCATCTCCACAAATCCGTCCTTGTAGGCGCGCGAATAAATCCGTGACCGCGCTTCCAGCAGCGACAGCAGCTTCCCTTCTTTCTGGGGAACTCTCAGATGCACGCGGCTGATCGGGTCTTCCGACAACATTTCGTCGATGCGATCCAACAGCGTGGTCATGCCTGTCCCCTTGGCCGCCGAGACATGCACTCTTGTCGAGTCGTCCAGCAGCGACTCGCGTTGCTTCGGCGGCAGCAGGTCGATTTTGTTCATCACGCGCAGGCGCGGTTTGCCGTCGACTTCGAGTTCCTTGAGCACTTTGTCGACCTGCGCGTCCTGCTCGGCCGTCAGAGGACTGCTGGCATCGGAAACCTGCAGCACCAGCGACGCGCGCTGCACTTCCTCGAGCGTGGCCCGAAACGCGGTAACCAGCGTGTGGGGCAGGTTGCGAATGAACCCCACCGTGTCGGACAACAGCACCTTCCGGCGCGAGGGCAGAGTCACGGAACGGATGGTGGGATCGAGCGTGGCGAACATGCGGGGAGATTCGAGCACCGCGGCGTGAGTCAGAGCGTTAAACAGCGTGGATTTCCCCGCATTGGTATAGCCGACCAGGGCGACGGTGGCTACCGGCTCCGCTTCCCGGCGCGCCCGCTGCTGCGCTCGCACCCGCCGCACATTTTCTATTTGCTCCTTCACGTGCCGGATGCGGCGGTGAATTTTCCTGCGGTCGGTTTCGAGTTGGGTTTCGCCCGGTCCCCGGGTGCCGATGCCGCCGCCCAGTTGCGACATTTCGATTCCGCGCCCGCCCAGGCGAGGCAGCATGTACTCCAGTTGCGCCAGCTCGACCTGCAGCTGGCCTTCCCGCGTCTTGGCGTGTTTGGCAAAAATATCGAGGATGAGCTGGGTGCGGTCGATTACCCGGGTGTTGACCAGCTTCTCGATGTTGCGCTGCTGCGAAGCGGTGAGGTCGTGGTCGAACAGCAGCAGATCGGCGGAGACCGAAGCGGTGGCGCCGGCAATTTCCTCCAGCTTGCCGCTTCCGATCAGGGTGGCGGGGTCGGGACGGTCGCGGTGCTGCAGAAACTCGCCCACAATTTCCGCGCCCGCGCTGACCGCCAGAGAACGCAATTCGGCCAGCGACTCTTCCGCGCTGAACTCCGGAATTTCCGGGGCCTTGGTGGCCGGACCGCCAGAAGCATCGCGGGCAGCCTGCGCGGCCGCCGTAAGCGGGCCGTTGCGGGCGCGAGAAACTGCCGGACGGTGCGAGCGGGTGCGCACATCGAGCCCAATCAGAAACGCGCGCTCTCTGGGCGCACGGTTTCCGTCTGCCACCGGGCCGCGCCCAAGGTTGCTGGTCTTAGCGCCGATCTTAGCGCCGGTCTTAGGGATAGCTCTGGATTGTGGACGGCTCAATGTCTGGATCCCCACTCAGCACTTAGCAATCAGCAATTGGCATTGGCGCCTGGCCGGATCGGGCTTTCGCCAAATGCTAATTGCCAATTGCTAAGTGCCGATGGCCAAGTGGCGCTTCATCCCTCGGTACCGGAGGGCAGCGGCATGGCAGCCGCCTCCGGAGTCGCGGTCGAAGTCACGGCCGGGGCGGGCAGCACGGTCGGCCTCTCCGCGGAGCCATGCAAGGTCCTTCCCATGGCCACGGTGGAGATGGCGTGTTTGAAGATCAGTTGCTCCTGGTTGTTGGTTTCGAGCACGACCGAATACTTGTCGAAGGAGCGGATCCGTCCGGTGAGCTTCACTCCGCTCAACAGGTAAATCGTGATGGTGTTGCGCTCCTTGCGGGCCGTGTTGAGGAACGTGTCCTGGATGTTCTGCGCCGGCTTATTTTCCATCGCCGATCTCCTTGGTCCTGACTGCAAAAGTCCTGACGGATCAGGTCCGTGGTACCTCCGCCGCTCGCGCCCCGTTCGGCCCCGTCGCATCGAGAGAGGCACGGGCAGCCATGCCCATCGCCGGAGACAGTGTACGCTAGCGGACAATGCCGGGCTGCCGACGATATGTAACGATACGGCCTCGCTTCCCGCATTTCAAGCCGCCCACCTGTGGAAGTCAAGCCGCCGAGCTATCCGGAGGTAGCAGCTGAATTTGAACTGCACTCTCGAAGTGGCGTCATCCTGAGGGACTTTAGTCCCGAAGGATGACGCCGTGCCTGAAGAGAAAGCACAAAGTCAGCCGCTACCTATCCTGACACTCGATTGACATCGCCCGCCCAAAATGCAACCATCTCCGCTTCAAGAGCAGCCCAAATCGGGATCACGCTCGAATTGCGCTGCGGGAGTCACGTATGCACGAGTTTGCCTCATTCGTCATGCCCACGCACACCGGCACGGAGGCCCTGGCCTTCCTGCTGCGCTGGGTCCACCTGCTGGCGGGCATCACCTGGGTGGGCCTGCTGTACTTTTTCAACCTGGTCAACGTGCCTTTCATGAAGCAGGTGGACGCGGCGTCCAAACCCAAAATTTTTGAGTACCTGACCATGCCCGCCCTGCAACTGTTCCGCTGGAGCGCCATGCTGACCGTGTTCGTGGGCTTCTGGTATTGGTCACAGATCTACGTGGCCGCGGATGCCCACCGCATGGGCGTGGGCGCCGGAAGCACCATCGGGCTGTTCCTGCTGATCTGGGTGGCGGCTTCCATGATCCTCTATTTCGTGATCTCGAAGACCCCCAGCGGATATGTGCTGGGCGCGATCACGGCGGTGCTGGTCTGCGCCGCGGGCTGGCTGTTCGTGAACTACACCCCGGTGGGACAGGACGACAACCACGTGCTCTCGATCGGAATCGGGGGCGGGCTGGGCTTCATCATGCTGTTCAACGTGTGGGGAATCATCTGGCGCAATAACAAAAAGATCATTCGCGGAACCCTGGCGGGCACGCCTCCGGCGAATGGGGCAGTCCTGGCGCGGCAGGCATTTCTGGCTTCGCGGATGAATTTCTTTCTGTCCGTGCCCATGATTTTTTTCATGGCCGCGAGTTCGCACTACACCCTGCTGGGAAGGTAGGGGCAGCGCTAACGCATGGTTGGGGCCGGCGGCATTCGCAAATCGCTGGCCCTACTTGATCTCGAAGTTCCGCGGGTCGAGGGTCAAGTTGTTGGAAAATTCGTCGGCCGCAATGTCCCACTCAAAGACTTCCGTGGTGCTGTCCTGGAGTTCCTGGGTAAAGTGAATAACGTACTTTGCCGGCAGGGTCAGGCCTTCGGTGGTCCTGAAATCACTGAACTTCTCTTCAATCGTGTACCGCGTCTCCTTCTGCTTGACGCTCTGGGTAACGTCGGCCCCGTTCGCTCCGGGGGCCAGTCCTGACATCAGGGTCAGGGAGTAGGTCGTCATGACGTGCCGGTACGTGTCCTTGTCGAAATACAGGTGGATGGCCAGGTCGTCTTTCCGCCGGGAGTGATAGCCGATTTCATAGGCCTCGCGGCCGTCGATCTTCTTTTCTCCGTCGTAGCTTAGCTTGGGGCGGTTCGCGTCCAGATTGAGCAGCGCCCAGGCGGTGGTGAGCGTGCCTCCCATCAGGCCTTCGCGGACGATCTCGTCCTGGCTGTGCACGAACTCGCCAAAGGCGGAGCGCAGGTGGTCGGCCCGGGTGGCGGCGATGTAGACTTTGTCTCCGTCCGTGACGAACTGCTCGCCGCGATAGTCGCCATTGGATAGCTTGACCATCAGGACCGATTTCCGGCCTTCGGAAACCAGCCCGCTTTTGCCGGGCACTCCCGTACCGCCGCCGCCCACCAGAATCTTGAACTCTGCCGGCCCTTGCAGCACCCGCGTCTTCGAGGCGGCCCGGGCGGCGCTGGTGCCGATCGAATCCAGATGCCGGGCGACAATATCCTCCGGCTTCAGGTCGGCCGCGTACAGCAACGCCGCCGGCATTGAAATCAGTGCCGCGATCTTCATGATGTTCCGGAACATTCGCTTACCCGTTTTCATGTGAGCCCCTTTCCCGATGGTGAAGAAAAGCAGGTTCCCAGGGCAATTTCAATTTCTTTCCGCACTTCGCCGGCAGAGTTTCAAAAGAAAAAGCCTGCGGGCGCGAACCCGCAGGCGGCCAGTTTAGCTCTTTGCTCTTAGAAACTCACTCGCAGGGCCACCTGCAGCTGCCGGGCCGAGGTGGTGCCGTCGGGCCGTCCCACGGTGGAGAGGATTTCTCCAAACGTGGGGTCATTTATCCCGTTGCTCGGATTATTGAAATGCGGGTGATTGAAGATGTTGTAGCACTCCACCCGCAACTCAGTCCCGAATCGTTCGGTGATTTTCATCTTCTTGGCGAAGGTCAAATCGAAGTTTACAAAACCCGGGCCGTAAAAGTTGTTGCGCCCTGAAGTCCCCGGCCCGACATAAAGCGGACCGCCGTCAGCCGCCCGCCGACCCGAGAATGCAGCCGGGTTGGTGAACCACACTCTGGCGCCGCCGGCATTGGCCTGGGTATTCGAGCCCGGAGCGTATGGATTGCCCACCAGGTCGGCGCGGCCGCTCAATCCCGTGCGCTGCATGTCGGTCACGCTGAAAATATCAAAGGGATGACCGGTCTGCAGGCTGGTGATGCCCGAGAACTGGATGCCTTCGAAGACCTTGCCGGCAAAGCCGCTGTTCAGGTAGCCCTTGCCCTTGCCTACCGGCGCTTCCCAGATGTAACTGATGATTCCGATGTGCCGGACATCGTTGTCGGAATTTCCACGTTCCTGCGCCAGATTCAGGGAATTTCTTGGGAATCCCCGGTTACCGGCGGCCGGATTCAGGGGATCGTTGGAATCGTCAATCCCGTGGGCCCAGGTGTAAGCGCCCTGCACCTGCAGTCCATGACTCAGGCGGTGCGTGATTTTCACCTGCAGGGAGTTGTAAATGGAGTTTCCTACAGAGCGCTGGTAGAAAGGCTGAACCACCGCGTTTTGCTTTACTGCATTAAATGGCAGACTGGGGAAGTTTCCGTCGGCCCCGATAGTCAAGTTCGAAAAAGTAACCGTTCCGGGGGTGCAGCCGAAGGCGTTTGGAACACTGCAAAATGCCACCAGCTGTTTGACCAGGTTGGGGTCGGGCGGGTTGCCATCGACCTCTCGGAAAATGTGCGTGCCCTTCGATCCCACATACGCCGCGTCAATTGTATTGCCGCCGGGCAGCTCGCGCTGAATGCCGAAATTCCAGTTGTTGCTGACCGGGTTACGGAAATGGGTGTCGAACAGAACCGGCTCCAGATGGGACCCATCCGGGATGATCGCCGAAGGCGTGGTGTCCGGCGGGGCGGGCAACACGTACGGCTGGTTATTGAAAAAGCCTCCAAAGAAATTGTTCAGCGTCTCAAACGGGTTGACCACGTAGTCCTGCTCGAAAGGAGGGTTGGCGCGGGCATTCCCGAAAAGGTTGCCGAAGACACGGTCATGGAAAATTCCGAAGCCAGCCCGGATCGCCGTCTTGCCGTCGTTCCACGGGTCCCAGGAGAATCCGACCCTGGGCTCGAGGTTGGAATAGTCGCTGTTATAGATTTGCTTCCCGGTTCCGGGTCCCACCACCGACATGACCAGGGGAGCGGGGCCTGCCGGGTTGCCGAGCAGATTCGAAAAGTTGGCGTTTTCCTCGTAGGGTACGCCGTCCAGTTGGTAGCGCAGGCCGTAGATCAGGGTGAAGTTGCGCCGGACTTTCCAGGTGTCCTGCCCGAACCAGTCGTACTCGTGTTGCCGGAAGTTCTTGCCATCGGTGGGCTGCCGCACGCCCGCCTTGTTGAAGAACTCGCCGTTCAGATCTTTCCACACGAACCCGTAATAGGCGGACACCGCGTCCTCCAGCGCGGTCGTGGTATTGGCTACACCGGTCAGGAGACTTAATCCCGTGTTGAAGAAGGTTTCGGTGTCAGCCTGACGGCGCGCGGTAAAGTTGCTGTCCCCGTCCTCGTGGATATTGCGGAAATCGCCGCCGAACTTCATGGTGTGTCCGCCGTGCACCCAGCTGATGGTGTCGGTATAGCTGTCCGTCCCGGTCCGCCGGGCTTGACCATCCGATACCAGCGAGATACAGCCGAAGCTGCTGAAGGGATCCATGAGGTAGTCGGTGCCGTTTCCGAAGCGGTCGACCGGACCGACGCTGTCCAGCGTGCCCAGTCCGGTGCACTTGAATCCGGCAAAAATCCGGTTGTAGGCGAAAGTGAAACTGTTGAGCACGTTGGTGGTAAAGCTGGAAACCAGGTTCGCGGAAAGCGCCTGTGCAATGGCCTTCTCGGACGTGGCTCCAACCCCTCCCGGGATGACATCGTCGTGAAACGGATCGGGATCGGCGAAGTTATCGTATCCGTAGCGCACACTCAGGGTTTCACGGTCGGTGAAATGGTGGTCAATCTTGGCGACGGTCTGATAGCTGTTCTGGCGGTCCGAAGTGGGAAACAACGTGGTGCCCGAAAATCCGTCGCCATTGTCAAACGTGGGCTTGGGATATAACGCAAAAATCTTCTGCGTGGTCGGGTCCGCCGGCGCCGGAACGAGGGGATACCCTAACGTACTGTAGTTGTTGGCCCCAGTCTGGGTTATGTCGACCGGCACGGTAGTGGTTCCCAGGGTGTTGGGATCGATCGACGTATAGTTAAAAACTCCGGTTTTGAAAGCCGCGGTCGGCACCGTGGCGAAACTGGTCAGAGTCGTAATGAAGCGGTCAATCTCGTCGTTGAAAAAGAAGAAAGTCTTGTCCTTGCGAATGGGGCCGCCAATCGAAAATCCAAACTGGTGGCGGATATAAGGATCCTGGGGGCCATCGGCCTGGCGGTTGAACCAGTCGCGGGCTCCGCCAAAACCGTTCCAGCGGCCGTATTCGTAGGCATCGCCATGGAACTGGTTGGTGCCGCTCTTGGTGACCACGTCAATGATGGCGCCGGTGTTGCGGCCGATATTCCGGGTTGAAATTGTTGGTGATGACGCGGAATTCCTGCGTCGAATCCGGATCGCGCCGAGCACGCTCGCCAGTCCGTCCCGGCACGGAGGTATCGTTGTTGTCCACGCCATCCAGCAGGAAGTTATTGTTGCGCTCGCGCGAGCCGTTGACGCTGATGCCGCCCAGGGCGTTGGTTTGCGACGTGCCGGGAGACAGCAAAACCAGTTCATACGGGTTCCGTGTAATCAGAGGCAGGTCCTGGATGGAGCGCTCATCCACCAGGTTGCTGACCTGCGAGGTTTCGAGGTCGACATCGGGAATCTGGTCGCCGCGCACCTGCACTTCTTCGGTGACCGCTCCCGGCTCCAGTTCGATGTTCACGGTGAGCGCCTGGCCGACGGTGAGCTGAATGTCGGACACGTGGAAGGTCTTGAAGCTGGCCATCTTGGCCGTAATCTCGTAGGCCCCAGGGGCGAGAGACGGGAGGCTATAGGCTCCGGTGCCGCCGCTGGTCACCGTGCGCTCGGCGTTCGAGCCCAGGTTCTTGACCGTGACTTGCGCGCCCTGCACCACGGCGCCGGCCGAGTCAGTCACCGTGCCTTGAATCGAACCGGTCTGCGCCAGCGCGAAGCTGGCCGCCAACACCAGTAGCGTGCTCCCGAAAAGAAATCTCAGCCTCTGCATTTTTCCTCCTTGAACTTTCAACCCTGCAGCCGCGGGCGCAAAAGCGCATCCGCAAGCCCGAGAAAAGCCCCCACAATGATGGAAAGTCGGGACTGAAACGTACTCTACAACAGGGTATTGTCGAATCCTGTCGGCAATTGGCCGACCAGTCTGATTGTCTATGTGAAGTGACTTATTTCACAAGGTTTAGTGGGTTGGGAGAACCTGCGAATACACCGGTACTTTGGTCATTCTATGCAGTTATAAGTAGCGGCCATATTGAATTTCATAGAACGAACCACAATCGAACGAAAGCGACATCCTCGATTTGAATCTTCGGGTCAACCACAGCCTCGCGCTGGGCCGTAATGTCCATGTGTGGTGTCTAGAGATGATTTGTTGTGGCTCTCCTGAAACGGGAACTGCGGGAGAGGCAAAGGGCCGTACAAAAAACTAAGGAGGCTCTTTCGAGCCTCCTTATGAGGTTTACGTCCGGTTGAGGTCCTAGAAGATGAACTTGGCAACCAGCCCAATGGTGCGGGCGTTGCTGCCAAATGTCTTGCTCGGATCGTTGAAGTTGGACGTACCCGGAGTCGCAAAGTTCCTGTAGGCCGAGGTGGTGCAGCAGGTGCTGTACCCGACCACGTCGTTGACTCCCAGTCCAACGCCCGGGTTGCTGCCCGGCAGGAATTGGGGATGGTTGAAGATATTGGCGAACTGCGCTCCGAACCGGAACTTCATCCTCTCGGTGATATTCAGGTCTTTGTACAGAGCCAGGTCGAAGTTGTTGGTATGGGCCGTAGCCAGCGTGTTGCGGCCGAGGTTGCCGAACGAACCCGCACCCGTGCGGATGAACTCAGGGCACTGCGCCCTCGAAGTGCAAGGGGCCGAGCCAGCTTGTTCCGGTCAGGGCCAGATATGCCACCGTATCCCCTGCAGTATTTGTCAACGCCTGCACGTCGCCACCGACGCCCTTGATTCCGGCTGAATTCAGGATGGCGCGGTCGCCCGCGCTGTCGCCGTTAAGGTTGGCGTCCCGGGCTGCCTGAACCGTAGCGAATTCAGGAGACTCGAAGGTGTAAACCGGACTGAACTGCCAGTTTCCGACGACATTCCTCATCATCCAATTGCCGCCCTTGAAGAACGGCAGTTCGTACACCGCGGCGATCGTCAGCCGGTGAGTACGGCTCAACGCCGAAGTGGCCTTTTCCGCGTTGCCGTTGAAGAAATCCTGCTGGCGGCGTGGAGTCAGATCGGTGCTGTGGAAGTCCGCCGTGCTGTTGTCGATGGCGTGGCTCCAGGTGTAGGCAGTGGTAAAGGTCAGACCGTTGCTGAAACGCCGGCTGAGCTGGCCCTGCAACCCGTGATAGGTGGACCATCCTGTTGGGATGAAGCCGGTCAACACGGACCCGTTAAACCCGACATTGGGACCGTCTACGTTGTTCAGGTTTGCCGGGATGATGTTGCGCGATTGCAGGTTTTCCAGGGTGCTGGTCAGACCGTCAAGGGTAGCCTGCGAAGGCTGCGTGAAGAACGTCGGTAGAGCTTCGGATGGGTTAAAAATCACCGACTGGAAATTCAGGATGTTCTGCACGTCCAGGTGATTGCCGCGGGTACCGACATAGTTGACTTCGGCGGTGTAGCTCTTCCCGAACGAGTGCTGAACGCCCAGGTTCCAGTTGAGCGAATAAGGATACTTGACATCCGGCGGAATCCAGGCCGCGGTGGCGGCCATGGCGTCAACCCGGTCGAGGACGGTGATGCCGCTGCCGCCTCCGGCCAGGCCACCGTTGGCCAGGAAGTTGGGGGTCGACGGTACCGCCTCGTTCACGTTGTTGGTGGAGCCGATTTGAGGCGGCTGCGACAGGATCCCGATGTTGTCATAGAGGGTGTCGTAAGCCATTCCGAAGCCCGCGCGAATGGAGGTCGTGCCGCTGTTTCCGGGCGAGTACGCAATCCCGATGCGGGGCGCGTAATCGTTCTTGGGAGCGCGCGGCTTGTCGAAGATCAGGGGCTCATTGACTTGCGGAATGATCACGTTCGGCGAGTTCGAAATCGCATTCAGAGACTGCCGTTGTTCGCCGATCGGGATGGTGGTGTACTCGTAACGCACACCCAGACTCAAGGTCAGGTGCGAAGTCATGCGCCAGGTATCGTTGACATACCAGTAGATTGCGTTCTGGTTGCCGTAATAGGTGGTGTTTCCCGTGCTGCGCTGGCCGATAATATCGGGCGAAAAGTCCTCCATGAACAGCTGGGTCGCGTTGTACTCGTAGTCGCCGCGCGCCCGTTGCGTGAAATTCTGCGGCGAGATGTATTCCCGGTACTCCGCTCCGATCTTCAGCGTGTGCCGTCCCTTGGTCCAGGTGAAGTTGTCGTTGACCCCGTAGAAGTTCTGAATGGTGAACTGGGGAGCGTTGTCGTCGGGCCCAATATTCACGCCCGTTCCCAGGTCGGAAAGGACGATATTGGGGAAGGCATCCAGACCAGGATAAGTCTGCGGACCGACCGGCGTGGTATTGGCGTAGCGATTAAAGCCCACGCGGAATTCGTTCAGGATGGTGGGCGAGAAAGTGTGGTAATAGCCCAGAGTGAACAGGCGATACTGGGTGGGAACGTTCACATAGAACGCCGGCAGCTGGGCCGCGATGTCTGGCCCACTGACGTTATTGAAGACGTACCGGCCGCGCAATTGATCTTTAGCAGAAATATTGAAATCGACACTCTGCACAAAGTTCTCGTAATCGATGAACGCGGGAGGCATGATCGTAACTGCGCCCACCTCGATCGAACCCGCTGCGCACGTACCGTTAGCAGGAGCAACGAAACCAGCGCCAAACGGCACTCCGTTGCTAAGACCATTGTAAGCAACGCAGCCACCGTGAGCCGCAGCCAACGGCACAAATTGTTTAAAGATCCCTAAATTATTTGCGTTGACATTGGGATCGGTGGCGATGGCAGCCAATCCTGCCGCGGTTGGCGTCGACACCGCACCGGGAGCCGCGCCCGTCAGTCCAACCGGCTGCCGCTCGAAATCGCTAAAGAAGAACAGCTTGTTTTTGATTATGGGGCCGCCGAAGGTGGCGCCGTAACGATTGCTGTCAAGCCGGGGATTCGAGGTCAGGTTCTGCTGCACGAAGGTTGCGTCCACGGCGTTCAGGTTGCGGTTCCTGAAGTACTCATAGAGCGAACCGTGAAAACCGTTGGTGCCGCTCTTGATGGTGGTGCTGAACTGGCCGCCCGAGGAGTGTCCGAACTCGGAGTTGAACTGGTTCTGCAGCAGGGTAAAGTTCTCCACTGCGTCGTTGGGGATGCTGGCCAAAGCGCCAGTCACGGACTTGTTGTTGTTGTCCACACCCTCAACGGTGAAGTTGTTGTCGCGGGGCCGCATGCCGCCGACCGACGGCCCGATGCCGTCGCCCATGGCGTTCGCGTTGGTCACGCCCGGGTTCAGCAGCGAGAGGTTCAGAACTCCGCCACCTTGTCCGCCCGTTCCCGTCAATCCCAGGCTGGACGAGTACTGGCTGGTATAGGTCGAGCCTAACTGGGCCGTGCTGGTGTCAACCGCTGGCGCCTCGCCCGAAACTTCCACCGTCTCGGTGGCCGCGCCAGGACTCAGAGTCACGTTAACCGTGCCGGTCTGGTTAAGCTGCACCTCGACCTGCTCGCTGACGGTCCGGAAGCCGCTGGCCTTGACCGTGATCTTGTAGGTGCCGACCGGAAGGTTGTCGAAGCGATATCCGCCGGTGGAGCCGGTAGTGGTCGTGATGACCGCTCCGGTGCCGAGGTTGGTGGCTGCCACACTCGCGTTGGTCACAACCGCGGAGGACGAATCAACAACGGTGCCGACGAGGTTGCCGCTGATGGCCTGGCCGAACGCCAGTCCGGAACCCAATGCCATCAAACTCAGCAGCGCCAGCACGAATGCAAAAACCTTCAACTTGGATGCAACTGAATCCATAACTATTTCTCCTCAAAACTGGAAGTTCCTGGGGTATCGACGCGAGTCAAAATTCTAATCAACAAGACATCACGACAGGATGATTACGCACTGCCTCGCTAGACAGTAAAAGCAACTGGCATTCCAAAACACCTCGTCATAACAGACAGTGTTTTCATATATTTACAACTTTGATTCCGGCCTTCATATTGAAAAACGGATAGCCTCCCTGGGTTTAACTATGAAATTCAGTATTTATGTGGGCATTGGTCAGGCGGCGATGTGCCACAATGGCACGTGGATTTCGTGCAATATCGGGAAGGGGTCGAGCTGTTCAACCGCGCCGCCTTTTTTGAGGCCCACGAGGCCCTGGAAGACGTCTGGCGCGACGCTCCTCATAAGGACAAGAAATTCCTGCAGGGACTGATCCAGATGGCGGTGGCGCTGCACCATTATGGAAATGGGAATCTGGCGGGGGCGCGGTCGGTGCTGAAACGGGCGTTTCGCAATCTCTCGCTCTATCCGGAAGGCTTTGGGGGCATCCGCTCGGCCGCTTTGCTGCGCTCGATTGCAGAGTGGCAGCGCGCCCTGGATGAGGGCACGCCGGCGCCTGCATTCCCCAGGATCGTTGCCATCGAATAGTTGTCAGTTCGCGGTTGTCAGATCTCAGTTCAATGCTTCTTTTTTCTGGCTCGGGCTGACGACCGATGAGTGGTGACGGCGGCTTCTTTCTGTTCACCCGGCGCCAGCACCCGGCGCACGATCGGCGTATTCAGCTTGTACTTGCGTTCCGTCACGTTTCCGGCGTCGTCCTTTACGCGCACCACGAAAACCGGGAGATCGCCTTCTTTGTCGAAGTTCTCATGCGAAACGGTGACGGGCAACACGCCGTTGAGACCGTGTTCGCGATAAGCGGTTTCGTAACGATGACGTCTGACGTTCCAGGTGAAGACACGGATCTGGTTAAAGTCGAACGGCATGCCGTCTTTGTTCTCGCTGAACAGCACCAGATACTGCGGCACTTGTTTCTCGCCGTCGGTGACGTGGTCGAGAACGAAAGCGGCCACGGTGCGCTGGCCTTCCGAGTATTGCGCGATCTCGATGGGGATATCCACGTCGATCATGCGGGCCAGGACCCAGCCGACGTGCCCGGGCTCATCGCGGACCAGCCACCAGTCTTCCATGGGCACTGCCGGCACGCTCTCTGCCGGCTGTCCTTTTTTGCCGCCGCTTTTTGCGGCCGGGGCCTGCCCGGCGGGAAGGGGCTTGGGGCTGCTGGCACGCTTGAGGACGGATACCTTCGCCCCCTGGTCCACCTGGTAGAGGTGGTCGGCATCGCGCTGCGGGTCCAGGTGGATATTGGTCTGGTTGTGGGCGATCCCGGTCGCCTGGACGGGCTGGTCGCGCATCTGTTCGGCCAGCTTCTGGCAGGCATCGTAAGTTTCCTGGCTCACCAGGTAACGCTGCTCCAGCCATCCTTCGGCACCGGCGGAGGTACGCACTCGGGCGAAGCGGCGGTCGCGGGCGAGCACTTGCACTTCCTCTCCGTTTTTTACGCTGCCGGTCTTGTTGTAAACCGCCGCCACCTGGTCGCGCAGGAAAGCCTGCGGAGCCGAAACGTAGGCCATTTCTTTGGGACCGCCCTTGCCGCGTCCGCAGCCGGGGAGCGCCGACAGCCCGGCCAGCAGGAGCAGCAAAAAGCAGCACGCGAAAGATGGGCGGCAGTATTTCACAAAGCAGATTTCACGGTCATGCACAGATCCCGGCGGGCCCGCGCGCCCTCGTCCAGATTACGCCCGCGGACTCAGTCTCCGAAGGAAATCCCGATGGCTTTGGCCATCTGCACCATCTGGCCGTTGGGATCAACGGTTTTGAGCTGCCCGATGGCCTGGGCAATGTCCACGGACTCGATGCGCCCGTTGCGCAGACATACCATCTTGCCGAATCCGCCCTGAGCGATCAGGTCCACGGCGGCCACCCCAAAGCGGGTGGCCAGGATGCGATCGAAGGCAGTCGGCGAACCGCCGCGCTGGATGTGTCCCAGCACGCTGATCCGCACCTCCTTGCTGGAAGCTGGCGGCGAGCGCATTCCCAATCACGTTTCCCACCGAACCCGACCGCCGTTTCTCTTTAAACGCCAGGGGAAGCTTGATGCCTTCCGCCACCACCACGATGGTGAAGCGCTTGCCATAGCTCTCGCGCTTTTTGACGAAGGCGCAGACATTTTCGACGGTGAAGGGAATCTCGGGAATCAGGATGACGTGGGCGCCGCCGGCGATGCCGGCCTCGAGCGCAATCCAACCGGTGTCGCGGCCCATGACCTCCACCACCATGATGCGGTGGTGCGATTCGGCGGTGGTATGGATTTTGTCCACCGCGTCGGTGGCGGTGGTGAGCGCGGTGTCGAAGCCAAACGTGACTTCCGTGGCCGAGATATCGTTGTCGATCGTTTTGGGCACGCCCACAATCTTCATGCCCCTCTGGAAAAGTTCCAAGGCGATGGTCTGCGAGCCTTCTCCTCCGATGCTGATCACCGCGTCCATGCCCAGCTTGCGGGAATTGGCGATGACTTCCTCGGAAATATCGCGAGTGACTTCCTGGCCGTTTTCGATGGTGCAGAATTTGAAAGGATTGCCGCGGTTGGTCGTGCCCAGAATGGTCCCGCCGCGCGGCAGAATGCCGCTCACGTGCTTCAGCGTGAGTTCGTAGGATTTCTCCGGCCAGATCAATCCGTCGAAGCCATCCGGGATGCCAATGACTTTCCAGTTGTATTTCAGGAAGGCGGACTTGACCGCGGCGCGAATGACGGCGTTGAGGCCGGGGGCGTCGCCCCCACCGGTACAGATCCCAATGCAGCGGATGTCGTTCATTGCACGGTGATTGTCACGGTATTGCTGTCGATGCCATTCAGAGCGGCAAAAATGTGAGCGATCTGACCCGATGAGCCGGTATTCGCGGTCGCGCTTCCGCTTCCCTGGCTCACGCTGACGGCGGTAGTGTTGTCATTGTTCCAGGTAACCTGATTGGTTATGTCCTGGAGTTGGCTGCTTCCGGAAAATGTTCCCTTCGCAGTCAGGGTGAAGGTCGAGCCGGCAGTTGGACTCAGGGTTGAAGCTGTAACGGCGATCGAGAGCAATGGGCCAGTGTTTACTGTGATTGAGGAAGTGCCGGTGATTGTGCCGGACGTAGCGGTGATGGTTGCAGTCCCAGGCGGGTTGGCGAGAGTCGCGGCCGCCCTTACCAAACCGCCGCTGCTGACCGTCGCTACCGTCGGATCGGACGTGGTCCAATCAACGCTTCCGGTCAGATCCTTGGTGCTGTTGTCGGCGGCGTACGTGCCAGTCGCGGACAACTGTCGGGTCTGCCCTTCAATGAGCGATACCGACGTCGGCGCCACCGCCAGCGAGGTCAGCGTGGGATTGACAAAAAAGCCGCGGCAACTGGCCGCCAGGGCCAGCAGGGACAACGCCGCCAACGTAGCCAAAATACGGAGGTTCCGCTTACAAGAAAGCATGGTGAAAAATTCCGGCAGACGTACTTTGGTGGCACTGTCCGCTTGAAGTGGCTACCCGGAATTGTAGCAGAGAAGGTTTTGGCCGGAACCGGCGGGTGTACTTCTGTGTGCACTAAGGTCTGGGCCGGGCGTCAGTTACCGCAGCGACAAAAGAACGCTGGCTTCGGGCCCAGCGCCACGGCCCATAAAGGATTGGGATTTTTTGCGCCAGGCAGCACCACGACCCGGCAAGATTCCGCCTACCCGCAGCCGCCGCGGTCTGCTAACCTGCTAGCGGATTCGATAAAGCCAAGCCCCGAAGTCAAATTCAAACCGCGAATGAAATTCCCCTCTCTTTTAAGCGCCGGACTACTCCCAATATGTCTTTCCGCGGCTGTTTTCTGCCAGACCAGCGCGGCTCCGGCAGCGCCGAACAAAACACCACCGGCCGCGGTTCGCTCCGCCGCGCCCGCTCCGAGGCTGTGTGCCGCCTGCATCCGGGCCAATATGGAGTTTCTGGCTGCGGACGCGCTGCGTGGCCGCGGCAGCGGCACGGCAGACGAACTGGTGGCGGCCACCTATGTGGCCTCGCGACTGCGGGCGTACGGAATCACCCCGGCCGGCGACGACGGGGGTTATCTGCAGCGGGCGACACTGCAACAGGCAAAATTCACCGCGCCGCCGCAGCTGACATTTCAGAAATCCGGCGCCACGGGAGACGCCGGCGGAGAAAAAATTGCCTGGACCTGCGGCCAGGAGTTCGCGGTTCTTTATCTCGCGCAAACCCATTTCTCCGGACCGTTGCACGTGATCAACGCCGACGAAGACGACCCGCAGGCAGCGGGCGCCATCGTCCTGATTCTGGGCAACGACCGGCGGAAGCAGCGGGCCAAGGCGTCGTCGCTGGGCTCGCAGGGAGCCGTGGCTGCGATCATCGCGGCCAGTGCGGAGCGCGCCGCCCATTTTCAGCAGCACGCCAAAAAGCTGCCCACTCTTCCGGTGGAAATCGCAGGGCAGAGCGCTTCCGGGCTGGAAAGCGATTTCAACCTGCTGGAGGCCAGTCCGGAAGCAGCGGCTGTCCTCAAAGGTCTTCCGGAAAATACAACCCTGACGTTCGATGGCCCCACGACCAGCGAAACGCGCTACACCTGGAATGCGGTCGGCATGCTGCGCGGCCGCGACCCGCGCCTGCAACAGACCGCGGTGTTGCTCTCGGCCCATCTCGATCACCTGGGAATTGGGGCGGCGGTGAATGGTGATGACATCTACAATGGCGCCGATGACGACGCTTCCGGCACTACCGCGGTGCTCGAACTGGCGCGCGTCCTCGGAAGCGGACCCAAACCGCGACGCACCGTGATCTTCGCCCTGTTCGGCAGCGAAGAAACCGGTGGGCAGGGATCAACCTACTTTCTGCAGCATCCTCCGGTGCCGCTGCAGCAGATCGCAGTCAACCTCGAATTCGAAATGCTGGGACGCCCCGATCCCGCGGCCGGCTCGGACACGGTATGGCTGACCGGGTGGGAGCGCTCCAATCTCGGGCCCGTGCTGGCCGCTCGCGGGGCCAAACTGATCGGAGACCCTCACCCGGAGCAGAATTTCTTCGAGCGCTCCGACAATTACGTCCTGGCAAAGAAAGGCGTGGTCGCCCAGACGGTTTCGAGCTACGGACTGCACAGTGACTACCACCAGCCCAGCGACGATCTGGCCCACATCGATTTCAAGCACATGGACGCCGCCATCGGGTCGCTGTTGCGCCCGGTCCGGTGGCTGGTGAATTCGTCTTTTACGCCGCAGTGGAATGAGGGAGGAAAACCGTAAAGCAGCCGTCAGCTCTCAGCCGTCAGCTTTCAGCGAACACAATTAACCGCCGAGGACGCAGAGATCGCCGAGAAAATAAGGAAAGTTCTTCTCGGCGACCTCTGCGTGCTCGGCGGTGAAGGATTTTGCTGATGGCTGAAAGCTGAGAGCTGACGACTAGTTCGTTCTTTTCGCCTTGGCGATGCGCTCGTCGATGGGTTTGCGGCCGGCGAAGCCTTCGCTGGTGTCGTGCCAGTGCGTGATTCCCTTTTCACCCAGCTTCCAGCAGAGCAGCACGGTGCGGCCTTCCACCTCGCAGGGGAAGTCGAGCAGTCCGATATCGAGATCTTTTACCTGGACTCCGGTGGCGTCGATCTCGGCGAGCGTGTCTTTTACGCGCTGGATGGTCTTCTCCCGCTCCGCTTTGCGCCGCGCCACTTGCACGATGTTCACCAGCAAGCCTCCACTGAGGAAGACGCGGTGGGCAAGGTCCTGTAGTTCGGCGTCGACGGCCTCAATCAGTTTTTTGCCATCAATGGCAGTGCGCAGGAGCGATTCCAGTACAGGCAAAAGGCTTTGCGCCTCTTCGAGGGTAAAACTACGGTCGGCCATAGGGGTATACGGTCATTCTAATGCATTGGTATTCTAAAAATCTCCACATTTGAAGGATCTCGAACTCGCCGCTCTTGGCGCCGAACGCAAAGAAAAAATCTTCAGCGGAGATCCTCTTGGCTGACAAGAAGATTCTTCGCGATCATGGGCGCCATGGGCTCGTCAGGGCGTGCGGCCTTGCGACGGATCCGCGCTGAACGCCGCGTCTACGTCCACGTGCAGGTTCCGGGCGGGATCGATTCCTGGGGGATAGCAACTTCCGTCGGGGCTGTAGTTGGCCGGACACCCGGCCGCGACGTCCGGCCGCTTCGGGGATTGAGCAAACTGCCATCCCTCGGCGAACTCTACTCCACTCTCGGCCGGACTGGGCGCGCGCCTGGGGAAGGCGCATCCCGGCGAGGGCGGACAGCCGTCGTTCGCCACCCAGAATGCGATCTTCCTTCCCGCCGCATTTTGACGGATATCTTCCGCGGTGACAACGCCGCCATCCTCTTTGGCCGCGATGCCGGAGCAATAGACGCCGGCACGGAAGCCAGCTGCGGCGACGCCGTCCACCCAGGCGTAGATGTAAGCCTTCTGTTCGGGCAGCATCCGGCCGCCCTCTTCCTGATCGAGAAAGATGATCGCTCCTGACGGAAAACCTTCGCGCCGCGCGGAGGCGACGGCGGCCTGGGCATCGGAGCGGCCCAGCCGGGCTGCGTTCGAGACGGTTTTCAGACTGGCGTAGAGCCGTCCGTTGAAGAGCACGAGAAATCCGAATCCCGCGGATTGCAGGGTCTGCCGTTTCCCCGCCCAGCTGTTGGTCTTCTCGCCGGGAGGATTGTTGAGCCAGAAACCGGTATAGGCAAAAGTCTGCCGCAGCTGCTGCAGGTTCTGGTCTCCGGGATATTGGTTGCGATCGAAACCGAGATAAGTAGAAGCGCGCCCAGAGTGCGCAACTTGTTGTGCCATGCTCACGCCCAGGCAGAGGGCGCTCATGGTGACCAGGGCGAGCACGAATGCGAAGCGGCGCATGCTCACGATGGTACCGGTTCCGGCGCCGAGAATCGATCTCGGTGTGAGTAGCGCCAAAAAAACGGCTGGGAAATATTCCTCCCAGCCGCCGGGTAGAGGCGCACTACAAAACTATTGCGGCAGGATTACGGAGTCGATCACGTGAATGACTCCGTTCGAAGCGGCAATGTCGGTCTGGACGACTCTGGCGTTGTCCACCATCACCACTCCGTTTTGCTGGGTGATGGTCACGCTTTTGCCATTCACGGTTTTGGCGGTGGTCAGGTTCATCACGTCCTTCGCCATGACTTTTCCGGGAACCACGTGATAGGTAAGAATCGCGACCAGCTTCTCTTTGTTTTCGGGCTTGAGCAATTCCTCAACCGTGCCCGCGGGCAGCTTGGCAAAGGCTTCGTCGGTGGGCGCGAAAACCGTGAACGGGCCGGGCCCTTTCAGCGTGTCCACCAGTCCAGCAGCCTGCAACGCCGCCGCTAGGGTCTTGAAGTCGCCGGCCGCAACCGCGGTATCCACGATGTCTTTCTTCGCGGCGGCAAACACGTTGGTGGTCACCGACAGCAGCATGGTGAACGCCATGAGTAGATAAGTGATTTTCATTTTTATTTCTCCTTCGATTTTGAAAGCTTGGATGAATTGAGTATGAGGAATATTCATTTGACGGTGGGGACAATCTGGACCCGCCAGGGAGTTGGTTTTCCTGAAGAGATAAGAACCGCCCGGCTTATGTACTGAGGAGAAATGTGCGGCTCGACAGCCGTGAAATCAGCTATTCAGATCTTTTGATGGAGGACGGGCGTCCTCGCCCGTCGAGCACCGGCCAATGCCTGACGGGCGAGGACGCCCGTCCTCCATCATTCGTTCCAGCAAGCCCTCTAGCCGCCGATGTGGACCATGGTCCGCGAGGCCGGCACGAAATCCGGCTCGCCGATATGGTGGCGCTCTTCTTTTTTCTGGATTACGCCGCGGATGAACTCCGCCAACTCTTCATCCGAAGCGCCGCGGCGCATCTGGCCGTGCAGGTCGTGGTCCCAGATGGAGAACAGGCAGGTGCGGATCTTGCCGTCGGAGGTAATGCGGATGCGGCTGCAGTGTCCGCAAAAGGGATGTGACACTGGCGCGATAATGCCGATTTCTCCCATGCCGTCGTCAAAGCGATAGCGGCGGGCAGTTTCGCTGCGGGCATGCGGAATCTCCACCAGCGGCCGGTATTCGCCCATGCGACCCACGATTTCCTCGAGCGGGACCACGGTGTTCGGCGACCACACCCGGTCTTCTTCGAGCGGCATGAATTCGATGAAACGGACCACCACGCCTTCTTCGCGGGCGAACATGCCGAAAGGAATAATCTGGTCTTCGTTGAAACCGCGCATCAGGACGCAGTTCACTTTCACCGGCCACAAACCGGCGCGGCGAGATGCCCGGATGCCGGCCAGCACGTTGTCGTATCCGTCGGGCACGCGGGTAATGCGGGCGAAACGGTCGGGATCGACCGCGTCCATGCTCACGGTGACACGGCGCAGACCGGCCTGCTTGAGGGGTTGGGCCATCTCGGCCAGGAGGTGGCCGTTGGTGGTGAGCGCGATGTCGAGTTCGTCTCCATCGGTGGTACGCAGTTTCGCCAACTCGCGAACGAAATCGATCACGCGCTTGCGCAGCAGCGGCTCGCCGCCGGTGATGCGGACCTTTTCGACTCCCAGCCCAACCAGCACCCGCGCCATGCGCAGGTAGTCGGCGAAAGGCAGGTCGCCATAGAGCGCGCCTTCATTCCCAGTGCGGCAGTAAACACACTTGTAGTTGCAGCGATCAGTGACCGAGATCCGCAGATCGGTGATGGCGCGTCCGAATTTGTCGATTAAGCGCATTCAGCACTCAGCATTCAGCATTCAGCATTCAGCATTCAGCATTCAGCATTCAGCACTTCAGCATTCAGCACTCAGCACTCAGCATTCAGCATTCAGCATTCAGCACTCAGCGAACCAATGCCGTGGTCAGCGCCCGCGCACAGGCCTGAGTGGCTGAGTGCTGAGTGCTGAGTGCTGAAGGCTAAGTGCTGACGAAAGGGACAGGCAGGCGGGAAAATCCCGGCAGCTGTTTCCTTTCCAATGGCTTCTCGCGAAGCCGGGAGGCGCCGGCGTTTCCACCTGCACCCTCGGGGTTGGCTTGCTTTGCGAACTTTGCGGGATTCCTGGCGGTCTTTGCGGTCAACAGCTCTTAACCGCAAAGTGCGCTAAGGTTCCGCAAAGGACGCGAAGAAAACCATCCCTCGCCGCCGCAGCCAGGGTATGCCCGTAGGCTGGGCGGTCGGAAACTCAACTCACATTATACAGAGAGGCTTGGACTCGGAGGATTATCGATTGCCCAATTTTTGAACAAGCATGCTACGCAATTCACCGAGCTTTTCTGCCGGAATCGCACGCTTGGGAATCGTGAAAAGAAAACGCGGAGGAGCGAAGAGAACGAAGATGGTCTCTGTCTCGCTAAATTTGGTGAATCGCGACCAAACCATATTTCCCGATCCATGGGAGGTCTTCGTAGCAACGCCGTCTTCATCAAACTGTACGCTCCGGCCTCCGGCGTGATCGGGGTATTGATCATATTCCCGCCTCACTTTCCGAGGCCAGAGTACGAGCCTGCTGAAGATGAAGTAAGCACCGAGAACTGGGAGGAGAATTTCCGCGAACAGACCCGCTTTCCAGATAATTGCGACAAGCCCTTCGACCATCAGCAGTACGCCAATGGGAATCAGTCCTTTGAAGTTGAACCGCACCCACCTGGAACCCAGAGAAGAACAGAAAACTCGCTGTCCTTCCAAGAACTCTTCAGGAGCCAAAACGTATTCGAGTCGCATGAGCGTGGGGCCCATACTGCCGACTTCAGATTGCGTCATTTCGAGGCCAGCGTCTTACCGAGCGCCGCCTCCGCCAGCGGGGCCATGATCTTGAAGCCCGCGGCGTTGGGATGCAGGCCGTCGTCCGCCAGATCTCGCTTCATCAGGCCTTTGTCATCCACCATGGCGGTGAAGTAATCGAGATACACCAGGCCGCTGGCGGCGCAATAGTCTTTCAGCCAGTAGTTGAGCGCCAGAATTTTTTCCGGCGAACGCTGCGCGAAAAAATCCTGCGATTTCGGGGTGTAGTTGTGCACCGGCAGGACCGAAGAGAATACAACCGCAATGTGGTGCGCCCGCGCCAGTTCCGCCAGCGAAGCATAGTCGGCCTCGATGTCCTCGAGGCGCATGGGGCCGGTGTTGCCCGCGATATCGTTGGTGCCGGCCAGAATCACGACCACTTTGGGATGCAGGTCGATTACGTCCTGGCGGAAGCGCACCAGCATCTGCGGCGTGGTCTGCCCGCCGATGCCGCGGTTGAGGTAGGGCTTGCCCGGGAAAGAGTCTTCGAGCTTCCAGATGTCAGTGATGGAATCACCGAAGAAGACGACCCGGTTTTCGCCGGGCGCGGGGGGCTTGAGGGCGGCGTTGGCGTCGCGGTAGCGGCCGAGCTGGCCGTAGTCGTCAGTGAAGACGGCAATCCGCCTGGCCCGGTATTGGTCGAGGCCGGCGAAGCCGGTGGATGGAATCGAAGGCGCGGATTGCTGCGGCGCGGGTTGCTGGGCTACGGCGCCCAGAGCCAGCAGCACGATGGCCGTACAGTGGGTAACAAAGTGCGATCTCAGATGCATGGTTTCCTCGCGAAACAGGATAGCGCACGTCGGAAGACCAAACCAGGTCGAAGCGGGCTCGACCGGACAGCCGAGGGCGGCTGTCTCCACGCGAGGCGTGCCGCTCACATGCCGTCGTAATTCGGCCCGCCGCCGCCCTCGGGCGGCACCCAGGTGATGATCTGGTACGGATCGGCGATGTCGCAGGTTTTGCAGTGCACGCAATTTGAAGGATTCAGGCTGATGCGCTTGCCGTTCGGTTGGGTCGCGTCGTCGACCATCTCGTAGACGTTCGCCGGGCAGAAATTCTTGCACGGGTTGCCGAATTCTTTTACGCAGCGCGTGTTGCAGACGCCGGTATCGTGAATGACCAGATGCGCCGGCTGATCCTCTTCATGTTTGGTGCCGGAGTGGTAGAGATCGGTGAGCTTGTCGAAGGTCAGCTTGCCGTCGCCTTTGGCGGGGCCGAGGAGATTGGCTTCATCGCCGCCATCCGCGGGCAGTTCGCCGAGTTTCTTCAGATGCTGGTAGCCCGCAGTAGAAGGATATCGGGCATGCAGGCCGCGTCCGCCGCTGACCTGCTGCAGTCCGGCATTGATCATGCCGCGCCAGAAGCCATGCTCGAAGCCCTGATGAAAGTTGCGCACCTTCCAGAGTTCGTCTTTGATCCAGCTCGATTCCACTCGGCGCTGAAAATCGCTTAACCGGGCGGCGGAGAAATCGTCTTTCTTCAAGGCTTCAAATGCGGTCTCGGCGGCCAGCATGCCGCTCTTGATCGCGAGATGAATTCCTTTCAGGCGCTGCGAATTCAGGAAACCGGCGGAGTCGCCCAGGATCATCCATCCATTCCCGGCAACTGGTGGAATCGACCACCAGCCGCCATAAGGCAGGCTCTTGGCCCCGTAGCGGATCATTTTGCCGCCATCGAGAAGTTGAGCCACCAGCGGATGTTTTTTGAATTCCTGCAAGACGCGTTGCGGATCGAGCCGGGGATCAGGATAGTCGAGGCCGACCACGAATCCGAGCGAGACCACGTTGTCCTTGCCGCCATAGATCCATGCGCCACCGTATTCTTTGGTGGTCAGCGGCCATCCCATGGTGTAGATCACTTCGCCGGGAGCGATGCGGCCGGCGGGAACTTCCCAGAGTTCCTTGATGCCCTGTCCGTAGGTTTGCGGGTTGCGGTCGCGATCCAGGGCAAAACGCGCGATCAGCTGCTTGGTGAGAGAGCCCCGGGTTCCTTCGGCGAGAATGACGACTTTAGCCTGCAGGTCGTAGCCCGGTTCGAAATTCGATTTCGGTTGATTCTGCTTGTCCACGCCCTTGTCATCGGTGCGGACCCCGGTGACCCGGTCTCCATCCAGCAGCAATTCCGAGCCGGCAAAGCCGGTGAAGATCGTGATCCCCGTTTCCTCCACCTTGCCGCCGAGCCACTTCACAAACCGGTTCAGCGAGATGACATAGTTGCCATGATCGCGCAGCGGCGGCGGGGTGATGGGAAACTTGAATTTGCCTTTTTGCGTGAGAAAGTAAACCGCCTCTTTCGTGACCGCAGCCTCGATCGGAGCTTCTTTCTCGAATCCGGGCAGCAGTTCACGCATGGAGCGGGGATCGAGCAGCGCGCCGGAGAGGCAGTGCTGGCCGATCTCCCGGGCCTTTTCGAGCACGTAGATATTTTCTTTGCTGAGCTGCGAGTCCGGATGGCTCGCGTTGTGCTGATCGATCAGTTGCGAAAGCCGCAGTGCACAAGCCATGCCCGCCGGGCCGCCGCCGAGGATAACGACATCGGCGGGCATCTGCGGGCGTTCGATGTTGGGGAGCGGCTTGCGGAAGATCAACATTCAGGTTTCAAGGTTTCAAGGTTTCAAGGTTTCAAGGTTCAAAATCTCAGGTTGTGGGCCGCTTGCTTCACGATGCTCGCTTGATTTTCCGCATGAATCCAGCGGTCGATTGATCAGGCCGAGAACCTGATACGATTCTTGTGTCAGATTCTCGTAGACTTTTTTATCCAAGAACCCCATTTCGCAAGCGATCTCCAGTTGGGTCTCAAGCTCGAGTAGCGAGCCGCGTGAGTGCCCGAAAATTGCTGAAACTCTCCAGCCTTCAGTCGGCCCTGGCCTTCGGCTATGTTCGAGACAACGGAAATCGCCGCCCGTCGGACCGTGAAGTGAGTCCATAGGTTTCTGCTTTGGGAAAGGCTTCAGTTTTCTGGTAAACGTGAACGGCCAATTTTTTGGCTTTCTGCCAAGCGATTAAGTCTCGATAAGAATGGGCCACGATACCTCCTGGTGCCAAGCGGTTGAAACCTCGAAACTTGAAACCTTACGCTCCAGCTTTGGCCTTTTTCACTTCTTCAATCAGCGGCGGCACGATATCGAACAGATTTCCCACCACCGCGTAATCGGCGATCTCGAAAATCGGCGCTTCCGAATCTTTGTTAATGGCGATGATGGTGCGCGCGCCCTTCATGCCGACGATATGCTGAATGGCGCCGCTGATGCCCAGCGCGAGGTATAGCTTGGGCGCAACCGTTTGCCCGGACGACCCGATCTGGCGATCCATGGGGAGCCATCCCGAGTCGCAGATGGGGCGCGACGCCGCCAGTTCGCCACCGAGAGCATCCGCCAGTTGCTTCGCGAGCTCGATGTTCTTCTGTTCTTTGATCCCGCGACCGACCGACACGATGATTTCGGCTTGCGTCAGGTCGACCGCCTGCTTGGCTTCCTTGAAGACTTCCTGCGGTTTGTTGCGGATTACGCCGTCGGCGATTTCGACATTGACGGTTTCGACCGGCGCGGGGCTGGCGCCGGCCTCAACTTTGTCTCCACGGAAAGCTCCGTTCTGGAAGGTAACGAACCAGGGGGCCGGGCAGGTAAAGCTGACGTCGGCGGCCAGCTTGCCCTGGAACATCTGTCGGGTGAAGAGCAGTTTGTCGCCATCTTTTTTGTATCCGATGCAGTCGCTGATGGCGGTGCGCTCCATCGCGGTGGCCAGCTTGGGCACGAAATCGCGCACCTGGTAGGTGTGCGGCATGAGCACCAGCCGGGGCTGCCTGGACGCGATGAATGGCTTGAGGGCTGCGGTGAAGGCGTCGGGCGTGTAAGGCTCGAGTTTCGGAGACTCGATGGCATAAACCTTCGCAACCTTCTTGCCGGCGACTTCCTGGGCAAGGTTGGTGACTCCGCTGCCGGCGACTGCGGCTTCGAGCGCCCAGCCGGTTTCGGCGGCCAGGGCTTGCCCGGCGGTCAGGGTCTCCCATGAGACCCGGTTCAGTTTTCCTTCACGTTGTTCGACGATCACGAGGATGGAATCGGCCATGATTTTCGATCTCGATACAGCTCCGGGCGGTGCTTTGTTTTAAACCAGTTTCCGGATTTGAGTTCTCGGTTCCCAGTTACAGCACGCGCACTTCGTTTCTTAATTTTTCTACCAGCTTCTTGGCCACTTCAGCCGGGGGGCCTTCGAGAAATTCGGTGTTTTTCGTTTTCTGCGGAATGTAAAGGCGCTCAATTTTCTGCAGGTTGGCGCCGATCGCGGGCTGCACTTCCGCCATGGTCACCTTGCGCAGCGGCTTGTTTTTCGCCTGTTTGATGCCGATCAGCGTGGCATAGCGCAGTTTGTTGATGCCGGACTGAATCGTGAGCACCGCCGGCAGAGGCATGTCCACGAACTGGAAGTAGCCGGCCTCGAGCTCGCGCTTGACCCGGATGCCGGCGTCCGTCTTCTCGATCTGCATGATGATGGTGGCATGGGGCCAGCCCAGATAGTTCGGCCAGCACCACGCCGGTCTGGGCGTAGCCGTAGTCGTCGGACTGCAGCCCGGTAAAGATGAGATCGAACTGTTCGTCCTTGATGGCGGCGGCGAAGGCGCGGGCGGTGTTGGAAGCGTCCAGCGCGACGAAGGCGTTGTCTTCGAGATGGATGGCGCGATCCGCCCCTTTCGCCAGGGCTTCGCGCAACACCTGCTGGGCGCGCGCGGGGCCGGCGGTAATGACCACAACCTCGCCGCTGTGCTTTTCTTTCTGACGCAGCGCTTCTTCGAGGGCGAAGGCGTCGGGCTCATTGACTTCATACGACACGTCTTCGCGGATCCAGGTGCCGGACTCGTTCAGTTTGAGTGGCGCATCCTTCTGCGGCACCTGTTTCATGCAGACGAGTATCCTCAAGGACAAGCTCCTTCCCTGCTCGGTCCACGCAAAGCGGAAAACTGTTTAGTATAAATGACGGGCGTAGTGGCTGACTCGACAGAAGTATAATTGGATCGGGATCCTTAAATCTTTTGACGGAGGAACATCATGCGCACATTTCGCGGGTACGGACTGGCATTCGCGTTGTTCCTGCTTTTGTTTTCCATCCTGCCGGCAGCCGCCCAGGAAGGTTCATGGGTCGGGTCGGAAAAGGGACCGCAGCTTAAGGCACAACTGGCAGACAAAGAAAAGAATGCCAGCCGCAGAATTGCGGTGGTGGATGTGGACGTCAGAAACCTCACCCTGACCGATCCCATCAGCTATCCTGGCGGCGGCTCGGAAATGGGGCACCTGCAGTATCGTCTGGATAGTGGCGCTTATATTTTGCCCATGACCAACCGGCTGGTCTTTGAGGGGCTGGCTCCAGGAAAGCATACGATCGAAGTTTCGCTGGCCGATGGTTCCTTCCGTCCGATGGGAGCCAAGGCGGAACTCGAAGTCGTCATTCCCTGAGCGCCGCAAAGACCCCGGATGCGGCCCGGGGCCAACTTACTCGGTGAACACCACCGACTGCACGCCGGAGATCTCGAAGCGCTTGCGGCAGCGCATGTTCTTGCAGCCCATGAGGTCGTCTTTGCGCAGCATGTAGGAGCGCGCTTTGGCGAAGCGGGCGCGATCGCGTTCGTCACCGCGGCCGGGCAATTGCCGCTTTTTAGTGCGGACAATCCAGGTGACTTCATACTCGGCGGGCTGATGGCAGTGCGGGCAGTTCAGGGTTGCCATCTTCTTTTCCGTCCGCTCGTCGAAGAAATCTCGTTCTTCCATGTCTGATCAGTCTCCGGCGATGGTTTACGATTCGCCTTCCAGTTCAATTATTGCAGCTTTGCCGCGCACAAGCTATGGCAAGATGTCGGGGATGGCGAAGAAGAAGCGCAAGCCGAAGAAGTTCAGCGCGGTCGGTCAGGTGAAGGCCATGGCGCGGGCCCAGATCGGCGCGCCTCCCGCTGGACGTGTGGTGCCGGATCGCAGGGAGAAGAAGATCGCCAAGCATAAACCGACCCTGGGAGAGCTGCTGGAGCCGGAGTGAAATCTACGGCGGCGGCAACGGGGTTTTGGCTTCGATCCCGTGACCTTCGACCACCGCATAGATAAAATCCGCCGGCACATCGCGCAGCACTTCGACCTGGCCGCTCGGCCACCGGATTTCCACTTCGTTCATTTTGGTTTCGGCGCCCAGGCCAAAGTGCAGGCGCAGATCGTTTTGTGAAATGTAGCTGCCTCCGGCGCGGACTTCGCCGATCTGCATCAGCTTCCCCGCTTTCACCGTGACCCGCGCTCCAATGGCCGAACGGTTGCTCTTTGTCCCTGCAAGCTTGAACAAGACGCGATGATTGCGGTTTCCGCCCTGGTTCAGCAGCAGCGTGGGCGGCGCTTCCACGTTCACCAGCACGACGTCGACGTTGCCATCATTGTTTATGTCACCGAAAGCCGCCCCGCGCCGGCTTTCCGGCGGAATGCCCGCCAGCGAACCGGAGACATCCTGAAACGTCCCGTCGCGATGATTGCGGAAAAGCTGGATGGGTTCGCGGTAGGACAGGCCACCCGGAATCGAATCCACTTGCGGATACACGTGGCCGTTGGCGATGAAAATATCCAGCCAGCCGTCGTTGTCCATATCGAAAAAGGCGGTGCCCCAGCCCACTTTGAGAAACGTGGGCTGAGCAATTTTCGCCGGCCAGCTCACGTCGGAAAATCCGTCCTTCCCCTGGTTGCGGTACAGGGTGTCGGGTTGCTCGTGGAAGTTGGTTACGAACATCGACAGCCGGCCGTCGTGCAGATAGTCGCCCCAGTCCACGCCCATCGAGCCCTGGGCTTGACCGTCTCCGCCGAGAGCGACACCCGAAAGCATACCGACTTCCTCGAAGCTTCCGTCGTGTTTATTGTGATACAGATAATTCGGGCCGGCGTCGTTGGCAACGTACAGGTCGGGCCAGCCGTCGTTGTCGTAATCGCCCCAGATCACTCCCAGCCCGTAGTACTTGTTCACATCTTCCATCCCGGCTTTCTTTGATACTTCCTCGAAGGTGCCGTCGCCGCGATTGTGGAAGAGCAGGTCCGATTCGCCGATCATGCCCCAGGGACCGCACTGGACAAGGATTCCCTTGAAGCGGCAATTCTTTTCGTCACTGCCGAAAGTCGGCAGATGGTCCATGTCGAAATGAACATAGCGCGCAACGTACAAGTCGACGAATCCGTCGCGATCGTAGTCGGCCCAGGCCGCGCCGGTGCTGAAGCCGCCGGCGGCGACTCCGGCTTTTTCGGTAACATCTTCAAACTTGCAATTGCCCAGGTTGCGGTAAAGCGCGTTGCCGCCGAAGCCGGTCACGTAGATGTCCGGCAGGCCATCGTTATCGAAGTCGGCGACGGCCACGCCCATGCCCCAGCCTTTGCGGGTCAGTCCTGCGGCGCTGGTAATGTCGGTGAATTTGAAGTTCGCGTCCTGATGGTAGAGCGTGATCATGGGATCGCCGCCCTGGCGGTAGCGGTCGATGGTGGAACCGTTCACCGTGATGATGTCGAGCTTGCCATCGTTATCGCAATCGATCAGACCGGCGCCGCCGCTCATGGACTCGACGATGTATTTCTTTTCCGGAGTGGAAATGTGGGAAACGGTCAGGCCGGCTGCTTTGGCCACATCTTTGAATTGCGGGACAGGACTTGGGGGAAGCGGGGATTTGGGAGTGGTCATCTGGGCCGATGCGCACAGCGGAAGCAGCAGACCCAGAGAGAGGATGGCACGCATGATGAGGAGAGTCTTGTGATTATAGACGACAAGCGCCGGAGGCAGGACCATGTGGCACCCAGACCACGTGGGGACAGTGACGGTCCCTCCGACTCCGCTCAGCAAGACCGGGTGCTGGCTGTAACTTTTGGCTCGGTTCACACATCCATTCCGCGAGCATGCGATACTTCTCGCAGCGCGGGATGGTCTGGAATGGTCAAGCTCTCGGCTTTGCTGTTGATTGCGCTTTCTGCGTCGTTGTTTTCGGCCGCGTCCGATATGTCGCGCAGCTCCGCGCCGTCCCCGGTTCTGGTCGAGCTCTTTACGTCCGAGGGCTGCTCCAGTTGTCCTCCTGCCGATGCGCTGTTGCAGCAACTCGACCGCACCCAGCCCATCGGCGGAGCGCAGTTGATTGTGCTCAGCGAGCATGTGGATTATTGGAACCACATCGGCTGGACTGACCCCTACTCTTCGCGTTTTTTCAGCGACCGCCAAAGCGCCTATTCCGACCGCTTCGGATTGAACAGCGTCTACACGCCGCAGATGGTGGTAGACGGCAATACAGAGTTCGTCGGCAACGATTCGCGCCAGGCCAGCCAGGCGGTGATGAAGGCCCTGGCCCTGCCGAAGGTTGCCAGTCCGCATTTCCGGGATCTCGCTGGACGCCTCGAAGACCCTGCAGGCGCACATCGACACCGATGCGCTGCCGCCGACCTTGAAAGTTCGCAAGGCGGATGTGTATCTCGTGCTGGCGTTGAAGCATGCGGAGTCGCAGGTGCTGCGCGGCGAGAACAGCGGCCGGCGCCTGACTCACGTGGGTGTGGTGCAGAGTCTCGCCAAAATCGGCAGCATCGAGGCCGGAAAGACTTTTTCCCAGGACGTTCACGTCAAACTCGACCCGAAAACTGATCTGAGCAATCTGCGAGTGATCGCCTTCGTACAGCAACCTGGCCAGCGCCGGGTTCTGGGCGCGGCCCAGCAGCCGGCCCAGCCGTAACCTTAGGATTTAGGTGGAGGCCGGGCGTCCTCGCCCGGCTGGACGGGCGGGACGCCCGTCCTCCATCAAAGTCCGCAAAGAAAGCGCTGTCGGAATCATTCCGCTTCCGATGCCGATACGACCCCCGGGGGCTTGCCGCGTTCGCGCCAGCCTTCGATGATCAGGTAGAGAACGGGAATGAAGAACAGGTTCAGGAAGGTGGAAACAATCATGCCGCCGAAGACTGTCGTGCCCACTGAGTGCCGGCCGTGTTCGCCGGCGCCGGACGCCACCACCAGCGGCACCACGCCCAGGACGAAAGCCAGCGAGGTCATCAGAATCGGACGCAGCCGGATTCTTGCCGCTTCCACCGCGGCGTCCATCAGCGGTATTCCGCGGTGCCGCAACTGCTCGGCGAATTCCACGATCAGGATGGCGTTCTTGCTGGACAGTCCCACCAGCATGACCAGTCCGATCTGGCAATAAACGTCGTTCTCCAGGCCGCGCAATGACTGCGCCGTCAACGCTCCCAGGAGCGCCGTGGGGACGGCCAGCAGCACGATGAAGGGCAGAACAAAACTTTCATACTGCGCGGAGAGCGTGAGGTAGACCACCAGCGTCCCCAGTCCGAACAGGATCAGCGTGGTGCTGCCCGAGCTCAGTTCTTCGAGCGACAAGCCCGTCCATTGAAAGGCGAATCCCTGCGGCAGGACTTTCTTGCTCAGCTGCGCCATCGCGTCCAGGGCCTGGCCGGAACTGAAGCCGGGCGCGGCGGAGCCGTCAATTTCCGCCGAACGGAACAGGTTGTAGTGGCTGATCACCTGCGGGGCCGTAGTCTGGTTGATGGTGACCAGGTTTTCCAGCGGAACCATCGCTCCGCTGTCCGAGCGCACATAAAACTGCGTGATGTCCTTCGACTGGGCCCGGAACTGCTGGTCGGCCTGCACGTAGACCCGGTAGGAACGATTGTTGAAATCGAAATCGTTGACGTAGGCCGAGCCCATGTAGATGCTCAGCGTGTCGGTAATCTGCTGCAGGGGAATGTGCAGGCTCTTGGCCTTTTCGCGATCGATGGTCACCACGAACTGGGGATCGTTGGCGGTGTAGGTGCTGTACAGGCCGGTCAGGTCCTTGCGGGCGCTGCCCTGGCGGATCAGGTCCTGGGTCACGGCCGCCAGTTCTTCGAGAGAGTGGCTGCCCTGGTCCTGCAGTTCGTAGGCAAAGCCGCCGAATTGTCCCAGTCCCTGCACCGCCGGCGGCAGGAAGGGAAGAACCAGCGCGCCGGAAATGCCAAACAGGCGGCCGCGAATCCGGTTCACGATGGCTTCGGCGGCGTGCGCGTCTCCCTTGCGCTGGGAATACGGCTTCAGCGGGACGAACACCAGGGCCTGGTTCGAGGCGCTGCCGCTGAAGCTGAACCCCGCGATGGCAAAAATTCCTTCGACTTCCGGGATGTCCTGAAGAATGCCCTGAATCTGCTGGTTGATGTGCTTCGTATACTCGAGCGACGCCCCCGACGGCGCCTGCACCGCAATGATGAAATAGCCCTGGTCTTCGCTGGGCACGAAGCCTTTGGGCACGCGCTGGAAAACCACGTACGTCAAGCCCAGCGCCCCCAGGAACAGCACCGCCGCGACCAGCTTGAAGCGCAGCAACACGCGCAGGATGCGCCGGTAGCCCTCGGTCACGCCGTTGATGACCTTGTCCACCGCCTTGAAGAACCAGTTCTTCTCTCGATGCACCCGGCCCAGCAGGATGGCGGACAGCGCGGGCGTAAGCGTAAGCGCGTTGAAGGCGGAAATCGAAATGGAGAACGCGATGGTCAGCGCGAACTGGCGAAACAGAATGCCGGTGGTGCCGGGGAAAAACGCCACCGGCACGAACACCGCGACCAGCACCAGTGAGGTGGCGATGACCGCTCCCGCCACTTCCGACATGGCCACTGAAGCGGCTTTGTGGGTGTCGCTCTCGCCTTCCTGAATGTGGCGTTCGATGTTCTCGATGACCACGATGGCGTCATCCACCACCAGTCCCGTGGCCAGGGTGATGCCGAACAGCGTCAGGGTATTGACGGAGAATCCCAGCAACTTGACGAAGGCGAAAGTTCCGATCAGTGAAACCGGGATGGTCACTGCCGGGATGACCGTACTGCGCCAGTCCTGCAGAAAGATAAAGATGACCAGAATGACCAGGACGATGGCTTCGATCAGCGTGGTAAGCACGTCGCGGATCGATTCGCCCACGGCTTCCGTGGTATCGAAGGCATTCTGATACTTCATGCCCGGCGGGAAATGCTTGGACAACCGGTCCAGTTCGGCCAGCACCAGGCGGTCCACTTCGAGGGCGTTGGCGCTGGAGAGCTGGGTAACGCCGATGCCGACGGCGTTGTACCCGTTGAACATCAGGTCCGAGCTGTAATTCTCGGCGCCGAGTTCGGCCCGGCCCACATCTTTCAGGCGAACCAGCGTCCCGTCGGCATTGGTCTTCAGAATGATGTTCTCGAACTGGGACGCCTCGGTGAGCCGACCGATGGCGCGCACGCTGATCTGGAATTCCTGTCCCGCCTTGATGGGGGGCTGCCCGACCTGTCCGGCAGCGACGTCGACGTTCTGCTCCTGCAGCGCGCTGACCGCGTCCGAGGCGGTCAACCCGCGGCTGGCCATGCGCACCGGGTCCAGCCAGAGCCGCATGGAATACTTGCGTTCGCCGAAAATGATGACGTCCGCCACCCCGGGCACGCGCTTCAGCGAGTCCTTTACGTAGACGTCGACGTAGTTGCTCATGAAGAGCGGAGAGTAGACGCCCCTCGGGCGAGAAGACGGCGGCGCCCAACACAAAATTGCTGGAGGCCTTGACGATGGTGATGCCGGTGGCTTTGACCGCGTTGGGCAACCGTCCCTGGGCCGTGTTCACACGATTCTGAATGTCGACCGCGGCCAGGTCGGGATCGCGGTTGAGGTCAAACGTGGCGGTGATCGTGCTCACCCCGTTGCTGCTGCTGGTCGAGGTGATGTACTTCATGCCTTCGGCGCCGTTGATCTGCTGTTCGAGCGGCACGGTCACCGCGGTTTCTACGGTCTGGGCGCTGGCCCCGACGTAGACGCTGGTGACGGAAACCTGGGGCGGCGCCAGGGTGGGAAATTGCGCAATCGGAAGGGTAGGAATTACGGCCGAGCCTGCCAGGATGATCAGCAGCGCGCAGACTGTGGCAAAGACCGGCCGTCTTATAAAGAAATCAACGAACATTCAGGATCGGACCTCGGACTTCAGACTTCGGACTTCAGACTTCGGACTTCAGACCTCAGGCGGCACACCGAACAGCTGCTGCTTGGACTCTTTCCTGCAACTCTTTATGAACTGCTGCAATGAAGCTTGTGGTGACTGCCGCTGTCTGAGGGCCAAAGTCCGAGGCCGAGTCCGAGGTCCGAAGTCCGCTTTTAGCCTTGCGGCACCAGGACAGGAGCACCATCGATCAGGAATTGGGTGCCCGACACGATGATCTTGTCCCCGGGCTTGATTCCTTCCAGCACCACGTAGTTATTGCCGGTCATGTCGCCCACCCGCAATGGTTTCTGGTGCGCCACCGTCTTTCCATTCTGCTGCTCCGCCACGAATGCGAAGTACTGCCCGCCCAGGCGCGAAACCGCGAGCACCGGGACCACGGTGCGGTCCTGCGAACCCCACACGATGCGGGCGTGGATGAATTGCGCGTTGCGCAGCTTGTCATTGCTGTTCGCGATCGGCGCCTTGACCAGGACGGTCTGGGTGGTCGAATCCACCTGGGGCGAAATAAAGTTGATCCGGCTTTCGGCGATCACCGCACCGGACTGGTCGACGATCTGTACCGGCAAGTTCGGCCGCAGCTGTGCCGAGCGCTCGACCGGCACGTAAACGTAAGCTTCGAGACTTCCGGGTTTGTCCACCGTGGTAAGGGCGGTGGTAGTCGTAACCCGGTCCCCAACCCGTACCGGGATGTCGCCCACGATGCCGGCGCTGGGAGCGGTTACCCGATAGTAGTGCAGTTGCACCGTTTCCTGCCGCACCTGCGCGTGCAGGGCCTCCAACTGGGCCCGGGCCTGGTCAAGCGCCGTTTTCGATTGGTCGAGCGCCTGCTTGCTGACCACTTTCGCCTCGTACAGGCCGCTGTTGCGGTCGAATTCCTGCTGGTCCCACACCAGTTCGGCTTCCTTGGCCTTGACCGTATCTTCCTGGGTTTTCAGGGTGGCCTGCTGCTTGGCCGGATCAATCTGCATCAGGGGCGTTCCGGCGGAGACGCGGGCGCCGGAGTGCACGAAAATGTCGGTGATCTGGCCTTCGACCTGCGGCATGATCACGGAGGTTTCGCGAGACTTCAGGGTGGCGACGTACTCCGTGGTGTCGTTGACCGAGATCAGCTTGGCGGTTTCGACTTTGACCGGGATCCCGGAAGGACCCTGGGGCTGGGCCCCACGGACCGAGCCTCCGCTACAGGCCACGCCTGCCGCCGCCAGCGCCAGAACTGCCGCCAACCCGGCTCGTGGCCATGGCCCGCCAATCGATTCCCCGTGTTTCCTCAGTGTCAGAAAATCCATTTTTTGCGTTGCTCCCGCGACTCGAAGGGCTGGGCACGGGCACCACCCGCCGCCCCGAAGTTCCAGATAAAACTAGTAGATGCCGGTCAGGGAATTTAGACTCGAAAATTGTCGGGAGGATAGACGACAGGGCGAAGGAAGGGCGTAATTCGGAGTTTCGGGGCCCAAAGCCGGATTGGAACCCGGGATCTGACCGCTGAAGTTACCGCTTAACGCTTGCGGGCCTTGGTGGCTTCCTGCATCTGCCGTTCCTCGGCTACGACCGCCACATAGAGCAGGCCGAATGCCAGAACCACCATCAAAAGTACCAGTGTCATGGGTTAAATGTAACCCCGAGGTTCCGCCGCGCCAAGGTCACGCCGGTACCCGCCCGGTAACACCACCACAGTGCCATGCCGTGGGGGCGGACACTCGTGTCCGCCGCCTCTGAAGTTGATTCTGCGGCTGAATCTGATCTTGCTTGAGAGCAGGCGGGCGTTGTCCGAGCCGGAGACGACATGCAGGTCAAAAGTGGCGGACGGAGGTCCGACCTCACGTCCGTCTGCTACATTATTTCGGATCATGAAACCTGCCCGCAGTTTTGCCAGCGATAACAACGCCGGCGTTCATCCCGAAGTCTTGCAAGCCGTGGGCGAGGCCAACCGGGGCCACGCGGTCGGCTATGGCGACGATCCCTACACCCAGTCAGTGGTGCAGAAATTCAAGCGGCATTTCGGCCCGGATATCGAAGTCTTCTTCGTTTTTAACGGCACCGCGGCCAACTGCCTGAGCCTGAAGGCGCTGACCAATTCCTATCACGCCGTCATCTGCGGCGAGGCCGCGCACATCTACACCGACGAATGCGGCGCTCCGGAGAAATTCACCGGCTGCAAGCTCATTCCGGTTCCCGTGATCAACGGCAAACTTACGGTTGAAGCGGTCAGCCATGCCTACCATGGCATCGATGATCCAGCACCACGTGCAGCCCCGGGTCATCTCCATCACCCAGGCCACGGAAGTCGGCACCGTGTATCAGCCTGCCGAAATCAAGGCCCTGGCCCGATTCGCTCACCAGCGTGGCATGTTCCTGCACGTGGACGGGGCCCGCATCGCCAACGCCGCCGCCAGCCTGGGGCAAAGCCTGCGCCAGGCCACGCGCGACCTGGGAGTGGACGTGCTTTCTTTCGGCGGAACCAAAAACGGCGCCCTGGGAGCGGAAGCCGTGGTCTTCTTCGACAAGAAACTGGGCAACGACTTTCTGTATTTACGCAAGCAGGGGATGCAGCTGGCCTCGAAGATGCGCTTCATCTCCGCCCAATTCGACGCTTTGCTCACCGGCGATCTCTGGCTGAAGAGCGCGCGGCACGCCAACCGCATGGCGCGCCTGCTGCAGAAGGAACTGCGGGAGATTCCACAGGTGAAGATCGTTTACAAAGTGGAAGCTAACGGGGTATTCGCCAGGATCCCGCGGACCGCGATTGCCAAGCTGCAAAAGCGCTACTTCTTTTATGTGTGGAACGAGCAGCAATCGGTGGTGCGCTGGATGTGCTCTTTCGATACCACCGAGCAGGATGTGAAGCAGTTTGCCCGGTTCGTGGCGGCGACGGTAAAAGGCTGACGCCGCGCATCAGTTGCCGTAACTTTTCCGTGTCCACGGGAATCTCACGAACGGGTACACTGTCGCTCTTGGACGGGCCGAAGCGCGAGGGCGGGCAGCCGTCGGGACAGCCGGCGTCGACGTCGGCGCTACAGAAAACATGGACGCACGCATCGATTCTCGCAAGTTTAAGAAGGTTACGCGCCGCGAATTGCTCAAGCTGGCGCCGGTGCTGGCCGCTCGGGGCGTTCGCCATTCCGAAGCTTCAGGAGCCTCTGCTCAAAACCGGACTTGGGCTTCAGCGATTGGGCTTCCGCCCGGCTGTTTCGCTCCGGGCATCTGGCTACTACTTTTGCCAATTCTGAGCTGACTCCGTTTGAAAAATTTCCCATCAACGGCTACGACGTGGAAGATCCCGACGTCGATCTTGAACACTGGACGCTGACTGTAGGCGGAGCCGTGCAAAAGCCCGGCGAATACACCCTGGCGCAGGTTCAGGCGCTGCCGAGGATGCGGCAAAACACGCGCCACGTCTGCGTCGAAGGGTGGGACGTCATCGGCCGCTTCGGAGGCGCCCGGCTATCGGATTTCCTGACGCTGATCGGCGCCGACACCAGCGCCCGTTTCATCACCGTCGAATGCGCGGACGACTACTACGAGTCGCTCGATATGGCGACCGCGCTGCACCCCCAAACCCTGCTTTGTTACGAGATGTACAACCGGCCTCTTACCCGGGAGCATGGCGCTCCGGTGCGGTTGAACATCCCCACAAAAATTGGCTACAAGCAGGCCAAATATTTGACCAGCCTGAAGGTCGCCAACGTTCTTGACCGCGTGGGCTACTGGGAAGATCAGGGCTATTCGTCGTTCTACGGTTTGTGACCGGCCGATATGAGCGAAGCGTCATCGAAGTCGAGTCTCCCAAGACGGGAGAAGTGGAACAGGCCGCCTATGAACATCCCTGGGTGGTGCGGTTCTGTCACTGGCTGAATGCCGTCGCGCTGCTGGTGATGGTGGCCAGCGGCTTTCAGATATTCCGCGCCTTCCCCAGCTTCGGCGCGAAGATACCGCAGAAGGATCTGCTGCACTGGCCCCAGGCATTCGCCCTGGGCGGATGGCTGGGCGGCGGCCTGCAGTGGCACCTGACCTTCATGTGGATCTACATCGCGACCGGCGTTTTCTACCTGGGCTATCAGATGTTCAGCCGCAACTATCGCCAGGTGCTGTTCACGCCCCGCGATATCGGCGGTGTGTGGCCCATGATGCGCTACTACTTTTTCTTTGGACCGAAGCCGGTGGTCCGCGAAGTTTACAACCCGCTGCAGAAACTGGCGTACACCTCGGTGCTGGGACTGGGATTTCTCTCGGTCGCGACCGGACTGGCGGTGTGGAAGCCGATACAGTTTTCCTGGCTGGCCTGGATGATGGGCGGATTTCACTGGGCCCGCATCTGGCATTTTGCCGTGATGTGGGCGATTCTGTTCTTTCTTCTGGGACACCTCATCATGGTCGTTCTGCATGGCTGGAATAATTTCGCGTCCATGCTGACGGGGTGGAAGAAAAATCCCGAATATCTCGAGCGCTGATTGTTCTTGCGCCCATACCCGGTGTAGAAATCCAGATGCTGCGACGAATGACCATTGCCGAGAGACCCGCCGAAACCAGCGACGACAGCGAGCAGTCCCTCATCGCGCGCATCTGCAACGGAGACTCTTCCCTCTTTGCCGAGCTGGTCAAACCCTACGAACGCCGGGTTTACGCCACCGCTCTGGCCCTGCTGCGCAATGACGCGGATGCGCAGGACGTGGCGCAGGAAGCCATCCTGAAAGCCTTTGCCAACTTGCGCCAGTTTCGCGGCGAGTCGCGTTTCAGCACCTGGCTGATCCAGATCACGGTGAATGAAGCGCGCATGCGGCAGAGAAAGCAACATGCCAGTCTTTTTGAATCGATCGACGAATCGAAGGATGACGAGGAAGCCTACACTCCGCGAGACTTCGCCGACTGGCGGGAGATTCCCTCCGAAGCGCTGGAGCGCAGCGAAATCCGCGCCCTGCTGGTCAAAGCCCTGGCCAGCCTGGCGCAAAAGTATCGCGAAGTATTTCTGCTGCGCGACGTGCAGCACATGAGCATTGAAGAAACCGGAAAGGTCTTGAACATTTCGATCGCCAGCGTCAAAACGCGCCTGCTGAGGGCCCGGCTGATGCTGCGGGACATTCTGGGGCCCGAACTGGCGGCGGGCTGGTTCAGCCGCGCGCCCTTCGGGAAAGGGAGTAACCCATGGTAGTCAGTTGCGAACAGGTGTGGCAGGAAATCTCCAACTACCTCGAGGGCGAGGTCAGTCCGCAACTTCGGGCCGCGATGGAGGCCCATTTCCGCGAATGCCGGCATTGCACCGCGGTGTTGGATGGGACGAAGAACGTCGTCCTCTTATACGCCGACGACCGTTTGGTAGAATTGCCGCCAGGTTTTAGCGCCAACTGGCAAAGAAAGCTGGCTGAAACCATGCCCCTTCCCCGAGGCACCGCCTACGGATGGCTGATCGCCGTGGCCGCACTGGCCCTGGTTTCAGGCAGCTTTGCGCTCGCCCGCTTGAACTCATCCGTCTTGACTCCCTTGCGTTCCTACCACGCCGAACCCGGCACCGGCGTTCCGCCCGAAATGATGGTCGAGGTCGCGGCTGACGGCAAGACCTTCCATGTCCCCGGATGCAAGTATCTCCACAAGCATGAGCGTGAGGGCGAAGGCGAGGTCCGGCTGGTGGCGGCGTCCGAGGCCATTCGAGAAGGATACGTGCCTTGTGTGCGATGTTTGCGACAGTATTTGAACCGCTGAGGAGCCGAGAGGTCGTTCTAGGACTGGCTGAGAAGCTCGTTTCAGTGCGGATACGAGGGCTTATCCGGGCGACGATGACCGCCACCCGGTCCGCCAGCCACGCTAGTTCTTTTTCATCTCATCGTTGCCCATGCTGTCTTTCTTCATGTCGTCTTTCTTCATGTCGTCTTTCTTCATGTCGTCTTTCTTCATTTTGTCCTTCTTGTGCTTCTTGGCTTTCTTGTCCTTGGCCATTTCGTCTTTCTTCATGTCATCATGCTTCATCGTGTCTTGCTTCATTTCGTCGTGCTTCATGCCATCTTGACTCGTGTCTGTTGTCGATTGCGCAACCGCGTTGAGAGAGAGCGCCAGAACACACATCACCATCAGTTTTCCGATCAGTTTTTTCATGGATCCTCCTGAGTTTTTGGCCGGGCGTAGGCCGGGCGTCAGGAAAAGGATGTCTCGGCAACCCGGAAGTTACAATTGTGAGCAAAAATAGCGCCAGACAATCTTCTTCCCTCCTCTGTAAAGATCCTAGACCGGGGCGCTTCCCCGGGCGTTTGATCGCCAGGTGCCCCACCCTCTTTTCGCGTTGTTTGCGAAAAAGGGCGGGTGCCGGAGACCATCCGTCGGCTTGGGTAAAAGTCAAAAGCCCCATCCTTTTTCGCGAAAAGCGCGAAAACAGGATGGGGCGCCCCTGGGTCAATGACTTGTATCAGGGAATCCTTCTGTCCACTAGCACTCACTCGCGAATAGACTCATGCTTATACTGGTTTATAGTCTCTATTTTGGAGGTGGAAATGTTTAGTCGTAGAAGTCTGCCGGCACTTTTGGCCATCATGGTTTTCGTCGGCGCGGTGAGTGCCGAGGATCGGGTGCAATCGGAATTAAAGTTTGTGGCCCATAATAAGGCGGAGAAAACTGCCGGGGTATGGGTGGACGGCCAGTATGTCGGCTTCGTCAAAGAGCTGACCGGCGACAAAAAGATCGTGCTGCTGCCGGGCAAGCATGACGTCCTGGTGCGCCAGGCCTGGTACAAGGATTACGTCGAGCAGGTCATCCTCGAGCCCGGACAAACCAGCGTGGTCAATGTCTCGCTGGTAAGAGACGAGCACCCCACCGCCGGAGCGGCGACCGGGGAATTGAAAATCTCGGCCACTCCCAGCCGGGCCGCGGTCTTCGTGGACAACCAGTTCGCCGGACACGTCGACGAGTTCGATGGAGTGGGCAAGGCGATGCTGCTGACGCCCGGCCGGCACAGCGTGCGCGTGGCGCTGCCCGGCTATCTGCCGTTCGATACGGTGGTCGACCTGCGCCCGCACCAGAAGCTCAAAATTCAGACCGACCTGGTAAAAGGGAGCATCACGGAAGCCGGCTCGCTGGTCAATCAGCAGGCAAGATAGCCGGCTTGATGATCGAACTTGAAAAGAGCACTACGTCTACCGGTTGCGATTCTGGCGGTCCTGCTTTTGGGGACCGTCGGCGTGGTGCTCTTCCGGGCCACCGCCAGCGACAAGCCGCATAGCGTTCTCTTGCAGTGGAATCCTCCCGCTCCCCACCCGGGTTCGACGGTGACCGGCTACAACATTTATCGCAGCCAGCCCGACGGGACTTATAAGCCGATCGCCTCCGGCGTGGCCGCTCCGAGCTACGTCGATCACAACGTCAGCGACGGGACCACCTACCACTACTTCGTCACCGCCGTGGATGCGGCCGGCCATGAAAGCCCGCCCACGAATCCGACGGTGGCCGTCATCCCTTGAAGCCGGTCGCCGGACCGGGTTAAAAAAAGTCCGCAACTTGTCGATCCCTCCAGTGCCCATTCGACGTCTAAGCAGGGCCCGGAAGATGGCGCCAAATCTTAAAACCTTATTAGAGGAGACAAACCAATGCGAGTCATGGTGATCGTCAAGGCCGACAAGAACAGCGAAGCCGGCGTCATGCCCAGCCGGGAGATCCTGACGGCGATGGGAAAGTTCAACGAAGAGCTGGTGAAAGCCGGCGTGATGCTGGCCGGCGAAGGGCTTCATCCGACGTCCAAGGGCAAGCGCGTCAAGTTCCAGGGCGGGAAGCACACCATCACGGACGGGCCGTTCACCGAGACCAAAGAGTTGATCGCAGGATTCTGGTTGTGGCAGGTACGGTCGATGGAGGAGGCCATCGAGTGGCTCAATCGCAGTCCGTTCGACGGAGGCACCGAGATCGAGGTTCGCCAGGTGTTCGAGGCCGAGGACTTCGGGGCCGAATTAACTCCCGAACTCAGAGAGCAGGAAGATCGCCTGCGCAAGCAGACTGCCGCAAGAAAATAACGGGTACCCACCCTCGTCGTTCCGTTCTTTGGAACGACAGGGTGGGGGTTTGAAATCACCACGGACTTTTTTGGCGACGACAAAAAGCCCCGCCCTGTCACTCCACAAAACGGAGAGACGAGGACGGGGCACCCATCTTTAGGTCTTATTCACTTCGCGCCGGGAGCGCCTTCTGCCCTGCATCTTCCGCGGCGAGTTGGGAGAAGGCCGACCAGTCCAGCGACTCGCCGCCCCGGGCCAGCAAGGTCAGGAACCGGTTGTAAATCAGGCTGGCCAGCGGCAGAGGCACACGCAGCGTCTCGGCGGCGGCGAGGACCAGTCGATTATCTTTAAACCCCAGGGGAGCGGCGAAGCCGGCGGGTTGAAATTTCTTGTCCGCGATCAGTCCGCCGTAGGTCTTGTAGACGGGAGCGTTGAACAGCGTGGAAGTCAGGAAATCAACATACTGATGCTGATCGAGTCCCGCCTTGCCCACCAGGGCCATGGCCTCGCCCAGCGCTTCGATCACCGAAGAAATCAGAAAGTTGCCGCTGAGCTTGACCAGATTCGCGTCGGCGGGATTGTTCCCGAAGCGAAAAGTCTTTTGTCCGATGGCCTCCAGCAGGGGCATGGACTCATCGACCGCGTCCGGCGCGCCCGCAACGGCGACGAAGAGCTTGCCCGCAGCCGCCGCGTCCGGCCGCCCGAAGACCGGGGCCGAGACAAAACGCTGGCCGGCGGCGGCATGCGCCGCCGCCATCTTCTGCGACAGCGCCACGCTGATGGTGCTCGAGGACACGTGAATCGCCCGCGGGCGCAGGCTTCTGATCATACCCGCATCGCCGAAGACCACGCTTTCGACCGCGCCGTCGTCTGCCAGCATGGTCATCACCGCGTCGCCGCCGCAGGCGTCCGCCGGTTGCGCGGCGTAGCGGGCGCCTTGCGCCAGCAGCGCCTGCGCCTTGCTGGCCGTGCGGTTGTACACCGTGACTTCGTGCCCGGCCTTGAGCAGGTTCGCTGCCATGCCCGCTCCCATGTTCCCCAGCCCGATCACTCCGATTTTCATTCCCTCACCTCATTAAGTTTCTATAACGGCAAATTTCGATCATTCACAAATACTCTCGCGGATATGGGAGCGCTGGCGGACAGACATGGTCGCCGCCGCGGTTTAAAAAAGGGAGAAAGGAAGAGCATCGTCTCTGCTCTGAAGGCAGCCTCGTGATCGAAAAGAAAGAAAGTCGGATTGGACTCCAGCTGTCAAAGTTGAAGCTGGTCGGCTGGCGAATCGCATTGGCAGCCGTTTTCTTTTTCGTCAAGCAGACGATTCGCTGCCTCGATTGACCGGCCCGCCACAATCGCCTTCTCCCTGCAACTCCTCTCCCAATCCTGAAGTGTCCCTGGGACCAATCCCCGGCACCCTTCCACACCTACCAAATATTTCCGAAATTCATGATACTGGATGTCGATTTCACGGCCTCTCATTCGACGCGTAAATAGAGCCCGAGGTCAGCCGGTCGAAATGTCCCGGAAGCTCAGCTCTCAACCGACACTTATAAAGGAGATTTAACAATGAAGTTCATGATGATCGTCAAACACCCCGAGAAGCAGGGCCCTCCACCCAAGCCGCTCATGGATGCGATTGCCAAACTGGCGGAAGAGGCGTCGAAAGGCGGCGCCATGCTGGGCAGCGGCGGGCTCGCGCCCACCGCGCTGGGCGCTCGCGTCCGGCTTTCCGGCGGCCAGATCAGCGTGATCGACGGGCCCTTCACCGAAGCCAAGGAAGTGGTCGGCGGTTATGCGCAGTTTGAGTTGAAGTCGAAGGAAGAAGCGGTCAAGTCGGCGGTCAACTTCATGGAACTCCACAAGAAACACTGGCCGGGCTGGGAGGGCGAGACCGAAGTTCGCCAGATGTTCGGCCCGGACGATTTCCCTCCCAGGGGATAAGCCGGTGACCATGTTTTTATCGGGTGGCCCACCCTTCGTTTTTCGAAGGGTGGGATTCCACGGGCAACTCGGGCTTGGGATTTTTTCTGACTGTGAAGTGTCTCTTAGTACGAAGATGCGGTGACGATTTCCATCACCCACCCTTTTCGCGGAAAACGCGAAAGAGGGTGGGGCACCCGTCCATCGTCGCTCACCGCACCGCGTCCGGCTTGCGCTGGCGAATTAAAGATGATGTGATCGGTGGCAGTGACTGCTGCCGACACCCATCGCGCCATCGATGCCGTCTGGAGGATCGAGTCGCCCCGGCTCATCGCCGGGCTGACGCGAATGGTGCGCGATGTCGGCGTGGCCGAAGATCTGGCGCAGGATGCTCTGGTGGCCGCGCTCGAGCAGTGGCCGCAATCGGGCGTGCCCGACAACCCGGGCGCCTGGCTGATGGCCGCCGCCAAACATCGCGCCATCGATTACTTCCGCCGCAACACCCGCCGGGAGCGCAAGCACGAGGAAATCGGGCGCGAGGGAGTGGTGCAGAAGATTGGCGCCCGCGAGGTCCGGGCGGGCGAGGTCCAGATGGCAGATCTCGATGCGGCACTCGACGACGACGTGGGCGACGACCTGCTGCGGCTGGTATTCATCTCCTGTCATCCGGTGCTTTCGACCGAGGCGCGGGTCGCGCTCACGCTGCGCCTGCTCGGAGGTTTGACCACCGAAGAGATCGCGCGGGCCTTCCTCGTCCCGGAGCCAACCGTCGCCCAGCGCATCGTCCGCGCCAAGCGCACTCTCTCCGAAGCGCGCGTTCCCTTTGAGGTCCCTCGCGGCGCCGAGCTGGCCGCGCGCCTGTCATCGGTGCTCGCGGTGATTTACCTGGTCTTCAATGAAGGTTACGCGGCGACCGCCGGTGACGACTGGCTGCGTCCGGCGCTGTGTGACGAAGCGCTGCGGCTGGGGCGCATCCTGGCGGAACTCGCTCCGCGCGAGTCCGAGGTCCACGGCCTGGTCGCGCTCATGGAAATTCAGGCGTCGCGTTCCCGGGCCCGGGTGGGTCCGTCGGGAGAACCCATCCTGCTGCTCGATCAGAACCGCGCCCACTGGGACCAGCTTCTGATCGGTCGCGGTCTCGCCGCGCTCGATCGCGCAGAAAAGTTGCGGGGCGCTAAACTCGGCGGCGCGCGAGGCCCATACGTGCTGCAGGCAGAGATTGCCGCGTGCCACGCGCGGGCGCGGACCGCGGACGAAACCGATTGGGCGCGCATTGTGGAACTCTACGCCGAGCTCGCCCAGGTCGCGCCGTCGCCGGTGGTCGAGCTGAATCGGGCGGTGGCGGTCGGAATGGCTTACGGTCCCGCGGAGGCCCTCGAACTGGTCGATGCGCTGACTTCCGAACCCGCGCTCGAGAAATATCATTTGTTGCCCAGCGTGCGCGGCGACCTGCTCAAAAAACTAGGCCGGCGGGAGGAAGCTCGCGCGGAGTTCGAGCGCGCCGCGGCGCTCACCCGCAATGCCCGTGAGCGCAACCTGCTGCTGGAATATGCCCGAGCCTGCGCCCAGTCCGAGGGAATTTGAGACGAACGGGGTGCCCCACCCTCCTTTCGCGCATTTTGCGAAAGAGGGTGGGGATTTTTGATTCTCCCGTCACGAAGAAGCTACCCGCAAAAAGCCCCGCCCTGTCTCTCCAGAAAACGGAGAGACGAGGACGGGGCACCCACTTGATGGTTACTTCGACAGCGGCTTCACGCCCGCACCGTCGAGCGCGGCCTGCATCGCTTTCCAGACCTCGGCTTCGGGTTTATTGGCATCGAGGGCCACGATGTTGGCGTTCGGGAAGTAGAGCGAGATCGCGTCCATCTCGCGATGGTAGTCCTTGATGCGCTGCTCCAGAATCCGCGAGCTGTCGCTCCTTCGTCCGGTGTTTTTGGAGCGCTCGCGAATGACGTCGTCAGGCACTTGCAGTTGAAATGCAATCGGCTTGAGGTTCAGACCGGGAACCATCTTGGCGAGATCCTCCGCCTGCACCAGGGTTGCGGGATATCCGTCGAGCGCCAGGCCGTGACTGAGATCGGCAGTCTTCAGGCGCTCCTGAAGATAGCGGCTCATGGCCGGGTCATATCGCATCTCGGCCATGGACATGCCCTGGCCGCGCAGGTGCTCGAGTTCAGCCGCGTGGTCCTTTATGAGGTCCTCAACCGAAATGCTCGGAACGCCGTAAGTCCGGGTGATGGAGTCGACCAGAGTGGTCTTTCCGCTGAGCGGCGGCCCAATCAGGATGATGAGGGGTGGGGCCGAACTGGAAGGGACGGGCGGGTTCGCAGTCTGCGCCCACAGGACGTTGACCAAGTTGACTAAGAATAAGAAGCAGAGCGGCAAAGCGATGAGGATGCGTTTCAGCATGAAACATTTCCGGAAGTCAGAATTTCGGGCCCGCCTAGTATGCCACGCCCGACTACTCTGCCGGAGCCCAGGAGGCTTCGATCTTCGGGGGATGGAGCAAAGTCTGCATGACCACGCAGTACTGCTCGGTCTTCTCGCGCAGGGCGCTCAATTGTTCGGCGGTGGCTTGCGGCGCGGCAACATCGAAGCGGAGCTTGATGTGTTCGAACCCCACCGGCACGGTCTTGGAAATGCCCAGCGTACCGGCCAGGTCCAGGTCCCCTTCGACAGTGACGTGAATGCGCTCGACTGCGATTCCCATGGCGGCGGCGACCATCTGGCAGGTGATCTGGGCGCAGGCGGCGAGCGCGCCCAGCAGGAGATCGCCGGAACAAGCCCCGGTGCCGGCGCCGCCGACTCCCGCGTGCGCTTCGGCCTGGTAGATGGCGCGGCCAATATCCACGGAGCACGCCACCGGGGCGCCGGTCTGGGTGCCCGTGGCCCGCAGGGTGATGCGCGACGTCCCCGGATCACTGCGGTAGCGCTCCTTCAGCGGTCGTTGCAGCGAACGGATATCCATAAACAGTCTCCCGAAACGCCTGCTATCATAGCAGCGCATTCACCCTGTTATCTGTCGCAACCCACCCTGTTGAGATTCTATGGCGCTCGTCACCGGCACACGATTCGGCGCGTATGAAATCCTTTCCCCGCTCGGAGCCGGCGGGATGGGCGAAGTTTACCGGGCGCGGGACAGCCGCCTGGGGCGCGAGGTGGCGCTCAAGGTCCTGCCCGACCATCTGGCCTGTAACCCGGAACACCTGCAACGCTTCGAGCGCGAAGCGCGCTCCGCGTCGGCGCTCAATCATCCCAATATCGTCACTATCTACGAACTGGGGCAGGTGGAAGGCGTCTGCTACATCGCCATGGAGCTGGTCGAGGGAGAGACCCTGCGCAATCTGCTCGACGCGGGTTTAGTCCCGCTGCAAAAAGGAGTTGAGATCGCAGCCCAGGTGGCCGATGGTCTGGCCCAGGCGCATAAGGCGGGCATCGTGCACCGCGACCTGAAGCCCGAGAACGTGATGGTCTCGCGCGACGGGCGGGTGAAGATCCTGGATTTTGGTCTGGCCAAGCTGACTCCGCTGCTCTCCGATTCCGCGGAAACGATCGCTCCGGGACGCGCAAACTGTTGCCGGCGTGCTGCTGGGCACGGTCGGTTACATGTCTCCCGAGCAAGCCAGCGGCCAGGCGCTGGATTTCCGCTCTGACCAGTTTTCCCTCGGCCTGGTGCTCTACGAAACGACCGCGGGAAAGCCCGCCTTTCGCCGGGGGACGATCGCGGAAACCCTGGCATCGGTTCTGCGCGACGATCCCGAGCCGGTTTCGGTGGCCAACCGCCAGGCTCCGGCGCCGTTGTGCTGGGTGATCGAGCGCTGCCTGGCTAAGGAACCGGCAGAACGCTACGCATCTACCACGGACCTGGCACGCGACCTGGCGGCGTTGCGCGACCGCCGCTCGGATGTCCCGGCCCCGCCACCGGCGATTCGCCCCAGCAATCTGCCTCCGCAGCGCACTGCGTTCGTGGGCCGCGAAAAAGAAGGGGTAGCGCTCACCGAACTTTTACGTCGTCCGGACGTACAACTGGTGACGCTCACCGGGCCGGGAGGGATCGGCAAGACCCGCCTGGCCCTGCAGGTGGCGCGCGAACTGGCCGGCCACTTCGCCGGCGGAACCTACCTGATCCAGCTGGCCCCGGTAAGCGATGCCGCGCTGGTGCCCGCTGTGATCGCGCAGACGCTGGGCTTGCACCCGTCTCCCGGGCAGCCTGCGCTCGAAGCTCTGAGGGACTACCTGCAGAACTCGCTGCACGAGCCCATGCTGATGCTGTTCGACAACTTCGAACACATGACCGCGGCCGCGCCCGCGGTGGCCGATCTGCTGGCCGCCGGCCCTGATCTTAAAGTGCTGGTCACCAGCCGGGCTCCGCTGCACGTTTACGGTGAACGGGAGTTTCCGGTGCCGACGCTGGAAGTGCCCGATCTCAAATCGGCGTCCATAATCGAGGCGCTGTTGCAGTATCCCGCGGTGGGCCTGTTCCGGCAGCGCGCCCGCGCCGTGAAGCCCGACTTTGAAATCACGAAAGACAACGCGGCAGCGGTCGCGACCATCTGTGCGCAACTCGACGGGCTGCCGCTGGCCATCGAGCTGGCCGCGGCACGCATCAAGCTGCTTTCTCCTTCCGCCATGCAGGTGCGGCTGGAAGGCCGGTTGCAGCTGCTGACCGGCGGAGCTCGCGACCTGCCCGCGCGCCAGCAGACTCTGCGCGGCGCCATGGACTGGAGCTATGACCTGCTGAACCCGGCCGAGCAGAGGCTCTTCCAGCGGCTTTCTTTGTTCGTCGGCGGATGCACCATGGAGGCCGTGGAAGCGGTCTGCGACACCCGGCAGGATCTCGGCCTGGACGTCTTCGACGGCATGGCCTCGATGGTGGACAAGAGCCTGGCCCAGCAGTGGGAGCAAGGATCAGGAGAGCCGCGCTACGTGATGCTCAAAACCATCCGCGATTACGGACTGGAGCACCTGGCGGCCAGCGGCGAGGAGGCGGCAACCCGGCGCGCCCATGCCGCCTACTACCTGGTCCTGGCGGAAGAAGGAGCGGCGGGAGGCGCAGCCGAGCCGGAATGGCTGGAGCGCCTCGAAGTGGAGCACGACAATCTTCGCGCCGCGCTGGAGTGGCTGATCGAGAGCGGGGACGCCGATTGGGGCATGCGCCTCGGCACCGCCCTGTTCCGTTTCTGGGAGACTCGCGAACACTTCGCCGAAGGGCGCGACCGGCTGGGCCGGCTGTTGCGGCTCCCCGGCGCCGCGGCCCGGAACCAGAAGCGGCTCAGGACACTGTTCACCGCCGGAGTTCTGGCCGGCGGTCAGGGCGATTATGAAGCCGCCCAGAACCTGATCGAGGAGAGCCTTGCCATCGCGCGAGAGTTGAAGGACAACTCCGCGGTCGCGGTGTCGTTGAATGCGCTGGCGGTGTTTGCCCGGGAGCGCGGCGAGGTGGCGGCTGCGGGCGCGCTGTTTGAAGAAAGCCTGTACCTGTGTCGCGAATTGGGCGATCGCATGGCTGCGGCCCGCGCCCTCAGCAACCTGGCCAGCGTGGTGCGTCTGCAGGGCGATTATGCCCGCGCGCGTTCCCTGTACCAGGAGTGCGCCGCCAGCTTCACCGAACTGGGAGACCGCACCGGCGTGGCCTGGTCGCTCGATTATCAGGGCGACCTGGCTCGCGAGCTGGGAGAAACGGAGAACGCGCGCTCTCTGTATGAGCAGAGCCTTTCCGTTTTCCGCTCGCTCGGAGATTCGTGGGGCATCGCCGGCACCCTGGCGGACCTGGGAAACCTGGCGCTCGAAAGAAAGGACTACTCCGGAGCGCTCACCCTTTTCGGGGAAAGCCTGCAGATTTTTCAAGCACTCGAATCCAAGCGCGGAATCGCGCGCTTGCTGGAGTGCTTCGCGTGCGCCGCCGCGGCCGAGCATCAGCCGGAACGCTCGTTGCGCCTGGCGGGCGCGGCCGCCGCCCTTCGCCAAAGCGTGGGAGCGCCGCCCAGTCCCGCCGAGCGCGACCGGCTGGAGAAAGATCTCGAAGTGCCGCGGCAGGCGGTGAACCACACCGCAGGCGCCACTTCGTGGATGGAAGGATGGGCGATGCCGGTCGAGAAAGCCATAGCCCAGGCGCTGTCGCCCGACTAACGCGGAGGCCCGGCGCCTACTCGGCGCTGGTGGGATCGATCAGCCGCCGCACCGCGGAAACCCGGCTCGCGGGCAGACCGGCCCGCTTGGCGTGCTCGCGGATCGTGGCCTCGTCGGGCGCCAGGTAGACGCAGTAAACCTTGTCGCCCGTGACGTAGCTCTGCAGCCACTGGATTCCCGGGCCGAGGGCCTTAAGCACCTCGACCGACGTCCGGGAAATCTTCTGCAATTCGGCGTCGCTCAGATTTCCCGCACCGGGCACGTCGCGTTCGATGACAAATTTGGGCATGGTAGTAGAACCGCAGACGATGGTAGCAGATGTCGGCTCCGGTGGTCACGGCTATGAAGCGCTGTGACCAGCACACTTCAGCACCCCCAGATAGACGCTCCACGGTCCGACTGCGTCACGGTACTGGTGCGCCATCACGCGCGACAGCTGATGCACATGAGTAAGGTCGTGAACCGCCCAGGTCGCGAGAAGTTCCGCCAGCGTCACTACACCGAGCGCCGGATGCCTTCCTCGCCGGGACAGGTCTTCCTTCTGTAAATTCAACGCCTTCAACGTAGCCAGATTCTCCCGTCTTAGGCCTGCGAATTCGTCCAGGAGTTTGTCCATCTCCGGCGGCTGTTCTGGACTCGCTTTCAACTGCGCAAAGCGGTCGAAGGGATCGAAAGGCCGCGCTTCGCCGTTCTCGAGTATGATCCGGACCCGCGGCATCCAGTCGGTGCGCTCCCCGACAATCAGGTGGCCCACAATGTCGAACGCGTTCCACGTATCTTTTCCCTCGTTGCCGCGCACCCAGAGGTTGGGCAGCCCGCGCAACAGCGCGTTGAGAGTTGCGGGAGTGCGGGTGAGAACCGCGGTGGCCTCGCCCAGGTTGAATTCCGTTACGCTTGCCATGCCAGGGTAGATGCACCCCTGGCGCTTTGGACTCAAGCACGTGGCAGCGCTCATCCCCGTCGTGTACAGTTTGCGCCAGGACAACCGCACCGATTGTCATTCCGAAGCCAGGTCTATCGGCGAGGAATCTGCTTGCTGCCAGCAGCAAAACAGCGGATTCCTCGCGCCAAAACACCGCGCTTCGGAATGACAATTCTTACGGGGGGTTTCAAACCGCGCCACCCTCATCCCCCACGACTTGGTGGGAACTCCAGCTTTCGTCCATAATTGCTCACCAATCGATTGCCATGGACGGAAACCATAAATGAAACGCCCAACTCTTTTCGTTCTGATCCTTCTTCTTGTCCCTCTCGGCCGATCAAACGCGCAAACCTATCAGCCCACCTGGGAGTCGATTGACCAGCGGCCCACGCCCGCCTGGTTCAGCGATGCCAAGTTCGGCATCTTCATTCACTGGGGCACTTACTCGGTGCCGGCCTACGCTCCGGTGATTCCCGGAAAGCTGGCCTATGCCGAGTGGTATTGGAATGCGATGACGCGCGGCAGGAATGACCCCAAGGCCGACCCGATTCAGACCGGCACCTGGGCCTTTCATCAGAAAACATATGGCGCCGACTTCCCCTATCAGGACTTCGCGCCGCAGTTTCGGGCGGAGCTGTTCGATCCCGACCACTGGGCCGACGTCTTCGCGCGCTCGGGCGCCAAGTACGTGGTGCTGACCTCGAAACATCACGAGGGGTTTGCCTTGTGGCCCAGCAAGGAGGCCTCGGCCACCTGGGGCCGGCCGTGGAACGCGGTCGAGATCGGGCCGAAGCGCGATGTGCTGGGCGACCTCACCGATGCGGTGCGCCGCAAGGGCCTGCGCATGGGCTTCTACTATTCGCTCTACGAGTGGTACAACCCGCTCTGGCTCTCCGACAAGCCGCGCTACGTCCGCGAGCACATGTTTCCGCAGTTCAAGGACCTGGTCACGCGCTATAAGCCGTCCGTCATCTTCAGCGACGGCGAGTGGGAGCTGACCTCCGCCGAGTGGCACAGTCCCGAACTGCTGGCCTGGCTGTTCAACGAGTCTCCGGTGAAAGATGAAGTGGTGATCGACGACCGCTGGGGCAAGGACACCCGTCACAAGCACGGCGGCTACTGGACTACGGAATATACGGCGGGCATGAGCGGCATCGACCATCCCTGGGAGGAGAGCCGCGGCATGGGCTTCAGCTACGGCTACAACCGCGCGGAGCGGCTGGAGGATTACCACACCGGCCGCGAGCTGGTGATCATGCTGGTCGATACCGTCAGCCGCGGCGGCAACCTGCTGCTCGATATCGGACCGAAGGCCGACGGCACCATCCCGGTGATAATGGAGGAGCGGCTGACCCAGATCGGCGACTGGCTGAAGGTCAACGGCGAAGCGATCTACGGCACGAAGCCGTGGAAGACCACCCGGCAGTGGAGCGCCGGCGAGGTCCCCAAGGTCGAATACAACCAGGAATATTCCTCCGCTTACGACGTAACCAAGTTGACCGGGAAACCCGAGCCCGGCAAGGCGGGCATTGAAGCGTTCTTCACCACAAAGGGCAGCGACCTGTACGCGATTCTGCCGCGCTGGTCCGGCCGCGACCTTCTGCTGAAAGACGTCACCGGCGCAAAGTCGGTCACGCTTCTGGGATCGACGACTCCGCTGAAGTTCAAAGCCTCGAAAGCCGGCGCTGTCGGTTGCGCTGCCCGATCTCCCCGAAGACCTGCGCCGGCAACCCGCATGGGTGTTAAAGATCAGCCACTGAAGCAAAGGGTGCCCCGCTCAAGCTCCGCCTGGGCGGGAGCGTCCATCACGGCTCCTGTGCGCCGCGCTCCATTTGACGCTGGTATTCGGACGCGTCGAAGTGGCCCTGCGAGGAGGAAATGAGTCCATCCGCTCCGATCTTCCAACGCTCGAAGCCGCTGATGCGAACCCGCTGTCCAGTGCCTCCCGGCCCGGTGTTGGTGCCGATCAATGTCCAGTGGTACTCGGCAGCGTCACCCTGCGCCTGAATCTTGTCCATGACTACCCGCAGATCGGGGAACGCGGACATGAACGATTGAGCTACTTCCGCAATTGCTCTCTGCCCAACCGCGGGAGCGCCCTCATTGACGGCGAGCGAGCCGTCGGATGCATAGAAGGCGGCGACGCTGGCCGCATCCTGACTGCACCAGGCGGCCGTGTAACGCTTAGCGAAGTCCAGTAGCTGATGCGGTTGCATTCAGCGCCCTACTGACCTTCCGCGTAAACGCTTTTGACGAATCCGGCGGCGTTGGTGTTGGGCCAGTCGGGATGCTGCGTCTTAAGCTCGGCGCTGACTTGTTTCCCGGCGTCATCGACCGCCACGCCCTGGCCCTTGAGCGCCAGCGCTCGGGTGCGGATTTCGGAGATCAGGTCGCGTTCCGCCGCCACCAGCGAGCCATCGCCCGGAGGGCTATGGTCGGGCAGGACATGCGCGACGTCGAGCGCGGCCACTTTCTCCAGCACCGCAAGCCAGCTCGCCGGCGTGCCGCCATCGCCGAAGATGTTCGGCATGGTCTTGTTCTGCACCACGTCGCCTGAAATCAGGGTGCGATCAGGTTCGACAAAAGTCAGCTCATCGCCTTTGGTGTGAGCGCCGCCGAACCAGAGCAGGCGGGCCGTGACCCCGCCCAGGTCGACGGTCGCTTCCTGGTCGAAAGTCACATCGGGCGGGCGCAACACAACGTCCGCCAGCAGGTCCTTATTCTGCTGCGAGAACTTGCTGAACATGGCGATCATTTCCTGGCCGTGCTTCTCCATTTCCTGCTGCTGCACCGCGTCGCGAATCAGAATGGTGCCGGCAGGAAAGCCGGGCTCGCCGGCCGCGTGCTCGGGATGAAAGTGGGTGGTGGTGAGGAAGAGCTTCTGATTGTTGGGCGCGAGTTTGGCCGCCACACGCGCCACCGTGGCTCCATTCTTCGGTCGCAGCCCGGTATCGACGACCAGCGTGGCGCGGCTGCCGACCACGATGGCAATGTTGGGAAAACCCATAATCGCCCAGACGTGGTCGGAAACCCTGGTTGGGTTCTCCGCGACCATCGGCTGGCTCATCTGTGCCAGGGCGCCGGAGGCCGTCAGCGCGGCCAGTGCCAGAAATGCAAAAAGTGATTTCATAGGGTTTCTTATCTTAACGAAAATCCCACACTTCAGGGCGCGGTGGGGATGGCCGGTGGCCCACTCAAGCCCGGGGTTGGCTTGAGTCGGATTGTTCGCACCTCACAGACTTAGTCCCGACTGACAAACTCATTGTCCTATGTTCTATACCTTTGTCGATCTGTGGAACCGCCCCCACTCAAGCCAAAACCGGGCTTGAATGGGCTACCGGTCACGCCTTGACTGTGAGGTCTTTGACAGTCGCAGGTGACAACTGGATTTCACAGGCGCGGTATACTTTCGGGCGCAAGTTCTCTCGCCTTCGAGTTGGCTTCCGGAGGAGTGATGTTTCGCAAAATCAAAGCAGCAGGTCCTGCGGCGTGCGCCATTGTTCTCGGCTCAGCTGTTCTTCTAGGTCAAGTTCCCAAGGCTCAAAACGTGCCGGATGCTGGGGCCTCTTCACCTGCAGATACGGGGACGAGCACTGCCGATGGTTGTGTTGAATGCGAACTGCCGATCATCCTGCGACAGTCTGTAGAAGCCGGAAAGACCGCCGTGGGAACAAAGGTGGAAGCGCGGCTGGTAATGGCCACGATGATTAACGGCGCAGTGCTTCCGCGGGGCGCGGTGATTTCGGGCGAGGTAACCGAGTCGGTGGCGAAATCAAACAATTCGCCGTCGCTGCTTGCGCTTCGCATGGATTCGGCGCAATGGAAAAATGGCGAGGCGAAATTCAAGGTGTATTTGACGGCGTGGTATTACCCACCGGCGCCCCCGATGGCGCCTCCGGACATCTCCTATGGACCGCCGGGCGACAACAGGAATTGGGGCGGAGTGAATCCCACCGTCGACACCACCGATCCACCGAATCCGTCTCAGCGGTTGTCGACTCAGCAGGACAATGGCGTGAACGCGGTTGCGCCCGGATCGATGATCTCAAGCAAACGGGTTCTAATGAAGAATATGAAATCAGTGAGCAGCGCCGACGGCGCGGTCGTTCTTGTTTCCTCGCGTTCAAACATCAAACTCAACAAGGTGACAACGTATGTCCTCGCAATTAATGAATTGCTTCCTAGCAAATAGTTGGCCGACGAACTGACTCCCTATGGACTAGTTCCTCTCGACCATGGAGGACTCTACGGGCTTGGCGAAACGCTGACTTATACGTCGCAGCGCGATCGGCACCTCAGTAGCGATGGGCAGAACCCACACATCGCAGACGGCGCGAGATCTGGGACACCCGAGCACCCGGCTATAGTCACCATGCAGCGCCGCCAACGACTCTCTGCTAAACTACGCGGCCGTGAAAACTTTCCTCATTCGAGCCTTTTTCTTAGTCGTGCTGCTGGCGACCCTGGCCGCCGCCCAGGATGTCATTCCTCTCTACCCCGGCAAGCCGCCCGGTTCGACGCCGCAGAACTATCCGGAAAGAGAGTACTTCTCGAACGTCTGGCACACCCAAGTCGTCACCAACGTGACCAAGCCCAGCCTGACGATTTTCAAACCCACGCCCGAGTTGAGCAACGGCACCGCGATCGTGATCTGCCCGGGCGGCGGTTTCATGGCGCTCTCCATCACCAGCGAGGGCACCGATGTTGCCCGGTACCTGGCCGCGAGAGGCGTGACCGCGTTTGTGTTGAAGTACCGCCTGGCGCACACCGGCGAGGACGCTACCCAGGAATTCATGGCGCTATTTGCCGACCGGCAGAAATTTGACGAACTGGTAGGGCCAGTCGTTCCCCTGGCTGTCGCCGATGGCCTGGCCGCCGTCACCTACGTCCGGCAGCACGCTTCGGAATGGGGAGTTTCCCCCGACCGTGTGGGTATTATCGGATTCTCCGCTGGCGGAAGGGTCGTTTCCGGAGTCGCCTTCCATTACTTGCCGGAAGGCCGGCCCGCCTTCGTGGCTCCGATCTATGCGGGCGGAGAAATATCCAAGGATGTCCCGGTTCCAGCGGATGCACCGCCCATGTTCGTGGCGGCTGCGACCGATGATCAGCTCGGCCTTGCTCCGGAAAGCGTTGCCTTGTACGAGCGCTGGGCGAGCGCTCATAAGTCGGCGGAACTGCACATCTATGCCAGGGGCGGCCACGGCTTCGGAATGCGCCAGCAAAACCTCCCGACAGATCATTGGATTGACCGGTTCGCCGACTGGATGGAGTTACAAGGATGGCTGAAGAAATGAAGCCCCGCCTCCGCGAAGAATGGGAACACCGAATATAAATCCATTTGGAATTGGTCGGGGCGAGAGGATTTGAACCTCCGACCCCTGGTCCCGAACCAGATTCCGCCGCTTATTGAAATCGGTAGTATTTTCCTGTTTCCAAGTGCTTGCGGTGGAATGAGTTGCTCGCTTGCGTCTGAGACTTGGTGAACTCTGTTGAAGCTGAGTGGTCTCACCGCCACAATTTTGCCTACAATTCAGGGTTCCCTGCCGGAAAACTAACTCTCAATGTGTGTCAGAATTTGAGGAGCCGATCACGCGGAAGCGCTGTGATGGTTGAACATCTCCCACCCTTGCAAAAAGCGCACGGGTGGGGCCGGGTGCCCCATACATCGCGCACTTTGCGATGTGTGGGTGTTGTCCACCGCACCGATGCCTTGGCGTTCCCATCCTTCGCGCTCTCTACGAAGAATGGGAACGCCGAATATAAACCTATTTGGAATTGGTCGGCCCTAGCAGACGATTTTCGAACTTTTCTGCACGACCCCGATATTTTTGAACTAACACTTTCAGCTGTTTAAGGCTGAACTAAACCGATTGGTTACACTCTGGCAGACGATTTCCGAACTCGGTTTCCGAGGAAATTGGGAAACGTCCCGTCTGTCCCGGGTTTCTCCCATTGCCATGCACCCACGTATCGGGCAGTCAACGCAACAGTGCATCAGCAGCTATGGGAGTGCAGGAGACGGGCAGGGTAAATTCCGTCAGGTTTGCCATGGCTACATTTAATTCATGGCTGGCACTTTACACTCCAGAGACGCGGGGCTGCGCACTGGGGCCAGGTTTCTTGACGGATAGAAACACTTGGCAGCCTACCGGGGGGTATGCTTCACTCTCGCATGGCTAAAAATCACACTCGCCGAAATTTTCTAAGAGCGGCACCGCTTGCCGTGGCCGTAAGCCTTCCTCTAACCGAAAGGATGCTCTTCGCCTCGAGCGCCGGCACACCGGAAGCGAAGACTGACATGGAGGGCGTCCAGCTCTTCACGGCGGAGAAGCTTTCTGATTCGATGAAAGCTTTTCAGGCGCAGTTGGGCGAGCACTATCTCTATCAGCCTACAGGTCTACCCTTGACCATCGCCATGACCGCCCAGAACGCAAAGAGCGCTGGGGAGTTTGAATATCACGACGGGCGCGATCATATTTTTCTGATCCTGGAAGGCGCGACGAATTTCGATGTAGGTGGCACGCCAAAAAATCCGCGGAATACCAGGCCCGGAGAGTGGCTGGCAACCGAGTCGGATGGCGCTACTACGATGGAGGTCAAGAAAGGGGACATGCTGGTAATCCCGCGGGGAACACCGCACCGGCAAAGCACCGAGAAAAGCGTCACGTGGATGCTGATCTCACCTTCCGGCTCCAAGACTTAACCCTCCAATCGCCAGATTGAGCACGAGATGACGGGCGGCCGCGCACAACCGCGGAGGCTCAGGCACACAAGGATGTCCCATCCTTCACGCTTTTTACGAAGGGTGGCAGAGTATCGAACCTTGACAGGCCAAAGAGTCTGTTTCGAAGCTGTACCTCTTTTCAATCTCCGCTGTTCGTCATGGCTGCCACCCAATTCCACAAACGCGACTGAACCATCGTTCGTCCCTCTTTCGCAAACTACGCGAAAAAGCATGGGGCACCCTCATGCCCCGTTATCCGAAACTATGTGTTTGATTGGTCGGGGCGAGAGGATTTGAACCTCCGACCCCCTGGTCCCGAACAAAGAGAAGTTCACTCTAAGTTGTTGGTCTGGAATCGCTTATCAAATTGGGATTCACGCAAGTTGCACCCATGCACCCAATGACATCACTTCTCTTCGCTTTCGTCACCCTTGTTGGTGGATTCTTCCATGTTCTTCTTTGGCGAACGGCAAGCCGCCACAAACAAATAGGCAATGTCAGCAAGCTCGAAATGATGATCGAGTTTTCCCTCGAATTTTGTATTCCTGCCCGCTAGCGCATTTCTGTCCCGAGATATTTGTATCTTCACCTTTTTGCTGTCGATTGAGTACACAGTTTCAATGAGTCCAAGACGAACGAGATTGTTGAATGGTGTATAAGGGTTCTCACCAGCTTGGACTCGTTGGTCAATGTCCGACTGCGTAATAGACTCAACCCACGGCGTTACCTTTCTGGTGAGCATTTCTAAACACCGTGCATACAGCCTGTCGAGCAGACGGGCATCATCAGGTGCCAGTTGCCTCAGAATCTCGATGAATGAAGGGTGTACGGAACCAACCTTGGTAGATTCGTTGGCTATCAGCGCAGCCCATCGAGCCTGCATATCATCGTCATCCTCGATGGACGCAGCCTCAAGCACCGGGAAGAATAATCTCGTAGCAATTGGGTTTGTTTTCAAACCACTTTCATCAATCAAGCGTTGGGCTTCCTGAAGCATCCGGAATTGACGCTTGAATCGCCACAGCTTTGCAGAATCACCAAAAGCGAGACCAACGTCCGTTGCAGCCGGGCCAACAAGCTTCTGAATCAGGTCTTGGATGGGTTGGAATATTTGCTTAACGCTCTCCTTTATCGCAAGTGCTGCGGCTTCTTCTTCAGTCATCACAGCCTGCATTGTACAACGCACGGGTTTCCTGATGGTGAGACCCCCACCTATTTCACCATCAGTACACGTTTGAATGTGGTTTGCTGCTTCATTAACTCGCACAATCATCAACCGAGACTGACCGCCTTCAATGTTTGAAACCAACAATCCTTGTTGATTATAAAACTGTGGAACCAACAGGCCATTCACACGCACCGGATTTTTCGAGATGATGAGCACGTTCGATGCAGTCAACTTCAACGAGGAGCTAAACAACATGAAAGAATATTTTTGCTTGACCATCACTGAAGCGGTTGCCGAAGTCGCAGCCTGCAAAGCGCACGTTGCGGAGTGCCAGAGAAACCGCGAAGATGTGAAGCTTGCTAAGGCCGCGCTGCGCAGTGCTGAGCGCGAGTTGCGCGACTGGCAAAAAGGAATCGTACCGCCGTTGGCCAGCGAAGCCGTTTCGATGAGGGCCGCTGCCTGACACTCAGCAATCTCCCCCATTATTTTTTTTCAGAAACGGGAGAATCATCCGAGTTCCCTTCCCGTCCATTCCTTGAACTTCTCTTCGCTGATTCGCAATTCTGCGTCCCAATCGTTGTGCTTTGGTGGAACACCCAAATCCACGATGAGAAATCGGATGATCTCTTCTATCGTCACCCAACCCGTTGGTACGTGGCTATTTTCGAGGGACACTGTGTGTTGCCCTAGCTGGAAGTCTAGAGGGGTTTGGAAATGGTTCCTGCAAGGAGTTCCATCGCGGACCTGCCGTGAAACGTACTCCCACCTGAGGCACTGATTGTCTCCGGGATCATCAGTGGCCTGAATGCGGTATCGGTATTGAGTTGTTCTAAGCTTCCAAGCTTTGTTTTGCTGTTGCTCCACTTCCAAAAACTGGCCGATGTAAAGAAAGATTCCAGGCTTGAAGAGGGGTGCCGCAATAGCTTGATTGTTTCTTCTGAAATCTATCGAGGCTCGGGTTTGATGCTTTTCGGGGTGCAGCAGAGACAGACGAGCATCTGTGATGGTTCTGTTAAGAAGTCTGCTGATGTGAGCGTGGAACGTTACAAACACGTCTCGCGGAGTGCGCTCAGTAAGACCAGCCAAAGAGGACTGCTCACAGCAAGGAAATTAACAACGAAAGGTTATCCCAGATGAAGCCGCGACCCACCTTGCCCTGTCGCACGCGTGCGATGGCCTCTTCCACTCCAGAAAGACCAGCCATCTTCGCTTCGTGGTCAATGAGAGAGCGAATTTCGGAGTCGCTGAGAGACACTACAGCACCATCTAGTTGCTTCTGGTCTAGAGGCTTCGGATATGCAACCGCAGCCATAATGTCATCTCCTCTGACCGGTGAACCACCCTCGCAGGTTATTAGATTCAACATACCATGTCAAGGTTACCATGGCTAACCAACTGATTTTATTGTATTTACCACGGTGGTACCGGCAAAACTATTTGTTGTTGCTTCCGCCACTGAGAACTTTGAGCACATCCTTCAAGTGCTGAAGCGAGTATTCCGCCCCACCGACAATCTTGACGATCTTCCAAGCCTTATCGAGGTTGGGCAAGTTCTCTGCCAGATGAGCAATCACAGGTGCAACTTCACCGAGGCCAATCGCTGTGGCCGGAACCGCAGCCGTTGCGGCGGCTGCTGTGGCTGCACCTTGCGCGGTGTTTCTCACCATGTGCAAATCGACAGGCGACTGAGAGTAGCTTGGATCATTGCGCCATTCGTTCCCCGGCCCTGATGGGTAGACACCGGCAGGCCGGTTGGGGAACTTTGGATCAGCCGAGACGTATTTGTAACCGGGATTCGATTGCAACAATTGTTGTTCTTCCTGCGAAGGCCCACCGTTCTGTGCTTGCGCTTCTGCCTTTTCAGACATCAAAGGCTCATCGAACGGGTTGCCGTTGGCTGAAGCAGCGACAGTTGCAGCCTGTGCTGCTGGTGGTCTTGCATCTCAGAAGCAAGCGGTCTGTCAAACGGGTTTCCATTATCGTCTGCCATGTTCTCAACTCCTAATTGATGAACTTCGCGTTGTTTGTTCGTGGATCAACGCTGAAGCGTTTTTCGATGCTGTTACCTAGGTGGTGTTCTGTGGAATCTCTGCGATAGAGAACACGCACCAATCGCTCACCGGTAGATGAGGTGCATCATCAGGTACAACAATCAAGAACCGGTCTGCACCGATTTCTTTTGCTTTCTCCGCGAGGGCCGCATCAATCGAATCACCGACGTGCTGCACGTCTGAGAGGGCGGTGCAAGGATCAACTGCGTAGTTGCTGATGATTAAGACCGGCTCTGCTGTCAAATAACCAACAGCTTTGCCCTTCACGTCTGTTGCTTTTGCAGCCAACAGATTGCCGTTGCCAAATGTCGATGGGGAGTCAGACCACTTGAGCAGGTTGGTCACATCCTCAAACGGCAAACAAGCCAACTTGCGAATTGTTGCTTTGAAACTAAACATTGATTTTCCCTAAAGACCAAGCCCGCCGCGTTCACCTGCCGCCTGCATCTGCCTCTGCCGCTCTTCAGTGTCCAACCTGCGAATGTCTTCAAGGGACAGGTTTTCAAGCTGATCTTGAGACAAGTTCACGATGCGTTTAGCTTCAGCAGCACGTGACTCAGCGTATCTCTGCCTCGAAGCTTCTTTCTGTTGCTTCGCGAGAGCGTCGGCATTGAACGCCAAGAAATCAGTTTTCTCACGGAGATGTTGATAAGCAGTTTCCCACTGTTCGACGGTGATGGGGCCATTCTCGCCAAACATCGTGCGGGCCTGGTTGAGCAACAGACGCGCGTTTGCTATGGAATCTTTCAACTCAGGATGACCGGCAATGAAAGCGTCCGCATTGGCCTGTGTCTCAAGCAAATCCTGATGAGTGCGGTCTGCACGTAGGGCCGCATCATGAGCAGCCTTTAAGTGATCAGCCGGAACGTTGTCGGGGTCGTTTTGGTCAACTGCTCCAGCTGGCAATGGCGTTTGGATCACCAATGGCCGCTCGGGCTGCGACGTTAAAGGGGTCTTTGTCAGCCGGATTTTGAACGTGTCGTAAATAGCTTCCTACTGCTCCCATACTGTTTTCTCCTTGTTGGTTAAACTTGTTTAGCGAACTGTTGCTTGGTTAACCACCCATATGGCCGCTGGTAACGCAAAGGCGGGCGATTTCTAGGGCAGCGGCTTGAGGGTTATAAATTCCGCAGGCACGCAGCAGCTTGATTGTCGCGCGGGCGATGTCAGCGTTTGTCTGTGCGGTCTTCAGTTGCTCAATCAGTTGCTCGGTTGCAATTTCGGGGGTCATCTGCAAGCCTCTAAATCGGTTGATGGGGTGCCAGGTCGCCTTTACGCGGCACGCTGAGTCAAACTTTTGTGAAGCGGCCCTCACGATCAAGGCTTGACATGGCGGATTCGCACCGCGTGTTGCTTCACAAATTCGACATCATTTACTGGTAGATAAATTCACGTGTTCGAACGTGCCGAAAAACCTTTGCGACTCCGGCCCCACGTTGGACTAAGGCAACGTTTGATGGGGCCGGGGTATCCCCTACGGACAGCGACGAACGCAGGGAAGCTTGTTAAGCGTTAGGGTCATAGCGAGTTCAGCGAGTGCGCCGTCGCTTGGTCTGCTGTGGTTCTAGCAACCGGTTACGGTGTATCTCAACACGCGAGACGCCAACTCTGCCGCATCAGGCCCGTTCGGCACGTTGATGGTGTTACGCGGACATGGGGCTGTGATATTCACACCAGCGCCCGAGGTCACAACCTGTACACGCATTTACGGTGACGTTCGTGCTGCCTGTTACCAAGTGTTGCCCGACGGCCTTTGCGAATGTCTGAAGCTGAGCAGTGGTTAGGCGCACAGCAGCACCGCCCGAAATTATGAGACTTGCTCCACGTAAGAAACCGCCGCGTGCTCTGTGAAGGAGTACACGTTGAGATAGCTCGGAGGTGGGGGTTACGATGCGTAGGACTTCGAGGCTACGAGCGTATGGGGTATTGCCCAGAAGAGTAATGGATGCCATACAAAACCTTTCGTGCGGAAAATTGTGTTGCTAAACAAATTCAGGGATGCCATTTCGGCACCCCTGAGCCGGAATCATTTTCAACCCGAGTAGCAGCAGCCGTTCGAAGCGGTGAATCGAACATCACTCACGACTCACGTCTGAGCGCCCGCAATGTTCAAAACCTCATCAAGTTCCGCAGTACGCAGCTTGCTCGATGGGGCTGACACGTGTTGCCCGACAAACGTTAAATCTTGTACGTTGGATGCAAGAGCCTTGAGTGTGCCGAGCACACCTGTAAACCTCGCTTCTAAATCACGGATGTGGTCGCGCAGGCGCTGCGCCTCGCCGATGTGTGACAACTGAGAAAGACGATCAACCGAGGCATTGATATCACCAACAGTTGCGGCGATGATGTTGACAAAACGCGGTTTCGCTCTGCGGCCAGGTCGCGGTCAATCCTCGACGACTTCGGCGGCTACTTCATCCGCGGATGATGGAACGTAGCCAGGTTTCAATTGCTTGTTTGAATTTGGTGAACATGATTACTTCACTTCCTTGTTGTTGGTGCTCTGCTTCGCGGCCTCACGTGCCGCCATCACGTGAAATGGATCTTCTTGGTGTTTCTCAACCTTTGGGGGTTCGTTGTCGCTCACAATCACACCTTCAGGCGTTACCAACGCTAACTTACCCATGTGGCAACCTTATTGGTTGAGGATTGTGCAACTACAACCGGTGTATTTTGCGGAGTAACTCTCGCTTGCGGGCTACTCTCTTAGTATGTGGCAGCCCCGGCCAATGTCAACACCTGAGGGTAGGAATATTTTCGAAGCCCTCTACTATCGTGCGGATTTGGCGTCGCCTGAAGGCGCGGGGGTAGGCTGAGGGTCATCTTTGATGGGAGAACGCTGTTAGGGGGGCAGCGTGGGCGCAGCGCGGGCCGAAGCGTGGTAGTGGCCGCTGTTTTGAAATCTCTCCTCATATGGCATCATGGATGTTTGGACTTTGCAGGAATGGTGGGATTATTGCAACGGGGAGAGGCAAAGGTGGCGGCATGACTGTGAGAGAACTAGTGGATCGCCTGAAAGCAATTCCAAACCAAGACGCGGAGATTCTTGTCGAAGTGCCCGACCTGGATGATCCAGAGACACCAGATGAATATTTCATCGAAGATGTAACCTTCATGGACTGGCCTGAGCACTATCGGAAGGTGGGCGATCTCGACGTCATCAAATTTGCAAAGCCACAAGCCTACATAAAAGTCTGATTTTCAAAACAGCCCAATATCCAAATTTTGACCATGGCCCGCCCTACAGGTGCCGAATCTTGGGGGCCTCACCCGGCCAGAAATACCAATAGAAAGTGACTGCTAGACCCCAACGCGATCACCAGGCGCGAACTGACGGCCTTCCGAGTCGGCATCTGGCGACGCCGGGGCACGCGGATCAACCTGATGGGGGCTATTTGGGTTGTGCCGGTTACGCTTATTGAAAACACGAGACTTAATGGTGTTACTTTCAGCCCATTCGCGGCAAAGTGCCATGAATATGCCATGGGTTCTTGTGTTTTCAATAACTTGAGAGTTAAAACGGCGGTTCACAGAACCGTTTCACGTTGCGGCCTGATCCCAAGACGGCTCCAAAACGTGAAACCGCACCTGTAAGTGGATTATTTTCAATGGTTTTAACGATATAGACGCAAGTTATTGAAATAAAAGGCCAAAACACAGGTCAGGTCGGCGGGCAATGGCCCGCCCTACAGGTGCCGAATCTTGGGGGCCTCACCCCGGCCAGAAATACCAATAGAAAGTGACTGCTAGACCCCAACGCGATCACCAGGCGCGAACTGACGGCCTTCCGAGTCGGCATCTGGCGACGCCGGGGCACGCGGATCAACCTGATGGGGGCTATTTGGGTTGTGCCGGTTACGCTTATTGAAAACACGAGACTTAATGGTGTTACTTTCAGCCCATTCGCGGCAAAGTGCCATGAATATGCCATGGGTTCTTGTGTTTTCAATAACTTGAGAGTTAAAACGGCGGTTCACAGAACCGTTTCGCGTTGCGGCCTGATCCCAAGACGGCTCCAAAACGTCAAACCGCACCTGTAAGTGGATTATTTTCAATGGTTTTAACGATATAGACGCAAGTTATTGAAATAAAAGGCCAAAAATACAGGTCAGGTCGGCGGGCAAGGTCAAAATCGTGGCCGTGGCCGTAGCCGAACCCTAGGAAATGATTTCCACCACAGCACGATGGGTACTGATGCACCCCGTCGGTGGGTGCGGTCTCTGGTAGTGTTCAAACCGTGGCGGCCACAGTTTCGCCACGGCCACGGTAAACTTTTTCACACTCACTTCCCGGCTCTTTCCCACTTACACCGGCGAGTCACTCAGGAGCACGCTCTGCCTTTCAGAGCGTCGAGAACGGTCTGCAACAGTTTTGTAAGAGTATTATTCAACCTGCTCATAGTTACGGTGTCAGAGGTGTGTCCTGTGGAACCTGTAACGCTTTTGAATCGCAAAGTTTTGGATTACTTAGGTTGTCCTAATTGTGGTGCGCCACGATTAAGGTATGTAGGTAAATGCTGCAATGGTGCGTGTAGAGTTGCATTGCATCGTTGGAGAAAAGCCCGACCTTATACGGTCTCACAGTACATCGAACGTGAGAGCGAGGCCCGCGCCCAAGTACGTGATGAGGTGAAGAGGCGTCGGCCAGTGGTTAGGATTGGGAGAAGGTCAACCTTAGCGTTGAGATCACCCAATCTGCCTCATGGTGACTTCATTGAAGAGGTGTGATGAGATAATTTCCGTCGGCTGTTGGAAACCGGCGACAGCACCCGGTACTAAGAGTGAGCACGATTTCAAAGCCTCGCGGCAACGCGGGGATTTTGTATTTGTAGCAATTCACACCCACCCGCAAGGGTGGGTATTATTGTAGGAGATGAGAAAGAGAGAGAATTCCATGACCGACCTAATTACACTCCCAAACACGCAGCAACCCCGTCGCACCCGCAACCTTTAACGAGCAGCCATCCCCACTTGCACGTGTGCTCCGTGCCACAAGGTCTCCACAACTCACGATGCCTTACGGCAGTGCCTTTGATCCACGCACCGACCTCCGACACACCCCACCAGGCACAACCTCTCTCAAACAGGAAGAGTATTTGCAATCGAAAAGTGCAATGCGGCCTTTGTCGCGTTGGACTGATGGGATTAGAGACCCTGCTGTTCTCGCTGTGTACAAAAGCACGCTGCAACGTATCAGGCGATTTACGCGGGGAAGGCGTTAACAATGGGTGCGCTGACACAGGAACAAGAGACCGTCGCCTTCATTCTCATCAGGCAGGGTGACGAACACGCGAAAGAGCAATTTGTGTATTTCAATCTGCCGTTGGTTGGTTTCGTTGCGAGACGTTACCGCGATAAAGGTTTGAGTTTGGGAAGACCTTTGTGACGCAGGCAAGATGGGGCTGTTGCAGGCTGTGAACAGGTTTGACCCATCATCCGGTTATAGGTTCTCCACCTTCGCTGTGCCATGGATTGAGGGTGAGATTAAACAACTCTTTGCGTCAACCAAAAAGCAGAAGGAATCTGACGCACGCATTCGGCAAAGTGATGGTGGTGTCCCACTCGTTGATAGTGCGTCGGAAGAGGAAGAAGAGTCAGAGATTGTTGATGGGGCAACGTTCAGAGAACGATGGTTCCCCTTCGGAAAATAGTGATGACTCTGATTTGGAAGCTCAAACAACGTTAGAAGATCACACCGACTTGCGAAGAGGCGGTTGCGCAGGATGCCGAAGCTGATGGTGGCCTAGGTTTAAATGCGCAGCAAGCCCGCTCTGAAGGCATCGGCAGTGTTGCGGGCTGTGCAGAATTCGGTGCTTCACTTCGAGGGGAAGACCCTCTTTATGACGGTAAACCGGGTGGTGGTTATGCCATCAACTTCGCACCTGATTGGAGCACGTGTAATGCAAGTGCAGACAATGACCACAGACCGGCTCTTGAGCAAGCCATTCAGCGATTAGAAGACCCACGGCAAAAGCAGGTGCTTGCCATGTGTCTTGGTTTGGATGGTCACAAGCAACGCACCTTCGCTGAGATTGGTGAGGCTCTTGGTGTGACCGCGCAACGCGCACATGCAATTCAGAAACAAGCATTGGTGCATCTGCGTCAAGACCCAACGTTACGGATGTTGTTTGATCTGCTCACTTAAAGGAGAACGACTCACATGGCAACCATGCCCGCAATCCACTCTCGTTTTCAACCAATCTACAACCGCAGTAAAGGAACAACCATGAAGAAGGAAGAAAGAACGAACAACTTGCAAGACATCATTGCGAAAGTGCGCAAGCTTCAAGAATTGACTCGCACAACCGGCTTCCACACCACGCGAAGCATTGGGTTGTTGCTGGCAAACCTCTCACCAGATGAACTGGTTCGAGTGTCAGACGCCTTGCACCTTTCCCCGCGTGAATTGTCTCACCGATAACACAACCGAAAGACAGAAAGCAATCTGTGCAAGGCAGCGACGGCCTTAATGCCGGATTGAGGAATGACGTTAAATGCAAACAATCAACAAAACAGGAAAGCTTATCCAACACTGGCCTCATCTCTCAGATGGGGTTGAACCACAGCTGTGCGTTGGTAACGACTACAGCGAAGATGATCTATGGTTTGACCTCGCACGGCTCACATTGGGTGATGGTGGAGTGCTTGTTGTCGGTCTCTATCCGCGTGATCCGCACACCATCACCGGTGAGAATGGTGAAGTTGAAATTTACCAGCGTGAACCGCGCAGCATCATCATTCGTGAATGGTTGTTAAAGCAAGGTGATGTCGATTTAAGCAGGGTGGTTTACCCACACATAGAACCCATCAAACGCAAGATTCACGTGCACGCACGCGAAGCCTACAGAGGTGGTTTGGAGAACGTTGGGACAGGTGAGGTTGCTTGGTGTGACGTTCCTGCACGGTCGGCAGGCATCGAAACGAAGACGTTTTATAAACGCTTCCACCTAGGCAGCCGTCGCAACCTCCAAATCCTAATCGCAGCCGTCAAAGAGAGGGCCACTGTAGCAAGCATTCTTCATTCGTATTCTGATGAAGCTGACAGAGGCGGTTGCCCCATTAACGCTGTGTTGATTATGGAGCCAAACCTTGATGAAGGAGACTTAACTTACCTGCAAGAGTTTCGCGCTGCCTGTCCGCATGTAGATGTCTACATTTTCACCGTTGGGATGAAGCTAAATACGGTGTTGAAGTCACAGGTGATGTTGACAATTGGGAAACTGAATTTCCTTCTTTGGCCGATGTGAAACAGGAAAATCAAGAAGTCATCGTTGACAACATGCTAATTAAGGGCAACGTCCATGTTGTTTCCGGCCCACCTGAAGCTTTCAAAACGATGGGTCTGATTGAGTTTTCAAGTGCGGTCTTGGATCAACGTCCGGTGTTCGATTTGCTCACAGTAAATCACCGTTACCCCATTCTGTTTTTGTGTGCGGATATGTCGCCTGTTCAACTCGATGAATGGGCCGCACCTTTCAACCTGCGAAGGCATGGAGCGGATTTCCGAGTGATGAAAGGCAGTGCAGGCATACCAAATATCACTGATCCTGTCCTCAAAAAGCCGCTCAAGGTCGCATTCTGATTCTCGATACCATGTTGGATTTTGCCAAGATTCAAAAAGCTTTTGAGTCAGGTGAGTGGAATACCTTCATGCAGCATTTGCGTGAGTTGATAACTGTGCATGGCTGCATAGCAGTGCTGATGACGGCGCACGCAACAAGGGCCGAAGTCAAATCGGATTCTGACAACATCAACGCTGCGCAATATTTCAAAGACAGCGTGACCTTCCACGGAAAGGTTGACATCGGTTTTGGTTGCAAGATTCTCAAAGACACGTCACAGGTCAAGTGGGAACGCATTAAGGGCCGGGGATTCAAATACAACAAATTCAGCTTCACCGTTGCGGTGTATGACCAAGAAGGCAACTCGAATTTGGACAAGGGCCGGTTTCCGGTTTGCACCCCGCCTGAAGGAATGAAGCAACTCAACGCGGAAAGGAAGGCACTGAATGGACGCAAACCAAATTCCGACAAACAACAAAAGATTGAGTTCGCAAAAAGCGTTGAAGGGTCTTGGCAGGACAGAGCAGATGGGGTCAATAAGAAGTTTGGTAGTGACCATGACAAGTCAACCATCAGGAAATGGTGTCTGGAGTTCGATGAGGAACACACGTTATGAGCATCTTTGAAACAAAGAAAGTTAGCACGCTTCCGCGTGGAACAGAAGAACTCGAAAGGAGAATCAAACAATGAGAGGTAAGAGTCACAGAAAAGAAGTTGCTAAAAAACTGAAGGAACAAATAGACGCAGCCACAGACCCGATGGTGATTGCTTCCTTGTCGAACCAACTTTCAAAGTTCCTGCCAAGACCAAGGCAAGCACAGAAGACCACGCAAGCCTGTTGAGGCCGCGCCATCAAAGAACACCTGGTGGGGGCGCATACTCTACACCGGCCCCGTATTTGACGCGATGTCTGATGCGGCTTTGATGGTTCACCACATGGCGGTGCTTAGAGAGTGCAAGACTCAAGCTGAGCGTGATGAGATAGCAGCGAAGGCGGTGAAAGCTGCAGAAGAGGTTGCTAGACGATGAACGATCAACTCACGTCCGACAACATGCAATGGAACGATGTACCGCCACCGGGCTTCACGGCACCAGGCAAGAGCCTCATCAACGAGGTGGAGAAGTTGAGAGAGGCAGTGTTGCTTCTCTGCGAGTTGCAGAAGGAGCTGACGAAGAAGGTGGATGAGGCACTGCAATCACCCATCGCTAAGGATAGCAAACCAGCTTGACGTTGATGGGATAATCACCGCATGAGGGACATCAGCTTTAACAAGCTGTCTAGCACAAGGTTCGAGGACTTCTGCTACGACGTTATCAACTCTTCAGGCTTTGTAAACGTCGATTGGCGCAAGGGTACAGGGCTTGCAAGTTCTCCCGCCGACAAGGGCCGGGACATTGTATGTGACCTTTCGCGTTCTGACCCTGACGGTAGCCAACATTTCGAGAGGTATTTCGTCGATTGTAAGCACTTCAAGAAAAGGTGTGCGCCAAAGGAGCTGCAAAATCTTCTCGCGTGGGCTGAGGCAGAACGGCCTGATGTTGCGGTGTTTGCGGTCTCGAACTTCCTTAGCAACTCAGCCAAGGACTACATTGAGACCTACAAGAGGAACAACCACCCGCCGTTCAAGATCAAGTATTGGGAGAAGCCACAGCTAGTGAGAATGCTTCAGCGGAAGATAACGCTTCAACGCAAGTACCACCTGACCGATGCACCCATCCGAAGCGTGAAGCAGATCATTGCGGCTGAAAACGAGCTTTTTTTACAAGAGTATGGTACGGAAGGAAGATGCCTGCGGAGCATTATCGGAAGACAGGCACGCCGGAAGACGTAATCAAAGGTATGCAAAGGGGAAAACGCAAAGCGGAAAAACGATTCGGCAAGGAAAGTCTATTGGCAAACATGGCAAGTGATTGGCACTGGGGCTTCGTCAGCGGCAAGCTTTCCGCGATGCGTTGGGTTCTTGGTGACGAATGGGACAATCTAGACAGCTAGCGCGAATGGCTGACCTGTGCGTGTAAACTGGTGCACCAATGAAATGCCCGCAATGCAGTGCAGAGAACACCGATGGGAAGAACTTTTGTTCGGACTGTGGTTCTCTGCTCACACCTCAATTGCTTCCTCTCATCCGTGCTCAAGTTGAAGAACATGTCAAGGAACGTTTTAAAGACCAAACAGTTGTTGACGTAGAAACAACAGAGGCAATAGCTGAGAGGTTCTTGAAATGGGGTAAATGGTTCCTCATTCCTGCAACCATCCTCATTACGTTGCTTGGTGTGACGTTGGGTATTTTTGGAATCCGTGATTTCGCAGCCGTTCACAAGGCCGCTCAACAGGCCATATCTGAATCCAACGACGCAACCAAAAAGGCCGACGAAGCGAAGACAAAGGCTCAAGAAGCTGAAGGGAAGGCCGGGCAAGCGATCAACGCTATTGATGAAGCAACTAAAAAGATGGGCACGCAATTGACGAAAGCACAGGCACTTTCAGATAAGGTATCGGGACTAGAGAACAAAACTGCCGGTCAAATTGCTGATGCAAGCAAACACGTGAGAAGGTCGGCTGACAGAGTTGGATGGGAAGGTGGAGGAAGCGAACAAGAGTATCGCGCAGCAACAATCAAAGCTGGTTAGCACCAACGAACTTGTGACGGCGATGTTCTCCAAAGGGCAGGTTGAGACTTTTGCGGCCAGCGGTGGGAATACTGCGAACTTTGTTTTCGTTCCTATACCAGCAATGGGTGGTAACAACCAAAAGGGTGCAATTGTCTTCATGCTTTTGAAGAGTGCCCCGATATTTCAAACGGTTCAAATCAATTTTCATATTTACGTGCAGCCCAAAAGTTCGTACTTTCTCCGTGCGAACGTCATCACTTTCATTTGGGGTGATCCCGCCGACAACCTGAAACAGTTTCCGCTTGAGGTGTCATACGTCCCTGATCCCACATATAAGGGAGTTGTTTATTCAAAGTTGTCTATCAAGGACGGTCACGTCTTTGCCGATGAGCAGCAAATTCAGTGAATCGGGGAAGCGTTGTTGGAATTTAGGATGTAATCACCAGATCATTCTGATTGGAAGATCAAAAGCGAAAGCCGTTAGCAGTTTGCGCCCATTGCGGGGCTTACTCCTTCAGCGATTGGGAGGGTCAATGAAGCAAACGCTTTTTGCATTATTGATGTTTATCTCAGCGTCATCCTATGCCGGAGACAACAACGAGTGGTACCGTCGAGTTCGGCCCAAACGGAAACACCTTCATCGTAGCCTGCAAGTCTGCTGTTCAAAAACTTGACGATGCTGTTTGGTCAGGCACGAAGCAGCAAGCACATGACGCAGGGTTTTGCATGGGCTTTATCGCGGGTGTGGCTAATAGCATGAACTCCAATGATGGTGTTGATTTGAAAGACGGTTCGATTACGAGAGACCAGTTGATAAGAGTTGTGCAAAAGTATTTGGAGGATCATCCGGAGCAGCTATCGAAACCAGCTACTTGGTTGGTTCGTCAAGCGATCATCAAAGCTTTTCCGAAGAAGTAATGATTTTAACGCACTCGAACAATATGGGTTTTCAACCCGCACTCACCCGATGGGTGCGGCCAGGCAACGCGGCTCCCCGCCGTGATCCTAAGCAAGGTCTTCCTCTCCTCATCACCGAGCGAGCGCCCAAGAGCAATGCAAATTCAAACAACTCTTGGGGAGAAGTGGGCCATGCTGGATTATCTTTCGGTTGAACTTTTACCAACCATCCCAACTGATGGGATAATACCGTCCGCGATTCCAGACCGGAAACGGAGATGCATGTCTCGCAGGTCTGGTCAGAATGGACGTATTGAGAAAAAAGGAAATGTGTACTATGCCCGGTTTTGGTTGGACGTTCCCGGTGAAGCGAAGCGGGTTTACAAATCCATTCGCATCTGTCCGGTGGACGGGCCGGGGTCACTCAACAAGTTCGAACTGAAGCGACGGTTGAAAGAAATCATCGCTGAGTTCGGCGCAAACTCTGAGGTCACACTGCGTGAAACTGAGGCAGTGAACCTTGGAACAACGTTTAAGCAACAAGCTGAGAGATGGCTGCAACAAGCACAAACGCGGAAGCGGAATCCAATCAAGCCGCGAACTGCTGATGCGTGGGCAGGCTATCTCAAGTACATTAACGTGCAAATTGGAGAGATGCCGTTGTCTGAGGTGAACAATCTCGCGGTGAAAGAGTTCATTGCGAAGATGGCAACCGAAGAGAAGAACGGCAAGCCTCGCTTTGCTCCGAAGTCCATTACCAACTACGTGCAGTTGATTCAGATGGTGGTTGGCTCTGCACTGAACGACAAAGGCGAAGCAATCTATCCGGTGAAGTGGAACCACGATTTCATGGACATGCCGGTAATTGGTGAGCAAAGGAAACCCGCATTTACGGAAGCTGAGGTGACATCCATCATCACCAAAGCCGATGGGGGTTACCGTGTGCTCTATGCGTTGTTGGCAGGGTCAGGCGTGCGCATCGAAGAAGCAATTGCCCTTCAGGTGCAAGACTTGAAAGGCACCGTCCTGAACGTTCGGCACAGTCATTGGAATGGTGATCTATACACACCAAAGACTGAGGCCGGAATCCGTGAAGTTGATCTTCACCCAACGTTGGCTGTGATGCTTCGTGAGCACATTGGGACTCGCACATCGGGATACCTTTTCGAGAGTTCCAAAGGCACCCCATTGGCACGTTCCAACGTGTTACGTCGCAGCCTGCACAAAATCCTGCAACAGATGGGGCGGGAGAAGTGCGGGTTTCACGCCTTTCGACGTTTCCGCATCACTCACCTGAGAAAACAACGTGTGATGGAAGTGTTGCTTAGAATTTGGGTGGGACACTCCACCGAAGGCATCACCGACAAATACACGGTTGAAACACTCAAGAGGGATGTTGCTTACCGGAAGGCCACGGCAGAGCAAGCTGGCCTTGGTTTCCACACACACATTGGAACACCAATTGCCAGTTGCACGAATTGCACCCAGAATGTACGCACCTGAATTTGTTGCAAGTGCTTGAAAGAATTGGTCGGGGCGAGAGGATTTGAACCTCCGACCCCCTGGTCCCGAACCAGGTGCTCTACCAGGCTGAGCCACGCCCCGACAAGGTCGACTGGAGTGGAACCACGCCGGATGACCGGGCCCGGCCGCTGGCATTCGATTCCGTTAAAAAGTATAGCACTCGAAGGTCATGGCTTCGCGCGCGACGCTCGGGGTCGCTCCGTCCCGCAAGCAGGTGGTGCGGCACTGCCCGCGCGGCGGGCGAGGACGCCCGCCGGACAGCCGGCGAGACGCCGGCGCTACACAGCTGACGGCCGCGGCGAGGTCCGCCTGGATTTTTCCTATAGAATGTTGCTTCGCTCACAGTCCAGTCATTCATGATCTAGTCAACAATGATCGCGCTTACTGCTACAGCCTTGTTCACGCCCCTCGACCGCATCGAGCAGCCGCTGCTGCTGGTGGAAGACGGCGTCATTGTGGAAGTGACGTCGCGGGCGCGGCGGGAAGTTCCGCCCAATAGCCGGGTGCTGGATTTTGGCGACGGCATCCTGGCCCCTGGCTTTATTGACATCCACATTCATGGCGGCGGCGGGCACGATGTGATGGAAGCCGGGGCCGATGCCCTGCCGCCGGTTGAGCGGTTGCTGGCGGCGCACGGCGTCACCAGCTATTTCCCGACGACCGTCACCGCGCCCATGGACGCGACCCTCTCTGCTTTAGGGCGGCTGGCGGACGCGATCGAAGCCGCGGAACGAAGTCCGCGCAGCGCCGCAAGCGCATCCGGCAGCCTGCGGGCGCGGCCGCTGGGGATTCATCTTGAAGGCCCATTCATCAGCCACCAGCGCCGCGGGGTTCATCCTCCGGAGAATCTTTTGACGCCATCGTTGCCGGCGTTCGATCGCTTCTGGCAGGCGGCGCGCGGGCACATTCGCGTGCTGACGATTGCGCCCGAATTGCCCGGGGCCATCGAGGTCATCGCGGCGGCGGCGGCACGCGGAGTTTGCGTGAGCCTGGGCCATTCCGACGCCGACCTGAACGCGGCTCGCGCCGGGGTCGCCGCGGGCGCGCGCCATGCCACGCACACCTTTAACGCCATGCGGCCGCTCGACCATCGCGATCCCGGAATTCTGGGCGAAGTGCTGACCGATGCGCGGCTTTCCGCCGACATCATCGCGGATGGGATCCACCTCGACCCGGTGATCGTAAAGTTGTTCCTCAAGGCCAAGGGACCGGACGCCGCCGTGCTGATTACCGACGCCACCGCCGCCACCGGCATGCCCGACGGCCGCTATCGCCTGGGTTCGCTCGAAGTGGAGGTGAAAGACGGCAAGTGCCTGGCCGGAGGAAAATTGGCGGGCAGCGTCCTGACCATGGACCGCGCGGTGCGCAACGTCATGCAGTTTGCGCAATGGGACTTGCAAAGGCGGTGCGGCTCGCCACTTTGAATCCGGCGCGGGTCGCGGGAATGAAGCAGGGTGGCGCGCTCGAAGCGGGCGCGCCCGCCGATCTGGTGGTGTTGAGCCCGAGCGGCGAAGTGCGAAGTACGGTGGTTCGGGGCGCGGGAATCTAGTCGTGCGACTCAAAGTAGCGCCGCCGTCCCGGCGGCTGTCCGGGGGGCGCGCGCTACGCGTCGAGTGCGTTTTCTCAGGAGAATCGAATGGCTGACAAAGGGGGATTCCCCCACTACATGCTGAAGGAAATCTTCGAGCAGCCGCAGGGCTTGCGGGATACCATCGAGCCCCGGGTGTCGCTCGAAGAAGCGGTGGTGCGCCTGGACGACGTTCGCATCAGCACCGAAGAGCTGCGCGCCCTGCGCCGCATCAACATCGTGGCCTCGGGCACCAGCCGGCATGCGGGCATGGCCGGGCAGTACATGATTCAGGACCTGGTCAACATTCCCGTGGATGTGGACTACGCCAGCGAATTTGAATATCGCAATCCGCTGATCGGCCCCGGCGAACTCACCATTGTTATTACGCAGTCCGGCGAGACCGCCGACACCACGGCCGCGCAGCGCGAGGCCAAAGCCAAAGGCTCGCGCACCATCGCCATCTCGAACGTGGTCGATTCGACCATCGCGCGCGAGGCCGACGGCGTGCTCTACACTCACGCCGGCCCGGAGATCAGCATCGCTTCCACCAAGGCTTTCACCGCGCAGATGGCGGTGCTCTATTTATTTGCGCTTTACCTGGGACAGGTACGCGGCAAGTTTGCCAAGGAACAGCGGCGGCAATACATCCATCAATTGCTCGAAATGCCGGGCAAGATGGAAGAGCTGCTGAAGTCCGCGCCCTCGGCTTGCGAGCAGCTGGCGGAAAAATATTACAAGGTGCAGGACTTTCTCTTCATGGGCCGCGCCATTCACTATCCCGTGGCCATGGACGGCGCGCTCAAGCTCAAGGAAGTGTCCTACATTCACGCGGAAGGCTATCCCACCGGCGAAACCAAACACGGCCCCAACGCGATGATCGACGAAAACCTGCCGGTGGTGATCATCGCCACCTGCGACCGCGAGGATTCGGAATCGGTGCTGCGCTACGAGAAGAACCTGGCCAACATCCGGGGCTTCAAGCAACAGTCGGCGCGCGTGATCGCGATCGCGTCAGAAGGCGATGAAGAGATTCCCCGCTTGGCCGACCACACCATTTTTGTTCCGCATGCACCCGAACTTCTGCTGCCTCTTCTCGAAATTGTGCCGCTGCAGCTGTTCGCCTATTACATGACGGTGAAAAAAGGTCTGGACGTGGATCGCCCGCGCAACCTGGTGAAGTCGGTCACGCTGGAGTAGCCGGGAAATATCGCGGGAAGCTGAACCCCACCTGAACGCAACGACTGATTTCAGTCTTCTCCGGCTGGATGCTAACCGTTCAACTCAGCCTCTTTAAGGTTCGCTTCATCTAGCGGACTTCTCTCCACAATAAATTTTCGCAGCTGAATTATTTCTCCATTCCTCCCCGCATCACACGGGTTGCGGTGCTTTCGTCGAGGAGAAAAAATACAATGCGAAAATTCGGAATCCTAATGTCTATCGTCTTATGTCTGCCGATGGCGCTTGCCGCCCAGATCGGCGGAGCCATGCCGGCGGGCAGCGAAAACGCGACCCGGGCGACACTGTTTGGCGGATATTCTTATCTGCGCAACGGCAGCAACGGTTTCAACGGATGGGAAGGACAGGGCACGTTCAATTTCAACCGCTACCTCGGGGTCACCGCCGATGTGAGCGGCTCCAGCCTTGCTCCATTCTCCTTCTCGCTGCTGGGTGCTTCGGCGGGCACCTATCAGCGCGTCAACAATTATCTGTTCGGCCCCACCGTGACCGGGCAACTCGGTAGAAGCGCAATCTTCGCGCACGCCTTGTTCGGCGAAGCTCATTCCAGCCTGGGCGCGGGTGTTTCGGTTCCGATCATCGGCGGCATCTCGACCGGGCTGACCAGCGCCAATGCCTTCGCCATGGCCTTCGGCGGCGGTATCGATATCGGCCTGACTCGACATTTCGCGATTCGCGCCGTGCAGGTGGATTATCTCCGCACGCAGTTCAACGCGCTCGATGCCTTGTCTACCGGACTGTCGAGCAGCCTGGGTAATCGGCAGAACAGTTTCCGCTATTCATCGGGAATTGTGTTTCGATTCTGACGGGAGTGTGCGAACAGGGCCGATGTTCGCTTTGGGCTTAGCCCGACGACTGAGGACTGCCGACCGACGACTGACGTCTGCCTAGTTCGGTTTGCGATGTTTGCTGTCGGAGAGATAACGCAGCAGCGCGGTGTCCGAAGCGTTCTTGAATTTTTCCACGAAGGACGCTTCCGGACTGAGCACCGCATCGGCGGAAACCTTCTGCCGTATGCTCTGCCGCAATCTCTCGCCCGACTCGGATTCGTTAGTCATCACCTGCATGTAGAACCAGAGGAAGTGGCGCATCTGGTCGAGCGATGACTTGAGCATCTGCAGCGCGTCCATCTCGGGCAGCTGGCTGAGGGCTTCCATGAGTTCCGGATCGCTGGGCGCTTCCATGGCGGCACAGTTGAGTTGTCGTTGAATCGAGCGCAGGTCTTCCGTCACGCGCAGGATTCGTACGTGGATTTCGTCGAGGTAATCTTCTCTTCCCATGGGCCCCGGCTTGATTGAGATGGGTGCTTCGAAATATCGACCAGCTCACCATCTCATTTGCGCTCAACAGCGAACAGATGTCCCATGTGCATGCGCTTTCGTAATTCGTGCGGTTACTTTGGTCTCGGGCAATTCTCTAACGACAAAATCTGTCATACCCGAGTGTGGTCACGAGAGACGCAAGTGCGCCGTGGAACTCCTGGGAAGAGCCTCTGGAGCACGTTCAGATTAAGATGGCGGCAGACAGCAGGTCCCTCGACTACGTTGAACCATTCGCGAGCGAATGGCTCAACTCCGCTCGGGATGACAGGGTTTGGGTGAGTAGCACCGGCTCCTTCTCTCAATATGGGAAGGGCACGACTGAAGCCGTGCCCTTCAATTCACTCCTCGACAACTTGCGCTACCCAAACCGCCGGATCTCTGGGACCTCGACGATTTGTACTCCCTGCACCGGCGTTTCCACCGCCTGAACCAGTGCCCGAACCATCTGTTCCAGGGTAACCAGTCCCAGGCGCCTGGCGCCTTCGCGAGTCGACGGCAGCCGTTCCATGAGTTTGTAGATGGGTAACAAGAAATACGGCCAGCGGTGTCCCGGTCCCAGCACATACCAGGGCCGCAGGATGGTGGCGTTCATTCCGCTCTGGCCGATCATCGCTTCGCACTGCGACCGGACTTCGATATATGCCTTCATCACGGGCGCGGGGTGGGCGACGCTGACGTAGATGAAATGCCGCACGCCGGCGTCTTTTGCCGCTTCGACCGCGCTCCGGCCGGAGGCCAGATCGACGTTGCGGAACTCCGCCGCTTTCGAGGGATTGGGATGCGAGACCCCAACCAGTTGCACGAAGGTGTCGGCCGGCGCGATCTTAGCCGCGTAGGATCTGCCATCCAGCGCGTCGCCGGTGATCGCCTGGCAGCCCGCCGGAAGTTTCCCCTCCGATCCCGGACGAACCAGCGCATGGACTTCGTGCCCCCGCTCCAGCAACTGAGTGATGAGCGGGCGGCCGACGTATCCCGTGCCGCCGGTCACAAATACGCAATGGTGTTGCCCATCCATAAGAATTCGGCCCTGAAGGAGTACGCGGAAAGCGCACCGGTGGATTGTCCCCGAACCCGCACGCCGAGGGCAAGGGCGCGGCTGCATCTGGTACACTGTCGCGTTCTGCAGCCTCCGGAATTCAAAGACTGCGGAGCTTCCCCGGGCCTGCGGCCCCATCGAGGCGGAAGCGCTATGAAAGACACGCTGGGAGTCTTGCTAGCTGGAGGCGCGGGCGAGCGCCTGTATCCGCTCACTCGCGACCGCGCCAAGCCTGCCGTCACCTTCGGCGGCATCTACCGCATCATCGACGTCACCCTTTCCAACTGCGTCAACTCCGACCTGCGCCGGGTTTATATCCTCACCCAGTACAAGGCGCTCTCGCTCAACCGGCACGTGCGCGAGGGCTGGAACATCATGGGCAGCGAGATGGGCGAGTTCATCGAAGTGCTGCCTCCCATGAAGCGGGTGAGCGACCAGTGGTACCAGGGCACGGCGGACGCGGTGTATCAGAACATTTATTCCATCGGCTCGGAGCAGCCCAAGCACGTGCTGATCCTCTCCGGCGATCACATCTACAAGATGAATTACGGCCTCATGCTGGAGCGGCACAACGACTCGGGGGCGGACGTGACCCTGGCGACCATCCAGATCGATCCCGGCGAAGTGGCGCGCTTCGGCGTCGTGGACGTGGACCGCGATCACCGCGTGCTGGGCTTCGAGGAGAAGCCCAAGACCACCAAGCTGCGCTCGCCCTCCAATCCCGAGAAGGTTTGCGCCTCGATGGGCATTTATCTGTTCAATACCGACGTGCTCATCCCCGTGCTTTTGAAAGATGCGGAAGACCCGGCCTCCAGCCATGATTTCGGCAAGGACATTCTGCCCAAAATGGCGGACGAATACCGGGTCTACACCTACGACTTTGTGGATGAGAATAAGAAAGAGGCTCTCTACTGGCGCGACGTGGGCACGCTCGAAGCCTATTACGAAGCCAACATGGACATCGTCGCGGTATCGCCGGTGTTCAACCTGTACGATTCGGACTGGCCGATCCGCACCCACCAGCGCCAGTATCCGCCGGCCAAGTTCGTGTTCGCCGAAGCCGGACGCACCGGCACCGCGGTCGATTCCATCGTTTCGGCGGGCTGCATCGTATCCGGCAGCATGGTGAAGGGCAGCGTGGTCTCGCCCGATGTGCGCGTGAACTCCTATAGCGAAGTCGAAAGCAGCATTCTTTTTTCCCACGTGAACGTGGGGCGGCATTGCCGCATCCGTAAAGCCATCATCGATCGCGACGTGCACATTCCGGAAGGCACCACCATCGGATACGACACCGAGGCTGACCGCCAGCGCTACTTCGTGACCGAAAGCGGAATCACGGTGGTGACTCGCGACTATTCCCTGTTCGAAAATCCAGTCACGGTGGACTACTTCACCAGCGAGTAGCTGCCACCAGCTGCGTAGGCCCGGACGCCCTCGTCCGGGCGGACGAGCGCAGGTCGCCTGGTATTTCCGGGCAACTTCTACTAGACTCCGGGCTCGGTATTGGAAGCCGGGCCCGAAAGCGTGCCCGCAGATTTCGAACCCACGACTCAGTTTCAGTCTTCAGTTCCCGTTCTCATTTATTCGCCTTTTGTTCGTCTCGCATTTGTTTGCCCTGCTACAATGCCTTGCCTTACAGAAGCGCAGAACTTTTGGGGCCACATAAACGTATCTATATTGTGGTGTTAAAGCCCGGAGTGTACCGGGTAACAGACCAGGAGTTCCGGGGAGTGCGGGTTGGAAGACGCCCAGGTCGTTGCCATGCTGGTCCGTCGCTGCATCGCCGGCGACGTCGTGGCCTGGGAGGAGATCGTGCAGCGCTACAATCGGCGAATCTACAACATCTGCTATCGCTTCGCCGGATCGGGCGACGACGCCCAGGACCTCACCCAGGAGGTCTTCATCAAGATGTTCCGCACCCTGAGCTCCTACGACGTCGAGCGGGGAGCGTTCATGACCTGGGTCACGACCATCACCCGCAACCTGCTGGTCGACCACTTCCGCAAGAGCAAGCAGGACCGGGTCACCGATTCGCTGGACGCGGCCCCGTCGGAGCATGAAGACGCCATGCCGCTGAGCGAGAAAATCGAAGACAAGGCCCCAGGCGCGGATACCAAGGTGCAGAGCCGCGAGACCAGGGAACTGGTGCACAGCGCCCTGCAAAAGCTGTCGCCGGAACTGCGCGAAGCGGTCATCCTGCGCGACCTGCAGGACATGGATTACAAAGACATTGCCACCGTGCTGAAGGTCCCCGAAGGCACGGTGAAATCCCGGATAAATCGCGGCCGGGCGGAACTTGCGCGGCTGTTACAACGTACCTATAGGCAGGTGATGTGATGGCAGGTGAAACCAAAGACGGCATGCAGTGCGCGGAATTTGACGCGCTGCTGAACGAAGCGCTGGACGCGACGCTGACCGGTGCCAAGCTGGAAAGCTTTCAGGCCCACGCCCGGATATGCGCGGTCTGCGGGCCGCTGTTCGCGGAGGCCGATGCCGGCCGGCGCTGGATGAAAGTCGCTGGCCGAGGTCGAGCCGCCCGCCCACCTGGTGCACAACATCCTGCTGGCTACGACCGGATACGAAAGCCAGCGCGTCCTCGTAAGGCCTGAAGGGAAGGCTTCCTGGGCCGACAAACTCACGGGCTGGCTGCGGCCGGTGTTCGCGCCCGTGCTTTCCATGAGCCGCCAGCCCCGCTTTGCCATGTCATTCGGAATGGCATTCTTTTCGTTGTCCATTTCGCTGAGCCTGGCCGGGGTAAAAGTGAACGACGTGCGGCATGTAGACCTGCGGCCCAGCGCCATCAAGCGCACCTACTACGAGACCACCGGCCGGGTGGTCAAGTATTACGAAAATATTCGTTTCGTGTATGAAATCGAATCGCGGGTGCGGGAATTCAAACGAGTGACCGCGCCGGTGGAACCGGCCCCCAAAGAAGAGAACAAGGAAAAGAAAAACAACAATACCAGTGGACAACCAGAACCAGGACAAGAACGCAACTACAGCCAGGGAGAGAACCAGCCCGTGCTGGCTTCCCTCCCGAATGATCCGCCTGTAGTGACGGTGACCGCTTACAGGAGGCTTTCATGAACTGCGCCAACCATCCCGACATTGAGAAGGTGGCCTTTTGCCGCACCTGCGGAAAACCGCTGTGCGCCAACTGCACCCGTGCGGTGCACGGAGTGATTTATTGCGAGAGTTGCCTGGCCGCCCGCCTGGAAGGCGTGCAGCCCAACGTGGCGGCGCCGGCCGCGGGCTTCGTGGCCGCGACCCCAGCCGGCGTTCCGGTGCCGGTGGGCGGACCGAATCCCGCTCTCGCCGGTGTTCTGGCCGGCTTCTTTCCCTTCGGCGTGGGCGCGGTTTACACCGGACAATATGCCAAGGGCCTGGCCCACCTGGTGATCTTCACCCTGCTCGTCCTCGGGGCCAGCAGTGGCAGCCAAGCCATGGGCACGGTCTTCGGGCTGGGCATCGCAGGCTTTTACTTCTACCAGATTATTGATTCCGTGCGCAGCGCGCGCGCCCTGCAACTGGGACTGCAGCCGCCTGATCCATTCGGCCTGGGGACAACGTTCAGCGCAGGGGAGCGGGTGGACGTGAGCAAGGTTCCGGTCGGCGCTCTCATCCTGATCGGACTGGGCGTAATTTTCCTGCTGCACACGCTCGACATCTGGGATTTCAGCGCCCACCGGATCTGGCCCCTGATTCTCATCGGGATCGGCGCTTTTCTACTGTTGCGCCGCCTCGGGAATGATCGGAGAGGTGCCTCCAGGATTTGATCGCGTACGCAGCTGCAAGCGCGGATTGATGGGGCCGGCAATTCTCTTAACTCTGGGATTTCAGTTCCTGCTCGACAGCATGGGCGTCATCCGGTTCGGCCGCACCCTGCCCCTGCTGCTGGTGGTGATCGGACTGGTCAAAATTTTCCAGAGTACAGGCGGCCCCGGACCGCTCGATGCACCGCCGCCCTACTACCCCGCGGGAACACCGCCCTCCGGATTTGCGCCCGGAGAGGTGCCGCCGCCATCCTATCCGCAAAGCCAGCCGGAAGTTAAACCGGAGGTGAAAAATGGCTAGCCCGGTGCAAACTCCTCCTCCCATGCCGCCGCTGCAGCCCCTGCCGCCACGACCACGGCGTTCCGTGGCCGGCCCGGTGGTGATGATCCTGCTCGGAATCGTGCTGCTGCTGACCACCATGCGCGTGCTTCATCCCCAGCCGCTGCTGCACTGGTTCGGGACCTACTGGCCCGCCCTGATCATTCTCTGGGGCGTGATCAAGCTGGTCGAGTACGAGCAGGCGAAGAGAGAAGGAACACGCCCCGCGGGCATCGGAGCCGGAGGAGTGTTGCTGCTGGTTTTCCTGATCATGTTCGGAATGTCGGCCACCCAGGCTTCGCGCTTTAACTGGGATGAGATTCGCGACCACATCAACCTGGGCGACGAGGATATCGCCCTGTTCGGGCACAACTACAGTTACGAAGACCAGCTCCAGCAGGACTTTCCGGCGGGCGGCAGCCTGCGCATCAACAGCGATCGCGGAGCGGTGAACCTGACCACTTCGAACGACAACCAGATTCACGTGACCGCGCACAAGCGAATCAATGCGGACAACCAGGGAGATGCGGACAAATATGATCCCGCCACCAAGCCGCAATTCGCGGTCAACGGCAACGTCGTAACTTTGAATGCCAATACCCAGGGCGCCGGCGACCGCTCGGTCACAACCGATATGGATATCAGCGTTCCCCGGAAAGCCGCAGTCGTAATCTCGGCGCGGCGCGGCGACGTCAGCGTGCTGGGCCGCGACGGAGACGTGGAAATTGCCAGCCAGCATGGCGATATCGCCGCCTCCGATATCACCGGCAAGCTGGGTCTGAACCTCTCCGGCGCGTCGGCGCGGGTTTCGAATATTTCGGGCGACGTTTCAGTCCAGGGACACGCCGACGACGTTTCCCTCACGGACGTCAAAGGCGCGGCGCACATCAGCGGCGAGTTTGACTCGATCAAACTGGAGAAAGTCGCCGGCGAAGTGGGCTTCAAGTCCGCCCGCACCGACATGGAGTTTTCCAAACTGAACGGCGACCTCGATATGGATTCGGGCGACTTGCGGGCCAACGACCTGATCGGCCCCTTCCGCCTGCTGACCCGCTCCAAGGATGTCCGGCTGAATGGAGTCGATGGCGACGTCCGCCTGGAGAACGAAAACGGCGCCGTCGAAATTCACATGACCCGGCTGGGCAACGTGCAACTGAGCAATCGCAACAGTGATGTCCAGCTCTACATTCCCGACAAGGCGGGGTTTCAGCTGGACGCGCGCGCCCGCGGGGGCGAGATCGAATCCGACTTTAGCGCCCTGAAGATCGACAATGGCGACGACCAGGCCAGCGCCAGCGGTACGGTAGGCGCGGGCGGTCCGCGCCTGGTCATCACCAATGAGCATGGCGGAATCGAACTCCGCAAGGGATCCTCGCTCCCGGAACCTCCACCCGTATCCAGGGTGCCCAAGGTGCCCGCCGTGCCCAAGGTGCCGTCGCCCACGGAAAACTAGGTCGTTGGAGTCCACGTCAGTTGTCAGTGTGGGGCGGGCGCCCTCGCCCGCCGCCGTTGACTTTGACTGGCTCAAGATTTTTTCGGGCTCCCCGGTCCCGCCAGCCCTACGCTTTACAATTGGCCCATGGACCGAGATCGCTCGCTCGTTATCGAGCCCCTCTTCGCCCATCACTGGGACGCCGTGCGCTCCATCTATCTGGAAGGCATCGCAACCGGAAATGCCACATTCCAGCAGACCGCCCCGGACTGGAAGGAATGGGACGCCGGCCACTTGCGAACCTGCCGCATCGTCGCCCTGTCGGGGCAGGAGGTCGTGGGCTGGGCCGCGCTCAGTCCGGTATCCAGCCGGCTGGTGTATCGCGGAGTGGCGGAAGTCAGCGTCTACGTGGCAGAGGCAGCGCGGGGGCAGGGCATTGGCGCAAAGCTGCTGGCGAAACTGATTGCCTATTCCGAGGCCGAGGGCATATGGACCCTGCAGGCCGGCATCTTCCCTGAGAACGCGGCCAGCATCAAACTCCACACCAATGCGGGATTCCGAGTCGTCGGCACTCGTTCGCGCCTCGGATGCATGAACGGGCGCTGGCGCGATGTGACGCTGCTGGAACGCCGCAGCGCCACCACCGGCACGTCCTGATTTCACGCTGGGTTCTTGTCTGAAGTTCAGGATGCTGCCCGCGGACCGGTGGCTCAATTCGAAACCATCCCTTTACAACGGCGTCATCCTGAGGGACGTTAGTCCCGAAGAGCCTGCCCTGAGCGAAGTCGAAGGGATCTGGCGCGCATCGGCACCACGCGCAGCGGCGAAGGGGGTATCGGCCTCACGCCAGATCCTTCACGGCCTGAAGGCCGTTCAGGATGACGCCCTGGTAAGACGAGTCACCCACGGACCAGCTCTCTTACGTCACAAGCCACCGTCGTGTTATGTTCAATTTCTTCCCCAGCTCATTATGATTCGTTCTTATAAAGGCATCACCCCCACGATTCCCCAGTCCTGCTACGTGGACGATTCCGCGCAGCTCATCGGTGACGTGGTTCTCGGCGACCACGCCAGCATCTGGATGAATGCCGTGTTGCGCGGCGACGTCCACTCCATCCGCGTGGGCGCGCATTCGAATGTCCAGGACTGCAGCGTGCTGCATGGCATGAAAGCAGCAGTACGGAGTTTTTCTGGGCGAGTACGTCACGGTGGGCCACTCCGTGATCCTGCATGGCTGCACCATTGAAGACCGCTGCCTGATCGGCATGGGATCGATCATTCTGAACGGGGCGCACATCGGAGCGGGGTCGATCATCGCGGCGGGCACGTTGATTCCCGGAAAAGACGATCGTCGAACCCGGATCGCTGTGGATGGGATCTCCCGGAAAGTTTCGCCGCAAGCTGGAGGAAAAAGATCAGGAAACCATCATGCGCTACGCCCGGAATTATCTGGAGTACAAGGATTCGTACCTGCGAGAGAAGTAGCTGAGCGCAAACTACCGGGGCCTTGCGGCCCCGGCTTTGGTTGGTGGTTGCCCGGATAAAAACCATGGTTCGATGTAGGCGCGAGCGCCCTCGCTCGTGCTGCAGCGCCATGAACGCTGCCGCACGAGCGGGACGCTCGCGCCTACATGACTAGGCGCTGCGGCGCGGACGCAGGGTCAGATCACGGACCTGCGCCAGTACACTCGATAACTGCATCCCGTTCAGCTGCGACACGAACGGCATCAGGTCCGCGATAAACTGATCTTTCATCAGTTCCCCGATTTCTTCCTGGCGGTTGCGTTCGCCGCCGGAAAGCAGATCGGGCACGGTGACTTCGAGCGCGCGGGCCAGCCGTTCCAGTGAGGAAAGGGTCGGGGTCGCCTTTTCATTTTCGATCTTCGACACGTAGGTCCGGGGGACCGACATGCGCGCCGCCAGTTGCCGCTGGCTGAGCCCGCTCCGCAAGCGGAGCGACCGTATCGACGTCGCCAGGTTCAGATGTCCGCGGCCGTTGCCGTTCGCCGGCATCATCTGCGGCGGTGGCGGGGCCATGACAACTTCCGGCTCATCCTCGTCTAACGAGGCGTGGCAGCGGCGGCAAAGATCGTTGGTGGTACGGAATTGGACCAGCAGGCAGTGGTCGCAACGAACTACTTCCCTTGAATCTACAGGTGCAAGGGTAGTGGCCATCTAGGTGTGGGAGGGCCAGAGCGGGGCGTCTCCGGAACGAAAAAAAGAACGCAAAAAAATCTTCGTTCCAACCTGCAGCGTAATCTGAGGTACAACACCTGTGGATGTCAAGAACATTCCGGGGTCAAACACAAAACAGGTCGTGATAAAAGCAAAGTTAGCTGGAGAAAAGCCGGAGAAAACAGGTAAGAAACCATGAACGATCGAGAGCAGGCGTGGGGTTTACTAACTGAGTTCACCCAATCGGAAAGTTTGCGCAAGCACGCACTGGCGGTCGAGGCCTGCATGCGCGCCTATGCCCGCAAGTTCCACCCTGGCTCGGCCCCTGAGGAAGAATTGTGGGGGGTGGTCGGCCTGCTGCACGATTTCGATTACGAAAAGTATCCCAGCCTCGACGACCATCCCTACAAGGGGAACGAGATTTTGAAGGAGCGCGGCTATTCCGACGAAATCCGCCGCGCCATCATGTCGCACGCCGAATATTCCGGCGTGACCCGCGACTCCTCCATGGAAAAAGCGCTCTTTGCCTGCGACGAACTGGCGGGATTCATCACCGCATGCGCCCTGGTCAAGCCGGGAAAGTCCCTGGCGGAAGTTGATGCGAAGTCAGTCCGAAGAAAGATGAAGGACAAGGCCTTTGCTCGCGGCGTGAAGCGCGAGGACGTTATCAACGGCGCGGCAGATCTGGGAGTAGACCTGGAAGAGCACATCGCCTTCTGCATCGATAGCCATGAAGGCAATCGCAGACAAGCTGGGGCTGGACGGCAGCGCCGCGAAATCGGCATGACCACGGCCTGTGTGGGGACGGGTCTCTGACCCGTCCAGCCGAGCGAAGCTCGGCTAGATTTTCGTGGAAGATGCAAGAACAAAAACTCGCCGAGCTACGCTCGGCCTGGCCGGGTCGAAGACCCGGCCCCACATGGCCAGCGAGGACTACCGCAGGGCTTCTGCCACCTTACCGCTGGCGATCAATTCCGCGATCTTCGCGAAATCCTGATACATCACTCGATCTTTCTCCATGGTGGCGCACACCGAGCGTATGGCGGCGTGCGCCGCTTGTCCGCGCTTCGAAGTCTTGAGCGGAGCCCGGAAGTCCAGGGCCTGGGCCGCGGCCATGGCTTCGATCGCCATGGCGTTGCGCGAATTTTCCACGATGCGCTTCAGCTTCAGCGCTGCCGTCATTCCCATGGATACGTAGTCTTCCTTGTTGCCCGAAGTCGTGATCGAATCCACCGATGCGGGATGCGCCAGGACCTTGTTTTCGCTGACCAGCGAGGCGGCGGCGACCTGGGCCATCATGAATCCGGAATTCAGCCCTGCGCCGGGAGCCAGAAACGGCGGCAGGCCCTCATTCAGCGCCGGGTTCACCAGCCGCTCCAGCCGTGCGCTCGGAGATGCCGGCCAGCGCGCTGAGGGCAATGCCCAGGAAATCGAGAACGAAAGCCAGCGGCTGGCCGTGGAAGTTGCCGCCGGAGATGACGTCGGCGTCAAGGCTCGCGGAGCGTTGCTCGCGGCTGGGCGGACGTCCGCTCCGGCATGGCCATCTTTCAGAAATACCAGCGGATTATCCACCGCCGAGTTGACTTCAATCTCCATCACTTCGCGGCAGTGGGCCAGGGTGTCGCGCACCGCGCCGTGGACTTGCGGCATGCAGCGCAGCGAGTAGGCGTCCTGCACGCGTTCGCAGTCGAGGTGCGACTCGCGCAGCCGGCTGCCTTCGAGCATCTTGCGCAGGTTCGCCGCCGTTTTAAGCTGACCCGGATGCGGGACGCGCCTGGTGAATGCGTTGGTCGAAGGCCACATCGGTGCCGCGCAGCGCGTCCAGCGAGAGCGCGCCGATTACGTCGGCGGTATCGACAAGGATTTCCGCGGCCAGCAGCGCCAGGGTTCCAACTGCCAGCATGGCTTGCGTCCCGTTGATCAGAGACACTGCTTCTTTCGCTTCAAGAGTCAGCGGCTTGATCTGGGCGCGCCGCATGGCGTCGGCGGCGGGAATGCGTGCGCCTTTCTCGTCCAGGCATTCGCCTTCGCCGATCAACGCCAGCGCCAGGTGGGCCAGCGGGGCCAGGTCGCCGCTGGCGCCGACGCTGCCTTGCGAAGGCACCATCGGGGTCACGCCGCGGTTCAGCATTTCGCAAATTGTGTCGATGACCGCCGCGCGCACGCCGGAATGTCCCTTGGAAAGGGAATTTGCGCGCAGCAGCATCATGGCTCGAGTCTCGGCGCGGAGAGCGGTTCGCCGACACCAGCGGCGTGGGAGCGCACCAGGTTGACTTGCAGCTCACGAATCTGGTCGCCCGCGATGCGAACGTCGGCCAGCTTGCCTACACCCGTGGTGATGGCGTAAGACACGCGGTTTTCCGCGACCAGCGCGTCCACTACAGAACGCGCGCGGTCGACGGCCTCGCGAGCGTCGGGGTCAAGCAACACTGGACAGCGATCAACCGCCACCTCGCGCACCGCTTCGAGCGTGAGATTTTTCCCGTTAATGTGTAAGGCTTTCAAATGCAGTTTCCGGTTTCCGGTTTCTGGTTTCCCAGACTTCCCTATTTCCCTGCTGCTTCGCGAAATGCCTTCAGAATGCTCGGCGGCAGAGGCGTGGGCTTCATCTTTGCGTCCAGGATCATGTGCATGGTTTCGCCTTCCGCCAGCACTTCGCCGTCGCCGGCCCGTACCAGTTCGTAGCTAAAATGAATCATGGACTCGCGAACGTTCCGCAGCTGGGTACGGACGATGATCTCGTCGTCATAACGCGCCGGCGCTTTGTAACGGCAGCGCGCATCCACCACCGGGATGAAGCACCCGTGGTCGCGTTCCATGTCGCGATAGGCGAAGCCCAGCTGGCGCATCAGCTCGACCCGCCCGATTTCGAACCAGATGAAATGATTGGCGTGATAGACCACTCCCATCTGATCGGTCTCGGCGTAGCGCACTCGCACGCGGCTCTCGGAGACCACGCCGCCCTTACCGTTCCGAGCATTCGCCGAGCGGCCGGTCCCTGGTCCATCGCTCATTCGGCGCTCCAGCGCGGTTTGCGTTTTTCCAGAAACGACGTGATGCCTTCGCGAAAGTCGGCCGTGGTGCGGATGCGGGCGTTGTCCTCGACCGCTGCGGCAATCTGCTGGTCGAGTTGTCCGGCGATAAATCCATTGATCAGGCGCTTGGTCGCGCGCACCGACGACGGGCTGTTCTCCATGATCTGCGCTGCCAGTTCTCGCGCTCGCGGCATCAATCGCGAGGACTCGACCACTTCGTTGACCAGGCCAAAAGCGTGAGCTTCGGTCGCGTCAAACAATCGTCCGGTCAGCAGCAGGTCACGGGCAATTTTGTGTCCCACCTGCCAGACCAGCATGGAGGAAACGATGGCCGGCACAAATCCGATGCGGACTTCGGTGTAGCCAAACTTGGCCTCAGGAACGGCCAGGGTGAAATCGCACATGGTGGCAAATCCGGTGCCGCCGGCGATGGCAGCGCCGTTCACCGCGGCGATCGTGGGCCGGGGAAAATCGTAAATGCGGCGAAAGATGCGGGCCATGCGCGAGGAGTCCTGCACATTCTCATCATGCGTCCTGCCCAGCAGCGCCTTCAGTTCGTCGAGGTCAAGGCCCGCGCAAAAGGCTTTACCCGCGCCCGTCAGTATGACGACCTGGGATGATGAAGACCGCTCAATTTCGTCGAGCGCCGCCAGCAGTTCGTCCACCAGCGCGTGACTGATGGCATTGCGTTTCGCCGGCCGGTTCAGCGTGATCGTGGCCACGCCGGAATCGTACGCGAGCTGAATGGTTTGGAATTCCATGGGATCGAACTCAATCGGCCGCCGCAGACTCGGTGTATCGGGCTCCCAATTCCGCCGTGATCCGCAGCAACACATCCAGCGACTTCAGCGCCGGCAACTCCGCTCCTCTTTGGGTCAGCGCTTCCACAACTTTTTCGGTCGCAATATTTCCCACCAGAGCGTCCTGGGCGAAGGGGCATCCGCCCAGTCCGCCCAGCGCCGAATCAAAACGGCGGCAGCCCGCATCATACGCGGACAAAATCTTCTCTGCTGCCTGCTCGGGACGGCTATGCAGATGCACGCCAATTTCCAGATAGTCGAACTTTGAATTCACCGCCGAATACAGTTCACGAATTTGCGCCGGCCCGGCCATCCCCACGGTGTCAGCCAGAGAAATGGTGCGAACCCCGAGAGACTCGAGAAGGTCGACCGCGTCGACCACTTCGCCGACGTTCCAGGGATCGCCATAAGGATTGCCGAAAGCCATCGAGATGTAGACCACGGTGTCGAGCCCGGCCGGCTCACCCTTGTTCGTGACTTTCTCCAGTTCGTCGATGGCATCTTCCAGCGTCTGGCGCTGGTTATTTTGCAGGAACGTCGGCGAAACGGAATAGGGGAAGCCCAGCGTCCGCACCGCCTCAGTCGCGATGGCCCGCTCCGCGCCTTTTTCGTTGACCACGATCCCGATAATTTCAACATCGTCGGGCGGATCAAGTTCTTTCAACACTTCTTCGGAGTCGGCCATCTGCGGAACGGCTTTCGGCGAGACAAACGAAACCGCATCAATATGCTTGAATCCCGCGCTGATCAGGGCTTTCAGATAGTCCGTCTTGATGTAGGCCGGAATCTGCCCCTTCAGCCCCTGCCAGGCATCGCGCGGACACTCAACGAGTTTTACGGGGTTGGACATTTCTTAACCACGGAGACACAGAGACACGGAGAAATTCAAATGATTTTTCTTATGATCCCCCCGCGAACTAATGCCGACACGTGAAAGTTAATAATCAGGCCTACTCGCTTTCCCGTCATTTTAAGATAGGTGAGTAGTTGCGCTTCGTGAACTGGCAAGACGTGCTCGACGCACTTGAGTTCAAGAATTATCGAATCTTCAACCAAGATATCCATTCGGTAGCCGCAGTCCAGGTGAATCCCCGTGAACTCAACCGGGAGCGGCACTTGTCGCCGAAATGCTAAACCGCGGAGATGTAACTCGTGACAGAGACACTCCTCGTACGCCGATTCGAGAAGCCCTGGGCCTAATGCCCGATGTACTTCGATGGCAGCGCCAATCAATTGTTCCGTCAGTTTTTCGTGAAGCAGTTTACTCCGTGTCTCTGTGTCTCCGTGGTTAAGCACGATTCTCACCTGCCTAAAATCACGTTTGCAGCACGCCGACCTTGAACTCGGGCACGTCCGGGTTCAGCGCGGCGGCTTCGAGCGCCTGGGTGATGGCGTCACGGGTCTCTACCGGATCGATAATCTTGTCGATCCACAAGCGCGCCGCCCCGTAGCGCGGATCGGTCTGTTCGTCGTAGGTTTTCTTCACCGACTCGAAGAGCTCCTTGCGCTCTTCGTCGCTCAACAGTTTTCCGCTGCGCTCGAGTTGCTTGATCTTGATTTCCACCAGCGTGCTGGCCGCGGAATCCCCGCTCATGACGGCGTAGCGGGCGGTCGGCCAGGCAAACACAAAACGCGGATCGTAAGCTTTGCCGCACATGGCGTAGTGTCCGGCGCCGAAGGAGCCGCCGACGATCACCGTAATCTTCGGAACGACCGAGTTCGAAACCGCATTGACCAGCTTCGCTCCCGCCTTGATGATGCCGCTCCATTCCGCGTCGCGCCCGACCATGAATCCGTTCACATCGTGAAAAAACACCAGCGGAATCAGGTTCTGGTTGCAGTCCATGATGAAGCGGGCGGCTTTTTCCGCTGACTCGGTATAGATCACGCCGCCGAATTCGATCCGCTTGTGGCCTTCGTGGTCGGTCTGCTGCGCGTGCAGCTTCTGGTTGGCCACAATGCCGACTGCAAAGCCGCCGATGCGCGCGTAACCGCAGATGATGGTCTTGCCGTATTCCGCCTTGTACTCGTCGAAGCGGCTGCCGTCCACGATGCGCGCCAGGATTTCCTTGGTGTCGTAAGGGCGCGCCGGCGACGAATCATAAATGCCGTAGATTTCCTCCGCGGCCAGCGCGGGAGGCTGCGGCTTGCGCCGGTCCCAGGGAGACTGGCGGCGGTATCCCCACTTTTCGATGATGGCGCGGATCCGGTTCAGGCAAGCTTCGTCGTTGGGCTCGCGAAAATCCACGGTGCCGCTGATGGCTGAATGCATGGCAGCGCCGCCCAGTTCGTCGGCGGAAATCTTCTGGCCGATGGCGGCCTGCACCAGCGCCGGCCCGGCCAGGAAAAGTCCGCTGCCGTCGGTCATCAGCACGTGATCGCACATCACCGGCAGGTAGCCGCCGCCGGCAACGCACATTCCCATGATGGCGGCGACCTGCGAAATTCCCATGGCCGACATGACGGCGTTGTTGCGGAACACCCGGCCGAAATCGTCGGTGTCGGGAAACACGTCTTCCTGCAGCGGCAGAAAGACGCCCGCGGAATCCACCAGGTAAACCGTCGGCACACGATTTTCGATCGCGATGTTCTGAGCGCGAATCACCTTCTTCGCGGTCATGGGAAAGAACGCGCCTGCTTTCACCGTGGCGTCGTTGGCAATAATCATCACCAGCCGGGTTTGAATCCGGGCCAGTCCCGTGATGACGCCGGCGGCCGCTGCGCCGCCCCACTCCTCGTACATGCCGTGGGCCGCGTACGCGCCTAATTCAAAAAAAGATCCCGGATCGACCAGCAGATTGATCCGCTCCCGGGCCGTCAACCGTCCCTTGCCGTGCTGACTTTCGATTGCCTTGGGCCCGCCGCCTTCGCGGATCCTCTCTTCTTCATTGCGCACCTGCGAAACCAAATCCGCCAGGAAGCGCATGTTCGCTTCAAAGCGCGCCGAAGTGGGGTCGATATGCGACTCGAGAACTGTAGAGCTCGAGGGTGTTCCGGGATCAACGCGTTCGTTCATGAGTGAAGAGTCTGAAAGAAGTTACGGTATATCAGCGGAGCAGGACGGCGCAAACGGCGGCTTTCACCGCAAAGAAGCCGGGTAGATCAATTTCAGATTGCAGATTCTCGATTTCAGATTTAGGAACCGGCTGCCGTATTTCGCGTTTCGGCCTAATTGTTCTTCTCCAGCCATCGTTCCAACCTGCATCCGTCTTCCTCCAGCAGGAAGCTGCCGCTCCCGAAACACTCGCCAAAAATGCGCTGCGACTCGGGATCGCGAGCCGCCCGGGGTATCCACTGCTTCCCCACCTGGTACTGGCTGGCGGTAAACCATTTCTGCGGCAGCACCTCGACCAGCCCGGCATGAGGATAGACGACATAGAGCGCGAAGGCCGGGTCGTCCGGACTTTTGGCGAGATAACTGGTGGGAATAATCAGTTCGTCCACGGTCTGCAATTCGGACGGCACGTCAATCTTGTGGGTGCCGGCGGCGAGACCGAGGGCAACCTCAAACTCGGCCAGGGGCGCTGCTGCCGAATAGATGCGCTCGCTCGACGCTTTGAACCAGCCGGCAATTTCCGCGAGGTCGAAGGCCTTAAGCTGGTCGGGATCGAAGCAGGTAACGCGAATACTGCGGCCCTCCGGGCACCAGATTCCGAGGTGGGCGGGCGGCACGAAAAATGGGCGGCAATACGTATTGAGCGCGAGCCGCGGCTTGTCGGGTTCCTGCTGAAGCGCCAGCGAAACTAAATAGCCCAGTGGTCCCTCGCTGCCGTGGTGGGTCCAGACGAAACGCTGGCCGGAAACGGAATTGAATGCGGGAAACGTCTTCCAGTACCAGGGCGTGGGCCCGATCGTGCGCTGGAGAATTTCTTTCAAACGGGAAGTGCTGATCTCGGCCATCAATATCACGTGGCCGTGGGCACGCCGCGGGGTTTGACGTTGGCGCGAATGAACTGGACGATGTCGTCCATCGACGTGCCCGGCTGGAAAATGGCGGCCACGCCGGCCTGCTTGAGATTTTCCATGTCCTGGTTGGGAATGATGCCGCCAACCACCACCAGCACATCGTCCATCTTGTTGTGCTTGAGCAGATCCATCACCCGGGGAACGATGGCGTTGTGCGCCCCGGAAAGGATCGATAAGTCCGATGACGTGAACGTCTTCCTGCAGCGCCGCATTCACGATCATCTCGGGAGTCTGGCGCAGTCCGGTGTAGATGACTTCCATGCCGGCATCGCGCAAGGCGCGGGCGATCACTTTGGCCCCGCGATCATGCCCGTCGAGGCCGGGCTTGGCCACCAGCACGCGGATCTTCAGGTCAGCCATCGACCTCCATTTAACCACAGCGGGCGCGCAGGCGCACGGTTACTGGGGAATCGTCAGATTGCAGATTTTAGATTGCAGATTTTAAAATTCGGCGTCAAATCTGAGAACTGAGATCTGAAATCCGCAATCTAAAATCCCTACATCGTCTTGATATCCAGACTGCGCCACAGATACCAGCAGGCCACCGAGCGATACGGTTCCCACGACTTTGCGATCTTCGCCATCACTTCGGGTTTGGGCATCTTGCGTTTCTTGTAGTGTTTCCTGATGGCCATTTGGATGCCGTAATCTCCGGTGGGCAGCACATTGGGGCGCCGCAGGGTAAACATCAGAAACATGTGTGCGGTCCACACTCCAACGCCTTTGACCTGGGTCAGGTGCTTGATGACGTCGTCATCGGACATTTCGGGCAGGCGGGTGAAGTCGAGTTCGCCACGGGAAGCGCGACCGGCCATGTCTTTCAAGTAAGACGATTTCTGTTTGGACAGTCCCACCGAGCGCAATTGCGCGTCCGTCAGTTTGAGGATGCCTTCCGGCGTGACCGGTTCTCCGGCCAGGGCGGCGAAACCGTTTGAAAATTGTCACTGCCGCTTTGCCATTCAACTGCTGATAGACGATGGCCTCAGCCAGACTGTGGAATTCCGGCGGCCAAACTCCATCCGGCACGGGCCGACCCGCTCGATGATCGCGGCCAGTACGGGATCGGATTTCTTCAGATGATGAATCGCTTTGCGCATGCCAATGTTTTGACGCGGACCAAGTCAAAGAGGATAGCAGAGACCATTTTCTGAAGACTCAGGAGAGATACTGCACCGTCTGCCGGATCAGCTCCGCGGTCCCCTGATAAGGATCGCCGGCAGCTTCCCACTCCATGGAGCAGTAGCCCTTGTAGCCGCGCTGTTTCATGAAGCCGAACGTCTTTGCCATATCCACCTGCACCGTGATGCCCTGGCGGTTGATTTCCGACGATTTCACGTGCGAGATGCAGCAGGCATGGCGGAACATCGCGTCTATGCCGCGATAGGCGTAGTCGGGATCTCTGGCGGCGAGAGTGTTGCCGAAATCGGGCAAGGTATGCAGCCATGGGCTGTTCACCTTCTCGACCAGCGTCACCAGAAAGAACGGGTCTTCGCTGACCGGATTATCGTTCTCGAGCGAGACCACGACATTCTTCGCCGAGGCATACTCAATCACCCGCATCAGGCTTTCGGCGGTGCGATCGAGGTCAGGTTTCGAATCCTTTGCGGGAGGAAGACTGGTGCGAATGCTCTGTGACCCGATGGCTACGGCGTTGTCCACCCACTTCCTGCTGAAGGCGATGGCCTGTTCGCGTTCCGCGCGATCGAGCGCGTAGGGGCTGTGCTCGCCATCCACCGCGATGTTCACCACCGTAGCTCGCGCCCTTTCTACAGCCGCGCGAAACTGTTCCAGATATTTGGGATCCGTCGAAGGGAAATGTCCGGTCCAGGGCTCGATCTTGTAAATCTGAAACTTCTCGACCACATGGGCGGCGAAGTCTTTCAGGTCCATGGGCTGGGCAGCTTTGCAGTCTGCTCCGGCGATGAATTCCCGGAAGGGATAGGAGGCGACGGCAATGCGTTCCCGCGGTTGTGCCGGAAACTTCAGATCCGGAGCGGAGCGGGCGTGCGCCAAAGCCGTCCCCAGCCAAACTCCGGCTGCGGTGGCTGCGCACTGCTCGAGAAATCGTCTTCGCGTCGTCGCCAGCAAGCCGGTTAGTCTAGCACGGTTGCCGGCTGAGTTTTCCCTGGTTTCCGGCCCGCGGGCGGTCGCCCGCGCCCACACATTCGTTGTCAGCGATTACTATTGAAACCATGATCACAATTGTTTCCGGACTTCCCCGTTCCGGCACTTCGCTCATGATGCAGATGCTGGCGGCAGGCGGCATGCCCATCCTCTCCGATGGCGAGCGCCGGGCCGACGTCGACAATCCGCGCGGTTATCTCGAGTGGGAGCGCATCAAGCAACTGCCCAGGGACCCAGCCTGCATCGCCGAGGCCGAAGGCAAGGCGGTCAAGGTGATCTCTCAACTTCTGCTCTCGCTGCCGGCGCAACATGAGTACCGGGTCATTTTCATGCAGCGTCCCTTGCCGGAAGTGATGGCTTCACAAGACGAGATGCTGCGGCGGCGGGGGAATTTCGATCCGGGCGAGGACAATTCCGTCGTGGCACGGGCGTTTCAGGACCACCTCTCGGACGTCTACGGCTGGCTCAACGGCAAACCTCACGTAAAGGTAAACCGGGTGCAATATCACGCTGTCTTGCGCGCCCCCAGGGAAACGGCGGAGAGTGTCACGAAATTCCTGGAAGTCCCGCTCGATGTCGAAGCCATGGCGAAACAGGTGGATGGAACTCTCTACCGGCAACGCCGCAAGTAGATGTTCGCGCGCGTGTGGCCGCGGGCGACTCGCCCGCGATACCCCTAACTCTTGCCCGGCGGAAGCTGAAACCCGATTTTGCGCTTCGACGGCCCCTCCGGAACCATGAGTTCCTTGATGGCGTCGATGATGTCCTGAATGGCGGTGTCATGGGTTTCCAGGCGGCGATCCAGCTCATTTATCTTGGCGGCGAGTTGGCGATTCTTGGCCAGCATCTCGCGCATGCGCACGAAGGCGCGGACGACGAAAACGCTCATCTCGATGGCCCGCTTCGAATTGAGCACGGTTGCCGCCATGATGGCGCCATGCTCGGTAAACGCGTACGGCGGATAGCGGCGTCCGCCATGCTTCTTACTTGAGATCACAATTTGTGATCTCAAGATTTCGTCCTCTTTGGCCGTAAGCTGGAAGGTGAAATCCGTCGGAAATCTGTCCCGATTGCGTTTCACCTGCTGGTTCAGCTGTCGGACAGAAACCCCGTAAAGTTCAGCCAGGTCGCTATCGAGAATCACCCTCTGGTGGCGAAAGAAAAGGATCCGCGATTCCACCGGTAGGGCGAGCTGGGACGGGCGTTTGGGCATGAGACTGGGGAAAGTATAGCGCCTGGTTGAGGTCGCAATCTGCGACCTCAAGCCATATTTCGTTCCTCACTTGAGGTCACAATCTGTGACCTCAAGATTCGTGGTGCCGTATTTGAGGTCGCAATTTGCGACCTCAAAGAGAAGACTTTCCGGGACCTTGCCGCTGCCGCAACGAGCGGGGCGCTCGCGCCCACCTAGGTGATGCTTACTTCGGTATAGGTGCCGAAGACTTCGCGCAGGGCTTCGCAGATTTCGCCTACCGTGGCATAAGCTCGCACCGCATCCACGATATACGGCATGGTGTTGGCCGGAGAGATATCGCCGTTTGCGGACGACCGGGGTTCCTGGGCAGCGGCTTTTTTCAGGGCCTCCAGGCGCCGCTGGACTTCTTCATTCGAACGCCGGGCGCGCAAGGCTTTCAACTTGGCCGATTGCCCCCGGGCCACGCCTTCACCAATGTACAGAGTGTGCGGCGGCTCTTCCTCGATGACAAACTCGTTCGCTCCCACGATGACTTTTTCTCTGGCTTCAACCGCGCGCTGGTATTGGTAGGAGGCCTCAGCGACTTCTTTCTGCGGATAGCCGCGCTCGATCGCTTTCACCATGCCGCCCATGGCGTCCAGCTTGCCGAAATAGTCGAACGCGCCCTTTTCCATTTCGAGCGTCAAGGCTTCCAGAAAGTACGACCCGCCCAGAGGATCGACCGTCTGCGTCACTCCCGATTCGAAGGCGATGATCTGCTGGGTGCGCAGCGCGATGCGCGCCGCCTCTTCCGTGGGCAGGGCGAGAGCTTCATCGTAGGAATCCGTGTGCAGCGATTGGGTCCCGCCCAGCACCGCCGCCATGGCCTGCAAAGCCACCCGGGCGATGTTGTTCATGGGCTGCTGCGCGGTGAGCGAGACGCCGGCGGTCTGGGTATGGAAGCGCAGCAGCCAGCTGCGCTGATTCTTCGCCTGGAAGCGGTCTTTCATCACCTGGTACCAGATCTTGCGCGCCGCCCGGTACTTGGCAATCTCTTCGAAGAAGTCATTGTGCGCATTAAAGAAGAAACTGAGGCGCGGGCCGAAGTCGTCCACATCGAGGCCGCGCCGTTGCGCCCACTCCACGTACTCGACGCCGTCGTACAGGGTGAATGCCAGTTCCTGCAGGGCGGTCGAGCCGGCCTCGCGGATGTGGTATCCGCTGATCGAAATGGTGTTGAATTTGGGCGTGAACCTGGAGCCGAACTCGAAAGTGTCCACCACCAGGCGCATCGAAGGCGCCGGCGGATAAATGTATTCCTTCTGCGCGATGTATTCCTTCAGGATATCGTTCTGCAAAGTTCCAGAAATCTTCTTCCAGTCAGCGCCCTGTTTTTCGGCGACCACCAGGTACATCGCCCACAGCACCGACGCGGGAGAGTTGATGGTCATCGAGACCGTTGTCTTTTCCAGAGGGATGCCGCCGAAGAGAATTTCCATGTCCTCGAGCGAATCGATGGCGACGCCGCACTTTCCCACTTCGCCTTCGCTCGCCGGGTGATCGGAATCGTAGCCCATCAGCGTCGGCAGATCGAAGGCCACCGACAGTCCGCTGCCGCCGCTTTGCAACAGATATTTGTAGCGCTGGTTGGTTTCTTCCGGCGAGGCAAAGCCGGAGAACTGACGCATGGTGAAAAGCTTGCCCCGGTATCCGCTGGCATGAACGCCGCGGGTGAACGGCGGCTGCCCGGGATAGCCCAGATATTTTTCCGCGCTCCAGTCTTCGGGGAGGTCGGCTGCCGTATAGAGCCGGCGAACCGGAGTGCCGGAAATGGTGGTGAAGCGGGCGTGGCCGTGCTGGTCGCGATTGATTCCGGTATCTGCGCCGATCGCTTTCTCGGGCGCCTTCTCCAGGGTCGGCAACAGGGTTTTTTCCGCCCACTCCTTTTCGCTGGCGGAGGGATGCCGCCCTTCAAACACATCGACGATCGGGCTTTCCGCGATTTGCGGCTTGGCAGGCTTCTTGTCGGGCATGCGGACCACGTCTGCTTCCGATCATAGAAGAGCGCCTGTAAGGTGGGCAAGGCACCAACGTGCATGAAAGCACGAACCATGTGGGGACAGCCGCCCCTGGCTGTCCTGGCAGAGCGCAGCTTTGCTACTGGTTTTCTGGAAGACGCGTCGAGCTGCGCTCGACTGGACAGCCGGGGGCGGCTGTCCCCACGTGGTCTTTTTTCAGGGCGGGCTTCCGGGCACTGCTGCACGAGCGGGGCGCTCGCGCCTCCATTGGACTGGCTATGGTCCTACGACCGGGGGGCCGGGCGGCCCATCGTCGAACTTTTCCGTCTCTGGCTCTTGCGGAGCGGGAGGAATAACGTTGGCCTTGGTCAGCCCGCCGCCGTCGTCGCCCAGGGCGCGAGTCGTTACCGTTGCTCCTGATTGTTTGCGCAGCTCTCGCAGAATGTCCTGGCGCTCGTGGCCGGAATACTCGCGGGCAAACCGGGTCAGGGCTTCGGTCAGAATGTCGTGGTGATGCAGCCTCTCCAGGCCCGGCTCGCGCGTGATGTTCAGCCACAGCCGGTGCACCAGGTGGACATCTTCAGTTTTCAGCGAAGGCGTGTGCGGACCGATGTGGAAGGTGTCTACCTTGAGATCGGGGTAAACCACCTGGAAAATGAATTGCCGCTTGGGCTCAGGCATCGCCTCCCAGGCATGGCCCAGGTGGAAGGCCTGCTCCTGGGCGCTCATTTTGCTCGATATGCCTGACACCACGGCGGACGCTTCCAGATTGTTGGCGGTCTGAACAATCGCCGACCAGGGGTCGCGGGCCGGCACCACCAGCAATGAAACATGCTTGCCGAAACCTTCCGCAACCGACACCGCCCGTGTAAACAGTTGCTGCTCGTAATCGCTGAAGATCTGTTCCGTGGAAAGATCGTAGGCCGCAGAACCGAACTGGCTCACCCGCGCCGACATGACCACGATGTCCTGCTCCTTGGTGTCGATGCGCTCCAGGGCCCACTTCAGGTGGTTCAGGGTGTTGTAATCGCGGACCGTCACCATCACGTTCCCGGCGCGGATCCCCACTCCAGCGCGTTCCACCGTGTCGCTTTGCAGCAACTGGAAGTGTTCCTTCATGTGCTGCTCGGCCAGGGCGTGTTTACTCCGGTTCAGTCGCTCGGAAACCGTGAAGATCAGGAAGAAAGCGCCGGCAAAAGACAGCCCGGCGATGGTGGCAATCGACTTGGTGAACAGATTCAGGATGGCGGTGCACAGCAGCACCAGGAAGACCGAGAACAGTCCAATCGGCAACTCGTGCCCGGCGATGGTGAGGTTGGGCGGGACTTTCCAGCCACGCTCGCCCTTGTACTTGATGCGCAGCACCAGCATGGCCAGGCTGTTAAAGGTGAAACTCCAGATCACTCCAAAGGCATAGGCTTCGCCCAGGAGATAGACGTTGCCGCGGCTCACCAGAATGGTGAATATCTGGAGGATTACCACCAGATTGACGATGCGGTAGGTGGTGCCGAACCGCGGATGCGGCTGCCGGAACCAGTCGGTCAGCACGCCATCTTCCGAAATGCGGTTAAGAACGCCGTTGGAGCCGATGATCGCGGTATTCACCGCGCCCGACAGGATCAGGAATCCCACCACCACCACGAAGGCCCGGAAAGCCAGCCGCAGCAGCAGGGGACCGTACTCATACATGGCCAGCCCGGCAATCAGGTTGTCCTTGTATACCGGGACCCGCACCGAGTCTGGAATGATCATCACGAACAGCAGCGCGGTAAGCCCGGTAAAAACAAAACTGTAAACCGCGATGATGATGGCCGCCCGCTTCAGGTTCTTCAGCTTGGGATGGGCCAGCTCGCGATTGACCTGGGCGAGCGATTCTTCGCCGCTCATGGCCAGCACGGAATGTCCGAATGCGATCAGGATGCCGAGAATGGCGAACTTGGAGGCGAGTCCATGCGCCAGGTCGGTGTGCTTCAAGAATCCCAAGGCTTCGGCGCTGAACTTCAGACTGTCGGCGGTGGGCAGCGGCACCGTCTGGTAGCCCTGCTTCATCAGGGTAAGGGCCGACCAGCCCAGCAGGATCACCACCATGACCGTGGTGATCTGCATCACCCGTAGCGCCTTCTCGCTCGATTCCTGAATCCCCTTGGTGTTCTGCCACCAGAAGTAGAGGGTCACGATCAGGGCAAAGAGGACAGCAGTCCAGTTGACGTCTACGTGCGGGGTGCCGTGAAACATGGAGTGCAGGGCCCGCGGGACCCAGCCGTGGGCCTCGGCTGTGGCAAAGGTGTCGTTGATCAGTCCGGCGATGTATTGTCCCGCCGAAACCCCCGAAATCGGGCCAGTCAGGATGTAATCGAACATCAGGGCCGAGACGCTGATCTTGGCCAGCGTCCCGCCCAGCGCCTCCTTGACCACGCGGTAGACGCCGCCGCGGACGAACATGGAGCAACTCTCCACGTAAACCGCCCGCACCGCGAACGAGAACAGCATCACCGCCACGATGAACCAGGGGGCCGACTTCCCGATGGCCTGCTCGGCGATGCCGGCGGCATAGAAAGCCGACGACCCCAGGTCGTTCAGCACGATGGCAGCCGCCCGCCAGTAGGAAATGAACGTCAGCATCACCGAGGTCGCCACCACAATGCGAACCCGGCTACTGGTTGAGCCTGCGGGTTGTAAAGGAGATCCCATTGCGGAGGCGGGCTAGCCGGCACGCGGACCGGAAACTGCCGGACCGAGTGCTCCCATCGCGCTTAAGAACTGTAGCAGAAGAATTCCATCCTTGAGGAGAGGGGCCACAAACGGCCCACATGTTAGCCCAAGCGGCAGGCGCGTCGCAGATCGAAAAATCAAATGCGCCCAATCTGGGGAGCGGACCTCGGACGTCAGACCTCGGACGTCAGACCTCGGACTTCGGACTTCAGACCTCGGGCACCGGCACCCGGAACCAACGTCCGCAAATCGGCTAGTGCCCGAATCTGAAATGGAATCTCGAGATGGCGTCATCCTGAGGGACTTTAGTCCCGAAGGATCTGGCGCGCAGCGGCACAATTGCCGGCCTTCTTTCCTATGAACTCCACGCCAGATGGTTCGACAACTCAGCATGACGCCTCGCTGAAGAAAAAGGGGCACATCAGCCAATACCCCAAGTCGGGCTGAGGTTCAGCAGGTCCGAGGTCTGAAGTCCGAGGTCTGAAGTCCGAAGTCCGAGGTACGAAGTCCGACGTTTGCTATGCTTGCCAGGTGTGGCGCATCCACAAGAGCGCATGGTTGCTGGCGCTGCTCTCGGCCGGCTTGCAGATCGCAGTCTTCCCCCTGCCCAATCTGTATATGTTGGGTTGGGTGGCGGTCGCTCCGCTGCTGATTGCCTTGCTGCGGGCGCGCGAGCCGGACACCTTGCAGCTGCTGGCTGGAATCAAGCTGCTGCCGGCGAAGCCGGTCCAGGCCTTCCTGCTGGCTTACCTTTGCGGCATTCTCTGGTATGCCGGCACCTGCTACTGGATCTACAACACCATGCGGCAGTACGGCGGCGTGGGCACGTTCGCCGCTCTCGGCCTGCTCTTTCTTTTCTGCCTCTATCTCGCTATCTATCACGGCGTTTTTGGCTTGCTGATCAGCCTGCTGGCGAGTCAACCGGATGGAGATGCAACCCATCCCTTCAGCCGCCGGGCGCTTGTCCTCGCCCCATTCGCCTGGGTCGCGGTGGAACTGGCCCGCACTCGCATCACCGGATTTCCCTGGGACCTGCTGGGCATCACCCAGGTGGACAACATACCGCTCTCCCACCTTGCCACGGTGACCGGCGTGTATGGTCTGTCGTTCGAGATCATGGTGGTCAATACCGCCCTGGCCGCCGCATTCGTGATTCGCGCAGAGCGAGGCCGGCGCAGCCCGCGCAAACCGCTCCTGCTGGCGACCGCCGCCGCCATCATCGTGCTGCAGGCAGGGCGATTGATCAGCCCTCCAGTCTTGTCCACTGACCACACCGCTCGCCTGGTGCAGCAGAACATTCCAGTCCTGCAGGGAAGCGACTGGACCAAGGAATATTTTGAGAGCACGCTGCGCGACTTGAGCCGGGTCAGCCTCACACCGCCCAGCTTGAACTCTCCCACTCCGCCGGCGCGTCCCGATCTCATCGTCTGGCCGGAGTCGCCCGCGCCGTTCTACACCACCGATCCTGCGTTCCGGGAAACCGTCAGCAACATCGCTCGCGAAGCCCAAACCTGGATGCTGGTGGGAAGCCTCGGCATCCGCAACGCCGCCGAGTCGCCGGGCCGCGCTACCCGGCTCTACAACTCCGGAAGTGTGGTCAGCCCCGGCGGCGAGTGGGTAGGACGCTATGACAAGATGCACCTGGTCCCGTTCGGCGAGTATGTGCCCTTCAAGCGTGTGTTCGGCTTTGCCGGCGGCCTGACCCAGGAAGTCGGCGATTTCTCGCCGGGATCTTCGCGCGCGCCGCTCCAGGCCGGCAGCAAACTTGGCGTCTTTATCTGCTATGAATCCATCTTCCCCGATGAGATCCGTCAACTGGCCGCCAACGGCGCCGAGGTTTTCGTGAATATTTCGAACGATGGCTGGTACGGCGACAGCGGGGCCTACGCCCAGCACCTGAAACAGGCCCGCATGCGCGCCGTCGAAAACGATCGCTGGCTGCTGCGCGACACCAATACCGGGGTCACGGCATCGATTGACCCTTACGGCCGAGTCGTCTCCACCATCCCCCGGAAGGTCCGCGCCGCCCTCGATGCCCCCTACGCCCTCACCAACGTAACCACGTTCTACACCCGTCACGGCGACTGGTTCGCTTACCTGTGTGCGATAATTTCTGCAGCGGGGCTGCTGCTCAATTTCCGGTTCCGCGCCAGGACAGAAGCTAAATCATGAATGAAGAGCTCGAACACGAATACGCAGGTCTGAAAGATCAGGTCCGTGATCTCCGGGAGTACCTTTGACGCCGGCAAGCTTCGTGAACAGCTAGCCGAAATCGAGAAGCAGGCGGCTGACCCGGCTCTTTGGTCGAACCCACAAAAGTCTCAGCAGGTCATGCGCCAGAAAAAACGCCTGGAAAATGTGCTGGCCACCGAGGTTGACCTGGTGCGCCGCGGCGACGACATATCCGCCTACTTCGATCTGGGACGCGAAGGGGAAAACGTCGAAGCCGACCTGCGCCGCGAGATTGACGGGCTGCGCAACCTGGTCGACCGGCTCGAAACCGAGAGCCTGCTGTCCGGCGAAAATGACGGGCGCAACGCCATCGTGACCATCCACCCCGGGGCGGGCGGGACCGAATCGCAGGACTGGGCCGACATGCTGCTGCGCATGTATCTGCGCTGGGCGGAACGGCGCGGCTTCCCGACCGTTCTCTACGATTACCAGCCCGGGGAAGAAGCGGGACTCAAATCCGCGACTTTCGCGGTGAACGGCGACTATGCGTTCGGCCTGCTGACCAGCGAAATCGGCGTTCACCGCCTGGTGCGCATTTCGCCCTTCGACCAAGCCAAGCGCCGGCATACTTCGTTTGCCAGCGTTTACGTCTCGCCTGAAATCGACGACAGCATCGAAATTGTGATCAAGCCGGAAGAGTTGCGCGTCGATACCTACCGTTCCAGCGGCAAGGGCGGACAGCATGTGAACACCACCGACTCCGCCGTGCGCATCACCCATATTCCCACCGGCCTGGTCGCCAGCTGCCAGAACGAGCGTTCGCAGCACAAAAACCGGGAACGGGCCATGAGCATGCTGAAATCCAAGCTCTACGAATTCGAGCTGGAGAAACAACGCGAAGTGACCCGCAAGATCGAAGACTCCAAACTCGACATCGACTTCGGTTCGCAGATCCGTTCGTATGTCCTGCAACCCTATCGCATGATCAAGGACCACCGCACGAAAATGGAAGTCGGCGACGTGGACCGGGTGCTCGACGGCGACCTCGATCCGTTTATCCGCGCCTACTTGCGCATGCGGCGGGGAGAAAAGCAGAACGTGGGCAGGCAAGCTTAGGAGGAGTTCGGCACTATGTCCCGCATGATCGATCTCATCCGCGCCTCGGCGGTGCCGGCGAACCTGATGCAGTCCGCCGCCAAGGGTTCGCTCTCGGTCCCCCCCCGCGAGATGATCGAAATCCTGGTATATCTGGCGGTCCATAACAAGGTCTTCAGCGAGCAGGCGCAACTCACGCTGGCAGGTTGGGACGAATCTGCGTCGCGGACGGTGGCCGGAGACGCGGCCACACCCAGGGAAGTTCTCGACTATTTGATTTCTCCTAAAAACCTGCGGCCCGCGCTGTTGCCGGCGCTGCTGGCAAACCCGTCGGTAGGCGAAGAATCGTTGCTCGAAATCGCGCCCGTCGGGGGACGCGACGTGGTCGAGATGATGTTGAACAGTGACCGGGTCAATCGGTCTGAAACCATCTTGAACGCGCTGCTTTTGAATCCCCATCTCAGCGGAATTCAGTCAGAGAACATCCGCAAAAAGATTGAGCCCGCAGCTGCCGTCGCGGTTCCCGAGGTCAAAGCGCCCGCGGCAGAATCCACCCCGGACGACGGGGCGGTCAGCTCCGAGGAAGTCTTTCAGGCGGCGTCCGGAGAGGAAGCCCCGGAAGGCGAAACTGTGCTCGATGAAGGCGTCCTGGCCTACCTGGCCGAGCACGCCAGCGAGATCGCCACCCAGGCTGAGAATCCCTATCAGCCGATCGGCGGGATTCACGAAGAGTTTTCCGAGGCCGACGAACCCCTGGCGGCCCCGGCGGCTGCTGCTGCATCCATCTCCAGCGGGAGCGGCACCGGGGCGGCCGCCAAGAAAGCGCCTTCCAAGAAGACCTACTTGTCCGCCGGGGAGGAACGGGGCAGCGCTTTGCAGAAAATCGCCAAGCTGGACATCAAAGGGCGCATTCAGCTGGCCATGAAAGGCTCGAAGGAAGAACGCTCCCTGCTGATCCGCGACGGCACCAAAATCGTCGCCCTGGCGGTCCTCGAATCGCCCAAGATCAGCGACGGCGAAGTGGAACGCTTCGCCACCCAGAAGAATGTGCTTGAATCGGTGCTGCGCGGCATTCCCATGAAGCGGCGATTCGCCAAGAATTACGCGGTCGTACGCAATCTGGTCTTCAACCCGCGCACGCCTTTGGATCTTTCTCTCTCGCTCATGAAAAACCTGCTGGTCGGCGACCTGCGCAATCTGTCCAACAACAAAGAGATTTCAGACACCGTCCGCAAGCTGGCCACCAAGATGTTCAAACAAAAGATGGACAGCAACACCAAGCGCTAGCCACTGGCAAGAACCACGTCCTTGCTGGCTTTCCCGGCCGCCCGCGCACTACAATCTCCTGCATGGCTTCCCTGGCGGAGTCTGATCCCATCACCGACTTGCTCAAGCGCTCCCGCACCATCGCGGTTGTGGGACTGTCCAACAGTCCGCTGCGCCCCAGTCACGGGGTTTCTGCTTACATGCAGACGCAGGGCTATCGCGTCATTCCGGTCAATCCCAAGGTCCACGGCTCCCTGGGAGAGAAGGCGTACCCGTCGTTGCTCGAGGTGCCGGAAAAAATCGACATCGTCAACATCTTCCGCCGGCCTGAATTTGTGGAAGAGGTGGTCGACCAGGCCATCCGCCTGAAGGTGCCCGCGATCTGGATGCAGGAAGGAGTGGTTCACGAAAAAGCGGCGCAGAAAGCCCGCCAGGCGGGCATCGTCGTAGTGATGGACCGCTGCATCCTGAAAGAACACCGCGCCCGCTTCGGATAGGTTCCCGCGTTTATGGAGGATGGGCGTCCCGCCCGTCCTGTTACAAGCCGGTGGCGAGACGGGCGGGACGCCCGTCCTCCACGGCTTTTCTTAAGCCCGCAAGAAAATCACGGTCGCATCGTCATGCAACCCTTCGCCGTTCGCGAAGGCGCGAACGTCGGCCAGGATGCTGTCCGCCGAGGCCTCCGGTTGCAGCACGTGGTCCCGCATCCGCGCCGCGCCGTACTCTTCGTCTGACCCGCCGGTGGCTTCGGTAATTCCATCGCTATAGAAAACCAGGCGTGAGCCTTTAGAGAGCTGCACCCGGCTCTCGGAAAATTCTCCGATGCGGAGGCCGAGCGGCAGGCCGCGTTCGCTGTCCAGGAAACGCGCCCCGTGCTCATCGACCAGCAGCGGCCGCAGATGTCCGGCGCTGGAAAACGTCAACTCCCGGGTCGATGGATTGAGCACCGCCAACAGCATGGTGACAAATTTGCCGGAGGGGAAATCCTCTACCAGCAACCGATTCAGGCGAGTGAGCACTTCGCCGGGACCGGTGCAGGTTTGCGCCAGCGAGCGCAGGATGCCGCGGGTGGCGGACATCAGCAAGGCCGCCGCCGTTCCCTTCCCCGAAACGTCGGCCAGCACCAGCCCCCAGCATCCATCGTCGAAGGAAATAAAATCGTACCAGTCTCCGCCCACCGCGCCCGCCGGAATCGATAGCCCGGAAATCGCAAAGCCCGGAATGAAGGGAGAACTTTTCGGCAGGAGCGCCTGCTGGATGGCGCGCGCCTCGACCTCTTCGCGGCTCATGCGCTCGCGCTCGTGGCGTTCGTGCTGAAAGCGCCGCGCATTGTGCACCGCCACGGCGACGTGATCGCACAGTCCCTGCAACCAGCGCAAATGCTCGCGGCTGAAGGCATCCAGGTCGTGATGCGAAGCCGCGAACACGCCCACCAGCCGCCCGTCCACCAGTAGAGGGATAGCGACTTCGGACATCGTGGACGCCTCACAGGCGATGTAATACGGGTCCTGCCGGACATCCGGCGCATAGCGCATCTGCCCGGTGGAGGCGACGTAACCCACCATGCCGTCCTTGCCCACTTTCAGGCGCGACCCCTTGCTGTGGAGCGTGCAGCCATGCATCCCGGCCATTTCCAGTTCGCCGCGCTCTTCGTCGTGCAGATAGATATTGGTTTCGACGCAGCAGAACGCCGCCGCCACATCGTCCACAATTTTGCCGATCAGCTCATCTAGGTCCAGGATGGAGGTAATCTTCCGCGCCCATTTCTGCAATTTGATCAAATGCTCAACTTGATCGATTTGCACCGGACGCACAGAGGCCGGCTCCGGAACAACATTTCGCGGGCTTGTCGCCATGGGATCCAGCCTCCTTGAAAGGATGTGACAACGGGAAAGACCTTACCTAGAAGTAGATGCCCGGCTCTAGCCGCCGGATTCGGTTTTCGGGGCTCGTGGAACAGCCTTCTGCGAGCGCCGCCGTTTGATCTCTTCCAGGCGCTCCCGAATGCGCTTTTCCACCCCTTCGCTGGTCGGCCGGTAATAGACGCGATCGGTCAGGTTGTCAGGTAGACACTGCATGTCAGCCACTTTGTCTTCGAGATCATGGGCGTACTGGTAGCCCTGGCCGTAGCCCAGTCCTTTCATCAATCCGGTCGGCGCATTGCGCAGGTGCAGCGGAACGGGTTCGGCCGCGGTGCGTTCCACGTCGCCCAGAATCTCTCCATAGGCGGTGTAGAGCGCATTGGATTTGGGCGCCACCGACAAATATACAACGGCTTGCGCCAGCGCCAGGTTCCCTTCCGGCATGCCGAGAAAATCCACGGCATCGCGGGCGGCCATGCATTGCGAAAGCGCATTGGGATCGGCCAGCCCGATGTCCTCCACCGCCATTCGCACCACCCGGCGGGCGATGTAAAGCGGATCTTCGCCGGCTTCGAGCATCCGTCCCAGCCAGTAGAGCGCGGCATCGGGATCGCTGTTGCGCACCGATTTGTGCAGCGCGGAGATCAGGTTGTAATGCTCTTCTCCCGCTTTGTCGTAGCGCAGGACCCGCTTCTGCAGCGCGTCCTGGACCAGTTCGTCGGAAATTTCCGCGCCCACTTCTTTTCCGTCGCGGCCCCGCGCCAGAGATGCTGCCACTTCCAGCACGTTATACGCGCTGCGGGCATCGCCGCTGGAATAGGCCGCGATTTTCTTCAACACCTCATCGGCCGCGCGCAGCTTCATCGCGCCCAGGCCGCGTTCCTGGTCGGCCAGCGCCCGCTTTAGAAGCTCGACGATCTGGTCTTCGGTCAGCGGCTTCAGCACGTACACCCGGCTGCGGGACAGCAACGCGGAAATGATTTCGAACGAGGGATTTTCCGTGGTGGCCCCAATCAGGCGGATGTTGCCTTTCTCCACGTGGGGCAGAAACGCATCCTGCTGCGCTTTGTTGAAGCGATGGATCTCGTCAATGAAGACAATCGTGCGCGTGCCGTACTGCCGGGCGCGCTCCGCGTCCGCCATGACCTGCTTGATTTCCTTGATGCCGGTGAGCACCGCGGAGAACTCGACGAACTCCGCCTTGGTCATGTGGGCGATGATCTGCGCCAGCGTAGTTTTGCCGGTCCCGGGCGGTCCCCAGAAAATGAGGGACCCGATGTCGTCGCGCTCAATCTGCGTCCGCAGCGGCTTGCCCGGACCGACCAGGTGCTCCTGGCCGACAAATTCATCCAGCGTGCGCGGACGCATGCGGTCGGCGAGAGGACGAGTGCGGTCGCCGGGGTTGTCACCGCTCGGGATGGTTTGAAACAGACTCATGCAAAATCACTACACCACAGCAGCGATGGCCAAAATGGAGGACGGGCGTCTCGCCCGTCGGGCGATGGCCAGTCCACGACGGGCGAGACGCCCGTCCTCCATTTGCTCGTTCTGGGGTCCTTTCCGTCTTCGATTTCTCTGTGCCTCTGTGGTGATATGCCTCATTTCCTCTGCCTCGCCACTTCATACAACACGATACTCGCCGCCACCCCCGCATTCAGCGATTCCACTTGCGCCGCCTGGGGAATGGCCACGACTTCATCCATCTCTTTGATGAGATCGCGAGGCAATCCCGCGCCTTCGCTGCCAATAAAAATAGCCAGCGGCCCGGCCAGTTTCGCCTGATCGAGCGGCGTCCCCTTGTGCGACGCGGTGGCCACCAGTCGCAGGCCGTGCTGCTTCATTAAGGTAAGAGCTTCAGCTAGCTTCCCCCGCGCCACCGGCAGCCGGAATACCGAACCTGCCGAAGCCCGCACAACTTTGGGATTGAACGGACTCACCGTGCCCTCTCCCAAAAGCGCGCCGCCGGCCCCGAAAGCCTCGGCGGAGCGCAGGATTGTCCCCAGATTTCCCGGGTCCTGCACCCCCGCGATCGCCAGCAGGGGCCCCGCCGTAGACCTGGCCAGCACATCTTCGATCGAGAATTCCTTCCAGCGCGCCAACGCCGCCACGCCTTGCGGAGCATCACTCGGAACCGCGCCGGCAAACAGCTTGTCGGGCAGCAGCAGCGTTTCAACCTGCGCGCCGATTTGAGACAAGAGCTTTTCTGCCCTGCCCAGCGCTGACTCGCTGAAAAAGACCGCCCGAAAGCGCAGGCCGCTGCGAATGGCTTCTTCCAGGATGCGGAAGCCTTCAATGGCGCAATAGCCGTCGGAGGTAGGCTCGCCGCGGGCAAAAGCCCGCCGCAGGTCTTTCACCAGCGCATTGTGCCGTCCTTCGACGCGGCGCAAGCGGGCATTCGCAGGCTGGCCGCCGGTAGCTGTGGTTTCCTTCATTGCCGGTAAGTTCGCCCAGAATCATACCTGTTCCTCTCGGCTTTCTGCGCTTTACCATGTTATGTTAGCTTTCTCGATTTCAAGACCTGGGATGGGAAGGGACCGGTAAGTGCGCGTAGAGATTGTCAAGATTAATTGCGATAACCCGGAAGCATCACTCATACGCTATGCCGCGGACCAGATTCGCGCCGGTGAAGTATTGGGCATGCCCACCGACACTTTTTACGGGCTGGCGGCTGATCCTTTTAACCTGCGCGCGGTGGATCGCGTGTATGACATCAAGTCGCGTTCCCGGCACAAGCCGCTGTCGCTGCTGATCGCCGACGTGGACCAGGCCGAAGAACTGGCGCAGCCCCTGCCGGAAGAGTTTTACGCCTTGGCGCGCCGCTTCTGGCCGGGACCGCTCACCGTGATCGTGAAAGCTTCCTCGCGTCTTCCCCTGAAAGTGACCGCCAACACCGGCAACGTCGCGCTGCGTGTGCCCAAGGCCCCGATTCCGCTGGCCGTGGTGCAGGCGGCGCAGATTCCGATTACCGCCACCTCCGCCAACCTGAGTGGAGAGTCCGAGTGCACTACGGCGCTGGCGGTCCGCGATCAGCTGCAGGGCCGCATCTCGATCATTGTCGATGGTGGCACGTCGCCCCGTGAAGTAGCTTCCACCATCATCGATCTCACCGATGAAGAGGCCCGCTGGCGCATCATGCGGGAAGGCGCCATCCCGGCCCAGGAGATTTCCGAGTTTTTCGCACAAGGATGAACCGAAAAACCGCACGAGGATGAATCAGAAAGACGATCGGCGGCCTGCCCCCTGGCCCTTGTGGGTGGTGGCGCTGGCTGCGACCGCGGTCGCGGCCTTTCTCGGGATCACCAGCGTCCGCATCGTGCACGAAGCTGGCTTGCAGCAGCTTGGACCGGCCGACGCCATCGTCGTCTTCGGCGCGGCCGAATATGCCGGACGCCCCTCGCCCGTCTTCCGCGCCCGTCTCGATCACGCTTACGATCTGTTCCAGCGCGGCGTCGCTCCGGTCGTCATCACCACCGGCGGATCCGGCGCCGACCCAACATTCAGCGAAGGCGGAGTGGGCCACGACTACCTGATGCGCCGCGGCATTCCCGACTCCAGCCTGATTGCCGAGACCCAGGGCTCCGACACCGCTTCCTCCGCCGAACGGATCGCCGTAATCATGCGCGCCAACCGCATGCACAGTTGCGTGGCAGTCAGCGACGCCTACCACGTGTTCCGCATCCGCAAGTTGCTGGAGCATGAAGGAGTAAAGGTGTACGTAGCGCCCCGCCCCGACTCTCGTCCCAAGTCGGCCTGGCAAAGGGGAGTCGCGGTGCTGCGTGAAGCCGCCAGTTATCTGGTCTGGAAGCTGGGCATTCCGGCCTAGCGCACTGTCAACCAGCCCATCTTCTTCTTCAGCTCCGTAATGTGGGCCACGTGGTGCCGTCCGTGCCACGAATACAGCGCCAGGTTTTTCTCCAGCGGCATGATTCCCAGTTCCGGATGATTGAAGGCTCGCTTCCAGTCCTGCGGTTCGAGCGCGCGCAGCAGGCGCACCCAGCGATTGTGCAACGAGTCGAGCAGCGACAGCGAGACTTCCAGCGGAGTGGACCGCACGTCTGCCAGATTCGCCCAGCGATCTTCCATGTACGGCTTGATGGTCGGTGTGTCTTCGGTCAACGCCAGCTTGAAGCGGATGTAGGCGTTCATGTGGCTTTCCGGCACATGGTGGACCACCTGCCGCACCGTCCATCCGCCGTCGCGGTAAGGAGTTTCGATCTGCTGCGGCGAAAGCCCCTGCACCGCGGCCCGAAGAGCGGCTGGCGTCTGCTCGATGTCGCGGATGAATTGCTGGTGCTGTTCCGTGTCCGGGGGACCGTCATAAATAAATTTCCCAATGGGATATCGCGGATCGCTCATCTTTCCTCCTGAATAGCCCTCCTCTAGCTCGCGGACGAGCCGCCCGCGACCCACAACCCTATGCACGACTAAGAGGAAACTTGAAAGGCGGGAGAAAAGCAACGGCGACTGTGAATGCCGAGTTGATGTTCCGGCTAATGCACCAACGCCAGAATACGCACCGGAGCGGTCGATCCTCCCGTGACTTTCACGGGAGCCACCATGGCGACGGCGCCGTTGGCGGGCATGCGGTCAAGGTTGGCCACATTGGTCAGAACATAAAGGCCGTGTTCCGCCGCATATTGATCGACGGCAAATTTTCTGGCCGCGCCGCGATCCAGATTGGCGGTATCGATGCCCAGCCCGAGAGCATTACGCCCTTCTGCCAGGAAGCGGGCCGCGTCCCGGGAGTATCCGGGAAAGTGCATGCCGCCCTTGGCGTCGGGGTTGCGGTAATTTCTGACTGAGCCCCAGCGCGAACCCCATCCCGTGCGCGCTATCACGATCGCGCCCAGGGGCATCGGCCCATTGACCTGTTCCCAGCGGGCGATGTCTTCGACGGAAATCTCGTAGTCCGGATTGCTCTTAACGCTGGCGCTGACATCCAGCACCACCAGCGGACCAATCAGCCGGCCGGCCGGAATCTGGTCGACTGTCCACATGCCCCGGCGCAAACGGGCGGGAGCATCAATGCGGGTGGCAAACTGTTCCGAAGCCTCCGACGAGGAAATCTTTTCGGACAAGGCCACGGTCTCGAGCCGATAGCCGGACTTCTGCGGCTTTTCGAAACCTCCGGCCGGCAACGAATGGGTGAGATCTACAACTTCGCGGAACGCGCCCGGCTGAGTCGCCCCGGGACGCTTTTGAGCGAACAGAAACAGCGCCAGGGCCAGCACAGAACCGATGACAAACGTCTGGATCCTCATTACTTCTAAACGTCTTTCGTTGCTTTTCAGGTCCCGCCGAGAAAACTCTGGAAACCCAACTAAAGCAGTGAGATGCGAGCATCGTCGCGGAAAGATGCTCTTTCCAGATTCTCGCCCGGATGGCCACCTCCAGCAAGGCCCATAAGTACATGAACTACCGGGGTAATTCGCGGTATATCCAGGCGATCAGGCCAGCCAGAACGCAGCCAGCGCGGCGATCAGGGTTCCCAGGAAGTTAACCAAGTCGTTATTAACCAGGCCACGCCTCTCCAGCCATGCGCCCAGAAAACTATCGCCGAACATACCCAGGATCGCCCCGCCGCCGGCAATCGGCAGCCAACGCACCGGCAGCAAGCCTCCCAGGACGCACACGGAACTCACGATTCCGGCTGCGGCGACTCCAGCCAGGGTTCCGAGCCAAGCTCACCGCGCCGTCCGTACCCGGAGGAACCGAGCTCCAGGTGGTAATCAGGCGGGCGCTTTCGCCGTAGGCCTGGCCAATTTCGCTCGAAACCGTGTCGGCGGCGGCCTCGGAAAGCGCTGCCGCCATCGCCAGCAGGAAGTACGTCGGGTGACGTCCGAGAAGGGAAAGCGCAGCGCAGGCCGTCGCGACGCCAAGATTGGCCAGGACCTGGGACCCCTTGCGGCCTTCCCGGCGTTCCGCCGTCCCTAACTTCTGTTTGCGCTGGTAGCCCAGCCGGGTCGTGATCCAGGCCAGCGCGAAAACCGAGACCAGGGCCGCAAAAGCCCCCGGGCCTCCGCCCAGGTAAAGGACAAAGCAGCTGACCGCTCCCACCAGCGCGCCCGAGTTCGTCACTCCGTGCATCCGGCGGGCAAGCAGGGCGAAAGCCAGCGTGAGCAGCGCCGCGATCGCCCAACGCCCTTCCGTACCGGCAAAATTCAGGCCCGCAAAACCCAGGCCGGTCAGGTCGTCGAGTCGGGAGAAGTCATGCACATCGGTCACGATAAATGGCGCCGGTTCACAATGGCAGCCGGGTCATCCACAATATATAGCGTAGCTCCACAGGCCATCCCACAGATAGGGCTTGGTCTTCGGATTACCCGTGGCCGCGGCTTGCATCAAAGTCCCCTGGGTAGTCTAAACTGCTCTACGCTTGGGCCTTTTCTGCTTCGAGGGAAAACTATGGCAGCCTCTGTCTGGTCGGGATATCTCACTTTCGGCTTGATCTCCATGCCGGTGCGTCTTTTCTCCGGCGCGCGCAGCAGCGGCATCTCCTTCAACATGTTGCATCGCGACGACCTGCAGCGGGTCAAGCAGCAATACTATTGTCCCGCCGACAACAAGGTGGTGGAGCGCAACGAAATCGTGAAGGGCTACGAGTTTCGCAAGGGCGAATACGTAGTCATCGAGCCCGAAGAGATCAAGAAGATCGAGCCTCAGACCGCCAAGACCATGGAGATCCTGGAGTTCGTAAAAGCCAGCGAAGTCGATCCCGTATTCTTCGAGTCGTCGTACTACATGCTGCCGGAAGAAGCAGGACGCAGGCCCTACGGTTTGCTGACCAAGGCCCTCGAAGAAAGCGAGTACGTGGCCATCGCCAAACTGACCATGCACAACCGCGAATACACCGTGTTTCTGCGTCCCCATGCCGGCGGACTCATGCTCCACACCATGTATTACGCCGAAGAAGTTCGCCAGGTGGAAGGCTTCGGAGCGCCCGAGGTCGAACTGAAAGAAGCCGAAGTCAAAGTCGCTCACCAGTTGATCGAAGCCCTGGCCGCGGAATGGGACCCGGAAAAGTACCACGACACTTTCCAGGAGAACGTGAAAAAACTGATCGAGACCAAACTCGAAGGCGGCAAGATCACTGAGGTGGAGAAGCCGAAAAAACTGGCCCCGGTGGTCGACCTGATGGCCGCCCTCAAACAAAGCCTGGCCGAGATGGAAGGAAAAAAGAAGCCAGCTGCACCGGCAAGGGAAGCGGCTTCGGGCAAGCGGTCGAGAGGGAAAGCGTAGTAGAACAGCACTTGGCAATTGGCAATTGGCAATTGGCAATTGGCTCCGGCCCCTGGCAACTGGCAATTGAAATTTCCATCCAGTCCGGCCTCGCCTCCGAGTGATCTGCCGCACCATTGCTCCCTCCATTCTTGAAGGCAGCCTTTCACCTGCAACCAAGCAATCAGATTGCAAGGCCAAAAGCCAAAGGCCAAAGGCCAATTGCTAAGTGCCAATTGCCAAGTGCTGTTTTCGTCCGCTGGCGCATATTCCAACCAACCATTAAAATAAACACTCTTTCGGATCACTGTGAATTCATGGATTGTTCTGGGGTGCGGATGAAGTTTTGGCGCGGGGCTCGCGTATTGGGCGTTCTGACTCTTGGCCTGATCGGCATCAGTTGCGGAGACCAGTATCGTCCCGTGGCCGTCCCCATCATCCCGCCTCCGCCCGATCCCCAGGCGGTTCACTTCGTGCTGGTGTTCAGCATCAACGGCGCCATTGACCCGGGCGCCAGCAGCCGTGTGGATGTTTCCGGGGATACCAATATCGGCGTCGCCCAACTCGGGCTGGGGCCTGCCCACGCCGCGCTGCTTCCGAACGGCGTCCGCGTCTACGCCGCGAACACCCGGGAGGATTCGGTTTCGTCGTACTCCCCGACCCCGGCCTCGACCGCCACGGTAGTCGCGACGACATCTCTCCCGGCGGGTTCGAGCCCGGTGTTTGTCAGCTCCACCGAGAACGGCGTGGTGTACGTCGCCAACTTCGGGAACAATACGGTCGCGGCGATTTCGACCGCCACCAACGTTGCCTTAAACCCCCTGATCACAGTGGGCTCTCACCCGGTCGCTCTGGCGGAAACTCCTGACCACAAGAAGCTCTACGCCGTCAATCAGGGCGACGGCACCGTGACCGCCATCAGCGTGGTCGACCGCACGGTGACCCAGACCATCGCCACCGGGACCAATCCGGTATGGGCGGTGGCGCGCTCCGATAGCGCGAGAATTTACGTCCTCAATAGCAGCAGCGGCACCGTGTCCACAATTGACACGGTCAGCGACACGCTGCTGAGCTCCGTGCCCGTGGGCGCCGGCGCGAATTACATGGCCTACGACGCCAGGCTGAATCGCCTCTACATCACCAATCCCACGGCCAATACCGTGACCGCCCTGAATGTTTCCGCGGATCCGCCGGCGGTCCTGTTTGTGACGCCAGTCGCCCCCGGCCCGGTTTCGGTGGCCGTTCTGCCTGACGGCAGCCGCGCATATGCGGTGAGTTCCGCGAAGATACCGCCCTGCACATCGGTTGCTGGGGACACGCAGCTTTGCATCAGCTCCAAAGTGACCGTCATTAACGCAGGCGACGGCAGCGTCCGGGCGACGGTTGCGCTCGAGCCCACGGTCAACGTCACGGCGGCTTCGCAAAGCGGCCCCAATACCGCCTTCAACTTCGACAATACCACCTACAACTACATCTTGACGTCTGGTCCAGCTCTCCGGCCGGGCATGAAGATAGTGGTCGCAGGAATGGCCGACCCGGGCAACAACGGGACATTTGCGATTGCCGCCGCAAACGCCGCAACGTTTACCGTTGCCAACAGCGTAGGGACTACGGCCAGCAGTCAGAGCGGGACGGGAACCGTCGTGGTCGAAGTCTCGACCGCCAACCCGACCGGATGCGACGTGAGTGGCCTGGGCGTGCCCGGCGGCGTGCTGGGCGGCGTGCGCTTCCGCTTGTCCGCTGCCGCGTCGGCCGAGAGTACCAAGGTGGTGATCGGAAAGTGCGATGCCGGGAGCACCACCGTCCTCCGCACTTCGGACGACACGCCCGTGCTCGACATGCCAGCCCCCTTGAGCGCCGTCACCCCACCCAACGGCGGAAATGCCTTGCCGCAAAATCCCGTCTTCACCCTGGCCGGACCGTAAGGCGGGCTTCGGGCGTCGGACCTCACTATCGGATATCGGGACCAATGCTCAGCTAGTTAGCCGGCTTCTAACATTTTTCACCGCGCGGCCAATTGCCCTTTTGAGTCCGCGATGGCTCAGACAAAAGTGTGCACTATTGCTCAGACAGCTCTTGGCCGCCAAGGTTAAGCTCAGGTGCCAAGGGGGGAAGGACTATGACAAACCAATCGCCCAAAAAGCCGGCACCGCGTGAGCAGCAGCGCAAAGCAGAACCGGTTTTTCCGGTGTGGACTATCCCGACCTTGGCCGATCTTCTGCAGCGGCTTTCAGTCAACTCTAGGGGCGCCCCAAAGCAGTCCCAGTGATTTGACCATGGACAGCAACAAGCCCCGGCGGACATTCGAGGCCCTGAGAACCGAAGTGATGGCCATTTCCGAAAGTGATCGTTCCTATTGGCCGCAAAGCCACCACAGCAGTGGAAGACCGCGCGAAATATCAGCGGCGGCAGGAACGCCTGAAGGAAATCAGGCTGGAAATGATGGCGCTGGGTTCCAATACCGTCCAATAGCCCGCAAGCAGGACCAAACCAGGAGAGCGCGTTGGCTCGCCTGCGATAGCTGGAATCAACGGGAGCCCTTTCTGCGATTTCCACGGATCGGAGTCCTTGCTCCCCTGCGATCGCGCCTCCACCACCAGGTGCCGCCATGCATGACCACCACGGCCAGTAGCACGATCAACACCAGCCAGACGATATTGACCATTGCCTCCGAGGCCTTTCCGCGCCCGTCCTGTCAGATTTCAGGAAGCCAGTGATCCTCGCGCTCGTGAGCCGGCGCCAAATTGCCCGTGAGCAAAACTGACCAGCCAGGATCCATCCCCTTCGGCATAATTAGAAACATGTCATGTGGAGTACTGGAGGTTCTATGTTAGGTTACGGTTTGGCAGGAACAATCGTTGTAGTCCTGGTGATTGTGTTTATCATCCGCGCTCTATGAACCGCAGTCTGGGCGCGTTTCCCGCACGCGCCCACATTCCCCGCCCACTGGCGCACTCCATCCATCTCAGAAACCGGCTGCGGCAGGCCCTCTCAATGTGTTCCTAGGGATGCGCTTTCCCATTGTGCCCATTGTTCTTGCTGAGGTCTTCCCTGTGGGCATTTTCATTCCCGTATAGTCCATCCATGACCAGGGCGTTTGTCCTGATCCGGCCCATCTGTTCGTAGATGTACTGGCGAAGGTCGGCCACGTCGAGAATCCGGCTGCCATTGTTAAGGTGTGCATAAATCAGGTCTTCCCTAAGACCTTCGAGCAGGGATAGCGCGATTTGTCTTTGGTCCATGTCCATAACAGCTCCACTGCGAACAACGTTTGCTCCATTTAGTATGGCGTCATTAGAGAACCTTAATCTGTGCATTTTTGATCATCCGTGGACTAAAGAGGGGTTTTGCTAGATCGCCGACGTGAAGTCCGAGGTCCGAAGTCCGAGGTCCGAAGTCCTACTTGGTGGCGGCAGCCGCCTGGGCGTCCTGCAACTGGACGTTGTAACGCAGGGAAATGTTCATGAAGACGCTGCCTCGGGCGGTTTCGCAGCAGATGACCAGAGCTTCGGTGTCTTCGGAGCTGGTGGGACAGTGTTCCGAGGTATGCAGAACCGGGGGATGCACGCGGAAATGGAAACCCTGGTCGTTGAGCGTGGTGACGGCGTTTCCCGTAACCTGATTCGCTAACTCACAGACCGTCTCCCGCACCAGGTCATCGGACGCGGGCAGTTCGGCGCCGGCAAAGTGGCTGGCCACGCGCAGCGCGGTCTCGGGATCGAGGTCGAACACAATACGGCCTTCGATGTCGCCGGTGATGGCCACCAGCGCAGCCACGCCTTTGCGCCGGTACGCCTCCTGCTCCATGCTCAGGTTCCCGATCGACATGGGAGACTGCAGGCCCTGGGCCAGAACGGCGTCCGCCGCGTTGATGAACGGCTGGATCAACTCCATCTTCATAGATCAGGCTCCCGCGCCTGCGGCATTGGCCACGGCTCCATCCTCGCCCAGCACGTACTTGATGACTTCATACAGAACTTCCGGCTTCACCGGCTTCTGCACAAAGTGGCGGGCTCCGCGCTGCAGCGCGGCCACGATGTTTTCCTGATAGCCGACGGAAGACACCATGACAATGCGCGCCTCGGGATGCTGGGCCACGATCTTTTCCGCCGCTTCAATTCCTTCCATCTGCGGCATGGTGATATCCATGAGCACGATGTCGGGATTGGTGCGGTCGTATTCGGTGATGGCGGTCAAGCCGTCGCCGGCTTCGCCCGCCACCTGGCCGCCGAAAGTTTCGACGATGCGGGCCAGGTTCTTGCGGGCGAAGACGGAATCGTCCACCACCAGGTAGCGGACCGGTTGACCGTCCTTGCTGCGTTTTAACGATGCAAATTGCTCCATAACTCCTCCTGCCTTGGTTGCGAAATCGAACTGCGATACCTACTGCAAAACTACTCTCGTCCAGCGCCGGCGGCTTTGCCGCCTTCGCCAGGGTCGTTCCCAAATCCATTCCTGCGATCTGCCATGGCCTGGGCCTGCAGAGTGTTGGCCAGTATGTCCAACCCGACCACGCGGACCGCGAAGCCGCGATCGATGGCCGCTTTAGGCATGCCGTATACCACGCAGGATTCCTCGCTCTGCGCGATGGTCATTCCGCCCGCGGCTTTGACCGCTCCCATCCCCGACGCGCCATCGTCGCCCATTCCGGTCATCAGGACGGCCACGCCCTTGGGCCCGAATTCGTCGGCGAGACTTTTGAACAACACATCGGCGGAAGGTCGGTGACCGTTGACTCGCGGCTCGTCGCTCAGCACCGCGACGTCTCCCAGCGGCAGGCGTTTTACCTTCAGGTGCCGGCTGCCGGGACAGATGAGCACCCGTCCCGCCAGCAGGACGTCTCCCGACTGCGCTTCCTTGACCGCGACCGCACAGACTTCATCCAGACGCCGGGCAAACATTTCCGTGAAACCTTCCGGCATGTGTTGCACCACCACAATGGCGGCGGGAAAATCCGCCGGCAATTGCGAGAATACATACTGCAGCGCCTGCGGCCCTCCGGTGGAAACCCCGATCGCAATCACTTTGGACGGAGTGCGCTTGCTGTCGAGCGGCGCCTTCTTTCCCGCACGCGGGGTCAGGCCCACCGGCCTGACGGTGACGCCCCGGCTCTGAGCTGCGGCTTTGATCTTGCTGATCAATTCCGCCGCGATCTGGGGCATGCGGGCGGAAACGTCATTGGGCTTGGCCACAAAATCAAACGCTCCCAGCGACAGCGCCTGCAGGGTGATGGAAGCTCCTTCCGTGCTGTGGGAGCTCACAACGATGACCGGCAGCCGGTGGCGGCGCATGATTTCCTTCAGCATGTCGATGCCGCCCATGCCCGGCATCTCCAGATCCAGGGTGATGACCTGGGGCTTCAGTTCTTCGATTTTGCGCAGGCCGAAATTCCCGTCCATGGCGGTGCCCACCACCTCGATGGAACTGTCGGTCTGCAAAATCTGTGGAATCAGCTTCCGCATGAGCGCGGAATCGTCCACCACCAGTACGCGGACCGGGGTCATAGGCCAGCCTCCGCTGCGGCGGAGCGCAGATTTTTGCGGTCGCCATGCGAGAGCAGGATTCCGGAAACGATGCTGTCGCCATGTTCCGGGCGAAACTTGCTGTGGCGCTCCACAATCGCGGGCAGATTGACGATGAGCACCACCCGGCCGTCGCCCAGGATGGAAGCTCCGCTGATCAAGTCGGTGGCCACGGTCTGGTCATCCAGCGCCTTGATCACCAGTTCTTCTTCGCCCTCGAGGCGGTCCACGATCAGACCCAGCTTGCGTTCACCCATGGCAATCACCAGCACAAAGATTTTTCCCGAGCCGGCCTTCTCGTCCGCTTCCGGGGCGTACCCCAGGCGGACCAGCGGCAGGACGCGATCGCGCAACTGCAGGACTTCGTAGTTCTGCACCTGGTGCACGTCAGATTCCCGGGCGCGCGCGATCTCCGCCACTGCGTTCAAGGGGACGGCATACAGCCGCTGCTCCACCCGGAACAGCAGCGCCTTGATGATGGCCAGCGTGAGCGGCAGCTTGAGTCGGAAGGTTGTGCTCTGTCCCGGGCGAGTCTCGATGTCGACCGAACCCTTCAGGCGGTGCAAAACGGTCTGCACCACGTCGAGGCCGACGCCGCGGCCTGAAACTTCGGTGATCTCTTCGGCGGTGCTGAACCCGGGCCGGAACACCAGTGCGAGAATTTCGGTTTCGTCCAATCGGTCCGCCTCTTCAGAGGTAAGGAGACCCTTCTCCAGAGCTTTGGCTTTGACTTTTTGAACATCAATGCCGGCGCCGTCGTCGGTGATTTCCACGATAACCTGATTGCCGTGGTGGTACGAAGTGAGATGGATGGTTCCACGCGCCGGCTTTCCGTTTCGCACTCGCTCTTCCGCGCTCTCGATGCCGTGACTGACCGCGTTGCGCACCAGGTGGGTCATGGGCTCGGCGATCACGTCCAGCAGGCTCTTGTCCAGATCGGTTTCCTGGCCGCTCATCACCAGCCCGACCTCTTTGCCGCACTGCTTGGCCACGTCGCGCACCATGCGAGGGAAGCGCCGGAACAACTGCTCGACCGGCACCATGCGGATTTTCATGACCGAATGCTGCAGCTCGCTGAGCACCCGCGACTGAAAAGCCATGGCGTCGCTGAAGCGGCCGCGCAAGGCCTCCTTGGGAACGTGGCGGGCGAATTCGGTGAACGCCTGCTGCAGCATGGACCTGCCGATGATCAATTCCCCCACCAGGTTGAGCACGCTGTCGATGCGCTCGGCGTCCACCCGCAAAATATTTTCCGCGAGCACCGGATGGTTGGGCTTGGCAACTCCGGCATGCTCGTCGACTGGCTCCGGCGAATGTGCATTCGCAGATGCAGCGGGCGGCGCGGCCACTTTCGCCTTGGGCTCGGCGGCCTGCACGATTTCCACCCCGACGCTTGCGATCACGGTGGGAATTCGGCATAACGCGGACAACTGGTCAGCCGATTTTTCGCTGGCCACCAGCAGCTCCAGGCGCTGGGTGCTGGCGGGCGAAGCCGCCTCGGGACGCGCTCCCAAAACTTCAGCGCAGGGCGCCAGCCCGTTCAGCACAAGTTGGCGGGCCGCGATCGGCATAGCGCAGTGCGGATCGATTCCGGCCGTGATGTGGTACACGCTCTTGCCCCGGGACACGGCATTCTGGATGGCCAGCTTCTCGTATTCCGTCCAGGCGGCAGGAGCGACGCCCGCCTTGGCTGCCTTCTTCCTGGTCGCGCGCTTCGCCACTTTTCCCTTGCCCTTACCTTTGGCCGGCTGCGAAAGCTCGCGAATCATCTTGGCCAGGGGCGCGGACGAGGGCAGCTTTCCTTTGCGGCGGTATGCGGTCAGCATGGCGCCGAAGGTGTCGGCGGCTGTGAACGCAACTTCCGCCAGACTGCCGTAAGAGGATGCCGATTCCAATGCCAGGGCGTCTTCCAGTTCGTGGGCCGCGTTGCTCAGTTCGCGAAAGCCGCAAGCCGCCGCGTCGCCCTTGATGGTGTGGACGATGCGCCGTATGCTGCGCACCAGTTCCGCGTCCGCCGGGTTCCGCTCCAGCTTCAACGCCTCTTCGTTCAGCGACTGCAGCAGTTCCTGCGCGGTCTCGAAAAAGAGTTCCCGCATTTCCGCGCCGCGCTCATCGGAAAACTGGGTCATGCCGTCACCTCAACCTTCTGGTAGGCAGTCCCGCTGTTGCGATGGACCATGACGAACTTGTCGGTCAGGGCCAGCAGGCTTTCCGCGTGGCCGACGAACAGGTAGCCCTGTAGATTGAGGCAGCGCGCGAACTTTTCCAGCAGCCGCTTCTGTTCGGGCTCGTCGAAATACATCATGACATTGCGGCAGAAGATGACGTCGTTGCGTTGCGGCAGGTATTCGGTCTTCAAGTTGTGGAAGTCGAAATGAACAATTTCCTTCAGCGCCTTCTTGATCGCGTAGCGGTCGCCGGTCTTGTCGAAGTAGCGCAAGCGGTAGCTGTAATCCACTCCCGCCATCTGAGTTTCGGAATAAATGCCTTCCTGGGCCGCGCGCAGGACGGAGTAGTTGATGTCGCTGGCGATGATCTCCACCTTCCAGGGCGGCGGAATCAGCGGCTTGGGCGAAGGCATGGCCGCCGATTGCGGATTGCGCAGGTAGTAATAAGCCAGGCTGTCCGCGATCAGCATGGCCAGGGTGTAGGGTTCCTGTCCGGTGGAACAACCCGCGCTCCAGATGCGCAGCGAGTAGTCCCGCTGCGACTGCTTGCGCCGGATCAGGTCGTCGAGAATGTGCTTGTGAAACAGGTCCAACTGGGCCTTGTTGCGAAAGAAGCTGGTCTCGTTGACCGTCAGATTTTCCAGCAGCCGGGCCAGTTCCGCCTTGCCTTCCTTGCTGATCAGCAGGCGGTAGTAGCTGTAGAAGGAATCGAGATGGCATTCCTTCAATCGCCGCTGCAGGCGGTCCTGCAGGAAATGGGTGCGCCGCTCGTCGAAGTGCATGCCGCACTCCTGATAGACGAGCACCTGCAGAAGCTTCAGTTCGGCTTCGCTAAACTGCGCAGGTACGCTGGATGTGCCCATGAGTTCCGGTTCGTCCTTGTGCCTTTCTTCGGAGGACCGCTACTTGGCTGCAGCTGCGCCGCGCGCCTCGCCGTTTTCCGCTTCTGCCGGTTCTTTCCGGGCCCCGCTTTCGAGCAGCTTGGCCATGTCCAGCAACACGATCAGCCGGCCTTTGTATTTACCCAGCCCGGTCACGCAGTTGAGTCCGCCATCGTGCAGCGTCGCCGGCGAAGGCTCGATCTCGGCCGCCGGAATCTTGATGACCTCGGAAGCGGAATCGACAATCAGTCCCGAAAGACGTCCGCCGTGTTCCACCACCAGGATGCGGTTGCGGCGGTTCAGCGCCGTCTTGGCTTCGCCAAAACGCTTGCGCAGATCGATCACCGAAACAATCTTGCCGCGAAGGTTGATCACGCCTTCCATGTAGTCAGGAGCGTCCGGCACAGCCGTGATTTCGGGCACGCGCACGATCTCGTGCAGTGAGGTGATGGGAACGCCGTAGGTCTCGCGCCCCACCTGGAATCCGACAATCTGCAATTCAGGGTTCATGCTTGCCCTCTCGCCTCAGGCTCGGGCGCCGGCCGCGGCGCGCCGGGCGCCGGCCGCCGCCGCTGGTTCTTCGTAGCGCGCGGAAACGCGTTCCGTTTGCTCGAGAGCAAAGCGGTGCATGGCGTCCAGCAGCTCGCGGGACATCTTCGACATCTGTTCCGCCGAGGCCGCCAGTTCGGTCGAACCCGAAGTCGTCTGCTGCACCAGTTCGCGCATGCGCTCCATGGCCTTGACCACGGCCTGGGCGCCGGAAGCCTGTTCTTCCACCGCGGAGTTGATCTCGTGCGTGATTTCGTTCAGGCGAGTGGTGGCGCGCGCGATCTGCGACGAGCCATGCGACTGCTCGTTGGTGGCCGCGCCGATCTCCTGGGCAAACTTGTAGACCTCGGTGACCACGTTGGAGATCTTGCGCAGCGCGGCGTTCAGTTCCTGGCCCAGGCCGAGACCGTCGTTCACGATGCCGGTGCTGCGGTCCATGTTCTCCACCGCCTTGCGCGCTTCTTTCTGGATGCTCTGGATGAGTTCGGAAATTTCCTTGGTGGACTGGGCCGATTTTTCCGCCAGCTTGCGGACTTCGTCGGCGACCACCGCGAATCCCAGGCCGTGCTCGCCGGCGCGCGCCGCTTCGATGGCTGCGTTGAGCGCCAGCAGGTTGGTCTGCTCCGCCAGGTCGTCAATGACTTCGATGATCTTGCCGATGTCATCCGCCCGCTGTCCCAGCACGTCGATAATTTCGCCGGAGGAACGGATGGTGATGTTGATCTTGTTCAGTCCATCGGTGGCCTTTTCCATGGTGTTGATACCGCTATGGACTTCTTCCCGCGAGCGGTTCGAGATGTCGAGCAGGACCTTGGCGGTATCGGCCACGCGCTGAATGGAAGCCACCATCTGATCGATCGAGGCCGAGGTCTCGCTGACGCTCGAGGCCTGCGTCTGGGTGTTCTTCACCATGTTCTGCACGTTGACGCTCATCTCGTGCATGGTGCTGGTCACTTCGTCGATGGCGGAAGCGGTCTGCAGGCTGACTTTGGCCGAGTCATCCGAGGCGCCGGCCACCTGGCTGGAAGCGCTGGCCACCTGCGAAGCGGCGTCGCGCACGTTGCGCACCAGGTTCCTCAGGCCATCCACCATGCGCACAAAAGCATTGCCCAGGGTGTCATCCTTGGAGCGCGGCTTGACTTCCACCGAAAGATTTCCCCCGGCGATGGCCTCGGAGACCGATGCCATTTCCTTGAGATAGCTCACCATGCTGTTGAAGGTTCGGCCCAGTTCCCCGATCTCATCTTCGCGCTTGATGTCGATTTCATGGTCCAGATCGCCCGCCGTGCCGATCTTCTGGGTCACTTTGATGAGGTCGCCCAGCGGTTCGGTAATGGACTTGGCGGTGCGGAAGGCAATCAGGCTGCCCAGACCCAGCGCCGCCAGCGTGCCCAGGAAGGCGATTCCGATGGTCCAGTTGCTGGCCGAGTCATCGCTCTGGCGCCGCTCTTCGAGCACGCGCTTGCTTTCCTGGTCCGCCAGGTCAAGGTATTCGGTCGAGTTCTTTACCCAGGAACTGGCATCTTTCTGCAGGTAGAAGATCTGCAGTTCAGCCACGGTGGAGTTTCCCTGGTCCACTTCTTTCCGCTTTTCCATCAGCGGCTCGGCAAACTCATGGGCCCAGCTCTGTTCCGTCTGCTGCACTTTCGCCAGCGCAGTTCGCTGTTGCTCGGATGTAGCCAGGACGGTGGCGTTCTGCATCCGGTCCGCCAGCAGGCGGGCGCCCTCGTTGACATGGTCGGATTCGCGGCTGTCTCCGCTCAGCAGGTAGTTGGTCAGATAGAGGCGGTTCTGCATCATCTGAAATCTGATCTTGTCGGTGGCGTCCGCCAGTTGCAGGGCCTGGGAGGCAGCGGCCTTGGCGCTGTGTTCGCGGTAAACCGCTGCCAGGTTCACGGCAAACAGCACCACGACCATGACCAGCACTGCTCCGAAGCTCACATAAAGTTTTTTGCCGATCGTCATGCTATTCCTCCACTCTCTGCTGCCGACTTAGGATTTCTGCGATGGAAGACGGGCGTCCCGCCCGTCCCACCGGGCGGAGACGCCCGGCCCCCATCACGGATGAAACTTAAATTCCACGATGCCGCTGCTCTCCGTCGGACCCGCCTCGAATCTCCACTGCTTCATGGCATCCATGGCAGCGTTCACCAAAAGCGGATGCCCGCCGACCGGCTTCTCGCTCTTGACCGTGCCGTTCGGCGCCACCACCACCGCCAATCGCACCGTGCCTTCGATGCTCATGCGGCGCGCCACCTCGGGGTAAACCGGCAAGACCCTGGTCTTAGCCTTGCGCGACAATTCCTCGGTGTTTGCCTGTTCCTGCTTGGGCTGATCCTGCTTGACTTGATCGTGCTTGAGTTGATCCTGGGCCGCTGCCGGCACGGGACCGAACCAGTCCGCTCCCGCAGTCGCCAGCCCAAGCGCGAGCATCAGACCGACTGTCTTCCGATCTATCGTTACCAAACGCACCGGCGTCTCCTGGTGTACAGGCAAAATGTGTAGAGGCAAGATTCCCCATGCCGTCAAGTGCAATGCCCATGCCAGCCTGAACGAAGCATCTTCGCAGAGGCCATCGCACCACCGTAAACCGCACTATATAAAGCATTTATCTGTAATCAACCACGCGTAAAACAGGGCCTGATGAAGGATTAAAATCGTCTCATCGACCGCTTGTGATCTCAGTGTGAGACGCGATAGTAATCGTCCAGCCGGTTGTCACCATCTCGGCACCCGCCCCGCTTATTCCCTTGACTCAAAATGAGAATGCGTCTAATTTGCTGTATATCAACTACTTGTAGATTTCGATAGCGGGTGGACGGTGACCGATTGACCATCTCTGCCGAGGATGCGGCGGCACAGCGTAGCAATCCGCGCTCGGACGACGCCTTTCAGCGCCTCCTGCTGAAGTTCTCCGATGCCGCCGCTCAAGGTACCCCGCCCCAGGCGCTCATCCGTCTGTTTTGCAAGGCCACTCGGGAATTCTTTCAGGTCGATGGCGTCTATTTCTGGCAGCGCGTGTCTCCCGACGAATTGCTGGGCGCGGAGGCCGACGGCGTGATGGCAGACCGCTTCCCGGGGACGCGGGTAAAAGCCAGCCAAAGTTCGGTAGCCATTGCGGCCGAAGCCATCCGGCAGCAGAAAACCGTGTACGAAAATCAGCTGGATCCGGCCCGCTATCTCATGGCCGCCGAGTACCACGCGCGCTCCATCATGGCCGCTCCGCTGGTGGTGAGCCACGATGTCGATCGGCGCGGCCGTCTTTCTGCATTGTTCCGATCCCGACTTCTTCAACCCCGACCTGGCCGCCAAGGCCACCATCCTGGCGGGACAGCTGGGCAGCCTGCTCGAGGCCAGCCGCCTCACCCAGGTTTCCCGCGAGGAACACCGGCGCACCAAGATTCTGGCTGAGGTCGCGCAAGCCATCCATTCCGCTCCCCAGTCCACGGCGGTCGTCGAAGCCGTGGCTGACCGGCTTCGAGTGCTGCTGCGCACCCGCCTGGTCTGCATGATGCTGAAGGAAGCCACCGGCTTCAGTCTGCGGGCGGTCGCCGCCGAGTCGGTGCAGCTGGCCGCTTCGGTGCGGGCCCGGCATGATCGCCGGGGATTGCAGTTTGCCGCCGATCTGGCCAGCCGGGCCGTGGCGGCGGGCGAGCCCATCAGCGTGGCCATTGATCCCGCGACTCACGCCTTGGGCGAACTGGTTCCGCCCGGAATGTTGATTGCCGCTCCCTTTCGCACTTCCCAGACCCAGGGCGCGGTCCTGATCTATCCGCGGCCCGAGGGGGTTTTCAGCGCGGAAGAAAAATCGCTGATTTCCGTGGTCACCGGTTTTGCGGCGGTGGCCATCGCCAACGCGGAACTCTACGGTACGGCCCGGGCGCGGGCTTACGAACTCCACCAGTTGCTGGACATTTCGGCCGAACTCGGCTCCATCGGCCAGCTGGACGAGTTCCTGCAGCAGTTTGCGCTGCGCGCGGCAGATTTTCTGGGCTTCGGACGCGGCTTCATCGGACTGCTGGAAAACGGTTCCTTCCACGTGCGCTGGGCCGCGGAAAATGGGCAGAAGATGCAAGTGGATTTCCTGCTCCCGGCCGGACCCGCGAGCCGGGCTCTGCTCAACAAAGAAGTCTTCTGGTCGGATGACCCCAGCAAAGTCCCCGGCATCAACCTGGAAATCCTCACTCAGTACGAAGTTCGGCAGCTGTTGACCGTCCCCCTTCTCGATACCGAGGGCGAAGTCCTGGGCATGTTCGGCGTGATGGACCGGATCGATCAGGAGGGCATCTCGCAGGAGGAGATTCGCCGGGCCCGCGCCCTGGCGGCGCAGGTGGCGGTGGCGCTCGAGGTGACCCGCAATCTGCATCAATCCGAACAACACCGCCGGCGGGCCGAATCGCTGATGGGATTGGCCCTCGAACTCAACGGCCATTTGCGGCTTCCCGACTTTGCCCGGAGCTTTGTGGCCCGTGCCGCGGACATCCTGGGCGCGAAGTGTGCGGCGCTGGTGGTCAAACAAGAGACCGGCATGGAAACCCTGGTCATACGCGGGTCGGACGGCGCTGAGGTTCAGGACCGTGTCGTTGCTGCGGCGGTTCAGCCACGCCATCGAACAGGCGCTGGCGCGAAACCAGGGCGCCATCGTCTCCTCGAGTGCAACCGAATTAGTTGGCGCGGCGCTGGCCTCCGAGCTGGGTGGAAGCCAGGGCACGCTGGTAAGGCTGCTGGGCGCTTCGGGAGAGTTGGTCGGCGTCCTGTGCCTGGGAGATCGCGAACAGCCCTCGGAAGATGACAACCAGGTCCTGCAAGCCATCGCGGGACACGCCGCGGTCGCGCTCGAAAATTCCCGCCTGTTCACCCGCATGGACCAGGCCAACCGCCACTGGGTCGAGATCTTCGACGCCATCAGCGATTTCATCGTGGCCCACGACGAGGCCGGCAACGTTTTGCGGGTAAACCGTTCCCTGGCCGAGTTCATCGGAGTCCAGCCCCAGTCGCTCATCGGGGTCAACATGTCGGCCCTGCTGGCCATGGGCAATGCTCCGCCGCCGCGTTCCTGCCCATTCTGCCGCAGCACCAGCGACGGCGACGACGAATATGTCCATCCCGTGCTGGAACGCACTTACCTGGTTTCTACGTCGCGGGTCCACGGCGCCAGCAGCGAGGGCATGCAGACCATCCACGTGCTCAAGGACATCAGCGACCGCCTGGAAGTGGAACAGCGCTACCGCGAACTGTTCGACAACATTCAGGAGGGGCTGTTCTTCGCCACTCCCGACGGCCGCTTCATCGAGGTCAACGACGCGCTGGTTCGCATGCTCGGTTATGGCAGCCGGGAAGAGTTGCTGCAGGTCGATGTCCGCACCCAGGTTTATTTCTCGCAGTGAGGGCCACCAGGAACTTGCCCGCGAGATGGAGGAGCACGGCGTAGTGCGGAACCACGAGGAGACGCTGCGCCGCCGCGACGGGTCCGCCGTCTATGTGCTCATCAACGCCTTCGCCGTGCGCGACACCCAGGGGCGGGTCATGCAGTTCCGCGGCCTGATGCTCGATATCAGCGGGCTGAAAAACTTCCAGGCGGAGTTGCAGCGCGAGCGCGACTTCTCCGGAAAAATCCTGAACAACACCCAGAGCCTGATCCTGGTGGCGGACACCGCCGGACTGATCAGCTACGCCAACCGGCGCTGGCAGGATATGGGCTACGAGCAGAAGCAGTTGCTGGGACGGCCGCTCGAAGACCTGGTGGCGCCCGCCCGGCGCACCATTCTTACCGAGGCCCTGAGCGCGACCCTGGCGGGCCGCCAGGTGGACAATCTCGAGCTGCAGATCCTGCGCGGCGACGGCAGGATCGGCCACTTCTCCGTCAACCTGAGTCCCATGCGCGACGAGCAGTCCCACGTCAGCAGCCTGGTCGTGGTCATGACCGACGTGACCGATGCCGCCAGCCTGCAATCGAAACTCATGCACGCCGAGAAGATGGCCGCGGTGGGCCAGTTGGTTTCCGGCGTGGCCCACGAAGTCAATAATCCCCTCACCGCCATCCTCGGATTCGCCGATCTGCTGATGGAAAATCCCGAACTGCCGGAGAGCGCCCGCAAGGACATGCGGGTCATTTTGCAGGAGGCGCAACGCACCAAACAGATCGTCCAGAACCTGCTCAGCTTTGCCCGCCAGATGCCGCCGCAGAAAAAGGCCCTCCAGCTGAATCCCATTCTGCGGCGCACCGTGCAGCTGCGTTCTTACGATTTCCAGAGCCACGGAGTGGAGGTCATCGAGCGCCTGGACCAGGAACTGCCCAGCGTGATCGGAGACTCGCACCAGTTGCAGCAGGTGTTCCTGAACATACTGAACAACGCCTACGACGCCGTAGGTGAAACCGGCCGCCCGGCGCGGATTGAGATTGCGACCACCCACAAAGGCAACTCGGTCGAAATTTCGTTTCGCGACAACGGGCCTGGAATTTCGCACCCCGACCGCATTTTCGATCCCTTCTTTACCACCAAGGAAGTGGGCAAGGGGACCGGCCTCGGCTTGAGCATCTGCTACGGCATTGTGCACGAGCATGGCGGCGAGATTCTTTGCCACAACAACACCGGCGGGCCTGGCGCGACTTTCGTCGTACGCCTGCCCGCCACGCCAGGAACGGCCTCAGTCAGCGCCGCTGCCGGAGTCATACAACGATGACCACGCAATCTGTCACCAAGCCCGCAAGTTTACCGGTGTTGCTCATCGAGGATGAGCCCGCCGTCATGGCCTACGTCCGCGCCACGCTCGAGCGCAATGGCTACTCCGTGGTGTGCAGCGCGTCCGGCGCCGACGGCTTACGGCTGCTGGAGTCAGGAGAATTTCTGGGCGTCGTCTCCGACATGCGCACCCCCGGAGGCGTGAACGGCGCCGACGTCCACGCCTGGGTCGCGCAAAACCGCCCCGAACTGGCCGCCCGCATCGTCTTCATCACCGGCGATATCGCCAATGAAGAAACCGTGGCCACGCTGCGCGAGACCGGCGCTCCCTGCGTGGAAAAACCATTCGGAGTGCAGGCAATTCATTTCAGTAGTCGAAAAGACCATGGGGAGGGCCGTGTGAACGAAGACCTGCGAATTCGCCTCCTGATCGTTGACGACGAGCAGAGCATCCGCCAGCTGTGCATGACCGTGGGCGAGGCCCTGGGCTTCATCTGCATGGAAGCCGACGGCGGCGAATCCGCCCTGGCCCTGCTCGAAGAACAACCCGCGCACATCATTCTCACCGACATGGTGATGCCCAACATGTCCGGGCTCACCTTCCTCGAGAAGGTGAAGAAGATGCTGCCGCGCACCGAAGTTGCGGTCATGACCGGCCACGGGTCGGTCGAAACCGCGGTCCAGGCCATGAAGCTGGGCGCCTACGACTACATCAGCAAACCTTTCTCCCCGCTGGAAGAACTGCGCCTGTTCCTCCGCCGCATGGCGGAAAAAGTCCGCCTGGTGGAAGAGAACGAGTTCCTGCGCGAGCGCGTCGATACCGAAACCGAGTTGCATGGGATCGTGGGCGCGTCGGCCAAAATCCAGGACGTGCTGCGCATGATCTCCCGCCTCAAGGACACGCACACGCCCGTCCTCATCACCGGGGAAAGCGGTACGGGCAAGGAACTGGTGGCGCGGGCCATCCACTTCCGCGGTTCGTTCGCCAAGCGTCCTTTCGTCGCGGTGGATTGCGGGTCGCTGGTCCCGACCCTGATCGAGAGCGAACTGTTCGGGTACGAACGTGGCGCATTTACCGGCGCCGTCAAAGCCCGTACAGGCCTGTTTCAATCGGCCAATGGCGGGACCATCTTTCTGGACGAAATCGGCGAACTGCCCCAGGAAATGCAGGCCAAGCTGCTGCGCGTTCTGCAGGAAAAAGAGGTTCGGCCGGTGGGCAGCAACCAGAAGATCAAGGTCGACGTGCGGGTGATCGCCGCCACCAATCGCGATCTCGAAGCCGAATATCGCAATGGCACTTTCCGCAAGGACCTTTACTTCCGGCTTAACGTCGTGACCGTGCACCTGCCTTCGCTGCGCGAGCGCCGCTCCGATATTCCCATGCTGGCGCACTGGTTCCTGGAGCGCTACGCTCGCGGCGGATCGATTCAGATCACCACCGCCGCCATGAAATCGTTGCTGCAATATGACTGGCCGGGAAACGTGCGTGAACTGGAGAATTGCATCGAGCGCGCCGTGGCCCTGGGCGACCGGCGGACCATCGACTTCAGCGATCTGCCCCCCGCCATCACCACCGCCATTCCTGGCGAGGCCGGGATGGAATCGCAATCCTCCGGCCTCACCACCACCGACCTCGAGGACATTGAACGCACCACCATCGAGCGCGTCTTCGAGCAGGTAAAAGGTGACAAGGCGCTCGCGGGCAAGATGCTGGGCATCAGCCGCGCCACGCTCTACCGCAAACTCAAGCGCTACAACATCGGAGGCCGTGAAGTCGCGGCCCCAGTGCAGGCTTTGCAGTAGTTTTTGGTAGCGCCGGCCTCCGGCCGGCCCGAAGGGCGGGCGGCACGCCCGCGCCTCCCCACCCTTGTCATCCCAAGCGGAGTGAACCATTCGCTTTGCGAATGGTTCACGAAGTCGAGGGACCTGCTTTCAGCCGCAGGTCAATCCGACGCCGCACGGTTTTCTGGCCCTCTGCTTCTCCGCCGGCAAACAGCAGGTCTTTCGACTTCGCGAAGGCACTCGCTAGCGAGTCCCTTCGCTCCGCTCAAGATGACATGTTGAAGCGGGGCTCAAGATGACAAGGTTGAAGAGGGGAATGAGACAGTGTTTCATTCTGAGACAAAGAGCATCAATTTAGCTTCGCCGCCTCGCCCCTCCATCCGCCACTACCTCAATAGTAATCAATAACTTAGCTCAAATTTCCCGTCCCCACGACTTTGGTTGCGAGAGTGCACTCTCACTCGCCGATGCGGTCCGGGTGCCCACGCCATGCTAACCGGCAGGCTCGGGGACCCAGGCCGCGTCGACCCTGGAAACCGAGGTATCCGCAGTGTCCACACAGGCCACGGGCCGAGCACGTGTCGGGCAGGAGAGCTGCACCGCCAAGCTGGCCAAGTTCTTTCCCGAGGCCAGCCCGGTGCGCATTCCGGTGCGCCTGACTCGAGTCGTAGGGGATGGAAACGACTGTACCGAAAGCACCGTGATCGAATTCGGTACGCCCCGTGAAGTGTTGTTCTCTTCGACGCTGCCGCTGGAATTTGCGGACCGGCTGAAGGTGCAAAATTCCGATGGAACGCTGGACGCCGAAGCCTCCGTCGTAGCCCTGCAATATACCAGCGGACGCACCGCGGTGGCCGCGCGCTTTACCCAGGACGTTTCCAACTGGATCGTGAAACCATGACTCTGAAACCGAAAAAGCAGGACCTGGCCGCGGAGTGGCGCGAAGCGCGCCTGCTCCATCCTCTGTACAGCGCATTGGGACGGGAGTTTGTGATCGAACTGCCCTCTTGTCCCGACCTGGAATCCGGCATGGAAGATCCGCCGCAGGAGTCGGTCGAGCAAGCCCGCCAGTGGTTCCTCGAAATGGATCAGAAAATCCAGGTCCATCAACTACGCCAATTCCTGCAGACCACAACTCTGACCAGCGAAGAGGGCCTGCAAACCCTGCTGGAGCACCATCTCAACCGCACCACCCGGGTCGACTCGGACCGCGACAAAATCGATTTCCTGCTGGTCCAGTTCTTCTCCCATTGCGCTCCGTCCCGTCTGGAAGACACCGACGTGGACCTCGGCTATGTGGCTCAGACGCTGGAGCCGGTTCTGGGGAGCGTTGACCTGAAGGTTCCGTCATGGCTCGAACCCATCGACGATTTCATTCAGTCGGCCAACGATTGCCGCAGTTTGAATGAACTGCTGACCAGCGGCATCCTGGAAAAGGGCCGAAAGCTCAAGATTTCGGCGGGCGAAAATTACTTCGAGCACATCGCCATGGTCGCATTCACCCGCTTCAGCTTCCTGATGCGGCGGGTCTTCTTTCGGCTGATGCACCAGGACCTGAACACCATTCTGGATGGACTGCGTGAACTGGAAGCTCGCGGTGTCGACACCCTGGACTGCCGCTCCGCCCAGTTCTCGGCGGACGAGCCGGTGACCCGGCTGCGCATGATCTGCCAGTCCTGGAAGGTGATGTTCCACGCCGAGTACTCGTCCGGCAGCCCGCTGCGCATGCTGGTTGACCTGCGCAATGTGGTGGATGCGGCTCTCTCCCGCACCAGCAAGAAAGCAGTCAGTCTGCCCTCCCGGCTGGCGGCGGGAAAAGCCAAAGCGGCCGCGGCAGGCGTCCAGTTTGCGCCTTCCAGTCCCGAGGTTGCCGAGTTCGAGGTCACGGCCGCTCCCGACTGGGATTCGCCTGCTTCTCAATCCGAACCGGGAGACGACGACAAAGTTTAGTTGCCGGATCATCGCCCCAGGCGGAGTGGGCACTGAGCAGTGAGCAGAGAGCAGAGAGCAGTGATCGGAGAGCAGAACTTGGATCAGTCGACAGTTTTAATCATCTCAGACGACGCTGACTTCTCCCGCGCCGTCATGGACCGCTGGCAAGGCGAACGCAACGCTCCCGCATTTACCCTCATGAGCGGCGACCTCTGCCGCGACCTCGATGCCGGCGGTTTCGATATGGCCGTGGTGGGCGCGGTGCGACCCGACGTTCTGGCTTCAGTCTTCAAGGCTCTCGATCCCGCCGCCAACCCCGTCGTGTTTATAGACGACGGAAAGCAATCCGCCCAAAAAATACGCTCGGCGCGCCCCTACGTCACCGTCTTGCGGCAGCAGGAAGGCTGGATGGATGCCCTGGTGCTGGTATCCGCGGAAATCCTGTGCCACGGCCAAACCCTGGCCCGCGCCCACCGCGCCGAGCAGGCCGTCAAATCTGCTGGAGCGGCAAGCCACCCTGGGCCGCTACATGCTGGACGTTCGCCACACCCTGAACAACGCCCTCACCTCGGTGCTGGGAAACTCCGAGTTGCTGTTGCTGGAACCAGGATCGCTCTCGGTGGCCTCGCGCTCACAAATCGAAACCATCCGCAACATGGCCGTGCGCATGCACGAAATCCTGCAGCGCTTCTCGTCCATCGAAAAAGAATTCAACGCCGTGGAACAGCAGGCGGAAAACGAAGCCAGGACCCGGGTTCGGGCCGCCGCCGCGAGTTCCTGAAAAGACGCAAAGTAGCGCCAGCGTCCCACTCTCAACCCTGTCATCTCGAGCGGAGGGAAGGGACTCGCTTGCGAGTCCCTTCGCGAAGTCGAAAGACCTTGTGTTTGCTCGCAGCGGCATGGCTGCTGGGTCGAGGACCGGCCGCGTCGGATCACCATCGACCGGAGGCAGATCTCACAGCTCGACCGACGCCACGCCAGCATTCCTGCCGGCGCGACCCAGGGCTTCATCCAAGGTAGCGAGCGCCAATCCATTTTCAAGAGCCAGGTGAAGGTAAGCAGCATCGTAAGCGGTCAGTCCGTGTTTCCGGCTGAGGGACTGGATCCTATCGAACACAATTTCCGTGGGGATTTGTTCGAGCGTAACCGGGAGCACCGCCAGGTCGTCGAGGAAACTCCGTATCATCTCCCTTGAGATGCGCTTGCGTTTCTCTCCCGAGAGCAACGCGTTCAGCACTTCGTGCGGCCAAAATGAGGGCGCGAGGGCGGTGTCGCCTCGCTTGAACCGATCGGCGACGTGCTGAGCCAATCCGGTATTTTCATCGGGGAAACACCAGGTCAAAACCACCGACGCGTCGAGGACAAACCGGCTCACCGGCGTCCTTCATTGATCAGGTCCTTGACTTTGAGCCCACCCAAAGACAGCTTGTGGCGCTTACCGAAATTTGCCAACCGGTCCGCGGCTTCGGCGGCGGAGCCGTCCTGAGTCGACATGCGTTCTTTCAACAGCTCCCCCAACAGCCGCGAAACGCTGGTGTCCCGGCGTGCCGCCTCGATGCGGGCCCACTGAGCGACGTCCTCTTCCAGGGTCACGGTCACGTTCCGCAAGCGGTTTTTTAATGACACGAAAACAGTGTAACACGACAACAGTGTATTCGAAGCACAATTGTCCAAATTGACTAAAATGGACGTTTTATTTTAATATGGAATTATGCGAAGTGTATCGGCCACCGAGGCGAAGCAGCGCCTCGCTGCCTTGTTGGACGCGGCCCAGCGCGAGCCGGTCGTAATTCGCCGCCAGAACCGTGATGTCGCCGTGATTATGTCAGCCGGGGAGTACGAGCGAATTCGCGACCTGAACGCCACGGAATTCCAACGCTTCTGCGATCGCGTTGCGGACCAGGCTCGAGCTCGCGGCTTGAACAAAGCAACCCTGAACCATCTACTACGAGATTGATGCGTACGCGCGAGCGTATTGTCGGCGTCACCAATGCGCTGGTCAGCCGTCTTCTTCTACCCGCTTCGGTTCCAGGGCAGGCCGTTCGCAAGGCCGTTGACAATGGCATCCTACTGGTTTCCGAAGCTACGATGAACGAACTCGCCGACGTTCCGGCACGCCCGAAATTCGACCGCTACATCACGCTCGAAGACCGTCAACAATTCTTACGCCTCCTCGGACGCCTTGCCGAGTTCGTTCCCATCGTTTATCCCGTTCATGCGTGCCGCGACCCCAAGGACAACAAATTTCTCGAAGTCGCATTGAATGGCAACGCCGAGTTGATCATCACCGGGGACGCCGATCTGTTGGCACTTCATCCGTGGGAGGGAATCGCGATTGTGTCGCCTGCGGATTACTTGAAGAGATGATGGCTCACAACCAGAATCACTTTTACCCCTGGTCCGTCCACCCCTACCGCCCTACGCAAACAAAAATTCCTTCGTCCGCAATTCCTTGATCATATCCCGAAGCTTGGCTGCCTTCTCGAACTCAAAGCGCTTGGCGGACTCGCGCATGTCGCTTTCGAGCTTTGCGATGTAGGCGTCCAGTTCTTCCTGGGACTTGAAGTCGGGCACGCCTTCGGTTTCGACGTCGGTGAGGTCGGCGTAGTCGGCTTCGATGATCCTGGCCAGGGACATTTCGAGCGGACGCACGATCGACTCCGGCGTGATTCCGTTGGCCTCGTTGTAGGCCACCTGGATGGCGCGCCGACGGTCGGTTTCGCTGAGCGCTTTCTTCATCGAATCGGTCTGACGGTCGGCGTAGAGAATGGCGCGGCCGTTCAGGTTGCGGGCGCAGCGGCCGATGGTCTGGATGAGCGATCCGGCCGAGCGCAGGAAACCTTCCTTGTCGGCATCGAGAATCGCAACCAGCGAGACTTCGGGAAGATCGAGCCCTTCGCGCAACAGGTTGATGCCAATCAGCACATCGAACTCGCCTTTGCGCAGATCGCGCAGGATTTTCACCCGCTCCAGGGTCTCGATTTCGGAATGCATGTAGCGGCACTTCACGCCCACTTCGCTGTAATACTCCGCCAGGTCTTCCGCCATGCGCTTGGTGAGCGTGGTCACCAGCACCCGTTCACCGCGGGCCACGCGTTCGCGGATTTCGTGCAGCAAGTCGTCAATCTGGCCTTTCACCGGACGAATTTCAACCGGCGGATCGACCAGGCCCGTGGGACGAATAATCTGCTCCACCACCACGCCCGCCGATTTGGTCAGCTCGTAAGGGCCGGGCGTGGCGGAAACGTAGATGATCTGGTTCATCCGGTGTTCGAATTCTTCAAACGTCAGCGGGCGATTGTCCAGCGCCGAAGGCAGGCGGAAGCCATACTCCACCAGCGTCTCCTTGCGCGAACGGTCGCCGTGATACATGCCGTGCAACTGCGGCACTGTCTGGTGCGATTCGTCGATGAACATCAGGTAGTCGCGCGGAAAATAATCGAGCAGCGTCGGCGGCGGCTCGCCCGGCAGGCGTCCGGTGAAATGGCGGGAGTAGTTCTCGATGCCATGGCAGTAGCCCATGGCCTTGATCATTTCCAGGTCATACATGGTGCGCTGGTGCACGCGCTGCGCCTCCACCAGGTGGCCTTGCTTTTCCTGCTCGGCCTCCCACCACGCCAGCTCTGCCCGGATCGACTCGACCGCCTTCGACCGCGTCTCCGGCTTCATCACGTAGTGCGTCTTGGGATAGATCGGCAGGCGCGCATACTTCTGCTTCACCGTGCCGAACAGCGGATCGATCTGCGACAGCGACTCGACTTCGTCGCCCCACAGTTCAATGCGATACGCCATGTCGTCATAGGTGGGGAAGATCTCGATCACGTCGCCGCGCACCCGAAACGTGCCGCGCCGGAAATCGCCGTCGGTGCGCTCATAGAGGATTTCGACCAGCTTGCGGGTAATGTCCTCGCGCTTGATCTTCTGGCCTTTTTCCAGGAAAAGCAGCATGCCGTAATACGCCTCGGGCGAGCCCAGGCCGTAAATGCAGCTCACCGAGGCCACAATCAGGCAGTCGCGGCGCTCGAACAACGAGCGGGTGGCCGATAGCCGCAGCTTGTCCAGTTCGTCATTGATCGTGGCTTCCTTCTCGATGTAAAGATCGGCCGCGGGAACGTAGGCTTCCGGCTGGTAGTAGTCGTAGTAGGAAACGAAATATTCCACCGCGTTATGCGGGAAGAAACTCTTGAATTCGTGATAGAGCTGCGCCGCCAGGGTCTTGTTGTGCGCCATCACAATCGCGGGCCGGTTGGCCTGCTCGATCACCTTGGCCATGGTGTAGGTCTTGCCCGACCCGGTCACGCCCAGCAGGACCTGGTGCTGTTCGCGATCGAACACCCCCCGGACCAGGGCCTCAAGCGCGGTGGCCTGGTCGCCGCGCGGTTTGTAGTCGCTGACTAGCTTGAAGTCCATAAAGATCGGTTCTGCCCCCTCACAGAAGGCAATATCGGCGAGTGGGTATCTCTTGATTATAACTCGTGGGGATGAGGCGGTTGTGGGAGATGTCATCCTGAGCGGAGCATGATCGCTCAGTCTTGAGCGATCATGCGGAGTCGAAGGACCCCTATCGCTGTATCGCGCTGGGAAATTATGGGATTTTTATTGCCGAAGCCTCAACCCTCGAAAACCGACGCGACCGAAAAGCTTATAGGGGTCCTTCGACTACGGAAGTTTGAAGTTCACCGTAATCTGAGTTTCGACTTCGACCGGCTGACCATTCAGATAGTACGGTTTGTATTTCCACTGCCGCACCGCGTCCATGGCGGCGCGCCCCAGGACCCGGTCGCCGCTCAGTTGTTTGACGCTGGAAATGCTGCCCGACTCGGCGACGTTGGCCTGCAGTTCGACCGTCCCTTCGAGATGCATCTGCCGCGCTTGCGCAGGATACACCGGCTGGACTTTCTTGATGATCAGTCCCTGCGAAACGCCCTGCGAAATTCTCAGCTTCTGCTGGGGCGCTTTCTCGGCGTTGATCACGTTGGTATTCACAATGCCGGACAATACGCTGCTGCCGGCGCTGCTGGCGATGCTGGTTACGGCGGGCGCTTGCACCGGCTCCTGCGCCTCAGGCTCAGGTTTCGGGGAGCCGTTCTTGACCATCAGGACCGGCGCGGCTTGCGTCTTGTCGGTCGCAGGCGCTTTGACAATCGTAATTTCATCCTCCGCGGGCGTCGCCTTGGCTGGGGTTGAACTCTTGCCCCCGGGACCTTCCGCGGTCACCGCGGCTGAAGGCTTGGATGGAACCGGAACCGCGGTTGCGCCGCTCAGATCCGGTTCACCCTGCGGCGACACCACATCGCCGGTCGCGGGTTGGGACTCCGGGGCCGAAGCCGCAGGCTGCGGCGGTAACGCGGGCGTTGCCGGGGCCACCGATTGCGGCGCCGGTTGGGGATGCGCGGACTGCATTTTCGTCCAGCCGAAATAGCCGGCGGCCGCGAGTCCGAGCAGCACGACCGCGATCAGCAGGGTCTTCTTGCTGCCACCCCATCGGAAGTCTGCTGGTTGTCATCGAGCGAGCTAAAGCTTGGCGCTTCCGCGACGGTTGCGGATGAGCTCGAATCCCAGCCATCGCCCGCCGATGGGTCCTCGATCCTTTTGATCTCGTCTGTCGAGGGTACGGTAATTGCGCTGGCGGTCGGCTCCAGTCCCAACTTCTTGGCATCGGGAGCGGGAATTTCCTTGGCCCGGGCTGGCGCGGCGGCCGCGCCCGTCTTTCCCAACATGATCCCGGATTGTGCGCTGCCGGTTTGCGGAATGCCTTGCTGTATGGCGCTGGCCTGCGAGGCGCCGGTCACATGCGGGGCGGCAGCGTCGAACTCGGATTTTCCCGCGGCTTCCGCGGCTTTGCGCAGGGCGGATGCCATCGGCTCCGCCAGGGGCTTGCGCGGTTGCCAGGGATACTGTTTCGAAGGGTCGGATTCCGCCGCGGGGCGCGCCGAATTATCGACGCTCCCGACCGGCGAGTCCGGCATGTACTCGAGCAGGGCGGCGTCCGCGGGATCGGGCGCCGGCATGGGCTCCGCGTCGAGCTCAAATGCGGCAGCGCTCAGGGATGGCGGCGCTGCCATCTTTTGTGGCGCCGCAAACGGCGCGGCCGCCGCTGCTTGCGCAAACATCGTCGGCGGCGCCGCGGCCGGAGCCGCGGCCGCCGGCTTGCCTGCCTGTCCCTTGCGCAACAGGCCGCGCGCCACCCGCAACGTGCCTTTGGATTGCTCTACATGAATGGGTTTGGTCAGAACCAGATTCGCGCCCAGGCGAAAGGCCTTGGCCACGCCCGCCTGCCCCTCCACCACCGCAACCGCCAATGAAGCCTGGTTCGAACCTGAGTTGCGGGCGCTCTTGAACAACAGGGCCGCGTTCTGCTCGTTGTCACAGTCCACCACGATGGCATCGAAGTGCTGCACCATCAATTTTTTTACCGCGGCAAAAGGTTCGTGGCAGGGCTCGACATGAAACTCGAGTTCACTCAACACCTGGCTCACGACGCGGGCGGTTTTTTCATCCGGGCAGAATAAGAGCGCTTGGTAACTCATAGCGTTTAATGGTAGGTAGGGTGCTCAGGAGCGGCAAGTTACTGTGGTAATTGGCGAGTGCGAGATTGGCATTGAGCGTGCCAAATTCTCCCCCAACTTTGCCGGCCGGACGAGCCAGCGATGTGGAGGCCCTGCGTCTGCAAGGAATCAGATTCTTCGAACTGGCGGTTTTCCCATGACTTGGGGATTTAAGGGCTGGTCCGATGATGAGTATCCGGTATTGCTTCGAAGGCCAGCGGTGATCCGGCCGGTTCTAAAGTCTCTAGACCATCGTGCCTTCAAGCGTAGCGCCGGCGTCCCGCCGGCCCGATGGGCGGGCGGAGCCCGTCAAACACCGGGAGCAAGCGGTTGGAAAAACCGGTTTACGCGTCAGACGAATGCCTTTAGCAGGAAAATTCGGAATCATGCTGCGCTGGTTGCCATCCACGCGGTACATTACAATCTCGCCAGAATTCGCAAGACGCCGAGAATTACATCTGCGATGGCAGCTGGTTTGTCCGATCACGTTTGGAGCCTTGAAGAAATCATCCCCATTGGCGGACAGGTATGCGCCGCAACCTAGTAAGCGCGAACCTCGCAAGAGAAGATTGGCATAAATGAGAGTCGGCTCCAAGGTGCGGGTGATCGGCATCCCTGACGGGCTAGAAGACTATCCCGACTTTCCCTCGAAATCCACATTCCTCAAGTGTGTTGGCCGCGAATTCGTTATAGCGGGCTTCAATGGTGTTGGCATGGCCGAACTCGACATCTCGTCTATCAACGGGAGCGTGGGCGAAACAATTTGGATCGAACCTCAGTTTCTGGAGCTAATTTAAAACTGAAGCACTAACGAAAAACCCGTACCGTTTAACGATTCCCAACCGCATTTAACGCAGCCTGTGTGGCTTCCAGCAAGGCTTCCGGGCCGACGGGCTTTCCGGTGGCATTCTCCATCCAGAGATCCGGCGTGACGTCGCCCATCTTCGCCATACGTTCAAATTCCGGCCCGATCGATCCTGCCTTCTTCATCTGCTCCTCAATCTGAAACGCAATCATGTGTCCGATGGGATAGTCGGGCAGGTAGAGAAACGAATCGATCATGTGCGAATAGATTCCGAGCAGCACCACATCCTTCTTATGAAAGACCGGGGCGTAGTACTGGTTCCAGACGTCTTTCGAAATCTGCACCGTGGCATCGTTGAGCTCTTTCGGCGTGGCGTGGGGATGGTCGTACATCCAGTGCCAGACCGCCATGTCCACCAGGGCGACGCCGGCAATTTCGTAAGTGCCCCAAAAATCATTCAGCGTCTTTTCCGACTGGCTGCGGGCATCGGGCGCGGGCAGGCCGAGCAGTTCGAGGTCGTGGCCCTGGAAAACAAAGGCCAGCGCCTCGGTGAATGCGGTGTTGGGAACGCCTTTCAGCAGGGTGTGGTCAATATCGTTGAGGGAGAAAGTCTGCTCGACGTTATGTCCCATTTCGTGGACGGCGATGTTATAGCCTTTGTAATTCATGCCGCCCTTTTCCACGCGGGTCCGCAGGTGCGCCTTCTCCGCGCGCATTTCCGCGCCCATGGCGTGACCGGAGCCGCGCGCCGGGTCCACGATGATATTGTTGGCGACGTACTGCGCCCGCTCGGGAGAAAATCCCAGTTTCATCAGCAGGTTGGGAATGTCCTGCTGGTAGGCCTGCGCGGTCGGATACTTCTTCGCCACCATCTCATCCAGTTGCGCCTCGGTGTACTGGCTGCCCGGCCGGAAGCCGCTGTACCAGACGTCAAACGGCTCCAGCGGACGCTTCAGCCGCGCTTCGATCAGCTTCGCCACCTGCGGAACCAGCGGCGACGTCAATACCTGCTCCAGCATGGCCCGGACCCGCGCTTCCGGAATCTCGCGATCTTCGTCGAAGCGGCGAGCGATCAGCGTGGGCGCGGTCGGCGAGTACGGATCGGCTTTCTCGGAAGCGAAAAAAGTCTTTTGCAGGGTGGCATAACGCGTGTCGGGTTCGCGCGCGTTGCTGGGTTTGGCGGCAGGCGTCGCGGCGTCCGAATCCTTCACCGCCGCAACCGTCACCTCGTTGCTGAACGGATTCCAATCGAACCCGGGATTGTTGATGACCGCTGCGGGGATCGTCTGGGTGACGATGCGCTCCATCACCTGCTGAATCATGCGCTGCTTGGCCAGTCCGCTGGACGCATCGGCGTAGTCCGCCTTGATCTCGTCGCGCAGGTTCCAGTGGCTGAGCAGGCGCATCTTCGGCGGGAACAGGCGCTGTCCCCGGGCATCGAGCAGGTGATACATCCAGATGTTGTATTCCGCGATGTATTGTTCCGCTTGCGCTCCGGCCTGCGCGATGCCCAGGTTCACATCCGCCGGAATGCGCTTGGAAAAGCCCTCCGCCAGCCGTACCTCGGCCCACTGCCGGCGCGACCATGACGGACCTTCCTTGAGGCGCTGGTCGAGCGTGGTCAGCGGGAAATTCAGCAGCACCACGAAAGCGATTTTGTTCTGAAAGAAATCGTCTAAAACATGGGCCGAGGGATCGTAGCCGGCGATAATTTCGTCGAACGGAAGCACCGGGCCGAGATCGAGGTCCGACTGCTGGCGGAATTCCCGGTTGATCTCGTGCATGTGCCCGCCCAGTTGTTCCAGCAGGCTCTCCAGGCGGTTGAACATGGTATCCAGCGTGGCCTGGTCTCCGGCGAAGTTGGTGCGCACAAAGTCCTCGAAGACGGACGCGTCGCCGTCTTCGGCGCGCCAGAACTCAGCCACCTGCCGCAATCCGCGCTGGGCCCGGGCGCGCTGCGATTCGCCGTACTTGGCGACCAGTTCCCTTTCCATCCTGGCGACGGAATCTTTCACCCATGACGGCGTGACCTCGGCTGCAGGCGCCGCGTTGGCCGTGGAACTCTGCATGGAAACCTCCCGGGAATGAACTGGCGGCACGAAGACCGCAACCGCCGCGGCGAGTAGAGTCAGGTAAATCGCTGGTCGCATGAAATATCTCCACCGTGTCGAGACCGCCGGCAGGCTAGTTCTGCTCAGGCGTCTGCTGCTTTCTTCCGACCGCCGAACCCGGTTGCGGATAAGGCAGCGAATTGCTGATCTCCGAAATATCGGCGGGGGTGAAGTCGGGGAAGGGCAATTGGTGTTCGTCCCGCCACTTGTGTACTTCCTGCGTGGCCTTCTCCGCCTTTTGCTTGTCTACGCCGGTGTCCCGGCCGAGATAGACGGTCTGCGAAGGGAAGGCGATTCCGGTGCCCGCCGCATCCACAATGTCCATGATGCGAAGCAGGATATCTTCGCGGATCGCCAGGAACTCCGCGATGTCGCGGGTCAGGATGTAGCAAAATATTTCCATGCCGAGCGAGCTCTCGTCGAAGGAGACGAAGCGGTTGCGGGCGCCGTCGGTCTCCACCTTGGGATGCTCGTAGAGCAGGCGGCGCACCTGCACCAGCACATAGCGCATCTGGTCCGGCGAAGTCTCGTAGCGCAGGCCAATCTTGGTGTTGAAGAGGATTTTGTCGCGCCGGCTGAAGTTCTCCACGGTCATGGTGGCCAGCGATCCATTGGGGATGGAGAGTTCCGTGCGATCGTTGGTGCGGACGCGCGTGGAGCGCAGGCTGATGTCTTCCACCGTGCCCACCCGGTCCCCGAAACGGCAGAAATCACCCACCCGGATGACTTCGTCGCTGAGCAGTGAAACCCCGCCGCAGCAGGTTCTCCAGGGTCTTCTGCGCGGCCAGAGCCACGGCGATGCCGCCGATACCCAGTCCGGCAAGCGGCGTGGTCAGGTTGACACCGAGAGTTCCGAGGATGACGAAAAGGGCCAGGACGACGATCGCGACTTTCAGTATGCGCTCGCCCAGAATGATGAGCGAGCCGGTTTCCATCCGCCCCGAAAGCACGGCGCGGTGCCGCACGCTCCGCATCACTTCCCGCAAAACCCGCCACAGCAGCCAATTGGCCCCGATCACCGCCACCACGCCGGCGATCTGCTGGTAGTGATGCCGTTGCAGCACCGGAATACGAAGGTAGGCGACCAGAATGCCGTGGGCGAGGACTCCCAGCACCAGCCAGAGCGGCCGCTCGAACGAACTCCATGCCGCGGCCACGGCATGCTTGCGATAGTGGGCCCAGAAGTACCAGGGCAGCCTCAGGATTTGAACGGCGATCCATCCCAGCAATGCCGCCACAGGAATTGCCAACAGGATCGCGATCCACTGCCACCAGGGAAGCCCCAGGAACTGGTGCCGCACCAGGACCTGAGGGAGATGTGTCTCGACTTGATGGACCGCCGCCTGTTCGTAGAGCTCCGGGACCTTGGCCAAAGTTTCGGAGGAGATGAGCCAGATTCGTCCTCCATTTTCGGAGACCCGGACGAGAACGAGATCGGCGTCGACATCCCCGGAGGTCAGGCTGCCCACTCTTTGCTTGTCCAGGGGCACGCCTTCCTGCGGCGTCCCGTCGGGCTGATTGCTGATGCGCCGCAGGTCGCCGGAAAAGGACCGGTCAATCACCACCTTCAGCCTGGTGGCGAGTTCTTCACCCTGCGTCTGCCGCCGCGCGGCTGACATCTGCAGATACTGGGCGGCTGTCGAATAATTTCCCGCCTGGGCGGCCTGAAGAAATCCATACAGCGTGCCGCTTGGCGTATCGCGGCCGAGAGGATCGGCCGTGGCCCCATTCGTGGCGCTTCCCGTCTTGGCCGGCTGTCCCGGCAGCAGTTGATACGCCAGCGCCGGTGAAGCGATGGCCAGGCAGAGAAGCAGCCAGCGCACGGGTCTCAGTGGTAGGAACATAATTCCTTAAGAATTGTAATGTAGGCTTCAAAAATTGTAGCGCCGCCGGGTGACGGCAGCGCTACAGTAAAACTGATATGAATCTATCGACGACCACGCTCAACTCTTCTTCGGACGGTATATGTCGGTGCTGGTGCCAAAGAAAACTTCAGCCGCTTGCATCACCGTTTCAGAGAGCGTGGGATGCGGATGAATGGTCAGCGCAATGTCTTTGGCCAGGGCCGCCATCTCCACCGCCAGCACGCCTTCGGCGATCAGTTCGCCCGCCCCCACGCCCACGATGCCCACCCCCAGCACGCGCTCGGTCTGCGGATCGAGGATGAGCTTGGTCATGCCTTCGGTGCGGTCCAGCGTCATGGCCCGGCCCGAGGCGGCCCAGGGAAATTTCGCGACTTTGATCTCGCGGTTTTCTTTCTGCGCCTGGGTTTCGGTGAGGCCGCACCAGGCAATCTCGGGATCGGTGAACACCACAGCGGGAATGGCCGCCGGCTCGAATGCGACTTTGTGTCCGGCGATGGCTTCGACCGCGGTGCGCCCCTCGTGCGAAGCCTTGTGCGCCAGCATGGGTTCGCCGACCACGTCGCCGATGGCGTAGATTGCGGGGTCGCTGGTTTGCAGCTGCTTGTTGACCTGAATAAATCCGCGCGGCCCGACTTGCACCTGGGTTTTGTCCAGCCCGGGAATTTCAGAATTCGGTTTGCGTCCCACCGACACCAGAACTTTGTCGAAAACCTTTTCGCGCTCCTTGACTTCGGGGCCGTCGAAAGTCACGCGAATCCCGTTGCCTTCGTCTTTCACGGCGGCCACCGTGGTGTTCAGCATGATGGAAGCGAAACCTTTTTCAATCCGCTTGTGCAGGGGAAGAACCAGGTCGCGGTCGGCGCCGGGCAGCAATCCGGGAAGCATCTCAACCACGGAAACTTTCGAGCCCAGCGCCGCATATACCGTGCCCAGCTCCAGGCCGATGTAGCCGCCGCCGATCACCAGCAACGTGCCCGGCACCTCGCTCAGATCCAGCGCGGAGGTGGAATCCATGACGCGCGGGGTGTCCAGTTTGAACGCAGGAATAATCGCGGGACGCGAGCCGGTCGCAAGGATGATGCGATCGAAAGTAAGGCTTTCATCGCCGCCCGCGGATTTCGCAATCCGCAACGTATTCGAATTTTCAAACGCCGCGCGTCCCTGGACGTATTCGACTTTGCGCTGCTTCGAGAGAATGCCCAGGCCTCCGGTCAACTTTTTGACCACGCCTTCTTTCCAGGAACGCAGGCGGGCCAGATCGATCTTGGGGTCGGCGTATTCGATGCCCCAATTTTTCGCATGACGGGATTCATCGATCAGCTTGGCCACGTGCAGCAGGGCTTTCGACGGAATGCAGCCGCGGTAGAGGCAGACTCCGCCCGGATTCGCTTCCGGATCGATCAGCGTGACCTTCAGGCCGAGATCGGCGGCCAGAAATGCCGCGGCATAGCCGCCCGGTCCGCCGCCCACCACTGCAATGTGCAAGTTTGAAGTTTCAGTCATTCAGTCAGAAAGGCTTTCACCACTGAGGACACTGAGGACGCAGAGGAATGCGGCGGGAATTTCCTCTGTGTCCTCCGTGTCCTCTGTGGTTTCAGATTTTTCAGACTCTACCCCTGCACCGACAGCAGGAAAGGCTGTTCGAACGCCTCCGCGATCCAGCGCAGGAACCGGGCCGCGTCGGCGCCGTCGATCAGGCGATGATCATAGGAAAGCGAAAGCGGCAGCACTTGCCGGGGCTCGAATTTGCCGTTCATCCAGACCGGTTCCATGCTGGACCGCGACAGCCCCAGAATCGCGACCTCGGGAAAATTCACGATCGGCGAAAATCCGGTGCCGCCAACTCCGCCGAGATTTGTGATCGTGAAGGTGCCGCCTTCCATTTCCGCCGGCGTGAGTTTCTTGTCGCGGGCTTTCTTCGATAGCTGGGTCAGTTCGGCCGCCAGCTCGACAATATTTTTCTTGTCCACATCGTGCAGCACCGGGACCAGCAGGCCGCGGTCGGTGTCCACGGCAACGCCGATATTGATGTACTGCTTGTAGATGATTTCTTCCTTCGCCATGTCGATGCTGGCATTGAATTGCGGGAAAACTTTCAGCGCCGAAGCGCAGACTTTCAACGCGATGGCCGTCACCGTCATCTTGCCGCCGGCTTCCTGCGCTTTGGGCGCGAAGCGGGCGCGCAATTGCTCCAGTTCCGTGATGTCGGCTTTGTCCTGCTGGGTGACGTGCGGAATGGTGGTCCAGGCCTCCCACAGATGCTGGGCGGTCTTGCGCCGCACGCCGCGCATGGAGACGCGTTCGACTTTTCCGAATTTGGTGAAATCGGGCAGCTCGGGTTGCGCAAATTGGCGTCCCCCTCGCGGCTTGCGCCGCGGCGGCAACGGAAGTCAGCAAGGCCTTGGCGCGCGCCTTCACATCGTCTTCGCTGATGCGTCCGCCCGGGCCGGTGCCCTTCACGTCATAGATGTCCACGCCGACTTCTCGCGCCAGGCGGCGGACGTGAGGCGCAGCCGGCGCCGGCGCGCGATGCTCCGTCCCCGCCACTTTGCCCAGTTGCTCGGGCATGGCGAATGCTTTGGGGGCGTGCGGCTGGGGCTGGTCCGGCAGGAAGACCTGGGCGGGAGTTTTTCCCTCGGCCGCAATGGCCGCCTGAACTGACAGCCGGGCTTCGTGCTGTTCGGAAATGTGCTCGACCGGAGCATGCTTTGCCTTCTCCGGTCGCGGCGACGCGCCGCCTTCCAGGGTGAAGATCACCTGGCCGACTTTTATTTTCTGGCCTTCCTTGACCTGAATCTCTTTCACCGTGCCCGTCACCGAGGATGGCACCTCGACCACGGCCTTGTCGGTTTCCAGTTCCATGACCGGCTGGCCTTCGGAAACTTTGGAGCCCGGAGAAATCATCAGCCGGACCAGATCGCCCTGATCGATGTTCTCGCCCAACTCGGGCAGTCTGAAGTCCGATGGGCCAGCCGCGACCGGAGCCGCGGGCGGATGCTGGCTGAGGCCTGACGGCGGGCGCCGCCGGCTTCGAAACCGGCGCCGGTTTTTCCGCCGGCGCTTTCGCGGCTGCGGTCTTGGCCCCGTCGGCTTGGCTTCGACTGGCTCGCGGGCTTCGACTCCACGGCCTTGGCTTTCGCTCCCGCCCCATTTTCCACGGTGAAGATCACCTGGCCGACTTTTACTTTCTGACCTTCCTTGACGCGAATCTCGTTGACCGTGCCGGTAACGGAAGATGGAACCTCGACCACCGCTTTGTCGGTTTCCAGTTCCATCACAGGCTGGCCGGCGGTGACGCTGGCGCCGAGCGAGACCATCAGCCGCACCAGGTCACCCTGGTCAATATTTTCGCCGAGTTCCGGAAGCTTAAATTCTGTCACTGATCGTTCACTCCCAAACTGTTTCGATGTGGGCGCGAGCGCCCTCGCTCGTGCGGCAGCGCCCCAGGCCCAGCACGAGCGAGGCGCTCGCGCAGCTCAGCACTGCGTCTCGGCGCTAGCTTTAAGTATTTGCCGGATTCGCTTTTTCCGGATTGATGCCCAAATCTTTTACTGCCTTCTGCAGCACTTCGAGCTTGATCTGCTTGTCGCGCAGCAGCGCGGTCAGCGTGGCCAGCACGATATGTTTCGCGTCCACCTCGAAGAAATCGCGCAGCGCCACTCGGCTTTCGCTGCGCCCGAAACCGTCGGTGCCCAAAGCCATCAGCGGACGCGGCAGCCACTGCGCAATCGATTCCGGCAACACCTTCATGTAATCGGATGCCGCCACCAGCACGCCCGGGCGCATCCTTCAGCGCCTGGCTGACAAACGGCACGCGCGGCGTCTGCCCCGGGATGCAGCATGTTCCAGCGGTCGCAATCGTTGCCGTCGCGATAAAGCTGTTTGTAGCTGGTCACGCTCCACACATCCGCCGCCACGCCGTATTTTTCTTCCAGGATCTGCTGCGCCTTGAGCACTTCGTACATGATGGTGCCGCTGCCGAAGAGCTGGGCGCGCAGTTTGGCATCTTTCTTGGTTGACGTCAGGAAGCGGTAGATGCCCTTCAGAATGCCCTCGCGAACATCTTTTCCTTCCGGCATCGGCGGGCATCGGCAAGGGCTCGTTGGTGACGGTCAGGTAATAGAAGATGGACTCCTGGTCCACATACATGCGCTTGATGCCGTCCTGAATTATGACGCCGATCTCATAGGCGAAGGCGGGGTCGTAAGCCAGAAGGTTGGGAACCGGCAGAGCCAGCACGTGGCTGTGCCCGTCCTGGTGCTGCAGTCCTTCGCCCTGCCAGAGTCGTACGGCCGGCGGTTCCGCCGATCAGGAAGCCCCGGGTGCGCATATCGGCCGCCGCCCAGATGAAATCCCCAATGCGCTGGAAGCCGAACATCGAGTAATAAATAAAAAACGGGATCGTGTTGATCCCGTGATTGGCGTAGGCAGTTCCGGCGGCGATAAATGAGCAGATGGAGCCGGCCTCGGTGATGCCTTCCTCGAGAATCTGCCCGTCTTTGGCTTCCTTGTAATAAAGGAGCGTGTCCATGTCCACCGGCTCATAGAGCTGGCCCACGCTCGAGTAAATGCCCACCTGGCGGAACAGCGCTTCCATGCCGAAGGTGCGGGCTTCGTCGGGGATGATGGGCACAATCAGCTTGCCGATTTCCGGATCGCGCAACAGTTTTCCCAGCAGCCGCACGAACACCATGGTGGTCGAGACTTCGCGGCCGTCCGTGCCTTTGTGAAATTCCTCGAAATGAGCGTCCGATACCGGGGCAATGGGCTGGGAGCGCACCTTGCGCTCCGGCAGGTAGCCGCCCAACTGCTTGCGGCGCTCCTGCATGTAGCGGATTTCCGGACTGTCATCCGCGGGGCGATGGAAGGGCGCGTCCTGCAGTTCCTCGTCCGCGATGGGAATCCCGAAGCGCGAGCGGAACATGCGCAGCTCGTCTTCGTTCAGCTTCTTCTGCTGGTGAGTGATGTTCTTGCCTTCACCCGCCTCGCCCAGTCCGTAGCCTTTGATGGTCTTGGCCAGCACCACCGTGGGCGCGCCTTTATGCTCGGTGGCCGCCTTGAACGCGGCGTGCACCTTGATGGGATCGTGGCCGCCCAGCCGCATGCGCGAAAGCTGTTCGTCGGAAAGATGCTCCACCATCTTCAGCAGGCGGGGATCGCTGCCGAACAGGTTGTGCCGGAAGTAGGCCCCGCTCTCGACAAAATATTTCTGATACTGGCCGTCCGTGATTTCTCCCATGCGCTTGACCAGGATGCCGTCACGGTCGTTGGTGATCAGGCTGTCCCAGTCGCTGCCCCAGATGACTTTGATCACGTTCCAGCCGGCGCCCCGGAAGATTGCTTCCAGCTCCTGAATGATCTTGCCGTTGCCGCGCACCGGTCCATCCAGGCGCTGCAGGTTGCAGTTGATCACGAAGATCAGGTTGTCCAGGCGCTCGCGCGAGGCCAAAGTGATCGAGCCCAGAGACTCCGGCTCATCCATCTCGCCGTCGCCCAAAAACGCCCACACCCGGCCGCCGGTGGATTTTTTCAAGCCGCGATTTTCCAGGTAGCGAATGAACCGCGCCTGGTAAATAGCCTGGATCGGCCCCAATCCCATCGAGACCGTGGGAAATTCCCAGAAGTCCGGCATCAGCCAGGGATGGGGATAAGAAGACAGGCCACCGCCAGGCTTCAGTTCGCGCCGGAAATTCTGCAGCTTCTCTTTCGGAATGCGGCCTTCCAGATAAGCCCGCGCATACATGCCGGGTGCGGCGTGGCCCTGGAAGTAAACCAGGTCGCGGTCTCCAGATTCAGTTCGCGCCTGCAGAAAATGATTGAATGCGACTTCGTACAGCGTGGCCGCGGAGGCGAATGTGGAAATGTGTCCGCCGATTCCGCTCTCGATTTTATTGGCCCGCACCACCATGGCGAGCGCGTTCCAGCGCACCAGGCTCTTGATGCGACGCTCCATTTCCTGGCTGCCGGGAAAAGGCGGCTGTTGCCGCGAAGCAATCGTGTTCTGGTAAGGGGTCGTTGCCGTAAACGGAAGGTTGACGCCGGCGGCGCGACGGGCATGCAGCGAGAGTTGCTGCAGCAGGCGTCCGGCCCGCTCCGGACCGCCCTGCGACAAGACATAATCCAGCGAATCCAGCCACTCCCGGGTTTCGAGAACTTCCACTCCGTTGGTCGTCTGCGTCTCAGCCACGTCTGGTTTTCTCCATCAACGAATGCTTAACCCTCCATGATAGTCAATTATCCGGAATTTTGCTGCCTCGCCGGCCTCGTGCGAAATCGAGGCCGCCGCTTTGCCCACCCTATCCCGATTTGGCAAGCGCTATAATAAGGGTTCGTTTAGCTCTCTCTCGCATAAATCTTACCAGCAACCCATAACCGGAAACGCCCATCACACCCGGCTAAGTTTTAAGGACCTGTATCAGGAATTCAAAAAGCAGGAATCTGCAAATTTAGGAAATCCAAAGAGGAGAATCCCGATGTCGAAGAAAACCGCGGGCCACAATGGTGGCATTACCGCCCAGCCACACTTTAACCAGCGAGCTGCTGAAATCCAGAAATACGGCACCGTAAGCCACGCCCTGCCGTTGGAACTGGAAGAGCCCGTCCGTCTGGAAATGACCGAGCATCTCAACCAGCTTCTGGCCGACACCATGACCCTGCGCGATCTGTACAAGAAATCGCACTGGCAGGTCGCCGGACCCACTTTCTACCAGCTTCATCTTCTTTTCGACAAACATTACGGCGAGCAGTCGGAATTGGTTGACACCATTGCCGAACGCATCCAGTTGCTGGGAGGCGTGAGCCTCGCCATGGCAGCCGATGTTGCCGAAACCACCAAGATCGAGCGCCCTCCGCGCGGACGTGAAGAAGTGCCGGTGCAGCTCTCCCGCCTGCTCGATGCCCACAAGATCATCATCGGCCAGTGCCGCGAACTGGCCGAGCGCGCCGATCAACTGGGCGACGATGGAACCAACGACCTGGCAGTCAGCGACGTTCTGCGGACCAACGAATTGCAGGTGTGGTTCCTGAGCGAGCATCTGGTGCACATGCCCCTGGTCACTGCCCAGGACTGAACGGCTCTTCCTCATAAAGCAAATCGGAAATCCCGATTTTCGGGGCCGACCCTACGGTTGGCCCCGATTTTTTGCCCGCCACTTTCGCCATGCACTCACGGCCCGCCGGGTTACTGATGTAATCAGGGACCGTACAGTAGAGGGGCAATGGCCGCGCGTGATCGCCTAAGATGAGCCTGGGTTTCTGAACCCAATCAGCTCATGGCCACACCGCCGGTCAAACATCTCGGCCGCTACCAGATCAATGCCCGGATTGGCCGCGGCTCCATGGGCGTCGTCTACCGCGCGCTGGACCCGAAAATCAACCGCATGGTCGCCATCAAAACGGTCTCCCCTGCCGGCTTGGAGCTCGCTGCCGAGCGCGAATATCGCGGACGTTTCGTGGTCGAAGCACAGGCCGCGGGTCGACTGTCGCACCCCGGCATCATCACGGTTTTCGACGTGGGCGAGGACCCGGAAACCCGATCGCCCTACATGGTGATGGAGTACGTCAAGGGCAAGTCGCTGAGCCAGATTCTGGGCGCAGAAAACAAGCGCCTGCCGCTGGCCACGGCGCTGCAATTGACCCAGGAGGTCGCCGAAGCTCTCCACTATGCCCACGCCCAGGGCGTCGTCCATCGCGATATCAAGCCGGCAAATATTCTGGTCACCCCCGACGGTCACGCCAAGATCGCGGACTTCGGCATCGCGAAGTTCAATCAGACGCAGCAGACCCAGCACGGCCGCGTCCTCGGAAGCCCCGCCTATATGGCCCCGGAACAGTTGAGTGACGAAGGCGGGGACGCGCGCTCGGACTTGTTCTCCCTGGGCGTGGTGCTGTACTTCATGCTCACCGGTCAACGGCCTTTCCAGGGAAACAGCATCGCCACCGTGTGCTTCAAACTGGCCAACCACGAACCGCTGGCGGTGGCCAACTATGACATCACTTTCCCGCCCGCGCTCGATCTCGTGGTCTCCAGGGCGATCGCCAAAAACCCGGCCCAGCGATATCAGTCCGGCGGCGAAATGGCCCGCGACATTCAGCGGCTGCGAGAAAGCTGCGGGCTGGTTCCGGCGGCGGATCCGAAGTCAGATGGAATTTCTCGTTCACCGGATGACGCAACCCGAAACACGTCCCTCGTCTTATCGTCGGAATCCAAAACTTCAACCTCCGATACTGGCCGCGCTGCGAAGCTGGCCCTGCCCTCGCTGGGGTTGACCCGAAACCGCCTCCTGGCCCTGGGACTGGTGGCCGCCACCGTCATGTTTGTGGTTTTTTCCCGAACTTACGAGATCGGGCCACCACCGCCCCCTGCCGCCCCAGCCAACCATCAGCCCGGTGCTGGCCCAACCCGTCGACATCCCAGCCCCCCGTCGCCCGGCCAACGCCGAGCTTGACCTGGAAATCGAACATCCCTTCACTGACGCCCGCGCTTCGCTCTGGCTGGACAGCCGGCTGGTTTACACCCAGGCCTTGCGCCCTGACCCCAAAAACCCGTTGCTGGTCTTTCGCAAGGCCCAGGGCCACGAATCCCACAAGCTCGAGCTGAAGTCAGGCAAGCACCAGGTAAGAGTGCGAGTCCAATCTCCATCCACCGCCTACGATCAGTCCAGGACGCTCGCAGTCAATCTTTCCCCGAAAGGCGAGAGAACGCTGCTCGTCAACTGCGACGGCAAGCACAACCTGCTGCACGTTACCCTGCAATAGAGAATTGCATCCGAACCGTGGCTGAATTTGAAATGCAATCTCAAGATGGCGTCATCCTGAGGGACTTTAGTCCCGAAGGATCTGGCGCGCAGCGGCACAATGGCCGGCTTCCTTATATGAGCTCCGCGCCCGATGTTTCGCCCGCTCAGCCTGACGCGCTTGCTCAAAGAAAAGTCACCCTACCCTCCACCCCGCCTCCTTTCGCGCAATTGAGCCGTGTGTAACAATCTTCTGAAGGCGGGAAAATTATGGACCAGCCAGCCAAGCCCTTCACCTCCGGGAGCGCGGACACGCGCCGGTGGATGGGACGGCTCATCATCGCAGTCATCCTCGGCGAGGCCCTCTGGGGCTTGATTGTTTCGCTCGTGAACAATGTGTTCGTGCCGTGGTTGGGCGATGCCATGGGGCCGTCTTCAGGATTGCCGACGTCCTTCACCCAGCGGCCGTACAACTATCCCGACTTGTTCGTTTCCGTGTTCGAGTTTTGTATTGCCGGGCTGGTGGCGGCGATACTCAATTATTTCTTCCAGCGGCCAACCGCGAGAACGGTCAAGACGTCGAAGAGTCCGGTTCCAGCCGCGCCTCCGGGACCGATACGAGTGGTACCTCAGGCAGCGCCGCCGGCCGCACTGACCGAGACCGCGCCGCCGCAGTTCGGGGTCATCCCAGCTACGTCGCCGATGCCCGACCCAACGCAAGACGCGAGGTTGTATCCCGTCATTCCGTCAATACTCGTCCCCGCCGCCCCGATGATGGAGGACGGGCGTCCCCGCCCGTCCCGCAACCGGCCGAGCCGCCTCCAACCGGTCGCACCACGAAGCCACGCCAGCAGACATGGCTCCCGCGCCCGCCGCCGCGAAACCGGCAGCGCTAAAACCCGTGCCGCCCGCGCCCAAGGCCGAGCCCGTTAAGGCCGAGCCAGCCAAACCGAAGAAGCCCAAAAACGTCTACTACAATATTGTGGGAGAACCGGTGTCATCGGATGATGACTAAAGCCGTGGTCGAAGCAAAAATTATTGGGGGCTGACCGAGCGTCAGCCCCCGATAATTTGTGCGCTGCTGTTTCCCCGACGGGGTTGCTAGTTCTGACCGCTCGCGGGCGCGTCGAGGCGCACCACCGCGCCGCTATCGAGTTCGTACTCCGCTTCAATGACGGTGAGCTTGCCCTCATGCACCGCCTCGCGCAGGATTTCACTGTTGGCCAGCACGTCTTTCGCGCTCTGGTGAATATTTTCTTTGATCGCGGATTCGATCAGGTCATCGGCCTTGGCGTACGTCTTGGCCTGCGTGACCGCGGGATCGATCTTGTCCACGATCGCTTCCAGGTTGCGGCTGGGCATTTTGTCCCCGGAACAGGCGGCGGCCACGGCGCCGCACTTCTGGTGTCCGAGCACAACCAGCAGCGTGCTGTGCAGGTGGTCGACCGCGTACTCGATGCTTCCGAGACCCACCGGGTCGGCGATGTTTCCCGCCGAGCGCACCACAAAAAGATCGCCCAGGCTCTGGTCAAACACCAGTTCCGGAGAAACCCGGCTGTCCGAGCAAGCCAGGACAATGGTGTGAGGCTGCTGCCCCGAAGCCAGTTTCCGGCGCAGCGCTGGCAGAGCGCGGCTCTCAGTCTTGCCGGCAACGAAGCGCGCATTCCCAGCCATGAGATTCGCCCAAATCGCATCGGGAGTGAGCGTGGCGGCCGCGGCATGGTGATGGACGGCGTGCGGCGCGACTGGTGTAGCTGGCTGTTGCGCAAATCCCGGAACCGCGAATGCAAGCAGAACCAACAGAAGGGCGTTTCTCATAAAGGACGGCGTGGAGGCGCGGATTGGAATCCGACCGGGTGCGCCTGTGGCCAACACTATACTGACGGGAAAACAAAGAGACAACCGACCGCACAATCCAATGGAGGACGGGCGTCCTCGCCCGTCGGGCACCAGCCATGGCATGACGGGCGAGGACGTCCGTCCTCCACCAACCTACAGCGTGCTCATAAACGCCACCAGGTCGGCGGTCTCGTCCGGACTTAGCCCCATATTGAAGCGCTGATCGTAGAAGCTGACCACTTGCTCCAGGGTCGCGGCCGAGCCGTTATGGAAGTAAGGCGCGCGCGCGGCCAGATCGCGCAAGCCCGGAGTTTTGAATTTGCCGATGTCGGCGCATTTGCCGGTGATCAGCGCCCGTCCCGGATCGGTGGTGGTGGTTTGCGTGCCGTCATTGCAACTGATCACGTAGTAGGGCAAGTCCGCCGTCGGAGATGTGGTTCCAATGTTCATCATGGCAAACCGCGGGTCGCTCCCGCTGCCGACGTTGGGCACATTGTGGCAGGTCGAGCAGGTGGCCATGACCTGGGTCCTGGCCCAGAACATCGTTGAAGCCGGCCACGCCGGAAATGAGCATGGCGCGAGTGTTGAACAGCACCTGTCCGCGCGCGATCGACTGCCGCGCCGCGGCATTCGGGCCGCCCGCGTTGGCCCACCTGGAGTAGAGGTCAAACACGTTGCCATTGAACTTGGCGCCGGAATTTATCCCCTGGCGAAAAGGCTGCAACGCCAGGAAGAGCGGGCCGCCGCGCGCGCCCTGCGCGATCAGGCTTCCCGCCTGATTGTCTTCCGACTGCGTGGTGAAGAGCGAACTCTCGAGCTCCACAATCTGCCGCAGTTGCGAATCCCTCGGCGGATGTTTCGGCTCGGTATGCACCAGGATCGCGTCCTTGGCCTGGCTGCGCAGGTTGGGTTCCCGCCCGTCCCACATGATCCCAGTCAGAAAACGCAGGTCTGTGGAAGGCAGCGGCCGCCGGTAAAGCGCGGGCTGGCTGGCGGTGGTCTCCGCACAGCTGTAAGGATCGGTGATCGAGGTGATGGTGAAATCGGCGTTGTCCGGCACCGGCAACGACATACGGATCAGGCCCTTGCTCAACAGCAGGCTGTAGGCCGCGGTGCGCGCCGCCACCGTCGACACGTCGGCGCTGGGACAGTTCGCTCCGTCCACCGGACGAAACACCGGATCTTTGCCCTGGGTGCTCTGGAAGCGCTGCTGCAGTTGCGGCGGCGTGACGGTCCATCCCTCGCCGGGATCATGACAGCTGGCGCAGCTCCGGCCGTTCGTCCCCAAATCGTCAAAAAACGGACTCGAAAGCTCGACCGGCCCCAAAGCCAGCGTCCTGAAAATGCCGCTGGGATCACGGAATGGCAGCAGGTTCGGAAGATGAAAACCTGCTGCCGCGCTCAGCGTAAATCCCGCCGCCACTAAACCGGCAAGCGTCAGCAACACCCGGAATCGACTCATTGCAACTTGCTCCTTGACTCGGCCCGTCAGCAAATCCACGCAGCTTGGCCCAGGCTCGTAAATATTGGGGAAATCACACCAGGGGAGGGATCGCTAATGTAGCAGATTCGAATCGGAAATCAAGGCGATTTACAAACTGCGCAGAGGCTTTCAAGTGCGCAACTTCTTGCGCACGAAAGACGCATTGAGGCGCAGACTCCGCGTCGATGTCCCCACTTGCAATGAAGCCGGCGATTGGTCGGCTGCCGCAGCCATGCAATCTCGAAGCAGCGTCATCCTGAGGGACTTTAGTCCCGCAGAGCCTGCCTTGAGCGAAGTCAAAGGGATCTGGCGCGCACCTGCACAATTGCCGGCTTTCTTTCCCATGCGCTCCGCGCCAGATGCTGCGCTGGCTCAGCATGACCCCTCGCTGAAAGAGGATACAAATTCAGCCGCGTTACTCTCCCCTGGCAGTGTGCCTTCCGTAATCTGGGACGGGAGTGAAGGAATCGGCTAGGATCGGGCTGCGGGGAGAGCGTTCAATGACGGTCAAGCCATCAAATCGCGGAAAGAAGCAACCGAGCGTCGACCCCATCGGTCAGGGAACACGCCCAGATCTGTCATGTAAAGCCTGTGGTCACGTTTTCGAGAGCTTTCTGGAAGAGATGGCGGAGCGGAATGCCAAACAAATGCCTGACGCCAAGCCCGGGAAAATGACCGAACGTCCGCTTGATTTTACGTGCCCAAAATGCGGCGAGACGCACGGCTATGTCCTGGAACCCCCAACCCAACTGCGTACCTCGAAGTGATCACCTTCGAAGCCGTCTGCGGGAATCGTGTCAGGATAGAAAATCCAGATGACACCGGCACCCTCCGCAGAATGCACTTCCCGTCCCGACTGCCCTTGTGAGTTTTGCCTCCGCCGGCGATCGCGACCCTCGCAGCGCGAAATAGAGGACCGGATCGCGGAGAATTTCATTCGCTCAATTCCGCAAAAGAAGGTTTAGCCCGCCGCCGCGGAACCCGTCGCATGGGACGATGTCGACTCTGAGGAGAATCGCGTCTTCATAACACCTGTCATGGGGGTCGTGCGATGACTTAAACTTCGCGGCGCACGCCTCGCTTGCGGCTACGTCGATTGATCAGCAGGGCGCCAAGGCTAAAACCGAACATCCCGCCAAAAAGCGCCGCGGTGACCATGACCACGGGTGAGGAGCCGGGGGTAGTGCGTGAGAATAGAGCTGACGTGTATGCCAGCGAGAGCGTCCAGAAAGCCAGCCGAAGGTACATGGGGGAGAACCTCTAGTAATGATTGTGCCATGAGTCTGGCCGCAAATAAAGCAATCTCGCTGTCCCACAGGTGATGCGCGTGTCGCCGACCTTGTCGGAGACCAGTTCTCGCGGATGTGCAGTGTTTGCCTGAAGTTAGGTTGGAGGCGCGGGTCGGAATCGAACCGACGTATAAAGGTTTTGCAGACCTCTCCCTTACCACTTGGGTACCGCGCCCTGATGCCTAAATTAGCGCCGTCACCGGCAATTGTCCACCCGGCGCCGGACCCTGAACAAGGAAAAAGCCCTCGCCGTCAGCGGGGCTTTCTCCTCAAACTCTGGAGCGGGAGACGGGGGTTGAACCCGCGACATCGACCTTGGCAAGGTCGCGCTCTACCACTGAGCTACTCCCGCTCGGCGAATCTGATTATAAACAGGTCGCGAGATTGCAGCAATGACGCTCGGCACGACCAAGCCTCTTCACGCTGAGCGGAGGGGAAGTTCGCGAAGCAGCATCTCCGCTCAGGATGACAACTAACGCACGAGCGGGGCGCTCGCGCCTACACTTTCATGGATTCGGCGGTGATGCGGTTTCTTACGTCCCATAGTTCTTTGTAGAACAGGTGTTCCATGCGCTGGTGCAGCACCTCGACCGGGGTGCCCATGGTGCCGACGACCCCGCCGCCAATGATGCGCTGCGCCAGTTTGAGATGGTGGAAGCGGAACAGGTGGACGCGTTCGTCAAAATCCAGCAGGCGCTCGGCCACGTCGTGCAGGCCGAAAAATTCGGCGTGGCGGCGATAGAGGTCGTCCACGCTCAGGTTGAGCCTGCTCAACTGGGACTGGAAGGCCTCACCCAGGCGCGGGCCGATGTGCAGCAGTCCGAGGAAGCCGGGAGAGTCGAGCCCGCTGCCGTGTCCCAGGCCGGCGCGGATGAGGTGGTAGTCGTAGGGCGTGATGGTTTCGAGCTCGTGCAGCATGGAGATGGGATACTCCAGCATGTGATTGCCGCGGCGCAGGAGTTGGGCGGAATTGAAGAAGTCTCCCTCGGCGATCAGGACGCGGGCCCGCTCGAGTTCCCAGACCACGCCTTTCAGCAACAGCTCCGAGGCCTGGTGGATGACCTGGAAGGTCATTTCGTCCGGGTGCAGGAATTCTTCTGGCCGCTTCTGCAGCGACAGAAGTTCGTCGGTGCGCAGGTAGCGTTCGTAGTCCGACGCGCCTTTGCCGGGCAGAATCGGTTTTCGCAGGTCATCTTCAATCATGCTGGCTATCCTGGCGCCGGAAGCGCAAGATCCGCTGGCTCAATGGGAATAATCGAAGCGATATCCCTGGGGCTCGTTTCCGGAGAGATGGCGCGTGTTGTAATCGAGGAAATAGTTGACGTGCGAATCATCCAGCGGGAACGACCTGCCCTTGGGATAGGGATATGTGCCCATGGTCCGGAAAGGCAGCGGCTGTACGGTACTGGCCTCGGCGGCGTAGAAATCCATATCTTTTTCGTAGCCATTGGCCACGAAGAAGTAATCCCGCACCCAACCTTTGGGCAACACGGGAAGCTTTGCGGGATCGAAATCGAGAACCACTTCATCTCCTGATCCAAAAACGGCCAGCCGGTCGTCGTATCCCGTGAGCAGGGGACGCACATCGCCGTAGCGGGTGTATGCGCCCGCGGGACGGGTGTATGGCCCGGTCGCACTGGCTTTCTCGTACACGTACAAGACGTTGCCGGGCGGCTGGTTTTCGATTTTCAGGGGAAATCCGTGAAAGCGCAGATCGGCGCGCGCCAGCGGGACCGGCGTGAGGCGCGCATTTCCGTTCTGTTGCGCGCGATTGATCAGAATGCTGTCCCAATAGATCTGCAGGTTGGTGGCGATGCGGATGCGCTGCGTTCCCGGCGGCAGCTTGTCCGGTGAGGTCGGCGGTCATGGTGCGCGGGCCGCCGGCGGGGAAGCCCAGGTCGTCAAGCACGCAAACCCATTTCCCGCCGGCGTCCTGCGCCTCGACGTAAGGCGCGACCGGCTCGATCCCCGACTGGTACGCCGCATACATGCTGGTGGCGCTGAAGTACTCGATCTCGCCGTGCATCATCAGCCAGAGCGGGCCGCCGCGATAAGCTTCGCCGAGATCAAGCTCCAGGGTATGAGTCTGGGTGAAACCCTGGAAGGGCAGGAGATCGAAGTCGCCAAAGTAACGATGCGCCAGCAGATGTCCGGCAACACGTCGTGGCCATGCTCGTCGCGCGCTCCCGCCGGCGGCACTGCGGCGCGGCTATAGACAACCTTGAATGGCGGATAGGGCGGGCTGCTGGCGAAATATTCGTTGGGGAACACGTCGACCGCGCCGGGATGGTCGACGGCCAGCAACTTGACCTGGTCAAGATAGACCGCCTCTTCGAGCGGCTCCATGAAGCGGAAACTGAGTTTGCCGTCTTTTTCGCGAATGGCGTTGCGGGCAACCTTTATATATTCGGTGGGCCGCGGAATGTCGCGCTGGCCGGGCCCAATCCAGTGGCCGACCACGCCCGCGCCCAGCATGTCTCCCACCAGTTTGTAGCGCGTGCCGTCCCAGGCAAAAAGGGTTGGACACGAACTGCCGCGTCGGTCCATTTCGATGAAGCTGTGGTCTTTCATTCCGGCAATCTGAATTTCATCCTGGATGACTCCGGAGGGCCAGAGCATGCGGACCACGTCGGCCTCTTTGGCCTGGCCGAGTCCGACTACGAAGTCGGCCGAGTTCTGTCCCAGGTAGCCGGACGATCCCGCGATTTCGAATTTCTGGCGATTCGCGCCGGAGAAGACTTCGACTTTGGTGCCAATCGCGCTCTTGTTGTCCGCCAGGCCCTTGAACGAAAGCCGCAGCCAGTTGTTCTTGTTGCCGCCTTCGTTGCGCAGCAGCACGGCGGGGCCGTGATTCTGCGTGATCAGCAAATCCGTGGCGCCGTCGCCGTCGTAGTCGGCCGTGACGATCGCGCGCGGATCTTTGAGCTGAATCTTGTCGAGACCGACGTCGGCGGTGACGTCTTTGAATCCATCGGGACCGAGATTGCGGAAGAGGCGGACTTCGCCTTTGCCTTCTTTGGTTTCGCCAACGGCAACTAGATCGACCCAGCCGTCGTTGTCGTAGTCGAATGCTGCGACACCGAAGGCTCGGGTCCAGTTCGTCGTCGGGAGTTCAACAGGATCGAAGGTCTTTCCCTGATTATTTCGCCACAACGTAATGCCAGGCGCAGTCCAGTGAGTAAAAGCGAGGTCCATCCAGCCGTCGTGGTTGAAATCGAGGACCGAGACGGCGACTGGCGAAGAAGACGACATCGATCCAGTCCAGGGTTGCTTGGACGGGAATTTGCCTTCGCGCGGATTCTCGAAGATCAGAGCTGGAGTCGAAGCTTCTGTTAGTACAAGATCGATGGCTCGATCGTTGTTATAGTCCGTTCCGACCGCTGCGATGCTCGGGCATCGTCCCTTTGAGACCCGTCTCTTCAGTGGCGTCCGTGAAGGTTCCGTTGCCGTTGTTGCGGAACATCACATTCCCGCCCGACTTTGTCATTGCCATCGAAATCACAAACGGTTTGCGCGGCTCGTATTGATTATTGAATCGGGTGATGTAAAGGTCAAGATCACCGTCGTGATCGTAGTCGATGAAGGTAAGGCCCGATATTCAATCCGTCGCTCTTAATGCCGACGCTGCGTCCGTCACGTCCCTGAACGTGCCGTTTTTCTCGTTGTGCAGCAACAGCACTCGACCGTTGAGGCTTATGGCGAGATCGGTCGCACCATCGTTGTCGTAGTCTCCGGCGGTGCATCCAATCGCGCGAATCGAAGGATCCAGTCCGGCTTTCCTGGTCACGTCTTCAAACTTGCCATTGCCCAGGTTGTGATCAAGCGCCATGCCGCCCTGCGGGCCGTTGTCGGGAAGAAAGATGTCAGGCTTGCTGTCGCCGTCATAGTCGAGGAAACATGCACCCGGCCCGAGGAACGATGCCAGGTCATTGGCTGGTCCGGACTGCGGCTTCGATGCCAGCCCCGCGCTCTCGGTCACGGGAACAAAGCGTACCGGAATCGGCGGGCAGGGCTTTCTCGGCGGCGCCTACCACCTCTTCTACCAGCGAATATTTTCCCTGGTCGCCGTAAGCCAATCCGATGGGCGAGCCCAGCTTGTTCTGCGTGATGTGCTGGAAGCGCGCCAGGTGTTCGCGGGCCTGGGCCGCGTCGCCCGACTGCTGATAGGCGCGCGCGATGCCGAATTCGGCGGAGGCGTGCAGCGGATTCACCTTGAGCGCGTGCTGGAAAGCTTCGATGGCCTGGGGATACTGCCTCAACTGGGCCGACGCGGCGCCCAGGAAGTACCAGCTGTCGGCGTCAGTGGGATCGATTTCGGTGACGCGGCGAAAGGCGTCAACCGATCCCTGGGGATTGTCCGAATTCTTGTACAGCAATCCCAGGCTGAACCAGGCGTGGGGATCGTTGGGCGCGTTCTTTCCTGCAGCTTCGAGAAGCCCCTTCGCCGGATCGATGCGGGCCAGGTTCAGCAGGGCGATGCCCTGATTTAAAGATGCGATCTGCAGACTTGGGATCTAGCGCTGGCGGCTTGCTCAAAGGCCTTGAGGCCTTTTTCGAAAAGCTGCTGATTCATGTAGGCCGCGCCCAGGTTGTTGAGGCGGGCAGCTTCCGAGGCGGGGTCAGGCTTGGAATGAGGATCTTCGGGAGCGGCGGCAAAAATCGCGGCCGCGGCCAGGGCAATGCAGGCGCAGAGCAGCAGACTTCGTTTAGTCATGCAAGAAATAAGTAAACCACAAATGGAGGACGGGCGTCCCGCCCGTCGAACCAAGGCCGGTGCATGACGGGCGAGACGCTCGTCCTCCATTACTGGATATTCGGATGCGGGTAGCGGCCGACTTGCTTTTCCAGGGCCGCGGCTACTGAAATCACCAACTCCTCCTGCCAGGGGCGCGCCACAATCTGCACTCCGATGGGCAAGCCTTCTGCTGACTTCCCCACCGGCACGGAGGCGGCGGGAGTGCCCAGCAGGTTGAACCATTCGGTGTAGCTCCAGGCGTCAAAATACTTCACAGTCTTTCCCTCGACCTGCCAGCTGCGCTCGCCGTGGCGGAAGGCGGGAATCGAGGCCACCGGGCAAAGCAGCACGGGATATTCGCGCATCTGGGCTAAGACCTGCATGCGCACTAGGTCACGCTGGATCCAGGTATCAAGCAGGGATTGTCCGCTATGAGCAGGGCGCGCGGCCACTCCCTCGGAAAATTGCTGGAGCATGGGGCTGAGTTCAGCTTCGCGGCCCTTGATCATCGGACCCAGCATCATTCCGCCGGCGATGCCAAACAGCTGCCACCACAGTTTGCGGGCGGGCTCGAGCCCCTGCGGCCGGAACGGTTCCACCTGAAAGCCGGCGCGCCGCAGGGCTTCGGCTGCAGTTCGCACCGCCGCGCGGGTTTCGGGAGTGACTGGCGTGCGTCCGTCATCCTCGAAGTAACCGATGCGAACCTGCTTCAATTCATCCTGATCGGGCCAGCGCAGGGGCACCGGCGCCGCGGAGGGATCGCCGTCGTCGGGTCCCTGCATGACCTCAAACAGGATTTTCAGGTCGTCCACGTTGCGGGCCATGGGTCCGACCACGCCGATCAGGGCGAACGGTCCGACGGATTGCGGGAAATGCCCGGTAGCAGGTATGCGGCCGGGAGTGGGTTTCAGGCCGCAGATTCCGCTGAAGTGGGCAGGCTCGCGAATCGATCCCCCGCCGTCGCTGCCCACGCCTCCGGCGGACATGCCGGCCGCGATGGCCGCCGCTTCCCCGCCGCTCGATCCGCCCGGCGTGCGCGTGACGTCCCAGGGATTATTGGTCCGTCCATAAAGAAGATTGTCGGTTTCCCAGGCCATGAGCAGTTCCGGGGCATTGGTGACGCCGAGAATGATGGCGCCGGCCTGGCGCAGGCGAGCCACCAGAGGAGCATCGCGCTCAGCCACGATTCCCGCCCGCAGTTTCGTTCCGGATTCCCAGCGCAGGCCCGCGACTTCCATCGAACACTTGATGCTGAGCGGGACGCCGTGCAGCACCCCGAGTTCTTGCCCGTCGCGCACAGCCGCTTCTGCCATGCGGGCCTGGCGCCGCGCGCCTTCGACATCGACGTGCACGAAGGCGTTGAGCCTGGGATTCAACTCTTCAATTCGTGAAAGATGCGCTTCGAGCAGCTCGACCGGCGACAACTGCTTGCGACGGATTTGCTCAGCCATGGATACAGCAGAAAGAAAAGTTAGCTCGGGCATGCGATCTCAGCGAGGAGAAGTTTGAGTCTAGCACGCAGCGGGAGGATTGAAAGCCCGGTCCAGATGAGGAGAGAAGCCGAAGGTTAGTGAGAGCCCGCGGCGGCGCGGCGAGCTTTTTCGGCGCGGACCTTTTCGACCCGCAGGGCGGGACGCGAGACCGTCTTCTTCCCAGCGTCGGGTTTGGCAAACCACTGTTTCAGATATTTTCGCGAAGCCGGGGTCAGGCGGGAAAAGAGCACGCCGGCGCGTCCGCCATCGTCGGCCCAAATGACCTCGCCCATGCCCTCCACCATCTGACTGGTGCCGGGCAACACGAAGCGCAGCGGCACCTGTTGCACCGGAGGCAAGGGTTCGGGAGCCTGCAGCGCCATGCCGTTCTGGTTCAAGTCGAGCACCATGGCCGGCAGCGCGGCGATGCCAAACTGAAGATAGACCAGCGATTCCAGACTCTGGCGTTGCGATTGCCTGCGGTCGGGACGCATGAAGCCGCGGCCGGCGCGCAGGCAGCGAACAATTTGCGCGGCCCCGAGCGGCTTATAAATGATGAAGTTGGCCCCAGCCTGAAAGGTTTCGGAGATTTCAGTGAGCGCGCCGATCATCCCGAAAATGACGGGACGCCGCCGCGCCGGCGCCAGGCGCGCCATCCGCGCCACCGTGGCCGCTCCCGGCAGATCGAAGTCGATGACCAGCGCCGAGTAGTGCCGCTGCACGGTCAGGTCCAGGGCTTCCGGGGCCGACAGGCAGACTTCCTGTTCCATGCCGACCTCGTCCAGGGCCTTCCCCAGGACTCGCAGATGCTTCTCTTCGCGGCACATCAGGAGCGCATTGAACGCCATAAGGCCGCAGCTTACGGCGGCGAGCAGCCCGAGGTAAAGTAACCCCGGTAATCGCCGGATGCTTACCCGGCGAACCATTTGTCACATGCGGGCCGCACTCTTTCGTAATCTCCCCCTGCGGGGCAGGCGATGGCATAGTGGTAGCGAAGTATGCCGCATTCCAAACAGGGAAATGAGGCGCGGCGCGCCCCTCGAGTCAAATTGGCCGGAACCATTCTGGCCATGGTTCGCCTGGAGAATGGACGGCAGATAAGGGCCCGCCTGCATCAGCTTTCCTTCACCGGCGGCTTGCTCCACCTCGAGACTCCGGTGGACGAAGGCATCAAAGCCGAAGTCATGTTTCACGTGGGCGGCAGCACCATACGCAGCAAAGCCGCCATGCTCTTTCCCATGTGGGCCACCCAGGGCTGTCTGCAGCCTTTTGAATTCGCCGATCTCGGCGAAGATGATCGCCTGAAGCTAAAAGCTGACCTGGAGAAGTTCCTGGTTTCTCCCGACGCTGTCGTTTTCGTCGAAGAACAGGCTTCCGAGGCGGCCGCTGGTTCTGGCGAGTAGCGGGGAATCGGCACTAAGCAATTGGCACTTGGCATTTGGCACGCCATTTCTTCTCCTGTACTTCCTTTCCGCCTTCCAGTCACTTGCGCTTGCGCCGGTTGCGGCTTGGGCCGTCCTCTTCGGTAAAATAGGATTTTCCAAACTCTGCTGCGGGAGTCCTCATGGCGCACCAGCATTCTGCTCGTTTTCTGGATATCGTCGATGACGCCAAGAAGCGGGTTCGAGAAGTGAGCATCGACGACGTGAAAGCCCGGCTTGACCGCGGCGACAAGTTTGTCCTGGTGGATGTGCGGGAAGAGAGCGAGTACGCCAAGGACCATTTGCCGGGAGCGATTCACCTGGGCAAGGGCATCATCGAGCGCGATATCGAGGAACGCGTGCCGGAATTAGGCACGCCGATTGTGCTCTACTGCGGCGGCGGATATCGCTCCGCGCTGGCCGCCGACAATCTGCAGAAAATGGGCTACACCAACGTGCTCTCGATGGACGGCGGCATTCGGGGCTGGCGCGAAAAGCGCTTTCCCCTGACCTCATGACGGCAGACTCCCCACTTCGCTTCTGACGATCCCGACCCTGCTCGCCGACGGAAGTCGCAAGAAGAAGGTATCGGCAAAGTACCTCCGTAACTTGATGCCGGCTCTTAATAACGTCAGCATGGAGTGGCGGGAGAGTGTTTTCCGCACGGGGCGACATGCAGCGAGACAACGCATCTTCGGGTCAGGGAGGGGCAGGAGCGGCATCCGCGCCGGCGCGCGACCGCGACGCCATGGAACGCCGGCTGGCGCAAGCGGGCACTCCCGAACAATGCTGCGTCGAGCTGGCCAAGCTTTTCGGGGTGCGGCCCAATGAAGTGGCCCTGCTGCGCCTGGAAAATGGGTTACTGAAGTTCCTCTGCCCTTTTGAGCTCAGTACCGCGGGATCCATTCCGATTTCGAGTTCAACCGCGGTTGCGGCCCACACCGCGGTCACCAAGAAAATCGAGCTGTTCAATAATTTCACCCGGGTAAAACACGCCAGCATCTTCGAGAGCATCAAGCCGGGCGGAGAAAAGAATGACGATGGGGAACTTCGCCCCGCCACCATTCATAAGCTGATGTCGGCGCCGGTCCTCGACCAGGCGGAAACCGTGCTGGGAGTCATCCAGGTCTGCCACAAGGGCTTCGACCTGGCATCGTCGGGACCCGACTTCACGCTCGACGACCTGCAGCAGCTCGAAATCGCGGCCAAGGCCTTGAGCAAGAGCGCATTCATGCATTTCAGTTCCTAGATCCTGCTCCACCTTCCTCAGCTTCCCTGAAGAGCGGCGGCCTTTGAGCCGGAAACGGTCTTCCGACCGGCGCGCGATCGCTCTTACCATGCCGCGAAAAATCAGCAGGTGAATGGGATACAGCAATGCCCAGTAAAGCTCTCCCGCCAGTCCGCGAGGCTCGAACCAGGCGTAGCAGCTCAGAAGCGTGCGGTCCCTGGACTCGGCCCGCAGTATGAATTGCAGCCAGGCCCGTCCCGGTAGTTTCATCTCGGCGCGAAACGAAATCCTTTCCCCGGGCACAACCTCTTCGACGCGCCAGAAGTCCACGCAGTCTCCGGCCGCAGAGTCGCTCCGCCGCTGCGGCCGCGCCGCATGCCTACGCCGCCCAGCCAGCGATCGATCCATCCCCGCATTTGCCACAGGAGGTTGGCGTAGGGCCAGCCTGATTTTCCGCCCAGGCCCTGCAACACGCCGAATACCTGCGCCGCGGGCGCATGGACCAGGGTCTGCCGCACATCGCAGATGTAACCCTGACGGCGGAGCGCAACGTGCCGCACTTCGCGCCCGATGGTCTCGGCAACTGATTTGTCGGGGCCGGCCGTGGACACGGCCTCTTCCACTGCCGCCGCGTAACGCATGGGGATAATTCCGGGAAAGAGTTTGGCCGCACGGTCACTGCTGCATACCACTTCCGTTCTCAGGCCTTCGATCAGCGGCCGCGTGATCGCGGCTGGAATCGGGGTCACCAGATTGAGCCAATAGGAAGACAGGCGAGGAGTGAGCACGGGAACCCGCAGCAGCCATCTCTTCAATCCCCGGACGCGCGCGTAGGTGAGCATCATGCTGCGATAGGTCTCGATGCTGGCGCCGCCGATTTCGACGATCTCGCCCGCCGACTCAGGCACGGCGAGCGCCGCGACCAGATAATCGAGAACGTCGCCGATGGCGATGGGCTGGGTCCGGGTCATGACCCAGCGGGGACAGATCATGACCGGCAAGCGTTCGGTGAGACAGCGAATGATCTCGAACGAGATGCTTCCGTTCCCCACGATAATTCCGGCGCGGAATTCCGTCACCGCCGGCCCGAACTCACGCAGCACCGCGCCGGTTTCCTGGCGGCTCTGGAGATGAAGCGAGACGGGAGAAGTCTGCGAGGTCAGTCCGCCCAGATAGATGATGCGTTGTACCCCGGCCTGCTTCGCGGCTGCGGCAAAGTTGCGCGCCGCCCGCCGGTCGCGCTCTTCAAAGCCCGCCGGGCCGCCGCCCATCGAATGAATCAGGTAATACGCCACTTCGATTCCCTGCAGCGCCGCCGGCAGACTGCCGGGGTGAAGGGCGTCGGCCTTAACGATGCGCGCGCCTTCCAGACTGTGGCTGAGCCGGGAGGCGTCCCGCACCATGCACGTAACTTCGTGTCCGCTCTCCACCAGTTTTGGCAGCAACTGGCCACCCACGTAGCCGGTGGCACCCGTGATCAGGATTTTCATGATTGCCCCTGATTCAATCGCCAGATCTCAAAATTGAGCAGGCTGGCAAAACCAACCCACATCGCGTACGGAATCATGAGCCAGAACGCGGCCTGAGAAAACGGGCGGAATGCGATGGCCGTGGCTACGATCGCCGCCAGCAGGGCCGAGTATGTCAACGAACGCCAGCCCCGGATTGTGCAGGCCGAAGAAGAGCCCCGACCACGCCAGATTCAATCCCAGTTGAATAAAGAAGATGATGAAGGCAGCTCGGGGAGCGTTCCATCCTGCGTTTCGCCACACCAGCCAGGCGCTCACCGCCATGCTGAGGTACAGCGCCGACCACACCGGCCCAAAGACCCAACTCGGCGGATTGAAAGAGGGCTTTCGCAGCCCCACGTACCAGGTCCGGACCGAGGTTGCTGTCCATACCGATCCCACGGCCGCAACCGAAAAACAAATGGCGGCGAAAAGCGCGAATGTAAGCCATGGATTTTTAGACACGGGGCCGCGCCTCCAGCTGCGCAATCTGCTCGATGTATCGTTTCGAATCGAATTTTCGTCCGGTGCTGGCCAGCGACATGTAGCGGATTTTTCCGTACACCGGGCGCTCCGGCCAGGCCCGGTCGTGCTTGCCGACAATGGCCCAGGCGATTCCCGCATATCCGTTGGGATCACGCCCGTCGAGTTCGTAGCGGTCATTCAACTGAACCGCGCGCTGGTAGGCCGCGCCCACCGAAGGGCTCCACTCCAGAATCTTTTTCGCCCAGTACATGCGCAGATAGTTATGCATCCAGCCGGTCAGCACCATCTGCTTCTGCGCCGCGTTCCACAGCGGATCGTGGGTCAGGCCCTGTTCCAGCTGTTCCTCGTTGTAGATCACCGTTCGCCGGTCGCGTTTATGCTCTGACCAGGAACGCTGGGCCCACGGCTCCATACATTCCATGGAATCGTAGTCCGGGTTGAAGCGCACGAAGTTGATGGCCAGCTCGCGCCGGACGATCAGCTGTTCGAGAAATGCTTCCTTCGCCCGGGCGGGCGCGTCGCTGCGCTGTATCGCGAGCGCAATCGTGAGCGGACCAATCTGCCCGAAATGGAGATAAGGAGAAAGCCGGCTGGTGCCGTCCTGTTCGGGACGGTTGCGGGCCTCGGGATAGGCGGCCAGGCGCGTGCCCACGAATTCCCGAAGGACCTGCGCCGCCCGCTTGCTTCCACCCTTGCCAGCCGGGAGCCGGCAGGACTGAGCGATCGAGCTTCCATTCCGCCATCAAATCTTCATGCGGTGAAAGCGAACGCAGGCGCGGAGGAGAAATCCAGCGTACCTGGGCTTGCAAGCGGGTTGGCCGCACCAGGAATTGCGGCAACAGAGCGCGAATGCGCGGCCGGATGGTGCGCGCCGCGAATTGTTCCTTCAACAATAATTTCGAGGGGACGATCACGTCCGCATCCACGGTCCAGAAGGGCACGCGCAGCCGGCCCGCCACTTTGACTCGCCGCCGCTCCGGTTCGCGCAGCGGATTTTCATCCCCAATCACGATGGCCGGCCGGACTTCCCGGCAGAATTTCAGCAGACGATGGTCAGGGTAGGTCCGCAGAACGAATCCCACACGGCGGGCGGCCAGTGCCTGCGCGAGGTCGGGAAGGCCGTCCAACATGAAGCGGTAGTGCCGCAGGTTCGCGCGCGGGTAGAACGGAACGGGCGCAAAGAAAACTACGACGGGCTTCTTCAGTTGGTTGGCGACGTGAATGGCTGCATCCAGAGCGGGATTATCCTGGCCCCGCTGGGCGCGCTGCATCCAGTAGACAACGCAGTTGCCCTCCGGGTCCGGCGCGCCTTTCCTGCGCACGGTGACGCGCTCGTCCTGACTCAGCTTTTCGATCGAGTTCATGATGGTGCAGCTTTAAATGGTGAAAACGGGAAGATACCGAATGGCCTCTTCCCGTTGCCTGACTTTTACACTTCTTCGGAATTGCCGGGGTCGAGCCGCTCTTACCGGGCCATCACGGAGTCATGTCCCCAGCGGCGTTGAATTGCCTTGAACGAAACCGCCTGGTAGAGGGCCGCCAAGCCAACCAGAATGTAGACCGCCGAACTCAGCATTGAGGTTTCACCGAATCGCATGCCGAAGATGGCTGCGACCAGGTCGAAGTGGGCGATGCCCACCAATCCCCAGTTCACCCCGCCCACCACCAGCAGCACTGCTGCCACCACATCGAATGTTCTCATTTTGTCCTCCAGATCTTTTATTGGTTTTTTCTTACTTTGCGCTTGCGCTGATTTGCGTTCGCGATGTATTAACTGTAATGCACAATTATTGTCGTGTTGTGACAATCGACCGGCCCGCCAAAATGGTTTGCTTCGCAGTCAAAAATTCGCCGATTTGTTTCTCTGCCGGAAAACGGGGCTGGCTGTGATCAATAAAACCATCGTGGAGGGCCTGCGACCATACGCGGTCGGGGAGAAACTGAGGACGCTCAGGCTAAAAAAGAGCATGGGACTGGTGGAGCTGGGCCAGCACACCGGCTTGTCTCCCGGCCATGCTGTCGAAACTGGAACGCGGAAAGCTGTTTCCCACGCTGCCTACCCTGTTGCGGATCGCCATGGTGTTCGGAGTCGGCCTGGATTTTTTCTTTGCCGACGAGCGCAAGCGTCACGTGGTCTCGATCGTGCGCAAGCAGGAGCGGCTCAAGTTTCCCGAGAGCGCGGGATCGAGCGTAATTGCCTACAACTTCGAGAGCCTCGATTTCAAAGCCAGCGAGCGCAAGTTGAATGCGTTCTACGCGGAATTTGAGCCGGTGGCGGCGGAGAAAGTCCGTCCCCACCAGCATCCCGGAGTTGAATTGCTCTACCTGATCAGCGGCAGGCTGGAATTAGGCATCGGCTCCGACACTCATGTTCTCGAGGAGGGCGACGCCATCTATTTCGATTCAGCCGTCCGCCACAGCTACCGCCGCCTGGGGAAAAACCGCTGCAGCGCCGTGATTGTGACGGTTTGATTCAGCGCGGGCTCGACCGGCTGGATCTGCGGCGCGAGCTCGAAGGCGCGGTCAGAATTTGGCCGCGCCGGGCCGGTTCCAGCAAAGCCTGATCGAGCGCAAGTTTCTCGGCGCGAGTGAGCGGGCGCACGCTTCCTTTGGGAAGTGCGCCCAGGGGAAGCGGGCCGATTGCAACTCGCACCAGGCGCAGCACGGCAACGCCGAGCGCTGCCAGCATCCGCCGAATGTGGCGGTTCTTGCCTTCGTCCAAAACGATTTCGAGCCAGGTGTTGCGCTTGCCGCCGCGCAGGATTCCGAACCCTGGCGACGCCCAGGAATTCGCCGTCTTCCGTCCTGACTCCTCTGCTGTATTGATTCCAGCAAGCTGGCGTCGGCGACCTGGTCAATCTGTACGTGGTAAGTCTTGTCCAGATGCGACGCGGGCGACATCACCCGCGCCGCCCATTCGGAATCGTTGGTCAGCAGCAGCAGGCCTTCACTGGCCTGGTCCAGACGTCCGACGGGCGCGACCCAAGGCAGGGCCGCATCCAGAAACGCGTACACGGTTTGCCGGCCCTTTTCGTCCGCGGCGGTGGTCACGGCTCCGCGCGGTTTGTTGAGCATGAGATAAACCCGGGTGGTGGCGGCAACCGGCTGACCATCCACTTCAATGCGATCGCTCTCCAGGCGAACGCGCGCCTCGGGATCGCGGCAGATTGCGCCCTTCAGCCGCGCCCTCCCGGCATGGATAAGATCAAATGCCTCGGAACGGGAACAATAGCCGAGCTTGGAAAGGGCGCGAGCCAGACCCACATGACGAGAGCGTTTGGCGCCGGACACGTTTCCATGCTAACCGAAAGAGAGCTGCGATTGAGGAATGAGGATGGCCGGGTGCGATCCGGTTCCGGTCCGCGGCTCGAATCGATATTCACAAAGTGATCACAAGCGGCAACAATGCCGGCGGTGATTAGTGATAGTCTGTTTTGGAATACGACGGACAAGGGCGAACACCCCTCGCTTGCCTGACGAAGGGTAACGACCTGCTTATGACCGAGAAGAACATGAGCCACGAGAGGCCTGCGGGTGATCGGGAGCGAACCGCCCGGAAGCCGTATGTCAAGCCGGAATTCCGCTATGAGCGGGCCTTTGAGACCATGGCCCTGGCCTGCGGCAAGATTCGCGGCACTCAACCACTCTGCCGGTTCAACCGCAAAACGTCGTAGTTTCGGTTTCTGGTTTCCGGTTTCCAGTTCCGGTTTCCAGTTTCTGGTGACGGTTGCGGCGTTCCTTCCTCTTAAGATTCTTCTGTGCTGGAAACTGGAAACGTGTGTGGAAAAGTGCCAATCCAGCTGGTAGCATCCTGCGCATGTTCAAACTACTGGTTGTGATGCTGAGCCTGGTCGCGACCGCGTCCTCGGTCGGGGCCCCGTCGTCCGCCGATCTTCCCACGCGGAAATATCTGAATCTGGCCGCGATCAAGACCATGGTCGCCGCCGCGGAAGCGGAAGCCAAAAGACAGAATGTTGAAGTCACCATCTGCATTGTGGATGAAAGCGGCAATCTGCTTTTTCTGCAGAAGGCGGATGGCGCCTCGCTCAACACCATTCAATTCGCGCAGAAAAAAGCCCGGCATGCGGCGTTCTACGGATCGCCTTCGAAAAACGGGGCCGATGCGGTTAAGAAGGGCGATGTCCAGGTCCTGGCTTTTCCTGACTTCTTCCCCAACCAGGGCGGACTGCCCATCCAGGTGGATGGCCAGACCCTGGGCGGAATTGCGGCCAGCGGGGCGAAGTCAGAAATCGACGAAGCCATTTCCCAGGCTGGGCTCGACGCGCTTTTTAAGAAATGACTGAGGCGGAATGCCGACGCCCAAGGCGCCATAGCCGCCATAGCCAAAGACCGTCGGGATTCAGCCTCTGAACTTACTCGTCCGACGAGTCCTGCTCGGCGCCACGATTCGACCCGGCATCACGCTGAAATCCGCTGCCCAGGATCTTGGCCACGGAATTCAGGTCTCGGCTCAATGCGCTGCGCCACCGTCCCACGGAATCCTGCGCCAGCTCTTCCATGGTCTGCCCGAAGGACAGCAGGTTGGCTGCGACTTCGGTCTTGACCAGATCGCTCACCGAGGTTTCGATTCCCTTCTGCACGATCTTCAGTTTTCCGCGGGCTTCCTCCAGCTGGTGGTCAAGTTCCTTGGCGTTGCGCGTGCCCAGCTCTTTGAGGACTACATCCACCGCGCCCTCCAGTTGCACTCGCGCCGCGGAGATCTGGTCGCTGGCCATCTGCGACAGGCGGGTTTCCATTCCGGACTCCAGCCGGGTTGCGGTATCGTCGAGTTGCGCCAGGCGGCCGCCGAGGGAAGAGGCTTGCGCCTGCAGCCGTGACACCTCACCTGCAAGAGAGGCCTGCAACTTCTGCATCTCCCGCCGGTAGCCATCGTGCTCCTCGCCCAGACGGTGCTGCAGAGCGCGAAAATGCTCTTCGCTCTGTTGCTCTGCCCGGGTCCCGGCGTTCGCCACCTGCTGTTGAAATTTTTCCGCTCCGGCGTTGAAGTGCTGCCCCACCGCCTCGGCGATTTCTTCGGACAACCCGCGCGCGTTCTGCTCGACGGTTTGCAGCTGCTGTGCCACCTGCTGCCGGAATCCTTCCAGCGCCTGATTGATCTTCTGTTCAATCAGGGTCCTGGCAGAGCCCAGCACCTGCGCCGATTGTTCCTGGGTCTGCTTCAGGACCTGGTTGCCCAGGTCTTCGCGCAGCCGTACCCACAATTTCTCTTCCACCTCGGGCGGAATGTGGGAAAGCGATATATCGAAGCGGCTGCGTTTCTGGTCTCCTTCGGCCGCTTTTTCGCGGAGTGCCACGACTTCCGCGTGGAGGGGCTGGACGAACTCGGCCACAATGGCGCGCAGATCGCGCTCGCTTATTTGAGATTGGTTCTTGTCGGATACGATTTTCAGCGCAGGCGCGCCCGGCCGGTCGCTTCGTGCCGGAATTTTTCGCGAAGGCTGCGCATCGTCGGAATGAATCCCCACCAGCCGCGCCCAGTCTTCCGGACAAGCTTCCAGTCCCCAGAAGTTTTCTGGACGGTCCAGCTTCGCGGCCAGCTGCCAGCCCTGCTGACCCGCTCCCATGGGTTTGCAGTCGACCACATGAGCTTTGGCGGCGCCGCCGCCCTTGCGCCGAAACTGTACCGGGATGCCGGCTTCCAAACGGGTGGGAGAAAATATGGCGCAACCGTGCGCGTTGACCACCAGGGTCTCGCATATTTCCGAGAAGGGAGCGCTGGGCTCCAGGCTGGTGACCGCGATGGGAAGAGTGATCGGCACTCGCGAACTGCGCCGTACCGTCTCGGGAACATTCGCACTATGCATGGTGGCCCTCTTTCATGTGACCCGCTTTCATGGTGCTTTTAAAGATCTCGCTGCTCTGGCTGTCCGCGCGGGCTGAAAACTCCGCACCCATACGGTAACGCAACCCGCGCCCGCAAAGGGATTCCAGAGGTTCCTGCCGCGGCGGTCGGTGGGTCAGTTACATTACGCCTCCCTCAGTAACTGAGTAACAAGGCCGGGCATTGGCCATATTCCTGCCGCCGATGGCCAAGAAACACAGACGCAGCGGGCACTTCCCGGGTTAGGGTGAGAACAGCATCAGTTACATCGAAGGGATCGCAAGCAGCCATGACAAATTCCCTCCTGCAACGGCTTATCGAAATGTGCTGCCGGCACGAATTCACCTGGCCGCACGCCGGCATCCACGGCACCGCTTACCAGGCCTGCCTGCTCTGCGGCGCGGTCTATTCATACGACTGCAACACCATGCAACGGACCGGAAGGCTGGTCGTGCCTCCAGACGCGAGTCATCCGCCGATGAGTGAGACCCAGGCGGCGAGCGACTAAGCGGGTTCGCAGTAGCCCGCTTCCCGTCCTGTCATCCTGAGCGGAGAGGGAAAGTTCGCTCCGCGAACTTTCCGCCGAGTCGAATGACCCCTACCAGCTGAAATTCTCTCGAGTGCGTGGGTTTTGTGTGCAGCGCGGGAAAATAACCAAGGGCGCCCGCCTACGATTCGGATATAGGGGTCCTTCGACTGCGTCACTGCTTCGCGAAGCGAAGCAGCGACTCCGCTCAGGATGAAAGGTCGTAATTCTCAATTGCCGCAACCGCGGCTGCCGCGGAAGTACAACACCATCCGTTTCCGACCGATATCTTGCGGCGTGGGAAATATCTGCCCAGAATCAGCCAGGGGAGCTTTGCCGTCGTGAAAATACTGCTGGTAGACGATTCGAAGATGGACCGGCTGCGGGTCAGCGAGTGTCTGGAGGAGTCGGGCTTCGAGTATGTCGCGGCGGACAACGGCACCGACGCGTGGGAAATTCTGCAGGCCCCCGATGCTCCGACCTTCGCCCTCCTGGACTGGGTCATGCCCGGCATTGACGGCATCGAACTGTGCCGCCGGATTCGCACCCTCGGCTCCAACGGGACCTATATCTATACCGTCATGCTGACCGCCAAGGACCGGAAGAAGAACCTGCTGACTGCGATGGACGCCGGGGCGGACGATTATCTGGCCAAGCCGGTTGACCCTTGCGAGTTGCGCGCGCGCATCCTGGCGGGCAAACGGATTCTCGACCTGCAGCAATGTCTCAGGTTTTCCGCCACCCACGATTTCCTGACCAACTTGCTGAGCCGCGCGGAAATTCTGGCCTCGCTCGAGCGCGAGCTGGTCCGCACCCAGCGGGAAGGCAGGCCGGCCGGAGTCATCATGGCCGATGTGGACGGCTTCAAGCAGATTAACGACACCCTGGGCCATCCCGCGGGTGATGCGGTACTGGCGGAAGTGGCCCGACGGCTGAAGTCGGACCTCAGGCTCTACGACGTGGCTGGACGCTACGGCGGCGAAGAGTTCATCCTGGTGCTGCCGGGTTGCGACCTGCACACCGCCACGCGCCGTGCCGACGAAATTCGCCGCCTGGTCGCCCGCGATCCTGTCGTAACCCCTGCGGGATCGGTTTCCGTAACCGTAAGCATGGGCGTAACCGCCACCCACGGCGATTCAGACTCCACTCTCGAGACTCTGCTGCAGAACGCCGATGCCGCCCTCTACCGGGCCAAGAAAGCCGGCCGGAACCGGGTCGATGGCTTCTCGCTCAACGTCCGCGTGGATGGAACACACAGGCCATCGTAGTCAGCGACAGATTCAGGGGCGGCGCAAGCGCCTGCGTTGGCACCGGTTCGTGCCGGCGTCGCACGAGCGCGGGCGCTCGCGCCCACATACTCGCGCCCACATCGCCAACGATGACGACGCTTACGCTTTGATGAATTGAATATCCAGGGTGATGGCGACTTCGTCGCTCACCATGAACCCGCCGGTTTCAAGCGCCGCGTTCCAGGTCAGGCCAAAATCCTTGCGGTTCAACCGGGTCGTCGCGGAGAGGCCGATTCGCGTGTTGCCCCACGGGTCCTTGGTCGGAGCGCTCGGCCCTTCGACCTCGAATCCAACGTTGCGAGTCACGCCATGGAGGGTAAGGTCGCCCGCCACCGTCAGCGTCCCATCTTTACCTTTGGAGACGCGCGTCGATTTGAAGGTCAGAGTAGGAAACTTCTCCACGTCGAAGAAATCCGCGCTCTTCAGGTGGGCGTCGCGCTGCGCTTCGTTCGTGTTGATCGTCGCGGCATCGATTGACACTTCGACGACCGACTTTGTCAGGTCTGCGTTATCGAGTCTCAGGATTCCGGTAACGCCCTTGAACTGGCCTTTAACGTTCGAAATCATCAGGTGCCGGACCTTGAATTCGGCGTTGGAGTGGACCGGGTCGATGTTCCAGGTTGTGGTAGCGGCGGCGACTTCAGGTAAAGTCTGTGTGCTCATTGAATTATTCCTCCTGTTATAAAGATGATCGTTATAACGAATAAGATTCAGGAATCCATTCCGCCGGGTTCGCCAGGGCCTGAAACGCCAGCGTCCGCCTCCTGGTTGCGGCTATGACGCGGATCGACAGGAGCCTTCATGGATCGAACATTCTCCCCTGACCCGCGGCGGCCGAAGGTCCTGATTACCCGGCCCATCCCGCAACCGGTGGTCGATCGGATTTCCGAGCATTGCGACGTCCAGGTGCACGCCGTGGATGAACCCATGGCGCCCGAACTGCTGGCGGCGGCCATGCGCGAGGCGGACGGGGTCATGCCCGCGGGCGTGCGCATCAGCAAGGAGATCATCGAGGCCGCTCCCCGGCTGCGCGTGGTATCGAATATCGCCGTCGGTTACGACAACATCGATCTTGAGGCCTGTAACCGCAGGCACATTCTGGTCACCAACACTTCTGACGTCCTCACCGAAGCCACGGCGGACCTGACCTTCGCGCTGATATTGGCGGCGGCGCGGCGCGTGGCCGAAGGCGATCGCTACGTTCGCGGCGGACACTGGAAGCAGTGGCAATGGAATTGTCTATGGGGAGCCGAGATGCACGGCGCGACCCTGGGGCTGTTTGGTTTCGGCCGGATCGCGCAGGCCACGGCGCGCCGGGCGCGGGGCTTCTCCATGCGAATTCTGTATCACTCCCGCCATCGCGTCTCGGCCGCGATCGAGGCAGAGCTGGGCGCGAAATTTGTGGACCGCGATACGCTGCTCAGGGAATCCGATTTCTTGAGCCTGCACGTTCCCCTGACTCCGGAGACCCGGCATGCCATAGGCGCGCCGGAGTTGGCGCGGATGAAGCCCAGCGCGTTCGTGATCAACGTCGCCCGCGGCCCCATCATTGACGAAGCCGCCCTGGTCGAGGCTCTGCAGGCGAACCGGCTCGCCGGCGCCGGCCTCGACGTTTTTGAAAATGAGCCTCGGGTGCATCCCGCGCTGCTGGCTATGGACAACGTGACCCTGCTGCCGCACATCGGAAGCGCGACAGCAGCGACCCGCCTGGGGATGGCCATGCTCGCCGCATCAAATCTGCTGGCCGCGTTGCGAGGGGAACGTCCTCCGAATCTGGTCAATCCGGAGGCGCTGAAGTGAGGAAGCGCCAGGGTTGAAGGCAGGTGCAGGTTTGTTGACGGGTTGAAAGTCGGAGTGCAGTTTTCGCAAAAACAATCCTGCCCTTGTCATTCCGAAGCCAGGTTTATCGGCGAGGAATCTGCTTGCGGCCGGCAGCAAAACAGCAGATTCCTCGCGCGATAATACCGCGCTTCGGAATGACAATCCCCATGGGGGCTTTCAGACTGCACCGCCCGGAGGGCTTCCGCGTCCTCCCCGAGGTACCTTCCCCAGCGGTTGGAAAATGGGGAAGAATCCGAAATACCTCCTCAGTTTCGTGCAACATTTTGCGGTGGGAGCAGCCCTCCCGACGGCGTAGTGCCTCTTAAACCATTGTGTTTGCAATAGTTTGGATATCCCCCTTTTGGCCGAAAACCTGCTGTTTCAAGGACGGTAACCTGAGCCCGCTCGCCCACCCCCCGGGTTACAAGGGGAAAGGACCATCGTGGACGAGCCCAATGGAAATCCTGAGTTTGTAAAAGACCTTAAGTCTGTCAACGACCCCCTGTCGACGACGGACCCCAGCCAGCAGGCCACCGTATTTCAGAAAAGGTCCGAGCTAAGCCAATTGGCGGACCTGGCCTGCGACGCCGGAGAAGAATTCCGCCTGGAGCACGAACTGGCGGAAGCCTGTCTGGCCACCGGCGCCACCGGGGCCGCGATTGCCCTGGTGCGGGGAGAAGAGATTGTCTGCCACGCCACCTCCGGCCCTGACGCTCCCGATATCGGAGTACGCCTCGATCCCCGTAACGGGCTCTCGGGCGCGTGCATACAGACCCGCCGCCTGCAGCAGTGCAACGACACCGAGACGGATTTTCGGGTTGACCCCGAGGCCAGTCGAACTCTGGGAGTCAGGTCGATTGTGGTTCTGCCGCTCATTGAGGGCGACAGGTTGTTTGGGATCTTTGAGGTTCTTTCGTCCCGGCCCCATGCTTTTCAGCAGCGCGACCTGGATACGTTGCAGGCGCTGACCGATCGCATTGTCCGGAACAAAAGTCAGAATTGGGAATCGACCGCGGCCGCGTCCGCCCGAAGAGCTTGCGCCTTTCCTGCGCAAGGCGGACGAAGTGGTTCCGAGCCCTTCCGCCGAATTGGCGGCGGCACTCCCGCTCCGGCTGGCAAGGCCTGGAAAGACGGACTGGCTGGCAGCCACGCTGGGCTTGCTGGTGATCGCTTCGGCGGTGCTTTTGGGTACGTTGGTGGGTTGGCGAACGGGCTGGCAGAACGCAACCCTTGCGCTTCGCGCCAGTTCGCCGCGCTACCGGGTTGACGCCAACTTCAACCCCGGACAAGCCGGTCATACGCTGCCGGCGGGAAACGAGGTCGCACCGAGTTCCACGGGAACCGACGAGTGCGGGCAATCGCTGGCGGCGGTTCAAACGCAGCCGCCCAGCGGTGGATTGACGGTGTGTCAGGACGGCCAGGTCATCTTCCGTCTGCCGGCTTCCGCTCCGTTGCCGACTCGGAGCCTTGGCCGAACGCGCGATAGTTGTGCCCGGCGCCGCCGGTTGTACTTTCGTCCGCTGAAGGTTGAAGTGGTGGGAGGATTGCAAAATGGGATTGATGCAAACCAATCGAGTCGCGGAGATCGAGACTTCGTTCGGCGATGATCCACAACGCAAGGTCCGCCGGCAGATGCTGGTCGCACTGACGCTGCTGCTGACCGCGCTGGTCCTGGTGCTGATCAAGGACCGTGAGTTCTGGTTTCCGCCCGAGCCGGTCGCGCAATCGGAATCAGAGCCGCTGTCAGAACCCGTTGAACAGGCTGTGCCCGCGCCCAGCGCACAACTCGGAGCTGCCAGCCCCACGGCAGTTGCGGCCGTGCGGACGAAAGCGAAGCCGCACATGCCTCCGGCGGCGTTGCCTGCCGGGTCAAAGCCAGCAGCAACGGCGGCTTCGGCAGGCGCCAGCCGAACCGTTCTGCCTCCGCTACAAGTCGAAGTGGTGGCGGGGGACGAGCACCGCCCAGTTCAGGGAGGCACCAATTCGGTGAAGGTGGATTTGCAGACCCAGGGGCCGGCCTCGGCAGCGCAGGCCGCCTCTGCCAAGCCGGCTTCCGTTCCCACCGGCGTGACCGAGGCCGCCGGGCGAGTCCGTATTTCTCCCGGCGCCGCCAGCCTTGTTACGCGCTCGGTTGAACCTGATTATCCCCTGCTGGCCAAACAGATGAAGGTTGAGGGCGCAGTGGTGCTGAATGCGCTGATCGGGCGGGACGGAAATATTCAGCAACTGCAGGTGCTCAGCGGCCCCGCGATTCTTTCCTCGGCGGCGCGGCAGGCGGTGCAGCAATGGCGATTCAAACCGTACCTGCAGGCGGGTCAGGCGGTCGAAACCGAGAGCCGCATTACCGTAAATTTCACCATCTGGACTCGGTGATTCCGCACGCGAGCACAGGGCAGCAACCACAAAGGACACGAAGGTTCACGAAGGAAAGCCTCAGATTGAAGCCTTCGTGGACCTTCGTGTCCTTTGTGGTTCATGCTTTTCGAGATTGAATCCCTACGCCTGATCAGCCTCTTTTCGCGGTTCATATGCAAACTCCTGCACAGCCGGGAAACTGCAAGAAAATGGCGATCGTCTAAATCCCTTGCTGGACGGCCCATTTCGGGCTGTCCCGGTGTACAATGCGGTCTGTTTCCACCTCTCCCAAACGGAAGTCCGGCTTTTATGTTGTACCGATCCCATGCGAGCGCCGCAGCGCTGCCTTCGATAACGACTTCCGTCTCCAGAGTGGTGGACATCGATTTCCGTATCTACATCCATCGATTTAAATAAGGAGAGCATTCCATGTCCGAGACACTGAAAGTGGCGCGAACCAACCAGAGTTCCGAGGTGGATAAATATTTCAGCTTCCATATCAAGGGGTGGACGAATTTTGACCCGATGAACACGACCCTCGCCCAGGTTGCGGAACGGATCGAGCGAGGTGACGGATTCCTGACGCTGGTCGAGGTATTGCGGGTGGAAGAGAATGTGGCCTTGATCGACGACGAGGAACCGAAGAAATGGTTCGAAAACCTGCTCGCGGCCAAGCGGCTGATCCAGAATGTGAACGAACTTCCGGCCAGGGTAAGAGACGAGCTGCGCGCCGCGCTGAAAGGCGAGGAAGAAACCGTCCCGAATAAAATTGTGACACTGGGGCCTGCGCCGGCTGCATCCGTGACCGAGGAAGCCGCCACCCGCATCAAGCGCTGGCCGTAACCTGGCAGTGTGGATTAAGGCGCGGGCAGCGCGAAGCAGATTCTTGCGGCGACCGTTGCTCGCGCACCCTCGGTCTGCCGCCCCTGCGCCTCCGCAATTCGATCAGCCTGCAGGCGGGTTGATCAGCACTTAACCGGCCCAGTCCGTCCCATACTTTTCGCTCCGCTCGTTCGCATCCGAGAGCGGACCTGGCATTGTGACTGCCTCACTGCGGGTTGCGGAGTGCCAGCGAACTTCCGCCATGACTTACTGGCGGACCAGAAACCTCGCATTTAACCCTCGATTCGCACCAGTCTTGTTTTGTGATCCAATGTGCGCCATGGCTGTGCCCAGACAGTTCGAACTGCGAGAAAAAGGCCGAAATGTTTACGTCTTCGGTCTGACGTCGTTTATGAACGATACGGCCAGCGAGATGGCCTACTGGATCCTACCGGCATTCCTGGTTTCGATTGGCGCGGGGCCAGCCACATTGGGAATCATCGAGGGGTTTTCGGAGAGTGTTGTCTCCGTCGCCAAATTGTATTCCGGATATCTGGTCGATCGCATCGAGCGGCGGAAGCCGATCGTGGTGGCTGGTTATGTCGTGGCGAACCTGGTCAAGCCGCTGCTCGCACTGGTGCAGGCATGGTGGCAGGTGCTGGGGATTCGATTCACCGACCGGCTGGCCAAAGGCCTGCGCGGCGCGCCTCGAGACATCATGCTCGCGGAATCCGTCGAAAAATCGCGGCTCGGATCTGCCTATGGTCTGGTACAGGCCATGGACTCGGCGGGGGCAATTGCCGGGCCTTTGGCGGCATGGCTGTTAGTAGGACGGGTTGGTCTGCGGGGAGTTTTCTGGGCGGCTGCTGTACCCGGGATCCTGAGCATAGTGGCCGTGACGCTGTGGGCCAGGGAGACCGGAGCCGGTCGTATAGAAAAAGTTGAGGTGCCGCAAGATGCGCCGCCCAGCCCGCGCCTTCCCGGCAGTTTCTACTACCTGCTGACAGCGGTGGCCATATTCTCGCTGGGCAATTCCAGTGACATGTTCCTGGTGCTGCGAGCCCAGGACGTAGGGATCGCGTCGAAATACGCTCCGCTGCTGGGTCTGGTGTTCAACACCACATACACAGCATTCTCCTGGCCTGCCGGCAAACTCAGCGACAGGATTCCGCGCCGGTTCCTGGTCGCGGGAGGCTACGTCGTATTCGCCATCGTGTACTACATCTTTGGTTCGGCGCCGGGGCAAATGGCAATCTGGGCGGCCATGGCGTTCTATGGCCTGTACTATGCGATGACCACGCCTGTGCTGAAGGCCATGGTAGTGCAAGCGGCTCCGAGCGATGCGCGAGGGAGAGCCCTGGGCGTCTTCTACTTTGTCAGCAGCGTGATGGCGCTGTCGGCCAGCCTCGCCACCGGCGAACTATGGAAGTATTTTGGCGCACGAATTCCGTTCTACTGTTCGGCGGGGCTGGCAGCTTTGGCGGCCGTGCTGGTCACCAGCGGGGGGCGAACGAAGTAAGCGTGGGCCGGATGCAGGGATAGTGGCATCGATGTTCTTGCGCAGCTGATTGAGCCGTTCCGAACCCACCTAACGTTTCTTCGTTTTCATTCCTCGTTCGATTAATGTGTGTTGTCGTATTCAATGCCTGCCTCAACCTCCGCAATGGCCTGGTTAATAAGCTGGAGCGCCGTCGCGCGGTGGCCACCCTTGTTGGCCGTAGCGGACTCGAGGCTCCCCTGCGCTTCGCGGAGGTGCTGAATGGCCGCCGTCATCTCGGGTTGTGCTTCAGACCTGCCGCCTTCCCATCCGCCATTCCAGCCACCGTTGCCCCAGTCTCCCCCGCCCCAGCCGCGGAACTGTGAGCCGTCGATCATGCTGCCTTCGCGATACTCAAACATGCGGTCCTGCCCATTGGGCCCACGGGCGTAGATGCGGAGCGTCTTTACCTGCCCTTCGTCGGGGTCCACGCCAAACGCGCTGTTGCCCATGCGGAAGGTGCGGTCCTGACGCGCTAGTTCCTTGAGGCGGTTGGTGACATCCACGTGCCGGCGGGCCGTGCCGTATTGAGCACTCAGGATGACGTACTGGCCGGAATCCCCCTCATCGCCGCCCGCGTAAGCGCCGCCTTCCCATCTGCCATTCCAGCCGCCGTTGCCCCAGTCGCCGCCGCCCCAGCTGCGGAACTGTGAGCCGTCGACGGTGCTGCCTTCGCGATACTCAAACATGCGGTCTTGCCTATCCGGCCCACGGGCATAGATGCGGAGCGTCTTCACCTGTCCTGGGTCGGGATCAACGCCAAACGTGCTGTTGCCCATGCGGAAGCTGCGGTCCTGGCGGGCAAGTTCCCTCAGACGGTTGGTGACGTCCACGTGTCGCCGGGCGGTACCGTATTGAGCGCTCAGGATGACGTACTGGCCGGAGTCGCCGGAATTGAATTGGGCGGCCGGAGCTTTCGGCACAAATACCACTGCCAGTAACAAAGCGATGACGAGCCGGAAGTGAAACATATAGGAATCTCCTATTGCGAGAACGCAAGTTCCGCGGGAATTGCAGGGCGCGCGGACGCGCTCTCGTGTATCCACTACAATCTTGGATTTTCAATCTGAATAATACGTGTCAGGAGACCGCGGGACTGTTCAACATTGCTCATCGTCCTGGTCTATCTTCATCCGTCGCGATTTCCGCGCTAAGGAAGATAACATGAATTGAGGGTTACCGGGTGCTTCGGTGTCGCCCGACCGGACTTCTATCGCTAAAGTACAGGCTCGCTGGGTCAGTGGCTGTGGCGACTCAGTTCTGCGCGCACATCCCACATCAAAATGTCTTCGACGCCATGTATCATTTCAGCCAACGGCCTCAACTTCCTTGGAGCAGTTCGCGGTCCGGAGGAGTCGCGTGGCTACGATCAGTCTTGCCATCAACGGACGTCTCTACACGGTCGTGCGCGCCTGCGAGCTGGTCCTCGCCGGAGATACTCGAATCGGAAAGGTGCCGGGGGCGCGGCGCGCGGCGAGATCGAAGCCCAAGCGAGGGACAACATCGCCCAAGCAGGCGAAGGCAGTGAAGACGGCCAGGAACGCGCGCTCGAAGTCGTGACCAACAGCTTCCACACCCAGGAACTGGACCGCCTACACCTTGCCTTCATTCGCTGGCCAAAGTTGCTGAAACCACTGACGAGCAGCGGTTTCCGAAGCAGCAATTACAGCCGTCCACCCGAAGGGAAAAGAGCTTTATGCCACCTGCGGGCAACCCGGCGCCCGTTTTTGGCCTCTCTATCGTACTGCAGGATAGGGAGTCCCTTATGAAGCAGGCTAGTATCGCCATGCTCCTCGCGCTGGGGTTGACCCTGGGCGCGTGTGGTGGCGGAGGAATGGGAAGCAACTCTGGTAACGTGAATGGGAATTGGACAGCCACGCTGACCAATCCAGACGGCACGCCCGCCTTTGCCTTCACGACTTCGCTGAGTCAGAACAGCGGCAACTCCACCGTGAACGTCACGAGCCTCAGTTTCTCCACATCTACACCTTGTTTCGATTCGCAGACAAGCGAGACCGGCTCGTTCGTGCTCAGCGGAAATTTCAATGGGAATGTCACGGGCGCGTTCGGCATGACTATTTCGACCATGTTCCCCGGAACCCAGAACATGCTCACCCTTCAGGGCAATGCGAACAACAACACCATTTCGGGCACGTGGACTTTGACTGGAGCGCAGTCGGGATGCACCGGCTCCGGGAGCTTTACGCTGACCAAGGTTTAAACCGGCTTCCTGCTTGTCTCCTCTGCGATCCCTACGCGACCCCGAGCGGGAGCCGTCAGTCGATGTTGCGCAAGGGCGGCGCATCTATCCTTCTAGTCGATCCCGACCCACTTCAAGTGGAACCAAAACCTGGCACATCGTTGGCGGGCAGGCATCATGGCCACGCTGGGAAGCGGATCGCCCTTGTCGGATATTGCCTAAGGCAATGAAAATGAAGGCATTACGGTCCCAGGCTGCTCCCACGGGTCGCTGCCCTCCTAGAAAATCCCCTGGCGAGCGTTTTCTGATGGGGTTTTCTGCATCCAATCTTTGCTCGCAAATCATCAGGCGACCGAAGCGAGCTTAGAATTGGAGCGAGGTGGGAAAGGACGGAATGGGACAGAGGGAAGCAGCCGTTTCTGCGCGAGCGTTCGTCGCCGTGGCTTTGCTTCTGTCTGTCTGCTGGCCCACTGAGACCGCGGCCTACGCCGTCCTTTCCCATGAAGCCATCGTCGACAGCGTATGGGGCACGAGCATACGCCCCTTGCTGTTACAGCGTTTTCCCGGGGCGACCAGCGACGAAATCAAGGAAGCGCACGGCTACGCTTACGGTGGTGCCATCATCCAGGACCTTGGCTATTACCCGCACGGAAGTTTTTTCTTCAGCGACCTCACCCATTATGTGCGCAGCGGAGATTTTGTGCTGGCGCTTATCCGGGACTCCACGGACATCAACGGCTATGCGTTCGCGCTGGGGGCCCTGGCCCACTACGCCGCGGACAACGACGGTCATCCCATCGGCACGAATCGCGCGGTCCCGGTGCTGTATCCCAAGTTGAAGAAGAAATATGGGGACTCGGTCACCTATGAAGAAGACAAGCTGGCGCACGTAAAAACAGAATTCGGCTTCGACGTCCTGGAAGTGGCGCGCGGGCGTTACGCTCCGGACAACTATCATGACTTCATCGGGTTCGGAGTCTCCGCTCCCTTGCTGGAGCAGGCCTTTCAGGAAACGTACGGCTTGGATCTGAAAGCCGTGCTTGCGAACGAAGACCAGGTAATCGCCTCCTACCGTCACGACGTCAGCCAGCTTCTTCCCAAGGCGACGCGCGTTGCCTGGAGCCTGAAGAAAGACGACATCATGAAGGACCAGCCCGGCATGACGAAAAGGAAGTTTCTGTACAATCTGTCTCGCGCCAGTTATCGGAGGAACTGGGGAAAGCAATACCTGCCGCCTACCTGGGGCGAAAGATTCCTTGCGTTCCTGGTTCGGATTCTCCCAAAATTCGGCCCGCTCAAGGTGCTGCAACTCAGAACTCCGACACCCGACACGGAACGAATGTTCGAAGCCAGCTTCAACGCGACCCTGGATCGCTATCGGCGGATGCTCAGCCAGGTTGGCGCCGGCCATCTGGACTTGCCCAATGACAACTTTGACACCGGAAAAGTAAGCGGGCCCGGGCAATACCGCCTCAACGATGAGACCCATGCCAAGTTGCTCGGGCTGCTGGCGAAGCAGGATTTCAGCGGCGCCGGGCCGGAGGTTCGGGCCGAGCTGATGGAATTCTTCAGCCATCCTGATGCTCCCTATGCCACCAAGCGAAAGCCAAAAGACTGGGCGAAGGTCCAGTCCAACCTGGAACAATTGAGAAACACGCCACCGGCGATAAGCAGAACGGCCGCGGACAGTCCCTCCAGCCTCGGTGTGGGATCGAGTGCAATGGCGCATCCCGCTTCGGTTCACTAGGGCGGTCTGACTATCTTGTCCGCGGTTACAACCCCAACCTGACTCTTGGCCTCCAAGACGCAGCAGATCGCACGCCAACCAATGCCGGCAGTGGTCACACCAGCGCCGCTCCAGAAGTCACACAAAATTGCAGTGTCCACGGTGGCTGCCCTGGTCATCGTGTTTTTTGCCGCCTTCATTTTCCTGGCATCGCACTGGCCCTTCAGTCGAGACGTGGTGGTGAAGGACCTGGAGGACGAGAGCTTCAGCAAAGTGCAGGTTGGCGCTTTTCACGGAACGTATTTCCCGCATCCGGGGTGCGTTCTCGACCACGTCGTTTTCCAGCACAATCCCAAGGCCGGGACGCCGCCGCTGATCACCATCGAAAGGATACGGATTGAAGGCAGCTTTGCCGGGCTGTTCCGGCAGCACGTGAAGCGCATTGTGGCGGAGGGCATGCACATCCTCATACCGCCCAAGGAGGCCGGTGAACACTTCGAAACGCCACAGAGGCCCATGGTGGCCATCGACGATCTGGTGGCGGGCGGAGCCATCCTCGAGGTGGCCCGGGCGGACAAGCCGTCGCTCAAGTTTGTTTTCTCCACATTCAGTCTCAGTCACGTCGGCGGCGACGGTCCGGCATCGTTTAAGGCGATGCTCTCCAATCCGGAACCACCCGGTGAAATAGCCACCACCGGGGAGTTTGGCCCGTGGAACGCTGACGACGTGGGCAAGACACCCGTGTCCGGGGAGTACCGGTTCCAACATGCCGATTTGGGGGTGTTCCACGGCATCAGCGGTCTGCTTTCTTCGTCAGGAAAGTTCAGCGGCGAGCTCGGCCAGATCCAGGTTGACGGCGCCACCGACGTTCCTTTGTTTGCCGTCACCGACTCTCGCCCGGTGCAATTGCGAACCCAGTTCCATGCGGTGGTAAACGGCGAGAACGGGGATACCTTCCTGAAACAGGTGACTGCAACTTTCGGGAAGACGACGGTCTGGACGGAAGGCAGCGTAGCCGGAGAAACTGGCCAGACCGGGAAGACGGCTTCACTGGAATTGGCGGCCAAAGACGGACGGATTCAAGACATCCTGCTATTTTTCACCGCGTCGCCGCGGGCCCCGATGTCCGGCATCGTCAGCTTGCGGGCAAAAGTTTCGGTCCCGCCGGGGCCGCGACCATTTCTTGAGAAACTGGAATTGCAGGGCGACTTTGGCATCGACGCCGGGAGCTTTACCAAATCCGAAACGCAAGCCGGAGTCAACAGCCTCAGCAAAGGCGCCCAGGGAATAGACGACCATCGTAAGAGCGATAAGGACGAAGCCGATGCCGAAACCGTGCTCTCCGACCTGAAAGGGCGCGCGGTGGTAAAAGACGGTATCGCCAGACTCTCCAACCTCTCGTTTAGAGTTCCGGGAGCGCTGGCCCAAATGCAAGGAACCTACAGCCTGATCAGCGAGAAAATTGACTTGCGGGGAACCCTGAAAACCGATGCCGAAGTTTCCAAGACGACCCACGGGATAAAGTCTCTAATGCTGAAAGTGCTGGATCCCTTTTTCAAGAATAAGCGGGGCGGCTATGTGGCGCCGGTCAAGATCACGGGCACCTACCAGCATCCATTGTTCGGCCTGGACTTGAGTGACCGGGACGACCCTCCGAAACATAAAGCCAAGGCACAGGCGTCTGCCTTGCCGGATCTGCTGCGGCATGATTCCGGTAAGTGACGAGTGGATTTCATGGCTGCCTGCAATCCGGTCTCGCACAAACTTTCAAGGTTGGTCGCTGTCGCTATCTTCGGCACGGCGATGGCAGGACGGGCTTAAGTCCGGATCGCAATGGGAATGGAAGATGTGCGTTCCGATGGTGAAGCCGAGAACCGATCCCACCAACATGTCGGAAGACCAGTGGTCATGCGCCATGAAGCGGCTCACCGTGACCGCCCCGGCTGCGCCGTAGGCCAGCACTCGCACCCAGGTCTTAGGGTACTCGCGAGCGAGAACCGTGGCCATGCCCCAGGTGAACATGGCGTGGCCGCCGGGAAACGACGTGTTCATCGAGTGATGGCGGAGGAAGTCGCCGTTACCGTTGCCTTCTCCCGGCCGCTGCCGGCCGGCAATGAATTGCATCGGGGCATAGATAAGGAATGTGTTGGTCAAAGTTTCCAGTTCCAGATTTCCGGTTTCTTTCGCATGCGGATCCGAGGCCTTGAACCCGTAGACCCATAGCCCCGCCGCCGAGGCAGCCAGTCCTCCCAAAGCTATGTTGGAGGTGTTCTGATAGCGCTGAAGCGGTCCATCCGGCAGCTGCTTTTCGATCCGCCGGTCGGTGGCGAGTAGAGCCCCGGTTCCCGCCAGCACCAGCGCATCCCACTTGAAGTTGGAGGGCTTGAACGGGGCGGCGTACAGCCCCCGCTGATCGGCCAGGCCGCGCCGCAAGATTCGCGCCGCAAATCCGTGAGACGGGCCGGTATCGTGAGTTGCGGCGGGGCCAGCCTCGCCGTCAGGGGAGGTGTCCATCCGAAGGGCGCTCACTTGAAAGCTGGGCGTCGCCGCGCTGTCTGCGGAGGGCGCGGGCGGTACGGTTTGAGACGAGGCCGCGACAGAAAATGCAATCGCAGCCAGTCCGGCCAGAACCAGCTTATTCATTTCCATGTTCCATGGGATCGGTCTCTTTGACGAACGAAGGCCGATGGTCTGGCCCTCGTTCGAATTGGCTTCTAGCTTCTGGCTTTTAGCTTTTAGCTTTTAGCTTTTAGCTTCTGGCTCTGGCTTCCAGCTTTTGGGCTTCCCGCCAGAAACCCGCAAGCCCGCGAATTTACTTGCACGAATCGCTGACCATCTTTACGTTCGTGACCTTTAAGTGCCCGTGCTCGCTATCGCTCTTGGTCATGCCGCTGTCCTTGGCGGCGTCTTTGGCGTCCTCTTTCATATTGTGCATGGTGGCATTCGAGACCACGCCTGTCGCAGTCACGGTGTGCCCCACGTGCTCGGCCAGGTCGACTTTGCTGCTGCGCACTTCCCAGGTGCTGCCATCGTTCCCGGTGAGCAGAAACTCGTTGGCGCTATCGCCTTTTGACAGGCACCCGGTGACGTCCCTTATATCCGCCTTTTCCTTGGCAAATCCAAAGGTGCAGGCGGCGAGAACCACGCACAAAAGTAAGTTGATTTTCATGATTTTTCTCCTCTCAAGATGAGCTCGGACCGCGATTGAGATGGCGAAAACATGAAAAGCGCTGTATGGCCGGGACAGGTTTGTGCGAACTGTCTAAACCATAGAAAAAACAGGGGTGGCAACTGTTGCATCGTTGCCGTCATCATCCGGCGCTACTACGCCCGTGCCCATGTTCAGCAATATCCCGCACTCAAAGTAGAAATACTGTGCAGGATTGCTCATCCCGCACCTTCGGGCGTCCACACTTAGGCGGCAACCTGCGCCGGTTTATTGGGGCTTCGCGCCTGGGGTTGGAAGAAGCGTCAGGAACCGTTGTTTTCCCAGCTGAAATTGTTGAATTGCCGGCGTAACTGCGACTTCAGTAATTTCCCCGTGGAGGTGTGCGGCAATTCCTCAAGAAAGACAAAACCATCCGGCAATTGCCACCGGGCAAAGCGGCCGCCCAGGAATGTGCGCAGTTCATCGTGGGAAACCTGGGCGCCGTCTTTCAGCACGATGCAGGCCAGCGGGCGTTCCTGCCACTTGGGGTGCGGAATCGCAACCACCGCGGCTTCTTTAATCGCGGGATGCCCCACCAACGCGTTCTCCAGATCGACCGAACTGATCCACTCTCCACCGGACTTGATCAGGTCCTTGGTGCGATCGGTGATCTTCATGTAACCCTCGGGGTCGATCGTGACCACATCTCCGGTGCGCAGCCAGCCATCGTCGGTCCACTTGTCCTGCGCCTGGGGCAGATTGTAGTAGGCGGCGGCGACAAACGGCCCGCGCACCTGCAACTCGCCGAAGGTCTCGCCGTCCCAGGGGATTTCGCCGTCATCGGCGACGGCGCGCATCTCCACCAGCGGCGAAGGCAGGCCTTGCTTGGCGCGAACCTCATATTTGCGGTCTTCGGGCCAGCCGGCCATTTCAGGCTTCAGGGTTGAACAGGTTGCGATCGGCGTGGTCTCTGTCATGCCCCACGGCTGAATCACGCGCACTCCGAACTTGTCGAAACGGCGGAACAGACTTTCCGGCGCCGCCGACCCGGCCACGATGATGCGTAATCCCTCCGCCAGCGTCCAGCGTCCGGGATTGTGCTCCAGGCAATCAATCACTCCCAGCCACACCGTAGGCACGCCTCCGGTCAGAGTGACCTTTTCGCTGGTAAGCAACTCCAGGAGCGATTCGGGCTGGAGATTAGGGCCGGGAAACACCAGCTTGCTGCCGTTCATCACGGCGGCATGAGGCAGGCCCCAAGCATTGGCATGAAACATGGACATCGCGGGCAGCACGGTGTCGATGCGAGACATGGCAAAATTGTCGGGCAAGGAGATGGACAGCGAATGCAGCACCAGGGAGCGATGCGAGTAGGCCACGCCTTTGGGCTGGCCCGTGGTTCCGGAGGTGTAGCACATAGCAGCCGCGGCGTTCTCGTCCAGGTCCGGGTAAGAAGGACTGCCACCGCCCCGCGCTAGGAACGACTCGTAGTCTTCATATCTCGAGGGGGTTGGCGATCCACCGAACGGCACGACAAACACGCGCTCGAAGCTCACCTTGCCGGCGAACTTCTCAAATGTCGGAAGCAGTACGTCATCCACGATAAGCCAGCGATCCTGGGCGTGGTTGGCGATAAAGGCCAGTTCATCCGGATGCAACCGGAGGTTGAGGGTGTGGGCCACGCCGCCGACCGCAGGAATCCCGAAGTATGCCTCCAGGTGGGTGGAATGGTTCCACATCAGGGTCGCGACCCGGTCACCTTTCCTGAGTCCGGCATGCTGCAGGCTTGCTCCCAGCGCGCGGGCCCGGCGGTACAGGTCAGAGTAAGTAGAGCGGTGAATGGAGTTGTCGGGCAGGCGGGAGACCACGTCAACCCCAGGGAAAAATTTGCCTGCACGTTCCAGGAACGAGGTGAGCGTCAGGCCGTACTGCATCATTGTTCCCTGCAAGTTTTGCCTCCCGGCGGATTCGCACCGCTGCGAACCCTGCGCATTGTAGCGCGGTCAGCGGTCAGCGCGGCAGCCCGGGGCGGAATCATCTCTCGGGTTTGCCGGAAGGCTGAATCTGCACAAACTGCCAGCCGAAGCGCCCTTTGATGCAAAGGTTGCCGTGGGTCACGCTGTGGTCGAGCGGCGAGGTCACGCCAACAATCCGGCCCTCCTGCTGGCGCACGGTGAGGTTGCAACCGACGCCGCAGTAAGGACAGACGGTATCGGTCTGGGTCTGGCGGCTCTCATCCCATGTGCCGGCCTGGCGCATGTCATATTCGCTCTTGAACATCAGCGCGCCGGTAGGGCAGACGGCGATGCAGTTTCCGCAATAGACACAGGCTGAATCGGGCAGGGGAACGTCAAACTCCGTGGCGATGCGGGCAGAGAAACCGCGGCCGGCCGCGGCGATGGCAAAAGTATTCTGCGCATCCACGCCGCAGGCCTCGACGCACTTGTAGCACAGGACGCACTTGGAGTAGTCGCGGACGTAGAGATCATTGTCAATCTTTACCGGCTGGGCGACCGTCGCGGAAGCTGTTCCAAAGCGTTCGGGATGCGCGCCGTAGCGCTCCATATACTCCTGCATCGCCGGCGCCGTGGACAGGTCGACGGACGAAGCCAGAAATTCCAGCACAAGCCGCCGGCTCAGGCGGACGCGCTCGGAATCGGTCCGAACCGACATGTTGGGTTCCACCTTGCGGGAGCAAGCGGGGACAAGCGTCCGCGAACCCTCCAGCTCCACTACACAGACGCGGCAGACATTGACGGGAGTCAGGGTCTCGAGGAAGCAGAGGGTTGGAGTTTCGATGCCAAGTTGACGAGCTGCATCGAGGATGGTGGAACCGTCGGCCACTGAAACCGGTTGGCCGTCGATTTTGAGGTCGATGGAGCGGCGCTCGGGCGGATGCGGGGCCTGGGGGACCGGGCCGCGCGGCAGCGGAAGCGTAGGCTGGGGCGCGTCGAGCGCGGAATTGATTTCTTTCGGGCCCTGGCTCATGAGAAGAGGCTCCACCGTTGCAGGGCCGATTCGAGCGCGCTGGCGGCGGTCTGGCCCAGTCCACAGATAGAGGCATCGCGCATGGCCTGCGCCATCTCGCGCAGCAGGCTAATTTCCTGCGCGGCCGAACCCAGCGGCGCGGCGTTCACCAGGCGCTGCAACGCTTCCTGCTGACGGACCACGCCCACGCGGCAAGGAACGCACTGGCCGCAGGTTTCATGGCGGAAGAAACTGGCGATGCGCAGCAGAACCGGGCGGAGATCGCCGGTGTCATCGAACAGTATGACCGCGCCGGAACCGAGAGTGGCGGCAATGGCGCGCGTGCCTTCGAAGGTGAGCGGCGTATCGAGTTCCCCAGGTCCGACAAAAGTTCCGGACGCGCCGCCCAGAAGAACTGCCTGCAGCTTGCCGCCGCCCGCGACCCCTCCGGCAAGATCAATGAGTTGGCGCAGCGTGGTCCCCATGGCGATTTCGTAGACTCCGGGGCGCGCCACTTGTCCGCAAAGACAAAAGAGCCGGGTGCCGGCGGAGTTTTCCGTGCCCAGCCGGGCGTAAGCAGCGCCGCCTTCGAGCACGATGCCGGGAACGTTGGCCAGCGTTTCCACGTTGTTGACTGCCGTGGGCTGGCGAAAGAGTCCTGATTGTGTGGGGAAAGGTGGCTTGTTGCGCGGTTCGCCGCGATAGCCCTCAATCGAGTTGAACAACGCGGTTTCTTCGCCGCAGATATAGGCGCCGGCGCCGCGGCGAATCTCAACGTTGAAGTGCAGGCCGCTGCCCAGAATGCTGGCGCCCAGGAACCCGTTTTCATTCGCCGACGCGATCGCGAGTTGCATCCGCTTGGCGGCCAGCGGGTATTCTCCGCGCAGGTAGATATAACCTTTGCGAGCGCCGGTAACGAAACCCGCAATGGTCATACCTTCGAGGATGGCGAAGGGATCGCCTTCCATGAGAACGCGGTCTTTGAAGGTTCCGGGCTCGGATTCATCGGCGTTGCAGACCACGAAGTGCGCGCGAGCAGGGTCATCCCGCAACCGGGGACGCTGCAGGAAAAGCGCTTCCCATTTTTTGGCGGTGGGAAACGCCGCGCCACCGCGGCCCAAAAGCCGGGAATCGAAAAGCTCGCGCAGCGTGGCTTCAGGACCAAGGTCCAAAGCTTTGCGCAGACCTTCATAGCCGGCCAGCCGGCGATAGTCCGCAAGATCGCCCGAACCAACGCGGCTGATGCGATGCAAGAGGCGCAACTGGCCACGCCCGTTTTGTGGCGCAGCCGCCTGCGGAACGCTGGTCCTGGCCAGGAAAGAATCCGGCTCGGCAGGCATTCGTCCCGCAACCGCATCATCCAGTAGAGACTCGACCGCTTCAGCCGATGCCGGAGCCAGCACTCTTTGACGTGGTTCGTTGCCGGCCGAGCTGACCAGCGCCGCCGGGGCGCGCTCGCACAGGCCCAGACACTGGCTGCGCAGCCAGGTGGCGCGTCCTCCGGCGCAAGCGGAGCCTGCGGGGCCGAGCCTGTGCTCCAGTTCGGCGCAGAGCTTGTCCGCGCCCTGGGTGAAGCAGGCAATGTCATCGCAGACGTGGGCGACGATCGGGGGGCGAGGCTGGAGCGAAAACATGCCATAAAACGACGCCACTCCGTGAACCTCGGCGGGGGCAACGTCGAGCCGCAAGGCAACGTAGTTGAGAGCGCCGGCGCTGATCCAGCCAATGCGGTTTTGCACGGCATGCAACACGGGCAGAAGCAGATGACGCCGGCCATGGCTGCGCCCGTTGGAAACCGCGCGCGTGTCGGTGGCTTGCCGCCGGCCGCCTTGCCAGCTTGATGCGGGCGCGCCCAGCTCGGAGTCAACGGCGGCGCGTTCTTCTGCGGTCGCTTGCGCGTTGGTTAGATGAAGATCCAATCCAGCCCTTTCATATTTTCTCAATACGGATAGCCGTGGCCTTGAACTCCGCGGTTCCTGATTTCGGGTCCACTGCGTCAATGGTCAGATCGTTGGTCGGGACCTGGTCATGAGCGTGGACCGACAGGAATGCGAGGCCGGGACGCAGCCCGGAATCAAAACGCACGGGAGCCAGGAGCGATCCTCTTCGCGAGGTCACGCGGACTCTTTCGCCTTCGCGCAGCTTGTAGTGCAGCCCATCTTCGGGAGAAACCTCCAGCGCTTCTGCGCGCCGCAGCGGCGACGAATATTCCCGCGTCTGCACGCCGGTATTGTAATCATCGAGCCGCCGGCCGGTGGTGAGGCGGATAGGATATTGCTCGTCCAGTTGGTCGACAGGCGGCTCAAATTCCACCACGCTGAAAGGCGCGCGCGGGCCGATCAGCGGATCGCTCCACAGCCGTCCGTGGAGAAACATTTCTCCGGGGTGCGACTCGTCATAACACGGCCACTGCAGGCCGCCCATCTCTTCCAGGCGGCGGTAACTCATGCCGGCGTGCATGGGGCTCAAGCGGCGCAATTCATTCCAAATGGCTTCGGAATCGGGCTTGCCCCAGTCGTGGCCGAGGCGGCGCGCCAGATCGAAAATGATTTCGATGTCGTCGCGAACGCCGGACGGAGGCGGAACTGTACGCCGCACGCGCTGCACTCGACGTTCGCTCGACGTGACGGTGCCTTCGCTCTCCAAGGCGCTGGCGGCGGGAAGCACCACGTGGGCCATTTCGGCTGTCTTGGTATAGAAGAGGTCCTGGACCAGCAGGAATTCAAGCCCGCCCAATCGCTTGAGGGCCTGATGCCGGTCGGCTTCGGAGTCGGCGGGATTTTCGCCGAGGACGTAGAGCGTGGTGAGGTGGCCGTGTTCCATGGCCTCAAACATATCGCTCAGATGCCAGCCGCGTTTCGGCTGCAGTTTCACATGCCAGGCTCGCTCAAACTTGGCGCGTAGCTGATCGTTTTCGACATGCTGGAAGCCGGTCAGGCGATCTGGAATGGCGCCCATGTCGCCGCCGCCCTGGACGTTGTTCTGTCCGCGCAGGGGATTCAGTCCGCTGCCGTAGCGGCCCACGTGTCCGGTGAGCAGGGCCAGGTTGATGAGGGCGACTACGTTGTCCACCGCGTTGTGATGCTCGGTGATACCCAGGGTCCAGCACAGTTGGGCGCGCGGAGCGCCGGCGTAAGCATGCGCCATTTGGCGGATGGCTGCAGCGGGCACGCCGGTTTCACGCTCCGCCCGATCGAGCGTGTATTTCTCAACGTGCGCTTTGTAGGCTTCGAATCCGCTGGTGGCATGGCGTATGAATTTTTCGTTGACCAGGCCGGCAGCGATGATTTCCCTTCCCACGGCATTGGCGAGCGAAATGTCGGACCCCACGTCGAGGCCCAGCCAGAGGTTGGCCCAGCGAGCGGAACTGGTCCGCCTCGGGTCGACCACATAAAGGTCGGCGCCGTTGTGCACACCTTTTAGAAGATGATGGAAGAAAATCGGGTGTGTTTCGCGCGCGTTCGAACCCCACAGCAGGATCACGTTGGCATCTTCAATTTCGCGATACGAGCTGGTGCCGCCGCCCGCCCCGAATACCGCCGCCAGACCGGCGACGCTGGGAGCGTGTCAAGTGCGGTTGCAGCTGTCAATGTTATTGGTGCCCATGACGCTGCGAACGAATTTTTGCGCCGCATAGTTCAGCTCGTTGGTGGTCTTCGAGCAACTGAACATGCCAAAATTCCGCGGATCGTTTTTCTCGATGGATTTGCGGAAGGCCGCAGCGACGCGCTCCATAGCTTCATCCCAGGTCGCAGGACGATGCGAACCGTTCTCGCGCACCAGCGGTTGGGTCAGGCGGGCTTTTGATGGCATCGGCATCGTTTTCCCCACAATAGAGGAGAAGGATTTACTCACAAAATCAGGCATTAGACCAAACACCCGGCCATGGGTGTAATCACGATGTTACGCCACACGCCACTATGGCGGCGCTTGCATATTGACCGGCCCGGGTATACATTTCCAGGCCGCCCGCTTGAAGCGGACCTAAGGAGTCGATATGGGATTTCTGGTATGGATCGTGGTGGGACTGATCGCAGGTTGGCTGGCCGGCCAGGTTATGAAGGGCGGCGGCTACGGCGTGCTGGTGGACATCATTCTGGGCATTCTCGGCGGCATTGTGGGCGGCTGGGTCTTCGGGCTGTTGGGCATCTGGCCCGGCGGGGGCCTGATCGGCTCGATTATTGTGGCATTTGTCGGCGCGGTGATTTTGGTCTGGATCAGCCGCCTGTTGAAGAAGGCCTGATGGTTGAAGCGTACCGGCGATTTACACCAGCCATTTCTGTGGCATGAGTGTGAATGAGAGTCCGGTCGCTTCATCGCCGCTCGGCGGTTCGGCCAGGACCTTCACCAGGCTTCGAGAAGGGCGCGAACCGTCGCGTCCTTAGTTCTCCCGGGCGTGGCGTTTTCCCTCCCGGGTGAATGGGGTTGGTAATGATCCGGAAGAAGACCCGGGTTTCGGCCGCACCCTCTCTTACATCCGATTGCCAGTAAGGGACTTAGCGTCTGGCGCAGTCTGGCACTGCGCTTGCTGCTATGCGCTTGTACTGGGCCTTCGGAGAAGACCGTGCATTTCGTCACAGCGGCACATCAATTAGCGTGGATGGAACATCCGGCGATCTGGCTGTTTGAGTCCTGCGCGATCCTGTGGCTGGTGTTGCGAGCGGTTCGATCTCCCCTGGTTCGGACCGGGGTTCTCCTGATGCTCTGCGGACTGGGGATGAATGCCCTGGTGACGGACACCAATGCCGGGTCGATGCCGGTGGTGGGAATGCCGTCGACCGTGCATCCGGCGAGCCCGATGTGGCAGGGCGCGACGGTGCAGACCCGGCTGCCACTCCTGGCAGACCAGGCGCGGCTCGGACTGTTCAGCCTCGGCGATATCGCTTTACTCGTTGGGGGGACTCTGATCGTGACCATCTGCCTGCGACGGACGCTTTAGCGGGCGCGGCAGACCTGCCTCAACCGCCACAACCATCCACTATCGAGCGTTCTGCCACGCCTCCGCGATTCAGCGGCGCTTCGCCCGGACCGTTGTGGACCCGCACGAGCGAGGGCGCTCGCGCCTACATTTAGTTGTTTCCGCCCGCCAGTTCACGAACGATGTCATTGACGAACGCTTTGGCGTCGCCAAACAACATCAGCGTCTTATCGAGATAGTAGAGCGGATTGTCGATACCGGCAAAGCCCGGGCTCATGCTGCGTTTGATGACCATGACGGTGCGGGCCTTGTCCACGTCGAGAATCGGCATGCCGAAGATGGGGCTGGAGGAATCGGTGCGGGCGGCGGGATTGGTGACGTCGTTGGCGCCGATCACCAGCGCCACATCGGTCTGGGGAAATTCGCCGTTGATGTCGTCCATTTCGACCAGCCGGTCGTAGGGAATGTCGGCCTCGGCCAGCAGCACGTTCATGTGCCCCGGCATGCGGCCGGCAACGGGATGGATCGCGAACCGCACATCCACTCCGCGCTTGCTGAGAGCGTCATAGAGCTCGCGCACCTTGTGCTGGGCCTGCGCGACGGCCATGCCATATCCCGGAACGATGACAACCTTGTTGGCGGCAGACAGTATTGCGGCCGCTTCTTCCGCGGTCGCGCTGCGCGCCGTCCTGGCTTCATGTCCGGCCACGGCCGCAGCCTGCACCTGGCCAAAGGCCCCGAACAGCACGTTGCTGAATGAGCGATTCATGGCCTTGGACATGATGACGGACAGGATGAAGCCGGAAGAGCCGTCGAGCGCGCCGGCAATGATCAGGAGCTTGCTGTCGAGAACGAATCCCATCGCGGCCGCGGAAAGCCCGGCGTAAGAGTTGAGCAGCGAGATCACCGTCGGCATATCCGCGCCGCCGATCGGAATGATCATGAGCACACCCAACAGAAAGGAAACTCCCACCATCATCGGAAACAATTGCCTCGCGCCGGGATGCAGCACCAGGTAGCCGGCACCGGCCACGGCGATGGTGAGCAACAGCAGATTGACCAGGTTCTGGCCTTTGTAGGTAAGCGGCCGCTGGGGCAGGATTTCCTGAAGTTTCCCGGCCGCCATCAGGCTGCCGGTGAAGGTCAAAGAGCCGAGGATGACTTCGACGGAAAGAACCGCCATGGTAAAGCGCGGAACGTCGGGGCTGCGCAGATAGAATTCGGCGGTGCCGACCAGCGTAACGCAGAAAGCGCCGAAAGCATGGCTGAGGGCTGTCCGCTGGGGAACGGCGGTCATCCGCACCAGGCCGAGCGGGATCCCGATGCCGGTCCCCAGCACCAGCGCGATCGCAATCCATTTGTAGTCGACGATGCCGTGCTGCAGCAAGGTGCCGGCGATGGCCAGCACCATTCCAATTTCGCCCGCCCGGACGCCGCGGCGCGCGGTACTGGGCGAGCTCATCCATTTCAGCGAGAGAATAAAGAGGATGCTGGCAACCAGGTACGTGATTTCGATGACGGGCTGAGTCACGGGCAGAGTGTTCATGGCTTGGTCGGGCGGCTGCTGTGGAACATTTTGAGCATGCGGTCGGTAATCAGGAAGCCGCCGACAATATTGCTGGTGGCGGCGATGATGGCCAGCATGCCGAGAAAAAAGGACAGCCGGCTCTCGTGCCGGCCCACCAGCACGATGGCGCCCACCACGGCGATGGCGTCCAGGGCGTTGGTCAACGACATCAGCGGAGTATGGAGCAAAGGCGAGACCCGGCGGATGACTTCAAATCCGATGAAGGCCGCCAGCATGAAAACGAAGAGGCCGTTGATCAGCGTGGAACTCATTCTTCCTCCACCTTCAGAAAATTCCTTATTGCGGGCTCGCTTACCGCCGAATGAAATCTAACGTCCGCCCGGAGAAACCAGCGCCGGTTGCGAAAAGAACTCACGCACGCGCTGGTTGACCAGCTCGCCACCCCGGGTCAACATGGTTTCGCGAATGATTTCGTCTTCCAGGTCAAGCCGCAGCTTGCCGTCTTTCACCAGGTGCAACAGGAATGCGGTGATGTTGCGCGCGTACATCTGGCTGGCATGGTAGGGCACTCCGGTGGAGACGTTGATCCGGCCGATGATGGTGACGCCGTGGGCCACCACGGTTTCACCGGGGCGCGTCAGTTCACAGTTTCCCCCGCGCTCCGCCGCCAGATCGACAATCACCGAGCCGGGCGCCATCTTTTTTACCATTTCTTCGGTCACCAGCGCAGGGGATCTCTTTCCGGGAATCACGGCCGCGGTAATGACCACATCACTCTCGGCCACGACGCGGCCCAGAAGCTCGCGCTGCCGCTGATAGAAGGACTCGTCCTGCTGCGTGCCATAACCGCGCGCATCCTGCGCATCCTTGGCCTCGATCGGAAGCTCGACAAAACGGCCGCCGAGACTCTGCACCTGCTCCTTGGCCGCGGGGCGCAGATCATACGCCTGGGCCACTGCGCCCAGCCTGCGTGCGGTGGAGATAGCCTGCAATCCGGCGACCCCGGCGCCAATGACAAACACTCGCGCCGGCGTGATGGTTCCCGCCGCTGTCGTCAGCATGGGGAAAAACCTGGGGAGCGTATCGGCGGCAATCAGCACTGCCTTGTAACCGCAAATCGTTCCCATGGAGGAAAGCGCATCCATGCTCTGAGCGCGCGTAGTCCGAGGGATGAGTTCGATGGCAAAAGATGTAACGCCGGTATCGGCGATTTGCCGGATCACCTCGAGCGATCCCAGCGGCCGCAGGAACCCGACGAGAACCTGCTCGCGGCGCAAAAGAGGAAGGTCGGCGGCGCCGGTGGCGTCATTCGAGCCGTAGCACAGGACCTGTACAACAATATCTGCCGCGTTGAACACGGCCGCCCGGTCGCGCAGAATCTTTGCGCCCTTTTCGATGTAGTGCTGGTCGGGATAACCCGCTTCCACCCCCGCACCGGCTTCGACGACAACTTCAAAGCCCGCCTTCAGCAGGCTCGGCAATACCATGGGAACCAGGCCCACGCGCCGCTCACCGGGATAACTTTCTTTCGGAACGCCGACAATCACAAGTTCTCTCTTCCTTAATAGTGGAGGTTCCTAACCTGGTCAGGAAGTCGCGGACGCCAGACGGAGCGGCCGGCTCTCCCGAGGGACAGGAGTATTGTAAAGCTTCCCTCACCGCGGCATGGCTCCGCCGAGCCTCTCGCAGGAAAAATCATGAACGCCGGCGAAGCTGGGCTGGCGCTTACTCATTTCGGGCCGCGGCCGCAGGCAAAGTCACAATACTCTGACCGCCGGGGCGACCTCATATTTGTCTGAGTCCTTTCTCGCAGCGGCACATCCAATGGTTATCAGCTAAGTTTGATTCATCCGCAGTTGAAAACCGGTTCCGCCAACCAGCGTCAGCCCTTCTCACCTCGCAACGACTCTTCTCAGCCGAAAATCAAAAATGGAAATAGGAATACCAATGGAACAAGGAACAGTAAAGTGGTTTAACGACGCCAAAGGCTATGGCTTCATCAGCCGTCAAAATGGGGAGGATGTCTTTGTGCATTTCTCCGCCATTCAGGCTGGCGGCTTTCGCAGCCTGCAAGAAGGACAAGCCGTACAGTTCGACGTGACTAAAGGCCCAAAGGGCCGGCAGGCGGAGAACGTTCAAGCCGTCTAAGCGGCAACCGAATAGTGCTCGCTGTCCGAAAGGATTGCGGGCATTTTTCATTTAGCCACTGCTCGTCTGTCCAGGAGTTCGATCATTGCGCCCGCCCGCTACGAAGCAGCCTACCACAGCGAATGAAATGCGAAACCGCCGAATTTGCGGAAACGAGAAAATATCCTTCGGTGCCGGGCCTTGAGCATCTTAAAGATGGCTCGATTTTGTGCTCCAAACAGGTAGCTGAACGGGGCCTCATACGTGGTAAAGTGGTCAACTTGATGACAGCTAGCATAGCCCCAAAAGTTACCTGATTTTCCAACGCTTTCGAGCTTGTCAAACTGATCCAGCGAAGAAATTTCCTGTGGGCGTGGCGTGAGCGGCAGAGAGGGATTTGGTAGTTTGGGCGGCCTTGTAATCCGCTACTACGAGTGTGCAGTTCAGGTTACGGAATAAGTCAATCAATCGTGCCCCGTCAAAGACTTCATGACCAACTCAGCAGCACGATCGTCCACTAAACGGTTCAACCGGATTGTTGTTTTCTTTCTTGTCAGTGTTCTGTTTTCCCTGGCGAGCGCCAGGGGCTATGCGGCTGAAGCCAACAGTCCCACTCCTGAGAAAGGCCTGGCCCCGATACTCACCTATATATCGTCCGGCTGGGACACCCTGACCCGCTCCATGATGGACTGCCAGACGGTGAGTGATTCCAAGCTGACCGAGGCTTCCGTACTGTATTTGCCAGCCGATTTTCCCGCTCCCGCCGCGGTGCAGGACCTGCAGAAGCGCTGCAAGATTGAAGTGCGGCCGCTGCCCGCGGTGGTCACCGCGCCGGGACAGGTCGATCCCGGGAAAATCGCTCCCGGCCTGCTATACCTCGAGAACAAGTATGTGGTCCCGGGTGGTCGATTCAACGAAATGTACGGCTGGGACAGCTACTTCATCATTCTCGGACTGCTGCGTGACGGACGCGTCGATCTGGCCCGGGGCATGGTGGAAAATTTCTTCTTCGAAATCGAACATTACGGCACCATCCTGAATGCGAATCGCGCCTACTACCTCACGCGCTCGCAGCCTCCGTTTCTTACGTCAATGATCATGGCGGTGTATGAGGCCGAGAAGGCGGCGGGACATGAAAACCGCGCCTGGCTGGAAAAAGCGTACGGCTACGCCAGCAAGGACTATGAAACCTGGAACCGGGAGCCCCATTTGGCCGGGACCACCGGCCTGGCCCGCTACTACGATTTTGGAAACGGTCCGGCCCCCGAAAGCTTGAAGGACGAAGCGGGAATCCATCGCAAGGTGGCCAACTACTTTCTGCTGCATCCCGAAGTCGGCCGCGACTACCTGGTGGAGAACGCGCCGGGTTCACCTCCGCCGGTGGGATTTCAATTCTCCGTGCGACTGTGCGATGCGGCCACCACCATGGCCCGGCCGGAGTGTGAGAAGGCCAGCGAAATTTATCTGAGTCCGGACTACTACAAGGGCGATCGCTCCATGCGCGAATCCGGCTTCGATATTTCCTTTCGCTTCGGACCCTACGGAGCCGCCACCCACCACTATGCGCCGATTTGCCTGAACAGCCTGCTTTACAAGACGGAGAAAGACTTGCAGGCGATGAGTCAGATTCTCGGGCACACGGAAAACGCGCAAAAGTTCGAGCAGCGCGCCGAGGAGAGAAAAGACCGGATCCAGAAGTACCTTTGGGATCCGGCCCGCCGGCTGTTTTTCGACTACAACTTTTACACCGGCGTGCGTTCCTCCTACGAGTACGTTACGACTTTCTATCCGCTCTGGGCTGGGCTCGCGACACCCGAGCAGGCCCGCGAGCTGGCGCATAACCTGAGCCTGTTCGAACAGGCCGGGGGTCTGGCCATGAGCACCACGGATGCGGACGTGCAATGGGACTATCCTTACGGCTGGGCGCCGACGCAGATTATTGCCATTGAGGGTCTGCGGCGCTACGGATTCAACGACGATGCCAACCGGATTTCCTACAAGTTCCTGAGCACCATCGCGGAGAACTTCCGCCACGACGGAACCATTCGGGAAAAATACAACGTGGTGACTCGCTCCTCGGAATCGGGGGTCCACGCTGGATATCAGCAGAACGTGATCGGCTTCGGCTGGACCAATGCCGCGTTCCTGGTTTTTCTGCACGAACTCCCGAAGGATTGGGTAGACCGTCTGGCGAAAGAGCAGGCGGGCACGACATCCGCCACGACGAAGTGATTCGGACCGCCTTCCATGGACGCGATGCCCGCGACGGGACGACGCCAGGGACGGACACGACGCGAGGGACGGACGAAACGCAACGGGAAGGGCACGACTTCAGTCGTGCCACACGTCTGCTAACCGGATTCGGCTTCAGCCGTCGAGGTTCTCTTTTCCGGCGTGAACTACGGACGCTTCGGCGAAAACTCTCCGCAGCCTAGCAACCTTCAAAGCATGCCTCGATCTGGATTCTGGCGAAGAAACGGCGCAAGCTGGTGCTAACGCCTGTTAACAACAATCATCTAGTTATGCGACGATTGAGGATATGACCGTTTCGTCCAAGCCCCGCAACATAGGCAAATGGCCAGAAGTCGTCGCCGTCATCACCGTTGTTTTGTTTGCTCTGGCTACGAAGAAAAACTTATATGCGTCCGAATCGCATTTTTCTACACGGGAAGACAGAACCATCCGAATGCAGCCGTCGGGAGCGCACTTCCAGATTCCACCGGACTGGGAGGGACTCTATATCAAGCGGGGCGAGCTTCGGGAAGTCAGGAAAGGTAAGGGGGAGTGGAAGACCGAGTACACAACAGTGGTAAACGCTGCGCTTCCATTTTCTGATTGTTCTGTTCAGGCAGGAAGATGGGGCTGGGATATTCCTACCGCTGCTGGTGTGACGGTACGTGGATATGTCTTGAATCGCAGTGCCGTTGAAGTCCAAAACAGAATAGCGACTAAAGCTATGAGAGCCGCCAAAGCGCTCTCAAGCCAGTTCATTCGTAACATATCAGCCACGAAAGAAGAATTAGCAGGATGGCACCGAGTCTTGATTGCCTATGATGTGTGGTACTACGACTACGGAGGACGGGCCAACATCGATTTTTACACTACGGAAAAGAATGGCTCCACAATTTCACTGGTCTTTATGTACGCGGGCACGAGCAACTGGAACGGGCAGATGCCATTAGACCCCGAGGCGCTTAAGGAGTCTGCAACAGTCAAGCAGGTTCTAGAGTCGTTCTCGTGGTGATGGCATTCCGAGCCTCCCATAGATAATTGTTGCAAAATCGCCATTGCACAAGTTTGCGCTTTCCTTTCGCCTGTCTGGCGAACAAAAGGCGCACGCTTGCGATAACGCCTGATTGCGTCAGTTAAGTTTGGCCAGCCCGGAAGGCGTAAAATTGTGCTTGTGGGGAGGGGCGGTCATGAAATACCGAATTGCGATGTGGGCGATGGCAGGCGTTCTAGTCGCGGGCTTCTGGGCAGTATTCGCCATCGCAACCTTCCCATCGACCAGCGAACGAATGCGGGATGTGTGGACTTTTGTCTGCATAACCTGCCCAATTGCGATAGCGGGCATGCATCACGCTATTAGTCTATATGAGACTCTAGCGGCGAATGCCGTTACGTATGCACTGCTTGGTCTGGTCGTGGAAACCCTGCGGAAACAACTCCCCCACGCGCACTAATTCAAAAGCACACCGGCGATGGCGAGCTTTGCTCTGGAACTTTTCGACACGAACAAGTGGGAGGATCGGATTATGAATGTACTCGCAACCTCCAACCGTTGGCGCAAGACGAGGGCGAAAGCCTCCGCCCTTGTCGCCTCAGGGCTCTTAATCGCGACCTGTCTCGCAGTTTCGGCCTTTTCCGTTCAGGTTAGTCAACCTCACGAATCGAGCGCTGAACTTCAGCCATTCATTGGAACTTGGCAGGCGAAATTCAAAGGGACGATCTTCCAGACCGTCAAGCTGGCGGTGAAAGAAAACAAGGTGACCGGCACCATTAGTCACGCTAATGTCGATGTGGACCCGAAAAGCGGGGACCTTACTGGCGTTGATCTGCTGGACGGTAGCGACGCTGTCGTGGGGGCCAAGCTTAGGAGCGGCCTGTTGCGGATCACTGAGGAAGATGGCATGCAATTTGACATGAAGGTCTTAGGGCCAGATCTGGCGGAGATTCAATTAGTGGTTCCTGCGGAGGCCGCCTCCAAGGTCTCAACCCCAAAGCCATGGAAGTTGGAGCGAGCAAAGGTCACTAAATAAGCGCACTTAATAGCACGGGCTGAACGGCAGGGTGACAGTAGGGTGCTAGCGCCGCCTGCATTGCGGGTTGTTGGCGAAAAATCGCCATTCCCCTCAGAACCCCAGAGCAAGTCGCCTTGGGAGAGGCTCCGCCGGGCCAGATTCTCGCAGGGCTTAGCCCGGCAATGGCGTTGGATCGCGGCCGGCGGCACCCGCGATTGAGATAAACGGCCGTTGGGGTGGTCTAGTGGACACTTCTCAGCGGGTAAAGCTGCAGTGCCGGTAGATAGATGCGGCACAGGTAAACTGGTGGCCCTTCCCAATTTCATGGATGCGGCGCAACGGGAAGGATTCGACTTCAGTCGTGCCTACTGCTTGTCGCTGCTTTCCTGTAACTTCTCGGCGATTTGCAGTTCCCGCTCGGCGTCTTCATTCCTGCCCATATCACGATAGGCCTGACCCAGAAGATGGTGGGCCACGGAATTGTTTGGGTCCATCCCCAAAGCATGCTGCAGAGCTCTTACCGCGAGCTCCGCTTCGCCCTTTTTTTCCAGGACCTTTCCCATCAGGATGTACGGTCCGGTTGAAGTAGCATCCAGCCAGATGGAGCGCTGCAGGAGCCTTTCGGCCTCGTCGAATTTCTGGACGCGGGAGTAGGCGTCGGCCAGCTTGTAATAAGTTGGCGCATGGCCCGGGTTGATGGCCAGCTCCTGCTGGAAGTCGCCGATGGCTTCGGGGATACGGGACTTGTAAAGGTGCAGCTCTCCTAAAAAGAAATGGGCCAGCGGAAGCTTGGGATCGAGGGCAATGGCCTTCTGAGCGTATTGCTCGGCGATGGGATCGAATTCCTGGCGCAACAGCATGCGCGCGGTGAAGAGATAGCTGGCAGCCGAGTCAGGCGGGACTTCAAACATGCGAGCAAAGGACTTCCGCGCTTGCGGGTAATCCTTGGTCTGGATATAACACAAACCCAGAATGTAGGACGCATCTACATTGGCCCTCGGAAACCAGGCCTGCGCCTTCTCCAGCTGCGGAATTGCCTCCGCCGGGCGTCCCGAAAGATAGTACGAAAGGCCCAAGAGTTGGATGGCTTCCTTGTTTTCTGGATCTTCGGTCAGTGCCCGCTTGAGCGGGTCAATCGCTTTGATGTAGTCCCCCTTCTGGTAGTAGGCGGTGCCCAATTCGAAAGACAAGCCTTTCAGGGCTGGGTTCTTGACGGCTAAATCCGAAAGCTGCGACACCGCCTCGTCATATCTTCCCTGCTGCAGCAGCTTTCGCGCCTGGGCGAAGTCCGTATCCGCGGGTGTGGATTGCGAGGCGGGCCGGGAGCCTGGGAAGGAGGAACGGCCGGGTTCTGTGCGCCAGCGGTCAGGCAGGCACCCAGGAAAGCAGCGGTCCAGACAGATGGCCTCAGCGAAATCCTTCGGACAGGGAAACTCATGGTCAGAATTAGACCTCGGATCGAATCAACTGAAATTAGAACACAAAGAGGGGAAGAGCAGCCCACCCGCGGATGGGCGCTTCAAAACCAAAAAAAGGAGGGAGTCTATGACTCCCTCCTTATAAAGTATTCCCCGCTTCTATTCTAGAAGTCGAAGCGGATGGCGAACTGCAGTTGCCGCATCGTCGTGCCACTCTCCAGGGAAGTAATCTTACCGTTGTTGCCACCCTGGCAGTCGATACAGCCGTTAGCCCCGTTGTTCTGACTGAAAGCATAAACGGGGTGATTGAACACGTTGAAGGCATCCATGCGGAACTGTGCATTGAGCCTCTCCGTAACCCGGAACTTCTTCACCACCGACATATCGGAGTAGAAGCCCGACGGGCCATGGAATCCATTCCGTTGCATGTTCCCGACCGTCCCGCAAGCGTTCGTGACGAACGGACCGGATGCCGGTCTGGCCAGCGTACAGGCATCGGTCCCAATGGCCAGAGTGTCCGGATTGGGGTAAGCCATGGGCGGCAGAGGAGTGAAGTAAGTAATGGTGTGATTGACCTTGTCCAGCGAACCCGTGCCGACCTTGAACGAGCCGGCCGCCGTGTCGGGACGGCAGACGCCCGCATCTTGTTCGTTGCCGCATTCGCCGAAGCTGGGGGTCCAGGGCAAGCCACTGCTCCAGTTGGTGGTGTTGCTCAGTTGCCATCCACCCACCAGGTAGTCCATGGCCCGGCTTGAGCCGCCCATATACTTCTTGCCTTTTCCGAACGGCAACTCGTACACCGTATTGAACACGAACACGTGGTTGCGATTGAAATCAACCGGCCCATACGCCACGGGATGGCTGATCGCATAGTAGTTACTGTCATAGCCGTTGGCGTGAGAGAAGGTGTAGTGAGTGATGAACTGCAGGCCGCTGGCGAAGCGCTTTTCCACCTTCGCTTCGAACGCGTTATACGAACTCGAGGCGTCATTTCCGTAGAAGTTGCCCAAGTCGAATGGGATCTGGGGGAAGAGCGGGCGACGCTGATTCTGCGGAACCAGAGGAGCGAATCCGGCATACTTGTTGTGTCCTGGATTGGCGGGATCCGCCACGACCAGGTCCGTTCCGGCTCCCACCGCTGCGGGGTTCACGTCGTAGTTGGGTCCGTTTCCGGCGAAACCGTGCGTTCCCTTGCTTCCCACATAGGCGACTTCAACACTGATCGTGTTGGTGAGTTGGTGTTGGACCGTTGCGTTCCACGAATCCACCAGTGGTAGGACTTGCTTGGTGGGGCGGATGTGTGTGCCTCCAACTTGACCCCCAAGAGCGCTGAAGGGAATTATGCCGTCGGAAGGCACGGCGGGAAAAGTGGCCGCGATCGGTCCGTTGTCCAGCAGGAAGACGGGGACCTTGCTCCCGGCCGCTAACGGATTGAACGCGGTTGCGTCGACGTTCTGCTTCAACAGAACAGGAAGGTTCTGGGTCACCGTGTGTCCGAAGTTCGAGCCGAACACTCCGATGTCATAGCTCCGTCCGTAGCCCATCCGCACCACGGTCTTCTGGGCCACCTGGTAAGCGATACCAAGGCGGGGAGCAAACGCGGTATAGGTGTTATCTACGTTGCCATTTAAGCCGACTTTGCCGAAGCCGGCGACGCGGATGGCGCCCGTCCCGCCCCCATCAATAATGTTGGCGAATCCACCGTTTCCTTTGGCATTCACCGTCTCAGGGAAGTAGATCTCCCAGCGTAACCCATAGTTGAGCGTCAGCTTGGGAGTTACGCGCCAGGTGTCCTGGCCGTAAAAGAACCACCGCTTCTGGCGCTCGGCTGCGTTGTTCGCGCCAGGAAGGTCGGGGTTGTTGACGTAGCGCGCGAAGGAGGTGACCTGTCCCAGCAGGAAAGATGCCAGGTCCAGCCCGCCAGTCCCGCCGTTCGATGTGGCTTCGGGACTGAAGTTGTATTCTCCGGTGCGGTTGTTGTCGCTGGGGATACGCAAGTTCATGGCGTAGCGGATGTCACCACCGAACTTGATTTGATGATTACCTCGCAACTTGGTCCAGTTGTTGACGAACTGGAACTGCTGCTCGCTTTCGGTGAGCGGACAATTGCAGCGGGCCACGCCCAGACCGTCTCCGAAACTGGAAATGACGCAGCCTTGGCCACCGTTGTTCGTAGTGCAACCTTGACCGCTGATCGGATCCGAGCCGAGCAGGAATGCCCCCAGACCTGCCGTCTTGGGATCCGACGTGTTCGCGTTGGGAATCCCGAAGTCGCTCATCGGAGTGCCACCATCAGGCTTCTGGGTTTGTGGATTGTATTTGAAGTAACCAAAGCGGAAGTCGGTCAACAGCGAAGTGCTGACCGTCTTGGTAAAGCCGCTCGCCAGGCTGTAGTTGTGGGTGATGGAACTTCCTGCCAGACCGAGCAAACCATTGCCCGGCCCGCCCACGGCGCCCAACAGGCCCTTTCCCGATAGCTTGAAGTAGTCGAGGCTGAACCGTCCGAAAACGTTGATGGTAGAGCTCGCAGTGTAGTCAATCCGCGTGTCAAAGCTGTTCTGTGTGAACGGGCCCGAACCCGACCCGATCAGGTTATTGAGCACGCCGGGGCTCTGCGGAGCAGGGAACGCCGCCAGAATCTTTCCTGCCGCCGGCGAAATTCGATCAATCGGAATCAGGTTTCCAGCAAACGCCGTGCGGCCGGCGCCGGTATTGGGATCGCCGGTCTTGGGATCGAAAACCACGCCGCCACCGGTAATGCCAGCCGCGGGTACCGAATACTCGCTTAAATCGCAGAATCCGGGAGTCGCACTGGTGGGATTGGTGACCGGATTACAACTTGTTGCCGCCCGACTGGTGGGAACGGTAAATGTGCCGCTTACACCATTGGTCTGACGGGTGCCCTGGTAATCACCGAAGAAGAACAACTTGTCTTTGATGATGGCGCCGCCAATGGTGCCGCCGAATTGTGCCCAGCGGGACGGGGGAATGAAGCGGTGGGTGATGGGATCAGGGGCGAATTGCGTAAAGGGATCGCGGGCCTGCTGCGCGTCCGAGCGGCGGAAGAGGAACCCGCTGCCGTGAAGCGAATTGGAACCCGACTTGGTTTGCGCGGTCACCACGCTGGAGACTGCCTTGCCGAATTCCGCGTCATAATTCTGCAACGAGACTTTGGCTTCGGTCACCGCATCCAGGTTGGGATTCACGACGATAATCCCAAGGATAGGATCCTGGTTGTCAGTGCCGTCCAGTTCGAAGGCGGTGCCGCTGAAATGCTGGCCCTGGGTGAAGATCTGCAGGCTGCCCTGCGGATTTTCGGTGGCGGCGTGGCTCCAACCCACCATCTTTTGCGAACCCGGCGCCATCAACTGCAGGCTGGTAAAATTCCGGTTCAGGATGGGGACATCCTGAACGTACCGGTCATTAAAGGTGGTGGCGACATCGGCTCGGTCGGTCGTCAGTTGCGGGGTCTCCGAGGTAACTTCCACGGTTTCGGTCGATCCACCTACCTCGAATTGTCCGTCGACGCGTGAGCCGGCATCGGCTGAGACACTGATACCCTTGGCCTCAAATGCTTTGAACCCGCTGCCGGATGCTCTGATGTTGTAGACATCGGGAATCAGGTGCGTGACGCTGTAATTGCCGTCGGTATTGGTGGTGGTTTCGAACGTCGTGCCTTTGGACGCCGACGTCACCGTGACCTTGGCGCCTGGGACAGCCGCGCCGGAAGGATCGGTAATGGTTCCGAAAATACTGCCGTAGACCGCCTGCGCAGACGCCCGGGGCGCGCCCCATGTGCCCAGAACCACGAACACGGCCAGAGTACCCAGCAGCACTAAAACTTTTGTCTTCATTACCGCCTCCACCTTGATTTTTCTAGTGCCCTTCAATATCCGTTCGGAAAACAGATGCACGTCCTGAGATCGGAATCCAACTTGTGACTAAAAGTTTTGGGACTTCGCCCGGAATTCTCCGGGCCGGTTTCGGAAACTGTCAGTTAGTACAAAAGCACTAGCGTGCCTGCACGACGTGCAGGTAGCGCTCCCAATCAGAATCGGCTGTAGAGTATTGATATTGTTGTGAGAGCGGTGAAGTGAGGGTCGCCAGACACTATGACATTTGGAAACATGGCATTGGCGGCCTATGAAAAAATAGAATCCGCCAAATCAGTATTTGCCTTCGCAAATTCTGTTGAATCACGTTAACTTGTTGATTAAAAACAAGTAAACCTTATCGAAGGCGACGCTCAATGAGCAAATCTGGAACTCCGGCCGGGAATTCCACAGAAATTTTTGGCGCCAAAAGATGCCTTCTTCTGGCTGTTGCGAGCAGGTTTCATGAAGTTAGATACGGTTACAGCCGACAAGTCTTGGGATTGCAGTTGATATCCGAGCTTGTTACCCTACGTGACAATGAACGTAACACGCGCACAGGTACCGCAAAGGGATCAGTACCTGGCACAAATCGATCGATTGCTGAACAGCCACGTGTTACATGGGTCGGAATCCCTGTGCAAATTGCTACGTTACCTGGCTGAACATGCTCTGGATCATCCCGGCGTGCCGCTGAAGGAATACCAGATTGCTACTGAAGTCTTCGGGCGCTCGCCGAACTTTGACCCGCACTCGGATTCCACAATTCGAGTCCAGGCGGGACGACTGCGCCTCAAGATTGCGGAGTATTACGCATCCGAAGGAGCCGATGAACCCATCCAGGTAGAGATTCCGAAGGGGACCTACGTGGTGTCGTTTCACCCCCGGGAACCCAGCCATGCCCGGCAACAGGCTCTATCGCAGGCAGCCCGTCCCGGCGGCATCGCAGCCGAAGCGAGGACGGCGGGCGGGTGGAAGTTTGCCTTTTTCATTCTGCTGGCCATGGTGATCGTGGCGGCGACCATGTTGGCGGTGCTGCCGGGGCGCTATCGTCGAGCCGCAGAACCGGCGCCGGAGCCGGTTCCGGCCGCATTTACGACCTTCTGGAAGGCCTTCGCCAACGGGCCGGAAGAGCCTTGGGTGATTTTCAGCAATGGAGCCTTCGTAGGCCGTCCGGAAACCGGCATGCGTTACTTCGATCCTGCCCGCGATTCGCGCGATCAAATCCTTGAGCACTACACCGGCGTAGGGGAAGTGCTGGCGGTGCATGCGCTTGACCATACCTTCGGGCTGCTGCGCCGCCAGATTCGAGTGAAGCGCGGCAGCCTGCTATCGCTGGACGACGTTAAGAACAACGACACGATCTTCGTGGGCTCGCCGGCGGAGAACCTTACCCTGCGCGAAATTCCCAGCACGCAGGACTTCGTCTTCCACAACCTCGATTCCGGACCGCGCAAAGGCGACCTGGCGATCATGAACGTCCATCCCGAGTCGGGAGAGCCGCAGTACTGGATTGGCACACCTTCCCATACCAACCTGATCGAAGATTACTCCGTTGTGGCGCTGGTGCACGGGCTGAACCCCGACAAGTCGGTGTTGATTCTGGCGGGGACCACTACGCTGGGCACACAAGCCGCGGTCGAGTTTGTCTGCCAGCAGGACTCCCTGGAGGAACTTCTGCGCCGGTTACAGGTTCAGAACGGCGGCGAGCTCAAACCCTTTGAAGCTGTGCTGCGGGTAAAGGTAACGCGCGGCGTACCGGTGGAATCGGAGATCGTGGCGCTTCGCCGCGGAAAACCTTAGAGGCAGCTGTCAGCTATCGGCTGTCGGCTCTCAGCTATCAGCTATCAGTTTTTCCTCCTTCTCATCATGGGGTCATCCTGAGCTTGCGAAGGATCCAGCGCGCAGAGGATATGCACCGTCAGGACAAGAGTGGTCCGCGCGAGATCCTTCAGGACTGAAGTCCTTCAGGATGACGCCGGCATGGTGGAGTTTTCCGATCTGAGCGCCACAATTGGAAGTTGTTTACTGAGAGCTAAGAGTAGGAGCTAGGAGCAGCACCATCATGGCTTCAACCGCGGATCGAGTTCTGCCGCTCGTTGAAATTCCTGGGCCGCCTCGGCCGCTGGCGCCCTTTCTTTGCAGGGCTTCCGCCAGATGAAGATGGGCCTGCGCATAGCTTGGCGCCAGAGCGATGGCGGCGCGGAACTGCGAGATGGCGCCTTCAAGGTCCCCTACCTTCAGAAGCCTCATTCCCGAGTTCGTATCGAAAGTCGCCGCCTGCAGGTTGGTTTTATCCGCGCTGATCTGGGCGCCCAGGCGTCCTTCCCGGGCTGCACCTTCGGTATCACCCAACTGCCGCAATATGGCCGCGAGCGTGGTGTGGGCGCCGGCGAAATCAGGTTGCAGACGAATCGCCTCCCGGAGGGAAGCCGCTGCCTCCTGCAGTTTGCCTTGCTGCTTCAACACGGTGCCCAGGGTATAGTGCGCCTCGGCGTAATCGGGCTTGGTCTGGATGGCCGCACGGAGAGCATTCGCGGCCTGGTCGAAATCGCCTTGCTGCCACAACGTGACGCCGAGGGTGTAGTGAATGTCGGCCTGATTGGGATCGAGCGCAGCGGCTTTTTTGAATTCAGCGACCGCATCCGGCAATTGATCTTTTAATTTTAGCGCCAGCCCCAGGTCATAGTGCAGGGTCGCATCCTCGGGGGCGAGTTTCAGGGCGGTCTGAAATTGTGTAGCGGCGGCATCGAAATCGCTTCTCTGCAGGTACGCGGTCCCCAGGTTGGTGCGGTAACCGGTGTCATCCGGCCGCAGACGAAGGGCGGCTTCGAAGGCGGGAATGGAACTGGTCGCGTCGCCCACCTGGAGCAGCGCCAGCCCCAGATTGTTGTGGGCGTCGGGATCGTCAGGCTGCAGGGCCACGACCTGGCGGAACGCCGTGACGGCCTCTTGCGCATCCCCCCTGCGTTGCAGCAAAAGGCCAAGCTGGGTTTGCCCGTCGGCGAGATTCGGTTGCAGCTTGACTGCGGTTCGAAACTCTTCGATGGCCTGGTCTGGGTGAGCACCGTCTTCCAGCACGCGTCCCAGATAGTAGTGGGCCTGAGCGCTTTGGGGTAGGGCTTGAACCGCACGTTGCAGCAAGGGGAGCGCTTCGTCCATCTTTTTCTGCTGCCAGCGCACCACGCCGAGATGCAAGGCGGCCGGGGCGTAACCGGGCTGAAGTCGCAGCGCCTCGGAGAATTGCTCAGCCGCCTGGTCTAATTGTGAGCGCTGCGCCAGGATGGACCCCAGTTCGTCGCGCAAGTCGGCTCTTTCCGGTTGCAGTTCGACAGCCTTCCCCAGTTCGGCCGTTGCGGTTTCAAGGTCGGCGCGAAAGCTGGCGATTCTTCCCAAGGTGCGGTGCGCATCAGGGTCTTTCGGAGCCAGGCGAACGGAAGCGCGAGCCTGGGATTCTGCTTCGGTCAATGCTCCATTTTTGAGTAATGCGTTGGCCAGGTTCATATGCGCCTGGGCGAAATCCGGTTGCAGGCGCAGGGCGATGCGAAACTGCGAAATGCTCTCAGCGACGTGTTCTTGCGCCAGGAGAACCCATCCGAGAAGATTGTGCCCCTGGGCGTTACCGGGCGCGAGCTTTATAACCTGTTCGAATGCCGCCCGCGCCTTGACCAGGTCGCCGCTGCGCAAGGCCGCCACACCCCGCCGATAATGCGACTCGGCTGAGGCGGGACTGTTTTGAGTCTGAGCCAGCGCGAAATCTGCGAACAGGACGACGATCGCCGCGAGCATTACCAGCTCGAGTGAAATAAGAACGAAGGGACCGATGGCGCGCCTCCGATCGAGACTGGAAGGCGGATCTGATTCGAAGGCCACGGAAAAATATTACTATGCCCCGCCATGCAGAAATGATTTTCCGGAACGGCATGCAGGCCGCTGGATCACAATCGACGCCGGCGCCTTGACCCTCTCATGTCCGCACCCTAGTATTCAGGCAGTCATGAATCTGGGTTCTTCGCAGCCGTCTCGTGCACTCATTACTGCCGGCAGACTGGCTGCGTTTCTCGTCATTCTCGCTTTTCCGGCTGCCGCCGCCGGCCCTCGAAATACCGCCCCCATCGCCAACTTCACGGATGTCGCGGAAAAAGCCGGCCTGACCATGTCCAATGTCTTCGGGGGGAAGGACACAAAGAAATACATCATCGAGACCACCGGAACCGGGGTTGCAATTTTTGATTATGACAACGACGGTTGGCCCGACATTTTTCTGGTGAATGGAACCACTCTCGAGGGCTTTCCCGCGGGCAAGGGGCCAGCGCCCAGCAATCATCTTTACCGCAACAATCACGATGGAACTTTTAGCGACGTGACGGCAAAGGCCGGTTTGACGGCCACGGGCTGGGGGCAGGGCGTCTGCGTCGGAGACTACGACAACGACGGATGGGAAGACCTCTACGTAACCTACTACGGGAAGAATCGTCTCTATCACAATCGGAGCGGAGTCTTCGCGGAGGTGGCTGACCAGTCCGGCGTGGCGGGGACGGGGAAAGCCTGGGGCACGGGATGCGCCTTCGTGGATTACGACCGCGACGGCCTGCTCGACTTGATGGTGGCGAATTACGTGGACTTTGACGTGTCCACCGCCCCGGCGCCGGGGGAACGAGCGTCCTGCGTGTGGAAGGGAGTTCCGGTCATGTGTGGCCCTCGAGGGCTGCCGCCGGCCAAGAACATTCTTTACCGCAATCTGGGCAAGGGCAAGTTTGAGGACGTCACTTCGAAAGCGAAAATCGATCAGACCAGCGGACACTACGCCTTCAGCGTCTCTACTCTCGACTTCGACGACGACGGCTGGCCTGACATTTATGTCGCCTGCGACAGCACCGCCAGCATTCTTTACCACAATAATCGCGATGGAACATTTACCGACGTGGCGGTGGTGGCAGGAGCTGCGTACAACGAGGATGGCCGCGAGCAGGCCGGAATGGGATCGACGATCGCCGATTATGACGGCGACGGGCGGCTGGATATTTTCAAGACAAATTTTTCCGATGACACCTCCACCCTCTATCGCAACAACGGCAACGGCACCTTCGACGATGTAACCTTCGCAGCCGGCCTGGGGCTCTATACCCGCTATCTGGGCTGGGGAACGATGTTCCTGGATTTTGACAACGATGGCTGGCCCGACCTGTTGCTGGTCAACGGACACGTCTATCCCGAAGTCGATAAGCAGAACCTGGGCAGCAGCTACGAGGAGCCGCGCATCCTCTATCACAACAACGGGGACAAGACCTTCAGCGACATCTCCGCCCAGGCTGGGCCAGGAATCACGGCGGTTCATGCCGGACGAGGGCTGGCGGTCGGCGATCTGTGGAACGACGGTCGCATTTCGGCCGTGATCAGCAACATGAATGCACTTCCAAGCCTGCTGGTGAACCAGGTGCGCTCGTCCAACCATTGGATCGGACTTAAAACCGTCGGAACGAAATCCAATCGGGACGGAATTGGCGCGCGGGTCACGCTGAAAGTGGGAGCCCGGTTGTTGGTTAACGAAATCCGCAGCGGCTCGAGCTTCGATTCGAACAGCGACATGCGCATGCACTTCGGCCTCGCAGCCGCGACGAAAATAGACTGGATCCAGGTCCGCTGGCCCAGCGGGCTCACCGAACGATTCGAAAACGTTGCCGTGGACACAATTCAGACGCTGAAAGAAGGTTCGGGCGCAGCCGTCGCGACCGCCATAGGAATTCAAAAGGTTGGTACCTTGCCGAAGTAACCTCGTGCTAGAATTCGCCCCTGCTTCATTGAGTGCAGTGCTACCTTGGAGTTCAGAGACGGGCGCAACTCCAACGCATCGAGCGGTATGCGACGGTTCAGAGTCGGTCATAACATGAAACGCCCAAGGTTCCGTCCGATCCATCGAAGTTGCGTTCTGGTTGACCCTCGCGACCGCCCTGTTGACGGGTTTGGCCTTTCCCGCACATGCGGACGAGCCGCCGCGCCCCATGGAACTCTCGCGGACCGACCGTCCCTGGGAGTTTCTGTCGTCCGTGGGCCAGCGCGCGGGACTATTTGGGAACGAGACGGGAAACGTCGAAGCCTGGGTTTATCCGCTGAAAATTCTGCGCGACTTCCATCTTCGATTCCTGGTGGATGGCCGCGTGATTCCAGCGGAAGCGCTGGCTCGCACGTTCACGGTGCGGCCGGAATCCAGCACGATTCTCTATGCCGGCGACACGTTCTCGGTGCGCGAAACTTTCTTTGTGCCGGTCCACGAACCCGGGGCCGTGATCCTCATTGAAGTTGAAACCGCGCGGCCCCTCGATGTGCAGGTTGCCTTTGAGCGAGATTTCCAGCTGGAGTGGCCGGCTGGGTTGGGTGGGACGTACTCTTTCTGGGATCCGAAGCTGGGGGCTTTCTACTTCGGCGAGGAGCAGAAGAAATTTTCCGCTTTCGTTGGCTCCCCCACCTCCGGCGAGGTCCATTCCGAATACGACACCAACTATTCCAGCTCGAAAGAGAACTCCTTCCATCTGGGCGTGACCAGCAAAGGTAAAGAGACCAAGGTCGTGGTGATCGCAGCCTCGGTTAAAGGCGAGGCAGAGGCGGAGGCCGCATATCGTCATCTCACGTCCGACTATGCGGCGCTGCTGAAAGAGTCTGCGGAGTATTACCGGGCGTATCTGGATAACACCGTCAGCGTCGACCTGCCCGATCGTCAGTTGCAGAGCTCCTATGACTGGGCGCGGGTGAGCATGTTGCAGGGCCTGGCCACCAATCCCTTCCTGGGCACCGGGCTGATTGCGGGATACCGAACTTCGGGGGGAAGCCAGCGTCCGGGTTTCGCCTGGTTTTTCGGACGGGACGCGCTCTGGACATCGCTGGCCCTCGATGCCGAGGGCGACTTTGCCGATACCCGCGTGGCGCTGGAATTTCTGAGCAAGTATCAGCGCGCCGACGGCAAAATCCCGCACGAAATTTCCCAGGGCGCAAGCTTCGTTCCGTGGTTCACCGACTATCCCTATCCGTATGCTTCTGCCGACGCGACCCCGCTGTACATCATCACCATGAACGATTACGTGGTTGCGAGCGGCGATGTGGCGTTTGCCCAGCAGAAGTGGGACAGTTTGTGGAAGGCGTATCAATTCCTGCTTTCCACCTATGATTCGCAGGGGCTGCCGCAGAATTTTGGCATCGGTCACGGCTGGGTGGAAGGCGGCCCGCTGCTTCCGGTCCATACCGAGCTTTACCAGAGCGCGCTGGGGGCGGAGGCCTTGCGGGCGCTATCCAGCCTGGCCCATCTGACCGGAAAGGAAGACCTCAGCAAGAAACTTGGCGAGGACTTCTCCCGCCAGCAACCTTTGTTGAACAAAACTTTCTGGTCCGCGGAGAAGAAGCGGTTTGCTTTTGCTCTCGATCAGAAGGGTCAGCAGGTGGACGAGCCCAGCGTGCTGGCCACCGTGCCCATGTGGTTCGGCCTGCTGGACGAGGAGAAGGCGGCTGCGATGATCGCCGAACTCGCGGCACCCGAGCACGAAGCCGACTGGGGCATGAGGATCATTTCCTCGCGCGCCGCCCGGTACAGCGCCGGCGGCTATCACTTTGGGTCGGTGTGGCCGCTGTTCACCGGATGGGCATCGGTCGGCGAATATCGCTACCATCGCGCGTTGCCGGGCTTTTCCAATCTTATGGCCAATTCCCAGTTGGCACTCGATGGATCGCTGGGGCATGTCACGGAAGTTTTATCGGGCGATTACTACCAACCTCTGTCCACCAGTTCTCCGCAACAGATCTGGTCGGCGGCCATGGTGGTCAATCCGCTGCTGCGCGGATTGTTTGGTTTGCAGACGGATGCCGGTTCGCATCGGGTTACGCTGGCGCCGCACATTCCCGCTGACTGGACCTGGTTCACCGTCGATAACGTGCGCGTGGGCGCGGCGTCATTGCGCATGGCCTATCGCAAGACCACCGGCGAGATTTCCCTTGCGGTCACGCGCAGCGGCAGCGGCGACTGCGCTCTGGAGTTCTCTCCCGCGGTGAGCCCGCGCGCCCAGATTATCGGGGTCGAGATGAACGGCCGACGAGTACCGTTCCAGATCAAGAAGACTGAAGAGGACCAGCACGTCGTTACACAATTCCCCGTCTCCGCCGGGGAGAATACTTTGCGCATTCGCCTCAGGAACGACTTCGGGCTAAGCCTCTCACCCGCGTTGCCGCCCTTGGGGAGCACGAGCCAGGGCTTGCGCGTGCTGGCGGAGTCGTGGACACCCGCACGCGACGCTCTCACCCTGCAGATTGCCGGGGCGCAAGGCAAGAAGTATGAACTTGGGATATGGAATCCGGCGCAAGTGGCTTCCGTGGACGGCGCGGAGCTGCTAAGAACGGGTCCTGAAAGCGCTAGAATCATGGTCACGATTCCAGGGAATGAGTCCGATCCTTACCCTCGTGAGAAAATCGTCATTCATTTCACGGGCAAGGCGCAATAGATCGTGCTCGAACACTAGTTTGTGTGGAGAGAGACGTGATGCACTCATCTGGCAAGACCTTCTTTGTTCTTGTTTTTCTTTTCGGAGCGATATCGCTGCACTCGGTGTCGCGTCCGCCCAGGCCGTCCCTGCTTCGCAGAGCAGCACGTTCCTGGAAGCGGTAACCAGCTCGCAACCACTCCGTGACGGCATTGAGATCAAGGCGGGCGCGGCGAGTTTGCGCATCACCGCTCTGCGGGACGACATCCTGCGCGTGCGCATCGCCCCCGACGGCGCATTCCCGGAGGATTCTTCGTGGGCGGTCCTGCCGGGACCGCGCGGGAAGTCAGTCGACGTGCAACCGCAGTCGACGGAGAACGCCGCGTTCGTCGGTTTCCGCACGGCGGCGCTGGACGTCCGGGTGGAGCGCAATCCCCTCCGCATGGTCATCCGCGATCTCGCCGGCAACGTCATTTCGGCGGATGCGATTGGCCGCCCCACTGAATTCCAGCGCGGCGGTTTCTCCATCCACAAAGCCATGCCCGCCGACGAACACTACTTCGGCCTCGGCGACAAGGCAGGCACCTTCGATCGCCGAAACCAGGCGTATACACTTTGGAATACGGATATCGGCACGCAGGAATCGATCGACCCTATATATAAGAGCATTCCCTTTTTCCTCGCGATCGGCGGCGGCCGCAGTTATGGGCTGTTCCTCGACAACACCTGGCGCACCTGGTTTGACTTCGGCAAGCAATCACGCGACTCCTATTCTTTCGGGGCGGAAGGCGGTCCACTCGATTACTACATGCTCTGCGGCTCGACCCCAAAGCAGGTGGTCGAAGGCTACGCTTACCTTACCGGGACCCATCCGCTGCCTCCGCTGTGGACGCTTGGTTTCCAGCAGTCCCGCTACAGCTACACTCCTGAATCCCAGATTCGCGAGATCGCCGGCCGTCTGCGCGCGGACAAAATTCCGTCGGATGTGGTCTACCTCGACATCGACTATCAGGACAGGAATCGCCCCTTCACCGTCAATTCTCAGACCTTTCCCAATTTCCCCGGGCTGGTGTCGGACCTGCGCAAGCAAAACTTCCACCTCGTGTTGATTACCGATCTGCACATCGCCCGCATTCCCAACCAGGGCTACGCCCCTTACGACTCCGGCAAAGCCGGCGAACCACTTCGTCAAGAAAGCCGATGGCAGCGAATACGTGGGCATCGTGTGGCCGGGCCCGGCCGTCTTTCCTGACTTCACTCGCGCCCAGACGCGCGAGTGGTGGGGCGGCCTTTATAAAGAGTTTGTTCAGGATGGCGTAGCCGGCTTCTGGAACGACATGAATGAGCCCGCGGTCTTTGACGGACCCGGCAAGACCATGCCGCTCGATAATGTGCATCGCATCGAAGAGCCTGGCTTCGCCACCCGCACCGCGACCCACTCTGAGATTCACAATGTCGTCGGACTGGAGAATGCCCGCGCGACTTATGAAGGCCTGCTCAAGCTGCGCCCCGACGAGCGCCCCTTTGTCCTCACCCGCGCCACGTTCGCCGGCGGACAGCGCTACGGATTTACGTGGACGGGAGACAATTCCGCCACCTGGAACCACCTTCGCCTCGCCACCCAGCAGCTTCTCAATCTGGGCCTCAGCGGCATCTCTTTCGTCGGGGATGACATCGGCGGATTCAATGGCTCGCCTTCGCCCGACCTGCTGACTCGCTGGATCGAGGTCGGGGCCTTCAATCCCATGTTCCGCGACCACACCACCAAAGGCTCTCTGATGCAGGAAGTCTGGGTGCATGGCCCGGAGCAGGAAGCGATTCGCCGCCGCTACATTGAAACTCGCTACCGCTTGCTGCCTTACATCTATAGTCTCGCCGAGGAATCCGCGCGCACCGGGCTCCCCATGGTGCGCCCCATTTTCCTCGAATTCCCCGAGGTCTTCACGCCGCCGTCAAACGGATTCGCCAATCTCGACACCGAGTTCCTGCTGGGCCCCAGCCTGCTGGTGGCTCCGCAGCCGTTCGCGGAAACCCTCGACAACTACGTGGTCTCGTTCCCCGGCGGTGATTGGTACGATTTCTGGACCGGGCTCAAGACACCGATTCCTCCTCCAGAACCTTCCATTGTGCAAATCTCCAACAGATATCGCCAAAAACGGACCGGGAACTCCGTACCCATTCCGGCCCTTCATTCACCCGACGCTCGACACGCTGCCGGTGTATGTCCGGGGCGGGAGCATCCTGCCGCTGCAGCCGCTGATACAGAGTACTGATGAAACACCGAAGGGCCCGCTGGAACTTCGGGTTTATCCTGGCCCACAGTGCAGCGGCTCGCTGTATCTCGACGACGGCCACACTTTCCGTTATCAGCACGGCGAGTTCCTCCGCCAGACATTCACCTGCCAGTCCGACGGCGACTCGGTGCGGGTCGACTTCGGTAAACGCCAGGGAAGCTATGCACCCTGGTGGAAAACGGTGGAGGTTGTGATTTACGATTGGCCGAATGATCGAGCTGACGCGAAGCTATCTGTTGGGAGCGTCCCAGCTCAAAACGTCCTATGACGCGCCGACGAAAGCCCTTCATGTCCTGATCCCGGATATTGCCGGGGAAGCTGAACTGCGCATCGCAAGCCGCCCATCTCATTAGTTCTCTGAATGCTTGACTTCCGGGACGAGGCCCGACGGCCCTACGGGTTGTGAGTGAAATGGCGAGGTCACGCCAGCTGTTCTCGGCACTTGTCTACTCATCTGTTAAAGATTTGCGTGATCGCCCTCACGCGGAATCGTGTCCGCGATCACAGACGCAGGAATGTTTCTTAAGCAAGAATGCGGGCGTCGCCTCTCCGAAGAGCAGTTCCCACCATCGGAATGCACCACCCCCTGAGACGAAATTGAAGGCTGTTGTGTCCGGAGTCGCCGGATCCGTTTGAGCGCCTGGCCTTCGGGAGCTACAGCCTCGATGTGGAGGTGTATCGTGAAACCCACGAGATTTTTCTTAGCAGGAATGCTACTACTCGGAGTAAGTGGGGCGATTCTGGCAGGGCAGGGCGGAGCAGTAGCGCAAGACGACCAGGCAAAGGGAATAAAGAAGGCGCCCATCAGGTACAGCGATCCGTCGTCTGGTAAGCAGATGTTCAGAGACTACTGCGCGGCTTGTCATGGGATGGAAGGAAAGGGCGACGGGCCAGTAGCTAGATTTCTGAGAACGCCGCCAGCGGATTTAGAGGCTTTGGCCCAGCACAATGGCGGGAAGTACCCGGCTGACAAAGTTGCCGCGACGTTGCGCCTGGGCACGGACAGCGGAGCCCACGGGACGTCCGACATGCCGACGTGGGGTCCGTTGTTCCGGAGCCAGGACAAGAAAGCAGGTTTGGGCTTTGCGGAGGTGCGAATTCACAATTTGACGGAATATGTTAAGTCGCTGCAGCAAAAGTGAGACGGGGGATTGTTGGGCGTAACCTCGCGATTTCACTCACAACCCCATTTAACGTCCCGCCAACTCATCGCCCTCATTGACTTGCCCACTCCCTGGCCGCACAATCTGCCGGGATTAGTTCCGGTTTGCCGACGATTCGCCCAAGACCTGACTACAGCTTCCCACGTTGGCGTCTCTGGCCATGACCGGCAACTTTTTCCGAGTAAGCGGTTGCAGGTTGACGCGAAAGGGCGGTAGGCATATGGTTTTGCGCGAGGATAAACCTGAGATCAGAAATTCCCGCTCAGAGGGAGATGGTATGCACTCCTTCACGGCCACCACGATTCTTGTTTTATACGGTCTTCTTGCAGGCCAGCTCACGGCTGCGCAGGTCGGCGAGACATCTGAGGCAGGGACCGGAATTATGACAATGGCCCAGGCGCCTGCGGCTGCTTCGCGGAGCAGCGCCCCGGGAGGATCGAACACTCCTGCGAACACTCCGCCGAAGCGGATTCAAAATATTGCGCCGGAGGAGATGTGGAACCGCGTAACCCAATGTGTTTTTCCTAAATATCCCGCGCCTGCCCTCGACTCTCATACAACGGGAACCGTGGACATTGGCCTCGGCATTTCGCCGGAGGGTGATGTCAGCAACAATTCTCGCGTGCTTGATGGTCCTCCCCTGTTGGTTCAGCCAGCGATGGATGCAATCCGTCGATGGAAATTCCGGCGAAATATTGTGCGAGGAGAGGTGACTTGGTCTCGGGTACGAGTGTTGGTACGTTTCAATCCTGATGGCACGACAGCCGTCGATTTGGCCCCCGCAATCCTGGCGGACAATTTCGGCGACCCAGGCACGCCGAAATTAACCGCCGCAGCGGTTCCGAGACCGGCGAGTTCAGCCCAGTGCGAACCCATGAATGAACCTGCCCAAGCGCCGATATTCGAAAACGGCGCTTACAAAGCAGGCATCGGCGGTATCGGCTTCCCTGGATGCATCGCGTGTCCGGATCCGTCTTATTCGGAGCAGGCGCGGTCCGCGAAGGTCTCCGGAATTGTGGTGCTCCACCTGGTCGTCACCGCGGAAGGTCATACGGCGAATATCCAGGTGCAGCGTTCGCTCGGTTACGGCCTGGACGAAGAGGCGGTCAAGGCCGTGGAAAAATGGCTGTTCAGGCCAGCCGTGGGCCTGGACGGCAAGCCAGTGCCTGTTTGGACTGACATCGAGGCCAATTTTAGAATTAAATAGCCGTTGCGCAGGGCGAGAACCTTGTGGAACTCTGCAGCCAAGCGAGGAGCGCACTCGAGTGCTGGAGGTCGATAAGTCACCACGGGGTTGGAGCCCAGGCAAAGGACATGACAAAGCAGAAAACCAGCGTCATGAGAATCAGCACTGCGCTGCCCAAAATGATAATCTCGCTCAACAAGTTAGCGCGGGACGATGGCATCGCGACTTCCTAAATCGCAATACTATGGAACCTTGAACCACCCTGCAGTGAGCCAAATCACTGGTAGAGGTGATCGTGGATGTACCGCTCACTTGCGCTAACCAAGATCATGCTGCGGCTGAAGTGCCTGACAGTTTTGTGGCCTTCCGGCGTCATTCTGGGCCCGGAACCTCTTACAATAAGGACATGTTTTGGCCAGTTCGATGGTGGCACCTGTCTGTCGTACTTCTATCCGGGAGCTTGCTCTGGGCGGATACTGCCGCGTTTGATCTGGCCGGTCCCAGAATCGAATTGAGGGTGACGCGCGCGGGCAAAACTCTGCCGATCTCCAAGGTCCCCAACCTGCAGGCCGGCGACCGGCTGTGGATTCATCCCGACCTGCCGGATGGAGAGTCGGTGCGTTTTCTCATGATTTCAGTGTTCCTGCGGGGCTCGACCAATCCGCCGCCCGAGGCCTGGTTCACGAAAGCGGAAACCTGGAACAAACATGTGCGCGAGGAAGGGATCGTGATTACGGTTCCCGAGGGCGCGCAGCAGGCGCTGATTTTCCTGGCTCCGCAGACCGGCGGCGACTTCGGCGCATTGCGCGCCGCGGTGCAAGGCAGGCCAGGAGCATTCGTCCGCGCTTCGCAAGATCTAAATCAGGCCAGCCTGGACCGTTCACGGCTGGACAAATACTTGAGCGCGGTCAGGGAGATGTCCAACAGTGATTCCACCGTCCTGCGTGAACGTTCGCTGCTCCTGGCTCGCAGCCTCAATATCAAGGTTGACAATGATTGCTTTTATAAGCCACGGCAGCAGCAGGAATCCTGTCTGACGCAAAACACCGATCAACTGGTCCTCGACGATGGGCATAGCCAGTCGATGGTGGCAGCGCTCACCTCCGGCAGCGGTCCCGATCTGGTGGGGCAGCTCAGCACTACCCGCCTGGCAGGCGGCGGAGCCTACAGCCCGTACGTTGGCGCGGTCGTGGACCTGGCGAAAATGATGGAAAGCTTTCATACTCCGGAATATCGCTACATTCCAGCGCTGGCGCTGCCTCATCTCGACGAATTGAATTTGAAGCTCAATAATCCGCCCTCGTTTCGTAAACCGATGTCGGTCATGGTGCTGAGTTTGCCGGCGGTAGAGGCGCCACAACTGCCTCCGCTTCGACCCGCGGATTCGAATCATACCCTCTGTCTGGAGAAGCCTTCGCTGCTGCTGGCGGCTGAAGGCGCCCCGGTGGTTTTCGCGACGGACTACGCGCACGACCTGACCTTGCGCATACCCGACAAGTCGGGCCACGCCATCGATCTGCCTGCGACTCCCGACGCCGCCCGTGGCGGTTTTGTCATCGATACGCACGCGGCCGCGCCCGACAAGCTGGAGCGCGAAGTAATGGGAACCATCCGTGGCCACTGGGGGTTCGATTCCTTTCAGGGCCCGGCGTTCCATCTGCAGAACGCTCACCCGGACAACTGGACCCTCGCATCGGCAGACGAGAATGCTCTGATCGTGGGCCGTGAAAACACGATTCATTTCAAATCGGATGCGGCCGCCTGCGTGGACGCCGTTACTTTGAAAAATGAGCAGGGCAAGCCGATTGAGGCAACGTGGAGTGCGCCGGCGGGGAATGAACTGGAAATCAAGGTGCCACTGAAAGAAGAAAGACCGGGAAAGATCACGATGCTGGTCAAGCAGTATGGCGCCGGCAAGGCAGATGAGGTTGAACTGCACAGTTACGCCGAAGCTGCCCATCTGGACAAGTTGGAGATCAATGCCGGCGACTCTGAAGCAACCTTGATCGGAACGCGATTGGACCAGGTGGCGGCGGTCGAGTTAAGCGGTGTCCGCTTCGCTCCTGCGGCGCTGGCTCGCGTGGACACCAAAGATGAACTGCGATTGGCCGTCGCGGCGGGGGAGGCGTCCACGCTGCATGCAGGCGACGAAGTGACGGCGCGCACCAGCCTCAAAGACGGTCGTGTGCTGACTCTGGTGACAAGCATCGACCCGCCCCGTCCAAAAATCTCGCTGCTCAACAAGAACATACAACCGGGGCCATCACCCTCTCCGATTCAGCTCGGCAATCAGGATGAATTGCCTCAGGGAGCGCGGCTTTCATTTTTCTTGAAAACCGAGGTTCCCGATAGGTTTTCGCGCACGCAGAAGATCGAGGTAGCAACGACGGATGGGTCGTACAACATCTCTCTAAGCCTGGACGACGGCAGCCTCCTGGCGCAGGATGCTCATACCGTGATGGCGACTCTCGACCCGCTCAAGAGTTTCGGACCGTCCGCGTTTGGCCCGCTCCGGTTTCGCGCGGTGGATGGCAACCTGAAGGGTGATTGGCAACCGCTGGCGACCCTGGTGCGGTTGCCGGCATTGAAGGAAGTGCGCTGTCCCGATAGTCCTGACAAGCAATGCACTCTCACCGGGAGCAATCTATTCCTGATCAGTTCCGTCGGTTCGGACCCGGAGTTCAAACATTCGGTTCCGGTTCCCGAAGGGTTCGCGGACTCCACATTGAGCGTTCCGCGTCCCGATAACTCCTTGCTTTACATTAAACTCCGAGACGATTCTTCTTCCGCCAATCCCGTGGCTCTACCCATATTGCCGGAGGCGCAGTAGCTCGCGTCACCAGGAAGGTGGGAGGGCATCCGCTCGGAAAGCCCACCCAGCGCCGGGTTCCTGCGCTCCGGCCCGGGCAGCCAGCTTCGAATCAACGAGTCTGCCCGCTAGGTCGCGTCAACCATCGATTTCATGAACCGCCAACTCCACGGCTTTCATTGACTTGCCTACTCCACCCGCCTAAGATTGGTCGCCAAAGTGGCTCCTCCGTCCATGATTGGCCAAACCATCTCGCACTACCGCATCGTGGAGAAACTCGGCGGTGGAGGGATGGGAGTCGTCTATAAGGCCGAGGACGTAACCCTGCACCGGTTTGTGGCGCTGAAGTTTCTGCCTGAGGACGTCGCCCGAGATCCCCAAGCCCTGGCCCGCTTCCACCGGGAGGCGCAGGCGGCCTCGGCTCTCAACCATCCCAATATTTGCACGATCCATGAGATTGGACAGCAGGACGGCCATCCGTTCCTGGTGATGGAATTCCTCGATGGCTTGACCTTGAAGCATCGCATCGCCGGAAAGCCCATGGAGCCGGATGTGCTGGTCGGTCTGGCGATCGAGATTGCCGATGCGCTCGATGCTGCTCATGGCGAGGGCATCATCCACCGCGACATCAAGCCCGGCAATCTGTTCGTAACCAAGCGAGGTCATGCGAAGATTCTGGACTTCGGCCTGGCGAAGCTCGCTCGGCCAGACGATCCCTCGGGATCCAACTCACAGACCGCAGCCACCTCCAGTCAACAGCAACTGACCAGCACCGGAGCTGCCCTGGGTACCGTCGCCTACATGTCCCCGGAACAGGTTCTGGGCAAGCCGCTCGACGCTCGCACCGACCTGTTTTCCTTCGGCGTGGTGCTGTACGAAATGGCTACCGGGACGCTGCCCTTTCTGGGCGACACTTCAGGAGGAGTTTTCGACGCCATCCTTCACCACGTGCCCCGCGCGGTAGATCGCGACCCCGGAGGCTCTTCCCCGGAGTTACAACGCATCGTGGAGAAAGCGCTGGAAAAGGATGTCAATCTGCGCTACCAGCACGCCAGCGACATGCGTACCGACTTGCAACGGCTCAAGCGGGACACCTCGTCCGGACGGTACCCGATCAGCAGCAGCCGGACGATGGCAGCGAGCACCCTGATTCCGCCTGAGTCTCGGTGGCGCTGGTGGTGGATCGGAGCGGGAGCTCTCGCATTAATCGCTGTCGTCATCGGTGCCAGCCAGTTGTTCGTCTCGGCCCCGGCGCCGCGGATCCTCACGACCACCCAGATCACGAAAGATGGCCGGGTGAAGGGTGGCCCCCTGGTCACCGACGGAACCCGGCTGTATTTCAACGAGGTCGTCTTCGGCTCGAACGCCAGTCTTGCGCAGGTCTCCGCTTCCGGCGGAGAGACCGCAATCATCCCGACCACCTTGCCCTCTCCCGGAATCGTGGATATTTCGCCCAACGGGGCGGAACTGGTTATCAATGCCGGAACGGACACCCCCGATAATCCCTTGTGGCTGCTGCCGGTGCCCACCGGCTCCCCTCATCCTCTGGCAGGGATTTCAGCGTCAACGGCAGCGTATTCGCCGGACGGAAAGCAAATCGCATACATACAGCATCGAGGCGAGGTATACATCGCCAAAGCGGATGGGAGCGAACCGCACAAAGTCTTATCCATGCCAGATATCTGGGGAGTGGCGTTATCTCCCGATGGCCGCCATATGCGCCTGGACGTCAACGACTCCAAGACCGACTTCAACACAATTTGGGAAGCCAACCTGGACGGTACTAACGCACACCCGTTACTGCCGGCAGGATGGAACACGCCTCCGCACGAGTGCTGTGGAGTCTGGACCCCTGACGGCAAGTACTACGTTTTTCAGAGTACGCGCAACGGCGCGTCCAACCTGTGGGTGTTGCGGGAGAGCACAGGCTGGTTTCACAAGGGTAAGACGGAGCCGGTCCAGCTCACTACCGGACCTCTCGACTTCTACGCGGCGCGGCCCAGCAAGGACGGCAAACAGCTTTTCGTGATTGGCGTGCAGGATCGCGCGGAACTGGTCCGCTACGACGCCAAGTCCGGCCAGTTCGCTCCTTACTTGTCGGGCATTTCCGTCGGCCATGTGGACTTCTCGCGCGATGGCAAGTGGGTAACCTACGTGAGCTTCCCGGAGAACACCCTTTGGCGCAGCAAGATTGACGGCAGCGAGCGCCTGCAACTCACCTACGCGCCTGAGATCGTGGTCGGGCCGCGTTGGTCTCCCGACGGCACGCACATCTCGTTCACCGGTTTTGAAGTGGGGAAGCCGTGGACGGTCTACGTCGTTTCCTCCGACGGAGGAACTCCGGAACCCGTGCTGGCTGAGGACCGCAGCCAGTTGGGCGGCGCCTGGTCACCCGACAGCAAGTCGGTTGTGCTGGGGTACATTCAGGAACGGGAAAAACATTTCAACCTGCGACTGGTAGACCTCGCGACCAAGAAAGTGGCGGACATACCCGGGTCGGAAGACCTGTGGGTACCATCCCGGTCGCCGGACGGGCGATACCTGACGGCCGTTTCGCCTGATATGAAGCACACTAAGATCTTCGATTTCAAAAGCGGCCAGTGGTCGAATCTCTTCGATGAACTCGTAGCGAACAATGTTTTCTCTCACGACAGCAAATTTGTCTACTACGAAGATATGAACGCAGTGGTACGCCGCATCGACTTGGCGAATCGGAAATCGGAAACTGTGATGAGCTTGAAAAACCTCTCCCGCCCCGCCCTTCCGTACTGGCCCCAGTGGCTGGGCCTCGCGCCCGACGATTCGATTCTAGCCATGCGCAATGCCGGCACGCATGAGATCTACTCGTTCGCCTGGCAACCGTAGCTCAGAGGCAACGCAGATGCCATCCTGGTCTATACCGATGACCAGGCTGCGGATCTGGTGGGTAAGAGCCGGGAAACGGCAATCCGCCGGATGAGACGTCAGGCAGCAGCCTTGAACTTCGCGATGATCGCCGTGATGTCGTCGTGTTGTTCCTGAACACCGAAGCGCCGAACACGATCCACAATTGCGGTCAACAAAGCCTGGCACGGCAGGTCCCGATGTTGCTGAAGCGATTCAATGAGGCAGCGCTCGCCAAATTCCTCTCCTTGCTCGTTGCTGGCTTCGGTGATGCCGTCGGTGTAAAGCGCAAGCACGTCACCGGGAAAAAGCTCCTGCTCCCGAATCGAGCAAGTCCACTCTCTGAACATTCCGAGCAATGTGCTGGTGGACTCGAGCCGATCCACCCTGCCGTCGCTTCTTACCAGTAGACCCGACAAATGGCCGCAATTGACGTAGCGCAGTCGCTGCGCTCTCTCGTCGTAATCGGCAAAGAAAAGCGAAGCATAGGCACTGTCGCCGGTGTTGTCATAAAACAGGCGGTTCACCGACCGAAGCAACGCCTCAGGCTGATCGCAAGCCAGCGACGCCTGGCTGCGCAGGCTGGCCTGCAAATTCGCCATCAGCAGAGCGGCGGCGATTCCCTTGCCGGAAACATCGCCGATGATCAACCCCAGCCGCCCCGGCCCGAGATTCAGGAAATCGAAATAATCCCCTCCTACCTGGCGCGCCTGCAGGCAGACACCCGCATACTCGACCGTTTGCAACTCCGGCTGAATCTGGGGAAACAACCGCGCCTGCACCTGCCGCGCTATTTCCAGTTCATGGGCGGTACGGCGTTCCGATTCGAGTTTCGCGGCGTGCGCCTGCCGGCGCAACTCCAGGTTTTGCCTCACCTCGTCGAAGCCTTCCAGGCCAAACGCATTCCCGTCCGGATCCTCGAAACGCGCATAGATGCCGCCCCACCCCGGCGTCTCCGGAGCGGTTGTGAAACGAACCCCGCGTTCGCTCCATTCTTTGTACTTGGCGTGGACATCTTCGGTCATGAACAGGACCCAGCGGTAGCCGCCAATCAGTTTGTATTCCGGCGCGTCGATCTTTGGTTCCACCAGCGCGAGATTCGCGCTACCGTCGGGAGGCGCCACTTCGATCCAGCGCTCGCCGGTGGGAAGGCGTTGCTCTGTGAGCAGTTCGAAGCCCAGTTGTTGCAGGTAGAACGGTTTGCTCACTTCCAGATCGCGAACGAACACGACGATGTCCTGGATCGAGAGGTACGGCTCTTCGCGGCCCGGCCGAAGCACGGTCCGGTTCGCCCACGAGAAAAAGGCGTCGCTGGCCATCGGCGTGATTATAACGGCCCCGATCGGTGTTTCAATCAGGCGAATACGCTGATTCCCAGACGATGGCTGATGGCGTAGATTGTCTAATCGCGACGTTGCGGCAACAATGCTTCAAACCTTCGAAGCCGAGGTCGCGTTGCCGGTCTGGCAACTCACGAGCTGAAACTGAATGGTGAAGGGTAAAGCACAGATTCTGCGGTAACCTCTAACCTATGAGGCTGGTGGTCAAAGACCGAGACGCACGGGCTGGCACTGCCAAACCATCTACCTTGTCGCTTTTTTCGGCTTCAGGCGGCGAAGCAACAATTCCTGGTTATGCCCATGTCAATATCAACGCCTAGTTCGAAGCTGAGCTGGAACCTCGGGCGTCATGTGTTTGGAGCGGCGGCTCTGGCCTTTGGCGTCATCACCCTGGCCTGGCACGAGTACAACGGCTGGCATCTACCGCAATACATTGTCTACCCCGCCGCCGCTGCGCAGATCTTCGGCGGAGCGGCCATTCAGTTCCGTCGGAGCGCGAAAACGGGCGCGGTCATCCTGGGCGCGGTTTATCTTGTCTTCGCTCTGCGATGCGTGCCACAAATCTTCGCCACACCGCAGATCTACAATAGCTGGGGCAACTTCTTCGAGGAGCTTTCCCTGGTGACAGGAGCGGTGATCGTTTATGCGCGCTTGTCATCGCCCTGTTCACGGGAAACGCTTAATCGGATCGGCCGAATTCTAGTGGGCATCTGTACCGCTTCCTTTACCCTCGAACAGGCGATTTATCTTGGGGCTACCGCCAGTCTGGTTCCGAAGTGGCTTCCGCCAACTCAGATGTTTTGGGCGGTAGCTACGACTGTTCTTTTCGCACTGGCGGCTGTGGCTCTTCTTGCGAATCGGCTGGCACTTCTCGCGACTCGCCTTCTGACAATGATGCTCGTGATCTTTGGCCTACTCGTGTGGGTACCGTTGATTCTTTCGGATCCCCACAGTTACGCGAATTGGAGCGAAACCGTCGAAACCTTCGCGATTGCGGGAGCCGTGGGGATTCTCGCTGATCTCCTCAGCAAAGTATGGGCTTGAATGACTATCGCCTGCGATGATGTGCGCACAGCTCACCAAACATTCTTCCTGACGTCGAAGAAGTGTATGAAGACAATCTTTTCCAGTCCCACGGTAATCGGCACCTGGGTCGTTTTATTTTGTGCGATGTGGTCTTCGGCCCAGACGCCGAAAGGCGCGATCGGTATCGCGTACCAGTTCAGCCACTCCGTGAACGACTCTCCATCGTTCTCGCCAGACGGTGAGAAAATGGTCTTCATCTCAGTCGTGGCAGGCAAGGAACAGCTGTTCCGTATGCGCCTGGACGGCTCGCAGGTAAGGGAGCTGACACACGATGATGCCGACCATGAAGACCCAGCGTGGTCGCCAGACGGGAAGCACATCGCATTCGTGCTGATGCGCAACGGCCTGGAGCAAATTTACCTGATGAATGACGATGGCACCGGGGTTGAACCGCTCACCCCGGCGGAAGTGAAGACCATCCATCCCAACTGGTATCCAGACAGCAAAAGCATTGCCTACTGCACGGATGATGATTTGAAGCCGCCGAAGAAGAATCCAGCGGAAATCTATTCCATCGAAGTCGCCAGCCGAAAGATCACCAAATTGATCGAAGGCGGCGTGAACACCTACCCCGCCTGGTCTCCCGACGGGAAAAGAATTGCCTTTCGCCGGATGTTGGGCGAGAGCAACTCTGAGGTCTTTCTCGCTAACGCCGACGGCAGCGAGGCCCGTAATCTGACCAACGATCCGGCATTCGACGGATGGCCGGCATGGTCGCCCGACGGGACGAAGATCGCGTTCGCATCGAATCGACGAGGTAGTTACGAGATTTACATCATGAATCCGGATGGGAGCGGGGTGAGAAAAGTGGCAAACAACGAGGGCCGAGCGACGGCCCCGCAATGGACCAAGGATGGTAAGAACATATTCTTCCCTCTATGCAAGAAGGTGGATTTCTCGTTCGATTGCCAGATTTACGCAGTGAAGCTGGATGCGTTTACAAATTGATGGAGCAGTACCCGACACTTTCTTCGCCTTTCAAAGCCTGAAGTTCGCTCAAGATTGTTGCAACCTGGTCAAGCTCGGAAATCCCGTCATGCTGGTTTGTCTCGAAGAACTACAATCCCGCCGCGCTCCGGCTCGGTCGACCCGGCAATTCTGTGGCTGACGGCGCTCGCCTTTCGTGGATGTCTGAGATTCGGTTGTGCAAGAATGAGTGGCCACGTTGGCCAAGCGTGGGCCCGAGCCAGAGATTGCGTTAGAGGAAGGAAATATCCATTGATATTGTATCGGACCACTGATGGGATTTTCGTCGAACACGATATCAAGTTGTACCGCGTTAACGCGCCGTCGTTCGACTTTCTAGTTGCCCAGGACGATCTGCTCGGATTTCTCACTTCCATGGTCGGCCAGGGAAATGCAGCGGAGCAATTCGACCAGAAAAGCCTGCGGGCCCCGATTGGCAATCAAGAGGTCTGGGCCGCCGGCGTCACTTATTACCGCAGCCGTAGCGCGCGGATCGAGGAATCAAGATCAGCCGGCGGTGGCGACTTCTACGACCGCGTCTACTCGGCGGAACGGCCCGAGTTGTTCTTCAAGGCCGTTGCCCACAAAGTGGCGGGTCCGAATAGTCCGGTGAGGATCCGCCGGGATGCCACCTGGTCTGTTCCTGAACCGGAACTGACGTTGCTGCTCAACCCACGCGGTGAGATCATCGGCTACACCATCGGCAATGACATGAGTTCCCGCGATATTGAAGGGCTGAACCCGCTGTACCTGCCTCAGGCAAAGGTTTATGACCAGAGCTGCGCGCTCGGACCGGGCATCCTCATCCAAAATGAACCGCTGCCCTCCTCCACCCGCATCAGTCTGGAGATCCTGCGTGCCGGACAGAAAGAATTTGCAGCAACCGTCACTTTGACCGAGTTGAAGCGCAGTCCGGCGACATTAGTCGAATATCTTTTCCGCGACCACAGTTTCCCGTACGGCTGCTTCCTGCTCACAGGCACCGGAATCGTTCCGCCAGATTCCTTCACGCTTCAAACAGCGGACGAGATCCGGATAAGCATAGACGCTATCGGCACGCTGGTGAATACCGTGGCTTGAACCAAACATTGTGACGACATCGAGTGAGCGACGCGACCGCGTTAAGGAGCCGCCCGGAAAGTCGCCACCTGCATCGCCCAGACACCCGACCTGTCAGTCGCCGTGGCGTTGTCGCTGCCCGTGGCATTGACCGTCTTGTCTTCCGCGATGTTGCCGTACAGATTGATCATCCGCGTGGTGAAGCCCGACCCCGCAGTCGTGAACGACGAACCGCTCGTGCCCGCCCCGAAGATCAGTTCGCTGGCCGCCGTCGTGCTCACACTGCCGCTGTTCGCCGCCGTTCCCGTCCCGGCCGCTCCCACCGCCTTATCCAGCGGCGCGCTTGGGTCCAGCCCGCTGTATTCCAGGATGCGTACATCCGGGTATGCTGCCGCCTGGTTGAACTTCACTGTCACCGTCGTGCTGCCGCCGGCAATGTTCGGGGCGTAGTAGATCGACTGCCGCAGGCCGGTTCCGCTCGTCGGCCCCACCGCCAGCGCGTAGCTGTTCAGCTTGTTGTCGGTCACCGAACTGATCGTCGAGGTGGTGTCGCCCCAGCCGATGACCACGATGTTCATGTCCCCTGCCGTCTGCGCCACCGGATAAGTCACCGCCACTGTCGTGTTCGAGGCCTGGATCGTCGCCGGCCCTGAATTCGACTGCACAAACGCGATGGTTCCCCCGCCGCCGCTGGACGTCGTGTACGTATACCCGTTGTTCAAGGTGCCGGTCTGAGCGTCGGTGTTCTTCACTACCACGCTCACCGCGCCGGCTGCGTGCGCCGGTGCCGTCGCCGTGATCGTCGTACTGTTGGCTACAGTCACGCCTGTCGCCGCCGTTCCGCCAAAGCTCACCGTCGCTCCGGCCAGGAAGCCCGTGCCGGTAATGGTCACCGGCGTTCCCCCCGCTGTCGTTCCCGAAGCCGGCGACATCGCGCTCACCGTCGGCGCCGGATTGGATGAACCTCCACCTTTGGCCCGGAACGTGGCCATCTGCATTACCCACGCGGTTGACGTTTTCAGGGGCGCGCTCACACTGTAACTCCCGGCGCTGGTCACGACCGTGTCTTCGCCCAGGTTTCCGTAGTAGTCGATCAGGCGCAGCGCGAGGCCTTTGCCCGCCCCACTGAACGCGTTGCCATTGGTGCCCGCGCCCACAATCAACTCGTTCGCCGCCGTGTTCGCGGCGGCGCTGGTCGCCGTCGTTCCTGTGCCCACTCCCGCCGCCACAGCATCCAGCGGATTGCTCGCATCCAGCCCGCTGTACTCCATGATCCGCATGTCAGGATATGCCGCCGCCTGGTTGAAGGTCACCGTCACCGCGTTGCTGCCCGCGGCGATGCCCCTGGCATAGAAGATCGCCTGCCGTAGCCCGCTCCCCGTCGCCGTTCCTCCGGCCTGGCTATAAATGTTGCCATTGCTATCGGTCACCGTGCTCACCGACGAGGTGACATCTCCCCATCCCACCACCACCACATTCAGGTCGCCCGCAGTCTGGGCAATCGGATAACTTACCGACAGCGTCGTATTCTTCGCTTGCAGCGTGTTCGGTCCCGAACCCGCCTGCACAAACGCGATCCCTCCTCCGCCGCCCGATGCAGAAGTGTAGGTGTAACTGTTGCTCAACGGTCCACTCTGGCCGTCGGTGTTGGTCACAGTCACGCTCACCGTGCCCGCTGTGTGCGCCGGTGCCGTCGCCGTGATCGACGTACTGCTGGCCACCGTCACCCCCGTCGCCGCGGTTCCGCCAAAGTTCACCGTCGCTCCGGCCAGGAAGCCCGTGCCGGTGATGGTCACCGGCGTTCCACCCGCTGTCGTTCCCGAGGCCGGGGAGATCCCGCTCACCGTCGGCGCCGGATTCCCCGGGGGCGGCGGAGGCGGGTTGGTACCCGATTGCGAAAGCGGAATAAAACTGAAACTCCGCACGAACATGTAGCGGGTGATGTTGGGGGTGGCCAGACCGCCCCAGCCCGTGCTGTTCGTTCCCCAGTGGTTGATCATGGCGTAGGCGGGGGTTTGCGGAACGACGCCGGTGTGCGTCGACACCAGCAGCCCGTCAACATAGAAGCTGATTGAAGACGGCGTCCACACGCATTTGTAAGAGTGAAAGCCCGCCTCGGGCGCGAAGGCCGCTTGCGACGAGGTCGATTGCTCCGTGTTCACGCTGGTCCAGGTTGTCCACCAGAGCTTACCGGGATTCTGTCCTTCAATCTCCGGGCTGTCGATTTCGGTCTGTGAGTTGTTCACATACACGAAGCCCGAGCTGATCTGGCCGGAGACGGCCACACCGGATCCGGTGGGAGTGCTTGAAGTGGAGGAAGCGCGAATGACCCACTCATAGGTTCCGAAGCCGAGGGTCTGTTTGGACTGCAGCTCGCCGCCAACCGAGGCGATCCCGCCGCTCGAGTTGTAGGTCTGCGTGACTTTGATGCGCAGCATCCCGGTGGAGAAGTCGAGATTCGAAGGAACGAACGTGCCGCCGCCCGGAGCGCCCCAGTTGGAGGGGATCCATTTAGAAGTGTCGAGCGATCCACTGGAAAAATTATCGAAGAAGGTCGCGCCCGCCGGAGCCGAAGGCGCGGCGGCATGCAATGTGCCGTTGACCAGGAAAAGAGTTGCCAAGACCAAAACGACCATCCTCATTATAAGAACCTCTACAGGAGATGGGGACGGGCGAACCAATCCCTTATTGGCCAGAGGGACTGCGGGGCCTGGGAACGGTAAAATTTCCGGTAACTAGATTTGCGCTCGACGTGCCAGTTCGACACTCAGCGGCTGTCCTCGCGAAAGAAGAGGACTACTCCGCTCATCATTTCCCTTGATGACAACCTCACCCTCACGTCCACAAGGCAGCAGGACGTGGCTGAACTGGAATCCGAAGCGGTTGCTGCAAAAATGTTTCCCGACTCCGCATCAAGGACGCGGAGACAGAAACCCTGGGTTCGACGAATAGCGGCCCGGGAATACTAACAAAACCGGAGCTAAAAGTCTTGTACCGGCAGCCCTGAATCCCGTACCCGGCGGGCGATTTGGCCCACAGGGGCAGCAGACAGTCCGACTGCGAGAGAGAAACGACCACCCCACTGGCGTGACCGGGAAGAGCAGTAGGGTCGAGGCGAGCTTCGCCGACTGGGTCTACTTTGGGTCCATAATTTCCGGGGGATGGGGCCGAAGGGACTCGGAGTACAAAGGGGTATCCGAAGGCATGCAATGGGAGTAGGTTAGATTCCGGCTGAATCGACCGTCCAGGAGGGAAGCTGTCATGCGAATCAGTCCAATTTCCCAGAACGAATGCAGCGAGCTGTTGAAACGCGTGTCGGTTGGAAGACTGGCATGTTCGTTAGATAACCAGCCGTATGTGGTGCCCGTTCGCTTTTCGTACGAGCCTGGCTGCATTTACATCTTTTCGACTGTCGGCCAGAAGATCAAGTGGATGCGGCAAAATCCGAAGGTTTGTCTGCAAGCCGACGAAATAGGAACTTCGTCGAACTGGCTCAGCGTAATAGCGATTGGAACCTACCTGGAACTGAGTGAACCGCAGTACCACACCGCTCAGCGGGAACATGCGCGGGAACTACTGGCGCAGCACCCTGAATGGTGGCGAATCCCCCTGTCGGAAGCACGCGACAGGTCGCTGGTTTCTTCGATTGAGACGGTGTTCTTTCGCATTGACATTAAGTCGATGAGCGGACTCCGCGCCATCCCGGAGTAGTCGAAGCCGGCCATTACACAGGTTTTTAGGTACCAATCGGTGCGCACAAAGGAGCGATTGCTGTGTTGAAAAGACCTGGATCACTTGTTTCCCGAGCAGCACTTGCCGTTATCGCTGGCACGCTGATGGTCGCCTTGCCGTGCGCGGCCGAGCAATTAGCCAACGACAAGTTGTCCCTGACGGTGAGCGCGCAGGATGGGTCGTACCAGTTGGGTGTGCGCGGCGCCCAGCCCGTGCTCAAAGCGCGTGTAGGAGCACAGGTTGACCACCAGTGGCTGCGATCGAGCGATTACCCGCGGCGCCAGGCTTCAGAGTCTGCATTCAGCGATGGGCTCGGCTCCGGCCGCCAGGTGACGGTCACTTGCAGCGGACTGGACGGCAAACCTGACCTGGTTTACATCTTGCAGCTTTATGACCAGCGTCCCTACGGGACCGTCCAGGTAAAAGTGCAGAACAACACGGGGAACGAGGTAACCGTGCAGGCGATTCGGAGTGTGGAGGCGATCGGTGAGCCGATTCTCGATCTGGGCGGACATCCATCGGCGAACCGGGTCCTCTCGGACAGTTTCAGCGAAGATTGGCCGGACCTGTCGCTTTACGACCTCGGGGCCGCGCCTGGCGGGCTGCATCGTGGTGTAGGGAGCCAACTCATCTACAACCGGGAAAGCCAGCAGAGTTTATTTCTTGGCGCGCTTACCTCCGACCGGTTTCTGACCCTGCTGCATCTGCAAGCTGAGGGTATCGGCGCGAAAACCAGAATCGCTTCCTATACCGTGGAGTCCACCGGAACCACGGAAATCCAGAAGGCATTCAATCTGAAGAATTCGGCTGCCGATGACCAGGTCGAATTGAGCCTTCCCCTCAAACCCAACGAAGCCATGGTTTCAGAGCGATTGCTGTTCGAAACCGGACCGGATTACCACGGTCAACTCCTGGCCTACGGTGATGCCATTCGGGTCCTGCACCATGCGCGCGTCTCCAGCGCGACTCCGATCGGTTGGTGGAGTTGGACCGCCTACTATGGCGCGATCAATGAAGGCGAGACTTTGGCCAATGCAGACTGGCAGGCCGAGCATTTGAAATCGCTCGGGTACAAGTATTTCCAGATCGATGAAGGCTATCAGTATGCCCGCGGAGAATACACTACCGCCAATGCGACCCAATTCCCCGATGGTTTGCGATTCGTCGGGCATCACATCACCGGGCAGGGCCTGACCTTCGGAGTTTGGACCGCGCCGTTCGAGGTGACGAGCCGAGCCTGGATCTACGAGCACCACAAGGAATGGCTGGTCCGCAATGCCAAGGGCGAGCCTATCCCCATAGGCAAAGTCTGGAATCAGGATACGGATGTACTTTACGCGCTGGACACCACCCACCCCGGAGCGCAGGAGTACATGCGACAGACTTACAACACACTCGTCCGCGAGTGGGGGGTGAGGTTCATCAAGCTGGACTTCATGGATACCACGGCGATCGAGGGCTATCGTTACCGGCCCAACACGACCGCCCTGGAAGCGCAGCGCATCGGCCTGCAAGTAATCCGAGACACAGTGGGCGATGAGGTGATCCTGGATAAAGACGGCAGCCCGATGCTCAACCCGGTGGGACTGGTGGATACGGGCAGGATCTCCGTCGATACCGGGCACAGTTTTCAGCGGACGAAGAATGCCGCCCCTGGCATCGCTGCCCGTTTCTACATGAACCGCAATTTTTTCATCAATGATCCGGACGCCTTTAATATCACCGACAAATACATCGTGGAAAGCAGGAACGCCGAGCCTTCGCTTTCGCTGGGCGCGGCCCAGGCCTCGATCGCGCTCTCCGCCGTGTCCGGCGGCATGTATGAGATCGGAGATGACATGCTGGTGCTGGGCTCTGAAAAAGATCGACTGGCCCTGGTCGAGAACCGGGAATTACTGAATATGGCCAAGATGGGGCGAGCTCATACGCCGGTCGATCTGATGACATACCAGCCGGAGGATGAACAGCCCAGCATTTTCTTTCTCCAGGAGAGTCAGCGCCAAGCCATGCTGACTGTCTTCAACTGGACGAACGCAGCCCGCTCGCACACGCTGAAGCTCACGGACCTCGGCCTTCATGCCGACCACAGGTTGGTGGCGACCGACGTCCTGAATCAGGATGCGTCGGTTGCGATCGCGGGAGACACCGTTCAGATTGAAAATCAGCCGCCTCACTCGGTGAAGGTGATCAAAATAATTGACAGGAACATTGCCGCGGCTGCTCCTACGATAACGGCTCAGGTGCCTTCATCCGCAGCGGCGGGGGAGACGATCAGTCTCTCGGCACAGGCTGGGCCTGACGGGGTGCCCGCAGTCGCGTATCACTGGGATGTCGGTGACGGCACCAGCGCAGATGGCCCCAAAGCGACTCATGCCTACACGACAGCGGCGGATTTTGCCGTCCGTCTGACCGTCGACGGAGTGGATGGCGTGCCCGCCCAGCAGACTTTCTCGATCAAGGTAACCGGCAATTTGAGGGCGCTGCCCAGCCTCAATGAGAATCGGCGCTTCGTAGAGCCAACCGACCGCTGAGCGAGGTCCGATGGGACATGGGGCGGCACAAATGGGCCTCCGCGAAACGATACTCCGGACCCGTCATCGAGGTCGGTCCCCCGCAAGGTAAAGCAGGCATTGACCTGCGAGCCTCAGCATCTCCCGCCTCTCCGCAGGCATCTAACCCCAAGAGGCAATTTATATGAAGCGATTTTCTCTTCTGGCGGCGAGCTTAATTATCGCGGCAGCAATTTCCGCTGTGGCTGCGCCCAGTTCCAGTACCGCGAACCTGCCAGCATTTCCGGGCACGCTGGCGAATGCGCGTTATGTCTACGTTGCCTCCTATGACGGAGATCAGTTTAGCCCCAACCTCCTGCCGGAAGATCGGGAGGCGATCGGCGCCGTACAAAGCGCCATACAGAATTGGGGCAGACTTACGGTCGTGTACCGGCCCTCCGAAGCCGACATCACCATCCTGGTGACCAGCCGGCCTTCGGAAGACCTGCTGGCCGTCTACGACGCGCACGGGCCGCGGGGCAGTTATCTGTGGCGGGTCATGGGCCGCGACGGTCTCGCTTCGGGTGAGACTCCGTTGGTCACGCAATTTGAGAAGGCCTTTGAAAGCGTGCAAAACCACAAGTAAGAAGCAACTGGATATCTCCAACAAAAGCCCCGCGCCCATCCCGGGGCTTTATTTCTGCGAGCGAAGCTAAGGAATCAGGTTCCGTCGTGTGTCAACCATGGCGGAATTTTCCTGGCGATTCAGTGGCTCGACCGCGATTTCCTGGCCGGACCCGTCACATGAGTTGACCTGGATTGGCTGCGGAAACGCGCCGGGGGAACAGTGAACTCGCGCTTGAATGCCCGGTTAAAAGCGGCTTCGGATTCGTAACCGACCTCGGATGCGATCTGTGCCACCGAATAACTGGTCGTGGCCAGCATCTGCGCTCCCAATTGAAGCCGCCAGCGCGTGAGGTAGGCCATGGGAGGCTCGTTGAGGTAATGACGGAAGCGCTCCGCCAGCACCGAGCGTGACAGCCCCGCTTCTTTTGCCAGGGAAGCAATGGTCCACGGCTGTGCAGGGCTGCGGTGCATCAGCGCCAGCGTCTTGCCGATCTCCGAATCGCGGGCGCCGGCCAGCCAACCGGTTTGCTCCGCTGGAAGATGCGCGATATAAGCGCGCAGCGTTTCCACAAATAGAACCTCCGACAGTTTGGCCAGGACTGCTTCTCCGCCGGCGCGGGAAGCGTCAGCTTCATTCACCGAAAAACGGATCGAGTTCTCCAGCCACCTGCCCGATGCATCTTTACGGATATTGACTTTGAACAGCGGCGGCAGGCCGCTAAGAAAAACCTGGCTCAACCGTGGCTCGCACGCCATGTAGCCACAAATGAATCGCGTGACCTCTCCTCCGCCACCCAGGCGGGCCAGCTTCAACCCCTGGGCAATAATTCGGGCCAATTCTTTCGCTATGTCCACACTCTTGGTTGGCGGTCCGTTTTCGAGGATGTGCGCATCGCCGTGGGGAAAGATAACGATGTCGCCGGCATCGAGAGTTATGCGCTCGCCGTCCAGCAAGCGCGCATAGGCCCTCCCTTCCGTAAGCAAGTGATAAATGATCACGTGTCCGGCGCCCGGCGACAGGTGGGACGCAACCGCCCGAGAAGGCGGCGAGCAAACACTCCACGGGGAGGAGAATTCTCCGTTGTAATACATGGCCCCCTGGAGTTTCACCACTTTCAGCACCTCGGAGAGCACATCCATAGATCCTCCCGCGCGGGACTCCCGGCAAACCTCTGCGGACTCCTGAGCAAATCATCATACGGCAACTCTGCCTTGAGCAAGAAAGCCGGACGCGCGGGTAAGTATAGGCCGCGATAACGGCGCATAGTAAGCCTCGTCGAAGCATTCACAGATGCGAAAAGTGCTTCAAGTCGTAGCGCGGAGCGGGAAGATTGTGGCGCCGTCGTTTGCTGCCAAAGTCACTCCGAAGGGCTGGACTGCCAATCCGGCCGAGAGAAGCTGCACTTTTGCTGCTGAGGGAGGAACACAATCATGCCGTTGATCCAGGCTAAGTTTGCCGGGGCTTCTCCCGCATCGACCCAGAAGGAAGAGATCGTCCGCAAACTGGCTCATGCCGTTCGGGCGAGGAAGAGACCATGCGCCCCGCCATGTCGGCCGTCTTCGACGACGCCATTGGGCGTGAATGGGGCGCGGGCGGCCGCGAATATCGACATTGGTCCGCTCTCCGGCCTTAAATAAGAAATAAATACACTGGAGGAATCATGAACACCATCGCAACCGCACCGGAAATCGACAGTCTGAAGGCACGGCTGAAAGAAACGTGGATGGCCGGAGACTACGACCGCTTCTCGCGCTACATGGAGCAGGGCGCGCGCATTTTCTACGAACAACTCGACGTTCCCGCAGGATGCCAGCTGCTCGATGTGGCCTGCGGCTCGGGCCAGGTCGCGCTCTGGGCGGCCCGAGATGGTGTAAATGTCACTGGCGTGGACATCGCGGCGAACCTGGTGCAGCGGGCGCAGGCCCGCGCCAACGCAGAAGGTCTCAAGGCTCGTTTCATGGAAGGCGACGCCGAAGCGCTCCCGTTTGAAGATGCCAGCTTCGACGTCGTAACCAGCCTGGTCGGAGCGATGTTTGCCCCGCGGCCGGAACTTGTGGCGCGCGAGCTGCTGCGAGTGTGCAGTCCCGGAGGCACGATCGCGATGGGAAACTGGACGCCGGAAGGGTTCATTGGACAAATGTTCAAGACCTTCGCCAAGTTCATCGCTCCCTCCGGCATGCCGGCTCCGGTGTTGTGGGGCGATGAGACTGTGGTGCGCAAGCGGCTGGGCCACGGGGTCTCGGAGCTGAAGATGACGCGGCGCCACTATCCCTTCACCTACCCCTTCCCGCCGGCTGAAGTGGTAGAGTTTTTTCGTCAGTACTATGGACCCACCAATCGCGCGTTCGCATCGCTGGACGAAACTGCCGCGAGAGGATTGCGCGGCGAACTGGAAGCATTGTGGTCCGCGCACAATCGCGGCGGCGACGAGCTTACCGTGGTGTCAGCGGAGTATCTTGAAGTGATCGCGGTGAAAGCCTGAGGTTGGGGGCCTTTGCCGGCGAACCTTTTTCAGAATAAGGAGATATGAATATGCCTTTAATGCGTCCGGATCCTACTTTTTATCCTTCACCGGGCATGGCGATGCAGGCCCCGGCGGAACGCCTCGCTTATGTCGCTTTGCTCAATGTCGACGAGAATGGAAAGCGCGACGCCATGGGCGTCATTGACCTCGATCCAAGTTCCTCCGGGTATGGGCGCCTGGTCGGGCAAACGGATTTCCCCCGCGGCGATAACGAGCTGCATCATTTCGGCTGGAATGCCTGCAGCGCATGTCTTTGCCCGCAGGCCCCTCATCCGCACATGGAGCGTCGCTACCTGATCGTACCCGGCATCTCGTCTTCGCGGATTTACATCCTTGACACCAAGCCCGACCCCAGGCAGCCGAAAATCGTGAAGGTGATCGAGCCCGAAGAATTCACCAGGAAGACGGGCTACACTTCGCCCCATACCATTCATTGCGGCCCAGACGGCGTCTATGGAAGCGCACTCGGGTCGGCCAGCGGAGACGGGCCCGGGGGCATTTTCCTCATGGACGCGAACACGTTTGAGCTGAAGGGCCAGTGGGAAAAGGATCGCGGCCCGCAGCAACTGGCATATGACTTCTGGTGGCACCTGGGGCACGACACCATGATTACTTCGGAATGGGGCACGCCGAACATGGTGAAAAACGGCGTCAACCCGGAGTTGCTGCTGGCCGGCAAGTATGGCCACAAGATTCATATCTGGGACTTGGACAAGCGGCGCCATCTGCAGGAACTTGACCTCGGCGCGGAGCAACAGATGGCTCTCGAACTTCGGCCTGCACACGACCCGAAAAAGACCTTCGGATTCGTTGGCGTGGTTATTTCTCTGAAGGACCTCTCTGCTTCCATCTGGATGTGGTACCGGGAGAACGAAGGTAAGAACGCCAAGTGGGCCATCCGCAAGGTCATTGAAATTCCCGCCGAGCCCGCTGATCCGGAGAAGCTGCCACCGCTGCTAAAGGGCTTCAAGGCGGTGCCACCGCTGGTCACTGACATCAACCTGTCGCTCGACGACCGCTTCCTCTATGTTTCGTGCTGGGGGACCGGCGAGTTCATTCAGTACGATGTCTCCGACCCTGCCAATCCGAAAAAGACGGGCTCTGTCCATCTCGGCGGCATCGTGCGCCGCGCGGCTCACCCCAACAAGCCCAAGCAGGCGCTCAACGGCGGCCCGCAGATGGTCGAGATCAGCCGCGACGGCAAGCGCGTGTATTTCACCAATTCGCTGTACTCCCCGTGGGACGAACAGTTCTATCCCGATGGGGTGAAGAGCTGGATGGTTAAGCTGGACGCGGATCCGAAGGGCGGAATGAAACTCGATGAAAAGTTCTTCGTCGAGTTCGATGGGCTGCGAGCACATCAGGTCCGACTGGAGGGCGGCGACGCCTCATCTGATTCCTACTGCTACTCAGAGGCAAAATGACACATGCGGAGCTGGGATCGACAGCGTTATGGCTGATGCTGCTCCTCGGCGCCTACCACGGAATTAATCCCGGGATGGGGTGGCTGTTCGCGGTGGCGCTGGGGATGCAGGAGCGGAAGGGGGCTGCGGTGGCGAGGGCCCTGGTCCCGATCGCGCTTGGCCACGCGTTGTCCATTGGAAGCGTGGTGCTGGCGGCGGCGTTTCTCGGCCTGGCGCTGCCGCCAGAGGCGATCCGCTATCCCGTCGCCGCGCTGCTGTTCGGCCTTGGAGTCTTCTCCCTGGTGCGGCATCACCACCCGCGCTGGGTCCGGATGCAGGTGGGCTTCCGGGACCTCACGCTCTGGTCGTTTCTGATGGCATCGGCGCACGGTGCCGGTTTGATGTTGCTGCCGGTATTGCTGGGCAGCCGCACAGTCGAGGCGGCTGACCACATGGCAGGCCACCATCACACCTCCGCGGCCGCGAGCCCTCTCGCAGCGATACTCGGCACCGCCGTCCATACCATCAGCTATCTGGCGGTCACCGGGCTCGTCGCGTGGGTGGTCTATAGCAAGCTCGGCCTTGCGGTTCTCCGCAAGGGATGGCTCAATCTCAACCTGGTATGGGCGGCAGCGCTCGTGGTCACCAGCGTGGTCACTCTGCTGATTTAGCCTCTCAAATCTTGACGACCGAGTAGGAGTTGATCGCAGGGAGTACGAATCCAGGAGAATCAATGAAGGAGACAACCAGAATGAATACAGCTACAAAAGACATACCGACGAAAGACTTTGAGCAACTCGAGACCCAACCGAAGACAACACGGACGACCGGTCGCGCAGCATTATTGGCTGATCGCATCGAGCAAGGCGCTGCCGGCTTGGCCGCTTTTGCGGAAGGACTCTCGGAAGAGGAATGGCGCACACCGGTGAAGGAAAGTGGGAGGGATGGCCGTTCGGTCGGCGTCATCGTGCACCATGTGGCCAGCGTCTACCCGATCGAGATTGATTTGGCGCGAATAATCGCCAGTGGGAAGGCGGTTACAGACGTCACGTGGAAGGTTGTGGCCGAGTTGAATGCCAAGCATGCCCAGGACCAGGCGGAAGTAACCAAGGCCGCCGCACTCGAACTCTTACGTCGGAACAGTCGTGAGGCAGCCGCCGCAGTGCGCGCGTTCAGCGATGAAGAGTTGGATCGAGCGGCACCCTTTTCGCTGAGTTTCGGCGCTCCTGTGACCGCTCAGTTCGTCATTGAGGACCACGCCCTGCGGCACAGCTGGCACCACCTGGCGCGCATCCGCGCCGCCCTGGGCCGGTGACGGCGGTGCTTGACCGCTGATGTTACACAGATGTGACGGGCCGCTCCTTTTGGACCCGCGGGCGGGCCGACGGTAAGTCAGCGGGTCCTTAAGGAGGCCTTATGGATCGTTACCTCATTGAAACGCCACACACGGAACAGAACTGTAGAGACCTGGTCGACCTGGTCAACGCGGCCGGGTATCTCAATCATTTTGACTGGGGCTGCATGAGCGGTGTGCACTGCGGCTGGGCCACCATCGAAGCCGAGAACGAAGCGCAGGCGCGGCTGGCTGTGCCGCCTCTGGTTCGCCGCCAGGCGCTGGTGGTCAAGATCGTCAAATTTACTGAGGCGATGCTGAATTCGACCCATCCATCATGACTCCGGCGCAGACAGCTTCCCGGCCACTGAAATTGATGGCTGTGCTGGCCCACCCGGACGATGAATCTCTCGGCATCGGCGGAACGCTGGCAAAGTACGCCGGCGAGGGGGTCGAGACCTTTCTGGTGACGGCCACGCGCGGCGAGCGTGGCCGCTTCGGCGAAAGCGGGGAAAAGCCGCCGCCTGACGTCGTCGGCCGGGTGCGCGAGGCCGAGTTGCGCGAAGCGGCCGCGATCTTAGGTGTACGCGAAGTCAATTTCCTCGACTACTACGACGGCGACCTGGATCGAGTAAACGTCCCGGAGGCGGTGGCAAGGATTGCGGGCCACGTCCGTCGAGTAAAGCCACACGTCGTCATTACCTTTGGTCCCGAAGGCGCCTACGGCCATCCCGACCACATCGCCATCTCGCAGCTCGCGACCGCCGCGGTTGTCGCCGCCGCCGGGGAAAATGGGTCCGGCCAACCCCATCGCGTGTCGAAGCTGTATTACATGGAGTGGAGCCGGCAGAAATGGGAGGCCTATCAGACGGCGCTGCGCGGCCTGACCTCCAAAGTGGATGGTATTGAGCGGAGGGCGTCGCCCTGGCCAGACTGGACCCTCACGACATTCATAGACACGAGTCAGTTCTCCCCGACTGTCTGGAAAGCCGTTTCCTGTCACCAGACACAGATGAGCATATACAAGAACCTGGAACATCTATCCGAAGAGAATCATAAGGCGATCTGGGGAACCCAGGAGTTCTATCGAGCGTTCAGTCTGGTGAATGGCGGTCGCGCGCGCGAATCCGATCTGTTCGAAGGACTGCGCTGATAGGATTCGTATCTGGCATCCACCTCGAGGCGGATCGTTGGGGGGATATTCATCGCGATGAGCACCAATCCCGAACCATTAAAAAACCGGACGGCACCCCTTGAAATGTCTCCGGACGACTTTCGTGCCCTCGGCCATCAACTCGTCGATTCGCTGGCCGACTGGCTGGCGGCGATGCCGCATGGACTGGTGACTCGAGGCGAATCGGTGGCAGAAATCAGGCGCGCGCTCAAGAGCGAGCGCGGGCTTCCCGACGACGGCGAGGGAGCGGCGCAAGTGCTCAGAGAAGCTTCGAGCCTGCTGTTCGAGCATTCGCTGTTCAACGGCCATCCCCGCTTTTTTGGTTACATCACTTCGAGTCCGGCGCCGCTCGGAGCGCTGGGCGATTTTCTCGCGTCCATGATCAACCAGAATGTGGGCGCATTCCGGCTCGCTCCGCTGGCCACCGAAATAGAAGCGCAGACGGTTCGATGGATTGCTGAGCTCATCGGATATCCCGCCGGCTGCGGCGGCCTCCTGGTCAGCGGCGGCAACATGGCAAACTTTGTGTGCTTCCTCGCGGCCCGGGCGGCGAAAGCCACGTGGGACGTGCGAACGAAAGGTCTTGCGGGTCAACCCCAGCTGCTGGCATATGCTTCGACCGAGACCCACACCTGGCTTCAGAAAGCGGCCGACCTGTTTGGATTTGGCTCCGATGCCATTCGCTGGATTCCGGTCGATGCCGAACAACGGATGGATCCCGCCGCACTCCAGGCGCAGATCGATCAGGATCTCGCCCGGGGCGATGTTCCTTTTCTCGTTGTTGGCACCGCCGGCTCGGTCAGCACGGGAGCGGTGGATCCGTTGCCGGAAATCGCGGCCATTTGCCGGGCGCGCCAGCTGTGGTTTCACGTAGACGGAGCGTACGGAGCGTTAGCCGCCCAGGTGCCTGGCGCTCCAGAGAGTCTGCGAGCGCTGAACGAAGCAGATTCGGTGGCGGTCGATCCGCACAAATGGCTCTACGCACCGCTTGAAGCTGGGTGCGTGCTGGTGCGGCGGCCCGACGATCTGCTGCGAGCGTTTTCTTATCATCCTGCCTACTATCATTTCGATGAAACCGCCATTAATTATTTCGATCAAGGCCCGCAGAATTCGCGTGGTTTCCGAGCGCTCAAAGTGTGGCTGGCGCTGCGGCAGGTCGGTCGCAGCGGCGCGATCGGCATGATCGCCGACGATATGCGGTTGGCGCAGCATCTCGACGCGCTCCTCCGCCGGCACCCTGAGTTCGAAGCGTTCACGCAGCGCTTGAGCATCACGACGTTTCGCTATGTGCCGCCGGAACTGAAGCCGCAGATCGGTTCGACGGCCGGTGAGAAGCGCATCGATGCAATCAATCAGGCGCTGCTCACGCGCCTGGAGAAAAGCGGTGAAGCGTTTCTGTCCAACGCCGTCGTCAATGGAAAATTCGCGCTGCGGGCCTGCATCGTGAACTTCCGCACTTCGCTTGCCGACATCGAGGCACTGCCGCCGTTGCTCTCCCGCCTCGGCAAAGATGTTTGCCGGAGTCTCTCGTAGCGCGCGGGTTCAGGCCGGCTGAGCGCGCCTGGGCCGAGTCTCACTTATCGGCCGTGGAAAGAGCGACTTATCGATATTGCCCTGTATGAGCGCAAGAATGTGAGCAAGATGTGCAGGCTTTTGCCGACCCAGCCCTGGTAAAAGGCTTTAGCGGCTGTGCAGCCGCAGACCGCCATCAATGGCCACCTGATTGCACACGTGAAGGTGCGTTGCTCGGCATCCCTATGCTCACTAGCATTCAGAAGCGGCCTACCGAAGACCAAACTATGTCTGCCACAGCGGAATTCCTGTATCTCGACCAGACTGAGGTCTTGAACGCCAATGTTCTGGACATGTCCCGAGCCTTTGAGGTCATCGCGGACGTGCTGCGCCTGTTTGAATTAGGCGAGTGTGTACAGCCGTTCAAGGTGGTGTTGCGCGACGGCGAGGACCCGCAGTGCGAAGAGTTGGGGCGCTTCAACGGATTGTTTGCCTCGATCAAGGGGCCCAGGCCGGCGATCGGCATGAAGTGGATGGGGAGCTACCCCGCGAATCGGGCGATAGGATTGCCCCGTGGAAGTGCCGTGATTATTTTGAACTCCTCGGCCAGCGGCCTGCCCGTCGCCATCATGGACGGCACGCTGATCAGTGCCATGCGCACGGGAGCGGTGACCGGGCTGGGGGCCCGGTTTCTGGCGCCCCGCTCCAGTCGTAAAGCAGCGTTGATCGGTGGCGGAGTGCAGGCCCACACCCAAATTCTGGGTTTACTCACCGCCCTTCCTGACCTGGAAGAAATAGCAGTCTTTTCGCGCCAGCGTGAGCAAGCGGAAGCTTTGCAGGAGGATTGCCGGAGGCGCTGGGCAGCGCCGGTTGTGATCGCGGATAGCGTATCCGCCGCCTTGGCCGACGCCGATGTGGTCCTGCCGGTCACCACCTCGAACCAGCCGCTTATCCACGCGCGAGACGTTAAGCCGGGCGCTCTGACCATCCAGCTTTCAGGACACGAATGTGATTTTGACGTCATCCATCAGTGCCGCAAAATGGTTACGGACAATTGGGAAGTCCTGAAGCACCGTGGCATTATCACCCCGGCTCTCATGCACGCCCAGGGACTACTGCGAGATGACGACATTTACGGTAGTCTGGGGCAATTGATCCTGGGTCGAAAACCCGGGCGCGAGAGCGAAAGCGAGCGAATCCATTTCGCGCACATGGGCATGGGAGTGGAAGATATCGCATTGGCCTGGGACGTGTACTCGACCGCCTGCGACCTCGGCCTGGGTCAGCGGCTCAGGCTCTGGGAATCGCCTCTCTGGATCTGAGCGAGTTGAGCGCGGACGCGCGGCTTGCGGTGCATCGTCGGCAGAGTGGCTCCCGACATTCGGGCTCTCTGGCACTTTTCTCGGAAACACTTAATAAGGAATGATTGCAGATCCTTCCACGCCGGTATTAGTGTTTCCCGCGGCCAATCACGGCCCACTGGCAATTACACGCAGCCTGGGGAGGCTGGGCGTTGCGGTTTATAACGCCCATTTCCATCCCCATGCCTTCTCCTTCTATTCGAAATATTGCCGCCGGAAATTCAGGCTCAGTCCGGAGTGCGCAAAGCCGGAGCCGCTGCTGCAGGCGCTGTTGGACATCGCACGAAAGATTGGACGCCAAACCATTCTCATCCCCACCAGCGACGAAGCCAGCCTGTTTGTTGCCGACCATGCTGAGCCTCTGCAGGAGCGCTTCATCTTTCCTCGTCCTTCACCCGAGCTGGTGCGTTCGTTATGCAGTAAGAAGGAGATGTACTATCTGGCGCGCCGCCACAACATCTCCACTCCGCAGACCGCGTTTCCCCGCTCGCGGGACGAGGTTGTGGCCTTCCTCGATCAGGCCTCCTTTCCAGTCGTGCTGAAAGAAATCGACGGCACAAGGCCATCGAGCCGGACGGGCAAGAAGATGTTCATCGTCTCATCGAAACGCGATCTTCTGGAAAAGTACGACATGGCTGAGGATCCACAATCCCCCAACCTCATGCTTCAGGAATATATTCCGGGAGGCGAAGACTCGGTTTGGATGTTCAATGGCTACTTCAACCGGGAGTCGGAGTGTCTCTTGGGCTTTACCGGCAAGAAAATCCGGCAATCCCCCGTCTACACCGGCAGCACCAGCCTGGGCATCTGTTTGCGCAATGAAGAAGTCGAGAAAATCACGCGCGCCTTTATGGCGGCAATCGGATACAGAGGCATTCTCGATATGGGCTATCGCTATGACGCTCGCGATGGCAAATACAAGATTCTGGACATCAACCCGCGGATCGGCTCGACGTTTCGTCTGTTCGTCAGCCCAGGCGGCATGGACGTCGCACGCGCCATGTATCTCGACCTGACGGGTGGGGTGGTTCGATCAGAGGAGGCGAAAGACGGGCGTAAATGGCTGGTGGAGGATTGCGACTTCGGGTCGTGCATCCGTTATCTGCGCGATGGCAACTTGTCCCTGAGCCAGTGGTGGACCTCGTTCCGGAGAGTGGAGGAATTGGCTTACCTGGCGGGGGATGATCTTCTCCCGTTATTGCCGCTCTTTGTCACCCGATCCGCGGAACAAATTCGGAAGATCTTCTAACGGGGTCCCCGATCCCGGCGCAGCCGCACCGCTGCCGCCAGGCATGCCGCGGCGATTGCCAACCCGACCCACAGGCCCGGGCTGGCCAGGAATTGGCCCGGAGTGGCTGGGGTCAACGATGCCATCGACATGGAGTTCCCGCTGGACGCGCCGCCTTCCGGGCCGCCGAGGAAGCGGTGTCCAAGCAGGGCGGCAAAGTACGAGGTATTGAACGCGATCTTCTCCAGGATGCCGATTGCGAGCAGAGGTAAGGTTGCCCACAGGAAGGCCGCGCGCCGCGCCCAGGCCGAGACCAGCAGCAGCCAGCCCCAGAACGGCGCGTACCAGAGCGAATGCACCGCCAGCAGGTGGTAAAGAAGCAACGCCCACATCTGGAACAACGACACGTGGGTCCATAGCGTTGCACTTTGACCGCTTCCCAGCAGCCGGATGCTGCCCAGGAGCAGCATGATCCCTTGCGTGACCGCCGTGACCGCGAAGGTCACCAGCGGGAGCACGACGAACGGGACACTCGCCTTCGCGAGCACGGTAGTGAGATCGGAGACCGGCAGCGACTTCCAGAACAGGATGCTGCGGTCGCGACGCTCGCGCTGCAGGGCCTCGACACAATAGAAAAGACCGATGACGAAGGTGGAGAACATGAGCAGCATCGCCGCGAAGGTGTAGGGCTGCTCGATGAGGTCCTGCCGCTGCATCGGGTCGAGCGCCGGGTCACTCAGCTTGGACGGCAGGTGAATCATGCCGATCAACGATGCCGCCAGAATCAGCCCCGCCACCGCCAGAGGTGCGAGATAGAGCGAGCGGTTCTCCCACAATTCGCGCCGTACCGACCAGTACATGCACCGGGGCGCCGAGATGACCGCGGGCGCGATGACCCGCGATTCGAGGGGAGAATCGGGTACGGCGTTGGCTTGCGTATTCATTGAGACGCTCCGTCCGCCTGGCCAGTTTGATGGCTCATGACGGCAACGAACAAGTCGGCGATGCTGGGCGTGCGCGCTTCGCCAAGCGCGGCCAGTTGCCGGCGGTCGGCGCGATCAAACAGCAGGATGCTGCGTCCGAACACCTGGCGCTCCCGGATCGGCTTGAACGCCCGCGCCGCGGCCACCTGCTCGGGATTCACCGTCACCTCCAGGTAGCGCGACTCGAATTCTTCCATGCTGCAATTGAGCACGATACGGCCGCGGTGGATGAACATCAGATCGGTGAGGACGTGCTGGACGTCCTCCACCTGATGCGTCGTCAGCACGATGGTACGACCGCCATCGAAGTAGTCATTCAGCAGGGAATCGTAGAACTGCTTGCGATACAGAAGGTCGAGGCCGAGCGTGGGCTCGTCCAGCACCAGCAATTTCGCATCAATGGCCATGACCAGGGCGAGGTGCAGCTGGGTCACCATGCCCTTCGACAATTCCCTGACCTTGCTGGCGCGGCGGATGTCCGTCTTCGCAAGAAAACCTTCTGCCTTCGTCCTGTCGAATCGGGGATGCACCCCGGCCACGTAGTCGAGCGCTTGCGAAACCCGCATCCAGCGCGGCAGCACGGCAACATCGGCAATGAAGCAGACGTCGCGCATCAGCCGATCGCGCTCGCTCCAGGGGTCGCGCCCGAGCACCTTCAGTTCTCCCTGAAATGGAGTGAGGCCGACAATCGCGTTGAGCGCGGTGGTCTTGCCCGCGCCGTTAGGACCGATCAGTCCCAGGATGCGGCCCGCGCTCGACCCGAAGATCGACGCTGTCCAGCGCGACCGTTGCGCCGTAGGCCTTGCGCAGACCGCGGGCTTCTATACATGCCATGGCTTCAGCCCTCCTCCTCCGGGGAATCCGGCTTCGCGGGCTTCGGGCGCGCGGCCGGGGACGACGGCCGCGAGCCGTTCAGGAGCTCTTCCTTATTCAGGCCGAGCCGCTGGATGGTGGCCTGGATCCTCGGCCACTCCTCGCCCAGGAATTTCTGCCGCTCGCCCTGCAGCAACAGGCTGCGCGCGCCGGCGTTGATGAACATGCCGCGGCCGCGCCGCGTCTCGACCAGCCCCTCGTCCACCAGTTGCTGATATCCCTTCAGGACCGTCAGCGGATTCACCCGGTACTCAGCCGCGACGTTGCGTACGGACGGCAGCGGATCGCCTTCCTTGAGCACCCCGTCCAGGATCATCGCGACCACGCGATCGCGCAGCTGGCGGTAGATCGGCTGATTGTCGTTCCACTCACGGTCCATCGGTTTTCCACGTAGACCTTAGCAGAAATACCGCGCGCCCTAGTTGACTCGGTGCAGGTCGAAGTGCGCGTGGATTGGCTTGTCCTTCATCATAAACGTCCAATCCTCGGTGTGATGGTTGGCGTCGACCAGGGTGAACACCGAATGGTGCATGTGATATTCCGTGCTCCCGCTGATGTCCTTGAATTCGAAATCGATGGTCTTGCCGTCGGGCGACATCTGGCCGGTCATGCGCGGACGGTTCCCCGCGTCGCAATAGTGAACCAGTGTGAGCTGGTCTCCGTCCACGTAAAGCATGGTGACCGGATGATCGTACTTGGTCGCATCCAAGGGCGTTCCTGCTTCCTGAAGCTCGTGCACCAGCGCGTGCCCCCGGGAGGTCACGCGCAGCGAGACATGGAGCGGCTTGCCGCCTGACATCTGCGGCATCTCCGGGACCGTGACCGGCCCTTCCCACTCTCCGGCCAGGCTTTTCATGGTTGCGAAAGACTTCTGCGCCTCGGACGGCACAGCAGCCACGGAGGACTTTTGTGCGTCGGACTGCGCGAAAAGCCACGCTGGACAGCGACATCAGAACCAGGGACAGCATAAAAAGAAGGGATTTCATGTTTCATTCTCCTCAAGAAGTTCATTTGTTCTTTGCTCTCGGATGGAGGCGGTCGGCTCGCTTCCGATCAGCTCAAACGAACATCACAGTGTTGTAGTTAACTATAACACTACTTAGCAAGTCAAGGGGTTTCTTGCTTTTTTCTGCGACCTCCGCCGCCATCCGGATGAGAAAAATGCTCATCGCCACGGCATAGACCCCGTTTGCGAAATGAAGCCAACAACTTCTTTGGATTCAGTACTCCGCCTCATGTGCGGGGTCAGGAAGAGGGCCGGCAAAACACATGCCAACCGAGACAGCAAGGAACAGCTGGGGATGGCTGGCGAGAGGGCCCCTGGCAAGTCAGGTCATTAGAGCTGGAAACCTGGCAGATAAGAGCTTCTATCCCGGCCTACGCTCGGGTTTCTGGGAGGGACGGTGTAACCAGGCCGCAGCCCCAGTACAAGATGGCGGCGCTGACTCGAAAGAATCTCAGCATCGCCCCCAGAAAGAATGTCGAGAACCACCCCGCGGGCCGCAGCCGCGCATAAACTACATTCATGCTCCACGCAGGACTCGTATATATCGTCCCTGCGGCGGAGAGTCCAATCCGATTTCTGACCACCGGCTCATAGATAATTTTCTCGATTCCTTCATTGAAGAACTTCGCCGTCTGCAAAATCCGGCTGCTGTAAGCTTTCCGCGCGCGCCATGGCAACTCCCCTCGCGTCCGGAATTTTAGTATCAGTGCCGCGGCCTCGGCGGCATGCCGGAGCGCCGCGGTTACTCCATTCGAAGTCATGGGATCGACCAGAGACGCTGCCTCGCCGGCAATCAGCCAGTTCGCACCGGCCGAATTCAGGTAAACCCGGCAGCGGAACGAAGTCACGCTGAGCGGACCGAGCGGGTCTTGTTGCAGCAGCGGCTCCAATCCGGAAAATTTCATCAGTTGCCGCCGAAATACATCCTCCAGCGATGCTCCCTGCTCACGCTGTCTTTTGAGCGCTGCGCCTGGCGCCACGTATCCCACGCTCACTGTGTCAGGGCTGACCGGAATCTCCCAAATCCACTCGAGGTATTCCGCCGGCATCGGGTCCATATACAAGGTCGTGCCATCAACTTGCTGCGGCACTCTGAAGTAGGTCCATATCGCTACTTTCGTGGGGCCGTACTGCAGCGAAGGCAGGTTGAATTTTCTTGCCACCAGCGAAGCCCCGATTCCGGAAGCGTCGATCAGCCAGGGTGCGGAAACGCGGACGCCACCTTCAGTTTGGACCGAGAGAACTCTCTGGTTGGCGGTTTCAAGGTCAACAACGCGGTCGTGTACAAAAGTGATGCCTTCATCCACCACTATCTTCAGGAGCGCATCATCCAGCTGAGCCCTCTCCACATGCAGGGTCGCCAGGTTGACATGGAACGGAGGACCGCCCAGCCAGGCCGAGGGGACATAATGCGCCTCACATCCGTCGCTCATTTTCACGGTGACATGCCGCTTCCAGGTTGCGATGCGGGACGCGATCAGACTTTCGGAGGACAGTCCAAGGCGATGCAAAAGATCGGGAGCTGACCAATCCAAAGATTCTCCCACGGGTGGCCGGACGGCCTGTTGCGGCTCAATGCAGACCACCTTCAGGCCCGCCCGGGCCAAATGCAGCGCGGCCGCCTTCCCAGCCAAACCACCGCCCATGACGGTTACATCGCAGTCAATCGATGGCACCTGGTCTGGCATCATGCCTTGAATTTACTGATGAACTAGGAAGCGTCGCGGACTGGTGCGAGGTCGAGCGCCTTGAGTATCTGCTCCATCTGCCAGAGATGGCGGCGCTCATGGGCCACCAGCATGCAAAGGGCGCCATAGATGTTGTAGCGGAAGCACGCATACACCGGTGACTCAACTCTAACGCGATCAATCGCGAGGCCGGCCGCGGACCGTATAGTTTTCGCAAGTTGAGCCTGCGACTCTTCGAACGCGCCCCAAGCCGAATCATAATCGCTCCGACGCGGGATCAGCGGCGTGAGCACTTTGAACCGCAGTCGGTAGGGAGGCTCCAGATTCCGGATGAACAGGCGCGTGAGAGCACCAGTGCTAAGAGCGCGGTTAGTGGTAAGGCACGGGGCCCCAGCCATGGCAGACGCTATCGCCGGGATAAACGCATCGGCAGTCTGAGTCAAATGGTCCAGGCATTCCACCGCAGACCACGAAGTAGCTTCGAGGCGGATTGCCAGATCGCCTGGGCTGCGACTCGCGAGCAAATTGTTAGCTCGTTGAGTTATGCTCTCGACCTGATGCAGAACACTGTCTAGTTGCCTGGCGGAAATCCCAAAGGTTCCGGTGCAAACCGGCATGAGCCCGAGAGACTTCGGCAACCGTCGAATGCTGTCCGTCGCTCCTGCCAACATTCCCATAAACCTGCCAGTGAGCCTCGGTCACGCTAACTGGAAGAGTCGGGATAGGCCATAGTCAAAAGATACTATTACCGCCTGGCGGGACTTCAATCAGTCATCACTAGTGAGGGAGAATCTCTGGAGCGGGATGCATCTGTAGAGAATTCAGGAGCAGCCGGACTGATTCACGGCACACTTGACGGCACCCCCATAACATCAGCTCCGCAAGTGATTGAAAAGTGGTGAGCGCGGAAGGAATCGAACCTTCAACCTACTGATTAAGAGTCAGTTGCTCTGCCAATTGAGCTACGCGCCCGTCTCTGGATTGAATTTCAGCCCCGGGGGCCCGCCGGTCTAGTCGCGGGTTGCGGGCGATCGCTTCATGCTGCAGCCGGGAAGCTGCTTGCCGGAACCTCTGCTTGCCGAAAACCACCGGATCGGCTGCGGCAAACGACGTCAACGAATATAACACAGGGAATTGCGGCCGCACCAACCGTGGCGATCGAGGTGGCAGGCCAGTTTTAGCGAATCTCCGGCGCCCGTGTGTTGGGACTGAACTGCGGTGGGGCAGGTTAAGATGGCCCGCGATGGGTTGGTTCGAAATCCGGTTGATGATCGGTTCTCATTGATCAGTTCTCGGTTGTCAGTTTCATTCCTGGGTAGGGGATGGATCGCAATTTATCTTACGACCGGCGCTCTGCGTTGGAGAGATCGGCGGCGAATGGCGATACCCGGGTCGATCCCGGCGCGTCCGGCGTTGGGGCGATGGGCGGACGGCGCTCCAGGGTTCCAAGAATGGGGGCTTCCCATCCGTCCGGTTCGGTCGGGGCGACGAATCGGGGCTCCGCACACAAGGCGTCAAGCATACGGCGTTGACGCGGCGTCAGCACCTGCAGGGGGAGGACTTTGAAATTGCGGAAAATCCACAACAGGTAGATGCGTTGCGCCAGCGCAGGCCTGATGTAACGCGGCCCCAGCGGCGTGAGCACGCGCAACACGCCGGCCAACAATTTTTCAATCCACATAGCCCGGCCATCCAAAGCTTTTTAAGATTGTGAACGGCAACAGCGATCGCCGGAATCAGCGACGTCTATAGTCTTGCATCGGCTGAAACCGGAATTCCCTTGAACCAGAGCATTTCAGGGGTCTGCAATATTGCACCAGAAGCGATGCAGTTGTCATTAGGAATTCCACAAATTCTTTCTGGATTTTGCCGCGGGCTTCCTCGGAAAGGTCCAACTTCTTCCCAATCAGATATTTAGCTGGGGATTTCGGGCAGAATCTCGATGCTGCGGATGCTGGCGGCGACGCCAAAATCTCCGCCACCCTCGCTATCTTCCACTCTCACCACGGACGCCCGGCAGCATACCCACTGTTTGGCTCCGTGGGTGATTTCCGGCGGCAGAATCAGGACCATCTCCAACTCGCTGCCGGCGACGATACGAGAGTCGGTATAAAGAAAGATGCCGCCAGTATTCAAATCGCGCGTGAAACCGGTGGCCTCGACCGTTCCCTTCCGGCTCTTGATGGACACCGGCAGGCGCGCGGCAACGCGCTGCCCGGACCGGCGTTCGCGCTTGATGTCCTTCATGAGAAGTGGAGCCTACCACAACCGCGCGGCCGTGCAACAGTCGTCGGTCGACTGTGACAGCTTACTCGCCTTCGGGGCGACGGGAGCGAACCGCGGGCACGACCAGGGCCTGTTCCATGGTGGGCGCATTACTGGCTCGTAGTTTGACTTCGACGTCGTGCCTTTTGTCGCTGGCTCCCGTGATTGAGTACGCGTGGGACAACAATTCCAGCGAGTAGGGATTATCTTCGTCTTCTTCCAGGTGAGCGATCGCTTCCGGGACCTTCTGCTGAGTCATCAGCAGTGTCCCGGCAGCGCCATGATACGAACTTTGCACCACGGCGCTGCGCGTGCTGCCCGCCATGGTCTCGAGTTGTTGCAAAGTCTGGCTGGCCAACTCATGGTTGCCGGCATGGTCAGCGCGGACCGCCCGGTAGCGCAAGATCCGGGCGCGTTCGTCTTCGCGGTCGGATTGCGAGATGCTGGAACCCGGGTGGTTGAGCGCGTCTTCCGCCGATGCCAGGTGCTTTAAGGCTTCCCCATCGTCGGCCTGGTAGAGGCTCATCATGCGATGAGCTTGCGCTTCGGTCAGGTCGAACCTCAGGGCGTGAGCTTTTTCGGCGACCGCGGCAAACGCTTTATCGGCTTCGGGAAAATTGTTCTCGCGCACCCAGGTAGTGGCGCTCTGCAGAGCGTAGGACAGCCTGTCCGCCCCGGTTTGCGCGTGCTCGATGGCCTGATCGTACTCCGCCCGCGCCTGCGCCTGGTTGCCCATCAACGCATAGGTGTCCCCCAGGCCGAGCTGCGAATAGTCGAACCAGGGATCGATTTTGAGCGCCGCCCGGTAGTGCTCGATTGCAGCCTCGAAGTTGCCCGACATGCGCAGGATTTCGCCGTATGAATCCTGGGGATTGGGCAGAGTGGGCAGCACGGCAACGTAGCGCTCCATGACTTCGAAGGCTTTGGGATACTCGCCGCTGTAAGCGTAGCAGTAGGCCAGGTCGTTCAGCGCGGGGGGATAGTTCTTGTCGATGGCCAGCGCCGCCTCCAGTGTCTTTTGCGCCTGCTCGTAGGAGTTCTGTCCCATCAACCAGTTCCCTGCCAGGTAGGCCAGACGCTTGTCTTTGGGAAACATCTCCAGCATGTCGTTCATGGCGGAGATGCCGGCTATAAAATTGTTTTCCTTGACGCCGGCAATCCACTGGATGAGCAAGCGCTCTCCGGGCGAAGCCTTGGCGGCCAGCAGCTTGGCCTTTTCCCGCGCCGTATTCGCCTCCGCCGGGTCGCTGCTGTTGTAGGCGATGAAAATGTAGGCCAGGGCGAAATTGGGATCGGCCTGCACCGCGGCCCGCCAGCCGATGTTCGCCCGCTCCAGGTAAAGATTCTCGTAGTCGGTCAGGGCGCGATCGAACAGCTCGCGCGCTTTGGGCGAAGACGTGGTTGCCGGCATGGTCTTCGCGGCGCTCGGTTTGATGTGATGTGCCTGCAGGGGCAGAACCAGCGCGAAGCCCAGCAGTAGAACTGCAAATGTAATCAGGCGCATCGGAATCCCAACTGAAGTGTTGTACCTCTGGCGAACCTAGCACGGGCCAGCGAGGGGTCAAAAGTGCCAGCCGAGGTAACTCCGAGTGTCCCTTGCTCGCTCATGACATATGTTTTTTCATATATGGTTTCCGGGTTCCTTTCCATACCGCGTATCCCGAGGCCGTAACCAAGTTCGGCAATGCATTGAAGAAATGGGATGTTACGGGATTATCGGACTTTGGCCCCCAGCGTGACATAGATTGGTCAACTCGGGACATTGCGAACAAATGTTGGGGAACAAACGGAGGCAGTATGCGGCGATTACTCAGCTCTGCGGTAACTATTTTATTGCTGGCGGTTATCAGCCAGGCACAGACGTTTCGGGGAGCCATTAACGGCACGGTGGTCGACCCTTCGGGGGCGGTCGTTGCCGGAGCCGAAGTCAGAGCCATCAACAACGGCACAGGGGTTACGCTAAGCACAGCGTCGACCAGCGAAGGACAGTTTTCATTCCAGGACCTGCCGCTGGGTTCCTACAAGATCACGGTGACTGCGCCCGGCTTCCAGCCGGTCAATGTTGACAATGTCTCGGTTACAGCCGGGTCGGTTTACACCTTGCCCGTCAGACTCACCTTGGGACAGCAGACCACTGCGATTGAAGTTTCCGCAGCCTCGGTGTCCGTGGATACGACGACCTCGACCCAGAGCATGACCATCCCTTCGACCGTGGTGCAGAACGTTCCTCTGAATGGACGGGACTTCACCCAGTTGATCGCAACCGCGCCGGGCTACGGCGGATACGCCGTGGGCGGATACGGTTCGCTCAACGGAACGCGCCCCAACCAGATGAACTGGCAGATTGACGGCGTGGACAACAACGACTTCTGGCACAATATTCCCGCGGTCAACCAGGGCGGCGTCTCCGGAATCGCGGGCGTCATCATGCCGATCGACGCTACCGACGAGTTTTCCGCGCAAACCCAGTCGAGCGCCGAGGCCGGACGTAATGCCGGCGGCACGGTAAACCTGGTGCTAAAATCCGGCACCAACAGCTTGCACGGCACGGCCTACTACTACAATCGGAATGAATTTTACGGCGCGGCCTCGCCCTTCTTCCAGCCCAGCGCCACCAACCCCAAAGCGCCCGCGCTGCGGAATCAGAACTACGGGTTCAGTCTCGGCGGTCCGATTTTCAAGGACAAGACCTTCTACTTCGTCTCTTTCGAGAAGCAGAATTACAAGATCGGCCTCTCGGGATTGGCTACTGAGCCTTCGTTTGCCTGGCAGACCCAGGCTCTGGCTCTGCTGACCGCCCATGGAGTTACACCGAGTCCGCTTTCGCAAACCCTGCTTGGCAATCCGGTCACCAACACTTCACCGATTCTCTGGCCGTCGCTCATTAATAATCTGCCGGCGACAACCAACAACTTCTTCAGTCCGATTGCCTCCACCGGTTACAGCTACAACGGTGTGGCCAAGATTGATCACAATTTCAATGAGAAGAACCATCTCTCAGTCCGCTGGTTCGGGGGACAGGGAAGCCAGACTGCGCCGCTCGGCGGCAGCCCGGCACTGGGCACAGCCAGCTCCAACCTTGAGTTTTACTTCGAAAAAGCGCCTCTCCACGTCTATAACTATGCGGCCACGTTCAATACAGTGATCTCCCCGCGGATGACGAATCAGTTGCTTTTCGGAGTCAACTACTTCAACCAGACTTTCAGCGATGCCAACAATAGTTTCAATACCAAGGCCCTGGGCTTGTTCCTGAGCCCGGACGCGACCATCAAGGGACAGCCTATCTTCGGCGCCCCGAATATCGCCATAGGAGTTCCGAGTGGCGCCAGCTTTGAGCAAATCGGTCTTACGCCGCCCGAAGGCCGCAATGACGTGACTGGGATGCTGGCTGACATCGTTTCCTATAACGTCGGCAAACACCAGTTCCGTTTCGGCGGCGAATTCCGGCAAGGACGCGTGAACGAGTTCTATCACCGCCGCGGAACCGGCAAGTTTTCCTTCGACGGCACTCAGGGACCCTGGGCGGGAAGCTGCGCGAGTACCGATCCGACCTGCGCTCTGGCTGATTTCCTGGCGGGCGACGTCTCGACCTCAAGCATTGCGGTGGGGAATCCGGAACGCTTCGTAAGAGTCAACGGCTACAACTTCTTCGGCCAGGACTCGATTCAAGTCACGCGCAAGCTGAACGTGAATTTCGGTCTCCGCTACGAGTACTTCGGACCCTTGTATAGCAACAAGAAGGACCTGGCGGTCTTCATTCCGGGACAAGGAATGCCCATCCAGGGTAATGGGATTGGCTCGGTTTTCCCTGCTGATCACAATAACGTCGCGCCCCGTTTCGGTTTCGCCTACCAGCCCCGGGAGAATGGCGATCTGGTGGTGCGCGGTGGAATCGGCGTCTTCTACGATCAGATCAACATGAACCCGTTCCTTGACTTCCGTCCCCCGATTTCAGGTGCGGATGGTCTCGAGGACAATCCCGCTGGTCCGGCCGCGGTCTCGAACTTCAGTCTGAACGGCTACAACTGGGATGCTGTCCAGGCAGGCGGCGCGTCCGTCTTCCCCGGGGTCACGCTCTGCCCCAGCCTGAATTTCAACACCGATCCGGGATGCGGCATACCTCAAGCCAACGGAGCCAATACCTACAACGTGTACTCCGTCAACCAGAACTTCCGGGCTCCCTACTTCTTTAACTACAACCTGCAGATCGAAAAGAGCCTGGGCAATGCGGCTGTACTCCAGGTCGGTTACGTGGGCAGCGAAGGCCGCAAGCTGAGCACCATGTTGAACATCAACCAGGTGGGTGCGGCCACGACTGGCCGATTCAATGCTCAGTACCCCAACGTCGGCACCATCCTGCAACTCAACAGCAACGGCACGTCGAACTACAACTCGCTGCAGAGCAGCCTCAAAATCAGGGCCTGGCACGGGCTCAGCACCCAGCTCGGCTACACCTGGGCGCACGCGCTGGATGTGATGAGCGAGTATCGCGGCGTGATTCCTCTGGACAGCTACAATCTGAAGGCCGAATACGGCAATGGGGATTTCGATACCCGGCACAACTTCACTACCAGTCTGACTTACGCAGTGCCGGGCTCATCCCACGGTCCCAGGATCCTCACCCACGGCTGGCAGGTGAACAGCCTGTTATCGTTCCACACCGGGCAACCGTTCAACATCTCGGGTGGCTTCAACCGCCCGGGTTGCGACCTGGTGGGCGATCCCTTCGCCGGCGTCAACCATTCCTTCTCCGCGGCAGCAGGTGGGGAACAATGGGTCAACCCGGCGGCCTTTAATTGCGATACTCCGACCACTTTCCTGGGCAACCTTTCCCGGAACAAGTTCTATGCCCCGGGATACGGGTCCGTGGATCTCTCGGTGTTCAAGAACATTCCGGTGGGCGAGCGCTTCAAGGTGCAGCTCCGGGCAGAGATGTTTAACCTGCTCAACCGGATCAACCTGGCATCCGGCGGCGGCTCGGTCGGTGGGGATGGTTTCGTGAGCGACACCATCGGCGACTTCAACGGCGCCCCTGGCATCGGCCCCGGCGAAGCCTTCAACATGCAACTCGCAATCAAGATCATCTTCTAGCCATTGCGAGTTTGTCTGCGGCGGATGCTGCGCGCATCCGCTTTTTTTATGTGGGGCACCAAATGTCTGTGGTTTCAGTTGCCCTCTGAAGGCTGCTCGGCGTGGTCGATGACGAGAACCTGCACGCGTTCCGTTTGCGGCTGCAGCTTCAGTCCCAGCTGCTCTTCTACCGCCGTAAGAAGCGGCGGACCGGAAGCTGCAGGCTGTCCCGCCTTTATCAGTTCAGGTGGCAAGCCGGCAGCGCGGATGCGCGCCTGTTCCTCGGCGTCGGGGGTCCAGTGGAGATTGAAGGCATAGTCACCGTCGAGCCCGGTTTGGTCTACAACCGTGCGCCCCAGACGTTGCGATAACTGCGCCGTCAGCAAGGCCACGGGAGTTCCCTGCGAGCTCAGGTCGCCTACTCCCATATGCATGAAACCATGTTTGTCCACTTTCTGGAGTTTGGGGCCGCCCTCAGCAACGAGCAGTTCGTACACAGGAAGATCTCTGGATTCCTGGTGCAGGGTCACTTTGAAATAGTCAGCGACGAACTGTTGAAGCATGCGTTGGTGCACCAGGCTTCGCTGATCGTCGCTGAGCTTGCTCATCTCATCGGCCGCGGATGGATCAACCTTCGCGTCAATGTCGTAAGTAGTTGACTTGAACCACTCCGGCTCTCCTGCGAGCTGCGTGTCCTGAATGTGGTATGCCAGCTGAAGGAGGGAATGCGGGGAAACGTTTCTTGCGGTGAAGGCACTATTAATCGGCGACATCATCATCCTTGACATTACCGGGCCGTTGCCTTCACGCGGGTGAGGCTTGACCGAGACTGATACGAACCTGGGCGTAACGGAGAGTTGCCCTTGCGCGTGGCCGGGAGTGGCGTTGAGCAGGCCAAAGGCGATGGGCAGAGCGACGGCGAGGCATGCGGCCGTCCACAACAGGAGTTTTCGAGGGAAGTTGAGGTTGCGAATAACCTGGTCGGTCATGATGTGAACCATCCTTTTCTTTAGATTTGCGCCGGTAACGCCTGACACGCAGCTCAGAGGAGAACTCAAACAGAACTCGCAGATTTTCAGAATGCTTTCGGCATAGAGGTGCGGTTCGCTGCCGCGCTGCAAAACCTCTTCGTCGCAGGCGCGCTCGCGTTCGTCAATAAGGCGCGCGCCCAGCCACCAGAGCAGCGGATGAAACCAGAAAACCGCTTCGACGAGCATGTGGATTGCCGCCGTGAGGTTGTCGGCACGCCGGACATGGCATAGTTCATGCGCGATCACCGCCTCCAGGTGAGCATCGTCGAGTTTCTCCGAGAGCCCTTCCGGCCAGAGCAAAACCGGGTGCACAATGCCGAAGATTCCGGGCTCGAGTGAGCCCCGCGAAAGCCGGATGTCAATTTCGTGTGAGGTCATCCCTGAGGCCGGCAATCTGCGCAACGCATCTATTTCGCGACCCTCCCGCCGAGGAACCGCTTGTGCGGCGGCGGCGCGAATTCGCAGCCAACGCACAGCCCAGATGCCCAACACGGTCAGGAATCCACACAGCCAAACACCAGCGGCGATCGGGAGCAGATGAAGCATGCGGGCCAGAGCAGGAGCGGGAGCGGCTTGCACCACTGCTGGCGCTGCCGGCGTGAAAGCCTGTCCGACCTGCTCAATCGCGACATAGAGCGCGCCGCCCGCGTTCGAAATATGCCGCCAGGCGAAACGGTTGCCGAGCGCCACCAGCATTGAGAAAGGCACCAGAAACTTGATGGACGCAGCCAGCCAGACCCAATATCGGACTCGGGCCTGATTGCGACGCAGTGTGAGCGTGAGCAACGCAGCAATTACGGCGCAAACTGTCGACTGCCACAGGTGGTCTCCCAATACCGGCGCGACTGTGCTCCAAAGACTCGACAAATATTGGACGGTCATTCCGGCTTCTCCCTTCTTTGCAGTTGGCGCAGGGTCTTTTCGGCCTCTTTCACGTCGGCCAGCGTCAGCTTCCCCGACTCAATGAGGTGGGCCATCACCGGTTGAGTGCGGCCCCCGAAGAGCGCGATCAGCTCATCAATCAGCCGTCGTTGCGCGACATCGCGCGACACCGCGGCTTTGAACACATGGAAGTTTCCGACTTTTCTTACGCGGCCAACCGCGTTCTTGGCCTCGAGGCGATACACCGTGGTTTGAATGGTGGTGTAGGCGGGTCGCTGCTTTTCCGGGAACGTCTCCTGGATTTCACGGATGGACGCGATGCCGCGGTTCCACAATACTTCCATAATGCGAAGCTCGAGTTTGCTCAGTGCCGGACCGGACATGGGCTTCTCCTATGCACGTATGCATTACTACTACATATATAGTAGATCAGGCAAGTGGTTTTTTGGGGCGGTTGTCCAGCTATGGTCAAAAGATGGAGGACGGGCGTCCCGCCCGTCAGGCGGAGGCCCAAACCCGTGAACGACGGGCGGGACGCCCGTCCTCCATCCGCTGAACTCTGGTGGTTGTGAGCTGAAGACCGAAAACTGACGACCGACGACTGCGGTCTAGAAGGTAAACGCCACGCCGCCGCGCACCGTTCGTGCCGATTGCACCAGGTAAACCGTGCGGCCGTCCTGACCCATGACGGGGACATATCCCTGGGCCAGAAGATTGCGGATATCGACCACGGCATCCATGTGGCCGGGAAGGAAACCGGTCCCGGGAATGGGTTGGCGAATAAAGATGTTGAGGTAGGGATCGGACTGTCCGGCTGACTCGTTAAACATATCGACCGGAGTCAGGGCCTGCCCGCTGATCCAGCGATAGGAAGTAATCCAGCGGGTGTGGAGGCCGGGCAGCGTGCCGCTGAATTTGGCTGACGCGGTGTGACGGTTGCGCACAAAGGCATCGCGGCGGGCATCCTGCAAAGCGATATCACTCTTGCTCAAGTCGAGCACGCCGCCGTATCCATAGTCGAGGGTCGCGGTCAGGTCAGACGCCAGCTTGCGCTGCAGGACCACGCGCATGCCGCGAGCGTCCAGTTGCTTGCCCCGGTAGGTGAAAGTCTCGGAATAAATATCGGGCAGCGCTTGTCCGCCGTCGGCCGAAACGTCGCCGACGCCGGTCAGGGCCGGGTCCGCCACCCGATCGGAATACATGGCCACCTGCAGATTGGTGTCACCGGCGCGGTGAGAAAGCGAAAATTCGTGATGGTGGGCGCGTTCGACCGTCGAGTTGAAGCCCGCAACACTGACTCTTGGGCCGGACTCGCTCAGATCCGCGGGCGCGGAGTCGAAGCCTTTTTCCAGGCGGCCGTCGGGTTCCGAAGTGGCATAGCGATATTCCAGGATGGTATGGGGCGAGAGATGCAGATCGGCCGAACCGAAAGGACGAAACGCCGTTACCCGTCCCAGAAATTGAATGGTCTGCAACTCGCTTCCGAAGCGCAGTTCGAGAATATCGCCCAGCGAAAATTCATCGGACGCGGAAAGCGCCATGGCCTGCAGCGCCGTGCCATACCCGCCGATGCCGGGCGCGGCCAGCCGGCGCATGGTAAACGACATCTCCGGCTTCGAACCGTTGGCCAGCGCATGGCTGTAGGAGGCGCGCAGCACGGTGTTGGGCGAGCCGCCGTTGTAGCCGACATTGCCCTGCAGCGCCACCGTGCCAGTGGAGAACAGCGACCGCTCCACCGAGAAGCCGGTGTTCATGTCGGAAGAACTGCCGAAGCCGCCGGAGGCTGAGCCGGCGACGAAGGAGAGCGTACCTTTCAGATCATGATTGTCCGGATTATGACTGTCCGAACCTTGATTGTCGGGACCTTGGTTGCCGGCCACTGCCGACGCCGGGGCCAGCGAACCATCCTCGAGCATCCGCAGAATTGGACGGTTGGAGGCTGAGCGCAGCACCCACTTCCAGTCATCATCGTCGGCCGGGCCACGCACCGCGGGCAACTGGATGGCCTCGAACAGCCCGCTGAGCTTGAGATTGACCATGACGCTGCTGCCGGGCTGCAGCCCCACGCGCTCGCGCAATGCGGGAAGGAACGAAGGCGAATAGGCCTTGACGCTGTAGACTCCCGGCAGCAGGCCGCTGGCCGAGTAGAAACCGTTCTCGTCGGTGAATACCTTGAGGTTATGGGCCGCGGTGCCCAGCACTTCCACCATGGCGCCCATTTGCGGCACGCCGGAGGCGCTGCGCACGTAGCCCGAGATAGAGCTGGAGCCGGGGCGATCGGCCGCCAGCACCGGAAGCGCCAGCGCAATCCCCAATAACCCGAGCTTGAACCCGAGTCTACCCAGCATTACCCCAAACACCTCGCAGAGAGACAAGCAGTCCGGCTTACTCGACGGCAAAAGTTGCCGACGGGTCCACCGTCTGCTTGGAAATATTATCGTTCACCTTGATTTGAATGCGATAGACCCCGGGATCCAGGCTGGAGGCCGAAAGAGGTTTTTCCAGGGTCACCTGGTCGCCGATATTACCCATCTGGTCCGTGGATTCGACGGTATGAATCACGGCTTTGTTGGTAGCCGCGTTGATGACATTGTATTCCACCGTCGCCGAAGGCTTGTGGGTCTTGTCATCCACGCCGAGATTGTAGACCTGCATCCAGAAATAGACTTTCTGGTTGCGCTTGAAAGATACCGGCTTGCCGTTGGCGGAAGCCACTCGCGGCCGTATTTTCGTATTGCCGATGACGAACATTCCGGTGCCGATTTCCTTGGTCGAAACCGGCGCCATGGTGTCGGCCACGATCAGCGAGGAGGACGACAAACGGTCATCGTCATAGCTGGGCACGGGCAGGCGGCTGCTCCACAATCCGGAGCGGTCCCCGTTCACGTCTTTCACCGCGACGTCGATGCGATACAGGTTCGGCCGCAGGGGCAATGCCTTCCAGTACACCGACGAGTTCTCCGTCACCTGGGGCAGCAATTCCGCCGGCACATCGACCTGCACCGTGTCTTCGAAGGTCTGCACGATTTTGCCGGTAAGGGTGGTGACCCGGCCAAAAATATTCACCGTCCCGCGCTGCACGCCATCCTTGTTGACGAACGTGATATCGCGATTTTTCACCTGGATGGTGATCGGCACCAGCACCGTGTCGCTGGTCACCCGCACGAAATCGGTGCGCACGTCGAACGGCATCAGGTTCACGCTGATTTTGTGGCTGACCACTTCTTCCAGGTCCTTGAACTTCACCGCGGGCGGTTTTTGCAGCTTGTAAAACTGTTCCAGGCGGTCAAACTGTTTGGTCTGCGCATCGGAGGTGAACGGCCCTGTCCCCAGCCGCTCCAGGCCGCCACTGAACCGGTCCGCCTTGCTGGCCATACCCATCTGCTCGTACAGGGTCAGTCCGGCATTGGGCGTGTACAGCAGGGCGTCCTTCTCCGAGCGGTCCATGGTCATGTGATAGTCGCCGCACATGCAGGTATCCACGAACTCGATAATAATTTCCTGGCCAACCCCTTCGAGGTAACGATAGCGCCAGTCTTCGAAGGGATAGGTGGAAGTCTCGCCGCCACCCTCATCCATCGGACGTTCGTAGGAGCCGCCTGAGGGATGAGCGTCAATTTCATCCGCTGGGCCGTACATGATGTAAATGCGGCCGCGATCACTCTTCCAGCCGGGGATGCCCGCGGCAAAATGTTCGTTGGCGTAGGCCATGCGCCGGTAGTGTTCTTCCTTGAATTCGTTCTCGATTGTGTCCGGCGTGGGATCGCGACGTTGCCAGAAAGCCTCGATGAACTGGTCCCGCTCCTCGTCGTTCGACAGCAGCTTGAACGCCTTCTGCTCTTCGTCCGTGATGATCCAGCGCACGTCTTCGTCCAGCCACTTCTTGTAGGTCTTGCTCAACTCGATCTTCAGGGACTTGGAATTCTGCTTCTTCTGCTTCTCCGTAAGCGGACGCTTGAGCGGATCGACATCCGGGCTGGCTTTTTCCTGGGAAGACGCTGCATCAGTCGACGGATCGGCCGCGTCCGCCTTGCCTTCCTGCGCCCCGGCAAACGACACCAGGGTCAATATAAAGACGGGCAGAACGAAAACTGCAAAGAGGCGTTTCAGAAACCCTACCCGGGACATGGAGGCACTCCTTACGACGTACTACGCTTGGCTCACTATTCTATGACTTTAGCGCGGCCAAGGCAAGGCTAACCGGAGCGCTCTAACCGATTGTAAAGATTGTCAAAAGTAGCCATCCGCAGGGCCCCTCGCGGTCCCTCAAACCGGCTTCAGATTCACGCTCCTGAATCGGGTCACGCCGGCCCAGCCTCCGACTGAAGTCCCTCAGGATGATGTCACTTCGAGATTGCATTTCAAATTCAGTTGCTGCCAAGACCTGATCTTACTTTCTCTTTACTTGGCTCAAGATATAATCGTGATTGTTGTCAACGTATGATGGGTTCCGGCATGGTTATGGCCGGGTAGGGTTCCCGGCCCCCGCGCGATGATGGTTTTTCTGCAGGAACTTTTGAGCCTGTTTCACCGTATCTGATGGCGTGTGCTCAGCTACGCCGCAGATTTCCCGGGGTTATAGCAGCCCGCGCCGAAAGTGAGCCTTTCCACCATCAGGGGCATCTGATCACGGGAATGCCGGCGGGCAAGGTGTAACAAGAGAGCGTAATGAGCACAGCGAAGAAAATACTGATCGGCAGCGGAGTCGCCATCGTGGTGCTGGCGATTGCCGGCATTGCCGTTTACCAGAGCCGCAAGGGCGTGGTCACGGTCCAGACCGGCAAAGTAGCGCGCCAGGACCTGTCCTCGGTGGTCAGCGCCTCCGGCGAAATCAGGCCGAAGACTTACGTCAACATCGGGGCCAACGCCTTCGGCAAAATCACCCGGCTTTACGTCAAGGAAGGCGACCGGGTCAGGAAAGGCCAATTGCTGGCGCAACTGGAAAACGTGCAGTCCTCGGCCGACGTGAATGCCACCCAGGCTTCCGTCGAAGCCTCGCAGACCGATTCGGTCGCGGCCGAGGCGGCGCTGAATACGTCCGCCGCCGACCTGAACCGCGCCAAGTCCGATTACGAACGCGCTCAACTCGATTGGACCAGGGCGCAAGGTCTTTACAAAGACGCCCTGATCGCCAAGTCGGAATTCGACAGCCAGAAAGCAGCCTGGCAGACGGCGCAAGCCGGCCTGGCGCAAGCCCAGGCGCGGGTCGCCCAGGCCAAGGCGCAGAAGGATTCCGCCGACCGCCACATCGCGCAGAACCGCGCCAACCTGACCCATGCCGCCGACGTCCTGCAAAAGACCACTTACGCCGCGCCCTACGACGGCATGATCACGAACCTGCCGGTGCGGGAAGGCGAGACTGTGGTCATCGGCATCCAGAATTCTCCGGGCAGCACGCTGATGACGCTGGCCGACATGTCGGTGATCACCGCCGAAGTCAAAGTGGACGAAACCGACATCGTCAACGTGCGGCTGGGACAGCCGGCGGAAGTGAGCATCGACGCCATCCCCAAGAAGACGTTCAAGGCAGTCGTGACCGAGATTGGCAACAACGCCATCGTTCGCTCCACCGGCGTGTCCACGTCGCAACAGACTTCAGCCAGCCAGGAAGCCAAAGATTTCAAAGTCGTGGTCACGCTGCAGGACCCGCCGGAGAACCTGCGGCCCGGCCTTTCGGCCACGGCCAAGATAACCACGGCCACGCGCAATGGGGCTTTGGCTATTCCGATTCAGTCCCTGACGGTGCGCACCCGGGCGGACCTGAAAACGGCCAGCGGCGAGAAAGATGAAGTCGAGGCTGCGGCGCCCCAGGCCGGAGCATCCAACCCGGCAGCGGCGGACAAAGAAGAGATCCAGGGAGTCTTTGTCATTCGCCAGGGCAAGGCCCAGTTTTTGCCGGTGCAAACCGGCATCACCGGCACCACGGACATCGAGGTCCTGAACGGCCTGAAACCGGGTGACGAAATCGTTACCGGCAGTTACAAAGTACTGCGAACCCTGCGGCCGGGGACGAGCGTAAAAGTGGATAACACGGCGCCCAAGAAGGAAGAAGAAAGCTAGTAATGCGGACGTCGGGCGTCGGACCTCGGGCGTCGGAATTTTGGACCGGCTGAGGTCCGAGGTCTGACGGCCGACGTCCGGTACTAACCACTGTCTTAGTTGGCCGTCCAACAGACAGCGGACTGCATCGCAGCACAGAAGATCGGAGCGGGCAGGTGTCCCGAGAGGACCAGGAGAGAAAAATGGCAACCGCAGAAGTGATCAATATCAAGCAACCCGTGGTGTCGGCTCCTCCCGAGTCCTGCATGATCTGCACCGAAGATCTGTGGAAGACCTACGACATGGGCTCGGAGCAGCAGGTGCACGCGCTGCGCGGAGTCAACATACGCATCCAGCGCAACGAGTACGTCGCCATCATGGGACCGTCGGGATCGGGCAAATCCACGCTGATGAACCTGATCGGCTGCCTGGACACGCCCAGCAAAGGCCACTACTGGCTGAACAGCCAACTGGTCAGCGAACTGGATGACGACGAACTGGCGCGCATCCGCAATAAAGAAATCGGTTTCGTGTTCCAGACCTTCAACCTGCTGGCCCGCGCCACCGCGCTGCACAACGTCGAACTGCCGTTGATTTATGCCGGCGTCCCCGGCGAGGAGCGCGTGGAACGCGCCAAAGCCGCGCTGGCATCGGTGGGCATGGAATCCCGCATGATGCACAAGCCCAACGAGCTTTCCGGCGGACAGCGGCAAAGAGTCGCCATCGCCCGCGCCCTGGTGAATCGCCCGTCGATCATCCTGGCCGACGAGCCCACCGGCAACCTCGACTCCCAAACCGGAAACGAAATCATGGCCCTGCTCGATCGCCTGCAAGCCAACGGCAACACCATCGTGCTGGTCACCCACGAGCACGACATCGCCGAATACGCCCATCGCGTGATCTACATCAAAGACGGCGTGGTGGAAAAAGACGAGACAAAAGCGGGAAGGTAGTCGGCGGTCGTCAGTCTTCAGTCGGGTGCCCCAGGTCTCGCCGGTTTTGCGAGACCTGGGAGACGCCATCTCGAATGTTCACTCGTCACATACATTTCCTTCCGACTTTTCTACTCTCTGTTCATGACGGAAGGTCTGCACCGATTTTACGGCGGTAACGACTTACACTTTCTGACGTTCAGTTGTTACCGGGGCGGGTGGCCCAGCCTTATTGGGCCTGTTCGGACTATCGAGGGTGCCCCGTCCAAGCTCCGCTTGGGCGGGGATTTTCTGCGGGCGGCCGCACTTTCACCGCAGGGAAAATCCCAAGCTGCTCTCTCTTCCGCGCCGTCCACTGCGATTCGATCTCCACCGGTCCCACTTCACCGTTAAGGTAGTGGCGGAAACTGCTCCAGGCCCAATCCTCGGGCCGCTTCACTAACCCACGCTTCACGGGATTCCGGTGGATGTAGCGAAGTTTTTCCGTAAACTTGCGCTCGCTCCAAAGGTTGAAATCATAGTAGCGAGCCTGCCAGAAAGAATCTTCTGCCCTTAGGGCCAGCCTGCGGGCTACACCTTGCTTCAGCGATTGCATAGCTTGCGCGAGCGTGCCGCGTTCAGGCTCATTTATCAGCAGGTGCACGTGCTCAGGCATGACTACGTATCCGTACACGCAGAGGGCGTGGTGCTGTCGAACTCGCTCCAAGGCGGATTGGAAGACAGTGCGGGACTCGTTGGTCGCGAAATTTGGCCGCCGCCGATAGCAGCTGAAAGTAAGGAAGTGGAGCTGGCGAGATTCGTGGAAGCGCTTCAGTCCCCAAGGCATGGGGAGAGACTATCCCGGCGACAAGGCTGTGGTCTGTGACGGGTGAACAATCCCCGCCCAAGCGGAGCTTGGACGGGGCACCCTCCGCAATCCTTTCAAGCCAGCTCTCTAGTTCGGCAGCAGAACCGTGTCCACCACGTGAATCACGCCGTTCGACTGGTTGACGTTTGAGATGGTGACCGTGGACATGTCGCCCTTCTCATCCTTCAGCACGATGTGATTGCCCTGCAGGGTCGCGATCAGCGTGCCTCCGCTGACCGTCTTCAGCGATGCTTCGCCGTTGCCTGCCTTGATTTCCTTTCGCAAATCGGACGCGCTCAGCCTGCCTGCGACCACGTGATAGGTGAGGATTCTGGTGAGCATGTCTTTGTTTTCGGGCTTCAGCAGCGTGTCAACCGTTCCCGCCGGAAGTTTGGCGAAGGCTTCGTTGGTGGGGGCAAAGACCGTGAAAGGACCGGGCCCCTCCAGGGTGTCCACCAGGCCGGCGGCCTTGACCGCGGCGACCAGGGTAGTGTGGTCGTCTGAGTTCACCGCGTTTTGAATGATGTTTTTGCTGGGGAACATCTCGTGCCCGCCCACCATGGGGTCGGACCCGGCAACCGCGAGCGTGGCGGCCAACGCCACCAGGCTCAGTAGTAAGACTGCCATTTTCCTGTTCATTGAATCGCTCCTCCGTGATTTTCAAATGCCTGCATCATGAGTACGGAGGCGCGGGGAAATTGGATTGGCGGATCCGGCGTGGATGTCCGGAAGAATCCACAAACACCAAAGGCCGGCTTTTCAGCCGGCCTTCACACAGAACGGGAAAGGGAAACTACTTCTTGGGCGCGATGGCGTCCTTGGCTGCTTTGGCGACGCGGAACTTCACCACGGTCTTGGCCTTGATCTGGATGGGTTCGCCAGTCTGAGGATTGCGTCCCAGGCGGGCCTTGCGATGAGCCTTCACCAGGCGTCCCAGTCCGGGGATCACGAAGATGCCGTTCTTCTTGGTCTCTTTCACTGCGACGTCGGTCAGCTGTTCGAGAAATGCTGCTGCGGTCTTGTTGTTGGTCTCGAGTTTCTCCGCCAGATGGCGGACGAGTTGTGTCTTGGTCAAGCCTGAAGCCATGAAGCCTCCTGTGAATTCTCTGAAATTTTTTGCTGCGTGCGGCCTATCTTATACCAGCCTTCTGTGGAAAAGTGACGTTTCAGCCGCATTTTATGCGGATTTCTCGATATAGAACTGCGAAAAACCCGCAAAAATCGCATTCCCGCACGGGTCGCTCTCCCAAAACCGCCCATTCAGCCCATGTGGGCGCGAGCGCCCCGCTCGTGCGGCAGCGGCAATAGCGCTTGGTTGGCCCCGGCGTCTGAGGAGCGGAAGCACGAGCGCGGGCGCTCGCGCCCACATGGCTGATGTCATAATAGTTTTCGTGAGCTGCGCGATTTGCGAAAAACGTAAAGAGAAACGCTTCTGCCCGGCCATCCACGGCCGCATCTGTCCGCAATGCTGTGGCGAGCAGCGCGAGGTGACGCTCGATTGTCCCAGCGACTGCGTATACCTGCAGCAGGCCCGCGAGCATGAAAAGCCGCGCAGCCTGCGAGACCTAAACCCGGCCGATCTCTTCGTCCAAGTCGAGGTCGAAGACCAGTTTTTATACCAGCACGAACATCTGATCATGGGTTTGACGTTCGCTCTCTCCAAAAGCGTTCGCGCCGACCATTCTTTGAACGACGTTGACCTGATTGCGGCCCTGACCTCGCTGACCAAGACCTGGGAGACCCTGGTCAATTCCGGATTGCATTATGAGAATCCGATTGCCAGCGCCGCCCAGCAGGCGGTGGCAGCGGAAGTACAAAACATGGTGAAGGAATATCGCGAAGCCGAACAAAAACACGTGGGATACGCGCAACTGCGCGACTCGGAAGTGCTGCGCGCCCTGGTTTTCCTGGTGCGCATGGCCTACGGCCGCACCTCGGGAAGGCCGAAATCACGCGCCTTCGTCGACTTCCTTCTGGCCCAGTTTCCGGAGCAAACATCCGGGGTCGCGGCGCCGGAAGAAGTCGGAAGCCGGATTATTACGCCCTAAACCGGAAGTCGGACGTCCGCTGCACCGTTTGCCCGGGCGGCAGCGCGTCTCTCAACTGGCGCGCGGTGCGCTTCAAGGCCGGGTGCTGCGCCTCCGGGGCAATTTCGGCGAGGGGTTCGAGGACGAAACGGCGCTCGTGCATGGCGGGATGCGGTATGGTCAGCCCCTTCGTCTTGACGATCGAGTTTCCGAACAGCAGTATGTCGATATCGAGCGTGCGCGGGCCTTTTTTCTGCACTCGCCGCCTTCCCATTTTTTTCTCAATGCCGAGCATGGCCGCCAGCAATTGCCGGGGCATCAGTTCCGTGTCGAGAGCGACCGCGCAGTTCAGGAACCAGGGCTGCGCGGTGAATTCGACCGGCTCGGTTTCGTAGAACGATGAAACCGCCATCACGTTGCCCAGCGCACCCAGGCAAGCGATGGCCGCATTCAAATGAGCGGCGCGATCGCCAAGGTTTGAGCCCAACGAAAGATAGACGCGCTTAAGCATTTGCGACTGGTGTCCCGCTTCCGGGAAAAATATGCCGGGGCCGGCAAAAAGGGGGCAGTTTCATCCTCCAGTTCCCGCCGCGGATGACTTTCGTCACTTTCGCGCCATGAAACCGGAAGCCTACCATGAAAGTTCTATGCCGCTGGAATCGTTGCTTCTCAGCCGGGACCCGGAGGTCATTCGTGTCGTCCAGCCCGCGCTGGAGAAGCTTGCCATCGACGTCGAAGTCTGCCGCGGGGTGAGCTCCGGCCAGGAAATCCTGCGCACCGAGAAGTTCGATGCCATCATTGTAGATTGTGACGACCTGAAGGGCGCTCTCAGCGTACTGGAAGGTTTGCGCAAGAGCGCCAGCAACAAGAATTCCGTCACTTTCGCCATCCTGAACGGCAGCACCACCACGCAGCAGGCATTCCAGATGGGAGCGAATTTTGTCCTGCAGAAACCGATTTCTGCGTTGAACGCCATGCGCTGCTTCAGCGCCGCGGTCAATTTTATGATGCGCGAGCGGCGGCGCTACTTCCGGCACCCGGTGGAAATGTCGGCCACGCTTTCTTTTAGCGAAGGTAACAACCTGAAAGTCTCCCTGACCAACCTCAGCGAGGGTGGCATGGCCATCTTCTTCCGCGGCCCGCTGCCCAAGGGCGGCGTCTCGACGGCGTCGTTCAAATTGCCGGGAGCTGCGACGCCTCTGGAACCGAAAGTCCAGATCGCCTGGATGGATGATTCCGGCCGCGCCGGTCTGCGCTTCATCGATATGTCCAAGGAATCGCGGGCGCAGCTGGATGCATGGCTCGCCGAGCAATGCGAAAAGATGGAACCGTCTTCCAGGTGAATCTTCGCGGCCGCAACTTCCCACTAAATTTCTGAGCGTATCCAGTTTGAGACTTGCGGATTTCCGCCTCGCCCGTCAGGCTGGAAAGGAAATCTCAACCGAGGTCTTATGCTGTCGATTCATGTGAGGATTGATCGCGCCCAGCGTCTGGTGCGCATGCTGGAACAGGACGCGCCGCTGCTGGCCCTCCGGGTCGCGGAGCTGACCCCCGAGCGCCAGCATTCGGCCAAGAGTTACGCTGCTCAACTGACGGCGCACGCCCAGGCGGAACTGCAGAAGCTGCTCGAAGAAGGCTCCTACTGGGACCCGAACGACCCCACGCCGCACCCCGCAGACTAGCCCAGCTCAGACCCATGTGGGCGCGAGCGCCCCGCTCGTGCGGCGGCGCCATGGACGTCAGCCCTCGGACGGCGGACCCCGAGCCTCACATCAAGAACGAGAAACCCTTCAAGTTAGTCTGGTCGTAACGCTCGAGGTCGGACGTCCGAGGTCCGAGGTGTGGCGCTGCCGCAACGAGCGGGGCGCTCGCGCCTACATTGATTTGGTTAGACTGCGGGCTGGGCGGCTGCCCGCAACAGGGGGGCGACCGGTTCTGCTTCCTCTTCCACCGTGGTCTCTTCCCACAGGGTGCGGTCGCGCAGGATGCGCGAGACCAGGGCGGTGTGCATGGCGTGTCCGGCGCGGTCGGCGACCACGTTGCCCAGAATCTGTTTGCCCAGAAGCGCCAGGTCGCCGATCAGGTCCAAAACCTTGTGCCGCACGAATTCATCGGGAAAACGCAGCGGGGGATTCATCAGCCCGTCGCGGGTCAGGACAATGGCATTTTCCGCGGACGCGCCGCGAATCAGTCCCTGCTGCCGCATGGCATCGGCATCGTGCAGAAAACCGAAGGTCCGCGCCGCTGCGATCTGGGTCCGGTAATTTCCATCCGAGAGATCCACCCTGAAAGTTTCTTTTCCGATCAGAGGATGGGGAAAATTGATGGCGTAGGAAACGGAGTAAGTGTCGGAGGGATAGACCGCGATGAACTTGTCGCCTTCCCGCACTTCCAGCTCGCGGCAGATGCGCAGATAAGTGCGAGGCCGGCGCTGCCGGCGAATGCCGGCTTTCAGGATGGCTTCGACGAAGGGCAGCGCGCTGCCGTCCAGGATGGGGAGTTCCAGGTTGTCCAGCTCGACGATGGCATTGTCGATGCCGCAACCGATCAGGGCGGAGAGAAGATGTTCGGTGGTCGAAATCAGCACGCCTTTTTTCATCAAGCTGGTGGCGTAACTGACCCGGGCCACGTTTCGGCTCACGGCCTCCATTTCAAACCCGTCAAGATCGGTGCGGCGGAAGATCACGCCCGATCCCGGAGGCGCGGGCAGTATCCGCAACTGGACGGGAGCGCCGCTGTGCAGGCCTACCCCGCTGCAAGCGACCGGTGTGCGGATTGTTTGTTCGTGTATCAAAACAGATCGGTTGTCCGTTGTTTGATGACGAATCTACCCTGCCTGGCGCATCTTCGACTGTGGCTAATTGACCACAGTCGTGATCGCGGGAATCGGGGATGCCTCGCCGATGCAACGCTATCTGCATGATTAAGAAATACTTAATAAGGTTTTGTGTTTGGGGCAAAAACCAAGGTGTTACTTCTTAGGTTAGTCGGGTTTGCGCGAAATTCGACGCTTCACGGCTTCTTTGAGCGGGTGGGGTCGAACTGCGAATCCGCGATGCCCTGGTTGTAGGTGACGGCGGTCAGGAAGCGCTGGCCAGACATGTCTCCGTTGTAGAAACGGGTGACAGTGTAGGGGGTCATGACGCCCTGCACTTCGCGGTAATTGTCGTAGACCTCATCTTCTATATTGCGCTGCTTGTCGGTCGGGTCCCGCCAGGAATAGGTCTTCTTAACCGGCAAGTGATCATCGGTACTGACGTACAGGGTCACGCCTTCATTGTGGGCGTTCATCACGGTGACTTGTTCAACCGGTTTTTCTTCGGCAACAGTCTGCCCTTCGTAGAACAGGGCCACTCCCGGTTCCGAGAGCCATTTTCTCAACACCCAATCCAGGGAGAAGTGGCGCCGCCGCAAATATTCAGTCAGGTCTTTGGGATCTTCCGGGGTGGGGCCCTTGTAAGTGATTTCGGTTCCCTTGTCTCCGCTGTAGATGTAGATCACGTCGCGCTGCTTGGTCAGTTCGATGCGGTCCTTGTCGGGAAACCGGTAAAAACGCCAGAAGAGGATGCCCAGGCTGTTGGGCCGGCCGTGATAAAAACTGTAGGTTCGGCCTTCCTGGGTGATGTCCTGGATATTGAGATAGGCCGATCCACCCAGGGCCTGGATGGTCTGGTTCAGCACGGCCCTGGCTCGCTTGACGTTTTCCTGGTCCACCGGAATGGATTGCGAGGGCGGCGCGCTGTCGCTTTGCGCCAGCCCCACGGCGGCCAAAAGAAGAATTGCCAGGAAGAACTTCATCGTTCAGAAAGTTAGATGCAAAATGTGGGGCGGACACTCTTGTCCGCCGCCTTTGAGGTTGGTTCTTTTCCCAACATCGACAGGCAGCCTTCAGCGCAGCACCACACGCAAGAAGAAGCAAATTCAAAGGCGGCGGACAAGAGCGTCCGCCCCACATCTACCTGCTAGCCTATCAGCACTGCTCCGCCGTTGACGTTAAAGACCTCGCCGGTGATGAAGCCGGCATATTCCGAGCACAGAAAAAGGATGGGTCCGGCGATTTCCTCCGGCTTTCCGGCGCGTCCCAGCGGGATCCCGGAATAAATGCGGGCGCTGGTCTTGGGATCGTTCAGGGCGGGCGCCGACATGTCGGTATCCACCCAGCCCGGGGCCACGGTGTTGACGTAGATCGCGTCCCGCGCCAGTTCCGTGGAAAGTCCTTTCACCATGCTGATCAGGGCCCCCTTGGTGGCGGCGTAGTCGCAGTGAAAAGCTTCCCCACGCTGTCCCGCGGTGGAGCTGACCAGGACGATGTGGCCAGCCGCGGCGCCCGATTTTCCCTGCTTCTTCATCTGCGCCACGGAGTGCTTGATCAAAGCGAAAACGCTGTCCAGATTGATGGCCATGGTGCTGCGCCATTGCGCATCCGACATTTTGTCGATGGGCGCGTCCTCGGGAGGCCAGACGCCGTGATTGGCCACCAGAATATCCAGCCGGCCGAAACGCTTCGCCGCAGCGGCGACCAGAGCCTGCGCGGTTTCCGTGCCCGAGAGATTGCAGGCCATGGCGGCGCAATTTTCCTCTCCGAGTTCCTTGACCAGCTGTTCGGACGGAGCTTTGGCCTTTTCATAATTGAACAGAACGCGCGCCCCCGCGTGCACAAACATGCGGACCGCGGCTGCACCAATGCCGCGCGACCCGCCGGTAATGAGGGCAACCTTGCCAGAGAGAGAAAGAGGGATAGACATGCAGAGATAGTTTCCAGTGTCAGCCCGGAATTGGCAAGTGGGATGGAAAATGTGGGCGCGAGCGCCCGCGCTCGTGCGGGAGTGAATCAGACCTGGCTTAACTGCCCCAACTGGTGGTTCTCTCCGCCTTAAGCTCGCGAATCAGAATGCGCACCAGCATGCCGTCATAGCGCGTTCCGCTCAATTTTTCCAGTTCGGCCAGCGCCTGCTCGCTGGTCTTGGCCGGCGCAAACGAGCGTTCGCTGGTCATATTCACATAGGCATCGGTGATGGACATGATCCGCGCCCACAGCGGGATCTTCTCCCCCCGCAAGCCATTGGGATAGCCGCCGCCATCGAAGGATTCGTGGTGATGCTGCACCGCCTCGCGCAATTTCCTGGCTTCGGGCAGGGTGGCCAGGATTTCTCCTCCCACCTCGGCATGCATCTTCAGCACATAGAACTCACCCTCGGTCAGGGGGCCGGGCTTGTTCAGGATTCGTTCGGGGACAAAGAGTTTGCCCACGTCATGCACCCGGGCGGCAAAGGCCAGGTCGGCAACCTCTTCTGCCGGCAGGCCCAGCGAGCGCGCGATGATCTCGCTGTACCGGGCCACCATCTCGCCGTGCCCGGCGCTGTTTATTTCCCGCGATTCGGCGGCGTTGGTCAGGGTCTCAATGGCCTCGCGCAGAATCTGGTCGGTGTGGGCTTCTTCGCCACACATCTTCTTCAGCGTGGAGATGAGTTCTTCCACGTGCTCGGGGCCGGTGTGCTCGCGTTGCAGGAAACCTTCGATGTATCCCGAGATCATCTGCCGCCGCACGGCGGCGCTTTCACCCCCGGACAATTCCTTGGCGATCGATACCTGGTCGCCGCCCGCGCGCTTGGAGATGTACATGCCCGCGTCGGCCACGCGCACAATCTCTTCCATGGAAAAGCCGTGCACCGGAAAGCTGGCTACGCCAAAGCTGCCGGTAATGTGGTGCTCGGCCAGCATCGGGTCCTGCGAAATCCACACCCGCAGGCGTTCCGCCAGGATTTGCGCCTGCTCCACTCCGGTCTCGGGCATGAGGATGATGAACTCGTCGCCGCCGTAGCGCGCCACCACGTTCGATTGCCGGCACTTCTGTTCCAGCAGGCGCCCCACCCGGGTCAGCACCAGGTCGCCTTCCAGGTGACCCTTGGTGTCGTTCACGTTCTTGAATTTATCCAGGTCCATCAGCACCACCGAGATGGGGCGGCCGGAGCGGGACGCTCGTTTCAGTTCCGAACTCAGGGCTTCGAAGAAGAAGCGCCTGGTCTTGATGAGCGTGAGCCCGTCGGTGATGGATTGCCGCTGCAGCTTCTGAAATACGTTGGCATTGTGCAGGGCGGTGGCCAGCAGGTCGGCCAGCGTGTTCATGATCAACCGGTCGGCGGGCTTGAAGGCGTCCTCCTTGTGGCTTTCCACGTTGAGCACGCCCAGAAAGTTTTCCCCGTAGGCGATGGGGATGCAAAGCACGGAGCGCGCCCCCGGCAGCACGCCCTGCAGCTGGCGCTTCGCTCGAGGTCTGGACCAGCGCCGCTTCGCCGGTCCGCGCCACCCGGCCGAGAATACCCACTGCCCAGCGGGATGCGCTTGCCCAGCGCCTGCGCCGTGAGCCGGCCTCGGCCTTGATCTCGATCTCCTTGGTCGAGTAGTCGAGAATGCCGATGCCGATGTGGTCGAAGCTGAAATTTTTCTGGATATGGCCGACGATGGCCGCCATCATCTGCTCGGAATCCTCGCTGGAAATCGCGGTCTTCGAGATGTTGTTGAGGAAAGCCAGCTGGCGGGAGCGCCGTTGCTCTTCGGCAAACAGGCGGGCGTTTTCGACGGCCACCGAAACCTGCCCCGCCGCCGTCTGCATCACTTCCAGGTCGCGCTGCTCGAAGGCGTACTCGCGCTCCGTGTTCATCGCGGCCATGACCCCGGCCGGCTTGCCGCCCAGCAGAATGGGCGCGCCACAAAAAGACTTGGCCGGCCGCGGCGGCATGTAGGTGACGCCCAGGCGTTCCCGCGTCTTCTCCAGTTCGGCGCGGACCAGCAGGGGCTGCCCGCTCCGGACAATGAACTCGCTCAGGCCATTGGCCAGTTTGCGCGCGCGCTTGGGTAAAATCTCGCCCTTTTCCACTTCCAGTTCGAAACGGACCTCATCGCCTTCCTGGAACGCGATGTAGAACTCGGTGGTGTCGAAGATCTGGCCCAGTTCTTTATGGACGGTGCGCAGGATCTCGTCCTGATCGAGGCGCGAGCTGATGGCTTGCCCGATCTGGGTGAGCAGCGCGAATTCCTTGGTGCGGCGCTGCGCGTCGTGCATGACCGCATAGTTTTCCAGGGTCAAGCCGATCTGCAGCGCCAGCCCGATGAGCAGGCGCAGGTTCGATGAACCGAACATCCGGCGCGCGGCATGGGGAAACAGGATCACGCCGAAATTGTGTTCCCGGGTCTGCAGGCTGACGGCGGTGACGTTGTAAATGCGCTCTTCGGTCATCACCTCGCGGAATTGCAGAAAGCGGCCGCCGGGAAAAGCCGGCAGGGGCTCGGGCATTTCGGGGACGCCGCGGAAGGTCACGAATCCGCCGCGCCGGTAGGCCAGTTCGCAGACGTATTCTCCCGCGCCGCTTTTCTGCAGCTTGTCCAGAAACTCCGCCGAGAAACCGCGCTGCACCGAGGGCAGCACGGCGCGCCAGCGCTCCGAGATGCAGAGCACGGCTCCGCCCGCGGGCAAAGGCGCGACCAGCCGGTCGAGAATGCTTTGCATGCTGGGGACCAGGTCTTCCGCGCTCAGCAGCCGCGTGGGATCCACGCCCAGGGTGGAAAACGCCAGCGCATTTTCCTGCACCGCGCTGCGCTCATTTTCCGCCAGCACCATGACCATGGCGATGCCCAGCGCCAGCTGCGGAATCGGCCCCAGCATGTCCGACAGCTGCAGGTAGGTATTGCTGAATTGTCCGAACACCATCAGCACCGACCATAGCGCCAAGGCCATCGCCAGCAGGGTGAAAGCCAGCGAATTTCGGCGGTGAGCGTAGCGGTAAAAGAAGAAGGAGCAGTAGAGCAGCACCAGGGCCACGCCCAGTTCGAGGCGGAAGCGCGGGTCGGAAAGGATTTCCGGATGAAACACCCGGCCCACCATCTGCTGCTTCAGATTCCACAGGCTGAGCGCCACGCCTCCCAGCCCCACCGCGACGTCGTACCAGCGCAGTCGGAATTTCTCGCGCATCAGGCGCGTCGAAATGAAGATGCAGAGCGCCATCGCCACCAGAAGCAGCGAAGCCAATAGCGCCATCACCGCGGAGGGCTTGCGGAACGCACTCCAGGCATCCAGGACATAGTGGAGCGTGTACGCTCCCCATCCCAGTTGCCAGGCGCGGAAGTAGTCCTGCCGGGTCTGCTCGTAGAGGTAAGTGAAAACCAGAAAGAGCAGCAAAGCCACTACGGCAGGCACTACCAGCAAACTAATGGTGACGGTGTTCATGGCGCGCGAAACAGCTACCTCAGCCAGAGTCAATAAGGACTTTCTAACCATTAATGGTTTCACAGGGGTTCGGGCAAAACAATAGTCTTCTAAACTGGACCAGCACCTCAGTCAGCAGCGAGTTTTAGCTTACGGATCAGTTAGTTGGATGAGATTTGGGCCGGCCGGGCAGCTTGACGCTATATTTCCTCAGCCCTTACCATCAGGACACGACCTTTCGTAATGTCCCCCTCCCTTCAGCCCGCCCTCGACGCCCTCCGCCGGCCCGCGAGTTCGTTTCGCGCCTTCGCCCACCGGCTATCTGCACGTGGGCGGCGCCCGTACGGCGCTGTTCAACTGGCTGTTCGCCCGCCATCACGGCGGCACCCTGGTGCTGCGCATTGAAGACACCGACCTCGAACGCTCGACGGCGGAGATGGTCGAAGGCATTTTGCAGGGCATGCGCTGGCTCGGCCTCGACTGGGACGAGGGTCCTTACCATCAGACCCAGCGCATGGAAATGTATCGCCAGAGCGCCGCCAGGCTGTTGGCCTCGGGACACGCGTACTACTGTTTTTGCAGCAAAGCAGAGTTGGAACAGCGCCGCGCAGCCGCGACTGCTGCAGGCCGTCCGCCCCGCTACGAAGGCACCTGCCGAAAGATTTCCCGCGAAGAAGGGGCGCGGCGGCGCGCGGCGGGAGAATCCGCAGCGGTGCGCTTCGCCATTCCCGAGTCCGGCAGTCACCGCTTTCGATGACGCCGTCTTCGGCAGCGTGGAGTTTGCCAATTCCGAGCTGGAAGACTTCGTGCTGCTGCGCTCCGACGGCGTGCCCACCTATCACCTCAGCGTGGTCACCGACGATGTGGAGATGCGCATCAGCCACATCATCCGCGGCGCCGATCATATCTCGAATACCCCAAAACAAGTTTTGCTCTACCAGGCGCTGGGCGCGCCCTTGCCGGTGTTCGCGCACCTGCCGCTGATTCTCGGCCCGGACAAGACGCGCCTGAGCAAGCGCCACGGCGCCACCAGCGTGATCGCGTATCGCGATGAAGGCATCGTGCCCGAGGCTTTCCGCAATTTTCTGGCGCTGCTGGGATGGACACCGCCCGAAACCCCGGCGGACGGCGCTTCCACGGAAATCATGGGCGACCAGCAGCTGATCCAGACGGTTCGACCTGAACGGCATCTCGCATTCCAACGCGGTGTTCGATCGCGCCAAGCTGGACTGGTTCAACACGGAATATATTCGCGCCTATCCGGCGGAAAAATTGCTGCCCTTGATCCAGGAAGAATGGCACAAGGCGGGTCTCGATCCGGCGCGCACCGACCGCGACTGGCTGTTTGCCACCATCAACCTGCTCAAGCCGCGGGCCCGCAGCCTGAAAGATTTTGCCACCTCGTTCCGCGCCTACTTCACCGACACCTTTCAGCCTGATCCCGCGGCGGTGGAAAAATTTCTGGCGGACGAAAAAGTCCGCCGCATGCTGGTGGAGCTGGGCGAACGCTACGCCGCATCGGACGAAACCTTCACCGAGGCCGGAACGGAAAGGCTGCTGCGCGACTTTGCCGCGGAAAAAGAAATGAAAGCCGGCGCCCTGATCAACGGCGCCCGCGTGGCTCTGACCGGACAGGGAGTCGCGCCCAGCCTGTTCGCGGTCATGATGTCCCTGGGGAAAGAGCGCACTGTCGCCCGCCTGAAAGCCACGCAAGAGTTGGCCGCCAGAGTCTAGTCTGGCCGTGTGGAGCGGGCGCCCTCGCCCGCTTGACAGTGTCCATCGGCAGGATCGCAAGCGCTTTCGATGACGCCGCCGCCAGAATGTTCATCCGTCACAGACACGAAATATCCAAACTGGTGAAGATGTAAAGGAGCGAGCAGACAACCAAGCCAGCCCCAGATGAGGTCCCATGCCCGCCAAAATCGGGTCGGCCCCGAGTTACCAGTATCGCCGCCGCCTTCCGCACTTCCAAAAATCCGACGCACCGGTGTTCGTCACTTTCTGTACGGCTGGCCCGCTGGTCTTACCCGACGAGGCACGCGATCTTGTGCTCAGCCACTGCCTGCGGGAACGCGGAGTAAGAATTGAATTGTTTGCTGCGGTAGTGATGCCCAATCACGTCCACCTGCTGTTTACAGCCCTGCGCGATAAGAACGGTTGGGCTTTTTCGTTGGTCGAAATCATGCAGAGCCTAAAGGGCGCGACTGCCCACCTCATCAATAAGCTTCTTCAGCGATCCGGACCAGTCTGGGAGGAAGAATCCTTCGATCATGTGCTGCGGTCGGACGAGAGCTTGAAAGAGAAGCGCGAGTATGTCCGGCAGAATCCGGTGAGCGCAGGCCTAGTTCAGAAGCCGGAGGACTATCGCTGGCTCTGGTTGGACCCCAATTTCTAGCGGACCCGTGTGGAGCGGGCGCCCTCGCCCGCTTGACGTTTCCATCTTGACTACAGACGGTGTGAAAGGATTTTAGTTGGGGGATCCTGGCGAGTTGCGAAACCCAACGTCAAAAGCAGCGGGCGAGGGCGCCCGCTCCACACGGGTCATATCGGACTTTCGTTCCTTACTTGACAACCCAGTCAAGGCCTGCGGCTGGCATAATGATTTATATGTGGACCGCCATTTCCCTAAAGTGGGACGACCGCTGGTTGCCGAAGTCCGTTCTGTGCCTGCGGGAATACAGTCTGAACAAGTTTTTGAAGGATGTCATCGCGGGAATCACGGTTGGACTGGTCGCCCTGCCGCTGGCCATGGCCTTTGCCATCGCCTCGGGATTGACCCCGCAGGCCGGCATCTACTGCGCGGTGGTGACCGGCTTTCTGATCTCGGCGCTCGGCGGATCGAAAACCCAGATTGGCGGACCCACCGGCGCGTTTGTCGTGGTGATCGCGGGGATCGTCGCCGTGCACGGCATTGACGGGCTGTACATGTGCACCGTGATGGCGGGCGCTATCCTGGTCGTGCTGGGAGCGACTGGAATGGGCACCGCGGTGAAATTCATCCCGCGGCCCGTGGTCATCGGTTTCACCAACGGCATCGCAGTGCTGATTGCCAGCACGCAAGATCAAGGATTTCTTCGGCCTGCATCTGGCCAAAGTTCCCAGCGAATTCTGGTTGCGGATGAAAGCCCTGGCCGCTTCGGCCCCCACCTGGTCGGTGAAGGCTACGCTGCTGGCCGCGGGCACGGTGGCGACCATGCTGGTGTGCCGCGCCATCTCCAACCGGATTCCGGGAGCGATCATCGCCATGCTGGGCGCAACCGTGGCGGCCTACCTGCTCAAGCTGCCGGTGGAAACGGTGGGCACGCGCTTTGGCGGAATTCCCAGCGGGCTGCCGCATTTCGCCATACCGCACTGGCACGCCAGCCTGGTCCACGGACTGCTCGGACCGGCGTTCACCGTGGCCATGCTGGGAGCGATCGAGTCGCTGATGTCGGCCGTGGTCTCTGACCGCATGAGCAACGACCGGCACAATCCCAACGTCGAGCTGATCGGCCAGGGCATCGCCAACATCTTCTCTCCCATGTTCGGCGGCCTGCCGGCGACCGGAGCCATCGCCCGCACCGCCACCAATATCCGCGCCGGAGCGCAGTCGCCGGTCGCGGGCATGATCCACGCGCTCACCCTGTTGTGTGTGCTGCTGTTTGCCGCGCCCCTGGCCAGCTACATTCCCATGGCGGCGCTGGCGGGAATTCTGATGATCGTCTCCTACAACATGGGCGAGTGGCGCGAGATTCCGCAACTGCTGCGCCTGACCAAGACCGACATCAGCGTGTGGCTGGTCACGTTTGCCTTGACCGTTTTCGCCGATCTTACTGTAGCCGTCGAGGCCGGAATGATTCTGGCGGCGCTGCTCTTCATCGCCCGCGTGGCCGAGACCACCACCGTGTCCCAGGTGACCGGCGACTATGTCGAAGACGGGCGGCTGCATATCCTGCAGGACAAAGACATTCCTTACTACGCCACCATCTTTCGCATCCACGGACCGTTTCTTTTCGGCGCCACCGACAAGATCGGCGTGGTCACGGAGAAAATGCACGAACTGCCGCCGATCGTCATTATCCGCCTGCGCAACATGACCGCCATCGACGCCACCGGGCTGTTCGCGCTGGAGGAAATCGCGAAACAGCTGCACGCCACCAAGCGCACGCTGATCCTGTGCGGCGCCCGCGAGCAGCCGGCGCAGATGATTCATCAGGCGGAATTCGAAGACGTCGTGGGACGCGAAAATATCTGCGCCAACGTGCAGGAAGCGCTGCGGCGCGCGGAAGCGGTGTTCGAAAAGATCGAAACCGACGCGGCCGTGGGCGCGAAGTAATGTGGGCGCGAGCGTCCCGCTCGTGCCGCAGCGCCACGGGCGAATACAACTAGGACATCGAATCCTGGCCGCAGCATTCGTGGCGCTGCCGCACGAGCGCGGGCGCTCGCGCCCACATTGGCCTGTGGTCACTCTTCCGGCGCGGGCTCGGTCGGCTCCGGTTTCGGGTGGGGCCAGGGGCAATTGCGACGCGCTGTTGAGCAGGCCGCGCTCCTGGGGCGAAAACTCGCTCTTGAAGCGGTCGGACTCGATGACCTGTTGACGCTGGCTGGGAGGCATGACGCTGAGGTCGCGAATCGCGGTCCGCACTTTTTGCCGGCGCTCAGGGGGCAGTTCCTTAAGCTGCGAGTACAGCTGCCGCGCCTGGTGCTTTCTGCGCCGGAGTCAGGTGTTCCCAGGTCTCCATGCGTTGCAGGATGCGGTCTTGCTGTGCCTTCGGAAGGCTGCTGAAACGCTGCAGGCGCTCTCGCAGGATCTGCTGCCGAAACGGCGGAAGGCTGCGGAACTGGGAGTCGTTTTCCAGCGCCTTCTCCTGCTGATCGGGAGGCAGGTCTTTGTAGCGGCGCAGCCACTGTCCGGCGTGATTGCCCTGCAACTGGGCCTGCCGGCGCGCCTCGATCCGGGCCTGTCGTCTTTCCTGGAAGCGGGTCTGGGCCGCACAGGGCGAAGCTGCGGCCGCCAACAGCAGGGCGGCCGCGCTACCGTCATCGTGATGGACTTCAGTCCGTACACTGTTTGTGATTCTCCCGCGCCGGGCGCGTCAAGATCGATCCGCGCAAAGTTTGCCAGGACGACCGCGAAGGACGCCAGGAAATCCTTACGGATTTGCCGTCACATCCTGCTGCACGGCGAGATCATCGAGCACATCGAAGTCGGAATACAGATTCTGATTCTTCTCCAGCGCCTGCAAATCTCCCACGGCCGTGCCCGGCTCCGCCGGGGTCTGCGGTCCCACCGCCACCTGGGACGTGGTTGCGTGGTTCCCTCTTTCGCCGCTGTTCATCCGAACCAGGCTTACGCCCACGACCATCACCAGGGCCAGCGATGCGGCCAGCACCGGCCGGCGCAGCCAGCCCAGCCAACCGGCCGATGGCTTGGCGCTTTCCTCGCGCAAGCGCGCCCGCAGCCGGACATCAAAGTACGGCGACGGCTCCGGCGCCTGCCACTCGTCCAGCAGGGACATGGTCTGGCGGAAGGCTTCGAGCTTGCCCGAGCATTCCGCGCAGGCATCGAGATGGGCCTTCACTTCGGGTGTGACCGCGGTCAGTCCGGCGGCCAGGTCCGGCATCAGTTCGCGGGTTTCATTGCACTTCATGGCTGCTTCCTTTACACAAACTCTTTGAGCTGTTCGCGCAAAGTTTCATAGGCGCGAAACAGCAACGACTTGGTGGCGGACTCGCTCAGTTTCAATACATCCGCAATCTGGCGATACTCCATCTGCTGATACTTGTGCATCACCACCGCGATTCTCTGCCGCTCCGGCAGGGCCTGCACGCGCTGGCGGATGGCGGCCAGGCGCTCGCGCTGCACCATCGTCTGCTCGGCGCTGGGCGCCCGGTCGGGCAGGTCCAGGGTGCGACCGCTTTCTTCGTCCGGTTCATCCAGACTTACCGTATTCTCCGGACGTTCATGACGCGTATCGCGCGCATGATTCACCGCCAGGTTGGTGGCGATGCGATACAGCCAGGTGGTGAACTTGGCGCTGGCCTCGTAGCTTGCGCGCGAGCGATACACCCGCAGGAAAACTTCCTGCGCCAGGTCTTCCGCGGCGGCGCTGCTGTGCGCCATGCGGAACATGAAACTCACCATCGGCCGGCGGTATTTCTGCACCAGATACTCGAAAGCCGCATCGTCTCCGGCTTTGACCTGCAGCATGATTTCGGCATCGCTGCGCCCGCCCGGGGGCACACCTGCGCCGCCGTCGAAGGGCTCGGGCTGGGCCACGCCCCCCATGGCAAGCAACCCGCGGTCCATGGCTACGCTGCTCACATCTGATTGAACCCCTGCAGCAGCCGAAAGTTGCGCCTCCTCCGCCGCGGAGACCGAGGCGGAAGTGCCTTCGGTACTATGGGCTGCGGGTACTTTGGCGGGTCTGGGTTCGGTCGCCATAGGGAGCGCTTGATGCCGCGCGCCGCGGAGACCGCTGGACCGGCCCCGGAAGGCGCAGCAGAAATCAGGCTATCACGGTCCCTGGATACGCGAAACTGGTTCGTTTGCTAGAATATAGCGCAGTTCAAGTTGGGCGCTTAACTCAGCGGTAGAGTGCCATCCTCACACGGTGGAAGTCGTAGGTTCAAATCCTACAGCGCCCACCATCCATCCTCCGGATGGATGAAACCACAAGCCTTCAGCCGATCAGAAATGTGTAGGGCGGGCGCCCTCGCCCGCCGCCTTTGACTTTGATTTTGCGTTGCGGAGAAGCTCTAGCGAACCGGCTTATGAGGTTTTGTAAAGGGTTTCGTTAGGCCACGCATAAGACAAACCGATCGCTTCAAAAGCCAGGCAGCAGATCAAAAGTCAAAGGCGGCGGGCGAGGGCGCCCGCCCCACACAGGCAGATCTTCCCCACCACAGCACCACGAGACATGCCCTTCTTTCTGTCTACAACCTACTTGGCGTACATCCTTTGCTGGGATAATCTGAATCCATATTCAGAATGGCGGTGCTGGCCTCGGCCACCGGCACAATGCTGCAAATCAGGATTGAACAGGAGAGCAGTGAATGCCGAAGACCTCGGTCTGCCCGTTGCGCATACGTGTGGTTGTCTGTATCTCTGCATGGTTAGTCCTGGCGGTCGCGGCGCCCGCGCAAATCCGGAACCGCATTCTGCAAAATATCGGTGACACCGAACCGGTTGTGGTTTCAGCCCCGCATCCCCTGGCGCGAGCGGAGTTCGATCAGGGCCGGGTCGAAGGCAGCCTGCTGATCGACCACGCTGCCATGGTGTTCAAGCTGGCGCCCACCCAACAGGCTGCGCTCGACAAGTTGCTCGCGGAACAGCAAGATCCCGCACTCTCCAAACTTTCGTAAATGGCTGACCCCGGAACAGTATGCCGCGCGCTTTGGCATGAGCGACAGCGACCTGGGCAAAGTCACGGCCTGGCTCAAATCGCAGGGCTTGCGGGTAGACGGCTTCTCCCGCGGCCGTACCCAGGTGTTTTTCAGCGGAACCGCGGACCAGGTGGGAGACGCCTTCCACACCGAGTTCCACCGCTATCTGGTGGAAGGCGAAACCAGCCTGGCGAATGCGGTCGAGATCTCCGTTCCGGAGGCGATTTCCGGGATGGTGCTGGGCTTTCGCGGCCTGGAGAATTTCCGCCCGCGTCCCCGGGCACGGGTCGAAGCGAGGCCGAACTTTACCTCGCACCAGACCGGAAACCACTTCATCGCCCCGGGAGACTTTGCCACTATCTACAGCGTTCCCGCCGGGCTCGATGGGACGGGCCAGACCATCGCCGTGGTGGGACAGACCCAGATCAACACTACGGACATTGACGCTTTCCGCACCGCAGCCGGATTGCCCGCCCGGACGAGCGGTAACTTTCAGCAGGTTCTGATCACCGGCGGCGGCACCGGTTTCAGCGATGGCGACGAAGTCGAAGCCAACCTCGACCTGGAGTGGTCAAACGCGGTCGCCAAAAAAGCTACGATTCTCTACGTGTACGCCGGCGCGAACTCAACCACCAAGAACGTCTTCGATGCCATGGCCTTCGCCATCGACAATAATCTGGCGCCGGTCATCAGCACCAGTTACGGGAATTGCGAAGCCCATTTGACCGGCTTCGTGCAGACCCTGCAGCAGGAGGCGCAGCAGGCCAACGCGCAGGGGCAAACCATCACCGCGGCGTCGGGCGACTCGGGCGCGGGGGACTGTGAAGCCGCATCGGCCACCACCGCCACCCAGGGACCGGCTGTGGATGCGCCCGCCAGCATTCCTGAAGTCACCGGGGTCGGAGGCAGCGAATTCAACGGGGGAGGCACCAACTTGGACCCCGCTGGGACTTTAAGCGGGACTGCTCCCAATACGACGGCGGCGGCCACCACCTTTTGGGGCGGCACCACCAGCACTACGGACAATCTCAGTTCGGCGAAGTCCTACATTCCGGAGACAGCCTGGAATGACACCACAGCGGGGTCAGCACTTTCCGCCACCGGCGGGGGCAAGAGTTCGGTGTTTTCGAAACCCAGCTGGCAGGTGGGCGCGGGCGTTCCCAATGACGCTTCCCGCGACGTGCCCGACGTGGCCTTGAGTGCTTCACCCAACCACGATGGCTTTCTCATCTGTTCCCAGAGTTTTTTCGTCGGTGTGACTCCTGCCGTCACCAGCTGTGCAACCGGCTTCCGGGCGAGCGATGGAGCCGCTCTGGCGGTCGTGGGCGGCACTTCCGCCGGCGCGCCCTCTTTCGCCGGCATCGTGGCCTTGCTCAATCAGAAGACCGGCTCCAATGGGTTGGGCAACGTCAACCCCATGCTTTACAGCCTGGCGGCGTCCGCTCCGACCGCCTTTCATGACATCACGACCGGGAACAACAACGTTCCCTGCACCCAAAGTTCGAAGGGTTGTCCGACGAAAGCCCCCTTCCAGTACGGTTTCAGCGGCAGGAACGGGTTACGACCAGGTCACCGGGCTGGGTTCGGTGAATGTGACCAACCTGGCGAATGCCTGGGCGGGGACCACGCCCAGCCCGGATTTCACAGTTTCGGGATTCTCGGCCACCGCATCCGCTCCCGGGCAGCCGGCCACTTCACAGATCGTTCTGGAATCGATTGCTGGTTTCAGCGGAACGGTGGCCCTCACATGTAAGGCGGCTTCGGCGAGCGCGCAGATCAGCTGCTCGCTCAACCCGGCGTCGGTGACGGTGAGCACGACCGGCGGCACGTCGACGATGACGATATCGACTACGGCGCCGCACGTTTTATCCGGGACCTCAGCGTCGGCGCGGCCGCATGGCCTGGGTTGGCTGGCGGCGGGCAGCAGCGTGCTGTTGGCCGGCATTTTCTTCGCGGGCGGGCCCACGCGCCGGCGTCGCTACCTGGCCGGATTCGGACTGATGCTGATGGTATTTTTCGCCGCCGGCCTGGGTTGCGGCGGCGGCAGCAGCAGCGGCGGTTCCAGCCAGAATGCCGGAACACCCGCGGGCACTTACAGCATCACGGTAACCGCCACCAGCGGCAGCTCGCTGACGCACACCGCCAGCGTAGCCCTGATAGTCCAGTAGAGCCGGGTGTGGGGCGGACACTCTTGTCCGCCACCTTTGCGTTTGGTTTTGGTTTTGCTTTTGATTACTTGTTCCCGGACCGCGCAGGCATTTCGAGCCAGCCAGACTCCAGGTCAAAAGCGGCGGACAGGAGTGTCCGCCCCACACATCCTAGAAATCCACCGCCGTGGTGTTGCCGCCGCATACCAGGACGCCTACCCGCTCTCCCGGCCTTGGCTGGTAACGCCGCGAGAGAAGGGCCGCGAAGGCGGCCGCGCCTCCTGGCTCGGCAACTACTCTCAGCACTTTCCAGAGCGTTCTCTGCGCCTGCCGGATGGAATCATCCGAGACCAGCAAAACATTCTGCACGTGGGCTTGCGCGATGGGGAACATCATTTCTCCCACCCGCTTCGGGGCGAGAGAATCGGCGGCGATTCCTCCTGCTGCTGCGTCGACTGGACGTCCTGCCTCCAACGCCCGCGTCAGCGTGGGCGCGGCTTCCGGTTCAACTCCCACGATCCTGATGCGCGACGAATACCAGGCGGCGATCCCGCCGATCAGCCCGCCTCCCCCGACGGCCACGATAAGAGTATCGAGGTGGGGATACTGCTCTTCGAACTCCAAGCCGACCGTGGCCTGGCCGAGCAGGGTTTCGACCTGATCGTAGGCATGCACGGCCAGCGCGCCGGATTGCGCCGCCCATATCTCACTCGCGGCCAGCGCGTCAGCATAGCGCTCGCCGGTCACAACCAGGTCGGCGCCATATTCCCGGATTCGTTCGCGCTTGGTTGGCGACGCCACTTCAGGAACAAAAATTCTGGCCGGTTTCTTCAGCTTCATCGCCGCGAAGGCCACCGCGGTTCCATGGTTGCCGCCGGAGGCCGCGACCACGCCCGCAGCCGGGACCTCGCGCATCAGCAGGTTGGCGAACGCGCCCCGTGCCTTGAAGGAACCGGAATGCTGCAAAGACTCCAGCTTGAAGACCAGGGTGACGCCGTCGAGGCCGAAATCGGCTCCGTCGACTTCAAGCAGCGGAGTGCGCCGGATGTACGGCCGGATGAGGGTGTAAGTGCTGGCGACGCGGCTGGCCGAGATCTCGCCGGACATGCTGCCATGATAATCGCTTCCGATGTGGGCGCGAGCGTCCCGCTGGTGCGGCAGCGTCACAAGCGAGTTTGCCCGAGTGCCCAATCCTTCGGCGTCACCGGCGCCCCGGCACGAGCGCAGGCGCTCGCGCCCACATTTTGATTGCGGCGTTACCATTGTGCAAAACTCGCTGTCTTAGGGCTTGCGCTCCGGCGACTCGGGGCGTTACCATCATAGGTGTTTCCAGTGGCCATGCTCTCTAGCTGGCCCTCCGCGCCCCCTGGCTTCAGACGCCATACGGATTAAAGTCATTCACGCGTGAGTTTTCAGCCGCAAGGGGTTTTTCGGCGCCGGCTCCATGCCTGCGCGCGACGCGAGGTTTTACCAGAAAGCGGTCATCAGCGGCAGGATCATGATCATCAGCAAGATCGAGTCCCCCTTCGGGCGGACTGAATGCACAGATAAAACGAGAACAATATGAATGCAGGACCCGGACATCCCTCCGGCGGTGGTGGAGGGAGAAGCAAGCGGCGACGCGGGCGTCGTCCGCCTAATCGTGGTGGCGCGCCTAACGGTCGCGACCGCCAGCAGCATAGCGGCATCTACAGCGCACCCATGGACCACAGCTACCGCGCCACGCTGGGCGGAAACAACGGATCGAGACCGGGACGCCTGCGTCCTGGATTTGCCCCGGCTTACGTTCCCATGGAGCCGGAGCCGCTGCCCCAGGGCGACAACGGCAACTCCCGCATCTTTGCGTTTGTCGACGATCTCTTCTTTCAAGCCAAGATCCAGGAGACGGCGCGCAAGCTGAATGTGAAGGTCGAATTCGTCAAGACGGAGAAAGACCTGCTCGATCACATGAAGCTGAATGGCGAGGAAAAGCCGTCGCTGATCATCTTCGACATGAACAACGCCAACGCCAAGCCCCTGACCCTGATCCCCAAACTCAAGACCAAGTTGAAGAAGGGAACGTCCATCATCGGATTCCTGTCGCACGTGCAGGGAGACTTGAAGATGAAGGCGCACGAGGTGGGGTGCGACATGGTGTTGCCGCGGTCAGCGTTCTCGCAGAACCTGCCGCAGTTGCTGCGCCGTCACGGCGCTCCGGAAGCCGAAGCCACCAACTAGCGACTTGATGGAGGACGGGCGTCCTCGCCCGTCGTAGCCTGTTACATCCTTCTGCTCACGCGCGTCTTTTATTTTTCACTGCCCGCACGAGCGGGGCGCTCGCGCCCACATAGTTAGCCCGGCGGCCACTTCAACTCTCTTCCACCCAGCAGATGCACGTGCAGATGGAACACCGACTGGCCGGCGCCCGGCCCCACGTTCAGCACTGTGCGATAGCCGTTTTCGATGCCGCGCTCGCGGGCCACGCGGGCCGCAGCCAGGTGGCACAGGCCGATGATCTCCGCGTCTTCAGCGGCCGCTTCCTTCAGCCCGCGAATGTGCTTTTTGGGGACAACCAGAACGTGTGTCGGCGCGTGCGGGTTGATGTCTTCAAAGGCCAGGGTGTGGTCGTCTTCGTAGACCCTTTTGGCGGGAATTTCACCGGCAATGATGCGGCAGAACAAGCAGTCTTTCATGGGAACCCGATCTGGAGAATTCAGATCTCAGATCTCAGATCTCAGATTGTAGATTCCCATGCTACTGAAAGGCGAGCCTGATCCATACGGAGAATCAGGCATCAGCCGCTGCCAGACTGCCGAAATGCCGGCATCCTCGCCTGAAAATTTCCGGGCAAAAAGTGAAAAACTTTTCCTAAATTGCGGGTCGCAGGGCAAAAGCTTTCCCATTACGAAAGGTCGGTAATCAAAGCCTGAGATTTGAATAAGCCATTCAATTTCATAGGGTTACACATTTGATTCGTGGATGGTAACAATCCGATTTTTTAATGTACGTTGGGCTCTAAGTCCCTTACTATCGGAGGATTACAAGTACAGCGGCGGGGCTGGTGCGAACTTGGCAGGCCTCGTGCATCAAATCAGGGTATCCGAACCGGGGATGGGGAAATAATCAGTGATTTCTAAGAGACGTTTTGCGGTATTGGGTTTGTTGGTCGCATTCATTCTAACCGTCCTTCCCGAGTATGGGATGGGGGCCACGGTCAGCACTCGTTCCTTGACGGCCAGAAAACCCAAATCACAAAAAGTGAGTGAGGCCCCCCGGACCAGAAAGCGCCTGACCAGGCTCTCGCGCAGCCGGGCCCGCACCAGAGTCGCCGCCCGGTCCATCCACCGCCGGCGCCATCGCTACTATGAACGGTTCACCGCCAGTTCCTTCGTGGAAGACAGCTTCGACGGCGATGTCACTGCCGGCGAGGACCCGGTGGTCCGCAAGGCCGCGATCGATGCTCTGGGCAACATGAACGGCACGGTGCTGGCGATCGAGCCGACCAGCGGCCGGGTGCTCGCCATGGTGAACCAGAAACTGGCGCTTTCGAGCGGTGCGCAACCCTGCTCGACCATCAAGCTCTCGGTCGCCCTGGCCGCACTCAGCGAAGACCTGATCACGAAAGACACCAAGATCGCCCTGGGACGCCGCAGCCAGATGAATCTCACCACCGCCCTGGCCCACTCCAACAACGCCTACTTTGAGGCCCTGGGACGCAAGTTGGGATTTGAAAAAGTCAGCTTCTACGCTCACCAGTTCGGACTGGGTGAGCTGGCCGGATACAAAATTTCGGGCGAGCAGCTCGGGACCTATCCGCAGCAGGAGATTTCGTCCAAGCTGGGCGGAGTCGGCAAGATGTGCTCGTTCGGAGAGGGCATTTCGATGACGCCGCTGCAACTCGGCGCAATGGTCTCAGCCATCGCCAACGGCGGCACGCTGTACTATCTGCAGCATCCCACAACGTCAGAAGAAGTGGCCAGCTTCGAGCCGCGGGTGAAGCGCCACCTCGACATCGCGCCCATCATTCCCGAGATTTCCGACGGCATGGCGGCAGCGGTAAGCTACGGCACGGCGCGCAGCCTCCGGGTCAATTTCAACGAAGAAGAGATTCTGGGAAAAACCGGGACCTGTTCCAAGGCCGGCACCCGCTACGGATGGTTTGCCTCCTACGCCAACACCGATGTTGGGCGCATCGTGGTCGTGGTCTTCCTGCAGGGCGGACGGCCAACCTTCGGACCGAAGGCGGCGGAGATTTCCGGGCGCATGTATCGCAGCCTCTATGACCACTCGTTCTTCGAAGCTCATCCCACGATGCCAACCGACACGGCCAACGTGAAGCCGGTGGTCAGCACGCAGTAGAAGCTGTCGAGCTGCCAGCTCTCAGCCTTCAGCTCAAACCTAAAAGTCTGCCACGGACCACGTGGGGACAGCGGCCCCCCGGCTGTCCTGTCGAGCGCAGCTCGCTCCTGAGGGTGCGAAGCTTCGCTTGGGCGAGGATGTTCGAACCACAAACAAGAGCGCTGCCGAGCTGCGCTCGGCCCGGACGGGTCGTAGACCCGTCCCCACAGGGGCTGTGGTAATGACCCGCGCCGTCCTCACTTGCCGTATTCGTTTTTCACCACTTCACCGCCCTTCATGACAAACTTCACGCGTTCGAGCGTGGTCACATCCTGCAGGGGATCGCCGTCCACGGCGATGATGTCCGCCCACTTGCCGGGTTCGACAGCACCCATCTTGTCGGACCAACCCAGCAGATCGGCTGCGTTGATGGTGGCCGCCTGAATGGATTGCAGCGGAGTCAGGCCGAGCTTCACCATGACCGCAAACTCGTGGGCGTTCAATCCGTGGGGATAGACCGCCGCGTCGGTGCCAAATGCCACCTTCACTCCGCTGGCGAAAGCATGGGCGATGTTCTTGCGGGCGGCGGGCATCACTTCCCTGCCTTTTGCGATCAGCTCGGGCGGAACGTGAAGCCGCTCGGCGTTTTCCAGGAACCAGTCGGCAAGATAAAGGGTAGGCACCAGGTAGGTGCCGTTCTTCTTCATTTCGGCGATGCCGGCATCGTCGATGTAGGAGCCGTGTTCGATGGAATCGACGCCGGCTTCGGACGCCCACAGAATGCCCTGGGCCCCATGGGCATGGGCCGCGACCTTCCGTCCCAGACGATGCGCGTCGGCGACGATCGCCTTTAGCTCCTCCGGCGTATAGGCCGAAGCCTGGGGATTGTCTCCGTGCGAGAGCACGCCGCCGGTGGCGCAAATTTTGATCAGGTCGGCGCCGTATTTGATGGTCTCGCGGACTTTGTGCTGCACGCCTTCCACCCCGTCGGCCACGCCCACCGCGGAGTAGTGATATTCGAAGGGCAGCAGGTTCTCGTCGCAATGCCCGCCGGTAATGCCGAGGGGCGGGCCGCTCACCAGCATGCGGGGGCCGGGAACATCCCCATCATTGATGGCATCGCGCAGGGCGACGTCGCTGTAGCCATCGGCCCCGACGTTGCGCACGGTGGTGAAGCCGGCCTCGAGAGTGATGCGCGCGTTGCGGGCCCCGGTCAGGGTCTGGCGCGGAATCGAAATCGTCAGGCCGCGGGGCCCGACGTCCTGCGGGTTCATGGTCAGGTGGGTATGGGCGTCGGTCAGGCCGGGCAGAACGGTGGCGTTGGAGAGATCGACCAGCCGGTCATCGGCCGAACGCCTGGCCTGCGCAAACGGGCCCACGCTCGAAATCTTGTCACCTTCGATCACGATGGCCTGGTCGGTGAGCGTCTTGCCGGTGCGCACATCCAGCAATTTTCCGGCGTGGACGATGACCTTGCCGGCGGGCCTGGCGGCGGGTTGCTGCGCGGGTGCGCGGGGGATTAAGACAAGTGAAAGGAAAATGAGGTTGAAGAAAATGTGTCGTGCGGTTTTTTTCATTTCGCTCCTCGATTGATTTTGTGTCACCGTGTGTTTGCCCGCGGCCCGACCGGTCTTTTTGGGGGCGGCGCGCGGCGGCCGTCCAGACCCCACTCCTGGCCGGCATCGGCCACAAAAAAAATTACGAACAGAAATAACAGGGGCAGGTGGTCGAGTTCGGCGCCGAAGTAGTGCCAGACCGAAATTCCCTGGCCAGGCTCCCACCAGGTGGCGAGCGTCAGGCTCAGCATGTGCAGCGCGCCCAGCGCCGATGCCGGCCGCACCCAGATTCCCAGCAGCAGGCACACTCCGATAAACAGCTCGACCACGCCGACCAGATATCCGAAAAACACCGCGTGCGGCAACACCAGGTTGGCCAGAATCGGCCGGTAGAAACTGACCGCGCCGTTTTCGAGGAAGCCCTGGAGGTTCTGCTGAAATCCGCCATGCGCGAATTCGGAACCGAAAATCTTGTACTGGCCGAAGAGCAGAAAGAAAGCCGACGTGGCAATGCGCACCACCGCGATCGTTTTGGGAAGGGCGCTGGAGATTTTGCGCATCAGGCTTGGTATTTTAACCGGACGCCAGGTCTAGCCGCCCGGACCGTCATTGGTGACGTATTGCTCGAGCGAGTCCAGTTCGTGGCTAAGATCGTCGATCCGCTGCTCCAGCAGGTTGCGGATGGAAAGCATGCCCAGCAGCTTGCCGGAATTATCCACCACCGGCAGGTGGCGAAAGTGCCGTTCCAGCATGATGGCCAGGGCCTCGCCCGGCCGGGTGTCGATGGTGGCCAGCTCGACCGGAGTGGTCATCAGTTCACGCACCGGCGTGACCTCGGGATTGCGGCCGTTAAGGGACAACTTGAGCAGCACGTCGCGCTCGGTAAAGATGCCGGCCACCCGGCCGTCGCTGTCGACTACGCCCACCGCGCCGACATGCCGGTCCAGCATCAGGCGGATGGCATCGGCCGCGCTCACTTCGACGGGCACTGAAGCCACATCGGCATCGCAAAGTTCCAAAACGCTCATAAAGCCCCCTGTGCGGCCTGGATCGGAGCACCGGCTTTCCGGATCGGGCAGTGCGATCACGGAGAATTCCGCATTATGACTTGCGCCCGGACAGTGTCAAGGAGATTCATCACCTGGCCGGCTAAAAAGAGCAGGCTGGGCTTCCCACAAAAAACCACGGCCACGGATTTGCACGGATTAACCACCCTGAAAGAGGATTTGATCGGTGCTAATCAGTGAAGATCCGTGGCCGCATTTGCCTCCATCATTTATTTTCGTTCCTGAACACTCCGCCATCCTTCATCACAAACGTCACGTTTCCTAAGACGTTGATGTCGCGCAGGGGATCACCGTTGACGGCGACGATGTCAGCCAAGGCGCCGGGCGCGACCACGCCGATCTGGCCCGTCATATCCAGCATCTCGGCGGCGCGAGAAGTGGCGCTCTTGATGATTTCCATCGGCGTCATGCCAAACTCGGCCATGCGGGGAAACTCCTGCGCGATCGGTTCCGTCCATGGAATGCCGCCGATATCGGTGCCGAAAACGATTTTCACTCCCGCCTTCAAGGCCTTCTGGAACGAGACCCCGTGCTCCGCCACCCGTTCGCGGTCGCGCCGACCGGCGGGCGTGTCGGCCGGGGCCCAGTCGTGATAGTAGGCGGCGAGCGTGGCGCAGTACCAGGTGCCTTGCTTCACCATCTGCGCGATCTGCGCGTCGGTGATTTCGAGGCCGTGCTCGATCGAGTCGCAACCGCCATCCAGGGCGCGCTGCAAGCCGATGCCGTTGTAGGCATGGCAGGCTACCTTCCTGCCCCAGCCGTGGGTTTCGTCGACGATCGCCTTCAGTTCTTCCACGGTGAGAGTGGGCTGCGAAACCAGTTCGCCATTCTTTCCCACCCATGAACGATGCGTCATGTAGACCTTGATCCAGTCGGCGCCATGGTCAAGCTGCTCGCGTGCCGCCTTGCGCGCCTCGACCGGCCCGTCGATAATCTGCGCCCCCTTGGGCATGACGAGTTCGGGCGCGTAGCCTTCCAGGTTGTAGCCGCCGGTGGTGGAAATGGCGCGTGTAACCACGAACAGGCGCGGCCCGGGGATGTAGCCGCCTTCGATCGCCTCCTTGATGCCCACATCGCCGTAGCCCGCGCCTTCCGTCTCCAGATCGCGCAGCGTGGTAAAGCCCTGCTCCAGCGCGCGCCGGGCCGAAACCGTGGCCCGCGCCGCTCGCAGGGCCAGCGGATATTTCAGGATGTTGGCGTCGTAGCCGCCCTGCGCGGGATCTTCTCCCTGCAGGAAGATATGGGTGTGGGAATCAATCAGGCCGGGCAGCACGGTGGCGCGCGAAAGATCGATGGTGGTCGCGCCCGCGGGAATCTTCGCCGCGGCGGCGTCCGAGACGCTTTCAATACGGTTGCCTCGGATGACGATGACCTGATCACGCCGCGGCTGGGCGGAGCTGCCGTCGATGAGAACGCCCGCGCGAATGACGGTGACCGCAGGCGGGGCGGTCTGGGAAAGGACAGATGGGGCGAGAGCAGCCGCGGCGATCAGGATGAGTAGAGAGCGCATGTCCACCTCTTAGCTTTCGGGTGGGCATGATACATCAGGAAAGCAGGTCGGCGCAGAGGCAGAACCAAACCGTGTGGGGCGGACACTCTTGTCCGCCGCTTTTGACGTCTGATTCTGTGTCAGGTCTTCATGACTCGGTCGCAGAGATGACAAACGACTTGCGAATATCAGGTGAAGATCAAAGTCAAATGCGGCGGACAAGAGTGTCCGCCCCACACCGGCGGCTATCAGCCACCGATGACCGCGTCGGCTTCGATTTCCACCAGCATCTCGGGCGAGATCAGCGCGCTTACCTGCACCATGGACGTGGCCGGGCGAATGTCGCGGAAGTACTCACCATGGGCTTTGCCGATTTTTTCCCACTCCGCAATGTTGATCACATACATCCGGGTGCGTACGACATCTTTCATCGTCGCGCCCGCCTTGGCCAACGCTGACTCAATGTTCTTCAAAGTCTGGATGGTTTGAGCGCGGGCATCGCCCACGCCCACGATTTTGCCGTCCGGGCCGGTGGCGGTGGTTCCGGACACATGCACGCAGGATCCGACCCTGACGGCACGAGAGTAACCTACGACGGGTTCCCACGGGGTGCCGCTGGAAATGTTGGTTCGTTCCATTTTGCCTCCGTAAATCATTGTAGCTGGGTCGTGAACCACGAGAATTAGCAGCCAATCGCGCCTTCTGCCAGCAGTCATCTACAGTAAATCAGGCGTAAAACCTTTCACTGCGGGTGGGGTTCTAACTGAATAGGAAATATTGATTTGGCTGACTTACAAAAGTCACTTGCCTTGGCCAGCCAGCTGAGGTTAAGTAGGACGAACGAAGTGCTGTGACAAAACCCCGCGTCACTCGGGGCTTTTAAGGCGGAGGTGAGATCCAGAATGATTCCGGAATCGCATCCCTTGCAGCAGTTGTTCATCGAGCTCGTGGGCCGGCACTATGCCGAGGAGATTGGACTGCGCGATCCCCAGATCGTGAACTACGTCGCCCACCTGATGGCTGAGTTTTGCGATGCCGAGGAATTATTCAGGATCCGCAACGGGGAAGGCCGGCCGCTGACCGATGTGGGCGAGATGCTGGTGGAATCGAATCCCGTGTTCGGACCGGCGCCTTCTTTCGATCGCGAGCGCCAGGTGCGCAAGCATATCGGCGACTACACTCTTTTCTTTACCGGCATGTTTCCGGAAAGCATCAACCACTTCCGGCTGCGCCGCAACCGCCTGGAGAATTTCGTGGACTGGATCAAGGCGGGCAAGGAAAGCTACTACATCGTCTCCAAGTTCGAGCACTTCGAGTACGCCAAGGTGGCGCCTCTTTTCGCCAACCTGTCGCGAAACTTCGAGCAGTGCGTGTACGGGCTCAACCTGGTGAAGAACGACCTGCAGGAGATGCAGCATCCGCTGGTGCAGCGCGCCAATGAACTGCTGATGTAGGCACGGGCGTCCGCGCGTCAGCCGCCACGGTACGGCGTCGCCGACCCTATCTGGCTCGGACTTATCCGCTTATAGGGGTCCTTCGACTGCGCGGCAGTTTCGCGATGCGAAACTGCTGCTCCGCTCAGGATGACACGGGCTGGGTGCCGACTTCACACTCCCGGCTTTACCCTTGCTCAATTTGCGCTCTTCTTTGGCGGCATACATCTGGTGGTCGGCGCCGTCGAGCAGATCGTCGAGGGTTTTTCCCTCCGCCCATTCCGCGACCCCGATGCTCAGGCTCAACTCGAACTTTTCCAGATGCTTGGCGCGGTTCCATTCGGTCAGACCAGTCTTTATTCTTTCGACCACGTGCCGGGCATCGGCGCATGACGTGTCCGCCAGGATGATGAGAAACTCGTCGCCACCGTAGCGAAAGACCGCGTCGGATCCGCGCACGGAATGTTTCAACAGGGCGGCGGTATTGGCCAGAACGACGTCCCCGGTGAGGTGGCCAAAGCGGGTGTTCACTTCCTTGAACTGGTCCACGTCAACCAGCAATACGGTGAGGGGCTTCTTCGATCGCCGGGCATGACTCATGAACCGGCCCGCCATCTCTTCGAGCGATTGGCGGTTGTAGATCTCGGTCAGGGGATCGGTGAAGGATTGCTGCTGCACCAGTTCCTGCTGAATGGTCCGGGAAATCAACTCTTCGCGCAGGCGGCGAAATTCCATGCGCTTCGACACCAGATAGGTGTTCAGCAAGGTCAACAAGGCCACCAGTCCGAGCACCAGGGGACGCGACACCGTGATTTCAAAGTGAATGTTGCCCTGCTTGAGAAAGGCCGCAGGGAAACAGCACGGCCAGCAGCCCGGCGCCGACCAGCAGGCCGGCCAGGGAGACGATCAGCCACAGTTCTCCGTCCCGCTTCTCGAGCTGCGAGAGCTGCTGACTGACCCGCGCCAGAACACTTTCAGTTTGTCTTTGCATGCCGCAACCGCTGCGCCCAGTTCATTCTCGCGTGCCAGTTTAGCTCCTTCTAATGTTTCGCGCCCCGTTACGAGAGTAACGAAAAAGGCCGATAGGCCCGGTTCGCCATAAAACCGGTCCCGGTTGGTAGTTGGCTCAGTTTGAAATCTCTCGTCCTACGGAGGCGTCGTCCTGAACGGCCTTCAGGCCGTGAAGGATGGGGCGGGAAGCAGATACCCCGCTTCGGCCCTGCTTTGGTGCCGATGCGCGCCAGATCCTTCGGGACTGAAGTCCCTCAGGATGACGCCTTTTAAAGGAATGAGTTTCGAATTGAGCCACCACCGGTCCCGGTTGGTAGTTGGCGAGGGGCTGTGCGAAACTGGTGACCGGTCAACACCTCGACGGGCCCTTAGCTCAGCGGTTAGAGCAGTGGACTCATAATCCATTGGTCCCAGGTTCAAATCCTGGAGGGCCCACCAACTTGATGGTTGTCTTCGCCCGCGCATGCGGCCGGCGGCTAAGGAGGTCGTCCATGAAACGAGAGTGGAAACATGTGGTCTGTCTGGGGCTGCTGAATCTTATTTTGGCGCCATCTGCTTTTTTGCAGGCGCAAAATAAGCCCCAGAACAAAGTAGAGAAAGAACCTGCGCCCATGAAACTGAAAGTGGGCGACACGGCTCCCGATTTCACCTTGTTTGCCTTCGATGGCAAGGAGCTGAAGAAAGTATCGTTGCAGGATTACCGAGGGAAGAAAAACGTCGCCCTGGCGTTCTTCGTCTTCGCTTTCACCGGGGGTTGAACCCGCGAAATGAAAGCTCTCCAGCAGAATATTTCCAAGCTGGAGGGCGCCGACACCCAGGTCCTGGGTGTGAGCATGGACAGCCCCTTCTCAAACTTTGCCTTCGGCCAACAAAACGGAATCAGCTTTCCCATCCTCGGCGACTGGGGAGGCCCGGTGACCAGCCGGTATGGCTTGACGCAGAAGATTGACATCCAGGGCATTCCCATGGAAACCGCAAGGCGCGCCACTTTCCTCATCGACAAATCCGGAAAGATCATCAACGAACAAGTCGATAACGAGGCCGTGGATCCGACGAAAACCGTGGAGGCCTGCGAGCGGCAGAAGCTGAAAAACTGAGGCACGCCAGGGCCCTGGGAACCACGGTTGGGGAACCCGCGCGCGGGCAGGGTGGGCGGATAACGCTCCCCATTTCCCGTGGTTCGGATGTACACTCTGCGGTCTATGGATAAACTATCGCGACGCACCATGCTGAAAGGCGCCCTCACAGGAGCGGCGGTGGCTTCTGTCTCTTCCAAGGCGTGGCCGGAGCAGACCGCTCCGGTGCAGCGCAAGGGGCGGATCAAGCAGTCGGTCTCCCGCTGGTGCTACAAGGACACGCCGCTCGACCAGCTCTGCGCCTATTCCGCCCAGATCGGCCTGAAGGCGGTCGACCTGCTGAATCCGGATGAGTTCGATGTGCCGCGTCGCTATGGCCTGGTGTGCAGCATGGGCTATGCCGGCGGCGGCGAGATTGCCAGCGCCCTGAACCGGGTGGAAAACCACGCCAGGATCGAGGAAGGGCTCCGCAAAAACATTCCGCTCGCCGCCAAGGCCGGAGTGCCGAACGTCATCACTTTTTCCGGCAACCGCGCCGGCATGTCGGACGAAGAAGGCGCCAGGAACACCATCCTCGGGCTCAACCGGGTGAAAAAAATCGCCGAGGACAACGGCGTCGTCATCTGCATGGAACTGCTGAACAGCAAGGTGAATCACAAAGACTACATGTGCGACCACACGGCGTGGGGCGTGCAGGTCGTGCAGGCGGTAAACTCGCCGCACGTGAAGCTGCTCTACGATATCTACCACATGCAAATCATGGAAGGCGACCTGGTGTCGACCATCCAGCAGAACATTCAGTGGCTCGGTCACTTCCACACTGGCGGCGTTCCGGGGCGGCATGAGCTCGATGGCAGCCAGGAAGTGCAGTGGGACGGCGTGATGCGCGGCATCGCCGCCACCAATTTCCAGGGCTATGTCGCGCATGAGTTCGTGCCCACGCGCGATCCCCTGACCTCGCTGCGGCAGGCGGTGGATTTGTGCGATGTGTAGTTTCTGCGGCCGGCGGCGAATGATCTAGTACCGGCGTAACCTGCCGTCATCGGCAGAAAGCGCATCATAATACCAGCCATGCGATTGAGCGCGAAGACGGTCGGGGCGTTAACCGTGTGCGGATTGGCATTCAGCGCCTCTCCGGCGCAGCCCCAGACTCAAGCGGCGCAAGGCGGGGACGGAATGACCCACGTCCGCCGCGAGAAGGCGCGCCGGCATCCGGCGGTATTGACTCCGGAGGATGGGCTATCGGTAATCGCGGCCGCGCTGGATGCGCGGGTCAAGGCGTCCCGCCAGCCGGATTGCTCGCACCTGGTGCACGCCATCTATCTGCAGGCCGGGTTTCCCTATCCCTACGCGAGTTCTTCCGATCTCTACGACGGGACTGACGATTTCGAGCGCGTGACCCGTCCGCAACCCGGGGACCTGGCGGTCTGGCCCGGGCATGTGGGGATCGTGGTCAATCCGGCGCAGCGCGTCTTCTTCAGCCGGCTGCGCAGCGGGCCGGGCGTCGATGCCTATGACGCCGAGTACTGGAAACAGCGCGGACAAGTCAGATTCTTCCGTTACGTAAAGACTGCTCCAGGCCGCGTGACGACGGCGCGTCTAGTCACCAGCCAGCGGCACAAATAGACGGCGTCTGAACCCGCCGCCGGCGCAGCGCGCCATCCCACCCGATGCTCCACCTTGTGAGATAATTTTATTTCCTGATTGCGAGACATGGATTGCGAGGAATTTCATGGCTGAGCACACGGTTTTTTGCGTCAAGCTGAAGAAAGAGCTTCCCGGCCTGGATGAGCCTCCGTTCGACACCGAACTGGGCCAGAAGGTGTACGACAACGTCTCCCTGGAAGCATGGAAGGGGTGGACGGAATTCTGCAAGATGCTGCTGAACGAATACCGGCTCAACCCCGCCCGCCGCGAAGACCAGACTGCGATCGTCAAGCAGATGGAGCAATATTTCTTCGGCGAAGGCGCGGCTCCGCCCAAAGAGTACGTGCCCCCCGCTTCAAAGTAATTCGAATCAATGTGGGCGCTCGCGCCTACATTGGTTACCCATCAGTTATTGCACTATTATTTGTGCAATTTTCATCACCTCGTAACATTCGTTTGTTACAACTCAGGTGATGGGTTCCGCCGTCTATGACACGCTCATCCTCTCCGACCTGCACCTGGGATCGGAGATCAGCCGCGCGGAGCAGGCCACGCGCATGCTGCGGGAGAACCGTTTTCGCCGGCTGATCCTGCTGGGCGACATTTTTTCCGACCTTAACTTTGGCCGCCTGACCAAGCCCCACTGGAAGTTCCTGGGCTACATCCGAAAACTTTCCAATCCCAAGCGCGGAATTGAAGTGGTCTGGGTCGAGGGCAATCACGATCGCGGGCTGAGCAACATCATGTCGCACCTGGTCGGCGTGAATGTTTACGAAGAGTACGAGTGGGAGTTCGAGGGACGCCGCCACATGGCCATCCACGGCCACCAGTTCGACCGCTTTGCGGTCAACAATCTGCTGCTCAGCACGGTGGGAACGCTGCTGCATCTGCAACTGCAAAAGCTTGATTTCAAGGGCAAGCGCTTTTCGCGCTTTCTGGATCGTTTGAATGCCCGCTGGTTGCGGCTTTCCGCGAAGGTAGCATCGGGCGCCATCCTGCACGCACGGATGCACCACGCCGACCGGGTTTTCTGCGGCCACACTCACCAGGCCCAATTCTGCGAACGCGATGGCGTGGCCTACTACAACTCCGGCAGCTGGACGGATTTTCCGCCGACCTATCTTACGATTGATTCCCATGGGGTTCGCATCCACGAATACCGCGAGCCCGTGGGAGTCGGTCAGGACGGCGCCAATCACTCCAGCCTGGCCGAACCAGCTGACGACTCGGAGTTTCTCGAAGCGGCCGAGTATGAGAGTGTCGGCTGAGACCGCCTCGTCCGTCCGGCCCCGCGTCAGTCTTCAAAAATGCAGGACAACTCCAGTCGACAGGCGAAAATTGTTCTGCGTATTACTGAAGAAGCGGGTTTGCAACATGTCGCCCTGCACCCGCAGGCCAATGCCGTGAATCAGCCGGTAGTCGATGCCTCCACCCAGGGCCGTGGCGAACGAAGTGTCGGATTCGGAAAAGCCAGTGGCGCTCTCATGGATGTGAGAAGCTCCGAATAGCGCCTCGGCAAAGGGCGTGAATTTTCCCACCGCGACAGAAACTCGTGGGCCCAGGACCACGGTGTTCATCCTGGTATCGGCGGTGAAAGTGGGGACGGCAGAGATATCCTGCGAACCATAAAGGCCGCTGAAATCGGCCACGAAGCCAACCCAGGGAAGCACCTTGCCCTCGAGCGATCCGTTCCAGCCATTGAGGTTGGTTCGGCCATTGGAGGAAAAGTCGGCGCTGCCATAGGAATATCCGAAGAAGACGTTGCCCCGCGTGGGGATCTGAGCCAGGGCGGCGCCCGGCAGAAGAAGAAGAATGAATCCGATGGTGGTGAGTTTAGGCAGAATAATCCTCATGGCGGATTAGATGAGAGGTCGGGGAGCGTGGTTGTGCGGGCGCGAGCGTCCGCACGAGCGCGGGCGCTCGCGCCCACATTGAACGTCAGGGTTCGCGCTGGAAGCGGTAGGGGCCGCGGCGTTCTCGCGCGAAAGCTTCCGCCACCTTCAGGAAGGCGCGGGCGGCGTGCGATAAGCTCGCGGCCTGACGATAGACCAGCCGCAGTTTGCGATGCAGGCGCAGTTCGCGCACTGGAATGCGCACCAGTTCGCCGCGGGCCAGTTCGCTCTCCACGCTGATTGCGGGCAGAAGCGCGACCCCGTTGCCCATGGCGACGAAGCGCTTGATGGCCTGCAGAGTGGGCAGCTCGATGTCCATGTGGAGCGGTGTCTTGTGGCGCTTGAACGCCTGGATCACCTTTTCGCGATAAGGCGAAGTGACGATGTGAGCGACAAACGACTCCGCGCCCAATTGCCGGATGCTGACCTGGGCTTCCCCGGCCAGCGGATGCGTGGGCGGCACCACGAAGATTAATTCGTCCTGGTAAGCGACGACGGAGTGGAGTTGCGGCTCCTGCGGATCATAGGTGAGGACGCCGAGTTCCGAAGTTGTGGCGCAGCACGTCGCCGGGAATGTGGCTGCCCAGCGAGCGCTGCACCGCGATACCGACCATGGGATGCAGGCGGCGGAACTCGGCCAGCACGGGCAAGAGATAGAGCGCGGTAAATTCGTTGGCGGCGATGCTCAACTTGCCGCGATGCAGCTGGCGCAGTTCCCCCAGCGCGCCGCTGGCGTCGTCGCGCAGGTTGAGCAGGCGTTCGGCATACTCCCGCAGGACGCGTCCGGCATCGGTCAGCAGGCCCTCGCGGGACGAACGGTCGAAGAGACGCTCGCCGACGTCCTCTTCCAGCTTGTGAATCGACTGGCTGACCGCCGACTGGGTGCGATGCAGCTTTTCCGCGGCCCGGGAAAATTTTCCCTCCCGCGCCACCGCCAGAAACACTTCCAACTGTCCCAGATCCATATCAGGCGCCTTAAGTTATCTACAGTTAGTATTAACATAACTTATATAAGAAGCAAGCCTAATGCTAATTTAATAATTATAAGATTTCCTGCAATGCGAGTTCCACGTAGCATGGGCCCGTACCTGAGGGAGGTCCGGGACATGGAACGAGCGCGGATCAGGATATTCGACACTACCCTGCGCGATGGCGAGCAATCGCCCGGGTGCAGCATGAACGTGCAGGAGAAGCTGCGCCTGGCGCATCAGCTCGATCGCCTGGGCGTGGACGTCATCGAAGCCGGATTTCCCATCGCCTCGGAAGGCGATTTCGCGGCGGTGCAGGCCATCGCGGCGGCGATTCGCCGTCCCATCATCGCGGGCCTGGCCCGCGCCTGCGCGCCGGACATCGAGCGGGCCTGGCAGGCGGTCAAAGGAGCGGCCCGGCCTCGCATCCATGTGTTCCTGGCGACCTCCGACATTCACCTGCAATACAAGCTCAAGATTTCACGGCAGCAGTGCCTGGAACAGGCCCGCGATTCCGTCCGGCTGGCGAAATCGTTGTGCGCGGACGTGGAGTTTTCGCCCGAGGATGCCACCCGCACCGATCACGAATTTCTGTATCAGGTCCTGGATGCGGTGGTGGAAGCGGGAGCCACCACGCTCAATATCCCGGACACGGTCGGCTACAGCATGCCGGCGGAGTTCGGCGAGCTCATTCAAAACATTCGCCAGCGCGTGCGGGACATTGATAAGGTGACCATCTCCGCCCACTGTCACAACGATCTGGGGCTGGCGGTGGCGAATTCGCTGGCCGCGATCGCCGCCGGGGCGCGCCAGGTGGAATGCACCATCAACGGCATCGGAGAGCGGGCAGGCAATGCCTCACTGGAAGAAATCGTGATGGCCATGCGGGTCCGGCCGGACCGGTATGCGTACCAGACCGGCGTGGTCAGCGAACAGCTTTTCCCGGCCAGCCAGTTGCTCAGTGAAATCACGGGTGTGCCGGTGCAGCCCAACAAGGCAGTGACCGGACGCAATGCGTTCGCGCACGAGGCCGGCATCCATCAGGACGGCATGCTGAAAAACCCGCTGACCTACGAAATCATGACGCCGCAATCGGTGGGCGTGCCGGATTCCCGCCTGGTGCTGGGCAAGCACTCCGGGCGTCACGCGCTGGGATTGCGCTGTGAGCAGCTCGGGTTCGAGTTCAATCGACGCGAGCTGGATGAAATCTATCGCAGGTTCGTGGTGCTGGCGGACACGATCAAGCATGTGGAGGAACATCATCTGCTGGAATTGATTCAGCAGGTGCGTGGGACGATGACATTCCGCGAAACCGGTGCTCCCCTTCTAAACCAGTTGTCATCCTGAGCGGAGGCAGCCCATTCGCTTGCGAATGGGCTGGCGGAGCCGAAGGACCCCTATAAGCTTAGCTATTGCTGGAATATTTAGGGGCGTTTTCCTCTGCCCGATTTCGGCAGCGCACCCGCAAAGCTTATAGGGGTCCTTCGACTGCGCGGCAGCTTCGCGTTGCGAAGCTGCTGCTCCGCTCAGGATGACAGTTTTCCTCGCCATGCGAAGCTTCGCTCGGGACCACAAGTTTCCGTGCAGGGCCAGTTCCGCCATACAATAATGCCCCATGCTCCTCAAACTCACCGCTCTTGCCGGCGACGGCGTCGGACCGGAAGTTACTGACGAAGCCATCCGGGTCCTGGAAACGATCGCTGAAGTTTTTAACCACCAGCTCACTGTCATTCCCAAACCGGTCGGAGGCGCCGCTCTTCTTGTAAGCAAAGACCCGCTCCCCGCGGACACGCTGCAGGCCTGCCTGGCTTCGGGAGCGGTTTTGCTGGGAGCCGTCGGAGGCCCGTCGTTCGACAGTTTTCCCAGCCATCTGCGGCCGGAGAGCGGGCTGCTGCGGCTGCGCCGGGAATTGGGGGTGTTCGCCAATCTGCGGCCGGCGGTGTGCTTCGCCGGGATGGAAGACTCTTCTCCGCTGCGGGCGGACCTGGTGCGCGGCACCGATGTGATGATCGTGCGGGAGCTGCTGGGAGGCATTTACTTCGGAGAGCCGCGCAGCACGCAGGGCGCCCCAGGCAATCGCGTGGCCATCGACACCATGCGTTACGGCGAGGCCGAAATTGAGCGCATCGCGAAAGTAGGGTTTGAGCTGGCGCGCTCGCGCCGCCGCAAAGTGACCTCCGTGGACAAGGCCAACGTTCTGGATTGCTCCCGCCTGTGGCGCGAGGTGGTTACCCGGGTGGGACAGCAGTATTCCGACGTCAAGCTGAACCACATGTATGTGGATTCGGCGGCCATGGCACTGGTGGCGCGGCCCGCGGAGTTCGACGTGGTGCTGACGGAAAACATGTTTGGCGACATTCTTTCCGACCAGGCGGGCGCGGTGGTAGGGTCGCTGGGCATGCTGGGCTCGGCCAGCATTGGCGGAACCGTCGGCCTCTACGAGCCGGTGCATGGTTCCGCGCCGGACATTGCCGGGCAAGGCATTGCCAATCCGGTGGGGGCGATTCTGGCGGCGGCGATGTTATTGCGCTACTCCTTCAAGCTCGAAGCCGAAGCGGCCTGCGTGGAATCGGCGGTGGCTGCAGTGCTGGCCGGCGGCGCCCGAACCAAAGACCTGGCGAAGGCGGGCGAGAGCGTTCTCAGTACCTCCGCGATGGGGAAGAAAATTGCCGAGGCGGCGCGGGAGCGGGCGAAGCCTGCGGGACAGAAGGCTGCGAGCTGATGGCTTCGGAGTCATGTGGGCGCGAGCGTCTCGCTCGTGCCTACATCGTTTTTACTCAGTAGCGCGGGCGCTACCAGGGACAGGTTCAAAATGAACCTGGCTGGGCGATTTCCACAAAGTTTTTTCTGAGGGAACGGCTGCGTGTTCACCATTCGGGAGTAGGATTCATTCAATAATATTTTTTCGCCCGCGAGGAGGCAGAGATGCTCTCCAAATGCGCCAACCCGGGCTGCCCGGCCACTTTTCTTTATCTGCATCAGGGAAAGCTGTTCCGCCTGGACACCAGCGTCGAAATTCTTGCCTCCGCTTCGGTCCACGAAACGACGAGGGCTCCACGTCGCATCGAATTTTTCTGGTTGTGCAATCAGTGCGCCGCCGGGCTGACGCTCGGCTACAAAAAAGGCACGGGCATCACGGTTGTGCCGCTGCTTAAGGAAGTGGGGCTGGCAGTCTCGGCTTCGTAGTCATGTGGGCGCGAGCGTCCCGCTTGCGCGGAATCGTCAGTGGCGCTGTCGCACGAGCGCGGGCGCTCGCGCCTACATCGTTCTTGCTCAGTAGCGCCGGCGCTGCCAAAGACTCAGGCCACTTGCTGTTGCTTTTCCAGCATGGAGAAGAATTCGCGGGTGAGTTGCTCGTCCCAGTAGCCGGAGCGGGCTTCTTCGCGCATGGTGACGGCGGCCTGCTCATGGCTGAGCGCCAGCTTATAGGGTCGCGCGGTGCGCAGGGCGTCGTAGACGTCCACCACCTGCAGCACGCGCGCCAGCAGCGGAATTTCGCCCCGCTGCAGGCCGTCGGGATAGCCGCTGCCGTCGGAATGTTCGTGATGGCTGCGAATGATCGGCAACACCCGGCGCAGCGACTTTAGCGGACGGCAGATGGTTTCCCCGGTGACGGGATGCTGCTTCATGATGACCCACTCTTCGGGAGTCAGGTTCGTGCCTTTTTTGAGGATCTCGTCGGGAACCGCGATCTTGCCCAGATCGTGCAGATAGCCGCCGCGGCGGAGGGCGACGATGGATTCGGGATCGAGGCCGAGATACCTTCCCAGGTTGCTGGCGTGTTGCGCCAGACGGTCGCAGTGGCCTTCGGTGTAAGGGTCGCGGCTCTCCACGCTCAAACCCAGGGTGCACAGCACCGATTCGGCGGTCTCCAGTTCGTCGGTAAACTCCTTCAGCTTGAGCAGGGATTTGACCCGGGCAAACAGTTCCTCGGGGAAAATCGGCTTGTGCAGAAAATCGTCGGCTCCCGATTCAATTCCGAGCACCCGGTCCTGACGATCAGTCAAGCCGGTGATCAGAACGAACGGGATCAGGCGGGTGGCGGGGTTCTCTTTCATTTCGCGGCACAGTTCGTAGCCTGATTTGCCGGGCATGACCACGTCCGAAAGAATCAGGTCGGGCGGGTGGCGCAGGATTTCAGCTTCGGCGTGAATCGCATCCGGGACCGCGACCACGTCGTAACCGTGGGTGGCCAGCAGTTCCTGCATCAGCGCCATGATGTCCTGGTTGTCGTCCACCACCAGAATTCGCGGCGGAGATCGCCGGGCTGACACTTCGCCCATGTCTTTGTAAGACACCGAACGCGATGAAATGGTTGTCGGTAGTTTTTGCGGGAGGGTCATCGTACTGCCGGAGGTGACAGTTATTCATTGTAAACGATTTCCCGAGCAGTGACCGCTGCGTGGAGTTTGAGGGTGGAGCAGCGCCTCTCCGCTGCATCGAAGGCGTCCGGGAGCAGCTTCAGCCGCTGAGGCCCTCTGGGGCTGAAGCCCAACCCACCCCATTAGCTCCACGCAGGCCTGAAGGCCTGCTCCACCCTTGGCAGCCTGGGCCGTCCCGATTAGGAACAAAATTGCGGTGGGTGTGTCGCGTGACCTTGTTCTCGGAGCTTCTGCATGCATAGTCTGGCTACATGCGTCATCTCTCGTTCCTGGTTCTTCTCACTTCCGTAGTGCTGCCAAACCCCGCTCTGGGCGCCGCCAAGCCGCACGTCATAAGTTTCGGCAAGGGAACGCCAATTAAATGGTGCGCGGGACCGGCGGAAGCCGATTGCGTCGGATTGAAGGTGCGCGCCCTTTACGTGGACGGGCGGGCCCACGAATCTACCCTGGGCGCGTCGCATGACATTACCGAGCGGCTGTTCGTCGTCCGTCGCGCTTTTCGCGTGAACGATGCCTTGCCGGGCGACACGGCGGCGACGCCCGGCTGGGTGTGGCAGCGCGGAGGATGGTTGCTGGTCGACCGCATGACGGGTCACATCTCTTCGATTGCTCTGCCGGAATTTGATCCTTACTATTCCGTGGCCAGCTGGTATCGCGACTACGCCGCCTACTGCGGGGTGTCCGATGACGGCAAGAAACGTTTCGCCATCGTGTTCCAGGTGGGACGCCGCAAACCCGTCCTGAAAAAACCTCTGGGCGATGCTGTCGGAGATGACGCGCCCGACTCGGAATGTCCGGCGCCGGTATGGGAGCGGCGGCCGGTTCGGGTGACTTTTGAGCCCGATGAAAACCAGAAGTCCACCTATTCGGTCCGCGGACATGCCGCTGACCTGGTGAGCGACGACGACGCAGATGAAGAAAAAGCGGCGCAGTAGGGAAAAGGCGGCGCTCTAATTTCCGGTAAATTCCCTGGCCGAGGTCATGGCGGGGGGCTTTGCGGAGAAGGAGCTGGCTGTGTACGGCCGCTGGTATCGGGCATGAACCGGCCCGATTCCAGCTTTGCGGTTCTCTGCCTCAGATGGGTGTTTGCGACCAGCAACAGCAACGTCGTCCCTACCAGCACGTAGTTGCGGCGGCGGGCGCGAATTTCAGGGGGCTGAGTGACGCTGCCTGCCAGGATCGCGCCCAGGCCAAGGCCGGTAGCCAGGCCGCCAAGATGGGCCGAGTTGTCGATCCCCGGGACCAGGCCGAAAAACAGGTTGTAGGCGGCGAACATGATCAGGCTCTTGAGCATGGGCTTCAGCGCTTCCTTGGCAATGGGGAGTTTTCCCAGATACAGCACGGCGATAAGCCCACCGGCAAGACCGAAGATGGCTCCCGACGCTCCCGCTCCGATACCCTGCGGATGCCACCACAGGCTGGCCAGGCTGCCGGCAATCCCACTGGCGGTGTACACCAGCAGGTAGGTCCAGCGATCGAAGATCTGTTCCGCCAGCCGCCCCAGATTCCACAGGCACCACATGTTGAAAAAAATGTGGATGATCCCGATGTGGACGTAGTTCGAAGCCAGGATTCTCCAGGGTTGCGTCCCCAGGGACAAGGGCGCGAAGTTCGCTCCCCACGTCACCAGTTGCTGGCCGGTGGGGGACATGAAGGACACGCCCGAAAACACCATGCCGAGGAAGACCAGCACGTTGAGGCCGACGATCACCTGGGTGATCAGGAACGGCTGGCTGATCCGGAGCGGAGGAGGGCGAGAAGCCGGAGTCTCACGTGAGGGAGCGGCGAAATCCAAGTCGGCGCGGCAATCGCGGCAGAGCGGATCGGTGTCCGCTCCGGAAGACGACGACAATTCGCGACCGCAGCGTACACACGATGCCATGAAATCTGCACACTCTCCGTAGCGCCGGCGGCGCTACTCCTCAATCTCCCATCGACTCTAGCGCAGGCATTTCCTCGGCGACGGTTTTTACCGTTACCTGCGCGCTGGTTACCAGGGCGACCGACGCCACCACGATGGCGCTGCCCGCCAGGATGTACCCGCTCACCCGTTCGTGCAGGACCAACCATCCCAGAAACACGGCAACCACCGGATTGACGTACGCGTAGGTCGAAACCTTCGAGGTCGGAACATGGTTCAGCAGCCAGATATAGGCGGTGTATCCGACCCACGATCCAAAAACCACGAGGTAGAGGGTGGCGGCAATTCCCCGGGCGGTCCATACCGTCCGCGAAAGATCGCCCAGCGCAAGCGCGACCAGGAAGTTCGCCAGGCCGGCCGCGACTATCTGCCAGGCGGTGGCGGAAAAGGGATCGACGTCAGCCGACTTCCATTTTTTCGCCAGCACCGAGCCCAGCGCCCAGCTGAAGGATCCGCCAAGCAGGCTGATCGAAGCCCAGAGCTGAACTCGCCCGAGGGCGCTGGTCGCCGCCAGGTCGGGCCACAGCAAGACCAGCAGCCCGGCGACGCCCAGGCCCAGTCCGATTTTTCCCCGCGGGGCGATGTGGTGGTCACCCAGCAATAGCGAGTCCAATACCAGAAACCAGAGCGGCGTCACGGCGATGATGAGTGCCGCCAACCCCGTGGCCACATGCATCTCGGCGTAAGAAAGGGTCAGATTGCCGCCCACCAGCAGCAGCACGCCCACGACGGCCATGCGGCCGAGCCGGGTGGGCGGGTAGAGAACCTTGCGTCCCCGCAATGCGCAAAACGCGAGCATGAACACGCCCGCGATCAGGAAGCGCATGGCGCACATCAGGGCGGGAGGAATGTGCTCGACCGCGATGTCGATCCCGAGATAGGTCGATCCCCAGAAGAAATACACCAGCCCGAAGGCAAGGATCACGGCGAAACGATGCTGGCGCTGGGCCTGGGGCATGGATGTGGGAAACGAGAACCTAGAACATATCAGACGGTGTGGAACGGCGATTGGATTCCGCCTCTGCATAGCTTGTTGATTAATCAGTGGCCTCCACGCCCCTGTCGGGATGACGGGGGTAATGAGGGGGTTACGCCGGCGGTCGGCTCAAGCTATAATGGGTCAGGAATGTTGACGGATGCGCCATCAGAAGCCTAATTCGCACTTGCCCATGTGCTGGCTGCACTTTCTGGTGTGCCCGCGCCGTTATCTGGCGGTGCTGCCCTCCCAGGCGCGCCCCAGCTTGTTTGGTAGCGACTAGTTTCCCCAAATCCTCCCAACTGATGTGGCTTGAAGGCTGAATTTGCCTTTTTCGGCAAGACCGCCTGGCCGACGACTGAAGACTGACGACCGACGACTGTTTCTCAGGAGGATCCAATGACCACCAAGACTCTTGCCGGACCCCGGCTCAAGACCGCACTGCCCGGCCCCAATGCCAAGCGTGTTCTCTCCGGCGATGAAAAGTACATTTCGCCTTCTTATACCCGCTCTTATCCGCTGGTGGCCAGGCAGGGCCGCGGCATCGTGATTACGGATGTCGACGGTAACGAATTTTTCGATTTTTCCGCCGGCATCGCTGTGACCTCGACCGGACATTGCCATCCCGATGTCGTGGCCGCGATCCAGAAGCAGGCGGGCGAACTGATCCACATGTCGGGCACGGATTTTTATTACGAGAGCATGATCACGCTGGCGGAGCGGCTGTCGAAAATCGCCCCCATGCCCGGACCGCACCGGATCTATTACGGCAACTCCGGCACGGAAGCGGTGGAAGCCGCGCTCAAGCTGGCCCGCTATCACACCAAGCGGCAGAACGTGATCGCCTTTTTCGGCGCGTTTCACGGACGCACCATGGGATCGCTCTCGCTGACGGCATCGAAGCCGCAGCAAAAGCGTCGTTTCGGCACCGGCGTTCCGGGCGTGACGCACGTGCGCTATCCCGACGTGTACCGGGGTTGCGAAGGCGGCGCGCAGGATGCGGAAGCGTTTGCGCTCGGCTGTGCGCGCTTCATCGAAGACAAGCTGTTCAAGACGACGCTGGCGCCGGAAGAAGTAGCGGCCATCTTCGTCGAGCCGGTGCAAGGCGAAGGCGGATACGTCGTCGCACCCACGGTGTTCATGAAGGAACTGCGCCGCATTTGCGACAAGTACGGCATTCTGCTGGTGGCGGACGAAGTCCAGAGCGGCGTGGGACGCACCGGCAAGTGGTGGGCCATCGAGCACACCGGGGTGCAGCCCGACATCATCTGCTCGGCGAAGGGGATCGCTTCCGGCATGCCGCTGGGCGTCATGATGAGCCGGGCTGACATCATGGACTGGGTGCCGGGCTCGCATGCATCAACTTTTGGCGGCAATCCCGTCTGCATCGCGGCGGCGCTGGCCACGCTCGACGTCATCGAGAAGGAAGGCTTGCTGGCAAACTCCGCCCAGGTGGGCGCCCACATGCTGAAACGCATGGCGGACTGGCCGCGCAAACACAAGCTGGTGGGCGATGTCCGGGGCCGCGGGCTGATGGTCGGGGTTGAAATCGTCAAGGACAAGAAGACCAAGGAGTACGCTGCGGAAGAGCGCGACCGCATTATCGAACTGGCGTTCGAGCGCGGCATCCTGTTTCTGGGATGCGGACCGAGCACGATCCGCATCGCGCCGCCGCTGGTGGTCAGCCAGGACGAAGCTGACGTCGCCATCGACGTGCTCGACGAGTGCATCGGGTTGGCCAGCAAGTAAGCCCGTGTGGCGCGGGCGCCCCCGCCCGCGGGTTTTGACGTTGGTTTTAGCAAGCTCCCGCCAATCGGCGAATGCCTATTGCGGGAGCCGGACATCCGGGATCGGCCTGGGGGATAGCGGCCCGCTGCACTGCCCGCGGACACTGTCTCGCGGGCGGGGGAGCCCGCGCCACACGGTTCGATCCACATGGTTCGATTTCACATGGTTCGATTCGAGGAATTTGTCATGAGCACTGGAACCGTCGAATCCATCTACATCGCTCCCGTCGCCACCGCGACCTCGGTTTCGGTGAAGGAGGTTCTTGCCATCCCCGGCGCCGGGTTGGAAGGGGACCGCTACGCTTCCGGCAAGGGTACGTTCTCCAAGCCGGAACCAGACTACGAACTAACCCTGATCGAAGCTGAAGCCATGGAAGCCTTAAAGCGCGATTATGGCGTGGAACTCGCGCCGGGCGAATCGCGGCGCAACCTGGTCACCCGGGGGGTCGCGCTGAATCATCTGGTGGGACGCGATTTTCAGATCGGCGAGGTAAAAGCCCGCGGCATTCGCCTGTGCGAGCCTTGCGATCACCTGCAGCGAGTGACCGGACGCGAACTTATCAAGGGACTGCGCCATCGCGGCGGATTGCGCGCCCAGATCCTGACGCAAGGCACCATCCGCATTGGGGATTCGGTGCGCTCATAAGGACTAGTACTTGTGGGTTTCTCCTTGACACCACAACTTGATGTTGCGAAACTCCGAAATAGAGACCTCTCTAAATTTTTGCATGGATTATTACTCCATCCTGGACAACCGCGCTTCCCAGGCAGGGCCGGAAACTGCGCCGCGGAGTCTCGCCCCGCCCGATCTTGAGACCTCTGGGCTGGTTTCTCCCGATCTTGCTCTGCCAAAAGTAGAACTGAAGCCGGCCCTAGCAGTGCCGCGGGTGCGCGAGGCTTTGCGCTTTCCCGGCGAGGACGGTGGCAAGTCACTGAGCGAGATGGCACAGCGGGACCTGGACGCCACGCTGCAGCTGCTGGCGGAGCGGGCCCAATACATCACGGGAGCATCGGGAGCCGCCATCGCGTTACGCCAGGGAGAAACCATGGTCTGCTGCGCCAGCTCGGGGGCGTCAGCGCCTGAACTGGGAGCGCACCTGCAGATCGATTCTGGCCTTTCAGCCGAGAGCGTAAAGACCCGCCAGATTCTGCATTGCGATGACGCGGAGAACGATCCGCGGGTGAACCGCGAGAGTTGCAAGGCCTTCGGCATCGCGTCGGTGGTGGTGATGCCCCTGGTGCGTGGCGAAGAAGTGTACGGCGTTTTCGAACTGCTCTCGGGACGTCCACGGGCTTTTGAGGAGCGCGACTTCGTGGCCCTGAATCGCCTGGCGGAAATGATCCAGACGGCAGTGGAACACGCCGATGCCGCGAGGCGCGCGGAAACGGAACTGGGAAAAGCCGCAGTGGCAGGCCCGATCGCGATCCCATCCGGCGCGACGGAGTCCGTGGCTGAGCCCACCAGCGTCGCCGTCGAAGCGGATCCCGCGAAGCCAGCGCCCAAGCTCGACGAGACGCCGGTGGCAGTGCCAGCCGAGCTCCATCCGGTTGAGTCGGGTGAGGCGGCACCGGTGTTGCTCCTGCAACCGGCTGCGGAGGAGAAGCCTGAACCGGCGGCGGATGCCGACCCGATCGAACCCACCAGTCCGACCACGACCATTGCCTTCGGGAATCTGCGGCGATGTGAGAGTTGCGGCTTCCCGGTTTCCGAGGGCCGAAGGTTATGCCTGGATTGCGAAGCGGCGACCCCGGATGCGGTCGCGAGCGCCAGTGATTCTCCCGAATTTTTTGGCGAGCTGGGCGAGTCAAACACCAGCTGGGTACGGTCGCACTTGTATCTGATCGCTACCGCCGTGGTGGCGGTGGCAACCATTGTATTGCTGGTCTGGCGGTCCTAGAAGGCTGCGGACCATTCGCCCCAAGGTAGCGCCGGCGTCCCGCCGGCTGTCTGGTGGGCGTCCCGCCCACCCCTCGGACCGGCCGGAAACCGGGGCTACCTTCAATCCCTGAAACAAAAACATTCGACACTGCGTATCTTCCCATGCCGTGGTTTGTCTGTGCCCCAGGCACTGCGATTCGTAGGCAACATTCGAACATAACAGTTGTTATGCGCTGTCAACCCAGGTTGTGCGGCTGAATTTGTGCCCTTTTTTCCTTCGGCCAAGGCGTCATGCCGAGCTTGCGAAGCATCTGGCGTGGAGCTTGTATGAAAGAAAGCCGGCAATGGTGCAGCTACGCGCCAGATCCTTCGGGACTTAAGTCCCTCAGGATGACGCCGCTTCGAGATTGCATTTCACATTCCGCGACAACGAGCCCGGCCTTCACAAAACCCGGCCTTCACGTTGACTTGCCGGGAGGCGCAGCCTACCATCGGAAAATCATTTTGGAGCTCTTTGGCTGATGACGGGCGAAACCATCTCCCACTACCGCATCCTGCACCAACTGGGTGGCGGCGGCATGGGCGTGGTGTACGAGGCTGAGGACGTTAACCTCGGCCGCCATGTGGCTTTGAAGTTTCTGCCGGGAGAGTTGGAGAAAGACGCGGGGGCGCTGGAGCGCTTTCAGCGCGAGGCCCGGGCCGCCTCGGCCCTGAACCACCCTAACATCTGCACAATTTATGAAATCGGCCAGGCCGACGGGCGATACTTTATCGCCATGGAACTGCTGGAGGGGCAAACCCTTAAGCAGCGCATCGGCAAGCGTGCGCTCGAGATGGATGTGCTGATGGACTTGGCCATCCAGATCGCGGACGCGCTCGAAGCGGCGCACTCCAAGGGCATTATTCACCGCGACATCAAGCCCGCTAACATTTTTGTGACCAACCGCAACCAGGCCAAGGTGCTGGATTTCGGGCTGGCAAAACAGACGGTCAAGGCGGAAGCCGTTATGGGCGGCATCACTGCCGGCGCGGACATAACGGTGGAGGAGGAACTGCTCACCAGCCCTGGGTCCACGGTGGGAACGGTGGCTTACATGTCGCCGGAACAGGCGCGAGGCAAAGATCTGGACACGCGCACCGACTTGTTTTCTTTCGGCGCGGTGCTGTACGAGATGGCGACCGGCGCGCTGCCCTTCCGCGGGGACACCTCGCCGGTAATCTTCGAGGCCATCCTGAACCGGCCTCCGGTGTTGCCGGTGCGTTTGAATCCGGACGTGCCGCCGCATCTCGAAGAAATCATCAACAAACTGCTGGAGAAGGACCGCGATCTGCGCTACCAGAGCGCGGCCGAAGTGCGGGCGGACCTGAAGCGCCTGAAACGCGACACAGATTCGGGGCTGATTACCGCGGCTTCAAGTTCGGCAACGCTGCGCGCGCCGCGCGACCGCAAGCCGGGGCGGTCCTGGAATCTGGGGGTCATGGCGCTGGTGGTCATGGTTGTCCTCGGACTGGCCATGACGGTTTTTTTGCGCCGGACCCGGGCGGTGATGACGGAGCGGGATGCAATTCTGGTGGCGGATTTTGTGAACACCACGGCCGACCCGGTTTTCGACGGCACGCTCAAGAAGGCGCTGGCGGTGGACCTCGAGCAGTCGCCCTATTTGAATGTGTTCCCCGAACAAAAAGTGCGACAGACCCTGCAGTTCATGGGGCGCAGTCCGGATGAGCGCATCACCGGAGACGTGGGCCGCGAGATCTGCCAGCGGGTCGGGATCAAAGCCATGCTGAGCGGTTCGATCGCCAACCTGGGCAGCCAGTATGTGATCACGCTGGATGCGGTGAATGCCGGCACGGGAGAATCACTGGCCCGGGAAGAAGTGCAGGCGCCCAACAAGGAGTCGGTGCTGAATTCCCTGCACGAGGCGGGCTCCAGTTTGCGCAAGAAGCTGGGAGAGTCGCTGGCCTCGGTGCAGAAATACGACAAACCGTTATCGGAAGCCACCACATCATCGCTGGAAGCGCTCAAGGCCTTCAGCCTGGGGGACATGAAACATCAGTCGTTTGACGAACTGGGCGCGCTGCCGCTCTATCAGCGGGCCATCGAACTGGACCCCAATTTCGCCATGGCGTATGCCCGCCTGGGCACGATTTACAGCAACCTCGGACAAAGCGAGCTTTCGGAAGCCAACCGGCAAAAGGCGTTCGAGCTGCGCGACCGCGCCAGCGAGCACGAAAAGCTTTACATCATGTCGCACTACTACGTGGATTCCGGACAGCTGGACAAAGGCATCACGGCCCTCGAACTTTACAAGCAGACGTATCCGCGGGATTCCACTTCTTATAACAATCTCGCGGTGGTTTATATCCAAATGGGACAGTTCGAGAACGCGCTGGATAATGCGCGCAAGGCGATGCAGATCGATCCCGACAGCGCGAGCGGATATTCAAACACGGCTGTGGCCTACGCCGGCTTGAACCGGCTCGACGAGGCCAAGGCAACTTTCAACGAATCGTTGCAACACAGTGGCGGCGTGCCTATTGCTCACTCTGGGTTGGCCACTATCGCCTGGTTGCAGGGAGACAAGGACGGCACGGAGCGCGAACTGGATGCCATGAAGAACTCCCCCCAGGGTGAATTCCAGGTAACCGGACTACGGTCGGCGATGGCTGCCTATGCCGGGCAGCTCAAGGTGTCACGAGACTTCGGGCAGAAGCAGAGAGAAGCTGCGGCGCGCCTCGGCTTCAAGGAAGCGGCAGCCACTGAATACGCGCAGGAAGCATTTACCGAGGCCACGTTTCTTAATAAGGCTCGGGCCCTTGAAGATGTGAACCAGGCCATGAAGCTTTCCCAGTCGCCCAATGTTGTGCTGTTCTGCGCCGGCACCCTGGCCGTCGTGGGCGAAAATGCCCGCGCCGCCAAGCTGGCAGACGAGGTCGCGCAGAAGCGTCCTTACGATACCCTGGTGCAATTTGTGATCGTGCCGTTGATCAAGGCGCAGATCGAAATCAATCAGGGCAATCCCGGCAAGGCGATCGATCTGCTCGACAGCGCGCTGGTGTATGCGCGGGCGAATTCCGGTGTGCTTTATATTCGCGGGAACGCGTACCTCAAGGCCGGACGGGGCAGCGACGCGGTGCAGGCGTTTCAACGCCTGCTGGACCTGAAAAATATGATCACGGTCGATCCCGTCATGCCGCTGGCCAAGGTTGGGCTGGCCCGGGCTTACGTCCTGGCGGGAGACAAGGCCCAGGCGCGAGTGGCCTATCAGGATTTTTTTGCGCTGTGGAAGGATGCCGACCCGGACATCCCACTACTGCGCGAAGTCAAAGCGGAATACGCCAAGCTGCAGTGACGGCGGCTGCTGGCCTGTTTACGGTTTGGACTCTTGCAGAAGCACAACATCAGCGTCGCGGTGGCCTCGCAAGATACCCACATTCTTGCCGTCGGGCGACCAGTGGAAAGACAAGATCCGCTCGGAATTGAAGTGCGTAATCTGGCGTCCCGGGGAGCCATCGATGGGCTGAACCCAGATATTATCCACGCCATTCTCCCCCACGGGATAGGCCACCGCTTTCCCATCCGCGGTGAAATTCACGCCCAACGAGATTTGCGGGTTGGCATCGAGCAGGCGCGGTGAATTGAGCTTACCCAGATCCAACAGCGCGATTTTTAGCGTGCCGACCTGGTTTTGAAGATTCACGATTTCAGCGACATACGTCAGCGTCTTCCCGTCTGGCGAGATGCCGATTCCCCGCCCCGCCAGAAATGCCCCGGGCACGCCGCTGCCGGGAATCGGTTCCGGCTTGCCGGAGCCGTCCAGGGGAACACGCCAAAGCTGTTTCACCTCGGGCCAGTAGTAAACCCAATTCTGATTCGCCGAGCACACCGGCGTCGAATCGAACTTCTCATCCACCAGCTTCACGGGATGAGAACCGTCCGCATTCACCCGCCAAATGCTTTCCGAATTGGTGCCGTCGTGGAATCTCCAGGTCAGAACCATGGATTGCGCACCGCAGACGGAGAAACTGAGAATGTTGGCCGCCGGATCACTGATCAGCTGGCGGGCGTTGCTGCCGTTGGCATCCATGCTCACAAGATGCGTGAGGTCGGAGGTCAGCAGAGCGTTATCGGCTGTCCAATTAAAAGACTGGACGTGCTCTCCGGCGGGAACAAAGGGAACAGCCTCGGCAGACTTACTGCCTTCGGCGGGCATGACGTAAAAATGGCTCACGAATTTCTGCTGTACCGTGGCCAGAGTCTTGCCGTCGGCGGAGGTGGTTAAAGTCTCATAGCTGTTGACGTCATGAGAAATGGGACGCAATTTTCCGTCCGCAAGGCCCAGGAATCCGATCTGGCGCCGATTGAAATTCTGGCCCTTTTGCTGATAGATGACGAATAGACCACCGCCGCCATGTGACCACGCCATCTGCAAAATTGACTTGTCGGCAAACACCAGGGTTTGGATCTTGCCCGTATCCACTGCGAAAAGATTGATTCCGCCGAGCGCGTTTCCGACTGAAGCCTCGGGAAAAGCGATCTGCTTCCCGTCCGGCGACCAGGCCAGCCAGCGGGCAAGGTTATCGAGGGGCGCGATATACAGGATCTTTTCATCACTGCCATCGAGGTTGGCGCTGAGCAGGCGATACTTTCCAGGTTCGGGATCATTGGCGCGAATGTAAGCCATGCGCTTGCCGTCCGGCGAAAACGTGATGGCACTATCCACGTCGACCACCAGCAGTTGAGGAGTGCCGCCAAAGATGGGGACTCGATAGACGCTGAAATCGCTGTTGATGGCGTTCTCGGCCTTGCGGAAGTAGATGTAATTTCCATCGGGCGAAAATGCGATGGCGGCGATGCTGGCCGACGGAGGCAGCACCTGGGTATCGCTTCCGGTAGCGATGTTGCGCAGCCACAGACTGCTGCGCCCGCCATCGTCCATCACGGTGAGGACGTACTTTCCATCCGGAGAGATAGCGGTGAGAACCGACTTTCCGGAGTTCGTGACCTGCGTGATGGAGAAATCCTGGAAAGGAATGGGAGCAGACCGGTGGAGCATGAAGTAACTGCCGATACCGGCCGCGGCCAGGACAACCACGACCACGGCGGCGATGGCAGTTTTCCCCACTCCCGACTTAGGCGGAGCCGGGACGGCGACCGCCGAGCTGCCGGTGCCGCTAGGGTTCTGGGCTAGTATCGAAGTGGACGACTGTGACTCCCCACTGGCTACCGCGACCTGGCGGCTCGAAGTCGTGTCCCGCTTCAAACGTTGCAGGTCGGCTCGCATCTCGGCGGCGACCTGGTACCGTAGGTTGCTGTCCTTCTCCAATGCCTTGTTGATGATTCTCTCCAACTCCGGCGGCAGGTCAGGATTCAGGCGGGACGGGGGAGTTGGAGCGCGGTCGAGAATGGCCTGGAAGACCAGGGCTGAGGTGTCCCCCCGGAAGGGCAACGTGCCGCTGGCCATTTCGTAAAGCACAGCCCCGAAAGAAAACAAATCCGTACGCGCGTCGAGTTCCTTGCCGCGCGCCTGCTCGGGTGACATATAAGCCACGGTTCCCATGGCCGTGCCCGGGCTGGTCAGATGCTCTTCGAGAACGGCGGTTTGGGTCAATTCGGCCGGCGACCTCATTCCACTCTTGCCTATCTTCGCCAGGCCGAAATCAAGAATCTTGGCATGGCCGCGCTTGGTGACGAAGATATTCGCAGGCTTGATGTCGCGATGAACAATTCCCTGGGAATGGGCGGCGTCAAGAGCGTCGGCAATCTCAATCGCCAGGCTCAGCAGCACCTCGATCTCCATGGGCCTGCCGGCGATGCCATGCTTCAGGGTGTTGCCGTCCAGAAACTCCATGGCGATGAAGGCCTGCCCGTTCTCCTCGCCAATGTCGTGGATGGTGCAGATGTTGGGATGGTTCAGGGCAGAAGCCGCCTGCGCTTCGCGCTCGAAGCGGGCCAGAGCCTGCGGATCCCGGGCTACCTCGTCGGGCAGAAACTTGAGGGCGACGAAGCGATGCAGCCGCGTGTCTTCGGCCTTGTAGACAACACCCATGCCCCCACCACCGAGCCGCTCGACGATGCGGTAGTGCGAAATAGTTTGGCCGATCATTGGGTGGCGATCATTGGGTGGCGATCATTGGCTTGCAATCATTGGGTGACAATCATCGGGCTGCAATCTTAGGACCGCCAACTGGGGCGCGTCAATCAATACGACCCCCCGTGGGGACAGCCGCCCCCGGCGTTCCGTTCGAACAGCTACTGCAGCTTCGCGTACTCTGCCTTGGCTTCCTTCAGGACAGGGATGTCGGGGTCGGCGTCTTTCCAGAAGGCCAGGAAATCCTGATAGGCGCCACGGGCTTTGCCGGCATCGTTCTGTTGGGCGTAAGCGCGAGCCAGGTAAAGCTGGGCGAGGCCCATCAGCGGATCTCCGATGCTGGCGCCTCTCAAGTTCAGTATCGCTTGAAACTCCGGTGCAGCTTGAGCGGGCTGGTGGTTCAATAGATAGGCGCGGCCCCGGGTAAAGAGGACGTCGGTCGTAGCCTTGTCATACGGTTCGCCGGCTTTCAGCACGTCAATGGCTTTGGCGGCTTCGCCATGATTGATGAAGAGAATGGCCTGCACCACCGGGATGAGCATGGTCTGGAACCTGGTGTCCAAAGGCCGGCGGCGGTTCACATCTTCGATCCAATGGCGGGCCTGGGCGTCATCGGCGGCAAGGGCGGCAATTTCAGCCGCCGCGATGGCAACATCGGGAGTGTTCGCGAGAGCTACAGCTGCGTTTGCCTGGGAGAGCGACTTTTTCTTGTCGCCGGTATCACCGAAGATCAAGTCGGTCCATGCTGGGATCTCAATGGCAGCGGCCTGGCTCTCCGTAAGACTGATCTGCTTGGCCAGTTCGGCTTGACGGGCGTAGATTTCGCGGGCGTTTTTCCGTTGGCCGTGCGCCAGGGCCAACCCGGCTTTGTTGGCTAAAACCCATTGCGACTCGAATGCGGGCGAGTCCTTGATGAAAACTTCTTCGCGGTCCTGCGCCGCCTGGTCGCCCTGAACCAGGGCAATGTAGTACAAGCTGGCATGCAGGACAACCCCGCCATTGCTCTTTTGCAGACCTGTGTTGAGAACGGCCTTGGCTTCGTCGAATCTTCCCAGAGCGGTGTAGCAATACGCCGCGTTCACGTAGCCGTACCAGGAATCAGGTTCCAGGCGAATCGCTTCGAGGCTATTGGTTAGGCCTTTGTCAAAGTCGCCCAGTATCTGATATGCGACCGCTAGATTGACGCGCGGCGTCTGATCGCTGGGATATGTTTGGGCGTAGAGTTCCATCGCCTGGATGGACTGCTCCAACTGGCCGGTGCCATCGTAGTATTTTTCAGTAATGTAGAATTTTTCGCGCTCGCTGGCACGCTCTCTCAACTCGAACGCCTTCTGAAAATTCTGGCGGGCAAGGTCCAGCTGCCCCACGGTCAAATACTGATTGCCCATGCGGGCATACGCCATGGCAAAGTTGGGGTCGAGTTCGATGGCGCGCTTGTACATCGCAACCGGAGGAAGGGCATCGCCTTTTTCGCGCAACTCATCGCCCTGGGTAAAGGCCTTCAGGGCCTCAAGCGACGAAGTGGTAACTTCCTGCAAGGGCTTGTCAAACTTCTGGACCGACGCCAGCGATTCGCCCAGGTTGCCGCGCAGCTTTTGGGCGCCCAGACCCAGAGCATTCAACACCTGCTCCTTGCTCGCGGCCTGCTCCTGTACCTGCGCCAGCGAGTCGCCGGTGGCGGCGTTGATCGCCTCCAGCGTAATCACATATTCACTTCCCAGCTGCGCGATCGATCCGGTGAGCATGGCCTTAATGTGGGCGCGCTGACAGATTTCCCGGCCGATGTCGCTGGCGAGACGTGTGTCGGGAGGCTTGCCCATCAGCTTCAGCGTCTGCTGCACCTTGGAATCCGGAACGACATTCAGATATGGCGACTGGCCCAGGCTCACAGCCAGGGCCTTCTTGAGAGTGCTGTCGAAGACCGGATCACCGGTGGTATTGGTGAAGTCGGAGAGCAGGATGGAATCTTTTTCGGTGAGGGCCTGAGTCTTGTGGGAACGGTAGAAAAGACCGCCAGCCACCAGGAGGGCAAGCACCACCAGAGCAACCGGAACCAGTAATTTCCAGGGGCGGCTCGGCGCTTGCTCCGTCACCGCAGGTTGCCCAGAGGAAACAGCGCGGGACTCTTCTGAGGATTGGGCTGAGGCTCGCCCTGAGGACTGGCTTGATGGCTGGCGCGAGGATGGGCCCGAAGGCTGGCGACTCGCGGAGGACACGACCGCGGGGGCGGGCGCTTCGTCCTCTTCCGCCACGCTCGCAGCGCTGGCTCGGCCCGACTCGGTCTCTCGTTTCAGCCGCTTCAAATCGGTTCGGATGTCCGCCGCGTGCTGGTAGCGCAGCTCCCGGTCTTTCTCCAGCGCCTTATTGATGATGCGTTCGAAATCGGGGGGAAGATCAGGATTCAGCCGCACCGGAGCGACCGGCACTTTGTGCAAAATAGAATCAAACAGAACAGCGGTCGTATCACCGCGAAACGGGAGCGTGCCCGTCGCCATCTCGTAGAGCACTGCGCCAAAGGAAAACAGGTCGGTGCGCGCGTCAAGCTCCTTTCCTTTGGCTTGCTCGGGAGACATGTAGGCCACCGTTCCCATCGTGGAGCCTGGACTGGTGAGGTGCTCAAGACTCTCGGCGGCCGTCGCCTGCGCGGAGAGTCCGGCCATTTCTTTGCGGCTGCTACTCGGCGCGACCTTGGCCAAACCGAAGTCGAGGACCTTGGCATGTCCGCGCTTGGTGACGAAGATGTTCGCGGGCTTGATGTCGCGGTGAACGATGCCCTCGGCGTGGGCGGCATCGAGAGCGTCGGCAATCTCGATTCCGACGGCGAGCAGCGCCTCCAGATCCATCGGACGATTGCCGATCAGGTGTTTCAGGGTGTTGCCGTCGAGGAACTCCATGGCGATGAATGCCTGGCCGTTCTCGTCGCCAATGTCGTGGATGGTGCAGATGTTGGGATGGTTCAGGGCAGAAGCCGCCTGGGCCTCGCGCTGAAAGCGGGCCAGAGCCTGGGGATCCCTGGCCACCTCGTCGGGCAGAAACTTGAGGGCGACGAAGCGATGCAGCCGGGTGTCTTCAGCCTTGTAGACAACACCCATCCCCCCGCCACCAAGCCGCTCGACGATACGGTAGTGCGAGATAGTTTGGCCGATCATTGGGTTGCAATCATAGGGCTGCAATCTTAGGACCACGAACTGGGGCGCGTCAAACGCCACGAACCACGTGGGGACAGCCGCCCCGGCTGTCCGGCGGAGCGAAGCTCCGCTAATTTTCGCTTTCGCGCGAGCCCCCTGTCGAGCTGCGCTCGACTGGACAGCTCGGGAGCGGCTGTGCCCACGTGGTCTGAGGCTCACTATTGCAGCAGGATGACCAGAATGCGTCCGTCGGAGTGGTAGCCGCCGCCGGTGGCGTTTTTGGCTCCCTGCACCGGGTCTGGCGGCAGATAGTAGGACAGGCTCTTCACTTTGCCGGAGCTCTGCAGAGTCTGGCCGATGTTATCGCGTTCGCCATCCACCGCGGGATCGATCTTGTGGGTCACGCTGCCGTTGCGCTGGTCCTTTTCGAACCCGATATCGTGCGTGCCGGCTCCCGCCCACATGGTTTGCCCGTTCCAGGTCACCGGGGCCTTCCATATCCTGAAGTGGTGGCGGCTGGCCACGACGGAATATGCCTGGGCTAATTCGTAACCGTAATCCTGCTTGCGCCCGAACAGGTAGAGCTGGCTCATGGGCATCTGCAGGTAGTCCTTCTTCTGGTAAGTCTCCAGCACGGCCTTGAGGACGGCTTCCTTGTTGTCGGTGTCGGCAACGCGCCAGCCGGCGGCGTCCAGAGCGTCCTTTACCTGCTGCTCGGAGCCGACCAGGACGAAGTTCACCATGTCGCCCTGATTGTTGAACTGATCGTTGACCCGCCGGGGCAGGCTGTCGATGTCCTTCTCCAGGGCAGAATCCAACTTTGCCGATGAGACCTTCAACGCGACCGGGGTTGAGGTTGACGCGGTTGTCGTTGAAGTCGGCGAGACTACGTCGCTCCCGGTTGGCGCAACCGCCGAAGAAGAAGCGGTGGAAGAGGTAGCGCCGCCGCCGAATTGTCCGGCGAGAAAAACCTGGGCGGCGCTGGCCAGCTTCGACTTAATATCTTGCGCTGGAGGCGGTTTTTGCGCCCCGGTCGATGAGGCTGCGGGCTGCGAAGTGGTGGCGGTCGAAGCGGCGGACGGCGAACCGGCAGTCAGCGAGTTGCCGGCCACGGGCGCAGCCGGGGTCGCCGGAGCGGCGATGTGTACTTTGACGGCGAAGCTGCCACTGCAAGGGGGCGCGCCCGACGCATTCACTCCCAGGAAGAGGTGGCCGGGCTCTTCGGCCGCGAGTTGCTTGCCGCTGCCGATCAGTACCGGCACTCCGTGGGCCTGCAGCCTGGCGATCAGGGCTCCGGCGGGAGCAGAGACTACCGGAAGGCCAGTGCTGGCGGAGGCGCTCACTCCCGCCGGGTCGCAGCTCTCCGCGGAAGTTGCGTGGATTTCGAGAACCTCTCCCGCTTGCAGGTCTACTCCAGTGTCGGTCCAGGGTTGCGCTGTCGAAATGGTGAAGGAGTAGTCTCTGCCGGCGGTCGCGATCTGGAACTGGGCCGAAACGGCAGGAGATGGCGAACACTCCCGCCAGGAGAACGACTCCACCAGCCAGCAGGGGAAGGGACTTCATAGGCAAACTCCGGGTTGGGCGTGGTAAGTAGCCGCGGGAGAATTTTATCGATTATCGCCGGGGGAGTCGAATCGAGAGGGCGGTTCGATGGAGGACGGGCGTCCCCGCCCGTCCCAGCAAAGACGGGCGAGGACGCCCGTCCTCCACATCGAAAGCCTCGCTACCTGATTACCTGGCCAGTGCTGGCTCCATATGGCCGGACTTCAGGCTCTCGTAGCGCTTGTTGATTTCGTCCCAGTTGACCACGTTCCACCAGGCCGCCAGGTATTCGGGACGGCGGTTGTTGTACTTGAGGTAGTAGGCGTGCTCCCAGACGTCGTTGCCGAAAATGGGGAACAGGCCCTGGGAAATGGGATTGTCCTGGTTCGGGGTGCTGAGAATCTGTACGTCGCCGCCGTTCTTGCCGGCCAGCCAGACCCAGCCGCTGCCGAACTGCTTGACCCCGGCATCGTTGAACTTGGTCTGGAAATCCTTGAAGCTGCCGAAGGCCTTCTGGATGGCTTCCGCCACCGGGCCGCTGGGGTCGCCGCCGCCTTTGGGCTTCATGATCTTCCAGAACATGCTGTGGTTGACGTGGCCGCCGCCGTTGTTGCGCACGGCGCCGCGGATATCTTCCGGCAGAGCGCTCAGGTCGCGTATCAGGTCCTCGGCGCTCTTGGACTGCAGGTTGGGATGTTTTTCCAGAGCTGCATTCAGGTTCTTGACGTAAGCCGCATGATGCATGTCATGGTGCAGCTTCATGGTCGCGGTGTCGATGGTGGGTTCAAGCGCGGAATAGTCGTAGGGCAAGGGGGGTAATTCGAAAGCCATATGTTTTTCTCCTCTATAACAGTGTCAGATGATGGTATCGCGACTGGAGATTCAGCGGCAAAATCTGTTTGTTTTCGGTCTAGCTAGTGGATGGCCCGGATCAGGAACAGGTTGCTTGCGGAAAGACCCAACCCAAAAGACGCCACGGATTTTCAGCGATCTCCACGGTTCAGTCTCTTGATCCGGTTGTGGGTTGGCTTATCGCGTGAATCCGCGCCGATCCGTGGCTCGGCTCTTACTGGCTCAAGGCGCGCTGCAGTTGCTGGGGATCGGACGCGTAGCTCAACGCGACATCCTGGTCGACCACTTGCGCGCGGACCAGCTTTTCAATTTCCTGGTCAAAGCTTGCCATGCCTTCGGAGGCGGAGTTCTTGATGGCATCGAGAAGGCCGGCGCCCGTAGGGTCTTCACAATCGAGGTAGTGGGCGGTGCGCGGCGTGCTCTTGAAAATTTCCAGCACGGCCACCCGGCCACCGCCCTTCCGAGGGATGAGTTGCTGCGAAATCACGTAGCGCAGGGTCTTGGCCAGACGGCCGCGCAAGGATGCCTGTTCGATCGCCGGGAACGAAGCCACAATGCGCTCCAGGGTCTTGGCGGCATTGGGAGCGTTCAGGCTGGAAAGCACCAGGTGGCCGGTTTCGGCGGCTTCCAGGACCATTTCCATGGTTTCATGGTCGCGCAACTCACCCACCAGGATCACCTTCGGAGCCTGCCGCAGTGCCGCGCGCAAGGCCAGGGCGAAGTTCGGAGCGTCGCTGTGCAGCTCCCGTTGATGGATGGTGGACCGCTTGTGATTATGTAGAAACTCAATGGGATCTTCGATGGTGATGATATGGCACGTCTGCTCTTCGTTGATGCGGTCGAGCAGAGCGGCCAGGGTGGAAGATTTCCCCGACCCGCGCGCGCCCGTCACCAGGACCACGCCATCCCGAAGGCTGGCTATTTCCCCCAGTTGAGGCGGCAGGCCCAGGGCGGCGAACCCCGGAATCGTGGTCGGAATCACGCGCATCACCACGGCGCAGCTGCCGCGCTGGATGAAAACATTCACCCGAAAGCGGGCTAGCCCGGGCAGGCCGAAAGAGATATCGCAGGAACCCTGTTCGCGCAGCATGGTGATGGCCGGCTTATTGTCGCCGATAAGATCGGAAGCGATGCGGCGGGTATCGTCCGCGGTCAGCACCCGCAACCCCTGACCCTGCACCGTCATCAACTGCCCGTAGACTTCCACCTGCGGCGGACGGCCGGGGGAGAAAATGAGGTCGCTGACATTTTCCGTCGCCCGCAACATGGCTGCCAGCAGGGCGTGCGTGGCCGCCGCACCGGAGTTCGATGCGGGATCGAGCGTGACCCGAAGCGGTGCTGTGCCTGGCGCTGCCATTTTTCTCTGAGTCAGGAAGTAAGAGCTCGAAGGGGGTCTCGAGCCTTGCGGGCAGAAGCGCTGCCGCTTTTCTTTCCGAATCTCACTTCACTCTAGCGAAAACGATGGTGGCATTCCACGAAGAACGTGAGGGACATAGACCTTGGTAATGTGGGCGAGTAATGTGGGCGCGAGCGCCCTCGCTCGTGCGGCAGTGCCGGAGGCGCTGCAGGGCCAACCATGGCGCGCCACTGTCCTGAGGATGCAGGGGAGACGGAGCACGAGCGGGGCGCTCGCGCCCACATCGGCGAAAGGGCGGCGCGGGGCCGCCTGGCATCGGGAATCGAATCAGCCCTTACTTCTTCGTGGGGGCTTTCTTCTTCGAGCCGTAGCTGGTCTCGATGCTGCTGCCGATGTATTGCAGCATGCTCTTGGCCCCGTCGGCGAACTGCCCGGTGGGCTGCAGTTCGAGATATTTGTTCAGGGCCTCTTCGGTGCCGGGCGCGGGAATCACCTTGCCGGTCTTGGGGTCGGTGGTGGCTTTGTTGATCAGGTTTACGCCCTTCTGATAGTAGGCGTCGGCCTTGTTGGGATCGGCGGCGATCGCCTTGTCGAAGGCCGCATTGGCCTCGTCCACCTTGCCGCTGTTGGTCAGCACGGCGCCCTGGTTGTAGTAATACTGGGCCGCGCCCGGGGGATTCTGTTGCGCCGCCAGATCATACGACTTGACCGACTCTTCAAGCTGACCGGTCCGGGCTTCGGCCTGGCCCAGGTTGTTGTAGTAGGCGGCCAGGATCTTGGGGTCATCGGGCTTGGCGCCGGCTTCCATGGTTTTCTTCTTCAGGTCGATGGCCTTGGTGTAATCGGAGACTGCTTCACCGTAGCGCTTGGCTTTCTCCGCGGAATCAGTCTGCTTGGGCGCCGAACTGAGATAGGCGTCCCCCAGCCGGGCCCACAACAGGTCGCGCGTAGGATCGGTTTGCGTGGCCTGGGTGAGAGTGGTAATCGCAGTTTCAAAATCGCCGCCCTGCATGGCCTGATTGGCAATGGACAGCTTCTCGTTGAGCGACTTGACCGTATCGGTCTCCTTGGCGGCCTTGGCCTGCTGCTCTTGCATGGCCTTCAACTGCTCCGGACTGATGCCTTTCTGCGCGGCCGCCTCGACTCTGCGATTTCTTTAAGTCAAAATCCAGATTGGCTTCGTCCAGGCCCACGGGAAAGCCGTTTACCATGTCCAGTTGCTTGCCATCCTGACTCAGGATGACCTTGTACTTGCCGGGCTCGATGCCCAGCGAGAAGTACTCGCCTTTCTTGTTGGTCTTCAGGTTGTACTTTCGTCCGTTGTCGGTGTTCGTCCATTCCAGGTTGGCGCCCACGATGGGACTGCCTTGCGCGTCTTTGCAGACACCCTTCACGGTCCCGGTGGCTTGGGAGAACACCGGGGGCACGCACAGCGCCGCCACCGCCACCACCAGCACCACCATCAGCAAACGTTGCTTCATTTTTTGGCCTCCCGGCTCACAAACTGTTCTCGATATCGCAGACCGGCCTCGGGGCCGGCGCGAAGTTAAGCGCTCCCGGCCAGCGCCGCATAAGGAATCGGGTCGGCGCTGCCCGCGTCCCGAAAGGCGCGCAGGCGCAAAACGCAGCTGTCACAAACGCCGCAGGCGCTGTCCTCCCGGCTATAGCACGACCAAGTTAAATCGAAGGGCGCGCCCAGTTCAAGACCCAGGCGCACGATTTCCGACTTGCGCAAGTGGATCAGGGGCGTAACAATTTCGATCCGCCCGTCCTTCGTGCCCAGCTTTATTACCTCATTGAACGCCTGGTAATAGGCGGGGCGGCAATCCGGATATCCTGAACTGTCCTGCTCCACCGCGCCGATATAGACCCGGCCGGCGCCCAGCACTTCCGCCCAGCTCACCGCCACCGACAGGAAATGAGCGTTGCGGAACGGCACATAGGTTACCGGAATATCTGTTCCCATGCTGTGCGATTCCGGAACGCCGATGCGGTGGTCGGTCAGCGCCGAGCCGCCTATGGCGGAGAGCGCCTCGTTCCTCACCAGCAGCCGGTCCCGGATCCCGAGGCGATCGCAGATGGCGAGAAAAGCCCGCCGTTCGCGTTCCTCGGTACGCTGTCCATAACTGACGTGCAGCGCGGCCGGGTCGTAATCGCGCGCCGCCAGCGCGGCGCAGACACAGGAATCCATCCCGCCGCTCAGGAGCACGACCGCGCGTTGGTCAAGCTTCACCATGAGTTAGATGTCATCTCGGACTGAACCGCCGTCCGCGGCCACGAAAGTAGCGCCGGCGTCCCGCCGGCGCTACCTAGACCCCTTTCATCGCCGGATCCCAGATGAACTTATGCAGTTGCAGTCCGAGCCTGGCGGAAACGCCATCCGCCAGCATCCATTCGGCGAGCTCGCCCGGATCGAGCAGGCAGCAGGAGGCGTCGCGGGCGCCGCCGGCCTGCTTGCTGAAGGCGGGCGAGAACAGCACAGCATTGACTTGCCGCTCCAGACGGTGACGGGTCATGAAATCGCGGGCGAATTCATAGTCGCTGCGATCGCTCAGCACAAACTTGACCTCGTCTTCCGGGTTCAGGCAGTCGAGGTTTTCCATGTGAAAAGTGTCAGGCTCACCCGAGTTCGGGCATTTTACATCCACGATCTTGACCACCCGCCGCGGCACGCGCTGCAGCGGACGCTCGCCGCTGGTCTCGAGCAGAACGGCGTAACCCGCATCCAGAAGGCGCTGCATCAACGGCACCACTTCACGCTCCTGCAACATGGGCTCGCCGCCGGTGATCTCGACCAAACCGCCATCCGGACTCAACTGCTCGACCTCTTCAATGACTTCTTCCGAAGTCCGGCGATGCCCGCCGGTGAAAGTGTACTCGCTGTCACACCACGAACAACGCAGATTACACCCGGTAAGCCGCACAAAGACGCAGGGCAACCCGGCGTATGTGGACTCGCCCTGGATCGATTTGTAGATTTCTGTAATCTGCATGGTTAAAGAGGCTTTCAGCTGTCAGTTCTCGGTTCTCAGTTCTTCCATCGTCATCCTGAGCGGAGCGGAAAGTTCGCTGCGCGAACTTTTCGCGAAGTCGAAGGACCCCTATAGCGCCGATGAGCTTGAAATCTTAGGAACCTCTCGCCCCTTTACCGCACGGCTACTCCGAATAGGTTGCCGTAGTCACATCAGTTTCAAATACCGTGACATTCTTGACTCGCACCCGGCCCTGGGTCACGCGATCCAGATTCACGTTGGTCTCATCGTAAAAATATTTGGCCAGATTTTCCGCCGAGGGGTTCAGCACCTTGAAGGGATCGAGATCGTTGATCATCTGATGGTCCAGCCGTTCGATGACCGGTTTCATCGCTTCTTTCAGTTCCCTGAAATCAAGCAGCAAACCGGCTTTGTCCAGCTCCTTGCCGGCCAGGGTCACCCGGACCTTGTAGTTGTGACCGTGCGGATTCTCGCACTTGCCCTTGTAGTTGCGCAGGTAGTGGCCCGCGGCAAAGGAGTCTTCGACCGTAACCTCGTACATGGAACCTCTCGGCGATCGGCACGAATTCAGGCCGGACCGCAACCCATTCTCTAATCTTTTATTTTACCCCGATACCCATCATGTGGGGCGGGCGCTATCCCACGCCGAAGAAATCTTCCACTTGTTTGAGGTCAGTGGTACGTCGATAAGGCGGCAGGCTTTCGACGAACACCTTTCCGTATTGCTTCTTCAGGATGCGATTGTCCAGCAGCACCAGCAAGCCGCGATCATGCAGGGAGCGGATCAGGCGTCCGAAGCCCTGTTTCAGCGTGATGACCGCCGCCGGGACCTGGTACTGGAAGAAGGCATTGCCGCCGTCGGCGTCGATCGACTTGACCCGGGCAGCGACTACCGGGTCGCTGGGCACCGCGAACGGCAGGCGGTCGATGATCACGCAACTCAGTTGCTCGCCCTGCACATCGACGCCCTGCCAGAACGATGACGTGGCGAACAGCACGGCATGGGGAGTCAGCCGGAATTCTTCCAGCAGGGCGGTCTTGGGAGCGTCGCCCTGCAACAGCATGGGAAATTCGAGTTCGCCCAGGAGGCGCTGGTGGACGTCGTTCATCTGGGCGTAGCTGGTGAACAGGACGAAAGCCCGCCCGCGCGTGATTTCAAGCAGCCGCCGGATCCGGTCGGCCGCTTTGGCCGCAAATTGCGGAGTGCGCGGATCGGGAAGGTCGGGCGGCACGTAAAACAGCGCCTGATTTTCATAATCGAAATGCGAAGGCAGGACGGCTTCCCGCGCGTGCTCCAATCCGAGCCGGCGGCGCATGTATTCGAAACTGCCGCCCACAGCCAGCGTCGCCGAGGTCAGAATCGCGCATTCCAGTTTGTCGAACAGGCAGGTCTTGAGAATCGGCGCTACGTCAATGGGCGTGGCCTGGAGAAAAACATTCTGCTTGTCGCGTCCGCCGCGCCGGCGCTCGATCCAGAAGACGGTGTTGCGATCTTCCGATTCCATCAGAAAGCCGAGCTGCACCTGCAGTTCCTGGGTGCGCCGGGCGAAGTTAAACACCTCTTCCGGCTTGGACGGCAAATTTTCCAGCTCCGAACCCAGGCGCGTGAGCGCTTGTTGCAGGCCCAGAAACTCGTCGCCGTTTTCTTCCATAAATTCGCGCCGGCTTTCGAAGGCGAAACGGCCATCGCCTGGCGGCAACAGGGCGAAGAAAAACAGCGCCCGCTCGCGCAAGCTCTTCAACGCCCCCGAGATCGAAGCCGACAGCATGTGGTTGCGTTGCAGAGAAACTTCGATGTCCCGGCAAAGTTCTTCAAAGCGCCCGTTGCTGACGGAAACTCCGAAATAGCTTCCGGCAACATCTTCCAGTTCGTGGCCTTCGTCGAAAATCACGGCGCCGGCCTCGGGCAGAATTCCGGCATCGGGCGCGTACTCGGCTTGCTGCTTGATGGAGAGGTCGGCAAAGAACAGGTGATGGTTGACGATGATGATGTCGCTCTCCATCGCCTTGCGATGCATTTCGGTGATGAAGCAGCGGTCCCAGGCGCTGCATTTCTGCCCCAGGCAGGTATCGGAGCGGGCGTCAATCTTGTGCCAGAGCGCGCTGGCTTCTGGAAGGGACGCCAACTCGGCCCGGTCTCCGGTCTGCGTGACCTTCTCCCAGGCAGCGATGGCGCGGTAATGCTCGATCTCTTCCAATCCGCTGAGCACCGGCTGGTCGGTGAGGTCATAGAGCTTCTTACGGCACAGATAGTTGTTGCGCCCCTTCATGTAACAGACTTTGAGCTTGCCTTCTCCGTTGGGAAAAAGCGCTTGTTCGAGAAAAGGGATATCTTTATGGAAGAGCTGTTCCTGCAGGTTCTTGGTTCCGGTGGAAATGATGACCCGCTTGCCGGAACGAATGACCGGAACCAGGTAGGCCAGCGTCTTGCCCGTGCCGGTGCCGGCTTCGACGATCAAGTGACGCTTCTCTTCCAGCGCCTGCTCGACGGCTTGCGCCATCTGCAACTGTCCCCGGCGAAATTCGTAGGCAGGATGGGTGCGCGAAAGCACTCCTCCCGGAGCGAAGAACTGATAGAGAGAAATGTCGCGTTTCCTGAGGTCGGAGGCGGGCTGAGAGGCGGAAGGCACAGAATCACTATAATAGCGTTACCACCCATGTGTGGGGCGGGCGCCCTCGCCCGCCGCTTTTGCCTTGAGATGTTTGTTTTTGGATCTTGGGGTTGCGGGTTCGTTCAGAAAGGCTGAGAGTCAAAGTCAACCGCGGCGGGCGAGGGCGCCCGCCCCACACTTTGTATCTTTTATGACCCATCCAGCTTTGACTTCGCCCTCGGCTGCGGCCGCTGCCGGCATGCCTACGGTCGCCATCGTGGGGCGTCCCAACGTCGGCAAATCCACGCTCTTTAACCGGCTGGTGGGCTCGCGGCGCGCCATTGTCGGCGACGAGCCCGGCATCACGCGCGACCGTCTCTATGGCGAAGCGGAATGGCGCGGACGCCATCTGCGCATCGTGGATACGGGCGGCATCCTCCCCGAAGATAAAGACTTCATACCGGCAGAAATCTTCCGCCAGGCGAAAGTCGCTCTGCAGGAGGCTGACGCGGTGATCATGGTGGTGGACGGTCGCACCGAAATGGCGTCTTCGGATATGGAGCTGGCCCGCCAGTTGATCCGATCGGGCAAGCCGCTGTTTCTCGCCGTCAACAAGGTGGACACGGAAAAGCAGCAAACCCTCACCGACGAGTTCCATCGTCTGGGGATCCGCAAGCTGTTTCCCATTTCCGCGGAAAATGCCCGGGGGTTGGATGACCTGTTGGACGCGATTCTGGAAATTCTGCCGTCGAACCCTCAACTCACCACGGAGGACACCGAGGACGCAGAAGAAATACAGGATGAACAGCCCGCGTCTCACGAAACCAAAGTTGCGATCATCGGGCATCCCAACGTCGGCAAATCCACGCTGCTGAACCGGCTGACGGGGGCCGAGCGTTCGATCGTCTCGCCCATCCCTGGTACCACGCGGGACGCGGTTGACGAGATCGTCGAGCGCGACGGCAAACGCTTCCGCTTCATCGATACCGCCGGCATCCGCCGCAAGGGCAAGACCCACCTGATGGCGGAAAAACTCTCCGTGGTCATGGCGCGCAAGCACCTGGAAGCCGCCGACATCGCCCTGCTGGTGATCGATGCCACCGAAGGCGTAAGCCAGCTCGACGCCGCCATCGCCGGATATGCGCACGAGAGCGGGCGCTCCATGATCATCATCGTGAACAAATGGGATTTGGTCGTCAGCGGCAAGGAACGCGCCGGGCGGCAGACGAAGTCCTCACGCATGCAGGAGAACAAACGCCCGGCCGATCGCATCGCCTACGAAGAAAGATTACGGGACGCGCTGAAATTTCTCAGCTATGCGCCCGTCCTGTTCGTCTCCGCCTCAACCGGCAAGGGGACGGAGAAAATATTTCCCATGCTGGAAGAGGTCGCCATCGAGCGCCGCAAGCGCATCGGGACCGGCGAGATGAATCGCTTCCTCAAGCACGTGGACTTCGAACGGGCCTCCGTGCCCGCGCGGCAGCAGGTCAGGATTTACTACATGACCCAGGCCGCGGTCGGGCCGCCAACGTTCGTCATCTTCACCGACCGCAAAGTAAAGCTGCACTTCGCCTATCAGCGCTTTCTGGAAAACCAGATCCGGAAAGCTTTCGGTTTCGTGGGCACGCCGATCTGGATCAAGAACCGCGCCCGGGATTAAGGACGCGTCATCCGATCGGCTCCGGCGTCGGCAGCAAGGGCGGCGGGTCGGGCGGAGGCGGCGGCATCACGGGTGGGGGCGCAGGATGCAGCAGCGCGTCCAGCGCGGGATAGCGCGAAGCGAAGAAATAGATGGAGTACGCCGGAAAGAAAACCACCGCCGGCACCGAGACCAGGGAAATCACGTACAGCAGGCAGAAAATCGCAATGATTCCCACCACCACCGCGAGCGTGATGGTGTAAAGGTTCCAGGTCAGCCCGGCCGCCATGCCTCCGATCACGGCCACCGCGCCCAATCCGCCGATCGGAATGAGAAACAGCAGGAGCACGATGGCAGAAGCGATGCCGAGAATAATCGCGGCTCCAATCGCCATCACAATCTTCATGCCAATGTAGGCGGCATAGCCGCCCTTTTCGCCCTTGATCTGGGGCCACAGGCGGCGCCAGCCCTCGATGGCGCCAATTTCCTCCAGCGCCATCTGCGGAACCACGAAATCCTTGGTCATCACGTGAATGACCAGTTGCGTGACCGCGAAAAGCAAGAGCACAAAAAACAAAGCGATGCCGCCCAGGATGAGCGGAACCATGTGCTCTTTGGGCTCTCTCAGCCAGCCGACGAGGAAAGCGAAACCCGCCGGGATTCCGATCAGAATGGTGAAACCCATGATCGAAGCCAGGGCGAGCAGAATCTGCCACACGAAAAAGCGCAGCCCCGGGCGCTGCCGCCGGGTCCAGCTGTGCCAGATAAGGCATTCCCTGGCCACAACGCTGTCGAACAGAACGAAGCGCATCACGCTGTTCACGTACAGCAACAGGATAAACAGAAAGAATGCGGCCGCCACCAGCACCGCAATCAGGGATGCCGTGAGCACGGGATTGATGGCCGGAAAGCCGGACTCCAGAAAGCGCCGTGAGTGCTCGGGATGCGGTATCTGGAAGCTGCCGGGATTGCAGCCGCCTCCGCCCGAACTCATCTCGCCGGCGAGCAAGCCGACCAGCCCGAGCTTGGCCCACTGGCCGGCCCGGAAGGGACGCGTCAACTGCTGCCGGGCATGCTCAAAAGCCGGAGTAATGGCATCCACGGCGGAAATCGGCAAGACGCACCTCGGAAGATCGTGGTTCGCAGCAAGGTACTGCGAAGCGGGAGTCGGGTCAAGGGCATTCCGGAAATTGTAGATTTCAGATTCTAGATTTCAGATTGAAAACCTTGCTTCCCCCGCCGGAGATACGGGATTTGCAGTCTGAAATCTTCAATCTGAAATCTGCAATCTGCTGCTCACTCGTACCTCAGCGCCTCCACGGGGTCCAGCTTCGAGGCGCGCAGCGCCGGGACCATTCCGCTGGCCACTCCCACCGCCAGCAATACCAGGCTGGAAAGCATCACCGTGGCCAGCGAAATCTTGAGATGGATATCGGCTTTGCCGGAATCGTCTTCGAACAGCGGACCCATGAGCGGCAGCGTGCCCACGGCGGCTGCGATTCCATAGGAAAGCAGAACGCCGGCGGCGCCCCCCAAGAGCATGATGAGCAGGGTTTCGGCCAGGAACTGGAGTTTGATCTGCCACTTCTTCGCGCCCAGGGCCCGCCGCAGACCAATCTCGCGGATGCGTTCATCCACCGAAACCAGCATGATATTCATTACTCCGACGCCGCCGATGCCCAGGGTCAGCGTGCCCACGAAGGTGAGCAGCACTTGCAGCCCGATGGTGAGGCCGTCGATAACCGGGCGGAACTCGTCGCGCCCGAACATCACAAACGCCTTTTTGTCGGTAGGAGAGAATTGCTGGCGGGTGGCGACGGCCGCCAGTACCTGGGCTTCGGCTTTGGTCTCGAACTGGGGCGCAACCGGCTCGAAGACCATCACGGCGGCGTACTTGGTGTTCCATACGTCGCCGGCCGCGCTGTAGGGGATCCAGGCAGAGTCGTCGTCGCTGGAAAAATAGTTGCTCAACTGGATCTTGCGGGCCATGACGCCGATGACGGTGAAGTGCACGCCGCCGATCTGCACCGTCTCCCCAACCGCGGGGCGGCCGCTGAACAATTGTTCGCGCACCCGGCCGCCCAGAAATACCACGCGGCGCCGCTCCAGTTCGTCACCGGCGGAGATCCAGCGGCCTTCGGATGGGACTTCGTTGCGCATCTCGCCGTACTCCGGACAAACTCCGCGTATCGCGGCCGTGCCTACCATGCGTTCGCCGTAGCTGATGCCGGGACGATTCACCGTCTCCAGGCAAACGTGTTTTACCAGCGGAGCGGTTTCCTTGACGATATCGAGGTCCGCCTGTTCCAGCCGCACCTTCTTGCCGGCGCGCTGTCCGCCGGGCTGCTCGCTGGTTTGCGCCGGCCAGCAGATCACGACGCTCTTGCCGAAAGCGTCGAATCCGCCCACCAGGATGCGGCGGAAACTGCTGCCGTAGGCGATGAGCAGAGTCACAGTGGCAATGCCCCAGACAATGCCCAGCATGGTCAGCAGGCTGCGCGTGTAATTGCGCTTGAGCGCGATCCAGGCTTCGAGAATGATTTCAGTCAGCATTGAGGAACCACCAGCAGCCATGTAGGGACGTGTCTCAGACCCGTCCAGGCCGAGCGAGGCTCGGCAGCGGTGTTAAGCCGCCTCTGCCGCGCAAGCGCGGCCTGTCCGGGTCGGAGACCCGGACCCACACAGCACTACCCTCCCGCTTCATAGCGCAGGGCTTCAATGGGATCGATCGAGGCTGCCCGGCGGGCTGGGTACAGGGCCGAAAACACGGCGATGATGCCCAGCAGCCCACAGGCCACCAAACCCGACTGCCACGTTGCCACCAGGCCGGCGAAAAAATCCGGCATGGGCAGTAAATTCACCAGAAAACAGATGCCGTATGCGATCGCCATCCCGATAGCGCCGCTGAGCGAGGCGATCAGCAGCGCTTCGATAAAGAACTGTTTGAGGATGGTGTGGGCCGGGGCCCCCAGCGCCTTGCGCACGCCGATTTCGCGGGTCCGTTCCCGCACCGCGACCATCATGACGTTCATCACGCCCAGGCCGCCAAGAAACAGAGTCACGATTCCGACCGCGCCCAGAAAATATTTCATGCCGTTGGTCATCTGGCGGAACGCCTTGGCTTCCTGCACCGTGTCCCAGATGGGGCAGGCTTCCTTGTCATGGGGATCGAAGTTGTGCATTCGTCCCAGCACGGTCTGTATTTCGCGCTTGCAGGCCTCGTGCTGTTCCACTGATCGAGGCGTGACCAGCAACTGGTCAAAGGTTGTGGAAGTGCCCGGAGGCTTGTCGGGGAAATCGCGCCGCATGGCCCCGAAAGGAATAAATATCTTGCTGACGTCCCAGCCGTCGTAGCTCGAATCCTGCTTCTTGACCGCCATCACCCCGATGATTTTGTAGGGGAACGCATTCAGATACACGTCTTCGCCGATGGGATTGCGCCCGGGAAAAAGCTGCTTGGCGGCATCGCTGCCGAGGAAGGCGACCCGGCGCGCCTCTTTCTGGTCGTCCCAATCGTAGAAGCGGCCGTCGCCGACATCGAGGCTGCGAATGTACGCGAAGGGGGGATAAGATCCAGTCACGGTAAACGCGGCATTGTTGTAATTGCTGTGGGCGCGGACGTCGTTTTGCTCCAGTTCCGGAAGGGCGTATTGGCAGTCCGACGCCTCAGCCTGCATCGCCACTACGTCCGCGTCCTCCCAGTGCACGACGCGCCCGGCTCGGACCCCGCCGGCCTGCATGCTGGTGCGTCCGTGAAAAACGATCAGGATATCCTTGCCCAGGTTGCGGGCCTGCTCTTCCTGCCCCTTGCGCAGGCCTTCACCCGCCGCCACCATCAGAACAATGGAGACGATTCCCCAGGCGATTCCGAACATGGTCAGGAACGTACGCAGCTTGTGGGCCCAGAGCGTACGCAACACATCGCCGACCAGATCGCGCAGCACCATATGGTTATGGACGCGGACGCCCCCGGAACGTAAGCCGGAAAGGCACACCCACCCCCAAATCCATATACGAGAGTCCCCGTCATTTTGTTCACAACGAATGTGGGGCGGACACTCCTGTCCGCCGCTTTTGCAGTTGATTTTGTGGATATTTGCGGGCCGGGACGAGACGCAGTGCGCTGGTTGCTACCTGAAATCTAAGTCAAAGGCGGCGGGCGAGGGCGCCCGCCCCACACTTTTCCAGCCATTCATCGAACTGCTTTAACGCCAGCTCGCACTGCCGGCGATGCCGTTCTTGGCGATCTCGGATCTTATGTTCCAGCGGCGGCAGCAGGTCGAAAGTGATGTTCGCCGGCTGGAAGTTCCGGGCATCGGCGTGGGTGACGTAGTACGTCAGCGAGCCGAAGGCGGTCGGACGCGGAGGAGGCACTGGCTCGGCCCCGGAAACCAGCGCCGCGGCGTGGACCCCTGCCATCAGGCCGGTGGCGATGGATTCGACGTACCCCTCGACCCCGCAGATTTGTCCCGCGAAGAATACCTTGGGATGTTTCTTCATCTGCAGCGACTCGGAAAGCAAAGTTGGCGCATTGATGTAGGTATTGCGGTGGATTTGTCCGTAACGCAGGAAACGCGCGTTTTCGAGGCCGGGGACCAGGCGCAGCACGCGCGCCTGATCTGCGAATTTCAAATGATTCTGGAAGCCCACGAGATTGTAGGAGTCGGCCCGCAGATTTTCCTGGCGAAGCTGCACGGCGGCATAGGGAATCCTTCCGGTGCGCGGGTCTTTTAGACCCACCGGCTTCATGGGACCGAAGCGCAGTGTGTCGCGGCCGCGGCGGGCTATTTCTTCGATGGGCAGGCAGCCCTCGAAGTAATTCAGCTTCTCCCAGTCGCGCTCCTCCACCGACTGGCCCGCAACCAGCGCATCGCAGAAGCGGTCGTACTCGTCTTTTGACATCGGGCAGTTGATGTAGTCGGCCGAGCCTTTATCGTAGCGCGCGGCCAGATAGACTTTCGACATGTCGATGGAATCGGCCTCGACAATCGGACTGATCGAATCGAAGAAATACAGATGAGTCGAACCGCTTAGCCGGGCAATCTCCTGGGACAGGGCATCCGAGGTCAGCGGCCCGGTAGCGATGATCGTGATTTGATCCTCGTCGATCCGCGTGACTTCCTCGCGCCGGATCGTTACCAGCGGTTCTCGCGAGAGGGCCTCCGTGACCAGGGCGGCGAAGACCGTGCGATCCACCGCCAGCGCGTGGCCGGCCGGGACCGCGCACTCGCGCGCGATCTCCAGCAGCAACGATCCCGCCCGCCGCATTTCTTCCTTCAGCAGCCAGGGCGCGGTGTTCTCGCTGTCGGATTTCAGGGAGTTCGAACACACCAGCTCCGCGAAATCCGCGGTCTGGTGGGCGGGCGTCGAGCGCACCGGGCGCATCTCCCAGAGTTCGACGGCCACGCCGCGGCGCGCGCATTGCCACACCGCTTCCGATCCCGCCAGTCCGGCGCCAATCACGCGCACCGCTGCGGTCGGCATGGGTGCGCGCTCCGTCATTGCGCGGCCCGTCATTCCGCGCTCGGTCATTCCTTACCCCTGGCCACGCGCTCCAGCGCGTCGCCGTCCAGGCTTACGGTCTTCCATTCGTCCAGAAAAGTCGCGCCCAGGCTCTTATAAAAATCGATGGCGGGAGTATTCCAGTCGAGCACCTGCCAGCGCACGCCAAAGCAATTCTGGTCACTGGCGGCTGACGCGACCCAGGCCAGCAATGCTTTTCCGATTCCCTTCCCTCGATACTGTTCGCGCACGTAGATGTCTTCCAGAAAGAGTCCGGCGCGGCCCTCAAAGCTGGAGTAATAGTCGAAGAAAAGGGCGTAGCCGGCCGCGTCGCCGTCCCATTCCGCCAGCAGCACGCGGAATTTTGGCGATTGAGAAAATCCATCGCGCAACAGCGCCGCTTCGGTCGCCGCCACCGGGAGACGCTCGAAGCCGGCGAACTCATGGATCAGCGTTTTCAACAGCGGCACGTCGGCGGCAAGAGCAGGGCGAATCGAAAGCATCGTGAGTTCCTTCGTAAGCCGGGCACGATCGGCCGTTCGCGGCCTGGCCTAGTGACTGATCAGGGTGGACTGGCTGGCCACGCATCGCCAGGTTCCATTCTGATTGATCCAGGTATCGATAAAGCGACCTCGCCGCAGATAAGCCTTGCCCCCTGCCTTGCCTTTCTCCCGGTACACGCCGGTCACAATCGCGGTCTTGCCGTAGAGCTGCGCCGTCATGGACTCATTGACAATCTGTTCCGGATGGAGAGACGGGGCCTTCACGCTGTCCAGAAACTGCGCCTTGTTCATGAGCGAGCCGTCATAGTCGATGTAGAGCAAGGTGCTATCCAGCAACCCATCGAGCGCCTTGGCATCTTTCTGTTCTTCGGCCCGGTTCCAGGCTGTCTCCAGGGCCAGAATCCTGGTTTGATCAGGGTCCGCAGTGCCACCCTGCGCCGCGGCCGGCAGAGAAATGGCAAGTAACAGAATGGCAGCAACCAGCACTCTCATCAGAATGCTCCTGCGAATGCACTACGAGAATTTATCTGACCGGTTCCAGCACCGTCGACGTCGTGCTCCATTATACGGACGCTCATGCTGTGATCGGAGGATCGATGGCCCGCATCGCTCTCATCGAACCCGAATAAGCCACGCTGGAGGTGAGAGAGATCTCACGGATCTCATAGAGAAGCCAAGTAGCGTCGGCCTACAGAATCACTCGCTCGTCCCCTACCCTTCGCGTCACGTGCTCGCGGTCCAGATATTCCAGCAGCGGAATGGCATATTTCCGGCTTACTCCGGTCAGGTCTTTAAAGCGGCCTACGTTGATTTTCGGCGACTTCGTTTTCTCAGACGACATGCGCTGGCGTAAATCCAGCAGCGCGTCACGATGGAAGACCAGGTCCTCCGAAATCTTCACCAGAACTTTGTCGCGCAGCAGCAGGGTGACGATTTTTTGCGCGCGGGCTTTGTCGACCTTCAGGCCGGCCAGCACGTCCTTCAACGCCGGCGCTTTCAAGCCCGCCGAGGCAAATGCATGCTCAATGACTTTCTTGGACTCTGCCTCTTCGTCTTGCAAGACCACGCCGCGTCCCGGCAAATGGACGAACTCTCCAGCGGCCTCAAGCTTCTTCTCGTGGACCAGCATTCCCAGGGCGGCGGCAAAGACCTCGCTGGAGGCCTCCACGTGTTCGCGCAGCTCCTCTTTGCTGATTCCCGCAACCAACGGGTTTTTCTTGTGGAAGCCGGCGACCGTGCCGCTGATCAATAATTTCAAGCGCTCAAGCGCGGGCAGGTGCACGAGCAAATCGCCGGATCGAGTTACGTCAGCCTGCAGCCCAGGAGCGCCCAGATGGGCTTCGATCGCCTGCCTGGGCCACCCGGTTTCGGCCGTCAGTTGCGCGAGAGAAATTCCGGCGTGCCCTCGCCGCTCCACCCGGGCCCGCAGAATCGACGGAGCATCGCCACTCGCGAGAGTCTTCAGGAACGACTCCATTCCCGGCATGCGAGAGAGCGGCGCCGCGTCGAGCACCACGCCTCCACCGATGGTCACGACCGGCGAGAACTGCCGCGTGATGAAGCGGTCTCCCGGCAACAGCAGCGTGGGCTCAGCCATGCGCAATTGGGCCAGCGCAGTTTCTCCCGGCGAAATCTGCTTCTGGCCGAAGAGCATGACCGTCGCGATGGTTTCGAAGGTGTAGGCGTGCAGATGCACGCGCGCCCGGTCTTTCAAGGGCTTCGCCGAGGCCAGCAGGGTGAGCGCAGCGTCCAGGCGAGACGCAGGGCGGAAGGTGGAAGGCGGTGCCAGCACCATGCCCCGGGCCAACTCATGCCGGGTCACACCGGCCAGATTCAAGGCGGTGCGCTGACCGGCCACGGCCTGCTCGGCCGCGTCTCCATGCACCTGAATCCCCCGTACGCGCACGCGCTGGCCTGCCGGAAAAACCTCCAGCTCATCTTCTTCGCGAATCTCGCCGGAAAGCAGCGTTCCGGTCACCACCGCGCCAAAGCCTTTCATGGTGAAGACGCGGTCGACGGGAAGGCGTGCCAGCGCGGAAGAGTCTCGGGCTCGTACGTCAGTGGCAGTCTTTACCAGTGCCTGTCTCAGCTGGTCGAGGCCGGCGCCGGTCAGCGAACTGACCGCGACCACCGACGAATGGACCGGATCGAGAAAGGAATCGCGCAAAAATTCCTCGACTTCTAATTTCGCCACGTCCAGGGTCTCCCGGTCCACCAGGTCGGATTTTGTGAGCACGGCGATGCCCCGCCGCACGGAAAGCAGGCGGCAGATATCGAAATGCTCCCGGGTCTGAGGTTTGATCGACTCATCGGCGGCAATCACCAGCAACACCAGATCGATTCCTCCGATCCCGGCCAGCATGTTGCGCACAAAACGCTCGTGTCCGGGAACGTCGACAAAACCCAGCCGCAGAATTTCGCCGCCGGGAAGGGGCAGTTCCAGATGGGCAAAACCGATATCAATGGTGATGCCGCGGCGCTTCTCCTCTTCCAGGCGATCGGCGTCGATGCCGGTCAGGGCCTTTACCAGGGCGGTCTTTCCGTGATCGATGTGTCCGGCGGTGCCGACAATGACCGACTTCATGCGGGACAGTATAGTCGGCGGGGCTGTGCCGGCCGGAAGGCGGTGTGGGTCGGACACTCCTGTCCGACGCCTTTGACGTTGGTTTTGCGTTTGGTTTTCGGTCTGGTTTGGTTTTCGGGTCTGGTTTGGTTCTGGTCATTCCCGTTTTCGCCCGCCAAAACCAAGGTCAAAAGCGTCGGACAGGAGTGTCCGACCCACACCTGACAGGCGGCGGGACGCCGGCGCTACTTTGCTACTACAATAGAACTTCCCCATATGACTATCTCTTCAACAGTGGTTATCACACCCGAGATCATCCGGGAGCATGGCCTCACGCCCGACGAATACGAAAAGATCAAACAGCTGTTGGGCGGACGCCAGCCCACCCTCACCGAGTTGGGCATCTTCAGCGTGATGTGGAGCGAGCATTGCTCGTACAAATCTTCACGCGTGCATCTGAAGCGATTGCCCACACGCAGCCGGCTAGTGGTGCAGGGTCCGGGAGAGAACGCGGGCATCATCGACATCGGGGACGGCTGGGCCTGCGCCTTCAAGATCGAATCGCACAATCATCCTTCGTTTATCGAACCGTTTCAGGGCGCGGCCACGGGCGTCGGCGGAATTCTGCGCGACATTTTCACCATGGGGGCACGGCCGGTGGCGGTGATGGACTCGCTGCGCTTTGGACCGATTGGCGGTGGTGTGGGGCGGGCGCCCTCGCCCGCCAGCGCCGGCAGCGGCACGAGCGGGGCGCTCGCGTCCACATCGAGCTTCACTGCGTCGAAGCAGGAAATTCATAAGAATCAGTCGGTGCTCGAGGGCGTGGTCAGCGGGATCGCCTCCTATGGCAATTGTTTCGGCGTGGCCAACCTGGGCGGCGAGACCAAGTTTGAGCCTTGCTATTCCGGCAATCCCCTGGTCAACGCTTTTGCCCTGGGACTCGTCCGGCGCGACCAGATCTTCTACGCCAAGGCTTCGGGCGAAGGCAACCCGGTAATTTATGTCGGATCGAAAACCGGGCGCGACGGCATTCACGGCGCCACCATGGCCAGCGAGGAATTCAGCGCGGCGTCCGAAGCCAAGCGTCCCAACGTGCAGGTGGGCGATCCTTTTCTCGAGAAACTTTTGCTCGAGGCGTGCCTCGAAGCCATGCAGACCGGCGCCATCGTCGGCATACAGGACATGGGCGCCGCCGGGCTGACCTGCTCCACCTGCGAGATGGGCGCGCGCGGCCAGGTAGGAACTGAAATCGAACTTGACCTGGTGCCGCAGCGCGAGACCGGCATGACGGCGTACGAGATCATGCTCAGCGAATCGCAGGAGCGCATGCTGCTGGTGGCGCAAAAAGGACGCGAACAGGAAGTGTTTCGCGTCTTCGAAAAATGGGGACTGGATGCAGTCGAAGTCGGCCGCGTCACCGCCGACGGAAAAATGCGAGTGCTGCAACGCGGAGAAGTCGTCGCGGAGATCCCGAACCAGGCGCTCACCGACGACGCGCCCGTCTACAAGCGTCCGCTGGAGCGCTGGGAACCACCGGTGCCGCGCGAGATGCCGGAAGGCGTCAAGCTGGCGGACATTACCGATCTCACCGGCAATCTGAAGCGTCTGCTGGCCAGCCCCAACATCTGCGGCAAGCGCTGGATCTGGCAGCAGTACGATCACATGGTGCAAACCAACACGGTGGAAGGCCCGGGCGCGGGCGATGCCGGAGTGATTCGCATCAAGGGATCGAAGCGCGGATTGGTCATGGCGCTCGACGGCAACGGACGCTGGTGTTATCTCGACCCGCGGCTGGGCGCCATGCATGCCGTGGCGGAAGCCGCGCGCAACGTGGCTTGCGCCGGCGCCACTCCGATCGGCGGCACCAACTGCCTGAACTTTGGCAATCCGGAGAAGCCGCACATCATGTGGCAATTTTCGCAGGTGGTTGACGGCATCACCAAGGCCTGCGAGGAACTCGAAATCCCCATCACCGGGGGGAATGTCAGCTTTTACAACGAAACTCTGGGCGAAGGAATCTATCCCACGCCGGTGCTGGGCGTGGTCGGCGTCCTCGAAGATGTGCACAAGGCGGTGCGTCCGGATTTCCGCGAGACGGGACGCGCGATCGTTCTGCTCCGCGGCGCGGAGCCGGGCGATGCGACCGACGCAGAATCGGCGTTTGGATCCTCGGAATATGCCAAGGAAATTCTGGGCGCGGTCTGGGGTTATCCGCCCGAGTTGGAGCTCGAAAAAGAAGCCGGGTTGCAGAAGGCGCTGGTGGAAATTGCCCAAATCGAAATTATGGATTCCGCCCATGACTGCTCGGATGGTGGAATCGCAGTAACGCTGGTGGAGTCGGGACTGGCTAAAGGCATTGGAATGAATGTCGATCTGGCGTCGCTGGGTTTGCCGCCGGAGTTCGTTCTGTTTGGCGAGGAGGCCAGCCGCGTCATCATCTCGTGCGACCACGATAACGTCGGCAGAATCCAACAAGTGGCGTTAAAATATGGCATCGTCGCAGAATTGATTGGAGAAACGGCATCGGAGCGAATCGAAATCAAGCTCGATGGCCGGACGGTCGTGTCGGCGGCGATTTCGGAATTGCGTGAAGTATACGAGAGCGCGCTGGAGAAGGCGCTGCGGACGGAAGTGGAAACGATGGCAGCGGATTAGTGGCACACTGCCGAGCTTCGCTCGGCTGGGCGGACGAGGACGTCCGCCCCTACATGGACTGTGGTGGCTAAGAGCTAAAAGCTAAGGGCTAAGGCTGACTATGTTCGATAAATTCCATGACGAGTGCGGAGTGGTGGCGATTTACGCGCACCCTGAGGCGGAAAAGCTGGCTTACCTCGGGTTGCATGCGCTGCAACATCGCGGGCAGGAATCGGCGGGCATCGTTAGCTCGAATGGGCTGACTTTGCGCGCCCATCGCGCCATGGGATTGGTGGCCGACATCTTTACCGAGGATGTCCTGGCGCAGGTCCACGGCACGCTGGCTATCGGACATACTCGCTACTCCACCGCCGGCGATTCAGCTCTCTTCAATGCTCAGCCCATCATGGTGCAATCGAACAAGGGCATGATTGCCCTGGCCCACAACGGCAACCTGGTGAACGCGCACGAAATCCGGCATCGCCTGGAAGCCCAGGGCTCGATCTTCCAGACCAACAGCGACACCGAAGTCATTGTCCACCTGATCGCGCTGTCCAAAGAACAGACTTTGCCGGACGCCATGGCCGACGCGCTGCGCCGCGTCGAAGGCGCGTTTTCGCTGGTGATGCTCAGTTCGGACCGGGTGTTTGCGGCGCGCGATCCGCGCGGTTTCCGGCCCTTGAACATGGGAAGGATTCCGCGCCTGGAAGGGCAGCGGCAGGACACGATCGTATTTGCCTCCGAGACCTGCGCCTTCGATCTGATCGGCGCCACCTACGAACGCGAGGTCAAGCCGGGTGAACTGGTGATCGTTGGACCGGAAGGCATCACGTCGCGCTTTTATTCTCCGGTGGCGGCGCAGTCGAGTTGTATTTTCGAGCACGTGTACTTCTCGCGCCCCGACAGCATGGTGTTCGGACGCCCGGTGCAGGTCAGCCGCGAAGGTCTGGGGAGACAGCTGGCGCGGGAAGCTCCCGCCGACGCCGATCTGGTCGTGCCGGTCCCGGACTCCGGGGTGACCGCGGCGGTGGGCTACGCCGCCGAAAGCGGCATTCCATTCCGCTTCGGATTGATCCGCAATCACTACGTGGGACGCACCTTCATTGAGCCGCGGCAAAGCGTGCGCGACTTCGGAGTCAAGCTCAAGCTGAACCCGGTGCGCACCCTGCTCGAAGGCAAGCGCGTGGTGCTGATCGACGATTCCATCGTGCGCGGCACCACCAGCCGCAAGATCGTGCGCATGATCCGCAACGCGGGCGCGAAGGAAGTGCACATGCGCGTCTCCTGCCCGCCCACGATTTCGCCCTGCTTTTACGGCGTGGACACGCCTTCGAAGAAAGAACTGATCGCGGCCAACAAGTCGGTGGAAGAAATTCGTGAATTCATCGGGGCCGATTCCCTCGCGTATCTGTCACTTGAAGGCATGAAAAAAGCGTGCGCCGACGGGGAGAAGACTACCTACTGCACCGCCTGCTACACCGGTTCCTATCCCACCAAGTGGGTGGACGTAGACGAAATTCTGCCCGCCACGGTCAGCCAGCCCTAAAGCTTTAACGATTTTTCGCAGACACCACCCGCAGAATCTCCTGCAGATCCTTAGTGATCCCCACTTCGTTCCAACCCGCCAACAACTCCCGCACGCGCTCCGCGATCGTGCCGCCGATTTCCATCACCAGCCAGCCCCCCGGCTTCAGAACCTCGCGGGCCTGCGGGATGAGGCGTTCGATCACTTCCAGGCCTGTTTCGCCGGCAAAGACCGCGTTCCGCGGCTCATGTCTGCGGACTTCGAGTTGTACCTGGTCTGCTTCCGATTCCCCCACATACGGCGGGTTCGAAACCACAAGATCGAAGGCTCCGCGCTCAAACCCCTGCAGCAAGTCGGTTTGATGGAAGTGGACCCGATCGTCGAGTTGATGGCGAGCCGCATTGGCGCGAGCGATCTCGAGGGCGGCGGCTGAAATATCAGTGGCGTGGATTTCGGCATGCGGCAATTCTTTGGCCAGAGCAAGGGCGATGGCCCCGGAACCGGTGCCGACGTCCACGATGAGTAAAGAGCTGGCGGGCGAGGGCGCCCGCCCCACTCGAGCCAGCACGGTTTCGATCACGTGCTCGGTCTCCGGCCGGGGAATAAGCACGGCCGGCGTGACGATCAGATCCATGCCCCAGAATTCCTGGTGGCCGGTAATGTACTGGGCGGGCATGCCGCGCTCGCGATCGGCCAGGGCCTGTTCATAGCGATTGTGTTCGTCCCTGGAAAGCTGGCGCTCGGGATGGGCATGGAGATACGCACGGTCGCATTCCAGGGTAAACATCAGGAGCAACTCGGCATTCATCCGTGGCGACGGGACGTTCGCGGCAGTCAGGCGGGAAATGGCGGAGGCTAGAGCATCGCGGAGCGTCACGGAATTATTGGAACACAAGATTCCCGCATGTGGGGCGGACACTCCTGTCCGCCAAAAGCTGGCGGCTGATCGTAGGTTTGCCCTTCTGAACCACAGGGCTGTGACGCGGGCGAGGGCGCCCGCGCCACACCAGCACGAGCATCACACTGCGGTGGTGGCCTCGGTCTTTAGTTTTTCTGATTGATAGTGGGTGACCAGGGCTTCGATCAGCGGCTGCAGTTTGCCATCCATGACCTGTTCGAGTTGGTGGATGGTCAAGCCGATGCGGTGGTCGGTGACCCGGTTCTGCGGGAAATTGTAAGTGCGGATTTTTTCGCTGCGATCGCCGGAACCCACCATCGCCTTGCGTTCCTTGGCCAGCGCATCCTGCTGCTTCTGCATTTCCATCTCATAGAGCCGGGAGCGCAGAACCCGCATGCCCTTCTCGCGGTTCTTGATCTGCGACTTCTCGTCCTGGCAGCTGACTACTGTGTTAGTCGGAATGTGGGTGATGCGCACCGCGGAGTACGTGGTGTTTACCGACTGTCCGCCGGGGCCGGAGGAGCAGAAGGTATCAATGCGCAGGTCTTTGGCCTCGATCTTGACGTCAACATCCTCGGCCTCGGGCAGCACGGCCACCGTGACGGCCGAGGTGTGCACCCGCCCCTGCTGCTCGGTGGCGGGCACGCGTTGCACCCGGTGCACGCCGCTTTCGTACTTCAGGCGCGAGAAGACGCGCTGGCCTTCGATGATGGCGATCACTTCCTTCAGGCCGCCGACCGAGGAATCGGAAGTGGAGAGCACTTCGACCTTCCAGCCTTGCGTCTCGGCATACCGGGTATACATGCGGAACATCTCGGCCGCGAAAAGCGTGGCCTCGTCGCCGCCGGTGCCGGCGCGAATTTCAAGGATGACGTCTTTTTCGTCGTTCGGGTCCTTCGGCAAGAGCATAACCTTCAGTTCTTCTTCCACACCGCCGACGCGGGCTTCCAGCTTGTCGAGTTCTTCCTGGGCGTAGGCCCGCATCTCGGAATCTATTTCATCCGCCAGGACGGCCTTGCTTTCGGCAATGCCGCGCTTCAGGTCTTTGTATTCGCGATATTTTTCGACGATAGACGAGACTTCGCTGTGCGCCTTGGCCGTCTTCTGGTATCGGGCCGAGTCGTTCATGATCTCGGGAGAGGAGAGCGCCCGCGTCAGTTCCTCGTAGCGGGCTTCGATTTGGTCGAGTCGTTCAAACATGGGATTCAGTCGTCAGTCGTCGGTCTTCAGTCGTCAGCCCGCCGAGCAGGCCGACCTTCGCTATCCAATTCTAGTACCGAATGAGTTTGGAGAGAATGTTCGCGGGGGAACCGCTAGGCTATGACCAGCTCGCCGCCATGCTCTTTTTCGAGCGCCATGGCATGGTCGAGCGCGATGATGGCGCATTCGGCCTGGGCGTCGGACGGGGGCTGGGTGGTGATGCGCTGCAGCCAGAGGCCGGGCGCGGTCATCAGAGCAAACAGCGATCCGCGATGTTTGGCGGCGAAGCGAATGATCTCGTACGAGACTCCTGCGATGACCGGCAGCAGCGCGATGCGCATGCCGAACTTGGCCCAGAACGTGGTCACCGGAATCACCGCGGACACAAGGATGTACACCATGATCGAGATCAGCATCACTGTCATCAGGAAACTGGTGCCGCAGCGGGGATGGAAAGTCGAATATTTCTGCACCGACGCGGTATCCAGCGGATCGCCATTCTCGAAGGCGTACACCGTCTTGTGCTCCGCGCCGTGATATTCGTAGACCCGGTGAATATCGCTCCACAGCGAAACTCCCCAGATGAAGAGCAGGAACAGCGCGATCCGGATGACGCCATCCACCAGGTTGAAAATGATCTGCCCGCCGAATACCGGGTTCACCCGTTTGAGTTCAGTGGCCGCCAGCAGCGGCAGAAACTTGTACATGAAAATGAAAAAACCAACCGAAATCAGGATGTTGACCGCGGCCATCCAACCTGTGATTTCAAGTTTCTTCTTGTCCTCGGAGGGCTCGGGTTGCAGTTCATCGAGCGCCACGTTGGCGGAGAACTTCAAAGCGCGGAAGCCCAGGGTCATGGCATGGCCCAGCGTGACCACGCCACGGATGACCGGCCACGCCATCCATTTACGCTTTTCGGACAGACGCTCCAGCGGTTCGCTGTGGGTGGAGATTTCGCCGGAAGGTTTGCGGCAGGCAATGGCCCAGGCATGCGGAGAGCGCATCATAACGCCCTCAAGCACAGCCTGGCCGCCGACCAGCGTCTCCTCGCCGCCCTCAAGGGCGGGTAAAAGCTGTACGGCCACCAGGAAGCGCCACCAGGTTCGCAAGAAACGCATGGTTATTAGATGATCCTCCCAACTGCCAAGGCTCAAACTAGAAGGTTACCACAGGCAGTTATTCTCAATGTAGGCGCGAGCGCCCTCGCTCGTGCGGGGACCACGACGGCATTCAATCATGGCGTTTACGATCATGCGTTTACCATCATGGACGCACGATCACGATTTCAGGAAACTGAGACTGCAGGAATTCGGGACGCACGAGCGGGGCGCTCGCGCCCACATAACGGGACATGATCAAGCTGGCTGAGGCCGGCGAGCGAATCGCCGCGACCCCCAAAAAACTCGAGAAGATCGCGATCGTCGCCGAGTATCTCCAGACGCGAACGCCGGAGGAGGCCTCCGTCGCCGCCGTATTTCTTTCGGGCAGACCGTTTCCCGTCTGGGAGGAAACCACGCTACAAGTGGGTGGCCGGGTGCTGTGGCGAATCGTCGCGGAGTTGTCCGGAAAAACCGAAGCCGGACTGACCGCAGCCTACCGCAAGCTCGGGGACCTGGGAGACGTCGCGGAAGCCGTGCTAACAGAAGGCAGCTCTACCGGCCACGTGGGAACGGGCGCCCCCGCCCGTCCAGGCCGGGCAAAGCCCGGCGGCGCAGCGTTGAGTGTGCTGGATGTCGCGGGAAAATTCCGCGAAATTGCAGCCGCGCGAGGGCCATCCGCAAAAGCCGCCTTGGTCCGAGAGCTGCTTTCGCAGGCCAGCCCGCTCGAAGCCAAGTATATCGTCAAGATCATGACCGGCGATCTGCGCATCGGCCTGAAGGAAAGCCTGGTGGAGGAAGCCATTGCCAAGGCCTACGGCGGAACGCTGCGCCAGGTGCAGCGGGCCAACATGCTGCTGGGAGATATTGGCGAGACGCTGAAGCTGGCGGCGGCCGGCAAGCTGGCTGATGCGAAGATGCGCCTTTTCCATCCTCTGGGCTTCATGCTGGCCAGCCCCGCGGCGTCGGCGGAGGAGGCCCTCAGCTATTTCGAGAACGCCCTGGTGGAAGACAAATACGACGGCATCCGGGCCCAGGCGCACTGTTCCAGCGGGGAGGTTCGAATCTTCTCGCGCACCCGGGACGAAATCACGGAGTCTTTCCCCGAGCTCCCTGAAGCGCTGGCCGGTCTGCCGGAAGACGCAATCCTCGATGGCGAAATCGTCGCGTGGAGCTATGAAACAGTAGCGCCGGCGTCTCGCCGGCTGTCCGGCGGGCGTCCCGCCCGCCGCGCAGAGAGCACCACCGGAGATACGGGCCGGGCTCTCCCCTTCAGCGCGCTGCAGCAGCGCCTGGGACGAAAGCAGGTCAGCGAGAAACTGATGCGCCAGGTCCCGGTGGCATATCTTGTCTTCGACGTTCTCTACGCCGGAGGCGAGCTGCTGCTGGAGCGTCCTCTCCTCGAACGGGAGAAAATCCTCGATGCCCTGCTGGCAGCGCCCAGGAAATCTCCAAGCGCGCGAGTTGCTTCGGGAAAACAGGCCCGATTCGAATTCGGCGATGACCTGAGCGACTCGCGCGCGCTGGTGATTCGCGCGCCGGTATTTCGCGCGTTCACACCGCCGGAACTCGATCAACTGTTCGAAGCGTCGCAAGCCCGCGGCAACGAAGGCTTGATGATCAAGGATCCCGAGTCGGCCTACACTCCCGGACGGCGTGGGAAATCCTGGCTTAAATTGAAACGCGAGCTGGCCACGTTAGATGTTGTGGTCACCGCGGTCGAGTACGGTCATGGCAAGCGCATCGGGGTGTTGAGCGACTACACCTTCGCGGTGCGCGATGGCGACAAGCTGGTCAACATCGGCAAGGCTTACTCCGGGCTGACCGACGCCGAGATCGCCGAGATGACCAGGTGGTTCCTCGAACACATCGTCGAAGATCAGGGCTTCCGCCTGATCGTCGAGCCGAAGATCGTCCTCGAAGTGGCCTTCAACAACATGATGCGATCTGACCGGCATGAGAGCGGTTACGCTTTGCGCTTTCCTCGGATAGTGCGCCTGCGCCCCGACAAGTCGCCGGAAGAGGCAGACACGATTGACAGGGTGAAGGAGATTTACGATGGGCAGTAGGTGGATCTCAATTCAGTTCTGAGTGTTCAGTTCTCAGTTCTCAGAATGCAACTCGCTGAAGTCCAATCTGAAATCTACAATGCCCTAGTGTTTGTGCTCGTGCTCGCCATCCGCCACTGGAATCACGCACCCGTGGGCCACTTCGCAAACCACATTCTCGAACTGGATGGTGGTGTGGGCGATATGAAATTCATGGCGCAGGCGGTCTTTCACGTCGCGCAGAATGCGCTCGCTGACTGACGGCGGAATGTCGGCGATGGAAATATGGCAGGAAAGCGCGCGGGTCTCCGACCCGATGTTCCAAACGTGCAGGTCGTGGACATCGTTCACGCCCTCGATCTCGCGCATGGCGGCTTCCACCCGCTCCAGTTTGATGCCCCGCGGAGTGCCTTCGAGCAGGATGTTAAGGGTCTCGCGCACGATGCCGAATCCCGACCAGAGGATGAGAACGCCGATCGCCACCGAAAGCACGGGATCGATCCAGTACCTGCCGGTGGCCATGATGATCCAGCCGCCAACGATGACGGCCCCGGTCGAAAGCGTGTCGCCAATTTCGTGCAGCAACGCGCTGCGGATGTTGACATCGCTGCCGGCGCGATAGAGCAGCAGCGCGATCACGCCGTTCATGGCCACGCCGGCCGCGGCCACGCCAATCATGACTCCGGCATGCACCTGTTCCGGATTTTGCAGGCGGCGGAAGGCTTCATAAAAGATAAAGCCCGCGACCGCAACCAGCGAAACCGCATTGACCAGAGCGGCCAGCACGCCCGCCCGGTGGTAGCCATAAGTCTTGGTGGAACTGGGCGGCCGGGATTGCAGGTAAACCGCGGTCAAGGAAAGCAGCAGGGCAAAAAAGTCCGACAGGTTGTGCCCAGCCTCGGACAGCAGCGCCAGCGAATGGGCTCGTATGCCGGCCACCACCAGCAGCACAATGTAAACGGCGGTCACGACCAGCGAGACGCGCAGGATCCGCGAGGTCTCTTCGCCTCCGCCATGGGCGTGCGTGTGCATGAGACAAGTTTAAGCGTATGCGGAAAAGGCTTCAAGGCACAGCGGTAACGGGAGTCTTTATGTGGACGCGAGCGCCCACATTTGCCGATGCACTACAATGCTCAGTCGTCTCCGGCCCGGGTGGCCGCGGATATCATGCAGACAGCGGAAGTGGTGATCATCGGCGGGGGGATTGTCGGCTCCAGCATCGCCTACCATCTCACGGCCGCGGGATGCAAAGACATCCTGGTGATCGAGCGCGAGACCGCCCAGGGCAAGGGGTCCACGGGCAAGAGCATGGGCGGGGTCCGGGCCCAGTTCTCCACCCCGGTCAACATCCAGATGTCGCTCTACTCCATTCCCTTCTACGCCGGCTTCGACGAGCGTCTTGGACATCCGGCGGGTTACCGCCCGCAGGGATACCTGTTTTGCGCCACCCATGAAAAGCACCTGGCCTACCTGCAAACGAATTATCAGAAGCAGGTCGCCATGGGATTGAAAGACGTGCAGTTGATCACGGCGGATGAGATTCGCGCCCGCTTCCCGCAGCTTCGCGCCGACGACATCGTAGGCGGCAGCTTTTGTCCGACCGATGGATTCGTCGATCCCTACAGCGCCATGATCGGCTTCATGACCTGGGCAGCCGACCACGGCGCCAGATTGTGGAAGAACACCCGCGTGGCCGGCATCCGGCAAGATGAAGCAGGCGGGTTCGTTGTCGAAACCGCGAGGGGAAACGTATCCACCAGAAAGGTGGTGAACTGCGCGGGCGCGTGGGCGGCGGAAATCGCGGCCATGGTCGGCGTGGATTTGCCCGTCGAGCCGCTGCGCCGCATGCTGGTTCCGACCGAACCTTTCGACCAGTTCCCGCACAGCGCCCCCATGATCATCGACATGTCGAACGGCTTTCACTTCCGCCCGGAGGGTCTGGGGTTTCTGCTGGCCTGGAATGATCCCGAGGAAACGCCAGGATGCAAGACCGATTTCGACGCTGCGTTCATCGAAAAGATCCTCACCCGGGCAGCCGAGCGGGTGCCGATATTCGAAAATCTGGCGGTAAATCCGAAACGCGCCTGGGCCGGGCTCTACGAGATGACGCCCGATCATCATCCGATTCTTGGCCCGGCGCCGGGCGTGCCGGGATTCTTCCTGGCCAACGGATTCAGCGGGCATGGCGTGATGCATGCCCCAGCCACGGGAAAGATCCTTTCCGACCTGATCCTGACCGGCAAGACCGATCTGGTGGACGCGTCGCTGCTGGGTCTATCGCGCTTCGCCGAAGGCCGGATGATCGAGGAGACGGCGGTGCTGTAGGAAGTTCTTTGCGAACTTTGCGGTTAGGCTTGTGAACCGCAGCCAACGCCACGAAGCCGCCAATTCGAAAAAATATGCCTATCCAGGAACAAAACTTCTGGCTGACCACGACGGAGATGCCACGGACAGGCCCGGCCGTTCCAATTCCCGAGGGGGTGAACGTTGCCATCATTGGAGGTGGCTTCACCGGGCTCTCGGCGGCGAGGACGCTGGCTAAACTCGGAGCCAAGGTCGCCGTGTTCGAGGCCGAGACCATTGGCTGGGGCGCCAGTTCGCGCAACGGCGGCATGGTCCTTACTGGGCTCAAGCTGGGCGTGAACAAACTGATTTCGATGTACGGCCGCGAGCGCACGCAGCGCATGTATGCGGCGTCGCTGGCTACCATTGATTGCGTGGAGCAGCTGGTCAGGGAGGAAGAGATCGATTGCGATTTCACCCGTTGCGGCCATCTCGAAGTTGCCTGCAAGCAGAAGCATTTCGACGACTACGCCCGCCAGGTCGAAGTGATCGCGCGCGAGTTCAATCACCGGCTGCGCATCGTGCCGAGGGCTGAACTTCAGTCGGAGATCGGGTCGTCCATCTACTACGGCGGCATGGTGGATGAAGTCAGCGCCGGATTGAATCCCGCGAGATACGTGGCGGGACTGGCGCGGGCTGCGATCAGCGCAGGCGCGACGGTCTGCGAGAATACGCGAGTTCAGAAAATTGAGCGGGAAGACCGATACGGAATGCCGCGCTGGCGGATCACGACCTCTCGTGGCGCTCTCTGGGCACGCGAAGTCTTCGTCGGCACCAGCGGCTATACCGGCGCGGCGACGCCGGCGCTGCGCAAGAAGCTCATTCCCATCGGCTCCTACATCATCACGACCGAGGTCCTGCCCGAAGCGCTGGCCCGCGAGTTGAGCCCGCACAATCGCATGATTTACGACTCAAAGAATTATCTCTACTACTATCGCCTCACTCCGGACAATCGCATGCTCTTTGGCGGGCGCGCGGCCTTCTTTCCCGAAACCGCGGATTCGATTCGCCAGAGCGCGGAAATCCTGCGCCGCGGGATGATCGAGGTCTATCCCCAGCTGCGCGATGTGAAGGTCGAATACGTCTGGGGAGGCACGCTGGACTTCGCTTTCGACATCATGCCGCACGCCGGGCAGATGGATGGAATCTACTACGCCGTCGGCTACGCCGGACACGGCGTCGCCATGGCCACCTGGCAAGGCCAGCAGATGGCGAAGATGATTGCCGGAGAGAAGCCGGAGAATCCGTTCGTGGGGATTCCCTTCCCCGGCGCGCCGCTGGGGCTGTACAACGGCAAGCCCTGGTTTCTGCCCTTCGCCGGGGCCTGGTACAAGTTTCTGGACTGGGTAAGCTAACCCGGCCACGTGGTCTATGCACGCATGCCGGCTCTTAGCCCAAAATACACAACCGGCCCCACCGCCAGCGCCACCGGACCCCACAGCAAACCGTAAGGATCGCTCCCCACTAATGCGACGGCGCTCATGATCACGACCGCGACCACGGAGTAAATCAGGCCGGCGCGTCCGCCGGGGATGACGAAGGGACGCGGCATGTCGGGCATCTTGCGGCGCAGTTGCCAGGCTGCGAGGACGGTCATGATGGTGGTGGCCACACGCAGCCAGCTGTAAATCACGATGAGCTGCACCAGTGAATGCACCGCGAGCAAGCCGTAAACCACCGCCGAAATGATGATGGCGAGCCAGGGCGTCCCGTAACGCGGGTGTTGTACGGTGAGCGCGCGCGGCAGGTAGCCATCTTCCGCCATGGCAAACGGCATGCGCGTCGAAGTCAGGATAGTGCTGTTGAGCAGGGCGACGTAGGTGATCATCGCCGCCAGCGACATCCAGGCGGCGAGCCACGGTCCTCCGATGAGTTGTGCCGCGGTCGAGAAATATCCGGTGTGCCAGCTCTGCCAGTTGCCCAGCGCGGCGAGCGACGCAAGCGTGGGCAGAAAGTAGGCGGCGATGGACATCGGCACCACCAGGGCGAGCGCGAGGGGATAGGTTCGTCGCGGATTCTCCACCTCTTCCGCGACCGTGGAGCACTGCTCATAGCCCGAGTAAAGCCACAGCCCCAGTGCCAGGCCCGCCCCGAACACGCTGAACAGGGTGTGATGGGTTGGCACCACGGGCACGAAAGGATTGTGATGCCATTTGGCTAGCCCCATCACGACCAGGACCAGCACGGGCAGCAAAATAAACAATTCCAGCGCGGTGGCGAATTTTCCCACCATCTGAATGCCGCGCACGTTGATGTAGGTGATGACCGCAACCATGGCGAGAGAAACCACCCAGTGCCTCCATCCCACCAGCTGAGGAAAATAGAAGCCCAGATAGTCGGCGAACTGCACCGCATAGACGCTGCCCAGCAGGAATGACGCGCTCCAGTTCCACCATCCCGCAAGAAATCCCCAGAAGTCGCCAAAGCCGGCGCGCACCCAGCGATAGAATCCGCCTTCCACCGGCATGGCGGTGGTCAATTCGGCCGAAACCAGCGACACCGGGATGCACCAGAAAAATGGAATCACCAGCAGGAAGATCAGGGTCATGCCGGGGCCTGACGTGGTGACCATGTCCTCCAGCCCGAAGGGGCCGCCGGTGCAGTAGGAGAACATGACCCAGACGAAGTAGAAGAGGCCGGCTTTGCGCAGGGCGGACTGCGTGGTGGTGGACACGGGCATGGATTATACGGGGTCGAGGAGCGATTGCAGATTTCAGATTTCAGACTTCAGATTTCAGATTTCGGATTCCGGATTTCAGATTGCAGACTTTAGATTTCAGATTGAAGACCCTGGGCGGAGGATTGACGCGGGAAGCGCGGAGGGCAGGATGCCCTCCGGACAGCCGGCGGGACGCCGGCGCTACCAAGAGCGCACCCGGCGCGCCCTAAATCAACAATCAGAAATCTGCAATCTGCAATCAAATAAAAAGCCTCCTGCTTGCGCGGGAGGCTTTTCTGGGGGAGGGCTTCGGGCCTTTCGGTCCGTCGTCCTGAATCAGTTATTTCGGAGGCGCGGGCTGGTCCTGGCTCGCGGGAGCCGGAGCCGCGCTGCTCGAGGCCAGGGTCTCCAGGTCGTTCTTGAGGAGGCTGACTTCGACGCGACCACCGCTGGTGCGCTTGGTTTTTGCATCATCCGCGGGAACCGGAGCGTTGCCCATGCCCACCACGTAAATCCGGTAGACCGGAATCTCGTGGTTCAGCACCAGGTAGCGCACGACTGCGTCGGCCATCTTCTGCGAAGTGGCGATCGCGGCCTGGCCGTGTCCGGAGGAGAAGCCCTGCACTTCCACGATGTAGCCGCGCTGATCTTTCAGCGGCGTGGCCATATCGTCAAGCGCGGCCTTGGCGTTCTTGCTCAGCACGCTCTGGCCAGGACGGAAACGAATCTCGGTCTGGTTCGAGGCCTTGTACTGATCGATGTTGCCGACGACCTGCTCGACCGTGGTCAGGCGGGTGTTGGCCTGGGTCGCGGTCTGCTGCGCCATCTGGGCCTTGTTGCCGGCGTCGATTGCGTGCTGATCGGCTTCGTTGGCCTTGGTCGAGGCCAGGCGAATGCCTTCCTGGGCGCGCGAGTCGGTGTCCTTGATCATCTTGCTGTTGGCGGAAGTCAGCTCATCCAGTTCGTTGACCCGGTCACGGATAGGAGCGGTCTGCCGCTGCACATATTTCTTGCGGGCAAACGGATTGATCTTTCCCCAGAAACCTTCATGCGTGTCAGGCTGCAAAGCGGGCTTGCCGCTGGCGCCGGCCGCAGCTGCGGGTTGGTCTTGCGTGGTTGGGGCGGCCTGCTGCGCCAGGGCGGGAAGCGCCAGCACGGCGGTCAGAAGCAGCGCTACGAAAAGACGGTTCTTCATTTCTTAAGTCCTCCAGGTGGGGGAGCATTCGCTCCACTCCAGCATTAATCCAAAAATATCGGCGTCCCGATATGCGCGACGCCTGCACTTGTATATAACAGGTCGAATGCCAAACCAGTGTCCCGGTAAGTCTTTAGCCAACAACACATTGTAACGCCATCGGCGGGCGGGTGTGAGCCAAAATGCGCTCGGCCGGGTAATTTTGGCGGAATCTGATATAAAAACTGCGTGTGTTCATGGCTGCAAAAAATTGCAGTAATCCGGTAACGCCTGCGGGTGCCGTCAATTACGTTCCAGGCTGCGTTGCGGCATCCGCCATCCCTCTGCGCGGCTGGATTTCCGCCCTGTTTCTCCTGCTCTCGCTCTCCTGCACACACGTGGAGAAACTGGACTTGACCCGGCTGACGCTGCCACCCGGTTTCCATATCACGATCTTCGCCGAGGCTCCGCATGCCCGGCAGATGGCCTTCAGCCCCGGCGGCGTGCTGCTGGTAACCGACATGAGCGATGGCACAGTCCTGGCTTTTCCGGATTCCAAACACACCGGACGCGCCGAACGCACGGTCACCGTGCTCTCCGGTTTGAACGCTCCGCATGGCATTGCGTTTCACCAGGGAAAACTCTACGTGGTGGAGATCAACGCGGTCCGCCGCTATGACTGGGATGAAGCCCAACTGCGCGCCGGCAGCGGACAGAAGATCGTAGACCTCCCGGGCAGCGGCGGCGGACACTCGACCCGCACCATTCTTTTCGCCAACGGCAAGATGTACGTCGCTGCCGGATCGAGCTGCAACGTCTGCGTGGACGATGACAAACGCCGCGCCGCTGTGACCGAGTACAACGAAGATGGAAGCGGAGAACGCACCTTTGCCTCGGGCCTGAGAAATGCGGTCGGGCTGGCGGTCAATCCCAGGACCAACACCATCTGGGCCACCGACAACGGACGCGACTGGCTGGGCGACGACTTGCCGCCGGAAGAAGTCGACGATCTCGGGCCGAGCGGCGGCAACGCGGGCTGGCCGTACTGCTATGGCAACCGCGTTCCAGACCGCTCCCAGAGCAAAGACTATGACTGCTCGAAGACCATCGCACCAGCGGTCGAGATGCAGGCGCACTCCGCGCCCCTGGGGTTGTTGTTCTACAACGGCGAAATGTTTCCCGCGGAATATCGCGGAAGCTTGTTCGTGACCTTCCACGGTTCCTGGAACCGCAGCGTGCCCACGGGTTACAAGGTCGTCCGCATAAAGATCAACGACAAAGGCGAGCCGCAGGGTCCGCCGGAAGATTTCATCAGCGGATGGCTGCGCCCCGGCGAGACCAGGAAGGGCATGTGGATGGGACGGCCGGTCGGCCTCGCCGTCGGCCCGGAAGGCGCGCTGTACGTGAGCGACGATTCCGCGGGCGTGGTATATCGCGTGACCTGGGACCATTGATGGAATGACGAATTTACGGATTGACGAATTGACGAATTTTTAGGAGCTGGAACCGCGTCGCCATCCAGCCTTTAGTGTTTTGGAATTCGTCGATCCGTAAATCCGCCAATCCTCAATTTGCTTTTCTTCGACAATGCTAGACTTCCCTCATGCTGGCCGATTACGCCGTGCGGGTCGAGCAATCCCGCGGACGCCGAATTCCCGAGCCCCAGCATCCCTATCGCAACGATTTTCAGCGCGACCGGGACCGCGTCATCCACGCCCGCGCCTTTCGCCGGCTGGAAGCCAAGACCCAGGTTTTTACCCGCCGCTTCTCCGACCACTTCCGCAATCGCCTGACCCACACCCTCGAAGTGGCGCAGATTGCCCGCACCATCGCGGGCGCGCTCGGCCTGAACGTCGACCTGGTCGAGGCCCTTGCCCTGGTGCACGACGTCGGACATCCGCCCTTTGGCCACGCCGGAGAAAAGGCGCTGGACGCCGCCATGCGAGAGCATGGATTGTTCTTCGACCACAACCTGCACGCGCTGCGGATCGTCGAGGATTTCGAGGTCCGCTACGCCCGTTTCCGCGGCCTGAATCTCACCTTCGAAGTGCGCGAAGGCATCATCAAACACTCCCACGATTATTCGGCGGAGCAGTTTCCCGAGCTGGCCGAATATTTGCTCGATCAGCGCCCGCCGCTCGAAGCCCAGCTGATCGACCTGGCCGACGAAATCGCGTACGACACCGCCGACCTCGATGACGGCTACGAAGCTCACCTGCTGACGCTCGAGCAGATACGCGGCGGCATCCCGGTTTTCGACCGCTTCTTTCGCGAGGCCGAGCAGGCCTATCCTGACGTTGCGGACAAACTGAAGTTCAACGAAGCGGTGAAAGGAGTCCTGGACCGGATGGTCGGAGATTTGATCCGCAACCTGCAGGTCCAGATCAAGAAAGAAGGTATTCGCAGACTGGAAGATGTACGCGCCTGCCCGCGGCGGCTGGCGACGTTCAGCCCGGAGGTGGAGGAAGAAAGGCGCGGCGCCAAGGAATTTCTCTACCAGAATCTCTACTTCAGCGCTGCCCTCGACCCGGAAAAGAACGACGCGGAACGGGTCATCCGCGAGCTGTTCGAATTTTGGATGAGCGAGCCCAGAAAGCCTGCCGCCCGCTTATCAGGAGAAAGCGGAACGGGAACCCCTGCCGCGGGTGGTTTGCGACTACATCGCCGGCATGACCGACAACTTCATTTACGAGCAGCATGCCCGGTATTGCGCCGGGGAGTAGGCCAGGAAGGACTCGCTCGAATGGGAACAGCCGAAAGTACACCAACCACCGGGTCAATGAGGGGTAAATTCACCGATGACACCCGCCATTGGCTTTGAATTGCCCTGAAAAACTGGTATTTGCCGGCCCGGTTGTCCAAACCTTAGAAAATCCAAATTCCCGCCGGCTTATTGAACTTCCGGAAGTTGCCGACCACCCGGACGGGTACGGTAAGGTAACCCACGCTGTTACAGGGGAGACCTTTGCCGTGAGAAACCTAGGAATCTGGCTGCTGATCCTGGCAGCCCTGGCGATTGCCGCGCCTTTGGCGGCCCAGGACACAAGCGCGCCGGAGCCGGACGCCGGACATATTACCGGCACCGTAACCGATACGAACGGCGACACTCTTGCCGGCGCCACGGTGGTTCTGCAAGGCCCTGGGCTCAAAGATCCCCTGAAGTTCCTGTCAAACGACTACGGATTTTTTGAGTTCAAGCAACTCGAGCCTGGAACGTACCGCGTTACCATCACCGCCCCGGACTTTGCCGACTGGACCTCGCCCGAGTTTGTCCTCAATCCGGGCCAGTACCTGATCCTAACCGGCACCACGCTCCAGATCGCGCAGGTTACAACGTCGGTGAGCGTGGTTTATACGCCGGAGGAAGTTGCCCTCGAGCAGGTCAAGATCGAAGAGTCGCAGCGCGTCTTTGGCGTCATCCCCAATTTCTACGTGGTCTATGATGCCCACCCCGCGCCGCTCACCACCAAGCTGAAATTTCACCTCGCCCTGAAAACTTCCACCGACGCTTTCACCGTTCTCGGGGTAGGAACGCTGGCCGCCATTAACCAGGCGGGAGGCACTCCCGGCTACGTTCAGGGCTGGAAGGGCTACGGCGAGCGCCTTGGCGCGGTCGCCGCCGACGGCTTTTCCGACATCATGATCGGAGGCGCCATCCTGCCCTCGCTGCTGCGCCAGGACCCCCGCTACTACTATCAAGGGACGGGAACAAATAAGTCCCGCGTTCTGCACGCCATCTCCAGCCCGTTCGTCTGCCGGGGAAACAACGGTCAGTTGCAGCCCAACTACTCAAGCATCGGCGGCGACCTGGGCTCGTCTGCTCTTTCCAACCTCTACTACCCGGCGTCGGATCGCGGTGGGCGGCTGGTGTTCCAGAATTTCTTTATCTCCACCGGCGAGCGCATGCTCAGTGGCCTGGTCCAGGAGTTCGTCCTGAACCGGATCACACTCAAACAAAAGGCTAAGAACCAGTCGCCTGGGACACAGCAAGCGGCCCAGGAAGCTTCTCAGGGTGGCGGCTAATTTCGCGGGTTATCTCTGCCTCAGGCCGGCTCTTTCAGGTCCAGTCGCATTTCATTCGTGGGTTCAAATCCCAGGCTTTCGTAGAGCGGACGTCCCTTGTCGCTGGCGTGCAGGTCCACCCGTCCGAATCCTTCCTTCCGGCACCACTCGATCATGGTTTGCATGAGCCGGCGGGCAATGCCCTGTCGGCGAAAGGGCGGATCGGTGTACATGTTCAGAATGGTGGCGCGGCGGCAGTGGCCATCGTAGGGATGGCTGGGCCATGGGCTGATCAACACGATTCCACCAGCCACGACTTTCTCCCCCGCGCATGCCAGCCAGCCGTGGAGCGTCCCGTTGGCCAGCGCCGCGCCCAGATAGGGCTTGCAGGTCGATACCATGGCGGACAAGGCTTCGGCGTCTTTGTAGCCCATGTCTTCGTACATACCGCGGCGGTGACGCAACAGTTCGGGGATGTCGTCGGCCGTGGCCAGCCGGATGAGCACGTCAGGACTCATTGAGTTTCTCCGGATTTGGGCTGCCCCACCCTCGTCTCTCCGTTTTTTGGAGAGACAGGGTGGGTCCAGCGGTAAGGACTTATCAGGATACAAAAAGAAAGCCGAGCTTGCGCTCGGCCTGGACGGCTGGGGGCAGCCGTCCCTACGTGGTTGGTTGTGACTATTACTTGTTGTCTGAGTCTTCTTTGGCCAGTTTCATCTTGGCTGACTCGAGTTTCTTCTGGACCCGGGCCACGTCGTTCTGGTCGACTTCGGCTGCCACAGTTTTGTTCCACTCGGATATTGCCCGCTCCCAGTGCGCGGCGGCCAGCTTGAGGCGTCCGGTTTTCTGGTAGAGGTCGCCGAGGTGGTCCTGCACCGTGGGATCGGTCCCGATGCGCTGCGAGGCTTTGATCAGGGTGTCTTCCGCGGACTCGTATTTGCCCAGTTTGAAGTAGGCCCAGCCCAGCGAATCGAGATAGGCGCCGTTGGCCGGGTCAAGATCGACCGCCTTCTTGATCAGGCCCAGAGCCTCGTCCAGCTTGACCCCGCGGTCCGCCAGCATGTAGCCGAGATAATTCAGCGCGGTGGCGTTCTGCGGATCGCCGGCCAGGACTTTGCGGAACATATCTTCCGCCGGCTCATACTTCTTCTGGCGCTCGTAGGTCGAGCCCCGCAGGAAGTAGACGTATTGCTTGTCTTCGTCCTTGGTGGAAAGCTGTTCCGCCTTGTCCAGAGCTTCTTCCGCTTCCGGCCAGCGCTTGAGCCGGCTGTACATCTGGGACAGCGTGATGTAGACATCGCGGTCGTCAGGAGTGCCCTTGAGCAGCGCCTTGACTTGCTGCCAATCCCGCGTCCGGCTGACCCATGTCGGAAAGCTGGGCGGCGTACACCATCTTCAGGCTGCGATCGTTGGGCAGCTTCTGCACCGCTTCCTTGGCCGTGTCGGTGGCCTGCTGCCACTGCTTGGCTTCGCGGTAGGTGTCGATGATCTGCTGGTAGCCGCGTTCGGCATTGTCGTCGCCCAATGCCAGCATCTTGCGGAAGGTTTCGACCGCCTGGGGGTCATTTTGATTGTCGCGATAGATCGTGCCCAGCCGCTCCAGGAACACTGAGCGGTTATTCTTCTCGGCCTGGCTGTAACCGTTGTCCGCCTTCTCGGTCTTCTTGAGCAGGTCCTGCAACACCTGGATGGCCTCGTCGTACCGGCCTTGCGCCTGATACACGGCGGCGATGTTGTAGGGCACTTCGATCGAGTCCTGCACCATGGACCCGGCCTTCTTCAAGCTCTCCAGCGCCTGGTCGAACTTGCCGCTCTTGCGGTAGATTTCCGCCATGCGCAGGTAAGTCTGCGCATCCTCGGGATTGGCATCGGCGATGATCTTGTACTGCTCGAGCGCCGCATCGGTCTGGCCGTCGTTCATCAGGTTCTGGGCCAGGCCGCGAATGGCGTCGAGATTGTCCCGGTCGAGCTCAATCGCCTTCCGGTAAGCCGTGATTGCGTTCTTGTACTGCTTCTGTTGTTCGTAGGTGTAGCCGAGCGCCGAATACAGCTTGGCGGAACGCGCCGCGTCCGGGATGGAACTCAGGACTTCGCCGGCCCGGGCGGTGTCACCCTCTTCGTTGTAGAGATAAGCCAGCGTGGTCACGGCTTCTTCCGAATCGGGCTCCAGTTTGACCGCGGTCTTGAACTCGTTTTCGGCCTTCTGCAGATCGTTGTTCAGCCGGTAGAGACGGCCCAGAAGAAGGTGATCGTCAACATTGTCGGGTTCGATCTTGATGATCTGCTCGTACTGCTCGATGGCCAGCTTGAGCACGTTCTGCGAGCCTTGTCCGGCCTGTACGTCGCCCAGCGAGCGCAGATAAATGCGCCCCAGCAGCTTGTGCGCTTCGAGGTTATTGGGGTCGCGCTTCAGAATGTCCTGGGCCTCGAGAACGGCGTCGCGAATGCGGCCGGTCTTGGCATAAAGCTCGGCCAGCGCCGAAGTCAGGTATTCGGATGTCGGATCGGCGTCGATCGCCAGCCGATATTCCTCGATGGCTTTGTTGGCCAGCTCGCTGCGTCCGTACACCGCCACCTGTTCCTCGTACATGTGGGCCACGGTGTAGTGGTAATAGGCCGCCGCCTTGTCCAGCTTGCGGGGCGCAGGCGGGGCAGCCGGTTTAGAATCCGCGGACGAAGTTTGCGCCGCGGAAACCGCAGGGATGACCAGCAGCAAAGTAAGAGTGCAGTAAATACTTTTCATCGAGAACCTTCGGCTTCCCTGAACCATAGCGATTGGATGCCGAACCGCTGCTGGTGGGTGCTCCTGTTATTGTAAACCGTGCTGGCTCAGAGGCGGTGAAAAAGCCGCTCACGGAACCGGGGAAGCAACGATCAGAAGTACAGGGACTAACAGGATTGACAGTCGGCAAATTGTAAAGAATTGTTACCATCCGGTGTCATCCTGAGCGGAGTAACGGTTTCGCAAAGCGAAGCCGTTGCGCAGTCGAAGGCCCCCTATAACCTCCACAGAGCTGCTGGCGAAATCCGCGGCGGAAACGCCCCCGACGCTCCGAAAATACCAATCCCGTTAAGCTCCCAGGGGTCCTTCGACTCCGATGGAGCATTCGCCAGCGAAGGCTTCGCCTCCGCTCAGGATGACAGACTATCGACGGAAGAGAATGCTCCGCATGACAGGCTAGTGCCGGAAGTGCCTTACCCCGGTGAAGATCATGGCCAGGCCCAGCCGGTCCGCGGCTTCGATGACCTCCTGGTCGCGCACCGAGCCGCCGGGCTGAATGATGGCAGTGGCGCCCACCTTGGCAATTTCCTCGACCCCGTCGGGGAAGGGGAAAAACGCGTCGGACGCGGCCACCGTTCCCTGCAGCGGCAGCACGGCCTTCATGGCGCCGATCTTGCACGAATCCACCCGGCTCATCTGGCCCGCGCCGACGCCCACAGTTTGCCCGTCGCGGGCGTACAGAATGGCATTCGACTTCACGTGCTTGGAAACTTTCCAGGCGAATAACAGGGCGCGCTTCTCCTCGGGCGTGGGTTGCCGTTTGGTGACCACCTTGAGATCGGATTCCTGGAGCACGCGGGTGTCGGCATCCTGCACCAGGATCCCGCCGGAAACATTTTTCAGCACCCACTTCTGTGGGGCGTTGATGATTTCCACCAGGCGCAGATTTTTCTTGGCGGCGAACTTGGCCTTGGCGGACTCGTCGAACCCGGGAGCGGCGATGACCTCGAGAAAAAGCTTGGCCATCTCTTCCGCGGCTTCGCCATCGACCACGCGATTCACTCCGATCACGCCGCCGAAAGCCGACACCGGATCGCACTCCAGCGCTTTCTTGTAGGCCTCGGCGAGAGACTTGCCGGTAGCGGTGCCGCATGGGTTGGTGTGCTTGATGATGGCGCAGACGGTCTGGTCAAACTCCTGCGCCAGGTCCCAGGCCGCCTGCAAATCCACGATGTTGTTGTAGGAAAGTTCCTTGCCCTGAATCTGGCGGCCGTTGGCCACGCCGCTGCCCGAGCCATCGCTGTACATCGCCGCCTTCTGGTGCGGGTTCTCGCCGTAGCGCAGGTCCATCACCTTGCCGAACGACAGGCGAAGATTCTGGGGAAAGCCGGCCTCGGGATGAAACTCGAAATGTCCGTTGGCGCTGACCCGCTCCAGGGTGGACGCGATGGCCGAATCGTAGGCGGCCGTGGTGGCGAAAGCTTTTTGCGCCAGGCGCCACTTGGTGGCCGCGGAAAGGGCGCCGCCCGAGCCGGCCATTTCCTCGGCCAGCGCGCCGTAGTCAGCGGGCGAAGTCACGACCGCCACGTCCTGAAAATTCTTGGCGGCGGAGCGGATCATGGACGGTCCGCCGATATCGATGTTCTCGATGAGGTCTTCAAAAGGCACGCCCGGTTTGGCGGCTGTCTTCTCGAAGGCGTAAAGATTGACCACCACCATGTCAATCGGCGCAATGCCGTGCTCGGCGACGGCGCTGCGGTGGGAAGCCATCTCGCGCCGGTGCAGGATGCCGCCATGCACCTTGGGATGAAGCGTCTTCACCCGGCCGTCGAGCATCTCGGGAAAGCCGGTGAGCTCGGAGATATCCTTTACGGCGACGCCGGAGTCGCGCAACAGCTTCGCGGTCCCCCCGGTCGAGATCAGTTCCACGCCCAGGCCGGCGAGTTTGCGGGCAAACTCCACCAGCCCCGTCTTGTCCGTCACGCTCAGGATGGCACGCTGGATTTTTGTCTGGGTCGCGGACATGGCAGACCTCGAAGGAATGGGAATGTGCCTGGGAAAGGCGAGGAAATTCTATCAGTAACCGGACCTCGGGCGTCAGACCCGGACTTCGGGCGTCGGGCGTGAGACCCGGCGTCAAAAGGAACGCTGATTGAAATGTATTACGATCGATCAACAGGAGAGGCAACTGAATCCGAAAAACGGAGAACTGGAGGCCGCGGGCCAACGTCTGAGGTCCGAGGTCCGAAGTCCGAGGTCCGTCGTCCGACGACTAGGCTTTCGCTTTGGCCTTCAGCTTGACCTGGCCGTTCTGCATTTCGACCGTGTACTCGACGGCTTCGCAGCCATACTGTTTGCGGATCTGGTCGGTCTTTTTCTGCACGAACGAGGTAAAGCTGTCGAGATTGCCGGAGACGGTTTCTCCCGACTTCTTCTTGGCTGCGGTGAGGGCGTTATAGAGTTTCTGTACCTGATCGCGTTCCGCGCGCGCGTCGGTACACTGCATGCTGAAGGGCTTTTCTTCGGCAGGCGGGCTCAGGGCCGCGGGAGTGGCCGGACTGGCGGCGGCCGCGGCGGCGACGGCCGCGGCGGCATGCCCTATGCCGTAAACTTTGTGTTCCGGTTCGTGTTCTTCCACCCGCACGCCCTGCACCGATAGCAGCGCGTCCTGGGGGCGGCGGTAGCCTTCTTCACGAATGCGGTTCTTCTTCCGCCACAGATCGCTGTAAATCGCATAACGTTGCGCGATTTCGTTGTAGCGAAAGCGCTGCGAAAAACTCATGCGGCCGCCGTCGCTGAATTTTCGCAACAGGGAGAGCACCTTCCATTCGACGTCGGTGGGTGGCCGCTTGGTCGGATTGCTGAAGTAAATCTCATATTCGATCTTCAGCCGGCGCAGCTGTGAGTCGAGCAGGGTCAGTTCTTCGTCGATGGTCACCCGGGGATCTCCAGCTGACAGTCTAGGGGTTACGGAGCACGGGAACGAGATTCCCATTGGCCACGATGGTGATGGAACGAAAGTACCCAAAGGCAGCTGTCAGCTATCAGTCGTCAGCTATCAGCCGAGCCCACGGCGCATGCAGCCAGCGAGCCCTCGGATTGAGGATCGGACGCCCACGGTGAAGAGCTGAGGTTTGAAGCTGAGGGCTGACTAGCTTACTTCGTCGCCATCTTCTTGACCATGGCCAGCACCAGCTTGCGGTCGCTGTCGTTCAGGCTGACGGCGTAGCGGCGGATCTGGCTCAGGAAGCGGACTTCGTCATCGGACAGTTGGGGCAGATTTTTGGAGCCATTGGAGTGCCCGGATTCGGAGAAGAATTGCGACAGCGCGATTTCCATGGCGCCGGCTATTTTGGCCAGGGTATCGAGCGACGGGATGGTGTGCCCGTTTTCCACCCGCGAGAGGTAGCAGCGCAGCAGGCCGGTGCGCTTCTCGATGTCGCCCTGGGACATGCCTCTCTGCAGCCGGTAGTTTCGGATGGTCTCACCGATATTCATAGAGAAAGCAACCAAAACAGACCCCCGTGGATGTGCTGCATAGTAACCAGAGTAGTACCTTCTGGCAAGAGGAATTTCGTTGCACCACAAGCGGTGATGGGAGTAAGCAGCGTGAACTCCCCGCGCTGCCGGGATTCCGGCAGTTTAGTTGTCCATCCTCAGGACCTCACCATCCCCAGCGCCGGGTCCAATCACTTTTTCAGCGTAGCTGCCAGGAAACTGGTGGTGTGTTTCCAGGCATCGGCTGCGTCCTCGGCGCGGTAGCCCGTTTTGTTGTTGGGATTCTCAAAGGCATGGCCGGCATCGGGATAGATCACAATTTCGACTTTGTTGCCGTGCTGTTTCAGCTCTTGCTCGAATTTTTTCACGTCGTCGACCGGGATGCCGCGGTCCTGCCCGCCAAAGATGCCCAGTACCGAAGCGTTAATTTTCTTGATGGAATCCGGGTCCGCGGCCAGGTGGCCGTAGTTGATGACCGCGGCGGCCAAGGTGGGCTCCTGCAAGGCCACGTCGAGCGAGTAGCCGCCGCCCATGCACCACCCGATGGAGCCAATGCGATCTTTCTTCACGTCCGACTGCGATTTTAGAAACTCAACCGCGGCGTGCAGATCGCGCGCCGCCCGGTCCTCGGGAACGCCGCGCATGATTTCGTGGGCCTCGTCGGGAGTGGTCGCCACTTTGCCGCGGTAGAGATCGACCGCCAGCGTCACGTAGCCCTCATCGGCCAGCTTCGAGGCCTGCTCCTTGACCCAGTCATTCAGCCCCCACCATTCGTGAATGACCACCAGGGCCGGAAACGGGCCTTTGCCCGCAGGCGTGTAAAGCACGCCCTGCACGGTTTCGTCGCCGCTCTTGTAGGAGACAGTCTTCCCGTCGGCAGCGAAACTGGAAATCGAAAAAATCAGTGAGAGAAAGAGGCAAACAGATTTCATCGTAAGTTCCTCGTAGCGCCGGCGTCCCGCCGGCTGGCTCGAGGGCGTCCCGCCCTCGTCTTACAGCTCCAACTCCATGTACAACGCCCCGGCAATCGGGTTGACGCGATAAGGCTCGATTTCCTTGAATCCCAGCCGCCGGTACATGGCCACCGCATTCGGCATCACCGGCTCCACCGTGTCGAGCCGCATCTTCCGGCAACCCGATGCCGCGGGCTTCGGCAATCACCGTTTCCGCCAGAACGCGTCCCAGGCCCCTGCCGCGAAACTGCGGGCGGAGATAGAGCCGCTTCATTTCGCAGATTCCCGGCTCCAATCGATGCAGCGCCACGCAACCTGCCAGCTGGCTCCGATACGTCGCGAGCAGCAGCCGGCCGTCGGGCGGAGCGTAATCTCCGGGGAGGCCGGCGAGTTCCTGGTCGAAACTTTGAAAGCACAGACTGAAGCCGAGCGACTGTGCGTACTCCAGAAAGAGTTCGCGGGCCTGTTCAATCTGGGCAGGTGATGCCACCTGCGTCATGGTAAGTCTGGGATTCCCCACGCAGTCTTTCCTATGTCGGATGCGGCACCTCGCGTGAAGTGGACGCGTCATCGCCCGTCAGGCAATGGCCGACGCGTGCGGCGGCGCCCGTCTCATGCCTGCGAGCGCATCTAGCCCATCAGCATGCCGCCGTTCACGTTCAGCACGTGCCCGGTGATATACGAAGCTTCCTCCGACGCCAGAAACGCCACGGCGTTCGCGACATCCTCGGGCGTACCCACGCGTCCCAGCGGAATCATCTTCACCGCATTCTGCTTGAAATCGTCGCCCAGACCGGAAGTCATCGCGGTCTCGATGAAGCCCGGGGCGACGGCGTTGCAGGTGATGTTGCGCGAGCTGACCTCGCGGGCAATGGCCATGGTCAGCCCGATCAGCCCGGCTTTCGAGGCCGCATAGTTCGCCTGTCCGGCTTGTCCGGTCTGCCCAAAAATCGAGGTGATGTTGATGATCCTTCCCCAGCGTTGCTTCAGCATGGATCCGATGGCCTGCTGGGTGCACAGATACGCCGAGGTCAGGTTGGTGTTGAGGACCGCGTCCCAGTCGGCGCGCTTCATGCGCATGACCAGCTGGTCGCGGGTAATGCCGGCGTTGTTCACCAGGATGTCGATCTTGCCCAGTTGGGCGATGACGGCCTTGAAGGCGGACTTGATTTGCTCTTCGTCACCCACGTCCAAAGGAAACGCAGCGGCCTTGCCGCCGGCGGCGGCGATTTCATCCGCCAGCGCCTGCAACTTTTCCTGGCCGCGAGCGGCCAGCGCCAGCGTAGCCCCGGACTGGGCCAGCTTCAAGGCGCAAGCCCGTCCAATGCCTTGCGACGCGCCCGTCACCAGCGCAACCCGGCCGGAAAGAGTCATGAATTCTCCTCGCAGAACGGCAAATTATACGCGGGTTCAATGTAGGCGCGAGCGCCGCGGTGAACCTTAGCTGCGGGAAGCGCCCTCGGCTGTTCGCAGCCGATTGTCGAGCTGCGCTCGCGGACAGCCGGGCGGCTCCCTACGTGGTCTGTGGCCTGCACGAGCGGCGCTCGCGCCTACATGGGTTCACTCAGCGCGAACAGATAGCGCAGCAGCGGCGGCGCCAGGATCGTGGTCACGGCGGTCATGAACACGACAATGGCATAGGTTGAGGGCAGCACAATCTGCGATTGCAATCCGACCAGCGCGACGATCAGCGCGACTTCGCCGCGCGGCATCATGCCCACACCAACTTGCAGCGCGCTCCGCCAGCCCTCCTGCCACAGCGGCAGGCCGCACCCGATAACCTTGGAAACGATGGCCAGCAACGAAATTACAATCGCGGCCAGCAACAGGTTCCCGGTAAACAGGTGGCCGTTGAGGCGCGAGCCGATGGTGAAAAAGAAAAATGGCGCCAGAAACTCGGTGATGCCTCCCACCCGCGGCAGCAGATTCCAGCCGGGAGCGTAGTCGGCAAACATCAGTCCGGCGAAGAACGCGCCGATGATGGCGGCCATGCCGATTTTCGCCGAAAGCCAGGAAAGAAACAGGCAAAGCGCGAGGGCAACAATCAGCGGAGCATGCTGGGTGGACAGTCGATCCATTCCGGGCTGGATCCTGCGCACGATCCGCGGCGCCACAAAAATCATGAACAGCGCGAAAGCGGTGGCTTCGACCACCAGAACGCCCAGGTGCAACCACTCCAGCCCGCCCCCCGAGGCCAGGCCGGCCACAATCGCCAGCAGCACCATTCCCAGGATGTCGTCGAAGACAGCCGCGCCCAGGATGATCCGGGCGGTGCGCTCCGCCATCACATGCAAGTCCCCCAGCACCCGAGCGGTAATTCCCACGCTGGTGGCCACCATGGCCGCGCCCACGAAAATCGCCTCGCTGCTGGCGTCGCCGCGCCATTTCATGTAAGCGAATCCCAGGACGAAGGGCGCGACCACGCCCGCGACCGCCACCAGCAGCGCCTTGCGTCCCACCCGGATCAGGTCTTGCGGGCTGGTTTCAAGGCCGGCGCTGAACAGAACAAAAATCGCGCCGATTTCCGCTATCGAATGGATGGTGTCGATGGGATTGATCCAGCCCAAAGCAAATGGGCCGAGGGCCGCTCCCGCCAGAATCTCGCCCAGCACCGATGGCAACCGGACCCGCTCAAACAGCTCTCCCACCACCTTCGCGGAAACGAAGATGGCCAGAAGTTGCAGGAGCAGCTCATCGGGTGGGTGCGGCATGAATGCACCGCAGCATATGGGAATGAGATTGCGTGCGCAAGCAATGTAGGAGCGAGCGCCCATGCTCGCGCCTACATCGGGCTTACTTGATGTGGCAGGTGGCCAGGCCGCGCTTCTCCAGATATTGCTGGTGGTAGTCCTCGGCGGGATGGAACTTAACCGCGGGCACGATCTGGGTCACAATCGGCTTCTTGAAGCGGCCCGACTTCTCCAGTTGCTCTTTTGACAACTTGGCTTCGCTTTCCTGCTCCGGAGTGTGAAAGAAGATGGCGGAGCGGTACTGCGATCCCCAGTCCGGACCCTGGCGGTTGAGCTGGGTAGGATCGTGGTTTTCCCAGAACACCTGCAGCAATTTCTCGTAGGAGAGCTTGGCGGGATCGTAATCCACTTCGACCGCCTCGGCGTGGCCGGTGCGATCGCTGCAAACGTCCTTGTAGGTGGGATCGGCGAAGTGCCCGCCGGTGTATCCCACCCGGGTTGCGGTAACCCCAGGCAATTGGCGGAAAGTGGCTTCCACTCCCCAGAAACAGCCTGCGGCAAAGGTGGCTTTGGCCATATGGATAGGCTCCTTATCTGATTATAGCGACATTGATTAGATGGACGGGCGGCCGAAAAGTAGCAGGGCGCATCCTCCCGGAACCGGCGGTTTCCAGTTTGCAACCGGAAGAACTCGGCATACTATGGCTGGCCTCAATTTCGGCCGTGCGGAGAAAATGTCATGACCTTGATGAGTGTGAATCTGTGGTCTGTGCTCGTCGCCGGTATCGCCACCATGGTGCTGGGCTTTCTCTGGTATTCGCCCCTGCTCTTCGCCCGGCCCTGGATGATCGCCATGGGCTACGATCCGGAAGACAAATCCAAAATCCAAGAGATGCAAAAGAGCGCGGGCAAGAGCTACGTCATCTCTTTCGTCGCCAGCCTGGTATCGGCATTCGTTCTGGGAAAGATCATCCACATCACCACCGTGAACAGCGTGCTCTATGGGATGAAAATCGGCTTTGCCATCTGGCTGGCCTTTGTGACCACCGTACAGCTCACCGCCAAACTGTTTGGCAACCAGTCAACCCGGCTGTATCTGATCAATACTGGCTATCAGCTGGTGTGCTATCTGGCGATGGGCGCGATCCTGGCAGTGTGGCCGCGGTGAAGCAGTCGTCAGTCTTCAGTCGTCGGTCGTCAGCCAGTCGGAGCTGTGTTTGCTGACGACTGACGACCGAAGACTGAAGACTGTTATTCCATTGCGCCGGTTAGCTCGGCTACGCGCCCGATGTGACGTTCGGTGCACCAGGTCTCGAGCTCGGCGGCGATCTTCTCCGTGGCGACCGGGTCCCAGTAGCTGGCGGTTCCGATCTGCACCGCGGTGGCTCCTGCCAACATGAATTCCACGATATCGGCGGCGGTCGAAATTCCGCCCATGCCGATGACCGGAATATTCACCGCTTTCGCGGCGTCATAAACCATGCGCACCGCGATCGGCTTGATGGCTGGACCCGAGAGCCCGGCGGTAACGTTGGCGATGCGGGGCTTGCGAGTTTCCGGATCGATGGCCATGGCCACGAACGTATTCACCAGCGAGATGGCATCGGCGCCGGCTTCCTGACACACATAGGCCATCTGAGCAATGCTGGTGACGTTGGGCGAAAGCTTCACGATCAAGGGGCGGCGGGATATCCGCTTGGCGGTGTTCACGACTTCGTCCAGCGATCGCGGATCACTGCCGAACTGGATGCCGCCGGCCACCGTATTGGGGCAGGACACGTTCAGCTCGTAGGCTGCAATGCCCTCGCCTTCGTTCAGGATCTCGATGCTGCGCTCGTAGTCTTCGCGCGTGTAGCCGAATACGTTGGCGAAGACGACGATATTCTTGAGCTTCCGCAGCCTGGGAAGTTTTTCATCGACAAAGGCGCGGGCGCCGATGTTCTGCAATCCAATGGCATTGAGCATGCCCGCCGGGGTCTCATACAAACGCGGCGGGGGATTTCCCGCCATCGGTTCCGCGGACAGTCCCTTGACTACAAAACCGCCGAGTTTGTTGAGATGCACCACATCTTCGAATTCCAGGCCGTAGCCGAACGTCCCACTGGCCGCGATTACCGGATTCTTCAACTGAATGCCGGCAAAGCTGACGCTGAGATCCGGGCCGGCAGTCGGGACGGGAGCCGTCATCGCGGACCCCTCGCCATCGTAGAGCCGGCGCCCGGCCGCGTTTCGGGCTGGAAGTCTCGGCCATCCACCGCGGGCATGCCCCGATCGTCCACTCCATGAATGGAATTGAGCGCCCGATGGGGCGGCGCCAGGGCCTCGGTCAGGACCCGGCCGATGCTATGAGTGGGCGCATTGATGCCGAGCAGCGAAGCCAACGTCGCCGCCAGGTCCACCGGCTCGGCGTGGGTGCGATAGGTCCCGGCCTGGAAGGGGAAACCGTAAAACGCGAGGGGAACATGGGTGTCGTAAGTGTAAGGGGTGGCGTGATCGGTCCCACCCATGAAGCCGACGATGAATGGCGGCGGAACGCCGAGCACATACCAGCCCCCAAGCGGTGAATAGCTGTGCAGATACTTCAACCCAAGTTCGGTGTTGGGGGCATCGCCGCGCTCCAGTTGTGAGCGGGTGTAATAGGCGCGCAGGCCGGCCTGTTGCAGCGCTTCGCCTACGTCGCGCTCCGCGTCCGGCTCGCTCACTTTCGCGGCGCCAAAGGCCTCCGGGTTCAGCCAGGCCACCGGGTATTCGAGAGCCTTCACGTACTCCGCCGGGTGGGAGAAGCGGGCGGACAGCCGGCTATTGATCTGGGCGCGCATTTTATCGCCGGAAATGTTCGCCGCGGGAAGATGCAACCCCGCGGCGACCTTGGGCAGGGGCGCGATCCCATGGTCGGCGGAAAGCGCAATCCATATATTGGCCAGCCCGATCTGGTGTCCCAGAAACTCGAAGAAACCCGCCAGCTGGCGATCCATCGCCATGGCCATGGCCTGCATCTCCGGGGAATCGGGACCTACCTTGTGGCCGAGGATATCGTTGGCCGACAGACTGACGATCAGCAGGTCCGTGGCCGGGCCGTTGCCCAGCTTTTCATAAGTGATCAACTCGCGCGCGAACTCGAGTTCATAGTCGTTGGCCAGGGGCGTGGAGCCGACGACATCGTAGAAGTTGGCCGCTTTCCCTTCGACCGGTTTGGTTGTGCGCAGGACGTTTCCCTGGCTGTCTTTCCAATCCTGATTCAGGTATTTCTCGGTGCGCTTGCTGTCGTTAAAATCCTGCGCCCACTTGGGGAGCTGGTTGCGATAGTAGGTGGATGTGATCCAGGCGCCGGTTGCCCGGTCGATCCAGTACGCGCCATCGGCGGCAAAGCCGGCGGGAAGGACGGAAGCGCGGTCCTTGAGCGCGATGCCGAAGACACGGGATTTGCCCTGCGTGGCCAACTTGAGTTCGTCTCCCAGGGTGTCGGCCAGCAGGTTATGCGGCGAAGCTCCAGGCGCTCCGCCTGCCACTCCAACCAGCTTGGTCTGGTCGTCATCCGCCGCGGCGACCGTGGCCTTTTTCTGCGGGTCCCACCATTCATTGGCGATGATGCCGTGGCCATTCGTATAGGCCCCGGTCAGCAGGGTGGCGTGGCCGGGCGCGGTGCGGGTATTGGCGTAGTTGTAGTTGCAGTCGGTGAAGTCGGCGCCGTGATCGAGCAGCAGGCGAAACCCGCCTTCGCCCCACTGATCGCGATAGCGTTCCAGATAGTCGCCGCGAAACTGGTCGATGACAATAATGACCACCAGCTTGGGCCGCGCGTTGTAAGCCGAGCTGAAACCTGCGCCGGTGAGGGCAAGACACAGCAGAAATCCCAGAATCAAGGAGCGCGGAGAGTTTCGCATTGCGGGCTAGTTTACAGGCTGGGCGACGCCGGGCCAAATGCAGGACCAGCATGTGTGGGGCGGGCGCCCTCGCCCGCCGCTCTTGACTTTAGACTTAGACCAAATCCAAGGTAAGAGGCGAATTCAAGGTCAAAGGGGAATTCAAATTCAAAGGCCGCGGGCGGGGGCGCCCGCGCCACACGTGCATTCTTCGCTGCTTTTTCGGTAAAGTAGTTAGCTTCCATGCTTGATCTCAACTTCGTTCGTGACAACTTGCCCTTGGTCGAAGAGAAACTGCGCCAGCGCGGCATGGATCCGGCACAAGTCCTGAAAGACTTCCACCAGGTGGATACCCAGCGCCGCCACGCCATCACCGAAGCCGAGACCATGAAAGCCCGGCGCAATCGCGCCTCCGAGGAGATTGCGAAGCTTAAAAAGACCGGCCAGGATGCCAGCGCGCAGATTTCTGAAACCAAAGATTTGCGGGAGCAGATCCAGCAGCGCGAGAAGGCCGCGGCCGAGTTTGAGGCCAGCCTGCAGAATATTCTCACCGGCATCCCCAACCTGCCCCATGCAAGCGTGCCCGTGGGCAAGACGCCCGAAGATAACGTTGAAGTGCGGCGCTGGGGCGCGCCGCCGCAATTCGATTTCGCGCCCAAGCCGCACTGGGAATTGGGCGAGGACCTCGGCGTGCTCGATCTCGAACGCGCCACCAAACTCTCCGGCGCGCGCTTCGCCGTGTACTGGGACCTGGGGGCGAGGCTGGAGCGGGCTCTGGCCAACTTCATGCTCGATCTGCACACTCGCGAGCACGGCTACACCGAAGTGCTCCCGCCTTACCTGGTGAATTCGGAGTCCATGTATGGCACCGGACAATTGCCGAAATTCGCCTCCGACCTCTTCCGTGTGCCTCACGGCGAAAAAGATCTTTGGCTGATTCCCACGGCCGAAGTGCCGGTCACCAATCTTTACCGCGACGAAGTGCTGGACGCTACTCGCCTGCCGGTTTCGCTCACCGCTTACACGCCCTGCTTCCGCAGTGAAGCCGGTTCCTATGGCAAAGATGTGCGTGGCATCATCCGGCAGCATCAGTTCCAGAAAGTCGAACTGGTCAAATTCGCGCGGCCTGACACTTCCTACGAGCAACTGGAAAAACTGACGCATGACGCCGAGGAAGTTTTGCAAAAGCTCGGCTTGCATTACCGGGTGATGGCGCTTTCGACCGGTGACATGGGCTTTTCTTCGGCCAAGACCTACGACCTCGAAGTGTGGCTCCCCGGCCAGCAACTGTTTCGCGAGATTTCTTCCTGCTCGAACTTTGAGTCCTTCCAGGCGCGGCGGGCCAATATTCGATATCGTCCTGAAAGCAAGAACAAGACCGAGTTTGTCCACACCCTGAACGGAAGCGGGCTGGCGGTGGGACGGACGTGGGTGGCGATCGTGGAGAATTTCCAGCAGGCCGACGGCAGCGTTCTGATTCCGGAAGTTCTGCGGCCCGCCATGGGCACAGATCGCATCCAACCCAGGAAGTTCTAGCTGGCAGCGGGCGTGGCTGGGTCTGGGTTTCGAAAGGTGATGGAGGACGGGCGTCTTAGCCCGTCGAGCACCGGCCATCGCCTGACGGGCGAGGACGCCCCTCCTCCACGAAGCGATGCGGGTTGCCAATCTAAACCGGCAAAGCCTAGACTTACTGGGAAATAACTTGACCGAAACCAGAATGACGACGAGCGTTGCCGAAGTGCCTGCCGTGCCCATGACCAGGACCTGGCGCACAATTCGCGATTTCATTCTGTGGTCGTACGAGCGCGGCACCCTGCAATATGACGTGATGGTCACGCTCATTCTTCTTTTCGTTTTTCTCTCGCCCTACTGGATCAACTTCCGCGATAAACCAGTGGAACGCAATCCGCATCCCAGTGGAGTGGTGGTGACTCCGGAAGCGGGCGGGGGATTCGTTTACCAGATCGAAGGTGCGGCCGTTTCGGGGACCGATGACGCGACGGTGCGGCAGCAACTGTTGCGGATTGTAGAACCCATATCGGGTGAAGTGAGCATCTCGAAGTACGAGGTTGTGCGCGATCGCCAAGGACGCGTGCTGACTTACAAGGTGTGGGCGCAAAAGGAATAGCGATACCGTTTCTGCCGCGCCCGGCGAGACCAACATGAAACGCGCGCTGTGGCTGTGCCGCTGGCTTGTGATTATGGCGTGTCTGGCGGCCCTGTTCGCCTTCCACGCGCCCGCCGATTCTCCCCCGGACGCCGCCCTGGAAAAGGTCCTCGGCGAGATGGACAGCGCGGCCGAGAAATTCCGCACCACCGAAGCCAGCGTGGTCTGGGACCAATATCAAAAAGTGGTCGATGAACACGAAGAGCAAAAGGGAAAGGTCTATTTCCGCCGCTCCGCCAATGAAATCCAGATGGCGGCCGATATCACCGAGCCGGACCAGAAATATGTGCTCTTCAACGGCTCCAAGGTGCAGGTCTACCAGCCCAAAATCGACCAGGTGACGGTTTACAACACGGGCAAGAACCGCCAGGAATTCGAGAGTTTTCTGGTGCTGGGCTTCGGCGGCCGCGGCCACGACATGCTGAAATCGTTCGACGTGAAATACCTGGGTAACGAAGCGGTCGAGGGCACGGATGCGGCCAAGCTGGACCTGGTTCCCAAAGTGGCCAGCGTGCGCAATAACGTGGACCACATCGTCCTCTGGATCGATCCCGCGCGGGGGATTTCGGTGCAGCAACAGTTCTTTTTCGGCAGCTCCGGCGACTTCCGGCTGGCCCGGTATAGCGAAATTAAGGTGAACGAGAAAATCCCCGACTCGGTCTTCAAGCTCAAGACCACCGGCAAAACCAAGTTCATATCGCCGCAGGGCTGAACCGGCCGAAAGCCCTTATTAATCTAAAATTGACGGCTGAAAAACCCGAAGTGGGCGGTATACTGCTTTTGCGCCGTTTTGTCGGTTGGAATTTTATAGACCCCGGACACCCCATTTGCATGGCCAAGGTTTTTACGATCCCGGTTCCTCCCAAGATTGGGCGCAAACGCCGTGAACGCACCACCGATCCGCGTTACGTGGATGGCCAGCGCCTGCTGGTGGAAGCCATGAAGTACCTGACGCAGGCCGATCCCATTACCAATCGCGGCGCCATCGAACTGCTTTCCGAGCACGTCCGCACCCGCTTCCGCATGAGCGACTCTCCCCTAAGCTAAAACCCTGGCGATCCGCCCGGCCCGCTGCCAGCCTCGACCTTTCGACAGTCGCTCCGCGCTATCACTCACAATGCGTAGGGTGTTATGTCAGGTTTTGACCCCAAGTCATATCAGTTGCAGCAGTTTTTTATTCTTGATAGTTAGCCGTCATGGCGACTAAACTCTGCCGCAATTGCAACTCGGGTTACATTTGTTCAAAAAGAGTTACAAAAGAGGGGGACCGGATGAAACGGGGCCGAGCTTTGCGGTGCGCATCTTTGCTGCTTATCGTTGGCTTGCTGGCCAGCCTTCCGCTGCTGGCTCAGAAAATCACCGGAGACATTTCGGGCACTGTGCAAGACAGCACGGGCGCGGTCGTCAAAGACGCGAAAGTGACCGCCACGAACTATGCCACCGGCGAAACTCGTTCCGCCACCTCCTCGGACAGCGGATTCTTTCGGATCCTGGAACTGCCGCCGGGAAAATACAAGGTCACAGCTGTCGCGCAAGGCTTCAAGACATCGGCCCGGGATGCGGAGGTCGGTTTGTCCCTGGTGACGCAGTCGGATTTTCAGCTGCAGCCGGGACAGGTGTCCGAAACCATCGAAGTGGAGGGCGCGGCTCCGCTGGTAGAGACCACGGAGGACAGGCTCAGCACATTATTTGTCGGCCGGCAGGTGGCGGATTTGCCCAACAACGGGCGGGATTTTAACAATCTTCTCGACGGCGTGCCCGGCGTGCAACGCAGCCCCGGCGGCGGATTTCAAAGTCTCAACATCGACGGACAGCGCGCCACTTCAAACAATTTCGCGGTCGACGGCATTCCCAACAATGACCGCTACTACGGTGAATCATCGCTGGGACAGGCCGCCATTTCGGGTACGGCCGCGGCCCTGATTCCGTTGGAAGGAATTTCCGAATTCAACGTGCAGTCGAACCCAGGTGTGGAATTCGGAGTCAAAGGCGGGTCGGTCATTAATATCGGGTTGAAGAGCGGAACCAACGACATTCACGGCAGCGCCTTCTGGGACCGCCACACCGACGCCTTCGATGCCCGCAACGGCTTTGCCAGCACCGTCACCCCGTTTCGCCTGAACCAGTTTGGCGCCTCGGGCGGCGGCCCCATCAAGAAAGACAAAGCTTTCATCTTCATGTCGTACCAGGGATTCCATCTTAAAGATTCTTTTCCCTCCCAGATCACGTTGCCGACTTCGGCGCAGATCGCTGACGCAACATCCTGCGTCACCACGGGAGTGAATCCCAACACTTCCGGCACGCTCGGACCCAATGGGGTTCCGTGGACGAGCTGTCTGAACACTGGCCCGGGACCGGGCAGCGACCAGATTTTCGGCACGGCGGACGATGGCACGGTTAGCTCGATTGGCGCCGATTTGCTCTCGTTCATTCCCACCAGCGCAAACGGCGTGGCGAACATCACCGCCGACAACAGTCTCGACCTGAACAATTTTCACGTGAAGTTCGATTACATCTTCAGCCCGTCCCAACGCTTGTCGGTGAAATATCTGTTTGGCGACAGCCTGCAGAGTCAGCCGGCAGCTCCCGGAGTGCCGCAATCGGTCGGCCCACTGGCCACCAACAGGAATATGTGGAACTCGGTGGCGCCGACTCGCGCCCAACTTGCCGGCCTCAACTACACCTGGACGATCAATCCCAACTCGGTGCTGGAAAGCCGCTTCGGATATCAGCGGTTTTCGCAGCGCATCGGAGTGAATAACAACATCGATCCCAACGCGCTCGGCATCAACACCGGTCCCCTGGGCGCGAACGCTTCGGACAAGGAAAACTTCGGAGTCCCGGCGGTCTACTATCTGGGTTATTTCGGAGCCAGCGCTTACCCGGTGGTGGGCGGTGTTCAGGGCTATCCGATCGTCACCCGGCCCGATGCCTCCTATGACTGGCAGGAGCACTACACCACCATCAAGGGGAACCACACCATCAAAATCGGCGGCCAATATCAGGACGCCTTTACCAAGTCCCGGCGCGACCGGGCACGTACCGCCCTGGGCTTTTACTACTACGGGTTCTCCGCGTGCGGCGGGGACGGTAACTGTAACCCGATCTTTGCGTCGACCGACGCCAACGGCAATCCCCTGGTTAATCAGGGCAACCCGGTGGCCGCGCTGAACGAGATCCTGCTGGGTCTGAACGAGGGCTCGTCGCGATCATTCGGTACCACCAACCGCCACATCTACCAGAAGTCGCTTGGCCTTTACGTGCAGGACAGCTGGAAAGTAAAGCCTAATTTCACGCTGGAATTGGGGGTTCGCTGGGATGTTGCCGGTGCGTTGGGCGAAAAGAATAATCTGGGCGCCAACTTTTTGCCGGACGACCCTAAAGCCGATTCCGGCGGGTTCGTCAGCCTCGCCGACCATTCCCTTTACAACAAGGACATGAATAACTTCGGCCCCAGGGCAGGGTTTGCCTGGGACGTCTTTAAGAACGGCAAGACCGTGCTGCGCGCCGGCTATTCCCTGGGCTACGACCTGCCCAACTTTGGCTCCATCCACGCTCCCCAAACCTTCTTCCAGATGTGGAGCGGAACCCGGGCGGGCTTCTTCAGCCAGGTTCCGGAGGGTATCTTCTCGGTCAGCGTCAGCTCTACGCCGGCTGACAACCAGGCAATCTTTGATGCCGGCAGCAAGCCCAATTCGTTATGCGCGGATTTCGTTTGCATGGCGCCAGGCGTGAACTTATATGGTCAGAGCGTCACCCCGTCCCCACCCTTCAATGTGGTCCAGGTCATTCGGAATTTCGCGACTCCGATGAACCACGCTTACAATCTCACCATAGAGCAGCAGTTGAGCAACAAGACGGCATTCAGCATCGCCTACGTGGGAACGGCGGGGCGGGACCTGCTCAATTGGCGCGATCTGAATGCGTGCCCGGTGAGCGCCACCGATGCCTGCGATGCCACCCGGCAGCCGCTGGCCGCTCAATTCCCGGATTACAACCATATCTTGCAACTTAACAACGACGCCTTCTCCAACTACAACAGCTTGCAAACCGCCTTCAAGGTCCGGGACCTTCATGGCCTGAGTGGGCAGCTGAATTTTGTTTGGTCGAGATCGTTCGATACCGGCTCTGCCAACCGGGGCGGAAGTTTTCTCTCCGACTTTCAGAACCCTTACCGGCCAGACAAGGGATATGCACCGTCGGATTTCGACACGCCCTGGAACGTAAACTTCACCATGGTTTACGTGATTCCGAAGTTCCAGAGTTTGCCCAAGTTGCTGGGAGACGGGTGGCAGCTTAACTCGCTGTTCCGCGCCCAGGAAGGACGCCCATACACCGCCTTTGTCGCTGCAGATCCCTCCAACCAGGGGTTAAGGGACACGGTCGCGGTCTACGATGGGAGCCCCCTTAACTACGATAATCACTACGTGGACCACGGCAAGAGCGCCTACTTTAATACCGCTGCATTTTCGGCGCCGGCCCCCGGCCAGATAGGAAACAGCCGCAATGTCCTGCGGCAACCGGGAATTGCACAGCTCGACATGGGATTGTTCAAGAATTTCCAGCTGACGGAACGTTTTTCGATGAAGTTCAAATGGGAAGTATTCAACGTCCTGAACCATGCCATGTTCGCTACCTCGACACCGGGCAAGATTACCAGCGGCGCTTTCGGTCAATTTTTCGCAACGCCTGACGTCGGGTTAGGTCTGAACCCGATCCTGGGCACCGGTGCGCAACGGAATATGCAGTTCGGCATTTCCGTCGCGTTCTGACCCGGTTTGCTGCTGATCGAATCGCATCAGGGAGTTTACCGATGGTAAACTCCCTTTTTGCCCCTTATGCGCCGTTCCTGCCTGTTTTTCCTGCTGACCGTGCTGGGTACCGGCACGTTTCTCCGAGCAGAAGCGCCCAATATCATCCTCATCACGGTGGACACCACGCGCGCGGACCGCATGGGATTCCTGGGCTGCAAGAAGGGCCTCACTCCGAACCTGGACACCCTGGCCCGCCAGGGCGTGGTATTTGAAAAGGCATTTTCTCAGGCGCCTTTGACCCCGGTTTCGCACGCCACCATCTTTACCGGGACGTATCCCCAGTTTCACACCGTCACCGATTTCGGGCATCCTCTGCCGGCGTTGTTGCCGTACCTGCCGGAGATCCTGCAGAAGAGCGGTTACCGCACCGCGGCCTTCATCGGATCGCTGATTCTGGACCCGAAAGCCAACCTGGCGCCCGGGTTCGACCGCGGCTTTGATTTCTTCGACGCTGGTTTTCATACCAAGCGGGGCCCCAACGAAGACCGCTACCACAGCGTCGAGCGCCGGGCCGGCGACGTGGTCGGGCACGCCTTGCGCTGGATGGAGGCAAACCAGAATCGCAAGGCGCCCTTTTTCATCTGGATCCATCTTTACGATCCGCACGCCCCTTACGATCCTCCCGCGCCGTTTGACCGCCGCTTTAGCGATCCCTATGACGGCGAAGTAGCCTACGCCGATGCGTCCCTGGGTAAATTGTTTTCCTATTTGCGGCAGCACGGCTTGTACGACCGCGCCCTGATCACCATGATGTCAGACCACGGCGAGTCGCTGGGAGCGCACGGCGAAAGCATGCACGGAATCTTTCTCTACGACGAAACCATTCGCGTGCCCCTGCTGTTCAAGCTGCCGGGAGAATTGCTGGCGGGCCGGCGGGTAGCGACCCGGGTGCGGCTGGTGGACGTGGCGCCCACCCTGCTGAGCATGTTGAGCCTGCCGCTGCCGCCCACCTTTCAGGGCGAGTCCCTGGTACCCATGATGAAGATGCATGCGCTGCCGGGAAAGGCGAGGCCGGCAGCCGCGGCCGACCTGCCGGCGTATGCCGAGACCGATTACCCGCACCGGGCTTTTGGCTGGAGCTCAATCCGCTCGCTGCGCACCGGCAAATATCTTTTCGTGCGCGCGCCGCGGCGCGAGCTCTACGATCAGAGCCGCGATCGGGGCGCGGAACACAACCTGGCGGCGAGTTCTCCGGCCGTGACCGACACGCTGCAGGCGCAGCTCGATCAGTTTCGCGATCGCACCGCGAGCTACCACGAAAAGTCCGCCCCCGCCCCGGTGACTCCGGAGCAAAGCGAGAATTTAGGCGCGCTGGGCTACGTGGGGTCGACGGCGGCGGCCAGCAGCGATCCGCTGCAGGGCGCCGACCCGAAGGACAAGATCGGCATCTCGAACATACTGCACGAGGGCATGATTGCCATCGAAGACGGCCGGTACGCGGAGGCCATCCCCATGCTGCAGCAAGTGCTGGCCGACAGTCCGCTGATTGCGGTGGCGCAGATGCAGTTGGGCATCGCTTTGGCGCGAGTCAAGCGCTACCCCGAGGCCATTGCCGCCTTACAGAAGTCAGTGAAGCTGATGCCGGACTCGACCCCGGCACAATACGAGTTGGGCCTGGCGCTGTTTGAGACCGGCGCCTGGCAGGAGTCCGTGCCTTATTTCGAATTTGTCGCCAGGAAGAGCCCCAAGTTCGCCGACGCCCAGTATTCCCTGGCTTCGGTGTACGCGCGCGTGCAACGTGTTCCCGAGGCGGTTACATTACTGCAGCAAGTCATCCAGCTCAATCCCGAGCACTTCCGCGCCAACCTGCTGCTGGGACGGATTTACAGCTTGCAGCACCGATCCGACGACGCTATGCCGTATCTGAAGCAGGCGGTGGTTTCCGAGCCCGACAATTTTGAAGGGCACGCGTTTCTCGCCGACAACTACGAACAGCAGGGCAACTCCCAGGCCGCCGCCAGCGAGCGCACCCGGGCCGAGGCCCTGCGGCAGGGCCTCAAACGATAGTCTTCGGACCGCGCTCCCGGCCGCGGGGTCGCGATCGCCCCTCCGTCAGAATGAAAGCTTCAGCGCGAACTGGATGATGCGCGGATCGCGCGCCTGCGTCATCTGCCCGAAGGTCCCGGTAAATCCAAAGGCGGTCGACGAATTGCCCGAAAGCAGGAACTGGGTGTGGTTGAAAGCGTTGAAAAACTCGGTGCGAAACTCGAGCGCGCTGCGCTCGTTAAGTTTGAAGGTCTTGAAGATTGAGAGATCGTAGTTGTTGATTCCCGGCCCGCGAATCGAATTGCGGCCGGAATCGCCAAAGGTGAAGAGTGGAATACCGCCGCCTTCGGTAACGTTGGCGCAGTCGTAGGCCAGCGGATTGAAATAGAAATTGCCCGTAGTGGGCCCATTCAGGCAGCTTCCGTTGATTCCGTTGGGGTCGGGACTGAAAGTTTGAATTTTGCGGGCGTTGAAGGTCTGGGCTTTCCCCACGATGTCGGCGCGATCCAGGCCGCTGGCCTGCTGGCTTTGATTATCGTTGGAAAAAATGGTGAAGGGAGTGCCGGACTGGAACGACGCAATCCCGTTGATCTGCCAGCCCTCGGTCACCATGCGCATGAAATGACTGTTGCGGAACGGCCGGTCCCAGGGAATCTGCCAGGTGCCGCTCAGCACCAGACGGTGGGTCGCGTCGAAGTCGGCCAGGCCGCGGTCGAAGGATTGGTCCAGGGGATTGGTTTGCAGCGATGAACGGGCGCGGAAACCGGACTGGACGTCAATCGTCTTGGCCAGGGTGTAGGCGCCGCGAAGGTTGAACCCGCCGCTGAAACGCTTGTCGACGGTCAACTGGAACTCGTGGCTTTCGGAGACGCCGTTGCTGTGGTCGGTCAAGAGCTGGCCGGCGTCGGTAAGCGTCGAGTTGGGATCGGTGGGATCGCTGCAACCCGCCAGCGGGCGCGCGCAGTCGGCATTGGTGAAGCCGGCGTTGTTGAACTGCTGCTTCAGGATTGCAGGTTGCGGGAAGTTCACGTCCGCCGATGTGATCAGCTTTCTGCCCAGGCTGCCCACGTAGTAGGCCTCAACCAGCGTGTCCTTGGTGAGTTGATACTGGAAGCCGTAGTTGTAGTTTTCCGAATAGGGCGTGCGGAAGTGCGGATCGACGACGAAGGCAAACGACACCTTGGGATCAAAAAATTGGCCCAGGCGGCCGCCGGCAATAAAGGGAAATGGGTTTACCGTGCCCGGCTGGAAGGAGTTAAACGGGTCCGCGATCGGATCCACTCCGGGGGTGAAGGTTGAGTAATTCAGGTTGGACACGTCGCCAAAGGGCGGCTGGCCTCCGAACTGCAGGTTGAGAGCGCCGTCTTCGATGTCATAGAAGATTCCGAAGCCGCCGCGCATGACCAGCTTGGCGTTGCCCAGCATGTCCCAGGCGAATCCGAAGCGCGGCGCAAAGTTGTTCTTGTCGGGAAACACCATGCCGGAATTCGGAGTTCCGGGATCGCCGGGATAGAGCAACCCGGTTGGTGCATCGGGGAAAACCGTCGACTGCTGCCCGGGAAAGAACCCGATGATGTTGTTATGCGGGTCCTTTTGCGGCGAGTTGTATTCGTAGCGCAGGCCCAAATCCAGGGTCAGGTGGGGAAGGATCTTCCATGAATCCTGCGCATAGTAATGTTGCGAGTACGTCCGTATGCCGTAAACCGCGCTGGAAAACTGGAAATAGTTGTCGGGAAATCCGCCCACAAAGTCCGCGAACCCATCACCGGTGAAATTTACAAGATTAGCGAAATCGAAGCTGCCGTTGTTGAAGAAATCAAAATTGAAATTGTTGCGGACCCGGCGAATATCCGCCCCGAATTTCAGGTCGTGATGCCCTTTGTTCCAGGAGACGCTGTCCTGCCAATGGAAGGTGACGTCATGCTCCTTGGTCGGGCCTTGCGGGGAAGGTCCTAATTGGAAGGTATTGGAAAACAGGATGGGCGGTGCCACTCCTTTGGGATCGTCGGGATTGACGTTGGTAAATCCCAGGTCCGCCGGTGAAGTGGTGTCGGCCGGGATGGCCATCAGCGTGGCCGTGCGGTTCGAACCAAAGATGAATTCATTGATGATCCGGGGACTGAATATATGGGTCCAGGTGATCGCGCCCTGCTGGCTGCGGGTCGCATCCGAAAAACCCGAGCCGACGGGCACGTTGCCGCCGCTCGATGCGCCGTTGATGATCCGGAAAGGATATGCGTCCCGGACATCGTTGATCACCCAGTTGCCGTAGATGGTGTCGCGGTCGGTGAGGTGGTGATCGATCCGGATGATGCCCTGGTCTTCCTGAATTCTCCCGATCGGATTGGCAGCGAAGTTGTTCGTGCCGGGAATGTTGGGCAGCGGCAGGTACTTGCTGATGTAAGTGGCGATGATGGGGTTGATGGGGACCTGGTTGTTGGGGAAATCGAGTCCGGTGATGGGATTGACCAGCTGGGTATCGGGAAGGTCGCCGCTGAAATCGGCCACCGTGCCCACGCAGCCCGCGGTCACCGTGGTGCATCCGCGCTGCGCCGGGCTCAACACGGTCATCACCGGGGCCACCTGGCCTTCAATGCGGCGCGATCCCTGGTAGGAGATGAAGAAGAACGTCTTGTCCTTGCGAATGGGGCCGCCCAGGGTGCCGCCAAAAAGATTGCGGTTAAAGCGCGTACGGGTTGGCTGAAAATAGTTGCGGGCATTCAAGTCGTCATTGCGGAAGAACTCGAATACGCCGCCATGAACCGCATTCGTCCCGGACTTGATGACCTGGTTTACGATCCCGCCCGAAGTCCGGCCGTATTCCGCTCCGTAGTTGTTGGTGAGGATCTTGAACTCTTCCACCGCGTCCGGATTGGGATCGACCACGGCATTGTTGCCCAGAAAATCGTTGTTATCGACTCCGTCGATAAGAAAAGTCAGCGACTCGGAACGCTGTCCGCTGACCGAAAACGGATTCCCGGAGCCGTCATCGGGGTCCGGGGCAAAGACGCCGGCTTGCAGGAGTCCGAGCTGAAACGTGTCGCGCTCGACCAGCGGCAAATCCACGATGCGCTTCTGGGTCTCGACCGAACCCAGGGTTGCGGTGACGGTATCCACCTGGGCCACGTCTCCGGTAACTTCCACCACTTCGGTCTGGGCGCCGACCTCGAGCGAAATGTCCTGCTTGGCGGCCTGGTTGACCTGAAGAATGATTCCTTCCTGAACATATTTGCGGAAGCCGGTCCGCTCCACGGTCAGGCGGTATTGGCCCACGGGGATGAGGGCGAACGAATAGGTGCCATCCGTCCCGCTCTGCGTTTTCTGGGTGACATTGGTTTGGATGTTGGTGAGCGAAACGGTGGCGGCGGGCACAACCGCTCCCGAAGCGTCCCTTATCGTTCCCAGGAGCGAAGCGGTCACTTCGGAGGCGTAAGCCGAAGAAGCAAGCAGCAATGCCGCCAGCACGAAAGTCAAACCCCAGACCGCCACTACGCTCCGCGGTGCAACCGGCCTTGGTCTCATGAGATCACCCTCAGTTGGAATCTCAACGGACCGGTGGGTCCGTTATACGAAACCCAACAAATGTAAAGTTTTGTTACAAATAGCTGGGCGTGATACTGCAATCATTCGTCCAGAATTAAAAGCATTCACTACAACACCTGAGACAGGGATGGGCTTGGTCTCTATGAAATTCCGTATCACGAAATACAACAGTCCGTAGCGTGACTACAGGTCAATGAAGCTGTTTCGTCTGCCGGCGCAGAAAAACGGCGGCGAGAATAATCACGATCGGATAGCACTCCAGCGTGTAACGGGGCTCGGGATTCTCCAGCGTGCCGAGAAAGATTGAGCGCAGCGCCACGAACCCAAGCAGCAGGCCCAGGAACGGAATATGCCGGGCCTTGGTCAGTCCGGCGGCGGCCAGCGCCACGTAGACCAGGCCTACGATTCCGAGCGCCACGGCCAGAGCCGACCACCTGGGATCGTCGTTAAATTCCCACCAGCGGGTGTCGGACGGAAAAGTCTCGGTGCGGGGACGCAGCCACATGTCCGCAATCCGCAGCAAGGGCAGCTCGAGGTAGTAACGCAGCGGCGCATGCCGGATGCGCTGGGCGGCCAGAGCCGCGAATCGGGCGTCCAGTTCCGGAGTGACGTGGAGCGCCTGGTTGTAGTCGGCCAGCAGGTCCTCGGTCTGCCGGCGCTGCGCTTCAGAATCAAAGGCGCGACTGGGAAGCTGGCCGGGATCCACGGACCCTCCCGACACTCGCCAGTAGACCTCCTCCACCGACGCGTAGTCGGCCATCCAGGTCTTGACCCAGCGATTGAATCCGGCGGGAACGAACTCGTCTTCTTCATTGGCGTAACGCGGCGCCAGCGGCTGGAAGCGATGCATGGTGCGAAAATTGCGCCAGGCCCAGGGAACCAGCGGCGCCAGCGAGACCAGCGCCAATATCAACCCAGCCCGGGTTAAGTGAAAAAGATTTTGTGGCCGCGGGCGACTCGCGCGCGCGCCGTCTCTCCAGGCACGCACCCACAAGACCGCCAGATACAACTCAATCGCAACCAGAATCAGTCCGCCATCCGGGCGCAACAGAATCGCGGCCCCAATGGACAATCCACAGCCCAGCCACGGCCGCAGCCGCTGCTGGTCAAGCGTCTCCAGCCCGGCGATGGCAAAGTCGAAGGCCAGCGCGGTGAAAAAAATCTCCAGCGTTTCGGTCAAGGCGGCCGCCGCGTAGCTGGCCAGAAACGGGCACAACGCCGCCAGCAGGAAAGCGGCTTTCGCGACCCGCGCCGAAACCAGGCGGCGCGCCATGTCCGCGATCACGACGCAGGTGGCGATGTCCACCAACACCTGCAGCGCCATGACGGCGCGGTAGTGCTCCATGCCGAACAGGGCAAACACCGCGGCCAGGAAGGCGGGGTATCCCGGCAGGCGAATGTAGGTTGGGGAAATCCCGTCTCCGCTGAGCCCGTAAATCCCATGCTGCAGCCAGTTCTTGGCAATGTCGCCGTAGACGAAGGAATCGTTGGTGAGCGAGGGGAAACGAAACAGGAAGAAAAGCCGCAGCCCGAGGGCGGCCAGGGTGGCGAACAGAAAAAATCGGAAGTGCTGGCGCACGAGTTGGCGCACGCTAAGAATATACCTCAGCACGGTGAGTTGGCATGGCGGCCCGCAAATTCAAATCAACCGCGCCGCGGATCGGACGGGTGTGTACGGATAAACCCTCTTTTTTCCAATCCGTGTTGATCCGCACAATCCGTGGCCGGGAATTTCTCCTCGTTTGACCGCCTCACCCCCTCAGCTTAGGATGGATACACAGCTATTTTCATGGCACAACCTGTTTTTTTCGATCCCCGCAAGGCTCGTTGGAAGCGCATCCGGCTGGCTTTCGACGTCATCGGCGTGAGCATCACGCTGCTGGTGGCGTTTTTTGCCTACACCGCCTTGCGCAACGAGCCTTTGCCCGATCTTCTGCTGGCGCCGCAGAAGAAGCCCTACCGTGCCTTGAAGGAGAAAGAACGGGAAAAGGCGAAAGAGCGGCGAAAGCTGGCAGCCGCGCTGCGGGGTCATCGCAAATCCAGGTCAGCCCGTTCCCCGGGAAAACTGAATCAGGAAGAAGGAGTTCGCGCCGCATTCTACGTGCCCTACGATGCGGCCAGCTTTTCATCGTTACGCGAATATGCCCGGCAGATTGACCTGCTCTATCCCGACTGGCTGCATGTGATCACGCCCGATGGCCGGCTGCAGAGCATCGACGAACAGACCAACACCTTCTTCGACGTGATGCAGAACTCCGCCGTCCGCCCGGTCGACGACAAGGTGATGCCGTTTCTGAAGTCGGAAGAAACCGGCATGGAAGTCTTTCCCATGGTCAACAACTTCGACGGGATCGACTGGGTGGACGTCAGCGCCTTCCTGAACGATCCCGACGCCCGCTCGCGCTTTCGCCGCCAGGTCGCAGCATTTTTGGCTACCGATCGATATCACGGCCTGATGATTGATTTCGAGACCCTGCCCCGGAAAGCGCAACCGGGTTACCTGGCGCTGCTGAAGGAACTCTCGGATGATTTGCATGCCAAGGGCATGAAGTTGTACGTCAGCTTGCAGGCGCGGAACGAAGAATACGACTATGCCGCGATCGCGTCTCACACCGACGGCGTGGTGCTGATGAATTACGACGAGCACTATCCCTCGCCCGGCACGCCCGGACCGGTGGCGTCGCAAGACTGGTTCCTCGCCAACCTCAAAGCCGCCAGCAAAGTCATCCCGAAAGAGAAGCTGATCTCGGCCATCGGCAATTACGGTTATGACTGGGTGCACAAGCCGAAGCACGGCCCCCTGCCTCCCGGTGTGAAGGACATTAACGTGACCGTGCAGGACGCCTGGCTGGCCGCCCGGGACTCCGAAGCGGACGTGGATTTTGACGACGACAGCCTCAATCCCCACATCACCTACCTGGACGAACACGATCTGCAGCACGACATCTGGTTTCTTGACGCCGTGACCGCGCTCAACCAGATGCGCGCCGCTCAGACCCTGGGCATTCAGACCTTCGCGCTCTGGCGCCTGGGATCGGAAGACCGCTCGTTGTGGCGGGTGTGGGACGTTCCGGGCGAACCCGGCGCGGAAAATAAATTAAAAGACGTCCCGCCCGGCCAGGACGTGGACATGGAAGGCAACGGCGAGATCCTGCGCATCGAAGCCCGCCCCGCCGATGGGCAACGCAGCGTCACCCTGGACCAGGCGACGGGGATCAGTCACCGATCAAAGTTTCGATTCGCTGCCCCAGCCCTACCGGGTGGCGCGATACGGATCCAGCCCGGACAAAGTCGCGATCACCTTCGACGACGGCCCGGACCCGGAATGGACGCCGAAGATTCTGGATGTGCTCAAACAGGCACAGGCCCCGGCGGCTTTTTTCCTGATCGGAATTCAGGCCGACAAGTTTTCCGACGTCACCGACCGCATCTACCGCGAAGGCCATGAAATCGGGAACCATACTTTCACCCATCCCGACATCAGCAACATTTCCAAGGGATTCATGCGGGCCGTGGAACTGAATCTCACCGAGCAGCTTTTCGCCAGCCGCCTGGGCATCCGCACCATCCTGTTTCGCCCGCCTTATTCGATTGACGCGGAGCCGGACACTGAAGACCAGGTGCGTCCGCTCGAGATCACGCAGGACATGGGCTACATCACCATTGGCGACAAGATCGACCCCAACGACTGGCGTGACAATCCCCGCCAGAGCGCCGATCAGATCGCCGCCGACGTGCTGGCCCACCTGCCGCCCTGCGCGGCCAACGACATTCACTGCGGCAACATCATCCTGCTGCACGACGGCGGTGGCGATCGCCGACAGACCGTGCTGGCTCTCCCCCGGATCATTGCCGGGGTGCGGGAAAAGGGATTGAAGATCGTCCCGCTCTACGAGCTGCTGGGGCGGACGCGGGCGGAAGTGATGCCGCCCATTCCTTCCAACCAGCGCTGGACCGCGACCCTGAACCTGTTCGGATTCGCTCTGTTCCCCCTGGCGTTCAACGCCATGACCTGGATTTTCTTCGTGGGCGACGTTCTGATGACCGGGCGCCTGCTCTTCATCGGCGCCTTTGCCGTCTTCGACCGGCTGTGGCCGCGGCACTACGGAACCCCCGGCGAAGCCGCCAATTATCTGCCTCAGGTGGCGGTGCTGATCCCCGCCTACAACGAAGAGAAAGTCATTGAGCGGACCATCCGTTCGGTGCTCACTTCGGACTATCCGAATTTGCACGTCATCGTGATCGATGATGGCTCCAGCGACAAGACGCTTGAGGTCGCGCGCCGGGCGTTTGCCGCCGAAGAGGTCAGCGGCCGGGTTCTGATCCTCACCAAACCCAACTCCGGCAAGGCAGACGCTCTCAACTTTGGGCTGGCCCACATGAGCGGGGAGGAGATTTTTGTCGGCATTGACGCCGACACCGTGATTGCCTCCGATGCCATCTCGCGCCTCATCCCGCATTTTCTCAATCCGAAAGTGGGCGCGGTCGCGGGCAATGCCAAAGTCGGCAATCGGATCAATCTGTGGACGCGCTGGCAGGCGCTGGAGTACATCACCAGCCAGAATTTCGAGCGCCGCGCCTTGAACACCCTGGGCGCGGTCAGCGTGGTGCCGGGCGCGATCGGCGCCTGGCGGGTCTCGGCGGTGCGCGAAGCCGGCGAATTTCACACCGACACCGTGGCCGAAGACGCCGATCTCACCATGGCCCTGCTGCAGCTGGGATACCGGGTGGAATACGAAGACCTGGCCCTGGCTTATACCGAAGCCCCGGTCAACGCCCGCGGCCTGATGCGGCAGCGCTTTCGCTGGTCCTTCGGAATCCTGCAGTCCGTATGGAAGCACCGCGGCGCCTTTGCCCGCGAGGGCGTGCTGGGCTGGATTGCGTTGCCCAACATCGCCATCTTCCAGGTGCTGCTGCCGCTGGTCTCGCCCTTTATTGACATCATGTTTGTTGTCGGCACGATCTGGTATTTCGTCCAGAAATTCTTTCACCCTGAGTCCACTGATCCGGGCACCTTTCAGCGTCTGATCGTTTTCTTTGTCGCTTTCCTGGTGATGGACTTCCTGGCCTCGGCCATCGCCTTCGCGCTGGAACGCCGCCGGCCGGAAGCGCCCGAAGACCCGTGGCTGCTCAGCCAGGTCTGGCTGCAACGCTTCGCCTACCGGCAGTTGTTCTCGGTTGTACTGCTGAAGACGTTGAAGCGCGCCGCCGAAGGCCGCCCCTTCGCCTGGGACAAACTGGAGCGCACCGCCGCGATGAGCTACCAGCCCGCCGCGGAAGATCACGAATCGGTAAAGGTTCCGTAGCGCTTCGTAGCGCTACGTTTTCCGGTGCTACAATGGCAAGAGTCTTACCGCTACCCGCCGGCATCGAATATCTCCGAGGTGCGCTTATGGCAACCGTTGAAGCTCCTATCCGCTCACAAATTCGCCTGCATGAAGGCCGATTCGTCAACGAGCCGCTGGTCGATTTCACGCGTGAAGAAAATGCCCGCAAGATGCGCGCCGCCATCGAGAAGGTACGCGGTCAGCTGGGGCGGGAATACGACCTGATTATTGGCGGCAAGCGGATCAAGACCTCCGACAAGATCAAGTCCATTAATCCAGCCAAGCCCTCTCAGGTCGTGGGACTGCACCAGAAAGCCGGCAAGGAGCACGTGGAACCGGCCATGCAGGCGGCGCTGAAGGCTTTTGCCGGCTGGAGCCAGACCTCGTTTGAAGAGCGCGCCAGCCTGCTCTTCCAGGTGGGCGATGTGTTGCGCGAGCGCAAGTTTGAATTCTGCGCCTGGCTGGTTTTTGAGGTCAGCAAGAACTGGGCTGAAGCCGATGCCGATATCGCCGAGACCATCGACTTCGCCGAATACTACGCGCGTGAAGCGCTGCGCCTGTCGCGCACCGAACTGCCGGTGCAGATGCCGGGAGAGCACGACACGCTCACCTACATTCCGCTGGGCGTGGGCGCGGTGATTCCGCCGTGGAATTTTCCCTGCGCCATCATGGCGGGCATGACGATGGCATCCATCGTGAGTGGCAACACCGTGATTCTGAAACCGTCAAGCGACTCTCCGACCATCGCGGCAAAATTCGTGGAGCTGCTGGAAGAGTGCGGCATGCCGGAAGGCGTGGTGAATTTCTGTCCCGGCGCCGGCGCCAGCTTCGGCAACGCGGTGGTGGCGCATCCCAAGACCCGTTACATCGCATTTACCGGCTCCCGTGAAGTCGGCCTCGACATCAACAAGAGCGCGGCCACGCATGCTCCCGGCCAGCTCTGGATCAAACGCACCATCCTCGAAATGGGCGGCAAGGATGCCATCATCGTGGACGCTGACGCCGACGTCGACTCCGCCGTCGAAGGCGTGGCCCAGGCCGCATTCGGTTTCCAGGGCCAGAAATGCTCGGCTTGCTCGCGCGCCATTGTCGACGAGCGTATCTACGACATATTCCTGGAGAAGCTGAAAACGCGAGTGGAGAAAATCACCGTCGGCGATCCCGCGGAAAATGCCAACATGGGCGCGGTGATCAACCAGGGTTCAATGAAGTCGATCCTGGATTACATTGAAGTCGGGAAAAAAGACGGACGCGTCATCACCGGCGGCGGTCCGGCTAAGAACGCCGGCGAAGGATATTTCCTGCAGCCCACCGTCATCGCCGACATACCCGCCAAGTCGCGCCTGGAGCAGGAAGAAGTTTTCGGCCCGCTGCTGGCCGTGACTAAATCAAGAAACTACGATCACGCGCTCGAAATCGCCAACGACACCGAATTCGGCCTGACCGGCGCGGTCTACACCAAGTCCCGCGAGAAGATCGAGCGCGCGAAACGGGAGTTCCACGTCGGCAACCTCTACATCAATCGCAAGTGCACGGGCGCCACTGTCGCGGCGCATCCCTTTGGCGGCTTCAACATGTCGGGCACCGACTCGAAATCCGGCGGGCCGGATTATTTGTACCTGTTCACCCAGGGCAAAGCGATCGGCGAAAAACTCTAAGGATCTAAGGATCTAATGTGGCCGCGGGCGACTCGCCCGCGGGGAAGCTGCCTCGATCCCACAGATTCTTGCCGAAAAAACGCGGGTGACTCGCCCGCGACCACACGGAAAATATTCTGTAACACTTCTGTAACAAAATATTCTTCCAACCCTTACTAAGATTCATTTGAATCCTCTAAGTTGCGCGAAAAGGTTTTATCACTGTGATCGAAAATTGCTATTGGACAGGCCTCCCCTCGTTCCCTATCGTTGAACCATGTCTACATCATTACCTTTAGAAGATGCTTCTGTTGATTTCCTGCACGAACTGGGCACCAGCATGGCGTCGGCGGACGCCTTACATGAGGTCCTCGCGCGGGTTGTGGATTTCGCATCGGCCCTGGTGAAGTGCGATTCCTGCCTTATCTATGTCCTCGAAGATGAACAGCTATTATTGCGGGCATCAAAAAACCCGCACCCTGAAGTAGTGGACAGCCTCAAACTGAATGTGGGCGAAGGCATCACCGGATGGGTGGCGGAACATCGCGAACCGGTTGCGGTCTCGAAGAATGCTTCGAAAGATCCGCGCTTTCAATTTTTCCACGAACTGCCCGAAGACACCTATGAAGCATTCCTCTCGGTGCCGCTGATGTCGCGCGGGCGCGTGGTGGGCGTAATCAACCTGCAGCATCGCCGTCCGCACGTGCACAACCAGCGGGAAATCCGGCTCATCTCGACCGCGGGCTTTCTGGTGGGGGCTGAAATCGAGATGGCCCGTCTGGAGACGGAGAACACCAATCTTTCGCAGCAACTGGAAACTCGGAAGGTGGTGGAGCGCGCCAAGGGAATTCTGCAGCGCGACCTTTCGCTGGACGAAGAGCAGGCCTACCTCGCCCTGCAACGGCAGAGCCGGCAGACCCGCAAATCCATGCGGCAAGTGGCCGAGGCGGTCGTGCTCACCGACGAATTGCGGCGCAACTCGCGCACGAACTAGATCGCGGGAGCAAGGGCGTCGTTGGCCGTTAGTCGTTGGCCGTTGGTCGTGGGCTACAAACCACAGCCACGGATTTCACTGATTCACACGGATAAAAAGAAGAAAAGATCGATCCGTGAAGATCTGTGAAATCCGTGGCTGGTTTATTTCCACAAAAATGCGGAAGCGCGCCGCCAGGTTCGGCAGCCCGCTTCCGCATTACTTCTACTTCGCGGGTTGAGAGTCGGCGATCGGCCCCAGTCCTGCCGTTTCCGTCACTGGCGTCGCCAGCTTGGGAGTGGCAAATTCGAGCGCCATGCCGATGTTTTTCAGCCGCAGCGTGCTGACCACGGATTCTCCGCCTTCGTGCTGGAGCACCAGGCTGCTGGAGCCCACGAAGTCGTCCTGAGAAGTCGACTGCGACAAGAGCATCGCCACAACGTTGCCACCGACCTGGCGGACGGTGACTCGCGGCGGCAAAGCCTCGGTATTCACCGAGAATGCGTATTCTCCCGCCGGCAATACGGCGCCCGCCCACAGCACCTTGTGAGCCAGGCTGAATGTCCCGGCGGCAGTTTGGGCATGGGCTGGAATTGCAGCCGTACCCATGGCCGCAAGGGCCAGAAGCAGCACCCTCGAAAGCGAAAATTTCCAAATTGATTTCATGACCTCATCTCCTTTTCAGGTTGTCGGGAGCAGACACACCGGCGCCTGCGCCAGCTGGTGCCGCTCGCCGGGTTTTAGTTGGGACGACGAGGTCAGGAACTACAGTTGGAACTACAGGGGTGAAAAGCGAACTGCAGTGTTCGCGCCAGCGAGTCTTGCAATCGGTTTCTTGCAAGGTACTGGACACTGCTACTGTGCCAGCAGGGCGAGGCAATGTCCAATTCAAAAAATGGATGGCCGGCATCTGGCAAAGCGGTGTCATCCTGAGCGGAGTGACGGCTTCGCTTCGCGAAGCCGTTGCGCAGTCGAAGAGCCTGCCCCGAGCGAAGTCGAGGGGACCCCTATAAGCTCCTCAGACCGCGCGCGACCGCGGCTGACCTCGGGCATTCTTCACAACGCAAGCTCCGTGGCGCTCCCAGGGGTCCTTCGACTGCACCATCCCATTCGCAAGCGAATGGGATGGCTCCGCTCAGGATGACACGGAAGGGGGAGCCAGCGCACGCTGGCCGGCTCTCGCGGAGCTCCGCTCCGCCGGGCGGGTGAGGGCACCCGCCCCTACGTGGCCTGTGGCGCCGAAAAGAAAAGGCCGCCCGCGGGCGGCCTTTTTTGCACGCAAAAGCTTTACGACGTGACCCCGGCTCCCGCCTGGGGCGTCGCCGCCGCTGCGGTGGCTGCGGCTGCTTCGTTCAGAATGCGATGGTGAATGGTAAATAACGCCAGCTCCAGCCGGTCGGAGACTCCGATCTTGTCATACACGTTGCGCAGGTAATTCTTGATGACTTGCTCGGTGGTCCCCAGCTGCGAGGCGATTTCCTTGTTCTTGTAGCCCTGCACGATGAGGGCAACGATGCGCAGCTCTTTCGCGGTCAAGCGGTCGCGCACCCGCAGTCCGACCATATCGTTTTCGGTCAGTTCGCTGGGCACGGCGATGTCCTGCACCCAGTTTTCGCCGCGCGCCACCTTGCGGACGCAATCGACCAGGGCCGCGCTGGTGACGTTGCGATAGACCACGCCGTTGGCGCCGGCGCCCATGTAGCGCTGCGCGCTCTCGCCGGTGTCGGCCAGCACCACCACGCGGGTTTTGGCTTTGCTGGCGGCCAGCAGGATGCCGTTGAAATCGGAATGGAAGCCGCCCGCCACCACCAGGACCGCGGCGCGGAATTTATCCAGGGCCATGAACATCTGCTCCTGGGTTTGCGCCTGCGCCACGATGCGCATTTCATCCTCGACCGCCAGCACTTTGGCGATGCCCGCACGGAAGATGGCTTGATTGTCGGCCAGAATCAATTTCAGCATCTCTTCAGCTCCTCGCCTCTAGTGGCGAACAAAATCGTAGGAGTCAATCACGCAGGCCACGCCGCGTGCCTCCGTGGGACTGCCGCCGGCGGGTTCGTCGGTCCGCACCACCCGACCCCGGCACTGGATGACCACGCCTTCCTTGGCCCCGGTCATTTCGGGCGGCAATGTAATCTCGAACTCGACCGTCGAGCCCATCTCGAGAGCCGCGTCCGCCTTGATATACACGCCGGCAGCGCTCAGGTTTCCGGTGAGGCCGCTGTGCTCGCCCCCGCCTTCTTCTTTGTGAATCTTGATTGGTAGTTCGAGAGGAAATCGCTTCCCCGTCCGCGCTTCGGACACAAAACCTCCTCGCTCCCGCCCATTTCTACCCGCGAAATCCAGCGCAGTGCCGGATTTCCTTGCATGCAGCCGGAACGATCTGCTTGCGCGGTTATATCACGGATGATGCCCCCCGTAACAGCCTGATAAGGGACGTAGCAAGGGTAGGAACTAGGTTCCCCCCGGCGCAGGACTAAATTCTCCCGTGCTCCCGTCGCCAGAGATCGGTTGGAACTGCGCCATCAGGCGGAAGTACGACCTTCCGGAACGACGTCAAACGAAGTTTTCGGCTATTCTGCTCAGCAAAGCAAACCCAGCTCTCTGATTGGCAACCAAGACTGCTATGAAATTAGGCCTCGGACACTTCCTCGCCGTTTTTCTTCTGCTGACCGCCGGCGGCGGCGGACCAACCGGCGAGAGCCGTGGGAAATACTTCCACTCCGTATCCATCGATCACCGGCAGGCAGCGCTTGAGCTGGGCGGTCAAAAGCACGATCGGTGGGGAGAGCCTGGCCGCCGGCCTGTTCACCGCCGGCTTCGGCACCGCGACCAACCGTCCCCATGAGTATGGTCCCCACTGGGAGGGCTTCAGCAAGCGTTACGGGATGCGGTTCACCGGCACCGCTACCGGCAATGCCATGGAGGCGTCGCTGGGTGCCATTTGGGGAGAAGACCCGCGCTATTTCCCCACCACCGGACAGTCGGTAAGAAACCGGATCAAGAGCGTGGTGGTGATGACTTTCGTGTCGCGCCGTGCCCATCGAAACATGGCTCCCGCTTATGCCCGATACATCGGAACTGCGGGCAACAATTTTCTCTCCAATACCTGGCGGGCTGACAGCGAATCCGGCGTGGGCGACGCCTGCCTGCGCACCGCTCTGGGCTTCGCCAGCAGGATGGGCGGCAACGCCTTTGCCGAATTCTGGCCCACCGTGACCCGGCACGTGTTTCGCCGGAAACATTGAATGCCCGGACGTTCGCCGACGGGCGTGGAGGGCGTCCTCGCCGGTCAGATCTCTTCAGGCCTGAAGCCGACTTGGGGCGATGGAGGACGGGCGTCCCGCCCGTCTGGCCGGGCGCGGACGCCCGGCCTCCACCGAGGATAGGCCGGCTAAAAGGCGCTTCCGCCGCCGCCGCCGAACCCGCCGCCTGAGAAGCCTCCTCCACCGCCGCCGCCAAAACCGGAGCCACTGGAACTGGCGCGCGGCGCGGAAACAAATACCTGATTCATGTCCGATGCCATGCTGTGCATGGAACTGGAGAACAACAGCGGGTTGAAGCCGGTCATCCCGTTCGGCGACACATACCAGCTGGGCGGGTTCTGAATGATGCCGGCAAAGGCCTGCGCCCAGTGATGTTCCACTCCCAGCGCCATGGCGTAGGGCAAATACTTTTCAAACGTGTCCGGCGGCATGCGCTTCAAACGGTCGGCGTCCACCCGGTTCATGAATTCCTGAAAGCCCAGCACCGCGATCCGGGTGCGGCCGCCCTGCACGGTTTTTGCCGACATCTGGCGCGCGAACAACCACCAGATCACCAGCGAAATGATGCCGCATACCACCAGCAGCGCGATGGAGTTGAACATGGCCGTGTATCCCAGGAAGGGCGCGGCAATAAACGGAAGGGCGATCAAAACCAGGGCGCCCACGCTATATCCATTGGCCGAATCGGGGTCGAGCAGGTACATGCCTTTGTTTTTCAGCGCCGCCTTGATGTCCTGCTTGATGACCGGGATTGCGGTATAGAAGCGGTTCTTCAGGCTGGACAGCTTGGTCTGCTGTCCGCCATCGAAAATATTTTCCAGCATCACTCGTTCGTGCGGCGCCAGTCCCTGCCATTCCGTGCTGGGCTTGAGCAGAGTGGAAAATGTAGTCCTTGGAATGGAAGATCAGAAGATTCGTGTCCACGGTTTCTTCAATCTTCAGGTAACCCCGCACCGCCAGGTCGACGATGGTGGAAGTAATGTCGCGGGGATGAACCGTGTCCTCGATCAGCGCGCCCGCCTCGGCCGGCGACATGCCCGGCGGCGGCTCGTACATGGGCGCGACCGAACGGCCAGGATCGGGGTCGCGGCCCTTGTACCACCACAGGACGAACATCACGCCGAAGGTGACGAACGGCAGGAATACGACCGGATTGCTGCCGATAAACCAGAAGAATCGGGTGAGCGCGCCCGGCTCCTGCAGAATGCCCTTGGGGATAAAGATATCGATCGTCATGCCCCCGCGCATGGGCAGCGGGTTGGTGGTCTCGAAGGCTACGTCGGCGCCGTTGATTTCGGAGGTGGCGTCGCGCTCGGCCGATCCGTAAGCGCCGGTAAAGGCCTGCGCGCGCAGCGTTCCCGCCGCCTTTTTGGGCAAATAAACATGCGCCTCGGCGTGATCGATCGGCACCGGCCAGTCGTTGCCGGTGACGTTCCAGTAGAACTCGTCGTGATCTTCGAAGTAGCGGATGCCGTTGCGGACGATGTAAGTGATCTCCACCGTGCGCGTGGTATCCACCGCGCCGGGAATATAGATTTTCAAGTCGCGAAACCCGCCGGAGGTCTTGGATTCGTACTTCAGCTTCTGGCCGGCGCCATCGGTGACCCCGGTGACATCGAGAAAAAGCGTGTAGTTGGTGCCCTGCGGGCCCGGGTACTCGACCGGGATGGTGCGGTGAATGCCATGCCACTGGCCGATGAAGACGAGGTTGATGCGCTCCTTCACCAGGGCCGAGCCGTCTTCCGTGATCAGGATGGTGTCCTGGAAGTCGGAGATTCGCCAGCTCTGGGCGAAGAGCGGGGTTCCAACGCCCAGCAGGCAGACGACGAGAAGAATGTTTTGGGTGGAGCAGCGCTTCAGCGCTGCAATTAAGCCCCGAGAATGACTGGCTTTAGCCGCTGGGGTTATGGACATTAGGACGCCGATTAGAAAGTACATCAGCGGCTGAAGCCGCCATTGATAATTTAGCCTTCAATGCGGCGCTCGAAGCGCCGCTCCGCCCGGCTTCCGCCGTGGGCTGCATTTCTTGCGCCACATCGCGGCTGACAGCCTGCCCACGAAGCGCCTAGAACTTCACCGCCACCGGCTCGCGGTCGGCGGCCGCCACCTCGAAGAACTGGCGCGGCTGGAAGCCAAACATTCCCGCGAGAATATTGGTCGGGAAAGACTGGATCTTGGTATTCAGGTCGCGCACCACGGCGTTGTAGTAGCGGCGCGCGTTCTGGATCGTGTCCTCGGTCTGGCTGAGCGAACCCTGCAGCTGGGTGAACTCTTCCGAGGCTTTGAGCTGGGGATAATTTTCCGCCACCGCGAACAGGCTCTTCAGCGCTCCGCTGAGCTGGTTCTCGGCCTCGGCCTTGTCGCCGGGGGTCGTGGCCTGCATCGCCTGGGAGCGAAATTTAGCGATGTTCTCGAAGGTGCTTTTCTCGTGGGTGGCGTAACCTTTGACGGTCTCGACCAGATTGGGGATCAGGTCGTGACGTCGTTTGAGTTGCACATCGATGTCCGACCAGGCGTTGTCGCAGCGGACGCGCAACTGCACCAGGCTGTTGTACATCCCAACCAGCAGGATGACGATCACTACCAGAATGCCCAGGAAGATCAGAGCCATAAGCGTCTCCCTCGCGGGGAAATGGGGAACTGGGGCGACGGTAGCACACAGCGCACTCCGGCGCAATCGCCCGGTTCTCATCTATTGTAGATACTGAGTATCGTAGATCCTGAGTATCAAGGTCCGGGCCCGGCAGTTTAAAATTGATTTGAGGTGGAACATCGGCTACGCCAAGAGATTCGCGACATGGTTGCCGGCGTTATTGCTTTTCCTTTCGGCCGTGGTCTCTCCGGCCCAGACCTGTATGACCACCGGCGATATGGACGAGGCCACCGCCGCGGGTCTGGTGAGCGCCGCCACCCGCTTTTATGACATGGCGGCGCGCGGAGACTCGGCCTCCCTGCGGCAGAATGCGATCGCCAGCCTGGCCTCGGATTTTTCCGGCATCGACGCGGCGGTCAGGGAAAATCAGGCTAATCTCAACGGCGTTCGCCCGGTGGCGCGGCCGCCTTTTCTTCTCAAGGCAGAAGGGACGGAACCGCTGCAGCGCGCTGAGTTCCTGTGCGGCGTGTTCGGGGCCCAGGGACAGACCCGGAACAGCGCGGTTTTCGTGATTCCCAATCTGCCCCCGGGAAATTACGGCATCGTGACTCTGGACGCGGCGTCGCCACAGGGCGCCTACACCGTGTCTTTTGTATTGCAGCAGCAGGGGAACGACTGGAAACTGGGCGGGTTCTACGCCAAGCCCTCCCAGATTGCCGGCCACGACGGCAACTGGTTTGCCAGTCAGGCCCGCGAATACAAGAGCAAAGGACAGCTGCGGAATGCCTGGTTTTATTTTGGCGAAGCGCGAGAACTGCTGGTCCCCGTGCCCTTCATGGCGACAGCCACCACCGACAAACTTTATGACGAGATGCAGACGACGAAGCCGGCTGATCTGCCTCCCCTGGATCTGACCGCGGGGGGAAAGACCTTCAAGGTAGCCGACCTGTTTCCCGTGCCGGTAGGCCGCGACTTCGACCTGGTGGTGAAGTACCAGTCCGCGGACGTCTCCGACACCGGAAAGACTTTTCAGGAAAATATGCTGGTGATGAAGGCGCTGCTGGCAAAATATCCGGAGTGTCGCGACGCATTTGGCGGAATTGTGGCGCGTGCGGTGGAACCCTCGGGAAGGGATTACGGGTCGATGCTGCCGATGAAAGATATTAAATAGCCTTCAGCTTTCAGCTTTCAGCAAACATTCTTCGGGGTCCTTGTCTTCCCGCAGCCTGAGGAAGACTGGCGCGCGCAGCTTCATGCCGCCTTCCGCGCTCTCATGGGTCCATTCCGAGAACTTGATTTCCGCCACCAGTTCAGGCTTTACCCAGTGCACGGTGCGCAAGGCTTCCACTCCTTTGGGGAAGGGACTGCGCTTGGTCGCCAGTTTCTTCAGCGCCTGCCAGACCTCTTTGAGCATTGCCTGATCGAAGCCGGAGCCGGCCTGGCCTACATGCACCAGCTCTCCCTTCTTGTCATACAAGCCCAGTACGATGGAACCGAAATATGACCGCGTGCCTTCTGGATCGGTGTACCCGCCAATGACGCAGTCCAGGGTCTGAGTGATTTTGATCTTGAGCCACTCCCGGGTGCGGCGCTCTTCGTACACACTGTTCCGGCGCTTGGCCAGTATGCCTTCCAGGCCCTTTTGCCGGGCCACATCGAACAGCGCCTTGCCCTGGGAAAAATGATCGGAGTAGCGGACCGGCCCGGTGAGGTTGGTGATACGCTCCAGCAAGCCTTTGCGCTCCTCCAGCGAAACCCGCCGCAGGTCGTATCCATCCAGATAGAGCAGGTCGAAGACGTAATACAGGACGGGAATATCGCCGCGCGAGGGGCCGCGTCGCCCGCCCTGCCGAATGCCCGTACGCTGCTGGATCAGGCTGAACGATGACCGTCCTTGCTCGTCGAGGGCGGCGATTTCGCCGTCGAGAATGGCGGTCTGCGCGGTGATAAAGCTGGGAATATTCTGCAGCTCAGAAAATTGCGCGGTGAGGTCGTTCTGATTGCGCGAAACCAGGCGGACCTTGCCCTGGGCGATGAAGGCAATGGCACGGTAACCGTCCCACTTGATTTCAAACAGCCATTCGGGGCTGTCGAACGGGTCGTCGACGGAAGTTGCCAGCATGGGATGGATCGCGGTGGGCATGGGCCGCTTGACCGCGCCGTCCAAATCTTCAACCACGGAGGACACAGGGGACACGGAGGAAGACTTCTTGCTCCCCGCACTTGGGGCAGATGCAGCACCAACCGAACTGCTTACAGCCTTATCTTTTTCTTTTTTTTTTGCTTTGGGTTTCTCTGTGTCCTCCGTGTCCTCCGTGGTTAGTTTTTTATTGCTCTTCTTATCAAACTTGGCGATCGCATCGGCGAGCCATTTGGCTTTGACGGCTCCCCGGGATGCGGGACGGCTGCTGGTCCACTGCGCCGAGCCCTGGTCGCCCGCGATATCGGCCATGGTGCGGCCGGTCAGGGCCGACTCATCGTACTGGTCGATGTCATAGCCTTTTACCACGGCGTCGTCCTGCTTCTTGATCAGGAGCCACTCCGTGCCCTTGGTACCGGGACGGCGCGAGCGCATGTGAATCAGGGCAAAATCACCGTTGAGTTTTTTGCCGTGCAGCCGGATTTTGAAATCGCCCTTCTTCAGCATGGCCGAAGCTTCCGCGTCGGTTCCCGGAACAAACTTCCCTTTTACCGGTTCGGGCGACAGCGGCTCCCAGGTGCCGACATCCCAGACCATGACCGTACCCGCTCCGTAATTGCCTTCCGGAATGGTGCCTTCGAAGTCAAAGTACGACACCGGATGATCTTCCACCTGCATGGCCAGGCGTTTGTCCGCGGGATCGAGAGAAGGGCCTTTGGGCACGGCCCAGGACTTCAGCACGCCTTCCATCTCCAGACGGAAATCGTAGTGCAGGCGGGTGGCGCGGTGCTTCTGCACCACGAAGCGATGCTGAGACTTCTTCTCCAGCTTGGGCGGGGGCTCGGGAGTGGCCTCGAAGCGGCGCTTGCGCTTATATTCGTCCAGGGACACAGCAGCATTCTAGCGCGTGCTGGAGCGAGTTCGCAGCTGGGCGGGAAAACCCTTTAAAGGTTTTCAGATTCGAAGATTGCCCCGGAGCAAATCGCTGCCCCGGGGTAGTAAGGGATCAGGCGGCTTTGCCGGCCGCAATGCGGTGAGTGGTCCAGGTATCCACGCTGAAAGTGTCGACCACGGGGTCGCGCTTCAAGCTGGGCTTGAGCATCTCCGCAATACGGCTGAAATGCTCGCGCTGATAGCGCTCCGCATCCTGCCGGCTGTTCCAGAAGCTGACGGAAACGATCCGGTTCGGATCGGTTTCAGAGACCAGTCCGATCAGGTCTACAAAGCCGGGCTGCTTCTGTAAGATGGGCAGCACGTCGTTGCGCAGCTTTTGGCTGAAGTCATCTCTTTTGTCCGGCTTCACATGGCATTCCACAAAACGGGTAAACATGAGGGTAATCTCCTTTCGCATGGCTTGGAAAATGAGTGGAATCGGCCCGCCGCCAAAACAGCTCAACCTGCCAGCCAGGACGGCGGGGAAGATTGGTTACTGCGATTTGTCTACTAGAAGAGCGATGAGATCAAAATTATAGTCCCGTCGAAGGGGCATTGTCTTGCACAGGCCGGCGACTCATGAAACGCGAGTATCCCGATTCCCCGCTGGTGGGTGTAGGCGCGGTCATCATTGAGGATGGCCGGGTGCTGCTGGTAAAGCGCGGGCATCCTCCGCTGGCCGGGGAATGGTCCATCCCCGGGGGCTTGCTGGAATTGGGAGAGACCCTGCGCCAGGCGGCGGTGCGGGAGGCGGAAGAGGAAACCTGCCTCACGGTCGCGCCCAGCGAAATGCTGGGTGTCTACGACCGTGTGCTGCGCGACGACGCGGGCCGCACTTTGTATCACTATGTGCTGGTCGACTTTCTTTGCCGCCGGGTGGCCGGAGAGCCGCGGGCGGCGGGCGACGCTGACGAACTGGGATGGTACACGCTGGAGCAGGCCGGCAAACTGGCCCTGGCCGCGGACACCCTGGAAGTAATCCGGCTGGGCTTCCAGAAAGGTCACCCATGAGTTCGCCTTGCCTGGTCACGGTCGGTTGACTGGCAATGCATTTGCCCCGCCCGTAGTCGGCCTCCGTCTTGCGCATGCGATACACTCCGTAGACACATCCTTATGGCCTGGTTCTTTCTACTGTTTCTGGTGTCGGGATTCTGCAGCATCCTCTACGAGATTGTCTGGCTGCGGCTGGCGATGGCCCAGTTCGGAGTCACCACCGCTCTGACCTCCATCGTGATTTCGATGTTCATGGCGGGGCTGGGCCTGGGTTCCTGGGGAAGCGGCCGCCTGATCCGCAGATACGATGGTGGAATCAGGATTCCGGCGCTGCGCCTGTACGCCCTGGCGGAATTGCTGATCGGCATCTCGGCCCTGCTGGTTCCCTACCAGCTGTTGTGGGGACGAATGCTGCTGGAGAGGGTGGGAGCGACCTCATCGGGGGGCTACTATCTCGGGTCCGGCGTTGCTGTCGCTTTGACCCTGGTTCCCTGGTGCGCCTGCATGGGCGCGACCATTCCGCTGGCGATGCTGGCGATCCGCAGACGGTGGAGCGGCAGGTCAGAGCGATCGTTCAGTTATCTCTACCTGGCCAATGTGCTGGGCGCGGTCATCGGGGCGACCATCCCCCTGCTGCTGATTGAGCTCTACGGCTTCCGGGGCACGCTGAGGTTCGGCGCCGCCTGCAACGGGCTGCTGGCTCTGTCCGCGCTGCTGCTGAGTTTGAAGCCGACAGCGGCAGAGCCGCGCCCCGGCACAAAAACCGAACCGTCGGGAGGCGCAGCCCGCCTGGTTTCCAGCGATGGAACGATCAAGCCTCTGGTTCTGCTCTTTCTCACCGGACTGACCAGCATCGGAATGGAAGTAGTCTGGATACGGCAGTTCACGCCCTATGTGGGCACCGTGGTGTACGCTTTCGCGTCCATACTGGCAACCTACCTGGCCTCGACCTTCATGGGCTTGCAGGTTTATCGGCTGTGGAGCCGAAAACCCCGGTTGGAGGGCAGCCTGATCTGGGTTCTGCTCGGACTCTTTGCCCTCCTGCCGCTGGTGGCGGCCAATCCAGACGTTCATATTGGACGGGTATTGCGTTTGCTGCTGGGCATCGCGCCCTTTTCCGGCGTCCTCGGTTTCCTTACTCCCCTGCTGGTGGACCGCTGGTCGGGCGGCGACCCCGGCAAGGCGGGAAAAGCCTACGCCATCAACGTGCTGGGCTGCATCCTGGGACCGCTGGTCTCCGGCTTTCTCCTGCTGCCGCTGATCAGTGAGCGCTGGGTGCTGTTCGTGTTCGCGCTGCCCTGGCTCTTGATGGCCTTCCGTCCGGACTGGTTTTCGGCGGGAAGCAAATTTCGCCTCGATTGGCAGGCCGGCGTTTCTTATGCGGTGGTGCTGGCGGCGCTGGCGCTGGTGTTTACCCAGCGAGGCTACGAAGATCAATTCGGGGGCAGCGAGGTGTTTCGCGACAACACCGCCACCATCGTGGCCCTGGGAGAAGGACGGAACAAGCGGCTGCTGGTCAACGGTGTCGGTATTACGGGACTCACTCCGATCACCAAGCTCATGGCCCACCTGCCGCTGGCGTTCCTCGATCATCCGCCAAAGAATGCCCTGGTGGTCTGTTTCGGCATGGGCACAACCTACCGCTCCCTGCTGTCCTGGGACATTCCGGTCACCGCCGTGGAACTGGTGCCCAGCGTTCCACGGGTATTCGGGTTCTACCACACTGACGGCCCGGAGCTCCTGAAGTCGCCCTTGTCCAACCTGGTCATCGACGATGGCCGGCGCTACCTGGAACGAACCAGCGGACAATATGACGTGATCACCATCGACCCTCCACCGCCGGTGGAAGCCGCGGGATCAAGCCTGCTTTATTCCAAGGAGTTTTACCGGATCATCCGGCGGAGATTGAGCGCCGGAGGCATTCTGCAACAGTGGTTGCCGGGAGGAGACGCGGTGGTTCATGCCTCGGTGGCGCGGGCGCTGAAAGAATCCTTCCCCTACGTGCGCGTATTCCATTCGGTGGAAGGCTGGGGCTACCACTTCCTGGCCAGCGAACGCCCGCTGCCCAATCCAACCGCGGCCGAGCTGGCCCGGCGCCTGCCGCCGAAAGCTGCGGCCGACTTGATGGAATGGGGACCGGAGAGCACGCCGGAGCAGGAGTTTGCGGTTGTGCTTAGCCGGGAAATCTCGCTCGACAGCATGATTGCGGAAGCTCCGAACGCGCCCGCCCTGCAGGATGACCGTCCGCAAAACGAGTACTACGCGATTCGCCGGGAGCAGGCGAAGGCGGAACGGGCAAGACCGGAGCGCTCGCAACTGGGCCATTAGAGAACCCAGGGTAAAAGAAAGAACGGCCCGCGCACTTTGCAATGCGCGGGCCGCCCGGTGCACTGTTTGGGATTGACCAAGAGGCGGCCACTCTAAAGGTGGTCCCCTTCGGATAACTCCGGGTCCCGGCGCGACCTTACGCCGGGCGGAATGCAACCCTAAATCACCGGTAGTCGTGCGATGGTTCTTAGAGCGACCGCTCTAAGTCACAGCCACCTCACCTGGTCTTTTACAACTCCCACTTGAATCAGAACTTGTCATCAGACCACCTCCTTTCCGGTGTAATTGCACCTTAGTACACACGGCGCGGTCGCGTCAACCGGCACGAAAGTGGGGCGTACATCAGCGGTAATTTCTGCGTTGGATTTTGATTTGGGTGGAGCAGCGCTTTAGCGCTGCATTGGAATGCAGCACTGAAGTGCGGCTTCAGCCGCCGAGGGCGCTAGGCCAGCTGGCGCGAGAGTGCCTCGCTCGGAGTAGGAGACGAAAGCGACATTCTTGAGTAGAGCAGGGCGAAACCGACGAACATTGGGGGCTCAACCCCGGTCACGCCCGCTATTGACGCTACGATCAAGACCCATGGAAACCACGACGGCAATACAACATTCGCGGGAATCTTAGATGCCAGCCAGAACGGGCAGATGCCCGCAATGTATCCCCCGATTAGCGACTTGGCCAGAAGAGTCGCAAGGGTTAACCACTTCCCCTCAGTCAGTTGGTCGCTGACGAACATCGCTTGTCCGACTTTGTAATTCCCCAAAACAAAAGCAGGTATGGCGAGCCCAAACCGCGAGAAAATGACGAGGGCTAATCCGACCGACCCAAACGAGACGACCTGAATTGTGAAAGCCGTTAGGTGTACCTGACGCTGATGCAACACCCAAAAGATTCCTGTGGACAGCAGCAGAGCGGCTACCTGTGCGACTAGAAACAAGACGAACAGCAGCAGAGCAAGCCTCAGGAAGGGGCTAGTTCGCTCGCGAACCTTAGCAAGAGAGTCCGCTACTGATGGAACACCTCCAACCACAACTTGTCCCACGGCTGAGCAAATAGCGGCAAACGAGACAGAAAAAGCCATCCAACTGACAATATACCCAGAAACATTTACCAACCAAATCTGGAGTATCTCGGTTCTGTGCGCGAGAATTTCGGGGCCTCGTGGGAGGTGCTGTGCAATTTCCCGTCCCTCGTGACGGCCCATGAATATTGCAATGTAGCCTATGACCACTGCCGGGGCGGTGAGTTTGATGAAAAACCAGAACTGGTGGTGATAGACACGGAGAACTTCCGACACAAATTCGCCGACCGCGTGCGAGTCATGGGGAAGCAGCGTCTCGCAATTCCTTGGCTGCTGAGTCCTGCTTTGGGTGCTTTCCTCCGGTACATTCAGATGCTCTGGGGCGTCAATTCGGCGCTTGGCCAATTCGCCTCTCAGAGCAGCCTGGGCTTCGGGCGTCAACTGCTCTGAATGTTTAGCCAGCTGCTGAAGTTCTTCGTCGGTCTTCGCCTCATATGCCTTGGCGAGGTCCTCAATATACATGGCAAGGGAATACTAGGTTATTGGGGATGGTTCAAACAACTGTTGCAACGAGGCCTTTACCCCAACTATTGCTCTCGGCCGCAGGTGACCCGGGGGGAAGGCCCGCTCACCACAGCTCTTAAAATACAGGCATGAAGGCCTGCTCCACCCGTTGTCCCGCTGCACCCTGTCAGTAACGCCAAGAAGTCAGATCGGCCCCAACCGGCGCGGTCTTCTCCATCCGCTCAAGAATCTTCGGCAGGTACATCGTGTTGTAGTGCAGGCGCGAAAGATAGTTGGGAAGATTGGGATCGCCGTTCCAGCAGTGTTCGGCGCGATCTCCGTATTTCACTTCTCCGTCGTAGGGCGGATTTTTGGTGGATTTCAGAAAATCTTCCAGATAGTAAACCGCGTCATTCAGGAAGTACGTGTCTGCCGAGCCCACGTAGATGTGAAGCTTGCCCTGCAGTTTGGGGCCGAGCGTGGCCCAGTCGCGTTGCATGATGGCGCTCAGGTCGTAATGTTCCTTCCAATAGGCGGCGACGCTGCGATCGATCTCGCCCGTCTCCTTGTTGAAAATCTGTTTGGGATAACCGTCGTCGCCGACCGGTCCGTAAACCGCTTGCCAGATATCGAACTGTTCTCCTGAACGAGCGTGCGAACCCAGCGCGAGTTCGTACTGGTTCATGCCCTGCACCGTGCCCAGGGTACGTCCGAGATAGTCGCGCATGGCGGGCTGCGCGACTTTGGTGTGCGGGCCCATCATGTAAAACGCGTTGGGATCGCTGTAAATGTTGATGGTGGTATAGGCGCGAAAATCGACCGGGTCGGGGCAGGCCACGAACACGCCGTTGTAGTGGTCGGGATAAAACATCTGCACCGCCAGCGATTCCCAGCCGCCGGTCGAGCCACCGTAGGCGAAGCGCGCCCAGCCTTGTCCGATGCCGCGGAATTGCTTTTCGATGGCGGGAATGAGTTCGGTTTCGATGGCGTCGCCATAGGGCCCGAGGTTGGCCGAGTTCACCGCGTAGGAATCGTCGTAGTAGGGATTGGCGTGGTTGATCTCCGCGATCAGCACGCGGGGAAAGCCGGGCGCGATCCACTGCTGATAGAACTTGTAAGCCTCTTCCTGCTGAATGCGGTTGTAGCCGGAGACGTGGAAGCGCTCACTGTAGTCCGGTTTCAGGTTGGGATCGGGCGGGTCGGTGCGAAAGCCGGTGAAATCAGCATTAAAGTGATCTTCATTGATGATCACCGGAAAATGGGCGTTGGGATGCGTATCAAATCCCTCGGGCACCAGCACGTTGGCGCTCAGGTACATGGGCCGTCCCCAGAATTTGGTGAGCAGCGCGCTCTGGATCTTGATGTGCCGGATGTATTTCGTATCCTGCGGCGGCGGGATCGGCGGGATTTCCTGGTCGAGCACGATCGCGAGAGTCCCGGCGGAAGGCCCTAGGGTGATTTTCCGCGGAGTCGAGTAGAGATTGCCGGGCGCGATGTTCCAGTGCTGCCCTTCGCCTCGGTCCATGGGGAGCTTGACGGTGTGGCCGTCGGAACGGTGGAAGGTTTCGTAGCGATGCAGCACCGCTTGCACGTAATACTCTCCCGGCGGCACATCGCGCAGACTGCGGACGGGATAGCCGTTGGCGGAATCGTCCACCACCACGGCCTGGCCGGGCTGCATGCCGTCAACATCCATGCCGAACATCATCTGGGTGCGGACGGAATCGTCGATCTGCATGCGCGGTTCGGCGGAAGGGTCCGTCGACAGCAGAAGAAAGATGCGTCCGTCGAGCGGCTTTTCGCTGCGGATCCTAGGAAAGGAAACTGAAAAAGTGGGGCCGGCGGCGTGCGAGGGCGAAACCAGAATGCCGGCAAGCAACGCAAGAAAAATTACGCTGCGCTTGGAAAATAACATTGAGTCTCCTTGGCTTAGGGGCTCGAAAAATCCAGCAGATTGTAGCAATTAATTCGAGTCTGTGTGGCGCGGACCTGCCCTGAGCGAAGTCGAAGGGGCCCCCGCCTGCGAGTTTTGACTCAGCTTTGTGGCCCTCACGGTCGGAGAAAAACCTAACGTCAAAAGCCGCGGGCGAGGGCCCCTTCGACTTCGCTCAGGGCAGGTCCGCGCCACACAACCTTCATCGATTCCCCAGCGTTGCAATCTCTCCCAACCCCAACAGCGCCGAGTCCCCAGTAACCAGAGTCAGGTCCAGCACTTGAGCCGTAGCCGCCAAAAAGCGATCCGCGGGGTCTTGATGAGGAAGGGACAATTGGCGCGCCGCCAGAGCAATTTCGTGGGTGAGCGGCGCTTCACGAAAAGGAGCAGTTGCGCGCGCCACCCACTCATCCAGGTCTGCAGGCAGGCGGATTCTGTTTTTGGCATTCAGGGTTAGCGCCTCCCATGTGCTGATGGGTGAAAGCCAACGCTCATTTGCGGGGTCTTTCAATTCGTGCTGGACTCGCTTTCCCAGGCGCTTTGGGTCATGCAAACTCCAGAGCCAGATGTGCGTGTCGAGAAGGAGCTTCAACTGCGCAGTACCTCCCAGTCGCTTTCATCGTTCGCCGGAGAAACGATGTCTCCCAGGATTTCCATGCTGTCTTTCATTGAACCCATCCAGTCAGAGCTGGAAGCTGGAGAGGAAGGAAAAACCTCGGCCACCGGTTTGCCAAAACGGGTGATACGGATCGGTTTCTTGGTTTTCTGCACCTGATCCAGCAAAGAGAGGCATTTGGCCTTAAATTCAGAAATAGCAATCTGTTTCATGACTATTATTTTACACCATGGTCATAATAAATGGTCAATCTGATAAATGCGGCCCTTCCCGCAGGTCATGGCCCACAGGAATCTACCTGCCACTCCCCCGCGTTTCTACACTGGAAGTAACCTACGGGTAACCGGACCACCGCAATCAGCCTTTCCAGCGGTAGGCGTCAGCTTGCGGCAGGCCGATGTGGGCCAGCACGCGATACGCGAATTCGCGGGCCATGGCATCTAAGCTGGCGGGACGGAAATAGAAAGCCGGGATAAGCGGGAACACGGTGGCGCCGGCATCGGCGGCGCGATACATGTTCCGGATATGGATTTTGTTGAGCGGCGTTTCGCGAACGCAGAGTACCAGCGGGCGCTTCTCTTTCAGGCAGACGTCAGCGGCGCGTTCGATCAGTTGGGACGCGATGCCGTTGGCGATGCGGGCCAGGGTGCCCATGCTGCACGGGATGACGACCATGGCGTCGGCGGGATAAGAGCCGCTGGCGATGTTGGCGCCGATGTCGGCATTGGCCTGCTGGTGGATTTTGCGAGCGGACTTGCGGCCCAGGATTTGTCCGACCAGGTTGCTGCGGCCGCGCAGTCCGAGTTCCTCGGCCATAACGCGCAGGGCGCTGTCGGAGGCAATGAAGTTGACGGTCTGGACGCGCGGATCGCGTTCCGCCGCCAGCAGGAAGTGCTTGAGGAAAAGCGACCCGCTGGCTCCGGTGGTGGCGACGGTAAGGTTTTGCGGCGGATTGGACAAACTGGCTCCCGGCTACGTGGAACCTTGGAGCATAGGGAGCCTGGGAAAAAGAGTCAAGGAGCGGTCGCTTGGCCGATACGATTGGCGCTCTACCTTCGATGACGGATGACCGACGACTGAAGACTGACGACTAATATGGCATCTACCTCCAGCTTACGGCTGCGGCGCAGTGAGGCGCAGTTGCACGCCCTGGCGGGGGTCGAACGCGAGATCCGGATCAACGATCCCAATGGCCGGCGAAAGTATCTGCGGGACTTCAGCCAGGCCTTCCGCTCCTACGAAGCGGTCATCGACCGGCAGGAACTGACCGCCAGCGTGCGCGGCGCCGACACGGTGCTGGTCGGCGACTACCACGCTCTGCCTTCGGCCCAACGTTTCGCGGCGACTCTGCTCGAAGACCGCGCCCAACCCGGCGACCGTCCGGTGGTGCTGGGCCTCGAAACCATTTTCTCCCGCGACCAGCACATTCTCGACGAATGGTGGCGGCGCGAAATCGACGCGGAAGAGTTGCAGCAGCGCATCCGCTTCGACCTCGACTGGGGATACGACTGGGCGCCGTTTTACGAATTGCTGGTGACCGCGCGCGAGCACGCCGACGCCATCTACGGGCTGGACTGCATGCCCCGCGAAGACCTGCGCAAGATCGGGGCGCGCGATCGCCACGCCGCTCACAAGCTGGCCGAGATCCGGCAGCGCCATCCCCATGCCATCATCATGGTGCTGTTCGGCGAATCACACCTTGCGCCCGGTCATCTTCCCAAAGTGCTGCAGGAGCGATTGCCAGAAGAGCGCGTGCTCACTGTCCTGCAGAACGTGGATGCGCTCTACTGGCGTGCCGCCGGCGAGCGGCAGGAGCGCGTGGATGCGGTGCGCGTAAATGACGACGTGCTTTGCGTATTTAATTCCACGCCCCTCGAGAAATACGAGAACTACCGGCTTCACCTGAGCCGCTGGGGACGCACCGAGGAGGAAGGCCCCGACCTCGCACCCACTATTTACAACCTGATTGACAGCCTGCTGCGCTTTCTCGACATCGACCGCTACTCTTCGCACAACGGCACGCAGCCCAAATTTCTGGTGGACCTGATGCCGGAAGTCTACTGCCGCGCCTCCGGGGCGCGGCTACGCCAGCAACTCTCCCGCTACTCCGCTACCGAGGAAGAAACCGAAGCCATGGTGAGTCATGTGGAAGAGCGCGGCAGTGTCTATTTGCCGCAGGTGAATGCGTTCTACGTGCGCGAGTTCAAGATGATGTATGCGGCCGAAGAAGCGGCGCGTTTCCTGCATCATGCCTGCCGCGGTTTGCCGGCGCGCGCAGGAAATTCGAAAGCGGCGCTGAGCGGGGACCATTTCTATGCTCAGACCGTGGAGTACGCCCTGGGCTATTTCGGTTCGCGAGTGTTGTACCCGGCGCGCCCGGAGGCGGAAGACAGCGGAAATCGCGAATCGTCCGAACCCATTCTGCAATCGGAGCACAAAAGGACGGAAGCCAGTTCCCGGCTGCTGGGCTACATGCTGGGCAATGCCTTGTACGACGCCTATCTCAAAGGGCGAGTTTCACGCGGCCTGCTGCGGCGATTGTTTCTCGTCCACCTGGACGAGCCGGGCAAAGCCAAAGAAGCGTACAAGCAGATCGCGGCAAAGGTTCGCGGCCACGGCAAGAAGCTGCCAGCCTCAGTAAAGTAGCGCACCCTGTGGGGCGGACACTCTTGACCGCCGCCCCTTTGAAGGTGCTCTTGTCCCGCCCGATCGTTCACTAGTGACAAACCGTCGACAAAAGCCTCGAATTCTGTTTTTGTACACCCAACGTCAAAGACAAAAGCGGCGGACAAGAGTGTCCGCCCCACACGCCATCCGCGCAGTGCTAATCTAACCTCCTTGAACGCTGATTCCATTCGCGTGCTGTTCGAGCAGGTCCGCCGGGGCAAGCTGTCCCCGGACGCCGCTGTCGACCGCCTGCGCCATCTGCCTTTCGAAAATCTGGGATTCGCCAACCTCGACCACCATCGCGCTTTGCGCGCCGGAATGCCCGAGGTCATCTTCGGGCCGGGCAAGACCCCGGCGCAGATGGCATCCATCTTTTCTCGCCTGGCCAAGCACGGTGGAAACATCCTGGCCACTCGAGCCAGTGAAAAACAGCTGGCCGCGGTAAAGAAGAAAGTCCCAAAGGCCGAGTATCAGCCGCTGGCGCGCGCCATTGTGCTGCGGCGCGACAGCAAGAAATATGGCAAGGGAATCATCGCCGTGGTGTCGGCCGGCACCAGCGATATTCCGGTGGCGGAAGAGGCCGTGGTCACGGCGGAAATGATGGGCAACGACGTCGAGCATCTTTACGACGTCGGGGTCGCGGGAATTCACCGCCTGCTGGCGAATCGCGCCTCCCTGACGCGAGCGCGCGTGGTGATCGTGTGCGCCGGCATGGAAGGCGCCCTGCCCAGCGTGGTGGGAGGCCTGGTCGGCGTCCCGGTAATCGCGGTGCCCACCAGCGTGGGCTACGGCGCGGCGTTCCAGGGCCTGGCGGCGCTGCTGGGGATGATGAACTCCTGCGCGTCCAACGTGAGCGTGGTGAATATCGACAACGGATTTGGGGCGGGGTACGTGGCCTCGCTCATCAATCGGCTGTAGGCGGCCCCCACCGCTTGACAATAATCGTTATAACGACTATGTTTACGGTGTGGCGAAAGGCATTCAATCCGAGATCCAGCAAACCAAGCCCTTCCATAACCTGGAGGACGAAGCCCTGGTCGCGCTGCAGCGCACGGCAGACCGCCTGCAATGGCGGCTGGGCGAGATGCTGAAGCCGCATGGCCTGTCGCCGACCCAATATAATGCCCTGCGCATCCTGCGGGGCGCCGGGAACGAGGGACGCGCCTGCAGCGAGATTGCCGAGCGCATGATTAACCGCGATCCCGACATTACCCGCCTGGTCGACCGCCTGGAGCGCCGGGGACTGGTGGCGCGCAGCCGCGAAGGCCAGGACCGGAGAGTCATCACGACGCGGATTACGCCGGCCGGCCTGGAGCTGCTGCAGTCTCTGGACCGCCCGATCGAAGAATTTAACCGGAAGATGCTGGGTCCACTGGGCGAGCAGCGTCTGCGGACTCTGGTCCAGCTTCTCGAAGCCGCAAGGGCGCAGGCGGATTAATATTTTATCGGAGGGCCCGCCGGAAGGTGCGGCCCTCTGTATAGTTTAGGCCTTCAAGCAATCGGCCCTGCAGGGAAAAAACGCCGGCGAGGAGATCGCGATGAGCAACGTTTCGAACCAGTCCTGGGCTTTCACGGCTTTTCGTGTTGTGGTAGGCGGGGTGTTTCTGGCCCACGGCATTCAAAAGGTTTTCATGTTCGGCTTTCACGGGGTGGCTGGAGCGTTTGCCTCCATGGGCGTGCCGGCACCGGCCGTGACCAGCGTGCTGGTCGCGCTGGTTGAGCTTCTGGGCGGGACGGCGCTGATCCTGGGGTTCCTGACACGATGGGCGGCTGCGCTCAATGGCCTCGACATGCTGGTAGCCATCCTGCTGGTCCACCTGAAGAACGGATTCTTCAATCCCATGGGAGTCGAGTTTCCGTTGACCTTGATGGTTGCCTGCATCGTGCTGGCGATCCACGGGCCGGGAGCGGCATCGGTCGACGGGGCGCTGGCCAAGCGGGAGTGAAGCACGGATTCACGCAGGCGGCTGACAAGCGCCGAAGTCTTTGGATATCGTCTGCGTTTCCCAGATCAGCGGCTTGCCGGCGTCCTTTGGCTTGATTTTTTTGCCCTGCAAGCTCATCCGATCACCCGGCTTGATGTCGGCGGTGTTTCCGGAGAGGGTATAAGAGCGTTTATCTTTCTCGTCGGTCAGGCTCATCCCATTTCCTCCCTGGACCACGCACCCGGTGATAGTTCGCTGCTTTCTCGATTCGTGCACTACTAAGTAAGCTACGACTACCACGGCCGCGATCACGCCCACAATGACGCCCACGATCGTCCCGTTGCTTACGATCTTGCCCCCTCCGGTCTGCGCTGCCACACGACTGGACAGAGCCAGGCTGAGAGTGGCAATCAGAACTACGGACCACAATTGTTTTGAGATCACTTTGTCCTCGCCCCGGACGGAGTCTTGGTGATAGTCTCCGCGCCCGAGCGACAACGTACACCCGGAGGCCGCTGACTGCAATTGTCAGCGGGGTTTCCCGCGGCGTCGGCTCGGCGTTTTGCGCCGCCGGTGCGAAGCCGGTCGTGCGGATTCTTTCCGTCCGAAGCCGAATACGCGCGCGAAAATTTTGTCGATATTTCTCAGCTGCCGTTTCAGGTCAAAGGCCCGCTCAATCTGCGGACGCGGCACGCGGCTGGTGATGCTCTTGTCCTTGAGCACCAGTTCCCGAAAATTCAGCCCTTCTTTCCAGGCCCGCATGGCATGGCCCTGCACCGCGCGATAGGCTTCCTCGCGCGACACGCCGTGCTCCACCAGGTCGAGCAAAAGTTGCCCGCTGAAAACCAGGCCGCCGGTGCTCTCCAGATTGATTTTCATCCGTTCCAGGTACACGAACATGGTGTCGAGCACGTTGGTGGTTTTCTGCAGCATGTAGTCCACCAGGGTGGTGGAATCGGGAATGATGACGCGTTCGACCGAGGAGTGGGAAATATCACGCTCGTGCCACAGCGCCACGTTCTCGAACGCGGCCTGCGCGTTCGAGCGCACCACCCGGGACAGGCCGCTGATCTGCTCCAGGGTGATGGGGTTGCGCTTGTGGGGCATGGCGGACGAGCCCTTCTGCTTTTCGCTGAAGAACTCTTCGACTTCTCGCACCTCGGTGCGCTGCAGGTGGCGGAGCTCGGTGGCAATCTTGTCCAGGGTGCAGGCGATCACCGCCAGGGTGGCGAGGTACGCGGCGTGGCGGTCGCGCTGGATAACCTGGGAAGAAATGGCGGCGGCTTTCAATCCCAGGCGCGCGCACATGCTTTCTTCCAGTTCGGGACTGAGGTGGGCAAACGTGCCCACGGCTCCGGAAAATTTGCCCACTCGCATGTCCTCGGCGGCGGCGCGAAAGCGCGCGATGTTGCGCTGGGTCTCGGAGTACCAGTTGGCGAGCTTGAAACCAAAAGTGACGGGCTCGGCATGGATGCCGTGGGTGCGGCCGATCATGGGCGTATCTTTGAATTCCCAGGCGCGACGTTCCAGTACAGCGGAAAGATTTTCCAGATCAGCGGCGATAATCGCGGAGGCCTGCTGAATGAGCAGGGCCTGGGACGTGTCCACTACGTCATTCGAAGTCAGCCCGTAGTGAAACCAGCGGGCATGCGGTCCGACGATCTCAGCCACGGCGGTGGTGAACGCGATGACGTCGTGGCGGACTTCGGCTTCGATCTCGGCAATCCGGTCCAGGTTGAAGTCAGCCCGCTCGCGGATGGCGCGGGCAGCGTCTCTCGGCACCATGCCGGCTTCGGCCAGGGTTTCGGTGGCCGCGACCTCGACCGCCAGCCAGGTGCGGAAGCGATTCTCGTCGCTCCAGATGCGGCCCATGTCGGGACGGGTATAGCGTGGGATCACCTTGTGTCTCCCCTGCTGTCAGTGAGAAATACAGGACTAGGGATTCTAAACGGAGTAAGCGGCCGGTGACCAGTCGAACGCCACGCCAAGCAATCAGTAGTAGGTAAGCGTTCGGCGGCGCAGGGTGACTGATGCGGCAGAACCCACCCCGGCGGTCGCCGTCTGTTCCGTCCAGTTACCGAAGCTATCGTACTGGTAAGAGTACCGGGTTTCCGACGTTTCCGGCAGTGGAAACTGGGGAGGCTCTCCGGCGGCGGGTTCACTGGGAGTCAGGTTACCCTCCGCGTCGACCGAGTAGGAAACACCGATGGGGATGGCCGCGTTGTCATCGTAGGTTGTTCGTTCCTCCGCCTTGTCACCCTGATCGTCGTAAGCGACGGTAGTCGTTTCTTCGAAAAAGGAGTTGGTTTCCCGGGTGGAGATGATGCGGTCTTGCCCGTCGTAGCTATAGACCGTTCCAGTTTCTCGCCGCCCGTGAAAAAGCGTTGCCATCCCTTTGGCCAGCGCCGCCGCTTCCGCAGGGTTCATTTGTGACCGTGCTTCCGGGGAAAGCCGGTCCAGAAGCATCGCGGATGGATTTTCCCAGGTGACCTTTTCTTCGCTGAGCCGCCCTTTAGCATCGTAGGTGCGAACCATGCGGCTCACCACGTTGCCTTGGCCGTCGCGAACCTGTGCTTCCAATGGCCTGTCGTTTTCGTCATAGATAACCGCCACGGTGCCGCCCGTCGGAACTCCTGCTCCGGCGAGAATTCCCTGCCAGGCAGAGCCTGCGAAGGCGGTGTTCCGATTTTGTTCCAGGGTCCTCGGATCAAAACTTAGGATTTCCGTCTTGCGGCCGAGCTCGTCGTACTGGAATTTCGTCCGGTCGGAATTCTGATTGTTGGTGACGCTCGCCATTCTTCCTGCATCGTCGTAGGTGTAAATCTTGCCTACGCCGGGTTCTCCGGCCTTGCCGGAGGTAGTGCTGACCAGTCTGCCCTCGGCATCGTAGGTGTTGGTCGTGATCCACTCCGAACCATCCGAATTGCCGTGGCGGAACGTAAGTGTTTTCCCATCCGGACTGTATTCCGCTGTGGTTGAGAATTCCGTGCCATTCGAGAAGGCGGTCCGTTCGACGCACGTCCGGACCGGGCCGCGAAGGCCGGCTTGTTCACGATCTGACATTGGGCTGCTCGCGCCGGCAGATTTTGCGGTTGGCCCGGCTGCCGACGAAGCTGCGGAGGTAGACCGGGGCGCCCCCGAAGCGCACAGCAGCGGCGAGAGGACCAGCAGAACAACCGCAGAACATCGCGGCGGGTTCACCCGTGCCGTGGCCAAGTTCAAGCAACCTCCGGAGCCAGACCAAAGGATTCTAGTCCTAGAAGGCGGGCCTGAACGCGATATTCGCGTGATTAGGCCAGCGCGATTACGTCGATCTCCACCAGGACGTCTTTGGGAAGCCGGGCCACTTCCACCGTGGAGCGGGCCGGCGGGGCGATATTGAAAAATCGCCCATAGACCTCATTCATGGCCGTGAAGTCACCCATATTCTTGAGGAAAACCGTGGTGCGCACCACTTTTTTCAGGCCGCTCCCGGCCGCGGTCAGAATGGCCGAAAGATTCTTGAGAACGCGGTCAGTCTGGGCGGCTACGTCTCCGCCGATCACTTGCTGATTCGCCGGATCAATCGCCACCTGGCCGGAGACGAATACAAATCCGCCTGCCCGGATGGCTTGAGAATAGGGCCCAATCGCCTGCGGTCCTTCTTTGGTCGCAATCACGTCGCGCATGAAGCCTCCAGAAATGGTCATCAGAATTAATGCAGATGGACGGCGATGGAGTCAACTTGCGGCAGCGATTCGACGCGCCCGAGTTGATAAAACCAGTCGTCGGTTTTCAGTTCCCGGTTCCCAGTTGGTGCTGACGACCGACGACTGACGACTAGATTTTCTGCAGTCTCTGTACATCGTGCACGCCGGGGATCTTACGGACGCCGTTGACGATGTTTTCCAGGTGCTTCAAGTCGGCGATGTCGAGCACGATATCGACATTCGCCTGGCCGTTGTTGGTGCGGGCTTCGATGTTGCGGATATTGGTCTGGGTATCGCTGATCACGGCGGTGATCTGTTTCAGCATCCCAAAACGATCGTCGCAGAAGACCGTGAGCTTTACCGGGTAGGCGCTGGGTGTCCCGTCGTCCTGGGCCCATTCCACATCAATCCGCCGTTCTGGTTCATACATCAGGTTGGTCACGTTGGGACAATTCAGGGCGTGGACCGCGACGCCCTTGCCGCGAGTCACGTAGCCGACAATGCCTTCGCCGCGAATCGGGTTACAGCAGCGCGCCCGGTAAACCAGCAGGTCGCCGTGTCCCTTGACCCGGATGGCGTTGTTGTTTTGATCGCCGCCGAAGACGCGCCGCACCACGCTGGCCAGGCCGCTCGGCTTCTCCTGTTCCTCATCGGCCAGTGGCGCGCCGGCTGCCGGCGCCATGCGTCCCAATATCTGCCGCGCCGAATACTTGCCATAGCCAATGCCCGCCATCAGGTCGTCGGGACGCCCCGCGCCGTAGTCGGATGCGATCTTCTGCCAGTCCTCGTCCTTGACATCCTTCAGCGAGACGCGATACTTGCGCGCTTCTTTCTCGATCAGCTTGCGGCCGATTTCTATGGCGCGTTCCCGCTGGTGGACGTTCAGCCAGTGCTTGATCTTGTTGCGGGCGCGCGAGGACTTGGCAATCGCCAGCCAGTCGCGGCTGGGCTTATGCCCGGCCTGGGTCAGGATTTCGACGATGTCGCCGCTATGCAGCTTGAAGCGCAGCGGGACCATGCGCCCGTTCACTTTTGCGCCCACGCAACTGTGTCCGACTTCGGTGTGCACGGAATAGGCAAAGTCGATGGGCGAAGAGTCGCGGGGCAAAACCACGACTTTGCCCTTGGGGGTGAAGGTGTAAACCTCTTCGGGATAAAGATCGATCTTCAGCGTCGACAAAAATTCGCTGGGATCGGAGACGTCGCGCTGCCATTCCACCACCTGGCGCAGCCAGGCCAGGCGCTGCTCGTCCTGGGCCGAGACCGGGCCATCTTTATATTTCCAGTGGGCGGCGATGCCTTCCTCCGCCATCTTGTGCATTTCCTCGGTGCGGATTTGCACTTCGAACGGCGTCCCTTCCTCTGAAATCACCGAAGTGTGCAGCGATTGATAAAGATTGGGCCGGGGCATGGCGATAAAATCCTTGATCCGGCCGGGCACGGGACGCCACAGATTGTGAATGATGCCCAGCACGGCATAGCAATCCTGCACCGATTGCGTGATCACGCGCATGGCATAGAGGTCGTACACCTGCTCGACCGTAATGTGCTGCCGCTGCAATTTTTTGTAGATGCTGTACAGGCGCTTGATGCGGCTTTCCACGCTCGCGGTGATGCCCGCCTCTTTCAGTTTGTCGCGGAATATTCCTTCCACCCGCGCCAGGAACTCTTCGCCCGCCTTGCGCCTGGCCTCGACGGCATCGTGGACCTGCTGATATCCGATGGGATCGACGTAGCGGAAACCCAGGTCTTCCAGCTCTCCGCGGATTTTCCCCATGCCCAGGCGGTGCGCAATCGGGGCGTAGATGTCCAGCGTTTCGCGCGCGATCTTCTGTTGCCGGTCCGGCGGCAGGTGCTCCAGGGTGCGCATGTTATGCAACCGGTCGGCCAGTTTGATGAGCACCACGCGGATGTCATCGATCATGGCCAGCATCATCTTGCGCAGGTTTTCGGCCTGCTGTTCTTCGCGGGTAGCGAAATCGATGGCGCTGATCTTGGTGACGCCCTCGACGATATGGGCCACCTGCTCGCCGAACTCTTTGCGGATATCGACGACCGTGACCGAGGTATCCTCGACCGAGTCATGCAGCAGGCCGGCGGCGATGGCCACCGGGTCCATTTTCATGTCGGCCAGGACCAGCGCCACTTCCAGGGGATGGACCAGGTAGGGCTGGCCGGAGGCCCGGCTTTGCCCGGCATGATGTTTCTGGGAAAACTCGTAGGCTTTGCGGATCAGTTCGAGATCGTCGTTGGGCCGGTTGGCCCGCATTCGGCGCATCAGTTCCCGGAAGCGGGTGACCGTGAGCACATTGGTCGCGAACTGCTGGCGCAACGTCGCCATGCTGGATTATAGCGTGGTTGTGTGGCGCGGGCGCCCCCGCCCGCGGGCTTTCGAGGTTGAGGTCTGACCATCAATGATCAACGGCTGCGGGCGAGGGCGCCCGCGCCACACAATCTGCTAGAGTTGAGACGAACCATCCCAACATGAATTCCCCACGCATCCTGGTCAGCGGCGCTTCTGGTCCGATCGGATCGGCCCTGCTGCCCTTTCTCCGGGCCAGGGGATTTGCCGTCACCCGGCTGGTGCGGAATTCAGCCGCGGGCGAAGATCAAGTGGTATGGGACCCGGCCCGTCCAGTTCCGCCGGAGACTGTTTCCGGATTCGACGCGGTCATCCATCTGTCGGGAGAAACCATTGTCGGCCGCTGGACCGAGGCCAAGAAGCGGCGCATCCTGGAGAGCCGTTCCCAGGGCACGGGGCACCTGGCGGACGCGGTCGCCCAGGCGTCGCCAGCGCCCGCGAGTCTTCATCTCGGCTTCCGCCGTTGGTTACTACGGCAACCGCGGCGACGAGATTCTGCGCGAAGATAGGCCTTCCGGCGATGGCTTCGCCGCCGAAATCTGCCGCCGGTGGGAAGGCGCAACCCAGCCCGCAGCGGCGGCGGGAATTCGCACCGCACAGATGCGCATTGGAGTTGTGATGAGCGCGCATGGCGGCGCCTTGCCGAAAATGATTACACCCTTCCGCCTGGGTCTGGGCGGCAGGCTCGGCAGCGGACGGCAGTGGTGGAGCTGGGTGTCGGTCGATGACGTGGCCGGCGCCATTCATCACGTTTTGACCCACGACACGCTGCAGGGCCCGGTCAATACGGTCGCGCCGAATCCGGTGACCAATGCGGAGTTCACCAGCACCCTGGCGTCGGTTCTGCGACGCCCGGCGATTTTCCCCATGCCCGCCTTCGCCGTCCGCCTGGTCTTTGGAGAAATGGGCGAAGAACTCTTTCTCGGCAGCCAGCGCGTGGAGCCGGCCAAGCTGGCAGCCAGCGGATATCAGTTCCAGCACCCGGTTTGAAAAACGCGCTGCAGGAGATTCTGCGGCGCTGACCGGATTTCTTCGCTGTCCTTTAGCCTGCCGGCAGCATCTCTGCCACCTTTTGGATCGCCTCGGCTTGGACCTTCGCGTCGTCTCCGAAGCCGGAAATCCAGAACACGTCGGGCTCGCGGCGGAACCAGGTCATCTGGCGCTTGGCGTAGTTTCGATGCGCCTGTTGCGCGGCCTGCACAGCGGTTTCACGATCGAACTCGCCCCGCATCAGAGCCATGGCCTGTTTGTAGCCGAGCGCGGACAGCGGGCGCGGAGCCGCGCCGTATTTCTCCAGCAGGGTCAGAGTCTCTTCCGACAGGCCGCTGTCGAACATCCGTTGCGCGCGCTGATTGATTCGCTCATACAACGCCTTGCGGTCAGGATTGAGTCCCAACCGCAGGATGCGAAACCCCTGAAGCGGCTCCCGGCCTTGCTTCCACATTTCGCTCATTTTTGTCCGCGAGGCCAGGCAGACTTCAATGGCGCGCAGCAGCTTGGGCGTGTCATTGGCATGAATCTTCGCGGCAGCGGCGGGATCGAGACGGCGCAGGACCCGGTGCAGATAGCCTGGCCCCTTCTCGTCCGCGCGCGCCCGCAACCGTTCGCGCAAATCCTCCGACCGCTGCGGACCGGCGAAGAGGCCCTCCAGCAGCGCGCGCAGATAAAGTCCGGTCCCGCCGACCACGATCGGTAACGCTCCCCGCTGCCTGATCTGCTGCAATATTTCGCGGGCCTGGCGAGCGTAGTCGCCGGCCGTGACGTAGCCGCAGGGGTCCACAAAATCGAGCAGGTGGTGAGGCGCGCGGGCACGCTCGGCGACGGTGGGTTTCGCGGTGCCAATCTCAAACTCGCGATACATGGCCACCGAATCGCAGTTCACGATCTCGCCGCCGAAACGTTCGGCGAGGGCCAGCGAGAGCGCAGTCTTCCCGCTTCCCGTCGGACCGAGCACCACCACCAGCAGCGGATCGGGCGACGCAGTCAGCGGGCACCCCAGGCGATGTGATGCCAGTAGCGCGCCAGCGTGAGCAGCAAAATGAGCGCTCCAATGATAAGAATGCCACGCGTTTCCAGCTTGTGGATGGAAGGTTTAGCAGGAGGCTTGGAAGACGGAGGCACAAAAAGCATTGTAGCGCCGCAGCCCAATGTAGGCGCGAGCGCCCCGCTCGTTCAGGGGCTACCACGGAGTGGGCCAGCGGACCGATGTCTTCCCTAGAAAACTGCCGAGCCTTGCTCGGCCTGGACGGGTCGGAGACCCGTCCCCACACGGTCCGTGGTGGCCACTGCACGAGCGGGGCGCTCGCGCCTACATTCGTTTGGCAGATGCTAAACTTCCTGCTGCCGTGTCGTTGCCCCCGATGACTCCCGCGCGGAAAACCATACGCTTCGGCGTTTTCGAGGTCGACCTGGCAGCCGGTGAACTGCGCAAGCATGGCAGCCGGATTCGCCTTCAGGAACAGCCCTTTCAGGTCCTGGCCTGCCTCCTGGACCGGGCAGGAGAAGTGATCACGCGCGAAGAGCTGCGCCAGAAGTTATGGCCGGCCGACACCTTCGTGGATTTCGACCACAGCCTGAATACCGCGATCAACAAACTGCGGGAAGCGCTGGGAGATTCGGCATCCAGCCCGCGTTACGTTGAAACCCTGGCCCGGCGGGGATACCGTTTCCTGGCCCCGGTGCAACCGACGGATCCGAATTCGCAGGCTTCTCCGCCGGCCGCGGCCGCGAACGCTGCGCCGCTCGCCGCGGCGCGCAACCCCGGAAGCCGCCTTCCATCGTGACCTTGAAGTTCCCTTGCCCCGCCGCAGTCTGACTCGCGGTCTTTTCGGACTGATTCAATTGATGTATCTGATCTTTTATGTGAGCGCACTGTTTCGGCTGGACGGGATCGACAGGATCACGAGCACATTCCTGACGGGCTGGGAAGCGCGCTTCGTCTTTATCGCAGTGCTGCTGACGGCGGGCGTGGGCATCCCGCTGCGCTGTTACCTGATCTCGGCCGTGGCTTTCGACCATCGCGGGCTGGGAGAAAAATTCCGGCGGATGTTTCCGGTCATACTGACGCTGGACCAGTTGTGGGCCGTAGCGCCGTTTCTTCTCGCCGAAAAGATCGGGTTTGGGGCAGCCTTTGCCGCCACCGCTGCCCTGCTGTATGTGCCGTTTTCGGAGAGGACGCTGGTGCGGCTGGCGTATCCGCTGCCGGGGTCCGGATAACCGTTCGAGAGCCTGCTCACTAAAACCGCGGATCGCCGTCTGAAACCGAGGGCAGGTGGGATCGCAGATTTCAGATTTGAGATTGCAGATTTTAGATTGAAGATTTCAGATTTGAGATTTCAGATTGCAGATTTCAGATTGATCGAACTCGCGCCATCACCTGAAATCTAGATTCTTAAATCTGAAATCTAAATTCTGAAATCTGAAATCTCAAGTCTTCCTGGTCCAAGGGGAGAACAATGTTGCGAATCGCGCTGGCTCTTGCGGTCATGGTCTCGATTCTCGTCCCCGGCAGCGCCAACGCGCAGGACGCAGCAGCTTCCCACGCCTTCGGTCTTCGACATCACTTCCCTCGACACCAGCGTGGATCCCTGCACCGACTTTTTCGCTTACGCATGCGGGGGCTGGCTGCAGAAAAACCCGATTCCGCCGGACAAGACCAGCTGGGGTGTCGGCGGCAAGTTGGCGGACCAGAACCGGGCGCTGTTACGCCAGATTCTCGAGGAGGCCGCGGCGGGCGGCGCCGGCCGCGATCCCGTGAAACAAAAGATCGGCGACTACTACAGCGCCTGCATGGATGAAAAGGCGATCGAGACCGCCGGAGCCAGCCCGCTGAAGAGCGATCTGGAACGAATCAGCCGAATGCGCTCCAAGCGCGAAATGGCGCGGGTCGTCGCTGCCATGCCGGGACTGAACGTCCCGTTTCGCCTTCCAGTCTGACCAGGATTACAAAAATTCTTCCCAGGTGATCGCCCAGGTGGACCAGAGCGGGCTGGGCCTTCCCGACCGCGACTACTACCTCAATACGGATGCGAAATCCGTGGAACTTCGCCAGGCCTACGTGGCCCATGTCCAGCGGATGTTCCAACTGCTGGGGGATTCGCCGGAAGTCGCCGCCACCGAGGCTCCGACCGTCCTGCGCATCGAAACCGCGCTGGCCCGGGGATCGCTGACCCAGGTGGAGCGCCGCGATCCCAAACTGCTTTATCACAAGATGAAGCGCCGTGAACTGGAAGGGCTCAGCCCATCCTTCCGCTGGAAAGAGTACTTCTCTCTGGCCGGCCAGCCCGGGCTGCAATCCCTGAATGTGGCAGCGCCTGAGTTCTTCAAAACCATGGACGCCACCCTGAAGGCAGAGAGTCTGGACAACTGGAAGGCCTACCTGCGCTGGCACCTGGTGGATGCCAACGCGCCTTACCTCTCGAGCGCGTTCGTGGATGCCGACTTCGATTTCTTCGGCAAGACCCTGACTGGCGCCCAGCAACTCGAGCCGCGCTGGAAGCGCTGCGTCAATTATGTGGACAACGATCTGGGCGAGGCCCTGGGCCAGGCCTACGTGGAGCGCGCCTTCCCGCCCGAGGCCAAGCAGCGCGCCCAGAAACTGGTGAAGCAAATCGAAGCCGCCATGGAGCAGGACATCGATTCAGTTTCCTGGATGTCTCCGGCTACGAAACAGCAGGCGCTGGAGAAGCTGCATGCCCTGGCCAACAAGATCGGCTATCCCGACAAGTGGCGGGACTACAGCGCCCTGACCATCGCGCGCGACGATTACATGGGCAACGTTCTGCGCGCCCGCGGGTTTGAATTCAACCGTCAGATCGCGAAGATCGGCAAGCCGGTGGACCGCGGCGAGTGGGACATGACGCCGCCCACGGTCAACGCCTACTACAATCCGCAGATCAACGACATCAATTTCCCCGCCGGCATCCTGCAGCCGCCCTTTTTCGATCCCCGAGCCGACGATGCTCCGAACTATGGCGACACCGGCGCCACCATCGGACACGAGCTGACTCACGGCTTTGACGACGAAGGCCGCCAGTTCGATGCCCAGGGCAATCTGCGCGACTGGTGGACGGCGGAAGACGGCAAGCAGTTCGACCAGCGCGCCAGTTGCATCTCCGACCAATATTCACAATACGTCGCGGTCGATGACGTCAAGGTCAATGGGCAGCTGACCCTGGGCGAGAATGTCGCCGATCTGGGCGGCATGATGCTGGCTTACATGGCCTGGAAGACTGAAACCCAGGGCCAGAAACTGGAACCGATTGACGGCTTCACGCCCGAGCAGCGCTTCTTCATCGGCTACGGACAAAGCTGGTGTTCCAACACCCGCGACGAAACCAAACGCATGTACGCCACCATCGATCCCCACTCACCCGACAAGTACCGGGTCAACGGAGTCGTTTCCAACTCACCCCAGTTTCAGCAGGCCTTCCAGTGTAAGGCGGGTTCCGCCATGGTGCGGGAGAAAAGATGTAGAGTCTGGTGACACCGTCGTTGGTCGTTGGCCGAGGCCAGACCTTCCGACATGCAGCGGCACGCTGACAACGAATGACCAAGGACCATTGGCCTTAGCCAACGACCAACAACCAAAGGCCAACGACGATCTACTGTATATCCGACCGATCCGGGTTGTAATAGAAGTGGAAGCGCAGCGCCAGATATTGGCCGCCGAATTCGGTGGGAAGGGGTGGGAAGGGTTTGGACGCCGTGATGCCGCCGTAGGCGGCGCGATCGAGCGCCACATCGCCGGACGAGCCCACAATCTGCAGGCCGGCAACCTGTCCGTTTTTCAGGATGGCGAACTCAATCGAGACTTTCCCCTTTTTCATAAGGGGGGCGCGCGCCGATTCGGGGATAATCCGATACCAGTTCTCCCGCACGTCGTGCAGCACCCGGGCCAAGTAGGGACCGAAATCCACTCCCATGGTGTCGCTGAGGACGTCCATCGGCCCAATCGCCTCGCCGCCTTGCTTGCCCTGGCCGAGGCCATAGTCCCCGTTGTCGCCGCCGTATCCGCCGCGATTCGACATGGCGGCGCGCGCCGCCTGTTCGATGGCCGATCCCGCCGACATCGCGCCGGTATTGAAATTCGGCGTAGGCCGTTCTGCGGGCGGAGTCTGCAGGCGGGCTACCTGGTTCTGGTCCGGCGGCGGCTGCGGCGATGGCGGTTCCTGCGCCGCCGGGGCGGGCGCCGCGGGCTGCGATTGTACCGGAGGGCCGCTGGGGCCGGGGGCGCCGGGACGCGCGCTGTCCAGAATCTTTTTCAGTTCCTTGCGGTCAAGTTGCGGAGCCTTCGAGGTTGCGATCCGGTCTTTGTCGGAGATCTTGTTGGTGTCCGGCCGCTTGGTCAGTTTCTGCTCATCCGGAGGCAGTTCCAGGTAAGTAAGATCTTTCTGCTTCAACAGGTCTTGCGGGCTTACCAGAATCACGGAACGCCGGTGCATCAGGTTTGCCAGCCGGCCCGAGTTGACCACCAGGATGACGATGGCCAGGTGGACAACTACCGAAATCCAAAAGGCTTCCCGCTGACGCGATCGCGAGAGGTCGTCCTGCAGCTGAATCAGCAGCGCAGGAACGTCGTGCATTTCGAGATAAGCGGATTCCCAGCCGCTAGCGTCGTATAGATCGCCGCCCGGGGGTGCGGCTGGCGGCGCTGTCGGGACGCGATTGCGAGGCGGGATTTCGGTAATTGACATCGACCTGCTGGTTTATAGCGTACGAAGTGCGTTGTTGGTCGTTGGTCGTTGGTCGTTGGCCTTTGGTCGTTGGCCAAACAACCTAGCTCGAGGCCAACCAGAAAATTAAGAAAGAGTCCGCCCACCAGGGCCAAGCGTCAACGACAAACCCCAAGGCCAAAGGCCAACAACCAACGACCAACGACTGATCTTTCTATTCTCGCATCTTTCCGGAATATCTGCGAAAAACCGGCGCCCACAGGCACTTACGTTTGTACCTGACTGGTCAATAAAGGTTACCCCGAAGAGGGGGAATTTATTGTCAAGAAGTGTAAAACGAGAAATCGCGCTGGACCATTGCGCAGCAATGACTTACACGCGTGACGCAGGCATCAGCGCAAGCGTTCAAGTTGAATTTTCTGGCCGTGCTCGCGAATCGCCGCCACGATGTCGAGCGCCACGCCGAGAGCGCGCCGCCCCTCTTCGAAAGAGACCAGGGGTTGGGAACGCGACCGCACTGCCTGGAGGAACGCCCTGAGCTCAGCCTGCAGCGGTTCTTCGGCTACGATCGCCGGCTTGGCGACCTTGATCTGCGGATTGACCGAAGGCGTCCCAGCCGCCTCGTTCGCCTCGCCCACGCTGAACACCAGGACCTCCTGGCGGCCATAGTCGAGCGAAACGTATTGCCGCGGCTGAAAGAACCGCAGCTTGCGCACGCGCTCGGTTGAAACCCGGCTGGCGGTGAAGTTGGCCACACAGCCGGATTCGAATTCCAGGCGGACGTTGGCGATGTCGGCTTTGTCCGAAAGAATGGGGAGGCCGACCGCCCGAATTTCCCGCACCGGCGATTTCACCAGCCAGAGCACGACGTCAAGATCGTGAATCATGAGGTCGAGGATGACGTCCACATCGAGCGATCGGGGAGTGAATACGCTGAGCCGGTGAACTTCAAAAAACATGGGCCGGGTAATGAGCGGCGCGGTGGCCCGGACCGCGGGGTTGAAGCGTTCCAGGTGTCCGACCTGGCCGACCCGGTGCAAGCTCCGGGCCAGGCCAACCAGTTCGTCGGCTTCCGCCAGCGACGTGGCAAACGGCTTTTCCACCAGCACATCGACTCCGGCATTCATCAGCGCGCGGGCGGTCTCGAGGTGGTGCACCGTGGGAACCGCGACCGAGGCGGCCTGCACCTCGCTGTGCGTGGTGACCAGTTGCTCGACCGATCCGAAGCCGCGGCAGCCGAATTCGCCGGCGACCGCGTCGGCTCGGGCCACATCCGGATCCACCACGCCCACCAGCCGGACAGCTTCGCCCTGCTGCGCCAGCTGGTGATAGATGCGGGCATGGTTGCGTCCGAAGGCGCCCACACCCACCACCGCCACGTTAATGAAGTTGTCAGGCAACTATGAATCTCCCCGTTCCCCAGAACCGGCGTCATCCTTCGGGACTTCAGTCCCGAAGGATCTGGCGTGCACCTGCATCGGCGTCGGCAGAGCGCACATCCGCTCCACGCCGGATCCTTCGCAAGCTCAGGATGACACCTCTAGCTGCAGTATCACTTCGCGGCCTTCTTCAGCAGGGCGATCTGGCCGGCGTGATAGAGCTCGTGCTGCACGATGCCGCTGAACATGTAGTAGAAGTTGTAATAGTTCTGGGTCTTGCCCGGAACCTGTTCCGTCAGGCGCGAATCGGGAAACCCGGCGACGGTCTTGATCAGTTCATGGTGCGTCTTCTTGGTAGTCTCGATCGCCTGGTTCCAGGCTGCTTCGCTGGTGTCGCTGACCGGGGGGAAATTCTGCTCGTCGGTGAGAGTGACCGCCGTGCCGCCGGCGCGGCGGGTGACTGCGGCATCCCACGCCGCTATGTGGAGAAGGATCTCCCAGATGCTGTGAGCGTCTTTGATCGGATGCGCGGCCGCAGTTTTGGCGTTCACGTCGGCCAGCAGTTCCAGAACGGAATCTCCGTGCCAGGCGCTGCCTTCGAAGGCGCGGCGAATTTGATCGGCGAGGCGGAAGGTTTCAGTCATGCAAGGCTCCAAGAGTTAAAAGACCGGCAGCACTAGTCAGCCACGATGGCGATGCCGGCTGAATCGGCGGCGGCCATGATGGCGTTGCCGTCAAGCAGCAGGCATCTTCCGGCATCGATTGCCAGGCAAGCAGCTCCGGCCTGGCGCATCACTGCAATGGTCTGCACTCCAACCACCGGCACATCGAAACGCATATCCTGGTTCGGTTTGGAGATCTTCACCACCGTGAGTTCCCGACTCAGCGTAGACGAGTCTCCCGCCAGCGACCGCATGATCTCGCCCGCGCGCCCGATGGCGGCGTCGGTGCCCTCCATGGCCTCGACCGCCACGCAGACTGACTCCGCGACCACGACGGTTTGCCCAATATCATACTGCGCCAATTGGCGGGCGACGGTGCGTCCGTAGTCGATGTTCTTTTTTTCCTGCGGGGTCGGCGCCCGCTTGGTAAGAACGCCCGCCCGGGCGAGCAAAGGCTCCAGGAATCCGGTTGAATTTTCCAGTGTGATGCCTTCCTCGGCCAGCGCCTGGGCGACCGCGCCCAGCAGGGAATCAGTGTTTCGCGTTCCCAGTGAAAGCAGCAGCTTCGCCAGCTTCCAGTCGGGGCGGATGCTGGAAAAAATCTGCTTGTGCTTCACCTGCCCTGCCATGATGGCGCGGTGCACGCCTTCGCGCTGAAAGGTCTCGATCAGCTTGGACAACTCGCCCAGCGAAAGCCAGTGCACCGCCACGGCTCCGTGCCGCTCAACTTCCGGAGAAGCTTCTTCTTTGATGGCAGCGACGACGACGTCGAATCCCTGCGCCCGCGCGGCATCCAGCACCAGCAGGGGAAAGCTTCCGTTCCCGGCAATCAGACCGATTCGTTCCTGCATGGTTCTGGTTCCCTTGTCATCCTGAGCTGAGCGGAAGGTTTTGCTGCGAAACATTCCCGCAGTCGAAGGACCCCTATAGGCTCACGAGTCCCCGGCCCAGTAGGGGTCCTTCGACTCCGCAGAAAGTTCGCAACGCGAACTTTCCACTCCGCTCAGGATGACACGCCTAAGAAACTGGGCGTTTCGCTTGATTATGCCTCGCGTCGCGGAGCACAATCTTTTAATCGCGAATCTCTCCCAAGAATCGCCTGGGACATCTTATGGCCGAAACCCCACCCGTCATCCAGCACCCTTCAGGACACATGTGGGGGGCCGCAGTGCGAGCGGCGGCGAGGCATCGCTTCAAGTTCTCGCTCCAGTGTGAAAGCGGTTTCAAGGCCCTGCTGAAGGCCGGTCTCGAGGCCCACAAAGTCAGTTTGTACGAATTCACCGAACGCCGAGCCGAAGCCCAGGGCAACGTCGAGAAGCTGGTCCGGGCCATGATCAATGCGCAACTGACCAAGGACCCCGCGGTCGACGTGCTCGACGAATGGACAATCTTGCACGTTCTCAACGAGGAAAAGTTGTGTCCCGGGCTTTGGCCGATCTGCTAGAAATTCCGATCCGATGTTCAGGTAGTGGCTCAGTTTGAAATCTCTCCTCTTACCATGGCGTCATCCTGAACGGCCCTCAGGCCGTGAAGGATCCGGCGTGAAGTCGCCCGGCTTCGCCGCTGCTTTGGGTGCCGCTGCGCGCCAGATCCTTCGCGACTGAAGTCGCTCAGGATGACGCCATTCTAAAGGGATGGTTTTGAATCGACCACCACCGATGTTCCCGGCTACTTGATCACGCCGCGTTCCGACGCCTCGATGAATCTTATCAGCATGTCCACATCCTCCCCGCGGTCGGGTTCGGACTTCATGCGCTCGAGCGCCTGGGAAGTGTTGAGCTTCGAGGCCTGCAGGAGTTTGTAGGCGTGGTGAATCTTGCGAATGCGTTCCTTGCTGAAACCGCGCCGCTCCAGGCCCACGGCGTTGAGTCCGTAAGCATGAGTGTCCCGCGCCGCCGCCGTCTTCGAGAACGGCAGCACGTCCCGGGTGATGGTGGTGCCGCCGCCGATGAAAGCGTGCGCCCCGATGCGAACGAAGTGATGGACCGGGCAAAGCGCCCCCACCACCGCCCATTCTCCGACCGTAATGTGGCCGCCCAGGGTCGCGGCATTGGCCAGGATGACGTGGTCCCCGATGACGCAATCGTGCGCGATATGGGTGTAGGCCATGACCAGCGTGTGACTGCCCACGCGGGTCAGTCCGCCGCCCTTGACGGTGCCGCGGTTGATGGTGACAAACTCGCGAATCTGGTTGTGGTCGCCGATCTCGAGGCGAGTCGGTTCGCCGGCGTAGCTGATATCCTGCGGCGCCATGCCGATCGAACAGAAGGGAAAGAAGCCGTTGTCCGACCCGATTTTCGTCGGCCCTTCGATGGTGACGTGCGAAACCAGGCGGCAGCCTTCGCCCAGTTCGACCTCCGGCCCGATCACGCAATAGGGGCCCACTCTGCACGAAGGATGAACTTTGGCGCGGGGATCGATGATCGCGGTAGGGTGAATCGCCGCGGAAGGTTTCCCGGTGTCGTCAGGCGGGCGATGGACTGGTTGGCTGCGGACGTTTCGCCATACGAGAGCTTATTCCGGATCGTCCGCGTCTGGGCCTGCACCGGCGCCATCCGACCCGCCCCGCCCGCGCGCGGTCTCCACCAATTGGCAGCTGACGACCGCCTCGGCCACACGCCTGGCGCCCACGAAAACAACTCCCTCCATGCGGACCGCAATCATGCGCGGCCGCGCCCGCCAGTTTTTCAATTCAACTTCGATGCGCAGCTGGTCGCCGGGCACCACGGGACGGCGGAATTTCGCGCGCTCGATCCCGGTGAACATGATGAGTTTGTCCTTCGGTTCTTCCACTTCCGTCAGCAACAGCGCTCCCCCCGCCTGGGCGATGGCCTCCACAATCAACACCCCCGGCATGATGGGCAGATTGGGAAAGTGCCCGGCAAAAAAGGGCTCGTTGATGGTCACATTCTTGATGGCCACGATCCGCTGCTTGCGCTGGATCTCGATCACGCGATCGATCAGCAGGAAGGGAAACCGGTGAGGCAGGATATGGAAAATATCGACAATGTCCAGCGTGGTCTTTACCGGCGCCGGAGATGCGGTCGCGGGCTGAGCGGTATCGGTCATTTCTCTCGTCAGGTTCTTTTCGTTACTGGTTAGGAGCGAAGATTATACTGTACCGCGACTCAGCCGCGGAATACTGCGAGAATGGACATCATGAAGAAGGTCCTGAAGAAGCCGCAATCATCCCGGCCTCAGCCCGCCTCCACCGAAACCGCGAACCGCCTGCGCTACTTTGCCGAGCGGAAAGATGCCATCACCGAAACCATCCGCCAGTTGGTAGAAATCGAGTCCCCCAGCGATAACAAACCGGCAGTGGACCAACTGGGCGCGCTTCTGGCCGGCCGCTTCGAAAAAATCGGCGGCCACGCAAAATTCCATCGCGTGCCGGACTGCGGCGACCATCTGCAGGTGGACTTTCCCGGCAGCGCGCGGCAAGCCCGTGCTCTTGCTGGGTCACATCGACACCGTGTACCCGATGGGAACGCTCTCGACCATGCCGTGCCGCGTGGCCGAGGGACGGCTCTGGGGACCGGGCGCGCTCGATATGAAGTCAGGCATTGCGCTCATCCTGCATGCTCTCGAAGGACTGCGCGCCTGGCACAGCGACAGTCTGCCGCGGCCGGTCACGGTGCTTCTGGTTTCGGACGAAGAGGTGGGCAGCGGGTCTTCCCGCCGCATCACCGAAAGCCTGGCCAGGAAATCCGAAGCTGTGCTGGTGCTGGAACCTTCCTACGGAATCAAGGGGGCGGTCAAGACCGCACGCAAGGGCGTCGGCGAATACTCCATCAAAGTCACGGGGAAGGCAGCCCACTCCGGCCTGGATTTCGAAAAGGGCGAGAGCGCGATTGTAGAGATGGCGAAGCAAATTACCGCCATCTCGAAGCTCGTCGACCTGAAGCGCGGCCTCACCTTGAACGTGGGCCTGGTCTCCGGAGGCACCCGGACGAACGTGGTTCCCGCACAGGCCACCGCTTCTCTCGATGTGCGCGTGGCGCGCATGAAAGACGCGGCGGTGATCGACCGTCAACTGAAGGCGCTCAAACCCTTCAATCGCAGATGCAAGCTGGAAATCAATGGAGGCGTAAATCGTCCGCCGCTGGAGCGCAGCGCGGGTGTCGCCATGCTGTACAAGAAAGCTGTCGAGATTGCGAAGCAGCTGGGCTGGAAGCTGGAAGAAGCATCCGTCGGCGGCGGCTCGGACGGAAATTTCACCGCCAGCCTGGGCATCCCCACGCTGGATGGCCTGGGCGGAGTAGGCGAAGGCGCCCATGCCACTCACGAGTCCATCATCATTTCCGAATTGCCGCGCCGGACGGCCCTGCTGGCGGAACTGATCGCAGCCGCATAGGCGGCAGCGCCTGAGACTGACGCGAATCGAAGACCGGCGGGGTTCGTGAAAACCCAACCCGGCGGAGCGTTGCTCCGCCGGACAGCCGGGGGCGGCTGTCCCCACGCGGCTGGTGATGAATCTCCAGCCAGCAAAGCCTGTTTTGACTATGGCCACAGGGTAGCCTAGAATTTCCACAGGGTTCGTCGCCAACTCTCTCCGCGCTCCCGAGCGCTTGGCAAACCCGTTAGGGAGGTTTCACATGCCCGGAAAATTAGGGTTGCCGGAAATTCTGGTCATTTTGGCCATCGCGCTTCTGATCTTCGGACCCAGCAAGCTGGCCGATCTGGGCAAGGGCCTGGGCGAAGGCATCAAGAACTTCAAGTCGGCGGTAAAAGACGGCGAACAGGACCCGGACAAGAAGGCCTAGAGCCGGCGGTCATTTTCCTGGCGGCTGACTCCGTTCTCCCGCAGCATTCTGAACACCAGCGCCACCGGTAATCCCACCACGTTGAAATAATCGCCCTCGATGCGCGGAATCCAGCGCGAGGCAATGCCCTGGATGGCATAGGCCCCGGCTTTGTCCATGGGTTCGCCGGTTGCGATATACGCCTCAATATCTTGTTCGCTGAGGGTGCTCATGGTGACTACTGTGGTTTCGGAACGCGTGTCTTCAAACCCAGTTTCCAGTTTCTGGTTCCCGGTTCTCAGTGACGGTCCCACCAGGCAAACGCCGGTTGTGACTTGGTGAGTTCGTCCTGAAAGCAGGCGCAGCATGCGGCTCGCGTCGGCTTGCGTCGCGGGGCTTGCCGAGAATCTCGCCATCGACGACGACGATGGTGTCGGCTCCAAGCACAGGTTGGCCGGGCTGCTGGCGGAAAATTGCCTGGGCTTTCTCCCGCGCCAGGCGTTCCGCGCAGTCGCGCGGGATTTCTCCCGCCAGCGGAATTTCCGGAATGTTGGCGGGGGAAACGGTAAACCGGATTCCCGCGTTGCGCAGCAATTCCTGGCGGCGGGGAGAGGCGGAAGCGAGCACGAGCACGGCTAAGATTGTACCGCCCGCCTGTTAGAATCAAACATTGACCGCTGCCGCCATGGACGCCGCCTTTATTCGCAATTTTGCGATTATTGCACACATCGATCACGGCAAATCCACGCTGGCGGACCGTCTGCTGGAGTTGACCGGATCGCTCACCGCGCGCGAGATGCAGGCCCAGGTGCTCGACTCCATGGACCTGGAGCGGGAACGCGGCATCACCATCAAGGCGCACGCCGTCCGCATGATGTATACCGCGCACGATGGCCACACCTACCAGCTCAACCTTATCGACACCCCGGGTCACGTGGATTTTTCCTACGAAGTATCGCGTTCGCTGGCGTCCTGCGAAGGCGCGCTGCTGGTGGTGGACGCCTCGCAGGGCGTGGAGGCGCAGACCCTGGCCAATGCCTATCTCGCCATCAACAACCGCCTGGAAATTATTCCCGTCATCAACAAGATTGATCTGCCCAGCGCCGATGTGGAGCGCACCAAGGAGATGATCGAGGGCGCGGTCGGTCTCGACGCTTCCGACGCCGTGCTGATCAGCGCCAAGACCGGCCAGGGCGTGCCGGATGTTCTCGAAGCCATCGTGAAGCGTGTGCCTCCGCCCAAAGGCAATCCGGACCACCGGCTGCAGGCGCTGATTTTCGACTCCTGGTTCGATCCCTACCGCGGCGTGATTGTGCTGACCCGCGTGTTCGAAGGCACCATCCGCAAGGGACAAAAGATCCGCCTGATGTGGAATGGCCGCGTGCTGGAAGTGGAAACTCTCGGCGTTCTGACCCCCAAACCGGTCGAGGTGGAAGAACTGCGGGCGGGCGAAGTCGGATTCCTGATGGCCAACAGCAAGACCGTGGCCGACACCAAGATCGGCGACACCATCACCGACGAAAACAATCCGGCGATTGAGCCTCTTCCCGGCTTCGAAGAAATCAAGCCCATGGTTTTCGCCGGACTCTACACCGTGGACGCGCACGAACACACCCAGCTGCGCGAGGCCCTGGAGAAATTACGGCTCAATGATTCGTCGTTCTTCTTCGAGCCGGAGAGTTCGGTCGCGCTGGGTTTCGGCTTCCGCTGCGGCTTTCTGGGGCTTCTCCACATGGAGATCATCCAGGAACGGCTGGAGCGCGAGTTCAACCTGGAGCTGATCACCACCGCCCCGGGCGTGCGCTACAAGATCACCAAGACCGACGGCACCTTGATCGAAGTGGACAATCCTTCGCGCTGGCCCGACCCCAGCGAGATTGCCAAAGTCCAGGAGCCGGTAATTCTGGCCACCATTCTTACCAACGAAGAATACGTGGGCGGAATCCTGAAGCTGGTGGAAGACAAGCGCGGCAAGCAAAAGACGTTTGAGTACGTGAGTTCTTCGCGCGTGATGCTGCACTACGAACTGCCGCTCAACGAAATCGTGCTCGACTTCTATGACCGCCTGAAGTCGGTGTCCCGCGGCTACGCTTCGCTCGATTATCACCTGGCGGATTACTGGGAATCGCCCATGGTGAAACTGGACATTCTGGTGGCGGGCGAACCGGTGGACGCGCTCTCCATCATTGTGCATCGCGACTTCGCCTACGAGCGCGGGAAGCTGCTGGTTTCGAAGATGCGCGAACTGATTCCGCGGCAGATGTTCGAAGTCGCGATCCAGGCCTCGATCGGGTCGAAGATCATTGCCCGCGAGACGGTCTCGGCCATCCGCAAGAACGTGATCGCCAAGTGCTACGGCGGCGACATCTCGCGCAAACGCAAGCTGCTGGAAAAGCAAAAAGAAGGCAAGCGGCGCATGAAGCGCATCGGCCGCGTCGATATTCCGCAGGAAGCGTTTCTGGCGGTGCTCAAGGTGGGCGAGGACAGTTAGAGTTTCGACTGCTTCAACCACGGAGGACACAGAGATCCACAGTGGAACGCAAAACCGGTATTCCTCTGTGTATCTCTGTGTCCTCCGTGGTTGAAGCCGTTATCCGAAACCTACTCCGTCCAATCAAACGAACGGGTCACGGCTTTCTTCCACAGCCGGTACATCTCGGCGCGCTTCGGCTCGTCCAGACTGGGATTCCAGGTTTGGCCGACCGACCAGCGCGCGCGCAGATCGTCAGTGTTCTTGTAGAAACCCAACCGCGAGGCCGGCGGCGTAGGCTGCACCCAGCGACGTCGTCTCTTTGATCAGTGGCTTCACCACAGGACGGTTCAGGATGTCGGCCTGGAACTGCATCAGCAGCGTGTTCTCCACCATGCCGCCGTCGACCCGCAGGACATCCAGGGCGATGCCCGAATCCTGCTCCATGGCTTCGACGACTTCACGGGTCTGGAATGCAGTCGCCTCGAGCACTGCGCGCGCCAGGTGGCCTTTGTTGACGTAACGGGTCAGGCCGGCGATCACGCCGCGGGCATTGTGCTTCCAGTACGGCGCATAGAGGCCGGAAAACGCCGGCACAAAATAGACGCCGCCGTTGTCCTCGACCGTGCGCGCCAGGGTTTCGATCTCGGCACTGGCGCCGATCAGGCCCAGATTGTCGCGCATCCATTGCACCAGCGCGCCGGTGATGGCAATGCTGCCCTCGAGCGCGTAGTGCGCCGGCTCCTTGCCGAACTTGTAGGCAACAGTGGTGAGCAGCCCGCAGGTGGAGCGCACGGCGCGTTCCCCGGTGTTCATCAGCAGGAAACAACCCGTGCCGTAAGTGTTCTTGGCTTCGCCGGACTTGAAGCAGGTCTGGCCCACCAGCGCGGCCTGCTGATCACCCAGGATTCCTGCAATTGCGACTCCCGTGGCAGCGCCGACTTTCACCGTACCGTAAGCTTCGCCACTCGAGCAGATGCGGGGCAACATGGCCTGGGGAATGCCGAAGGCGTCCAGCAGGTCTTCATCCCAGGAGAGGGTGTCGAGGTCCATGAGCTGGGTGCGGCTGGCATTGGTGACGTCGGTGATGTGCAGCCCGCCGTCCGGGCCGCCGGTAAGATGCCAGGTCAAAAAGGAATCGATGTTGCCGAAAATTACTTCGCCGGCTTCGGCCTGCTTTCGGATCCCCGGCACATGCTCGAGCAGCCAGCGGATTTTCAGGCTGCTGAAGTAGGTGCTGAGCGGAAGCCCGGTCTGGGCGCGAAAACGGTCGGCGCCGCCTTCGCGGGAGAGTTCGGCGACGTAGTCATCCACCCGCGTGTCCTGCCAGACCAGCGCGTTGGCCACGGGCTTGCCGGTCTTGCGGTTCCACAGGACGGTGGTCTCGCGCTGGTTGGTGATGCCGATCGCGGCCAGGTCGGCGGCGCGAAGCTTTCCTGGCTGCAAGGCCTGCGCAATCACATCCTGCGTGGCCTGCCAGATTTCCTCGGGATCGTGCTCGACCCATCCCGGCTGCGGATAAATCTGCTGGTGCTCCTTCTGCGCGGACGCCACGATCTTGCCGGCGGCGTCGAATACGCAGAAGCGTGTGCTGGTTGTTCCCTGGTCGATTGCGCCAATGTAGTGAGCCACGGCGGCTATGGTAACGGAGGCGGGGGAATTGGGCAAAGAGAAGCGTTCGCGGTAATTCCCGCACGAGCGCGGGCGCTCGCGCCCACATTGTCGAAAAAATGGAGGACGGGCGTCCCGCCCGTCCCGGCGTTAGTGCCGGGCAGAAAACTGGAAGGCTATGTAGAACAGCTGCACGATGGTCAACCCGACGATCACATAGGTTGCAATTTCCATCCGTCGGCCGGATTCGCGCACGCTCTTTACGATTTCAGCCATGTCCGTTGTCGACTGCACCAGTTTTTCGGTGAGTTCCTCAAGGTGGTCGGTGGCGCTGCGAAATTTGTCCAGCACGCGCGAGGTATCGACCAGGGCGGTCGCCGCCCGCTCGCTATTCCTGCAGATCAAGCTCGGTCTTGCAGGCAGCCCACCATGGACTTCCCGGCGGATTGTCGTACATGCGCTGGCGTATCTCCTCCGACGAGCGCGAGCGGAGTAGTTGCACCAGGGCCTGGACCGTGTCGCTGGTCTTGGGATCGAGAGTCGGAGTCGCCATAGTCGAAATAAGGGACGTTTCATCATAGGACCCGTCGGTAACCTTGGACAGGTAACGGAAGGACAACCAGATTTTGCTCAAGGCCCTTGCACAACCGTCGCGCGCCGCAGCCTAAATCCCTGCTCCAGAAGGCTTTGCGGCGCCCGGTCTTCGAATGGGCGGCTACCCGCCCCGCTCGAGTTCCGCCCGGTCCCATTTGCCCAGGTTGGCCCCGGCCTCGTAGGTGCTTTGCAGAAATTCGAGCAATGCGGATCGAGGCGAAGCCTCCTGACGAACGTCGTCGTACATCAGGAAGAATTCCTTCATTCCGGAGTGATAAAACGCTTTGCCGGGACGCACCGGGCTTTGCCCGTAGCCTGCGGGTTCCGGGGCCGCGTAGACGTAAAACGCCGGGCCCTTGATCTCGCCCCCGCCCGGCCAGAATCCCGCGCTGATCACCTCATGCGAGTAGGCCTCGCGCGTGATCGGGTCGGCGCCGGCGCGCTCCGGGGCGCGGCGTCCGGAAAAGCGCGTGACGCACAAGTCGAAACTGCCCCAAAAGAAATGCACTGGGCTGTTCTTGCCGATGAAGCCTGAGCGAAATTCCTGGAAGATGCTCTCCACCGCCAGAAGAATGCGCCAGAAGCGGTTCACGTATTCGCGATCGTAGGAGGCATGCTGCGTATCGCGATCAAAAGCCATCGGGTTGGGAATCTCGACCGGCATGTGCCAGATCTTCACGTCGATCCCGAGGGCGGCCAGCGCGGCCATGAACTCTTTGTAGAAGTCAGCCACCGAGCGCGGCGCCAGCGGAATGGTCTCTGAGCTGACCCTGGCTGGTCTGAATAACGAGGTGGTGATGGAGAAAATCGAATTCCACTTCGAAGATGCCCAGATGATAAGGAATGGCGGACGTCGTAAGCCCGCGCGCGCTGACATAGAGCGGCACTTCCCACCAATGATTGATCAGCGGACTCTGCGCGAGGCGTACTTTGCCCACGATCTGGGTCCACATGTGAAGCGTGGAGTAGGTGTCCTGCCAGGCCTCGAGCGGCAAGCGCGGGCCAGGACTCCGGCTTGGATGTGAAATCGTCGTGGCTTACCAGTTTCTTGCTACCGGAGTTCTTTGTGTCCAAGCCCACCTCCCGATGGCTGAATCAAGCACGGCAGCAATCGAGACGCCGCACGCGAGATCCTTCGGGATGAAGTCCCTCAGGATGACGTCCCCAAAACTTCAGGGTACTCCTATTTCGCTGAAGGCGAAGTTGCCTGCCCGGCGCTGGCCTGAATAAGCTTTCCAACCGATGGCGCAACCACGAGCAGCAGTTGGGCCTGCGGTTTCGTCGCCTGCTCGACCAGCGCGAGTTGCGCGGTCGCCCACGCAGCCGGGGCGGCTTCGCCGCGGTCGAGATAGTCGAGGGCGGCCAGGCCCGCGGTCCCGAGCGCCGAAAGATTCTGCGAGAGGGGAGCGACTTCCTGGAGCAGCAGGGACTTTTCAAACTGGGGCTGAAGCTCAACCTGTTGGTCGCGCCAGCGACTGAGTAACTCCCTGACCCGGGCCTCGGAGCCCGGTCTTGCGCTGCCGCCAAGCATTCCGTCCACGGCGGCGGCAAACTGCCGGGCGGTGGCGCTTTCCGGACGCACCGCATCCACTACGCGATTCAGCGGCAAAAGGCTGGTGGCGGGCGCGGGCGCGGTTTCTTCGCGGGTGTAGTCCTTCACCGGCTCGAGCACATCGGTCAGAACTTTCAGGGCGGCGATGTCGTTTGTCCCGGCAATGCGGCGCAGCATGGGGGCGTAACTGGAATTGTGGGTCAAGCCGAGCCCGTCGAGCCACGTGCTGGTCACCGCCAGGCGCTGGTACATGGAGTTCACGTCGCGCACGTCCTGCGGCGACCACAATCTTTCGGCGATAGCGGCGGTGCGCGGCCAGATGCGGGAGTCGATATTTTCCGGCGAAACATACTCCGACCACATGCAAGCCTCGCCGCCCAGGATGCGTTTCTGTTCCTCCGGCGTCAGGCTGGCGGCGGCCCCGCTCAGCGGTTCGGTCGCGTAATGCCGTTCGCGCCGACCACATCAGGTCAACGTAGTAACCGGAGGACAGCAACCCGCGATAGCCCAGCTTCGCCGCCCGGGCCAGAGAGTCCGGGCCGCGCCAGGATTGAATCACGATGGTCTTGGGCAGGTCGGGGCGCAGAATTTCATCCCAGCCCAGCATGGTCTTGCCATGTTTGGCCACGATCTTCTCCACCCTCTGATTGAAATAGGCCTGCAGATCGTTGTTGTTTTTCATGCCGTGGGCGCGCATGAACGCCTGAATCTTGGGATTCGCGTCCCACTCCTTGCCGTTGACTTCGTCGCCCCCGATATGAAAAAACTGGTCGGGAAAAAGCCCAGCCATCTCGCCGATGAATGTGTCGAGAAACTTGTAAGTTTCCTCCCGCGTGGGGTCCATGGCAGGATCGAAAACGCCCCACTGGCGCTCAATCTGATAAGGTCCCGGCCCGCTGGCCAGTTCGGGATAGCCCACGAACCAGGCCGTTGCGTGCCCCGGCATGTCGAACTCGGGAACCACGCGAATGCCGCGCTCGCGCGCATACGCGATCAATTCCCGGACTTGGTCCTGGGTGTAGTACAGACCGTCCGAACCCATGTCCGTCAGCTTGGGAAATTTCTTGCTTTCAACGCGGAAGCCCTGGTTTTCCGAGAGATGCCAGTGAAACACGTTGAGCTTCACCGCGGCCATGCCGTCCAGGTTGCGCTTCAGAACGTCGAGCGGAATAAAGTGGCGGCCCACGTCGATCATCAATCCGCGCCAGGGAAAGCGCGGGCTGTCCTCGATCGAAACCGCAGGCACGGCAAAACCCGCGCTCGTGGTCTGCACCAATTGCAGGAAAGTCTGCAGCCCACGCATGACGCCGAGCGTGGTCGGCGCGTTCAACCGGGCGCCGGAGCTGCTGATGTCCAGCTTGTAGGATTCGTCTTCACCCAGTTCCTGCACGGCTTTGGTTCCGGCGGCGGCCTCGAATGACGAGTGTGGCGGTCGCGGAGTCCGTGACCTTCATGTCGAGGGGAGGCATCCCGGTTTGGCGGCGAAGCTGAGCGAGGAAAAGTTCGACTGCGCGATCCAGCCGCGCTTCGTGATGACCCGCGATCAGAAACGGAAAAGTTGGGATCGACCACCAGCTGGCCGCTGCCCATCTGCACTTTGGCCGGCAGGGGCATCAGGTTCAGAGATTGCGCCTGTGCTTCAACTACGCGATGTGAACAGCTAAGCAGAACATCACAGCCAGAATAGTCCGCACCATTCGGTCTCCAAAAATCTTGTCGTCCGATAATTTACGAGGATGTCACGAAGTGGGCAGAATAGTAGAAGCGGAGTGCGGGGTGCAAATTGCGGGGCAATGCGACTGTGGGACTGGAGGACGGGCGTCCCGCCTGTCGCGGCAAGACGGGCGGGACGCCCGTCCTCCATTACTAGCCTTCGGCCACCAGCTCGCTGTAGCAACCCAAAGCCACGCCCCAGAGGCAAGGTTCGGAAGCCAACCGCTGCAGGCCAAGTTCGCCGGCGCTTTGCGTGCCTTGCATGCCGGTCCAGATCACGCGGAACTGGGCTTTTTCGTCGTCCAGCTGCACTTCCAGGATTTCTCCGGGCTTGATCTGGCGGCGCATGCCCTGAATGACCACGCCGGTGCTGCTCAGGTTCTTGACGCTGGCCAGCTGCATGAAGGGCAGGTCGTGGGCATCCACGCCCCAGATTCGCACCGGCAACTGCGCCTTGACCCGATTATGGCGGCGACGATCCATCCGGACTCCTCGGCTTCGAAGCTCAACGCTTCGAGGCCTGATCTGTCCGGATGGTACGGGGGCGACTGGGGAGAAGAAAACTTACCGCGGTCATGCCAGACTGGTGCCTGTAGTCACGCACATAACTACTGCCTGCACATAGGGATAGGGGAGGAAACGCCCGCTGGCCCTCAGTTCAGATTGGGAAGCGAGCAGGACCCCGGCCCGCGCGGGTCGCCGCAGGAGCCGCAGGCGCCGGTCGAGGGTGCGGCGGTCGAGCTGCCCTTGGCGCTGACGGCAAACACCGAGAGCTGCGGCGCCAGCTTGCTGCCGTGGCACTTGGGACACTCCGCCTTCTGCTTGCCGTACACCAAAGCTTCGAACTGGTGATCGCATTGCTTGCAGATGTACTCGAAAATCGGCATCGCGTTGACTCCTTTACCGGCAACCGGTGTCGCCTCACCATTTAAAATCAAGCAGTGGAGACTGTGCAAACGAAAACGCCGGCTTTCGTGCCGCGGCGCGGCCTGGGCGGCGGACACCGGCAGACCCTGGCCAGCTTCTTCCTCTCCCGCCGCATTGCCCTGCCTCCGGCCGAGGCGCGCTTCATCGAAGTCGAGCCGGGCGTCCAGGTCCTGGCTCACTGTCACTGGCAAAGCGACCGGCAGAACGCGCTGACCGTCATCATCGTGCATGGCCTCGAGGGCTCGAGCGATTCCACGTACATGCAGGGGATTGCCGCCAAGGGGCTGGCCCGCGGCATGAACGTGGTCCGAATGAATCAGCGTAACTGCGGCGGCACCGAGGCGCTGGCTCCGACCCTTTACCATTCCGGCCGCTCGCCGGACATCGCCGCGGTGGCGCAGAATTTGATCGAGCAGGACCACATCTCCAGTTTCGCCCTGGCCGGATATTCCATGGGCGGCAACCTGGTGCTGAAATTGGCCGGCGAGTGGGGAAGCGCAGGCCCACGGCAGTTTCACGCGGTAGCGGCGGTCTGTCCTGCGGTCAACCTGGCCGCCTCGGCGGACGCTCTGCATCTGCCCGGCAACCGCCTCTATGAACAATATTTCCTGTGGCAGCTGAATCGCCGGCTGCGCACCAAGGCGCGCCTGTTTCCGGGCGCATTCGACACTTCGCGGCTCCGCGGCATCCGCAGCCTGCGCGAATTTGACGACCGCATCACCGCGTTCTATTGCGGCTTCAGCGGCGCCGACGACTATTACGACCGCTCCGCCGCCGCGCATGTGATCGACCGCATCGCCGTCCCCACTTTCATTCTTAACGCGGCCAACGATCCCTTCATCCGCATCCTTCCCGAAACCCGCCGCAAGATCCTGGACAACCCGCACATCACGTTCATCGAGACGGAGGACGGCGGCCATTGCTCATACCTGGGCGAGAGGAACAACGGCAGCGACGGCCGCTGGGCCGAATCCCAGGTCGTAGACTTTCTCAGCGCCGGTGTGGGTCGGACACTCTTGACCGACCGCCTTTGATTTTTGACGACGTGACGGAAAGTCAAAAGCAGTCGGACAAGAGTGTCCGACCCACACCGGCGGTCGAGCGAAGCTCGACCCGGTTTCCTATACAATCACCGCGAATGAGGTTCCTGCAGTCGATTCGCGTCGCGCTCGTCCTGCTGGCGCTCCCGCTGTTGCTCCGCGCAGAACCTGTCTCCCAGCTGAAGCCGACCGACTACGTCAACGACTTCGCCCACGTGCTGGACGCGACCACCATCGCGCAACTGGACAACATCTGCCAGCAGCTCGACCAGAAAGCCAAGGCCCAGATCGCCGTGGTCACGGTGAATTCCCTGGACGGCTCGGACATTGAAAGCTACGCCGTCGCCCTGTACAAGCAGTGGGGCATCGGAAGCAAAGCCACGGACCACGGCGTCCTGATCCTTCTGGCCGTGCAGGACCACAAATACCGCATCGAAGTCGGCTACGGCCTGGAGCCGATCCTGACCGACGGCAAGGTGGGAGGCTTTGGCCGCGAGGCTGTCCCGCTGCTCCGGCAGAACGACTATAACGGCGCGGTATCGCTGATGACGTCAAGGGTGGCGGATGTCATCGCGCAGGACGCCGGTATTGAACTGACCGGCCCGCGTCCGCAACTCCCGGCAGCTTCTAGCGGGCAACCAGAGACAGGCCTGACCGGGAAACAGCTGCTGATTCTGGGCGTAATTCTCCTGATCGTCCTTCTGACTCCGCTGCGCAAGCTCCTGTTCTACTTTCTTCTATTCGGAGGAGGTGGTGGCGGAGGCGGGTACAGCGGCGGCGGGGGCTTCGGAGGCGGAGGCGGCGGGTTCGGAGGCTTCGGCGGAGGCAGTTCTGGCGGCGGCGGCGCCAGCGGCAGCTGGTAGCTGATTTCTTGTAGCGCCGACCTCCGGCCGGCTGTCCCGAGGGCATCTTGCCCTCGGCGCTTGGGGCCGTCGTTCTGGTGGACGGCTAGGCTGACGGGATTTGAGGTTGGACGGGCGGGACGCCCGTCCTCCAGTGGATGAAATCGAAACGACGGCGCAGAGCAGCGGGAGGTTTCGGAAATGGTCGCGGAAAAAAAGATCGACGAATTCGTCAGCCGCATGAAACAGGCCGCGGGACAGAACCTGCAGAGCATCATCCTCTATGGTTCAGCCGCCACCGGAGAATATCAGGCCGACTTCTCCAACCTGAATCTGCTTTGCGTTCTGCGGGAAAGTTCTTTCTCCAAACTTTCCGCCATTGCGCCGGTGGTGGAATGGTGGCATCACCAGAAGCATCCCGCGCCCCTGGTCATGACGCAGGAGGAGCTCGAACATTCCACCGACGTGTTCTCCATCGAACTGCTCGACATGCAGCATCACCACCGTGTGCTCTTTGGCGACGAACTGCTGACCCGGCTGCAAATCCCCATGCAACTGCATCGGGCGCAGCTGGAATATGAACTGCGCGAAAAACTCATCCTGCTGCGGCAGCGCCTGCTGGAGACGGGAGACAACGATCGCGCCCTCTGGGAGCTTCTGCTGGGCTCGGTGTCTGCCTTCGGGACTTTGTTCCGGCACGCGTTGCTGGCGCTGGGCGACGCCGCTCCCCACTCCAAGCGCGAAGCCATCCAGATTCTCGCCACCCGCATCCCTTTCGAGCCTTCGGCATTTCTGCAATTGCTGGATATCCGTGACCACAAAACCGACCGCAAGCAGCTTGACGCCAAAGACGTTTTCACCCGTTATCTGGCAGCCGTGCAGCACGTGACCGCCGCAGTCGATAGAATGCTGGATAAAGACAAGTGATCTTCAGCGAGGGCGTCATGCTGAGCTTGCGAAGCATCTGGGGTGGAGCTCAGAGAAAGGCGGACAGTTGTGCCGCTGCGCGCCAGATCCTTCGGGACTGAAGTCCCTCAGGATGACGACATTTCGAGATTGCATTTCAGATTCAGCCGCTGCCGGCAAATGACAAGTTCGCGGGTCTGACCGTTTCTGTGACTACTTGATTCAGGAGGAAGTATGGTCAAAGTTCTAATCGTAATCGCGATAGTGGCACTGCTCGCTTTCGTCGTCTTCGGACAATATGTCGGCGTCCGCAACACCCTGGTGACCAAGAACGAGGCGGTGAAGGCTTCCTGGTCGCAGGTGGACATCGTACTGCAACGCCGCGCCGACCTGATTCCCAACCTGGTCGCCACCGTGAAGGGGATCGCGCAGCAGGAACAGACGGTTTTCGGCGATATTGCCAAGGCCCGCTCGGCGTTACTCTCCGCCGGCAATCCCACCGACAAGATCGCCGCCAACGGCCAACTGGACGGCGCCCTGGGCCGACTGCTGGCCATTGTGGAGAACTATCCGCAGCTGAAGTCGAACGAAAACTTCCTGCGCCTGCAGGACGAGTTGGCCGGCACCGAAAACCGCATCGCGGTCGAACGCAAGCGCTACAACGACACCCTGCAGGACTACAACACCTACATCCAGAAATTTCCCAACAACATCTTTGCCGGATGGGCAGGGTTCAAACCGAACGAGGCTTATTTCGCCGCTTCCGAGGGATCGCGCCAGGTGCCAACGGTGAATTTCGCGCCGCCCGCGACCCAATCCACGCCACCCCAGGCCACGCCGCAGCCGGCTCCCGCGCACTAGCGTGGAAGCTGATTTCGCGGTCGAACTTGGAGCGGACGACGAAACCCTGGAATTGCCCTGGGCCGCCGATGACGGCGGCCCGCGCTATTACGACCTGAAGCGCCAGCCCGAACTTCTGCTCAAGATCGAAGAAGCCAGCCGGGCGGCCGAATTGGCCGAGTTTCTTGCCGCCATGAACACGCCCGCCGGTATTCTCGAAACCGCAAAGTGCGATACCTGGCCGAGCGCGGACATCAATCCCGAAGAGGAGATCTTCGGGGCAACGCACAAATTCTGTTCCTACGTGGACATCCTGTTCTCGCCGGAAACGTCGCGCTCTTCTTTCGCGGAACACGAGCAATTCGCCAAGCGGATTACGCAACTCCTGAAGCGCGTGCCCGAGATTCCTGCAGCTGTCGAATTGCTGATCCGGCGCTGCTTCTATCACGCCGGAGATGAAATTCGGGAGGGCTTTTACATCACGCTCTACGTCTTCGGCTTCGGAAACGACGAACCTCAAGCTCGCAAGCGCTGGGCAATCGCCGTGAAGCTGACAGAAAATGCCATCCGCCAAGCCAGCTCAATGTAGGCGCGAGCCCTTCGACTTCGCTCAGGGCAGGCTGCTCGTGCGGGGGCCATCACGGTTCCGCCGGGATTCCAGAGCGACGCGCGGGAGCCATCACTGTCCCGCCGGCATCCCCGCAGGGACGGGCGGAGACGCCCGTCCTCCATCGAGGACAGCCCTCCCGCGCGCCTTCCATCGGGTGCGCCCGATCGACAGCACCAGCATCGCCAGACAAATGACCACCAGCCCCAACGATGCCGCCCGAATCCCGGCGGCACGCTTGGGCACAATCGAAAGCCGTCCGTAAACAAATTCGATGTGGACCCAGTAGACCAGCAGAGAAGTCTGCCCCAGTTGTATCAGCGGACTGAACCCCCACTGGCCCGCGCCCCAGCGGCACCACGCGTAAGTCGCGGCGAGAATCGCCAGCAGCAATCCCACGCGAATCAGAAAGAAATTCGGGCTGGTATGCCAGAAGTCATAGACCGGATAGATCTGCGTGGGCCGGGCATCCATCCAGCGGGCCAGGTAGATCAGGCCCACGCCGGCGGCGCCGGCCATCGCGAACACGGCGGCCTCCCGCTGGCACGCCCAATCGCTGATCAGCAGGAATCCGACCGCTAAACCGGCGAAGGCGAAAGCTGTCCAGGGAAAGATGGGGAAAATCCACGACTGCGGCCGCCCCAGATTGTGCACTCCATCAATGTAGGACTCGATCGGCCAGGGCAGCCAGCGCGGACGCCAGCTGGTCCAGATAAGCGGTGTCAGCAGCGAAATCAGCAGCGCGATTGCGCCCGCGGTCGCCCCCAGAACCTGGCGGATGTGCGAGGTTGCGCCAACCCTCAGCACCATCCAGCACACCGCGCCCATCAGCATCATGGAAATGCCAATCGTGTTCAGGATGTCCACCCGCAACACATCGCTCCACGGAGCCCATCCCCAGGCGATAACGTACTCCTGGAAGCGGAACAGAAGGCCGAGTCCAAGAATTTCCGCGCCGCGCCGGATAGTGGTGTGCGCGATCGCATTCGGCGTCGCACCCTTCCGCCGCAGCTTGTCGGTCACCAGGGCAAAGGAAATTCCCGCCAGGAAGAGGAACAGCGGCGCCGGAAAGGTACCGCCGAGCTGGGACCACATGAAAAACGGCGTCTTGCGGGCCTCGGGACTCAGCCAGGAGTCGTAGCAGTGGGTCTGAAACATCAGCACGCAGGCCAGCCCGCGCATCCAGTCGATGTAGGCCAGACGATGTGTAGGTGAAGTAGGCATGCCAGTGCCAGCCGGCCGCGAAAGTATAAAGCACCGCCGCGTTCAACCGCGTGTCATCCTGAGCGGAGTAATGGCTTCGCGCAGCGAAGCCATCACGGAGTCGAAGGACCCCTGCGGTCTCCACGAACCCGTCGGTTTAGGGGAACCTCCGGCTCACGGCCCAAAACGGCCGGCTGACGTTCAGAATATAGGGGTCCTTCGACTCCATCTAATCCATTCGCGGACGAATGGATTAGATTCCGCTCAGGATGACAGGTGTTTGCGCTCGGAACTCCCTCCGCTGGCGAAACCACGCCATTCGCTTCGCCCTCCAAACCATCGTAAGATATCCCTGTGCCGGCCGAACCCAATCTCGCCTCGAAGCGCGCCGCGCTCGACCAGCATCTCCGCGGGCTGGGACGAACTCTGGTCGCCTACTCCGGCGGCGTGGATTCAGCCTTTCTCGCCTGGGCGGCGCACCAGGCGCTGGGCAGCAACATGCTGGCCGTCATCGCCGACTCGCCCAGCCTGGCCCGCACCCAGCTGGCGGACGCCACCGCTTTCGCCGGCGAACAGGGGATCCCGCTCGAAGTGATGCAGACTAGCGAGCTCGACCGGCCGGAATACGTCCGCAATGACGCTGCCCGCTGCTTTCATTGCAAGGACGAGCTGTTCACCGCCATGGAAGAATTCCGCAGCCGGCACGGCTTCGATGCGATCGCTTACGGGGTAAACCTGGACGACCAGGGCGACTTCCGTCCCGGCCAGCGGGCGGCGGAGCAGCATCACGTGGCCGCGCCGCTGCGCCAGGCCGGGCTCACCAAGCAGGATATCCGCGAACTCGCTCGCGCCGCCGGACTGCGCCTGTGGGACAAACCTGCCTCTGCCTGTCTTTCTTCACGTATCGAATACGGGCGCGAGGTCACGCGCGAGGCGCTCAGCGTGGTCGAACAGGGAGAGGACTCCCTGCACGTTCTCGGCTTCCGCCAGGTTCGCGTCCGTCACCACGGAGACATGGTGCGCATCGAGATTGCGCGCGAAGAACTGGCCCGGGCGCTGACTCCGGAGATGGCCGCGGAATTTACCCGTATCTTCAAAGCTCTGGGCTTCAAATTCGTGACCCTGGACCTCGAAGGCTTCCGCTCCGGCTCCATGAACGCGTTTCTGGCGGCCGAAATCCTTACCAGTGGGCGCTGACTTCACCGCTGAAAATGGCCCTTCAACCCTCTCATTCACCGGTCAGCCGCCTCGGCCGTGTGAGATAATCGAGGCTAATCCTGGTGGTTAATCTTCAATGTACAGGCGGTTTCTGGTGACGTTTTTGCGGCGTGCCACACTTGTGCTTCTGATCGTATGCCTGGGCTGCTCCGCCCAGTCGATGTCCCCTGAAGTGGCCCGGCGAATCGAGCAACAAGTGCGGCTTTTCTATACCATTCCCGCCCGGGTAAGAGTGATTCTGGGCCCGGTCAAGCCCAGCGATTTCCCCAATTACGACGCCCTGACCATCACCTTCGATGGCGGCGACAAGAAGCAGACTTACGATTTCCTGCTGGCCAAGGATGGCAAGACGCTGCTGCGCATGACCAAGCTCGACCTCAGCAGGGATCCCTACGCCGAGGTCATGAAAAAGATCGACGTCAGCGGACGGCCGACCCGCGGCAACGCCAAGGCCAAGGTCATTGCCATCAATTACGACGACTTCGAATGTCCCTTCTGTTCGCGCATGCACCAGACGCTTTTCCCCGACCTGCTGAAGGAATATGGCGACCGGGTGGAATTCATCTACAAGGATTTCCCGCTGGCCGAGATCCATCCCTGGGCCACGCATGCGGCGGTCGACGCCAATTGCCTGGCGGCGCAAAGCCAGGATGCATATTGGGATTTCGCCGACTACATTCATGCCAACCAGAAGGAAGTAAATTCCGAGAAGGGCCACGACGGCCAGTTTGCCGCCCTCGATCGCCTGACCCTGGAGCAGGGACAAAAGCACAATCTGGATGGGACCAAGCTGCAAGCCTGCATCAAAGCCCAACAGGACGATAAGGTGAAGGCTTCCGTCCACGAGGGCGAGGCGCTGGGCGTGGAAGCGACGCCGACCATGTTCGTGAACGGCGAGCAGGTGGATGGGGCGCTGTCGATCAGCGAACTGCGGGCGGTCCTGGATCGCGCCCTGGTGCAGGCCGGCGAGACGCCGCCAGCGCATCCCGCCCCAGCCCCGGCGGCAGCGCCGCAGCCGGGAAACAAATAATTCCTAAGGTTGCGAATGACGGCCCGGAAAAATAGCAGACCGGCCACAGCAGCGACATAACAACGCGGAGGACCTGATTTGAAAAAACACGATGGGTTGCGGCGCCCGCTGGTTGCCCTTTTTGCCGTTAGCCTCCTGATTCTTTCTGCCGCCTGCAGCTCCAGGCGCGCCGGCGACGATGTCGCTGCCACCGTGGATGGCCGCAAGATCTACACCGCGGACGTGGAAAAGTATTACCAGAACCAGACTGCCGGCTCCGAGCAGGTCCCGGTCGGCGAGCAGGCCACCAGCCTGCGCCTCAGCATTCTGCGGGAGTTGATCGATAACGAAATTCTGATGCGCCGGGCGGAGAAGCTCGGGCTGCTGGCCACCGACGAAGAGGTGGACGCCAAGCTGAACGAAATCAAGTCGCCTTACACCAAGGAACAGTTTGAAGCCCGGCTGAAGGAAAAGAAGATCACGGTGGACGATTTCAAGCGCGATCTCCGCCGCTCCCTCACCGTGGACAAAGTCCTGAACAAGGAGATTACCTCCAAGATCAACGTCACCGATCAGGACATTACCAACTATTACAACGCGCACAAAGCGGAGTTCAACCTGATCGAGCCGCAGTATCACCTGGCCCGCATCCTGGTCACCACCACGCCCAATCCTCAGGTCCACAACCTGAAGAACGACAAGGCGCAGAATGAAGCGGACGCCCGCAAGAAAATCCAGATGATCACCAATCGCCTGGACAGCGGCGACGACTTCGGGACCCTGGCCATGAACTATTCCGAGGACGCCGAGACTTCGGGCAGCGGAGGCGACCTGGGCTTCGCCCCGGAATCTTCGCTGCGCAATACCGACCCCGGCACCCGCGACGCCGTTGCCAAGCTGAAACCCGGCCAGTACAGCGCCGTGATTCCGCTGGCCAACCCCATGAACAAACAGGTGGCCGGATTCCAGATCGTCAAGCTGATTTCGAAAGAGCCGGCAGGACAGCGCGAACTGGCCGATCCGCGGGTGCAGCAGGCCATCCGCTCCCAGCTCCGTGACCGTCGCGAGCAGTTGCTCAAGGCGGCGTACTACGAGGTCCTCCGCGATCAGGCCCGGGTGGAAAACTACTACGCTCAAAAAGTGCTCGACGGCAACGGCACCGCCCAGTAAGCCACCAGGGCCAGGTTTCCAGTTTCTGGTTTCCAGTTTCTGGTTTCCAGTTTCTGGTTTCCAGTTTCCGATTCCCTCGATTTTGAAACCGGAAACTGGAAACCAGAAACTGCTACTCCACTATCGCCAGCACATCTCCGGCATTCACCGCTGCGCCTTCCGCCACTGCCAGCTTCAGTACCACGCCTTTTTTCGGCGACTTGATTTCGTTCTGCATCTTCATCGCTTCGACCACGACCACGCCCTGTCCGGCTTCGACCGGCGAGTTCTCGCCGACCAGGAACCGGACTACCTTTCCCGGCATGGGCGCCACCAGCGGTCGCGGCCCTTGTCCAGAGTCGGTGCGGGCCTTGCGACTGCGCAATGATCGCGGGTCCGAGACTTCAGCCGCGTAAGACTGCTCGCCCACCCAGATTCTCACGTCTGCCGCGATTCGCTCCCGCCTCGCTTGGAACGCCGCGCCGTCGATCAGGATAGAGAGAACATCGGGCTGCGCCAGCCGGGCATCGATCGGGATCGCGCGTCCGTCCACCCAGCAGCGCCACTGCCCGGCGTCACGGTCCAGGTCGAGATCCACGCGAAAAACGGTTCCGTCGATAGTGACGTTGTAGATCATTCGAGTTCCGATGGAGGACGGCGTCCCGCCCGTCCCCGCCGCGGTCCGTGCATGACGGGCGGGACGCCCGTCCTCCATTCAATCGTGCTACATCAGGCCTTCGCTTCTTGCCGCTTTTTTCCAGCTTGAAATCTCGGCGCTTCGACCGTTCGCGCTCCCTCCCGTTTTCGACGCCGAGTCCAGCCAGGTGAAAACGGCGGCGGCGATGGCGGCGGTACTTGCAGTTTTCTTTCTGGCCTCGTGACCACCGGAGTCGCTTTTAATCTGCAGCAGGCGCCCCAGATATCCGGTATCGATTTTGCCGGACTGAAAATCTCCGTCCGCCAGAATCCGCCGGAACAGCCCCAGGTTGGTCTTGATGCCGGCCACGAAATATTCCGGCAAGGCCCGCGCCAGCCGGGCGATCGCCTGCTGCCGGTCCTCTCCGTAGCCAATCAGTTTCGCCAGCAGGGGATCGTAGTCGAGGGGGACGGTCCAGCCGGCATACACGCCGCTGTCCAGCCGGATTCCCGGCCCCGCCGGAGTCTGCAGCGCTTCGATTTTCCCCGGGCTGGGGAAAAAATTGTTGTCCGCATCTTCCGCGTAGATACGGCACTCCATGGCGTGCCCGCGGATGACAACGTCTTCCTGCGTGAAGGGGAGTTTTTCTCCAGCCGCGACGCGGATCTGCAGATGCACCAGGTCAAGTCCGGTGATCAATTCCGTCACCGGATGCTCCACCTGCAGGCGCGTGTTCATTTCCAGAAAATAGAAATTCCTGTCCGCATCCACCAGAAATTCGACCGTGCCCGCGTTGCCGTAATGCGCTGCCCGGGCCACCCGGACCGCGACCTCGCCCATGCGCCGCCGCATTTCGGGGTCGACCAGGGGCGAGGGCGCCTCCTCCAGCACTTTCTGATGGCGCCGTTGAATGGAACACTCGCGTTCGCCGAGATAAACGGTGTTGCCGCGTTCGTCCGCCAGCACCTGCATCTCGATGTGCCGCGGGTTGAGGATGGCTTTCTCCAGGTAAACTTCGCCATCTCCGAACGCCCGCTGGGCCTCGCTCTGGGCCGCTTCCAGCGCGGCTTGCAGCTCCGGCGCGGTGTGCACCAGGCGCATGCCTTTACCGCCTCCGCCCGCTGCCGCTTTCAGCATGACGGGATAGCCGACTTTCGCCGCCACCTCCCTGGCCTGTTGTGCCGATTCCAGCGCGCGGGATGTGCCCGGCACGAACGGCACTCCGGCCTTCTCCATCTCCTGGCGGGCCCGGGTCTTCGATCCCATCATTTCCATGGAAGCCGCGGTCGGCCCGATGAACTTTATGCCGGCATCAGAGCAGGCCTGGGCGAACTTCGCATTCTCCGAAAGGAAGCCGTAGCCGGGATGAATGGCGTCCGCGCCGCAGCCTTTCGCGACGTCGAGAATCTTGCCGATGTTGAGATAGGACTCGGCCGCCGCCGCGGCTCCGATGGGATAGGCTTCGTCCGCCATCAAGACATGAAGAGCGGCGCGATCCACCTCGGAGAAAACCGCAACCGAAGAAATGCCCAACTCGCGGCAGGCGCGCATCACCCGCACCGCGATCTCTCCCCGATTAGCCACCAGAATCTTCTTAAACATGATTATGTGGGCGCGAGCGCCCCGCTCGTGCTGCAGCGGCACGGAGGCCGGCCTTAAGGGTAGCGCCGGCGTTCCGCCGGCTGGCCGGAGGGCATCTTGCCCTCCACGGAGAGCGAGGGAGGGACGCCCTCGCGACAGCCGGCCGGAGGCCGGCGCTACGCAAAGCAAAACAAAAGCCTCTTCATCAAGAAGAGGCTTTCGCGGTTAAACGGTTGCGCCCATTCCTACTGGCTGGGCATGGTGATGCCCTGATTGCCCGGCTGCTTCTCAGCCTTGGCTTTCTTGACGGCCATGGTCTTGTCCACCCACTCATCGGCTGTCTTCAAGTCCGCCGCCCGGGCCGCCGCATCGTCGCACTGCAAGTCGCCACGTTCCCGGTACATCAGGTTCAGGTAGGCCATGGCATCGTCGTAGTCCGGCCGCAATTGCAGGGCTTTCTGCAACATGGCAATGCCATCTTCGATCACGCCCGAGTTCTTCTCCCGCAGCATCTCGCAGACTTTCTTGTTGCTCTTGTCCTTCATGATCCACTCGTCCGGCTTCAGTCCTGCCTTGGCGCGTTCTTCCATGCGGGGCTGGTAGCTCTGGGTCCAGTCGATGACCGCCACAGAGTAGTAGGGCTCAGGATCATTGGGATCGAGTTCAATGGCCTTGCGGTAATAGGTCTTGGCGTCCTCGAATTTCTTCATCTGCAGGTACAGGTAGGCGATACCCTTCACGCTGTTGATGTTCTTGGGATCGCGCTCCAGCACCGCGCTGTACTGGTCAATCGCGTTCTGCCCCATGCGATTGTTGTCTTCGGCATCGACGCCGGGAATATATTGCTGGGCAAACGCCGTGGCCAGGTAGAGGCGCGCATTCAGCAGGCCGGGATCGAGCGACACCGCCTGCTGGAAGTGGTTGATCGCCTCTTCGTACTTGGCATTCTTGTAGGACTGCACGCCCTTGTTGAGCTGGTCTCTTGCCCGCAGCTTGCTGCAGCCCGTGGTGGCCAGCATCGCCAGCCCGAGCGCCGTCATTGCCAGCATTCGTACGCTTGTTTTCATTGCGCTGTTAGCTCCCTTGCCAGAAATCGTCAGGCCTGTGCTTGTGCCAACGGACGACCGGCACGCAGCCCTGCTCCGCACGTGCGCGTATGGGACGGTACCACAACTTCTACGGGACTAGCCGCCGGCTTCAATCTTGGCCGTGATCAGGCCCACTTTGTCGACGCCCGCCGCGTGCGCGATGTCAATCACGTTGGCCACGTCGGCAAACGGGACGGCATCGTCGCCCTTGACGAACATCACCTTTTCCGCGCGCGTCTTGAAGATGTCGGTCAACCGGCCCTGCAGGTTGTCCCAGGTGGTTTCTTCCTGATTGATCTTAAGCGCCGGCGGCTGGCCCGCTCCCCGGTCGATCAACTGCACCACGATGGTGCGATCCGGAGTGGTGTTCTTGGGCGCATTCGGCGGTGGCGGTTGGGGCACCAGCGCGTCCAGTCCCTTGGGGGTTAACGGCGTGATCACCATGAAGATGATGATCAGCACCAGCAGCACGTCGATCAGCGGGGTGACGTTCATGTCCGCGCTCTGACCGCCGCCCGATCCCATTGCCATTCCCATAACAGTTCTCCTCGAATTTCTTCGCTGCGCACGTCCAGGCTACAAAAGCCCGGGCTATTGCCCGCCGGTGGGCGGAGTTGCAGGCGCCGCTGCCGGGGCCGGTGTCGCAGTCTTGCGCTGCTCGGTCAGCAGGCCTAACTGGTCGACTCCTGCCGCCCGCACGTTGTCCACGACCTCAACCACGGACCCGAACCGGGCGCGCGCGTCGGCCTTAACGAAGACCCGCTTGTCCACGCGATTCGCCAGGCGGTCCTTGACTTTGCCGGTCAACTGGTCGGGCGGAAGCTTGTCGGTCCCGAAGTAAACCGTCCCGTCGCGCATGACGGACACCAGCAGGGCGTCTTCTTTGTCGGCGTCCGGCATCGACTCCGGATTATTGACCTTCGCCATGTCCACGCTGACGCCGTGCTGCAACATGGGCGTGATCACCATGAAGATGATCAGCAACACCAGCATCACGTCCACCATGGGGGTCACGTTGATGTTGGAGTTGACCTTGACTCCCTCATTCCGCTTGTTTAACGCCATAAACTTACATCTCCTCGGCGGCCGCTTATCGCCCGCCCGAGCTGAGGATGATTCTCAGCGGCTCCAGCTTCTCGAACCCGCGCTTTCGACCCCAGGATTTGAACCTGGCGCCGGGAGTTTACCCGGCGCCAGATCGGCAACTCTGAGGTTGTAGCCCGCTGGTCGAGGCCTAGCTGCGGCGCATTCCCCGCCGCTTCAGGAAGTAATCGATCAGTTCGCTCGACGAGTTATCCATCTCGACGTCGAAGGCTTCCACGCGTCCGGTCAGGTAGTTGAACATCATGACGGCCGGGATGGCCACGAACAGCCCGATGGCGGTGGTCACCAGCGCTTCCGAAATACCGCCGGCGACAGCTGCCAGACCGGTGGCCTTTTCGGACTGAATGCCTTTAAACGCGTTGATGATGCCGACCACCGTGCCCAGCAGTCCCACAAACGGGGCGGTGGAGCCGATGGTTGCCAGTCCGCCCAGGCCGCGCTTGAGTTCGGCGTGAACAATGGCTTCGGTGCGCTCGAGAGCGCGCTTGGAGGCTTCGATGGTCTCGCCCGGAATCTCACCGCTTTCCTGGTGAGCGCGGAATTCCATCAGGCCCGAGGTGACAACCTTGGCCAGGTGGCTTTTCTTGTTGCGCTCGGCGACCTTGATGGCTTCTTCGATCTTGCCATCGCGCAGGGCGCCGGCCACGGCGGGAGCGAACGCGCGCGATTGTTTGCGGGCGGCGCTGAAGGCCATGGCGCGATCAATCATGACGCCGATTGACCAGCCCGACATGACGAACAGAATGATGACCACTGCCTTCGCTGGAATACCCATCTGGTGCCACAGCGAAATCGGGTCCCAACCCACGGCTGCCTGCTCCTGAAAAAACCAGGCCGCCATGGTGGACATATGAGTAAATGCGAGTGCTGCTAGATTGGCTACGAACATGAGTTGCCTTCCTCCTCAGAGCTTGTCAGATTGCAAAACTAGTTGCCGCTTCGAATCCTGTTAAATCCACGCTGGCCCGCCGGAGTTTAACCTCCGGCAAGGGTAAAGTTGACCGTAATCTGAGTTTCCACTTCCACCGGCTCGCCGTTCAGAATGTAAGGCTTGTACTTCCACTGCTTCACCGCCTCGATGGCGGCCGGAGCCAGCATGGGGTGGCCGCTGATCAGGCGCAGGTTCTGAATCGAACCATCCTTGCTGATCTCAGCCTGCAGCAGCACGGAACCTTGGATGCGCGCCTGCCGCGCCAGGGGTGGATAGGCCGGCTGAATTTTTCGCAGCAGCAGACCCTGGGTCACGCCTTGTGAGACCCGCACCCGCTGTGGAGTGGCGACTTTCGGCACCGCGATCGGGGTTGAGTTGATAATGCCGCCGATCACGCCGCCCATTTGTCCGCCCGCCGCGCCCGGGACACCGCCGACAACCCCGGCCATGGTCGAAACCGGAGGCGGCGCCTCTTCCTCTTTGATCATTTGTACTTTTTCCGGGATCTTGGTGGGGGTGCGCAGTTGCCCGTTAATGATGTCAGTCTGAATTATTTTTACCACCTTGATGGGGGTCGCAGCCGGTGGCGGTGGCGGTGGCGGCGGTGGTGGCGGAGCCACCAGGAAGGTCATCAACTGGGTTTTGGGCAGAGCTTCGGTAAACAGTAGCGGGATCAGAACCAGGACTCCGACCAGGGCTATCTGTAAACCAAATGACAGAAAAGTAGTCAGGCCGCGCTTTGTCTTGAGCCTGCCACCTGATTCAATGAGGCTATCTTCAAACATGAGGATTCTCCTGCTGGACCCTACGTATGTTTAGACACCGCCCGCCCATGCTTTGCTCCCGAACATCCAGCCTGTTGCCAGTCATCCGCGGCCTGACTCAAACCGTTGAAACCATGGCTACTGGCCGCTTGCCACCTTACCCTTGCCCGCCGCCTTGCCCGGGGCCGGCTTGGCTTTGCCCGCCACCACTGCCACCGGCTTTCCCTGGTTCGACCGCCAATCCTGGTAGGCCACCAGAATGGGCGCTGCAATCGCGATCGAAGAATAAGTCCCGATCAGGATTCCAATGACCAGGGCGAAAGAGAAGCCATGCAGCACTTCGCCGCCGAACAGGTACAGCGCAACCACCGTCAAAAACGTTAACCCTGCGGTCAGGATCGTCCGGCTCAGCGTTTGATTAATACTCCGGTTTACGATTTCTGACAACTTTTCTCGCCGCATCAACTTCAGGTTTTCCCGGATGCGGTCAAAAATCACGATGGTATCGTTGTTCGAATAACCAATCAGGGTCAGGATGGCCGCGATCACGGTCAGCGAGATTTCCTTGTTGGTGAGGGAAAACGCGCCCACCGTAATCAAGGTGTCGTGGAAAACGGTGACCACCGCGGCCACGCCGTAAATCCACTCAAAGCGAAAGCCCAGATAGACCAGCATGCCGGCCAGCGAATAGAGCACCGCCCACCGGGCCTGGCTCTGCAATTGCTTCCCCACCTGCGGGCCGACAATCTCAACCTGATAGACCCCAAAATCCGACAGATAGAACCCGTCCGGCAAAACCGCAACCACGGCCGGGTCGACGGCGGCCTTGAGTTCATCCAGCGAACTCAGCACCCCGCCCTTGGTCTTGTCGCGATAGTCAACGATCGCCCGGGCGGCGGCAGCGTAGCGCTGGCTGGCGTCGGTGCCCGCGCGCAGCGGATCCTTCTCCAGCAGGTAATTGGCGATTGTCAAAGAGCTGCTGTTATTCAAATCCAGTTTGCCCGCCGGAGCATTGGTCTCCAGCGCATTGATGATTCGAACCTTGCCCTGATCGAGCGCTTTCTCACTGGTCTCGCGGACATCAAGGTCAATCAGCACCTCATTGTTGGCCACCGCTCCCAGGCGCTGAATCTTGAACTGACCCAAGCCCATCTTTTGCAGGGCCGCCCGGATGGCGTTGTCATTCGGCGGATGCGAGAACTTCACGTAGACCAGGGTGCCGCCGCGGAAGTCTACGCCCAGCGGGATGCCGTGCCAAAACAACATGGACAAGATGCCGGCCACGCTGAACAGCAAGGAAAAGGCGAGAAAATACCACTTCTTGCCCAGAAAGTCTATGTTCGGATTTCGAAAAAATTCCACGCTGTCGTCCAACCCCTTCCAAAACTGTGTGCGGGCAAAGCCCGGCCGATCCCGTTAAATGCTCAAAGCCTCGCCACGCTGCTTGCGGCTCAAGATCCAGTCGAAAATCATGCGGGAAACAAACACCGCGGTAAACAGGTTGGCCAGCAGGCCAAAGGTCAGGGTCACGGCGAAACCCTTGACTGGACCGGTGCCAAACAGGAACAGGATGGCCGCCGAGACGATAGTGGTCACGTGGGTATCGACGATGGTGATCCAGGCATGCGCGAAACCCTGCTCCACCGCCGACGACGGCGTCTTGCCGTTCCGCAGTTCCTCACGAATGCGCTCAAAAATCAGCACGTTCGAATCTACGCCCATGCCCACCGTCAGGATCACGCCGGCGATGCCGGGCAACGTCAGCGTGGCCCCAAAGTATCCCATGAAACCCAATAGAATGATCAGGTTCAGGATCAGCGCCAGATCCGCGTTGATGCCCGCCCCGCGGTAGTAGATCAGCATGAAGATCAGGACGGCGAGCATGCCGATAACCGCCGCCCGAACCCCCGCCCGGATCGAATCCGATCCCAGCGACGGCCCCACGGTCCGCTCTTCCAGATACTTGATGCCGGCCGGCAGCGCGCCGGAATTCAGGACCAGGGCCAGGTCTTTGGCCGCCTGCTCGCTCATGCCGCCGCCGCTGATCCGTCCCTGGTCATGGATCTGCTCATTGATGGTGGCCACTTCCCGCACCCGGTTATCCAGGACCACCGCGAGTTTGTCGCCCACGTGGGAGCCGGTAAACGCAGCAAACTTTCTTCCACCTTCGTTGGTAAGAACAAAGCCGACGTCCGGTGAATTGGTGTTTGAGTCGCGCCCCACCGTGGCGCCGCCCGAGCGCAGATCGGCGCCCGCTACCGCGGAACTGCGCGTCACCAGGTAGAACTGTTCGCTGGCATCGTCGCCGGCCTGGCTGCCGACGCTGCGTCCGCGCAGCAGCATGGAATCCGGAGGCAGCACGCCATTATGTTGCTGCAGGGCGTCCTGCTCGCTGGAAAAGGGCCCGCCCAGCACCTGCTTGATTTCCAGCATGGCGGTGGACTGCATGATTTCCTTCACCCGCGCCGGATCGTCCACGCCGGGCAGCTGCACCAGAATCTGATACTGGCCCAGACCGTGCTCCTGAATCACCGGTTCACTCACGCCCAGCTGGTCAATGCGATTGCGGATGGTTTCAATGGCGAGCGTCACCGCACGATTCTTGAGCTCAGCCAGGGCCTGCGGCTTCATGGTGAACGTCCACGAATTGTCCGCACCCGAATTGAGGTCATATTCGGGCAAGCGCTCGCTGACGTCAGAGCGCAGATCGGAAGTCGATTCCGGGGGCACACCCTTAAGCACGATCTGGTCGGGATGATTCACCGGATCCGGCTTGGTGATCTCGGTGTAATTGATCTTGTGGGTGCGCAAATCTTCTTTGACGCGCTCCAGCGCGCGGTCGGAATCTCCGTTCACCGCGTCGTTGACCTGCACCTGCAGGATCAGGTGAGTGCCGCCTTTGAGGTCGAGCCCCAGGTGAATGCGTTCCTGGATAGACGCCAGCAGCCCGCTGCCGGAAAGGTCCTTCGGAATTCCGAAGATACCGAACAGGAAGAGCAGCAGGGTTCCTACGGTCAGTCCGAGTTTCCAACCTAAAGTCTTGTTCATGGCCTGAGGGTTAATTTCTTTTCTGTAGCTTTGGTTCTTGGTAGCGCCGGCCCCCGGCCGGCCCGATGGGGTAGGCGGGACGCCCACCCGACAGCCGGCGGGACGCCGGCGCTACTCATGCCGCTTTGTTCTTGTCCTCCGGGTCAACTACCGACGCCACCGAGGCGCGGGTGACTTCGAGCCGCAGATTATCGGGCGGTACGCGGAGCTGTATGTAATCGTCACGCAGCGCGATGACTGTCCCGCGCAGTCCGCCGCTGGTCACAACCTTGTCCCCTGTCTTCAGATCGTTGAGCATCTGCTGCCATTTTTTCTGGCGGCGCTGCTGCGGCATGATCAGGAGAAAGTAAAAGATGGCAAAGATGAAGATCAGCGGGGCAAACCCCAGCCAGCCGCCCGCTCCCATCGTCTGTAGCGCCAGTATGCTTGCCATGCTCATATTGCGATGCTCATATCGCGATCCATGAAACGATTCTGTTGCCACTCCAAATAGACCAGCACGACGCCCCCTGGCGCGTCCTGACCCCTGTGCATTTTACCGCAGGATTTCTCGCTTCCTCAGGCCGGAGATTCTTTTCGCTTCAGGCATGCCCCGGGGATGCCGGACTATGGTTTTACTCCAGACTGCTCCCCGGAAAGAAGTTGGGCCCTGTTCCCAAGCGCAATAGAATGACGCACCGCCCGCATGGTGTCAAGGTAGAAGCTGAGGTTGTGGATAGTATTCAGGACTTGGGCCAGAACCTCATTGGCAGCATAGAGATGCCGCAGATAGGCCCGGGAGTAGCGCCGGCAGACCCGGCAGCCGCAATTGGGATCAAGCGCGCCCTGGTCGGCGGCGTATCTGGCCTGTTTGATCGATATCCTGCCCTGGGAGGTAAACAGCAAGCCATGCCGCGCGGCCCGGGTGGGCAGCACGCAGTCCATCATGTCGATCCCGGCGTTGGCATATTCGACAATCTCTTCCGGCGTGCCCACTCCCATGAGATAGCGCGGCTTGTCGGCGGGAAGATGGGGCAGCGTGGCTGCGACAATTTCGCGGGTCACGGCGCGCGGCTCGCCCACGCTCAGGCCGCCGATGGCATACCCGGGAAAGCCGATCTCGACCGTGCGCTCGGCCGATTCCCGGCGCAGGGCGGCGTCCATGCCGCCCTGCACAATCCCGAACAGCGCCTGAGTCTCCCCGAACCCCGTAGGCCCGGACGCCCCCGTCCGGGCGGGCGAGCGCAAGCTCGCCGGGGTTGGCTGTTCAGAAATTGCCGGGGATGCTGAGTCCAAGCTCTTCCGATCCGCCGAGCTACGCTCGGCTGGGCGGACGAGGGCGTCCGCCCCTACGGGGTCGGTGCTCCACGGCACCTCGTGCTTATGATCCTCAAAATATTTCTGGCTGCGCGCCGCCCAGCGCAGGGTCAATTCCATCGACTGCCGCGCCCGCTCCCGGTCCGCGGGAAACTCGGTGCACTCATCAAACGCCATCGTGATGTCTGCACCCAGCCCGATCTGCGCCTGCATGGCGCTTTCCGGACTGAAGAAGTGCGCCGACCCGTCCAGATGCGAACGAAACGTCACGCCTTCCTCGGTCACTTTGCGCAGTTCGTTCAAACTGAAAACCTGGAACCCGCCGGAGTCAGTCAGAATGGCCCGCGGCCACGCCATGAAACGATGCAGCCCGCCCAACTGGCGGACCTGCTCCACTCCGGGACGCAAGTAAAGATGGTAGGTATTTCCCAGCAGGATTTGTACGCCAAGGTCTTCCAGGATGTCCTGCGAAACGCCTTTGACGGAGGCTACGGTGCCCACCGGCATGAAGACCGGGGTTTCGACGATGCCGTGCGGCGTGGTCAGGCGTCCGGCGCGCGCAGGACCGGAGGTAGCGTCGATCTGAAACGAAAGGGACACAGCTGGGATTGTAGCAATCGGCGGGAGGAGTTCTTTCGGTTTGCCTCGCTGCCGCACGAGCGTGGGCGCTCGCGCCTACACCTTCGATCACTCGCTGCGGTTTTTCCAAACGGGACTAGTTCGCGGTCAACGCCGGGCGCGCCTATGTGTGGGTCGGACTCCGACGCTTTTGACTTCCGCTTACGTGCCGGACAGCAGAAAAAGCAAACCAAAAGTCAAAGGCGTCGGACAGGAGTGTCCGACCCACACATCTACGAGCCGGTAATTTTTAAGCGGAATTCTTCGGGGAGGCGTTCGCGGATTTCTGCCGGGAGGCGGTCGTGCACCCGCCGCGCTCCCAGCTTGGCGGCGTCGACGACTGCCATGGGCGCGGGCGTGGTCACCGCCACCCCCAACCAGATCAGGGTGGAAAGCGCGAATCCCACCAGCGCCGCCACTTCCAGCCAGAAAGCGTTGCGCGGGTTGAGATGGAGGATGACGCCAAAAGCCATGAGAAAGACCGCGCCGGAAAGCGAGGCCAGAGCGATCAGCGCCAGGTCGATGTTGCGATGCAGACGCTGCCGGGAGCGGCAGTGGGCGCAGCTGTCGAAGTGTTCTTCGTAGTCTTCGCGCATCTCCGGCGCTAAACCGGAGATGTCATAACGCCAGCCGGCAAGAATTTTTCCAACGATGGGGTCGACGCACTGGCTCATAGGAATTAAAGCATGGGATTACAGCTGGATCGCCGCCATCGGCTCCGCCTGCCGCGCCAGCATCACCCGGTTCAGCAACAACGTCTGGCGCCGCCCCAACGCCTTTTCCGCTGTATCCAGCGCGAGTTCGGGATGGTTATTCAGCTCCGATAGATGCGCCAGCACTATGTATGATGCGTTGCCGTCGTATTCGGTGCATAAGAATTTGGCGAGTTTGTCGTTGGAAAGGTGTCCGGTCGGGCTTCCGACCCGCTGTTTGACCGACCAGGGATAGGGCCCGCCCCGCAACATTTCGAGATCGTGATTCGATTCAATGACCAGCACATCACAACCCCGCAACTGATCGCACACATTCGGCGGCATATACCCCAGGTCCGTGGCAATCCCCACCTTGATCCCGTCGGCGCGGAAGGTCAGCCCCACCGGATCGGCAGCGTCGTGGGGAATGGTGAAGGGAGTGATCTCGATATCGCCAACCTGCAGCTTGCGCCCCGCGGAGAAAATCTCGAGCCGAGCCAGTTGCGGCAACTCACCCGCGTCGTCCCGCAGCGCCCTGGCCCAGGCTTGATGAGTCGCGCCGGTCATGAACACCGGCACTTGAAATTTTCTGGCCAGCACCGCCAGTCCGTAAACGTGATCGGAGTGTTCGTGAGTAATCAGGATGGCGGAAAGCGTGCGCGGATCGTCGCCCTGGGCGCGCATGCGCTTCACGGTCTCGCGGCAGGAGATTCCCGCATCGACGAGAATCCTGGTGCGCGCACTGGAGACGATGGTGCTGTTCCCCCGGCTGCCACTGGCCAGCACCGAAACCGAAACTCCCATGTCCGAAGAATACTCGCGCAGGCTGTGGAAACGCGAGTAACTAATGGGATGAGGAGGCAGCTGTCAGCTGGCAGCTTCTAGCTCCTAGCTTCTAGCTTTTAGCTTTTAGCTTGAACGTTCTGTCATCCTGAGCGCAGCTTGCTCTTCGCGCCCGGCGCGAAGAGCGACCAGTCGAAGGAGCCCTATGAGCGAATCGTTCGCGGGCGGGGTGGGGTTTTTGCTTCCGCCAATGCAGGAGAACGCAACTGCAGGCACTGGGTACGCTGCCAGGGGTCCTTCGACTGCGCTCAGGATGACAGAACGTTTAAAGCTGAGGGCTGAGGGCTGAAAGCTGACGACTGACAGCTGACGACTGAAGCTGCCAGCTGCACGCTGCCCTCTTCACTTTCCCCACAACTCCGCCAATCCCCGTCTCGCGGTCGCTCCGCCGTAGGCGCCGGCGACTCCGGTGAGGAAGCCTAGAAACGATTCGTAGATTTGCGCGCGGTAGGGTTTTTCGGTCAGCACGGCATAGGCGACGAGCTGGACGACCGGAACAAACGCGGCCACCAGCAAGGTCCATCGCCAGGGTCGCTGGGGGCGAAGCGCGCCCAGGAGCATGGTGGCGGCCAGCACGAAAAGAGCGGTCAGCAGCAAGTCGCCGACTTTTACGTCGAGAACTCCGGCACTCACGCCGAGTACGGCGCCGAGCAGGTAGATGCCACGATCGTTCGCGTCCGCCATGATTTCGTGTGGCGCGGGCGCCCTCGCCCGCGGCGGTTGACGTTAAGATCGAGACCCGCGGGCGAGGGCGCCCGCGCCACACATTCACCTAGTATTTATAGAAACCTCGGCCGCTCTTTCTTCCCAGCCAGCCGGCATCGACCATCTTGATCAGCAGCGGGCACGGCCGGTATTTGGGATCGCCCAGGCCATCCTGCAACACTCGCATGATGTCGAGACAGACGTCGAGCCCGATGAAATCCGCCAGGGTCAGCGGCCCCATGGGATGCGCCATGCCCAGCTTGAACACTTCGTCGACCGCTTCGGGAGTGGCCACGCCTTCCATCACCGCGTACATGGCTTCATTCAGCAACGGCATCAGCACCCGGTTGGAAACAAACCCGGGCGCGTCGTTCACTTCGATCGGGGTTTTGTCGAGTTGCAGCGCGAGGTCGCGCACCGTGGCGAAAGTTTCCTGCGAGGTGGCCAGCCCGCGAATCACTTCCGCCAGTTTCATTACCGGCACGGGATTAAAGAAATGCATTCCGATAATTTTTGCCGGACGCCGGGTCACCGCCGCCAGCCGAGTGATCGAGATGGAAGAAGTATTCGTGGCCAGGATCGCCTCCGGGCGGCATACCTGATCGAGGTCGCGGAAGATTTCGGCCTTGATTTCAAATTTCTCAGTGGCGGCTTCAAGCACAAAATCGCAGCCGGCAAGTTCGCCGCGCTTGAGCACGGGCTCGATCCGCTTCAGCGCCGCGGCTTTGTCGGCCGCGGTGATTTTGCCCTTGGCCAACTCGCGATCCAGATTTCTGCCGATGGTTTCGAGGCCGCGATCGAGAAAGCGTTGTTCCACATCGCACAGCATCACGCGATATCCGCTGCGCGCAAACACGTGGGCGATGCCGTTGCCCATGGTTCCAGCGCCGATCACTCCGACCCGCTCGATGGGCATAAATGTTGCCTCGTTTTTCTCCTTGAATTCGCCCCTGATCGTGCTCAGTCTATCACTCCCAAGTGATTGCACAGCTTAGATTTAAGGTTCACTTAAGGTTCAAATAAATATGCTCCGCGGTACAGCCAATTTAATTTGCGTTGGCATCCGAGGTTTTAGCAAACCGGTCCCAGGGGTCGACTCGAGAGCAGGCGTGATCGCAATCAAGCTCTTCGGACGATGGTACCGGGTGGGAGGAAATATGCGCAGCATGAGAATGGCAGCACTGGCAGTTGCGATGACGCTGATGTTCAGCGGTTTCGCATTGGCCCGCGATCACGATAAGGATGACAACATACAAACGCGATCACTGGGACCAGCGTGGCGACCGAAACCGTCAGGACCGCGGTCATGACCACTGGCAAAGTCGCGATCGCGATTACAACCGTGAACGCCAGCAGAGTGATCACCATTGGTGGGGAGGGAATCGCGATCGCGACCGCGACCAGGATCGCAACGATGGCTACTATCGCGGTGGGCAGGTTTACAATCGCTATCCCCGAAACAATCCCGGCGGCTATGGCTATCCGAGCGGTGGCTATGGTTACCCCAGCGCCGGCGGCGGCTACGGTTATCCCAGCGGCGGTTATGGCTACCCGAGCGGGGGCTACGGTTACCCGAGCGGAGGTTATGGCTATCCCGGCTCGGTCGGGCGCGGCGGATACGGCAATGGCGCCAGCGGCGCCGGCTACAACCAGGGTCTTCAGGATGGCTCGTACCAGGCGCGCAAGGATGTCGCCGAAGGCAAACCGTTCAACCCGTATCCCAGAGGCTCAAGCCACTCGGATCACGGATATCACAGCTACATGGGCGACAAGCACGTCTACCAGGCCTCGTATGATCAGGGCTATCAATCCGGCTATCAGTCCAACTACGGCGGACGCGGTCGCCGCGGTTGGGGATTCTGAAACAGCAATTAGCAGTTGGCAATTGGCAATTGGCCAAAAACAAAAAGGGCCGCCATAAAATTATGGCGGCCTTTTTTTCTGATGATCCAATCGTTCACGTTTTGGTCTCGGATTCCTGACTCATTCACAACCCGGCGATGAGTGGGTACCTAGCCAATTGCTAATTGCCAATTGCTAAGTGCTGCATCTCACTGCCGCTCCAGACTCTCATCCACCGCGACCTTGCTGCCCTTCTGCACTTCGATGATGCGATGCACCGGCTTGTAGCCCGACGCCGTGATGTCGATCACGTATGTGCCCGGGTTCAGATAAAACTCGACCGGCGAGAACTTGTCGAGGATACGGTTGTTGACCGCGACCTGCGCGCCCTTGGGCTGGGTCTTGACGTTGACCCCGCCCATGCCCGCGGTGTCGCCGCCGCCGAACAGCTTCTTGAATTTCCCTCCCAGCTTGATGTCATCGGCTGAGCCCAGCGCCCGGAGCGTGGGCGCGAAATGGAAGACCTGGCCGGCCTGCAAGGTGGCGGAGGAACTCTCGTCGAGGAAGCCCTGCTTCTTGACCAGGAAATTATGCGGTCCCGGCTTGTCCACCGAAATCTGCGCCGGAGTGACGCGTCCGGTATCTTTGCCGTCGAGAAAAATCTGAGCGCCGGCGGGCTGGCTGGTGATCGCGGCGGCAGCGGTAAGTTGCGCCAGCTGGATCACGAGAAATGATTTGCTGCCTGAAGCCACTTCGATGTTGCGGGTTTCAGGCGCGTAACCGGCTCGGGAAACGGTCACGCTATGCTGCCCCGGGGCCAGGCCGGGAAGGTTGAAAGGAGTGATCCAGCTGGGATCGCTGCGCCCATCGATCCGGACTTCGGCGCCTTCCGGAGTTGAGTTGATGGTCATTTGCCCGGGGATGATTGCCGGGGCAAAGGCCTGCACTTTGCCTTTCTTCCGGTTGTTCCGGTTGTATTTCGGAGTCACGGAAACCGGAGGCGCTTCCCGTGCCGCCGTAATCTGTTCGGGCTGGGCTTGCGCCGGCGCTTGCGCCGGAGGCTGCGCCTGGTTCCAGGCCGGCTTCGGGCTGGCTTCGACCGGCGCCGCGGCAACCGGCGGCTCGGCCGAGCTTTCGTCGGTCGAGTTTTCCGAATGGATGCGGTAGGCGATGAAGCCCACCACCAGCAGGATGATCGCCACCGCGCCCGCGATCGAATACAGGAAAAGCTGGGGCGGGGTCTTCTTGATCTCGGTCACGGCCTTGAGCGCCACTTCGCGCGGCTGCACTTTGGGCTTCTCGGGCTTTTCCCGGTGAACCCGGCTTAACGAAGCCGGCGGCTCGCCTTCGAATTCGGGCTCGATCGGAGGCGCAGGCGGAGGCGGCGGAGGCGGCGTGTAGATTTCTTTCAGCGGCGGCAGCTCGTTCATTTCAGAAAAGCTGGGACCCTTGGCGGCGTTTTTCGCGCCCTCCGCCATGGAGGGATCCACCTGGAACGCAGGCGCTTCGGTGGCGGGCTCGGCATCGGCCACGGCGCTGGCCCGCTCCTGAAAAGTCGTCTGCGCGGAGGCCTTCGCCGGACCTGCGGCGGCTTTCGGCGCTTTCGCCGGCTGGACGGTAGAGACTGCGCTCGCGCCTTCCCATCCCGCGGCCGCGGCGACAGCTTTGGCGGGAGCGCTGGCGGAGGCCGATGCGTTGCCCGGAGCCCGATCCGACAAGGCTGGCCGAGCCAGGGTTGGCGCGCTGGCAGCCGGGGCTTCTGCCGCCGGCGCCGCTGTTTTCTGCGCGGGCGGAGGCGCGGCTGCCGCAACCGCGGCCTTGGCGGCCTGCGGCGCGTTCAGCCCCTGGGCCGGCGCTGCCTTCTTGGCGGCCGACTTGGTGGTGCTTTCCTTGCAGCGCTCCAGATCGTTGACCAGTTCCTGTCCGCTTTGATAGCGCTCTTCCGCCGCTTTGGAGAGCGCTTTCATGATGACTTCGCTCAGCACGGGATGAATCTTCGGGTTGATCGCGATAGGAGCCGGAGGAGTAGCTTCGACTATTCCATGCCGGACCTCGTCCGCATCGTCGCCGGGGAAAGCCTTGGTCTCGGTCGCCATTTCGTACAGGATCGCGCCCAGGCTGAAAATGTTGGAGCGGCCATCCACGGGATCGCCGCGTAACTGTTCCGGCGAAACGTAATGCAGAACATCCGGCGCCTTGCCCGCAGCCTGGCAGGTGAACGCGCCCATGCAGGAAACTCCGAAGCTGAGTACTTTGACGGTGCCGTCCCAGGTGACCATGATCTTGGCCGGCTCCAGGCTGTAGTGCACCACGTTGTGGGAGTGCGCGTGGTCCAGCCCCTGACAGGTCTGACGCACGATGTCCTGCAGGTCCCAGATGGAAAAGCCTTCCTGGCGGGCCAGCATGGTGGCGATGCTGTTGCCCTGCACGTATTCCTCGGAGGCGCAGCATTGGCCGTCAATCACTTCGACGCCTAAAAGTTGTGCGATGTTGTGGCTGCTGAGCGGCTTGGTGCCGGAAGCTTCCTGCAGAATGGTGTCCACCAGCACGTCGGCCTGTTCATCCAGCATCTGCAGCCGGATGGTCTTCAGGGCAATCGTCTGCCCGCTCTCCGGATCGGCGGCCTTATAGACCGCGCCAATGTCGGAATGCGCGATTTCGCTGAGTATGTCGAAACGTCCTATCTTATTGGCCATTGCTCCCTGAGCCCCGAAAAAATCAATCAACAGGCGGTCTTGTGGAAAGACGCCCGACGTCGTCCATGGGGGGAAGTGCGACTAGAATATCGCGGGTGAATCCGGGATGGGAGTTACGAAGGTACTCGGAAATGGGATGGAACATTCAGCTAAGCGGGGGGGAACTTGAAGTCTAAACAACGGCGCCGGTGAAATGGCGGGCCGCGCGCGCCGCCCACCAGCCGGTGTGATTGAAATCACATCGTAACGCCGTCAGGCCGGCGAAGATGATGAAAGTTGACGAGCGCGCCCGGGAGGGGACCATGAAAGACGCCAGTAAGCCAGCCGGCAGACCGCTCTACCAGATTGCAGTGCCCACCGATTTCCTTCCCGCCTCAACCTCCGCCATGAAGTTTACGCAGAACCTGGCCCGGTCCCCGCGAACCAGGGTCACAGCAGTGCATGCCATCGATTCCCTGGAATACAGTTTCGGCCCTCAGGACGTGCGGGAACTGAAGAAGCAAAAAGTGTGGGCGCTGGCCCAGGAAGCGATGGCGCGCTGGCTGCAAAAAGGAGGTTTCTCGAACTGCGCGACCCGCATAATTGAAGGCGAGGCCGCCCCGGCCATCGCGGAATTCATAGCGGCCGGCAGTATCGACTTACTCGTACTCAGCACTGCCGCGCGCCTGCGGGCCGCCCGCATCGCGTTCGGCTCGGTGGCCGAAGAGATTTTCCGCAAGGCTGCCTGCCCGGTTCTTGTCCTGGGGCCGAAGGCGCGTGCCAGCACTCGGCCTTTGACGCGGCTGGTGTTGGCCACTGATCTCGAGCCGCATTCGCTGGCGGCGCTTCCTCATCTTTCGAGATTCGCCCGGAAGTTCAACTGCAGCGTGTCGGTGATCCGCGCGGCCGATCCGGACATCCAATCGCGCCCGGAACGGGGCCGGATCAGGAAAGAAACAGAAGAAAGAATAAAAGCCGCCGCCGATCCGTATCTCCGCCAGCGCATCGGCAAAATACATGTGGAGTTTGCTCATCCCGCGGATGCCATTCCGAGTTTTGCGAATCGCCTCAAGGCCAGCGCGCTGGTCATGGGAGTGCGGAGCGGCGGAGATTGGGACCGGGCCACCACTCACATTCCCTGGGCCCTGGCCCATCGCATCATTGCCCAGGCGAAGATTCCCGTTCTGACCATCCGAGGCTGACGTGGCAGATCCGATCACGCAGCCGCCATCCAGTCCATGGACCGGACTGACTGATTCCGAGGCCCGGGAACGCCTTGGGCAATACGGTCCCAATGTCCTGCCGTCGGGTCATAAGCTGACCCTTTTCTCCATCGTCCTCGGCACGTTGAAAGAGCCCATGCTCATACTTCTGCTGAGCACCGGGCTGGTCTACCTGCTGGTCGGCGATCTGCGGGAAGCCATTGCGATTCTGGCCAGCATTTTCATGGTCATTGGAATTTCGACCACGCAGAAGCATCGCACCGAGCGCACTCTCGAGGCCTTGCGCGACCTCACCAGTCCGCGCGCTCTCGTCGTGAGGTCGGAAGCAACGCGCCGCATTCCCGCCCGGGAGGTGGTTCCCGGAGACATCGTCATTCTTAATGAAGGCGACCGCGTCCCGGCAGACGGCCGCGTGCTGGAGAGCGTTTTGCTCGCGCTCGATGAATCGCTGCTTACCGGCGAAAGCGTTCCGGTGGATAAGCGGCCGGCGATCGAAGCCGGCGGGAAAGCCGGCGAAGCTGCGATGGTTTACTCCGCAACGCTGGTGGTTCGGGGGCATGGAATCATTGTCGTGAGCGCCACCGGCGAGCAATCTGAAATTGGAAAGATCGGCACCCAGCTGGGCCAGGTCAGACCGGACTCCACAAAGCTCGAAAAGGAGACCGCCAAACTGGTGCGCACCTTCGGCATGCTGAGCCTTCTGGTCTGCGGCTTCGTGGCCGGGATGTATGGCTTAGTGCGCGGAGACTGGGCCAAGGGAGTGATTTCGGCGCTGGCCCTGGCCATCTCGCTGGTCCCGGAAGAATTTCCCCTGGTGCTGGCCATATTCATGGCCATTGGGGCGTGGCGCATTTCGCAGAAAAAAGTCCTCACCCGGCAATTCCCTGCCATCGAAATGCTGGGGGCGGCGACCGTCATTTGCGTGGATAAAACCGGCACCCTCACGGAAAACCGGATGGCGGTGCAAGAGGTTTTTGTCAGCCCTCAGGAAAACGGGATTGCGACGACCGAAGAAGTGCTGCAAATTGCCGCGCTGGCATCCGAAGAGAACACGGCTGATCCCGTGGACAAAGCGGTGATCGCGGCGCGGCCGGCGCATATATCGCCGGGCCGTCTCATTCGCGAATACCCGCTCTCCTCAGACTGCATGCTGGTCGCGAAAGCTTATGCCGGTTCTCCCATATTCCTGGCGGCCAAGGGCGCTCCCGAGCAAGTCTTTGGACTTTCGCCGATGTCAGGGCGCATGCGGGATGCTCTTGAGTCCGCGCTCAGGAGAATGACCGACGGCGGCATGCGCGTGATCGCGGTGGCTAAGGGAGCCGCGCAGGATGGCGCGCTGCCTGACGACAAGCGCCAGTTGCAGCTGGAGGTATTGGGCCTGATCGGTCTCGCCGATCCCATCCGATCGACCGTCCCCAGCGCTGTGGTTGAGCTGGCAAACGCCGGGATACGGGTTGTGATGATTACAGGCGACTATCCGGGGACGGCAACCGCAATCGCAACCCAGGCAGGGCTCATCAATCCTGCTCAGGTAGTGACAGGCGACACACTGGAGCGCATGGACGCTCCGGCGTTGCAGGCTATCGTCCGTGACTGCAATGTTTTCGCCCGCGTGCGCCCCGGGCAAAAGTTGCGCTTGGTGGAGGCCCTAAAAGCCAACCGGGAAGTCGTGGCCATGACGGGTGATGGCGTCAACGACGCCCCCGCGCTGAAGGCGGCGCACATCGGTATTGCCATGGGCGCAAGAGGCTCGGACGTGGCACGCGAGGCGTCCGCGCTGGTGCTGGCCGATGATGACTTCCCGGCAATTGTGGATGCGGTCCGGCTGGGCCGAAGAATCTATGACAACCTGACCAATGCCGTCCGCTACGTTTTTGCCGTCCACGTTCCGATCGCGGGCCTGGCCGTCCTGCCCGTGATCTTCAACTGGCCCATTCTCCTGATGCCGCTGCACATCGTTTTCTTTGAACTGATCGTCGATCCGGCATGTTCGATTGCCTTTGAGGCGGAAGCCGAAGAACCGGGGATCATGCGGAGAAAACCACGGCCTGAACAAGCCCGCCTCTTTTCCCGTTCGACAGTTACGCTGGGCCTGCTGCAAGGCCTGGGTGTATTGGTTGCCGCGCTGATTGCGTTTATCTTTGCCATGCGCTGGGGACACGCTCCGGAACATGCCCGCGCCATTGCCTTCACCGCGCTGGTCGCCGGAAATCTCACCCTGATCTGGGCCAACCGCTCGGCTCTCCGAACCGCATTTGAGAAGGGCCGGGTTCGAAATACAGCACTGTGGCTGGTCACTCTATGGACGATCGCGACTCTGCTGATTGTCCTTTATGTGCCCGGCATACGCATGGTTTTTCGGTTTTCAGTTTTGCCCGCAAAGGAGCTGCTGGTCTCATTTGCGCTGGGATCGGTGAGTATCACGTGGTTTGAAATGCTGAAGCTGGTCCACCGCCGGAAGGGTCGGGCAGCCGCTGGCGCTTGATCCGTGGCCCGGCCAGGGCTAGGTCAGGCAGGAACAAAAGCAGATGAGGGCAAAACCGCAGCCCGGCTGCGGCCTGCCCTCATTCCAGTGATTCGGGAAATCTACTTGTTGTTGTGCTTGTCGCGGTAAATGCTGCGGCTGATGCGATTCTGGCGGCGATTCAAATGGTTCTGCTCCGCCTTGGTCAGATGGCCGTTGTGCTTCGCCATGTCCGCCTGTTCCTGGCTCTGCACGCTGGCTTCGCGCTTCTCCACGTTGGCGGTCTCATGCGCATTCATGGAACCGTTGTTGATTCCGTTGGCAATGCGTTTCTGCTGATTCGCTTCGCGCTGATTCACTTCATTCACGCGCGGATGGCCGGGGTCGACGACACCCGCTCCGGCGCCTGAGGTTGTGGTTGCGGTTTGAGCAGCAGCAGAGCCGGCAAACATCAGGCCTCCCACTGCCAGGACTAAGAGTGAATTGGTGATTTTGTTCGTCATGCGTATCTGAAACCCCCGCCCGGAAGGATAGTTGCCGGGGGCCTGCAAAAGGCAGGTTACGGAAGTGGCGGACCGCTGGTCACAGCCTGCGTAACGGCTGAACGCCCGCCGGACGCGCAATATCCTGCGCACTCGCTGGGACGCGGGCGCGACATGTCTCTTTGTTTGGCGCAGTTTGGGTTGGCGCTTGGGGTGCACTGCTTGGTCTGCCAATGTTGCCGCCATCCCTGAAGCGCTTTCCTCGCACCCTTCGTCGCCACGTCATTGATTGCCGGCAAGCCTCCCGCGGCAGAGCAGCGGGACCTCTCCGTGGATTCGACCTGAACTCATGAAGCCGCTCATCACGGCTCTGCTGCTGCTGGGGGCGGGAAGCGCGTGGGCCCAGACCCTCGACCTGCCGGACGCAACTCCGGTCGTGGCGGTCGCCGCCGCGCGACCGCAGCCGGTATTCAATAAGAAGATATTTTGGATTGAGGCGGGCGCGTACACCCTTTCGAATGTGCTGGACGGCTATACCACCGTCTCCCAGATGCCGGGCTACGAAGAATCCGGGTTCCCGCAGGGCAGTTCATTCCTGCTGGGCAAGCACCCCTCGGCGGCGCGATATGCGGCGACCATGGGGGTCATCCAGATCGCAACTTCCTTCGCGGCGTACCGGCTGGAACATAGTCAGAAAAAATTCCTCCGGATCTTCGGCCACGCCCTGATGATCCAGGGCATCTACGCCCACACCGACGGATTCATCGGCAATATCCGGTTGCAAGGCAGCGCTTCGAATCCCTCTGCCCCGAAGCGCGCGCCCGCTGCCACGCCCCTGCTGAACCTGCGATTCTAGTCGCTCCATCAACGACTGGGATCGGGATGGAATTTTCTCACCGCAACAATAGTCAGCACGATGAACAGCGCCAGCACCACCAGCTGCGCAACCAGGAACGGAGGCTCCGATTGGGTGGGAGCCAGCGCTTTCAGGGCCGGCGCCTTCTCGAAGGACTGCACCACCAGCACGAACACATTGAGATAAAGCGCAATCAAGGCGGTGACCACGTAAATCCAGCGCCACGCGCCCGCCATGTGGAAGCTGTAGCGTGCCAGGATCGCAATCGCCAGCACCACCAGCGAAATGATGGCTACCTTGTGGGAGGGGAGGAGGTGGGTAAAAGGAAATCCAAACCCAGTCACGCTGGTCAACACCGTGGTCAGAACAAACAGCGCGGTCATGCCGTTCAGCCGTTTGGCCGACAGCATTCCGAGCAGGACGATCAGTCCCGACACGATCCCGATCAGGCTGATGATCACGTGCACCGCGGTAAAGGCTGAGAGGGACATGCCTAGCATCATGACGAGGGGTCCTTTCGAAACAGGGCTGAAATATTACGACGAGGCCGGGGAAAATTCCATCGCGCCTGTTCGCGCCCTTCGTCATCCTGAGCGGAGTCGACCCATTCGTTTACGAATGGGTTGATGGAGTCGAGGACCCTGGCAGCTCACACGGACTTGCTTTGATTTGTGCGCATGGTTCAGCGCTTGCCCACTGCTGATCAGCTCATAGGGGTCCTTCGACTACGCGCAGCTTCGCTCAGGATGACCGCCTACGTGGTTCGGATCGAGGTCAACCATGTTTGCAATAGCTGCCGCACCTTGGCCCCCTCGGGCCTGCGCCGCACCGCGTCGATCACCGCCAGACGCGCCCGCACCCCGCGGCCGCGAAACCCCACCCAGTACGGCACATAGATTTCGCCGGCCACGGGCGCGGCGGTGATTCGCAAGTCGCGTATCCGAAAAAATCCGGTGCTGAAAAGCAGCCGCTGAACTTTGCCGATGACGATCTTTTCGGCCTCGGTTTCACCCAGCAGGGGCTCGGCGCAATTGCGGGTTTCCAGATAGCGCACCTCGCGCTCGTCCGGCAGTTGTTCGAAATTGTAGATATCGAGCGACCCATTCACCGCATCCTGGCCATAGATGCGCAGGTCCCGCTGGCTGCCATTCAGGATCTCGATCTGGAATATCCGAAAGGGAATGTAAAAATCCGCCACCGATCGCAGCGGACCGAAGGCGTTTTTCCGCAGCACGTCCAGCACGCCGGAAGAAAATTGCTCCATCGCTGCTTCGCGAGTGACGTTGGGTCTCAGGCTGCGGATGCGGGCCATTTCTGGGGAATCCCGGACAACTGCTTAACGCCCTACCGGAAATGGAACCACAGACCGATCACAGTGGCCAGGAGCAACAGACTGAAAATGACATTGAGCCGATGTTCCTGCGGCGTTTCCGCCGCCGGCTTATACTCCATGCCCCGCACCAGGCTGACGTCCATTTTTTCGTCGACCGTGGCGAAGGTCAGTCCGGCCAGCCTTTTGCGGTCGGGCGCCGGAGTCACCAGGCTGACGCCGATCAATACCAGGCAGCAGACCGCGAACATCAGGATGGCATAGTGCAGGAAGTTCATGGCAACCAGCCAGCGGAATGAATCGGGCGCGCCTGCGCCGCCGGGGTATTCCAACTCAAGCACGAAGCGCACCGTGCCCAGCACGAACCCGGTGAGCAATGAACTGAGAGCGCCCTGCGCATTAAGCCGCGTCCACAGAATTCCCAGGATGAAGCAGGCCGCGATCGGAGGACTGATATAGCCCTGAACGCTCTGCAGGTAAATGTAGAGTTGGCCGCTGATGCGGGTGATGAACGGCACCCACGCGATTCCCAGCAAGACCATGACTCCGGTCGCCATTCTGCCGATAAAAACCAACTGCTTCTCGCTGGCATCTGGTTTCAGCTTCTTGTAGAAATCCAGGGTCACCAGAGTGGAAGTCGAGTTGAAGACGGATGCCATTCCGCCCATCAAGGCCGCCAGCAGCGCCGCGATCATGAGTCCGACAAGTCCGGTGGGTAGCAGATTGAGGATGAGAGTCGGCAGTGCGATGTCGCCATTAGTCGGCACGCCGTTCGCGCCCGATGGTGAACATATCCCGGAACAGGGCAAATGCGATGAGTCCAGGAAGCACCAGAAGAAAAACCGGCAGGATTTTGAGAAATCCCGCGAAAATGGTTCCTGCTTTCGCGTGACCCTCATCCCGGGCCGAGAGCACGCGCTGCACAATCACCTGGTCGGTGCACCAGTACCATATGCCCAGAATCGGCGCGCCGAAGAAGATCCCGGTCCAGGGGAAGTCCGGGTCGCTCATCGGCTTGACCATATGAAAGTAGCTGGCGGGCACAGCCGCGCGCAGTCCGGCGAAGCCGCCCACCTGGTGCATGCCGATCAGGGTAAGCGCGATCGCGCCAGTTAAAAGCACCAGGGTCTGGACGACCTCGGTGTAGATTACGGCTGACAGTCCGCCGGCGACGGTGTAGATTCCGGTCACCACCACCAGGATTACGGCCGCCTGCAGCGGGCTCCAGCCTACGACTCCCTTTAATACAATCGCCGCCGCCCAAAGATGCACGGAAATCTTGGTCAGGACATAAGCAATAATGGAGATGCTGGCCAGGTAAATGGCGGAGCCGCGGCTGAAGCGCCGCTCCAGGAACTCGGGCATGGTGAAGACGTTCGAGCGCAAGTAAAACGGGACGAAAACCCACCCCAGAATCAGCAAGATGAGACAGGCCAGCCACTCAAACGAACCGACGGCCAGGCCGGAACTGGCTCCCGAGCCGGCCAGCCCGATGAAGTGCTCGGTGGAAATGTTCGAAACAAACAGCGACGCCCCGATGGCGAACCAGCCCACATTGCGGCCGGCGAGAAAGTATTCTGCCGAGGTGCGTTCTTTCCGGGCAAAGTAAGCACCGATACCAAAGATAATGGTGAAGTAAACCGCGATAATGGCAATGTCTATACCGGTCAGGGCCTTGTGGGTAAGGTGCATCGCGGTTTCGCCCATATTCCTCCGATCGTCGCAGTGCGGTAGGAACCGTGCGCCATGCTAGTGCATTCAGTGCAGCCAGGCAACCGGGAAAGCCGGAACCAGTTCCCCAAGGAGCACTATTTAAGGAGCACCTTGTGGCCGCGGGCGACCACCCGAAATAAAACGAACAGCCTGTCGATTTTGCATTCTCTGGTTCGACGTACAGGTAGTGAGGAGAGGAATCCGGGCCGACGACCGACGACTGCCTTATGGAACTTTTTCCGCCTCCCGGCCGTAACCTTTTGGAGCGCCGGGACGTTGTATTTACTTAGGAGGACTGGGTTTGCGATTTTTGACCGGGGCTGGTTGCCGAGGCCTGACTTTTTCGTCTATCCTGATGGGGCTTAGCTGACGGTCCGCCGTTCCTGCCCACTCCTGGGAGTTCACGAGTATGACCCTGACCCGTTTTGTCACCAAGAACGCGTTCCGCAACAAGCGCCGCAGCATCTTGACCGTTCTCAGCATCGGCGGCTCGCTGTTGCTGCTCACGTTTCTGATCACCATCTGGCGCACTTTTTATGACACCAAGCCGACCGCCGAGGCGGCGCAGCGCCTGATCGTCCGCCACAAAGTTTCGCTTGTGTTCTCTTTGCCCAGTTACTACCGGCAGAAGATTCAAGCCATCCCAGGGGTGAAGGAAGTGGTGAATGAGCAATGGTTTGGCGGGCAGTATATGGACGACAAGCCGGAGCACTTCTTCGCCCAGTTGGGAACCGACCCGCAAGAGATCATGAAGGTGTATCCGGAATTCAAGATTCCCGCAGACCAGCTCGAGGCCTGGCAGCGTGATCGCGCCGGCGCCATGGTGGACGTGGGCCTGGCCAACAAGTTCCACTGGAAGGTCGGCGACCGCCTGAATATCACCGGCAAGATTTTCCCGGTGAACCTGGAACTGACCATCCGCGGAATTTTCACCCCGCCGGACCCGACGCAGGCGATCTATTTCAACAAGGACTACATCGACGAAGGCTTTCCTAAAATGAAAGGGAGCGAAGGCTTCTTCGCGGTGCTGGCCGATTCACCCGATTCCGTTACCCGGGTGGCGCAAGCCATCGACGAAGAGTTCCGCAACGCCGACAAGCCCACCAAGACGGAGAGCGAGCACGCCTTCCAGCTGGGCTTCATCGGGATGCTGGGCAACATCAAGGCCTTCATCATGAGCATTTCCCTGGCCGTGGTGTTTACCATCCTGCTGGTCTCGGCCAACACCATGGCGATGTCGATTCGCGAGCGTACGCGGGAAGTTGCGGTATTGAAAACCCTGGGATTCACCCGCAACAGCATTCTGGGATTGTTCGTGGGCGAGGCGGTATCGCTTTCCCTGGTCGGCGGCCTGATGGGATCGGGCCTGTGCTTTTTTGTGGTGGCGGCGATGGCCAGCCAGGGCGGAATGTTCGCCCGCATGAGCGTCACTCCGCTCACGATGCTGGCGGCGCTTGCCGTAGCCGCCGTGGTGGGATTCGCCAGCTCTTTTATCCCTTCTTACCACGCCGCCCAGGTCAACATCGTGGATGGATTGCGGCACATTGGGTGAAAGGCATTAACCACCAAGGGCACGAAGGTACACGAAGGAAACTCGAGAAGGAAATGTGAATGGCGATCCCTCTTTCTTATAACGTGCGCAACCTGCGGCTGCGGAAAAGCCTGACCATCATGACCGCCCTGGGGATCGCGCTCACCGTGGCCACGGCGGTCTTCATCATGGCGTTGCTGGCAGGCCTGGGCCGCGCCTTCAGCACCACCGGCGACCCATTGAATGTGCTGATGCTGCGCAAGGGTTCGGACTCGGAACTGGCCGCGGGCGGAGTCTCGCGCGATGCCGTGCAGGTGTTGAAAGACTTGCCCGGCGTAGCCAAGAACAGCAAAGGCGATCCCCTGGTTTCGGGCGAAGACATCCTGGTGGTGGTGCTGCCCCGCAAGGGTGGGACTGGCGAGACCAACGTGACCACCCGCTTCCTGTCTCCGCTCGGAATTGAAATGCGGCCGCAGATCAAAATTATCGCGGGGCGCTGGTTTACCCCGGGACAGCGCGAAGTGGTGGTCAGCAGTTCGATCAACAGGCGTTTCGAGCACGCCAACATCGGCGACTCGGTGCACATCGGCAAGGGGGAATGGCCGATCGTCGGCATCTTTGACGGCAGCGGCACCGCCCACGATTCCGAAATATGGGGCGACGTCAATCAGCTGGTCACGGATTTCGAACGGACGGTGTACTCGTCCGTACTGGTGCGGGCGACCGATCCGGCGGCAGCGCAGGCGCTGAAGAATCGCGCCAATGACGACCAGCGTCTGGAACTGAATGGCTTGCTCGAACCCGACTACTACGCCTCGCAAACCAAGTCGGGCGGTCCGATCAAGTTTGTCGGCTGGATTGTGGCTTTCATCATGGCGGTTGGCTCCTGCTTCGCCGCCGCCAATACCATGTACGCCGCCGTGGCTTATCGCGGGCGGGAAATTGCCACGCTGCGCGTGATCGGGTTTTCGCGGCCCAGTATTCTGACTTCGTTCATGCTGGAATCGCTGCTGCTGTCGTTGCTGGGCGCGACCCTGGGAATCATCCTGATGCTGCCGTTCAACGGGATGACCACCGGAACGCAGAACCAGGTCACGTTCAGCGAGGTCGTTTTCAGCCTGCAGATGACGCCGGCCGTGGTCCTGAGCGCGGTGATTTTCGCGCTGATCATGGGCGTGGTGGGTGGGTTCGCGCCGGCCTGGCATGCTTCGCGCCGGGACATCCTGAGCGCGCTGCGGGATTAAGGTAGCGCGGCGGCCGGCGCTGGACGCGGCGCAAAGGAATTTGCATCAGCAACAGATTGGGAAACATCTGTAATCACCATGCCGATTGACGCAAAACACGAAGACCTGCGCAGCCTGCGCATCGACCGCACGGCGCGCACCGGCGGCGATGGCGAACCTCCGGTCTGGGCCAGCCGCTACATCCTGATCGGGATCGCGGTGCTGGTGCTGCTGGGAATAGTTGCGATCTCCTATCGACTGTTCTCGCACGACGCTCCGGAAGTGGAAGTCGTCCGCGCCTCGGCGCAGAGCAGCGATGTGGGCGGAGTCGTGCTTTCCGCCAGCGGCTACATTGTGGCCCATCACAAGATCAACCTGAATTCCAAAGTGACCGGCCGGGTGAAGTGGATCGGCGTGGAAAAGGGCGACAAGGTCAAAGAAGGCCAGGTCCTGGTGCGCCTGGAAGATGATGAATTCCGCGCCCAGTACGAACAAGCCAGACGGCGCCGCCCAGAACGCCAAGGCCTACCTTGACGAATTGCAAAACGGATCGCGTCCCCAGGAAATTCAGCAGGCCCAGCACAATCTCGATGAAGCCCGGGCCACGCTGGTCAACGACAAGATCACTCTCGACCGCACCCGCGGCCTGGTCACCGAAGGCGTGCTTTCAAAACAGGCGCTCGACGATGCCACCGCCAAATTTGAGGCGGACCAGCAGCGGGCGAATTCGCTGGACCAGGCATTCCAGCTGGCCAAGATCGGACCGCGTCCGGAGGAGATCGCCCGCGCTCGCGGCGCGCTGCAGCAGGCCCAGGGCCAGGCGGACTACGCCAAGTCCCTGCTGGACGCGACCGTGATCCGCGCCCCGGTGACGGGAACCATTCTCGAGCGGGCCGCGGAAAAGGGCGAGCTCGTGACTTCGGGATTCGCCAGCACCGCCGAAGGCGGTCCGCAAGGCCTGGTGGTCTCGCTGGCCGACCTCAACGATCTTCAGGTGGAACTCGATATCGCGCAGGACGATTTCGCCCGGCTCGGCCCCAAGCAAAAGGCCGTAGTCACGACCGATGCTTACCCCGACCGCAAGTACGACGGCGTGATCGCGGAGATTTCGCCCCAGGCCAACCGGGCCAAGGCCACGGTGCAGGTGAAAGTGCAGATCCTGAAGCCCGATGCCTTTCTGCGGCCCGACATGAACGCCACCGTCAAATTCCTGGCGGACGAAACCAAGCCTTCGACTTCGCAGCCGCAGGGTGTTTTTGTGCCCACCACCGCGATTCGTGATCGCGATGGCAAGAAATTTGTCTTCCTGTCGTTCGACGGCAAGGCAACCGCGCGGGAAGTGAAAGTCCTGTCGCAACGCAGCGGCGGCGTCATGGTGCAGGGCCTCAACGGCGGCGAAGACGTGATCACTTCCGGCCCGGCAGATTTGAAGGACGGCGACAAAATCAAGATCAAGGGACAGCAATCATGAACGCAGTCACCACCATTCCGCATACCGCCACCCAGACCAAGGTGGTGCAGGCCCGCAACGTCAGCAAGGTGTTCAAGCGCGACGCGTTCGAGGTCAAGGCGCTGGATGACGTTTCGATCGAAATCGCCGGCGGCGAATTTCTCGCCCTGATGGGCCCCTCCGGTTCGGGCAAGACCACGCTGCTGAACATGATCGCCGCCATCGACCGGCCCACCGCGGGCGAACTGCTGGTGCTCGGCGAGAACATCTTCCGCTTCAGCGATTCCCAGTCCGCCCACTGGCGCAACGAGCATATCGGCTACGTCTTTCAGACCTTCAACCTGATCCCGGTGCTCACGGCGTTTGAAAATGTCGAACTCCCCCTGCTGCTCACCAAGCTTTCCGCCCAACAGCGGCGCGACCACGTGATGACCGCGCTGAAATTGGTCGGCCTCGAAGAGCGCGTCGGCCATTTGCCGAAACAGCTCTCCGGCGGACAGGAGCAGCGCGTAGCCATTGCCCGCGCCATCGTCAGCGATCCCACCTTGCTGCTGGCCGACGAACCTACCGGCGATCTCGACAGCCACTCGGCTACCGAGGTGCTCGAAATCCTGAAACGCCTGAACGAAGACTTTCACAAGACCATCGTGATGGTGACCCACGATCCCCACGCAGCGTCCTACGCGCACGTCACCCGCCACCTGGAAAAAGGCATGCTGCTGCCAGGGTAATTTTCGTGTTCGGGGAAGGGCACGACTTCAGTCGTGCCGTCAGACGCCAGGCAATGGCGGCTTCAGCCGCTGGGGTTTGCGGTATTCATCACGGCAACAATTCAACAGATTGTTTCGGTTCTGGGTTGCCTGCGGCCGGTAGCGGGCGAGGGCGCTCGCTCTACACGTTGGGCAGGCGGCCGCGGGCGGGAGCGAAGCCGCTTTCGGCGGGATCGGCCACCCACTGCCAGGCCCGGCGGCCGTTTTCGCGCACCACGGTTCTGGCTTCGCCGTATTCCACCAGCCGGTTGAGCACGGTGGTGACCGAAGCCAGGGGATCCTTGTGGCGCAGCAACACCGGCGGGATGCGTTGTTGAATGTGTTCGCACACCTCGCGCGCGCCCAGCGGACGCGCCGCTTCCATCAGCACCATGCGGCATGCCTTGGTGAAGCCGGGCTGGCGGCCGCTGCTCTTGCGGTCGACCAATTCCAGCAGTTCTTCGCTCAGGACTTCATCGCCGAAAAGATTGGCCAGTCCGACGATGGTTTGCTTGACCGTCCCGATGCGCTTCATCACATCGGCGCGCTGGCGCATGAGCTGGCGCAATTCCTCGTGCGCCGCCTTCACCACTTCCTGCACGTGACCGTCTGAGCTGCCGGGAAGGTTTCTGTTCCCTGCGCCGTCGCCAAGGTTGCGCCCGATATCCATGACCCACCTTCCGGGGCCGAGCTACAGGCCTGCCGCCTGCACGCCTTGCGGCGCCCCGCCCCAAGCCGCGCCACGGCTTAAACTCCTGTACGCGTTCGCCCCCAACTTAGTTCCGTGTCGATGGCGTCACCGCTCGACTGAGGGCTCACGCGCGATCGTGTTCTGCAGCCTTAGACGCGGTCAGTCGGGAAAGGTTAAGGCGAAGAAATGTAAAATCGCCGAGGGCGTTGATGTCCAGATAGATTCGCGAGTAAGCCCTGTAAAATCGGGCCGATCGGCGGATTTCCCGCCCTGCGGATTTTCATATTTTTAACGGCGAAAACGCTTCCAAAGTTGGAATGGGCGTCCTCCGCGCCACTTTCTGGAGTGATCGGGACGGCAGCAAAGCCGACTCGTCCTCGCCGTCTTACTTCTTGACAAAACCGAAACAACTGATAAAGTTCGACTTAATCGTCCCAATTTCGAGATCATCTCCAGGTGCTGACGCATGAAGAACGTTTATGAGGTTCTGAGACAGAAGGAGCTTGAGCTGTCCAGGCTTGAGAAAGAAGTGGAAGCGTTGCGCGTGGCCGCGCCGCTTCTGTCGGAAGACAAGGAAGCCGGTAATGACAACAAGCCGACTTTGGCCGCGACGGCAGCCCAGCAGCCCATCCGAATTCCGCAGCCGACGGTCAATGCCGCTCCGCAAGCCGCCCGCGCCGCCGGGTGGGAAGATACCGCCAAGCGCTGGCCCTAGCCGAGTCGCGGGCGCAAGACCTGTCACAGACACCAGGATACGAATCGATCTGGCCCGGAGCCTTACTCCGGGCTATAACTTTCTGGGAGCGAAATACGGCCCGGCGCGTCGGCCGGCGGCTGACCGCGGCCGGCGGTGGAATGCCCGGCGGGGTCAGACCGATCGAGCCACACCAGGGCATCGAGTAACACGATATCCAGTAACACCGGGCAGAGCCAGATATGAGCGCTTCGGGGCACCCTTCGTCGGGCTTCAGCGGAGTTCGCCGGCGCATTCCGCGCTACTCGGTGGCCATCCCGGTCGATATCACGGTGCTGCGCGCGGGAGCGCCGGCCAGCATTCCCGGACGCTCTCTCGATCTCGGGGAAGGGGGCGTGGCCGCGGTGCTGGCCGCAGAACTTCAACTGGGGGAATGGGTCGCGGTCGAGTTCAAGTTGCCGAACTCGGTGCAGGCGCTGCAGACCAAAGCCGTAGTTCGACATCACAACCAGCTGCGCTGCGGCTTCGAGTTTCTGGGACTGTCCCTCGATCAGCGCTCCATGATCCGGCGCTGGGCCGGAAACAGCCAGCCTTTGCCGATGCTCGAACCCAAGGCGCCGATCTCACCTTCTACCCCCATTTCGACGGCCGCTGCCGCCGCCGTAGCGGTGAAGATGCCGGCCCCGGTGCCGGTGAGGGCCTCGGCCACGAGCGCGCGCCATCAGCCCATCGCGGCCAGTAATCGGGCGGTGGAGCAACTGCTTCGGCTGACCCTGGTCCTGTTACTGGTGGTTGGGGGCTGGGCAGCGTGGCAGTGGCATCGCGGTTGGCAGCAATTGGAGGCGCGCATGGCGAGAAAAGACGTGCATGCGCAACCGCCCTCGGCCAAAGTTCCTCGCGGAGGTGATGGAGCGGCTGCTGGTGCGCAAGGTCGAACCGGCCTATCCCGAAGCCGCGCGCCGGGCCAATCTTCAGGGTATAGTCGTGCTCGAGGCGGTGATCGCCGCCGACGGCACCGTGGTGAACCTTCATCCCGTGAGCGGCCCCGATGGACTGGTCGCGGCCGCCATGGACGCGGCGCGGTGGTGGCACTTCCGGCCGTATCGTGTCCGGGGAGAACCCGCCGCGGTTGAAACCACGCTGTCGGTTGAGGTCCACCCGTAAGAGCCGGCGACGGTGATTTCGAGGGACCGCGGAAAATCCAGCAGCATGTCATGACAGCTTGCTGATGACAACTTGCCCTGCCCTTGCCTCTCCGTGCTTTGCTTCCTCAGCCCGTCATCTGCGACACTGACTTCGATCCGACAATCGGCTCGCCATGGGCAGAATCCACGTTCTTTCCGAAAACGTCGCCAACCAGATCGCCGCCGGCGAAGTGGTGGAGCGCCCCGCTTCGGTGGCCAAGGAGCTGCTCGAAAATTCGCTGGATGCGGGCGCAACCCGCATCCGGATTCAGGTTGAAGCCGGGGGCAAGAAACTCATCCAGGTCACCGACAACGGCTGCGGCATGGTGCGCGATGATGCCCTGCTGGCTTTCGAGCGCCACGCCACCTCGAAAATCAAGAATGCGGCAGACCTGCTCAGCGTGGCCACGCTGGGCTTCCGCGGAGAAGCTTTGCCCTCGATCGCCTCGGTATCGCGCCTGCGATTGGAAACCCGCGCCCCCGACGAAGCCTCGGGGACCGTGGTCGAAATCAACGGCGGCAAGATCTTCAAAGTGGAAGAAGCCGGCCTGCCGGCGGGAACTTCGATCGCGGTGCGCGACCTCTTCTTTAACATCCCGGCGCGCAAGAAATTTCTCAAGGCTGAATCGACCGAACTTTCTCACATCGCATCCCTGGTGACGCACTACGCCCTGGCTCATCCCGACAAGCATTTCGAACTGCACTCGGCCACCAACGCCATGCTGGTCGCCCCGCCGGTTGCGGGCTACAGCGAGCGCGTCTACCAGGTGTTCGGCAAAGAAGTTCTCGACCAACTGATCCCGGTCGCGGCGGTGCAGCCGCTCGAACGCATCGGCCTGCCGCAACCCCCGCCCTGGCGCCGCAAAGAAGAAAGTCCAAGTGGCGCGGGCGCCCCCGCCCGCGAAAAGCCGGAGAACGAAACCGATGCTGAAGAAGAGGCAGCCCCAGCCTTCGGCGAATTCCGGGTGCACGGTTTCGTCTCCAAGCCCGAAATCCAGAAACTGAATCGCAACTCGATTTACGTCTTCGTCAACGGACGCCTTATCCGCGACCGCCTCATCCAGCACGCCATCATCGAGGCCTACCGCAATATCCTGCCACCCACCGTTTTCCCGGTGGTGCTGCTGTTCCTTGATCTCCCCGCGGGCGAAGTGGATGTCAACGTCCATCCTTCAAAAACCGAAGTGCGCTTTCGCCAGCAGAGCGTCATGCACGATTTCGTGCGCGAGTCGGTGCGCGCCGCGCTGATGAAGGCGCGGCCGGTGCCGCAGTTCGCGGTAGAAATCAGCGCCCACCCCAGCGCCAGTCCGTCGCTGGCCACCGAGGCTCTGGCCGGCAGCCGGACCGCGTCCCCCGATGCCGCGCCCTGGCGCTCGCTCTACACTTCGGCGGGGTCGCAGCCCTTCAGCCTGCAGGCCCCGGCGCCGCCGCCGGTCAGCGAGCGCTTCCAGTTCGGCGAAGGCATCTCGGTCGAGGGCAACGCTGCGCTCTCCCTGGTTCGCGCCCCTGAACCCATGCCGGGCTCGATGGCGAGCGACAGTTGCGCTCCGCCCATTCCCGACGAAGCGCGCGAGCAAGATCCAGGCGATCTTGCTCCGGGCAATCTTGCTCCCGCCCTGGCTACGCTCAAACCGCTGGGCCAGATTCGCGACTCCTTCATTTTGGCGGTAAATCCCGAAGGACTGTGGATCGTCGACCAGCACGTGGCCCACGAGCGCGTCCTGTTCGAGAAAATCCTGAAGCAGCGGGCGGCGCAAAAAGTCGAAAGCCAGCGCCTGCTGCTGCCGCTGGTGATCGAGCTCACGCTGGCGCAGCAGGCCGTCTTCGCCGACATCGCCGACGAACTGGCCAGAAATGGGTTCGAAGTCGAACCCTTTGGCGCCCGCAGCATTGCGGTAAAGATCGCTCCCGCCGGAATCGACGCTGCGGCGGTCGAGCACATGCTGCACGAACTGCTCGACCAGTTTTCCCGCGAGGAGCAGGCCCTGAATCTGGAGAAGATCCGGGCGCGCATCGCCGCCTCCATCGCCTGTCACGCCGCCATCAAGGTCAACATGCCGCTCGAGCAAAACAAAATGGAATGGCTGCTGGCGGAACTGGCCAAGACCGAATGTCCCATGACCTGCCCGCACGGCAGGCCGGTAGTTCTGCGATACTCGATGAAGGACATTCAGAAGGCGTTTAAGAGAATCTGAGAATCAGCTATTAGCTCTTAGCCTTTAGCTTTTAGCTCGTCCCTTGTGATTCGCGCGCCTGACGAGGAATCGTCGAGCCCAGGGGCAACAAGCTGAAGGCCAAGAGCTAAAGGCTAAAAGCTGTTTTTATGACTGAACACGAACTCCATGAACTCCGCCGCGAGAAGTGGCGCCTGAACGGCGCACCTCTGCGCACGCTCGACGAGGCTCGCCGCTTCCTCGAGTCGGTCGGGTTCTGCCTGATGTATCCCATGCGCCAGCCGCTGCTGGCTCCCACCTTCATCGGGGCATGGACGGGATCAGACCAGCGCCTGCCCACGCAGCAGCATGCTTATGCGGACCCGCGCGCCCTCGAAGCCACCGAGATGATGGTCCGCCTGCTGCGCAATCATGACGCCTACGAAGCCAACCAGTTCGAAGAGAACAACGCCTTCCTGGTGGCGGGGTCGATATTTCCTTATTTTTACGCCCTGGTGGGAGAACGCAATCCCAAGCAGGCGCCGCAGCCCAAGCCGCGTTCGGAATACTCTCAACTGGCCTGCGATGCCTTTGAGTTGATCCGCCGGGCCGGCCCGATCTCGAAGCAGAAAATGCGCGAGGACCTGGGCGGAAGCATCTCATTCGTCGCCCTCGACCACGCGCTGGGCGAGCTCTGGTCCAGGCTGCGTATCACCCGGGTGGATTACAAGCCGGAGGAAGGCGCGTCCTGGGACGTGCTGTATCGCTGGGCCCCGGATGCGGTCCGCGAAGGCGTCGGCCTGTCGGTCGGAGAAGCGCTTTCGGCGCTGCTGTCGAAATACCTGGATTGCGTCGTCGCTGCCGACCAGCAGGAAGTGGATTCCTTCTTCGGCAATTTTGTCCCGCGCTCGCGGGTCAAGGAAGCGATTAACGCGCTGCAAGCCGCGCGCGAACTGGATTTCATTCGCGTGGGCAACCGCTCGCTGCTCCAACTGGCACAACCCAAAGCCCCGGCCATTACCAAGGACCGCCTGGAAAGCGTTAATCCTTCCCGTCCGACGCGAGCTTCCCGCCGGCGGTAGGCGGCGGCCCCAGACCTGGCCACGGATTACGCGGATCTTCCCGGATCAGATCGATCGGAACAATTGGCGATCGGGAAAATCGCGATTGTCATCCTGAGCGCAGCTTTGCATTTGGCTTGCGAAATGCAAAGTTGAGTCGAAGGACCCCTATAGGCGGCAATGCCCGCGATGTAGGGAGTGTCTGCAGATTTCTGCGCCGCACTGCCGCGCCCGATTCGCTCATAGGGGTCCTTCGACTCCGTAGCGGCTTCGCTTCGCGAAGCCGCCACTCCGCTCAGGATGACACGGGAATACATTTCCGCGCCGTGTACAATTATCCGTTCCCGCGATGACCGCGCCCACCGCACGCAAGCTCATTATTGCCATCGACGGCCCGGCCGGCGCGGGCAAGAGCACGATCGCGTCGCGACTGGCGCGCAAGCTGGGCTACGTGAATCTCGAAAGCGGCGCCATGTACCGCGCCCTGGCCTTAAAAGCGATCGAGTGGGATGTCTCATTCGACGACGAACCGGCCCTGGTCAAGCTGGCGCACAACACCCGCATTCATCTCGAGCCCAGCCTGACCGGCAACCGGGTTCTGCTCGACGGCCGCGACGTAAGTCAGCGCGTGCGTGAGCCCGACGTGACCGACGCCGCTTCGCGAGTCTCGGTTCATCCCGCGGTGCGCCAGTGGATGGTTGCCCGGCAGCAGGAAATGGGGGCCGGCGGCGGCGTGGTCATGGAAGGCCGCGACATCGGCACCAAGGTTTTTCCCGCCGCCGACGTGAAGATATTTCTCGACGCCGACCCGGTGGTGCGCGAACAGCGGCGTCTGCAGCAACAGAATGTCCGCGGGGCGGCGGCGCACGCCGTGGCCGCGGAGCTGCGCGAGCGCGACCGTCGCGATCGCACCCGGGCCATATCTCCGCTGGTCCCAGCCAGCGACGCACTGCTGCTCGATTCTACTCAGTTGTCGGAAGACGAAGTGCTGCGCAGGGTGGAGGAATTGGTCGAAAGCAAGTTAAAACCGTGAGCCGCTAGCCTGCGCTCCGGGTAGCCGTTTGTGCTTGCCGGCCCGCCAAAGCTACACGACGGGCCGGACAATGCTTCTGCTGAATAGTCTCCGCGACCCATCGAAGCAACAAGTTGCGCAGGATCTCGGCAGAGGGCCACTCAAATGCAGCAGTCAGGGTGAGAGAGCGCCTTGCTCCTCTTTCAGGTTCCCTGAACTAAGTCAGTCCATCTGGAGTTCTCCCCCTCTTAGCCAATGACAACCTAAGGAGGTTGACATGTTTGCACGCAATGTATCCTTTCATCTGAAATCCAATATGCTGGCTGATTACTCCCGCACATTCGACAAGGACATTCTTCCGTTACTGCGGAAGCAGAACGGCTTCAGGGACGAAATTACGTTCTCCGGTCCCGGCGGAGTCGATGTGACCGCCATCAGCCTGTGGGAAAACAAGGCCAGCTCAGACACGTACAACACCAACACCTATCCTGAAGTGTTGAAGACCATGTCTAGATTCATCGAGGGCACGCCCAAGATCCAGACCAGCGAAGTGGTCAACTCGACCTTCCACAAGATCGCTGCTGGCGTGTCAGCGTAAGGGTTGTAAACATTTGTACGGGAGGGCGAAGTTAACACTCCGCCCTCCCGCTTTTTTGCCCGGACCGGACCGGCCTCGGCCTTGGTCACCGCCAAATTATTCTCACTCCGTCCTAGGCAACCTTGCGTGGTTCCGGCTTCTCCGGGTCGGAGCTCGCTTCTTTTCGGGCCGCTTCATTTGCGACAACTTCATTCGTGCTCTCCTCATTCGTGAACGAGAGATTCGGGGCGCCGTCGCGTTCCAGCATTTTCCGTTTTCTCCACCGGCCAATGAGCGGGGCAGTCGTGCCTAAAACGATTACCAGCACGACAAATCCAATCAAGAGCGTGAGAGATCCAGCCCTATGAGTCGCCGTGGGAGCCGGTGTGGTTGCCGCTGCATCGGGCGGGGTGGCGGCCTCCGGAGACGGAGCGGGAGCAACCGCGGCGGGTGTTGCGGTGTCGGCAGCCTCCGGGACTACCGTGTCCGAGGACGGGCTGACTGCCGCATCAGGTGCGGCGGCAGCAACAGCCTTTTTCGCTGAGAGTTTTCGAGCATGGGTTGAGGGTCGCTCGGGGCGGGCAGCCTCCACGGCTGGCGCGCTTGCCGGAGCAACCGCTGGACTCACCGTCGGGGCAGGTGGAACGGCTTCCACTACGGGCGCGCTGACCGCAGGCTCGGGCGGGATGACGGCCGCAGCCGCGGCCGCGTCTACAGGTGGCGTACTGGCTGTGGCCGGAGCCGGGCTGACCGCGGCGGCCGGAGCAGCGGCGTCGACAGCGGGCGCGGGTGGAGTCGCTGGCACGGCAGCAGGTGCCGGCTCAGGCGCGATGGCGGTTTCCGGAGACGGAGTGACGACCGCAGCCGATGCCGCGGCGGCAGCTCCGCAATGCTCGGAGATCATGCTCAGTTCGTTTACCGAAAGGCTGTTATCCGCGGCGCCGGAACTCACCGCTCCAGTCGCTTTATGTCCCACGAGTTTTACGTCGTGGCCCACATGCGGTTTGAGGTCAACAGTGCTGCTGGTGATCTTGAAAATCTGGCCGGTGCCGTCCTCGACCACGGTAAAGTTGCCATCTGATCCGCCCAGGCAGCCTTTAACGCTGGCTGGTTCGGTGTTGCTGCCGGCATCTGGAGTCTGCGCAAACCCAAACGTGACCAGCAGGGCCGATACAAACATCACTAGGAATACCCGTTTCATGGAATCCTCCTGAGATTCGCCTTGCGGCAATCAGGTTTCACTTGGGAGTTGATTTTGCTGTCGGTCCTGGCGCAGAACGTTCGCGCGATGTGCACCGGTTAACTCCGGCCTGGGAACCTGGAGCATCCAGAGTGGAACAGCAACCAAACTACCGGTTATGGATTTGAGTGTCTGAGCACAACCGCTCACATTCGGGAGGACAGCCGGAACCAGGAAGGGCGTGTCATCCTGAGCGCAGGATGACATCGCACAATGGAGGACGGGCGTCCCGCCCGTCGCTCCCTCCATCCTTAATTCCCGACGCGGGACACCTGCAAAGAGATAGTTCGTCCGTCACAGACAGGCCTCGATCCTGGTGTTATACCCAGCAAGTCCCTTTCTCCAGTTTGGACTCGTCCACGATTCGATTCAGGTGCGGGTGCGAGTCTATGTCGAGTGTTGGTGGTTTCTTCTGCGGTCTCTTTATTTCCGGTCTGCTGTTCGCCGCGGCAGCTCCGGCCCAGGACACTTCCAGCGGAGCCATCCGGGGAACGGTGGGGGATGCGGCCGGGGCGCGCATCGGCGCTTCCAGCGTTGTGCTGGTCAACACGGCCACCAACTTCCGCTACTCCACCACCACCGACGGCTTCGGCCGCTTCGCTTTCGAGCTGCTTCCGCCGGGAGACTACACGGCGCGCGCCGAGTCGCCGGGAATGTCGCCGCAGACCACGCCCGGCCTGCATGTGGATGTAGGCGGCACCACGGAACTCGCGTTCAAACTGGCGGTCGCCGGAAACAAGGAAACCGTTACCGTTTCCGGGGAGCCGCCGCTGGTCGAAAGCGAGCCCAGCGGACTCTCGACCTTGATTGACGAACGGGCCATCAATGAACTTCCGCTCAACGGACGCCGTTATACCGACCTGGCCCTGCTGACGCCGGGCGTGACCCAGGACCCGCGCGGCCTGACTTCCGGATCGAATGGCGATCTGGCTTTTGGCGGCATCCGCGGTTTTCAGTCCAGCTATCTGGTGGACGGCGGCGACAACAACAACGCCTTCTTTGGGCAGGCTCGCGGCCGCTACCGCGCGCCCTATCAGTTCTCTAACGAAGTGGTGCAGGAGTTTCGCGTTTCTTCGAATACCTACGGCGCCGACCTGGGACGCGCCGGCGGTGCGGTGGTCAACGTCATCACCAAGTCGGGTTCCAACCGTCTTCACGGAACGGATTTCTACTTCTTACGGGACAGCGCTCTGGCGGCTACCCATCCCTTCATGGATTTCAAGCCCCACGATCAACAGCAGCAGTTTGGATTTACGCTGGGCGGTCCCATCCGGCGCAACCGCGCGTTTTTCTTTGCCGGCTTCGATCAGCACATCTTTCACGTTCCCAACGTGGTGCGTTTTATCAACGGGAGCTCGGTGGTGGTTCCGCAAGCCGGCGTAGGGCCGGCCACTCCGGGCGACTACGAGGCCAGCGACCAGGCGCTGGTGTTCGCCACCGCGGCCCAACTCTCGCAGCAGGCCGGCACTTTTCCGTCGTCGATGATTGGAAACGCCGGCTTCTTCAAGCTGGACTTCGTGGTCAATCAGCACAACAACCTCTCCCTGCGGCTGAACACCTCGCGTTACTACGGAAACAACAATGTGTTCCTCGATCCCGCCAGCCCGTTGACCGCCTTCGGCATCAGCGACAATGGCGAAGAGGATGTATCCACCGAGAGCGTGGCCTTGGCCCTGACCAGCAATCTGTCCTTCCGGGTGGTGAGCCGCTTCCACGCCCAGTTTTCGCGCGACTTGCAATCTTCGACCGCCAACAGCACCGACCCGCTGACCAAAATTCCCGACATCATCGAGGGCTTCGGACGCTCCTCCATTCTTCCCCGCCAGACCCGGGAGCACCGCCTGCATCTGGCTGAAACCTTCAGCGTGGAAGGCAAGAGAAATTCCTGGAAGTTTGGCGGCGATGCGCTGCTGACCTGGATTTACAACTTCTTCCCGTCATCGGGAGGAGGCGAGTACATCTTCGATCCCATCAAGGTGAATCCGTTCACCTTCGAACCCCAGGAATCGGGCCTGGAACTCACGCCGCTGCGGGCCTATGCGCATGAGGTCCCGCATTATTATCTGCAGAGTTTCGGTCCCGCGGCGACCAATCCAGACACCAACGAGTACTCGGGGTTTCTGCAGGACACCATTCGCGTCTCCGACCATTTCGCCCTCAGCCTGGGGGCGCGCTATGACCTGCAGACCTTTACGACCAAGGGCCTGCAGTCGAATCCACTGTGGCCGGACGCAGGACGGGTGCCCTTCAACACCGGCAACGTGGGGCCGCGCGTGGGCCTCGCATATTCCCTCGGGAAGGAGCGGCCGCTGGTCATCCGCGCCGGTTTTGGCCTCTTCTACACTCGCATTCCGCAGATCTACACTTCGGCGATCCAAAGCGAAAACGGTCTGGCGGGAAATTTCCTCTTCCTCAATAACAATATTTATGCCGATCACCAGATATTTCCCCAATATCCCAACCCGCTGGTGAGCTGCCCGGTGACGGCCACGAATTGCCAACTGCCGCCGGGCATGGCGCAACTCGAGCAGGCAGACGTTTCTGCGTTCTCGCACAATTTCAAGACTCCGCGAGTGCAACAAGCCAGCGTCAACATCGAACGCGAAGTGGCGCATCGCACGTCGGTGGGGATTTCCTACATGTATGTGCATGGCGTGGACCTGATCCGGGCGCGGGACGTGAACCTGCCGCCGCCGGTGAACGTGTCCTACCCGGTGTATGACGCCTCGGGAACCAATTTCCTGGGCACCTATTACAACGTGGACTCGTTTTCGACGATCCAATCCACGCACTCGCAGACCTGCCCGTTCCCGCCCTGCATCAATCCGCTGGCGCGTCCCATCCCGCAGCTGGGCTCGATCGACGTTTTTGAGAGCGCGGCCTCGAGCGTGTATCACGGCGCCACTCTCTCGATTCGCCGGCGCATGACCAGTGGCGTCTATTTCATGCTGTCTTACACCTACGCGCACGCCATCGACGATGGACAGGACGCGCTGGTGGCGGGACAACCCGCCAGCGTGCAGAACTCGTATTCGCCCAACGCGGAAAAAGGCAATAGCGTCACCGATCAGCGACAGCGCTTCGTGCTCTCCTGCATCGTGGCGCCCAAGCCGTTCCATCGCGACCACGAGTGGCTGGGATTATTCTTCAACAACTGGAAGGCCTCCGGAGTGGTCACCGTAGGCAGCGGACGGCCGGTGAGCGCCACCGTGACCGGCGATGCCAACCAGGATGGCAACAACAGCAACGACCGGCTGCCCGGAGTTTCACGCGATTCGCTGCTCGGACCCGATTACGCCACAACCGATTTGCGGCTCACCCGCCGTCTCTATGCCGGCGACCGGGTGAAACTGGAACTTATGGGCGAGTCCTTCAACCTGCTGAACCGCGACAACCAGCGCGTCCAGATCACGCAGAATGGCTTCATCACCAACTCGGCCCAGTTTGTCCAAACCACTAACACTATTGGAATCAACATCTTTCCAGCGAAATACCGCGTGCCTTCGAGCTTCCTGCACGCCACCGACGCGTACGCTCCGCGCCAGATCCAGCTGGCGCTGAAGCTGATTTTTTAGGGATGAGCGGTTCCGTAAATACACGCTAGAGGCATTTTCGCTGGGCGAAAATGCCATATACCACTTGACTTGCGAGGGGAACCTTGCAATAACTATCCCCGTCCAAGCAGGACCGGTTTGGGGGTGTAGTTCAGTTGGCAGAAGTAAGACTGCAAGAGGGCGAGTCCCTCGAAAATGCATTGCGTCGCTTCAAGCGCAAAGTGCAACAGGAAGACATCATCAAGGAGGTCAAGCGTCACTCCTTTTACCTGAAGCCGGGCGAAAAGAAGCGCGTAAAAGAGGCATTGGCGCGCAAGCGCAGCCGCAAGAAAGCGCGTAAAGAACAAGACTAGGTTCAGTGGGCTGCCGCACCACGTGGTGGCCCATTTCCTTATCTGCCAGCATCCGGTTCGCAGAGAAGCAGTAAACCTTGCCGCAAGGCGGCAGGGTGGGCCGAGTCCAAGGGGCAATATTCCAGGGCGTTAGCTTGAGGGGGCAACGATCCTGAGTCCGCGCACGCCACGTAACTCGTCTGCGCGGCTCTCGGGGAATGGGCTGAAGGGAGCATCTCTCAAATGGAATTTCAGGACAAGGTGTTGAAGTGCATTGACTGCGGCGGAGATTTTATCTTCACCGCGGGCGAACAGCTGTTCTTTCACGACAAGCAGTTCAAAAACGAACCCAAACGCTGCAAGGCTTGCAAGACCAAGCGAGTGTCAGTATTGGGGGCCGCGCCTTCGGGGCAAGGCAACGGCTTCGCCAAGGTGGAAACCCGCACCACGTGCTCGGAGTGCGGCAAGGAAACCACCGTGCCTTTCAAGCCAACCCAGGGGCGTCCCGTCTTCTGCCGGGAATGTTTCCAGCAGAAGCGGCAACCGGCCTCGGCTTGATGTGAACTGAACCCTGCAGGCGCTTCCAGAGTCGCGGCTAGCTCACCCTCCTCCCGCTTCCCGATTCCAAGGCGAATCTCGCCTGCCCGCGGCCCGGTCCGCGCGGCGGAGCCGGGATTTTCTGTCTTCGCCCTCCGCGTCGAACCAGTACCCGAAGCTGCGTTAGTATGGAAGATGGAATAACTTCCTTTCCGCGGATTCGCGCGGACAAACGCGGCTTGAAAAACGGAGAAAAGAAATCCGCGACAATCTGTGGAGACGAAGTAGCGAGGCGCTGGACGGGTGAAACGTGGCAACTTTCTACGTGGCAAATTTCGGCTGCCGGGCCACCCAGGCGGACGGCGCGGCCATCGAACGCCAGTTGCGGGAACGCGGCCTGGAGCGCGCCGAGGCGCCGGCGCAGGCTGAGCTGGTTGTCCTCAATACCTGCACGGTGACCGCCGCGGCCGATCAGGACGCCCGCGCCGCCATCCGCCGCATCCATCGCAAAAATCCCGACGCCCAGATCGTGGTCACCGGCTGCTACGCGCAACGCGCTCCGGAAGAAATCGCCGCCCTTCCCGGCGTGACCCAGGTGATCGGCAACTCGCATAAACATCAACTGGCGGAGGTAATCGGGCTTCGGACCTCGGACTTCGGACCTCGGCCCCTCGATCTTGATGGTCAGGCAGATTCGAAGACTTTCGTCCCCATCACGCAGCTCACATCTCATGCCAGAAGTCCGAAGTCGGAGGTCCGAGGTCTGAAGTCTGACGTCCGAAATCCGATCTTCGTTTCCGACATCTTCGCTCATACCGAACTGCAGGCCGCGCCGGTGTTCGACGCCGCCAACGAGCGCACGCGTCCCAACCTGAAGGTGCAGGATGGTTGCGACAACCGCTGCTCGTTCTGCGTGATCCCTTACGTGCGGGGGCAGAGCCGCTCGCTGCCTCTGGCCGAGGTGGTTCGCGAGGTCGAAACGCTGGTGGCGGCGGGCTATCGCGAAGTGGTAATTTCCGGCATCAACCTGGGACGCTGGGGCAGGGATTTAGCCGTCGGCTCTGAGCTGCCGGCGGTCAGTAAAACCAGTACGCCAGCGACGATCAATCACCAACGACCGGTCTTCGAAGATTTAATCCGCGCCATCCTCTCCGCAACCGCCCTGGAAAAGCTGCGCCTCAGTTCGGTTGAACCCATGGACTGGAGCGACGAACTGATTGGCATGATGGCCCAGTCTTCCCGCATTGCCAAACACGCGCACGTGCCTTTGCAGTCGGGCAGCGACGCCGTGCTTCGCCGCATGCATCGCAAATACCGGCCGTGGCACTATCGCGAGAAAATCGAGAAGATTCGCGCCGCTGCGCCCACGGCCGCGATCGGCGCCGATGTGATGGTGGGATTTCCCGGCGAGACTGAAGCAGAATTCGAAGAGACCCGTCGCCTGGTCGAAGATCTTCCCTTCACCTACCTGCACGTTTTTACTTACTCCGCGCGTCCTGGGACGCCGGCGGCCACCATGGGCAAACCGGTTCCCGTCCAGGTCGCTCGCGAGCGCAACCGCATCCTGCGCGATCTGGCGGCAGAAAAGAAGTCGCACTTCATGCGTGGATTTGTGGGCCAGCCGGTTGAACTCATCACCCTGAATGTCACGGGCAGCGATTCGGCGGGCGAATACACCGAAGGCCTCACCGACAACTACCTGCCGGTACGTGTGCCCGGGAACCACCCGCCCAACCGCTGGATTCGGGCCAGGATCGAGCACGTTCTAGACGGAGCATTGCTGGCAGTCGCGGGCTAGGAGCGCGCCACGCGGCAGGGTTTGTCACTTTTTCGCTACCAGGCGGTCCGCAATCTTGTCGTACTTGCTTTTCGGCAGGATGTGGCGAGTCACGAGCTGGCCGGGATCATCGTAAGGACGGCCGGCAATGACTCGATCCGCTTCCACGCTGGTGACCCCGGGCAAAGTAATCAACTGCTCTTTGCTCGCGGTGTTCACATTGAGCGGCTTGTCGCGGCTCCAGCCTTCGCGCACTCCGGCCGCAACGGCTTTGGCGTCGACCTTCAGCTCGGCCGTGGCGCGGGCCGTCTGCTCTTTAAGTTCCTGCGGATTTTGATTCTGAATGCAGGCCGCAAGCCCGCACAGCAAGACGATCGCAAGGGCCGAAAGATTTCGGGAAGCGCGCATGATAATTCACCTCGAGCCTTGGATGAATTTTCTTCGTCGCCGGTTGGCCGGCGTCGAGACTCTGCCAACCGTGTGGGGCGCACACTCTTGTCCGCCGGCTTTGAAGTTGAGGTTGGTCTTTGATCGAGGATCGGGGATCGAGGTTTCCCGGGCTGGCCTCAATCTTGCTTGTTTGCCAGCAAAATCCAGGTCAAAGGCGGCGGACAGGAGTGTCCGCCCCACGCGTGTTATCGGCGCCCGAATACTTCCTTCAGCAGGTTGGTGGTCTGGGCGGCCGGGTCCTGGCGAATTTTTCTCTCCTCCTGGCCCAGTTCGTAAAAGAGCCCATCGAGCGCCTTGGATACCACGTAGTGACTGATGTCCAGGTCCTGATTCCTGGCGAAAGGAAGAGACTTGTATTGCGAGATGAGGCCTTCGTATTGCTGGGTAACGCCGTTCCTGGCCATGGTCCGCTCCACCACCGGGCGGAACGCGGCGGTGAGTTGCGGCGTGGTCTTTTCCTTGAAGTAGTTGGTGGCCGCGGTGTCCCCTCCGGAAAGGATTCGGCGGGCATCGTCGAAAGTCATGGCGGTGATGGCGTCGATAAAGATTTTTCGCGCTGCCGGCGCGGCCGCTTCCGCCGCCCGGTTCATGCTCAACACAAAATCGTCCACCTTGGGCCCGTAGCCCACCATGCGCAGGCCCTTTTCCACGGTCCGCAAATTGCTGGGCATCAGAATCTTGATGTCGGGGTTGCCGAAATATCCGTTGGGGCGTCCGGTAAGTTTCACCGCTTGCTCCGCGCCAATCTGCAAGGCCTGCTTCAGGCCCGAGGAGATTTTGGTATCGCTCAACGCTGTGCCGCCCAGCCCGAGGCGCTTCGCGATCTCCCCAACCTGCGCCAGAGATAGTGTGGTCATCAACAGCCAGATGCCGCACAAAAATAGATTGCGCTTCATTTTGGATTCTCCCTCTACCGGCTTCGGGTTTCCCCTGCGATGCCCAAAGAAACTTTTCTTTCGCAGGCTACCCGGCGCCGGGTTTCTGCACCTAAAGTTCCGACGTTACACGAAATAACGTGTCGCGAATTAACTTTTTAGGAGGAGCAATCATGGGAAACGAACCCGAAAAGAACCAGCAGAACAACCCGGGGACCCAGCAGGATCCCAACAAAAAGACCCCGTATCAGAGCGGAGAGCATGTCTACAACCCGCAGGATCCGACTACGAAAAAGCCGGGCCAGGACAGCGGCACGACCAATCGTGAAGGGTCTGAAGATGTTGAAAAGCGCCGCGCATCCTAACCGGGATCGCGGATAGAGGACAAAGCCACGGCAAACCGCCGTGGCTTTTCCTTCTGAGCTTGACTTCGCCACCGGCGGACGCTGGTGTAATTCGCTAATCCTTTCCGGCAAGACGTCGAGCGGGTGCCATGCTATAATTTTTCCCTGTTTCATTTGCCTGGTTAGCTGACGGAGGGTTGTATCGATAAACGCTTTATCCGCACAAACGAGCGCATTCGGGCGCGGGAAATCCGCGTGATTGATGACGAAGGCCAGCAGATTGGCATTTTGACTCCCTACGATGCGCTTAAGATGGCCCGCGAGAAAAACCTGGACCTGGTCGAGATTTCGCCCACCGCGACTCCTCCCGTATGCCGAATCATGGATTATGGGAAATTCCTGTACCAGCAGGAGAAGAAGGAACGCGAGGCCAAGAAGCATCAGAAGGTCATCGTAGTCAAGGAAGTGAAGTTCCGCATCAATGTGGACGACCACGACTACGAGACCAAGAAAAATCACGTGCTGCGCTTCCTCGACGAGGGAGACAAGGTCAAGGCGACGATTTTCTTCCGGGGACGGGAAATGACGCGCACCAACCTGGGACGCGAAATCCTGGAGCGGCTGATTAAAGACATCGCCGACAAGGGCATCGTGGAGTTCCGGCCGCGGCAGGAAGGCAACACGCTGCACGCCATCCTGGCGCCGAAGAAAGATGCGGGACAGAAACAGCCCGCGCAGTCGCAACCGGCCCCCGGCCGGGTAAACCAGGCTTAGAGAGAAATTAGCAATTGGCACTTGGCATTTAGCCAGCCCGGCAAAATGTCGTTGTGGCCAAGTGCTAATTGCTAATTGCCAATTGCCAAATGCTGAACTGAGGATTTATGCCCAAGCTGAAAACCCATAAGGGTGCCGCCAAACGCTTCAAGAAGACCGCCAGCGGCAAGGTCAAGCGCCATCATTCGCACTTGCGCCATATGCTGACGTCCAAGAACAAGAAGCGTAAAGGCAAGCTGCGCCAGGCCGTCCTGGTCAGCGACGCGGACACCCCCAAGATCAAGCGCATGATTCCGTACTAGAAGTGTTGTGTGGACGCGGACCTGCCCTGAGCGAAGTCGAATGGGGCTCGCCCGCGTTGATGGCTGCGGATTTCGCGGCCCAGGCGTGTGAAGAGGCAACCAGACCCTTCAAGTCTCCTACCTCCAGCCGCCGTAATGTGAAATTAAAAAGGAGCTACCCATGCCTCGCGTAAAACGGGGAACCAAACGCCGCGCCAAGCGCAAAAAGATTCTTGACCGCGCCAGCGGCTATTTCCTCACCAAATCAAAACTCTACCGGTCCGCCAAAGAAGCCGTCGAACGCGGACTCAAGTTCGCCTACTCGGGACGCAAGCAGAAGAAGCGTCAATATCGCTCGCTCTGGATCGTGCGCATCGGGGCCGCCGCCAAACTGAACGGGATGAGCTACAACCAGTTCATTCACGGCTTGAAAAAAGGCGGAGTGGAACTGGACCGCAAGATCCTGGCCGACCTGGCGGTGAACGATCCGGGCGCGTTTAAGAGCCTCGCCGAGCAGGCGAAGGGCGCCTCGGCGGCAGCGTAGACCAGCATTTAGCAATTGGCTTTAGCTTAAGGGCGCTGCCGCAGACGCGCGGGGCGCCGCTATTTTTGCGTGAACTGAGAACCGAGAACGAATAACTGGTTTTATGTACACCGTCCCGAAACTAAAAAGCTTCTCCGCCGCCTCCCTGGACAAGGCTGCTGAGAAGCTGTTGACTGCGCTGAAGCAGGAAGCCACGGCGGTCACCTCCGAGGCCGACTGGAAAACCTTCCGCGACCGCTGGATGGCCCGCAAGAACGGCGTCCTCACGGAGATCAATGACCTGTGGCTCAAGGCAGCTCCGAAAGAAGCCAAGCGTGAAGTGGGGCAGCGGGTCAATCAACTCAAGGCGCTGGTCGAAGAAGAAGTAGCAAAAGGCGAAGACATACAACTGCATCGTCTCCAGCGGGCCTTCGGCGAAGGTCACCTCCGATTCTCTCGACATCACTCTTCCCGGCATTCGCCGCCCGCTCGGCTCCGAACATCCCGTGATCAAGACGATGCACGAAATCGTCTCCGTCTTCCGCAATCTCGGCTACTCGGTCGAGGAAGGTCCGGTGATCGAGACCGACTACTACAATTTCGAGGCGCTGAATTTTCCGCCCAACCATCCGGCGCGCGACACCCAGGACACGCTGTTCATCGCCCATCAGGAATCGAAGCCGCAGCGCGACCGCCTGCTGCTGCGCACCCACACTTCGCCGGTGCAGATTCGCACCATGGAGAAGATGAAGCCGCCGGTCCGGATCGTGATTCCGGGCAAAGTGCATCGCAATGATCCGCCGGACGCCAGCCACTCGCCCATGTTCCATCAGGTCGAAGGCCTGGCTGTCGATACGAACATCACCTTCTGCGATTTGAAAGGCACGCTCGACCACGCCATGAAAGCGCTGTTCGGATCGAGTGTGAAGACCAGCTTCCGGCCGTCGTTCTTTCCTTTCACCGAACCCAGCGCGGAGATGATGGTGTCTTGCTTCATCTGCGGGGGCAGCGGCAAGCGCGGCTCCGAGCCCTGCCGTCCCTGCAAGCAGACCGGATGGATCGAGATTCTCGGCTGCGGCATGGTGGACCCGAATGTTTACGGCTTTGTCGATTACGATCCCAAGAAAGTCAGCGGCTTCGCCTTCGGCATGGGCGCCGACCGCATCGCAATTCTGAAGTACGGCGTGGATGACATTCAGTTGTTCTTCAACGGGGACGTAAGATTTTTAGAGCAGTTTGGATAAGAAGCTATTAGCTATTAGCTTTTAGCGAAGAGCAAAATGCCGACGCAGTAGACCGAGCTAAGAGCTAAAAGCTAAAAGCTTCATCATGAAACTTTCTCCCACATGGCTGCGCGAGTTCGTTGACCCGAAGGTGGACAATGCCCGCCTGGCGCAGGACCTTACCTCGGTTGGAATTGCCGTCGAAAGTATCAGCGGCGAGGGCAGGAACGCCGTCTTCGAGATGGAGATCGGCACCAATCGCCCCGACGCCATGAACCACTACGGAGTCGCGCGTGAAGCTTCTGTGATCTACAATGTGCCGCTGCGCGCGGTCGATTCGAAATTGCCGGCGGCGACTGACAAGCCGGATTTCATCGTAGAAATCGCAGACCAGGCTGGTTGTGCTCGCTACACTGCCCGGGTCGTTCGCGATGTGAAGATCAAACCATCTCCCGAGGCGATCGCAAAACGGCTGCTGCTGGTCGATCAGCGCCCCATCAACAACGCGGCCGACGCCACCAACTACACCCTGTGGGAAATGGGGCATCCCACGCACGTCTTCGATCTCGACCTGCTCGAAGGCGGCAAAATTCTGGTGCGGCGGGCGTTCAGCGGCGAGACTCTGAAGACGCTGGATGGAGTCGAGCGCAAGCTTACTCCGGAAGATCTGGTCATCGCCGACGCCGTCAAACCGGTTGCGCTGGCCGGAGTCATGGGCGGGTTCGACACCATGATCACGGAAAAGACGAAGAACATTCTCATCGAGGCCGCGTGGTTCGATCCGGCTACCATCCGCCGAAGTTCGCGGCGCCACGGGCTGCATACCGACGCTTCGCATCGCTTTGAGCGGGGCGCGGACTTTGAGGCCACGACCCAGGCTTGCGACCGGGTGGCGGTACTGCTTCTCGAATCAGCCGGAGGCAAACTGGACGGCGGCCCCATCGACACATGTCGCCCGGCCAGTGGACCTCGCGCCCGTGGCTTTGCATCTTGCGGAGGCGCACCGCATTCTGGGCGAGAAGCTCGAGACCAACGAAATTTTCCGCATTCTGCAGCAACTGGGCTTTGAGCTGATGCCGGAAAGGGGCGGCGACCCTGACTTCACCGTGCACATTCCCAGCTGGCGTCTGGACGTGGAGCGCGAGATCGACCTGGTCGAAGAAATCGCGCGCCTGCACGGCTTCGACAAGTTCGTCAACACTCTACCGGCTTACGCGGGGGCCGTGGTGGAACCGCCGGACGCGGAAAAAGATCGCAAGCTGCGGACCTCGCTGCTGGCACTCGGCTATGACGAAGCCGTGTCGCTGACGTTCATTTCGCATGAAGATGCGGAAACATTTTCTTCCGTCCCGGTGGTGGAGCTGGCGAATCCGCAAAGCGAAGAAGCGTCGGTGATGCGGAGCTCGCTGGTGCCGGGCATGCTCAACATGCTGGCCTACAATCTCAATCGGGGCGCGGAGAACGTGCGTCTCTTCGAGGCCGGCTCGGTGTTTGTCGCGACCGGAACCGCGACAGCCGAACCGAAACGGATCTGCATGGGCGCCACGTCCCGCACCCTTGCAGAAAGCGCAAGGATGGGGCGCCCGCGACGGGGGATTTTTCGATCTAAAAGGCGATGTGGAGAATTTGCTGCACGCCTTTCAGCACCAGTCTCTGCACTACGACGCACAGACGGCTGACTACTACCACCCCGGGAAATCGGCGCGGGCGCTGATGGATGGCGTGCTGGTGGCCCAGTTTGGACAGATCCACCCCGACATCGCGGCTGCCCGCAAGCTGCGCCAGAATGTCTTTGTTGCCGAACTTTACCTTGACCAGCTGTACGCGACCGGGCCTGCGCGTGGTCCGCTACCAGCCTCTGCCGCGCTATCCTGCGGTGGAACGCGATTTCTCATTCGTCTTCGACGACAGCGTGAGCTTCGAGAAGATTGAGCGGAGCGTCACCGGGCTCGGCCTGACCGAACTGCGCAGCTTTGTTCCGGTGGAGATTTTCCGCGGAGGCAATGTTCCCGCCGGCAAGTATTCCTGCTGCTGCGCGCCCGGCTTCAGTCGGCCGAGCGCACGCTGCGGGAAGATGAAGTGGCACAGTGGTCGGCACAGATCATCAAAGCGCTCGAGGGCCTGGGCGGAAAGTTGAGAGCGTAAAAACTAGCCCTGTCATCCTGAGCGGAGCATTGCATTTCGCTTGCGAAATGCAATGGGAAGTCGAAGGACCCCTACCCTCTTTACGGTCGCCGAGCGTGAAGGCAATTGTTTCGATGTAGTGAAAGCGAGAGGTGCAGCTTATAGGGGTCCTTCGACTGCGCGGCAGCTTCGCGATACGCGAAGCCTGCCACTCCGCTCAGGATGACAACGTACATTGTCTGCCTTGTACACTTTCGCGTGCGGTCCCGCATCGGTTCGGCAGGAACTTTTGTCGCCGCAGCGGTTCTGGCTGCAACCGCCGCGCTTCCAGTACCCGCAAAAACAGCCCCGACTTTCTATAAAGACATTCTTCCCCTGCTGCAAGGCCACTGCCAGAGCTGTCATCGTCCCGGCGAAGTCGCGCCCATGCCGCTGGTGACGTACGAGCAGACCCGGCCCTGGGCGCCGGCTATCGCAAAGGCAGTTCAAAGCGGAATGATGCCGCCATGGTTTGCCGACCCGCGATTCGGCCACTTCTCCAACGATCCGTCGCTCACGCCGCAACAGATTTCGACGACGCTGGCCTGGGTCGCGGCCGGCGCTCCGGCAGGCGATCCGCATGACGCGCCCGCGCCGCCGCAGTGGACTGAAGGATGGAACATCGCGAAGCCGGACGTCGTCTTGCCGATGCCCAAGCCGGTCGCGATCCCGGCCCATGGCGATGTGGAGTACACCTACGAAATCGTGCCCACGCATTTCAGCCGAAGACAAATGGATACAGATGGCAGAAGTCCATCCTTCGAGCCCGCAGTATGTGCATCACGCCGTGGTCTACATCCGGCCGCCGGATTCCAAGTGGTTGCGGCACGCGCCCATCGGCGTGCCGTTCACAGCTTCGACACTCAGCGATCCGCAGGAGCGTTTGGAAGCGCACGGGACCACCAGCGACTTGCTGCTGGTGTACGCGCCCGGCAGCTCACCGGATCACTGGCCCGACGGCATGGCGAAGTTCGTCCCGGCAGGATCAGACCTGGTTTTTCAGGTCCACTACACGACGAACGGCACCGGCGGGAAATGATCAGACAAGCATCGGGATGGTATTCGCGAAGATCTCCACCACAGCAGCGCGTCATCACTCTGCAGCTGAACGATCACGCTTTCATCATTCCGCCCGGCGCCGATGACTTTCGCGTGGAAGTGCAGGGCACGCTGCCGCACGACGCCACTCTGCTCAGCCTGTTCCCGCACATGCATCTGCGCGGGAAACGTTTCGAGTACGACATCGTGCAGCCTGACGGCTCGATCGAGACCCTGTTGCGCGTGAACTACCATTTTCACTGGCAGCTGAGTTATCGGCTGGCGACACCGAGGTTGCTGAAGGCCGGAACCAGACTGCGAGCCGTGGCCTGGTATGACAATTCGCGCAACAATCCGCACAATCCCGATCCCAATGCGACGGTCACGTGGGGCGACCAGACTTATCAGGAAATGATGGTTGGATTCTTCGACGTGGCGGTGCCGGCGAACATGGATAAAGAACAGTTCTTTGTTCGCGGCAAAAACGGGCACTAGAGCCCGGCTGTGTTCGTGCGGGGCCGGGTCTTCGACCCGGCCCGGGCGAGCGTGCTCGCCGAGCATTTGAATCCTACACCTCTTTAAACCGGCGTCATCCTGAGAGACTTTAGTCTCGAAGGATCTTGCGCGCGGCGCCTCAAGCGATAGGCCACGAGGTCCGATACTCTGCGCGCTGGATCCTTCGCAAGCTCAGGATGACGCCCGGTATGAAGAGAGCTAACGTTTCGAAAGTCATCAGGCCACCAGCCGAACTTCGTTCGGCCGGACGGGTCCCTTCGACTGCGCTCAGGGCAGGCTCCGACCCGTCCCCACACGGACTGTCGTAGAGCCCGACTGTGCTAGGCTCGATTCATGGCAGAGACCGCCATCCAGCAGAAATCTTTTCTCAGCGGGAAGGTTGCCCACTTCACCGAGTCTGTCATCCGCGAGATGACGCGACAGGCCATGCTGCATGGCGCGGTGAACCTTTCGCAGGGCTTTCCTGATTTTCCCGCTCCGGCGGAAATCAAACGTGCCGCGCAGGACGCGATTGCCGCCGACGTCAATCAGTACGCCATCACCTGGGGCGCGAAGAACCTGCGCAATGCCATCGCCCGGCAGATGCAGGTGTGGCAGGGCATCGCCGTCGATCCGGAACGCGAGATCACGGTTTGCTGCGGCTCGACCGAGACCATGATTTCGACCTTGCTGGCGGTATGCAACGCCGGCGATGAGGTCATTGTCTTTGAGCCGTTCTACGAAAACTACGGGCCGGACGCGATCCTGTCCGGGGCCAAGCCGCGGTTTGTGAAGCTGCGCCCGCCCGACACGCCGGATGGCGAATGGACTTTCGATGAACGCGAACTGCGGGCGGCATTTCACCGCCATACCAAGGCCATCATCGTAAACACGCCGAACAATCCCACCGGGAAAGTGTTTACCCGAAGCGAACTCGAGCTGATCCGCGACCTCTGTGTGGAATTCAATGTTCTGGCCATCACGGATGAAATCTACGAGCACATTCTTTACGACGGCGCGCGGCATGTTTCGATGGCGGCGCTCGATGGCATGCACGAGCGCACCATCACCATCAACGGCCTGTCCAAGACCTACAGCGTGACCGGATGGCGCGTGGGATGGGCGGTGGCCCCGCCCGCCATCACGGATGCGATTCGCAAGGTGCATGATTTTCTGACCGTGGGCGCGCCGGCGCCGTTGCAGGAGGCCGGGGCGGCGGCGCTGGCTCTGCCCGCCGCTTACTACCAGGGACTGGCTGAGGGATACCGCAAGCGGCGCGACCGCCTGATTCCGGTTTTGACGGAGGTTGGATTCCGCTGCTTTCGTCCGCGCGGCGCCTATTACGTCATGACGGATATCAGCGGGTTCGGGTTCGCCAATGATCTCGAGTTCACCAAATATCTGGTGAAAGATATCGGAGTGGCGACGGTCCCGGGATCGAGTTTCTACAACGATGCGCGGGATGGGGCGCAGCAGGTTCGTTTTGCCTTCTGCAAGCGCGATGAGACGCTGGACGCGGCCGGCGAGCGGTTGCGGAAATTGCGGGCGCGGAAATAAGTTGGCCACGCCACGGGCGGGACCCGCTCGCGACCGCGGCAGGATGCCGTCGCTACGACCAACCCACAAATCCCCTCAAGCATCTGATTGGATTCACAGAGTTCTGCGGTATACTGCGCTCAAGTTCCCAATTTCTCTTGAGGAAACGGTGGCACCATGTCCGTGAGAATGGCTGAAGGGGTATCTGCCCAGGTTCCGGCTGACGATTTTCAGGCGCTTGAAGAGAAAGTCTATCGCACCATTGAACTGTACAAGGCGGCGCGGGAGGCCCGGTCGGTAGCGGAGCGGGATTCGCAGCGTCTGCGCCAGCAACTGGAAGAGCGCGAAGAAGAGCTGGACGGTTTGCGCCGCGAGATGGTACGGCTGCGCAAGGAACGGGAAGAGATCCGCGGACGGGTGGAGAAGATGCTGGGTCAGATCGAATCCATCGCCGAGGAGCAGGCGGTCAGCTGATCTCGCCCGAACTTCGTCCCCATCTCCGTTTTGAGGAGAAACAACATGGCAACGGCCACCAAGCATACCGCGATCAAGGATCCCAGCAACAACGCCGTCCGGGTGGAGATTTTCGATCAGCCCTACAATCTGCGCGGCTCGGACGCCGAGTACATTCTCAAGCTGGCGGAGTACGTGGATGGCAAGATGCGGGCCGTGGCGGAACAGACCCATACGGTCGATACGGCGCGCCTGGCCGTGCTGGCGGCGCTCAATATCGCCGACGAATATCACCTGGTGAAGCGCAACCAGGACGTGGGGTCGGGCGACTATCTGCGCCGCGCGCAGCATCTCTCGAGCGCGCTCGATGAAGTGCTGGGAGACAAGCGGCGCGCCGGATAGAGACAGCTGTCGGAACAAAACCGTAAACCACCAAGGACACGAAGGTACACGAAGGAGTGCAGGATTTCCTTCGTGATCCTTCGTGTCCTTTGTGGTTGATGGGTTGAGCCGGAAATCTCCACTTACGAAAGTTGCTGGCAAGCGGATTGCCATCTTTTTACGTCCTGCCTATTGCCAATGCGGGGAGGTTTACCCTAGCATCCTGACTGAAAGCCGACCTGCCGGGTTGGTGATGACGGTAACCGATTTTTGAACCAATGCTGAATGAACGGGAGCTCGACTCGAACTAGGATCCGGTGTGCAACGCTCCGCCATGCGGAGATGCCTAAAGGGTCTCGGCGGGCGCCCAACGTCTACCGACGGGTTCATTCTCGGCCCGTCACACGGCACAGTGGGTCGGCTTCTCTCTCCCTGCCAATATCCCTGCCTGCTCCTGTTAAACTTGAGCTGGAACAAAATCAGCTGGCCGCGCATCTACACTTAATAGTGTTTCCCCAACTGTTTCATATCGGCAAGTTCTTCCTTCCCACCTACGGGTTGCTGGTTTCCACCGGCGTCCTGGTCGGGCTCTGGATCAGCGTCCGCAACTCCGGCAAGCAGGGAATCAATCCGGACGACGCCTGGAACCTGGGGGTTCTGGTGGTGCTGTGCGGCATCGTCGGCGCAAAAATCCTTTACATCGTCAACGACTGGAGCTACTACTCCGCCCATCCCGGGTGACATCTTCAGCTGGTCGACCATGCAGGCCGGAGGCGTCTTCTCCGGAGGACTGATCGGCGCGGCCGTGGCGGCGGCGTGGTACATGCGCCAGCACAAAATGCCGGCGCTCGCGACCTGGGACGCCTTCGCGCCCGGACTGGCCCTGGGGCACGCCATCGGGCGGGTGGGATGTTTTGCCGCGGGCTGTTGTTATGGCAAGCCGACCAGTCACTTCTGGGGCGTGACTTTCACCAACCCCATCGCCAACCTGAATTCCTACACTCCTCTGGGCATACCCCTCGAGCCCACGCAGCTTTTCGAAGCCGCGGTCGAGCTGGCAAATTTTTTCATTCTCATGTGGATCTTCAAGCGCAAGAAGTTCGATGGACAGGTGCTGGCGGCCTATTTCATTCTCTACGGCATCGCCCGCTATTTCCTGGAATTCATTCGCGACGACCCGGGCCGCGGCGAGGTCTTCGGCGGCATTATGACCGGAACGCAGTTGATCTCGATTGGCCTGGTGATCACGGGCGGATTGATCTGGTGGCTGAAGTCGTCCGCCAGGGCGGTTCCGGCGCACGCGCAGCGCTGATCGCTAAGAATCAAAAACCGTCGTCCCCTGCGGGGACGAGCACGGGCGAGGGCGCCTCGCCGCTCGCAGTCTGCGCTACATGCCTCCATTACTGATTTCCGCGACCGCTCAGGACGCCGGCAAACGGCTGGACCAGTTTCTGGCGGCGCATCTTCCCGAGACCAGCCGGGCCCGGGTGCAGCAACTCATCGCGCAACAGCTGGTGCTGGTGAATGATGCGATGGCGCGCGCGTCTTTGCGGCTGCGCGGCGGTGAGCGTATTGCCGTTCTCGGGTCCGCTTCGCAGCCGGCCCTGCGCGCGATGGCGGAAGATATCCCGCTGGATATCGTGTTCGAAGACGCCGATCTGGCTGTAGTGAACAAGCCGGCCGGCATGACCGTACATGCCGGGGCCGGCGCGACGGACGACCAGCGCAATCGCGGCACCCTGGTGAACGCGCTGCTGCATCACTTTGGCCAACTGTCTTCCGTGGGCGGCGAACTGCGCCCCGGAATCGTGCATCGCCTGGACAAGGCCACCAGCGGACTGCTGGTGGTGGCCAAAAGCGACGAAGCGCACCGCCGGCTGGCCAGCCAGTTTGTCGGGCGCGAAGTCAAGAAAAAGTACAGCTGCGCTGGTGCACGGCTGGATGAAGCAGGATCGCGGCACCATCCGCAGCAGCATCGGCCGCGACCGGGTGCGGCGCACTCGCATGACCACCCTGCGGTCCGGCGGACGCGAAGCCATCAGCCACTACACGGTCGTCCGCCGGCTGGATTCGCAGTATGGGAAATTCACCCTGCTGGAAGTGCAGATCGACACCGGCCGGACCCACCAGATTCGAGTCCACCTGGCATCGCTTCGCCATCCGATTGTGGGAGACGCGCTCTACGGCGCGCCGCGGGAAGTGCAGCAGCAAACTGGCCGGCAGCATCTCTCTCGCCAGAAATTTTCTGCATGCCGCGAGCCTGCAGTTTCAGCACCCGCGAACCGGCGATCATTGTCTTTCGTGGCCCCGCTACCTGCGGAACTCGAGGCTTTCCTGCAGCAACTCGCCCCGTAAGTGTGGGCGGACACTCATGTCCGACGCTTTTGACTTTGACTTTGACTTTGCCTTTGCTTTGACTTTGCCTTTGCTTTGCTTTGCTTTTGACATTGACTTTGCTTTTAACCTTGACCGCGGTCCTCCGAAACCAAACTCAAAGTCAAAGGCGGCGGACAGGAGTGTCCGACCCACACAGTCAAGGGCTATAATTGAGGTCTCATGAAGTTTCGCAGCGTCATTTTATTGCTGGGAAGCATCCTGTTCGTGGCCCTGGCCGCTGGCCCAGAATTCGGGCTCGGACGATCTGCCTTCCGCCCCGTCGGCGGTCAAGCAGGAACGGAGCCAGCCCAGGCCGTCCGCTGCCCGCCGCGCACCGCCAGCCTCGGACCACATCCGCGGAGGCCGAACCACAGACCGCGCCCCCGGCCGAAGCGCCCGCCAAGAGTGGAGCGGAGCCGGCCACCCCTCCGCCCCCAGGCAAGGCCGGCGACCAGGACTCGAACTCGCCGGATGATGCCGCGACCACCATCACCAAGACGGTCAACGAAGTGAACGTGGTGTTCACCGTGACCGATCGGCATGGCCGCTACGTGAATAACATGGCGAAGAGCGATTTTTCGGTGCTCGACGACAACAAGCCGGCGCAGCAGATCCGCAGCTTCCACAGCGAGACCGATCTGCCCCTGCAAGTCGGATTGATGGTGGATGCCAGCAACTCGGTGCGCGATCGCTTCAAGTTCGAGCAGGAATCGGCCATTGAGTTCCTCAACCAGACGGTGCGGCCGCGACTACGACAAGGCGTTTGTGGTCGGGTTCGACGTCACTCCCGAAGTCACCCAGGACTTCACCGACAATACGGAAGCGCTCTCCCGCGGGGTTCGCGCCTTGCGGCCGGGCGGCGGCACGGCCATGTACGATGCGCTCTATTTCGCCTGCCGGGACAAGCTGCTGAAGGAACCGCGCAACGGCCCCGTACGCCGGGCGATTATCCTGCTCAGCGATGGCGACGACAATATGAGCCATGTCACGCGCGAGGAAGCGATCGAGATGGCGCTGCGCGCGGAAGTGATTGTCTACACCATCAGCACCAACATCACGGGGGGCGCCCGGCGGGGTGGCGACAAAGTTCTGGAGCGCATCGCCGATGCCACCGGCGGCCGCGCTTTCTTTCCCTTTCAGCTTAACGACGTGGCCAACGCCTTTGTCGAGATCCAGGCTGAACTGCGCAGCCAGTACGCGCTGTCCTACAATCCCACGGATTTGCGCACCGACGGCCGTTACCACACCATCGAAATCCTGGCGCAAAACCACAAGGGCCTGCGCGTCCGCAGCCGTCGCGGTTACTATGCGCCCACCCAGTAGGCCGCCGGCATGGCAGGCTACTCCGGCACTCCGCTTCCTCGGAAGCTCGGCCTGAAGCCGCACTTCCGCATCGCATTTTTCCAGCTGCCCGCCAGCGTGAAGCGTGAGTTAAAGGCAGCCCTCTCCGCTTGCCTGCTGGTCAAGGATGGCGAGGACGGTTCGGAGCAACTCGACTTCGCCATGATCTTCATCAAGAGCCAGGCGGAAATGAAAGAACAGTTCCCAAGTTCGCCCGCCGCCTGGCGCCGGCGGGAATGCTGTGGGTAAGCTGGCCCAAGAAAGCTTCCGGCATGGCCACTGACCTGAACGAAAACGATGTGCGGAGACTGGGACTGTTGGCCGGACTGGTCGACGTCAAAGTCTGTGCCGTGGATGAAGTCTGGTCAGGCCTGAAGTTCGTGATCCGGGTAAAAGATCGAATATCTGCCTCCATGCGAAAGACTTAACGCGCTGTCCCGACTGGCTCCCATCCTGCATCTTTTTTGTCTCCTCGCCCGTATAACCGGGTAGCATGAACGCCCTGGCTTATTGCTTCATGAATGTGATGGAATCCGAGACCAGCGCTATCGCTCGCGGTCTCCGCCGGCGTGATCCAGAATTGCTGGACCGTCTCATCGAGCAGTATCAGCACCGCCTTCTTCGCTATCTGGTCTACCTGTCAGGCAATCGTGAACTGGCCGAGGACCTCTTCCAGGAAACCTGGATTCGCGTGCTGGAACGCGGCCATCAGTACGACGGGCGGCACGAATTCAGCACCTGGCTTTACGCGGTGGCGAGAAATCTGACGATTGATTATTTGCGCAAGAAAAATCCGGTCAGCCTGGATGGGCTGATGGACGACGAAGAGCACGCTCCGCTCGAACCGGCCGACACCCGGCCCCTGGCGTGGGAAGTGGTGCAGCAGCACGAGCGAGCCGAGCGCGTCAGCGCGGCCCTGGTGGGCATCCCGGCGGAATATCGCGAGACCGTGATGTTGCGCTTTCAGGAAGAATTGGCTTTGGAGGAGATTGCCACCATCACCGGGGCGCCGCTGGGCACGGTGAAGTCGCGGCTGTATCGCGGATTGAACATGCTGATGTCGCGGCTGAAAGGAGCGCAGGCATGACCCGGAACTCACACGACGAGGCGCGGGAGCTGATCGCTCTGGGTGAAGGTCTCTCGGATGCGCAGCAGGTCTGGCTGCGGGCCCACCTCGATGAATGCGCAGCCTGCCGGGATTATGCGGAGGCGGCAAGCGGGGTGGTTCGCGCTTTGCGTTCGCTGCCGCTGGCCGCCGATTCCCGCCTGGTGCGGGCCACGCAGATGCGGGTGCGCTTCCACGCCGGCCGGCTGCGGGAGACGCGGGAACGCCTGTGGCTGGTAGGGATGGCTTGCCTGGGCGTGGGTCTATCCGCGACGCTGACCATCCCTTTTTTGTGGCGGCTCTTTGCCTGGATGGGCGAATGGGCCGGAGTCTCGACCCTGGTTTGGCAGACTGGATTTGTATTTTTCTTCATCGTGCCCGCGCTGGCGGTGAGCGTGCTGTTGCTGGCTCGCGGCACGCACCTCACCCATAACGGCGATCAGCCGCGGTAAGGGCAATGACAAGGCGGACAAACATATGCAGGTAAACAACGAAACTCAAACTGGATTCGCCGGGGAAATCAAGATCGTCCCGCTGTGGGCATGGGCGCTCGCAGGAATCGTATTTGTCGCGGCGCAGGTTTTCTTCGACGTTGTGGTGGCCCGGCACGGGGGCGGGCCGCCGGTGTGGGCGCGGCCATTGCTCGGGCTGGCGGCCGGGCTTGGCGGAGTATGCTATCTCTTGCTCATCGGCTACATCAACCGCGACGCGAAACGGCGCGGGATGAGCCCTACGCTGTGGACGATCATGGCGGTCATTATTCCCAACGCTCTGGGCATCATTCTTTACTTTCTCCTGCGGCAAGCGCGCAGCAGCGTCTGCCCGCAATGCGGCTACGCCGTGCAGAGCGGATTCAACTTCTGCCCGCGCTGCAATTACAAACTGGGCCCCAGCTGCCCGCAGTGCCAGCGCGTGGTTGGCGGAGATGCTGTCTACTGTCCGTACTGCGGGACTTCGCTGCGCAATCAGGCGGCGCCGGCCTCCGGGTTCCAAACCAAGCTTTCCGGTTGACGACTCTTCGGCGTCGTAAGCAGCTGCCTGGCGAAGGCGGCGCCGCGCCGGTCATTTATCCTCAGCCATCGCCCTCGCGGAAATTCCGCTGCAGCTATGGCTGGGGATGATGGGCGTGAACTCTCAGCGATGAAGGAACAGGCCAGCCCGGCGGGCTTGGACACATGAGGGCATTCAGGGTCGCGCACAATTCGCAGGCGGCTGGCTGGCGAGCATGATCATGGCCTCCAATGTTCTCGCCCGCTGCTCCTCGGTGAGAATCAGGTAGCGATGATTTCCAGTCGCGGACGGCTCGAAGCGGGAGCTGCCGCCGGGCAGGACGGTAATCGTTCCGGGCGGCGACAGCGAGAAATATTTTTCGTCGGGACGCACCGCGTAGAGCACCGCCGTCAGGTCCCACGTCGGCCGGTCATAGGGCATCTTCATGTAAGAGCGGTAGGCCTCGGCTACGGGATGGTCCGGCACGTAGGCAAAATCGTGCTCGATGCGCTCGGCGGGAAACGGCAGCGCATTGCCGATTTCGAATCCGCTCACTACGATCGGAGTCGGCCAGTCATGGAAGAGCTTTACCGCAGCCGGCACATCCTGGGCCAGGTTGAACTCGGGCTTTCCGTCGGCAAAATTTCCTGCCATCACCGACAGCAGGCGGACTTTCTTGCGGACAAGAGTGGGTCCATCATCCGGACTGGCGGCATCGGCCCGGGTCTCCAGCAGGCGGGCCAGGTTGGTGCTGAAACCCACCTGCACGATTACGACGCTCCCATCCTTCTGCTTCGCCAGGGTCTGCCGCAGCAGGGAAACTGCTTCCGGCGCCTGAGCGCCATCCAGGATGCGGTGAGGATAGACGAAGCTTCCGTCGGGACGCCGCCGCTCGGAGGGAATCTGGATCATCGGATTCGATTCTGACGTCTTTCCATTCCGCACCGCGCCGACAGGGATCTCGGGACGCCCGTAGAAGGTATTGACCAGGTCCACGTAAGGAGCAGCCCACCGGTTGTCGTTGGTGACCGTTACCGCGATCAGGATGGCTTCATGACGGCTCTGGAAAGCATGCAGCATAGCGAGAGCCAGGGCATCGTCGACGTCGTTGCCTATGTCGGTGTCGAAAATAATATTGGGCGGAGCCTGGGCAGAAGCAATGCTCGAACCTGCGATGAGCAAGCTGAAAATGAGAATGACGATGCCTCATGGCCTCACGACCTCATCAATGAGTGTAATGGCGATGTTACGACAGTTATCAGTTCCAGCGCCTTTGGCTCGAAGCATGACACAATCACATGCGTGACATAGAAACGCATCCATGCGGCCCTTCTAGTCTTTCCTCGGCACCGCGTAGTACCCGGTGCGCGCCTGGATCTTGTAGTCCTTCTTGGTGGTGTGGATTTCCACCTTGCGGAAGGAGCCGTCGAGGGCGGTGTTGGTGGGGGTGTAGCCGAGGTTGTACTGGCTGCGCAGTTCCTGCGCGATCTGGTCGAAGGCTTCCTTCAGCTTGTCGGACTTGTTGCCCACTTCGATGACCCGGCCGCCGGTTTCGGCCGCCAGCTTTTTCATTTCGCGATCGCCGGAGTATCCCCCGAAGCCGTAAAATCCGCGATCGGCGATCAGCAGGACATAGCAGATGGAATCTGCTTTCTGTGCAGCTTCAATCGCGTCGCTGATCTTCAGCTCACTGCCCTGATCTTCGCCGTCCGTGAGCAGGATCATGGCCTTGCGTCCCACTTCTTTAGCCAGCTGATCGTGGGCAGCCAGGTAGACGGTGTCGTAGAGCACGGTGCCCTTGGGATTCGAACTGCAGGGCAACGGTCCGCCACCCTGCCCCGGGAGGCCTCCGCAACTGGACGGCGGCGCATTAATGCGGGCGCTGTTGAGCGCCTCCCGCAGCCGGCGAGACGAATTGGTGAAATCCTGCAACAGGTTCGATTCGACATCGAAGCTGATGACGAACGCCAGGTCCTTGGGCCGCAAAATCTCGCTCAGGAAATTGCCCCCGACTTCTTTTTCCATCTCCAGCACCCGTTGCTGGCTGCCGCTGGAATCGATCAGGATGCCCAGGGTGAGCGGCAGATCGGACTCGGCGGTGAAGTACTTGATGGTCTGAGGCTTGCTGTCTTCGAGAAGCTGAAAATCGTCCTTGGTCAAACTGGGGATCAGCGCGCCTCGCTTGTCCTTGACGTTAAAGAAGAGCTGGACCACGTTGACGTTGACCTTCAGGGTGCTGACGGACTGGTCCCGGTCCTCGGGCTGGTCCTGGGCCTGACTGTCCGGATCCGGGGTGCCGGCAAGGCGGGGGAGCTGCTGGGCGAAAGCCAGGCTCGCGCAGAAAAGGCCGGCAGCGGTTAGGGCAGTCGCCAAAATGGGAACGGCAAGGGCCTGAAACCTGCGGATTTTCAGCATCCAGATATTCTCCCGCGCTTTTTGTTAGTCTATTCCATCAGGGTTAGATGCACGAAATTGCCGGTTTCAGCATCCGAAATATTGCGCGTAGCCGTCAGGCGGAGAGGTTTCCCCGTGGTCTCAGCGATCGCTAGAACGTCCCAGGCCCTTGCAGCGGCAGTGCTGGCTCTTTGCCTGTTCCCGGTGACGATGGCTGCCCAGCAGCAGGAACAATCGAAACAGGACATTCCGGATGCGCCCTCAGCCTCGCGGCCGTTTCCCAAAGTGCCACCGAGCCAGACTCCGCCGGACCAGGCTCGCCTGACCAGGCGCCTCCCGCTCAGGCCCCGCCTCCGCCCAATCAGGCGCCGCCCACCAGTTCGAGCCCGGCTTCCAAACCTGCTTCCAATCCCGCGGACGAGCCGGTTTATGCGCCCGGCGTAGCTCCCGAGCCCCCCTTCAACGTGACCACAGTGCCCCCGGGCAGCGTCCCGGCTCCGCATGGTCCCGGCAGCGAGGAGCTGTACAAGATCGTGACCAACGTCAACCAGGTGCTGGTCCCGGTCATGGTGAAAGACGACTCTGGACGCCTGGTCAATGGATTGTTATCGAGAGACTTCTCGGTTTTTGAGGACGGCAAGAAGCAGAACCTGAATTTCTTCACCACCGATCCTTTCGCGCTTTCGGCGGCGGTGATTTTCGACGTGGGCATGCCGGACGTGGCGGTGCAGAAGGTGAACCAGACCTTCTCCGCGCTGGAAGGGGCGTTCAGTGAGTTTGATGAAGTCTCTCTCTATACTTACAGCACCAGCGTGACCAAGGTGACCGATTTTGCCGCGGTGGGCAAGCGTTTGACCGCGGCCCTGGACAGCCTTAAAACGGTTACCGGCAGAAACAACGGGCCTCCCATTGTCAGCGGGCCGCTGGGGCCGCAGGGGCCCATGGTGAACGGCGTTCCTGTCCAAACCGGTACGCCGCGGATGATCAACCCGCCCAAAGAGGCCCATGTGCTGAATGATGCCATCGTGGCCGCGGCGATCGATTTGCGCAAGCGCGACCGGTCCCGGCGCAAAGTTATTTTCATCATCAGCGATGGCCGCGAATACGGCAGCAACGCCAGCTACAGCGATACGCTGAAAGTCCTGCTATCCACCGGCATTCAGGTGTACGGCGTGGCCGTGGAAGGATCGGCCATTCCCGGGTACGGCCAGCTGCAGAAGCTGCACGTGCCGCTCACCGGCTCGCGCCTGGGCTACAGCAACATCCTGCCCAAGTACGCCAGCGCCACCGGAGGCGAAATTTACTCCGGTTTCTCCCGCGACGCCATCGAGGATGTTTACGCCCGCACTCTGGGCGATGCCCGCAACCAGTACACCCTGGGATATCTGACCCATTCCACTCCCAGCAGCACCCACCGCGAGATCGATGTGCGGGTGGCGCGTTCCGACCTGAAGGTGACCGCGAAGGAAGGCTACTATCCGGTGGGATTGGCGCGCTGACGGGAAGAAACTTCAGATTTGAGATTGCAGATTTTAGATTGCCGATTTGAGATTGCAGATTTTCAAGGCTGCGGAGATCACGGACGATTCCGTCCCGTGGAAGAGCGGCCCAGGCCACTTCGAAGATCAAACCACCGTTCAGTCCGCAGCCGTCGCTTACTCGATAAAGCTGCCATTCGCCGTCAATCTTAAATCCAAAATCTGCAATCTGAAATCAGTTCCGAAGGCGTCGGCGCTCGTCCAACCGCCGCAAGCTTCCCAGACAGGCAAGCGGCAAAGACCCGGCTCTTTACGGGACGGTGTTCCACAAGTAACCTGCGTAACCTGCCGTTGACGCTCTGCCGTGTGGTATAAAACCAGCAGTATCAAGCCAAAATTTTAGCCGGGGAGAGGTTTGCGTCCGGGCGGGCGCCGCCACCGGTTTCGAGGGAAGTCTTGAGTTTCATCAACTTCGCAGCCCGCGAGATCAACTGCAAGATCGTTTACTACGGCGCCGGATTGGGCGGCAAGACGACGAATCTGCAGTTCATCTACCAGAAGACCGCCGAGCAGCAGAAGGGCAAGATGATCTCTCTGGCTACGGAGACGGAACGAACCCTGTTTTTTGATTTTCTGCCGCTCGATCTGGGTTCCGTCCGCGGCTTCAAGACTCGCATCCACCTGTACACGGTTCCCGGCCAGGTGTTCTACGACGCCAGCCGCAAACTGATTCTGCGCGGCGTCGATGGCATCGTCTTCGTGGCCGACTCGCAGGAAGAACGCATGGACGCCAACGTCGAAGCTCTCGACAACCTCATGGCCAACCTGAAGGAACACGGCTACGACTTCAACAAGATTCCCTACGTGCTGCAACTCAACAAGCGCGATCTGCCGAACGTCCTCTCGGTGGACGCCCTGTCCAAACAACTGCGCCGGAAAAACGAGCCCATGATTGAAGCCGTGGCCTTCCAGGGCCCCGGAGTGTTCGAGACCCTGAAAGAAATCGCCCGGCAAGTGCTTACCGACCTCAAACAGGGCGGGTAAGTTCGTATGGGGCGGACACTCCTGTCCGCCGCCTTTGATTTTGCCTTTCTCCCCAACGCAGCAAACCTAAAATCTACGTCAAAGGCGGGGGACAAGAGTGTCCGCCCCACACCCGGTGGTAGCTTCCCGATGCGGGGTATAATCTCGCCCATGGCACTGGCCTCCGGCACCAAGATTGGACCGTACGAAATAGTCTCGCTGATTGGTGCAGGTGGCATGGGCGAGGTGTACCGGGCGCGCGATTCGCGGTTGCGCCGGGAAGTGGCGGTGAAAGTTCTGCCGCCGTCATTGGCCAAGGACACGGACCGCCTCCGCCGTTTTGAACAGGAAGCGCGCCTGGTGGGCGCGCTCAATCATCCCAACATCCTGGCCATCTTTGACGTGGGCGCGCAGGACGGCGTGCCCTACCTGGTCTCCGAACTCCTGGAAGGGCAGAGTCTGCGCGAGCACATGCAGGGCGCGCCCGTCCCCCAGCGCAAAGCCATTGACTACGGCATGCAGATCGCGCGCGGCCTGGCGGCAGCGCACGAGAAGGGCGTGATGCATCGCGACCTGAAGCCCGACAACATTTTTGTGCTCAATGACGGCCGCATCAAGATCCTCGACTTCGGTCTGGCCAAACTGATGCAGGATGACGCTCTGACTTCCGCCCATCCTGACTTGCAGACCGTGGACCAGGAGCACCCCGCCACCACCCCCGGCCACGTCATGGGCACGGTCGGGTACATGGCGCCAGAACAGGTGCGCGGCCAGGGCGCGGACCATCGCTCCGACATTTTTGCCCTGGGCGCCATCCTCTACGAGATGTTGACCGGCAAGCGCGCGTTCAAACGCGACTCCAGCGTGGAAACCATGAACGCCATCCTGAAGGAAGAGCCGCCCGAACTGGATGCCACGGTCCCCGCCCTCACTCCCGGCCTGGATCGCGTGGTGCGGCATTGCCTGGAGAAGAACCCGGTACAACGGTTTCAGTCGGCCAGCGACATCGCGTTTGATCTGGAGACAATTTCCAGCCACTCCGGTACAGGCTCGCGTTTGAAGGTCGCGGCAGAGGAGCGCAAGGGGACCTGGAAGCCGGCCGTTGCGGCGGTGCTGGTGGCTTCAGCTCTGGCCGCCACATACTATCTGGCCAGAAGAAGCGCACCCACGGCAGCGCCGCGATTCCATCAGCTCACCTTCCAGCGGGGCACGATCTATGGCGCCAAGTTCGCGCCTGACGGCGAGAGCATCCTGTTCAGCGCCGCCTGGAATGGCGCGCCTAAGCCGCAGATCTATACCACTCGAACCGACGCCTTGATGTCGCGTCCGATTGACCTGCCGGACAGCCAGGTCTTGGGCATTTCATCCAAAGGTGAGATGGCGATCCGCCAGAAAACTCAGGCGGGAGCGATCGCGCAAGGCATGCTATCGGTGGTGCCCTTGACTGGAGGCGCTCCGCGCGAACTGCTGGCCGACGTATTGGATGCTTCCTGGAATCCGGGCGGAGATTCGCTGGCGGCAGTTCACGTGGTGGCCGGGGAAAACCGGCTGGAATACCCGATCGGAAAAACTCTCGTCGCCACCAGCACCGGCAACATCACCGACGTAGCGATCTCTCCCGACGGCAAAATGATCGCGTACTTTGACCATCCCAATGCGGGAGACACTCGCGGCTTTGTCGCCGTCACCGACCTCGCAGGCAAGGCCCGCCGGCTGACCGGCGAGTGGAGCGACCTGACCGGCCTGGCCTGGTCGCGCTCGGGAGACGAGGTCTGGTTCACGGGCAGCGACGCCGGCATCAACAGCGCCCTGTATGCCGTGAATCTGAACGGCAAACAGCGCGACCTGCTGCATATCCCGGGACGGTTGCACTTGTTTGACATCAGCAAGGACGGTCAAGTGCTGATCACCAACGAGGCCAGCCGACTGGAAAATTACGGGCGGCACGCCGGACAGGATAAGGAGATTGATCTCTCCTGGTTCGATTGGACGATTGGCCGCGCGGTTTCGAGTGACGGCCAGTGGGTCGTGCTGGAGGAAGACGGAGAAGGCGGCGGGCCCGACTATTCGATCTTCCTCCGGAAGACCGATGGTTCTGCGGCGATTCGACTGGGCAGCGGCATGGGAGAGGACATTTCTCCCGACGGAAAGTGGGTCGCTTCCACCGGCGTGAAACAGCCCGGGCCGACGGTCCTGCTTCCGACCGGCGCCGGACAACCGTTGACCCTGGCCGACGGCCAGTTGTTTCACTCGGCGCGGCTGAACTTTCTGCCCGATGGTAAAGGCGTGATCATGGTCGCAGCCGAACCCGGCAAGGCCCCACGCACCTACATCCTGATGCTGGACGGCACGCCTCCAAAAGCATTTGGCCCGGAACAGTTCCGCGGCAACCTGATTTCTCCGGATGGAAAGAGTGTGCTGGGGCGTAAAGATGGAGCGCCCTGGATCCTTCCCATGTCTGGAACAGAACCAGGACAAGCCCTGCCGGCGATGAAACCCGATGAGGTGGTCTCGGGATGGACGGCCGACAGCCGTTCAATTTATGTGAGTGATTTGTCCACGATGCCGGCGAAGGCTTATGTAATGGACCTGAAGACCGGCCAGCGCAAATTGCACCACGAGTTTGCCCCCGGCGACCCTTCAGGCGTGCCGCAGGTCAGCCGGGGCCTGATCACACCGGATGGAAAGTTCTACATCTACGGCGTGCCTCGCACGCTCTCTTACCTTTACGTGGTCGAGGGACTGAAGTAGCCCGCCTGACCCGCCGGAGTCAAAGGCGTCCGGTCCGTTCGCGGTGGGGGGTACCTAAGGCTGAGTCGGTCTGGCTGCTAAACAACTACGAGTAGGCGCGACCTGTCACGCATGGAGTTTCCATAAGAATGATACCCGAAAATCCTGTCATGGTTGGTATCGGAGTCGTTCTGATGCTCTTGTCGCGATTCTCAAGATCAAGGCTGACGCTCGGTGGTAAACCGGTGCGGACGGTAACAGATACAGAGCGGGTGATTCTTTTTCTCTTTGGGCTGTTCGCCTTTGTCCTGGGCCTAGTTCGGATGATCCACAGGTAAGGAGACCTCGACAACACCTTCCTTAGGCGGAGCCTCGATTCTCATAGGTAACTTGGGTAAGGCGCAGTGGCCGAAAGTCTAAGGGACGCGCTTCCCAGGTGACTGCGCCCGGCGGATGGTCGGCGGAGGCCTGTCGCGTGATTTCGATTCGGGAGCGGCGAGGACGCTGATAATCCCGTGGGAAGAGCGGCGCTTCAGCGCCGCGTTACCGGCGAACAGAGATGTCGGGCTTCAGCCCCCAGTGGCGCCACTGGGCCTAAAGGCCCTCGCGGATAGCGTCGAGGACGCGGCCCTGAAGGGCCGCTCTTCCACAATGGAAGAAATGTCCGAGGAGGTTGACGATTAATTAAGACGTGGCTCGTGGCGCTTATAGGGGTCCTTCGACTGCGTGGCCGCTTCGCGAAGCGAAGCAGCCACTCCGCTCAGGATGACAACGGTTAGTTGGGAAGTCTGACGCCCGAAGTCCGGCGCCCGCTTTATCTCAGCCGCAGCGACTTCAACATCTGCTCAAAGGTCGGGCGAAGCGTTTCGAAATCCTTGTCCGGGGCAATCGACACTACATACAGCAGACTGCCATCGCTGCGCATCACTGCGACCAGCCAGTCCCGCTCCTGGCTTGCGCGTCCACTTTGGTCCTTCAGGGGAGAGGTTCCGATCAGGTCCACCGACTTGCCCGCCACGCCATTCAGGCGGATGTTCTCGTCATGCCCGATCTCCCGCAGGCCGGGATTGGATTGCCGCAACGAAGCCAGCAGTTCATGCGTCGCCTGATCCAGGCTGGCGTTGGCGTCCTCGGGCTGGAACGTATTGATCATCATGCCGTAGGCAACGGCGTTCTCCGCGACCCCGTTGGGCGGAGCCATGGTCACCGCCGAGTCCTGGTCTCCGAACACCTGCCAGGTCTCGGGATAGGAAATCGAGAAATCACGGTGGCTGAAAATGCGCAGGCTGCCACTGGATTGCACGCCTCCCGAAGCCACTTGCATGGCCCCGGTCTGTCGCCGTTCCGCGATCTGCTGTGCGGTGAGCGGCTGCATGGCGGAAACGCGCTGCTTGATATCGCGGAATTCCGCGCTGTCGCTGCGATAGCTGGCCTTTCGCGGCAGGGTCCCGACTTCCGTGGCTACCGCCTGAGCGCGATTCCCCGGATCAGGATGGTCGCTGAAAAACTGGAGACCGCGGGCGCCGCCTTGCGCCTGGATCTTGGTGAAGAAATCCGCCATGGCGCGGGGATTGAAACCCGTGTCATACATGATGTCGGTGCCGAGCAGGTCGGCTTCAGATTCGGCGGTCCGCGAGTTCCTAAGGAAGTAGGAGCCAATGCCGAAACCCAGCCCCATTTGCGCCATCTGCGAGAGCGCGCCCTGGCCCATGACCCCACCCAGAATTGCCAGCGGCAGTTGCGCCGCCATCTGCTTGCTGGCCGCTCGCGTGCCATGGCGCTGCACCACGTGAGAGATTTCGTGCGCCAGCACGCCCGCCAGTTCGGCCTCGTTGTCCGCGGCCTGGATGGTTCCCACATTCACAAAGACCGGGCCGCCGGGAAGAGCAAAAGCGTTGATCTCTTTCTGGTTCACGACGTGGAAGGTATAGGGCCATCTCTCGCCGGGCGCGTGCGCCCCCAGTTGCTGCCCCAGGCGCCGCACATAAATCGTGACCGGGTCCGAGTCGGGAAGGACCGGCAGCTGTTGGGCGACTTGCGCCGCGGACTGCTGTCCCGCCTGCAGTTCCTCCTGGGCGGAAAACATGTTGAAGCCGTGCGTGGGCGTGACGCGGGCCTCGAGCGCCTGCGGCGCGGCCATGGAAAAAACCAGAATCGCCACCAGACCGCGCGCGATGAATGAGTCGCCCCACATAGCTTCCATTTTAGATGCAGAAAACATGACGGTGATCTCCACCGGCCACGCAGGCCCAGACGTCTCGCCATCTGGGCAGGTGAGCCAAAGCCCACCGTAATATTTCGAAGCTTAAGCTCAGCTTAAAAGTTTGCCGGCACCGCGCGGACAAAAAAGGTGCCGGTTTCCCGGCACCTTTTGCTGAATCACTTGGAAAACTTACTTGCTGTCTAACGTTCCCGTAGCGCCGAACTCGCGCCGGGCTACGGTGCGTGCCGGACGCGCCATGGGAAGCGCTCCTGCCGCGGCGCCATGACGTTCCAGCAACATGGGAACCATGGCGTTCTCGGCTTCCTTGATGAACATGAGCTTGCCCTCGGGACTCATGTCGATGCGGATGAAGTCCCCCAGCTTGACCTGTCCGGTGGCAACCAGGTTGGCCAGCTGGAACACGATGTGCCGCTCGATGGCGCGCTTCAGATGCCGCGCGCCGTATTTCGGATCGGTCCCCTCGTGCAGCAGGAAGCTTTTCACCTTAGGCGTGCAACTGAAGACAAACTGGTTTACCGCCGATGCGGTCAGGATTCGCTGCTGCACCATCCCCAGTTCGATTTCCAGGATCTGCTGCAGGTGCTCCGAACGCAGGGTCCGGAACACGACGGACTTGTCGATGCGGTTCATGAATTCCGGGCTGAATTTTCGCCGGGCCGCGTCGACCGCCGTGCGGTTGATTTTGTCATCGAAAGCCGCGTCCACTTGCGTGGCCTTTTGCATGAAGCCCAGGCCGCCGTCGACCATGTTGCTCATCTCTCCGGCCCCCAGGTTCGAGGTCATGATGATGATGCATTGCGAAAGATCCACGCGGCGGTTGTCGCCCAGGGTCAAGGTGGCTTTATCCAGAATGCCCAGCAGCAATTGCCAGAGCGAGTCCGAGGCCTTTTCGATTTCGTCGAACAGCAGGATCGAGAGTTTCAGGGTCTCGGAGTGCCACTGGTTCAAGGCTTCCTGGGTCAGCAGCGGATGCGTCTCGCGATGGCCCAGATATCCCGGAGGCGAGCCGATCAGTTTCGCGATCTCGTGCGAGTGCTGAAATTCGGCGCAGTCAATCTTGATACAGGCGCGAGCGTCGCCGAACAGCGATTCGGCCATGGCTTCGACCACCCGGGTTTTTCCCGAACCGGTGGGCCCGAGAAACAGAAGATTTCCAACCGGACGGCCAGGAGGATTCAGCCCCGCCAGAAACATCTGGTAGATTTCGACCACTTTCTCGACGGCCTGGTCCTGACCGACGATTCTGCGGCGAAGGGAGCTTTCGAACTCTCTGGCATCGTTCGAGCGGCGCGTGGGATCCAACATGGTGTTGACGACGGTTTTCATATAGGGTCTGGCCCTGGTTTTCCTTTCCTAGGCCCCTGTACTTCTGGAAGATCGGGTCCGCCGTCTCGTAATGAGAGAAGGACAAATTTTGTCACTGTCTCATCTCCGGCACTACGATTACTGCAAACGACTCTCCATCCCCGGCAAAGCCCCAATTCCCAATTGTCTGTATAGCTTAGATGCCGGCGATGGGCGAAACGGCAAACGGTTACCCCGCACCCGGGTTAGGGTAAAGGGAAATAGTTTGCCACTAGCTGGAAGTTCGCGGGGCCGGCCACTCGGTTCCAGAACCCACCTGGCACTGGCCCGACGTTATCTGGCAGGCCAGTTTGACCGCGGGTAGCATCCGTCAAAACAGACCGCTTTCACGGAGACTACCTTGCGTCAACTGGGCCCCGGATCACTCGCCACTATCCTCTTTCTTTCTTTTGGTTTAGTTCTCACGGAAATCGCGCCGGCCCCGCTGGCCGCCGCGCAGACGGCGCACCCCAAACTGGTGCTGACCTCCCGGCCGACGACTCCGCTGGTGCCCAAGGCGCCGGACCCGTCCCTGGTGACGGTAGCGCCCCCGGGCAGCGCCCTCTATGTTGCCAAGCGCGGCGACAGTCTTCCTTTGGTGGCTCACAAGTATCTTGCGCAGACCTCGTACCTGACGTCTTCCGAGCTGACCGAGGCGATCCACAAAGCCAACGAGGATTTCCACGGCACTTTCCTCAAGGCGGGCCAGCCGGTGATCATCCCCGGACTGCTGCCGGCCCCGATCGTCGAGAAGTCGGTCCCGGTCGACCGTGATTTTGAAGTTCGGGCGGTGTATCTCACCGGAATCATGGCGGCCAGCGACCACGGCATACGCATCATCAAGCACTGGCGAGAGGTAGGCGGAAATGCCGTGGTGTTCGACATCAAGGATAGCGATGGAGTTGTCACCATTCCCTTCGATCATCCGCTACTGGGAGCTCATCGCAGCGCTTTCCACGATCTGCCCAAGTTCATCCACTTCCTGCATTCACAGAACATGCACGCCATCGCGCGCATCGCGATGTTCCGCGACCAGCGGCTGGTGGAGACCCATCCTGAACTGGCGGTGAAGTCGCGCCGGAGCGGGCAGGCGTGGCGCGAGAACGGCAAGCTGGTCTGGACCGATCCGTCGCAGCCCAAAGTGCAGGCGTACGATATCGCGCTGGCCAAGAAGGCCGCCGAAGCCGGCGCCGACGAAATACAGTTCGACTATGTCCGTTTTCCCGCCGAAGGCGACCAGAAGGATGCCAGCTTCTACTTCGAGACCGAGCATCCCGACTGGCATCGCTCGGACGTAATTGCCGACTTCCTGCAACATGCCTACGCGGAAATTCATCCCACGGGCGCGCTCTTGTCGCTGGATGTATTCGGCATCATGGCCTGGCAACGCCCGGTTGACCTGGGCCATACCGGGCAGGACATCGTGCGGATGGCCAAATATTGCGACGTGCTCTCGCCCATGATCTATCCCTCACACTTCTTCGGCATGGATGGCATCGCCCATCCAGGCGATGCGCCGGAGCACTTCATCGGCGTTTCCATGGAACGTTTCGAAAAGATTACGCAGGGCAGCGGCGTGGTAATTCGTCCGTGGCTGCAGGCCTTCCGCTGGCGCACCAAGACCTACTCGCCGGAATACATAAAAGCCCAGGTCGTGACCGCTAAGAACAAGGGCGGCATTGGCTTCCTGTTCTGGAATGCGGCTAACGACTATAGCAAGCCGTACGCGGCCATGCCCGAGATGGCAGCGGCCAAAGGAAAGTATTTCCGCGGAGATGAACTACCAGGCACGGTCCAGGCCAGCTTGGCCCATCCGTCCAACTAAGACCACGTAGGGGCGGACGCCCTCGTCCGCCCAGCTGAGCAAAGCTCGGCTAAAGGTAAGCAAGGCGACGTGTCGCGCGACCACCGCGCTTCACCAATCCTCTATCCAAGCTAAAGTTCCGCAGCGTGGCGGGCAAATCATGCCGCCACGCCGCCGGTTCTTCACTAGGCTGGCCAACTGCGTACGCTGAAACTCACATTACACTGCTTGCAGAGGTGTTTACGGTGATACGGGTTGCGCTGATCTTGCCGATGATATGGGCGACGTTGTGCCCTGAGGTGTCATAAGCATCCAGCGTGAACCAGCCGCTGTAGGAGTTTCCGCCCCGACTCAAGATGATATTTTCACGAATCTGAGTGGGGCCGGTCGGAAACCCGATTCCGCTCGGGGCGTTGTCAGTCGTGTTGCCCAAAGCAAAATGATTGAGTTTGTAAGAAGACGTTCCGGTCCTCTTCCATACTCCCATGCAGAAGTTTCCGTCCTGCGCGGGCCGCCCGGAGTTCATGATTTCGGTGCCATCGCTGTGCCACTGCACGAACGCGTTATCGATGACCGTGTCGTCGGGGGGCGCCATGCTTCCGGTATTGCCCTCCGCGATGAACTTCACCTGCCACATTCCGACGATCGGATCGTCGTCGGAGACCAGCCGCAGGGAGCCCTGCTGGAACAGTTCGTCGCCTTGCCAGGATTGGGGCCTTAGTGACTTCGGGCTGTTCAGGCTTACACACTCGGCACTGGCCTTTGCCGTGAGAATCGTCCCGACCAGGATGACGCCCACAGCCACGATCAATTTCCTCACCAATGATGTTTTCATGCTATCTCCTTTTGATTTCTCAAGATCGGGGAAGGGATCACATCCTGCCGGGAAGCCTGCATTCGCACAATGAAGAGCCGATGAAGTTTAGGTGAAGAAAGGGTAAAGCCGTAAGTTCTTTGGCCGCCGTATGTTGAGACAATGGGACCCGCTAGTGCTATAGTTTTCTCCCCTGTCGTTCGAGGTTGCCGTGCCCCAGCAGTGCTACAAGTTCGGTGACTTTGAACTGGACTCTGCCCGCTTTGAGCTGCGTCGCAAAGGGCATCCCCTGAAGCTCGAACGCATTCCCATGGAATTGCTCATCCTGCTAGCCGAGAAGGGTGGCAATGTCGTCAGCCGGCAGGAGATCAGCGAGCGGCTCTGGGGCAAAGAAGTATTCGTTGACACCGAGCACGGCATCAACACCGCGATCCGCAAGATCCGCTCCGCACTACACGAAGACGCCGACCGTCCCCACTTCATACAAACGGTCTCCGGAAAAGGCTACCGCTTCGTTACCGAACTCAAGGACAACGGCAACAACGGCAAAGTTTCCGGGACCGTGCGGGAAGTTCCAGTCGTAGAGACAACCCCGATCCAGCCTGTACCCGCAAAGCATGGGAATTGGCGGAGCATAGCCATCGCCGCATTTGTTCTGGTTCTACTCGGAACAGCCCTGATTGCTAACCTGGCGGGGATGCGTGATCACATCTTTGCCAGGAAGCAACCGGACCTGATCCGGTCCATTGCGGTGCTGCCATTGGCGAATCTTTCAGGCGACCCCACGCAGGATTACTTCGCCGACGGAATGACTGACGAGCTCATCACCGCGCTCGCCAAAGATCGGTCCTTGAGGGTCGTGTCCCGCACCTCTGCGATGCGGTACAAAGGAGCTTCGCGCCCGCTGCCGGAGATTGCGCGCGAACTCGGAGTAGACGGGATCGTGGAAGGCTCGGTCGTCCGGTCGCCGACCCGGGTACACATGACCCTGCAACTGATTCGCGCCTCGAACGATGCACACGTCTGGGCGGAAAGCTACGACCGTGAGCTTAATGGGGCATTCTCGCTGACCGAAGAAATGGCACATGCCATTTTTCAACAAGTGAAGAGCGTTCCGGCCCCTCCGTTGCCTCCTCGTTACATAAACCCTGAGGCGCATGACGCATTCCTGCGGGGACGTTATCAGTGGTTTCTCATCCGCAATTTGGACAGCGCAAAATATTTCCGCAAGGCGATCGAAATTCAACCCGACTATGCCGCCGCGTGGAGTGGTCTGGCGGTCGCTTATGGCGGCGCCGCGGTGGTTGGCGCGCTGAAGCCTCAAGAAGCGTGGCCCCAAGCCGAGGCGGCAACGGCCAGAGCGCTTGAACTCGATGACCACCTGCCGGATGCGCACAACGCCAACGCTGCCATCTTCCTGTTCTATCGTTGGGACTTCATACGCGCGGAGCAGGAGTCGGCTCGCACCATTGAACTCGGTCCAAACTTTGCCGAGGCCTATCATCTTCGGAGTTACGCCCTGAACGCGTTGAACCGCACGGACGAGGCTCTGGAGGCGCAGAGAAGAGCCACGGAACTTGACCCCTTCGCGAAGGAGTGGGCTCTCGGGAAGGAACTCTGGCGACTGCGACGATTTGACGAGGCCGCCGAAGACGCCCGGAATCGGATCGCAGCGCGCCCGAATGACGCGTCCGCACACGGCCTTCTTTCGGACGTTTACAGATTGCAGGGAAAGAAAAAAGAGTCGGTCGAGGAACTCGAACAGAGTCTCACCTCGGACGGCGATCAGGCCAGCGCCACCGCGGTGCGGCGAGCGTATGAAAGCGGAGGGTTCAAGGCGGTGCACGAACTGGATCTGGCCGACCTCAAGAAGCGAGCTGCCAAACAATATGTTCAGCCGGTTTTATTCGCTTATGTCTATGCCCGGCTGGGGATGAAAGAAGAGACAATCCACTACCTCCAACTGGCCTACGAAGAGCATTCGCCGCGGCTGGTTCACCTGCAATATGAACCCGACTTCGATTTCCTGCACTCCGATGAGCGCTATCGTGAGATCGTCCGTAAGATTGGCCTTCCGCCGGCTTTCTGAAAACCCGGACCAGCCTCAGGCGAACCATTACCGCTGTAATCGACTTCCCCCTGTGCTACACACGGTTGCTTCTGCGCCTCGGTTATAATCGTTCTAGCCCCTAGGAGTATTCATGGCGATCCAAAAGACCGAAAAAATCTGGCACAACGGCAAGCTCATTCCCTGGGACAGCGCCCAGATTCACGTGATGTCGCACGTGATTCATTACGGCTCATCCGTGTTCGAAGGCGTCCGTTGTTACGCGCCGCCCAGCGGCCCTGCCATCTTTCGGGCCAGGGAACACATGCAGCGGCTGCTCGATTCCGCCAAGATTTACCGCATTGACGTGGACTACTCGGTGGAAGAACTGATCGCCGGCATGTCGGACCTGGTGAAGAACAACGGAGTCTGGCCGTGCTACATCCGTCCCATTGTGCTGCGCGGTTATGGCGAAGCCGGCGTTAACCCGTTCAACTCGCCGACCGAGGTTTACATCTGCAATTATCCCTGGGGCAAATACCTGACATCGGATTCCGGAGAGGGCGCCGACATCTGCGTCTCCTCGTGGACCCGCATCGCGCCCAACACCCTGCCGGCGATGGCCAAGTCAGCCGCGAATTACATGAATTCGCAGCTCATCAAGATGGAAGCCATCATCAATGGTTATGTCGAAGGCATTGCGCTCGACGCCAACGGCTACGTCAGCGAAGGCTCGGGAGAGAATGTCTTCGTGGTCCGCAACGGCGTGCTGAATACCGCTCCTCTGGGAAATTCTGTGCTGCCCGGCATCACCCGCGAATCGGTGCTGCAGATTGCCCGCGACCTGGGCATCCCGGTCACCGAGCAGGGCATTCCGCGCGAACTGCTCTACATCGCGGACGAAGTCTTCTTCACCGGCACCGCCGCCGAAGTTACGCCGATCCGTTCAGTGGACAAGATCAGCGTCGGCAAAGGCACCGTCGGCCCCATCACCAAGGCGATCCAGAAAGAGTTCTACGCCATCGTCACCGGAGAGAAGCCCGACAAGTACAAGTGGCTTACGCCGGTCGCGGTGGGCAGCAAGCAGCCCGTGGGCGTTTAGCTTTTCGCCGGAACATTGGAAGTTGAAGGGCGCCAGGTTTGGCGCCCTTTTCATTTCCCACACCAGATCACTCAATTGGATATTTCTCGAATTCGCGGTCCGAAGTAAGCACCGTCATTTCTTCCACAATGGCTTGAGCGATGATTAAGCGGTCAAAGGGATCGGCGTGGTGCGAGGGTAGGTCATAGACTTTCACAGCATGCAAATGCGTCACGGCCAGCGAGAAGAGACCCTGCTTGGCCATGAAAGCCGGCACAACCTGCGCCGGTGGCCCCGGGAAATTCAGCTTGCCGAGCCGCATCTTGATGCTCAATTCCCAAGTGCTCACGGCAGACAGGTAGATATCCTGTGCTCCGTTTTCAAGGATCTCGCGGGCATTCTGACCGAGGTGTTCGTCAGCATGGACACTCCAAAGCCAAGCCACGGTGTCCAACAGGTACTTCATTTTCGCTTCCGCTTGGGATTGCCAGTTAACTTGGGGAGCGTGCCGCCATAAAATTGCTTCAGCAGGTCGTCCGGCAAGGGGGCGTCAAAGTCGTCCGCCACCCAGATTTCACCACGGGCAAAGCCGAGCGGACGGACCCTCTGTTTCTGATCGACAGGCACCAGGCGCGCGACCGGCACGCCGGCGCGGGCAATGACCACTTCTTCCCCCGCTGCTACGCGCTGCAGAAGGCGCGAGAAGTGGGTCTTGGCCTGATGAATGTTGACTTCCACTTTGCGATCATAGACTTAGTCTATGGACTAAGCCCACTCCATTTTAGTCTCCTTCCGGGCTCAGCGCGGGCCACGGCCATTTCATACAACCTGTCATCTTGAGCGGAGAGGACGGGCTCGCTTGCGAGTCCGTTCTCGCAGTCGAAGGACCTTGTGCTTGCCTGCACTGCCATTGCTGCCGGCAAACACAAGGTCCCTCGACTTCGCTCGGGATGACAGACTTGGAATGAGCCCAGGGCGCCATTCCCCCGTCCAAAAGGCTTGCCCCGGCTGCGTCCTCTTTCGTTACTTAGGTCATCTTGGGCAGAGTGACTTTTCGGTTCATCATACGGGAGGTTATCTGGGGGAAGTGTCGAATGAATATTGATGATTTGCTGCGCATTGCCATGGAGCGCCGGGCCTCCGACTTGCATTTGAAGGTAGGCAACTATCCCCATCTGCGCATCGATGGCGACCTGACTCCGCTGACCGACCAGCCGCGCGTCAGCGCCGAAGACATGCTGACCATGGCGTTCAGCATGATGTCGGCGCGCCAGAAACAGAAATTCAAAGAGACCACGGAAATCGACATGGCCTACGGCGTGGCCGGACTGGGCCGCTTCCGTGTGAACGTATTCCAGCAGCGCGGCAACGTGGGACTGGTGCTGCGCGTCATTCCCACCAAGATTCGCGCCCTCGACGAACTCTATCTGCCCAAGATTGTGGAACAGGTTTGCGAAATGCCGCGCGGATTGATTCTGGTCACCGGCGTCACCGGCTCCGGTAAATCGACCACACTGGCCGCCATGGTGGACCGCATCAACTCCACCCGCGCCGAGCACATCATCACCATCGAAGATCCCATCGAATTTCTGCACCGCGACAAGAAGGGATACGTCAACCAGCGCGAGGTGGAAGTGGACACGCCGTCGTTCGGCGCCGCGCTGCGAGCTTCTCTGCGTCAGGATCCCGACGTCATTCTGGTCGGCGAAATGCGCGACCTCGAAACCATCGGCACCGCGCTGCACGCCGCGGAAACCGGCCACATGGTGTTCTCCACCTTGCACACCCTGGACGCGGTCGAAACCATCAACCGTATTATTGCCATCTTCCCGCCGCCGGAGCAGAAGCAGATCCGGTTGCAGTTGGCCGCAGTGCTGCGCGCCGTCATCAGTCAACGCCTGGTGCGACGCTGCGACGGCGACGGCCGTGTGCCGGCGGTCGAAGTCATGATCAACACCGCGTACATCCGCGAATGTATTCTGGTCCCGGAAAAGACGCGCGCGGTGCGCGATGCCATCTCGGCCGGAACTTCGCAGTACGGCATGCAGACCTTCGATCAGTCGCTATGGGATCTGTTCCAGGCAGGATTGATCAACTACGAAACCGCTTTGGAGAACGCCTCGAACGCCGACGACTTCAAGTTGCGGATGCAGGGCGTTTCTTCCACCAGCGATATTTCCCGCAACGCCATGCAGCAGTCGGGCTTCGGCGGGCGCTGAAGCCTTCGTTTCCAAAAAGCCAAGGGCGCGCTTAATGCGCGCCCTTCTTTTTTCCACCTGCAAGCTCGAACCGCGGCTATTTTGCCGCCAGGGCCTGCACCGGGGCTAGATATCCAGTCCCGTACTTGGCGTGACGGCAATCCACTCCGCTGAGTATCGCCATCACATCGTGCAGTGACGACATATCGAACACACGATTCAAGCGGGTGCGGGTCAGCATCTCGCGCACCAGGCCCGAGGGATTGACCAGTTTAAACTGGACCCCGTGGTCGCGCGTCCAGTGATAGAGCGACACCAGCGCGTTCAGTCCGCCCGCATCCATGAAGTCCACTTGAGAGAGGTCCACGATCACCAGGCGGTTGGCCTGCTGCGCGACCACCGTGTTCCTCAAGCTGGAGACTTCAACCCCGCGCACCAATCGCCCGCTGCAGTGCACCACCGCCACTTCGCCGTTTCTTTCCACGTCTATGGTTAACATGACTGACTCCCTGATTTCTTTTCATAAGTAGACGACAGGATGCGCAGAAAGTCACTACCCGGTCGGACTGCTCACTTTGATGAATTTCGGCCTTCTGTGGTGTATACGTAGTTGGCAGTACAGGAGTTCCACGGTCTTGTGGCCATAAGCGCGAGATCTTTTTAGTTACAACAATTTACAACGCTTTAACATTTCGTCACACCATGCCGTTCCCCCGCCCCCGGAAGACCGATTCGGAAGACGTGCTGTACGAATATGCCGTGGGCGCGCTGGCTCGCCGCATGCGTTCGGTCGCCGAACTCAAACGTCTGCTGCGTCCGCGGGTTGACGCCGACACCGAATACGGCAGGACGCTGGTGGAACTGGTGATTCGCCGCTTGAAGGACCAGGGCTATTTGAACGACGCGAAATACGCCGCCGCGTTTTCGTCATTCCGGCGCGACAACGAGAAGTTCGGACGCCGGCGCGTGATCACCGACCTGAAAGCCAAGGGAGTCCACGGCGAAGTGATCGACAAGGCGGTGGATTCAGTCTACGACGAGGTCAACGAAGAGAAACAGGCCCGCGCCTACCTCCACCGCAAGCGCCTGCGTAAGCCCGGCAGCCAGAAAGATGCCGCCCGCATCTTCCGCCAGTTGATGCGCGCGGGTTTCGCGGCGAAGACGATTTTTGCCATCCTGAAAAAATGGGACGTGGATGACGAAACCCTGACCGCGCTGGAGGGCGAACTGGAATAAGTCTTCAGTCGGTTTTCTTCGCGCTCTTCGCGGGCAAGGGTTTGACTTCGCCGGTATCGCCCCAAGACCTTGGACTGGACGCCAAGGGAATCCCAGAACCTCGGCTTTGCGTTTCCGCTCAAAATATTGGATACTCCCACGCATCTGTTTCACTCACAGGAGGAAGTATGAAAGCACGCTGGACCCCAGTTCTCGGAGCGATGCTGCTCGGCCTGGCATCATTCGCCTACTCGCAAGGCGCGGCATCCGACGTCGATAAGGCGGCCGACAAGACTGCCGACGCCACCAAAGACGCGGCCAAAGACACGGCTCACGCCACCAAGAAGGTAGCCAAGAAAACCGCTCACGCCACCGACAAAGCCGCCGACAAGACGGCCGACGCGACCAAGGACGCGGCGAAGGATACGGCCCACGGCACCAAGAAGGTCGCCAAGAAAACTGAACACGGAGTCGACAAGACGGCGGACAAGACCGCGGACGCGACCAAGGACGCGGCCAAAGATACGGGACACGTGGCGAAAAAGACCGGGCACGGCATCAAGAAGGGCGTAAAAGACGTCGGCCACGGAGTAAAAGAAGGCGCGGAGAAAACCGGCGACGCAGTGAAGTAGCCGATCGCAGGGAAAACAGAGCCCGACTCACCAACCCTGTCATCCCGAGCGAAGTGGAACCATTCGCTTGCGAATGGTTCCCGCAGTCGAGGGACCTTGTGTTTTGTTGTGACCAGCAGAGGCCGTGGTGTTTTTTGTGGAAGCACCAGGCCGCACTCGGAGCATAGCCTGCCAGTTCCCTGGCGGGCTTTTTCCGCGGCAACCGCCTCCCCCAGGAACACCTGAAACCTGCCCGCCGTGTCCGACGGATGAACAATAGAGGCGGTTGCGATCCGGCGACGTCCTTTCGCCGATGCTAGAATCGAGATGTATCCCATGCTGACTGGCTCCGAAATTCGCCGCAAATTTCTGGACTTCTTTGTTCAGAAGGGACACCGCGAGGTGCATTCGTCGTCGCTTGTCCCGCAAAACGATCCCACCCTGCTGTTCACCAACGCGGGCATGAACCAGTTCAAGGACATTTTCCTCGGACTGGAAAAGCGCGACTATACGCGGGCCACGACTTCGCAGAAATGCGTGCGCGCCGGTGGCAAGCACAACGACCTCGAAAATGTCGGATTCACCAACCGCCACCATACCTTCTTCGAGATGCTGGGGAACTTCTCTTTCGGCGACTATTTCAAAAAAGATGCCATCGCTTACGCCTGGGAGTTGATCACCTCGCCACAGTGGTTCGGGATCGACAAAAACAAGCTATACGTCACGATCTTCAACGGCGAAGGCGGCTTGCAGCGCGATGCCGAGGCTTACGACTTGTGGCTGGGGCAGGGCGTGCCGAAGGACCGCATCTTTGAGTTCGGACTGAAAGACAATTTCTGGCAGATGGGCGACACCGGCCCCTGCGGCCCCTGCAGCGAGATTCACTACGACATGGGCGTGGCGGCATCCGATCAGGGCCACAAGGATTGTGCGTTCGGCTGCGACTGCGGACGCTATGTCGAGTTGTGGAACCTCGTCTTCATGCAGTTCGACAGGGTCAGGATCCTAGAGCAGCTGAATCCTAGTTCCGGTTTCGAAGACCACGAGTTCGCGAAACAGGAGTTTGTTGAGACGGGGTTCAATCTAACGCCGTTGCCTAGGCCATCGATCGATACCGGGATGGGCTTGGAGCGCGTGGCAGCGGTGCTGCAGGGCGTGATCTCAAATTACGACACGGATCTGTTTACGCCGCTGATCAAACGGGCAGCCGAATTGACTGGGAACGGCACGAGTCACGTAGGGACAGGTCTCTCACCTGTCCAAGCCGAGAAAGGCTCGGCTCATTCGAAGTCCGCGGCATCGCTGCGCGTCATCGCAGACCACTCGCGAGCAGCGATGTTCCTGATTTCGGACGGCGTGCTCCCATCCAACGAGGGCCGCGGCTATGTGCTGCGAAAAATCATTCGCCGCGCAATTACGCACGGAAGATTGCTCGGCTACGACAAGCCATTCCTTCACAAAATGGTCTTTGCCGTGCGTGATCTCATGCAGGACGCGTATCCGGAACTTAAGGAATCCGCCGACCGCGTTTCCAGGACCGTGCTGTCGGAAGAACAACGATTTGCGCATACCCTGGATATCGGATTGAAGAAGTTGGAAGAAGCGTTTCATCTGAGCTCTCAGCACGGGCCTGCAGTCACAGCGCTTTCTGGCGCAGAGGCTTTCAAGCTCTACGACACCTTCGGCATGCCGCTGGACTTCATGCAGGACGCGGCCCGCGACCAGGGAATCGGATTCGATCAGGAAGGCTTCGACCGCGCCATGCAAGAGCAGCGCGAACGCGCTCGCGCCTCCTGGAAAGGCGCGGCCAAACAGACTGCCAACCCCGCGTACCAGAAGCTCCCCAAGTCTGATTTCGAGGGCTATCGCCAGACTCGCTCCAATGGCTGCGAAGTTCTCGCCATCATCCACAACGGCCAGGGCGCGCAGGAACTCAAGCCGGACCAGGAAGGCGAGGTCATCCTCGACCACACTCCGTTCTACGCTGAATCCGGCGGACAGGTGGGCGATCGCGGATGGCTTTACAGCGACGATCACAACACTGTCATCGCGGAAGTGAAAGGCTGTTACTACCCGGTGCAGGGCGTGCGGGCGCATCAGGTCATCGTGAAACAACCGATTCATGTCCGAGACAAAGTCGATGCTGTGGTCGACGCCGAAATCCGGCAGTCCACCATGCGCAATCACACCGCCACCCACCTGCTGCAGGCCGGGCTGCGCGAAGTTCTGGGCAAGCATGTGAGGCAGGCGGGGTCGCTGGTGGCGCCCGATCATCTGCGCTTTGATTTTTCGCATTTCGCCGCGGTCGCCGATGAAGAACTGCAGGACATCGAAGACCTGATCAACAAAGAGGTGCTGCGCAACGAGAAGATCGAAGTCATCGAAAATGTCCCGATCGATGTTGCCATCAACGACTACAAGGCCATGGCCCTGTTCGGAGAAAAGTACGGCGACAAGGTGCGCGTCATAAAGATCGGCGACTTCTCCACCGAACTGTGCGGCGGCACCCACACCGCACAGACTGGCGAGATCGGACTCATCAAGGTCCTGAAGGAAGGCAGCGTGTCTTCCGGCGTGCGCCGCATTGAGGCGGTCACCGGAGAAGAATCGCTGCATCACTTCCAGAAAGACCTTCAACTGGAGAACGTTGTCGCCAGCTTTGCCGGACCCACCCTTGCGCAAAGAACGCGAAAGGATGGGGCGTCCACACTCGGAGAGGCCTCCCTGTCGCCCGCCGAAGCGTTGAAGGCCGAGCTCGAAAAGAAGGATGCAGAGATCAAGCGCCTGGGGCGCGAACTCGATCAGGCGCGCATGAAGTCGGCATCGTCCACCGTGGCTTCGGTTACGGAAAAGATCAGAGATGTTCGCGGTGTGAAGGTGCTGGCGCACCGCGTCGACCACCTGGAGCGCGCGCAGATGCGCACGCTGGTGGACCAGCTGCGCGACAAGCTGGGATCGGGCGTGGTGGTTCTGGGCTCGGCTACGAACGGCAGCGTTTCGCTTATCGTCGGCGTGACCAAAGACCTTACGAGTAGAATCCAGGCGGGCAAGGTCATCGGCCCGGTGGCGCAGAAAGTCGGCGGCAAGGGCGGCGGCAGGCCTGACCTCGCCGAGGCCGGCGGCAAGGACCCCGGGGCGCTCGATGCCGCGCTGGGCGAGGCGTACGGCGTGGTGGACGCTTTGCTGGGAAATTGATTTTCAGTTGTCGGATACCAGTTCCCGGTTCTCAGCCGCCGTATTTGCCCCGCAAAAGGAGGGCAGATGAAAAATCGCATCCGTTTCATCAGCCACAAGCATAAGAAAGTTCTTCTGGTGGATGGCACCGGTTGCTCGGCGGAGCAATTGGAAGAATTCGCCTCGCTTGTCCCGGCCAGAGTCATGGCGGAGCCAAAAGGATCGGTCCTCCTGCTGGCAGATTTCACAGGGGCGCACTTCGAGAAAAAGAGTCTTGAGCGCTTAAAGCCGGCACTGGTGCTCGACCGGCCTTACCTGAAGCGTTCCGCATGGGTGGGAACGGAAAGTTTGCCCAAAATCTTTTACGAGCACATGAAGAATTTTTCGCAACGGGATTTGCCCACGTTCGGGACGCGCGAGGAAGCTTTGGACTGGCTGGTCGAGGAATGAGTGCAGCGAGGGCGGGACGCCCTCGCGACAGCCGGCGGGACGCCGGCGCTACGAAACTTCAGCTCCTCCACTTCAGGGTGACCGGGCCAGGCAGGGGATGTTTCATCTCCGCCCCTGTCTTCCGCGATTCCAGCAGAGCGGATTTCAATCCGAAGTACCATTTGGCGGGACGATCGGCATCGTCGATCAGCATCAGGTGCGGGTTGTGCTTCAGGCCTTCGGACTGCTCTTCCATGGTTTTCCGGTCTTGTTCCACAAACTTCGCAAACACAAACTTAAGCAGCTGCGGGCCCAGCGGCACCCAGCGAAAGATGTTCCATGCCGCGACTACATCAATGCGACATTGGCTGCGGGTAATGGGGGTCACCGTGGTCAGCGAAGAAAACCAGTACTTGCCGGCGCGGATGGTTTCCAGCCGCAGGTTGGGCAGAACAAAATCAATGGTCGTCGTAATGGATTCCGCGTCGGCATAGAGCCGCAGCAGCTTGTAGGGCGCGCTGTTCGAACTGGGGGTGTGCGCGCTCATGCGAAAGCCGCCGGGAATGGGCTCGAAATTCTTCTGCTTCTCGTGGATGCTGCCGCGACTGCGCCACCACCAGGCCTGATGGACGAAAGGCCCGTGCGCCGGATCCATCAGTCCGATGATTCCGTGATCGACGCTGCAGGGCAGGCCGGCGGTGAGATAGGCAAGTTTATATTTCTCAGAGAACGTGGGGACTCGGGGAGCGGGCATGGGCGCGTCCGCGGCTTTGGTAAATCCTGCTCCCGGCGCGGCCGGTTCGGGCACGAAAACCCATATAAAGTCGTCATGCTCCTCGCAGGGATAGCTGCCCGCGTAGATGCGATCGATCTTCAGCTTCTGGTCGGCGGTAAGGGAAGGGATAAGCTGGCACTGGCCGGTATGACCGTCAAACCGCCAGCCGTGGTAGCTGCATTCCACTTGCTGGCCGTCAAAATGGCCGTAGGAAAGCGGCATGCCGCGGTGCGGACAGGCGTCATGCAGCGCAAACGGGCGGCCCTGACGATCGCGTCCAACGGCCAGCGGGGTCTCGAGCAGTATGGCTTTCTGCAGCTGGTTGCCGCCCACCTGCCGGCTGGGCAGGGCGCGATACCAGAAGCCATACAGCATCAGGGAGTCCGGGGCTTCGCGTTGCGGCAGGGCGATGTCGTTCATGAAGAAATGAACCTGGGCGACGCACGCAGCCTACTACAGCCGACAAAGGACGTAAAAGCGGCGCCGGCGTCAGTGCCCTTCGAAGCCGCAGCCATCGGGCCCCGCCAGGTAACCAACGGGCGCGGTAAATATCTATATTTTCAATGAATTGCTGTATTACTTCGGTGGTTCTATTGGTCTTTAGAGTAATTGCTACGGGGCCAGCGCCCGCCTATAATTGTTGCACTCTGGTAGATGGTTCTCCGTCAGGTTCCGGGTAGGTAGGCGCGGGCTATTTGTCTGTCCGCGTGCAAGCGCTAAACCCGGCTATGCGAAAACGCCTGCAAATCGCCCTGATGGCAAGCCCTGTACTCGCGACCTTCCTTTCTCTCACTACGCCATATGTGCAGGCACAAGCCGGCATCACGGCCAGCGTCGACAGTTCCGGACGCAAGGTTTACGTGAACGACGAAGCGCCGGCAACGCCGCGACGTTCGAAGCCGGCTACGCCGCGCAGCAGCGGACTGATGTACTGGAGCCCTACGGCACATGCCTGGAAGGCGGTCCCTTCGGCCAATATCCGGGCGGCGCGTTCGGCGGCGGCGGAGGTCAACACCTCGCAGCAGGTTTCCAGCTTCGTGCGGGGAAAACCCTTCACCCAGCAGGAGATTGACGCCGCTATTGAAGAAGCGGCGTCCCGGCATAACGTGGACCCGAGCCTGGTGCGCGCGGTCATCAAAGTGGAATCGAACTTCAACCCTAACGCGGTTTCCCGTACCGGGGCGATGGGGCTGATGCAGCTGATGCCACAAACGGCGCGCCAACTCAACGTGGTCAACCCGTTCGATCCGCAGCAGAACGTGGACGCGGGCGTCCGCCACCTCAAGAAGCTGATGGAGAGCTACGGTGGCGACGTCAAACTGACTCTGGCCGCTTACAACGCTGGGGCCGGCGCGGTGGCCCGGAGCGCGGGAATACCGCACTTCCGCGAGACCCGTAACTACGTGAAAAGAATCACCCAGCTGTATTACGGCGGCAGCGCTTCGGGGAATCAGATCCTGGGCAGCCCGGTGCACGAGCCGGTCCGGGTGATGAGGGATGAGCGCGGCGTTCTTATGTTCAGCAACACCGATTGAGAGATCGGCATCTTTAACCGGTAGGCAGGCGACTGCTGCCAACGCGATTACGGGCCACGCGACTACAGGCTGGAAAATTGAAGAACTCCGATCGAGGCCAACGCGCAAAGCGTCTGGGTGCGGCTCTGCTTCTGCTGTTGCTCCCGGCGCTGCCCCTGCAGGCGCGGGGTAAGTCTGAAGCCTGGGCTTCGACCCAATACTCCGCCGCCCAGCGGCTGCGCGAAAACCTGAAAAGCCTTCCCTCCGCCCGGCAAAGCCGCCAGGAATACCAGCACGTGATTGCCGCCTACCGCCGCGTGTACTACGGCTCGCCGGCTTCCTCTAAAGCGGACCCCAGCGTGGTTGCCGTCGCCGAACTGCTGGCGGAAATGGGCAGGCAGTTTAACGATGACAAGGTCCTGCATGCCGCCATCGGCCAATACAAGTTTCTGCGCCGCGAATATCCCGGCAGCCGCGACCGTTTTGAAGCGCTCTTTGCCATCGGCCAGATCTATCAGGATGATCTCAAGGATCAGGCCCAGGCCAAATTGGCTTTCGAAGAGTTTCTCCACCGCTATCCTCACCACCATCTGGCCGACGAGGCCCGCAAGTCGCTTAACCAGCCGGTGCAGCAGGCCGGGCTGAGGACGAGCGGCCAGAACGATTTCGACGCGCGCCAGGGACGCGCCGGGAAACCGGCTTCTGACAAGGCTGTTCCACCTTCGAAACCTGACAATGCCGCCACCGCCGGTGACGCGGAGGATTCGAACCCGCGCCGGAAGCCGACCTACGTCACCAGCATCCGGCACTGGTCTACCCCGGAATACACCCGGATCGCCATCGCCCTGGGCAGGGATGTGAAGTTCGACTCGCAACGCATTGACAATCCCGAACGCATCTTTTTCGATCTGCTCGACACCAATCTGACGTCGTCGCTGCTGGGCAAGACCTTTGATGTGGATGACAGCCCGTTAACGAAGATCCGGGTAGCGCAGTTTCAGCCGGGAAAGACGCGGATCGTGCTCGAGGTCGCGGACCACTCCAGCTACACCACATCACTGCTCAGCGATCCGCCGCGCCTGATCATTGATGTTCGCGGCAAAGATACTCAAGAGACGCATGCGGCGCGCGAAACGCCGGTGAAAGAACCCGCAACCCAGGCCCAGACGGCGAAGCCATCGGAGGCTACCGCCACCACCTCCAAGGCGCCGGCGGCTGACGAAACCAGGGCACAAGCCAAGGGGAGGACCAACAAGCCAGAAGTGGTGACCACCAGCAACGGCGTCCAGAAAACCGTGGTCGAGGCCGACGATGACGACGATAGCACCGTCACCGTCGCCAAACTCGATCCCCCGGAGATCAAGCCCTCGGCCAAAGCGCCGATTACGCTGCCCGCACCCGCGCTGACCTTGCCCGCGGCTTCGAGAAGGTCCAGCCGGAACAAGCGCCAGCCCGTAGTTGTCTTTCCGGATGTGCGCGAAGCCTCACCGACGGCCAGTGGCGATCGCTCGCTGATCCGAGCCCTGGGATTGAAGATCGGCAGGATCGTCATCGACCCCGGCCACGGCGGACACGATACCGGCACCATCGGCCCCAATGGCCTGGAGGAAAAAGACCTGGTCCTCGACGTGGGCCGTCGCCTGGGCAAACTCCTGCAGACAAGGCTGGGCGCCGACGTGGTTTATACCCGCAAGGACGACACTTTCATTCCGCTGGAGACTCGCACTGCGATCGCCAACCAGGATCAGGCCGATCTGTTCGTTTCGATCCACGCCAACTCCAGCCGCGATCCGGACGCGCGCGGGGTTGAGACCTACTACCTCAACTTCACTTCATCCGCCGAGGCGCTGGATGTGGCCGCTCGTGAAAACGCGGCCTCGGACAAGTCCGTCTATGAGCTTCAGGATTTGGTAAAGAAGATCGCGTTAAAGGAAAAAATCGAGGAATCGCGTGAGTTTGCCGCCAACGTGCAGCGCGCCCTGCATAGCGGGCTGGCCGCCAAGAGTCCGGGAATCCGCGATCGCGGGGTGAAGAAGGCGCCCTTTATCGTGCTCATCGGGGCCAATATGCCGTCCATCCTGGCGGAGATCTCATTCGTCAGCAATCCCGGGGACGAACGCCGGCTCCAGACCTCCGACTACCGGCAGCGCATCGCCGAATCGCTCTATCGCGGGATATCGACGTATGTCAGCGGATTGAGCGGAGTGAAAGTCGCCAGCAAGATTGATAAAGGCGAGAGCCACTAGCCCCGTGCTCCGCGTATTTAGCCCGTCACACACTCATTGCGTCCTTTGCGGTTCCCTCGTAGCGCCGGCGTCCCGCCGGCTCTCTGGTGGGCGTCGCGCCCACCCATCGGGCCGGCCGGAGGCTGGCACTACGACCTGAAATTCCTCCCGATGGAAACTTTCCGCACTCGTCTGTAGTCTATCTACACAGGGCTATGCCCCGCTTTGTCTTATGGGCAGCAAATTTATTGCCGTTTTGATCTTGTTGATGTCGGGCTTGGGCGCTGCCTTCGCGAGCGAGTCGCCCGCGGCCACACCGGCCACACCGGCCACACCAGCCGCCATTCTTCCCGCGCAGTTCGCGGGATGGCATATTTCGGGTCCGAGCAGGACGAGCCGGGACCCGGCGGTGGCCGATTCCGTGAACGCCGCGCTGCTCCACGAATATGGGCTGACCGACTTCGAATCCGGCACCTACGTCCGCGATGACGGACGCAAGGTTGCCCTCAAGGCCATCCGCTTCGCGGATGCCAGCGGCGCCTACGGCGCATTCACCTATTACAAGCTGCCGCAGATGCTCAAGGAATCGATCCTGGACCAGGGCTCGTCGCTCAATGAGCGGGTGCTGTTTTATCGCGGCAACATTCTGGTGGACGCGGTCTTCGAGAAACTGACCGCCATGTCGGCCGCGGAACTGCGGGAGCTCTCGGACGCGCTGCCCTTGCCCGCGGGCAACGCGCGCAATTTGCCTATCCTGCCCCAGTACCTTCCAAAATCGGGTTACGTGAAGAACACCGCCAAGTACGTGCTGGGACCGGTGGGCCTGGAGAAGGTCGCCGCCCCGCTCCCCGCGCCCCTGGTGGACTTTAACGCCAGCGCCGAAGTGGCCCTAGGCAACTACCAAACGGCCAACGGGATCTCCACCCTGATGCTGATCGCATATCCGACGCCACAACTGGCGGCGGAACACCTGCGACAGATTGATGCGGCCAACCCCGCCAACCCGCAGGCGCAAGCTGGAAATTCCACCCCTCTCACTGGCCCCATTTTCGCCAAACGCACCGGGCCGATGGTAGTGATTGCGACCGGCGCGATTTCGCCGGGAGAAGCACGCTCGCTTTTGAGCGCGGTGAACTACGAAGCCGACGTCACCTGGAATGAGAACACCTATCAAGGCAAGAAAAATAATCTGGCCAACCTGCTGCTGAACGTATTTATGCTGATCGGAATTCTGATCGTGTTCGCGGGCGTGGCCGGCATCGCGTTTGGAGGGATTCGAATCTTCTTCAATCACATTTTGCCGGAGCGGGTTTTGCATCGGGAAAAGGAGACCGATTTCATCTCGCTGAACCTGGCCGAGGGTCACGACGGGGCCGCCGATTCCAAGGTAAGCCCATCAATCAAAGCCGTTTAGGGGAGCAAAACCGGATCGAAGTCCAAAAAAAGACCGCTTGGCCCCCTGTTAACCTATTTTCTAAGTGATTGAATCTAAAGATATTTATTTCCCAAAAATCCCTTGACACCCCCCTTTTTCGGCTCATAAGATTTTGCCAGAAAGTTTTAACGGATTTTTGCCCCGTTGGAACTATTCTCCCTTAAAAAAGAGGCCACCCCTTGCCAGGGTGGTCTTTTTGTTTCAGTCGTGGGTCGTCACCACAATCGCCGTTGGCCATTGGTCGTTGGTCGTTGGTAGTTGGCGAACTCTCGCAGCATGAGACTTTGAATTTTCTGACGACTGACGACTGAGGACCGACGACTGCTTTCTGCCGACTGCGTTTGTTAGAATCGAAAGCAAGCCGACGTAGCTCAGTTGGTAGAGCAGCCGATTCGTAATCGGCAGGTCAGCGGTTCAAGTCCGCTCGTCGGCTCCAGCTTACCTCGTTGGGCGTGGTTGGTTTACGATGCTGGCGTTGCACTATCAGCGGGATCCCAAAAAGGATTGCCCGTTATCCCTTCGAATAACGGGCAATAGTGCCCTTGCCGCCTAGGCACTAGGATGCCGAACTCAGTGTTTTCCTGCGTGGCATGCGACGTCCCCATTTTTTTCTGCGCAAAGGGCCTCGATGGCCCGGCCATCTAATGCTCCCTGGTGGAACGTGACTTCATCAATCACACCGTTAAAGTATGCGTATCCGCCTCCCTCGGCGCTCGACCCGATTCGCATATGTGCGGAGTGAGTGTCCGTGAAACTGGAGAAGGGCTTGGACCCTTCCTTCACACCGTTAACGTAAATGGCGATTTCCGACCTGCTCAGAACCCCAACCACGTTGTACCAGACTCCAACCACCGGGGCCGTCGTGCTGAAGACGGTCGGCGCAGAGGGGTCTCCAGTGCAACCGTTAACCAGTCCTCCGCCGAAGCAGAACATGAAGAGTCCATTATCCTGTTTCAGCAGGCGCCATCCATCGGCATTATCAACTTCGGTGTTGGAAATCTTGTCCACAATGGACATGTCGCCCGCCGGACGATCTCCATTGCTGCCCGGAGGGTGCGAAAGCGCGTTGAACTTTACGAAAGCGCTGACCGTGAAGGTGGAAGTGTTCAGACGGGAGCTATTGCCGACATCAACGGTCGGTCCGCTCCCATCAAATTGAAATGCTAAAGGCCAGAAGACTTGGTGGTCGCGAACTACCGGGTTTTGACCGCTGATGGATTGTCCCGATGCACTCGATACCACGGCGAAAATTAGAGTGAACAACAGAAGGAAACGACCGGCTTTCATCGAACATCTCTCTTTTCTTCCTAGCTGGCAGCGATTGAGGTATTCCCCCCGAGCATGGAAATCTCCGGAATGCTGCGCAAGGATTTTGCTATTTTCGTGTTATGAGCCGGAAAACTACTGATTGACCGGCATGACTCCTGCACGTTGTTGGGGCCGACCAGGGGTCTGCAACACGTCGCAACACAGGAGCAGAGGCGGGGAAATCCACTGCAAAGGGGGGATTTTTTCGAAGAGCGGCGCATCCGGACGCTATTGCAAACGTGCTACCTCGGCAATGGCACTTTAGTGGGGTGGTTCGCTTGATCTCGCGACTCTTGCGCTTCTTGGTCGTTCACGGTTGGGATCAGATATTTCGCCGCCAGGTTTTCCACGAATTTTGCACTCCGAATTGGGCAAGTTGTCTGCCGAGATTCCCTTTTCAGCCAGTTTCGTCTTGCCAACCGGTAGTAACTTTTCCGATAATACAGCGAGAGCCCCATATCAACCGTGTATCGATACAGTCAAGCCGATCTGCTTCGCATTCTGAGGATCACGGCGCGTCAGTTGGCATCCTGGGAGAAGGCCGGACTGGTGGCCGCGGCCGAGAGCTATTCCTTTTTCGAATTGCTGCAAGTCAAGAAAGTGCGTGATCTCTGCGCCCGCAAGGTGCGTCCCGCCGTGATCCGGCAATCGCTCGAAGCCATGTTGAAACAGGTTGCAGGGATGGAAAACCCTCTGCTCGAGGCCGGGGCGTTCAGCACCGGACACCGTATCGCGTTTCGCCACAAGGGCAAGGTGGTTGAGCCCATTGCCGGCCAGTTCATGTTTGACTTCTCGCCCGCGCAGCGGGTCGTGACCAGCACTCCAATCTCGAGCTACAGTGAGGCCGCGCCGACCGACGCGGCCGAGCTCTTTGCCCGCGGCATCGCGCTGGAAGAAGATCCGAACCATCAGGCGCAGGCCATCGATGTGTACCAGCAGGTTTTGGAGCTCGATCCCGATCACGCCGCGGCGCATATCAACCTGGGCACTCTGCATTACAACCGGCAGGAGTATGCGCTGGCGGAAAAACACTACCGCCATGCCATCGAGGTGGACCCGCGTTATGCCCTGGCTTACTTCGACCTGGGCAACGTGCTGGATGAAACCGGGCGGGTGGCGGAGGCCATCCAGACCTACAGCACGGCGCTGCAACTGGCGCCCACCTACGCCGACGCCCATTACAACCTGGCGCTGGCTTACGAGAAGATCAAAGAGCCGCGCAACGCCCTCAAGCACTGGCGGGCCTACGTGAAGCTGGACACCATGGGACCGTGGTCGGTGCACGCGCGCAATCAGATCCAGCGCATCCTGCAAGCCGACGGATTGAAGCTGATACAGGGCGGCAAGCAGTAACCTTCACTTGGAGGCCGGGCGTCCCGCCCGGCTGGACGGGCGAGACGCCCGTCCTCCATCAACGCAGCAATTCCCGGGCGGACGGCGGCGCCTGAACGACGATGCTAGAATTCTCTTGTCCTAATCTTTCTCGAGGGTGCTTTCATGCCTGACGCTACCCTGCAGATTCCGTCTCCCAGCCCGCTGACCTCCTTCACTGAAGACGAAATCATGTTTCGCGACAATATCCGCCAGTTTGCCGACGACAAGGTCCGGCCGCTGGTGAGGGAGATGGACGAAAAAGGCGTCTTCGACAAAGACCTGATTCACCAGTTCTTCCAGCTGGGCCTGATGGGAATCGAGATTCCGGAACAGTACGGTGGCGGCGGCGGAAAATTCTTCGAGGCGATCCTGGCGGTCGAAGAAATGTCGCGGGTGGATGCCTCCGCCGGCGTCGTTGTGGACGTACAGAACACGCTGGTCAACAATGCCCTGCTGCGCTGGGGCAGCGACGAACAGAAGAAGCATTACCTGCCGCGCATGGCGGCCGACACGTGTGGCGCCTACGCCCTGAGCGAAGCCGGCTCTGGATCAGACGCGTTCGCCTTGCAGACCCGGGCCACGCTCAAGGGCAGCGACTACGTGATCAATGGCCGCAAGCTGTGGATCACGAACGGCAAGGAGGCGGGGATCTTTGTCCTGTTTGCCACGGTCGATCCGGCGGCCGGTTACAAGGGAATCACGGCGTTCCTCATTGAAAAGGTTTTCCCGGGCTTCACCGTGGGCAAGAAAGAAGACAAGTTGGGGATTCGCGCGTCATCCACCTGTGAACTGATTCTCGAAGACTGCCCGGTGCCCAAATCCAACGTGCTGGGCGAGGTGGGAAAAGGATACAAGATCGCGATCGAGACCTTGAACGAAGGCCGCATCGGAATCGGGGCGCAGATGGCGGGAGTGGCCCGCGGCGCCTGGGAATATGCGGCCCGGTACGCGCAGGAACGCAAGCAGTTCGGCAAGCCGATCGCCGACTATCAGGGCATCCAGTTCCAGATCGCGCAGATGGCCACCGAGATCGAAGCGGCCCGGCTCATGGTGTATAACGCGGCGCGCATGAAAGATGCCGGCGTACCGTTCGTCAAGGAAGCGGCCATGACTAAGCTATTCTGCTCGCAGGTGGCGGAGCGCGTGACCTCACTGGCCATCGAAATATATGGCGGCTATGGCTTCACTAAAGACTATCCGGTGGAGAAGTACTGGCGCGATTCGAAAATAGGCAAGATCTACGAAGGCACGTCGAACATGCAGTTGGCCACCATCGCCAAGCTGCTGATGGGCGGGAAGTAGGCCCTCCGATCAACCCGGATTTCGATAGCGAGTGAATTTCTTTGCGCACTTTGCGGTTCAAGTGTTTGAAAGTTGACAGTGCCAGAAGTCCAATATTCTTGAGAATCTGCTTACAAATCCAGGCTACGCTCGTCGAATTGGTTGGGGCAGCCGGTCTCCCGCGTGCTGGCGGAAATCCTAAAGGAAAAAATAAATGATGAAGCAAATAGCAGCTGGGTTAGTCCTTGTATCCGTATTGTGCGCGCTGGCGATGGCGCAAGCGCCCGGCAACGGCAAGGCTGAGTCGGCCAAGACTGTCGATCGCTTGCCCGGCCTGGACAAGCAGCTGATCGACACTGCGGCGGATCCGTGCACCGACTTTTTCCAGTACGCCTGCGGCAATTTTTCCAAACTTTATCCCATCCCCAACGATCGTTCTGCTTACGGGACTGGCTCGATGATCGCCGACTATACCGAATACGTCCTGCATAGCATGCTGGAAAAAGCCGCCAACGGCGGCGCCGGCCGCACTGCCAATGAGCAAAAGATTGGCGACTCCTACGCCGCCTGCATGGACGTGGACACCATCAACCAGAAGGGGTTGACGCCGATGCAAATGGAGCTGGATCGCATTACCGCCCTCAAGAGCAAAGACGAGTTGCCCGAACTCCTGGCCCGTTTTCAACTGATCGGTGTAAATGCCTTTCTCGGTTTCGGCGAACAGCAGGATTTCAAGGACGCCCGCAAACAGATCGCCTTCCTCGACCAGGGCGGCCTGGGACTGCCCGAGCGCGACTACTATTTCCGCGCCGGCGCAGCCGCCGATAAAACCCGCGCCCAGTATGTGCAGCACGTCGCCAATATGTTCAAGCTGACGGGCGAACTGGAAAAGAAGGCGGTCAGTGACGCGGAAGCCGTCATGCAGCTGGAAACGGCGCTGGCCAAGGCTTCCATGGACATCACTTCACGGCGCGATCCCAACAAGGTTTACCACCTGATGCCGGTGTCCGAGCTCGCTACCCTGGCTCCGAGCATGGCCTGGGACCGTTTTCTGGCTGCATCAGGCGCGCCCCGGGTCAGCGAACTGAACGTGGCGAATCCTGACTTCCTCAAAGGGCTGAACAGCGTGCTCGCTTCCACCGACCTGGAGACGATCAAAACTTATTTACGCTGGCAGCTGATTCTTTCGACCCCGGGATACGTGCTGCCCAAGGCGCTCGACGATGAGCGCTTCGACTTCTACGGCCACAAGTTAAGGGGACAGCCCGAACAAAGGGCCCGCTGGAAGCGCTGCGTACAAGCCACGGACGGCGCCTTGGGCGAAGCTCTGGGCCAGGTCTATGTCGCCCAGGAATTTTCTCCCGCCAACAAACAGGCCACGCTGCAAATGGTGCACGACATCGAGGCCGCGATGGATCAGGACATCGATACCCTGGACTGGATGAGCCCAACCACCAAGGTCAAGGCCAAGGAAAAGCTGCACGCCCTGGCGGACAAGATCGGCTATCCCGACCACTGGCGGGACTATTCCAGTCTGGTCATCACGCGGGATGACGCGTTCGGAAATACCCTGCGCGCCACCGCTTTTGAGAGCCGGCGCGAGCTGGCGAAGATCGGCAAGCCGGTCGACCGCGGGGAGTGGGGCATGAGTCCGCCGACGGTGAATGCATACTATGACCCCAGCATGAATGATATTAACTTTCCTGCCGGCATCCTTCAGCCCCCGCTGTATGACAGTCACGCCTCCGATGCCTCGAATTACGGACACATCGGCGGGGTCGTGGGACACGAACTTACCCACGGCTTCGACGATGAAGGCCGGCAATTCGACGGCAACGGAAACCTGGCCGACTGGTGGACCGCCGAGGATGGCAAACGCTTCGACGAAAAAGCCGACTGCGCAGTAAAGGAGTACGGCAACTTCGTCGCGGTCGATGACGTCAAGGTCAATGGCAAGCTGACCTTAGGCGAAAACACCGCCGACAATGGCGGCCTGCGTCTGGCCTACATCGCGTTTTTGGCGGATGCGAAGAGGAAGAACATCGACCTGACACAAAAGCAGGACGGCTATACTCCGTTGCAGCAATTCTTTCTGGGACATGGACAAAGCTGGTGCGGCAGCACCCGCCCCGAACAACTGAGGCTGCAGGTGCAGACCGATCCGCACTCGCCAAGGCAATTCCGGGCGAACGGCGTGGTGCAGAATATGCCGGAATTCGGTCAGGCCTTCGGCTGCAAAGCCGGGCAGCCCATGATGCCGGTAAATGCCTGCAGGGTGTGGTAGCGCCCGCTTCGGGCAGGGGTGTCATCCTGAGCGGAGCCGAAGGGCCCGTAGCATCTTGTGTTAGCCGCGGTCATTCTGAGCGCCGAAGCACCCCTATTCCCTTCCACTTGCTCATTCGAAACGCCGCCAGATTCCTCAAGTCGGAAGAGTTCATTGGTGCGGTAGGGGTCCTTCGACTCCGCAGGAGCCCGCACACGGGCTCCCTGCTCCGCTCAGGATGACAATCGACGGGTTGTAATCCCGCTCTCGATTCGGATCCTACTGCGGCGGCGCCGCGGGCGGAGTAGTTGCTCCCGGCGTGATCTGGGTTCCGATCACATCGCCGGACACAATCATTTCCACGCGGCGATTCAGTTTCCGGCCGGCCGCCGTGCTGTTGTCGGCCACCGGGCTGCCTTTACCCAATCCGCGGGCAATCACGTTGTTGATGGAGACTCCATTGTCCACCAGATAATCGCGCACCGAGCCCGCGCGCTTCTCTGACAAGGCCTGGTTGTAGGCATCGCTGCCGATGCTGTCGGTGTGGCCTTCAATCTCCAGACGCAGGTCGGGATAGGCGAGGACAATGCCTGAAATTCGCGCCAGCCGCTCGCGGGCAGCAGGCTTGAGGGTGTAGCTGCCGCTGTCAAACAATACATCCGGCATGCTGACCACGAGACCGCGATCGGTGTCCTTGGTCTCCAGCACCTGATTGAGCTGGTTGAGCAGACGCTGCCGCTGTTCTTCCTTCTGGCGGATCGCATCGGCAGCGGCCTGGCGCTGTCTCTCGGCTTCCGCTTCGGCTTTCTGCTGCTCAGCCAGGGCGGCCGCGCGCGCGGCGTCGGCTTGGGCCTGCTGCAACTGGGCTTCGGCCTGGGCTTTTTCCGCGGCGGCGCGGTCGGCCTCAGCCTGGGCCCGTTTGCGGGCATCTTCCTCGGCCTGGGCCTTGGCCTGGGCCTCGGCTACGGCGGAGGCCTGGGCTTCCGCTTCCGCCTTCTGCTGCTTCTCGAGCATGGCCTGTTTCTCGTTGGCGATTCGCTCCTGCTCCTTGCGGCCGAGCGTCAGCACGCGGGCATCCTCGGCCATCTGGGTGGCGCCACGCGCCGCCGTGCCGATCGGAGTCTTGCCCTGCTTGCGTTTGAGATAATCTTCGGCGCGAGCCAGATAAGTTTCGGCTTTCTGCAAGCTATCCGGCGCGTATTTGGCCGCGCCCGCGGCTTTGGCAATGGCGACCGCATTGCGCGCTTCGAGCAGAGTCAGCGGCGTCTTGGGATCGGCGTTCGCGGACGGAAGCTGCGTCGCCGGCATGTCGACGGTGTACTGGCCCCCTTCGAGCATGTCGAACTTGGCATCGATCGCCTCTTCGAAGCCCTTGGTCTGCTGGCGGATGATGTTTTCGGCCACTACGCCATTGCTCGGCCGGGTCACGGAAAAATAAGGTTCCGCGGTCACGATCAGACCGAAGGCCTGCAGGTCGGTGGTGACATCCAGGCTGCTCTTTCCGTATTCATCGGGAACAATCTCGCCCAGGTTCTGGGCGCGCCCTTCGGGCGTGATCGCCCACAGCACATAGGTCAGGAACTGCGGCCCGATCCGGGTTGCCGCCCCCAGCTTGGACAGGTCTACGTTAATCTGCAAGCGTCCGTTTTTGCTGTCCACTTTGGCTTTGCCGGTCACTTCCGGCATCAGGCTGGTTCCTTTCATGTCCACTGTGGTCGAGCCGCCGCGATGGCGATAGTTGACCGCCTTGGTGGTTCGCGAAACCACGTTCACCCGGAACACGGGCGTCTGGTCCATGGGTTCGACGGGAGGGTTCTCCTGCTGCGCCATCGCGAACGTGACCGTCATCATTACGCAAGAAAGGGTCACGCCCATCAAGCCTGCGAATTTCTTCATGATTGCATCCTTCTTGTCTAGAACATTTGGCAATGCGGGACCACAAGGTCTGGGTCAATTTTGACGCTTTCCGGCATTCTGCGGAAGTGACTCCGCAAGCTACCACGTCGCAGCGGGCCGGGAAAAGTGCCGGGGTTGAGATGCTGAATGCGCGCCTCGCGTCGGTCCGCGGAGAGAGAGATTCCGGCGCCGTTCAGGTGCCGTCAAAACCCTTGCCGGTCGTGGGTTTCAGGCGGTCCATGGCACTCGGGTAACCCATCGCGGTTACCTATAATGTGCAGCAACTTGCATTTGCCGGCCCGGGCGGCGGTCGGGAAATTCCCTCTAAGTTCCTTTCCCATAGTGCCTTACAGGAATCCGCATTGTTGGCTGGCTAGCTGCATTCCCTCATGCTGCCTGCTGATTGAAGAGGCACAGAGATTGGGGTGCCATTTGTGGAACCTGACGGGCGATAACGCGACCCGCAAGCCCGGGCGCTCGCTCCTTCCCGCGCTGACCATCTTGTTTGTTGTTTCCTACGGCCTGTTGACCATGCTGGTGGTGGAACAGGGACGAACCATCGACTCCCAACGCGACCTCATTCACATGCTGTTCAGTGACAGCGTGCAGTTGAGCGGAATACGAGGGAAAGCCATCCAGAAACAACAGGCCGAAGCCCAGGCGCACGCGCAGGCGCAAAAGAAATCGCCGCCAGCGCCCGTAGCGCCGGCGGATCCGCAGGCGCAATCGCCGTCGACCCAACGGCCGCCGGCCAGCGCCAGGAATCAGAGCACCAGCAAAATCGGGAGACCGCTTCCGCAGAAACCTCCGAAGGACTCTTCCGATATGCCGGATGAACGCAGGACGCTGCTCTCGATATAAGTTTCGGGGCTCAGGTTACTCCCCATGAAAGCATTCGCGATTTTACTGTTGTCATTTTCCGTGCAGAGCTCGTACCGGATTCCGCCGCCGACACCGCCCGCCGACCATGTCGCGGCCAAGCGTCCCGCCCGCAAGGGAGGCCGCTGGTACTTCGCCGAGAACGGCCACGCGGTTTACTGCTACGGCCCCGTCAGGCTGTTGCCGCAAGCCGAAGGCGGACTGCAACGCGTCGCCACCTTCTGCCAGGGCGATAAGAACATGGTCCCGTTGAGGGACTAGCGGTTTCTGGTTTCTGGTTTCTGGTTTCTGGTTTCTGGTTTCTGGTTTCTGGTTTTCCTTCACGACTCTCCTCACCTTCGGATTTTAGCCAGGCGCCAGTAGCTAGAAGCTTTCCCGCAAATCCGCTACCCTTTCCCCATGCCGAAATTCGAGAAGCACATCTTCATCTGCGGCAACCAGCGCCCGCCTGGGGCCCCGCGTCCCTGCTGCGATCCTGCGGGCCAGGCGGAACTGCAGAGGTCATTCAAAGAGAAACTGGCGGAACGCGGACTCAAGGGAAGAGTGCGGGCCAATCAGTCGGGATGCCTGGACCAGTGCGAGCATGGCCCGAACCTGGTGGTTTATCCCGACGCCGTCTGGTACGGCCGGGTCACGCTGGCCGATGTGGATGAAATCATCGAGTCGCACATCCTGCTGGGGAAACCGGTGGAGCGACTGGTGCTGCCCGACTCCTGCCTCAACACCAAAGACTGCGAACACCGCAAGCGGATGTAGCCGGAAGAAGGCGAAAGTCCTGGGATTGGTAGGCGCGGCAGGAATTGAACCTGCAACCGTCGGATTAGAAATCCGATGCTCTATCCGTTTGAGCTACGCGCCCGTCCTTTGCTTAGTCGAGGTAACGCACTAGCGGTCCGTGAAGAGGGCTATTCCCGGGGCTATTCTCCTGCTCTAGTTTATCCGTTCTCGCTCGGCCCGCTTCTAGTTTTTCCATCGCGTCTGCTTGGACACTTGTCAATGAGTGCAATCGCCGGTTTGCAACAGTTAACTTCCGGGTGGCCCGTCATTCGCTCGGCGACCCGATTTTAGATACGAACTCTGTGCCGCATTTCGGCTGAAGGGAATGCGCGTCAACCTCCTGACGTTGTATTCTATTTTCGCCATGAGAGTTTTGATATCCGGTGCGGGAATTGCGGGCCCGACTCTCGCATATTGGTTGGCCCATTACGGCTTGGAGCCGACGATTGTTGAAAAAGCCCCCAAGCTGCGCACCGCTGGTTACATTATTGACTTTTGGGGTCTAGGCTTCGACGTCGCTGATCGCATGGGGCTGCTGCCGGAGATCCACCGAAAGGGATACATGGTCCGAGATGTAAGGATTGTGGACCGGAGCGGGAAGCGCATCGCGGGATTCCCCGCCCAGGCCGTTGCGCGGATTGCCGAGGGCCGTTACGTCAGCCTGGCACGGGGGGACCTCTCCGCATGCATCTTCGGCGCGATCGAGGGCAAAGTAGAATCGATTTTCAACGACAGCATTGCTCGGATCGACCAAACTGACCAAGGGGTCCAGGTCGGTTTCGAAAGCGGCACCGTCCGTGATTTCGATCTGGTCGTCGGGGCCGACGGGCTTCATTCTCAAGTGCGCGGACTCGTTTTTGGTCCGCAAAGCCGATTCGAAAAGTACCTGGGGTACAAGGTGGCCGCCTTCGAAGTGCATGGCTACAAACCAAGAGACGAACTGGTCTACGTCATGTACACGGAAGTGGGTCAGCAGGTGGGACGATTCGCCATGCGCGGGGACCGCACCATGTTCCTCTTTATATTTGCGGACCAGGATCCCGACGGGACGGTCGGTAACATTGAGTCTCAAAAGGCGCTGTTGCGAAAGCGGTTCGGAAATAGCGGATGGGAATGCGATCAGATTCTGGACGCGCTCGACTCCACCAACGATCTCTATTTCGACCGGGTGAGTCAGATACAAATGGGCGCTCAGACGGGATCGTGGACACGCGGGCGAGTAACTTTGCTCGGCGATGCGGCTTTCTGTGTGTCGCTGCTCGCCGGGCAAGGCTCGGCATTGGCGATGGTTGGAGCCTACATACTTGCGGGTGAACTCCACCGTGCTGGCAGTGATTACGCGACGGCGTTTTCGCGGTACCAGGATCGATACGAGTCTTTCGTTCTCGAGAAGCAGAAAGGGGCGTTGCGCTTTGCGGGCGTATTTGCGCCCAAGTCAAAATTCTCGATGTTCATTCGCAATAAGGTTATGAACCTTCTAAAAATCCCGCTGGTCGCCGACCTTGCGGCGGGTCGTGAGCTCGCCGACAAGCTCACGCTCCCGAATTATTGAAACGGACCCCGGCTTACTGGAGGTTACGCTGCTTGGACACTTGTCAATGAGCGCAATCGCGTGTTTTCAATAGTTCAGATTTCAACAGTTTAGCCCCTACCACTCCCCGAGGTAACTTTCGGGTTCGGAATTGGCGTACTACTCTTGTGTCATGCATTGCGTCAATAGAGGAATCTTGACGTTGGTGGGACTGTTTCCGTTGCTTTTGCTGGCCGCTCCGGCCGAGGCACGCCTGAACCTCCTCCAGAGCAAGCAGGTCGTGATACTGCCTGGAGATGTAGTTGTAAGTATTCGAGCCGGTCTCGAACCATCTTCGACCGGGCCAGTTGCATTCGCCGCGCCCATCCAGGCTGACCTCTTGCGCGCTCTGCCGCAGGATTTCCGGGCTGCATGCCCCTCATTGATGGAAAGCTGGGGTGACATCCCCAAGGGAACGGGCGAGTGGCGCGTGCGCGTCCTGGTTCGCCCAGACGATCAATTGTGGCTGGCTTTTCGATGTGCATCGCGCGCGCAGGAGTATGAGAAGGACTATGACGAGCGTCCGGCCCTCCTTCGCCTTGCAACCGGCAAGCTGGAGCTTTTGCCACTCGGGTCGGACGCCGAGAATGACTCCACGCTCTATCACATCGAGTTCTCCGAGCTCCTGCCACTCGAAGGCGCGCAGGGGGTAGCCCTCAAAGTCACTGAGCCGGCCGGAAATCCCTGTTGCGATGGGCCTGAATCGCGCTCTGGTGAAACCTGGCGGGTCTTCGCGGATTTACCGCACGGCGTTGCGGAACTGCTTTCGGTCACGACCCTGCGGGACGATTCGAGCCACAGCGACGACCCCGACGTCGATTCCGAGACAAGCTACCGAGCCCAAATCACCCTGGATCGCGACCTGCAGAACCGGGACCAGGAAGTCGCGGCCACCTTCCACGAAGAGGTCAAGGAAATCACCTACGAGGGCGAGAAGGCTAACCCTCACACCGTGAGCCAGCGCTCCGGCACGCTGCGCTACCGCTGGACTCCCGCCTCTCTGCACTTTGAAGCAATCAAGTAGCAACGTTGAATCTGTCGAGGCTGGTCTCCAAGCGCGGCTTGGACCTTCCGTTCGGTCAAATGGCGAAATATCGCCATAGCACTTCAAAACCCCATTTCGGGGACAGCCCATGGTCAATGAGCGTTAACCCCTCTTTACAACAGTTACCGCTAAACGCGACGGTAGACCTTCTCCGACTACTTCTTGCCTCGTGTATCCTGAACGCCATGAATACGGACACTTTTAGCAAATCCAGACGCGCCATTCGAGTCGTCGTGAGGGTTCTGATCGTCTTATTAATCTCTGTTGTTGCGCTCGGACTCACACTGTGGCGCGCACCGATATGGGTCGATGAAACACTCACCGCGTTCCGCTTATCCCGCGACGGTATTCACAGCCACTCGATGATGATCGATGGTTATAAAATCCATTACATCGAAGGAGGCGAAGGACAGCCGATCGTGCTTCTCCACGGACTCGGTTCCCAGGCGCAACGTGACTGGTCTGAACTCGCACCGTACCTGGTTCACGCCGGTTATCACGTATACGCTTTGGATCTACTCGGCTTCGGAAAGTCTGCGAAGCCTGCCGACCGCACCTTTTCGATCCCCGAGCAGGCGAAGTTCGTCGAGTCGTTTCTCAATGCCAACCACCTAACCGAGGCTACACTAGGTGGCTTTTCCATGGGTGGATGGATCGCGTCTACCATTGCTGTTGACCAGCCACAGCGCGTCTCACGCCTTATGTTGTTTGACAGCGGAGGAATGTCGTTCAAGCTGCCTTTCGACCCCCTCCTTTTTGCTCCGCAGACCAGCGAACAGGTCGATCAGTTCTTGACTGCCATCGGCGAGCCTCAGCCTATGCCCGAATTCGTCAAGTCGGATTTCATCCGAATGATGAGACGTAACAGCTGGGTAGTGCAGCGAGCATGGGCGTCGATGGCCGGGGGAAGCGATTTTCTCGATCAGCGATTTTCTACACTGAAAATGCCGGTGCTGATTGTATGGGGCAAACAGGACAAGCTCACGCCACCATCACTCGGCGAATCGATGCATCGCGCCGCACCGCAATCGGTGTTGGCGGTCTACGACGGATGCGGACACATTGCACCGGTTACGTGTGCAGATCGAATCGCCCCGACGGCGCTAGCCTTCCTGTCGAGTGCAGGCCTGCAGCCGGGCCAAACCATTGAATTTCCTGCACAGAAGCGTTGAACCCCTAGTACGGATGCGACACACCACACGAGGTTCCCTAATACTCTTCTTGGCTGACTGTTGCAACCGCCGGCCAAGCTGCGTCGATGGTGTTTGATCCGGACAGGCAAACCTTCCGTTATTTATTGTGACGCCGCCACTGGCTGGTGGCTGCACAGAGCGGAATCGTCGAACTTGGAATCTGCCTGGATGATCTCGCGGAACAAATGCAAATTGGACGACATCACCACTCCCGGACTGAGATGCACATTGGGGGCGAAAGGCACTTTGTGGGTCAGATGGTCCACCAGGAGCCGGACCGCCATCTGGCCCTGGCGATGGGGTTGCTGGTAGATGGAGGCGGTGATCGTTCCCTTTTGAAAGTAGGGCGCCATCTCGGCAAACAAGTCGGTGGTGATCAACTTCACTTTTCCCGCCAGGCCCCGCGCTCCCAGGGCGCGGCATACCGGAAGGCAGTTGACCGTATTCACATAGAGGCCCGCCAGCGTCGGAACCCGGGACAAGACATCGAAGGTTTTCTGGAAACTCTCCTCTTCATCTTCGTGTCCTTCGAGGACTGCGACGATCTTGCCTCCCGGACAGTGCCGCGGAAATTCGTCGGAAAAGCCCTGCGCCTTTTTGCGGTGGTCTTCGGCGCTCAGCATGCCGGTGATGACCGCGACCTCGGAGCCGGGCGGGACGAACTTGCCCATCAGCTCTCCCGCCAGGCGGCCATTCAAAACCGGTTCCACGCAGATCACGCTGGAACGCCCGCTTCCGGGGGCGTCAGTAGAGACGCAGACGATCCGTATGCCCCGGGCTTCGGCATCGTCAATCAGGAGCTTGAGCTCCTTGGGATTGCCGGCGGTGAGGATGATGCCGTCGACGCCGCTTTCCACCAGTTCCTTGAAAGCCTCGGCATCGTGCTCTCCCAGCACCTGCACCGGGCGGTACACGAATTGGATGCCCAGAGGAGCCACCCGCCGGGCTTCGTCTAAAACTCCTCCCCACAGCTGATCGTAGAAGAAGTGGATCTCGCGCGGCATGCAAACCCCGATGCTGGCGCCGGCCCGGGCCACGGACAAGGCGCGGGCAGCCAGATTTGGCGTATATCCGATCTGGCGGGCGATTTCGAGGATGCGCTCGCGGGTCGATGGCTTAATGCCGCCGCGTCCATGCAGGGCCCGGTCAACCGTCCCTATGGAGACGCTGGCCAATTCGGCGATCAAGTGAATGCCGCGGTTTTCTTTCTTCACTCGCAAGTCCCGCAAATCTCAAGAGAATTGGCCCATGAGTCCGTGTTCCGGGCCTTGGAACGCCCTTCATCTTACGTCAGTCTGGCATGGAGAAACCACACCCGCAGTCCCGGAGGTCAGGGAGAAGAAATCCGCTCGGTTACCGCCCGATCACCTCCACGATTTCAGAGTCGGGCGCTGTCCAGGCCGGCGCGCCCTCGTGTTCCAGCGCGTGCGTGGCATCACTCCAATGCAGGCGAGTAATGCGGCTGTCTCCGCGCTCGTAGGCATATGTGGTTCCGTCATCCTGATAGAGCGTGAACTCGGCGTCGGCGCCGGGATAAACCCGCACCCTGGCGATTTTCTGTACCTGGCGCGTGCTCTCGATCGCGTCTCCCAGAGGCAGGATCGATCCCGCCCGGACAAACAGCGGCAAGCGGTCAATGGGCGCATCCGCTTGAATGGTCTGCCCGCCGTGAAGCCGCTGGTTGGTCCAGTAGTCGTACCAGTCGGCGCCGGCGGGAAGGTAAACGGCGCGGCTGGTTGCGCCCTGCTCGGTTACCGGGGCAACCAGAAACGCCGGGCCCAACATGTATTCATCGCGCAAATCGGCGACTTTCGGGTCCTGGGGAAAGTCCATGAACAGGGCGCGCATATAGGGCGCGCCTGTCTGGTAAGTGTGCGTAGCCCAGCGAATAAATGTACGGCATCAGCTGATAGCGCAGCCTGAGATATTTCTCCAGGATCGGTTCCGCCTGCTTGCCGTAGGACCAGACTTCGTTGTAGAGGCGGCTGCCGTGGGCGCGGAAAATCGGCAGAAAAGCTCCATACTCGAACCAGCGGGTGTAGAGCTCGGCGTAGTCTTCGTATGCCGCCGACATTGTCGCGCGCGTCCGAAGCATCGAGCAGGGGCGGATGCGCGGGATGGTGCTGCTTCGGCAGATATTGCCAGCCGCCGATATCCTGCGTCCAATAGGCGATGCCGGAAGCGGTGAAGCCGAGGCCGGTAGGAATCTGGCGCTGCAGCGTGTCCCAGGTGGGATAAATGTCCGACGACCAGAACATGCTGCCGTTGCGCTGCGCGCCCGAGATAAGCGTCGCGCGAAAGGATGAGCGCGCGATGTTTCGTGTCGCGGCGGAAACCGTCATAAAGAGCGGCGGTGTGAACCAGCGGATAGATGTTGTAGTAACGCGTGCCCGGCCCCACCGAAAAGTAACTGCCGTTCGGCGGCAGGTCAGGCTCGGTTTCGTCGGCCCAGATCGAATCGAAACCTTTGCTGATAATGTTGTCGCGAATGGTTTCCCAGAACCAGCGCGCCGCTTCGGGGTTGGTGGTGTCGATATCCGATCCCGCCCGGTCATAGGGAAGCCCGTTGGTCGGCGTACCGTCGGCGAGATGTTCGAACCAGCCTTTCTTCAGCAGGAAATCGTAGTAGCGGGAACCTTGCGTAAAGCGGGGCCACACGCTGATCATCGTCTGGAATCCCATGTCGTGCAGCTGGCGGTTCATGGCGGCCGGGTCGGGCCATTTGTCGGGAACAAAATCCATCTGCCCCATTTTCGAGTAGTAGAACCAGTCGACCACCAGGATGTCGGCGGGAAGATGGCGCTCGCGATATCCCCTGGCCACGGCCAGCAGCTCCTCCTGCGAGGAGTAGCGCTGCTTGCACTGAATGTAACCGTAAGCCGCTTTGGGCAGCAGCGGCGTTGCCCCGGTCAGCAGGCGGTATCCGGAATAGACTTCGTTCAGCGTGCTCCCCGCAATCACGAAGAACGACACCCGGTCACCCACTTCGGAGGTCCAGCGCGTCTGCTCGTTGAATCCGGGCTCAATCACCGTCCGGGAGGGATTGTCCCAGATGATTCCATAACCGTAGTTGGTCACCATGAAAGGCACGCAGACGGTGGGACCGGCGGTCGCGGTGTAGTTGTGCCAGCATTCGACGCGGTGTCCGCGATGATCCAGGAAACCTTCTTGATACTGGCCGAGGCCGTAGTAGTGCTCGTCGTCGGGCGAAACGAAGCTGGCGCCCACTTGATAGAACGGAGGATCGGAAGGACGCTTTTCATTCAACACGCCAGCATTGCCGTCTTTGTAGTTAGGCACCGACATGGACCAGCCGGTCATTTGCAGCAGCGTCTTGCCTTCCGGAGTTTGAATTGAAATGTTGGCCGGAGGAGCGGAACCGTTAAAGAATTTTCCTATATCGACCTGGGTCGCCATCGGTTTGCCGGGATGGTTCGCTGCAACCGTGACGATGAGGCGAGATGACCGGTAGACGTCCCCTTGATCGCTCTGCTGGTGCGTCCAACCGTCGGCTGCGGGGGTTGTCACGAAACCGAAGCCGGGTGCGGCCAGGGCCGAGTTCCGGTTCAGGCTCAGAGTCACGCGAATGATATTCGGCGCGTAGGGCTCCAGCACAATCGTCCCGCCATCCCGATCTATTAAGACCGGCGTGGCCTGGGCGCTGGCCACGCCGGCGCATGCGAGCGCCAGCATCAGGACCAGACAAGTGCGGGGAATGCCAGTAAGACGTTCAAGTCTGGTTGTGACAGAGGCGGGAAGAACAGAATGAACATCGAGACAAGGCGGGCGCTGGATTCCTGACACTCTCGGACCTCCGGAAATTATTTGGAATGAATTCGTTGAGTGAGAGACACCTATACCCTAATGTCAAATGCTGGGCAAGGCCCATGTGAACCATGCTTCGGTAGTGGCTCGGTTTGAAGCCATCCCCTTTTACCAGTGCGTCATCCTGAGGGACTTCAGTCCCGAAGAGCCTGCCCTGAGCAAAGTCAAACTGAGCACTACCCATGCTTCCCTGACGAATGCGGGCGGGATCACCAGCGTCTTCGACCATCGAGAACGGCCTTCGATCGTCTCCTGCTATCCTTAATTTGATCTCACGTGAAATCTCTATTCCAGGATTCTCCGGAGCCGCCGGTGGTCGAGAACAAGATGGTGAGCCGGCTGGTCATCGGCTTGCTGCTGCTGGTTTCCGCGCTGGTGGGGGCCACGGCGGGACTGCTGCTCGTCTACTCCACCGACCTGCCGCAAGTGGATCAGCTCGAACATTATCGGCCGAGCTCGATCACCGAACTCTACGACGATCAGGGGCGCACCATCGGGTCCTTCGCGCTGCAACGCCGGGTGGTGGCCAGCTATGAAGACTATCCTCCGGTCCTGCGCCAGGCGCTGATTTCGATCGAAGACAAGGACTTCTACCGGCATTGGGGCATCAACGTGTGGCGCATCGCCGGGGCCGCCTATCGCGACATCCGGTCCGGCGGCAGAGTGCAGGGCGCTTCCACCCTGACCATGCAGCTGGCGCGCAATCTCTTCCTTTCGCCCGACCGCTCTTTTCATCGCAAGATTCAGGAAGCGCTGCTGGCGGTGCAAATCGAGCGGCGTTTTACCAAGCCGCAGATCTTCACCCTGTACGCCAACCAGATTTATCTCGGCCACGGCGTCTACGGATTCGAGGCTGCGTCTGAGTTTTATTTCAGCAAGCCGGCAAAGCGCTTGACCCTGGACGAAGCGGCGCTGCTTGCCGGCCTGCCCAAATCGCCGTCCTACTATTCGCCCATCACGCATCCCGACCATGCGCTGAAGCGCCGCAACCTGGTGATCAACTCCATGCTGGAAGACGGCAACATTACGGCGCAGCAGGCAGCCGTGGCCCGCGATCAGCCCATCCGTCTCGAAGTGGCCCATGATCCCGATTCGCTGGCGCCCTATTTTGTGGAGGAAATTCGCCGTTACCTGGAAGCCAAATACGGCAGCGATCAGGTCCACGAAGGCGGGCTGAGGGTTTACACCTCGCTCGACATGGACCTGCAGCGCGCCGCCAACCGCGCGGTATTCGACGGCCTGGCTGCTTATGAGCGCCGCCATGGCTGGCGGGGACGACTGCAGACTGTTTTGGCCGGCGATGTGACGCTGGCCAACTACCAGGATCCGGACTGGGACAGCGACCCGGAAGTCAACGGCTATGTCCACGCCCTGGTCGTGGCCGTGACGCCGGCAGCGGCGACGATCAAGTTTGGACGCTACTCCGCCACGCTCGCGCCCGCCGACATTGCCTGGACTCGCCGCAGGTTGCTCGACATCCTGAAACCCGGCGACATCGCCTACGTGAAGATTCTCGCGCTGAACCCTGACGGCAAGGCGCGAGTCAGCCTGGAAGAAGACTCGGGCGTGGAGGGCGCGCTGGTCGCTATCGACAACGCCACGGGGGAAATCAAAGCCATGGTGGGAGGACGCGATTTCAATCTCTCCAAGTTCAATCGCGCCACCCAGGCGTTGCGCCAGGTGGGCTCGTCCTTCAAGCCCTATGTGTACACCGCGGCCATCGATCGCGGGGCCACGCCGGACGATACCATCCTCGACGCGCCCGTCACCTTCCCCACGCCCTCTGGCCCCTACGAGCCCCACAATTACGACGAAAAGTTTGAAGGCACGATCACGCTTCGCCGCGCCCTGGCCCAGTCGCGCAACATCCCCGCGCTGAAACTGGCGGACAATCTCGGAATCAAGACGGTCATCGACTACGCGCACCGCTTCGGCATCACGGCAAATATCCCGCCCTATCTGCCGGTCGCGCTGGGCGCGGTCGAAATCACGCCCCTGGAGCAGACTTCGGCCTACAGTGTTTTCCCCAGTGACGGCGTGCACATCACGCCGCGCTACATCACCAAGGTGACGGACTACGAAGGCCGCACTCTGGAGGAAAACTTTCCCGACGTCAAGGACGTCGTCAGCGCCGGCACCGCTCGGACCATGACTGCCATGCTGCGGGAGGTCGTGCTGCACGGCACCGCTATTGCCGCCGCCGCGATGAACTATCCCCTGGCCGGAAAAACTGGCACTACCAACAACTTTACCGACGCCTGGTTCATGGGCTTTTCGCCGTCCCTCACCTGTGGAGTGTGGGTAGGCTACGATGAAAATAAATTTCTGGGCGCCAAGGAAACCGGCGCCCGCGCCGCACTCCCCATCTGGATGGACTTCATGAAGACCGCGTTGGCGGGAAAAGACCCTGGAGAGTTCCAGCCGCCGCCGGAGACGGCTCCGGCAGCACATCCGGTCGACACGCCAGATACAGCGCCGGCAGGAGATGAGACGCATTAAGTTGGTGGAGGACGGGCGTCCCGCCCGTCCAGCCTGGCGAGACGCCCGGCCTCCACTTCATCTTCTGGTGATCGGCCATCCGACGGCAAAGATTAAGCTCGGGGCCATTGCAACCAAGGGGTCGTTCGACTGCGAAACTGCTTCGCGAAGCGAAGCAGTTTCTCCGCTCAGGATGACAGCGCGTTACTTTGACAGCGCCGCGAAACTCTCATCCAGGATCCGCGCCGCCTCATCGACATCCGCTTTCCCGATATTCAAAGGCGGCGACATGCGAATCACGTTGCCGTAGAATCCACCCTTGCCCACCAGCAGCCCGCGCTTGCGCGCTTCTTCCATCAGGGCATTGGTGCCCGCCGACGCGGGCTTCTTGGTCTCGCGATCCTCCACCAGTTCCAGAGCCTGCATCAGCCCCATGCCGCGGACGTCGCCGATGATGGCGTGCTTCGCCTGCAACTCTTCCAGCTTCTTGCGGAAATATTCGCCCACCACCGCTGCATTGGTCCGCAAATCATCTTCCTCGATGATGTCGATGACCGCCCGGGCAGTCACGCTGGTCACGGGATTGCCGCCAAACGTCGAAATCGTCATGCCCTGAAATGAATCCGCGATTTCAGGCTTGGCCACGGTCAATCCGATGGGCACGCCATTGCCCAAGCCCTTGGCGGCGGTGATCATGTCCGGCTCCACTTCCCAGTGTTCGATGCCGAACCACTTATGACCGGTGCGTCCCCAGGCGGTCTGCACCTCGTCGGAAATAAAATCGCCGCCGTACTGCTTGACGATATTGAACGCCAGTTTGAAATATTCTTTGGGCGGCGTGATGAAACCGCCCACACCCTGAATCGGCTCGGCCAGGAATGCCGCAATACGCCCCGAGGTGGAGAACTGAATGACGCTCTCAATATCTTTCGCGCAAGCGACTTCACAGGAAGGATATTTCAGCCCCAGCGGGCAGCGATAGCAATAGGGATTCATGGCGTGCACGATCCCGACTTCAATCGTGCCCTTGCGCCAGGTGTTCATGCCGGTAAGGCCGCGGGTCAGCGACGAGCGGCCGCTGTAGCCATGCCGCAAGGCGACGACCTCGAAATTCCCCGTGTGCATGCGCGCCACCTGGATAGCAGTCTCATTGGCCTCGGTTCCGCTGTTGGTGAAATAAGACTTCTTCAGGGCCCCGGGGGTGATCTGCGCCAGCTTCTCCGCTAAATCCACCATGGGCACATTGGGAAAGCAGGTCGAAACGTGCTGCATGCGATCGATCTGTTCTTTGGTGCGCGAAGTCACCCGCGGATTACAGTGGCCCACGCTGATGGTCACAATGCCGCCGAAGAAATCGAGGTACTTCTTGCCCTCGACGTCCCACACGTGCTGCATGGAGGCGTGGTCCATGGGCAGCGGATCGGAGTAGTAGGTCGAGACCGAAGGAAAGATGTATTCCTTCTGTTTACGATTGATCTCTGCGCGCGTCAGTTGCGATTTGTCAGCCGGAACCACAGTAGTGCTCATGCTTGACCTCGGGCGGAAACGCCTGCGGGATTAGGGTCTTGATCGAGACCCAACATCATAAACCACCGGCCTTGGCGGGACGCGGATTCTTCCCGGCCTCGGGCTCCGGGGCGGTGCGGGCGCCCGCGCGAAACTGTTCCAACGCCTCGAAAATCTGCGGGCCGTAGAGCGCCGCCTTGTATTCGCCAAATCCGGAAATGCCGAGCAGTTCGGGGATCGAGCCGGGACGCCTGCGGCAGATCTCGTCGAGCGCGGAATCGTGCATCACCACAAAAGCCGGAACCCCTTGTTGCTTCGCGGCGGCCCGCCGCCACTGCCGCAAGTATTCGCGCAGCGCGGGATCGAGATCCGCAGGTTCCGCAGCGGCAACGCGCGCGGGCATCACCAGGGCCGCGGGCGGCCTCAGCTTCGGCTGCTCGGCCTTGACCGACTTGACCAGCCAGGCGGATTCGCAGCCGCAGGCGTCGCACGCCCCGCAAGCATTCCATTTCGGACTCTCGCCAAAATGCAGGCAAATCTGCCGGTGCCGGCAGTCGTTCGATTCGGCGAAGCGGCGAATGGCGTGATAGCGCTGCCACGCCCGTTCTTTCTCGGCGGGATCGAGGATCTGATCGGCAAAATAGGCCAGCAGAGCCGCATCCCGCTTTTGCCACAGCAGGATGCAATCCGCCGGCTGCCCATCGCGTCCCGCGCGCCCGGCCTCCTGGTAGTACTGCTCAATGGACTTCGGCAACGCGAGGTGTACCACCGCCCGCACCGAGGCCTTGTTGATGCCGAGTCCGAAGGCAATCGTGCCCACCAGCACACGCACTTCATCCGCCATCCAGCGTTCCTGGTTGTCCCGCCTCTCGGCCGCTCCCATCCTGCCGTGGTAGCCGATGGCAGGAATCTGCTGCGCTTCGAGATAGTCCACGGTTTCCCCAACCTTGGCGATGGTGGGCGCGTAGACGATGATGCTGCTGTCCTGGTAGTTTCGCAGGACGCGCAGCAACAGGCTGGGCTGCTCGCCGCCGGCGCACTCCTTTACCAGATAGCGGAGGTTCGGCCGGTGAAAACTGGCAATGCACTTGTGCGGATCGCGCAGCTGGAGCTGGTGAAGAATATCGTGCCGCACCCGTTTGGTAGCGCTGGCGGTAAAAGCGGCGATGGGACGATCGGGAAAATGCGCCCGCAGCCGGCTCAGCTGCCGGTATTCCGGCCGGAATTCGTGGCCCCACTCGGAGATGCAGTGGGCTTCATCAATGGCGAAGAAAGCAATGGGGACGCGCTGCAGCCAGCCGATGGTATCGGGGCGGGCCAGCCGCTCCGGAGAAAGATACAACAGTCGATACTCGCCCTCGGATGCCTTCCTGATGACCTGGGCCTGCTTTTCACTGGGTAGAGAACTGTTCAGCACCGCGGCGGGAATGCCCATCTGCGCCAGCTGCGCCGCCTGGTCCTGCATCAACGCAATCAACGGGGAGACCACGATTGCGGTCCGTCCCAGCATCACCGCCGGCAGCTGGTAGCACAGCGATTTGCCGCCCCCGGTCGGCATGACCACGCAGCTGTCCTGACCGTCGAGCAGGCTGCGCACGATGCGCTCCTGCAAGGGACGAAACGAATCGTACCCCCAGTGCCGCCGCAGCGTTTCCAGAAGATCGTTTCCCGGCGTCACTTCCGCAACCGACATAGATGCAGTATAGACGGCGGGATGCACCTGAAAATGTGATCCCACAACTTTGATCCGGAATCGGGACCGCATTGGGGTTGGTGTGGCTGGTGCTGGTGTGGCCGCGGGCGACTCGCCCGCGAAAAGCCCGCAGAACCCGGCAGCCCAGCCCCAGTTATAATCTCGCTGCATGAAGTCTTTCTTCCGACTGGTCCTGCTGGCGCTGATCATGCTGGTCGTGGCCCTGGTCTCCGCGCTGACCGCCATGCGCCTGGCCATCCATGGCCACGAAGTCGCGGTCCCGGACTTTACGGGCCAGAGTCCCGCCGCGTCCCGCATGATCGCGGAACAAAGCGGACTCGAACTAACGGTCGAACGGCAGTACTACAGTCCCACGGTGCCGGAAGGAAAAATCCTGTCCCAGCTTCCGCCCGCCGGAAGCCGGGTGCGGCGGGGATGGGAGGTCCGCGTCGCGGAAAGCCTGGGCCCGCAGCGCGTGGCCATCCCTGATGTCATGGGGCAGAGCGAGCGCGCCGCCAATCTCAACATCCGCCGCCGCGGCCTGGATGTCGGCGCCATCGCCCAAATGGAATTTCCCGATGCGCCGGAGGATCAGGTGCTGGCGCAAGCTCCGCCGCCAAACGCCAGCGGAATCTCCGCTCCGAAAATCTCTCTGCTGGTCGCGGCGCCTGCGCAACCCCAGGCCCTGGTGATGCCGAACTTCGCCGGACAGCCTCTCGGGACCGTCACGCAGACCGTCCAGGCCGCGGGAATGCGCGTGGGAAACGTGACCACAGCTCCAGTTCCCGAAGGCACATCGCCGGTGGCTCCGTACCCCGCCAGCATAATCGTGTCGCAGAACCCGGCAGCGGGAGAGAAGGTGGTCGCAGGGGCCACGGTCAACTTCGAAGTCCGCTAGGGTGATTCCGGGTAGCGCCGGCGTCTCGCCGGCTGTGGGGCGAGCATCCCTTCGATTTCGCTCCGAGCAGGCTCTGCCCGCCATGACTTACTTCTTCTGCAGAATCGCGACAAAGAAACCATCGCAGGGATGCAGTCCGGGAATGGTCCTCACGAAGCGCCCGCTCACCAGCGAGTCCAAATCGTTCCATACCAGTTCGCCCCCGGCTCGTAATCGTTCCAACTCCACTCGGCAATCGAGCAGGTTGAATACAGGCTTCCCGGAAAGCGCCTGCTCGACGACCTGCTCATTTTCTTCTTGCTCGAGCGAGCAAGTGGAGTACACCAGTGTTCCTCCCGCCGCCACCTGCCGCATGGCGGCCCGCAGAATCGCCAGTTGGCGCTGCTGCAAGTCGGCCAGATCCTTGACCTGCAATCGCGATTTGATTTCAGGATTGTGCGCCAGGGTGCCGGTACCGGAGCAGGGCACGTCCGCGAGCACGCGATCGAAGCCGGCACTCGGCGCGTAATCGAGCACATCCGAGTTGACCACTTCCACGTTTGCGGCCGGAACCAGTTTCTGCAGCAGCCGGGCACGGTGGGCATGCAACTCCAGGGCAACGATGTGAGACTCAGGATTTCGTTCCGCCAGCACGCGTGTCTTGCCTCCGGGCGCCGCGCAACAATCGAGAATTCTCGAGCCCGTCCCCACCAGCAGTGCGACCAGCTGCGAGGCTTCATCCTGGATGGCTACTCGACCTTCAGCAAAGGCACGCGAGCCGGAAACATTTCCCGCCGGAACCCGGCGCGCGGAGGCCAGCAACTGGCCGGGGGCAAGCTCGATTCCATCTTCTGTCAGTTTCGCTTCCGTGCCGCCGCCCGCCAGGCGAACCGCCGCCACCGGAGGATGCTGGTCGTAGCGGCAAATCTGCTGCGCCCGGTCCAGGCCAAACCGCCGCACCCATCGCTCGACCAGCCAGAGCGGATGCGCTAACTTTTCTGACAGCTCGGCTGCGCCGGCAAACTCTCGCGTCTCGCTCGGGCTGGCGGCTTGAGCCGCCGAGACGCTTCCCGCCAACTTCCTCAGCACCGCGTTGGCAAAAGGGGCCGCGGAACCTTTGCGAGCGCGCTTCACCAGCTCCACGCTCTCATGCACCGCGGCGCGTCCGGGAACCCGGTCAAGAAACATCAGTTGATACGCCGCCAGCCGCAGCGCGGTGAGCACTTCGAGGTCGAGCTTTTCCAGCCGCTTGTCGGAGAATCGGCTGATCTCCGCATCCAGAACCGACCGCCACCGGAGGACGCCCATGACCAGTTCGGTGGTCAGGCCGTGGTCCGCAGCCGAGAGCTTCGCGTATTGGCTCGAGTGCAGCAGTTCGGACGCATAGGCATCCTGGTGCTCGATCCGAAGCAGGACGTCGAAAGCCGCGGCGCGAGCGGGAGAAGTGGACATGGATTTCCAAAAGCTCAGTTGGTAGTGATTAGTTCCCGGTTCTCAGACCCAGCTTCTCGCCGGTGCGCGGTTGATGACCGTGAACGAAGTCGGCCGCCGGCATGCGCTTCTTGCCTTCGAGCTGCACTTCGAGCAACTCGAGCGCGCTTCCTGCCCCGCAACCTGCAATCAGGCGACCAATCTCTACCAGCATTTCAGCAGTGGTCGCGGCGCGCTCGACTGGTTGCGCTGCCCAGACGTGGAGGTTTTTTCCCCGAAAACTGGTGTACGCGCCCGGCCAGGGCTGAAAGCCACGCAGGCGATTATGAATCTCCAGGGCGGTCAGGTGAAAGTCAATCTGGCCGTCTTCTTTCTTCAGGATAGGTGCCAGGGTCGCTTTGGCGTGGTCTTGTGGCCGCGGATGAATGGTCCCAGCCTGTAATCCGCGCAGGGTTTCAACCATAAGGCCGGCCCCGATCGCAGCCATTCGCGGCGCCAGGGTTACAGCCGTGTCCTGCGGTGCAATTGGAATTTCTTTCTGCAGCAGAATGTCGCCGGTATCGAGACCGGCATCGATCCGCATGGTGGTGACGCCAGTCACGCTCTCGCCCCGAGCGATGGCCCACTGAATCGGCGCCGCGCCGCGATACCTGGGCAGCAGCGAAGCGTGCAGATTGAGATTACCCAGCGGCGGCAAATCAATCATCCACTGCGGAATGATGCGCCCATACCCAACCACAATAATCGCGTCTGGCGCGATGGCCGCAAGCTGGCTGCGGAATTCCTGGTTGTTCTTGATCTTGTCCGGCTGACTGACCTGCAAGCCCAGTTGCAGGGCCCGCTGTTTCACCGGCGAGGGCGTCAACGTCCATGCCGCGGCCCCGGGGCCGGTCAGGCTGGGTCACGACCAGGCGCACGGCAAATCCAGCATCCACCAGTTTTTCGAGAGTAGGCACGGCAAATGCGGGGGTGCCGCAGAAAACGAGATTGAGAGAAGCTGGCATCAGAGCTCGGACCTCAGACGTCGGACCTCAGACCCTGGCCGATCCCTGCTCGAAACGCTGGCGCCGAGGTCCGAGGTCCGACGCCGCTTTCCCTACCACTCGCCCGCTTTCATCAGCTTGCGAATCTTGCGCTTCATGAAGTCCCGCTTGAGCGCGCTGATATGGCTGATGTACAGCTTGCCGTTCAGGTGATCGGTTTCGTGCAGGAAAGCCCGGGCCAATAAATCTTCCCCGGTTTTCTCGAACCATTTCCCGTTGACATCCTGCGCCCGGATGGTCACCTTGCGGGCGCGTGAAACCGGTTCGCGAAATTCGGGGATGCTCAGGCAGCCTTCGTTCTGACGTATGGCGGCCTTCGGTGCGGATGATTTCCGGATTCACAATGACCAGCTTGGCGTCCGGATCTTCCTTGAAAGTGACGTCGATCACTGCCAAGCGCTTCGAAATTCCGATCTGCGGCGCCGCCAGCCCCACGCCGTGCGCCGCGTACATGGACTCGAACATGTCATCGACCAGCTTTTGGAGATGACTGTCAAAAACGGTAACTGGTTCTGCTGGCTTTTCCAGAACCGGATTGCCGAACTTCACAATGGGATAGATCATGCAGGTTTTTTGGGCCGCTCAGTAGTTCTTCACTTGCTCCAGGTATCCCTTAAAGTTTCGCGATGTTTCGGTCATCGAATCGCCGCCGAATTTCTCCAGAGCGCAGCGCGCCAGGGTCAGCGCCACCATGGCCTCGGCCGCCACTCCCGCCGCCGGCACCACGCAGACATCCGAGCGCTCGTAGGCGGCTTTGACCGGCTCCCGGCTGGCGAAATCCACCGACTGCAAGGGACGGCGCAAGGTCGAAATCGGCTTCAGATATCCCCGCACGACAATGTCCTGGCCGTTCGACACTCCGCCCTCGATGCCCCCGGCGTTATTTCTGGTGCGGGTAAATCCGGTTGCCGCCTCATATCCTATTTCATCGTGCACGGCGGAGCCGGGAGAAGACGCGGCAGTCACCCCCGCCCCGATCTCAACCGCTTTGACTGCCTGCAGGGACATGACCGCGCCCGCCAGCATACCGTCCAGCCGTTCGTCCCACTGCGCGTAGGTGCCGAGCCCAGGCGGAACTTTGCGGGCCACCACTTCGAAAATGCCGCCGACGGAATCACCCGTCCGCAGCACCTTGTCCACTTCCTCTTTCATCTGCTGCTCGGTTTCGGCATCGGCGCAATTCAACACAATCTCATTACGCTCTGAAAGGCTGCGAATCTGTTCCCACGAAACATCCTTCTTCAGCACCGCGCCGCCCACGGCGACCACGTGGCTGAACACTTCGATCCCCAGTTCGCGCAGAAACAATTTGGCCAGGGCGCCAATCGCCACCCGGGCCGCGGATTCTCGCGCCGACGCGCGCTCGAGCACGTAGCGAGCTTCGGAGAAATTGTATTTCAGGGCTCCCGCCAGATCGGCGTGCCCGGGACGCGGCGAAGCCACCCGCTTGTGCTTGGCGGAATCTCCTTCCTCGACCGGAAGCGACTCCTGCCAGTTCTTCCAATCTTTGTTTTCGAGCAGGATCGCGATCGGCGATCCGATGGTTGCCCCGTGACGCACTCCCGACAGAATATGAGCTTTGTCGGTCTCGATCTTCATTCGCCCGCCCCGGCCAAAGCCCTGCTGCCGGCGCCATAATTCACGGTCCAGAAACGCCTGGTCCACTTTCAGGCCAGCCGGCAGCCCCGAAAGAAAGGCGACCAGCGCCTCGCCGTGAGATTCGCCCGCAGTGAAGTAACGAAGCATTGTCTTGGAATTGTATCCGATGAGATGGATTTGGCTGAGAACTGACGACTGATATCTGAAAACTGAGTTTATTTCATACCGTTCGGATAGACCAGAATCTTACTGGCCTCGCCTGTCTTCAGCCGCGCCATGGCCATGGAAAAGTCTTTCATCCCGATACGATCGGTGATCACGGGATGAAGATCCAGTTTCCCCGCCTTCAACAAGCGCGGTCATCTGATACCAGGTCTGATACATCCGGCGGCCGCTTATGCCTTGCACGGTGATGCCTTTGAAAATAATGTCCTCGGAGAAATTCAGGGCGATGGGCTTGGAGGTCAGCCCGAGAAGAGAAATGCGTCCGCCGCGCCGCACAATGTCAAAGGCAGTGCGTATGGCGCTGGGATGGCCCGCCATCTCGAGCACCACATCCGCGCCCAGTCCGCCGGTCTGCTCCATCACAATGCCGCGCACGTCGTCTTTTGAGGGATCGAGGGCGAAGTCGGCTTTCATGTCCCGCGCCAGCTTCCGGCGATGCTCGTTCACTTCGATGGCAAAAACCGTAGTCGCCCCCACCGCGCGCGCCACCGCAATCGAGAACAGTCCGATCGGGCCGCAACCGGTGATCGCGACCGACCGGGCCGCAATCTCTCCCGCCAGCACGCTGTGCACCGCATTGCCCAGGGGATCCAGGATCGACGCGTACTCCTGCGGAATCGCCGGATCGAGTTTCCATATATTCGATTCCGGAATTACCACGTACTCGGCAAACGCGCCGTCGGCATCCACGCCGATGATCTTGACGTTCTGGCAGATGTGGGCTTCGCCGGTGCGGCATAGCAGGCATTTGCCGCAAGCCACGTGCATCTCCGCGGAAACGAAATCGCCTTCTTTCACGCTGGTGACTTCGTCGCCGAAGGCTGCCACCTCGCCGCAAAACTCGTGCCCGGGGATCAATGGCGGATGTATGCGGTTCTGCGCCCAGCGGTCCCACTCGTAGATATGCAGATCGGTGCCGCAGATAGAGGCCACTTTGACCTTGACCAGCACGTCGTTCCGGCCAAACGCCGGCACCTTGACCTCGCGGATTTCCGCGCCCGGAGCGGCTTGCGGCTTGACCACCGCGAGCATGGTTTTCTGCATGAAGGCCAACCTATGAGTTCAAAATGACCAGCCAAACTGTTGATTTTAGCATTGGGCTGGCCAGGCGTCCGTGGCCGTGCAGCCGTAGCCTCGCCATCGAGCGGTCCGCCGGCCGGACTTTCTACAAGGCAAGCCACGGGAGCGGCTTCCAGCTGAATCTCGATCCCACCCAGTCGCGTCGCGATCAGGTTGTAGACCCAGGCCCCAATGGCGCCGAACACAAACCCCATCGCGCCATAGAGAAAGGGCGCGAGGATCCCTAGGACAAGCATGACCGCTCCACTGATGGCGCCGACTGCGCCGTTAGCGCCGCTGGCTTGTTGAGTCGCCATACTGGCCAGCCCGGCAATCAAAGCAAAGGGAAGAAAGAGCAGCCCCATGCAGCCGTACAAGACCCCCATCATCTTGGCACAGGAAAGAACGCCCACCGATTTTATGCGTTGCATCACGCCTCCGGTTATTCAGCGATCTCGATTTGAGTTTCCCCAGCCGCCCCCGCCCGGCGTCTCAACCCGAATCCGTTCTCCCTTAACCAGCCGCACATTGCATTTGCCCGGCAATTTTTCCACCGAACCATCTTCCCGAATCACCGATGCGTTCCCCGGCAGGCCATCCCCACCTCCGCTCAGCCCCCAGGGTCCACGCGGCGCCGGTCGGCCAGCAGCGTGACTTCGGCGTCGGTCAATACTTCGATCTCGCGCACGATGCCGTCTCCGCCGCGATATCTGCCGGCGCCGCCGCTTCCCGGCCGCAGGGAATATTGGCGCACTCGCAGCGGATACGAATACTCCAGCGCCTCCGCCGGCGTGTTCAGCGAATTCGTCATGTGAGTGTGCACGCCCGAAACGCCCGGCTTCGTGGGGCGAGCGCCCATCCCGCCCGCGATGGTTTCATAGTAGGCAAAAGGCTCGCCCGTCCGCGGATCCATTCCTCCGATCGTAAGATTGTTCATGGTTCCCGAGGCCGCCGCCGGAATGCGCTCCGGAACTGCCTGCGCCAGTGCCCGCAGCAGAACATCCACGATGCGCTGCGAGGTTTCAACGTTTCCGCCCGCCACCGCCGCCGGAGGACGCGCATTCACCACCGTCCCCGATGGCGCAATCACCCGAATGGGCCGCATCAGGCCCGAGGTCGCCGGCACATCTTCCGCCAGCAGGCATCGAAAGACATAAAAGCAAGCCGAATAGGTAATCGCCTCGACGGCGTTGATGCTTCCCTCGACCTGCGGATCAGACCCGGTGAAATCCACCGTGACCACAGGCCATGTGGGGACGGGGCTTCGCCCCGTCCTGGCCGGGTCCGAGACCCGGCGATGGTTCCCTTCGACCTTCACCGTCGCCACAATCTTCACCGGCCGGTCGCTGATTCCGTCGCTGTCCATGAAATCTTCCGCCCGATACGTCCCCCTGGGCACGCTGGCCAAAAACGCGCGCATCATCCGCTCCGAGTAGTCCAGCAAGGCCCGCGAAGCGGACTGCGCTCGCTCCAGTCCGTAGCGCGCGCATACCTCGCGCAGACGCTCGGCCCCGGTGTGGCAAGCCGCAATCTGCGCCCCCAGGTCGCCTTCGCGCTCTTTCGGCGTACGGACGTTGTTCAGCAGCAACGCCAGAACGTCGCGTTCCATGGCGCCTGAGCGCATGATTCGCACCGGCGGAATGCGCAACCCTTCCTGGTAAATCTCGCGGCACAGGCCCATCGACCCGGGATACGTCCCGCCCACATCCGCATGATGGGCGCGCGAAGCCACATAGAAATCGGGATGCGCCCGGCTTGCCGGGCACGGCGTCCCGCCGGCTGTCGCGAGGGCATCCTGCCCTCGCCGCTCTTGCGCCGTATATGCACCGGCGCCACCAGCGTGATGTCCGGCAGATGCGTCCCGCCGCGAAAGGGATCGTTCAGCATCACCACGTCGCCGGGGTTGAGGGGAAAGCTCTCAATGGCCGCGCGCACCGACATCGGCATCGAGCCCAGGTGCACCGGCATGTGATCGCCCATGGCAATCACGTCGCCGTGAGAATCAAAAAGCGCGCAGGAGTAGTCCCGCCGCTCCTTAATGTTGGGCGAAAACGCGGTACGCCGCAGAGCGGCCCCCATCTCCTCGGCGATGGAGTGGTAAATGTTCTTGAAGATTTCGAGCTCGATGGGATCGCGTCGCATAACGTCAGACCATGTCGGGGCCGGAAAACCTCTGCCAGTGTACGACAGCGCCCCGGGGAAGCGGTCACGTTCCGGAAGGCCCGAGTTCGTCGTTTTGCCGCTTTCCTCGCCGAGGCCACGTCCAGAATTAAAGGATTGCTTTAGAATGTGGTTGTCCTCAGGGCGCGGTCATGCTAGAAACGCGGATGGGGGAGACGTTCCCTGCAATGAATGTGGCTTCCGGAAATTAAGATGAGCCCACGAACTCGAGCCAACGCCAAGTCCACTGCCACCGATGTCCTGATCCCTGAAAAGCTCTATTTCCGGATCGGAGAAGTTTCGCGTCTGTGCAACCTGCCGGCTTACGTGCTGCGGTTCTGGGAAACCGAATTCCCCCAGCTCAAGCCGATCAAGAGCAGCACGGGCCAGCGCATGTATCGCCGCAAGGACGTCGAAAGCGTGCTGCGCATCAAGCAGCTGCTTTACGAAGAAGGGTTCACCATCCCCGGGGCGCGGCAGCATCTCCGGGCCGAAATCAAAACCGACAAGAAGCAGGATCCGCTGCCCTTCCCGGCGCGGTCAACCTCTGACCTGAAATATATCCGTCAGGGACTGAAGGACATTCTCACCATGCTCTCAGCCCGGCGCTAGGCACCAGGCTGAGAACCTGATGCGATCCTACCGGCGGTTGAAGTTGCCGGAGAAGTCGTCCCTCCCGATCCTTCCACTCACATTGATCAGTTCAACCTCGTTGAGATCATTGTTGAACCGGGCTTGGGCGGTGCCGCGCGCGTCTCCGCGGTCGGAACCCGTAATTCGCATGGTGAATCCCGCGCCGACGGAGTTCTCAACCACGCCGTAGAACGTGATCCTGAAGTTTCTGCCCCGCAGCGTAATGGAAGGACGCGATCCCCGGCTGTCTACGTAGCCGCGCTCGATCTCGAAACTTCCAGATCTGCTGTTGTAAGTGCCCTGCATCGGGGTATCCACTTTCACTCTGGGATAGTTGCCGACCGGGCCGCCTGGGCCGCCTGGGCCTCCCGGATAGCCGGGGTAACCGGGACCGCCCGGGCCGCCGGGATAACCGGGACCGCCCGGCCAGTTACCGCTGCTGGCCCGCGGACTGTACTTCACGCGCTCTACACGATTCGAGCGAGGATCGACCACGCAGTCGTAGGTCCCGGTTCTCCAACTGTTCGGACCCCCGATGCCGTAGCGCAGGTTGCCGCGAAGACCGAGTCGCCCATCCGAGGCTGAGTATGGGACCTGGGAATCGAGGTTGAGATTGACCCGCCGGCCGGCGTCGGCGCTGACCCGGTCGGCCAGCGCGTTCTGGCACTGAAGTGAGATCGCCGGCGGACGTCCCGGGTACTGGCCGGGCGGATATTGGCCTTGCGCATAGTTCCCTTGAGCTTGCACTCCTAAAGAAGCGGAAAGAATCAGCACGCAGACTGCGATCAAGCGCAAATCTGCGAAATTTCGAGGCAGAAGATCACGAGCACATAAAGATTCTCCTGAAGCGTTTTGTACAACAGGGTTTTTCCCGAGACGCGAAACTATACATCAAAACGAGTCATCCGAGGAGGCTTTGGAGGTCGAACGCTTCGCTGCCTAGGTCAGGGCCCGGTCCAGATGGCTGTAGCCACCGTCCACGAAGATATGCTGGCCGGTCGTGTGCGCGGACTTGGCGGAAAGCAGGAAAATCGCCATGGCGGCGATCTCGTCCACGGTGGTCATGCGTTTCCCCAGGGGAATTTTGGCGAGGATGGCGCTCAGTTTCTCCTCGGGATTGGGGAACGTCTGCAGCCACTCGCGGTAAAGCGGGGTCATCACTTCCGCCGGCAGGATGGTATTCACGCGAATGTTATAAGGCAGCAATTCGACGGCCCATTCCCGGGTAAGCGCCATGACCCCGCCTTTCGCCGAGGCATAGCCGGAGGTGCCGCCCTGTCCGGTGACCGCGGTCTTTGAGCCGATGTTGACGATGGCCCCTTGCGACCGCTTGAGATGCGGCAGAGCATGGTGGGCCATGCTGTAGTAATGCACCAGATTGCGCTGCAGCGAGGCCACGTATTCCACCGGGTCGCCGTATTCGAGCCCCACTTTGTCGTTGCGCCCGGCATTGTTGACCAGCGCGTCCAACCGTCCGAATGTTTTCACCGTGCGCTCGACCGCCTGGGAACAGTCTTCCCCGCTCGAGAGCAGGATGGTGACCAGCCCGCAGGCGGCGCCTTGGCCGCGCAACTCACTTTGCAACTGCCCCCCGGCTTCCGCATCGCGGTCCACGATCACCGGCACCGCGCCCTCACCGGCGCAGGCCCGCACAATGGCCGCGCCGATTCCCTTGGCCCCGCCGGTCACGATGACTACCTTGTCTTTGAGTTCGAGGTCCATGCGGTTGCCGGTCTACCAGTCAGCCGTGAAGGTTTAAAAAACCTCCGTCGATGGGATAATCCACACCCGTAATAAAGGACGCCTCATCCGAGCACAGGAAAAGCGCCAGCGAGGCAACTTCGCCCGGTTCCGCCATTCTTCCCATGGGTTGCGTCTTCGACAATTTGTCGAACATTTCCGCCTCGCGCCCGGGATAGGCCTTGCGCAGATAGTCATCGACAAAGGGAGTATGCACCCGGGCCGGCGAGATGCAGTTGCAGCGGATCTTCGAAGCCAGACAATCTCGGGCGACGGAATAGGTCATGGCGATGACCGCACCTTTGCTCATCGAATAGGCAAAGCGGTCGGCGAGTCCCACCGACCCGGCAGTAGAAGCCAGGTTCAGGATAACGCCTCCGCCGTTGGCTTTCATGGGCGGAATCGCGGCTGCCATACAGTTATAGAATCCCTTCACATTCACCCGAAAAACGCGGTCGAAATCCTCTTCGGTCGTGCTTTCGACGGTGCCGATGTGCGAGATTCCCGCATTGTTCACCAGAATCGACAGCGGCCCCTCGGCGGCCACTTCCGCGAAGGTGTCCTTGACTTGTTTCTGGTCGGTGACATCACAGGCGTAGGCGGCGGCATTTCCGTCCGAGTCCGCGATCTGCTGGCAGGTCTCTTCCGCGTCGGCGAGTTTGAGATCGAGGACCCGCACCGCGGCCCCGTGGGCCGCGAACTTCAACGCAATGGCCCGGCCAATGCCGCTGCCGCCGCCGGTAACCACCGCGACTTTGCGGTCCAGACTGAGACTCGTATTGCCTTCTGCCTGACTCAGAGGGATACGCCTCTCTTCCACGGGATGAAATCATTTTGAGCATTCAACTCGGCCTTGGTTGGAGTTTCGCCGCTGGCCACCTTGATTACCTGTTCGAGAATGTCTTCGCCCATGCGCTCGATGGTGGCCTTGCCTGAAATGACGCTCCCGGTATCGATATCGATGATGTCATGCATGCGCTGGGCCAGGGATGAGTTGGTCGAGAGCTTCACCACGGGAGCAATCGGATTTCCCGTCGGCGTGCCCAGGCCGGTGGTAAACAACACCACGTTGGCTCCCGCGCCCACCTGCGCGGTCACGCATTCCACGTCATTCCCCGGCGTGCACTGCAGATTCAATCCCGGCTCGGTTGAATATTCCGGATAGTCCAGGACCGCGGTGACCGGAGACTTCCCACCCTTCTTCGCCGCCCCGGCCGACTTCATGGCGTCGGTCAGCAGGCCATCACGGATATTCCCCGGCGACGGATTCATTTCGAAGCCGGAACCGACCGAGCGGGCGCGGGCCTGGTAGTCCCGCATCAGCTTCACGAACCGGTCCGAGACTTCCTTTTTCGTGCTGCGATTGATGAGCTGCTGCTCCACGCCGCATAATTCCGGAAATTCCGAAAGAATCGCCCGGCCCCCGAGCGCCACCAGAAGATCGGCAGTGTGTCCGATGGCGGGGTTGGCCGAGATGCCGGAAAATCCGTCCGATCCTCCGCACTTCAAACCCAGGCACAGATGAGAAAGCGCCGCCGGCGCGCGCCGGGCCTGGTTGGCCTCGACCAGGCCGAGAAATGTCCGCCGAATGGCCTCCGAAAGCATGTTGAACTCGGAGCCGCTCTGCTGCTGCTCCAGAATGATGAGCGGTTTACCCAGATTCGGATTGCGCTGCTCGATCTGCTTGCGCAAAATGCCGATCTGGGCGTTCTGGCAACCCAGGCTGAGCACGGTGGCCCCGGCCACGTTGGGATGGTTTATGTATCCCGCAATCAGGCCGCACAAATTGTTGGAATCTTCACGCGTCCCGCCGCACCCGCCTTCATGCAGCAGGAACTTGATGCCGTCGATGTTCTCAAACACGCGCGACCGCTGCGGGTCCGAACCGTTCCCGGGCAAGCCGCTCCCGCCGGCGTCTTCCAGTTTGCCTTCCCGATAGAGTTTTGCCAGCTCGGCCACCTGCCGCCGATAAACTTGCGGCGGGGCAAAACCCAGTTCCTCTTCGAAAGCCTGCTTCAGGACCCCGATGTTTCTGTTTTCACAAAATACCAGGGGAACCACCAGCCAGTAGTTGCGCGTGCCCACCTGGCCGTCCGCTCGCTGGTAGCCCAGGAAAGTGCGGCCTTTCCAGCGCGAAACATCAGGAGGCTCCCAACTGTACGCGCTTGACTGCTCGTGAAAATCCGAGGCCTGATGCTGGACATTGCTCGTGGTCAGGGCCTGTCCCTGGCTGATTGGCCGGGCTGCTTTGCCCACCAGGACGCCGTACATGATCACCTCAGCGCCGGCCGCCAGGTCTTGGGTCGCAAACTTGTGTTTGGCCGGCACGCTCGAAACCAGGCTATAGCTTTTGCCCGAGAATTCAATCTGCTCGCCCTGATTGAGGTCGGTGAGCGCGACCAGGACGTTGTCCCGGGAATCGAGTTGCAGAACCTTGTCAGCCATCTCTTCTATTGTAGAACAGGCTATTTGCCCGCTCGCTGCGGCGGCTTCAACTTCCAGAATCGTTGCGCGTTCCCTCCCAGGACCGCCTCCCGCACCTGTTCTGTGTGCCGGCCGCGGTAGTCCTTCACCACCTGCATGGCGCGACCATAGGAGGCAGCCACGGTGCATACCGGCCAGTCGGAACCGATCATGAGGCGCTCCGGCCCGAAGCATTCGAAAGCGACGTCCAGATAGGGCGTCATGTCCCCGGGCTGCCACCGCTGCCAGTCCGCTTCCGTCACCATTCCGGACAATTTGCAGTAGACGTTGGGAAAGGCCGCCAGCCGCCGGATTCCGTCGGTCCAGGGATGCAGGCTGCCGCTCCTGATCGGCGGTTTCGCCAGGTGGTCGAGCACAAAACGCTGCCGTGGAAATTGCCCCACAAACTCGGCCGCCACCGGAAGATGCCTGGTATAGATCAGAATGTCGTAGGCCAGATCAAACTCTTCGAGCGCGGCAATGCCGCGCATGAATTCGGGGCGCAACAGGAAGCGATCGTCGGGCTCGCCCTGCACCACGTGGCGAACCCCAACCAGCCTGGGATTCGCCGCCAACTCCTGCAACTGCGACCGGACCTGGGGAGACTGCAGGTCCACCCATCCCACCACTCCTAATATGAATGGCGACGACGCAGCCAGTTCGAGCAGCCAGCGCGTTTCCTCGAGCGTCTGCCGCGCCTGGACCGCAACGCATCCCTGAAACCCCGCCCGGTCCAGTTCCGGTTTCAGCGCCGCGGGGAGGAAATCGCGGCGTAGCGATGCCATCGCATCGTCAATCCAGTCAAACTCGCGCCGATTATAGAACCAGAAGTGCTGATGAGCGTCGATGTGCATGGCTGTCGAAAATGCCGCCTATCCCGGATACCAGACCCGGCGTGGATCGGCTTCACTTCGCTGGTAAGTCCAGGCATCTTCGATCAGCCGCTTCAGATCAAAAACGGGCCGCCAGCCCAGCAGGAATTTCGCTTTGGCGTTATCCAGCCAGGTTGACCAGAACGGAGTTTCGACTTCAACCGAGGGCAGTCCTCGCGTCGGCTTTCAGGTAGTCCGCCACCTGCCGGTAGTCCACCGGCTCGTTCATGCAAATGTTGAAAGTCTGCTGGTGGGCCTTGGGATGATTGAGTGCGAGTAAGATCGCGTCCACCAGATCGCTGACATGGACGAAATTGCGCTGCACCGGGCTGCCTCTAGGATCGAGCATCACCGGCACCGCGCCGCTTTTCAGATATTCGTCGGCGCGCTCGGCGCCCACCAGGTCGCGCCATCGCGGTCCGCCGAAAACATCTTCGCCAAAAGACAGCGAGTACTTGAAGTCGTCCTTTTCCATGATCCAGGGCGCTCTCAGACAACAGCCCGAGAGGTCATATTGGATGAAGTATTGCTCCAACATCACCTCTTCGAGAACCTTGGAGAGAGCGTAGCAGCCAGGATAGGCGCTGTGCTTCTGCTGCTCGGTGACGGGCAAGGCGTGAGGATAGAAGAAATGCCCCAGGGCAGCGTCGCCGCCGATCAGGATGATCTGTTCGAAAGCCGGACTGGCGCGGCACTCTTCCAGCAGCCAGAACAGACCCTTGACCGTGACGTCCATCACGTCATCGGGGGTTTCCTTGCAGGTGGCGCAATGCAGAACGTGGGTAACGTCCCGCGTGGCGGCGCGTACCGCCGCCCGGTCCGAGATGCTGCCCTGGACTATTTCCAGCCGCTCTCGGGGTTCCAGAAGCCGGTTATGACATAGGGCGCGAATGCTGACGTCCTGGTCCGATTGCAGAATGCGTCCGATGAAGTGGCTGCCCACTTTGCCGGCAGCTCCGGTCACCAGGATATGTTTCGTGGATCGCGCCATCGCAATCGGTAGATGATACAGCCCGGCTCAAATCGCAATCGGAAATTATTGTGATGAATGAGGACAGATGCGAGGCGGGCGCCCGAGGCTGCGGCGCTGGGTGCAGCCGAGACACTGACGCGCGCGCCGGCTTTTCGAATCAAAATCAGTTCGACGACTGCACCTGCATGGTTTCGTCGATCCAGAACTGGGCCGGACCGCCGGCGCTGTCACGCGTGGCGGTCACCCGAAAGCCGCTGGACGTGGTTTCGACGTCGTAAGTATAAGGAGGCCGCTGCCGCTCGATGGTAATGTACTTTCCGGAAATCAGGTCATCGAGCGAAGCGTACTTCTGCTCGGTGGCATAGTATCCCCGCTCGGCGTTGGCGATGCTGATCAGATCATTCTTCACGCCCACCACGTTCGCCGTCCCCGTGGGAGTGCTGCTCCGCCGCCGGGCGCGGTAGCATTTTTCAGTTGTAACGAATAGATATACATGCCAACAGCCATCACGATGATGGTGCCTACGAAACCAAATGCGCGACCCATAGACTCCTCCGCATGCCGTAATTGCACCGCGAAACGGCTTCGGAGACAAGTAACCAGAGTGTAGGGGCAGGCAGGGTGCTAAGCCTCACAGTCCAGGGCACGGACGGAATTGACTCAGGCAACGGGTGTCGCGGGGAGGAAGGGACCGAGGCATCGCTGGGTGCCGGCGCACAAGCACATACACGCCCGTAGCGATCGGAGTCAGTGCCGATCGCTAGCCGGGCGTGAAGGCTTGGTTCCCGCGCAGGTCTTCTTCTCGACAGACTAAGCAGGGTGGGAGAGCCGCTTGGAGATCAGAGTAGCGTGCAGCACGCCCTTTTTCTCCCAAGTGCCCTTGATGATGACCCGATCACCCTCTTTAACCTGGCTGGCATCAATTTCGTTGACCGTTTTGCTGGCGTGATACTGACTGACCCAGTGGGTCGAGCTGTCGTACACGACGGTCATTTCGATGCCGCCATCCGTTTTGCGAACGGTCAGCGTGGATTTGTCGGCGTCGGTCCTGACCACCGTCCCCTCCCAGCGCGCCTCTTTTTCTTTTCCCATCTTCATCGGCGCATCTTGCGCGAACATTGACGTCGTCAACGGGAAAGCCAATACTGCCATGAACATCAGAGCAACTAACTTCTTCGCCATTTGATCTTCTCCTTTTGCGGGAAAGCTTTGAATTGCAACCCGAACAATAGCCCTGAGCACTGAAAAGAGCAAGCGTCGAACGGCAGCGAGCAGGTCGCAAAGCCGATCAACCCCGTGGCCCCACTCAGTACAGCACTTCGCTCTCGCCCTTTTCAGCGATCAGTTTCTGGAACTGCTCCACGATCTTGTCGCGGCGCGCCATCACCGCCTTCACTTCATCCTTATCGAGGTAATGCTTGGTCTTTTCCAGCAGTTCGTCCTGATTCAGCGCCTTGAGTTTGGCAAACAGCTGCCGGTCGCAGTGCGATAAGTCTCCCACTGCCTGCAGCTCCTTGTGGAGGCGGAAGGCGCGGGAAAAATCGACTCTCCAGATCTTCCAATCGTCGGTAATCAAAACATTGGTGAGATTGGGGTCGCTGTCGTAAACCAGCTGGTCCAGTACGCGAACCTTGTACATCTGATTGTTCCAGGCGTCTGGATCGGGGACCGCAACTTTCTGGGCGATCCGCTCTTTTTCGTCCATCTTCACCGGCAGCCACCAGCTTAACGAGCCGGAATCGCCTTTCCATTTGCGTTCGACGTACACCGGGACGATGTCGTCCAGTCCCAGCAACTCCGCCAGCCGAAAGGCCGCGATGTTGTAGCGGTATGAATCGACGAAGCCCAGTTCGGTGCCGGAGGCAAGCTGCATCGTGGCTTTGGTTTCATTAATGGACTGGAACGATGCGTCGTGCGTGGTGGTGCCGTCGGAGAGCGTAAGCCGATAGGTGTGGGTAATGCCCTTGCCGAATTCCTTGTTGCCGATGATCTTGGCGGTGAGCAGGAAATTTTCGATTTGCTCCTTGGTCAAAGGGGCTTCATCCGCGGCCCTGAGCACAGACGGGCAAAGCAAAAAGACCAGCGCGAGAACCAGAAGCCTTCCCAGGTGCTGATAAAGGAAGCGCATCAGACTACCTCCTGCCAAATTGCGCCCACAAATCTACCCCATTCGCCAAGGTTTCGGCAACTTAAAACCTCCGCCCGTGCCTGGGCCGCCGAGCGCGGCCCCCACCGCGGCCGATTACTTGGCTTCAACGCCCTTGGAGGCCGCGTCCAGCCGCGCCTTGGCTGCCCGGGCGGTCTCGCGCAGCAGCGGGTCGGCGTCACTGAGACAGCGATGCAGCTCCCCTTCCAGGGCCTTCAGGCCGAAGGTCCCAATGGCGTAGGCGCCGCAGGACCGCAGCCAGGGATCGTCGCTGGCGACCAGCGCGGCCACCGCCTGTTCCTGGCTTTCGATCGTAGTGTGTACCAGCCGTCCCGCCAGGCGCGCCCGCTCGTGGACCGTAATTTTGCCATCCAGCAGCGGCACCAGCATTTCGCGAAGCTGGGGCTTCAACACGTTGTCGAGGAATTCCAGCGCGTTATCGTGCACCGAGACACTCTTGGATTGCAGGCCCACGTAAGCGCTATGAACATCCAGGTGGGGATAGAGCAGGCCCAACAGTCGGAAGATGCGCTCTAATTCCTGTTGCATCGACTCGGTCAGCGCGCGCGCCACGGGATCTTCGCTGTCGGCCGCCACTCCCAGTTTGTCGAGAATCTGGAACGAGCGGTAGTGTCCAAGAATTTCGGCCGCCAACACCGTCTCCAGGGTCTGGGCGTCGGTCTCGATCCCCGGGTGAAGGCGCTGCAGCTTGTTCAGGGCGCTGATAATGCGGAAGCGCAAAGTGGTGTCGCGTTCGAGCAGGTTGTCCATCAGCACTTGGGCCGCCGCCGGCGTCCCAATCCTCACCATGATGGCAGGGATTTCCCGGCGCGCCTCGACCGCCACCGTGGTGTCGCTGAGATGGTCGCGCAGCGCTCCCACGATGGTGTCGCCGAATTCCCCTAGGGCGCTGGCCGATTGGGTCCGCAGTTCGCGATGGGCCAGCCGGTCCAGCAGATCGGGGACCAGCCGACGCTTGCGCAGCTTGCCCACGGAATGAATGGCTTCCCGCGCCACCACCGGGTCAGGATCGGCCAGCAGGTTCGACAGCAGGGGATCAAAACTGTCGGGCAATTCGCCCAGCAGCCGGGCCGCTTCCACCCGATGGCGTTGCCGTTCGGGGGACGGTTCGCCGACCATGGTGGTGAGAATCTGCTGCGCCGCTTCCAGGATCTGCGTCTCGCCGGGCCGGGCCAAAAATGCGACCACCGCCGAACTGACCGAGAAGTCGGCGAAATCGCTTTCGTCCTGCATCAGTTCCAGCGGGTCAATGTGCGCATGGTGGGTCAGGTAAAGCAAAGCTTCGGTGCGCACGTTCAGATCCGGATCTCTTACCAGCCGCTCGATGTCCGGCTGCACCGTCTTGTCCCCCGAATCGGACAGAATCTGTATGGCCTTCTGCCTGACCTCTGGAGCGGGATGGCTCAACAGACTCCGGATCACAGGGTGGGCCGCCCTTTGCCGCTCCACTTCAAACAGGCTGAGGGCATAAAGGATATCTTTGGGATCGGACGCGGTAAGACTGCTCGCCAGCAACTCGGCGGTCGAGCGATCCAGGACCGAGGTGGAGGCCTGCTCCACGTCCACCCGATGCTGGCTGATGCTTTCCTTCAAGGTGGCGACATATTCCCGGCGCACAATTGCAACCGATAATAGCCAGACGCTGACCAGCACCAGCACCACCCAGCTGATCTGTCGTGCCGGCATGTGCAACAAGGTCGCGCAAACCAGAACCGCCAGGCCGGACAAGCCGTCGCCCAGCCGCCACACCACGGTATCGAGAAACCACTTAACCTGTATTTTGACCCGGGCAGCCAGCGGCAAATAGAGCAATTCCCGGGTGGACTGGTCCAGGGAGTAACGCAGCACCTGGTCGCAGCTTTTCAGTGTGGTCACTGCCGCCAGGGTGCCAAAAATCAGCAGGCCGGTCGAACCCATAAAAACGGTGGCGGGAAGCATGAACAGCGCGGTTCCGATGCCGAAACGGCGCAGAAACCTGGTGGTGAACAGCAATTGGAACAACAGCGAAAGAATGCCGGCATAAAAATTGAAATTACCCAGAAAGATCGCCAGCCGGTCTTTGCTGACCAGGGCCTGCTGTGCAATCGCGAGGAACTGCCAGCCCGTCAACGTAGTGACCAGCGAGGAAACACAGATCACGGCCGCGATGGCCCGCAAATAAGGAGTGGTAAATACCAGGCGCGCGCTCTGGTGCAGGTTTCGCGGGCTGTTTTGCCCGCTGCCTTCTTCGATTTCGTGTCCCCCGGCAACCGCTTCCTGCCCGCTGCGCCAGATGACGATCACCAGCCCGGCGCAAATGGAAACGAAAACCACCATGCCCAACAGCAGGCTTTCCGTGCCGAAGCTCCGGGTCATGGCCTTGGAGAAGTAGCCGGAGAAAATCCAGCCCGCGACCCCTCCGCCTCCGACCATCCCGAAGACACGCTTGGCCTCGCGCGTGGTCAGAACGTAATTCGCCAGGGTCCAGATCTGGGTAGGCACCAGAACTCCGAAAATCTTTACCCAGATGTAGAACGCCGGGAAGAGCCACACCAGGTGGGAATCGTAATGGGCCAGCACCCAGAACACCGCGCAATTGCTGGCGAAGAACAACATGCTGCCCACCAGCAGGTTGCGCAAATGAACTCGCCGGGCAATCATTACGTAACCGGCCACTACAATGGCCACCAGCACCGAGCTGGCAATGTCGGCGTAGGCCAGATGCCTCGCCTGGAAGCGCGACAGGAACAAAGCCGCCGCCGCCACCCCGCCGATTTTGTAGGCGGTGATGATCAGGAACAGCGAGGAGCACAGCAGGGTGCCGCGCCCCAGATCTCCGGGGTGAACGTTCAGTGCGCGTTCAATCCAGCTCTTCATCCCTAAGAATTCCTCAAGACTCCCCGGTCTACTTTCCCGCAGCGGCCGCCATGCCACAGATAACGGCGCTGGATGGGGTTGCGGGCGAAACTTTCGCCGCATCCGCCGCCCCCGCGGCGGCTCCGTTTTGCTGCGCCGAACCCGCCGGGTCGATCAGCACCACGCTCTGGTCCAGATATTCCGCCGTGAACTTGACGTCGCCGCAGATTTCCAGGGCGGAGGGCCTGCCGCCCGGGTAATAGGTGCTGAGCATCCCGGTGTCGATCAGAAACACCTTGTTGTCGAAACGCGGACGGATCCGCCCGCCTCTCTGCACCGTATGTCCCACCGCAACGTGGGTGGCGTCGTAGGCTTCCAGTACCTTGCCGATCTGCGCCGTACCCTCTTCGTCCGTCCACTTATCGTAGCCGCGAAACCACAGCGGGCCGTCAACCTTCACGCTGAGCCAGTCCCCGTAACCCAGGAACTGCACCAGCCTGGCCTGTTCCTGCGGGTCCGCCTGCACCTGCGACTTGCGCTCAGCCGTGATCTCCGCCTGAACCGACGGCGGTGGTTTCCTGCAGGGTAAAAAACGGCAGGATGATGTTCTTGTCCACCATGTACTGTTTGGCCTCATCAAAGGCCTTGATCTCGTCCCGGACGTGGCCATTGATCGTGTCCAGTTTCAAGTGGGCCAGGCTGGGATCGATTCCGCCATGCAGGAAAATCACCTGGCCGATTTCCGCCAGGGCGGCGTGCTCACGCACCCACTTGCCGTACATCCCCTTGGGACCGAACGCTTCGGCGTGCTCGACGAAGCCGACGGGATGCCGCGCCATCCACTCCGCTTCGGTTATTTCCATGGGCTGAGGAAGTTCCGCCAGCAGCTGGGGGTGGTTATTGCGCCACTTTACGTACAGCTGGTACGCCTCTTTCTGGCGCTGTGGGGAATTGCTGTCGGCGAAACTGGCGTAGTTCTCCACGGTGACGTAACGCAGGTCACCCATGAGATTCATCATCTCGTGGTTGCCGAGCAGAGGCACGACCCGTCCGCCCGCCTGTGGCGCCTCCTTCTCCAGCGCCATCATCAGGTCCATTACTTCGCGCGGCTTGGGGCCCCGGTCAATCAGGTCTCCCACCTGAACGAACGTGGCCTTGCCGCCCGCCCAGTGGTTCTGCTTGTCGATCACACCAGTCCGCTGCAGATATGGCCACGAAATCGTCGAAGTCGCCGTGCACGTCGCCGATGGCGACTACGGCATCGGAAGGGTCGGCCTTGGTTTTAGCTCGGCCCGCCCACGCCAGGCCAGCCACCAGCAAGAAAAAGAGAATGGAGATCGAAAAGCGGTAGGGGAGAACACGGCGAGGAGGAAACATTTCTCGGCCTCCTATAGCCAAGCCCTGCGAGATTTGGACGAAAACACTGATTTTTACCAGCGTAGTCCCTTACGGATGGTGAATCTTAGGCTGCCCGGCAAAGCAAGTCAACACGGCGGGCGCAGGAATAGTGGCTAAATCTGTGCCTTTTCTCATCCGCGTCGGCGCCATGCTGAGCTGGCGAAACATCTGGCGTAAAGCTCATAGGAAAGAAAGCCGGCGATTGTGCCGCTGCGCGCGAGATACTTCGGGACGGAAATCCGCAGGATGACGGCAGGTATTTCAGGCTCTTAACCCTTCTTGGTGTGCTTGCAGTGGCCGGCGCTGAGCCCGAGGCTTTCCGCTTCGTTCTCGTCCTGCAAATCGGCCAGCAACCCTTCGTCGGTCAGATCGAGCGGCCGGGAATTCTCCCAATCCTGGTGGACGATGTCGTGCAGCCGGTCCACGACCTGATCTTCGTGGACTTCAATCGCCAATTCGCGGCGGCTGTCGAAGCTGCCCGGAGTGAGGTTGATCGATCCCACAATGGCCCGGGCGCCATCGGCCAGAAGCATCTTGGCGTGCAGCTTGAGATGTTTGAGTTTGTGGATCTTGATGCCCACATCCTCCATGATGCGCAGCCCCCCAACCCCCTCGATCAGTTTTTCCGCCTTGAGTTTGTGCGGAGGTCTGGCCATCACGTGGATTTTTACTCCCCGGCCACTGGCGCGGACCAGGTGCTCAATAATGATGGGGTCCTGGTAGCGCTCGTTTTGCAGCCACAGCGAATGCTTGGCTTCGTCAATAAAGTGCGCGATCCGCTCCCGGCCGTTGCCTTTGCACCAGATGAGGTGCGAGTCCGCGGGCGCAGCGAAGGGTTCGCGTTCCCAGTCGGCCTCGAAGCATTCCATAATTTCTTTCACTTCCTGGGCATGCTCGGTCACCACCGCATAGTCACGAGTCTCGGTGAGGTTCTTGGTGTCCCAATTGAGCGATTTCACGAATGCCGTTTTGTCGTCGACCACCATCGATTTTTCGTGGGTAAGGTCGAAGCTGGGGTTGCTATCGATCACATCGATACCCGCTTTGCGGAGAAGCTGGCGCGATTCCTGATTTTCTTCCTTGCCATCGCGGCGCGCCGGATTCAGCATGATCCGGACCTTGACGCCGCGATCATGAGCGGCCACCACCCCCTTGAGCAGTTCCGGGTCGGAAAAAACGAACATCTTGACCCGGATGGACTTGGTCGCGCCATGGATGGCCCCCAGAATCGGCCGGGCCGAGTCGTCGGGAAGAACGATCAGGGAACGCGACATGCTGCCTCCGTGGATCGGGGTTAAGCCGGGCAGGCGATTCTAGCGGGACGCCACCGAAGCATGATACCCAAGAATCGAGCTCAAGAGTCGGATTTCACCGGCGAAGCTTCGAACTGGGCGCGATAGAGTTCGGCATACACTCCCCCGAGAGCCAACAACTGGTCGTGATTGCCTTCCTCGGCCACTACCCCGTCTTTCAGCACCAGAATCTTGTCGCAATTGCGGATCGTGCTTAAGCGGTGGGCAATGGTGATCACGGTCTTGCCTTTCATCAGGCGGTCCAGGGCCTCGATGACCGCTCTCTCCGATTCGGTGTCGAGGGCCGCGGTGGGCTCATCCAGGATCAGGATCGGGTTGTTGCGAATCACGGCGCGCGCGATTCCGATGCGCTGGCGCTGCCCGCCTGAGAGAGTCTCACCCCGCTCCCCCACCATGGTGTCGTAGCCATGCGGCATGCGCGCGATGAATTCGTCCGCGTTGGCAAGTTTGGCCGCGGCGGCGATCTCCTCCGGCGTGGCTCCCGCCCGGCCGTAGGCGATGTTGTCCGCGATCGTCCCCCGAAACAACACGGTCTCCTGTAATACGTATCCGATCTGGTTGCGCAGCGCCTGCAGCTTGTATTCCCGGATATCCACCCCATCGATTTTGACTTTGCCCGCGGTGGGATCGTAGAAGCGGGGAATCAGGCTCACGATGGTCGACTTGCCCCCGCCTGTGGCCCCGACGATCCCCACCATCTGGCCGGGCTTGATGGTAAAGCAAACCCGCTGCAGCACCGGGGCGTCGGAGGCATAGGCGAAGGCCACATCGTCGAATTGAATTTCGCCGCGCAAGGCTTGCGGATCGCGGGCATCGGGAAATTCCGGAATGATGATGTCGGCATCGAGAATCCCCCGAATGCGTTCCACTGCCACCGCGGTCTGGGCGATCTGATTGGTGATGCTGGCCAGGTCCTTGACCGGCTTGAAGAATTGCGTGAGATACGAAAGAAAAACGATGAGCGCGCCCGCCGTCATGGTCCCGGCGAGAATCAGCGACGCGCCCCGCCACAACACCACGGCGGTGCAAAGCGAAACAATGACCGCCACCATGGGAGACAGCAGCGCTTTCACCCGCCGGGCTTTGAGCGCGGCATCGACCGTCGCCCGGCTCACTTCACTGAGCTCTTGCTGTTCCAGGTCCTGCCGTCCGAATGCCTTGACCACCCGCATCGACTCCAGGCCCTGCTGCACCACCGCCACCATATTGCTCTGCTGCTTTCGCACTTCATGGGTGGCTTTCTTCACTACCTTTTTGAAGCGGGATGCCACCAGCAGCATGATCGGCGTGACCGCGACGATGATCAACGTGAAGTCCCAATTGACCCAGAACATGACGCCCAGCATGCCCAGGATGGTGAACAGGTCAATCACAATGCTGAGCGTCGAGGAAGACGCAAAGCCCTGGATGGTCTGAATGTCGGTGGTGATGGTGCTCAGGAGTGCCCCGGTCTGATGGCTGTCGAAATAGCCCAGCGAAAGGCGCTGCAGGTGGTGAAAAGTCCGCATGCGGAGATCGTTCGCGACCCACTGTCCCACGCTCTCGGTGTAGTAGTTGGCGACGTAGGACGCGAGCGCGCCCACCAGCGCGATGATCACGGTCATCATGGCGGCCGCGGCCGCGATCTGCATTTTGCTGCTGCCGGTCAACACCGGCATCATCACGTCGTCGAGCCACGAAGGAAGTCTGTGGCTGCCCACAACGTTATCCAGGATGACCTTGAGGGGCCAGGGCGCGGCCAGGCTCATCGCCGTCTGCACCAGCATGGCCGACAATATAAAGAAGAGGCTGGCCCGGTACGGACGAACCAGGGCTCGCAGCAGGGGGATCAACTTGTCGACTCCCAGGGCGGGCAGATTTCAAGCATTGCACACTGTAGCGCCGGGGCTGCATTTTCCGCAATTTCATTCCCTGCGCCCGGCACTGAGGCTTGATTTACGAAAATCCGCTGGGGTCACCGGGCCGAGGATTGGACCCAGCCGGCGAAGGCGTGCCAGGCGGAGGTCGTGCCGATGGGAATCCTTATCAATTGAACCAAGATGAGGAAAGCGCCCCCCCAGACCGTGGCGCGGTGAACCCGGCGCGTGGACCAGAGATCATAGACCACCAGCATGAGCAGAAAAACGTAGGAGAAACGGCCGGCGGCGACTGGGTCTTTGTTGACCAGGGCGAGGGGCCAACGAGCGATGGCGGCAATGGTCAGTCCGATGGTTGCAATGAGAATGAGACGCTTGTGGGCTGGAGGATCGGAACGGGCGCGGAAGGCAAAAAAAACCAGTGTGGCGAAAATCAACATGTCCGTCAGCGGGACGAGGTAGAAAGTTTTCGGATCCCGCCCCCCAGGCCCTGCTTGGCGGACAAGCGAATCGGTGGCCGCCAACACTCCCAGCACTACCATCAGGCATGCCAGGAGAAAGCCCGCAACCCCGAGCCGGCGATGGATGTCCACGCGGCCGGCGAAGGCCAGGGAGGTTTGCGCGATCAGCACGAGTATCCAGCAGGAGAAGGCCGCCCCGTGCAAGTGAACAATCAAGCTGGGCAGCGGCGCGTGAAAGACTCCGGCAAGGTAGTAGGTGGGCGCAAAACCCACAAAAACCGTGGCCAGCAGAAGCAGGGCCATACCCGAAAAGAAGATATGGTCGAAACGCCTGCCCGGCAGGCCTGCCGCCACCTTCGCGGGATTCCGGGTGCTGCGACAGTGGCCATTGACCCTCCGAGTAAAAGTCGATCAATTTTCCAGGGATGCGACGCAGGGGTCGAGTTGATAAGCGTTACCCCTGCCAGCTTACTCTCTTCTGTCCACACAAGCTGCGAGAGCGTGACTGCCAGCCCGATCGGCTGCCGGTCCGCTCACACGTACTGCTCCGACAGCATCTGGGCGGCGCTCTCGTCGAGCTGTTCGGCGCGCCGTACTTCTTCGAAGCGCGCCAATAAATCATCCGGACGCAGCCGCCGTTTTTCCGCGCCCTGAAAATCGTGGATGATCTGGCCGCGGTGCATCATGATCAGGCGGTCTCCCAGGCTCGCCGCCTGGTGCATGGAATGCGTCACCATCAAGGCGGTCAGCTGGTCGCGCTCGATGACCTGTTCGGTCAGGGCGATGACCAGGTCCGCGCTCTTGGGATCGAGGGCCGCGGTGTGCTCGTCCAGCAGAAGCAGTTCGGGACGCAGCCAGGTCGCCATGAGCAGGGTGAGGGCCTGGCGCTGGCCTCCGGAAAGACTTCCGATGGCATTCTCCAGCCGGTTTTCGAGTCCCATGTTCAGGCGGCTGACTTCGTCGCGCATTCTGCCCACCAGCGATTCTTTCAGTCCCCAGCCCAGGCCGCGACGGCGGCCGCGGCGGGCGGCCAGGCTCAGGTTCTCCTCGATGGTCAGGCTAGGCGAGGTGCCGCTGAACGGATTCTGAAACACCCGCCCGATCAGTTCGGCGCGCGCATGCTCGGGCCAGCGCGTCACGTCGCGTCCCGCCAGCCGGATGCTGCCTTCATCCACCAGAAACGTTCCTGCAACCGCATTCAGCAGCGTGGATTTGCCCGAACCGTTGGTCCCGATAATGACCACCCAGGAACCGGCCGCCAGCTCAAGGCTCACGCCGCGCAGGGAACGGACTTCGTTGGGCGTATCCGGATTGAACGTCTTCGAGATGCCCTGAACCTCAAGCATGGGCGCTCCGCAGGCGCTTCTTGCGCAGGAACTGGGGCACGATGAGAGCGCAGAAGACGAACACGGCCGTGATCAGTTTCAGGTCGTTGGGGCTAAGGCCCCAGCGCAAGGCCACGGCCACCAATAGACGGAACAAGACAGAACCCATTACCGCGCCGACAATGGTCGTGCCCAACAGGTTCGTCCCCACCAGCGCTTCCCCGATGATGACGCTGGCCAGGCCCCAGACCACCATCCCGATTCCCATGCCCACGTCGGCGAAGCCCTGGTATTGCGCAAGCAAAGCTCCAGAGAGCGCCACAAAGCCGTTCGAAATCGCCACCCCGAACACGATCATGTTGGCATCGTTGACGCCCAGCGCCCGGATCATCTCCACGTTGTCTCCCGTGGCTCGCATGGCCATGCCGAGGTTGGTGCGCAGGAACAAATACAGCAACACGCCGGTGAGCGCCACCACCAGCCCGACTGCGGCCAGCACCGATGCGTCGCGCACGCTGACTTCCCAACCCGCCAGGCCGAAGCTGGTGGCGCCCCGCATCAGCTTCACTCCAATCTGTTCCGACTGCGTCGCCAGCGTGGTCACCGAAAGCAGGGGAACATTGCTCTTGCCCATGATGTGCAGGTTGATGGAATAGAGCGCGGTCATCACCAGGATTCCGGAGAGCAGCGAGTTGATCTTGAACCGGGTATAGAGCGTGCCGGTGCATGCGCCCGCGAGCATTCCGGCGACGAAGGCGGCCAGCGAGGCCAGCAGTGGGTTAGTGCCGCGCGCCATCAGGGTCGCGGCCACGGCTGCGCCGAGGGTGATCGAGCCATCCGCCGTGATATCCGGAAAGGCAAAAATCCGGAAACTGATAAACACGCCCAGGGCCAGCAGCGAGAGAATGAAGCCAATGGTGAAGGTGCCGATCAGCAGGTTCATATCGCTTCGACTCTCATCGGATATCGGACGCCGCGCCGATCCAGCATGCGCCTCGGACAAACTCGCTCTGCTGCAGCCCGGCCGCCACGCGGTCGTCGGTCAGCAAGTGGAGCACGCCTTGCAAGGTTTCAGTCTCGAATAAAGTGGTGACCGTATTCTTCAGATCGATGCTTCCCTTCTGCAGTGGACGATAAGAAAATGCCGCCGCATGAAAGTGGCCCATGGGCCATTGTTCCGTTCCCACCGGCCGAAGCAGCGGAGCCAGGAGCGGGCATTCGGAACTGGCGGCCACGCCTGAGATCAAGGCCAGCGAGCGCGGGTAAAGCCGTTCCGTGGAGAACGACAGCCACGAACGCACTTCGGGATACTTGAACGGGGCGCCGTTCACTCCCGTGGCCGCGGCCGGGGAACGGCGGAGAGCCGCCCCCACCAGGCCAGCCGATTCGACCACCATCACCATCCCGATGGCGGGCGCGCCCGAAACCTCCAGCCCGGTGCGCACCAACTCCGAGAGCGCAAGGGGAGTCTCGGCGGCGCTGGTTTCGAAGCGCATCAGGTGAGTGAATCCGCCCTCGCATCGCAGGCCGTAAAGCACGCTCATCTGCGGCACCAGTTCGCCGCTGGACACCATGAAATCCGGCACATTGGTTCCGTCGGTAGGCAAATACGCCGCCGAGCCGCCCACCGCCAGGAACTCACCGAAGCGCGTCTGCGCATCCTCGAAGCCGTGGCCGAAGGCCCCCAGGCCGAAGCCGAAAGTAGACGGCGGGAAGGCGACCGTCTCGCAATCTTCCGCAGCGAAGCGGCAACCGGTCAGCCGTTCCGGGTCGCCAATCCGCCGGCAGACCAGCGGCTTGCCCGGAGCGCATTCGAAGACCTCGAACGATCCCGCGGAAGAGGAAAAACGGCGCACCTCGGCCTTGTGCACAGGCGGCGCGGCCGGCGTCGTCTGGGCCAGCAGGATGGTCGAGAGCCGGCACAGATCCAAAACCTGTTTCACCCGCTCCGACGGGCTGGTGATCACAAAACTGCCGCCAATGCCCTTCAGTTGGGTGTGAAAATTCACCAGCAAGCCGACACCGGCGGAGCTGAGAAATGAAATCTCCGACAGATTCAGATGAATGCCGTGCGCTCCTCCGCGGATAACCTCCTCCAGATTGCCTCGCAGGTGCTCGGTCCAGTAGTTGTCCAGGCGTCCCTTCACCTTGACTTCGAGCGCATCACCGAGTTGTTGGGTAACGATCTCCATGGCAGGGCGGCTAGGGACGCAGACTGTTCGGCGAGAACTCGGCAGGGATGGTGAGGCCCAATTGCGCCGCGTTGCCGCGGCTGACCGCCATTTCTTCGACAGCGACCTCCTGCAGAGGAATATCTTTCGGGGCCGCTCCCTGAAGCACGCTGCCCGCCAGCTTGCCGGCGGCGGTCGCGGCGGATTTTAGGCTCACGCCGAGGCAGGCCAGGCCGCCACGGGGCAAGTCGGAACATTCGTCGGTGATCAGCGGCAAGCGCGCATCTTTGGCGCCTTTCACCGCTCCCTCGTAGCCCTCGATGGCGGTGTTGTCGCCCGGCACCCACACCGCCTGGATGTCCCGCCCCGCCAGGATCTGCACCGCCTGCAGGACCTCGTTCGATCCGGAGATGGCGACTTCTTCCAGCCTCACGCCACGACTCCGAAATACCTCGCGGGCGACCGACATCTCCTTCACCGAATTGGCCTCCGCCGGGTTAAACATGGTCCCCACCGCGCGTAGTCCGGGAATCAGCTTCTGCATCATATCCAGGCTGTGGCCTACCGGCGGAAAACTGCCAACGCCGGTGACAAAGGGCAAGTGTTCGGTATGGCTCTTACCGGCTCCAGCCGCGATCGGGTCGGTCACGCAGGTAAACACCACCGGTTTGTGCTTCACCTTGCTGCAGGCCCCGGCCAGGCAGGGGGTGGTGATGGTCATAATAAGGTCGACGTCGGAACTGTCGTAGTTCTGGAGAATGGCGGGAATGTTGATCATCTCGCCCTGGGCATCAGCCCGGCGAACTTCGAGGTTCTTCCCCTCGTCGAACCCACTGGCTTTCAGGCCGTCGATCAGGCCCTGTATGCACATGTCGGTGCCGACGTCCCGCGCGAAGTAGACGATCGCGGCTTTGACCACTCTGCCGTTTGAGCCCATCTCGGCGCGGGCCTTGGCGGAAGCGGCGGCAGCCGTGGTGCGATGGCCCAAATCGGACAGCAGCAGGATCGCCGAGAACAGCGCGATCAGCCCGAACCCCAGCGTCAATCTCTTGAGTGTGGCCCACACGGCTTTTTGCTTGAAGAAGCGCATAACGCCCACAGCGGGCTCGGTTGGTGAGGCGCCATTATACTGGTCATCGCTGATCCGTACAGGAAAGTAAGCCGATCCTCATCGTTGACTGGAACTCTGGCCGGAAATAAGACCTCGCAGGATATCGTGTAAGATTCAGATCGCCGGAGAAACTCAAATGAAAATTCATCTCAGTCTGATCTGCTGTTTTCTTTCGCTTGCCCTGCTCAGCGGCTGTAAGAAGAGCGACACCACGCAGGAAAGTTCCGCGCCCAGTCAACCGGCGAGCACGAACGCCGCCCCTGCGGCCACAGCGCCAGCCCCGGCTGCACCCGGGGGCGCGGACGCCGGCTCATCGGCTGACACTACCGCCAAACTGGCTGCCGCCGACTGGGCGATCAAACAAGATGAGATTAAGAAGGATCCGAATGGACAGTGGGCGATTCAGGCCGCCGCATCCTCAAACTACAACGACGCCAAAGATGCCGAGGGCTGGTCTGCCAATCAGGCAACCGGGGCGCCCAATGTCGATAAGTACGGAGACGACGGGGCCGCCTGGACGTCGAAAACTCCGGATGGCGGCATTGAGTGGCTGGATCTAAAGTATGCCAAACCGGTGCACGCGACTGAAGTGCGCGTCCGCGAGTCGTGCGGCTCGGGAGCGGTGATCAAAATTGAAATTTATGATGAGCTGGGGATGGCCCATACCGTCTGGCAAGGCGCCGATCCAACCACAGAACTGAACTACTTCATGGTGAAATTCCCCAAGACTACATTCAAGACCGACCGGGTCAAGATCACACTCGCCACCAACGTTGTTCCCGGTTGGAATGAGGTTGACGCCGTCCAACTCGTGGGCGTCGATCAATAGCCGCGGTGCCCAACTGGTTGGATTCGGAACCGGACGCACAGATGCCCAGGCTGCAATACCTTGATTAGGCCGGCGCCACCAGACTCAGAAGGTAAATTTCAACGCAAACTGGATCAGCCGCGGAGGCTGGGCTTCCAGAATCTGATTGAAAGTTTGTGAGTTCATGTCGCTGTCGGGATTATGGAAGTTCGTATGATTCAGGAGATTGAAGAACTCCGCCCGGAACTGCAGTTGCTTCGACTCCGCCACGCGGATGTTCTTGAATAACGAGAAGTCCCAATCCGCATATCCCGGTCCCTGGGCGATATTGCGGCCCGCCGAGCCGAATTGTTGCACCGGAGAGTTGGGGTCTTGGGTGATTCGCTGGAAGGCATTGGGGTTCAGCCATGCGCTGGCGGTTTTCGGACCGCCGTTGGGATTCTGTCCCGCAACCAGGTTCGGCCGGTTGGAGAAAAATCCGCTGATTTCCGGCGCCGAGCCCTGCACCGAAAAATCGTTCCCGTCGAAAACGGTAAATGGCGTTCCGGTCATCGCCGTCACGATCCCGTTGACCTGCCAGTTGCCCAGGACCTGCTGATACCATCCCTTCGGCTGTCGCCACCAGGGCAGGCTCCATTGGTAGCTCAACACAAACCGGTGACGGGCATCGAACAGGGAGCGGCCACGCTCTGCCCCGAGGTCGAAGGGATTCTGAGCGAGGTCGTTCTCTCCGGCCAGCGGTTTCGACGCCGACCCGGTCAGGTTGAACGACGAAGAGTCGTCAATCGACTTGGAGTATGTGTACGAGGCCAGGAAGGAAATGCCATGGCTGAAACGCTTCCTCAGGCTGGCTTCGAGGGCGTTGTAAGAGGAGTTCGCAATGCCGGTGATCAGGCCCGTCGAAGAATAGTTGCAGACGGTCGTCGGATCGAGCGTGCACCCCGAGAACTCGCGCCGCCGGTCTGCGTTGCTCGAGGTGGAAATAGGCGAAGGCGGATTGGTGCTGGTGTCAAATCCCGGAATGTAGATGGCCGGGTTGGCTTCGATCATGCGAGGCAGTTTGGTCCCCTTGGTTCCTACGTAGCCGATCTCGAAGAGCAAGTCTGACCCGAAGGATCTCTGAATATTCAGGTCCCAGTCCTGCGAGTAGGGTAAGGGAAGATTCGCGGCCAGCGTCAAATTGGTCAGCGGTTTGGAGAACTCGCCGGTGATGGGAGGATTGCCGTTGAACGGATCAGCAAAATCGGGCGTGCTTACCTGCGGGGTCTGCAGGAAGGGCGGCGCGCTGATCGGGGATTGCAGCGGTCCACCCTGCCCCGTGTAATAAGGCTCGTAGAAAATTCCGTAGGCGGATGTGACCAGCCACTTGGCGCTTCCCGTCGGGTCCCAGGCGAGGCCTACGCGCGGCGCAAAGCCCTTCTTGAAAGTGGGGATCAAGCCCGCCGGTACGCCCTTGTCTCCCGGGTAGAGCAAACCCGGAGGAGCATCGGGCACTACCGTGGATTGGCGGCCCGGAATCCACAGGGTTTGCCGGTTCTTGATTTCGGTGTAGGGGAATGGCAGGTCATAGCGCAAGCCCAGGTTCAAGGTCAGTCGCGACGTGGCCTTGAATGTGTCCTGAACGTACGAGTTCACCGCATTTCCCCGGATGCCGCGTTCAAAATCGCCCAGGCCCTGGAGAAAGACAACCGGCTGACCAAACAGGAAGCTGGCGAAGGCGTCGGGCACGACCGGAAAACCGGCAAAAACATAAAAGCCATTGGTGGCGATGCCCTGCAACGCGTTGATCTGCAGGTGCTGGTATCCGCCGCCAAATTTGAGTTCGTGACGGCCACGCACCCAACTCAGAGAGGCGGATTGGTCGAAGGCATTCTCGAACGTATCGCGCGGCCCGGTAATCGGATTGCCGATCGTCGTGTAGCCGGAGATCTGGATCGAAGGCGGACCTACGGCCGCTTCCAGGCTGGGCTTGTAGTGGAAGCCGAGGCTGAGCGGAGTGGTGTTATTGATATGCTCGCCAAACAGGAATTTATTCCTCAGGTAGGAAAAGCGAAAGACGCCGATCACGCTGGGAGAAAAAGTGTGGGTCTCCTGGGCAACGAAGTTTTGCGCTCGCTGGTCCTGCCCGACGGGAAAACCCGGCACGCTCGCTCCAGACGTCGGGATGGGATTGAATTGCGTTCCGTCAATGATCCCGTAGCGGAAGTTGAGGATGTCGGACGGCGTCAGGTAATGGTCGATCTTGATCCCGCCCTGGTTCGAATCCTGACGAACAACCTGTGTCGAAGTGAACACATTTAATCCATTGTTTGGGAACGGAATATATTGCAGCAGGTTCTGCGTTACGGGATTGGTCTGGGTAGCCACTGGATACTGGTTGTTGGGATACGGTTGGTTGAGAAATACATTGAAAAGCTGCTGGTTCGGATCATTGCAAAAGCCCCCGGTGAAGCCCGCGGTGCAGATCGACGAAAAATCGCCCTGGCGTTCGGCCAATGAAGGCACCGTGGAAGAGTCGGTTTCGCCCTGGCGGTTGCGGAAACCCTCGAAATACGCGAAGAAGAAAGTCTTGTCTTTGCGGATCGGTCCGCCGAACGTGCCGCCGAACTGGTTCTGCTTCAGGGGTTCGGTGGTGGCCGCGAAATAGTTGGTGGCGTCAAAAATATCGTTGCGCAGGAATTCCCAGAGCGCTCCGTGAAATCGGTTGGTCCCGGAGCGAGTGATGATATTGGTGGTCGAGCCCAGGCTCTGTCCAAATTCGGCGCTGGCGTTGTGGGTAAGAATCCTGAACTCGGTGATGGCGTCCACCGGCGGCTTCAGAACGAACCCTCCATCCACGCCGTTGAAATTGTTGGCTCCGTCGATCAGAAAGTTGTTCGACTCGGGACGCTGGCCATTCACCGCGTAAGCTTGTCCTGCGCGCAGCGATCCTCCGGCTTCCGCCAGGCCCGGAGTAAGGGGCACAACGCCCGGCTGAAGCAGTCCGAGCTGGGTAAAGTTTCGGCCATTCAGGGGCAGATCAAGAACTTCGCGTTCCGAGACGGTTTTGCCCAGGCTGGTCACCGTACCCTGGATCAGTTGCGCGTCAGCATTCACCTCCAAAATCTGGCTCTCGGCGCCCACCGCGAGATGAATCGGAATGACGGCTGTTTCGTTCACGTTCAGCGTAATGCCCTGCTGCACGTACTTCTGAAATCCTCTGCCTTCGACCTGGAGTTCGTAGTGACCGACCGGCAGTTCCAACAGGACAAACGCGCCGCTCGGATCTGTGGTCGCAGTGCGGGCCAGGCCAGTTTCGGTTTGGCGAGCGCTCACCGTTGCGCCCTGCACCACGGCACCGCTCGGGTCCTGGACGGTCCCGCGAATGCTTCCCGTGATCTGCTGTGCCCCGGCGTGCAACCCCCCAAGGAATATTGCCAGCAGACAGGCCAGGCTTCTGAAACGAACCGAACTTCTGAAACAAACCATGCTTCTGAAACAAACCATGGGGAGCGCTTCTCCTTCTCGAAACGGTTTTCTCCAGATTGGAAGTGCGAACCCGGGCCGCGCAATTTACGGCGCCAGAAAAACTGATGCATGCAGAAAGTGCGGCGATTATAGGGACTCAAATCCGAGGGTCAATAGTGTGAAAGCAGTATTGGTTTTCGACAGTCGCGTGAAACCGGGCAATGGCCGCGGCATCTAGCGGTTTTATATTATTGTGCCACTGCATTCCCCCCACTAACTTGGCCCATCTCTCATTCCCGCGATCCAACAAGTTGGGATACAGGTAAAAAATCCAACCGATGGCTGCCACGATCCCGACGACTCCCGCTTCCAGTCCAGGCCTGCGACGCGAACTGGGCCTGGCCTCGACCACTTCGGCCGTGATCGGTGGGATCATCGCGGTCGGCATTTTCCTTACCCCCGCCGGCATGGCCAAGGCCCTCGGCTCTCCGCTGTGGCTTCTGCTGGTCTGGCTGGTGATCGGCGCCATGACTCTGAGCGGCGCGCTCTGCTTTGGAGAACTTGCCGGCCGTTTTCCCAGCGCCGGCGGCGCGTATATCTATCTGAAGGAATGCTACGGCCGGCGGATCGCATTCCTGTTCGGATGGATGTGCCTGCTGGTCATGGATCCAGCCATCACTGCCTCATTAGCCACCGGCCTGGCGGGATATTTCGGTTATATCGTCCCCCTGCCTCCGTTGTTGATAAAACTGGTTGGTGTCGGAACGATCTGGGCCTTGTGTCTCCTCAACATCTTCAGTATCCGGATGAGTGCGGGATTCCTGCGCTGGACGACCTGGCTGAAACTCGGCCTGCTCGGATTTCTGACGGTTTGGGCATTTGCCTTCCGCCTGGGATCGTGGTCGAACTTCGTGCCCTTTGTAGCGCAGCGCCCGGGTTCCTTGCCGCTGGCGCCCGCGCTTGCCGTCGGAGTGGTGGGCGCATTCTTTTCTTTCGGAGGATGGTGGGATGTCAGCAAACTCGCTGGCGAGGTGCGCGATCCGGGCCGCACTCTGCCGCGCGCCTTGCTGCTCGGCCTGCTGGCCGTGACCGTGGTTTATATCGTGGTCAGCGCGGTATTTCTATATCTCATTCCCCTCGACAAAGTGACATCAGACCAGACCTTCGTGGCGCAGGCTGGTGAAGTGCTGTTCGGCCCTCCCGGTGGCGTGATCTTCGCGGCCATTGTCATCATCTGCCTGGTGGGAAGCCTGTCGGCGCTCATCATCTTCGCGCCACGCGTCTACTATGCGATGGCCAACGACGGTCTGTTCCTCAAGCCGGTGGCGCGGCTCCATCCCCGCTTCCGCACCCCGGCGAATGCGATTACGATCCAGGGCTGCATCGCCTCCCTGCTCGTCCTGCTGGGTAATTTTGAACAGATCATTTCCTACGCTCTGTTCATCGTGGTGTTTTTTCTGGGGCTCACGGTGTCAGGTTTGTTTATTCTTCGCACTCGGGAGGAGCCCGGCGAATCTGTAATCCTTACTCCCGGATATCCGGCAACCCCTCTCGCATTTCTGCTGCTGGTCGCGATCATGCTGATTCTGGTTGCGGTGCGGACTCCGCGGGGCGCACTGATGGGTGTCGTAGTCGTCCTAGCAGGACTGCCCGTCTATGAAATCCTGCGTCGCAGATTGCCCGCTGCGGCGGACGTAAATTCCGCCGGTTAGGCCGTTCGCTGCCAAGGCCTCCACGTTACCAAACCAGGGGAGATGTTGCGCAGCGGCGCCGAGCCGCGCCGTGGACTTACATGGGAGCTTCTTGTAGCATCGCCCGCATGAAAAAACTGAAATCTGGCAATCGCAGTTCCGCCGCGCCCGGCCGCGGCGCTCCGAAAAACGTCGACGAATATCTCGCTCGCGTCCCCGAACCTGCGCGTAGCACCCTGGAAAAGATTCGAGCGGCCGTTCGGTCCGCAGCGCCCCCGGAGGCTACCGAGGCCATCAGCTACGGGATGCCGGCCTTCAAGTACAAGGGAACGCTGGTATGGTTCGCCGCGTTTTCGGATCATTGCAGTTTGTTCCCCACCGCGTCCGTGATGGAGGCGTTCAAGGACGAACTTAAGGGCTTCTCCACCTCGAAAGGGACTATCCAGTTCCCCAGCGACAAGCCACTGCCGCTTGCCCTGGTGAAGAAGCTGGTAAAAGCCCGGGTCGCGCAGGTGTCGGGCAAAAAACGATGAATGTCGGGACGAGAGGGTCCTTCGTCGCGCTGGTCCCAGCCTGGATTCCCCAAATCCAGGCCACCCGCTCGCAAGTTGCGGACCTTGAGAAACCCGAGCTAGTTCTTCGGCCGGGTATCCAGGCCGAAGTCGCTCGTGATGCGACGGTACCAGGTTTCGTCGTCGCTGCCGTTCAGCTCGACCCATTGTTCATCGGTCATTCCGCGGCGCCACTGCAGGAAGGGTGAGGCGTCGGGTCCGACGGGATGGCGGAGCTGCCAGGTTCCGCTTTCCGCGATTTCCACGATCTTCTGTGCGACCAGCGACGGTGGAGCGGGATTTTTCAGCGAAGCCTCGAAAAGCAGCGCGAACCGCGCCCCCTGCCGGTACGGCGAATGGTCCGGCTGATCTCCAATCCGCCGCGCCATCGCGGTATCGATGATGCCGGGCTCGACGATCGCGACCCGGACATTGAACGTCTTCATCTCGCCCGCCAGCGCCTCGCTCAAAGCTTCCAGCGCCCACTTCGAAGCCATGTAAGGCGCCAGCGGCGTACTGGAAATTCTTCCCGCCACCGAACTCACGTTGATGATGCATCCGCTGCGGCGTTGCCGCATGTCTGGAACCAAAGCCTGAATGCAACGGATGGCTCCGAAATAATTGGTCTCCATGACCGCGCGGAAATCAGCCAGTGGAAGTTCTTCGATCGAGCCTGCCCGCTCGATGCCGGCGTTGTTGACCAGCACGTCAATGGGGCCGTGGTCTTTGTGGATCGCCGCAATCGCACGGCTCACCGACTGGTCGGAGTCCACATCCATGGTCGAAACCATGATCGGCAGTTTTTCTCGCGCCGCGGTTTCAGCCAGCTCGGGAGACTGCGCCGGGTTGCGCATGGTGGCGTGAACCTTGTAGCCGGCGCGGCCGAAGGCCAGCGCCGATTCCAAACCGATTCCCTTGCTGGTTCCAGTAATGAGCACGGATGGCATATTTCTCTCCTCGGGTTGGGCCGACCGATTTTATCTCAGACGCTGGCCGATCGCGGGCTTGTCCGGAAAACGGTGCGCATGAGGTGTGAAGAGCGACCCGCTTGCCCGAATCGGCAACGGGAAACTCGATCAATCATTTAGCGTGTCGGCCTACACTGCGGCGCCGCGAAGACCTGGGTTCTCTCCCGCCCAACTCGCTTCCCGGAGAGGGCCGATGGCAAAGACCCACGCCAGGCCGCCGGCCAGCGATAGTGCCGCAGTAATCGCCAGCGCCATCTGGAAATTTCCCGTCCGATTCACGATGAATCCGGTGAGCGCCGGTGCCACGACGCCCGCGAGATTGGCAAAACCGTTTTGAAAGCCTGTCCACCTTCCCGCCGCCTTAGGACCGGCCAGGATCTGACAAAACGCGTAGATACCCGACCCCGACATTCCGGATCCCACGCCCGCCACCAGCAGCCACGCCAGGTAGGTGTGCGGACCGGCCAGGGCGCATCCCGCCAACGCTATGGCTGCGGTCGAGTGTCCGATCAGCATGGCCGATTTGCGGACCCTGGTGGGGGTAAAACCGCGGCGTATCCAGAAATCCGAAAACCAACCCGTCGCGATGGCCGAAAGCGCATCCACCATGTAGTACACACTTGCGGTTACGGCCATGGAGTGGACGGAAAGCCGGCGTTCGTGCACCAGGTAGAACGGAAGCCACGTGACCATGAAATACAAAAGGTAGTTGGCGGAAAAATGGCCCGCGCAGGCACCCCAAAAAGAACGCTGGCGCAGGATGCGGGCCACCGTGGGAACCGCCGCATCGGCGCCGGTCCCGGCTCTGACCAGCGCCGGTCCCCTGGGCATCCATTTCTTCCAGGCCGCCAGCCACAGTAGGCTGACCAGGCCAATTCCGATGAATACCGGGCGCCAGCCGTACCTCTCCATCAGGAGTCCGCCTCCCAGGGCGCCCACTGCCGGCCCCGACTTCATCCCGGCGATGATGACCCCGTTGGCAAATCCGCGATCGGGTTCGGCCACGTGCAGCGCCAGAATCTTCGAGCAGGAGGGAAAGGCCACCGACTCACCCAGGCCGAGGACCAGCCGCATCAGCAGCAGCATGGCGAATCCCTGCACCAGGCCGGTCGCCGCGGTGGCCAGCGACCAGGCCAGGAACCCGGCCGCGATCACGTGATTCACTTCGAATCGATCCACCACCCAGCCCATGCCGAACTGCAGCGCGGTATAGGTCCAGAAGAATGCGGAAAATAAAATCCCCAGTTGCCAGGGGCTAAGCTGCAACTCATTTTTGAGCAGGGGCGCGGCCAGGGACAGGTTGCCGCGGTCGATATAGTTGATCAGAAGGGAAATGGCCAGCAGGGCCAGCCAGGGGGTTACCGCGCCGAATTTTCGCGGCTTATCATCCGCCGACTCCATCCGAAAATCCCCGCGCCATTCTCCACTCGCTGCCGGTCAATTGCAAGCCACGGGGAAAGCGATTCTCACCGCGGCGGCTTTCGGGGCCGACCTGAATTCCCCGGTGGTTCACGGAACGGTTCCACCGAAATGCGCTGGTAGCCCACTTCCAGCACGGTCAGACATTCTGTACCGCCCGGCAATTGCACGACTACGCTGTCACCCGCTGCCGACTTCATCAACGCGCGCCCCAGAGGTGACACCCAGCTGATGTGGTTACGGTTGAGATCGACCTCGTCGGTGCCCACGATGCTCACCACTCGCGACACTCCCCCGGCATTGGCATAGCGCACGGTCGCTCCGAAGAATGCCCTGGTCGCCGCCTGCCCCGTTCTCGGAGCTTCCGGGTCCACCACTTCCGCGGCTTCGATTCGCTTGGTGAGAAAGCGAATCCGCCCATCGATCTGCCGCAGCCGCCGCTTGCCATACTGATAGTCGGCGTTCTCACTGCGATCGCCATTACCGGCAGCCCACGCCACCACCTCCACCACGGCCGGGCGTTCCCTGGTGAGCAGAAACCGGTGCTCATCTTTAAGGCGCTCCAATCCGCTCCGCGTGATGTAGTTCTTGAGCGGCGTCGCGGGCTCGTCCCTTTGTGGTTTGCTCGTAAACCCTTTTCGCATCTCGTAGTCTTTCCAGGGCGAATCTACAGGCTACACTGCAAGAGCAGAACGTGTCAGGCATGGGCGGAAACCATCGGAGCGATTTCCGGGAGCCTGTTTGCGGGTTACTTCCGGATTGCCGACAATTCGGAATACAAGCGCGTTTTTCAGTATCTATCGTGGAAGTGGGTCGATTCTTTCGCCCGAAGTGTTTACTTCTATAAACTGACGAGTAGCCCACCATACTTCCGTAGCTGCAAAGAGAGACTTGGAATACACTACCAATACCCCACGGGAACCCCTCCGGAGGTCTCACGATCGTGAGTTCACTATCGCACGAACATTCCGAGCATCGGTACTTCTATGTCGTGGCAGTCTTTGTCACAGTGACCATACTCGCAGGATTTGTACCGAACTACACGCTGCGTCTCCTGCATCACGACCCGAATCTGACGCTGGTCGTGCATGCTCACGGATTGGTGATGGCGGCATGGATCGCTCTGTTTCTGACGCAAACTTTGCTGATCGCGAGGCATCGAGTCGATCTGCACCGCCGGCTTGGCATGTTCGGCGTGGGTCTTGCAGTGCTGGTGATTCTGGCAGGCGTGCCCACACTCATACACGGCGCCGCACGCCAATCGCACGACATACACAGCGCTCGATTTCTGTGGATGCTGGCTGCGTTTGACGGCATTGCTCTGGTTGTGTTTGCAGGCCTGGTTGGCGCCGCGATTTTGCTCCGCCGGCGTGGCGACTATCACAAGCGGTTGATGCTGTTGGCGACGCTCAGCCTGCTGGGGCCGGCATTCGGGCGCCTCATGTCCTATGCGAAGGGGCTTCGAGAGCACATCGATATCGAGGTGTTGCTGCTTTGCGCAGGGACCGTCCTGGCTTGCGCCATTGTCGACAAGGTGAGGTTGCACCGGCTGCATCCGGCATTCCTCTGGGGAGGAGCATCCGTCATTGGCATGGATGTGGCTACTTACATAGCGAACATGATGCTCTAGATGGCTAGGCGCTGTATTCGGTCGCGAGTATACGCGCGTCGACCCTCAGTCAGGCATCAACCAAAATCCTGCGTTCCGGGCTTATTACCGTATTACCGTCCAACCGGAAGTTACCATTTTTGGTGCAAATTCCGATATGGACTCCGGATCGAGACTGATAACTCGGCTTGTGTGAATCGATCGCAGAAACTCCGGCAGTGGTGCCGTTAACGGCACCAGTACCGAAACTCCTGGATAACGGAAAAGCCTCCAATAATCCAGCGTGGCGTGTGGCCCATCTTTGCATTGGACCATTCCCACGGAGGGTGCCCCAGCCTTGCGTTTTTGGTAAGGGTGGGAATTGCGGACGTTGGCGCCGAGCAGCGTTGCATCGTCGGCATGCTTCAGAGAGTGCGGGGCATGACGGGTTCAAGGGACAAGATAGCGACCTGCGAGGTGCCCACCCGTCGAAAACCGCGACGGGTGGAGCAGCCTCAGGCTAGTGATAGAGGGTGGGCCACCGCCCTGGGGAAGGGAGAACTTCCGTCATCCGCGCGAAATCGCGGGCTAAAGAGTTATTCCGGTGCATTACGCTGACGTAGCAGCGCAACGGTTTTGGTTTCGGAGCCAGGAAACCGAAGCGCATAGCCAAGCGGTGTGCATTCCACCACCTCGTCGAGCCGTTCGTAGTGACCTGGGAGTTTCACGCGAACCGCAAGGTCTGCCCCGCGTTCCAAAAGCAATTGTGTCACGGCGAATCCCCAATCCCGATTTTGCGAGGTGGCGTGGAAAATTGGCGTCTGCCCGCCAACACCAGCCCCATCGACCGTCGCGCGCGCATTTACGTCCGCTCCACGATCAAGAAGAAGCTTGGCCGCTTCCGCATCCCCGAACTCGGCTGCAACATGCAGCAACGTTGCCCCTTGCAGGAGCAAGCGACGCGTTGCGGTACTGCCGCAGTCAAGTTCCCGAAATCGCCGATGCACGAGATCCGGAGCCGTGTCCAATTGCTCGGCCACTCGGTCAAGCCGGCCCCGCAGCAGATCCAGAAAGCACGGCACGTTGTAATTCGTGAGGCCTCCAGCTCCAACTAGGAGTTCAACGCACTCGCGCAAGTCCGGAGAGCGTGTGTATGTTCCGATCAGATAGTCGAGCGCCGTAGTCCGTTTGCCGAGCTTCGTACAGTTCGGGTCAGCACCATGTTCCAAGAGCCATTTCAGAGAGACAGGATCAACAACTTCGCAGGCGCCGAACAGGATGGGATAATTTCCATTCCATAAGGCGTTCACGTCGGCTCCGCGGGAAACGAGAAGCTCCATCATCGCAATCCGATCGCCTAGCGCTGCGCGCATTAAAGGTCCATCGCCACCCTGGTGGACGTCCGATCCGTGATCGATCATCCATTCCGCCATCGCCAGCCTCAGGGGACTGGGCGGTTCCCACGGCACACGGCATTCCGCAACCCATGTGAGTGGCCCATTCTGGGCATAGCCAAGCGGAGCGCGATGCAATGTAGGGTTGTGGGTCATGAGAGTTCTAACTTTGTCGAGGTTGTTGGTGTCGATGGCTTGCTTGAGCAGTCCGCTCTCTTCAAGCAAATCGACGTGAGCCTTGAGCTTGACCCAACTAGCAAATCCATAGAGACGCGCGATCTGAAACTGCGCCTCGGCCAGTGATTTAACAGATCCCGCCTTCAGGAGATTCTTAGCTTGGTCCTTCAGATGTCGGAGATTTGGACGGTCGGGAAGGGATCGGGGCTCTCCTGCGGAATAGGTCACAATGACCTCCTTTCATTGGGTGCCCATTGTCCGCACACTGGGCTGAAAGAAGGTTCGGAAGAATGATTTGAGATCGGGTGGGCTTCTACCCTTTCCGCGGACCGGATGCGTCCCCAACGCAAGAGCGATGCTAGCACAAAACTCAGTGACCGGGGTCGTCAGTGCAAATGCCTCCGTACGGATTGTCAGTACGCGATGAATCCGGATCTTCCGTAACAGAGATTTCCGTACTGGTCCTTATGCCTGGCGGGCTGGGCGGGCGGGTGGCCCATCTTTCGCGTTGCACCATTCCCACGGAGGCTGCCCCAGCCTTGCGTTTTTGCAAGGGTGGGAATTGCGGACGTTGGCGCCGACCAGCTTTGCATCGTCGGCATGCTTCAGAGAGTGCGGGGCATGACGGGTTCAAGGGACAAGATAGCGACGTGCGAGGTGCCCACCCGTCGAAAACCGCGACGGGTGGGGCAGCCTCAGGCTAGTGATAGAGGGTGGACCAACCCGCCGCCATTCTCCACTCGCTGCAGGTCATTTGCAAGCCACGGGAAAAGGGATTCTCAGCGCGGCAGCCACTCTCCTCTCAGGAGGCCAACGTTGCCAGCGCAGTCTTGAATGCATCCCGGTGGCCCATTTCGTCGTGACGAATTTCTTCAAAACGAGCCGCCGCAGTCGCATCTCCGGCAGCCTTCGCTCTCTGCGCAAACTCGAGGTACATGGTATCAACCTCGTAGGATTCGCCTTCGATCGCGTCTCTCAAGTTGTCCGAATCGCTGCCCACCAACCCCGCTAGCTGCGCTTCTTCCGCGAAGTGCTCGAAGCGCTCGGTATGGGCCGTCTTCTCGAACAAGTCTGCTAGCTCTTTGTTGCCGCTCTTCCGCGCATGTTCCCCATAGAGCACATACTTCACATAAGCAAATGCTTCACCGTGCATTGCCGTAGCGAGATCCTCCAGAGTTTTCTGGTCGAGAGCTCGTTGGGCCTCGGTGGTCTGCTTAGCGGTCGCTGCCCCATTCTGCCTGCCGATTCCGGTATTCATAAGTGCCTCCTGAAAAATTGGACATACGTTCATTGCTGACCTTTTTGCTTCCCCCTGGCTCGGTTATCGCACGTAGACGGTGATTGCGATTCGATCTCGAGGATACCTGGGGTTGTACAAATAATAGCCGTCCTCATAGTAGTCGATATAAACATCATCATTGTCGTACCAGTCATCCGCCCAATACTCTGGCCACGGATCAACCAGACTGAACCAGAAGCCGCCGTACTGGAAACGGGGATACCCTCCGATCAGGACCATTGGGTACCTGTAGATGCGGAACCGATGACTTCGACCAAAGTAACGCTGATAACGGTCCTGTGGGATGCGGTAGCCGTTGTAGCCGCCGCGTTGCTGCCAGGTGCGGTGCTCAGTTTGCCAGCTACGCGCGCGCTGCTGCTGCCACACCGCCCGCTGTCCGCCACGCTGCACACGTTGCCCTTGTTGTGACGACCGATTCGCCTGTTGCTGAGACCGCTGCTGCTGCCTGTTCTGGTTCTGCTGTTGTTGCTGAGCCCGTTGCTGCTGCTGCCTGTTCTGATTCTGCTGCTGTTGCTGGGCCCGTTGCTGCTGCTGCCTGTTCTGGTTCTGCTGCTGTTGCTGGGCCCGTTGCTCCTGCTTGTTTTGGTTCTGCTGCTGTTGCTGGGCCCGTTGCTCCTGCTTGTTTTGGTTCTGCTGCTGTTTGTCGTTGGTTCGGCGCTGCTTTTCGGGCGGAGCTTGATGCTCCTGTTTCGGGGGGTTGGCCTCTTGTTGATGTTGCTCCTGACGCGCATAGGCAGGAGCAACCGTTAAGACAAGAAGGACCGGAACTCCCGCCAGGATAAATCTAATTATCGGTTTCATGAGTGCCTCCGTTACGTGATTTCACACACTCGGCTGCTCAAATGCGACCTAAGAGCAGAAGAACGATGACGATCAAGAGGATGAGCCCCACTCCTCCCGTCGGGTAATAACTCCACTCTCTGCTGTGCGGCCACCTTGGTAACGCTCCTAAGAGCGCCAGGACCAGAATCACGATCAAGATGGCTCCAAGCATGGTTCACTCCTTCTTCCCCGCAACCACTTTGCCTGGGCAAATCCTGCCTCAAGAGCCCGTGAAGGCCCTACTGCTTGTCCTTCTCTTTCGCTTCTTCAGCTACGGCTTGAGCTTTGGCCTTGCGAATTTCAGCCAGGAACGGCTGGGCCACGGCTGGCGCCGGCACTTTGCCCAACAGCAAGGCCCGGGTTGTGACCTTGCGTCCGTAAATCGCGCGCCGGGAATCGTTGTCCTGGCGGATCGAAGCGCCCTCCAGGGTGAGCCCAGCGAACGCGCCCTTGGCTCGGGAGTAAGTCAGGATCTCTGTATCCAACTTCCAATCCGTGCCGGCCGAGGCATGCCGTCCCACCGGACCGGCGGCGGCTGAAGCGTCCGCTCCAAGCTGGAAATTGCTCTCGAGCAGTTTCTGCATCCCTTTTTCATTCTGAATGATCATGACCAGGTCGACCGCTTGTACACCGATCTGCAGGCCCCAGCTTCCACCTGAAATCGTGATGAATGCCGGCGCGCTCCAGCCACTCGCGGTGCGGCAAGTGGCGACGCCCTTGCCTCCTTTACCTCCGAAAATGAAGCCGCCTTTGACCATGTGCGGCACAACGGCCACGCACCTGGCGTGCTCCAACACTTCTTCCGGGATTCCACTGTCCGGCGCATTCATAATTTCGCGGACCACGTTGGTCGCGTTGTCCAGACGGTCGGTAGCGTCTTCCCGCCCCGTCCCTGCCCAACCCAGTGTGCCGAGACCTAACATCGCAACTAAGAACATTGCTTTTTTCATAAGACCCTTCCTTTTGTTACTTCGCCCACACGCTATGCTGGCGGCGGCCAAAACTCGGTGATTCGGCACACACAACCGTGTGATTTCCGCCACGGGCGGCACACCGGGAAGAGGCCATTCGCTAAAATCGAGCAATGACATCCAGGGATACGACAGGGCACAAGGCGAGTGATCCAGGTTCGGTCGAATCGTGGCTGGTCTCGGCAGGACGGGACCGGCGCCCGGGCTCGCCGCTGAACGTGCCGCCATGCCCGGCGTCGAACTTCGTGCTGGGCGAGCGCCGTGCTTACTCTCGCGACGACGGCACGCCGGGCTGGGAGGCACTGGAAGAGATCGTCGGCGGCCTCGAAGGTGGCTCTTCGGTCGCCTTCGCCTCCGGCATGGCGGGGATCGCGGCGATTTTCGATCAACTCCCCACAGGCTCGGTCGTGGCCCTGCCGGACGACTGCTACCAGGGTGTCGCGGGACTCGCCAAAGCTGGCCAAAGCCGCGGCCGGTGGACCGTGCATCGCCTCGCCGTGGCCGACACCGCGGGCTGGATCGAGATGTGCGGCGTGGCCGACCTGATTTGGCTGGAGTCGCCTTCGAACCCGCTGCTGACGGTGGCTGACCTGGACGCCATCTGCGCCGCACCGCGGAAGCGTGGCGCGATCCTCGGCGTGGACAACACCTTCGCTACGCCGCTCAATCAGCGTCCACTGGCGCTAGGGGCTGACGTGGCCGTGCAATCGGTGACGAAGTTCATCGGTGGACATTCGGACCTGCTCGGCGGCGTCGTCACCGTGCGCGACGCGAACCTGCTGGCGGCGCTGCGCCAGGCCCGGGAGCTCGCCGGTGCAACACCCGGCGCCCTGGAAACGTTTCTCGCGGTTCGCGGGGCCAGGACGCTGGCACTGCGGCTGGAGCGGGCGCAGCGCAACGCGATGACGCTGGCCGAGCGCCTCGCGCGCCATCCCAACGTCACTCTGACGCGCTATCCCGGCCTGGCGAGCCACCCAACTCACGAGGCCGCGCGACGCCAGCTCAAAGGCTTCGGCACGATTATCTCGTTCGACGTGCGTGGCGACGCCCGCGCCGCCGACGCCGTGTGCGCTGGAGTGCAGCTCATCCAACACGCCACCAGCCTGGGAGCGGTCGAGTCCACCATCGAACGCCGGGCCGGCATTCCTGGACAGGAGCACCTGCCTCCGGCGCTGCTGCGGCTGAGCGTGGGTATCGAGGCCGTCGAGGACCTTTGGACCGATCTGGATCGAGCGCTGCGAAACGTGCCGTAAGTCTAGTACTGAACGCAGAACCGCGGGATCAGGGGTCCTGCGCCACCGGCACACAGCTGATGCGGTCACATTCTGCGACTACTGGCGCCCGGATGACGGGCTAAACGTAAACTGAGGTGCTCCGTAACCGCAAATCTCGAAAGCAGAACGTGGAGCGACGATGAAAACGGAATTCCTGCGATTCAACGGCGCGGTCGAGCGCGATCCCGCCATCGATGCATGGATGAAGATGAAAGAGCATGCTGGTGAATTGGGAGCCATCGCTAGACGGTGGTTTGAGGCGATGCGAAAGTGCGGAGACGAAGTCCGGGAGCTTCTGCATGACGGCTGTCCGGTGGCATGTCTGGGAGATGCGCCCTTCGGCTACGTCAATGTATTCACTTCGCACGTAAACGTGGGATTCTTTCACGGCGCAGCGCTGCCCGATCCGGCCCGCTTGTTGCAAGGCACCGGCAAATTCATGCGCCATGTGAAGCTGAGGCCGGAAACGACCACAAACTCCGCAGCGCTAGGCCGGCTCATCGAAGCCGCGTACTCGGACATAAAGGCGCGCGTCGAACACGGCGTGGCGGCCCCTTATCCACTCCGAAGCAGGGATCACCACGACTGAGCTGGTCAAAAGCCGAGGTCCCACCCTTGCAAGCAACGCAAGGATGGGGCAGCCTCTGTACTGGTGAGTAACCAGCGCGGGAAGGGTGGGCCAGCCCGCCCTCTCCTGTGTTACTCGCTGCTGGGGCGGGGAGTCTGCGATGTGCTCTTCGGCAGCTCCGGGATCTTGATGTAGTTCATCGGTACCCGTCCCGTCAGCGACTCCATCCAGGTTTCAATCGACTTTACCTGGGCGTCGGTGAGCGTTAGTCCACGCTGGTGAACCGCCATGTTGCGGATCGCCTGGTCGAGCGTTGGAACCGAGCCGTCATGGAAGTATGGCCCCGTCTTTTTGATGTTCCGCAGCGAAGGGACCTTGAAGACCATCTTGTCCATCCCCTCCTTGGTCACCTGGTAAAGTCCCAGGTCGGTTTGGTCGGGCCACGGTTTTACAACGCCGAGCTTCTGGTACGACGCTCCACCCAAATACGGACCGTAGTGGCACCATTGGCAGCCGGTTGCCGCAAATGTATTGAAGCCCGATTTTTCGGCGTCCGTCAGCGCCGACCCGTCGCCCTGGATGAATGCATCCCAACGCGACGGAGTCACCAGTTCGCGCTCGAACGCTCCAATCGCCAACGCCATGTTGTTGTAGGTAATCGGATCCTTGTCTTTGGGAAAGGCTGTCTGGAACAGAGCAACGTAGTCCGGCATGGACTTAATCACTTGAACGGCCGCAGCATTGGAGGGCATCGCCATTTCAACTGGGTTGGTGATCGGGCCTTTCGCCTGCTCCTCGACGGTCGGAGCCCTGCCATCCCAGAACTGTACAAAGTGCCCTGCGGCGTTGTACACCGTAGGCGCGTTGCGGGTCCCCTTCTGTTGCTTGTGGCCGGTCGACACGGACTTGGATTCCGCGCCATAGGCGTCGAGCGGATGACAGGTATTGCAGGAGATCTTCTGGCTGGCCGACAACCGAGGATCGTAGAACAGGATTCTCCCCAGCGTCACTTTGGCATCAGTCACCGGATTGTCGGGCGAGCTCATCACAGCGGGAAGTGGTGCGAAGAGGTTTAATGCCTCTGCATTCACCTGCACCTTGCCGGATGCCGACAGAAGGTAGGTGACGGGGATGAGGACGAGGAGGAGTAGCAAAGCGAACCATCTGACCTGGCCTGAGCTGAAATTTGACATAAGCGCCCCTCAATAGGTGCCCAACTGCTGGTAGGGAAACCGGGCACTATTTCCATGTTTATTGCGGGCGGCAGAATCCTCAAGGACATCAATCACCTTGGCCTGTGAGCACAATCACACCTTGCGCAAAGATCCAGAAAAGGCGGGGCTGGACAACCACAGGAGGAAGCAAATCAGAGACAGCCGGAAACCGAAGAAAAGAAAACCATAAGGATTGGTCGGCCCTAGCAGACGATTTTCGAACTTTTCTGCTTAACCCCGATATTTTTTGAACTAACCCTTTCAGCGGTTTAAGACTGAATTACGCCGAATGGTTACACTCTGGCAGACGATTTCCGAACCCGGGCCAAGTCTTAACTTCCCGGTTGGCGACCAACTGAACACAATCCGGTCTCAGACTCCTCCCTCGACGGAAAGGAAGAAATGTGGGATAACTTCATTCATAGGGGACGATCATGCAGCTGCGTGCGATCAGGGTCAATGCTTCGGAAGAGACTATCAAGATTGGTCCGCTGGGAATCCGATTCCTCCTCACCGCAGATGATTCCGGCGGAAGCGTCTCGGTCTTCGAAGTTCTCGTCCCGGTCGGGCAGAAACTGGCGGCGCCGGCCCACAAGAATGATGCCTATGAGGAGGTCCTCTACGGTATCGAGGGTGTCCTTACCTGGACGGTTGACGGCACGCCCATCGAGGTAGGTCCCGGGCAGGCGCTGTGCATCCCCCGAGGCGCGGTGCATCGCTTCGATAATCTCGGCAAAGAAGATGTGAAACAGCTCGCCGTCATCTCTCCCGCGATAATGGGCCCCGCATACTTCCGAGAAGCGGCCGAAGTCATCGCCGCCGGCGGCCCGCCCGATCGCGCGAGAATGATGGACTTCTTCCGCCGTCATGGCATGACGCTGGCCGGCCCCCCGCCTGCTAAGTAGCGGCCCATCTGGTCAAGTTGTGCCCGCCACCTGTTCTGCAGAATGATTCCGGCTGGATGACGGACAGGCCGGAAGCAGTCGGATGTTGGTCGGGACGGGCAGATTTGAACTGCCGACCCCTCGCACCCCAAGCGAGTGCTCTACCAGGCTGAGCCACGTCCCGACTGGAAGGAACCGGCCGCGTCTAGTGAACGCGGCGGCAGGGTTGACTTAGGGATTTTACACCAGGCTTAGCGTTTCTTGCGCTTCGCCGCCGGCTTTTCCTCGAGCACCGCGAACTGGATCTTTTTCTCCACCGGATCGATGCGGTCGACCAGCACCCGCACCCGCTGTCCCAGGCTGTAGATCTTGCGGTTGCGCAGGCCAATGATTTCGCGGGTGTTTTCGTGATAGGTGTAGCGGTCGTCGGCCAGGGAATCCAGCGGGACCAGCCCTTCGACAAACAGGTCGGTCAATTCCACGAAGAACCCATATTTGGTGACGCTGATGATCAGGCCGTCGAAATCTTCTCCGACGCGGTCCTGCATGAACTTTACTTTCTTCCATTCCATCAACTCGCGCTCGGCCTCGTCCGCGCGGCGCTCCGACTGGCTGGACTCTTCGGCGATATTGTGCAACTCCTCAAGCGATATGGGCCCGCCCTCGGGCTGGACGGCTTCGCGGTGCGCGGAGTGGTCGCGCCGCTTCGACCAGGGCGAAGCAGCTGTAGCGCCGGCATCCTGCCGGCCCGATGGCGGGCCGGAAGCCCGCTTATGCTCGAGGCCGGCTTCGCTTCGGTAAGACGTGCTCGAGCCGTCTTCTGTGACTCCCGAATCTGTCTGCGCCTGCAGACGTTCCGTCCGCCTTCGGGCCGGCGGGACGCCGGCGCTACGGCCGACGCTACTGCCGGCGCTACGGTCGAACGCCGATTCCCGCAACACTTCTTTCAGGATGCGGTGAATGATCAGGTCGGGATAGCGGCGGATCGGCGACGTGAAGTGCGTGTAGGAGGTCGCGGCCAGGGCAAAGTGGCCGTGGTTCTCCTCGGAATAGCGCGCCTGCTTCAACGAGCGCAGCATCAGGAAGGAAAGAATGCGCTCTTCCGGCTTGCCGGCAATTTTTTCCGTCAGCTTCTGATACATGCGCGGCGTGATGTGCACTTCCTTCGGAATCTCGATCTCGCGGGCGCGCTTGCCCGTGCCATAGTTCGCGCGGCGGTCGGTCTTAAGCTGCACTCGCTGGATGGGCAGCGGCCCCACGCCCAGTGAGTAACCGAAAGTCGCGGCGATCACCTCAAAGTCGTATACCCGCTTGGCATCGGGCTTCTCGTGAATCCGGTAGAGCGAAGCGATGCGCTTGTTTTCGAGATATGAAGCCACGCATTCGTTGGCCGACAGCATGAACTCTTCGATCAGGCGATGCGCCATGTTGCGCTCGGAACGGGTGATGCTCTTCATCAATCCAAATTCGTCGAACTCAATCACCGGTTCGGGCAAATCGAAATCAATGGAGCCGCGGCGCTCGCGTTTACGGTTCAGGATCAACGCCAGCTCGCGCATCCGCTCGAAACCGGCCACCAGTAGGCTATAGCGCTGGCGCGCGCCGGCATCGCCTTCGAGCACCAGGTTCACGTCGGTATAGGTCATGCGTTCCGCCGAGCGAATCAGGCCCTCGCTCAATTCGTAAGCAACGATTTCACCCTGACGATCGATCTCCATGACGCACGACATCACCAGGCGGTCCACCTGCGGGCGCAGGCTGCAGATATCGGTCGAGAGTTCGAGCGGAAGCATGGGCACGGCGCGATCGGGGAAATAGACGCTGGTGCCGCGCAGGCGGGCTTCCTGATCGAGCGCCGAGTCCGGAGTGACGTAGTGGGCCACGTCGGCGATGTGCACTTGCAGCTCGAAGTTTCCATTCTCCAGGTGCTGCACGATGACCGCGTCGTCGAAATCGCGCGCAGTTTCTCCATCGATGGTCACAATCGGCAGTCCGCGGAAGTCGCGCCGCTGGTGCACTTCGGCAGCGGGAATGATGGGCTCGGCATCCTGCGCTTCGGCGAGCACGGCGGGCGGAAAGCGATGCGGCAGGTGATGCTTGCGGATCATGATCTCGACGTCGGCGCCGAAATCGTCTTCGTAGCCCAGGATCTCCACCACCCGCCCGCGCGGGTTCTGCGTGGCCGTGGGCCAGTCGGTGATCTCGACATCCACTACGACATTTTCCAGGTCATCCCAGGCTACGCGCCGCGCCGCTTCCTGCCCCAGCACGCGGTGCGGACTCTTCCTGCTCTCAGGTAGCGCCGGCGTCCCGCCGGTCGCGAGGGCATCCCGCCCTCGCCTTGTGCCAGAAGTATTCGCATCGGCCGTGGAGGCCGGATGCTCCAAGCCCTCGGGTATCACGATCTCCTGCGTGATTTTCTGGTCGATGGGAGTGACGTAATTGCGCCGGCTGCCGTAATGGAATTTGCCCACGACTGTCGAGTGCGCCCGTCCGATCAGGCGCACGATGCGCCCTTCGGCGCGTCCATCGGGACGAATCTTGCCGATTTCGACCAGCACGCGATCCCCGTGCATTGCCGATCCCACGGCGGGAGGCGGAATGAAAATATCCCCGGCCAGGCGCGTTTTCAGGCGCTCGTCGAGCGAACTAAGCTCCGGAATCACGAACCCGAAGCCGTCCCGGTGCATGCTCAACCGGCCCACCGCCAGGTTCTTGCCGGCGGCGGTTTGCGGAATCGCGTAGCGATCGGGGCCAACCTGCTGTATCTGCCCGCTGGCCACCAGGTGCTTCAGGCGTTCGAACAATTCGCGGCGGGCATCTCCGTGGACGCCCAGTTCGTGCGCCATCTGCTTAAAGCCGGCGGTGCGTTTGGGCTGGAGCTCAATCTTCTTCAGGATGGCGGAATCGGAAAGCATGGTGACGGGGTCGTCACTCCAAGCATACCTGAGCCTGCCCGGGCGAGCTGTGCAGTTCAGGAGACAGAAGCCGGAAAGTATCTTTCCTGGAAAATCCTGCGATGGTGCAGTTCGTGACCGGCAATGATATAGGCGAGGCCGCGCACCGTGACTTCATTATTGCTGGCCACCCCGCGACGGGCCCAGGCCGCCTCATCGAGGGCGCGAAATAACGACAGCGTGGCCTGGCGGACCGAAGTGAACTCTTCCAGCAGCGCAGCCAGACTGCATTGGCCGAACGGGCCATACTTCACGTAATCATCCTGCTCAAAGCCGGCCAGCGGGGTACGGTCATTGCGGGCTATGCGCAGCCCGCGGTAGCTGAAAACGCGTTCCGTGTCGATGACGTGCCCGAGCGCTTCCTTCACGCTCCACTTCCCCGCGGCGTAGCGGAAATCTCCGTCGGCTTGATGCGGCGCGAGGAGGGCCACCGTGTCCCGCGCCTGACGTTCCAGAGTGGCCAGAATGTCTCCATCCGGGACCAGCGAAACGTATCTTTCGTAGTAGGGCGCGTACTCGCCGGATTCCGGCCGGGCGCTGACGAGTGCGATGTCTGATTTCATGGGCAACTCTCCGCAGGGAAGCTTGGGTCAGGATACCTGAGTTGGAGTGCTGACGCGAACCCGCCCGCCAGAAGGGCGGACGGGAATTCCGGTGGAATGACGCGCTAATTCAATCCCAGCTGGGTCAGCTTGACGGCGCAGCGAGTCCCGGAGCAGTTGCCGGTGTTGGATGTCGTCAGCGTGCTGAAGTACACGCTCGAGGCCTGGCTGCTGGTGCTGACGTTGTCCCAGATAATGCCGCTGATTCCACCCGGATAGTTGACGCCGCTAAGGGTGCCGGTAATCACGCCGGTGCTGATGTCATCGGTGCGGAGCACGCCGTTCGGCGACGCGCCCACCACGCCGCTGATGACAATATCATGATCGCCGCCGCCAAAGTTCACATTCTGATTGTAAATCTCGGTGATTGGAGTGCAGGGGTTGCCGGCGGTGGTGCCGCGGGCGATGGAACCGGTGGCCGTGGAATTCATGACCGGGTAAGCGGCAAATCCAATCCAATAGAAAGCGGCGCTAGTATCGCTGGTGATGGTCCCGCACATAAACAGGCGGCCCGAGGAGGGGGTTGCGCCGAAATACTTATCGTCGAAAGCTCCGCTGTGAATATCCACGTCCGAGGAGTTGTTGCCCACGCTGCCGAGACCAATGTGGACGCGCACCAGACTGGTGAGGTCCATCTTCAGCTGGGCCACCACGGCGCTGGCGCCGGCGGTGCCGTCGTTGCCGGAGAAAGCAAAAATCCGCTGACTGGCGCCGGTGCTGTCCATGATGATCGAATCGGGGATGCCGAATGAACCGCCACTGGCGTTGCAGTCCGCTCCGGTGCCGGTTCGGCCGGGCGGATGAGCGGCCGTGCAGCCGCCGCCGCCCACCATCACCGGGCCCGCGTTAAGACTCGGACTGGCGCCGCCGGCATTGATCACCCACATTTCGCCCAGCTGATCTCCCACAAAAAGGCGGCCGCTGGGGTAATCGTAAACCGGCCCATTGGGCGCCGCCGCCGCGCCGCCGGTGCCGGCCACGGGCAGAGTATAAGTCCAGTCAATCGTCGGATTGGCATTGACGGCGCAGTTGAATACGCAACTGACGCGGTAGATTTTGCCATCGTCGGTGCCGATAAAGGCCTTGTCGGTCTGGTAGTCCACCCAGGGCGAAGACAGCGTGTCCGTAGCCGAATTCGAGAGTGTGGTGGACTTGAGGCACGAACTCGTCGGCGCTGCTACCGTGCCCGTGCAGACCCCGTTAAGCGTTGGCGTTTTGGCTTTGGTTGCCGACGTGCCTTCCCCAGATTTCCAGGCAAGCACGTGGAAGACAGTAGCTCCGGCGGCGCTCTCCACGTAAGCGATTCTGTTGCCGTCCAGCGAAATCACCGGAGACGTGAGCACTTTTCCGCCGGCCGTGCTGCCGTTGTAGGCCCAGTTTACGGTGGGGTTGCTGGCGTTGCAGAATCTGGGAGTGGAACCGCTGTATAGATTGGTCAGGCCGACCAGATTCGCCTGACCGTTGTTTACGCCGGCGACGTTCAAGCCGAACACCACATAATCCTGGGTGCAGCTCGGGGTTGCGTTGATGTCGAAGCCGTATTTCGCCGGAAACATGTTGGGCGCCACCGCCCCCGTGCCGAGGGAAACGCTCCAGTCAATCTTCATGCTGCGATTCTGGGGGCGCGGCGGATGCGACGCCGGGCCGCCTTCCCCCGGACCGAACCGCCTGGTGCCCACCCGCGTCGAGGCCTGTAGATTGCGCTCGGCGAGCCGAAAAAGAATGCGAGGCTCCACCCTGGCCCGCTCCAGGTCGGCGGCAGGCAGCCCGCCGCTCAGAGTCACATGGCGATAACTCCAGTCTAGGACGCGGCCAACATGCTGCCGAGATGGCTGGTCCTGCGCCTGCCCGGCGGGGCCGAGGCAAGCCAGGAGCAACAGCGACAGCAGGCGATGACTGCGTATAAAGGTCATGGCTCTCCCCATGAGAGACGGGAAAACACGCTTCTCAGGTCTCATAAGATTAAAGGAATTCAATCCGCTTGGGCCGCCGGTCTTGAGGAAGGCGTATTACGTTAGTAACCTCTCTGCTTAACCCTCCGGTGTCGCCATCGCTGCTCAAATGTAATGATGATGGCAATGGCATTGCGCCGGGGAAAAAAATGCCGCCCCGGGCGGAATTTGCATAGTCGGGAAGTGGTCGATGCCGGCGAGCGCAAGCGGCGGACCGGCAATCGCATTCCCGTCCAGTGTTTGCATGTCTTGCGCTATCAACAAAAAGGCGTTTTTCACAGGCCGGGTTTGCAACTTGCTGGAGTAAAATGCGAGTTGGTCACCGAAGTGCGGCCTTAACCTAGAATCCATACGAGGAAAGGACTTTTGCCACATGTGGAAACCCACGAATCAGCCTACGACTCCAGGCCGGCCAGGTGAGCCGGAGCGCCCGGCGGCGCCCGCCCCTACTCCAACTTTTTCTGCCGCGAGCGAGCCCGCTCCGGCGCCGCGTCCGGTGGCAACCACTACCGCGGACCAGGCCACGATCGGCAAATCGCTGGTGATCAAAGGTGAAGTCACGGGTTCTGAGTCGCTTTACATCGATGGGCGAGTGGAAGGTTCCATCAACCTGTCAGGCAACCGCGTGACCGTGGGCCGCAATGGCGTGGTTTCGGCCAACATCAATGCCCGTGAAATCGTGGTCCTGGGCAAGGTGCGCGGCAACCTCACCGCCAGCGATCGGGTCGACATCCGCAGCGACGGTTCGCTCACCGGCGACGTCGTGGCCGCCCGCATCTCCATCGAAGACGGCGCCTTTTTCAAGGGCGGCATCGATATCCGCAAAGCCGGCCAGAAACCCAACGGGGAAGAAGTGAAGCCCTCGGCGGAAGCCGCGACCGCGGCCCGGGTCTAAGTTTCGCGAGAAGATCACGGCGGATGCTCTTGTTGCACACAAGAGCATCCGCCGTTTTTTCTGTCCGATGGGATTTTCGCTGAGGGGCTGAGAGCTGACAGCTTTTACGGCTCAATGCCCTTGCTCAATTCTTCCGCCCCCGCTTCCGCGACCCGCGGATAAGCAGTGGGCTTCCGGCGGCGAAGGTCACTCGCCAGCGATGACCGGGTAAGCCAAAGTCCCGCCGCCACCGCGCCCGCCCAGGTAACGGTAATCAGGCCCAGCGCTTTGAGGTCCGCGACCCGGCTATCGTTGACCAGCATGACCCGAGCGACTTGATAACTCAGTAGACCGGCCACCGCGGAGGTGATTCCCGCCTTCCCGATTTCTCCCCAGCGCAAATCGTTCACGCGAATCAGTCGCCGCTGATGGAGCAGCAGCGCCAGCGCCAGCGTATTCGCCACGATCCCCAGGTCTGACGCCATGGCCAGCCCAACCGTAGAAAACCTGTGGAACAGAATGGAGTAGAAGGGGATCGACGCCACCGTGATCAGGCTGCTCGCCACCATGGGAACGAGCGTGTTTCCGGCGGCGTAAAACGCCCGCGAGTAAAGCCCCTGCGCCGACCAGAAGCACAGCGAAAGCGCGAACCAGAAGAAATACAGCGCGGTTTCCTGGGAATCGGAAAAGCGGAAGTGCCCGCGACGGTAAACCAGGTCGATCAGCGGGAGGGCTGCGACCATCATGAAGCTGGTCGCCAGCACGGAGGTGGCCACCACGCGGTAGATGGAGCCGTTGACCGTGTCGGCAAACTCCCGCAGGCGTTTTTCGCCAAACAGCTTGGCAAAAAACGGCAGCGAGGCCTGGCTGGTAGCCTGCCCCAGGACCGCGATCGGCACCGCAAACAGGCGCTTCGCATAGTTGAGCCGCGTGATGTCGCCCACCGCGCCGGAAGCGAAGTAGCGCAGGATCCAGTCGTCGGCGGTGACCAGCGACACGCCTAACATCAGCGGAATCGACAGCCGCACCCACTCGCGAAATGCCGGGTTGCGCACATCGAACGAAATGCTGTAGCCGGTGCCGATGCGGGCGGCGCCGACGGCGTTGATCAGGAACGGTCCCAGGAAACTCCCCGCCAGCGCGCCATAGGCCAGCGATGCGATGCCAAAGCGGTGCGAAAGCAACACCCCGCCCAGAATAATGGCCGCGTTGTAGAGCAGGGGCGAGAAAGCCGGAAACAGAAAGAGCCGGCGCGAAAGCAAAACCGCCGAAACCACGCCGCCAACATAAAAGAAGATTTGCGCCGGCAGCAGGATGCGCGTCAGGTGAACGCACAGCTCCATCTGTTGGGCGCTGAAATCGGGAAAAAGATGGCGTGAGATTTCCGGGGCAAAAAATTCCGCCAGCAGGACGCCCACGCCCAGCACCGCGGTCATCACGGTGATGATGATCGAGAAAGTTTTCTGCGCTTCGTGTTCCTTGTTCTCCGCGAGAAAACGGGTGTAGATCGAAACAAAGGTGATGGAAGCGGTGCCGCCCGCCACCAGATAATTGAGCCAGTCGGGGATGGTGAAGCCGGCGACGTAGGCGTCGGTTGCGGGCCCGGCGCCAAAGGCATACGCGATATAGGCCTCGCGCACATACCCGATCACGCGCGACAGCATGACCGCCGTCATGAGCAGCAGCGTGGCCGAAAACGCTGTGTGCTGATGGGAAGGACGAAAGAGGCGAACCAGGCGAGCGAAGCCGCGGACCGGGCGCGCTTCGGGAGAGTCTGCAGAATTCGCCATTAAGGGGCGATTCTACACGCAAACATTCCGCTGGCCTGATACGCCAGATGGTTCGTCCAGCAGTTTCCAGTTTCTAGTTTCTGGTTTCGAAACCGGAAACTGGAAACATGAAACTGTTAATCTGCCGCCGGATGCGGGACCCGGGTGTCTTTGTAAACCACGCCACCCTTCATCACGAAATCAACGTGCTCCAGGGCGCGCACGTCGGCCAGGGGATCGGCATTCACCGCAATGATGTCCGCATATTTGCCGGCTTCAATAGTTCCGACGTTCTGGGAGCGTCCGATAAGATCGGCGGCACTCGAAGTCGCCGCGCGGATGGCCTGCGCCGGCGTCATGCCAAACTTCACCATGTAGAAGAACTGCCGCGCGTTGTCGCCGTGAGGATAGACGCCCGCGTCCGTGCCGAACGCCATCTTCACGCCCGCCTGCGCCGCTTTGCGGAAATTCTCGCGTTGCAGGCGTCCCACCATCCTCTCTTTGTCGAGGTTTTCAGTGGGCAGTCCCCATTTAGGAGCTTCGTTCAGGATGTAATCGTCGTTGTAGATATCCATCACCAGATAGGTTCCGTGCTCCTTCGCCATGCGGATACCTTCGTCATCAATCAAACTGGCATGCTCGATCGAATCGATGCCCGCGCGGATCGCGTTCTTGATGCCTTCGGTGCCGTGGGCGTGCGCGGCGATTTTCCGGCCACCCATGTGCGCGGTCTCCGCTGCCGCTTTGAGTTCTTCAAAGGTGAATTGCGGCGACCCGGGATTGTCGCCCTTCGAAAGCACGCCGCCGGTGGCCAGGATCTTGATCACATCCACTCCGTATTTCTCCTGGGCGCGAATTACGTGGCGGACCTGGTCCACGCTGTCAGCGATCTGGAAATCGCGTTCCTCGGGAAACATCATGACCCGGGTCTGGGGCGAGAAATTATTGAGGTCGCCGTGGCCTCCGGTGATCGAAATCGCCGGACCGCTGGCCACCACCCGAGGGCCCACCAGGTAGCCTTCATTGATCGAGTTGCGCAAGTCCACCGCGAGAAATGGATCGGAGCCCACATCGCGCACCGAGGTGAAACCGGCTTCCAGCGTTTTGCGCGCGTTGACCACCGCCGCGAATGCATGATCAAAAGGCGTGTCCTTAAAGTTGTAGATTTCGTTATAGCGGTCGGCGCGCGAACCCAGGTGGGTGTGGCAATCGATCAGGCCGGGAAGAACGGTGGCCTGCGAGAGATCGATCACTTTGGCGCCCGCCGGAATCTTGACCTCGGCGGCTGAGGCGACGTTCTTGATGCGCTCATCCTCGACCACGATCACCACGTTTTCACGAACGCTGTCGCCCGTGGCATCAAACAGGCGGCCCGCAAGGATGTAGCTGACCTTGGGAGCGGGCTTTTCGGACGCCGCCTGCCCGAAAGCGATGGTTGAGAGTATCAGCCAGACAAGTAAGCTGAAGAGTTTGTTTCTAGAACACGTGAGATTCAAGGGCCGCTCCTGGGTTCGGGATTGGTTGGGAATCGTTCAGGTTCGGATTGGACAGAGCAGTCTCAGGGTTCGGCTCAGTCACTGTCAAGAGGCTCGGTGGTTTCGGGGCCTCGGGCCACAGAGGCTCACGAGATGTCATCCTGAGCGCAGTCGCCGCATTCGCTCGCGAATGCGAAACCGCCTCTCCGCTCAGGATGACAAATTCGCAGGCGTTTTGACACTTGTGCAACGGCCGCCGGATAATCCCACTGTGTCTGACCACGTTGCACCGCAGGGCCTGCCACGCTCCTCGGTCTTCCGGCGTTCCTTCCGCAAGACGTTCCCTTCAGCCGTCCGCGGCGAAGGCGTCTACGTGTGGGACACGGAAGGCAGGCGCTATCTCGATTTTTCCGGCTCGGCGGCGGTGAATCTTATCGGGCATGGCGTTCCGGAGATTGCCTCCGCGATGGCCGAGCAGGCCCGGCAACTGGAGTTTGTCCACACCAGCCAGTTCACCACACCGGTTGCGGAAGATTACGCGTGCGAGTTGCTCAACTTTGCCGGCGACAATTTCCGTGGCGGCGCCGTGTACTTCACTTGCGGCGGATCGGAATCCGTCGAAACCGCGCTGAAACTGGCGCGGCAATATCAGGTGGAGACCGGCCAAGCCCAACGCTACCAGGTGCTCAGCCGGACGCAAAGCTACCATGGCTCGACCCTGGGCGCGCTTTCGGTTTCAGGAAACAGGCGGCGCCGCGAAATCTATTTGCCCATGGTGCGGGAGTTCGCGCACGTGGGAATCCCCTATTGCTATCGCTGCGACTACGATTGCAAGGACGGCTGCCATAACTGTGGCCTGAAATACGCAGCCGAGTTGGAGAGAGCGATTGAATCCGCAAAGGGCGAGGCCGCAGCCTTTATTTTCGAGCCGGTCAGCGGAGCCACCTTGGGCGCGGTCGTCCCTCCGCCCGGATATCTGCAGCAGATTGCCGAAGTTTGCCGGCGCCGCGGCGTCCTGCTGATCGCCGATGAAGTCATGACCGGCATGGGCCGCACGGGAAAAAACTTTGCCATCGAACACTGGAACATCGCGCCCGATATTCTGATCGCGGCCAAAGGTCTTTCCAGCGGCTACGCCCCCCTGGGCGCCGTCATCGCCACGAAGAAAGTGGTGGATGGAATTGCGTCCGGAGCATTCCTGCACGGCTTTACCTACAACGCCCACCCTGTTTCCCTGGCCGCGGGACGCGCCGTGCTTGGCCGTTTGCAGCAGCAGAACCTGGTGCAGGCATCCGACTCCGGACGCGAAGGAACAGTCGCTGCCGGGCTGGAGCGCTCGCTGTCGACGCTGCTGGAGCTGAAAACCGTTGGCGAGGTCCGCGGCATCGGACTGCTGCGCGGCATGGAATTCGTGTCCGACAAGCCAAGCAAGCAGCCGTTCGCGCCCGAACTGAATTTCGCGGGACGCGTGACCGCAGCCGCCCTGCAGCGCGGCTTGCTGGTCTATCCCATTCAAGGCTGCGTCGACGGAATCTCCGGCGACCACCTGCTGATCGCCCCTCCGGCGGTCATCACCGAAGAGCAAATCGACTGGTCGGTCCGCCAGTTGAAAGAATCCATCGAAGAAGCAGCCGCTAAGTAGCGCCGGCGTCCCGCCGGCTGTCGTGGGGGCGTCTCGCCCCCACTTCCGAAGAAATGTCTCGGCGGATTACCGCCTCAGCACGCAACTATCCTGCACGTCATCAATCACTTACGAGATTACCTGCGATTGATCGGCAGTTTACCTCCGGTGCATTGTGCCCCCTCGGGTCCGCCCCCAAACTGGCTTCCGAGGAGCAGGAAAATGGCGAGTCCAATGATTGATTTCTGTGAACAGGCGAACCCGAGTGTGCTGACCGAAGTACGCCGCGTCAAGCGCTTCGAAAACGCGTCCCGCATCCACAACGCGCTGACCAGCAGTCCCGAAAAGCGGGTCCTGATCTGGATGGCGGAACGCACCCCGCGCTGCATCAGCTCCGACCAGCTGACCGTATTGGGGTTCGCGGCCCAGGTGATGGCCGGGGTCAGCTACGCCCTGTCTGCCAGGAACCGGTACTGGCTTCTGGCCGGCATCTTCTTCCTGGGGCTCAATTGGCTGGGGGACAGTCTCGATGGCACGCTGGCCCGGGTGCGGCAGCAGCAGCGTCCGCGTTACGGCTTCTACGTGGACCACATCGTCGACAGCTTCGGCGGGCTGGCCCTCATGGGCGGGCTGGCGCTTTCGGGATACATGCATTCTTACATCGCGATCGGACTGCTGATCGCGTTCCTGTTGCTTTCGATCCAGTCCTACCTGGCTACTTACACGCTGGGAGAATTTCAACTTTCGTTCTGGAGCTTCGGTCCCACCGAGTTGCGCATCCTTTTGTCCATCGGCAACGTGGCGCTGTTCTGTCACCCCATGGTGTTCCATGGTCGCTTTCGCCTGTTCGACGCCGGGGGAGCGGTTGGCCTGATCGGCATGGCTGGCATGCTGATTTTCTTCACCGTCCGCAATACGCGGCGTCTCTTTCTCGAAGAGCGAATTCGATGACGGCAGGCGCTCGGCGTTCCACCGCAACCCGGTGGCTCAAGTTCAATCTGGTTGGCGGCATGGGCATCGCGGTGCAGCTGCTCATGCTGATTGTGCTGAAGACGGGATTGCAACTCAACTATCTGATCGCCACCGCGCTGGCGGTTGAGACCGCGGTGGTCCACAACTTCCTATGGCACGAACGCTTCACCTGGGCGGACCGCGCCGGAGCGGGATTCGCCCGTTTCCTCAAATTCAACCTGAGTACGGGATTATTTTCTATCGCCGGGAACCTGGCGCTCATGAAGCTGCTGGCCGGTCTGGGACACATGAATTACCTGCTGGCCAACGCCATCACCATCACGGCATGCTCCGTGATCAATTTTCTGGTCAGTGATGGCTTTGTGTTTGCCGCGGGCCGGACGGGAACTCAGTCCATGTGATGGTTCGCCTGGCGCTCGACCGACCAGATGTCTTCCGGCTTCTGCTCGAAGGGATACACGTGGACCATCCAGCCGAATATCTGCGGCATGAATTTCCCTCCCGCAGCCTCACAGGCGTCCTTGGCGGCGATGGAGCCGGCCAGGCCGAACTTCGCATTCGGCCCCCAGGCTTCGCTCCTTTTATCGGCAGGCGGCATGCACAGGTTGATGTGGGCGTGCCACTGGGCGATGCTCAACGGAATGCGCTGGTCCAGATCGTTCCAGCTGGCGTTCTTGGGCGCGGTGTACATCACGCCAATCAGCTTGTAGCCATCGCCGGTCTTCTCATAGAGCAGCGACGTCGGACGATCCGGATCGAAGTGAATGGCGGCCTCAAAAGCGTAGCGGTAATTGGTGAAGTGATATTGCTTTTGCGGCAGGTTGGGCAGAAAAATCTTGTAACCATCGGCCAGCGCAACTTTGTAATCGATATATTTTTCGGCCGCCTGGCGCGCGGCGGCGACGACCTGGTCGGCTTTCTCCTGATCGCCGGGCTTCACCTCGCGCAGCGTCGTCATCTTCATGTGCGGCCCCATGTCCATCTTGCGGTCGGACATGGAGAGCATGGCGTGCGCGCTGCCATCGTTGTTCATGCCCGCCATGTCCGGCATGGACATGTTGGTCATATTCGGCGCATCGTGGGGTGCGTCGTGGGACGTGGCCGGGGACGGCTCAGAGGCATCGTGTGAGATCTCGGCCGGAGTGGTTTGCGCAGGCTGCTCAGCGCTCGGAACGTCGGGCTGAGATTTCTGGTCTTGCGCCCGTAGCGGCAGGAGCGCAAGTGGCGCGAGCAAAACCAGGGCCAGAATCCGTCTGCTCATAGGGATTACTAACCCTGACCGAGCCGGAATGTTTCTGCAATAGAAGAGAAGGTACCCAGATTACGGCCGTAACAATGCTCCGTTTTTCGTAGCGCCGCCGTCTCGGCGGCTGTCGTGGGGGCGTCCCGCCCGCGCCATCGAGAGCGCAAAAACCGCCGGCGGGACGCTGGCGCTACGCAACCCCTAGCCCGCCAACACCTGTTGCGCCGCAATCTCCCCGGAACGGACGCAGTCGGGCACGCCAATCCCGCGATACGCATTGCCGGCCAGAGCCAGGCCCTGCGCCTGCTTCATCAGGCCCTCGATTCGCCGCAACCGGTCCAGGTGACCCACGGTGTATTGCGCCATCGCCTTCTTCCAGCGATATACGCGAGTGAAAAGGGGTTCGGCTTTCAGGTTGAGAATTTGCCGAAGTTCCTCGCGGACGATGCTCAGGATTTCATCGTCTGGAAGTTGCAGGACCTGTCCGTCGCGGCTGCCGCCCAGAAAGCAGCGAAGCAATGCGCGATCGGGCGGAGTGCGATGGGGGAATTTATTGTGAACAAAAGTCGCGGCCAGCATGCGCTTGCCTTCACTGCGCGGCACCAGAAAGCCAAAGCCGGGGGGCAGCGCGGCCCGCACATCTTTCCCGAAGCCCAGCGCTACCGTCATCGAGGAACCGTACGAAATGGCCTTGAGTTCGGAAGCGAGGTTGGGACAGGTTATTTCCAGCAGAGGGCCGGCGGCCGGGGCCGAAGTGGCCACGATCACAGCATCAAAGGTATCGGACGCATACCCCGCCGAGATCACCCACCCTCGCTCTTGTTGCTGCACCGCCTCGACGCGAGTGTTTGCCCGCAAGGCTTGGGGCGAGAGTCTGGCGGCCAGGGCATCGGCCAGTTGCTGCATTCCGCCTTTGAGGGAGGTGAAAATCGGCGGACCTGCTTGCGCGGATTTCACGTTCCTGCGCGCCGCCAGCATGCCGCGCCCCAGGCTGCCGTACCTCGACTCCATTTCGACGAAGCGCGGCAGCACGGCGCGCACGCTGAGTTGCGAGGCTTCGCCGCCATAGACGCCGGAAAGCAGGGGATCGGCCAGGCGATCGACCATTTCCGCGCCGTAATGGCGCTCCACCAGCGCTGCCACACTTTCATCGTTTTCAGACTGGCGCGGAGCCATTCGCCATTCGCGCATCATGCGGAACTTTGTAGCCGACGAGAACAGCGCGGACAAAAGCGCCGGAGCCAGTCGGGTGGGAACCATGAACATCAGTCCGTCGGGCAAGGGGACCAACTTGCCCTTGACCAGGATGTACGTCTTGCGATCCCCGTCGCTCGAACCGATGAGCTGGTCTGCCATGCCGAGCCGGCGGCAAAGATCGGCCGCCCAGGGCTTTTCGGTAAGAAAGGAATCGGGGCCGGCCTCAACCAGGCAGCCATCCACCTGCTCGGTCGCCAGCACGCCGCCGAAACGCGGACCGGATTCGTACACCGCGTACTCCAGCGCATCACCGGCCTGCCGGCGTTCTTCAAGCGCAAACGCCGCCGCCAATCCGGAGATGCCGCCGCCGACGATGGCGATGCGTTTCATACGTTTTCAATGGCGCGCTGAGCGGGCTCCGGCTTCCTCGGAGCATCCTTAGGGATGTGCCCGGTCATTTTCCCATGCGCGACCGCGCCACATCGGCCAGGGCGGCCGTCAACAGCCGCGAATCATTCAGCGACTCCGCCCGCCACAAGCGCATGCCTTCCTTCCCGGCAAACTCCTTGAAGCCGATGTCGATGTCATAGAGAACCTCGACGTGATCGCAGAGAAATCCGATGGGCTGCACAAACACCCCGCGATGGCCTTTCTCTTTCAATTCCAGAATCGTATTTTCGACGGTGGGTCCAAGCCACGCGCCGCCCGACATCCCCTGGCTCTGAAAGGCAAACTTCCAGTCATCCGCCGTGAGCCCAGCCTCACGGGCCACCAGCCTGGCGGTTTCCTTGGTCTGAGTTTCGTAGGGATCGCCTTCGGCGATGGTGCGCTGGGGAACGCTGTGCGCGGTGAAGATGACCGGCACCCGCGCCGCCATCTCAGCACACGCTTGATTCCATCCCGCGCGAAACTTTTCGGCAAAGGCCGAGATCAGAAGCGGATGATCATGCCACGACTCGACGAATTCGACGGCAAAAGGCGTGCCGCCTTCAACATTCAACGCCGCGCGATAAAGCCCGACGCTGGTGCGCGAGTTCTGCGGAGCCAGGCAGATGACCACGGCGCGCCCCACGCCGTCCGATTTCATGGTGGCAATCGTATCCGCGATAAACGGCTTCCAGTTACGCATGCCAACGTACACCGGCAGCTTCAGCTCTTCCGCCAATAACTCACCCTGCCGCAACGTGAGCACCGTCAGCGGAGACCGCCCGATGAGCCCATAGCGATGCTTCACTTCCTCAATGACTTCGGGCGGAACCGGCCGGCCGCGCGTGATCTGGCTCAGAAATTCCGGTATCTCGTCCACAGAATCGGGACTGCCGTGGGCCAACAACAAAACCGCGTTCTTTCCATCAGCTGACAAATTCATAACTCCGATCGCGTGTGGCTGCGGACATCCTGCCTCGCGGGGCGGGCAAGATGCCCGCCCGACAGCCGGCGAGACGCCCGCGCTACTTTAAGTGTGGTCGCGGACGACTCGCCCGCGAGACTCCGGTTTCGTCACGGTCCGGCGCCATCACTGCGAGCCGTTCCGGTACTCCTGCACGAACCGGGCGAGCGCCTTCACGTTCTCCACCGGCGTCTCCGGCAGAATGCCGTGCCCCAGATTAAAAATATGCCCAGGACGTCCGCCGGCGCTCCGCAAGATTTCTTTCGCGGTCGCCTCTATTTCCTTCCAGCCGGCAAACAGCAGCACCGGGTCGAGGTTCCCTTGCACCGCTCCCGATCCCACCGCCTTCCAACCCTGATCCAGCGGAATTCGCCAGTCCAGGCCGATGACCTCCGCGCCGGTCTCTTTCATCGAAGACAAAAGGGTGGCGCTGTCGGTGCCGAAATAAACAATCGGCGCGCCTGTCTTCCGCAACGACTTCACCAGTTCGGTAGTTCTCGGCAGCACGTAGCGGCGATAGTCGTCCACGCTTAGGCAACCCACCCAGCTGTCGAATACCTGGATCACGTCCGCGCCCGCCCGCACCTGTTCCGCCGCGTATTCCGAAACCACCGCGACCAGCTTGCCCAGAAGCTCATCCCAGGCCGCGGGCGAGGAGTACATCATCTTCTTGGTGTTCACGTAATTGCGCGAGCTGCCGCCTTCGATCATGTAACTGGCCAACGTAAACGGCGCTCCGCAGAACCCAATGACGGGCAAGCGTGGTCCGAAATGTTTGGAGACGAGCCGCACCGCTTCGGAAACGTATCCCAGGTCGGCGGCGCGGTCGGTCCGCAGTCGAGAAATATCGGCCTGGTCGCGCACCGGCTTTTCGATCAGCGGGCCTTCGCCGGGCGAAAAATGGAAGGGCAAGCCCATGACTTCGAGCGGAAGCAGCAGATCGGCAAAGATAATGGCGGCGTCGACGTTCAGGGCTTCGGCGGCCGTAATCGTGACTTCGGCCGCTACTTCCGGGCGCTTGCATATCTCGATAAGCGAATATTGTTTGCGGACCGCCCGGTATTCCGGCATGTAACGTCCCGCCTGGCGCATGAACCAGACCGGCGTCCGATCCACTGGAAGCGCCTTGCAAGCCTTAACGAAGCGAGATTCGGGAGCAGACATTGACTCTTTTACTGTAGCATTTTGCCGGCGTCGCCACCCGGCTGGGGAAGATTTGAGCAAACCCGTGGACTGCCGCGCCACGCCCGGGTTGGGCTTAGAATCAGGTATGGCAAACCTGACACTGGTTTATGGCATGCGGCTGCTGCCCTCGGATGAAGTCGCGGAAGTCGGCGACGCGACTCTTAAGCTGAAGAATGGACGCGACGCGCACGTCACCATGCACGTCCTCGAAGGCAGCAAGGAAGAAATCGAGAAGCAATTGAAGACCAGCCTGGAGGCTTTCTTTGATTTCTACCCGGAAATCTAGAGGCGGACTTCGGACGTCGGACCTCGGACTTCAGACCCCGGCCATTCGGCTCACGCGCCACACATTGAATCCTGACACGCCTGTGACCCAGAGAATCTTGCACAGCTCCCCAAGCCGACACCAAACATCCGAGGTCTGAAGTCCGAGGTCTGAGGTCTGACGTCCGAAGTCCGAAGTTCGAGGTCTGCCCTCCGAAGTCCGCCGTCCGCTCTATAATCTTTCTTGCGCATGGACCTATCTCCTCGCACCATCCGTTTTCGGCTTCGGGCGGCCGGTATGTTGCCCCGTACCCGGCTGGCTCGCGCCGCCTGTTACTTGCTGGGACTGGACCTGCTTCTGTTCGCGCTGCAAAGGCTCTTCGCGATTTTCAAAGTTTCTTACGGCCAGGCGCTCCGGGGATGGGTCGGAATCCTCAGCGCTCTCGCGCTGGTTGCGCTGGCCCTGTTGGCCTATCGCTGGCTCAAGGCCAAGCTGCTCTGGCGCTTGCGCAACCGGCTGATCGTGACTTATGTGTTCATCGGCGTGATCCCGGTGGTTCTGCTGATGGCCATGACGTTTATCACCCTCTATTTGTTTGCCGGGCAGTTCGCGAATTTCGTGGTCACTTCCGAACTGGATTCCCGGCTGCGCAGCCTGCAATCGGCGAACGCGGCCATCGCCCATGAACTGGCGGCGCGCCTGGAACATAAGCAGCCCGCCATTGCCGAATCGCTCGAAGGGTTGAAACGGACCGACCCGGCCTGGGCGTCCCGCCAGATTTGCGCCTGGAAGAGCGGCGCCCCACTCGCGGTGTGCAGCGCAGCCACCTCGGGCAAGACTCCTTTTGCGCTCCCGTCTTTCCTGACGCCCGGCTTTCGAGCGCTGGTTCGGGACCAGGGCCAGTTGTATTTACGGGTGGGCACCGAACTCGGCAGCGGGCCACAAAAACTCTCGGTCGTTTCCAGTGAAGCCCTGGATCGAAACCTGCTGGAGAAACTGGCGAAAGACCTGGGCGAGATCACGCTGTATGCGTCCGAGGCGAAGGTCAATCCCGCGGGCGCCCCGCCTCCGTTCGTCGCCCTGCAGGCGCCGGACAAACAGGACATCTCGCTCCGCAAAAACCAGGAAGGCGCAAGCACCTACGACCACGAAGACCTTCGCCTGGTCTTCACCGCGGGCACTTTGTCAGAGCCGGGCAACGGCCTTGACCACCAGATCACTTTCGGAACGCCCCTGACCGTGGTCGACTGGGCCACAGGCGAGCAGAAGCAGGCCGGCGCCGTGCTCCGGGTTGAGACCCGGCCCTCGGTGCTCTATGCCCGGCTGTTCGCCGCCCTGGGCGACTTTGCCATGGGCGTGGAATACACGCTGCTGTTCTCGGCCGTGGTTTTTGCCATCATCGAACTGCTGGCCCTGTTGATCGGGACCCGCCTCACGCGCACCGTAACCGGCGCCGTGGCCCAGCTCTACAACGCCACCGAACACATCAATCGCAGGGATTTCAGCCATCGCATTTCGGTGCAGTCGCACGACCAGCTGGCGACCCTCGCCAACTCGTTCAATTCCATGACCGCGTCCATCGAGAACCTGATCGAGGAGCAAAAAGAGAAACAGCGGCTGCAAAACGAACTGACCATCGCGCAGGAAGTGCAGTCCCAGCTTTACCCGCAACACCTCTCCCAACTGGCGTCGCTCGAAGTGTTCGGCTTCTGCCGTCCCGCCCGCACGGTGAGTGGCGACTATTACGATTTTCTGGCCCTGAACTCGGACCGGCTGATCCTGGCAGTGGGTGACGTCAGCGGGAAAGGCATCTCGGCGGCGCTGCTGATGGCAACGATTCACTCCGCGGTCCGGGCTTACAGCCTGGAAAGCGTGCCCACGAAGGAGCGTTCGAAGGAACGCTCGCGGGAACCGGTCGCGGTGGGTGGATCCAGTCTGCTGCTGGCCTCCGGCCCGAACGGGAGCGAGGTCTCAGCCGGCGCCATGCTTTCGCTGCTCAACCATCAGCTCTACCAGAGTACTCCGACGGAAAAGTACGCCACGCTCTTTCTGGGCATTTACGACGGCCAGGAGCGCCAGCTGACCTACAGCAACGGCGGCCATCTTCCCCCCGTCATCCTGGGCGAAGACGGATCGGTGCGCCGGCTGGAACAGGGCGGAACGGTGGTCGGAATGTTCCCCCACCGCACCTATCCGGAAGCGTCGGTGGCATTGCGGCGGGGAGAATTATTCGTGGCTTACAGCGACGGCGTGACCGAGCCGGAAAATGATTTCGGAGAATTCGGCGAGCAGCGCTTGATCGATCTGGTTTGGGAGCATCGCGAGCAGCCCCTGGCCCGGATCAGTGAGATCGTGACCGCCGCGGTGGCCGACTGGATCGGCGCCAACGAGCAACCCGACGACATCACCCTGGTGCTGGCGCGCGGAAGATAGAGACTGCTAAAGGTGGGCGCGAGCGCCCCGCTTGTGCTCCCTGAAACGAAGATCAAAGACCGGTTTTCGGAGCGGGCGGCAGCCGGCCCGTCAGGGCCCTCCGCTATGGTCCTGGTCCGGACCGCCGCCGCCTTCCCCCGAAGCTCCGCGGACCCGCAAAATAGCACAGGCACGCCCCTCGCGGAGCAAACTTTTACAGCACTTGGACTGGGGTAAACGGGAAAGCGGGCAGGACTAGCAGATCAGAACGCACAGCCGTGACAGCCGGGAGTGGACCGCGGGTGGAGCCGGAGCATCCAGAATTTCGCCGCCCAGGTGAGCGATCGGTTCAGAAGACAGAATCCGCTGTGCAACCGCAATTGCGGCTGCAGGCGCCTGGCCACAAATACGGGCATGCGCTGCCACCGGCGCCGTCCCTTCGTGGAAGGTAAAGTCGGGCAACGCCACCTGAGGCAGGACCAGGATGACGGCGAACAAAGCCAGTTCGAAAATCAGGATGCAAAACTGCCAACGCTTCATGGAACGCGACTCGTGCTGATCCAAGAATTACTCCTCGATGTGCTGCCTGTCAATTGGGAACCTTCGAGGGATGGCCTATTTGGCCTTGCCCGGCTTAGGCAGGATGACCACCCGGGACGTCACCTGCTGCCCCTTCTCCATGCCTCCAATGAGCACCAATCCGTCCGGCATAACCAGTAATCCGCGATGGTCCATGGTGGGCTGCGGCGTGTGCTCGTTGAGGGTCTCCCATTTGCCGCTGCGCAGGTTAAACGCAAAGGTCACCGGCGACGGCTCCGCCGCCACTCCGTTGTATCCGATGCCGTTGTAATCGTATGGATTGTCCGTCCCCCCGGAGAAATAGATCTTCTCGTCCTTTTCCGATCCTCCTGCCGCGATGCGGTAGCGCGCGGTCCCGGGATGGCTGGGCAACTTGGTCCATTGAATTTTCGAACGATCATGATGGTCGATCTTGCCCATCCAGCATTCGTCGGAAGCGACGTACCTGGGTTGGCCTCCCGCCGGGTTCTTGTGCGCGCCGTCAATGTAGACGATGGTATCGCCTACTATCGCGCCGGCGTGCCCAAACACTGGCGTCCCCGGGATCGGAGTGGCTTGCGACCAGGTGTTCTTCTCGGCGTCGTACACCTGGACGTCGCGCACCGTGTCGGTCTTCGACCATCCGCTCACCAGGTAGATGTAGCGATCGCGATAGACGCCGGCCACCGAATCGTCCACTGCCACCGGCATGTCTGCGGCGCGAAACCAGCGATCGGTAAGAGGTTCGTAGGCATTAACGTCCGGCAAGGTAGTTTCCCTGCCTTGCGCATCCACGACATAGCCGCCGAACAGAAAAATGTGCTCGCGGGCGCCGACCGCCGTGGCCGCCAGGCGTCCCGCGGTGCCCGGAACCGCGCGCACCTCAGCCCATTTGCCGGTATCGGTCTCGGAATCGATCATGTATCCGGAGTTGGAAATCGCATCCCATGTTTTCTTGGGCCCCATGCCCATCAGCGAGTACAGCAGCAGCGATCCGCGGCTCTTTACGCTGGCAACGGCATTGTTGGAAAGCGGAACCGGCAGCGGCTCAAACTTGGGCTGGTCAGCCGCAGACAGGGACCCGCCCAGAAGCATCAGGAGAATGAACCCCAAGCACTTTTTCATCGCAGGAGATTCTAGAACGGCTGGGGCGTTAGTAGATAGCGCTTAAAATTATCCGGCCTGAATCGGGGCCGGCGGCGCACTGGCACTCGCGAGTCATTGAAGTGCCGGCCTGTGCTAGTCTGAAATGCGTGAGGGCCGCTCGGATATTGACTGTTTTCTGTCTCGTGGCCGCTTTTCATTCCCCGGGGGCCGGACAGGCGCAGAAAAGGGCATCCCAGCCCGACGTTTTCCTGATCACCATTGACACCCTTCGCGCCGACCACGTGCACTGTTACGGCGACGAAAACATTCAGACCCCGGCGCTCGATGCGCTGGCGAAAGACGGCATTCGCTTTGCCGAGGCCTTCACTCCCAGCCCGGTCACCAACACTTCGCACACCACGATCCTGACCGGCTTGCTGCCCAGCTCCCATGGCGTCACCGACTTTGCGGTGCCGTTGGCGCCGAGCCATCCCACGCTGGCAGAGTTGCTGAAGCAGAGCGGATATCGCACCGCCGCCTTCATCGGCGCGGTCATTCTCGACAGCCAGACCTTGGCTCCCGGCCTCGACCGCGGATTCGATTTCTACGATAACTTTCCCGCGCACCCGCAGACCAAATCCCGCTGGGGACGGGTCGAACGCCGCGCGGCGGACGTAGTGCAGCACGCGGAAACCTGGATGACCGCGCATCCCGCCGGTCCGCACTTTGTCTGGATTCACCTCTACGATCCGCACGATCCGTACGAACCGCCCCCGCCTTACTCACAAACCTACAAGGATCGCCTGTACGACGGCGAGATTGCTTATGCCGATTCCGTGCTGGGAGGATTTGTTGGGTATCTGAAGAAGGCCGGCCGTTACGACAATGCCCTCATCGTCGTGGTCGGAGATCATGGCGAAGGTCTGGGTGAGCATCACGAAGACACTCACGGGATTTTTCTCTACGACTCGACGACTCACGTGCCCCTGATCCTGAAACTCCCTGCTCAGGTCCATCCGGAACAGGTGGTGAAAGCGCAGGTTCGGACCACGGACATTTTGCCCACGGTAGTCGACTGGCTGCGAATCCCGCCGCCGGAGCGCCTGGATGGCGCATCGCTCAGGCCATACGTCGAGGGCGGGGAAGAGCAGGATCGCACCGCCTCCGGAGAAACCGACTATCCCCTGCGCTTCGGTTGGGCCCCTTTGCGGTCGGTGCGCGCGGAAGGGTTCAAGTTCATCGAAGCGCCGCGGCCGGAGTTGTACGATCTGCATGCCGATCCGGGAGAGTTGGAAAACCACTACCAGCCGTCCGATCTCGCGGTGCAGAAATTCCGTGGCATGCTGGCCGAAATCAAGGCCAAAGCGCCTGCGCCGCCTCCTGGGGCGGCGGCACAAAATTCCCCAGGCTCGAACGAGGCCCTGAGAGCCTTGGGCTATCAGGGCCAGTCCAGCGCGGGGGCTTCCGAGAGCGCGGCTGAGGCTTCGCGGCTGCCCGATCCCAAGGACAAGATCGAAGAGCAGAACCTGTTGCACACTGCCATGATCGCGGCGGATGACAATCGCACCGACCAGGCGCGCCAGGCTCTGGAAAAAGTCCTGCAACTCGATCCCAAGTCGCCCACCGGTTTGCGGCAACTGGGAGAGCTGGAGTTCCACGCCGCAGACTACGTCCGTGCGGCGGAGCACCTGAGACTGGCCCGGGAGGTCCACCCCGAAGACGCTGCCGCCGCCTTCTACGAAGGCCAGGCCCGGGAGAAAATCGGCGACTTCGCCGGAGCTCGCGATGCGTTGGAAGCCAGTCTCAAACTCGCTCCCGAACAATTCCCGGCGCGCCTGCTGCTGGGCCAGGTCTATCTCAGCCTCAAAGATCCCAAAAATGCGGAGGACCAGTTTGAGGCCGCGCTGCTCTTGCAGCCGCAGAGCGCGGAAGCGCAGCTCGGCGTGACCCAGGCGCAGCGGCTGCAGAAGACGGAGCATTGAGCGGCGGGGACTCTCGAGGGTAGTGCTCAGTTTGAAATCTCTCCTCATACGGAGGCGTCATCCTGAACGGCCTTGAGGCCGTGAAGGATCGCCTTTGTTGGCAAAAGACGGAATTTGAAACTAAGCCCCCGCCTTGACCCCTTGGCAAACTTGATAAAATGTGATATACTTATAAAGGAACGTATGTCTATAAGCTAACCAACCCACTGTACAAGCTGCCCCGGGAGGAGCGATGATCGAACAGAAAATTCAGGTTTCCACCGCCAACGGAACGACCGAAGCCATTGTCTACGCGCCGGAGAAAGAAGGTCGCTGGCCCGGCGTCATCTTCTACACCGACATCGGCGGCATTCGTGCGTCCCAGGAGCAAATGGCGCGGCGGCTGGCGGGCGCAGGGTATGTCGTCCTCATGCCCAATGTTTTCTATCGCACCAGTGCCCTGCCATTGTTCGATTTCCCGCGGAAGTTTGGCGACGAGCGCACGACCAGGCGGCTGGCGGAACTTTCCGGGCCGCTCACTCCTGAGGCCATCATGCTCGATGGGTCGAGCTACGTGGATTTTCTGGCGCGGCACGATTCCGTCAAGCCCGGTTCCATGGGCGTGGTGGGCTACTGCTTTACCGGCAAGATGGCGCACTACACCGCTCTCTCCCGGCCGGACCGGATCGCGGCGGCGGCCTCGCTCCATGGCGGCGGTCTCGCCACCACCGCGCCCGACAGCCCGCACCTTGTTCTGGGCCCGTCGATCAAGGCGCGGCTCTACTTCGGACACGCCACCGACGACAAGAGCATGCCGGCCGACGCCACCGAGAGGCTCAGCCAGGCCCTCGACGCCTGGGGAGGCAAATACGAAAGTGAAGTCTACGAAGGCGCCTTTCATAGCTGGACCGTCCCCGACAGTCCGGTCTATAACCAGCCCCAGGCCGAACGCGCATTCGAAAAGGTGACCCAGTTATTCGCGGAAACGTTGCGGTAGCGCCGGCCCTTCGACTCCGCTCAGGGCCGGCGCTACCCTTTACCTTTGTTTCGCGATCTTCTCCACCTGCAGCAGGTGGTTCAGGTCGTGGCCCGCAATCAACCGCACAATGTGGTCCACGGTTTCCTTGCCGCGCTCCTGATGCTGGCCGTAGTTCTTCCATAACCGCCGGGGCACCGAATTTAAGAGCCGCAGATTGTTTTCGCGGAGGGCGCGGTATGTTTCCAGCGAAGTTTTCGGATCGCGGCGGCTGTAGGTGAAAGTGCCGGCCCATGCGTCCTGATCAAAAGCCTGAATCGCGGTGCCGTTCGAGGCCAGGATCAGGCGCAGGCGATAGCCAATGACCAACTCCGCGTCCGCCAGGTGAGCGAGGATTTCGGCGATTGACCATTTCCCCGGCTCCGGGCGGCGGGACAGGTGTTTCTTGCTCAGCCCCCGGGTGAGGGCGGCGAACTTCCGCGGAGCGGCCTGCTGCAGGCGCATCGGGTCCTTTCCGCGGCTGTGGCTGAGCATGCGTTCGGTGTACTGCTGAGGCGTTTCCGGCATGATTTCTCCTCCTGCGAATAGACAGTCAGACAAATGTTAAGCCAACCTTAAAAAGCGAAAGAGCGCCGCGAAGGGCGCTCCTCTGGACTGCGAATTCGGTGTAGTTCGGCTACCAGAATATACTCCAGAAAATAGCGGCCATCATTAAAATTTCAGCGTGCATCATAGCTACGAGCCTGTGCCCTGCAAAAACCGGGCATCGGCGGATGGATGGCCTCACTGCGAGCGGATGGGATCATCCGGCGTTCGGCTTTTGGCTGTCTTCGAGGTAAACTTTGTTTGTCTCCGGAGGTTTGCGTGGTCAGACTGTTTAGCAAGCTCTCACTTACGCTGCTGCTCATCGCGGGCATGCTGGTCCTGGCGGCTTGTCCTACGCGCACCAACATCGGGAAGATCCTTCGTGACCCGGGCCGGTACGCCGGCCGCGAAGTTGCTATCAGTGGCCGCGTGAGCGGTTCCTTTGGCGCCCTGGGCACGGGCGTTTACCAGGTGGATGACGGCACGGGTCAGATATGGGTGTACAGCCAGAGATACGGCGTGCCCGGAAACGGCGCCAGGGTGGGGGTGCGAGGGACGATCTCGCAGGGATTCAGCTTCGGCGGCCGCAGCTTCGCCGTGGTTTTGAGAGAAACGGAACGCCGCCACTAGACGAAACCATGTAGGGGCGGACGCCCTCGTCCGCCCAGCCGAGCGCAGCTCGGCAAGGGTTTTCTTCAGCATTGACCTGGAAACAAAAACAGACGAGCTTCGCTCGTCCACCCGGACAAGGGCGTCCGGGCCTACGTGGGCCATTTATCCGTGGGCGATTTAACGGCTGGGGTTAGTTTTGGCGCGGAGGGTTGGCGATCGACATGGGGTCGGGTTGCGCCTGTGATTCTCTGATTTCCAGCTTCATCTGCCGCAGGTTGGTGGCTTCGGCGGGATCCATGCCGGCCTTCAGGTCGGATTTCTCTACAAAGTAGCGCCAGCCGGCGTGACGGTCTTCCGAACTCTGCCCGGTTTCGAAGTGCTTGACTCTCAGTTCTGCGTTTTCCTTGCCTTTGACCACCAGCACCACTCCGCCGGACTCGTAGGTCCGGATGTTATGGCGAATGATGGCGTATGAAGCTTTGGTTTCGTCGCGCGTCAGAGACACCCCGCTTCTGGCTGGTGGAAAACTTGTATTTCGGTCGGTCGGAGAGCGTGCCCGGAGGGTGGTTCCCGCTACGGGCACGCCATCTTTTATCTAGAGTTTCCGCTCTGCTTACAGCGGACGGACGTTCTCAGCTTGCCAGCCCTTTGGCCCCTTGGTCACATCGAACTCCACACTCTGGCCTTCTTGCAAGCTGCGGAAGCCGCCTGCCTGAATCGCCGAGAAGTGCACAAATACATCTTCGCCACTCTGACGGCTGATGAAGCCGTAGCCTTTGGCGTCGTTAAACCACTTTACTGTTCCTTGTTCTGCCATTTTGTTACTGTTTCCTTTTCAATCGATTTACGCTGTGAGATCGGAGGTACTAAGGGCGGTTCAAGCTGGTATGCAAGAAGCTGCTCAACAACCGATTCTAATCAAACGCACTTTCAGTTTAGCAGAAAAGTCAGGATTTAGGGGGATAAATTGCTCATTCCGCCACAGCGACCGAGACTTCAGTAACCACGGCCACGCGGGGACAGCCGCCGGGAAGGGCACGGGTTTACTCGTGCCGCCAGGGCGCAAGAATGATCGCTACGAGCTGGTTGCGGCACGACTGAAGTCGTGCCCTTCCCCGAAACCCGTACGCCTCGGCAAAGGCGGCTTTCTCAGTATTTTCTTTCACTTCCACATCCAGCAGGTATAATTCTAAGACCAGAAGTTGCTTGACCACGAAGACACATCGCACCACTATCCTGCGCCTTCGCGATTGAGAGAACCAGCTTCCCTGCAGGCGCGACCAGCTGTTCAGTCCAGTCCTCGCAAGCACGAGCGGCTTTGCAGATCGGTAGCGTACGCTCACCACCCTACGCCCATGGAGGGGCGCGGCGATGTCGCAATTCAACGGAGACAAGGCCAGATTTAACCGCGAGCGCAAGCAAAATGCCGCGAAACGGCTGCGCACCCGCGTGCTGCTCGAGGCCGCCGGGCTCAAGGTCAGCCCGCTGCAGCCGGGCAAGAAACCGCGCCGGGTTGCCGAAAAAGCCGCATCCTGAGATTTGAGATACACTTTAGCTGGCAGCACGAGGAACCATCATGAAGAAGCTGTTTGTTGGCAACATCCCCCACAGCACCACCGAAGCAGAGTTGCGGGCGCTGTTCGAACCCCACGGGGCCATCGAGCAAGTCAGCATCGTGACCGATCGCGACACCGGCCGTTCGCGCGGATTTGCGTTCGTCGAAATGACCGATTCCGCCGAAGCGGAGAAAGCCATTGCCGCGCTCAACGGTAAAGACCTGGGCGGTCGCGCCTTGAACATTAACGAAGCCCGTCCCAAGACGGATCGCGGCGGCCCGCCCCGCGGCGGAGGGGGTGGACGTCCGGGCGGCGGTGGGGGGCGACCCGGCGGCGGCGGACGTTCTGGAGGTGGGGGTGGGCGTGACGATTATCAGGGCCATGCGCGTCAGCCTCGAGAGCCGCGCTGGTAAGGAGCACCACTCAATAGTGCGTTGCAGAGTTTTACGAGCATTGATCTGCCAAAAAAATGTCCCTTGGAGGTGTCTATGTCTGGTCGAGGCCGTTCCAGCTTCACCAAGCGTCAGAAAGAGCGCTCCCGGCAGGAAAAGCAGAAGGAAAAGGCTGAGCGCAAGGTCCAGCGAAAGCTGGAGAAACCGGCAACCGGATCCGATACCTTTGAACTCTCGGAAGAAGACTTCGCAGCCGCGGCCGCCCAGATGGCCCTTCCGGGGGATTCGCACCTGGAAGAATAGCCGGACAATCCTCAACTCGATCGCATGGAAAGCGCGGCTTTGAGCCGCGCTTTTTCATTCTCCGGAACCTTCGGCGGGTCCGCAAAAATGAACCCTTCCGGCGGCCGCCGCAGTCTAAACACAGGATTGAGCCCCTCTTCTCCAACCACGCCCAAGCCCGCCATGACGGCCCAGCGACTGCGCACCGTCCTTCCCGCTGTCTGGGACCTGATGCGCCCGCGCCGCGGCCTGCTGGCCCTGGGCTTCCTGCTGATGGTGATCAACCGGGTGTCGGGACTGGTGCTGCCGTACTCCACCAAATTCCTGATCGACAGCGTCATCGCCAAACATCACATCGAATTGCTGCGGCGCCTGGTTACGATCGTGTTGGCTGCGACCATCATCCAGGGCATCACGTCCTTTGCCTTGACCCAGCTGTTATCGAAAGCGGCCCAACGCCTGATCGCAGAGCTTCGGGAGAAAGTGCAAGCCCACATCTCCCACCTTCCCGTCGCCTTCTACGATTCCAATAAAACCGGCACGCTGGTTTCGCGCATCATGACCGACGTGGAAGGCGTGCGCAACCTGCTCGGGACCGGACTGGTCGACCTGGTCGGCGGACTGCTGACTTCGGGCATCGCGATGGTCGTGCTCTTTCGCATCAGCCCGATCATGACCCTGCTGGCCTTCAGCTTTCTGCTGTGCTTCGCCATCGCTCTGAATAAGGCCTTCACTACGATTCGGCCTATTTTCCGCCAGCGGGGAAAGATCAATGCCGAAGTCACCGGCCGGCTCGCGGAGTCGCTGGGCGGGGTGCGCGTGATCAAGGGATATCACGCGGAAGAACGCGAGGAAGCGGTTTTTGCCGGCGGGGTGCGGCGCCTGCTGGACAACGTGATGAAGACCCTGACCGCCACCTCCGTGATGAGCCTTTCCGCCAGCCTGCTCATGGGAGTGGTAGGCGCGATCATCATGTATATGGGCGCGCACCAGATCATGGCCGGCACGCTGACCATCGGCAGTTTTTTTACCTACACGCTTTTTCTGGGCTTTCTGGTCGCCCCTATCGTGCAGATCGTGAACATCGGGACACAAATCACCGAAGCGCTGGCCGGGCTTGAACGCACCCAGGAAATTCTGCATGAGCGGCCCGAAGACCAGGACCCAAAGCGCACCGTTACGCTGGACGACATCTACGGCAAGGTGGAATTCGACCACGTCAACTTCAGCTACGACGGCAGCCGGACGGTGCTGCACGACGTCGGTTTCGTGGCCGAGCCGGGAACCGTGACCGCGCTGGTGGGTTCATCGGGCTCGGGCAAGTCGACGATCATCGGGCTGATTTCGGCGTTCTACGTTCCCACAGAAGGGAAAGTCCTGGTCGATGGAGTCGACCTCAGCACGGTGCGCCTCGACTCCTATCGCACCCGCCTGGGAGTGGTGTTGCAGGAGTCGTTCCTGTTTGACGGCTCGATTCGCGAGAATGTGGCTTTTTCCCGCCCGCAATCGAGCGAGGAAGAGATCATGCGGGCCTGCCACATCGCCCGCGTGGATGAGTTTGCCGAAAGCTTTCCGGAAAAATACGACACCATCGTCGGCGAACGCGGGGTCAAGCTTTCCGGAGGACAGCGCCAGAGAATATCGATTGCCCGGGCCATCCTGGCCGAGCCCCGCATCCTGATTCTCGACGAGGCCACCTCCAGCCTCGACTCAGAATCGGAAGAGATGATCCAGCACGGCCTCTCCTACCTGATGCAGGGCCGGACCACGTTCGTCATCGCCCACCGGCTTTCCACCATCCGCCGCGCCGACCAGATTCTGGTGGTCGAGCAAGGGCAGATCGTCGAGCGCGGCACTCACGAAGAACTCTACGCCGTGCAGGGCCGCTATTTCGATCTCTACACCAAGCAACAGGGACTGCAGAATAATCTTTTCCTGGCGCCCGGCGAGGGCGACGTCCCGGTAATCGCCGAAGATGGCGTACCCACAAAAAATGGCGAGCGCGACGTCAGTTCGGCCGACGCTTTGCGTCTAATAAGAGGAGAGGTCCGGTAATTAACTCTGTCATCCCGACCGGAGCGAAGCGCAGCGAGCGCAGTGGAGGGACCTTGTGTTCGGGACAGTTCAAAGCTTGAACCACAGAGGACCCAGAGTTCACAGCGATAAACCACTTCCTAAATGACCTTCAACCCCGATCAATCCAATAGTTCGAACGGCTCGCCTGCAGTCCGCATCGTCGACCTCTGCCGCCACTACCAGATGGGCGAGTCGCTGATACGCGCTGTGGACGGGGTGTCGCTCCAAATTCAGCCTGGAGAATTTGTGGCTCTGCTCGGCAGCTCGGGGTCCGGCAAGTCATCCCTGCTGAACCTCATCGCCGGGCTTGACCGTCCGACTTCGGGCGCAGTCGTCGTCGAGGACCGCGACCTGGCTCAGCTGTCGCGTGAAGAATTGGCCAAACATCGCCTGCGCACCGTCGGCATGGTCTTCCAATCGTTCAACCTGGTCTCGCGGATGACGCTGGCAGAGAATGTGGAGCTGCCGCTGCGCTTCGCCGAGGTGGACCGCCGCCAGCGCGACGCCCTTACCCGGCAGGCGCTGGAACGCGTGGGCCTGGCTGCCCGCATGACCCACCGGCCCAGCGAGCTTTCGGGAGGCGAGCAGCAGCGGGCAGCGCTGGCCCGCGCATTGATCAATCAGCCCAGGCTTCTGCTGGCGGATGAGCCCACCGGCAATCTCGACAGCCACACCGGAACGGAGATCATGAATTTCATCCGGGAATTCAATCAATCCATGGGGATGACGATTGTGATGGTGACCCACGAGCGCACCCTGGCCGAGCGCTACGCCCGGCGCATGATCCTGCTGGCCGATGGCAAACTGGTGGACGATCGGACTAACGACCAATGAAAACTTACGATCTGTCCGAGCTTGCTTTGCGCAACCTGCGCGAGTCGTCGTTGCGCAATTCCCTTACTACGGTTGGCATCTCGGTCGGGGTGGCCTCGCTGGTTGCCATGCTGTCGCTCGGCATCGGTTTGCAAAAGCTGGCCACCCGCCACCTGGCCAAGTCAGGTCTTTTCGATACCATGGTCGTGACTTCGCGCCGCGAGTTGCGCGGCTTCAGTCGCGACGATGAACAACGAAGTACCGCCTCCGCCGCCGAAAGCCGCACCCTGGATGAATCCGCGCGGCAGGAGATCGAGCGCCTGCCCGACGTGCTGGAGGCCTATCCCGACATTCGCTTCATTACGGAACTCAGCTACCAGGACAAGCCGCATCTCACCATGGTCTCCGGTATTCCCGACTCGGCGCGGTCGAACGACGCTTTTGCCGGAATTCCCGGCAGCTTTTTTTCTTCCGAAACTGCGCCTGAAGTCATTCTGCAAAAATCTTTCGCCCTGGAGTTGCTGGGCAAAACGCCGCCTCCGGGACAGGAAGACGATATCCCGGTGAATGATCTGGCAAAACCACTGTTAGGGCAGGAACTGATCATGCGCTACGCGCAGCGGGTTGCGGCGCGCGCCGTCTTCAGCGGAAAGGGCTCCCGCGAAAACCAGCGAGGCGACCGAGCCCGCTCCAGCCGAGTCAGACGCCGCCTATTCCGTCGTCTCGCGCGAGCAGAAGCTGAAAATTGTGGGCATCTCCGATCTCGACCCGGACAGCATGCGCGGCGCGGCCCGGGCGCGCGTGTTCCTGCCCCTGAAGCTGGCCCAGGATCTGCGTGTCATGCAGCCTTCGGACGTGCGCGACAGCATGCGCGGCTTCAGCAAGCAGCCCAGCTATTCCACCATCAGCGTGCGCGTGAAGAATCCCAAGCAGGTTGAAGCGGTCGAGCAGGCCATCAAGAAATTAGGCTTCAACACGTTTTCCATTCTGGACGCCACGCGCAGCCTGCGGCAATTCTTTGCCGTGCTCGATCTCTTTCTCGGAATTTTCGGCAGCCTGGCGCTGGCCGTGGCTTCGATCGGCATCGTAAACACGCTGGTCATGGCCATCCTGGAGCGGCGCCGCGAAATCGGGATCATGAAAGCCATCGGCGCCAGCGACGGCGACGTAAAGAAACTTTTCTTCGCCGAAGCCGGGGCCATGGGCCTGCTGGGCGGAGTGGTAGGAGTAGCGCTGGGCTGGACCATCGGCCACATCATCAACCTGGGAACAAATATCTATCTGAAGCGCCAGTCGCTTCCACCCGAAAGTTTCTGGGCGGTGCCCTGGTGGCTGGTGGGCGCGGCCATCGTTTTTGCCTTCATCGTCAGCCTGGTTTCAGGCTTGTACCCGGCGGCGCGCGCCGCCCGGCTGGATCCCGTGCAGGCGTTGCGCTACGAGTAAACTGAAATCCATGCTTCGAAGGTTCTGGCTGCTCTCGGCTCTAATCATCTTTATTCCAATCAGCAGCACGAGCGCAAAGCCGCACGGACTGCAATGTCGTCAACAGCCGCATTCTCAAGCAGGCGGTCCACTATTGCGTCCAATTGCCGCCGGACTACGACACCAAAGCTTCTCCGCCCCGTCGCTATCCCGTGCTGTACTTCCTGCACGGCCTGGGCCAAAACGAGCAGACACTGTTTAGCACCGGCGGATGGAGCGTGATCGAAGACCTGCGCCGCCAGCACAAGATCGGTGACTTCCTGGTGGTGGCGCCGGACGGCAAGCGCAGTTTCTACATCAACTCGCCCGGCGATTCGTTCCGCTACAGCGATTTCTTTCTCGAAGAATTCATCCCGTACATCGAAAAGAAATATCGCGTGCGCCCGGGACGGAAAGGGCGAGCCATCACCGGTGTCTCCATGGGCGGCTACGGAGCGCTGCGTTTCGCCTTCGCCCATCCCGAATTATTTTCCGCCGTCAGCGCGCAAAGCGCCGCCTTGATCACGCAAACCCCGAAAGAGCTGTCCGCCGCCGGCCACTCCAATTCACCTTTGGGCCGCCTGATGGGACCCGCCTTCGGAGAACCGATCAACGCGGCGCACTGGCAGCAAAACAGCGTTTTCGTTCTGGCCAGAAAAAACCAGCCGGGCCTGCGAAATCTGGCAATCTATTTCAACTGCGGCCAGCAGGATGACTTCGGATTTGAAGATGGCGCGGCCGCCCTGGACCAGCAACTCCGGGCGGAAGGCGTAAAACACGAGTATCACTCTTATCCCGGCGACCACAGCCTGACCTACTTCCTCTCCCACATGGGCGAAGTGATGGAGTTTCACTCCCGTATTTTCGACGAAAAGAAATAGCTGCAAACCGTTAACCACAAAGGACACGAAGGTACACGAAGGAGACCTGAGATCCCAGCCTCCGTGATTCTCCGTGTCCTCCGTGGTTCATGAATTTTAGAATTCATCCTGCCAGTTGTTGCCTTGCGCCCTTTATGCCATCCTTCTGAACGGATCGGCCCCGGCCCCACTCTACCTGACGAGGTGATCGATGGCGTGCAGCCCAGAAATGTTGAAGCGTGTTCCCCTGTTTGCCCTGCTCGACGACGAAGAGACCGCGGTGCTGGCGGGCCAGGTCGAAGTCAAGACTTTTATGCAGCGCCAGCGCATATGGAAGATCGGCGATCCGGGCGGCCAAGCCTACGTTCTGGTCTCCGGCGCGGTGCGAGTCACGACCGTGGATGAGGACCAGCAGGAAGTGATGGTGGACCAGCCGGCGGCGGGCGAGTTTTTCGGTTTTGCCTCGATGCTCGACCAGACCGCCCATCAAACCGAGGCGGTGGCGATTGAAGAGAGCGTTTGCCTGGAAGTGGACCGCAACGATATCGCCACCCTGCTGCAACGCAAACCGCATGCCGGAATGGACATGCTGACCGTGCTGGGCCGCCAGTTTCACGCCTCGCAGCAGCTGGTGCGGGTCCGCGCCAGCCGCAATCCCAACGACGTCATCGAGGAAGACATGACTTTCGGCGAGCGCATCGCTGACCGGGTCGCCAGCTTTGGCGGGTCGTGGACATTCATCATCACCTTTGCGTTTGCGATTACGGCTTATACCGCGATCAATGTCGTCCTGCGAGGACAAGCCTGGGACCCGTATCCGTTTATCCTGCTCAACCTGTTCCTCTCCATGCTGGCCGCCATCCAGGCGCCGGTCATCATGATGAGCCAGAACCGGCAGGACACCAAGGACCGGCTGCGCGGCGAGCTCGACTACGACGTCAATCGCCGCGCCGAATCGGAGATTCAGGGTCTGGCCCGCAAGCTGAACCTGTTGGGAGAAAAGATCGGCGATGTCGAGGATTTGTTACGCCATAAGGTGTAACCACGAACCACGTAGGGACGGACGCCCTCGTCCGTCCGGCGGAGCGAAGCTCCGCGGCTGGGGCAGTTCACCCAGAGCGATGGCTAAACCGTTTCCGGAGGCGCTGCGGAAATCGTGAACTCTACCTGCTGCTTTCCTAACACTGGATGCGTCGCCGTCAGCCGCACGGTTCCGGCCTGCTCTTTGGTTCGAATCCAGATCGCTCCCGTCCCGCCGATCAACGAAAACGGATTGTCCCCGATAAGCTCCGCCGGGCCCTCCAGTTCAAACTTGATGGCGTCGTTGGCAAATGGCCGGATGGCGTCAAATTCATCGGTCACGCGCAGCACCACGCGAGTGGTGTCGGCGCCGTCCGCGATCAGGCTGGTGTCGTCGGGCAAAAGCGTGAATTTCTGATCGATGCCTTTGCCGGAATATCTCTTAACGATGACCTGTTTCCCCTGAATGTAGCCCTCGAGACGCAGGTCGCCCCATTTGTGAAACAGTTCGCCCAGTTCCACGATGAATGGGGCGTATTGCAGATGTTGAAAAGTCTTCCGGTCAGGTTCCACCTCCGCGACCAGTTCATCCGCGATGTAGAGCTTGATGTGGTCGCAGTTGGAACACATCACGGCGTTCGAAAATCCCATCGACGCGTCGCCCCGCGCCCAGTGGAACGCCGGTTCGAGAACAACCTCTTCCGCGGGATCGCACTGCGACTTGTAGAAACCGGCCGCCGGTTTGGGCTCGCGGAAAATGTCCGTGACACCGTGATAGCAGATGCGATCGCCGGAGCCAAAATCGCCGTGGGTGTTGTAGTCGAAGGCGCACCAGCCAATACCTCCGGCATATTGCGGATTCGGACGCCAGCTGGTCGTGGATGCGGGCGTGGCGCATGGTGTGTTCGGTGAGCCGTTCCACCTGGTCGATGGTTTTGGTGGGATAAGTGTGCCCGACGAACTCGGTGTTCAGGTAGCGCGAATGATTAGGCGGCTTCAGCGGAAACCCGAAGTCGTTCATGGTGAAGACATCTTCGAGAAATTCCGATTCCTGAAAGTAGCGGATCCCGCCGGTCTGACGCGTCGGGTCGAGCTTGTGGGCCAGCGCATTGGTGCGGACATAAAAGCTGTGGTCGTCTTTCGATTCGTTGATGCGCACGCCCCACAGGATGATGGACGGATGGTTCCAGTCGCGGCGGATCATGCGGCTCACGTTGTCAATCGAGATCAGCTTCCAGGGTTCGTCGCCGATGTGCTGCCAGCCGGGAATTTCCTCCAGCACCAGCAGCCCAATCTCGTCGCAGGCATCGAGAAAGTGGCGTGACTGCGGATAATGCGAGGTCCGCACGATGTTGCACCTCAGCTTGTGGCGCAGAATGTGCGCGTCCCGGCGCTGGACGCGGCCCGGCATGGCCTGGCCTGCGAAGGGAAATGTCTGATGACGGTCCAGCCCGCGCAGCTTGATCACCTTGCCGTTGAGTTCAAAACCATGATCGGTGAATTGCGCTTCCCGGAACCCGATGGTGCGCGAGACTTCATCCAGCGACTGCGTCCCGCGCAGCAGGCGGACCTGCACGCTGTACAGATTGGGGTGCGACAAGTCCCACAGTTTTATGGCGCCCAGCTTGTCGACATGGACGGTGTACGCAACCGGATCGGTCGCGGCCGGAGACGCGGGTACGCGCTGCGTTCCCTTGGCCAGTACACGGTCGCCCTCGCGCAGACTGACTTCGAGGGTCAGCGATTCTCGCGACGCTTCCGCGAACTGAATGTAGCAATCGACATCCAGGCTGGGATGGTCGGTCATCACGTCCTTGGTTTTGGCGAAGACGTTCTCAATGAAGGTCGCGGGAACAATGCGCAGCGAGACTTCACGGTAAATGCCGCCGAAGGTCAGGTAATCGATCTGATAGCCGAAAGGAGGAATGTCAGGCCGCTCAGTGGAATCAAGATCGACCGCCAGCACGTTCTCGCCGTCGAAATCGATGTGCGGGGTAAGGTCGAAGGAGAAAGGCGTGTAGCCGCCCTTGTACTCGCCCAACCGCTCGCCGTTGATCCAAACGGTGGAAGCGGTCATGGCCCCTTCAAAATCCACGAAGACGCGGTGGCCGCGGGCCTCCGGCGGCAGTTTGAACCGGCGGCGGTAGCTGGAGACGAACTCATAACTCTTCTCGTCGAAGCTGTGCCAGGGCAGCCGGATGTTGGTGTGAGGAATCACGACGCGCTCGTATCCGGAGTCGTCGAAATCACGCCCGTGCGCCCCTTCCACGACGGTGCGGCTATGTCGCCAGTTCCGGTTCAAGGGCAGCACCATCCGCCCCGCGGCAGCGCCGGGCTCGGTCGCGCCATTGGCTAATGCCGAGCGGGCAATGGTCGCGCCCGCGATGAAGGTGCCGGTAGTTTTGAGAAAATTGCGTCGGTCCATAGGTCCCCCGGGGTTGATGCGCCAGTTGTGGATGGCCGGGCTGAATTATCTAACATCGCGGTATTCCTGTAAACGCTTACAGTGGAAGGGTGTGTGGGGCGGACACTCTTGTCCGCCGCCTTTGAAGTTGCTTTTCGCTTTATTTTTTCCCTGGTCCCCGGGCGGGACCATGTAAAGATGAAGATGGTTTTTCGAACCCCGGCATCAAAGTCAAAGGCGGCGGACAGGAGTGTCCGCCCACAGACCACTGAATTCCTTTGCCCGCCAATCGTTGCTAAGATAGACAATCCTTCCGGGTCTTCCTCGTGGACTTGCATGAACATTAAAGAAGTCGCCAAGCGAGCCAAAGTCTCAACCGCCACCGTCTCGCGCACCATCAACGATTCCGAGAAGGTGAAGCCGGGGACAGCGGCGCGAGTGCGCAAGGCCATCGAAGAGCTGAACTTTTATCCCAACACCCACGCGCGCACCCTGGTTTCGGGCAGAAGCCGCATGCTGGGGCTGATCATTTCCGATATCACCAACCCGTTTTTTCCTGAACTGGTGAAGAGCTTCGAAGACCAGGCGGTGGAGCGCGGCCAGGAAGTCATCATCGGGAATACGGACTACAACCCCAAGCGAATGGCAGGATGCATTCGACGCATGGTCGAACGCAAAGTCGACGGCGTGGCCATCATGACCTCCGAGGCGGACCCCGCGATGGTTACCGAACTCACCCGCCGTAACATCCCCACGGTGTTCATGGATACCGGCAAAACTGGCCTCCACAGCGCTAACATTCGCATCGACTACGCCCAGGGCATTCACGAAGCGATGCAGCATCTGTTTTCGCTCAATCACCGGCGCATCGCTTTTATCGCCGGTCCCATGAACCTGGAGTCGGCCCGCACCCGGCGCGACGCTTACCTCTCCGGGCTTAAGTCCAGGGGACTCTCCGACAAGTCCATGATCGAAAAAGGGGACCACCGGATCGAAGGCGGGGCCATGGCGATGCGAAGCCTGCTGAAATTACCGCAGCCTCCCACCGCCGTCATCGCCTCGAATGATCTCACCGCGATTGGGGCCCTGGGCGCGATTCTCCATGCCGGATTGAGAGTTCCGGAAGACATTTCGCTGATCGGGTTTGACGACATTTCGTTTGCCCACCTCACCCAGCCGCCTCTGACCACCGTGATCCTGTCGCGCACCCAGCTCGCGGTCACCGCTTTTGCCGCGCTCGAGGCGCTGATTCGCAAAGAAGACAACCCCCACCTTGATTACTCGATCCCGACCCACCTGGTAATGCGAGGCTCGACCCGGGCGATCTAGCCAGAGGTGATCAAGCACACTGTCATCGTTGGCGGTGTCATCCTGAGCGGAGGGGCTGCTTCGCTTCGCGAAGCAGCCGCGCAGTCGAAGGACCCCTATGAGCTAATCGGCAGGCGGGGCCGGAAACTCCCACTGGGATTGCAGCACTAAATCTCGTCCACCCTTGCAGAGCTGAATCATTTACCACATCACACCCAGCGCTGGCGCGCTGGGATATGCTTGCGCCGCTGCGCGACCCGGGCCGTCACTTGCGATTCCCGACTCTAGACCTGTCCGTTCAAGTCCGCGCTTGCGCCGTTAGCGGCGGAGCAGACGTAAACGTCGGGCTTGATCCCGGTGGCAGCCTGATATCTTTCCGAGATCTGCGCCGCGAACGTGGACGCGTCAGCGGCATTCACCAGGTTCACCGTGCAGCCGCCAAAACCTCCGCCCGTCATGCGCCCGCCATAATAGCCGTCCAACGACTCCGCGATTTCGACCATGACGTCCAGTTCCCGGCAACTGACTTCAAAAAGATCGCGCAGACTGCGGTGCGATTCCCGCATCAGCCCTCCGAATCGGCTCACATCCCCCGCAGCCAGGTATTTGGCGCCTTCCAGCACGCGCTGGTTTTCTGTCACCACATGCAGGCAGCGCTTATAGACGGTCGGCGGAATCTCGGCTTTGTGCTGTTCCAGTTGTTCTAGCGAAATGTCTCTCAGGGCACGCGCTTTCGGATACCACCGGTTGAGGATCTTAACTCCTTCATCGCATTCTTCACGCCGCCGGTTGTAGGCGCCGCTGGCGTGCTCATGCTTCACCATGGTGTTACAGATCACCAGCCGGACGTTCTCCGGAATGGGAATCAGTTTAAACTCAAGCGAACGGCAATCCAGCAGCAAGGCGTGCCCGGCTTTGCCTAGACACGAGACGAACTGGTCCATGATGCCGACCCGCGCCCCAATAAATACGTTTTCGGCTCTCTGACACAGCTTGGCCACTTCCGGCAAGGAAAGGCGCGCGCCGTTGAGGCTCATCAAGGCCAGCGCGCTCGCCACCTCGATCGCGGCCGATGAACTCAGCCCGGCGCCGATAGGGACTTCACCCCGAACCAGCAAGCTGGCGCCGGGTGTGGGATGCCCGATCTCCTGCAGCATCACCGCAATCCCCAGAACGTAGTCGGACCACACGCCCTTGCCGCGGCTGGGCAGGTTTTCCAGATCGAATTCAAGCTGTTCGGAGAATTCTTCCGATCGGATAACCAGTTTCCGGTCCGGCCGCGGAGAGACCGCAACCCGGGTGGAAAAGCCGATGGCGCAGGGCATGACGAAGCCATCGTTGTAATCGGTGTGTTCGCCCAACAAATTCACCCGTCCCGGGGCGCAAAAGATGCGGGGCTGCGACCCGAACAAGCTCTCAAAATGTTGAGCCAATTCTGTCGACTTCATAGAGTTCAAAAAATAACGCGGGACCAGCCGGAAACAGGACGTGAAAACCGAGTTGGAAGTATGAAATACTGCATTTGTAATCGCTTACAGTCTGTCACAATAAGCGGCTACCCACACCCTGTCAAATGACATCTGGTTCAGGATATCTCGTATTTGTAAGGCTTTCGCGTACATTGTAACCCAAGGGGCGGAGGCACGGGATTGAAGCTTACGGAAGACCCACATCGCCGATTAAACCCTCTCACCAACGAATGGGTACTGGTTTCCCCTCACCGCGCCGGCCGGCCGTGGCAGGGGCAGCTCGAAAAGGTCGCCACCCGGCACGAGCCCGAATATGACCCCACCTGCTACCTCTGTCCCGGCAACCCCCGGGCGGGCGGGGTCCAGAATCCGCGCTATACCGGCACCTTCGTTTTCGACAATGACTTTGCTGCCCTCAAACCGGCGGCGCGAGACGACCGCATCGACATCGAAAACCGCGGCTTGCTGGTGGCGGAAGGCGAGCCCGGCCTTTGCCGGGTCATCTGCTTCTCCCCGCGCCACGACCTCACCCTGGCCACCATGTCGCCGAAAGACATTGAAAACGTGATCCATACCTGGACCGCCCAGTTCCGCGAACTGGCCCAGATGCCGCAGATCAATCACGTGCAGATCTTCGAAAACCGCGGCTCGATGATGGGCGCCAGCAATCCTCATCCCCACTGCCAGATCTGGTCCACCCATACGATTCCAGACATCCCCGCCAAAGAATTAGCAGGCCAGGCCAGCTACGCCGAAACACATAACAAGTGTTTACTGTGTGATTACGTCGAACTGGAGGACCGGCAGCAGGTTCGCGTGGTCTGCGAGAACGAGGGGTTCGTCGCCATGGTGCCCTTCTGGGCGGTCTGGCCCTTCGAAATCCTGGTTTGCAGCCGCCGCCACCTGGGAGCGTTTCCTGAATTTACGGACCGGGAAGTTTCCCTGCTGGCCCAGCTCCTGCAACAGGTGACTTCAACTTACGATAAGGTCTTCGACGTCCCGTTCCCCTACTCCATGGGATTTCATCAATCGCCCACCGACGGCAATCCGCATCACGAGGCACATTTCCACGCGCACTTCTATCCTCCGCTTCTGCGCTCTGCAACCATCCGAAAATTCATGGTGGGATTCGAAATGCTGGGCATGCCGCAACGCGACATCACGCCGGAAAGCGCCGCGGCACATTTGAAATCGCTGATGACGAGCAAAGAAGTGTCATCCTGAGCGGAGTGGCTGCTTCGCGAAAGCGAAGCAGCCGCGCAGTCGAAGGACCCCTATAAGCGCAATGGGTGTCGGAAGTGATCGGGCGGAAACTTCAACACTAAGGAACCCCGGGTGACTGCCGCTCATAGGGGTCCTTCGCCTCCGCCTGCCCGTTCGCGAGCGGACGGACAAGCTGCGCTCAGGATGACATTGGCTTTAGCTGCAAGAAAGATGAGCCCGCAAAACTCATTGACAAAGGCGCAGCAAGCCTGCAATCGTTTACACCGTTTGCCGGAAAATCGCGGGATTTCAGTCCAGTTCCACCGACTCACGAAGGAGAACTATTCATGTTGAGGACCATCGACTGGACCATCATGATCGTGTATTTCGTCTTCGTGCTCGGAATCGGCGCGGTCCTCAAGCGCTACGTGAAAACCAGCACCGATTTCTTTCTCGCCGGACGCTCCATTCCCGCCTGGGTCGCCGGCCTGGCCTTCCTTTCCGCCAACCTGGGGGCCCAGGAAGTGATCGGCATGGGCGCATCCGGGGCGAAGTATGGGATCGCCACCAGCCATTTTTACTGGATTGGCGCCATCCCGGCCATGGTGTTCGTCGGCGTTTTCATGATGCCTTTTTACTACGGATCGCGGGCGCGCTCCGTGCCCGAATATCTGCGTCTGCGCTTTGATGAGAAGACTCGCGGGCTGAACGCCGTTTCTTTCGCCATCATGACCCTGTTTTCTTCCGGCATTTCCATGTATGCGATGGCGAAACTGATCCAGATTCTGCACATCTTCGACTCGCCTTTTGCCCGCCTGGGACTGCCGCAATCCTGGATATTTCATTTCTCCCTGGTAATCTCGGCCCTGGTGGTTCTGGGATACATCCTGCTGGGCGGTCTGACCAGCGCCATCTACAACGAGGTAGTGCAGTTTTTCCTGATCGTGGCCGGATTCCTTCCGCTGGTCTGGCTGGGCTTGAAAAACATCGGAGGATGGCAGGGTCTGAAAGCCAATCTCGATCCCTCTTACACTCATTCATGGCTCGGCATGACGAACGCCCACACCAATCGTCTGGGTGTCGAATGGTTCGGCCTGACCTTTGGGCTGGGTTTCGTGCTGTCGTTTGGATACTGGTGCACCGATTTTCTTGTCATCCAGCGGGCCATGGCCGCCAATTCCATGAATTCCGCCCGCTGTACGCCCTTAATCGCGGCCTTCCCCAAAATGCTTTTCCCGTTCCTGGTCATTCTGCCGGGATTGATTGCGATTGCTTTGCCCACCCAGAATCTCGCTAGCCTCGCGGGCGCTCATGGCGCCGCCATGGTGCAGGGCCAGAGCGAGGGAAGAGGCCTGATTCCAGCGAAAATGGATGCCTCGGGCCAGCCCATCCGCGACAAAGACGGAGCGGTTGAACTTGACTACGATCTGGCCACTCCCAACATGCTTTTGCATTACTTTCCCACGGGAATCCTGGGCCTCGGCCTCACTGCCCTTCTCGCCAGCTTCATGTCGGGCATGGCCGGGAACGTGACCGCGTTCAATACGGTGTGGACTTACGATATCTACCAGTCGTACATCAACAAAAAAGCCAGCGATGAACACTATCTCTGGATGGGCCGCATGGCCACCATCTTCGGCATTGCACTGTCCGTGGCGACGGCCTATATGGCGACGCGATTCAACAATATCATGGACATGCTGCAACTGGTGTTCGCGTTCGTGAATGCCCCGCTGTTCGCGACTTTCCTGCTGGGCATGTTCTGGAAGCGCACCACCGGCCACGGCGCATTCAGCGGGCTGCTGGGCGGCACCATGGCGGCCGCTCTCCACCACGCGCTGACCCTGCCCCAGGGCGGCGTCCCCGGCGTGAAAGGCGGATGGATCGCCACCCTGCACGTCTACCCCAGCGAGATGGCGCAGAATTTCTGGACCGCCATTTACGCCTGGACCACCTGCTTCGTGATCACCATCGTAGTCAGCCTGCTCACTCAGGCCCACGAAGAAAAAGAACTGGTGGGCCTGGTGTACTCGCTCACCGAACGCCCCACCCAGCAAGGCCTGCACTGGTATCAACGGCCCGCCGTGCTGGCCGCGGTGGTCCTGGCGGCCACCGCCTTGCTGAATATCGTCTTCCGATAGGAGAAAAGATGGGACTCGACATTCGACTGCCAATTGGTTTCCTGTTCTCCATCTTCGGAGTGCTGTTGATCGTATTCGGGGAACTCAGCGACAAACGCATTTATGAGCGCTCGCTGGGCATCAACATCAATCTTGAGTGGGGAGTCGTCATGCTGCTGTTCGGGGCGCTCATGCTCTTTCTGGGCCGGCGGGGAACCAAAGTCTGAGCGGAGGTCGGGCGTCGGACCTCGGACGTCAAACCTCGGGCGCCGGACATCAGAGAGCAGCCACGATCTCATTTTCAGCAAGAATCAGGAGTCACAATGCGCACCATTCGATCGTCACGGCATTTGGAATTCGCCTTCTTTTGGGCGGTTGCTGCCATCCTTCTGTTAACGCCCACCCTCAGCGCGCAGGCGCCGCCACCGCCGCCCATCATGCTGGGGACGGCCTGGTATCCGGAACAATGGCCAGAGTCGCGCTGGGACGCCGACCTGGCTCTCATGCAGCAAGCCGGAATCCACATGGTGCGGGTGGGCGAATTTGCCTGGAGCCGGATGGAGCCGAGCGAAGGCAGCTACGATCTGGACTGGCTGGATCGGGCCGTCACCGCAGCCTCGAAACACGGCATCTACACGGTCGTGGGCACGCCCACCGCCGCACCGCCCGCCTGGCTTACCCAGAAATATCCTGAAACCTTGCGCGTCGATGAACAGGGCCACCGCCTGGAACATGGAAATCGGCAGCAGTTCAACTTTGCCGATCCCAAGTATCGCGAACTGGCGCGCAAGATCGCTGAACAGCTGGCCAAGCGCTTCGGACACAATCCCTGGGTGCTGGGCTGGCAGATTGACAATGAGTATTCCGACATCTCGTTCGATCCCGATACCAAGGCGCAATTCCAGCAATGGCTCAAGGCGCGTTACGGCACACTCGATAATCTGAACGCGCGCTGGACCACCTCCTACTGGAGCGAAACCATCTTCGACTGGAACCAGGTTCCGATTCAGACGGAATACGGCAATCCCGGCCTGCTGCTGGCCTGGAAACGCTTTGTCAGCGATACCTGGCGCAGCTATCAGAAGAACCAGTTGGAGGTCATCCGCGCCAATGCCGACCCCAGACAGTTCATCACCACGAACACGATGGGCTGGTATGACGGCTTCGATCACTACGTTGTCGAGAAAGATCTCGACCTCGCCGCCTGGGATGACTACGTCGGCCAGGGACACCTCGATCCCGCCAAGAATGGCTTTGCCCACGACCTGACCCGCGGCTTTAAAGGAAAAAATTTCTGGGTCATGGAAACCCAGCCCGGCTCGGTCAACTGGGCGCCCATCAACAACTCCCTCGACAAGGGTGAGGTGCGGGCCATGGCCTGGCACGCCGTTGGACATGGCGCCGATGTGGTCAGCTACTGGCAATGGCGTAGCGCCCTGAACGGCCAGGAGGAATACCACGGCACGCTTCTGGGAGCGGACGGCACGCCCGTGCCCCTATATAAAGAAGCCCAGCAGATCGGCCAGGAATTTGCCAAGGCCGGGCCGGCGCTGGCGGGAACCTCGGTGAAATCCGAGGTCGCCATCCTGCACTCCTACGACAGCCGCTGGGCCATCAACTGGCAGCGCCACAACAAAAACTACGATCCCGACGCGGAACTGGTGAGCTATTACGGACCGTTGCGGGCCATCAGCCAGTCCATTGACGTCATCGAACCGGTTGCGCCCCTGAACCAGTACAAGCTGGTGGTGGCTCCCGGGCTCAACGTGCTCTCCGATGCAGCCGCCAAAAACCTTATTGAATATGTGCGACAGGGGGGACACCTGGTGTTCGGCCAGCGCTCCGGCATGAAAGATGAAGACAACGGATTGCAGCCCGAACGCCAACCGGGCCCGCTCGCGGAGCTGCTGGGTGGACGAGTCGAGCAATACTACGCGCTGGTCGATCCGGTGGCGATCGAGGGAAAGTTCGGCCCGGGCCAAAGCAAGCTGTGGGCCGAGTTGCTGAGCGCCAAAGACAAAGACACCGAGGTCCTCGAAACCTACGGCAAGAGCAACGGCTGGCTGGATGGCAAGCCGGCGGCCATCACGCGAAAAGTCGGGAAAGGCCGCATCACCTACATCGGAGCCTGGCTCGACGGCTCCGCCATGACCGCGGCGGCGAAATGGATGACGGATGTGAGCGGCGTGAAACCCGCGCTGGGAGCGGTTCCGCAAGGGGTCGAGGTCTATCCGCGCTACGGCAGCCGGGGAACAGTTTACATTCTTGTAAACCTGTCAAAGACCGAACAAACAGTTTCGCTGCCATCCGCGATGAACGACGTTCTCGAAGGCGGATCGAAAGCAGCGGTCAAGCTTCCCGTCTATGGAGTGGCGGTGTTGTCGAAATAATGCTTCCTGTTGTGTGGGGCGGGCGCCCTCGCCCGCCGCTTTTGAAGTTTATTTTGATTTCAACGGCTGGAGACGCAAGGTCAAAATCAAAAGCGGTGGACAGGAGTGTCCGCCCCACACGTGCGAGCTAGCTGATCCAGCTGAGCAACTGCTTGAGGTCGGTTGGGTTCGACGATTGGGTTCCGCCCGGCATCGCAGGGCCAATCGCCAGCGCTTCGTTGTGGCCTTCGAACCACACCAGGAACGAAGATTTCTCCGCTCCGGCCAGGCGCTGCTGGTTCAGATAGGTGTAGTAGGAACCCATGTCGGCGTCCACCAGAGATCCCGCGGGATCAAGCTCGGTATTGGTCTGATTGGCAGACAGCAACTCGTTCATCGGCTTCTGCCGCTGTCGCGGGGCAAATCGCACCAGCAAGGTAAGAGGCTGGGCTCGTCGCAGGGTTTCGCGCGCCGCCCACTGCGCGAAGGTGGTGCTGAAAATCTGCGTTCCCGAACCCTCGGTCAGCAGCTTGACCTGGAAGCGATCGAGCACCTCGTCATCGCCTTTGCCGGCGCCCGATTTGCCCACGCCCGTTTTGCCCATGCCTGATTTGCCCATTCCCAAATCCGCGGGACGCATCTGCGCCAGCAGCGTGCGCAGCGCCTCCGGTCCCATGCCGGGCTTTTCGATTTCTCCGTGCATCTTGCGCAAGAGCACCGCGCGCTCCGGTGCCAGCGCGCCGTAGGAGACACAGGTGAGCGCAGGATCGTGGTCGGCTTCCTCACCTCCGTCAATGTACCAGTGGGCATAAGGAGCGGGATGCGCTTTGGCCCTGGCGGCTACCGCATTCAGCAGCGTCTCCAGCCCATACTCGGGATTCACGCGGCTGAAATATCCGCCATGGGCGCGCAGTTTGCGAAACAGGGGTTCCTGGGGCGCAGTCACGCCCTGTCCGATGACGGCGATTCCTAGCCGGGGCACCGGAGGCGGCTCGGGCGGCGCCACGGCCTGCAGCCGGCCCGCGTACTCGATCGCCGCTTTGCGAAAAGCATCCAGCTGATGGGTAGCCCAAAGGTGGGCCGACAGCTGCTCGACAAACAGCGCCGGTGAGTTCACCCAATCAACACTTTCGAGCCTCGGGGAGGAAGTGATCTGGGCGAATCTCTGAAACCATTCTTTCAGCTGCAACGGGGACAGAGAATTCAGGTTCGCCAGTTCCTTCTCGATGGCGACGCGCTCGGGAGGAAACTTGAAATCGTAGTCGATGACCTCGCGCAACAGGCTCGGAACAAAGGTCAGCGGCAGCTGTTGCAGGGCCGGAACGCAGCCCGTGACCAGCTTTCGGGCCTGGGGCGGGTAGCCCGCGAACTGCTCCGGCTTGAGATCGCTGGGAAGCATAAGCGCTACAACAGCTCCGGAATCGGTTTGCCTTGCGCCAGGGCGGCGGAAAAATCCAGCATCGACCCCAGGGTCGGCACCAGGTCGGTCGACTCCATGGCGCGGTCGAAAACCACGCCCGGGCGCACACCCGCGCCCAGAGCCATCATCCAGGTGGTGCGGGAGAGCGTGTCGCCGGTGCGATGATGCTGAAACCCGTTGCCCCCGGAATCGTCATCCGCATCGCGGCCAAAATCCGGCAGGATGAAGAGCGTGGTGTTGCCGGCGTATTCCGGCTCGGTCTGGATGGCTTGCCATATTTCGGCGCACAGCCGGTCGGTCCGCCGGATGCCGTCGATGTAGAGCGAATAAGCTCCGGCGTGGGCGATATCGATATCGTGCATGGTGATCCACAACAGGCTGGGCGCCACCTGCCGCATCAATTGACGCGCGATATACACCGAGAGTTCGTCCGGACTCGAAAGCGTCCGCGCATGGCTCTTGAAATCGTCCACAGACAGCTTCAGCAAATTCTCCAGCTGCTGCAATTCGAACTCGCGGCCTCCGAGTTCAGGGGCGTAAAAGGGCGTCTCATAATTGTCGCGCAGCAGATGATCGAAGTCGCCGGTAGCGCCCGACATGGCCGCCGTCAAAAGATGTTTGGGCAGAATCACGGTCGCGCCCGATCCTCCGCCATAGGAAGGATGGTTGCTCTCGCCAATGCGGTTGAAACCGTTGCTGGGAGCCACAACCCAGGCATCCGAGCTGGGACGCCTCAAGTCTTTGCGGAAGTATTCGAACACGGTCGGGTTTGCCGGAGGAACCGCGGCAAAGTTGTTGAAGGTCTCATAGACTCCCGTGACCAGGCTGGCGGTCGCCACGTAATGCCCCAGGATTCCCCGATTGACAACCTGCGTGAAGAAAGCCGACTGCGGGATGAGTTCGCCCATCAGGTGCGGGATATTTTCCTGCCCTTCCGGCGCAAACGTCTCCTGGTCCCGGGCTCCGCCGCCGAACGTGATGACCACGACTTTTCTCTTTTTACGCGGCGCCAGGGCTCGCGCCATCGCGCTCGGGGCCAGCATCGCGCTGCCCAGCGCCAGGCCGGCCGCGCTCCGCAGAAAGTCACGGCGAGTGCAGGCCAGCAGCCGGGACAGTTCGCGAGGACCGGACGCCGCCGCGGCGGCCCGGCCTCTAGCGGTCTGCAATGAAAACTGCGATGCCATCACAACTCCCGGTCTGAATCCTATACCCAGTGCGATGGAGGCCGGGCGTCCTCGCCCGGCTGGACGGGCGGGACGCCCGTCCTCCATCAAGCTCGCCTACATTACCACTACTTCGTCGACGGCCCGTCCTTCGCCGAGTACACAAACTGTCGAATGTCGGCCCGCTGCTTGTCGACCTCCGCCAGGTGCTCTGCGCGGAGCTGCTGATATACCTGAAACTGCTGCTGGGCGCGCTCTTTGTCGCCGGTACGAACATACGCCTGACCCAGCCGGTAGTGCGCGTCCGCCAAGTCCGGACTGAACTGCAGCGCCTTTTCATATTCGGGAACAGACTCGGCGTACTTGTTCTCGTCGGAGTAGAGATTCCCCAACTGCAGGTGCGCCTCGGCCAGCTTCGGATCGAGCGCAATCGCCTTCTTCAGCAACGCTTCAATCTGCTGCAGATTCAAGTCCGGATCCTGCGCCCGCTTTCCTTTCCACAAACTCATGGCATAGTAGTACGAGGCTCGAGCATTGCGCGGCTGAAGTTCAGCAAAGCGGCGAAAGCGCTCGATGACCTCATTGGCCTGGCTCGGCGAGCTGTCGTACGCCTTGGACAGGAACAGGTAGCAGCTGGGATCGGACGGGTCGAGATCGGCCCCCTGCAGCAGGGCCTTCACCGCATCGTCGTAGTTGCCGCGCGAGTACAAGGCCATGCCTAAGCCGATGACCAGGCGGGGCGATTTGGGATAGCGCTCGGTGGCGTGCTGAAACACTTCAATAGCGGGCCCCAGCGTCCGGTGGATCAGAAGTTCGCTGCCCCAGTCGAACAGATTGCTCTCGCTCGGGTCCATGTGGGCCGCGGTTTCGTATTCATTGGCCGCCTCCACGAATTTCCCGTCCTTCTCTTCGATCTCTCCCAGCAGGTTGTGCAGTTCCGCTGTGTTCTTTTTTTTCAACAGATCTTGCACCAATTCCCGGGCATCTGCGAGCTTGCCGGTCAAAACATAAGCCAGGGACAAATCGTAGCCATTGTCGTAGGAAGAGGGATCGATTTTCTGGGCCTGCCCGAGAAAAGGAACCGCGGCCGCGACTTTTCCCGAGCGGACGTAAAACTCACCCAGGTTGTGGTTGGTGTCGAAGTTTCCAGGATCCAGCTCAGCCGCCTTCTTGAATTCCACTCCCGCCTGCTCCGCCTTTCCCAGGCGCATCAGGTTGGCCGCCAGGTTGGTCCTGGCAGACGCGGAACCCGGCTTCAGGCGGACGGCAGTTTGCAGGTGCGGGCTGGCTTTCGCGTCCTGCGACTTGCGCGGAATAGACCAGGCCCAGGAGCTCATGGACGTCGAAGCTTTGCGGGACCTCATGCACCAGGCTCTCCAGCCGTTGGGCGGCTTCGGCGAAATGGCCCGACTCGTATTGCGCCACCGCGGCCTGGAACTCACGCTCCAGGAGCGGTTTCTGGGCCTCGGCTGCCGGCAGCGACGGGACCAGCGCCAGCCCCAGCAGGGAAACGAGAGGAATGAACCGAAGCGACCGATGCCGGATGATCACGGTCTTCCATGCTACACCGCACCCGAACGGGCCGGATAGTCTGTCCTATCGTGTAACGGGCGGAAGGCTCTGCTACCCAGCGCCTTCCGCCCGTGATTGCCTCTCTTATCTTTGAACTATCTTTGAACCGCGACCCTAGAACCGCAGTTTCAAAGCCAGCTGGATCTGCCTCGGATCGTAGGGAGCATCGCGAGTTGAACCCACTTCGCCAAAGTTCGAGCTGGTGAAATTGCCCGATCCGCCGATGGCAACCACTCCGTTGCCGCCGAAGTTCGGAGCGTTGAAGTTCGGGTGATTGACAATGTTGAAGAACTCAGCTCGGAACTGCAAGGCGAACCGTTCGCCGAGCTTGAAGTCCTTGAAGGTGGAGAAATCAATCCGCTTGAAGGGCGGGCCGGCAATCTGAGTGGGAGATCCGCCCAACAGGCCGAGGCCGCCATTAATCGGAATGCATCCCGGAACCGAAGTGGGGTCCGGTCCGGTTGAGCGAAACACGCAGGGCTGAGTGAAGGCCGCCGGGTTGCCGAGGAAGCTCGGCTGCCCGTTAGCATCGATGTGCATCCCGCGCTTGAGGTCCTGGCCCGGGACCACGATGTCATAGCATCCCGTACCGTTGCCGGTGCCAGAAGGACAACTGAGAGTAATCGGTTGTCCGCCCTGCAGCACCACGCCCCAACTCAGAGTCCAGCCTCCGAGCACGGCGTTTGCCAGGCCGCCCGAATTTGCCAGGTACGCCTTGTTGCGGCCGAAAGGAAGCTCGTAACTGCCGCTGATGTGTACGACGTTCCGTATATCGAACGAAGCCAGACCGTAGTCATACGCGATTCCGGCGCCCGGAACATCCGGGGCACGGAAGCCCGCCGTGCTCCCGCCGTTGAGCAGATCGCCGGCATCGGTGCGCGCCTGCGACCAGGTGTAGGTCGCAAGGAAGCTCAGCCCATTGGCGAATTGCTTCTCCGCCTTGGTCTGAAGGGAATGATAGTGGCTGTTGCCGTTGGTGGTCGCGAAACTTCCGCCTTGCCCGAAGTCTGGGAAGGGCAGTCCGCCTTGCGAAGCGGGAAGGGTGCCAAGGTTAGCGTCCACGGGCAGGACTCGAGTCGGGTGATTGGAGTTAGGGAATGTTTCCAAGTGCCGGCCCAGCGAAGTCACGTAGCCCATCTGGAAAGTCAGAGTGGGCGTTATTTGATATTGCAGCGTGAGGTTACCGCTCATGGAGTAGGGAGTTTTGTAGTCGAACTGGATGCCGCGCAGCGCCAGGCCACTGGCATTGACCAGAGTTGGATCGAGTGGAGTGCAAGTGAAGCCAACTTCAAAGGTGGTTGCAGGGGCGGCGCACCCGGGGATGGTGATGGGGTGACCGTCGTCCGGGGCGGAGTACTGGAAGTTAAACTGGAAGGGATAGTTTTCTCCCAGGTTGGGTGAAAATCCGCGGTTCTCAAACCCGTTGTAAAAGAGTCCGAACCCGCCACGGGCAACCAGTTTGGGCGTAACCTCGTAGGCGAAGCCGAACCGGGGCGCAAAATTATATTTTTGCGAGTTCCCCAGCCCCTTACCGAACTTATTGCCGATTACGACTCCAATGCCATCCAGCGCGGTCAAGTTGTTGAAGCTGGGCGAGAAGTTCGCGGCATTGGTTCCCGACGGAATCAGGTACAGCGGAGTATTGCTGGGCGGGCCGCCGGGAACGAAGTTGGCCTGGGCCCCGTGGTGCTCAAATACCAGACCGAAGAAATCCCAGCGCAAGCCGAGGTTTACCGTCAGTTTGGGCGTGACCTTCCAATCGTCGTTGATGTAGCTGCCGTAGTAATTCTTTCCGTTGTCAGTGAGCGAGATGTTGGAGACGAACACGCTGTTGTTGCCCGCGCCCGTCGAAGCGCCTCCGACGTTGTCGATTCCGCCGGCCACCGTTGTTGTAGTGGGCGAGAGCAGGAACTGCGCGCGTCCGGTATTGCCATTGCGCACGTTGGGGACGTCGGTGTAAACGCTGCCATAGTCGAACTCGCCGCGCGACCACGGTGGCTGCAGGGTCGAGAACTTCACATGCTGCCACTCAAAACCCATTTTGAAAGTGTGCTTGCCATAGATTTTGGTGAAGTCGTCGGTGGCCTGGAAAGTAGAAGTGACTTCGTCCGACGGCAGGAAGGCGTTGCTGCCGAGAGTGGACAGTCCATTGATTCCGAAAGCGGGAAGGCCGCCATTCTCGTGCAAGTTGCGGAATGCCCTGGATACCGAATTGTCCGGGTATGTCGCTCAGATCATTGGCGGAAGGTGAAACGCGCGTGGTGTGCAGATAATTGAGGCCGGCGCGGGCCACGTTCACCATGGTCGGGGAGAATACATGGGTCCAGGCCAGGGCGCTCTGTTGCGCGTTCGCGGTCTGGTTGCCCTGCTGGAAGCCGCCACCGTCAGCTATGCCACCGAAAATTCCGGGGATGAACTGGGGATCGTCCACCAGGCTGAAGCGGTAGAACAACTGGTTCTTGGTGCTGAAGTTCAGGTCCAACCGGGTATCGAACGAGTTGCGGCACTCATTCAGCTTGGGAGAGTTTCCGAAATTCGTAAAGAGACTGCCGCTGCGTGGGCGTGGGATACAGATTCAACAATTTGATGGCGTTCGGATCCAGCCGGCTGAGCGGCAGTTGATTCAGGCTGCAGGCGGCGAGAGTGTACGCCGCAGTGCTGGGCGCGCAGTTGGTGTTAATGGGGTCGCGGGCAAAACCCGTGGCGGTTGCGACCCGGCCTGAAACCGGATCGACCACGCCGGACGTAACGGGCCGGGTGGTGGCGGGATCAAGGATCGTTCCCAGGGGAACGGTGCGGCCCAACGCGTCAGTTTCGAGGCTCCCGTTTTGACCGGTGATCAAGTCCGAGAAGTCTGCCGTCGTAGGGTCAGCGCCCAGGCCATTGATACCGTTCCGCTCCAACGCGGTGGGGACGGAGCCGCTCAGAATGGTGCCTTGCAGCCGGCGCAGTCCTTCGTAGTCGCCGAAGATGAAGACCTTGTTCTTGATTATCGGTCCGCCGATCGATGCTCCGAACTGATTCTGTCGAAGTTCGCCCTTGGGCACGTTGTGGAAATTTTCAAACCAGTCGGCGGCATCCAGTTTGTCGTTCCGCAAATACTCCCAGGCCGCGCCGTGGAAGCTGTTGGTGCCCGACTTGATGGTGGCGTTCAGCACGGCGGCGCCGGAGCGGCCGAACTCGGCGCTGAAGCCGGAAGTCTGCACCTTGAACTCCTGGATCGCCTCCAGGGGAGGCAGCACCACGTAGTTGGTTCCGTTCAGGAAATCCACGGTGTCGGAGTTGTTGTCAATACCGTCCAGCATGTAGTTGTTCTGCGCCGGCCGGTTGCCGTTGGCCGCGAAAGCGCCGGTGGCCGCATTGCCGCGGGTGTCTGCCTGCGGAGAGTTCACGCCGGCGGCGAGCTGCGCCAGGAAGGTGAAATTCCGGCCGTTCAGGGCTTGATTTTCGATCTGGTGACTACCTATGACCTGTCCGACCGAAGCGTCTTCGGTCTGCATCAGCGGCGACGCTCGAAGTTACCTCGACGGTTTCGGTCGCGGCGCCCGGCTTGAGCTGGAGGTTGGCCACGACGTGTTGTTGCACGGCAACCGTCAAGGCCTGCTGGGTCGTGGAAAACCCGGATGCAGTCGCCGCAACCTGGTAGTTTCCGATTCTCACCGGCGAGAAGGTGTATCCGCCGCTGGCATCGCTGTGGGTCTGCAGCACCAGTCCATTGTCCGTGTTGGTCAGGGTGATGGTCGCGTTGGGAACGACGGCACCGCTGCTGTCCTGAATCACTCCTGTAATTGAACCTTGGTCAATCTGGCCGAACGCCAGCTGGCTGGTGAGCTGAAACAAGCCCAGGCAAATAAGCGCTACCCAGAGTAATCCTAAGCGTCGCGGCAGAGGGCGATTCTGATTTCCAGTCATGACCTAAGTCCTCTCATTGGTAAATCTCGTTGAATTGGTGATTGGCCCAAGCGCAAAACCTTTGCCGGTGGCTCTTCTTGGAGTAATCGTTTTCTTCGTGCCATCCCGGTTCTGTCGCTCCAGCAAAGTTTTTTTAATGTAAACGTGTACATTAGCGAAACCGGGACAACCTTAGAACAGGTCTTTAGAACTTGTCAAGAATAAAACTAGTAGCTTTGTACTAGTGAACCGCAAGCAGCAAACCGGGCCCCGGGCCGCCATGGAAACCCGCTCGACCCAGGTGCTTATCCCAGGTAACCACGGTCATCAATCGGCGTTGTGCCGGAGGGGGCCCGCTTCCCGGCCGACTGTCAGTGGCCGGCGCGCAGGCTTTTGCCGGGACTCTTGCAGCATCACCCCGCCCGCGGTTTGGATTATCTTCATGCCGGGTGCTAACATGCGCTGCGGTGGGCCATCGCCGACGGGGATTTTTCAGGATGGCGCGTCACAAAGACGAAAACCACATTGTTTTCACGCCGAACGTTTTCACGTCGAACCTTCTTAAGGGGAATCCGCTGGGCGCCAGTGCTCTTTCTTCCCGCGCCCTTCCACGCATCGCCCCTCCCTCCGTGGCTTCCAGAAACACCCCGGACAGGAACTTCGTCGTTTCCCTTCGCTGATCTTCGCCTGACCCCTCACTATCCCGCGAAGTCTGCCCTGGACAATGTTCTGCTCAGAGTGGTTCCCGGCGCGGACGAGTACATCACGGAAAAGTATGCATTCGAAATTGCGCAACTTCTCGGCGAATGGAGCCTGGCGCTTAAGGCGGCGCCGCCAGCGCTCGCGACTCTAAGCCAAATTCCTCGACCCGTCCATCGCCGCCGCTTCGCTGCTGCCGGCTCGCGAGATCGCGCAACGTTCGGGAGCGGGAGTCGAAGTCTTCCGCAGGCGATTTCCCCGGGACCTGGTAGCGGGTCGCGACAAATTTCTCCGCGAAATCGAAAGCTATCTCTCCCCGATGGCGCGGGTCGAGACCGCTGAATTCGAGATTGTCGCGATCGAGGAAGCTGCAAGCCTCGGCGGAATTCGATATCAGCATTCGTTACGACCTGGTGGGCACCGCGAAAAGATCAGGGACGCGAGCAGCGCGTGGGTCATTGGCAGACTCGCTGGTCGCGCGACGAAAGCCGCGGCTGGCGCGCCCTGCGCTGGCAGGCGACCGAAGAGACCCTGGCGCGCGCCCGCCCGCCGGTTTTCCTCGACGTTACGACGCAGGCCCTGGGCCAGACGGCTTCGTACCAGAACCAGATGCTGCGCGGAGTGGATCACTGGCGCACGGTCCTCGATGGCGCTTGCGGGATTGACGTCTACGGTAACGCCGGGCTGGCCGCTGGGGATTTCGACAACGACGGATTTGATGATCTGTACGTGTGCCAGCCGGCGGGGCTGCCCAATCGCCTGTATCGCAATCGCGGCGATGGAACTTTCGAGGATGTGACCGAGTCATCCGGCGTCGGGGTGCTGGATGACACCGCCTGCGCCCTGTTCGCCGACTTTGAAAACAAGGGAGTGCAGGACCTGCTGGTGGTTTGCGGCGGCGGCCCGCTGCTGTTTCTGAACCAGGGCAATGGAAAATTTTCTCTCAAGCCCGATGCCTTCAAATTTGCCCGGCCTCCGCTGGGGACCTTCACCCACGCCGCCATCGCCGATTATGACCGCGACGGGCGTCTCGACATTTATTTCTGTCTCTACAGTTATTACGTGGGCCTGGACCAGTACCACTATCCCGTTCCTTATTTTGACGCCCGCAACGGGCCTCCGAATTTCCTGTTGCACAACGATGGCAACGCCAGCTTCAGCGACCGGACGGAAGCCGCCGGCCTGAATGCCGAGAACGATCGCTACAGTTTCGCCTGCGCCTGGGGCGATCTCAACGCCGACGGATCGCCCGACCTCTATGTGGCCAACGACTTCGGGCGCAGCAATCTCTATCGCAATAACGGGGACGGAACCTTCACCGCCATCTCCTCCGAGGCGGGCGTTGAAGACGCCGGCGCCGGCATGAGCGCGACCTGGCTTGATTTCGATAATGACGGAAATCAGGACATCTACGTGGCCAACATGTGGTCCGCGGCCGGCCTGCGGGTTTCCGGGCAGAAGATCTTCCACCCGGGCGAACCGGAGAATATCCGCGCCCTCTACCGCGGACACGCTCGCGGCAATTCGCTCTATCGAAATCAGGGAGGCGGGAAGTTTCAAAACGTAAGCGAAGCGCAGGAGTTGAGATGGGCCGCTGGGCCTGGTCTTCCGACGCCTGGGACTTCGACCACGATGGCTATCCCGACCTGTACATCGCCAACGGATATATTTCCGGGCCCGACCCGCGCGATGTCTCGAGTTTTTTCTGGCGCCAGGTGGTGGGAAAGTCGCCGCAGAATTCCAACCCCTCGGCCAACTACGAACAGGGATGGAACGCCATCAACGAACTGATCCGCTCGGACTCTTCCTGGGCCGCGCCCGAGAGAAATGTTTTCTACGCCAACAATCGGGATGGCACGTTTTCTGAGGTCTCCGGCGCCGTTGGCCTGGATTTCCCGACGACAGCCGCACCTTCGTGCTGGCCGACCTCGACCACGACGGGCGGCTCGAAGTCATCCTGAAAAACCGGAACGCGCCGCAGTTGCGCGTGCTGCGCAACGCGATGAAAGACCTTGGCCACGGCATCGTATTCCGCCTGCGCGGCCAGAAAAGCAATCGCGACGCGATCGGCTCCGCGGTGACCGTCGAAGCCGGAAGCCATCGCCAGACCAGATATCTGCAGGCAGGCTCGGGCTTTCTGGCGCAGCACAGCAAGGAACTTTTCTTTGGACTGGGAACCGTAGAGGGCACGGTCCGCGCCACGGTGCGCTGGCCCAGCGGCCTCACCCAGACCTTCGAGAACCTGCCGGTAGACCGCCGCATTGAAATCCAGGAAGGCGCGAACGATTTTCGGGCCAAGCCCTACGCCGCGCCGCCTCCTTCTTATGCACACGCCCGGCGACCCTCCCGAAACTGGAGCCTTTGCCTACCTCGGTCGAGACCTGGCTCATCGAACCTTTGGCCGCCCCGGACTTTTCGTTGCCTGACCTCGCGGGGACGTCGTGGACTCTGCAATCGCTCCGCGGCAGCTTCGTCCTGCTCAATTTCTGGTCCACGGCATCGCCGCTTGCGCGGAACAAATGCGGCGATTCCGCGAATCGCAGCAGGTCCTTCGCCTCCAGCGGCCTTCGCTTGATTGGCATCAATGTGGACGATCCCCGCACTCCACAATCGGTACAGAACATTCGTCGCCAGGGAGCGAGTCTCCTTTCCCACACTGCTCGCCACCCCAGACGTGGCCGGCGTCTACAACATTGTTTATCGCTACCTGTTCGACCGTCGCCGCGATCTTCCGCTTCCGGCATCGTTCCTCCTTAATAAGGAGGGCCTGATCGTAAAGGTCTACCAGGGGCCGGTGAATCCCGAACGGCTGATGGAGGACGTGAAATCGGTCCCGAGCACTCCGGCCGATCGCGTACGGAGAGCGCTGCCCTTCCCCGGAACGCTTTTCCTGAGCGCGTTCCAGCGCAACGATTTCACTTATGGCGTTTCCTTCTTCCAGCACGGATATCTGGAGCAGGCCGAGGCCTCGTTCAAGCAAGTCATCGCCGCCAAGCCGGACAATCCCGAAGCCCATTACAACCTCGGAACACTTTATCTGCGGCGAAATGATTTTCAGGATGCCCGCCAGTATCTGGAGCAGACGGTGAAGCTGCGTCCCGATTATCCCGAGGCCTGGAACAATCTCGGCATGGTCGCCGCCCATGACAATCAGCTGGACGAAGCCGCGCGCAACTTTCAGCAGGCGCTGCAACAGCGTCCGACCTACACCATCGCGCTGCTGAATCTGGGGAATCTCTATCGCCGGCAGGGCAACGTTGCCGAAGCGGAGAAACTGCTCAACCGCGCTCACGATATCGATCCTGACGATCCCGAGGTCAACTACAACCTGGGAATGCTCTACGCCCGGCAAGGCCAGACCCAGGCTGCTCTGCCGTATCTTGAAAAGGCGGTGAGCCTGCGTCCGGACTATCCCGACGCGCTCAACAATCTGGGTGTACTCTTGGTTCAGGAACAGCGTTATCCGGAAGCGCAACAGCGGTTCCAGGACTGCATCCAGGTGGCGCCCAACTTCGACCAGGCCTATCTCAATCTGGCCCGTCTTTACGTCATCCTGGACGACAAGGAAAAGGCGCGAGAAGTATTGCTCGCGCTGCTGCGCCAGCAGCCGGACCACAAGATGGCCCAGCAGGCGCTGGAAATGCTACATTGACCCTTTGACACCTGTAATCAAAGTGCCCGCGGAGATATACCGGGAGATGGCCATCGGTACCCCACTTCAGCATCCATCCAGGAACGCGGGCCGCAGGCGGGTCTGCGCCGAATTCTGGCGCTGGCCGTCATTTCCATTGTCATCTCCGCCGCAGCGTCGGCGGCCCAGCAATCCGCTCCGGCGCGGAGCTAGGCCGCGGGCCGCTGCCCCGGCCGCATCCCCTTTTCTTGAAGCCGAGACCCTGCTGCGCCAGGGTTCGATCGAAGAAGCCAAACAGAAAATACAGGAACAGCTCAAGCTGAATCCCTCGAGCGTGGAGGGTTACAACCTGCTCGGCATTGCATACAGCAGCGAAAAAGACTACGACCACGCCCTGGAAGCATTTCAGCATGCGCTGACGCTCGATCCCAGTTTCGCCCGAACTCATAACAACCTGGGGAATGTTTACGTCGCCCAGGAAAAGTTCGATCTCGCGGAGAAAGAGTTTGGCAAAGTTCTGCGCGCTCGATCCCGCCAACCGCGAGGCCAACTACAATCTCGGCCTGGTGCTGATGGCCAAGGGGTCCGCCGGCCGAGGCCATCGTCCATTTTCAAAGGGTGCGCCCGGCGGACATCGGCACTCGCTTCAACCTGATTCGCGCCTACCTGCAGGCGGGACGGACGGCGGAAGGTCTGAAGGCGGCGCGGGAACTCTCGGCCCAGAATAAAGATGATGTCCAGCTGCACTTCACTCTGGGCGTGCTTGCTGGCTGAAGAAAAGCAGTACCCGACGGCCCAACTCGAACTGGAGAAGGCCAACGCGCTGCAGCCCGAAACTTTCGAGATTCTCTACAACCTGGGACAGGTCTATCTGCAGGGCGGCGAATACAAGAAAGCCGAAGTGGTTTTGAACCGGGCCCTGAAGCTGAAACCCGATTCACCCGAGACTCTGTACCTGATGGCGCGGGTTTATTCCGAGCAGACCCGGGTGGTGGATGCCCTGGATCTGCTGGTGCGCGCCCACAAGCTTGCACCGGAGAATACGGACATCATCTTTCTGCTGGCCCGGGTCAGCATGTCGCAGAATTATTTCGAGGATGCGATCCCGCTGCTGGAATCCGGCATGAAAATCGCCCCCAAGCGGGCCGATCTCCATGCCGCGCTGGGCGAGAGCTATTTCATGTCGGGAAAAGCCGAAAAGGCGATCGAGGAATTCAAGTCTCTGATCGAACTGGATCCGTCGGCGCGCTCCTATGTCTTCATGGGTCTCTCCTACCGCCATCTGGGGCGATTCGATGAGGCCAAAAAATATTTCCAGCAGGGACTCAAGCTCGATCCTCACAACGCTTCCTGCCTGTTCAACATGGGTTACATCGAAGGACGGCAGGGAAATCAGGCGGCCGCCGAACAACTCTTTCAGGCAGCGCTGCGCTCCAATCCCGATTTCTCCGAGGCGCTGCTGGAGCTGGCAACTCTGCGCATCGCCGACAAGAAATTTGAGGAAGCCGCGACCCTGCTGCGCAGATATGTCAAGGTAAGCCGCGATCCTGCTTCCGGATATTACAAGCTGGCGATGGTCGAGAGGAGCCTCCATCAGACGGAGGCCGCGCAACGCGACTTGAATGTATTTCAAACGCTTTCGAAAGACTCGTCGTCGGGTCCATATCCCTATCAGCATCTTTTCGATTATCTGGATAATCGCTCCAACCTCGCTCCCCAGCAGCGGACGCAACTGGACCTCACCGAACTGACGGCGCAGATTCAGAAACATCCGGACCGTCCTCAAGACCTTTATTTGCTGGCTGAGGCATATCTGAAGCTGGGAAAACTCGACGAGGCTCGCCAGACCATCGCGCAGCTTGACCAGATCAGCGCGGGCGACTATCGCACTCAGACCGGAGTGGGCGTGCTGCTCGCCCGCTTCCGCTTGTACGACGATGCCATCCCGCATTTCCAGACCGCGTTGCGCGCCAGCCCGATTCCGACGATGTGAAGTTCGACCTGGCCGACGCTTACTTCCGCAAGGGCCTGTATCCGCAGGCGCTCGAAGCTGCCCAGCAAGTTTCGGCAACCGGCCAGCAGGACGCCGCATTTCTGGCGTTGCTCGGCGACATCCACGCGCATCTCGGCGAGACCGCCCGGGCGGCCGAAATCTTCCGCGATGCGATTGCCAAAAATCCCGACAACGACCAGTACTACCTCTCGCTGACCCTGGTCCAGCTCCGCGAAAAAGATGTCGCAGGCGCGAAGCAGACCTTGCAGAAGGGCCTGGCCCGGATTCCCGGCTCGGGGAAAATTCTCTGGGGATTGGGCATTGTCTCGGTGCTCGAAGGCAACACCGCCGCAGGCCGCGGAACGCCTGGAGCGCGCCGTGGACCTGCTGCCGGAGTGGCCCGGAAGCTATTCCACGCTCGGCGTCTTTTATTTTCAGACGGGACAGATCGCCAAGGCCCGCGAAGTGCTGAATCGTTTCAAGGGCAGCAGCGCCGGCGGCCTGGATGTGAATCGGATTGAAGAAGTTCTGTCCCGCACTCCGGCAAAAGCTTCTTCCGCCCAGGAACCCATGTCGATGGCGGCCCGGCAGCAGTTGCTTCAGCTGGCGCTATCGCTGGCCGACCGGACCCTCTGAGGCCCAAGCGAAATCGACTGAGAATGCGGAAGAAACCTAAAACGAATGTCGCAGCCGGCGTCACTCTCGCGCTGAGCGCGGTCGTCGGACTGGCCGCTACGATGCTGGCCTTCGCGCAAGCCCCGAAGACCAGAGACGAGCGCATCCCGTCCGCTACACCGACATTCGCCAAGCTGCCGGAATCACTTTTCTGCAGGACGCCACCGCCACCGACGAAAAGTATTATCTCGAAACCATGGGCACCGGCGTGGCCTGGCTCGACTACGACCAGGACGGGTTAATGGATCTGTACTTCGTGCAGTCGGCTGCCACCGATATTTACAAGCCGCCTCAGCCGCTGCGCAGCGCGCTCTATCACAACAACGGCGACGGAACTTTTACCGACGTCACCGACAAAGCCGGCGTCGGCGGTGAAGGACATTACGGCCAGGGGGTTGCTGTCGGAGATTTCGACAACGACGGTTATCCCGATCTCTACGTGACCGGCTACGGCAGCGCCATCCTTTATCACAACAACGGCGACGGAACTTTTACCGACGTCACCGCCAAGGCCGGAGTCGCGGACGAAGGCGGATGGTCCACCAGCGCCGGATGGTTTGACTACGACAAAGACGGCTGGCTCGACCTGCTGGTCACCAACTACATCGAGTGGTCGCCGAAGAACAATCTCTGGTGCGGCGAACGCCGCCCCGGCTACCGCTCCTACTGCCATCCCGGCAACTACAAAGGGCAGAAGACCAAGCTCTACCACAACAATCACGACGGCACTTTCACCGACGTGAGCGACGCGTCCGGCGTGGGCAAGCCCGAATCGAAGGGCATGGGCGTGGTGCTGGCCGATTTCAACAACGACGGCTGGACCGACATCGCCATCGCCAACGACACCTGGCCCAATTTTCTATTTATCAACAAACACGACGGAACTTTTGAAGACGTGTCGTTCATCTCCGGCATGGCGGCCAGCGAGGACGGACGCTACGAAGCCGGAATGGGCATCGACGCCGCCGACGTGGACGGCGACGGCTGGCAGGACGTCTACATCACTCATCTCGATTTCGAACTGAATCGCCTCTACCACAACAACCACGACGGCACTTTCAACGACGACACCTTTCGCTCCGGCATCGGGAACAAGGCGATTCTGCTGAGCGGCGTGGCCATGAAGTTTCTGGATTACGACAACGACGGCTGGACCGATATCCTGCAACTGAATGGCGCCATGCTGGACAATGTCCAGCTCTACCACAGCGAAGTCTCTTACAAAGAACCGCTGCTGATGTTTCGCAACCTGGGCAAAGGCCAGTTCGAAAAAACGTCGGACTCGCTGGGTCCCGACTTCATGCGCCCCATCGCCGGACGCGGCCTCGCCACCGCGGACTTACGACAACGACGGCGATATCGACATCGCCATCAACAATCGCGGCGACTATCCTTCGCTCCTGCGCAACGATGGAGGCAACGCCAATCACTGGCTGGAAGTTCTGCTGATCGGGACCCACTCCAATCGCGACGGCATCGGCGCTTCGCTGAAGCTGACCTCCGAAGGCTTCGTGCACGTCGAGCAGGCCAAAGGCGGCATGAGTTACATGTCGGCCAGCGACCCGCGAATTCATTTCGGCCTGGGCAAGCGCACGAAAATCGATTCTCTCGAAATCACCTGGCCCAGCGGACAGGTCGATCACCTGACCGAATCGTGCCCGTCGACCAGATCATCGCCGTCAAGGAAGGCACAGGAATCGTGCCGCACAAATTTCCCAAGGTGCCGAACAAATGAACGAGTCGTCAGTCATCGGTCTTCAGTCGTCAGACAGACCGGTTCTTCTGACAACTGACAACTGCAGACTGGCAACTGATAATCCATGAATCTTCCGCGACGCCATTTCCTGGGCTCCTCCCTCATCGTCCTCGGCAGCACGCTGCTGGATGCGCTCACCACTCCACTCTGGAAGTGGAAAAATTCGGCGGTCCTGCAAACCGCCGCTGCAAATCCCGCGGCCGCATCCCCGGTCACGTTCGTCGACGTAGCTCGCGAAGCCGGCCTGAACGCTCCCAACGTCTGGGGCGCGGTCGATCACAAACGCTACATCATCGAAGCCAAAGGCAGCGGCCTGGCCTTCTTCGATTACGACAACGACGGCTGGCTGGACATTTATCTGACCAACGGCACTCGCCTCGACGCCAACTGGCCGCCCGGCAAAGCTCCCACCTCGCATCTCTACAAAAATAATCGCGACGGCACTTTCACCGACGTCACGGAAAAATCCGGCCTGGGGCGCACCGGCTGGCAGACCGGCGTCTGCGTCGGCGACTACGACAACGACGGCTGGGACGATCTGTTCTGCTGCTTCTGGGGACACAACATTCTGTTTCACAACAACGGCGACGGCACGTTTACCGACGTCACCCGCAAGGCCGGCGTTTACGACGAGCAATTCCGCTGGGGCGCCGGCTGCACCTGGCTCGACTACGACCGCGACGGCCATCTCGATCTCTTCGTCTGCAACTACATCAAACTCGATCCGGCAAAAGCGCCTTCCGCCAACGATCCCCTTTGCCAGTGGAAGGGCATTCCCGTCATGTGCGGGCCGCGCGGCCTTCCCGGCGACACCAACGTTCTCTATCACAACAACGGCGACGGCACTTTTACCGACGTCTCGGAAAAGGCGGGCATTCTGAAGCCGGGTCCGCGCTACTCGATTACCGCGGTCTCCTACGATTTCGACAACGACGGCTGGCCGGATATTTATGTCGCGGTGGATTCGGAGCCCAGCATCCTGTTCCACAACAATCACGACGGCACTTTCACCGATATCGCCGTGATGGCCGGATGCGCCTACAGCGACAATGGCCACGAGCAGGCCGGCATGGGCGTCGCCGTGGCCGACTACGATTGCGACGGCTGGTTCGACATTTTCAAAACCAATTTCGCCGACGACACCTGCAACCTCTACCACAACAACGGCGACGGCACCTTCACCGATGTCACCTTTTCATCCGGCATCGGAATCAACAACCGCTACGTCGCCTGGGGCTGCGGCTTTCTCGATTACGACAACGACGGCTGGCCCGACATCATGCAGGTCAACGGACACGTCTATCCGGAAATCGAAGGCCACGACATCGGCCAGACTTTCAAGAATCCGCGCCTGGTCTACAAGAATCTGGGCAACGGGCGATTCAAGGATGTTTCGGATGCGATGGGGCCCGGCATCACCGAGCGCTTCTCCAGCCGCGGCGCTGCCTTCGGCGACTACGACAACGATGGCGACATCGACGTGCTGATTCTGAACATGAACGACTTGCCGTCGCTGCTGCGCAACGACGGCGGCAACAAGCAGAACTGGATCAAGATCAAGCTGATCGGCACCAAGTGCAATCGCACCGCGATCGGCGCGCGGGTGCGCGTGGTGACCGGCAACCATGCCCAGATGGATGAAGTGCACAGCGGCGCCAGCGTGATGTCGCAATGCGACCTGCGCCTCCACTTCGGCCTGGGCAAGGCGCAAACCGTGGATGTCATCGAAGTGAAGTGGCCGACCACGCAGAAGATCGAACGCTTCACCCAGGTGAAGGCCAACCAGATTCTCACCATCCGCGAAGGCAGCGGCATCGTCCAGCCTGCTAAGGCCAGGTAACGCGATCCACAAAAAGCATCAGCCACCAGGGACACAAAGGTTCACGAAGGAATTCCTTAGTGGTCCTTAGTGTCCTTGGTGGTTGATGCTTTTTGTGTCAGCGCGGAATGTAATTCTGCAGCAGAGGGACTCGCCAGCCCGGCAAATGAAAGCAGCCGCCGCTCGGCGTCCGCCGGTTTTTCTCCGGGCAATAACTGAGTATTCATCCGGACCAGCGCGTTGTCGCTCCGGTTCAGGCGAAGCGAATCGAGCGCCAGGTAAACGCTGATCCAGTCTTCGCTGGCCACCCGCCGGCCGCGCGCCGAATACCAGAACAGGACGACTTGCCGATCGTCTCCCCTCGCAATCAGGTAGCGGTTGGCGCGAAAAGGGGCATCGCCAGGAAACGCGAGGGTGGTCGTACCGGACTCCACCGGCGACCAGCCCGAACCTTCCATGCAGCCCTCCGGCAGATGGCGAAACAATGCGCGCTGGCCGGGGATGTATGCGACATATAGATCGACGTAGGCGGCGCGGTTGGTTGGGTCTTTATATGTCCGCTGCAGGAACTCCCCGTCGCCCAGGCGCTTCAGAGTCTCCTCCGGAATGGGGATATCGGTTCCCGTCCAACTCCTCAATTCCACCGGGAACGAGGTCAGCGCGGTCCGCGGTAAAACCGACTCATGGTGGTCGAGAGCATGCAGGAACAGCGCCGTTCCGGAGAGCAGCAATACAACGATGGCGAAGCGCGCGTTGCCTGAGATCATGCGTATTCGTCCAGGACCGCGGTTTCGTCGGGACCCACTTCGTGGTCGCCCGGCCAGATGAGCTGCAACAGCCGGTGCAGCAGGAAAACCAGCGCCAGGGAGGCGACAAAAACCAGCCATCCCGAAAGCATGTGGATCGTACCCTGGGCGCGCTCCACACCCCAATTCTCCACCAGCAGCCCGGTGAACGCGATTCGCAGGGCGTTAGCCAAAATCGAGATTGGGACTGCCAGCAGCGCCAGCAGCACCCGTATTCTGATTTTCGATTCCGCCAGGTAGCCGTAAACAATGGTCAGCGTGAGCAGCGAAAACAGCGAGCGGATCCCGCTGCAGGCCTCCGCCACCTCGAGCCGCGCCGAGGGCAAGAGAATGATGTTGCCTTCGCGGATCGCCGGCACGCCTGCCAGCATGAGCAGGAAGCTCGCGCTCTTCGACGCAATAATCTGCAGCGGAAAAGTGATTTGTTCGAGCAAGGTCGACGAAGGAATCATCAACACCAAAAAGGCCAGGGGAAATGAAATGGCCGCCAGGTGTTTCCATCCCGCCAGAAACACCACCACGCCCGCAATGAAAAGTAGGACCGAGATGCGGTAGAAGAGAAACTCCGATTTGTTGGTGCCCAGTATCAGTGCCCTCAGGGCAAACAGGAGCATGACCAGGCCCGACCAGCCCGGCTTGAGAGGCAGCGCGGCCAGTTTCGCGCGCCTCTCCCAAAGCAAGAAGAGCGCAAACACCGGCACGAAGAAACCGTGGGTGTAGTTTGGGTCCTGCCACCACTGGCGCGCCAGGCCGAGGACAAAGGGCGCATACAGCCACGCCGCTAGCAAAAAAATAATTGCGGCCTGACCGTAAACCAGAGCCCGGCGTTTGGGGAAACTGGCCCTGAACGAGGCGAGACTGCTCATTTATGGCTTGCGCCTCGACTTGCGCGTCTTCCAATACACTCCCGCGAGACCGCTCGAAAACAGCAGCAGCATGCCAGGTTCGGGAGTGACCGCCAGGGGCGTGTGGGAAGAACCACCGGGCAAGCCGAAAAAGGGCAGGATAAAAAATGGAATCATGCGCTTGCGTTTCGACGGCTGCAAGGCATTCGCTTCGGCCGGCGGCACCATCGGAATGGCCGCGGCATAAGCCTCGGGCTGCGGCTCGACGTCGCGCGTCACCATATCGTTCGAGAACAGGGGCTGATTGAGGTCGGACTCCGAAGGTTCGACGATCGCCGGCGGACCCAGCGGGGCCATGGCGATCCGGTTTCCGCAGCGCGTGCGCGCCACGATTTTTCCATCACTGATCAGGGTCTCGCCGGGATGCAGCGGCAGTTTCTTCCGCGTCCAGTAAACCTTCTGCCCCATGCGATAGGCGACATGCATCGACTGGTTTCCCGAAACCTGCACCAGGTGCGCCTTCTGAAAATCAAAACCCGCGAATTGTTGCGCCACCACGGGATCATTTTCCATGGCCTGCCGCAATTCTTCGGCACTCGCGACGCCGCCGGGAATCACGGAATACAGATACGCCGGCCGGCCGGGGCGCGACTGGATCAGCGATGAATAGGAAGGGCTGGGCGCTATTGGCGTCGAGTCGGTTGCGCTCAACTTAGTCCCGTCAACTTCCGGGGACGCATACGCCATGCTCGACACCGGCTGCTGCCGGGAGAACTGCCAGGTGATCGCTGCTGTCGCCGCAAACAAAAGCACCACCAGAAACCTGGCTCCGGCAATCTTTCGGCCGTGCCGGCGATGACGATGGCGAACCACGCTGACGCTGGAATCTTTCAAGTGTTCCTCAATGAAATCTGTGATTCAAACTCGGGGGGAGAAAAAGCGTTGGAGACCTACTAGAGTGCACGCCGGCTGCCAAACCGGGAGCATCATGGAATCATGCAGCCAGTGCTCCCAGGGCGGAAGCATGTGAAGAGATTTGCACAAAAAGGAAGGTCTTATTGCACCAAACTTCCACTCCGGAGACCGGGCGCAAATCACCCAACGCGCCCCCGGCACTGGTGATGCACAAACCAGCAATTTTTATGCTAAATGCCCGGAAGAGAGCACTTTGTCCGCTTGGGGAGGCGCAAATGAGTATTGTTTTTGCAGCCCGGCTAGGGGGTCGTGTACTGAATCGTGAGCTTGCCCTCAACTGAGCCATTCGTCTCGCCGTACCAGCAGCCGTAGTTCGGAGGGTTGACCGTGTCCAGCGGATTTCCATATCCGTAATACACCTCCGTTGCCCCGGTCAGATGCACCGCGATCGGTCCGCTGTCGTTCAATGCGGGGTTCGCATCCAGCGGATAGTTTGCGTCGCCGCCCGACTTCAAATTCAGGCTGTACGCCGGACTCCCGGGCTGACCGATGGTGACCGAGGGCGCTGTGGTGCAGGCCAACGCCACCTGCGGCTGCGGTCCGGGCGGATAATTTTCCGCATTCAGCATGGGAGTGCCAACCGTGTACAGGAACGTGACTCGAGTGATGGTGATGCTGCCGCGATTAACCGGGATCGCCGTCAGTTTGTCGAACTCTTCTCCCGGACAAAAATCGGCGCCGGAGATAGTGGTGCAGGAATATCCGGCATGCGGGGAGAACACCACGGTCATGGAGTCGGATCCGGTTGAGGTGGTAGCGGTGTGCACTGGAGCAGCCGACATGCTGCCCCCACCGCAGGCGCTACACAACGACAAACTGGCCAGCGCGAGCACCACGGCTGCCACCGAATGCCTCACGGAATTACCCCCAGAAACCTGGGTGCAAGACAGGTGCCAATGCTAAGTCCTGGTACGGCAGTTATTTAGCGGTATCTGGTGGGAAGGAATTTATCCCGATGGAAGATGTTTGCCACTATTTCTCCAAGTCAATGGAGGACGGGCGTCCCGCCCGTCCAGCTGTCGCCGGAGAAACTGACGGGCGAGGACGCCCGTCCTCCATCATTCCAGTGCGCGCCCGTCGCTTTACCTAATTATCTTGGACAACCGGCACCGAGGGTAAAGCGGGAGAAGCGGCGGACCTGCCTCGAAAACCGGGCGCGCCGGTGCAGTAAGGGTTTTGCGACATCTCAAAGATATTTTGACGCTGGCCCTTGATCGTGTCGTTCTGGCGCATCGAGACAAACAGCGAGAAGATCAACGCAATGCTCAACGCGATACTGCACAGCAGCGACACCCTGATCGGGGATTTCGCCGCATCACGAACACTGCTGCCAATGCTCACCGGTTCTTGCCAGCCGTGCAGCCGCAAAACGTCCAGATCCTTCGCAGCACGAACCACGCGCAGCGAGCTCGGTAGTTCAGGCAAAAGCATAATTTTTCTCTGACCAACCTTAACAGGAGAATGGTTCAGGAACGCTTGCCGGGAAAGACTCTGAGCGTGCTGAATGTCGAAACGGGAGGTCTCCAGTTTTGGGAATCTTCCCAGGTTGTGCCCGCAGCAGAAGAGTCTGTTTCTACATAAGTGTCTGCATAAGTATCTGGACGGGGAGCGTGGAAGCCGGCTCGCCAACCGCAAGCTCAAGGAGTGGAACCCGCCGCCGATGATCCCTCTAACGGCCCGAGGAGCCGGGAATCCATGGAAAGTCCAAAGGGCGATTCTCCCGGTGAAGTATTGATCGTGATTGCCCTGCTCCTGATTATGGTTGCGACCGCCATTCCCAACCTGCTGCGCGCCGCCCTGGCCGACCATGAATCATCCGCGGTTCGCACGATCTCGTGCCCTACCCTAGGAGGCCGCTCGAGCGCCCGAGAATAGAGACTTCTAATGAATGCGCCCCGGAAACAAATATATCCTTTACCCATGAAACTCTTAGAATTGTATCGGTTAGAGAACAACAAGAAACTGCGCAGACCGAATGGATTTTCGCTGATCGAGTTGCTGATTGTGGTGGCGATCATTTTGATCATCGCAGCCATCGCGATTCCAAACCTGCTGCGCGCCCGTATCGCGGCCAATGAGGCTTCCGCCGTCGCCTCCCTTCGCACCATCAACACGGCTGAAATGACCTATCTCATTTCGTATCCGACGACCGGCTATTCCATCACTCTGGCCGCTCTGGGACCGGCAACCGCAGGCGCCTGCGCCACTCCGACCGCGACCAATGCCTGCCTGCTGGACTTCACCCTGTCGTCAGCGTCGACCACTGCGTTGGCCAAGAGTGGCTACTATTTTGGAGTGGCGAATGGGACCACCGCCACCACGCCGGTTTCTACCTACACGGCGGGGGCAGCCCCGTCAGCCTACAACACCACCGGCGTGCGCGGCTTCTGCTCGGTTGAAAACGGCGTCATTCGCGCCACTCCTGGAGCTTCCGGCGCCGCGCCCATAGCCACAACCGCAGGTTGCATCGCATACACCGCACTCTAACCGCGCTTCCCGGAAATCGCCCTCCTCTGCCTGGTATCGCCTGATCGACGGCGCGTGAAGAACGCGCCCTGGCGTGCCGGCACGCCAGCGGGCTCCTCGCCAGCGCGATCCCACCAAGCATGCGCAAAGTTTCTGAGGCGATTCTAATGCGCACATTATCCCCTTCTAATGAACGCGGCGCCCGAACCCACCTATGCTTGATCTATGAAGATTTCACAAATGTATGGGTCAAGGGGAAACAAGACAATGCGTAAACAGAACGGATTTTCACTGATCGAGTTGCTGATCGTGGTCGCGATCATTTTGATCATCGCAGCCATCGCGATTCCAAACCTGCTGCGCGCCCGCATCGCGGCGAACGAGGCTTCTGCCGTCGCTTCCATCCGTACCATCAACACGGCTGAAGTGACCTATCTCACCGCGTATCCGACGACCGGCTACTCGATCACTCTGGCTGCCCTGGGACCGGCAACCGCAGGCGCCTGCGCCACTCCGAGCGCGACCAATGCCTGCCTGCTGGACTTCACCCTGTCATCGGCGTCGACCACGGCGTTGGCCAAGAGCGGCTACTACTTTGGAATTGCCAACGGAACCACCGCTACCACGCCGGTTTCCAGCTACACCGCCGGAGCAGCCCCGTCAGCCTACAACAGCACGGGCGTCCGCGGCTTCTGCTCGATTGAGGACGGCGTCGTGCGCTCGACACCTGGCGCTTCCGGTGCCGCGCCCATAGCCACAACCGCAGGTTGCATCGCATACACCGCACTCTAAAGCATCCTGCTGAAAGAGTGTTCGAAACCCGGGAGCATCGGAGCGATCCGATGCTCTTCGGCTTTGCGCGTACCGCTCCTCCTTCGTACGCTACCTCTCCGGATCACCTCCCTGCTTAAACCGTCGCGAGCCTTCTCTCGTGCACAAGACCGTTCAAGATTGCACAGTATTCCGTCCTGTGGCCACGCATGATGAGGGCTGAGGTTATTGGCATGGAAAAGAAACAGGAATATCGCGAGACTCACGAAGACCGCGAATCTCAAAAGCTTGTGGATCGCATCGAGAAACAGCAGGCTTCCCAAGAGGCCGCCAGGGCAGAGGACACCAGGAAAACGCTCGACGACTATGCGAGAAAAGTAGGCAGCTAGGCCGCTCGGGGCCATGGCAGAAGTTAGAGGAATTTCCGGGGGGAAAAAAGGTCTGGTAGCGCTAACGGGAATCGAACCCGTGTTTGAAGATTGAGAATCTTCCGTCCTAACCCCTAGACGATAGCGCCCCTGGAGAGCAGTCATTATAACAAAGCGGCCGGATGAAGACGGCCCGGCCGCCCGCGAAAAACGCGGCTCGGCCTGCAAAAAACGTGGCTTTCTTTTATGCAGACGTCTCCTTGAATTATCTGGTTCCGGGTCTGGCCCATAGACCGGATTCTGCCTGGGATCAAAATCTCTTCCCCGCCCACTGCACCTTTCTCTTGACAATCTTTCCCTCCCGGAGCTAAATATCTGTTAGCGAATAAAAAGCGAAACTGCGATTCGCAGCCCCGGCCAGCCGCCTCGGCGTTCCCTGAAATATAGAGGTCCCTGAATGTCATCCCTGGCTTTCTCCGCCCCCTTGGGCGGCGCCGTTGTTTTTGCTGCAAAGAAGGAGCCGGCGCTGGTTTTACAACGCCTGGCGGCCTTGCCCAAGCTGGGGGGCGTGACTGCGGCATCGCGGCTTGAGGTGCGGCCTGCGCCGGAAATGGTCTCCAGCGGAATTCGCGAGATCGATGCCCTTGCCGGCGGGCTGCCGCGGGGATGCTTGAGCGAAATCTGTGGGCCCGGCCTCTTCCGGACGCACCAGCGTTTTGCTGTCTGCACTGGCGGCGGCCACCCGGCGCCAGGAAGTCTGCGCCCTGGTGGACGTCACCGACGCGCTCGATACTGTGTCGGCGGCGGCCACCGGAGTTGAGCTGGAAAGATTGCTGTGGATTCGCTGCAGTCAGGCACGGACTCCGGCCCGGCGGCGACCGGACCTCGGACCCGCCGTCCCCAAAGTATGACGCCCGAGGTCCGAAGTCCGACGCCCGACGTCCGAGGTCTGACCTCCGGCTGGAGCAGGCTTTGCACGTCACCGATCTGCTCTTGCAAAGCGGAGGCTTTGGGCTGGTGGCGATTGATCTGGGCGATGTGCCGGACGCGGAGGCGCGGCGCATTCCGCTGGCTTCCTGGTTCCGTTTTCAGCGCGCCGTCGAACCTACTGCCACGGTGCTATTGGTCGTGGCCCAGGCGCCCTGCGCTCAGACGTGCGCTTCCCTGCTGATCAGGCTGCAGGCGGGGAAAAAGCTTTCAGCTGTCAGCTCTCAGCTTTCAGCTAAAGAAAAAACCGGGCCGGCGCACGCGCAGCTTTTAGATGGGCTGCAGGTTGAAGGGGAGCTGCTGCGTTCGCGCCTGCAGCGCAAGCCGGCGCAATCCATTATTACGGCGTTCGCCACCAAAGCGTTGCGGATGGCGTAGGTTTCCCGGGTGCGAGGGCGGGACGCCGGCGCTACAAATTGGAAGCTTTTTCTCTGACGACTGACGACCGACGACTGATGACTGCCTTCGCCTGCATCTTCGTTCCTGACTTTCCCGTGGAGGCCCTGCTGCGGGCCGAGCCCGATTTGCGTGGACAAGCTCTGGCTGTGCTCGAAGGCAAGCCCCCGCTGCAAACGATTTTTGCCTTGAACGAAAAGGCCCGCCGCGCCGGAGTTTCGACGGGAATGACGAAGCTTCAGGTGGAAGCCTGCCCGGGTCTGGGGTTGCGTCCGCGCTCCTTATTACAGGAGGCTGCGGCTCACGCCGCGCTGCTCGATTGCGCCCAGTCATTTTCGCCGCGAGTGGAAGATGCGAGCTGTGACACTGTGCTCCTGGATCTGGCCGGCATGGAACCGCTTTTCGGCCCGCTGCCGAAAATCGCGCGGGATGTGGCGCGCCGCGCTTCCGATCTCGGCCTCGAAGCCAACGTTGCCGTGGCCCCCAATCCGGACACGGCCGCGCTGGCCGCTCTCGGCTTTTCCGGAGTGATCGTGATTCCCCCGGGAAGGGAGGCTGAGCAGTTGGGCAGTCTTCCTCTGGAAGTGTTGTTTACTGGAGGACACGATCTCTCAACCCTGGAAGTGCTGGAGCGCTGGGGCATTCGAAATCTTCGCGCCCTGGCTGCATTGCCCGAAGTCGCGCTGAGCGAGCGCCTGGGACAGAATGGCATTCGCCTGCAACAGTTGGCGCGGGGCTGCAGTTCCCGGTCGCTGGTTCCGGTCGAAGCACCGCTGGTTTTTGAAGAGGCGATCGAGCTGGAATATCCCCTGGTGCTGCTCGAACCGCTGGCCTTTCTGCTGGCCCGGTTACTGGATCAGTTATGCGCCCGCCTGGGCGCGCGCGCGTTAGCCACGCAGGAGTTACACCTGGACCTGACCCTGGAATGCAGCGCCCCAGACCAAGTGGGGACGGGCGCCCCCGCCCGTCTTATCGAGTACTCCAGTCGTGCGCAAGCTCGACCAGTTTTTCACCGCACTCTGCGCCTGCCCGTGCCCTTGCTCGATGCCAAAATTTTTCTCAAGCTCCTGCAGCTTGATTTGAATGCGAACCCGCCCGGCGCTCCCATCGTGAAGATCCATCTGTCGATGGAACCGGTGCGGCCGCGGGCAGCGCAGGGCGGATTGTTCCTGCCTCCATCTCCGGAGCCGGAAAAGCTCGAACTCACCCTGGCGCGAATTGCGGGCATTGTCGACCAGAATAAGGTGGGGTCGCTGCAACTGCTGGACACTCACCGTCCGGAAGCATTCCGCATGCGTCACTTCGATCCTCAAATAGGGGAGCCAGCTGCGGGCAAGCCAAATGCATCCCGGAATAACGAAGCCGCGGTCACCGCCCTGCGTATTTTCCGCCCCCCCTTACGCGCCGCCGTAACCCTGCGCGAAGGCAGGCCGGCGCGCATCGCTTGTCCCAAGCGCAAGGAAATATGCGGGGAAATCCTTTGGGCCGCCGGTCCATGGCGTACTTCCGGAGACTGGTGGGAGCAGGAAGGATGGGCGCGCGACGAGTGGGATATTGCCTTGCAGGAAGGGGGCGGCATCACGCTCTATCGCCTGGTCCGGGATTTGTGCAGCGGACAGTGGCTGCTGGAGGGAAACTATGACTGAGAACCGGCTTGCAATCGGACGTCGGACCTTAGAGATTTGAGGCCCGATGGTTTGGAGTCCGAGGTTTGACGTCCGACGGCAAGCTTGTTGGAGTCCCTTGAAATAACCACAACTTGGGCATAAGATTCGTCCGCTCGAAGCGGAGGGAACGTATGAACTCACGGGACCTGCTCGCGCGACTTCTCCTTTTGTCCTCTCTATGTCTGCTGGCTGGAACACTGGCTTGTTCGAAGCCAGAAACAGCTGCCCAACCAGCATCGTCCGCCGCGGCTCCGGCTTCGCAACCCATGGCGGCAGCCCCTTCTGTGCCTCCCGCCGCTCCCATGAACACGGGAACTGCCATCGCCAGCGCGCAGTTCAGCGCCAATCCGGATTTGCGTTGTGACTTGCTGGAAGTAAAACGCACCAGCGGCGGCGCCTTGCTGGTGCGTTGGAGGGTCATTAACACCGCCGGAGGACAAGCTCCCACCGGCCTGGTCGCCGGAGGGCCGTCCAAGCCTGTTTACTACAATTTCGATTGGCAGGAACTCTATTACACAGATCCCGCGGAGAACAAAAAGTACGCTTTCCTGACTGACTCCGAAAACAACAGAATCCTAGATGTGTTTTGGGGGAATTTCGACGCCGGCCAGCAACATCTGAACTGGGCCAAGTTCCCCGCGCCACCGGCGACTTCAAACAAGATCACGGTGTACATCCCCAAATTCATGCCCTTCGAAGACGTCCCGGTGTCTCAGTAAGGAGGGCAACTGTGATCCGCAAAAGGGCGATACAGGCATTGCTGATTTGTGCCCCTTTACTGGCTGCCGTTTCTTTCCCCAGAACGGCGGAGGCCGAGAAATACAAAGTCGACGACCCTATTCCAGCCGGAGCAACCGGCAAAGTGCTTCCGATCCAGGGAAAGGTCACTGACCTCCAGGGCATGAGTTCCGCCGTGGCCGGCAAGGTCGATGCCTTGAATGCCGCGCTCAAAGACCTGGGCGCACGCGCCACCGACACTGAAATTCAAATTGAACTCGCCAGCGATGTGCTTTTCGACTTCGACAAGAGCGACCTTCTGCCCGTGGCCGTTCCCAGTCTGCTAAAGGTCGTGACCGTGATGCAGTCCTATCCTGTATACGTGTGCACGATCGGCGGCCACACCGACGGCAAGGGCGGCAAGGAATACAACCAGAAGCTCTCCGAACGGCGCGCTAATTCCGTGAGGGCATGGCTGGTGGGACACGGAGCGTCCAATCAGATGAATACGCAGGGTTTCGGCGATACCAAACCCGTGGCGTCAAATACCAAGCCCGACGGCAGCGACGATCCCGACGGAAGGCAGAAAAACCGGCGAGTAGAAATTACCCTCAAAAAGCGCTGAGACTGGGGAGAGCCGCCATCCCTCTCCAGAGATGGCGGTGGACTACAGGGTCTATCGGGTCTTCACTGTATTCCTGGGCAGGTTAGCTGTGCATAACCTGTTCAACCTGTGTGATCCGGCCTATTTCGTGATCACGCCGCAGGCGATGCGGTCTCCCGCGTTTCCCGCCGGGTCGGTCTTCATGTCATCCGCTTTGGCGTGAATCACCAGCGCCGTGCCGCCATTGCTGAACAGGGAATGGCTGTCGTCGCCGAGAGTTACGTCCTTGTTCACTACCTTGAACCTGGCCCGGCCCTTGGCGTTCACGGTGAAGTTGTTCATGTCGCCGGCATGGTGGCCTTCGGGATTTTCCAGGCCATGCTTCTTGCGCTCGGGATTAAAGTGCGGGCCCGCAGACTTGAAATCGGGCGCATCGCACTGCGCCTTCTGATGGAAGTGTAAAGCGTGCACCCCAGGCGGAAGATCATGCAGCTTGAGCTCCATGGACACGCCCGACGACGCTCCCTTGCTCCATAGCACCGCCGTCCCGACGCTCTTGCCCTGAGCGTCCTTCAGTTCGACCGTGGTCTTGGCTGCGGTTGTAATCGACAGGGCGAGAACCATTGCGATGGCGAGAGAAAATAATCCTGTGGTTTTCATGGCCCAGCAATTATAACGCTACCTCTCCCACAAGTGCCGGCACCAAATCTGCGGTGGGGAACGGGTCGTGAAGCGATATGCGCGGTGGCCGGATCTGTGCCGCGGCGCGCCAGATCCTTCACGGCCTGAAGGCCGTTCGGGATGACGCCGAGTATTGGGTGGTTTAACCGAGCCACTCTGTAACTAGCGCATCGAGACATAAAAAGCGTTGTTCCCCGACCGCAGGTCTTTGCCGTAGGAAAAAGCAACGCCAACGCCGAAGATTCGAACTTTCGCTTGTGCCCCGAGGTCCCAGAGCCATTGCTGCGAGCCCAATCCGGCCGATGCATCGGTAATTTTGCCGGTATCGAGAAACGCTCCCAGCTTTACCGTAAAGATTCCGTTGCCATACACGTTCTTGTCCGCTTCCCAATTGGACAGAAAATAATTCCGCCCCAGGGGAGCGCTGCCCTTTCTGCCGTCCCGCGTCCCGATATGCCCGCGCATCTCCAGATCGTTATCGCGCTCCAGGCCCAGGATGAAGAGCTCGTCAAACGGAACGTCGCCAAACGTCTTGCCCGCCCGGACCTGATGCTGTATTTCGTAATCGGCGCCCTGGGATTGCGGGAACCAGTGAAAGCGCAGTGATCCCTGCAGCTTCTCGAAAGAATGCGAGGGCTGCGACCAGATGCGGCCGGCCTGCGAAGACGCTCCTGCGTCGAGCGTCATTCTTCGCTCCGGCAGACGCCAGAGCACGGCGTCCACCTGCGCCAGTTGCTTGAGCTGGTAGCCCTTGGCCAGCAAGTCCGGAGTCAGCGCTGTTCCTGGAACCACGCTGCGGAAATCACGATGCGAAACTTCGGCCCCGGCAGACCACCGCCAGCGGCCGCTTTCCAGCGCAGCGAACTCCGCCGCCACGGCTTCTCGCCGCATATTGAAGCTTCCCAGGACCGGGGCTGGCCCTTGAAACGACTTTCTGATGTCCCAGTTTTCACCGCGCACGTCGGCAGTCAGTCCGTAGCGAAATTTTGGGTTCGCTTTAAACGGGCCCGACAGCCCTGCGCGAAGCCGCCGCTTCTCCGCATCCCAGCGATACATGGAGACGAAGTTGATGGCCTGGCCGCGCAGATTGTAAACCTCGGGAGTAACGCTCTGGAACGGCAGGCCTCGCAGCAGCAGAAACAGTTTCTCCAGTTTGCCCTGGCCCCATCCGTCGCGTTCGCGGTTGCGGAAAAGAATGTCGAACTTGCCGTCGTCGCGGGCCTGCAAATCAAACTGGTAGCGGGGGAAGATTTCCAGCCCGCTTACGCGCACCTCGGTGGTCAGCAGATCGGGCAGGCGCAAGACGGTGGCCGGCGCGAAGGCCAGGGCGCGGTCGAGCAATGCGGCGTTTACCTGCGGCGTGGGCTGGCTTCGCACCTCTGCAATTTGCGGCTTGCCTGCACGGTTCCAATACTTGAGCGCGGCTTCAATGTTCCCTTGCAGAAAATAGACGGTGCCGAGGAAGTCGTTGCCGTAGGAATCGGTGGGATCGAGGCGCAGGGCGCGGCGCAGGTGCCGCACTGCGTCCGGATACCGCTTCTGCTTGAATGCCACTCCGGCCAGTTCGAGAGGAAACCGCTTGTCGCTAGGCGCGAGCCGGGCCCCGGCTGCGAATGCTCGCCCGGCTTCGTCCCAGCGTCCCAACTGGGCCAACGCGGTGCCGTAGTAGAAATCGAGATCAGCCGAGGGCTGTGGTACAGATTCGACGAGGCTGACAATTTCCTGCCAGCGTTGCTGGGCAGAAAGCCGGGTGGCGCGAGCGAGTAATTGGGCCTCCGATGTTTGGGCGCCGGCAACCGTCGCAAAGCTGACAAGGAATACGAAAAGAACGACGACGATCAGCGGGGCGGAGTTCGAGGCAGTGCCAGCAGGGTCCATTTTCCAGCCGCGCTCCATTCCCGTTCGAAGCTGGAACGGTCTTCCTGCAGCAGCTTGCGCTGGGCCGGATCGTTGACCATCACCATCTCCGGCCCCAGGCCGGCCACGACGACGTAGTGCAAAGCCGCGCCGGACGTCGGCTTCAGGGCCACGATCAAAGGGCGTCCCTTGTCCAGATGTTGTTGCAGGTCTTCCCACTCTCCGCGAATTGTAAACGTGCGGAAGCCCTGCTCCTGAAAGTAGCGCTCCATATCGGACGCATAGATGCCGTGGGCTTTGGCCGAGTACAGCGCGCGCTGAATTCGGGACGGGTCTGAAGTGTCGTTGGCCGGCTGGCCCTGTTGCGCCTGCCAGTACTGCATCACCATGGCAATGCTGGCCGCGCCGCACCCGTCTTTTTCCTGCTTCACGAACGGAACGTCGAGCCAGACGCCGGGAGCGGCCGCGGCCCACAGGATCGCGCCGAGCGCCAACCGCACGACCGCGATCCTGAGGCATCGGCCCAACATGTTTGGCGGATCTATCTGACCGCCACGATGATCAGAATGAGCACGGCCACGGCGACAAGAATAATGATCAGGTCACGATCACTGAGCGTGCCGGCGGCGAAGTCGGCCTGCGTTTTCTGCACCCGCGAAGCCAGCTGGGCCAGCTCAGCGTCGTCCAGCGTGGAGACCGCGTTCTTCACCTGCTCGGGATTCATATGCGCCGAGCGCAGGGCCTTCTCCGCCCTCTCCGAGGAAAGGAACTGCCGGACTTGCTCCACATTCTGCTGCCGCACGGTTGAGGCCTGCACTGCCGCGTGCTGCAGGTCAGAGGGGCTCACCACGTGCGTGGCGCCTTCCGCCAGCAGGTTCTGCGGAAGGGCGAAAGCCGCCGCAAGAAGGAACGCAGTCGCTACTCGGGATAACTGCTTCATATCGAAATGCATGGTTGCTGATCTCCTCAGATTTCTGGCTACAGACCGCTTGCGTGGGGACGGGTCCCTGATCCGGCGCAGCCGAGCGCAGCTCGGCAGCCTGGGAAAAGTATTACACGCTCACACTCGGATGCGGAGACCGTTCTGCGGGTTTGTCAGCAAGGTAACAAGATCAATAAACAAAGTGCCCGCGGAAGGTTTGTATCTACAAAGTTTCCACAGCTCGGTGAAGCTCCGCTGCAATCCACTCCGGCGCGCTGTCCGGAGGAAAGCGGAGCGGAGCGCCGATTTTCACCGTTATCTTCCCCGGCAGGGCAAAACGCTTCTTTGCCTTCTTCAGTTCATAGAGTCCATCAATCCGCATGGGGACGACCGGTATGGCCAGGTTTTTTGCCAGGAGTCCCACGCCGGCGCGAAAGGGCCCGATCTTGCCGTCGGTGGTGTGTCGCCCTTCAGGAAAAACCAGAATGCTGTAACCGCGGTCCACGGATTCTCCGGCAAAGGCAAAGCTCTCACGGAAACCAGCTTCCCGCGGCAGGGGAAACAGATTGAGCAGGGACACGCCCAGGGTCCACTCGACGCGGTCAAAGGCCCGGCCCAAAAAACTTCGACCGGGTGGCGGAGTGCGCAGCGCCTCCAGCGCTTCGCCTCCGGTGGCCGTGGCCAGCCGATGGCGGAAGCGTGCGGGCAGCGCGGTCTGCACAAAACCGACGTCCACATCGTCAATGTGATTGCACACCACCAGCGCCGGGCCGCGAAGCCCGCGCAGATTTTCCCGCCCGCTAATGCGCGGCCATCCCAACAGAAATACAGCGGGACGCAGCAGCAGGTAATGAACGATCAGCCGCACCCAGGTGGCGGCCCAGCGCTGCGCCCAGGCCGGATAGTGATAGCGCGCCCGCGGCGGAAGCTTGCCGTGCAGCATGCGCTCCAGGTCACCCACCGTCTTGACGGCAGCGAACCGGGTCTCGCTCAAATCGACCTGGTAGCGGTCTTCGAGCGCGCCCAGCAATTCCACCCGATCGAGCGAACTCAAATTCAAATCAGTTTCGAGATTGGACTCTTGACCTGATTCGCCGGCGGATTCCCCTTTGACGCGCGCGATCAGTTCCGCCAGCGATCGCGATCCAGCCGGCCTGCCCCGCGTGGCTCCCAACCCAGCCTGCACGACCTGCAGCACTTCGTTGGTGCGCGGCTTTTGGGTGGAGGTGCGGGGGAAGTCGTCATCGGGCCACACAAACCAGGTCCGCATGCGCTGGTACTCGGCCAGAGTTTCATTGGCACGGCTGACGACCGGCTCCGGGTCGACGGTGCCGGCGCGCAGGATCAGCACCGCGCATGGTTCAGCATTCCCGTCTCGCGGCAGCGCGATCACCACGCAGTCTTTCACTTCGGGTTGCCGGCGCAGCGCGGCCTCAAGGTCCTCGGGATAAACATTCATGCCGGCGGGAGTGACAATCACATCTTTCTTGCGCCCCTTGAAATACAAATTGCCCGCGGCGTCGAGCGCGCCGATATCTCCCGTCCCGTACCAGCCCTGGTCTGCGGCGATCGGTTGCAGTTCGTGTCCAGTCCAATATCCGGCAGCTATGCCGCTGCCGCGCACCAGGATTTCGCCGTCCGGCGCTAACTTGACTTCACGACCGGCCAGCACTTTCCCGATCGATCCTTTACCCAGGCGAAAAGGATGATTCACGCTGACGATCGACGTGGTTTCGGTGAGGCCGTAGCCCTGAATGGCGGCGTACCCCAGACGTCCCCAGAACTCTTCGGTTACGGGGTCGAGCGCGGCCCCACCGGAAATGAAGGCCCAGAACTTCCAGCCAAACTGGCGATGCACTCGCCGGAGAATCCACCAGCGGTGGAGGAAATGCTTTCCCTCTGCCGCTTGAAAGCGCCGGCGGAAGTCTTCCAGCTCACACTCATCTTCGAGATCGCGCTCGACTTTCTCCTTCAGCGCTTGCAGCATGCGCGGCACCGCCACCAGCACCGACACGCGCTCGCGCCGGATGGCGCGAATGACTTCGCCGGGGTTGAGCGCATCCTGGAAAATCACCGTGCCCCCCATCAGTTGGGGCAGAAATATTCCCAGAAATTGCCCGAAGACGTGGCTCAATGGCAGCAGGTTCAGGAAGCGAACGGGATGGACCAGGCGCTCATACTTCAGATATCTGCCGATTTCCGTTTCCAGTGGCGCGATATTGCCCAGCACGTTGCCGTGTGTGATCACCACGCCCTTGGGTTCGGCAGTAGTCCCGGAAGTGAAAACGATTTCGAGGACATCCGCGGGGCCGATCGCAGCCGCCTCATAAGGGGTGGCCGCGTGGGCTGACAAGATCTCCGGTAAATCTTCCAGCGCCACGACCGGGATTGATGGCAGGACATGGGCACGCGAACCCACCAGCAGCCTGGCATCCACTTGTTGATACACCCGCTGAGTGAAATCAGCAGCGCCGGCTTCGTCGATCGGAACCACGATCGCGCCCCGCAGCGCACAACCGAAGAACACCGCCACCCACTCCGCCGAGTTCGGGCCCCACAGCAGGACGCGCTCGCCCTTGCCGATTTCGCGCCTTTCCAGTTCGCGGGCAAAGCGGAACGCAGTCTCGGCCACTTGCCGGTAGCTCCAGCGTTCAGCGCGGTATCCGCGTTGCTGGACGTAGGCGCACTCCCGCCCCCGTCGCAGAAAGCTGGCAAGGTATTCGACAACGGAGCGGCGCTCCATGCCTAGGATGTTATCGCTTTCGCCGGGATCGAGGCGTGGTTACGCCGACATGCGCCGCGCGTTTTTGAGGCAGAAGTTGGACAGCAGGTTCAGAAACTCCGCCAGAAACGGCGGCGTGGGCTGGTTGCGCAGCGTGACCGCGTACCATTGCCGGCGGAACCCGCGACCGCTCAGGGGACGGATGGCAACCTTTCCAGCATCCACGTAAGGCGCTACCGCCCAGCGGGCCAGAAATCCGATGCCCGTCCCCGCGCCGGCCATTTCCGCAATCGCTTCCGTCAGCGGAACTTCAATGATCCGGCCCGGCGCCACTCCGGCCGGCTTCAGCACCTGGTTAATCAGCGTGCTCTCTTCCCGGGGCGGATAGATCAGGACGGTCTCCCCTTCCAACTCCCGGGGCCGCACCTGGCTGGCCGCCGTCAGACGGTGCTTCGGCGACATCACCAGAACCAGTTCGTCTTCGAACATGGGCGTGGTTCGCAGGCTTTTGTTGCGCGGGGGCGTGCTGATGATGGCAACATCCAGCTGGCCTTCGAGTAAAGCCGCCGCCGGGTTCGGGGTCGCCCCGGCGTCGATATTCACTTCAACCTTGCCGAACTTGCCGTGAAACTTGTGTAACACCGGCGGCAGCCAGTGATAGCAGGTGTAACACTCGGTGCTCAGACGGATTACACCGCGCGCCCCTCCGTTTAATCCTTCGATCTGGGTTTCGGTGTGGCTCAACTCGTCCAGCACCCGGCGCGCGCAGGCAATCAGGCGCTCGCCCGCCGGGGTCAGCACCATCTTTCGTCCCAGCCGCAAAAACAGCGCCGTCCCCAGTTTTTCTTCCGCATCGCGCAACTGGTGACTCAGCGCGGATTGCGTGAGGTGCAGGCGCTTGCCTGCATCGGTCACGCTGCCTTCCTCAGCCACCGTGACCAGCAGCTTGAGGTGTCGCACTTCCAGTTTCGGGTTCATGCTCACATGAGTGTAGTTCATCGAGTGGATGAAAACAAACAATCAATCTCATAGATAGAAAATCTCGTCCAACCCGTTAATGCGGTGGAAATCGGATTTGACGGCAAGAAGCGGATAGCCGCCATTGCGCTCTCAATGCAGACTCCGTTCTGGCTTCGACAAATCCACGACCGCCGCAGTCAAACGAGCACGGTAGACAAACAAGGGGAGGTTGTTATGAAGAACCGGGTTGGACTGGCAGTGGCTTCACTTCTTCTGGGTGTCCTGACCATGGGCTCCACGGCCCACGCGCAACGCACCGAACGCATCGTCAAGGCGGACATTCCATTCGATTTCGTTCTGGGGAACGAGGTTTTTCCCGCCGGACGCTATGCGGTGGTGATCACCACGTCCGGACTGCTGGAGCTGCACGACTCCGCGGGCCGCGTCCGGGCCAACGTGTTGACCCACCCTGTCCAGGGACCGGCCGATCCGGCCCGGCCCCGCTTGCGATTCGACAGCGAACGTGGTCAGCACGTCCTGACCCAGGTCTGGCAACAAAGTGACGAGACAGGCCAGCAAATTCTCCGGCCAAAATCGCCCCGTCTTGCTGTCCGAAAGCGCTCCGGACGCGTCCAAACCGCCGAGATGGGCAATCCACGCTAGACACCTAGTCAGCGCGATCACAAAAGTGAGGGGTCAATGAATACCGGAATGAACGGAAGCAACGGGCAATCGCCAATGACTGACCTGCACGTTCAGGAGGTCATTCGCTCCGCGGAACGGGAGCTCCATGAATTGCTCGGGCAACGCGCCGAACTCATGAAGCGAATTGGCACCATCAAACAGACTCTGGCCGGATTGGCGAATATTTTCGGCGACTGCGTGCTCAGCGACCAGCTGCTCACGTTCCTCGACCGCAAATCGACCAGCCGGCAACCAGGCTTCACCCGAGCTTGCCGGGTGGTTTTGATGGATGCCAAAAAGCCCATGGGCGCCCGCCTAGTCTGCCATGCGTTGCAGCAGAGGTTTCCCGAGCTGCTGGAACGCCACAAGGACCCCATCGCCTCGGTGACCACAGTGCTGAACCGGCTGGCCGACTACAACGAAGCCCGGTGCTCGCTCGATGCCACCGGCCGCCGGGTCTGGGAGTGGATTGCGCAGCGTGAGACCTCTGCCGATCTGCTGCTTGCCGGAAGCAATCGGTTGCCACCGCAGCCGCAAGCAGTGAAGAGACAGTAGGCCAGGAGATAAAGTGTCATCCGGAGCGGAGCCAGCCCATTCGCTTGCGAATGGGCTGGTGGAGTCGAAGGATCCCTGGCATCCCGGCGCAGCGCCAGGAGTGAGTGCGTTTTCTTCGTTCCGCCGGGGCCGGGTGCAGCTATAGGGGTCCTTCGACTGCGCAGCCGCTTCACTTCGCGAAGTGGCCACTTCGCTCAGGATGACAACTTGCCCGCCGCCGTAGAGATTAATTGACTGGTATTACTCCCGGCCTACGCCCAGCGCGTCGGCTACGCGGTTGATGTAGTTGAACCAAGCGGCGATCAGGGTAATCTGCAGTATGGCCTTATCGTCGAAACCGGCGGCGCGCAGGCGTTCGTGATCGTCTTTCCAGACCTTGGTGGCATCCCTGGTGATTTTCACCACGTAGTCCAGCATGACTCGTTCCTGGGGAGTGATGGGAGCGGTGGTGTAGTCCTTCTCCAGCGCATCGACCAGTTCTGTATCCAAGGTGACGCGACGCAGAAACTCTGCGTGGGAGTCGATTCAATAAACGCACCGGTTAGTGACCGAGACCACGGTGGTGATCATTTCGTGCTGCCGCCGGGAAAGCGGCAGGTCGGGAGACATGAGCACGCCGAAGGTGGCGAAGGCATGGTAGAGGGCGTCGGGAATCAGGCTGTGCGACTCGGTAATCATCGCTCCGCCGCCTTCCGTGGGATGGACCGGCGTTGCGTACTCCTTGGGATAAAGCGACTTCTGGCCTTCCATGGCCTGGCGCAGCTTCTCGTCCCCTTGAGAGACCGGAATGGTGCGGATCCACGTCATAATTCATCACTCGCTTTGCCGGGATGTTTGTACGGCCCGGGGTTTGAGGTTATCGGGAAATACCCGGGCTGCCCATAGTCGAAATCGGTTATTCGAATCACGAGGCACGGGGGCGCCAGGGGTCAAATCGCAACCGTCAGATCAGCCCGTCTTTGACCCGGCGAAGGAAGTCTTCCGCATCGGCCTGGGCTTTCTTGGCGGCGTTGGGATCGTTGCGGTTCTCGAAAGTGATTTCCTGCAGAGTAATCTGGGCAGCGTCTTTCGGCTTGAACCCGCGGGTGACCAGCTTGCGGGCGCGGGCCGAGAAACTCTCCGAGTCGGCCAGCACTGCCGGTTCGCCGTGCGCCGCGCAGTCGTGTTCCTGAAACTTGCTGGCAGCCAGCCGGTCGTAAGCGCTTTTGGCGTCCTTATCGGTCAACATCGAAGGCACGGGAAAAGTCCAACCGCACTGGGAACACGCCCAACCCGTCAGGCGCGCGTGCGATACCCATGTCAGCCATCTGCCCATAGTTTTCCCTCATTGCCGCAAGGGGGTAAAGAATACCTGGGCCCGATCACGTTCTTTACTTCCTGGCAGGAAAGCGGCGAATGCAAATGAAGCGAGGTTTCCCCAACTCAGCGTGCCCCCCCGGGACGCTGAATGATGCTGGGGGCAATCTTACAAGAAACCAAGCCGCCGGAAGTAGTGACGCCCTAGGAAACCTGCATTCAATGGAGGACGGGCGTCCCGCCCGTCGCTTTTCTGTGAAAAGCTCAAGCGGCCGTGTCTCCCGTCTCTCGCCAAAGCCAACGATATTCCAGCGGGTTTCCAGCGAGCCCGGCCCCCACCGGGTTCCCCAGAATGTAGTCAACCTTATCGTCAATGCTCTCTTCCTGACGGAGAGCCCGGTCAAATGATTCCTCTTCCCAGACTCTTCCTTTTCGGCCCAGGAGTTTGTTGATCCGGTGCGCGGACGCACCCTTTATTGCATGCATGATCTCCGCAATGCTTATGGGACCGTTGGCGTCATATTGGGGTGCCAACGCCAGATGCACGTGATCGGGCATCACCACCACGGCATACAAGCGGAACTTTCTTCCGTTCCCGGCAAGGCATGTGTCAATCACGATCTGACGCACTGATTCCGGAAGAATCCAGCGATGGTACGTGGAGAACGTTATAAAGAAGGCTTTGAAGTCCGGCTGATAGTGGGGCAGTTTACGGCGGTATTCATATTTTCGTTGCATCCCGAAGCGATAGCACGGCGGACTGGAGCGAGGTAGTCCACTTTAGGGGTCTTCCCCGGCGGTTTCCCGAATTAGAGTGGCAGAACAGGGAGTTTAAAGAGCTGGCCGCCATGATGCTGGCGCGCGCTGCGACTCCAGGTTCACTTCCTGACGGGCGAGGACGCCCGTCCTCCATTATCCGGGGTGGTTCCGGACGTAACTCGGTCGTACACTCCCTTTCGGTAACCCTTAGTAACCATACGAATATTGGTAACACGTCTTACAATGACCCTTGTCCGAAAGACCATCCCTCGTATGATCGGCAGACATGGCCGGTCGGATGGCCAACCCGTCGGTGAACCTTCTCACGGAAGATGTTTTCTGGCGGGAAATAAACCGGGAGCTGGAGTCAGCAATCTTATGGCGTTCGGTTTTGGCTTCAATAAACAGAAGGCTCTCAGTGCTGCGGAGAAGTTCGTCCAGCAGGGCAAGCTGCCCAATGCCATTGCTGAGTACGAAAAGGTTCTCAAAGCCGACCCCAAGGAACTCACCGTCTCCAACACCATTGGCGACCTCTATGCCCGTCTCGGTCAGGCCGACAAGGCGGTCGAATCCTTCAAGAGTGTCGGCGACGCCTACGCCACCCAGGGCTTCACGGTCAAAGCCATCGCCATGTACAAGAAGCTCACCAAGCTCAAGCCCACCTTGGAGAGCGTGCTTCGGCTGGCGGAACTCTATACCCAACAGGGACTTTTCAATGATGCGCGGGCGCAATACCTGCAGGTAGCGGAAGAATTTCTGCGCTCCGGCGAACTGGAACAGGCAGTACGGATTTTCCAGAAGACGCTGGAGATGGATCCGGAAAACGTCGCCATGCGCACCCGCCTGGCCGAGGTTTATATCCGGCTCAACAAGAAGACGGAGGCCTGGCAGCTTTTCGCCGCCGCCGCCGACAGCCTGCGGGCGCGCGGCCAACTGGGGCCAGCCGAAGAAATCCTCAACCGCATGCTCACCCTGGATCCCAGCAACAGTCATGCCCTGCTGCTGCGAGGCCGCAACGCCTTCGATTCCGGCGACATGGCCGGCACCATCCAGAATCTCGAGAAAGTGGCCGATCTCGACAGCCATCCCGACGGGTTGCGCGCGCTCATGCAGGCCTATCTGCAAAGCGGCCGCTTGCCCGAGGCGGGGACCCTGGCAGCGAAATTGTGCACGGTTCACAACGACACGGGCGCGATTACCGGCTACGCCGACGCGCTCTCGGCCGCAGGCCACTATGCCGAGGTCCTGCAGGTTTACCAGCAATATGCCGATCGCCTGGTGGCCACCGATTCAGGCAAGGTCCTCGAAAGCCTGCATGCGCTGATCGGACACATGCGCGAGGATGTTCCCGCCCTGGAGGTCCTGCTTGATCTCTCGCAAAAGGCCGGCGACACCACTCACGTCACCGAACTCTATGAACTGCTCGCCCATGCCAGTGTGCAGGGAGGGGACCTTGAGAAAGCTCGCGACTATTATCTGAAGCTGACTCAAATGGAACCGCAGAACCAGCTGCACACCCGAAATTACGAGCAGGTTCTGGCCAAACTGGGCGGCGCTGCCTCGGGCTCGCGGCTGATCACTCCCGAAGAAGGCGCGGTGCTGGTGGAAGAACTCGAAGCCACGGCGCCGTTTGTCGACCAGCGCTATCCGGACGACGTTGCCCTGGCAGTTCGGGCCGCGTTGACGGACGCCGAATTGTTCGTTTCCTACAACATGCCGGCCAAGGCCCTGGGGCCTTTGATGTCCGCTTTGCCCAAGGCTCCCCAGGACTTGCGGATCAACCAGCGCCTGGCCGCGCTGCACACCCGGGCAGGCCGCTTCGGCGAAGCCGCGGTTTGCTGCCGCAATCTGGAACAGCTCTATCACGATGCCGGACATCCCGACGAAGCCAGCCGCTACAGCGATCTGGCGAGCAAGTACGAAGAACGGACTTCCGCCAAGCCGGTGATCGCGAGCCATGCCCTGGACGTGCCGGCGATGCCCTTTGCGCCCGCGTCCATCGCCGCGCCCGCCTTCGGTCATTCGCCGGCCGAAACGGCGGACGCTCCCGCATCCCTCCCCGAATCTTCCACCTCGGGACTCTTCTTTCACAAAGCCGCGGCCTCGACGGTGCCTGAGGCGGGCGAATTTGAGATTCACGCGGCAGCGCCCTCGGCGGAAAGCGAAATTGACATCTCGGCCGAATGGGATGGCCAGGTCTCGGATGAACCCAAAGCAGCGTCGTTCGCCGGGGAGGCCGCAGTTCCAGAGGCGGAAGCCGAACCTGCCCCCGCCGAAACCATCACCGAAACGGTTGAAGAGCTTCGCTTCTATCTGGCGCACTCAATGGCCGATCAAGCTCGCGTGGTCTTCGCCAAGCTGGAAAAACTGAAGCCGGGAGCGGCCCAGCTGGCTGCCGTATTGCAGGAAATTGAAGCCGCCGAAGCGCAAGTCGGCGTGAAGCCGTCCCCAGCAGCGGAAGAAGTTTCCTTCGAAGAAGCGGACGAGGTTCCGTCCGCGCCGGAAACCGAGCTCCCGTATGCCGCAAAAACCAAACCTGCGGCCGCGAGGGAATTTGTTTCAGACCGAGCCGGCGCCGGCGGAGAAATTCAAGCTGCCGGTCCGGCCGGTGGTGCCTGCGCCCGAGCCCACGGTGGCCGAGTACGCCGAGGCCACCCCGGAGGCAGCTCCCGCCGGCGTGTTGGGCGAGTTTGTCTCCGACCTGGAAGCATCCCTGGGTGACGGCTTCTTGCCGCCCCCCCCGCCGGCGCCACCCGCACCTCAAGTGCAAGCTCGCGCCGGGCGCGAACCGATCGCCGCAATTTCAGGACACGCCGCGGCGGCAGCGGCAGCCCGCCCCGGCCCCTTCTCCGCTCCGGCCATGGAAGCTCCGTCGCCGACTTTCACCTATCAGCCGACCAAGAAACGGACGCTGGCTCCCGAAGTCGCGCCGGCAGCGCCGCAAGCGAACGCCGCCAGCGTGGATCTGGCGGACATGTTCGGCGAGCTGAAGCACGAACTCGAAGAGGACTCCGCCAACACCCAGGAAGATCCCGAGACCCATTACAACCTCGGCGTGGCCTTCCGCGAAATGGGATTGCTGGATGAAGCCATCGGCGAACTGCAGAAAGTGTGCCAGGCCGTGGATCGCGGCCACGACTTCCCGCAACTCATGCAGACTTACACCTGGCTGGCCCAGTGCTTCCTGGATAAAGGCGTGGCCGAGGCCGCCATCCGCTGGTATGAACGAGCCCTCAAACTGCCCAGCATTGACGAAGAGACCCGCACTGCCCTGAACTACGAGCTGGCCTCCTCCTACGAAGCCGCCGGAAACAAGACCTCGGCCCTGAGTTATTTCATGGAGGTGTACGGCAGCAACATTGACTACCGGGATGTCGCCGAGCGCATTAAAGCTCTGAAGTCGTAGAATGGCGAAATGGGTTTCTTTCTTTGCTTGGGAGCAGGCTCCGGAGACGACCGGCCGGTCGCGTGCACGACCCGTGGGAGCGCGATGTGACCGCCAGCCCGGATTCTTCCATCGATAAAATGCCTCCTGAGTCCCTGCCTCAGACCAGCTTCCAGCTCTGGCTGCACCGCGCCCTGGTACTTGTGTTCGTTTTCTTCTGCGCCACCGTGGGAGTTCTTCTGGTCATCCTGCCCTGGAGGCCGGAATGGACGGACAACTTCTTCCTGCTCGGTTCTCCCGGACTGCGGGCTTTCGTGTCCAACGGTTTTGTGCGCGGCCTGTGCAGCGGCCTGGGACTGCTCGATATCTGGATCGGATTTTGGGAAGCCGTTCACTTCCACGACGAAAAGAAGCGGTAAGGAAAAGACAATCTCATCATGAGTGAAAGTAAACTCAAGTCTGCGCCCCTGGCCTATGAAAATCCGGCCTTCCTGAACAGTCCGGACGGGCGCATATTGCGCATCCTCTCCGAGTACACCGAGCCCCTCGCCCGCTTCCGGCGCGAGCAGATCCAGGACACGGTCGTGTTCTTCGGATCGGCGCGTTTTCAAAGCCATGCCGACGCGAATCGGAATCTTACTGAACTCGAAAAAGGACCGGGAGCACAGCCGGTGGCCGAGCGCAAGGCGCTGGCCGCGGTGGATATGGCGCGCTACTACGAGGACGCGCGCCGGCTGGCTTTCCTGCTTACCCAATGGTCCGTGCAGATTCCGGCCCGCCGCCGGCGTTTCGTGGTGACCACCGGCGGCGGCCCCGGCATCATGGAAGCCGCCAACCTGGGCGCCCAGGAGGCGGGCGGGAAAACGGTTGGCCTCAACATCAATCTGCCCTTCGAACAAAGCTCGAATCCCTATATCACCCCGGCGCTCAATTTCCAGTTCCACTACTTTTTCATGCGCAAATTCTGGTTCGCCTACCTGTCCAAGGCCCTGGTGATATTTCCCGGCGGCTTTGGCACGCTGGACGAGCTTTTCGAAATCCTGACCCTGGCCCAGACCCAGAAGCTGGCCAAGAAGATCCTGGTGGTAATTTACGGCAGCGAGTACTGGAAGCGCCTGATCAACTTCGACGCCATGATCGATGCCGGCACCATCTCGGCAGGCGACCTGGACCTGTTCCGCATGGCGGATTCGCCGGAAGAAGGCTTCGAGTTTCTGCGCGACGGCCTGACCAAGTATCACCTCGGGCCCCAACAGCCGAAACCGCCGGTGGAGGCCATGCCGGATATCGCCAAAACCAACCCGCAACCAGTCGTCAGTCGCCGGTCATCAGTCATCAGGACAGAAGACTGACGCCTGACGAACGACCACTGACTTTGCTTCTCTACTACATCACCGATCGCTCTCAGTTCGCCGGGAACGAGGCCGCGCGCCGCTCTCGATTACTCGAAACGATTACCCAAGCTGCCCGCTGCGGCGTCGACTACATCCAGTTACGCGAGAAAGACCTCTCCGCCCGAGAACTCGAAACCCTGGCCCGCGAAGCTCATCTGAGAACCGAGAACCAGAAACTGAAAACTGTTTTTCTCATCAACTCCCGCGCCGACATCGCCCTGGCCTGCGGCGCCCAGGGCGTGCATTTGCCCGCGAATGACATCTCCCCATCCGAAGTAAGAAAGATTTGGAGTCAATTTAATCCCGCCCAGTTGACCATCGGCGCGTCCTGTCACACCCGAGCGGAGGTTGCCCGCGCCCGGCAAGAAGGCGCTGATTTTGCCGTCTTCGGGCCAGTTTTCGAAAAAGCGCAAGCCCGCCCCGCGGGTCTCGATGCCCTGCGGGAAGCCTGCCAGGAAAAAATCCCGGTACTCGCTCTGGGCGGGGTGACATTGGAAAACGCCGAATCCTGCATGCAGGCTGGCGCCGCCGGAATCGCGGCGATCCGGCTGTTTCAAGACAATGAAATGGATAGAGTGGTCGCGGCTCTGCGAGAAATCGGACGCCGGTTCCAGGCCTCAGACCTCAGCCAATTTCAAGGCTGACGCCCGAGGTCTGACGTCCGAGGTCCGCCCCTAGCTCTTAATCGTCTTCGAGTCTTCGTCCCAGGTCACCGCGCTCTTGCGGAAGTACGACTGGTTCGCCATGTGGCAAGCCAGGGCTGCGTGATGGCCGAACACGGCATCTTCCACCACCGGCTTGCGCGTCTTTACCGCCTGGAAGTAATTCCATAGATGCGGTTTTTCCTCATCCCAGGAAACGCTGCGGTAGGTGGTGCCTTCGATCGCCGGTTCCTTGCCGGGAGTGGCATCGTGCTCCTGATGCCATTTCTTGAAATATTCTTCCCTCATGGCTTTGGGAAAGCCCGAAGCAGTAATAGCTGGGGGCGGTGTCCACGCCCGCCTGCGGAGTGTAGGTGAGGCTGTACTCGGTCAATTCCAGAATGCCTTTCGAGCCCTGAAAGCGATACGTTTCAGGACTCTCGGCTCCCAGATTAAGCCGCAGATAGACCGGGATTTCGCCGTACTTGAACAGTGTGCAGTGCACGTCCGGCATGTTCCGGCCATCCTTCCAGCGCAGGATGCCTCCCATGGCCATGGCCTGCCTGGGCGCTTCGTTGATGCCCAGTACGTATTGCATTCCGCTCACCAGGTGGACCAGCAGATCGCCCGCCACGCCGGTGCCATATTCCTTCCAGCAACGCCAGCGGGCAAAGATCAGGGGATCGAAGTCGCGCTTGGGCACAGTTCCTTGCCAGGTATCCCAGTCGAGGTTCTGCGGGAGAGAGATCGGTGGGCGGCGGATACTCCCAGGCTCCGGTAGGATCGTTGCGGCCGAGCGAACCCTCCACCAGGTTCAGGTCGCCGAGCACGCCCTGCGCCACCAGTTCCTTGGCCTTGGCGCAAATCACCGAACTGACCCGCTGCGAACCCACTTGAACGATGCGCCCGTTCTTTTTCGCCGCCGCCACCATCTCCACCCCTTCCGCGCCGGTGTGCGACATGGGCTTTTCGATGTAGATGTCCTTGCCTGCGCTGACGGCGTCGACCACAACCTGCTTGTGCCAGTGGTCGGGGACGGCGGCCACGATGCAATCGATCTCTTTGTTCTCCAGCAATTCGTGATAGCGCCGCGTGGTGGGCAGATTGGGACCGACAATTTCTTTAGCCAGCGTATGGCGGCCGTCATAAAGATCGCAGGCCGCGACGCATTCCACTCCCGGCAATTCGATGGAGTTAGTGAGCAGCCCCGAACCCTGCATGCCGATGCCGATCATGCCAAAGCGCACCCGGTCGCTGGGCGCGACAGTTTGGGGCAAGGCCCAGAGCGGGTCGGGATCGAGGAGAATCGTCTTCATCCCCAGGGACGCGCCAGCCGCGGCCGCGCTGAGTCCAATAAATTCACGACGCGAGAAACGGTTCCTGATCATCAAGCCTCCGCCAGTCTTTAGCTTTTAGCTTTTAGCCAAGAGCTAATGGCTAAGAGCTAAAGAGCTCTACTTCTTTAGCATCTTGATCGCAACTTCCTTGAAGAATACGACGTCGTTGTCGCTGTGATTCTGCAGGCCGATGTAGCCTTCCTGCGGACGCGGACCGCGTTCCGGCTCGAACTCGAATTTCTTGGGGGGCACCGGATCGCCCTCGGTAAACTCCGTCACTTTCACCCCGTTCACCACCACCGTCGTGTGCGGGCCGTCCAGCGTAATTTCCATGGTGTTCCACTCCGGCCCGGGCTTGCCGGGACGGGCCAGCGGCTTGGTCAGCGAATACAGCGTGCCGGTCACGTGATATTCATCTTCCTGGGATTTTTCCGGCTGGTTGTCGATCTGCACTTCATATCCGTAGTGCACCGGCATCCAGGCCTCGCGAGGCTCGATCGGAATACGGATGTAAACTCCGGAGTTGTCGTTCTCATCGCGCATCTTGTATACGACGCGGATCACGCAATCGCCCAGCTTCCCGCCCGCCCAGTAGAGCAGTCCCATTCCGCCGTGAGTGCGGATCAGCCCATCCTCGACCGTCATTTCGCCGCGGCCAACATGCTTCCATCCCACCAGGTCTGTGCCATCGAACAACTGTTTCCAGTCTCCCGACTGCGCCCCCGCCCAGGGGACAACCCCTGCCAGGAGCGAAAGCGTAACCATGATGATCAACAGCAGACGAAACCGCATATTCTCCCTTTCGAGGCGGAAGAAATATAACACCAAATGGGTGTGCTAAAAGCGCGCCTGCTCCATAAGTCTTGCCATCAGTCTTGTCATCCCGAGAGTCTTGTCATCCCGAGCGAAGTCGAGGGACCTTGCGTTTGCCGGCGGCAAAGGCGGTGTCGGCCAACACCAGGTCTTTCGACTGCGGAAGGGACTCGCAAGCGAGTCCCTTCTCTCCGCTCAAGATGACAAGTTGGTGGAAAGCGCAGGGCGCGGTTTCCCAGGGGATGGCATGGCTGGTAAGTCCTTTTGCCTGAGCGCCTGCCGATATTCGCGGGGCAACAGGCCCAAGCCTCGAACTTGCCGGTTACCGACGATCATCCCGGTTCGCAGCAAAGAGCGGGAAACCGGCATCAAAGCAGATATAATATTCAGGGTAACGCTGCAGGGAATAATTTCTCTTTCAAAGAAGAATAAATCCGATGTCCACGAAGACAAAGATTGCGATTGTGGTTTCTTCCGCCGCTGTGCTGCTGTTCATGTATATCGGCGGATTGGACGGCGTCCGCGCCTCCAACAACGATGGCTCCTACCGGCAATTACAGGTTTACAGCGAAGTGCTCTCGCGGGTGCGCAGCGAGTACGTGGAAGAGCCCAACATCCCGCTGGTGACCGACGGCGCGCTGCACGGATTGCTCGAATCGCTGGACTCGAACTCCAGCTACCTGACCGCCGCCGAGTTCAAAGAGTACAAAGCCAATCAGACCGATGCCAAAGGCGATATCGGGGCGGCCGTCTCAAAGCGCTTTGGCTATGCCGCGGTGATCGCGGTGATCCCGGGCGGTCCGGCGGACAAGGCCGGCATCCAGGCCGGCGATATCTTCGAAGCCATCGAGGGTAAGAGCACGCGCGAGATGTCGCTCGCCGAAATCCACAACCTGATGCTGGGCCAGCCCGGCTCGAACCTGAATGTGTCGGTGGTTCGGGCCCGCCGCGCCGAGCCGCAGAAGATGGTCATTACCCGCGATATCGTCACCGTGCCTCCGGTCGCCGACAAGATCGTGGACGACGGTATCGGCTACATCCAGGTCGATGCCCTCAACAAGGGCAAGGCGCAGGAAGTTGCCGCCAAGGTCCGGGCGGTGCAGAAGTCCGGAGCCAAGAAGCTGATTCTCGATCTGCGCAATTGCGCCGAGGGTGACGAGGCGGAAGGCATCGCGGTCGCCAACTTGTTTCTCAACCACGGCACTATCACTTATTTGCAAGGCCAGAAGTATCCTCGCGAGGCGTTCAATGCCGACGCCTCGAAAGCCATCACCAATCTGCCCCTGGTGGTGCTGGTGAACAAGGGCACAGCTGGAGCGGCCGAAATCGTGGCCGCCGCGGTGCTGGAGAATGCGCGCGGAGACGTTATCGGCGACAAAACTTTTGGCGACGGTTCGATCCAGAAGACGATTCAGCTGCCGGACGGTTCGGCGCTGATCCTGTCGGTCGCCAAGTACTATTCGCCCAGCGGCAAAGCCATCCAGGACAGTGCGGTGACCCCAAACATCATCATCGCGGACAGCGACGATGACGCAGCCCTACCGGACGATGACGACAACGCCGCGCCGGCAGACGAAGACAAGAAGCAGCCTCCGCAGCAGGACGAACAGCTGCACAAGGCGATTCAGGTGCTGAAGAGCAAGACCAGTTAGTCGCTGGTCTTAAGCCGTTGGTCCTGATCGCGCGCCCTCGGGCGCGCGATTTTGTTTTGGGTAGATCGAGTGTCTATGCGCGCCGCCGAGCGATTCCTACAGATTTATGTTTCGGAACTAAAGCCGTAAGTGTGGTGTCTTTAGTCGTATATGGCACAGTCCTACACTAAATTTCTCCTACCCGGTGCCTCGGTCGTCATGACGTCCGGGCTGGTCGTCACTCTCATCCTTGCTCAGAGTTCTCTTCGAGCTTCCGCGCAACCGGGCTCGTCGCAAGTCTCTTCTACCGCCTTCACGCTGGAGCAGATCGCCGTCTATCAAGCCTTTTTGTCTGACTATCGTCGAGGAGACAATCGAAAGACGATTAACGTCGCTGAGGTTACCGAGACTCTGCAGCCGGATGAGGGAGACTACAGCGGCTGCATGAAGGGTTTTCCGAAGTCCACACCGGCAAAAGGTGCTCGTCGTCTTACCCTGGATTTTGCCGAACAGAATCATCTCCTGATCGTCGATCCGAAAGTCCACAAGGTCGAGGATCCCGAAGATGTAATGCGGACGGGCCAGTCCGTCGAGAGTGCGGTTGAGTCGGGTTTTAAGAGCGGTCTTTTGACCCTCTCGGAGATCATTTTCGACACAAATCGTAAGCGTGCGGCTCTCCACTATTCCTTTATCTGCGGCAGACTCTGCGCCCACTTTGAGACTGTCGTATACGAGAAGAGGCACGGAATATGGAGGCCTTCGAAGAACTCGTGCGGATATGGGGTTAGCTGACAAGATAGGGAACGAACGACCCAAAATCCAGGGAAATCCGGGGACAGGCGGAACGTTTGCCTCTACGGAAGGAGCGACGGAAGGTCGCGATCGCCGTGGAGGATGCGAATGATTTGCAGCGGTTTCTTTTCTGGGTCGTAGACAATCAGGTAGTTTGAATACGGCTGCACAACCCAGAAACGCACCGGAAGAGGAGTTAACTCTTTCCTGATTCGTCCCGCGAAAGGTGAATCGGCAAGGAAATCACAAGCACCAAGGTTCGTTTCCCCTACTCGATCGGCTGCGTTGGGATTGTCTTGCGCGATGAAACTCCAAATCTCGAGGAGATCGCCTAGAGCTTGAGGCGTGAACCGATAACTGCTCATCCCCGGCGCGGCTTATCGAAGTGTGTACTCTTCAACTCAGCGAGCCTGGAACGTACGGCATCGGCTTCGAGTAATTCTCCGCGCTGAGCTGCGGCGTAGCCTTCGTCAATCTTGGCTGCAATCTCTACTCGATTCTGCGCCAGCCAGGCCTCTTGTTCGTGAAGCATGGAAACTGCCCGCTCCACAAATTCATCCACCGTTTGGTAGAAGCCTCGCTGGACGTCCTGCTTGATCAGTTCCTCCAACTCGGGCTTGAGGTGGATTTCCATCACGACATTCTATCCCAGGCGATTCCATCTTTCGAGTCACATCCACCCGTTATCGGACGTGCTTCGGCTTGGTCAAACCGAACCGAAGTCCGAACCTCGTTTGACCCACCCCGCACCCTCCAATAAACTGAAAACACTCCACATCGAACCTAACCTATGGCAGACAGCATCCATGTCAAGCTTCCTGACGGAAGTGTGAAAGAAGTTCCCAAGGGGACCACCGCGCTCGATATCGCGAAATCAATCGGCCAGCGCCTGGCCGATGCCACTCTAGTCGCCAAAACCAACGGCGATCTGATTGACGTTACCCGGCCGCTGGAGAAAGACACCGACCTTCGGCTGCTGACCGATCGCGATCCCGAGGCGCTTGAGGTTTACCGGCATTCGTCCGCGCATTTGCTGGCGGCGGCGGTGCTGGAATTATTTCCTGAGACCAAGCTCGGTCACGGGCCGCCGACCGACACTGGATTCTTCTACGATTTCTATCGTCCCACTCCGTTCACGCCGGAGGACCTGCAGAAGATCGAAAAGAAGATGCAGGAGCTGGTGCAGCAGGACATTCCTTACGCGCGCGAATTTCTGCCGCGCAACGAAGGGCTGGCGAAGTTCAAGGGTGAAGGCGACTTCATGAAGTGCCACTTCATCGAGCAGTTCACCAAGCCCGATGAAAAGATTTCGATCTACAAGACGGGCAAGTTTCTGGATTTCTGCCGCGGCCCGCACATCCCTTCGACCGGGAAGATCAAGGCATTCAAGCTGCTGAACATTGCCGGCGCTTACTGGCTGGGCGATGAGAAGAACCCGCAACTGCAGCGCATTTACGGGACGTCGTTTTTCTCGAAGAAAGACCTCGACGATTTTCTCAACAAGCAGGAAGAGGCCAAGAAGCGCGACCATCGCGTGATCGGGCAGCAGCTCGATCTGTTTTCCATCCAGGAACTGGCGGGGCCGGGGCTGATTTTCTGGCATCCCAAGGGCGGGATCATCCGCAAAGAGATGGAAGACTGGATGCGCGACCAGTATCTGAAGCGCGGCTACTCGCTGGTGTACACGCCCGCACGTGGCGCGGCGGCAGTTGTGGCAGACCTCGGGGCACGAAGGCTACTACGCGTCCAATATGTTCGACGTCATGGAGCTCGACGACGCCGAATACCGCTTGAAGCCGATGAACTGCCCGTTCCACATCCTGATTTACAAGGATTCGCTGAAATCGTATCGCGACCTGCCGGTGCGCCTGGGCGAGCTGGGCACGGTCTATCGCTACGAGCGCTCAGGCGTGATGCACGGCCTGCTGCGGGTGCGCGGCTTCACCCAGGACGATGCCCACATTTTCTGCACGCCCGAGCAGGTTGAAAAAGAGATCGCCGATTGCGTCGAATTTGCCCGCGATGTGCTCAAGGACTTCGGCTTCGACAAGTTCCAGACCGAGCTTTCCACCTGGAACTCTGCCGATCGCAGAAATTTCGTGGGCAGCGACGAGCAGTGGAACGGGGCCACGCATTCGCTGGAGAAAGTCCTGAAGGAACTCAACATCGAATACACCACCATCCCGGGAGAAGCCGCGTTCTACGGGCCGAAGATCGACATCAAGCTGGTGGATGCCATCGGGCGCCTGTGGCAGCTTTCGACGGTGCAGTTCGATTTCAACCTGCCGCAACGTTTCGGCCTGGAATACGTCGCCGAAGACGGATCGCGCAAGCAGCCGGTGATGGTGCACCGGGCGCTGTACGGCTCGGTCGAGCGCTTCTTCGGCGTGCTGATTGAGCACTACGCGGGTGCGTTCCCGGTGTGGCTGTCGCCGGTGCAGGCGGTGATGATCCCGATTTCCGAGCGCCACGCCGAGTATGCCAACAAAGTCGCTGATCAGCTCAAAGCAGTTGGCGTGCGCGTGCATGTTGATGCGCGGAACGAAAAGATGAATGCCAAGATCCGCGAGCACGCCATGCAGAAGGTGCCATTCCTGCTGGTAGTCGGCGATAAAGAAGCGGAGGCCGGCAAGGTAAACGTCCGCACCCGCGGCAAAGAAAAAACCGAAGACATGCTGGCGGCCGAGTTCGTGGCGAAGATAAAAGGACTGATCGAGCAGAAAAGTCCGGGACTGCAGTAGCTGCGATTATTTGAATGACGTGGCGGGCTTCGCACCCTTTGCGAACCTTACATCCATATACGCGTATGTTCGCAACACTGTGCGTAGCAATGGAATCGAGTCATTTAGCGCCTTTGTTGTCCTCGAACTCGCGACAACTACTGCGATAATTTTGTCTTCATCCACGTAAGCGACCGCCTCGGCTGAATTCTTGTTGACCCCATAGAAGTATCGCAACTTTGCCGTTCGGCTGCGGTTCAATGGGACGTCTTCCCCGTCAACATACGTCATACTTGGATTGTGTTCGCGAAAATCGGCCACATCGTGATCCATGAATTCTTTGAGGGTCTTCTGCCCTGGACCTTTCGTCACAATATTGGGGTACATCACGGTTTGCGCGTTATCCCAGGTGGTACCTTCAGGATAGAAAACACAACAGACGCCCAGCTCTTGTCCAACCTCGTGATCCGTCGTCCAGCCTTTTGGCCCTTCGATAAGGAAAGCTCCACCTTCCGAATAGACGATGGCGCCACCGCCGTCCTTGGACTGAGTACCCTGCGGCTTCCGATCCGGTTGCTGGGAAGAAGCCTGCGCAGCCAGCAAAACTAGGACAATGAATGCAGCCAGATGTCTCATAAGCGATGCAAAATCAAATATTACCCACCCATTATTTAGACCGGAAAGTTACGAAAGGTTAGGTTCTTCTCAGTCCAGGCGAACAGTCAAGCACACTGCGGTCTTGCCAATCCCCGATTCCCAGTTCAAGTTATAGCCTGTGATCATCGGCGTTATCTCCGATACCCATGGCCTGCTTCGATCCGAGGCTCTTGCCGCTCTGCGCGGATCTGACTACATCATTCATGGTGGCGACATTGGACGATCCTGCCATTCTGAAAAAGCTGGCTGGGATTGCTCCGGTGACCGCGATTCGCGGCAACGTGGACCGCGATGCCTGGACCCGCAAAATTCCCGCCACGAATGTGCTCGAGGTCGCGCGGAGTGTCGATCTACATTCTTCATAACCTGAACAAGCTCGATTTGAAGCCTGAGGCAGCAGGATTTGCTGTTGTGGTTTATGGACACACGCATGTGGCCAAGGCGGAAGCAAAGAATGGAGTGCTGTACTTCAATCCCGGGAGCGCGGGGCCGCGGAGATTTCGGTTGCCGGTGACCGTTGGACGGCTGCAAGTGAAGGATGGCAAGGCCTCGGCGGAGATTGTGGAGATTCTGCCGGGGACTGAATAGCCGAGCTTCGCTGGACTGGGCGGACGCGGCGTCCGCCCCTACGCGGGCGGTGATGGCCCTACGCGGGCGTGGGTGCTGGCGGCGCCGGTGGCGCCGGGGCTTGCCCGCCGCCCGTGTTGACCAGGTCTTTCAACTCTTTGCTGGGCTTGAAGAACGGAATCTTCTTGGCGGGAACTTCGACGCGCTCGCCGGTCTTGGGATTGCGGCCGACGCGCGGTTTGCGCTGGCGGGTACGGAAGCTGCCAAAGCCGCGGATCTCGATCTTGTCGCCCACGCGGAGCGAGCGCACGATGCTGTCAAAGATAGTCTCGACGATGACTTCACTGTCTTTGCGCGTTAATTCCGCCAGTTTGGAGACTTCATCGATCAGATCGGCTTTTGTCATACGCTCCTCAGTCCGTCTGGATTATACGGGATGGCGCCATGATTAGGAGTTGCAACCCTGTATAAACTTCTCAAATTTCAGGGGTTTTATGCAAGCGGCTTTTCCGCGAGCGGGTATTTTTGGCCGGGTCCCAGGCTTGCGTTTCCTGCGCTTCTTCGGAGCTTGATCAGGTTCGCAGCATACCCAGGGCTTACGCCCTGGGCTTTATTCTTGCGCCGCCCTTCGACTTCGCTCAGGGCGGCTTTCGCGGCTAAGGTACAGCGGCCGTCGACTCCTGGGCGCCAGATCTACTTCCACAGATAGTAGAAACCGGTGTGCTGGTCCAGCAGCTTTTCCCGGGTGGGCAGCCATTGGGAGACGTCACCGAACAGCAGATCGAGCACCGTCTTGCGGTCCTTGTCGGGATGCACCAGCACCGGCTTGCCGGTGATGCCGACTGCCTTGGCGGTGTCATCCACCGCCGCTTCAAAGTCGGCGATCTGATCGATCATGTGCATGGAGAGGGCCTGCTCTCCTGTCCAGACCCGGCCATCGGCGAGGGACTTTATGTCTTCCACCTTGGCATGGCGCCCGTCGGCCACGGCTTGCACAAACTGGCCGTACATATTATCGATCAGCGCCTGCAGGTAGGCCCGTTCCTTGGGGGTCATGTCTCGCGTGGGGTCGCCGGTGCTCTTGTATTCGCCGACCGTCAGCACCTCGGGCTTCAGCTTGGCCCAGCGCAGCAGGTCGCCGTAATTGACCCACTCGGAGATGACGCCGATCGATCCCACCACGCTGCCATTATCGGCATAGATCTTGTTGGTGGCCGAAGAAACGTAATAGGCGCCGCTGGCGCCGACGGTTTCGATCGAAGCCACAATGCGTTTCTTCTTCTCGTCGCGAACGCGTTTGACTTCGCGGTAGATTTCTTCCGACGCGGCCACTCCGCCACCCGGCGAATTTACGTGGATAATGATGGCTTTGATGGAATCGTCGTCGCCAAACTTCTTGATCTGCTGCACCACCGTGCTGGGATCGAGGATGACGCCTTCCAGTTCGACCACGCCAATCTTGTCCCCAAAACTGGCGCGCAACGAGGTGTTATCTCCGCCGGCATGCAGGGACAGATAGACCAGGGTAAACACGGCCAGCACAAAGAGGAAGAAGGCTCCTCCCCCAATCACGATCCAGAGAAATGTTCGCGAACGTCCGTTTTCAGCCATACCAATGGCATAGTTTAGCATTTAGGGCAGTTTCCGGTTTCTGGTTTCTAGTTTCTGGTTCTTGAAGTGGTTTCAGCCGGTTGTCTGTGACGTCTGAACCCTCCCACTGGAAACTGGAAACCAGAAACCGGAAACTGGTTCCCCGAATGCTCTTGACGCGCGCTCCCCGGCTTCGTAACATTCGCCCTTTGATGGAGGGGACATAAATGGCTACATTCTGTGTAAGTTGTGGAAGCCCGCTGGCGGACGGAGCAAGGTTCTGTAACAAGTGCGGCGCCACCCAGCCCGCTGCGCAGGCCGCTCCGGCTGGGACTGTGATGCCGCCAGCGCCCGCGGCGCCGGCTGCCAAGGGCAGCAACACCGGGATGAAAATCATCATCGGTATCCTGGCTTTTTTCATGTTCCTGATCCTGGTGGTGGCGGGCAGCTGCGCCTATGTCGCCTACCGCGTCCGGCAAAAGACCCGCGAGTTCTCGGAATCGATGCACACCAATGCCAGGCCCTACACCGGCCGGCGCGAGCCCTGCGCCATGTTGTCCACCAGTGAGGCTTCGGATGCCATGGGCCAAACCGTGTCGTCGGTCGAGCAGCGCGGCACCTCAGTTTGCGAGTACACCTACGGTTCCAATGGCCAGCATTTCAATGTTGAGTACACCTGGCAGGGCGGCGGCATCACCATGGGCCTGGCGCGCGGCGCCATGAAGCATATCTCGGGCATGGAGACTTTCACGACCGTGGAAGGCGTCGGCGATGAGGCCTACCTGGCTCCGGGTAATTCGTCCCTCATGATGCGCAAAGGCGACGTGATGGTGAACATCGACTTGCGTGAATCTGGCGTCAGCGCGGACGCGGCCAAGAAGATGGCCAGCAAGATCGCCGGGCACCTGTAGTCTCTAGTCACTGATCTGCAAGAGGATCGGAGTTGGATTCATGCGCAGGGTGTGTTCCTCGGTAGGCGCGGTCAAATTCTGCGCCTAGTGCGGCATCCAGCCGGTTACCCAGCCAGATGCTAAGAGTACATGTCCCGAATATTGGCGGGGCATGACCTGACATCACGTGGTTTGCCCGCTATTTCCTGAAACAATAGAGGCATGAATTTTCCCTGGAGGAAATTCCTGTCCGCCAGCTGCGCGCTGGTATTGGCGCTGGCGTGCGTGAATTGTGGTGGCGGCGCAGCCGGTTCCAGCGTGTCGTCGGGCGGCGAGCGGTTCGGGCAGCGGCGGAAGCGGTTCGGGCGGGAGTGGGGGATCTGGCGGCTCGGGCGGGAGCAACCAGAGCGCCTGCAGTGCGATGAGCGCGGGACAGGGCGCCAGCCTCAATGGGTTTCGTCCCTTTGGCAGCGACAGCCTCTGGAACCAGGATATTTCCAGCTCACCGGTGGATGCGAACTCAGACGCCATCATCAATTTCATCGGGCCGACCGTCGGCATGCACGCCGATTTTGGATCGGGCGAGTACCAGGGTTCGAATATCGGGATTCCATACTCGGTGGTGAGCGGATCACAAACGCCGGTCAACATCACTTTACCGCTTATGGCTCGGAGAGCGATCCGGGTCCGATGCCGGTGCCGGGCAGCGCCCCCATCGAAGGCGACCCGAATCCGGGGAGTGGCGATCGCCATGTTCTGGTGCTCGATAACAGCAATTGCTTCCTCTACGAGCTGTTCAGCGCTTTCCCCAACGGCAACGGGAGTTGGAATGCGGCTTCGGCCGCGGTCTGGGACCTTCTGGGGAATGAACAGCGTCCCTGGACGTGGACCTCCGCGGATGCCGCCGGCCTGCCGATTTTTCCTGGCCTGGTGCGTTACGACGAAGTCGCCGCCGGGCAGGTTCAGCACGCGATTCGCTTCACCCTGCCGCAGAGCCGGGCGGCGGCGGTGTTGCCGGCCACGCATTGGGCATCGAACTCGACCAGCGCGAATGCTCCGCCCATGGGCATGCGGCTGCGCCTGAAAGCCAATTACAACATCTCCGGATTTTCGACCAATGTGCAAGTCATCCTGTCGGCGATGAAGAAGTACGGTTTGATCATGGCCGACAACGGCAGCGCCATGTACATCAGCGGCGCGCCTGACAGCCGTTGGGACAACGACGATCTGCACAACCTGGGGCAGGTGCCGGCGTCAGCTTTTGAAGTGATCCAGATGAATCCGGTCTACACCGCGTCCAACGTCCCGCAGGGCGCGGCTCCAGGCATTGCCAGCTTTACCGCGACACCAGCCAGCGTGAGTTCGGGAGGCAGCGTCACGTTGTCCTGGAATGTCAGCAACGCGGCGTACGTCATCGTTTCGCCGCAGCTGGGAGCGGTACGGGGCGCCAGCGTGATGGTGCAACCTTCGCAAACGACTACTTACACGCTCTACGCCACCAACCAGTTCGGACGCAGCACCGCCACAGTCACGGTAAACGTTCAGTAAAAATAAATGTGGGCGCGAGCGCCTCGCTCGTGCGGCAGCGGCAATGACTGTTTGTTGATGGGTGTTTTCCGCGATTTTGAAGATCCTGCCCAGTCGCCCCGGCGAGCATGTGCCGCCCCTTGCACGAGCGCGGGCGCTCGCACCCACATTCTCAGAACAGCTTTTCCTGGCGGCGGAGATTCCCGAAGGAGCCGATGTTGGCCAGGGCGAAATTAAAGCGGAATTGATTTTCGTTGCGCACCGAACCCAGGGCGAAGCGGCGGTATTCCACGCTCAAGCCGCAGCAATCCCAGTTGTACGCGGTCTGCACCGCGGCGTACTGCAGGAAACCCAGATTGGCGTCGAACCCAAGGTTGGTCGCCCCGCTGAATCCGCGCTTGTTGGGTTGTCCGTAACCAAACAGGACCCGGAACTGATTAAAAGCCTGCTGCCCGGTGGGCGTGGGAGCGAAACTGGGCGCCAGCAGATAGGCATCGCCGCCGCCAATGGTGTACGAACCGAAACGATAGTTCACGAACGCGGTGCTGGCATTGATCCGGCTTTGCTTGAAATCGTAGTCAATGTCCCACTCCGCTTCGGTCCGGCTGGTGGCCTGGAACTTCAAGCGCGAGATCAGGGGGGACAATCGGCGCGCTTCGGTGAGAAACGCGATGCCGGTGAAATCGGCGGTCGTGGTAAACACATTCCGTTGCCCGGGCACCAGGGCCCCGCCGAAGGTTGGATCGAGAAAGTATTTCTGCGCCAGCTCCCAGGTGATGACTTCCCGCACCTGGGGTTCAGGCGTACAGGGCACTTCGCCTCTTTCCGGCGGCCGTTCCCACGGAATGGAACTGGCCACGGCGGGGCGTCCGATGATCAGCGAAGCCATCCCGGTCGCGTCGCAGTCCGCCGGTTTCTGCGAGATCCGCTTGGCGTAGAGACGGTTGACGACTGCGTATTCAACTTCGCTGGTATTGCTCAGGATGTCGCGTTCGTCAAAGCGCAAAATCTGCGCGAAGTTGTCCACCCCGGTTACGTAGCGATAGGTGGCGCGCGGTTCGATGACGTGCTTCCATTTGCGTCCCCAGAATTCGCGGTCGTACACCCGTTCCAGGGCGGGCGGGCGGATTTCGATCGAGCCCTCGACCGCCTTGCGGTTGATGACGTCGCTCTCCGCCACTCCGACTCCGCCGCTGCTGGGCACCAGTTGCTGGGTATAGAACGTTTCGCGCAAGGCCAGCTCCGGACGCACCGACCAGCCGCGCAACACCAGGGGTAGAGACAGCGTGGGGCGCAAATCAAAACGTCCCACCAGGGGAGCGGTTCGAAACGAGGGCTCGCTGCGCGACAGGCCTTCCGCCGCGGCATCATACGACCAGTAAAAAGGCGAGCGCCCAATCGCGTGCTCCACGTTCGAAGCTTCGAAGCTGGGGGCGTGCAGGATGGTGACCACGTCGCCCGGGGTCGTGCTCTCGAAGTTCTGGTAGCGCTGGGTGGACGCGTTATAGAAATAACCGTTCGTAGCGCTGGAGAGAAAGGCCTCCGACTTCACTTCCGAGTTCACCGCCTGGCTGAAGACGTCGTTGAAGGCAAGCCGAAACACGAACGAACTCAGGTAGTCGATGCTGGCCACGCCGCGGAAGTGCCCGAAAGTATCTTCTGCGTTGAGATTGACCTCATGACCTCCCTGGTCCACCGGGGGCTGGCCGATGCCGCGGTCGAAAACCCCGAAATAGTTCAGGTAGACATAGGACTTTTCGCTGGGCTGGGCCCGAAACGTAACCTGCGGCGCCCAACCTCGCCGGGTGAAATATTCGGCGCCGGCGGTGACGTCCATGCTGCGATTGATGGCCCAGAAGATCGAGTCTCCCAGAATCGTTCCCTTGATGGAAGAACTGCCGACGTTGGGAATCAGAATCCCGGTCTGCCTGGGCTCTTTTTCAACCGGGTGGGTGGCGAAGGGAAAATAGAAAACCGGAACGCCTTGAAGGCGAAACGTGCTGTGGTAAATGGTGGCATTCCCGCCCACCTCCACCACAATCTTGTGGGCGTTGAATTGCCACTTGGGACGCGGCAGCTCGCAGGTGGTAATGGTTCCGTCGTAGACAACGTAATGGTCGGGACCGGTCTTCTCGACCACTCCCCCGGTAAAGGCAAAGGGATTCTCGGTGGTCAGGACCATCCGTTTCCCACGCAACTGCATGCCCGTGGTTCCGACCACGTGCTGAAAGCGCCCGGATTCAGTCCTGATGTTGTAGGTGGCGTGAGTGGCTTGCACATGCTCGTCGTTGGGACCGCCGTCAAGCACCACATGGCCGTCAGCGACCGAGTCGCCGGTGTCGGAGTTGTAGTCGACTGAATCGGCATACAGGATGTACGTGCCATAGTGGATCTCCGCCTGCCCGCGCAGCTTGTAAACTGCGCCGTCTTTTTCCTGCTGCAGGGCGCGGATGGTGACGTCCTGCTCTCGCACGGTCGAAGGCGCAGCCGGAAGCGAGGCTGTGTCGCCCGGCTGTCCGGAAGCAAAAAGCAACCGGCTGGTAACTACGGACGGAGTGAGTAGCAGATGACAAACCAACGCCGCCGTGATAAGGAATCGAGTGCGGGATGTCATCGCAAGCGGACGAAACCCCTGGCGAAGAAATCCACGCAGGGATAAGGTGACGTTAGCACGGCTCGGCTCGAGTGGCAAAGCCGCGAGGCTTCCCGGCAAAATATTTCCGCGCTGGTTTTTTTCCGCGGAGGGGTGCGCACTTCAGCGGAATGCAGCCGTTTTGCCGCTGCAAGTTCACCGGACCCGATCGCTCCTTCATGAGACCAAGATTCGAACCCGATGTTCCGGACGATGCGAACCCAGACCTCTCAGCCAGCCTGATTGATCCTGAAGCGTACGATGCCAGCGAACAGCAATTTGCTGCCAGCCTAGAACCAACCTCCGCCCGGACTGAGCCCGCCCCTGTGGCACCCAGGTTTGCCGTGCCCAGGTTTGTCGTAGAAGACACGCTACGGGAAGTGGCAATCAGTGAGCCTCAGCCAGGTTCGGGTGCAACCGAAAATCGGGAGACCCTGACGCCTCCGGAGCCTGCCGCAGCCCAGCAACCGGAAGACCCTGATGCGTGGCGGCGCGAGGTGGCGGCCCGGTTGAGCCATTACCGGGCACGCCGGCGTACGCGAGAACCGCGCTATCCTTCGCTGCAGTTGAAGTTTGAGACCGAACCCAGCGCGCCGCTTCCCGCCGAGCCGCTGCCGCTCCCCGCTCCGGTCGTGCGAGAAATCGTGGACTATGCGCCCATAAGCTCGGCTCCGCGCATTACCCTGGCTGAGTCTGCAAACCATTCTCAGCAATATTCTCAGCAGTATCCCCCGAGCCATCCACGGATACTGCCCGCCGTCGAGACCGAAGCCACCGCCAAGGTAATTGAGTTTGCCAGTTATAACCCGGCGCCCCGGGCGCTGGACGAACTGGCCGAACCGGTGCTGGACCGTCCCCGAATCATCGACACGCCTGAGCTGGCGCCTCCGCCACCGGCCCTGGGTGGCATCCTGATTGAGCCCGTCGAAGCGCCGGCGAACGAGAGGCGGCCTGGATTCGAGATTCCGTTGCAGTCCGCGCCCATGTCACGGCGCATGGTCGCCTCGGCCATCGACGCCGCTTTGGTGATCTCTGCATTCGCAGCTTTTGCCTACATCTTTTTCAGGATCACGGCTGAGTTGCCGCCGCTCGGCAAGATCGCCGGAGCTGGAGTTGTCCTCATCGGCCTGTTGTGGTCGGCGTATCAATTTCTGCTGCTGGTGTACAGCGGCACGACTCCCGGCCTGAAACTGGCCAGGCTTGAACTGCACCGCTTCGACGGGAGTCCGGTTCCGCTCCGGATCCGGCGCTGGCGCGTGCTCACCTCGGTCCTTTCCGGGTTGTCCCTGGGCCTGGGCTACGCCTGGTGCTTCCTCGACGAGGACAGACTCTGCTGGCACGACCGCATCACCAGAACCTACATGGCGCCGCGAAAATAGCTTCAGGGATGGCGCCGTCGCTAGGGACCGGACGGGTGTGTGGCGCGGGCGCCCTCGCCCGCGGGCTTTATATCGCCCAGGTCGCGAGCCGCTACAGCCGAGGGCAAGATGCCCTCAGGACAGCCGGCGGGACGCCGGCGCTACGAGTTTGGGCTGTGTCCGTGGTCTGCTAACATCTTTTGGTGACTTCAGCTTCTCCCGTTCGGGTTCGCTTTGCTCCTTCTCCAACCGGGCATCTCCACGTCGGCAACGCCCGGACCGCCTTGTTCAACTGGCTTTTCGCCCGGCAAAAGGGTGGCACCATGGTGCTGCGCATCGAAGACACCGACGTCGAGCGCAGCGAGGCCCGCTTTGAAGATCAGCTGATCGCCGACCTCAAATGGCTGGGCCTCGATTGGGACGAAGGGCCGGACCTGGGCGGACCGTATGCGCCCTATCGCCAGTCCGAACGCCTGGACATTTACCGCGAACACGCCGAGCGCCTGGTCGATCAGGGCAAGGCCTACTTGTGTTTCTGCACCGAAGAAGAGTTGCAGAAAGAGCGCGAGCGGGCCCAGGCCGAGCATCGCCAGCCAATTTATTCCGGCAAATGCCGCGCCATCGATCCGGCGGAAGCCGGTCCACGCCGAACTTCGGGAGAGTCCTGCGCCATCCGGCTGAGAATTCCCGAGCATCCCATACGCTTTCACGATATTGTGCACGGCGATGTCGAGTTCTCGAATGAAGTGGTGAGCGATCCCATCATCCTGCGCTCGAACGGCATGCCGGTTTACAACTACGTCGTGGTCATCGATGACGCGCTGATGAAGATCACGCACGTGATCCGCGGCGACGATCATCTTTCGAATACTCCGAAACAGGTTGCCCTGTACGAGGCCCTGGGCTGGCCGGTGCCTGAGTTTGCGCACCTTTCAACGATTCTGGGCAGTGACCGGGAACGGCTCTCCAAACGGCACGGCGCAACCTCGATCGCCAATTTCCGCGACATGGGCGTGCTGCCCGAGGCGCTGGCAAATTACCTGGCCCTGCTGGGATGGGCGCCGACCGGCGGCACCCGTGAACTCTTCAGCCCGGCTGAATTGAAGAAGGAATTTTCGCTGGAGCGGGTGACGCCCGCGGCCGCCATGTTCGACATGGAAAAGCTGTACTGGCTGAACCGGCACTACATCAAGACCTGGCCGGCGGGAAACCTGGTAGCGCTGGGCGCGTGGTTTCTCGCCCAGGCCGGCTACATCGAGCTTAAAGATGCAAAGTGGTTGAGCGCGGAAAGCACCCCTCTCATTCACCTGGAAGACGCATTACAAGTCTGGCTCACGCGGGTCACGGAATTGTTAGTCCCTTCCGTCGACCGCCTCGACCAGCTGCCGGCGCGGGCATCGCTGATCTTCAACTACGACGCCAAGGCCGCCCTGGCCGCGCCGGACAATGCCGATGTACTCGCCTGGCCCAATACCGAGGCAGTACTCGCCAGATTCACGGTCAAGATACTTGAAGATGAATCGGCGAAAGCCGGGAATCTCACTTCCGAATGCTTCAAACTGCTGGTCAACGAAGTAAAAGCTGAGACGGGCGTAAAGGGGAAGGAATTGTTCCATCCCATTCGCATCGTAATCACGGGCTCGCACTCCGGGCCGGAATTCGACAAACTGGTCCCCATCCTCGAAGCGGGCAGCCGGCTCACGCTACCTAAACCTGTGCTCAATGTGCGCCAGCGGGTGGAAGAGTTCGCCCGGCAGCGGGCCCACGAGAATTGATTCCGCGAAAACGAGCAACCCTCAAACCATGAGTCATCCTGAGCGAATCCGCCTCTTCGCTTGCGAAGAGGCGGGTGAGTCGAAGGACCCCTACCCTGACACGGCTGCCGGGAGCAAGGGGTTTAGCGCTCATCCAGTGAGCAAAGCTGATAGGGGTCCTTCGACTTCGCAGCTGCTTCGCGAAGCGAAGCAGCCACTGCGCTCAGGATGACAGTGCCGACCGCTGACACCTCTTCGCCATCATGCTATCGTCCTCTCATGATCCGCACCCTGGCTGTTTTCTTCCTGCTCCTATCCGTCAGCCTGCCCGGCCTGGCCAAAGAAAAATATCAACACGCCGGGCCCATTCATCTCGATCGCGACGGCGAAAAATGGGCGGAGAAAACTCTCCACAAGCTTTCGCTGGAAGAAAAAGTCGGACAGCTTTTCATGGTCTGGGTGCGGGCGGAGTTTCTCAACCTCGAGAGCCCTGAGTATCTCGAGCTGCGCGACTCCATGCGCAAGTATCACATTGGCTCGTTCGCCATGACGGTGCGCTGGGACCCTCCGTTCCTCTACCGCAATCAGCCTTACGAAGCCGCCGAACTGCTCAATCGCCTGCAGCAGGAGTCCAAACTGCCGCTGCTCGTGGCCGCCGATTTTGAGCGCGGCGTCACCATGCGCCTTCATGGCGCGACCATGTTCCCCCACGCCATGGCTTTCGGAGCTGCCGGAAAAACAGAATATGCGGAGGCCTTCGGCCGCATCACCGCCCAGGAGTCTCGCGCCATCGGCGTGCACTGGAATTTCTTTCCCGATGCCGACGTCAACTCGAATCCCGCGAACCCCATCATCAACACGCGTTCCTTCGGAGAAGATCCCCAACAGGTCGGCGATCTCGTGGCCGCCTACATCAAGGGATCGCGCGCCAATGGAATGATGACCACGGCCAAGCATTTCCCCGGACATGGCGACACCGCAACCGATTCGCATCTCAGCCTGGCCCAGGTGACGGGCGATCGGGCGCGCCTGAATGCCGTGGAGCTGGCGCCGTTTCGCAGAGCCATCGCCGCCGGCGTCGACTCTGTCATGGTGGCGCACGTCACGGTTCCCGCGCTTGAGCCTGACCCCAATCGAGTGGCCACGACTTCCCCGGCGATCGTCACCGATTTGCTCAAGCGGCAGCTGGGATTCCAGGGAATCGTCGTGACCGACGCCCTCGACATGGCCGGCCTCACCCGTCTTTACGCCAACAACATCGGTCGCGCTGCGGTGGAAGCTTTCAAAGCCGGGAGCGATCTGCTGCTCATCCCCGCCGATCTCGATGCCTCCTACAAAGCCGTTCTCCAGGCCGCCCGCAGCCGAGAAATCCCCACCGCCCGGCTCGACGCGTCCGTCCTCAAACTATTGAAGGCAAAGGCTTCCCTGGGTTTGGACAAGGCTCGACTGGTGAATGTAGACGCCCTACCCGAAATCGTGGGCAAGCCCGAGAACCTGGCCCTGGGCCAGCAGATTGCCGACGACGCCGTCACCCTGGTCCGGGACAACGGCAAAGTGCTGCCCCTGAAACAATCGGGAACTGTGAAGGATGGACTTCCGTATCAACACCTGGAAGAAGTGAGCAACCGGGTGGTGGCGCTGGTGCTCTCAGAAGACGTGCGCACCGAATCCGGACGCGCGCTGGAGCGTGCGATCAAGGCTCGCGTGCCCGATGCCAATGTGATCTACGTGGATCCGCGCATCGCCGGCCCGATGTCCGAGGGAATCATGAACGCGGTGGACCAGGCGCAAACCGTGATTGCTGCAATCTACGTGGTGCCCACCGCCGGTAAAGCCATGAAGAGCGCGAACGGTCTGACCAACTCGGTTGCGCTCAACGACGCCAGCGGCACGCTGCTGCAGGCGGTCCTGGACCGGGCGGCGCAGAAAACCGTGGTCCTCGCCATGGGAAATCCATACCTGGCCCAGGATTTTCCCGCAATACAGAATTATCTTTGCACTTTTTCCAACGCCAGCATTTCGGAAATCAGCGCGGTCAAAGCGCTTTTTGGCGAGATCGCCATTCGCGGCCACCTCCCGGTCAGCATTCCCAATATCGCTCCCCGCGGCGCCGGCATCGAGCGCCCGGCCCAAATCGCAGAGGAAGGATCGCAACATGCGCATGCTTCAAAACCGTAATTCACAGCTGGCTTTGATCCTGGCTTTCGGCGCCGTGCTCGCCCTGCCCGGCTGCAGCGTTAACGTGAAGAAAGACAGCGAGGGCAAAGACAAAAACGTGGACATCGAAACTCCCGTGGGTGGACTGCACGTCACGCAAGGAGCAGACGTCCGCGACATCGGCCTCCCTGTCTACCCCGGCGCCCGCCGGAAGGAAGCAAGCGATAACGACCATGACAACAGCGCCCACGTCAATATCTCCAGCAGCCTGTTCGGGCTCAAGGTGGTGGCCATCGAATACTTGTCCGACGATCCGCCGGAAAAGCTCGTCACGTATTACAAGGACCAGCTCAAAAAATATGGCAGCGTGCTGGAATGCCATACCCATGATCTCCACCCGGGCGCGACCATGAACGCCGGCGACGATTCCGGCGACTCCAGGAAATTGAAGTGTGAAGATGACCAGAACGGCAAGACGGTCGAACTAAAAGTGGGCACCCAGCAGAACCAGCATATCGTCTCCATCAAACCCGCCGATGACGGCAAAGGATCGGATTTTGGGCTGGTGTACGTACAGATGCACGGCGGCAAGGACACAATCTGAAAGGACTCAGACTGATGATTTCAGAGTGATTTCAGATTGATGATTTTAGATTGATGATTTCAGATTTCAGATTTCAGTTCTCAGATCTCAGTGAGTCTTGCTGCAATGCATCCCTCCATCGCGATCAATCTGAAATCTCCAATCTGCACTCTGAAATCTCCAGCGCTTTCCTTGCCTCGCCTCGCCGCCCTGCTGTAACTTGAAACCCAGTGGAGTATCCCTGTCATCAGTGTGGCGCAGCTGTCGAACAAGGGACCGCCTTCTGCCCGCAGTGTCGTGCGCCGCAGATTCGGGTCGCCGTGCCGGAGAGGCTCGGAAATGGCCCCGGATCGCGCGGTCTCGTCCCTGCCGGCGTATTTCGACTCGCCTCTGACCACGCGGATTGAATGGTCGCAGGGCCTGCCCGCCACCGCCCTGGCCGGATTGATCGCCGCCGTGCTCATGATGACGCCTCTGGCCGGCTTTGGATTGGGCATGCTGATCGGCGGAACCCTGTCGGTGGTTTTCTACCGGCGCCGGATCCCGGTGGCCAACGTCACGCCTGGAATGGGGGCTCGCCTGGGCATGGTGAGCGGCATCCTGGGTGGCGGCATCTTCGTCGCCCTGCTCTCGATCGGCACTGTGCTGTTTCACGCCTGGGATACGATCCGCGGCAAGCTGATCGAGGTCGTCGATCAAACCGCGGCCCGCAATCCCGACCCGCAGGCCCAGCAGGCTCTGGAATTCTTCAAATCTCCGGAAGGCGTTGTCCTGCTGCTGACCAGCGCCCTGATCGGGACCTTGCTGGCTTTCGTGATTTTCTCCGGACTGGGAGGGGCGATCGGCGCTGCCCTGTTCCGGCGGAAGGAACGTCCGTAGCTGATTTCCTTCGCGATCTTTGCGGCCTTTGCGGTGAACGCCTTTGACCTACTGTTGAACCACGAAGAACGCAGCCTGCGTCCCGCCGGTTGCGCGCCGCCGGAAGGCGGTCTATAGTCACCGTTTCGGAGAGTGCCATGAGACATCTCCTCAACTGGGCGTTAAGCGCGCTGGCGGTGTGGATCGTGGCCCGGCTGGTGCCGGGCTTTCACGTCAGCGGGCCCCTGGCGGCGTTGATCGCGGCGCTGGTGATCGGCTTTGTAAACGCCACCCTGGGCGTGTTTCTGAAAATTGTTACCTTCCCGCTCGTCCTGCTCACCCTGGGACTCTTCTGGCTGGTCATCAATGCGGCGATGATCGAGCTGGCCTCGGCGGTTGTTCCCGGCTTCCACGTGGATACGTTCGGCTCTGCTTTCGTCGGGGCAATCGTCCTCGCGCTGGTCAATATGTTCTTCCGCTGGCTGGCGGGAACGGGAAGAACCCGGGGATAGACTTTTCGACTGACAGGATCCCCAACGAAACACGTAGGCCCAGATGTCCTCATCTGGGCGGGCGAGCGCATGCTCGCCGGGGTTGGCCTCCGCTCAGCCGGGCCTTGCCCGGCCGGGCAGGTGGGACACCTGCCCCTACGCGTTCTGAGAAGCCGCCGGCTACCGATTGCACGCCACGCGGAATCCGTAATCGGCGTAATGAAATTCAGGCGGGATGCTGGAGCGGGCCGCGCACCGGCTGGCTTTGATGTGATGGCGCCAGGAGCCGCCGCGCGATGCCCGGCGTTCGCCGTGGTCGGGTCCGGTTGGGTTGCGCTGGGGCGATTCGGCGTAATAGCCCGCCTGATACCAGTCGCTGCACCACTCGTGCACGTTCTCGCAGATATCGTAAAGGCCGAATGGGTTGGGCGCGTACTGCGCCACCGGTTCGGGGCCCTGCTTCCAGCGGCTTTCATAGTTGGGCAAGGACTGCGGCGGATCGTCTCCCCAGGGATAGAGCCGGCCTTCGACGCCGCCGCGCGCCGCCCGCTCCCACTCCGCCTCGGTCGGCAGGCGATAACACAGGCCGGTGCTCCGGCTCAGCCATTCGCAATATTTGACCGCTTCAAACCAGGAAACCGCGACCACCGGCTGTTGGGGATGGTTGAACTCGGGATTCTCACAAAACGGGGCGGGTGGATTTCCCGTGGCCCGCGCGAATTCGGCGTAACCGGCATTCGTGACGGCGCACGAAGCCAGCAGAAATTCATCCACCCACACGCGATGTACGGGACGTTCATTGTCCTGTCCGGTCTCCGATCCCATCCCGAACCAGCCTTGGGGAATGCGCACCAGTTGCGGCTCAATCGGTGAGGGCCTCGTGGACGCAGTAGGGAAGGAGGACATGAACATATTCTAGAGCGTTCGTCCGATCGCCCGAGTGGGCCGAGGGAAAGCCGGTTCCACAAAGCAGTGGAAAACATCTTCCCAGTCCGAGTCGGACGGCCCTGGTGTTAACTTATCTGATTTTATTTTCATGTATATGCATTGCACCTGCAACGGGCCTGAACTTGCATCCAGGTAGGGTAGCAAGTCAGCAAAAACTAAGGAACCCTGATTCCGCCGGGATGGATTTTATGAGGCTATTGTTGAAGGTACTTATTGGCGGCGTGGTGCTGCTTACTACAGCATTCGCCCAGGAACCCAAACATGCCGTGGTTGCACAGGAACCGGTTACGCAGTCTGCGGCATCCACAACAGAGGTTGTTATCGGCACCGGCTCGCCCCAGCGACCTGCACCCATGGTGGCGCCCAAGGCGTTGCCGCCATTGAATCCATCGTTGGGAGAGATCGCCCGTAAGGCCCGCGCGGCTCACGCCGCAGCGCCGAAAGCGCAGGTGGTGCTCGCGGACGACGCTGCTCCGCAAAAGTAAAAAGCCTCATCCCGAACGTAGAACCCCGCCCAAGCCAACCGCCCGCCCAAATCTCGAACCACGTGGGGACAGCCGCCCTCGGCTGTCTCCATCGTGGCCGATGCAAATGCGGGCAACAATAGCGGATACACTGTCCTCGGAAGCGGCACCAATTTACCCGATGGCGAACTCGACAAGATCGTCGACGCTGGGAGCTATTCTTCGCCAGCGTTGTCCTCGTTGTCGACGGGGAGGAATCTTTCAGAACTCTATCTTTTTAGGTTTTCCTCCGATGTGCCAGCGCTGTTCGGTCTGCGACCTCAGGTTTCAGCGGGAGGAAGGATATTTTCTGGGGGCCATGTACATCAGCTTCGGCCTGGCGCTTGCGATCATCGCGCTGATCGCGGCCTTGTTGTGGGCCGTCACCGGCTGGTGGATTACCAAAGACGTGCTCTGGGCCGTGGTGTTGTTCCTGCCTCTCGCGCCCACCATCTCGCTCTTCGCACGCGTCCTCTGGATCTATTTGGACCAGACGTTTGATCCCGAACCTCTACGGCTCGGGAATAGCAAAAAGTAAACCGAATTGTAGAGATCGTCTGGCACACACGGCCTGAGGCGCGGTCGTTATGTGCTTTCTGCCAGCGGGAATTTCAAACGGTGGTCGGTTGGTAGAGACACAACGGATCGCTTCCCAGCGCATCTCCAGTGTAGGCAAAGGCCCGGGCGCGCGATCCGCCGCAAACGCAGTTGAACTCGCACTCTCCACATTTTCCCCGGAAGTATTGCGGCGAGTGCAGAGCTTCAAAAAGGGGCGCATGCCGGTACACATTCACCAATGAATTGCTTCGTACATTGCCGGCGCTCAGGGGCAGGAACCCCGAGGGATAAATATCTCCCTGGTGGGAGACGAAGACGATTCCATGGCCGTCGCGAATCTGGAAGCCGCGGTAAACCGAACTTCCCTTGATTTCCGGAGCGCTCTTGCCGGAGGCATGCATCCGGTTCAAGGCAAGCCGCCGATAGGATGGCGCTTCCGTGGTCTTAACCGCGAAAGGCGCCTGCGGCGCCAGATCGAGAACCCAGTTCATGATCCTTTCCGCATGCTCAGGCGAGACTTCCTGCAATGCCCGGCCGCGGCCGACCGAGATCAGGAAGAACAGGCTCCAGCGCATTACCGGGAAAGTCTTCAGCAGTTCGTAAATCGCCGGCAAATCATCGGCGGTTTCCTGGGCCACCAGGGTATTGATTTGAATGGGCAGGCCCAGCCGTCCCGCTTCACGGGCTATCTCGACCGTCCGGTCGAAACATCCCGGGACCGCGCGTACAGCGTCGTGGCGAGCGGCAGAGGAGCCATCGAGGCTCAGGCCCAGGCTCTGGATGCCGTGCGACTGCAACTGGTCAAGCACTTCCGCAGTCAGGGCCGGGGTGGCACTCGGCGTTATGGAAACCTCCAGGCCCAACGCCCGGGCCTCATCGATCACCGCGAAGAGATCTTTGCGGCTGAGTGGATCGCCTCCGGTAAGGATCAGGTGCGGCAGGGGATTGCCAAATGCGGCGATCTGGCACAGCAGGCCCAGGCTCTCGATCGGGGTTAGTTCCAGCGGATGTGGACTCGGCATGGCTTCGGCGCGACAGTGCCTGCAAGCCAGCATGCATGCCTGGGTCATTTCCCAGTACACCAGCATGGGATTCCGGGTAAAGTCGTAACGCTGCGGGTCCATGGTGAGCGCGGGCGACTGAGAGATAACCATCTTTAGTTCCTCCTCGCGGGCATACCTTAGTTACGACTTCCGGGGTCGGTGTGGCTGTGATCTGAATCACTCCGATCGGTGATTTGTTCTTCAACGCCAGAGTGGGGCCCTTTGACCTTTACCTTTCGCGGGCCACTGGTCGCGGATAACTCAACAAACAAAAAGCCGGAGCAGGGTGACATCTGCTCCGGCGGCCCTGGTGCTGCTCGTGGCTGCTGCTTATGCAGTCAGAGCTTGCACGAAGTGCTCACACAGGGTGGTCTCGACGTTGTACAGCTTGTACGTGATGGGAGTGGTCAGATAGGGCTTCAGGATCTCCTCGACTTTCGGATAGACCTCGCGCCCATACCGCTCCGCATTCCCTTTCTCCGTCCAGAGGGTGACCGCGATCACTTTTTCATTCTTGGTCTCCGGGAAGAAGGGCAGCAGTTCCATGAATCCGGTCTGCTTCTTCAGGATGGGAAGCACTTCATTCCGGATTACCTTTACAAACTCCTCTTTCTTTTCGAATTTTGGGATGAATTCAATAATGCGAGCAAACATGGGAATTCTCCTTTACGGCTCAGATTGATGGCAGGCCCGGAAGCTGCTCCGTTTGGGGCAGCGGATTATTTGGCGAGCCAGTATCATCGCCACTACGTTAGGTCCAAAACCATGGGAAAGCAGTGACGCCGGACACGCATCGTGGTGATTGAGGTCACGCGTCTGCCGGCACGCGCCCGCGGGTCAGCGAGAAGTCAGCGCACTTCAGCGAGTTGCGTGCGCAGTTTGTGGGTGGCGCGGAAGAGCGTGTTCTTGATGGTGCCCTCGGTGGTATTCAACATTCCGGCCACCGTGCGCAGCCTCATGCCGTGGTAGTGCTTGAGTTCGAAGACCATGCGTTCGCGGGGCGAGAGCCGGCCCAGGGCGCGCACGACGGTTTGCTGCAGCTCGCGTCCGGCGAAACTTCGCTCCGGACTGGCCGACGGATTGTGATCGGGCATGCGATCGAGCAGATCTTCCGGCTCGCCATCGGGTGACATCGTCGTATTCAAGCCCCGCCCGCGAGAACTTTTCTTGCGCAAGTGATCCAGACAGAGGTTGGTCACGATGCGATAGATCCAGGTGTAGAAAGAACACTCGAAACGGAAGCGCGCCAGATTGATGTACGCCCGGAGAAACGCTTCCTGATAGATGTCCTGGCCATCCTCTGGAGAACCGGTGAGGTGGACAGCCAGGCGCAGCACGGCTCGATCGTACTGCCGCACCAGTTCTTCGAAAGCCGCGGTGTCGCCCTGCTGGGCCTGGCGAATCAGCGCGGAATCATCCACGCGGATCGGCGTGCCGGTGGCCGGCTTAACCGGACCCAGAACCGGACGGTCCAGGTATGGCGTCAAACGAATTTTGCCGCTTTCAGACGTACTCATATTGGTTTACCCTACGAACTTGTAACCCGTGCCGTGCACGGTCAGGATGAAGCGAGGCTCGTCCGGCTTCGGCTCAACCTTCTGGCGCAACCGCACAATGTGCGCGTCCACAGTGCGCGTGGTGGGGAAGCGGTCATAGCCCCAGACGTCCTCGAGCAGCCGGTCGCGGCTCAGGGTCTCGCCGGGATGGCATAGAAAATATTTCAGCAGCTCGAATTCCTTGGACGAAAAATCCATCTCCTTGCCGCTGCGTGAGACCTGGCAACTCTTCAGATTGACTTCGACCTCGCCAAACGAATACCGCTCTTGTTCCTTGGGGACCGTCTTGGCGCGGCGCAGCACCGCTTTGACCCGGGCCAGCAGCTCGCGGATGGAAAACGGCTTGGTCACGTAGTCATCCGCGCCCAGTTCGAGCCCGACCACTTTGTCCACTTCCTGGCCGCGCGCCGTAAGCATGATGATCGGCACCGACGGCCGCTTGGCTTTGAGCTGCTTGCACACGTCGAGCCCGCTCATGCGCGGCATCATCACGTCGAGGATGACCAGATCCGGGGCCTCTTTCAACGCGCGCTCCAGGCCAGCCACGCCATCCGGGGCAGTGATGACGTCATACCCCTCGAACTCGAAGTTGTCGCGCAAGCCCGCCACCATGTTGGGTTCGTCTTCGACAATCAGGATTCTGGTCATCCGTAGTCCTTGGCGTTGCTGTCGAGCTTCGCTCGACTGGACAGCCGAGGGCGGCTGACCCACGTGGTTCCTGCTAGGCTATCGCTGTGGTGCCGTTGTGCAGCACCGGCTTCACCGGCAAAACAATCGTGAATTTGCTGCCTTGTCCGGGCGCGCTATCCACCGAGACTTCGCCTCCGTGGGCCTGCACGATGTGGCGCACCAGCGAAAGGCCCAGGCCGCTGCCTTTCGTGTTGTGCACCAGCGGGTCCCCCACGCGATAAAACTTCTCGAAAATCTTTTGTTGCTCCTGATGCGGTATGCCAATGCCCTGGTCCACAACTTCGAGTTTCACCGAGCCGTTGTCGCGATACAGGTTCACGCCGATATACTTTCTGTCCTGCGAATACTTGAGCGCATTGTTCACGAGGTTCAATAACGAGCGCGCCATGGCTTCGCGGTCCACCCGCATGGGCGGCACGTCGTCGATTTTTTCTTCAAACTGGAAACCGCTCTGCTCCAACTGGTAGCGATAGGAGTCGAGGGTGTTGTGCACCAGTTCGCTCATATCGGTTTCGCGGAAGTCGTATTCCTTGCGTCCCGCCTCGATGCGGGAAAAATCCAGAATGTTGTTGATCAGCGCGGTCAGGCGTTCACTCTCCTTGCGGATGATGCGGTAATACTCCTGATACTTATCCGGGCTGGTGAGCCGCCCCATCTCCAGGGTCTCGGCGTACAGTCGAATCAGCGAGAGCGGCGTGCGCAACTCGTGTGAAACGTTGGAAACGAAATCGGACTTCAGCCGCGCCAGCGCCATTTCCTTGGTGACGTTGCGATAGGTCAGCGCAATTCCGCCCGCCAAAACCAGGGAAAGCGCCGCCAATGTGAGGAAGCTGATGCGCGCGAAACGCTCGCCGATGGCGGCCAGCGTGGTTCCCCGCAGCTTGATGGCCAGGGTCAAGCCAGGGAACGCGCCTTCCAGGTTCCTCTCCTCTTCGGGCGCGCCGCCATCCCAGCCGCTGGATTGAGCCAGCGCCATCGATTCATATTTGCCCCGCAGCATCATGACCGCGTGGTTCTTGTCGGTCTGGGCGTCGCTCACGTTGCGGGTAATCACGTCATCCAGCATCTCGGGAAAGAAATGCTCGCGCAGGTAGTCGGACTCAAGCGCCACGCCCCCGATCGCAAGCGATCCCGTCTTCGGGTCCTTAATCAAAAATAGCGCGTCCGACTGATAAACCTTCTTGTCCCCTCGCGGCACCCATTCCCCGTCAAAGATATAACGCGACCCTTTTTTTTCGTTGCGCTCCAGCTTGTCGGCGAGATCCTTGAAGTCGATCTTCAGCCAGCCGTCGAACATTTTGCTCAGGTAGTCGGCCTCTTCGCGAAACCCGGCATCCTTCGCCAACCGGTCAGATTGAGAACGAAATACCATTCCGGTTTCCGGGGAATAGATGAAGATGTGCGCGGCGTAGGGATAGGCGGCCAGGGTCTTGTCAAGGCTGGGCCCGCAGGCCTCGCTGGGCGTGGGCAGGTCGGCCCTGACGTCGTCCACCAGTTCGTAGGCTTTGTGGTTGATCTGCTTTTCGGAAATCGCCAGCACCTGGCTGAAGTCGCGCTGGATGGCGGCTTCCACGGCACGATCGCGCTGGATGTGCAGCACGTGCCACGCGCTGACCAGCACCAGCGCCGCGGCGGGCAATATGACCGCCAGCTCCAGGGTCAGGAGCAATCGGGTCTTCTCGTTCCGCCGGTTCGTTTTCATATTAAGTGTTCCAGATCCGGGCCAGGGTGCTGTCGGCCCACAACCAACATAGTCAAGTGGGGCATGGCCGGTGTCAATCGGGGGTAAAAATACGTAAAAAGTTGTGAACTGATTGATCAGGAAGGTTCAAGCAAAAGCGGCCACGGATCTACGCGGATTCTCACGGATCAAAAGAAAATGAAGAAAAAGATCTCGATCCGTGAAGATCGGTGAGATCCGTGGCCGGTTCAGGGGTTCTTCTAAGGCAATCTGAAATCGACGGTCACGAAGGTCTCGGCCTCGACCGCGCGGCCGTTGACCAGGTAGGGCTGGTAGCGCCATTGCTTCACCGCCCTGTACGCAGCCTCGCCGAGGAGCAATGAGCCACGCACCAGCTTGAGGTCCTGAATACTGCCGTCCCGGCCGATCCACGCCTCGAGCACGACCGGCCCCTGCAAGCGCGCCTTGACCGCCTGCTCGGGATAGTTGGGCAAAACCTTCTGCAGCAGCAAGCGCCGGGAAAGGTCTTCTGACAGCGCTACCGGCTCGAGGGCAGCCAGCAGGGACGGCGTAATCCGTTCCGCCACACTGCGCATGCTGGCGCTCTGCACCTGCATCTTCAGGCTCTCCGGGATCCGGACCGCATTTGCCTCCGCTGCCGCTTGCGGGCTCGGGGCCTGAGCTCCGGCGGGATCCGCCGGCATCGGTTCCGCGGCGGCGGCGCCAGCCTCTTTTTGAAATGGATCTCTCACCGGTGTGATCGTGATCCGCGAAACCGCCCGTCCGGAACGCGCAAACCGGGGGCCGTCTTCCTGGGCCACCTGAGCCGCAGGCGCGGGAGTTCCGTCTCCGTCGGGCCGGCGCAGCCACCCTTCGGTTCGCTGCAACACCCGCCCGCAAATCTGGACTACCGAGTTCGTCGTGCCCTGTCCCCTCAACGGCTCGCTGAAGACATATCCCACGGAAAGAAATGCGACCGCGATCGCCAGCCCGGGCAATGCACGGCTTCGCCTTTTTTTCTTTAGCGTCGCGGACGAAGAAAAGCTGGGCTCGGGCGAATGGAACAAAGTCTGCATTCGCGATCGATACAGCAGGTCGTCGTCAAAAATCGATTCGGCGGCCACCACGGCTGCAGCGGATTCCACGCGACGAGAGGGAGGAGGGGAGGGCCAGGGACGAAGGCGGGGCAACGAAGCGAAAGCTCTGTTTTCCCAATCCTCGTTGCCTGAACTCTGGTTTTCAACCGCATGGCTGTTGGGCTGGGCCGCCCCCTGCGTTGCCGTCGCGTCCGCCGGGGGCGGGCCCATCCGCGGTAGCCAGGATTTCATTTGGAGAAGAAACGAATCGCAGGTCAGCAACGCATACTTGATCTCATCCCGAACCAGTGGCCGGCTCAAGACCAGGTCGGCGCCGGCTTCCCGAGCGGCGGCGGCGCCCTCGGCATCGGCGATCGCCAGGGTAAAGGCGGAGTGGTTGGCCTTCAGTTCGCGTACCGTCTTCAGCAGGAAAACGGCTTCCAGGCCTTCGTTCCAGTCGGAGACGACCACGTCGAAACTACGGCCGGTGATCTTTTCCACCGCACCGAAGATTTCCGGACAAGTCTCCACTTCGAATTCGAGATCTCTGAAAGCTTGACTCAGGGCGCGTGAGGCCTCCTCATCGGAGGAGAACAGCAGAGAGTGTGGCCACATAGTAATGAGACTAGTTTGGCGGGGATGAAGGGACAAGTTACGAAGTGCCCGCTAGACGGCCGCTGCCGGCCACGTAACTGCGAAGACGGTTACCTGTCCCGATGGACAAGTGCCCACGGTAACGCCAAGCGCAGGCGTCAACTCGGGCGCGCGGGGGCCCGACGAAAGCGGGCAAAACCGGGTGAAAACCCTGAGCCAGTGCGGCTTTCGCCGGGCTTGATCAGACGAACCGACCGCGATTGTCTATTCCTTCCGGAACTGCTTCGCCACCGATTCCGGCAAGTCTTCTTCCAATTTGGCGGCCAGCCATTGCTGCAGCAGGGATTTCTGCTCGGAGGGAATCATCAGCGAACGCAGCCCGGCGCGGCCTTTTTCGTCGTACCAGCAGACTTCGGACTCGATCTTGAAGGGCAGCAGTTCGCCGGGCAGCGTAAACAGAACTTTGACCTGCGCTCCGGGCTTCAGCGCGGGCGATCCCGCAAGCGCCATTCCGCCTTCACTGATGTTCACCAGGTGGCAATTCATCTCCTCGCCGTGGGACTGGACCGCGGCGGGAATTTCGATGGGACAACGAAAGGAACGCCGGCGCTCACGCACAATCAATCCGAACGCGGCTTTCAAGGTGCGCCCGACCGAACTCGTGGAAAGCGGCTTTTCAATCAGGAAGTTGGGCTGGATTTCGAACTTTGGCGGTATCGCAGGGTCCGTAATCGCAAAGGTTACAGCCGTCCGATTGGAGGGCGAGGTACGGATTTGCGCCAGCATTTCCCTGGCCTGCACCAGCCCGAAGTCAACAATCACCGCCTCGAATTTCTTGCGGTTAAGCAGGCGAAGGGCCGCAGTGACGTCCGCGCAAACTTCGGTCGCGATGGCGAGTTGCTCCGTCCCTTCGGCCAGATGCTGGATGGTGGCGGCATCGTCGCACACCAGAAGCACGCGACCCATCGAAGCGCTAGTCCCCGGAGAACTCATCCGCCAGTCTCTCCCGCTGTTATCCCGACCTGCAGGCAGATTGTCCCCTGAAATGAGACATTTGCGGATTAAAATGCGCTTCGTCGGAAAACCGGAATGACAGAGATAGGCCGTCGTAAAGGCGGAACCACGGTAACTTGCAACGCTGGCCGGAGCATGGGACCGGTCGTGTCCTGACTGCAGAAGATTTTGCGGCCCTTACGAACTTTGCGGTTAAAGATCTTGATCGCCGCAGCCATCCAGAAAGGACAAAATCTTAAACCGCAAACGGCGCAAAGGAACCCCGGGGTGAGATTCGGACACACCGCAAGTCCGTCCGCGGAGGCGCGAAGCGTTGATCAGGGCGAGATTCGTCAGTCAACCACGATCCGCTTCGGTGTTGGCCGGCTCTGGGCTTCGGGCCGGGAGTCGGGAGGTTGCAGGGTCGTCCGGGGATGCCCCTGGCGGTCAAAACGGGTGGTGTAGTCCTCCGCAACGTAGTCATCGCCTGACTTGGGCTGCCGAGGCGGGTTGGTCGAGGTTCCCGGCCGGATCGATGCCAGAGGCGTGGGCTCGGTCGCAGTCACCTCGGCCTGCGAAGGAAGGATCGAAGCGCGCCCTTCCAGCAGGACCAGGGCGAGAACCAGCAATACCGCGGCCACGACCACCGGCGCCCAGAACCGCCCGTGGCGTTGTCCGTTCGCCGAGCGAATTCGGTCGGCCAGCCCGGTTCGCTTTAATAAGAGGGTGGAGATTTGAACCGGCACCCTGGCTGCCTTGCCGGTAGATGGAACGGGCAACAGGGGCACGCCTGGGTTGCGGTCGCTCGCCGGGGCTTTTTCTCTCCCCGCCGACAGAACCAGTGAAGCCGGGCTTACCGTCTGCTGCGCGGTTGCGAGGCGTAAGCCGGTTTGGCTGGGAACAAAGCCGAGATCGTTATCCGCGCGCGCCACCGCTGGGATCGCCGAGAATGGCCCAGGGCCGACTGCGGTTTTCCCAAGCGCGGGTTCACCTGCCTCGGCCGCCTTGATGCTGTTCCACACGGCGGATTCGGTCCCGAGGTGTCGCGGGATGTCAGGCAGCGTGGGGATGGTCTGAGAATGCGGGCCTGGGGCGCCCGCTCTTCCCAGGCCGGTCGCCAGCCCGGGAACGCGAAGGCCGGCAAGAACGGCCTCCGAGGTCATCACCAGTATGCATTCGTCAGCCGTGATCTCTCCGGGTCCGAAAGATTTGACGTGTGAACCCGATGATTCCAAAGCCTGGGCCAGTTCCGCCGAAAAGGGTCGAATTCGAGTGATGTAGATAAGGGAGGGCATGGGAATAATCTTTAAGGGCTCGTTCCATTGATGCGCCGGCCACAGCGCGGGACCCGCGGCGCAACCGGCTCAAGTATTAATTCGCAAAACCGCCGCCAAATTCCGCGACTCACCCAGTGTACAAAATTTTGCGGAAACATTTGCTGTCCAGAGCTGTGACTTTCGCGGAAAAAACCAGAATCTTTTGGAGATTCAGCGATCAGAAAAGGTTGTATGGGGCGGACGTCGGACCTCGGACTTCTCGGGCTCCGGGCGTCAGACCTCAGACTTCGGACTTCAGACCTCGGATTTCAGACCTCGGACTTCCCGAGTCGGACTAACAGGCAGACTTGAAAAGCCTCGTCTCCAAACACGGCCTGGCATCCAAGGTTCGAAGTCCGAGGTCTGACGCCCGAGGTCTGACGCCCGAGGTCTGAGGTCTGGGGTCCGAGGTCCGAGGTCCGAGGTCTGAGTTCCGGGGTCAGACGCCCGAAGTCCGAAGTCCGGGGTTCAGCGCTACCTTTTGCCGTCCATCCGGGCCAAAATTTGATGGATCAAGCCAGCGCTCGAAGTTAGCTTTTCGGGCCGGCCATTCGGAATCGAGCATGGAGAACCATGCCGTATCCCGATTTCTCCCCTTGACGATCATGTGTTGCCTGAAGATCCCTTCGAAGGTGAAACCAAAACGCAACGCCGCCCGACGGGAAGGCGCGTTGAGCGCATTGCACTTCCACTCGTAGCGGCGGTACCCCAGGTCTTCGAAAACATGCCGCGCCATGAGATACATGGCTTCGGTGGCCAGCGTGGTTTGTTGCAGGCGCGGAGTGTACAGGATGTTGCCCACTTCAATCACGCGGTGGGCAGGCTCGATTCGCAGGTAGGAGGCGTATCCCACGGCGCTTCCTGAAGCCTTGTCCAGGATCGCGAAGAACAGCGGATCTTCCGAAGCCGCGATGCGTTGCAGGTGGAGGTCGAAAGCGGCGCGGTCAGCAAACAGCCCTTCGAACAGGTACTGCCACAACCGGTCTCCGGCCTCGCCAGCTATTCCTTCATAAAGCGCGTTGCCGTGGGAACGGGGGTCGAGAGGCGCCAGCGCAACCACCCGGCCTGACAGCGTGGTCCGTCCCGGGCGTCTGGCCGGCGAGCCATCGACCGGCGGACCTATCGGCATTGCCACCTCAGACTTCGCTGCGTCAGATAAGGCGTCTTTCATGTTGAGGGCTTATCCTTCTCAGAGCGTTTGATCTTTCAGCTTTGGTCCTTCATCATGCAACCTGGCCAGCGACCCCGCGGTCAGATGACACTATAGTGCACCATTTCGAAGGTCCTCCGCTGACCTCAGAACGCGGAGTCTGAAGTTCTCCTTCCTTCATCGAGGGCGTCATGCTGGGCTTGCGAAGCATCTGGCGTGGAGCTTATAGGAAAGAAGGCCGGCATTTGTGCAGCTGCGCGCCAGATCCCTTCGGCTTCGCTCCGGGCAGGCTCTTCGGGACTAACGTCCCTCGGCATGACGCCACTTCGAGATTTCAGGGACTACCCACGACGCCATCCCTCTGGTGTACAGTGCCTTTACAAACTTTTACGATCGAGCTCACAACCAATTCCCGCGTCCCGGCGTTCTCACCACTGCGGAGTGATTCGCTTCGCGGCAGGTCAATCATCCGGCTTTGCATTCTGCCGGTGTCTTGGAAAAGGCCCTCCAGTGAAGATTAGCTTCAACCGTCTTGCGGCTTTGACGGCGATCGCCGTCCTGGCATTCGGCGCGGCGTCGGCGCCGTCCGCCGGCCAGGCCCAAGGCAACAACCGTCCCGCGGCCGCCGCCAACCCTGCCGACGAGCCGGTGACCACCATGTCGGTGCAGGTCAAGGTGGTGAACGTACTGGCCACCGTGCGGGACAAGCACGGAAAGATCGTGAACGGCCTCACCAAGGATGATTTCAGCCTGACCGAGGACGGCCGCCCGCAAACCCTGAAATACTTCGCCCGCGAAACCGATCTCCCGCTCACGCTCGGCCTGCTGGTGGACACCAGCATGAGCCAAAGGCGGGTGCTGAACGAAGAACGCGACGCCAGTGAGAGCTTTCTGGCCCAGGTACTGCGCGAAGACAAGGACAAAGCTTTCGTCATCCACTTCGATCGCGAGGTGGAGCTCTCACAAGACCTTACGTCATCGCATGAACAATTGCGGGCCGCGCTCGAGTCTTTGCAGACGCCGCAGTTCACCCGCACCAGTGGCGGCGGTGGCGGAGGAGGAAGCAATGACCCCGGATCCGGCCGGGGACGTGGTTCCGGCCATCATGGCGGCGGCACTCTCCTCTATGACGCTGTCTTCCTGGCCTCGGACGAGCTGATGAAGAAGCAGCCCGGCCGCAAGGCCGTGATCGTGCTCTCGGACGGCGCCGACATGGGCAGCAAGGAAAGTCTTGAGGCGGCGATTGAGTCGGCCCAGCGGGCCAACACCATCGTCTATTCCATTCTGTTCAAGGATGACGAAGCCTACGGCAACGGCGGAGGGTTTGGCCGGACCGGAATCAGCATCCCCGGAATGGGAGTGCCCGGCATGGGCCGGGGTGGGATGGGAGGGCCGGGAGGGCGCGGCGGGCGGCGCTACCCGGAAGAACACGCCGACGGCAAGAAGATCCTGGAGCGCATCTCCAGGGAGACCGGCGGACGCATGTTTGAGGTTTCCAAGAAGGAACCGGTCGACCAGATCTATTCTCAGATTCAGGAAGAGTTGCGCAATCAATACAGCCTCGGCTACACGCCCAATCCCGTCGAGCCGGGATATCACAAGATCCAGGTTACCGCGTCCGGGAAAGATCTCATCGTCCAGGCCCGCGACGGATACTACGGCGACAAATAGCCCCGAGGTCGCCCGCCAGTTACAGCCGGCGCGTCCTCCAGGAATGGAGGACGGGCGTCCTCGCCCGTCAGGCAATGGCCCGTGCATGACGGGCGGGACGCCCGTTCCTCCACATGCCCATTCGCCCGCTCGGAGGACCCCATCTGGGAAGCGGAAATCCAAACCACCGGCTGCCGAATAAATCTAAATATCCGCCTGCGGCTGCCAGGGAACGACCTTCTGGTTCTCTTCCTGCTGCATTTCCTGTTCCCGGTCTTTGAGCTCGCGCTCCACCTGGCGCATCTCTTGCTTCAGCTCTTCCTGGTGCTCGCGTAACTCCTGCGTGGCTTCCTCAATCTCTGGCCTGACCCTCCGGACTTCACGGACCGCGCGCTCGATTTCCGGCTTCACGCGCGCCATCTCGGATTGGACGTCGCTCAGGTCAATCACGGTGTCAGCGTCCGCGTCCGGGACCTCGAGGGTTTCGTCGGTATCGAGGATCTTCGACTGGTTGCGTTCGGGCACGGTCAAGGTCAGGTTTTGTTCCTTCTTTTCCCGAATGATGCTGACCGTGACTGCGCTGCCCTTGCGGCCGTGGATGGCATGAGTAAAGTCGCCGCTGTCGCTGACGGATTCCCCGTTGACTTTCACAATCACGTCGCCGGCCCGGAAGCCGGCTTGTTCGGCGCGGCTGCCTTTCTCCACCGACCGCACCAGCACTCCCTTGCCGTTTTTCGCGCCGAAGAAATCTCCCAGCTGGGGAGTAAGGTTTTCGACCATCAGTCCGCTGCGCGCCGAAGAGTGCACGACTACGATGGAGACCGGCATATCCATCTCAGGGGCAAACGGGGTCGCAGGGATCGCCGGCATGGCAGGCATGGCGGGCATGGCAGGAATTGCCGGCATGGTGAAGCTGAACGACTTGCCCGGCCCCGCCATGGCGAAGGTCTTCTTTCGGTCCGCCAGTTGCGTCTTGAGAGTCAGGGGCTGGCCGTCGCGGCTGATACCGAGGGTCACCAGACGTCCTGGAGGAATCTCGCGAATCATGCGGCGCAACTGCTCCACGCTCTCCACCTGGCTGCCGTTGATGCTGAGAATCACGTCGTGTTCCTTGATTCCGGCTTTGCCGGCGGGAGCGTCCTGATCGACCAGGGTGACTTCAACGCCATGCTCTTCCTTCAGCTTCAGATCGGCCAGGCGGTCCGGCGTGACGTCGCGAGTATCAACCCCGAGATACGATCCGCCGCCGAAGTCCTCGCTGGAGTATCCGAAAGCCTCGCTGAAGGGTTCTTGTGAACATAGCTGGCCGCCGCTCGCGACCGCGGCGAACATTGGCAAAATCAGTACGGCAAGGATCGATCTACGCATATCGTCCCCCTCTTAATCTAGTGGAGGCCGGGCGTCCCCGCCCGGCTGGACGGGCGAGACGCCCGTCCTCCATCAAGCCTCTACTCAGCGGCTGGCCAGGAAGGTGATGTCTCCGGTGGTGGTGCGCACCTTCAGCTTCGGACCGCCTCCGTTCAGATTGCCTTCGGCGGTCGCCGTGCCCGGACCCCACTGGCCGCCTTCGGTTGTAACTCGAATCTCGGAGAAATCGGAGCGTATGCGATGTCCGTTCGCCAGGTCGATGGATGCCTGAATGGTAATGTTCAGCGTAGGCGCCAGATACACAGTAATGTCGCCGGCGGAAGTCTCCAGCACCGAGTCCGTGCGGTCGCCTCCGGAAACGAATTTGGCCACGATGCCGCCGGCCCCGGTTTCTGCCCTGGCCGCAGTCACGCCATTGAGCGTAATGCTGCCCCCGCCGGTTTCGGCCCGCACCGCACCCGTGGCCGAACTCAGGCGAATGCTGCCGCCGCCGGTTTCAATTTCCGCCGGGCCGGCAATCTCGCCCAAATCGATGCTGCCCCCTCCGGTCGTAACCTTCAGCGGTCCGGAGCAATGCTGCACTTCGATGCTCCCGCCGCCGGTTTCAAGCACCGCACCCTGCGCGCAGGCGGCCACGACCACGCTGCCGCCGCCAGTTTCGGCGTTGATTTTTCCTTTCGCAGAAGCCACCTTGATGCTTCCGCCGCCGGTGTGCAGCGCCAGTTCTCCGCCAACTGTGCCTACGTCGATGCTGCCGCCGCCGGTTTCGGCGTTGACCGCCCCTCCAATATCATCGAGGCGAATGCTGCCCCCGCCAGTCTCACCCTCGACCCGTCCGCTGACGCCGGTGGCGGTCAGATCGCCCCCTTCAGTTTCGACTTTCACCAGATCGGTGTTGCGCGGAATGTTGATCACGAATTCGCTCGACGACCGGCGCGGCCGGCTACCCTGCCATTCGCCCAGCACCCAGGCGGTGTCTCCGCGCAGCGAAACGGTGATCTTGTAGGACTCAAATTCGCGCCGGGCCTTCTCTTCCGACGCCGCGTACGAATGATTGCTGATGACGTAGTCGATGGTCTGCTGCGGACCGCCCACCACCCGCACCACGCCCGAATCCACTTTCACCCGCAGGTTCTTCGCCGCCGCCAACGAGCCGGTGATCTGGCGCGACCATTTGCCGTTTTCCTGATAAACCCGGACGTGTTCGTCCGGGCGCGCTTCCTGGGCCACGGCCAGCGGCAGCAGCAACATCATTACCGCTGCGATTTTGTGGGATTGTTTCACGTGTCACCTTCCAATCTTGGTCCTGCCTAGTCGATCTCCGACATCTGGGAAAGCACATTCCGGGCCTGGGTGCGGATGTAAAGGTTCTGATCGCTCTCCGCCAGCTTTTCGAGCACCACGCGCACGCTGCTGTCGGCGCGCACCGGTTCGAGCAGATGCAGCGCCTGCGCCCGCAAACCGGGATTGGAATCGTTCACCAGGGCCTCGAGCACGGCATTGCGCACCCGAACGTCGTTCTTCACGTAAGAACCCAGCCCCTCGATCGCCTTCAACCGCACTCCCGGATTCGAGTCGTAACGCAAGGCGTACAACAGCGCCTCGCGCACCCGGGTATCGTTCGGCGTCTGGGTCAGCAGGTCGACCGAATCCATGCGCACGCCCGAGTTGTAGTTGTTCCGCGTGGCGAACAGCAGCAATTGCTGGATGCGCTGGTCCTGGAGCGAGCCTTGCGCCTCCTGGGTGGAAACGGTGTTGTAGCGGATGCTGATCTGGGACGACCCTGGTTCCTGCGAGATAGATTGAATTCCGGTGATGGACGATTCGGTGGGAACGTTGGCAGCGGAGAGATCGACCGGGTTATGGCCATTCATCATTTGATAGGTAGCGCCGATTCCGCCGGCGAAGCCCAGAATAAAGATCGCCGCCGCCAGTGCCGGCGCCAGTTTGATGGGGCGAAGCCAGGCGCCGGGGTCGAACACCAGGCGCTGCCAGAAGCCGCCCTGTTCCGTGGTTTCAAGCGCCTCCTGCAGGCGCACGCGGGAAGCGGTAACCAGATTGGGAGAAGGCTCCTGCACCGGGAACTGGGAAAGCGTGGCATGAAGCTGGCGGGCCGCTTTCAGTTCGGCCGCGCAGGCGGTGCAGCGCGCCACGTGCTGCTCCAGTTCGTAACGAGCGTCGTCCGGCAGCTCGTTATAGATATGCAGCAGAATGTTTTCGTGGACCCATTCGCATTTCATAGTTTCACCCCTTCGCAGGGGAAGTGAGGGACGGACACTCTTGTCCGTCGCCGTTGATCTTGCCTTTGACCTCGCCTTTGACCTGCTCGGTCAGCCGCCCCGCGGGCGGCCCGGACGGGCGAGACGCCCGTCCCTCCACAAACTCTCTTCATCGCATGTCCGCCAGCGAGCCGCGCAACTTCTGCGTGGCCCGGAATAAAGTATTCTTCGCCGTTTCTTCGGTGGTATTCAAAATCTCGCCCACGGTTCTCAATTTCAGTCCTTGATAATGCTTCAGCTCAAAAACCATGCGCTCGCGGGGCGTGAGCTTGTCCAGAGCATGATTGATGCGCGTTCCCAGTTCGCGGCGCATCAGGTCGCGCTCTGGGTTGGCGCCAGACCTGGCGTCCGGCACTTGTGACAGAACGTCGTAAGCTTCGCCCTGCGCATCCACTCCGACCGGAGCGTCTTCCTTCCGCACCTGCTTCTTCCGCAGGTGATCCAGGCAAAGATTGGTCACGATGCGGTAAATCCAGGTGTAGAAGGAGCATTCAAAGCGGAAATTGCCCACGCTCTTGTAGGCCTTCAGGAAGGCATCCTGATAAATGTCCTGGGCTTCGTGCTCCGACCCGGTCAGGTGCATGGCCAGCCGGAGGACGGCCTGGTCGTAATGACGCACCAGTTCCTCGAAGGCAGCGCGGTTGCCGCGTTGCGCTTCGCGGACCAGCAACGTGTCATCGATACGAACTGAACTGTGCCCAGCCATTTGGCCCCGAGCGAGGGGGTCCTGGGATCCGTTGCTTCGTTCCACCCCGCGACTCGCGTCCGGATGCGAACACCCGCCAACCGCCAGTTGTACTGCCCATGCATCGGCCGGCATCTCTGGTTGTCCTCGACTAAGCCGGGTGCCCTGCCGTTCTTCCCGGTTGCATAGCTATGGACGTGGCAGCAAAAGAACCGTGAGCACCAAATTATAGGAGTTTGGCAGCAGATTTGCTGCCCGGTAGGGCGTGTGGGGCGGACACTCTTATCCGCCGCCTTTGACGTTGCTTTTACCTTTGACCAGCGCGTTACTCTGGATCCATGGCTTGCGAGCGCGGTCGCAATCCCGCCCCGGGAAAAGCACAAAACAACTTCAACGGCGTCGGACAAGAGTGTCCGACCCACACAAGATTACGCTTCTGCCGCTTCTTTCTCGATGACCACTTTCAGGTGCGTGGTCACGTCCTTGTGCAGCTTGATGGGGACGGTAAATTCGCCCACCGTCTTGAGCGGTTCGTGGATCTGAATCTTGCGGCGGTCCACGTCAAAACCCTTCTTGGCCAGTGCATCCGCGATATCGCCGGAGGTGACCGAGCCAAAGAGCTGGTCGTGTTCGCCGGAGCGCCGGGTGAACGAGACCGACACGCCTTCGAACTGCTTGGCCAGCGCTTCCGCGCTGGTCTTTTCCTTGGCGGAACGCCGCACGGCGGCAGCCTTCATCTGCTCGACGACGGCCTTGTTGCCCTTCGACGCCTCAATGGCCAGCTTGTGCGGCAGCAGATAGTTGCGTCCAAATCCCTCGGCAACTTTCACCACGTCGCCGCGCGAGCCCAGCTTGGGCACATCTTCTTTCAGGATGACTTCCATGAAATGACTCCCTTAGAAATTCTTTTTGCCACGGATTCACGCGGATTTCCACGGATTCTTATTTCTTGATTGATCCCGTGAAGATCGGTGAAATCCGTGGCCGATTTTTATTACGAGGCGCGTCCGGCAAACGGCAGCAGCGCGATGTTTCGCGCCTGCTTGATGGCCAGTGACAGACGCCGCTGGTGCGGCGTGCACACTCCGGTCAGACGCCGCGGGACGATCTTGCCGCTCTCCGCCACGAACTGGGCGAGCAGCCGGACGTCTTTGTAATTGATGGCCTCAATTTTCTCCACGCAAAATTTGCAAACCTTCTTGCGCCGAAAATATTTGCGCCCGCCTTCGCGGCCGCCACCCGGGCCGCCGGGACGCGGGGGACGGCGCTCGCGATCGCCAAACGAAGGCCGGTCGCCGGATGGCCGGTCGCCAGATGGGCGATCCCCGCCCGCCGGACGTTCCCCGCCAGAACTTGCTGCTGTTGCTCTAATTTCTTCAGCCATGATGCTCCTTAAAATCAGTCGTTGGTCTTGGTCGTTGGTCGTCAGCCAACCAAAATCTCAGTCGTCTTGCCGAAGACCGACGACCGACGACTGACGACGGTTTTACGCTGTGACTTCCGCCGTTTCGCCGCCGGTTTCTGTGACCGGGGCCGGGGGCGGAGTCTTGCGTTTCGCGTCACGGATCGCCTTGATCTTGTCCAGACGCTTCTGTTCTTCGTCGATGCGCACGGTGATGAACTTGATCACCGGTTCAGTGACCCGCAGGCGGCGCTCCAGTTCGTGGATCAGCCCGCCTCCACCTTCCACCGTGAGCAGCACGTAGATGCCGTCGTGGAATCTGCGGACCATGTAGGCCAGCCGGCGCTTGCCCATCTTCTCCACGCTCTTCACGTTTCCGCCGGACGCAGTGACCGCCGTCTCCAGCGTGGAAATCAGTTTGTCCTGCTCTTCCTCCACCATGTCGGGGCGGACGATAAACATCAACTCATAAGTGCGATTCATTTTCTCTCCATCTTCCCAGCCACCACATTCGATTTTCGATGCAGGCGCGAGCTGTGTGGGTCGGACACTCTTGTCCGACGCTCTTGACCTTGTCTTGCCTTGGATGTCGAGCCAGTCCAAGTCAAAACCATCGGACATGAGTGTCCGACCCACTCAATCCGCGCCTACATTGGCTCTGCCTTCCGGTTGAAGCGGTTCATCGCGACCGCCGGACCTTCCTGCAAAATCACGTTCACCGCTGCGGCGGCGTTGTCCAGTATCTCGTCCACCTTCTTGAGCTGCGACTTGCGAAAGGGCGTCAGCACGAACTTGACGCCGTCCGCAATCTTCCGCTCCGGCGAAATTCCCAGCCGGATGCGCAGAAATTCCTGCGTGCCCAGCGCCGCAATGATCGACTTCATGCCATTGTGGCCCGCCGAACTGCCCCGCTGCCGGATGCGAAGCGCGCCCAACGGCAAATCCAGTTCGTCGTAAATCACGATCAGGTCCGTTTCCGGCCTGATTTCATGCTTGGCCACCAGTTCACGAACCGCCATGCCGCTCAGGTTCATGAAGGTCTCTGGCTTGGCCAGCAGGACGGGCTCGTCGCTGATGGCCGTCCGGGCCGTCAGCGCATAACACTGGCGATTTCTCACTTCCACGCCGCGATCGTTGGCGATGCGGTCGATAGTGAGAAAGCCCAGGTTGTGCGGCGTGAACTGGTACTCAATTCCCGGATTGCCCAACCCGACAATCAGTTTCACGCCTGATCAATCCGCTCCGCACCATAACGAACCATGTAGGGACGGGCGCCCTCGCCCGTCCCTACATGGGCCTTGCCTACTTCTTTTCTTTCTTTTCCTTCTCGGGCTTTTCCGGCTTCTCGGCAGCTTCCGCGCCCTCTTCGCCTTCGACCTCCTGCTTGCCCTTCTTGATGACTTCGGGCTCGGCAGGAGCGGCGCCGGCTTCGGCAGCGACCGCTTCCGGAGTGGCCACCACTTCCTCCTTCACCGTGGTGATGTGGGCCACGGGCTGGTTGGCGTCGGTGATAAAGGTGATCTTCTTCTCGTCGTGCGTCAGATCGGAGACCCGCAGCACTTTGCCGAACACCAGCTCGCTGACGTCGGCTTCGATCGCGCTCGGGATGTCGCCGGGCAGGCACTCCACTTCCACCTCGCGCAAAATCTGCTCCAGGATGCCGCCCTGTTGTTTCACTCCGGCTGCCTCTCCCTTGAGCACGATGGGCACGCTGACCGTGAGTTTCTGGTCCATGGCAATGCGCTTGAGATCGATATGCAGCAGATGGCTCTTGATGGGCTCGTACTGCCAGTCCACGATCATGGCCTTGGTGCGTTCGCCGCCTTCGACCGCGAGATCGAAAATGGTGTTGTGGCCGGTCGCGGAATGCAGAATGCGGGTGACCTGGCGGGGATCAAGCGTCACCGTCAATGAATCTTTGCCGGCGCCGTAGAGCACGCCGGGAATCTTGCCGCCCATACGCACCCGGCGCGCCACATTCTTGTTGCCCGGGGTACGCGGTTGCGCTTCTAGAACGTTGCTTTCGGTTGCGGTTGCCATAAATTTTCGATTCCTATAAGAACAATCTGCTGACGGACGTCTCTTCGTGAATCGACTGGATCGCGCGTCCGATCAAACCAGCGATGGTTAGCACCTTGATCTTCGGCTCCTGCCGGGCGGCTTCGCTCAACGGGATGGTGTTGGTTACGACCACCTCGGTGATGCAGGACTGCGAAATGTTCTTGACCGCCGGGCCCGAGAGCACCGGGTGCGAGGCGCAGGCATAAACCTGGCTGGCCCCGTTTTCCATCAGCGCCGCCGCGGTCTTTACCAGGGTCCCCGCGGTGTCGATCAAGTCGTCGATGATCAGGCAAGTGCGGCCTTTGACGTCGCCGATGACGTTCATGACTTCGGCCACGTTCATCTCCGAACGGCGTTTATCGACGATGGCCAGGGCGGAATCCATTTTCTTGGCAAAAAACCGGGCCCGCTCCACTCCGCCCGCGTCGGGAGAAACCACCGTCAAGTTGGGCAAGTTCAGCCGCTTGAAGTAGTCCACCAGGACCGGCGACGCAAACAGATGGTCGACCGGAATATTAAAAAATCCCTGCAACTGCGGCGCATGCAAATCCACGATCAAGGCCCGGTCGGCGCCCGCCGTGGTCAGCAGATCGGCCACCAGCTTGGACGAAATCGGCACCCGCGGCTTGTCCTTGCGGTCCTGCCGGGCATAGCCGAAATACGGAATCACCGAGGTGATGCGCCGGGCCGAGGCCCGCTTCAGCGCATCGATCATCAACAGCAGTTCCATCAGGTTCTCATCCACCGGATGGCAAGTGGGCTGCAGCACGAACACATCCGCGCCCCGCACATTCTCCTGAATCTGGACGTAAGCCTCTCCGTCGCTGAAGCGCGTGACCTGCGCCTGGCCGCGCGTCAGCCCGAGAAACACGCACACTTCGTCGCACAGCGGTTCGTTGGCCGTGCCGCAGAAGATCTTGAACTTGTCGTCCACCCGGCTGCGCTGGGGCTTGCGCTCAGATTTCTCGTCGGCGTTCATCTGGGCCTTCTTTTCGGTCGCTGTCGCAAGAGTTGCCATAGAAGCAGCCTTTAGCTATTAGCTCTTAGCCTTTAGCTCGAATCCACAGCCGTCGGCTCTTGTGCACAGCTAAGAGCTAAAAGCTAATGGCTAAGAGCTGGTTTCTGGCTGGGCCGCTAGGATTCGAACCTAGACAAAGTGCTCCAAAGGCACTTGACCTACCATTAGTCGACGGCCCAGTAAATCAGTGTCAGGTTTCTAGTTTCTTGTTTCAGGTAAAACCTTGTCCCGCATTATCCTCTGGAAACTAGAAACCCGAAACTGGAAACTTTCTTCCAGTACTGCCGTCGCGTCAGAGTAGTGGTGACCACTGCCGGTACGCCGTCGCGCTGCAACCTGGCCGCGGCCTTCTTGGCCGCCGCCCGCGACCGGAACAGCCCATAAAGCGCTGAACCGGAGCCCGATAACGAGGCGTAAAACGCCCCGGCCCGTTCGAGCACACTCTTGACCTCGCGCAATTCGGGATATTTAGGAAAGACGACCTGTTCAAAGTCGTTTTCGATCCCGGTACGGACAAGGTCGAGAAGCGAGGTCTCGGCCCGGCCCCTGCCTCTTTTCACAGGGACACCGGATAAAGGTTGACCACTCAGCCACGCAGAAACCGCGCGACCGAACCCACCTATTCTATCGGAGGGTGGAGAAGGCGTCAATTTGGAGGCGTCCCCGGACGGTGTGAGAACAGACTGTGTGGGGACGGGTCTCTGACCCGTCCGGGCCGAGCGCAGCTCGGCAGCGCCTCTGGCAGCGGCAGTCATGGCATCCCAATCCGCAAAGGCCCCGGGGGTCGACACCCCAATCTCCGGCGTCACCACGACACAGTGGGTAGATGGCAAATCCGGCAGCGGATAAACCTCCTCCCCGCGTCCCACGCCCAGCACCGTCCCTCCCACCAGAAAGAGCGGCAAATCCGAGCCGACTTCGGCCGCAATCCGCAGCTTCTCCGCTCCCGTCAATTTTTTCTTCAGCGCTCCTTCAAGTGCCAGCAACGTCGCCACGGCATTCCCGGAACCAGCCCCCAGGCCGCCCTGCACCGGCAACCGCTTCTCTATGGTGATGGTGACGCGCCCGCGGGCCCGGAGCACAGCCATGACCCGCTCCGCGATGCGGTAACAGGTGTTGGTCTGATTTCTGGGAACGCGCGGGTCGTCACAATGAATCTCGATTCCGGCACCACGCCCGACCTGCACGCGGATGATGTCATGCAAGGCAATCGTCTGATAGACGGTGCGCAGGTCGTGAAAGCCGTCCGGACGTAGCGCTCCAATGCAGAGGCCGAGATTAATCTTGGCGAAGGATCGGACGGTGACGGTCATGGAGCGATGATTTTAACCACAGAGGACACTGGGGACACAGAGGTTTGACGTTTTCGGGGGTTTTATCCGCGCGATCCGCGCAAATCCGTGGCTACGTCCTTCGTTTGTAGTGAATCGCGAACTCAAACCCGGGATTCGCCGGAAATAACTCCGCCACCTTCTTCAATCGCTCTGCCATCTGCGCCGGCGCCAGCAGCGGATAGTCGCGCTCCCGCAGATCGTAGTAATCGACATCGATGAACAGCGACAGCAGGTAAATGGAAATCGCGTCAGAAAAACTGGCGGCGAAGTATTCGTTCTTATATTTCTCCGCATCCGGGCCGCCTTCAGCCGCCAGCTTGCGCGATTCCCAGGCATCCAGCGAAGTCTCGCCGCGAGCTTTGGCCTGAACCTGCTTCCACACCAGGTCGGCAAAGGCTTGCGAGACGCCGGCCCGCTCCACCACGGCGTGGCCCACATTGATGTAGAACTCAAACGCTACCGAGAACTTGTCGTCCATCAGGCGGGTGGAAATGAATACGCACTGCGAATCGCCCAGTTCGAGATTGCGATGGCAGACGGCGTTGTCGCTCAGCGCCACGTCGTAGCGATCGGCGATCACGGTTTCGTCGCCCTGGTTTACGGTCAACGGGACAAAGTAGTAAGCCTTGCGCCGCAGCGCGGCCGCGGCCGCGTCGGGCACTGCGGACACCATGCGCTCCAGGTCGGCTTCCGGTACCGTAATCTCTCCCGAAGCGGCGTAGCAGATTCCATTCGGAGCTTGCGAGACGGGGGTCAGGCGAACGACCTCCGCCGGGGGACGCGTAATCGGCGGCGCGGCTTGCGGCATGGGTTGTATTCTAGCGCACCGCGCCCAGGGCCAAGCTATCGGCTGCCCGCTCTCAGCCATCAGCGCCTGGCCGCAGCCGAAACTCCGAGCCGTTACAATCGAGGACGAATGTCTCCCGCCCAGGCGCGTTCCGCATGGCTTCGATGGTTGCTTACGGTGTTGCGCGTGTTGCTGGTGGCGTTTCTGCTGGCGTTGCTGGCGTTCGCGGTGTGCTTGTTGCTGGGAATCGTTGGGCTGGTGATCAGCGCCGGGGTGCGGGGCGTCCATCCCAACATGACGGTTGCGTACCGCCAGGTCGCCTTTCCCGCGGCCGTTCTCGCCGGGGCGGCGGCTCTGGTGGCCGCGATTGTCCTCGAGGTCCGGCACGGTTAATGTAGGCGCGAGCGCCCTCGCTCGTGCAGGCGCCAGGTAAGAACGTTGCGTGATGGGAATTTCGCGCCAGTAGCGCCGCCGTCTCGGCGGCTGTCCGGCGGGCGTCCTCGTCCGTCGCGCCGAGGGCGAGACGCCCTCGGGACAGCCGGCAAGATGCCGGCGCTACGACGCCCGCGCCCACATGGCTCCGTGCTAACGTATGGGCTCATGATCGTCGGCACCGGCATCGACATTGCGGAGGTCCCGCGCATTGCGCGCGCCCTGGCCCGCCACGGCGACCGCTTCCTGCACCGGGTGTTCACCGAAGGCGAGATCCGCTATTGCGATTCCAAGGCCAATCGCGTGGAGCGCTATGCCGCCCGCTTCGCTGCCAAGGAAGCCGGCATGAAAGCTCTCGGCACCGGCTGGAACCATGGCGTGCGCTGGCGTGACATTGAAGTTTCGCGCCAGCCCGGAGGTCGGCCCACCATCACCTTCCACGGCAAGGCGGCCGAGTTCGCCGCGCGGCTGGGCGCCGTCCATGCGGCGCTTTCGCTTTCGCACACCGCCGAGCAGGCGATTGCGCAGGTGATTCTGGAAAGTTTGTAGTGGTCAGCGTGGATCTTCCGACGAAACCTTGCGCAGGATGAAGAACCTCGCGATATAGACAGCGGCAAAGACATACGTCGCATATTTCAAATATGGCGTTCGTGGATACCATATCCATAGCTCTGACACGGAGAATATTCCAACGGCCGATACAATTCTCGTCCAGGCCCAGAGTGGGCTTGCAAATCTGCGTGGCCAAGCGAGACCCAAGGGAACTAACCAGACTGCGAATACCAAGCTCAACAGAATTTTCCCACTGCGATCCATAGCGAGCCTTCTTGGATAGCTTAACGAAACCCCGCGACCGAGTGCACCAATTTCAAACTGAGCGGTGGTCCCATTCTGTTAGACTGGCCGCGTTCCCGGCAAACCTCTCGTGATGAGTGAGACTTCCCTCTGACCCCAGGCAACGCAGACCCAACCCCGAATCGCTCGATGCTGTTCGGCATGGCGCTCAGCAGCTTTGCCGCGCTGCTGCTTGAACTGGCGCTGACCCGGCTGTTTTCCGTGGTGCTGTTTTACCACTTCGCCTTTCTGGCCATTTCGATTGCCCTGCTGGGGCTCGGCGCCGGGGGTGTATTCGCGCACCTCGCGGAAGCCTCAGCTGGCTCGGTTCGAGACCCGGGCGCTGGTCTCCCGCCTGTGCTCGATCAACGCGCTGATTGTGCCGGTGGTGCTGGTGATCGTGCTGCGCATTCCGGTCTCGCTGAATATTTCGACTGCGAATTTCCTCCGGCTCACCGCCATCTACCTGGCTTCGGCCGTTCCGTTCTTCATCACCGGACTGGAATTCTCCATCGTGTTTGCCCGCCAGGCCCGCCACGTTTCCCCGCTTTACGCCGCCGATCTGGCGGGCGGAGCGCTGGCGTGCCTGGCCATTGTCCCGCTGCTTAACTGGCTGGGCGGGCCTGACACTGTGCTCTTCACCGGGATGTGCATGGCCCTGGCGGCGATGGTGTGGGCGGCCGACCGCAAGGCGCGGCGAGCGGGCGCCGCGCGGGCGCTCTTTGTGCTGCTCCTGATCGCCCTGAATTACTCCGGCAAACTCTTCGACATCGTTTACGCCAAGGGAGGGTTTCGCGATTCCGCGTGGGTGGAGTTCGCGCGCTGGAATGCCATCTCGCGCGTCGAAGTGGACACACAGGGCAAGGCCAAGGCGATCGTGATTGATGCCGATGCCTCCACCTACTGATGAACGTCGATCCCAGGCATTGGCAGGGTCCGTGGGAGACAAGTCTGATGTCAGCGCCGCCGGCCCTGGCCAATGTGCTGCGTCCGCATCGGAGACTACGCGATTATCGGCCCCGGCGGCGGCGTGGATGTTCTGCGCGCGCTGGGCAACGGAAGCCCCAGCGTTACCGGAATCGAGATCAATCCCATCATCGCCAATACCATCATGCGCGGGCGTTACGCGGACTACACTTTTCATCTCTACCAGCAGCCCGAAGTGCACATCCACGTGACCGATGGCCGGTCATTTGTGCGCAATGCGAAGCAGCAGTTCGACGTGGTGCAGATGACGCTGGTGGATACCTGGGCCTCCACCGCGGCGGGCGCTTTTGCGCTGAGCGAAAACAGTCTCTACACCGTCGAAGCTTTCCGTGAATACTTCGAGCACCTGAAGCCGGACGGAATCATCGCCATCACCCGCTGGGAGTTTCAACAGCCCCGCGAAGCCTTGCGGGTGGTTTCAGTGGCAATGCAGGCGCTGCATCGAGCTGGGAGTGGCCAACCCCGCCGGCAACTTCATCGTGGTTTCGGAAGGACACCTGGACGACGATGGAATTCCAGTCGTCGTCCTGGCCAAGACGACGGCCTTCACCGCCGAGGAAGATCAGCCGGGTCCGGGCACACATGGCGGCGCATCCCAAACTGTTTCTGCTGTACGCCCCATCTGATCCAGTCTCGACCGCGGTCAGTGACCCGGCAGAGCATTATTCCGCCAGCGCCGATTCTTTCACGCAGCTGATCCAGTCCAACGATCCGACGCTTTTCGCGGCACGCTATCCCTACGACGTGTCTCCGGTGACCGACAATGCTCCGTTCTTCTTCTTCACCCTGAAACTGGGACAGTTCCTGCATCCGCAAGTCCCTGCGCCAGGGCATGGACTGGAAGGTTAATCTGGGCGTGGCCGTGCTGGGCATGGTGCTGGTGATGTCTCTGCTGGCGGTACTGGCTTTCCTGGTTCTCCCGCTGGCCAGGGGACGATCGAGGCCAGCAACCGCGTCCGGTGCGCCTGCTCTACTTTGTCGCCGTCGGCCTGGGATACATCCTGGTCGAGATTGCTTTCATCCAGCGCTTCGTCCTCTTCCTCGGACACCCGATCTACGCCCTGACCGTGGTGGTGTTCCTGCTTCTGCTGTCGAGCGGAGCGGGCAGTCTGGTTTCCGAATGGTGGCTGGCCGAAACCGGCAGGATATGGCTGCCCCTGGTGCTCATTGCGGCCGCCCTGCTGCTCTATGTCTTCGTCCTGCCCGGCCTGCTGGGCCGGTTGGTGGGCTTGCCCTTCATGGCAAAGCTGCTGGTAAGCGCAGGGCTGCTGGTCCCCTTGGGCTTCGCCATGGGCATGCCTTTTCCCACCGGTCTGCGTACCCTGGCCGGCCCCGGCCGGAGCGACTTACCCACGCCGCCAGGGACGAACCCAGCGCCAACCTGGTGGAGTGGGCCTGGGCGATGAACGCGGCATCGAGCGTCCTGGGCTCGGTCCTGGCCATCATCATCGCCATCCAGTTTGGATTGAATGTCACATTGGCCGCGGGGCAGCGGCCTACCTGGTCGCGCTCGGACTGGCGACAACCCTCCGCCCGCGCCCAGTGTAGGCGCGAGCGCCCACATTTACCTCTGCGACACCGGACCAGACGAAAAGAACTTGTGGTCTGCTATGATTCTGGGCTAACGGCTGAATAACCTTAACGCTCGGGAGAATGCGTGCCTAGCCAGAAGCAGTTGAAGTGGTCTCAACTGAAGGTCGGGCTCACGGTACTGGCGGCCTCGGTCACGCTCGGCCTGCTGATTTTCCTCATGAGTGGTACGGGCGGCCTGTTCACTTCCAAAATCGAGCTGAAATCTTATTTTGACAACGCCAACGGCTTGCGCGAAGGCGCGCCGGTGCGCCTGGCGGGAGTCGACATCGGCAACGTCACCAAAATCCTGGTGGTGCGCGACCGCACCAAGCAACTCACGCCCGTTGAAGTCACCATGAAAGTCAACACCCGCTACCTATTTAATCTGCGCAAGGATTCGCTGACTTTGCTTTCCACCGCGGGCGTACTCGGGCGAAACCTATATCGACATCGACAGCTCGCAATCCAAGGCGCCGCAAGTCCAGGACGGAGATGTTCTGCCCAGCCGCGAAGTGCCCGACTTCGGCGACATGGTACGCTCCGGCCAGGGCACGCTGCAGAACATGGATGCACTGTTGAAGCGGCTGGATCGTATCGTCGCCTTCGTCGAAAGCGGCCAGGGCTCGGTCGGCAAGCTATTGTACGATCCCACTCTCTACGATCGGCTGAACGCGACAGTGAATCGAATTCCAGGGACTGGTGAACCAGGTCGCTCAGGGCAAGGGCACGCTGGGCAAGCTGTTTTCCAACGAGGAGCTGTATCAGAAGGCCAACGCCACGGTGGACAAACTGAACGTGGTGATTGACGACCTCAACGCCGGCAAAGGCAGCGCCGGCAAGTTCCTTAAGGACCCGGTGCTCTACGACAACGCCAACGCCACCATCGCCAACGTGAAAAAGCTTACGGACGATGTGAATGCCGGAAAGGGCCCCATCGGCATGCTGGCGAAGGACGAAGAATTTGCCCGCAAGCTGCGGAATACGATGGACAAGACTTTCCGCCATCTCCGATCGCCTGGAAGCCGGCGAAGGCTCAGCCGGCAAGCTGCTGCGCGATCCTTCGCTCTACAACAACGCCGACCAGATGCTGGTCGAGACCCGAGGCCTGGTCAAAGCGATCCGGGAAGATCCCAAGAAGTACCTGACCATCCGTTTCAAAGTTTTCTAATCGTCAATGCAGGCTCGGGCGCCCGCGCTCGTGCATGGCTGCCACGGACCACGTGGGGACAGCCGCCCTCGGCTGTCCGGTCGAGGGGGGCTCGACCGATTTTGCCTGTTCAGGAAAATAGCGGAGCTTCGCTCCGCCGGGCAGATGAGGACATCTGCCCCTACGCGGCCGGTGGTAACTGCCGCACGAGCGCGGGCGCTCGCGCCTACATTGACCGGGTGGATTCTGCCTGTTCGTGAGCGTGGTAACTGGAACGAACCAGCGGTCCGGATTCGACGTGACGGAAGCCAAAGCGCAACGCTTGCTCTTTCAGATACTCGAATTCGACCGGCGTGTAGAAGCGGGAAATAGGAAGATGATCGCGGGAAGGCCGCAAGTACTGCCCGACGGTAAGAATATCCACGCCGCGCGAACCCAGGTCGCGGAAGACTTCCACCAGTTCGTCCGTGGCTTCACCGAGGCCGACCATCACGCCGGACTTGGTCACGGTCGTGGGCGAGAATGCTTTCGCGTTCTCCAGCAAACGCAGCGTGCGTTCGTAACGCGCGCCGGAGCGCACTGAGCGATAGAGCCGCGGCACGGTTTCCGTGTTGTGGTTCAGGACGTCGGGCCGGGCGTCGAGGACGATCTTTAATGCTTCGTCCAGACCCTGAAAATCCGGGATCAGGACTTCCACCCGGCAACCCGGCACCAGCTCGCGAATCTCTCGGATGGTCTCGGCGAAAATGCGCGCGCCGCCCAAATTGTCGTCATCGCGATTCACGCTGGTGACGACGGCATGCTTCAGGCCCAGGGTAGCGACGGCCTCCGCCACGCGACGCGGCTCGTCCCATTCAATTGGCCCCGGCTTGCCCTTGGGCACGGCGCAAAATCCGCAACGCCGGGTGCAGATGTCGCCCAACAACATGAAAGTGGCGGTGCGATGGTTCCAGCACTCGCCGATATTCGGACACTGCGCCGACTCGCAAACCGTATGCAACCCCAGTCCGCGCGCCAGTTTCTTGAGATTGTGAAAGTTTTCGCCGACCGGAGCCTTAGCCCGAAGCCATTCCGGCTTGGGCTGCCGGACCGGTGGACCGAGGGCAATCTGTACGAGTTGGGAGCTGGCTGCCATTCTCCGACTTCGATTTTACCGCCGCAACCGCAATTCCCCAAAACGCGCCGGCGTGGCGAGAGCGTTACACGCCAGCCGCGAAGCGGCGCCAGGATGCAGCCCACTACGCCAGCCGCGGGTAGATTTGTCCAGCACGAGCCAGCTCCGCAGGAGCGAGAGAGACGGAGTAAAAAATCGAGGTCGGGTGAAATACCAGATTGATCAGAATTCTTGCAAGCGGGGCGCCTAATTCTCCAGATAGGCTTCGATCCACTCTTTAATCCGGAGGCGGCGCTCGTCCTTGGCATCGAAGCGGACCCCAAAGGTCTTGTCCGGCTTGCGCCAGCTGACCTGCGCCCGCACCCAGATGCGCGGCAACGTCAACAAGGCGAACGAAACCTCCAGCTCCATCCCAAGAGAGACTTCTTCCGGGCTCTTGACCGACATCCCGCCCGTGCTGATCTCCTTGCTGGTGGCGGTGAAGCGCCGGTTGTCGGAGGTCACCATGGCGATTTCGGTAATAATCGGGATGCGGATATAGCGGCGGAATTCGTGCAGCACCAGCATCTGCGTGGCCCGCACAAGTTTGAGCGCGGCCTGGCGTTCAAGCGGCTCATGGAAAACGGCATTGACGCCGTACTTGGAAAACTTCATCGCCTCCTGGGCGCTGCCTCCGAGTCCGTAGAGCACCATGCGATGGTTCGAAGCCGAAGTGCGCACCGACTCCATCACCGGCACGGCTTCGGGCGCCAAATGCACCACGCAGGCTTCAAGCTTTTCCCGCTGCAGCCGTTCCGGCACATTCCCCGTCATCACCACGGCTTCGATTCCGAACTGTTTGAAACAGTCTGCCAGCAGAGCGCGGGCAGGCTCCTTGATATCGACCAGGGCGACTCGAGCGGAAGCTTTTCTGCTGCGAGGCGGCGGCGCGAGAACTATTCCAGACGTTTTGTGCATGGCCTTTGGGTTACAACCCTATTCTGGCCCGTCCGACGCCGCTTGGCAAAGGGATAGAAGGCCAATGCTCAGGTACCAAGGTGCCATTACCCAAAATGGACCGACGGCACCAGGTAAGAGCCTTGCAAAGCCAACTTTTTGAGGAAGTTAGGCGAACGGTAAAAAAGGCTTGCGCCCTGCGCTACCCTCTTGCGCCGCTTCGCGGTCGGTGGAATTCGGCTGACGGCCGAGGTCTGAGGACCGACGACCGATGACAGACGACTGACGACTGCTACTCGCTCCAGCGCCGGAACAGCAGCGCGCCATTGGTCCCGCCGAATCCAAACGAATTCGACATGGCATATTCCACGGCCGCCTTGCGCGCGGTGTTGGGAACGTAATCCAGATCGCAGCCGGGTCCGGGGTTCTCCAGGTTGATGGTGGGAGGCAAAACCTGGTCGCGCAGCGCCAGCAGGGTAATTCCGGCTTCCAGGCCGCCCGCTCCGCCCAGCAGATGTCCGGTCATGGACTTGGTCGAGCTTACGGCCAGCTTGTAGGCGTGCTCTCCGAACGCCCGCTTGATGGCGACGGTCTCGAGCTTGTCGCCAATGTCGGTCGACGTCCCATGCGCGTTGATGTACTGGACCTGCTCCGGCTGCACTTTGGCGTCCCTCATGGTGTTGAGCATGACGCGGTAGGCGCCGTCGCCATTTTCGGCCGGTTGGGTGATGTGGAAAGCGTCGCCGCTCATGCCATAGCCTATGATTTCGGCCATGATCCGGGCCCCGCGGCGGCGGGCAAATTCCAATTCCTCCAGCACCAGAATGCCGGCGCCCTCGCCAATCACAAAGCCGTCGCGCCCCGAATCCCAGGGCCGGCTGGCCTTCTCGGGGTCGTCGTTCCGGGTCGAGAGCGCGCGCATGGCGGCAAAACCGCCCACGCCCATGGGAGTGATGGCGGCTTCGGTGCCGCCGGCGATCATCACGTCAGCGTCGCAGCGGGCGATGATCTTAAAAGCATCTCCGATGGAATGCGCGCTGGAGGTGCAGGCGGTGCAGGTGGCCTCGTTGGGACCCCGGGCGTGGTAACGAATGCTGACGTGCCCGGCGGCCAGGTTGACGATCGCCGCCGGGATGAAAAACGGAGAAATCTTGCGCGGCCCGCCGCTCAACAGGCTGATATGCTCGCGCTCGATCACGTCGAATCCGCCGATTCCCGATCCGATGTGCACTCCCACCCGCTCGGAAATCTCGGGCGTCACTTCCAGCCCGGAAGCTTTCATGGCCTCATCCGCCGCCGCCAGGGCCAGGTGGATGAAGCGTCCCATCTTTTTCAGTTCTTTCTTTTCGATGAATCGCAGGGGATCGAAATTCTTGACTTCAGCGGCGATCTGGCAGGCAAACTTCGGCAGGTCTTCTTCTTTGAAGGAACCCTGCTTGACCGCCTCCGAAATGCGAGCCACGCCGCTTTTGCCCGCCAGCAGGCTCTTCCACACCTCTTCCGCGGTATTCCCCACCCCGCAGATCAGGCCGATTCCGGTGACTACGACCCTACGTCCCAACTACTTCCCGCCTTTCGACTGCTTGCCGATGTAATCGATGGCGTCCTGCACGGTGCGGATTTTTTCCGCCGCTTCGTCGGGGATTTCGATCTCGAAGGCCTCTTCGAAGGCCATCACCAGTTCCACCGTGTCGAGCGAGTCGGCGCCCAGGTCGTCCACGAAAGACGCGTTCGATGTGACTTCGCCCTCGTCCACGCCCAGTTGTTCCACGATGATCTGTTTCACTTTGTCGTCAACGGCTGCCATTGGGTTTTCCTCGCCTGGAATGTTCACTGCAGCTGCGTGCTGCCGCAACGGTGGCAACTCTCCCCGGGCTCGCGCTGCAACCTTCGCAGCGCCGCACCGAGACCGGCGGCCGCCCTTACTTGCTTACTTTCGCGTGCTTATCGATGTAGGCGATGGCATCCTGCACGGTGCGGAGTTTCTCGGCATCCTCGTCCGGGATTTCCACTCCGAAGTGCTCCTCCAGGGCCATGACCAGTTCGACCTGGTCGAGAGAGTCTGCGCCCAGATCATCCACGAAAGAAGCGCTGGGGGTGACTTCGTTTTCATCCACGCCCAACTGTTCGGAGATGATCTGTTTCACCTTCTCCACAATCTCTTTTTTCTCTTCGGCAGCCATATAAATCCAACCTCCTGAAAGTTTAAAAGGGAACGAGTAGTGTACTGGCCTCTGCGAATTGATGTAAAGCCGCTTTGATGTAAAGCAGAGAGTAGCGGCCCTGGCAGCCCCGCGAAGCGCCCATAAGAATCCTACTGCGGGCGCTGGAGGGGGTCAACGCCGCCGCAAGCCACATGGGGACGGCCGCCCCGGCTGCCCAGCCCGGCAGACCTCGGCCGGTACTGTCCAAGTCCCGCACTCCGCGCAGCCTCTTGAAACTTGAAACCGGAAACCTGAAACTGCCTGCATGCGTGCCGTCGTCCAACGCGTAAGCCGCGCCAAAGTCACCGTACAGGGAGAGATCACGGGTGAGATCGACCGCGGACTGCTGGTGCTGATCGGCATCGGCAGCGCCGACACCGAATCCGGCGCTGACTACCTGGCCGACAAGATTGCCGGCCTCCGTATTTTCGAAGATGCGCAGGGAAAGATGAACCTGAGTTTGGCCGACGTCGGCGGTAGCGTGCTCGCGGTTTCCCAATTCACGCTCTATGGCGATGTGCGGCACGGCCGGCGGCCATCGTTCGATGCGGCCGCTCCGCCGGAAAAAGGGCGCGCCCTATACGAATACTTCGTCGAGCGCATCCGCGCCACCGGCCTGCGCTGCGAAACCGGCAGGTTCCAGGAGATGATGCAAGTCGAGCTGGTCAACGACGGCCCGGTGACTATCCTGCTGGATTCATCGAAAGCTTTCTAGAGAATGATTCCGCTCCGGCTTTGGCCGGTTGCACACCTTCCAGGATTTCCAGCACGTCGTTCCAATTGTTGGCGCGCAGGTCGGCCGCTTCATGGACGTTGTGCGGCGCGGTGAACAGAATTCCCGTGCCCCGGAAGCCCTTGAAATGGCGCGACCGGTCGTCGATCAGGACGTCGGCGTTGACGATGTTCTTGTCCCCGCAAAAAACGATCCGGCTGGGCGGAATAAAAGGGAAATGCCTCTCCAGCCACAGGAACTTGTCCGCGAACGAGGCCGGGACTTCCATGGCGGCGCTGGTTATGAAAATGTCATGGTTGCGCGACAGCTCCAGCAGCGCTTCCCGGCTGCCGGCCACCAGTTCCATGTCGGCGAAGAACCCGTCGGCGTGGGGAACGGCATTGAAATCTGCCCGTCGCTCGGCTGGAATGACCGCGCCCAGTCCCTTTTCAGCCACCAGTTCCGGGGTAAGGTTCGCTCCCACCGCCTGGTTGTAATGGCGCAGGTGCTTGCCAAAAGCGTCGGCGATGACTTCATCCATATCGACCGCGATGCGCAATCGTCGCCGTCCCATATCCAGCTTCCTGGCCGGCGAATTCGCCTTCAGGACAATGGCCACCAGCACCAGGACCGCCGACAGCACATTCGCCCACACCACCGCCGCGGCGTGCACCCGCACTCCGTAGGCCAGCCAGAGCAGCACTCCCGTCAGGTAAAGAAACAGCATGGAATAGGAGAGGTCGTCGCCGCCCTGCTTTCGCAACTTCACGATTTGCGGGACAAACGCCCCGGTGGTGCAAATGGCAGCCACAATCCCTAAATAGTCCGTTATCGACATGCTGGTCCCTCGCTTCTAATACTAGTAGATGACCGCGACCACTGATTCGTCCAATGAAATGTTTTGAAGCCTGTGATAACTTATTATTATGGCACTCGAAACCGAGGAACTGGCCTCTTTCGCCGTGCTCGCCGAACAACTGCATTTCGGCCGGGCGGCGGCGCGCCTCCACATTTCCCAGCCGGCGTTAAGCAAGCGCATCCGGAGCCTGGAAGACAAAGTGGGCGGCCCGCTGCTGGTCCGCAACCGGCGCGGGGTTGCGCTGACCCCAGCCGGCGCCATGTTCTATAAAGAGGCCCGCAGGATTGTGCGCGACGTTGACGTTGCTTTCGAGGCGGTGCGCGGGGCCACCAGCGGCGAACTGGGAAAGTTGCGCCTGGGCGTCGGAATGTCCACCGTGCACAGTCTGGTTCCCCGTGCCCTGCTTAAGTTCCGCGAAAGCTCTCCGGGCGTAGAAATCGAGATCGCGGACATGCCCACGCTCAGCCAGGTCGAGGCCCTGATCGCCGGCCGTCTCGATGTCGGATTCGTGCGCCTGCCGGTGAAGCATCCCCTGGTCGCGGTGCGGAAAGTACTGACCGAGCGTCTCACCATCGCAACCGCGGAAAAATTCGCTGACCCGCTGACCATGAAGGGCATTCAGGAACAGCCGTTCATTCTCATCGACCGCAGCGTCTCCGCCACGTATCACGATCACTGCATCAGCCTGTGCGACCGCTCCGGCTTCACTCCGAGAATCGTCTATGAGCCGAATGACATGTTCACGATTCTCAACCTGGTCAGCGCCGGCATCGGGGTCTCGCTGGTGCCCCGGGCGGCGCGCGCGATGCATGTCAGCGGGGTCAAGTTCGCGCCCGTGCACAACAATTACGCGGAGTGGGACATTGGAATGGCCTGGAACAAGAAACTGGAGTCGGAAATCATTCGCAGGTTCGCGAATGCATTGTCCGTCTGAGCAGGCCTGGATCGATAAACCATCCTAGCTGGTCGCCAGGTCCGCGATCCGCACTGCGTCCGCGCAGGCCCGCACATCGTGGGTGCGGATGATGTGGGCGCCCTTCATGATGGCCACTGTTTCCGCCGCCAGGGTTCCGAACTGCCGGTCCGCCACTCCGGCATCGGTCCCATTGTGCGCCAGGGCGCGCCCGATGAAGGACTTGCGCGATACCCCGGCCAGCAGCGGGAAGCGCAGCTGATGGAATTCCTCGAAACGCCGGAGCAGGGGATAGTTATCCTCGCGATTCTTGCCGAAGCCGAATCCGGGGTCGATCACCATGCGCTCGCGTTTCATGCCTGCAATAACGGCGGCGTCGGAGCGTTCCCGCAGTTCGCGCTTGACCGACGTCACTACATCCGACAGCGGCGGCAGCGTCCGCCATTCCGCGGGACGCCCGCGCATGTGCATCAGCACCGCACCGCACTTCAGTTCAGCCAGGGTCTTCCGCATTTGCGGGTCCCAGAGAAATCCGCTGACGTCGTTGACGATTTCCGCTCCCGCTTTCACGGCGGCCCGTGCAACCGCGGCTTTGTAGGTATCCACCGAGACAATCGCCTTCGAATTCTTTTGCTTTATCCCCGAAACTACCGGGATCACGCGCTCCAGTTCTTCCTTCTCGCTGACGGCGTCGCCAGGCTCGTTTGCAGAAATCACTTTCGCCCCCGGCCGCGTGGACTCTCCGCCCACATCGATGATGTCGGCGCCATCCTGCAGAAGTTTGAGCGCATACTCCACGGCGCGATCGCGATCGAAATTGACGCCGCCGTCGGAAAATGAGTCGGGAGTGACGTTGACCACGCCCATGATCAGGGTCCGTTTCCCCAACTGCAAAGCGCGGGACCCGATCTGCCACTCGAACACAGGACGCATGGCAGCGATTCTAAACCCTGGCGCAGGTGTGGGGCGGTCGCCCCCGCCCGCCGCAGTTGATGTTGATCGTGATTTTGGTTGGCCAACGGGCCTGGTCTCCAGGTCAAAATCAACTTCAAAGGCGGCGGGCGAGGGCGCCCGCCCCACACAGACTCATATCGAAGCGGCGCGATCTCCGTTGTACAATTCATTCACGATGCGCCGCACGCGCCTGTTTTCGCGGTTCGCTCTGTGCCTGTTGCTGCTGACGCAACTGCAGGCCGCGTCGCGCAAGCCGCTCGACAAGCGGATTGGCGCAATCCTCGCATCGAGCGACCTGGCGCGCGGATTCTGGGGCATCGAGGTAGTCTCGCTCTCCAGCGGAAAAGAGCTCTACGCCCGCGACGCGGACAAGTTGTTCACGCCCGCCTCTAACACCAAGCTATTCACCACGGCGGCGGCGCTGGCGCTGATCGGCCCGGACTACACTTTCCAGACCACGGTCGAAACCAACGGCGCGCTCGACACCCACGGCCGCCTCACCGGAGACCTGGTGCTGGTGGGACGAGGCGATCCTAATCTCTCCGGCCGCGAGCTGCCCTACGCGCTGCATACCGAACGCAACGATCATCCCATTCGGGTGCTCGAGCAGCTGGCCGACACGCTGGCGCAAAAAGGCGTGAAGTACGTGGACGGCGACATCATCGCCGACGACTCCTACTTCGCTTTCGAGCGCTACGGCGAAGGTTGGACGCAGGACGACCTGGTGTGGGCCGACGGCGCGCCGGTTTCCGCGCTCACCATCAATGACAACGTAATTTTCGTGAATATCCTGCCCGCCGATCGCGCCGGCGACCGCGCCTTCGTCAGCATCACGCCTTTTGCCGGCTACTATCGCATCGACAATCGCATCATGACCACGCCCGCCGGCACGGGCCGAAAAATATTCATCAGTCGCGAGCCCGGCGCCACCACGTTGACCCTCTGGGGCAACATGCCGCTGGGCGACGCCGGCGCCAACGAGGCCCTCGCCATCGAAGATCCGGCGGAGTTCGCCGCCGAGCTGTTTCGCCAGCTTTTAGAAGTGCGGGGCATCGCGGTGTATGGCAAGCAGAAAACCCGGCACACCGAACTGTCGAGTCTTTCTACTTTGACGGTCACCGCTTCCGCTGCGGCGCGGGGCGGCGACGAGCCCTCGCGCGCGTTTCAGAACCAGCCTCTGGTGCTGGCCAGCTATCAATCCAAGCCGCTAATCGAGGATGTGCGGGTCATCAACAAAGTCAGCCAGAATCTGCACGCGGAAATTCTGCTCCGCCTGCTGGGCCGCGAAAAAGGAACTGCGGGCACGGTCGAGGGCGGCCTCGAAGTGCTGCGGGGATTTCTGAACCAGGCCGGGATCACGGGTGATCAGTATGCGTTTTACGATGGCTCCGGACTGTCTCGGCAAAACCTGGTGACGCCGCGGGCCGTGGTCCAGTTGCTGCGCTACGCCGACTCCCAGCCCTGGGGGCCCAGTTTCCGCGATACGCTGCCCCTGTCCGGCACCGACGGCTCTCTCGCCAATCGTTTCAAGGATGCGGACCAGGGACGCATCCACGCCAAAACTGGCTCGCTGGGCGGGGTCAAGACGCTGTCCGGGTATGCCACCACCAATCACGGCGACCGGATCGCGTTTTCCATCTTGTCGAACAATTTCAACCTGCCCGACAAGCGCATCAACGAAACCATCGACAACATCGTCGCGGAAATCCTCAACGACGATAAACCCAAGAAGTGAATGCGCCGAGTGGGATGGTGTAGCCGCGGGCGAATCGCCCGGCCACACAAAACCTCTCACCGCGCCATACGCTTGGCCTGCCTGCCGCGCAGGCTGCGGGCGGCGCCGGGGCCGGTGCCGGTGGGGGGCTTGCGCATCCCTTCCAGCAGGTCTTTTAAGACCACGGCATTGTTGTACTGCTCGTTTTTAGAGGCGAACAGGAGGGTAAGATTCTTCTTCCGGTGGGCCAGGCGATAAAGTTCGTCGAGAGCCTCCGCCGCCTCGGGCAATCCCAGTTCCTTTAGGTAACGCTTGCGGAAGGTCAGCCAGCTATCGGGCCGGGCGTGAAACCACTGGCGCAGTTCGTCCGAAGGCGCGAGGTCGCGCAACCAGGCGTGGAGCGCGGCCTGGGTCTTGCTGAGTCCGCGCGGCCATAGGCGGTCCACCAGAACGCGATAGCCATCGCCGCGCGCGGGCTTCTCGTAGACTCGTTTAATGAAAACGCGTTTGCCGCCGGCGGGCATGGATCGTCCTCTGCTATTGTACTTCGGCGGCGCAGTTAGGAGTGGGCTGGCAGTCAGCAATTAGCAATTGGCAATTGGCACTTGGCCAATACTCATGGGCCGTGGCTAATTGCCAATTGCCAATTGCTAATTGCTCTCTTGAGGAACTAATGGGATCATGTCGCTCAAATGTTAGCGGTCGCTCAGTTCTTGCAGCCTGGCTGATTCTCGCGCTGGGCGCGATCATGCTGCTCGCGTGCAGCGGCTGCGATGTGCAGCGCCGCAAGAGCGATGCGGAACTGGGATTGAACCCGCAGCAGGCAGCCGGACGGCGGATCTACGACCAACATTGCGACCGCTGCCATGAGCCCTACTCGTCCCGCGACAAAAAAGGGCGCAGCCTGCAGGGAGTCTTCAAGAAGAAGTATCTGTCGGAAAGCGGAATGCCGGCCAATGACGAGCGCGTGGGCGAGATGATCGTGACCGGCCGCAACATGATGCCGGCCTTCGGCCAGGAACTGTCGCAATCCCAGCTGCAGGATTTGCTGGCCTATCTGCACACTTTGTAAATCAAGTTCGGACCCTGAACGTTGTCACCGTTTGACTTCGTCCGGGTGAGCGAGTAGATTTTTGCAACTACAGCAGTCTGTTCTTTCACAACTTCTTTGGTTCGCGCACCCTCGTCATTCCTGACGAGGAGGGAAGCGGGTGAAAATCCCGCGCTGCCGCGCAACTGTAAGCGAGGAAATCGCAGCCGGTCACTGGGGAAACCCGGGAAGGCCGGCTTGCATTCGTCGGACGTCGAGAAACATGTCCTTACTCGCAAGCCAGGAGACCGGCGTGAACCGTCCCCACCAACCCCTTTCGCGTGACAAAGGAGGAGTGCATGCGGTTCTTCGGAATTTTCGTCTCCATGATTTTCCTGCTGGCAGCGGCGTCGGCTGCCGATCTCAGAATTAAAGTTGTCGATCCCCAGTCGGCGGCGGTTGCCGGAGCGCAAGTGGAATTGTTCCGCGGCGAGTCGTCGACGCCAGTCGCCATCGAGACTACGTCGGCCGAAGGGCTGGTGCTATTTCGCGCATTGGACGCGGCATCCTACCGCGCTCGCATTCTGGCCGCCGGCTTTGCCGAGCAGATCACCGACATTCCCTCGACCAGCTCGGAGGCAATCACCGTTAGCCTTCGGCTGGCTCCAGCGAATGAGACAGTGAATGTCAGTGCCACTCGCACCCTGGTTCCAGGCAGCGTGGCCGGGGCGGATGTCGCAATGCTCAACGCCGGGCAACTGGAAGTCACGCGGCCGGTGGCCGCCGATGACGCTTTGCATTTTCTTCCCGGCGCGGTGGTCAGCACCCAGGGACAACGCGGCGGCCTCTCCTCGTTATTCGTGCGCGGCGGCGAGTCCACCTACAACAAAGTGATTGTGGATGGCGTCCCCGCCAACGATCCCGGCGGAATATTCGATTTCGGCGTGCTGCCACTGGCGGGGGCGGATCGCCTGGAGTTCGTTCGCGGCGCTCAAAGCACGCTCTACGGCTCCGACGCCATGACCAGCGTGGTGCAGGTCTTCACTCGCAGCGGAAGCACGCCGGTCCCTGAACTGCGTTTCGGCGCGGACGGCGGAAACCTGGGGACGTCGAATGGATACGCGTCGCTCGCCGGCGCCAACGGCCGCTTCGATTACAACCTGTTCGGAAACCAGTTCAACACCATGGGCCAGGGCCCGAACGACGACTATTCAAACTCGCTGGAGGGCGGCAACGTAGGCGTAAAGCTCACCGACTGGGCAGCCCTGCGCCTGCGTGCCCGCCACTCCAACAGCGCCACCGGCGTGCAAAGCTACTGGAACTTCAACGGAGACCCAATCCTGCCGCCGGACCTCGACCAGCGCGCGCGGCAGAACAATACGCTGGCCAGCGCGGAACTCGACCTAACCGGACCATCGCGCTGGCAGCAGCGCTTCACCGGTTTCGAGTACGCGCTGCATCGCACCAATATTCAGCCCGTGAATCAGCCCGGCCGCGTGGACCCGTTCGGCGACCAGATCGATACTCCCTTCCATGCCATCACGGATATCAATCGCGCCGGCTTCGACTATCAGGGCGATTACACCGAACGAAGTTGGGCCCAGACGACGATCGGATACGAATTTGAAGACGAGAACGGGACCACCGGCACTCTGCCCGATTCGCTCAGTCACGGCGTCCACCTGAACCAAGCGGTATACGGGCAGCAGGTTCTGACCCTGGGGCGGCTCTCCGTCGTGGCCGGGGCGCGATTTGTACACAACCAGAGTTTCGGAAATAAAGTCGTGCCACGCATTGCGCTTGGATTCACGGCATTGCGTGGAGGAAATTTCTTTTCCGGCACTCGCTTCCGCTTCAGTTATGCCACCGGAATCAAGGAGCCCAGTTTCGCGCAGTCATTCGGAAACGGCGGCGGCTTTCCCGTGATCCCTAACCCGGATCTCAAGCCGGAACGGGTGCGTTCGTTCGAAGCGGGTTTCGAGCAGAAGTTTTCCCGGAACTATTCCTTGACCGCCACTTACTTCAACGAGCTGTTTCGGGACAAAATCGATTTCAATTTCCTGACGGGCGCGGCCTGCCCGCCACCCGCCATGTCCTGCGGACAGAATGTCAACGTCAATGAGGCCATCGCCCATGGCGCGGAGGTTGAGTTTCAGGGACGACTGCTGGCCAATCTGTCTCTCGATGGGTCTTACACCTACACCTCGACGCAGATCCTGGAACAGCCGTTCGCGTTCGATCCCCTGCTCGAACCTGGCCAGCCATTGCTTCGGCGTCCCCGGCATTCCGGAAATTTATTGCTGACCTACCTGGGCAGCCGGTGGGGCGCCAACCTGGGCGGAAGTTTCATCGGGAGGCGCACTGATTCGGATTTCCTCGGCTACAACATCAACCACGCTGCCGGTTATGCCCGCGTGGACCTCGGGGGATGGTATGCGCTAACTCCGCGGATCACGGCATACGTGAATCTCGAGAATGCCCTCGACAAGGCCTATCAGGAAGTAGTGGGCTATCCGGCGCTGGGGGCCAACGTCCGGGCAGGATTGCGCTTCCGCATCGGCGGAGAGTAGATGCTGATGGTGAGGTGTGGGGCGGGCGCCCTCGCCCGCTGCCTTTAAGCGGGAAGCGCATTGGAGAGATGTCGAAAATCCTGCCGCAGGCAGCGGTGGAGAAGTTCCCGACTCACTCCGGGATTACTGCTGGATTTCTTCTAGCCGGAAGCGGTCACGCGGGCGAGGGCGCCCGCGCCACATAAGACACGCTGTCAGCGATGACGCACGCGCCGGGGGCGAGGGGCGGCTTCGGCGCGGTCTTCCGCCTCGCCGGCGAAGGGAACCGCGAGGGGCAGTGGCGCGGCCGACTTCGAGCCCTGATACTTGCTCCGCGCCGCCATCAATTTTCCCAGCTCCTCGCTGCCCAGAGGTTGCTGCCGTCCCAGCAGGTGCGTGACCAGCGCAATCTGGGCAAAATGCTCGACCGTTTCCATCTTCATATACGCATGATGCAGATCGGCGCCGTAGGCCACCACGCCGTGGTTCGACATCAGGATGGCGTCATACTGCGGCACCAGTGGTTCGAGCGCCGCCGTCAGTTCCGGCGTTCCCGGCGTGCCGTATTTAGCCAGAGGAATCGAGCCCAGTCCAATCACCACCTCGCACACCAGCGGCTGGTTGAGTGGCATGCCCGCCGCGGCGAACCCGGTAGCCGTGGGGGGATGCGCATGCACCACGCCCTGCACATCCGGCCGCAGCCGGTAAATCAGCAGGTGCATCGCGATTTCGCTCGACACATCGCGTCGCCCTTCCACCCGGCGGCCTTCCATATCCACGATGACCATGTCCGAAGGCTTCATCATGCCTTTGCACATGGAGGTCGGAGTGGCCAGGATGTGGCGCTCGTCGAGGCGCACCGAAAGATTGCCATCCATGGCGGCCACGTAACCGCGTTCGTGCAGCGCCCGGCCAAAGAGGGCAATTTCGCGCCGATATTGACGTTCGCTGGCCATCGTTTCGGAGAGGTAAAACTGAAAGCCCCGGCTGTTTCCGCGTATGGTAACTGAAGCGATTGGCGGTTACAACGTGGTTTACACACAATTACATTCTGCTCTCAGCCCGTCAAGCCACTTCCCAGTGCAGGCCTCAAAGTAATCCTATAATTGACCGGCGTGCGGGTTTCCGATTTCAACTATTCACTTCCCGAAGAACTCATTGCTCAGGAGCCCCCGTCCGACCGGGCGGGGGCGCGGCTGCTGCACCTGAATCGCAGCCGACCGGAGCTGTGTGACTTGCAGTTCCGCGATTTTCCCGACCTGTTGAGAGCCGATGACCTGGTGGTGTTCAACAACACCCGCGTCTTTCCCGCCCGGTTGTATGGCCGCAGGAACGGGGCCAAGGCGCAGCCGCTCAGCCCGGCAAATCCCGCCTCGCGAGATTTTCTGCGCGGACGCATCGAAGTTCTCCTGACCCGCCAGCTCTCGCGCGAACCCAATGAATGGGAGTGCCTGGTCCGCCCCGGAAGAAAAATCGGCGTGGGAGAGCGTTTGTTCTTTGGGGATCAGGACCAGCTGCAGGCGGAAGTCATGACCCGCGGCAGCTTCGGACAGCGCCACATCCGCTTTGCGTCGGTGCAGGATTTCTTCACCGAGGTCGAGCGCATTGGCCACGTGCCCCTTCCGCCTTATATTGACCGGCCCGACAATCCAGCCGACCGCGAGCGCTATCAGACCATCTATGCCCGGGAAAGTGGCTCGGTGGCGGCACCCACGGCCGGCCTGCACTTCACCCGGGAAATTCTGTCTGGCATGAAAGCCCGGGGCATCGAGACCGCGGAAATCACTCTGCACGTGGGATTGGGAACATTCCAGCCGGTGCGAGAAGACCGGGTTGAAGATCACAAGTTGCATCGCGAGGCCTACTCCATTTCAAAGGAAGCGGCTTCAGCGATTAATCATGCCTTGCGTGCCGGAAGGCGAATCGTAGCCATCGGAACTACTACCGTCAGGGCGCTGGAACAGGCTGCCGCGAAAGCGGGCCAGGTGGCGCCGGGCAGCGGGGAAGCCGACATCTTTATCTTTCCCGGCTTTGAATTCCGGGTAGTGGGCGCGCTGCTCACCAATTTCCATCTGCCGCAATCCACCCTGCTCATGCTGGTGTGCGCTCTGGGTGGACAGCAAAGAGTCCTCGACGCTTATCACCATGCCGTGGCCCAGCGCTACAGATTTTATTCCTATGGAGATTGCGTGTTCGTCGAGTAATGTCAGCGCCCGGCTGCAGGAATATACTGAGCCTGGCAGGAGGTGACAATGGGAACGCAAGCCCCATCCAAGCCGATTCCGATCCAGGACTTTGTTGCCGAGCTGAGAACATTCCCCGAAGCAGCGTTCACTCATATCGACCAGATCATCCGCTTTCTCCAGGCCACGCCCGTCGCTCCCGAAACCCTGACGCCCTACCTGACCTGGGACCGTCAACACTACACCCGCAATCTGATTGACAAGACGCCGCTCTACGAACTGGTCGCTATCTGCTGGGAAGTCGGCCAGGCCAGCTCGATCCACAACCATCACGAACAGAACTGCTGGATGGCAGTTCCGATCGGACGGCTGCGGGTCGAGAACTACCGTACGATTTCGCAGAACCTCGACACCGGCAGTTGCGAACTCGAGACCTCCAACACGGTCGAGATGAATCCGCGCCAGCCGTGCGCCGTGGATCCCCGGGAGCCGGTACACCGGGTCTACAATCCCCGCGAATTCAATCAGCGCGCGGTCAGCCTGCATGTGTATTCCCGCCCGTTTGACACCTGCGTGGTCTATTCCCAGGAGCAGCGCACCTGTGGCGTGATCAAACTGCACTACCAGACCGAGTACGGCAAACCGGTAAAGAACAACTGAGAACCGGGAACTGTGATCCAGGAACTGTTGTCCTGCTAAACTTGGGCAGTTGCCTCCCCGTAAACAACTCTCGACTCCCCCATCCGAACCCGCCTCGGAGAAGTCGCCGAAGCTGACGGTTACGGACGGACGCCGCATTTTTCTCATGGATGCGATGTCCTTCATCTTCCGCGCCTATCACGCCATGGCCCGGCAGCGCGGCATGACCACCAAGACCGGACTGCCGACCGCGGCTACCTATGTCTTCGTCAACATGCTGCGCAAATTGCGCGAGGATTTCTCGCCCGAATATCTCGCCGCCGTGTTTGACGTGGCCGCCCCTACCTTCCGCGATCAGGAAGCAGAAGCCATCACCAAGGTGCGCAAGTTCGACCTGAAGACGCAGACGTTTCAGGAAGTCGAATATCGCGGCTACAAAGCCAATCGCAGCGAGATGCCCGCGGAACTGGTGCAGCAGGTGCCTTACATCCGGCGCGCGCTCGAAGCCTACCGCATTCCCATCCTCGAACTGGCGGGATACGAAGCTGACGACGTAATCGGCACCCTGGCCCGTAAAGCGGCGGCGCAATCGTATCTGGTGTATGTGGTTTCAAGCGACAAGGACATGCTGCAACTGGTCAACGACCGGGTGCTGGTGCTGAACCCTCCCAAGGACAATCTGATCTGTGACGCCCGGAAGGTAGAAGAGATTCTCGGCGTCCCGCCCGAACGGGTCGTGGACGTGATGGCCCTGCGCGGAGATTCGGTCGACAACATCCCGGGCGCTCCGGGAATCGGTGACAAGGGTTCAGTCGAAATCATCAAGCGCTTTGGAACGGTGGAACAGGCGCTCGATCGCGCTGCCGAAGTGGAAAAGAAGTCCTATCGCGAATCGCTTGCCAACAACCGCGACACCGTGCTCTTCAGCAAGCGTATGGCAACCATCGACTGCGACGTGCCCGTCGATCTGAATCTGGAGGCGATGCGCGCCGGGGCGCCCGATATCGAAGCCCTGCGCGATCTGTTTACGGAACTCGAGTTCACCTCTCTTTTGAAAGAACTGCTGCCCGTGGTGGAGGTGACCGAAGCGCACTACACCGAGGCCAGGTCCGAAGCTGACGTTGAGGCCGTGCTGAAGAAAGTTTCTGCGACGAATCCATTAGCGGTGGCGATTGAAGCTCAGCCCAGCGTGGTTGCCGATGACGATGAAGACGAAGAGGACCAACCCCAGGGGAGCATGTTGCCGCTCACCATGGCGCCTTCCGAAGCCGCGCCCGCCCGGAATCTCGCAATCTCCGCGGCCGCTGGAACTGCATTGACCGTCGCGATGCCGGAAGGCCCAGGCTCGCGGGTGCGCTCCGCGCTCGAAGACGAAGGCATACCCAAAGCCATTCATGACTACAAGTCCGCGATTCACGCGCTGGAGCCGCAAGGCATCACGCTGCGCGGCGTGCGACATGATCCCATGCTGTATTCCTACCTGCTCGACCCCACCTATTCATCGCACCGGCTGCCGGAAGTGGCGCTGCGGCGCTTCAATCTCAAACTGGGCGGCGCACCCGCGGAGTCTGCCGACATCACCGGACGCTTTGCCGCCGCACTGCGCCGTGAGATTGAAAGCGCGGGGCTGTTGAAGCTGTACGACGAAATCGATTTGCCGCTGGTGCAGGTCCTGGCCCGCATGGAGCATGCCGGGGTCAAGATCGACTGCAAGGTCCTGGAAGAGATGTCTTCACGACTGGAACGCGAAGTCGAGGCCAAAGCCAACGAAATCTACCAGCAGGCAGGGTCACGCTTCAACGTCAATTCTCCCAAGCAACTGGGCGATGTGCTCTTCAACCAGATGAATTTGCCCAAGCCCGTGAAGTATGGCAAAGGCAAAACCATTTCGACCGCAGTCGATGTTCTCGAACAACTGGCCCTCACCCACGATATTGCGCGACTGGTGCTCGAATACCGCCAGCTCTCGAAGCTCAAATCGACTTATGTCGACGCCCTGCCCGCGCTGCTGAATCCAGTAACCGGCCGCCTGCACACCACGTTTGGCCAGACCGGCACCGCCACGGGAAGGCTGTCTTCGACCAATCCCAACCTGCAAAACATTCCCATCCGCACCGAACTGGGCCGCGAGATTCGCGCCGCCTTCACGGTGGAGCCGGGCCACGTGCTGCTGGCCGCCGACTACTCCCAGATCGAACTCCGCCTGCTGGCCCACTTCTCGCAAGATCCGCTGCTGGTGGAAGCTTATCGTCGCGGCGACGATATCCACACTCTGACCGCGTCGCAGGTCTTCGGTGTGCCGCCGCTGATGGTCACCGCCGATCATCGCCGCCAGGCCAAGGTCGTGAACTTCGGAATTGTTTACGGGCTCTCGCCGTTCGGATTGTCACAGACTCTGGGGATTGAACCCCGGGAAGCCAGGCAGTTCATCGACGCTTATTTCGAAAAATACAAAGGCGTGCGCGCCTTCATTGACAAAACTCTGGAGGGGGCGCGCCGCGAACAAAAAGTCACGACCCTGTTCGGACGGGTACGGCCGATCCCTGACATCAACAGCAAGAACATCAACCAACGCGGGTTCGCCGAACGCACGGCGGTGAATACGCCGTTGCAGGGAACCGCCGCGGACCTGATCAAGATTGCCATGATCCGCATCGATGCGGCGCTGCGAGAACAGGGCTTGAAGTCCCGCATGACGCTACAGGTCCACGATGAGTTGGTCTTCGAAGTTCCCGAGCAGGAAATCGATGCCATGCGAACCCTGGTGCGCGATCAGATGGAAAACGTCCATCCGCTAACTGTGCCGTTGCTGGTAGAGGTTGGCGTAGGGCAGAACTGGCGCGACCTGGAGTAGCCGGCCCGGCCCGGCACAGGCCATGTGGGGACGGGTCTCCGACCCGTCCAGGTCGAGCGCAGCTCGACAAGCCTTTTCCTGCTGCTTTCCGGATCTCGAAAGAAATTGCAGAATTTCCGCTAAGTGATTCTCGGCGCCATCAAAAACCAGCCGAGCTGCGCTCGGCTTGGACGGGTCGAAGACCCGTCCCTACACAGCCGGGGATGGCTGCCAGCTCTACGCTCCCAGCGCGCTCTGGATCGCCCCTGCGATATTTTGCGCCAGCGCTTTCATCTTCTCTTCCGATTCCGCTTCGATCATCACGCGCGCCAGCGCTTCGGTTCCCGAATAACGCACTACCACGCGCCCATTCCCATTCAGTTCGCGCTCGGCGTCGGCAATTGCCTTTTGAATATCCGGCACTTTGGCGAAGGGCACTTTCTCGCGCACCCGGACGTTCTGAATCGTCTGCGGGAAGACTTTGAGATCGCTCACCAGTTCAGCCAGCGGCTTTCCCGTTCGCGCCATGGTTTCCATCACCCGCAACGCGGTCAGCAGGCCGTCGCCGGTGGTCGCTTCGCCGTCGCGAAAAATAATGTGGCCGGATTGCTCTCCGCCCAGCATCGCGCCGGTCTTCTGCATCTCCTCCAGCACGTATTTGTCGCCGACGTTGGCCCGCAGCATGCGAATGCCGGAATTGCGCAGCGCGATTTCCAGGCCCATGTTCGACATGGTGGTTGCCACCACGGTCGTCTCCCGGCAACGCTCCCTGCGCCTTCATGTCGCGCGCGGTCAGCAGAAGCACGGCGTCGCCGTTCACCACCCGGCCGTCGGCATCGCAAAAGAGCGCGCGGTCGGCATCGCCGTCGAAGGTCACGCCCAGATCGAATTGCCCCGGTTTTTCCGCCACCGCCCTGGCCACGGTTTCCGGATGCAGAGCGCCGCAGTTGTCGTTGATGTTCTGGCCATCCGGGGACGCGCTCAGAAACGTCGCCGGTATGCCGCACAGCGCGAAACAATTCCGGCGCTTCCACCGCGGCCGCGCCGTTGGCGCAATCCACCAGCACCCGCATCCGGCTCAGGTCAGCGCCCACATTCTTGGCCAGCCATGCGATGTAGGCCTGGCGCAGTTCGGCCTGCCCCGGCAAACTCGGCGAAAGCTGGAAGGATGAATCCACGTGGGCTTCCGGGTTCTGCAGCAGCGCGAAGATTTCCTGTTCGATGGCGATCTCGTGGGCGTCCGGCAACTTGTAGCCATCGCCCGAAAAAACCTTGATGCCGTTGTCGGTCCAGGGATTGTGCGACGCCGAGATGACCACGCCGGCGTCGTATTTGCGGGAGCGTGCCAGATAAGCCACGCCCGGCGTGGTGATGACCCCAGCGCTGTGCACCTCGACTCCGCTCGCCGTCAGTCCGTGCGTGACCCGGTCGGCGATCCAGGCGCTCGATTCGCCGCGTATCCTGCCCGATCACGACGCGCACCGGTCCTCCGGCGCGCTTCAGATCGTGGCCCAGGGCGCGGCCAATCATGTAGGTGCTGTCCTGCGTAAGGGGAAATTCGCCGGCGACGCCGCGAATCCCGTCGGTGCCGAAGAGTTGTCGCGTCTGGGTTGTCATGCTGAGTTGGGAGCCTAGCGCCCGCCGCTTCCGGGCGGGGTCCGTTCCATGATAACCGTGACCCGCACCGGATTGGGGCTGGTTACCTGGACCAGGGGATCAGAAACGTAAGCATGGCGCACGAACGTGGCGTGGTCCATGGTCCCGCTCGCGTCCACCGGATCGGTAATGGCCGCTTCCACGGCCTCGACCCGCTGGCGCGGCCCGCTGATGGTGATGGTGGCCGGCTCCGCATCGATGCGCCCGATCCGGTAGCCGGCTGTGAAGGTGCCGTAAACCCGGGGACGCACCGGGACCTGGCGGACCAGTCGAGTATCGAAGGTAAGGTGGAACTCGCTGGGGATGACCTGCACCACTTCGAGTTCCCGGGGATGATGCACTTGCTCCGCCGTCAGATCAAATGTGCGCTCCCCCGGCTTCATTCCCGCCAGTTCGATCTCGGCGTAAATATCCGCGGACTGCAAGCGCCGCACAATGCGCTGCGGGCCGCGCACCCGGATCTCGGCCCGTGGAATGCTTTCGGTATTGATCTCCAGATTGTCCGGAATGTTGCGGAACTCAATGGGCACTTGCACCGCGACCTCGGCTACGGGGTCGCGAGCGACCGCCAGCCACAAGGCCACAGCCAGCGCCAGCGAGAGCAGCTTGATGCCGAAATTGTGCAGCACGTGCCGGCGAAAAAAATCTCTCATCGCTAGCGTTCGCCTCCCGAGCTGACCCGCGAATCGGTGGCGCGCGGCGCGGACTTCTGCGCCTCGTCTTCAGCGCCCGCGAGTTCCTCGCCGCCATTCGTGATGGGAGTGGGCAGGGTCGAGGGGGGCACGTAACGACGCAGCAGTTCTCCAATACGCTCGCGCAGTTGCTCCACGCTCAGGTCGCGCTCGATCTTGCCGCCCACTGCCAGGCTGATGGCGCCGGTTTCCTCGGAGACGATCACGGCGATGGCATCGGTCTCTTCGGTCACGCCGATGCCGGCGCGGTGCCGGGTGCCAAGCTGAGTCGAGAGCACGGGATTCATCGAAAGCGGCAGAAAGCATGCCGCTGCCGCGATGCGGTCTTTCTGCACGATCACGGCGCCGTCGTGCAGGGGAGCGCTGGGACGAAAAATCGTCGCCAGCAGATCGTAGGAAAGACGCGCATCCAGCGGAACGCCGCTCTCGATGTAGGTGCGCAATCCGATCTCCCGCTCAATCACGATCAGGGCGCCGGTCTGGTTCTGGGAAAAAAGATTGGCCGCCAGCACGATGTCGTCGTAGGCGTCGGCCTCGGACGCCGCGGCGCGGCTGCGCAGAAGACGGCGGCCCAGGCGCGCCAGGGCCTGCCGGATTTCGCCCGCAAAAATCACGATCAGCGCGAACACCGCATACGGCAGCAGCGTGCTCAGCAGCCAGTTCAGAGTGGCCAGTTCGCCGGCGCGGGAAAAATAAAATGCCAGGGCCAGGCCGGCCACGCCCACCATCATGTAGGCGGCGCGCGTGCCCTTGATGAGCGCCAGCAGCTCGTAAATGATCACCGCGACCAGCAAGATGTCGATCACCGAGATGATCGACAAATGTGGCCACGGCGCTGCGAAGTACTTCACTGCGGTCCCTTTCCAAAAAATTTGCGTCAGCCGAATCCAACAAAATCAATTGTAATCCAGGGTCATACAATCCCGGCTATCTTTATCGAAGTAAAGGCTTTGTAAAGATATGTCCATGTGTGGGGCGGGCGCCCTCGCCCGCCGCCTTTGACTTTGATTTGGGTCGGGATACTGAGTTCTAAAGCTGGAACCAAAGTCAAAAGCGGCGGGCGGGGGCGCCCGCCCCACACCGGCTATTTCTGTTTTCTCCGGCTCACGGTGGCGTTCACCGTGCCTTTCGCCAGCCGGGCAGAAATCTCGTCTCCCGGTTGCACCTGGGCCGAATTTTTCAACAGCGAGCCCGCGGAGTCGAACACCAGCGCGTACCCGCGATCGAGAATCGCAAGCGGCGAGAGCGCCTCCAGTTGTCCAGTCAGTTGATTGAGCTTGCCCTGTTGCCGCAACAACACGGTGCGGGCAATGGCCGCTAGAGCGGCTACGCGAGCATCGAGTTCCTGATGGATGCCGGCCAGCATGCGCCGCACATCGTAATGCCGGACCGCGGCTGCGGCCGTCTCCAGGCGCCGCCGCTGCCGCTCCAGAACGTAACGCTCCGCCCGGTCGAGCCGGTTCTTCAAGTCATCGAGCCGCTGCTGGCGCCGGTTGATCACGTCCACGATGCGCCCAAACGCGCCGTGTTGCGCCAGTTCGGTAAGGGCCTGCCGCCCCATCAGCAACCGGTAGCGCACGGCGCGAGTCAACCGCTGGCGCAGCCCCTCGGCCTGGTCCTCTATTTCCTGGCGGGAACGAATCACCAGTTCGGCGGCGGCGGAAGGAGTCGGGGCCCGCAGGTCAGCCACGAAATCGATGATGGTGAAGTCGGTCTCGTGCCCGATCGCGGAAATCACGGGAATTTCGGATGCGGCCACCACGCGCGCCAGCCCTTCGTGATTAAACGCGGCCAGGTCTTCCGCCGAGCCCCCGCCTCGCGCCACGATGATGACGTCAACGCTGCGCGCCTGGTTGAAGTAGCGAACCCCCGCGCTCACTTCGGCGCCGGCCGCGTCGCCCTGGACCTGGGCAGGGAAAATCAAAACGCTGGCAGTGTGATGACGCCGCTGCAAAATGTTCAAAATGTCGCGCAAGGCGGCGGCCTGCGGCGAAGTCACGATCCCGATCCGCCGCGGCAGAGTGGGGATCGGGCGCTTGCGCCCGGCATCGAACAATCCTTCCGCCTCGAGTTTCGCCTTAAGTTGCTCGAAAGCGACCTGCAGCGCGCCCGCGCCCTTGGGCTCAAGGTACTCGGCCAGGATCTGGAGCTTGCCGCGCTGTTCGTAAATCGTGACCCGGCCACGCAGGACGACCTGCATGCCGTTTTCGGGGCGAAAACGGAGCAGGTTTACTTTGGAACGAAACATGACCACGGGGATCTCGGAATTCTGGTCCTTCAAAGTGAAGTACAGGATGCCCGAGTCCTGCGCCCGGAAATTCGATATCTCGCCTTCCACCCAGATATCGCCATACTCGCGCTCGACATGAGTGCGGACCACCGCCACCAGATCGCGCACCATCCATATGAGGCGATCGGGCGGCTTGAAACTGAATCCCAGCTGGTCGGCGGAGGACACTGCAGGGGAGTTTACAACAGCCGTACGTGGCTCTTAGCTTCTGGCTTCTGGCTTTTAGCTCTTAGCTCTTAGCTCTTAGCTCTTAGCTTTTAGCTTCTGGCCCTTAGCTCCTGGCTTCGACAAACCTGAGGCCAGAATCGTCTTATCGGGCGACTACCAACGCCCGTCCTTGCCCCATCGGCGAAGCTTCCCGGACGCAGTTCCTCCCCGCCTGTTTCGCGGCATACAAACCGGCGTCGGCCGCCTTCACCAGTTCCTCGCGGGTGGCGCCATGTTCCGGACAGGTTGCTACTCCGGCGCTGATGGTGACGGATCGCGGCACTCCGGGAAACTGCCAGCTGTCCACCATGCGCCGCAGTTTCTCGGCCACGCCCAGCGCATGCTGCTGGCTGGTTTGCGAGAGCAGGATGGCGAACTCTTCTCCGCCGTAGCGGCAGACCACGTCGATTTTTCTCAGCTGCTGGGAAAATACCGAGGAGACCTGGCGCAGCACCTCATCGCCCAGCAGGTGGCCAAATTCGTCATTCAACCTTTTGAACTGGTCGATGTCCACCATGATCACCGCCATGCCCGAGTTAAACCGGCGGGCGCGCTCCAGTTCTTCCTCGATCCGCAGTTCGAAATAGCGCCGGTTGAAAATTCCGGTCAGGCCATCCAGATAGGCCAGGTGCTTGACCCGTTCCACGTAGTGAGCATTCTGAATCGCAGTGGCGCAGATATCGGCGACGGATTCCAGTGACTGAATATCGCTGGCGCTGAAGGAATCGGGCCGAGCGCTGTCCAGAACCAGGACCCCGAGCGTCTGCCCGAAAGAAACCAGCGGGATGCACATCCGGGAACCCGATTCCACATATATGCCCACGAAGCCCGGGTCCGGCTTCACCTCATTCTCGATCACCGTCTTGCTCTCCCGCAGCGCCCGTCCCCATAGACCGGCTCCCGCCGGCACCTTTCCGCCTTCCGGAATGCGCAGGGTCAGGTCGCCATGGTGCGCCTGCAGCACCAGGTCTTCATCGTCCTTGACCAGCATCGAAACGTGAGAAACCTCGAACGCCGGCTGAATCTTCTGGCAGGCCTTAGCCAACAGCTCCTTCACATCCAACACCACCGTGGTTTCGCGCGCCACCGTGTTGATCGCCTCCAGTTGCGAGGCCCGCCGCCGTTCCAGCGAATACAGCCGGGCATTCTGCAAGGCCATCGAGGCCTGGGTGGAAAACAGGGTCAACAGGTCGACGGTTTCGGAATCAAAATGGTCGGGGTTCTCGCTCTGGCAATCGAGCACGCCCACCACTTCGTCGCGGACCATGAGCGGAATCGCCAGCTCGGAACGGGTTTTCTTTCCCCACGGCTGGTAGCGGTTCTCTTTGGCGAAGTCGGGCACGTACAGCGGACGCTTTTTCTGCGCGGCGGAGCCGATGAGCCCCGTCCCGATGCTCACCCGAACGTTCTCAAATCCGGGTTCACCGCCGATCTGGGAGCGGGTGCAGAGCTGATCGATGTCCTTATCCAGCAACAAAATAGCAACGTTCTGCAAATGGAAATAGTCGCGCGCAATCACCAGGATACGCTGCAACACTTCATCCAGGTCAAACGTCGACAGCACCGCCTGGCTGGCGTCGTAAAGGATGGCAATTTTCTGCATGAGCCCAGCCGGATTGTAACCCGCAGCCGAGACTGGGCAGATGTTCCTAAAGTAACCTGGGGAGCCGCGAAAGCCTGCCCTGAGCGAAGTCGAAGGGCGCGCGGGAATGTAGCCCGTGGCGTCAGCCGCGGGCACACGCGTGAGCGATGAGAAAGCCCCGAAGGGACGAAAGATAGGCATCGCCACTGACCCATTCGCGCGCCAATTCTCCGCTATGCTCTTACCTTCCCGAACGAGGCTGTCCACCTGCGTTCATTTGTGCGAATTGGATTCCCGCCTCCAACCGCTCACCAGTTTGGTGATCGCCAGCGCCACCAGGCAGAATCCGGCATCCACGGCCAACCCCAGGTCGGTTCGAAAAGGCACGTGTCGAGCCGGCATCGGCAGATACGGCATGAGAAGAAAGTACGCCGCGTTTCCGGCCAGCACCGCGATCAAGGCCTGGAGGAAGTTAGTCACCGGCGTCTCCTGCTAACATCCCTGAGATGCTGGAGTTGACCACCTCGGTCCAATATGTGAAGGGCATCGGCCCTCGCCTGGCCGAAGTGTTGGGCGTCAAGGGCATCCGTACGGTCGACGATCTGCTTCATTACCTGCCCTTCCGCTACGAAGACCGGGTGAACCCGCGTGGAATTTCCGAACTGCGCGCGGGAGAGATGGCCACGGTCATTGCCGAAGTCCGCACCTCGGGCCTCTTCCGCACCCGCCGCATGCCCATTTTTCAGATGACGGCCGGCCAGGGCCGAAGCCGCCTGAAGTGCATCTGGTTTAACGCCACTTATCTGCGCGACCGCTTCAAGCCCGGGCAACTTGTAGCCCTTTACGGCAAGGTGGAGGAGGAGCGCGGCGGAGATTTGCAACTCGTCCAGCCGCAATTCGAAATTCTCGGCGATTCCTCCGACGAGGCCGAAGGCGCAGAGCAAAAAGCCGCATCCTCGCTCGAAGTCGGCAGGATCGTCCCCATCTACGAGTCTGCCGGCCAGGGACGCCTGACCCCGCGCTGGTTTCGGCGCGTCATCCACGGCGTTCTGGAAAATCTCTCCCCCCAACTCTTGGATCCGATACCGGCTGCCGTGCGCCAACACCTAAGCCTGATCCCGCCGCGGGACGCCTTGCGCCAGGTCCACTGGCCCGATCCCGGCGAGAGCTTTCAGGACCTGCAAGCTTCCCGCACCCCGGCGCACATCCGGCTGATCTTTGAAGAGCTTTTCTTTCTGGAGCTGGGACTCGAACTCAAACGCCGCGAGCAGAAGGCGCAGACCGGAATCGCGTTCCAGTTGGATAACCGGGCGCGCGAGGCCATCAAGAAGATTCTGCCCTTCCATCCCACCGCGGCGCAGAAGCGCGTGCTCAAGGAAATTGCCGCCGACATGGAGAAGCCTTCCCCCATGCGGCGTCTGCTGCAAGGCGATGTGGGATCGGGCAAGACCATCGTGGCCTTCGAGGCTGCTATCATCGCCATGGAAAATGGATACCAGGTCGCGCTCATGGCGCCCACCGAGATCCTAGCCCAGCAGCATTATTTTTCCGCTCGCCGCATTCTGGAAAACGCCGGATACCGGATCGTCCTGCTCACCGGTTCTGTGGAAGAAGATCGCAAACGCGAAATCCGCCGCCACATCGCCCAGGGCAACGCGCAACTGGTCATCGGCACTCACGCCCTGATCGAGCAAAAGGTCGAGTTCGGAAGATTGGGCCTGGTCATCGTCGACGAACAACACCGCTTCGGCGTGATGCAACGCTTCAAACTGATGAAGAAATCCGCAGACGACGGCGCCGGCAACAACCACGTAGGGGCGGACGCCCTCGTCCGCCCGGCCGAGCCAAGCTCGGCGACTCTCGCGGAGCCCGATGTCCTGGTCATGACCGCCACCCCCATCCCGCGCACCCTAGCCCTGACCCTCTACGGCGACCTCGACGTCAGCGTGCTCGACGAAATGCCCCCCGGCCGCACTCCCATCGTCACCCGCCGCATCTCCGACGATCGGGCGGACGAAGTCTGGCAATTCGTAGGCAAGCAGGTTGCCGCCGGACATCAGGCATACGTCGTGTATCCCGTCATCGAGGAAAATGAAGAGAGCGAACTGAAAGCCGCGCTCAAAATGCACAAAGAGCTCAGCAAGAAAATCTTTCCCAATCTTCGCGTCGAGCTCCTGCATGGCCGCCTGCACCCCGATCAGAAGGAAGACGTCATGCGGCGCTTCCAAAAAGGTGAGGTGGATATTCTGGTTTCGACGACCGTCATCGAAGTCGGTGTCGACGTGGCTAACGCCACCGTGATGGTCATCGAGCATGCCGAGCGCTTCGGCCTCTCCCAGTTGCACCAGCTGCGCGGACGCATCGGCCGGGGCGCGGCCAAATCGTTCTGCATTCTCATGACCGGCGGAAAAATCTCCGAGGATGGCGAACGCCGTCTCGACGCCATGGTCCGCACCACCGACGGTTTCCAGATCGCCGAGCTCGATCTCGAACTGCGCGGCCCGGGCGAGTTCTTCGGCACGCGCCAGGCCGGCATGCCCAGCTTCCAGGTCGCCAGCCTGATCCGCGACCGCCAGCTTCTGGAGGCGGCCAAGCGCGAAGCCGCGACGGTCCTGGCCGGCCCCAACCCGGACGTATCCCAAGCAGAAATCGACCGCGCTCTCCGCCACATGCGCACCCACTGGCAAAAAACCTACGGCCTGGCAGAAGTAGGCTAGCGGCCGGGTGTGGAGCGGGCGCCCTCGCCCGCTGCCTTTGACTTTGACCTTTGCTTTTGACCACCCAGCCCGTTCCGCTGTCCACGCTCGCGGGCGGGTCGCCCGCGACCACACAGACTTGGCCCGTTGGCTTCCCGCACCCTGAATGGGATAATCATTTCCCGTGCCGGCCACCTCCAAATCCGATCTCTACCGCAAACTACCATCGGTCGATGAGTTGCTGCACCGCCCCGATCTGGCCGCGATCATCGCCGCCGACGGCCCGGCTGCCGTCACCGACGCTGCCCGCGCCGTGCTCACCCGTCTGCGCGCGGAGATCGCAGCCGCCAGACTGGATGCAGCCACGGCTGATCTCGCTCTCTCCGGAATCTCGAACGCCGTCCAGCGCCAGGTTCGGCAATCGTTGACCTATTCGCTGCGTCCGCTCATCAACGCCACGGGAGTCATCCTGCATACCAACCTGGGGCGCGCCCCGCTGGCAACATCTGCGTTGCAACATATTGCCAACGCTGCCTCGGGATATTCCAACCTGGAATTCGATGTCGAAACCGGAGAGCGGGGCAAACGTGATGTCCACGTCGATCGGTTATTTCGCAAGCTTTTGAATGATGGCTACGCAGGGGAGGGCGCCCGCGCCACACCAGCAGGCATCTCCACCATCGTGGTCAACAACAACGCTGCCGCCGTCCTGCTGGCGCTCAACACCCTGGCCGAGGGCGGAGAGGTCATCGTCTCGCGCGGCGAGCTGGTCGAGATCGGGGGATCGTTCCGCATCCCGGATGTCATGTCGAAATCAAACGCGACACTGCGCGAAGTAGGCACCACCAACCGTACCCGGGTGGCCGACTATGAGCGGGCAATCAATGACAAGACCCGCCTGTTGCTGCGCGTGCACCGCTCCAATTTCCAGATCACCGGATTCACCGAACAACCGGCGCTCGCGGAGCTGGCTGCCCTGGCCCATGCGCGCAACCTTCCGCTGATGGACGACCTGGGTAGCGGCGCACTCTTCGACCTGAGTTCCATCGCAGTGAACGGCGAGCCGGGCGTGCTCGACAGCCTGCAGGCCGGCGCGGATGTAGTCAGCTATAGCGGCGACAAACTGCTGGGCGGTCCCCAGGCCGGCATCCTCAGCGGCCGCGCCGACCTCATTGCCCGCATGCGGGCGAATTCCCTGTTCCGCGCCCTGCGCGTCGACAAGCTGACCTGCGCCGCTCTCGAGGCTACACTGCTGGCCTACGTGAAGCACGACCACGAGGCCATTCCCGCGCTGCGCATGATGCGTCTTGTCAAAAGAAGAGATCGGCCAACGGGCAACGACCGTGGCCGCGAAAGCCCGGTCATCCGTAATAACGATCGAGGTCATTGACGGCGAATCCGTGATTGGCGGCGGCGCAGCCCCCTCGGCGGTGCTGCCTACCCGCCTGCTGGCCGTGACTCGCGAGGGCTTGAGCGCCGATGAAATATCCGCGCGCCTGCGGGCCTCGGAACCGCCGGTCATCGCTCGGGTGGAAGAAGGCCGCGTGTTGCTCGATCTGCGCACGGTGTTCCCCGAGCAGGACGAAAGAGTAGTTGCGACGCTGCGGGCACTCTGAAAATAATTTCGGATTGCCGATTTTAGATTTCAGATTGAGGACCTGTAACCAGAGCCCTGACAATACAAATCTGAAATCTCCAATCTAAAATCTGAAATCCCTTTGTCGACTCTCTACACCATCGGCCATTCCACCCGTACTCTCGACGAATTGATTGAGGTTCTGCACGCTCATTCTATTTCGACGCTCGCCGATATCCGGTCTTTCCCCATGTCCCGCCGCCTGCCTCACTTCAACCGTGAAGCGCTGGAGCAGACCCTGCCCGCCGCTGGAATGCAATACGTCTGGATGAAAGAACTCGGCGGAAGGCGCAAAACCATCCGCGATGACTCCCCCAACATCGCCCTGCGCAACCCCAGCTTCCGCAATTATGCCGACTACATGCTCACGGACGAATTCCAGCACGCCGCTGCCAGCTTGATCCAGATGGCAGAGAAGTCGCGCACCGCCTACATGTGCGCCGAGCGCGTCTATTTCCGCTGCCATCGCATGCTGGTCTCCGACTGGCTGACGGCTCACGGACATGAAGTCCTTCACATTGACGGAACCACGCCGGCAAAGCCTCACAAGCTGTTAGCCGAGGCGCGAGTAATCGATGGCGAACTGATCTATCGTGGAGATCTCCTGCTCTAGCGGGCAGAAGGTAGCGCTAGAATGATTCCATGCCGCCGCGCATTGCCATCCCTGTTCCTCACTCCGGAGATTCGGAGTATGCGGAGCGGGCTCTTCCTCAGTACACCCATGCCGTGGAAATGGCCGGCGGAGAACCGGTCCGCATCGCTCTCGACCGATCTCCCGCGGAAGTCATGCGACTGATCGAGCGCTGCGACGCCGTACTGTTGCCCGGCAGCAAAGCAGATGTGGACCCCGCGAAGTACAAGGCTGCAAAAGATCCTAAGACCGCTGCGGCCGATCCCGCGCGCGATGCGGTCGACGAACTGCTGCTGCACGACGCCTACAACCTGGGCAAGCCCATTCTCGGCATCTGCTATGGCTTGCAAATCCTGAACGTGTTTCGCGGCGGGACGCTCCTGCAGCACATCGACTCGCAGGTCAATCATGAGGCAGGAAGAGAAGTGCGGATCGCGCACACCGTTGACCTGGACTCAGATTCGAAGCTGGGCAAAATTGTGGTTCCGCATGCGAATGGAAAAAATGTTTCCGTCGCGGTCAACTCGAGTCACCATCAATCGGCGGAAGCAATCGGCGAGGGACTTCGCATTGTGGCCCGTTGTCCGCAGGATGGAATCATCGAGGCGCTGGAGAGTGTATCTCCGGACCACTTTGTCCTCGCCGTGCAATGGCACCCGGAAATGGAGTTGTGTGGTCGACCGCCGAGGGCGTCATCCTCGGCGCGTCTCACCTACCGCACGCACCATGCGCGCGGGAGGTGCCGGCCTACCTTCGACGCCAGGCAGGCCATGCCTCCATATGGTCCCGGCACTTGATGGAACAGAGTTTGGCGCCCTCAGTGGCGCCCTCGCGCCGTCTTGGTGCTCTCGCGCTGTCCCAGAAGTCGTCATTTTCCAGGGTATTTCCGAGGGTGAGCGAGGGGACTCGAACCCCCGACCGCCTGGACCACAACCGAATACCCAGGGATTTTCTAGGTGGTGGTCAATTGCTGTTTGCAGGGTCTTCTTGGTTTGAGTTGCTCGCACTTTTGCTCAAATTGATGGACAAATTGATGGACGCGCCGCGGGCGAAGGCGGCGTTGACGATCTCGGCCTCGTTCGCGGCCGGCGCGTAGTCGGCGTAGATCAGCGTCGTCTTGAAGTCGCGGTGGCCCATCCACTCCTGGAGCGTGCGCATCGGGACGCCCGCGGCCGCCATCCGCGTCCCGAACGTATGTCTCAGGTCGTGAAAGCGGATCTCGCGTACGCCGGCGCGCTTGAGCGCCGCCTTGAACCGCTTGAGCAGCAGCGAGCGGTCGATCGGCCTGCCGGTGTGCGGGTGCGCGAAGACGAGGTCCTCGTCGGCCTGATAGCTCGAGGCCTGGAACAGCAGCTCGAGCTCGCGGGCGACGTCGTCGGCGAGCGGGATGCTCCGCGACGAGCGCTTGGACTTGGGCGTCCCGAACTTGCCGCGGACGAAGTTGCGCCGCACCCGGACGCGGTGCGCGATCCAGTCGACGTCCATCCAGCGCAGCGCCAGCAGCTCGCCCTGCCGCATGCCCGTCATCGCCGCCGTGAGGTAGAGCACCCGCTCGACCACGCTGAGCGGGTCGGCGGGGCCCGTCTCGTCGAGGTCGAGGCCGTAGAGGTAGATCGCCGTCGACTCGGCGACCCCGAGCTCGGCCGCGATCGCCTTCCACGGCATGCGCTCGCCGTCGCGCAGGCGACGCACCCGCCTCGCTCGCTCGGGCGTCCCAGCCTTCCGGCGGCTGCGCGGACCGGCGGTCGCGGCCAGCAGCGCATCGAGCTCGGTCTGATCGAGGAAGCGGATGTCCTGGTCCTCGTCGACGGCCTCGGGCTTCTCGACCGCCTTGCACGGGTTCGCGACGACCCAGCCCTTGCGCAGCGCGAAGTCGAAGACGCTGTGCAGGAAGCCGAGGTAGTTGCGCGTGCTCTTGATCGACTGGTCGTTGTCGAGGCAGACCACGATGAACTCCTCGATGTCCTCCTTCGTGACGCTCGCGATCGGCTTCTCACCGAAGAACGGCGCGACGTGGACGCGGAGGTAGCTCTGATAGCCGACGGTGGTCGACGCCTTACGACCCGCGTCACCAGGTGCTGGATCAGCCTCTCCCCCGCCTCCTCGACCGTCATCCGCTCGATACACCGGCGCGACCGTGACCTCAGACATCAGCTTTCGCAGCCGCGCTTCGGCCATCTTCCGGGTCAGGCCGTCACGGCCGCCCGGGGTGCGGATCGGCCCGAGCTTGCGCGTGACCGTCCGGTTCGCGGACGCGCCACTGGCCATACCAGGCGTTGCGCTTCTCGAAGACGCTGCCGGTGCCGTACTGGCGCTTGCCGGCGCTGGATGGCTTGGGCTCGGGGGTCCCCTCAGCAGGCATGAACTCCTTTATACGCCGACGCCCGAGGCCGGCGCTCCCCGATCGCCGGTGCGTTCGAGCGCTTTGCGCGAATCGCGTAACGCCCGGCCTCGTACCGGCCCGCTGCGTCCGACGACGTCTACGTCTCCGCCCGGCCACGGCGGTGCCGATCTCGGTCCGACTCGGCCTGCGCCCTGGCTGCGGCCCAGCTTCCCAGGACGCTCGTGACGACGCTCGCCGACGGCCAGTCTCCTTGTCGCAATCGCTCGAGCGCCTCTCCCCCGCGCCTACGCGCGTGTGTGCGCGACCAGTCGTAGGAAGAGGGCAGCCGGCCGTGGCGGAGACGCCACTCACGCATCGCCTCGAGCACGCGCGGGCGTGTCCAGCGGCGCTCGATCGCGCCGGGGTGGCACGCCTTGCAATAGGCGTAAGCATCGCCCTTGCCGTTGCGCGGCTGGGTGTAGGCCCCGCAGCCCCGGCACACCCCGACGTAGCGAGCCTTCACGGCCCGGGCCTTGTCCCCGTTGGGGTCGCAAAAGTAGGCCTTGATCGTCGCGGGTGAGCGCCCGAGCCGGTCGGCGATCTGCCTGATGGACAGGCCCTCGGCTTCGCGGAAGTGCCGCGCCAGAGCGACGGCGCGGCGCCGCTCGAGCACGCGGTCATACGCCGGCGACGGTCGATCGGAGGCCATGCCTCCAGGTATTGCGCACGTGGACGCCCTCCCCGCGACCGACGCCGAATTCCTCACCTACCGCGACTCCGGCTGCCGGGGCCGCAAGCACCACGGCGGGAACAAAGGAGGTCCCGCACGGGCGGCTTCCGCATCTTTCGCGGGCGTTCGGTAGGCGGCCTTGAAGGTCGCGGCGCTCTTGCATGTCGTCCCGAGCATGAGCGGTCGGCTCGATCGGTCCGACTTCTGCTTCCGCGCCTCCGCTCGCTTGCTGGCCGTCGGCCACAGAGCTAACACCCGGCCGCCACGAACTTGCGCTCGGTCGCCAAAGCACAACTGCGAGGTCGGCCGGGTCCCAGAGCAAAAGGACTCTCCGGCTCCGTGCTGCGACACGATCGGGTTCCGCGCGTTGCAATCACCAGCATGGCCGAGGCGGGACGATCGCTTCGGCCTGTGGGGTCGGCCGATGCCATCGGGAAAGGAATAGTGCGGCCATCCCGCCGGCCTCGAGCTGCATGACTACCGCTCACCCCGGGCGAACCAGTAGCCCGCCGTGCCCGTCGAGACTGCCGCCGGCGTGGCAACCCGATAGCGAGTCGTGGAGCGCCGAGAACATGAGAGCGGTCGTCTGGACGGCCCTGGCCGCACGCTCGGATGTGAGTGATTGCGACAGCGCCGCACGTTTGCTGGACCGCCGGTTCCGAAGAAGCACGGCCACATCTTCCGCAGGCACGCACCCCATCGAAGGTCTCAGTGACAGCGACCAGCGGGCTGTCGCTCGGCCAAGGGGAGCGTTCATCTCATCGCTGCCGGCACACGCGCTGCTCCAACTCGTCCAAAAGCGCAGGATGTCCCGTCTGTCGTGGAAATTCATGGGACGGGCGGTCCGGAATTGAATGGTTACACAGTCAGTGCTGCCATCTCCTCGTCGGCCGATGTGTAACTGTCAAGTTGACGCTCACGGACGAGGTCGTGGTCGATCTTGACGGCTAGGGTGGCCAGCCCGCGGTAGCCCTCGACCTTGCGAAAGATGTCATATCCGGGTTGCGATCCGGATGACGCGTGAGGCCCCCCACGAGGTGAAGGTGGCCGGACCTTCGTGTCGAACAGCATAAGTGTGGCGCGCGCGGTGACGGTCCGCGCGGCCGGACTGTTCAACAGAAGGCACCGACCACGCTGAGCAACGTATTCGCTGACTCGGAGGTTGGGTCCTGCTCGCGTGCAGGAAGGAGGGTTTCGGGCAGTGCCAATCGTAATGGGCATAGATCAGCATCGGGCGCAGCTGACCGCGGAATGGATCGATGTGGCCAGCGGCGAGATCAGCCGCGCGCGGGTGCGCCCGGCTGACCGCATCGGGGTACGGCGGTTCCTCGCGAGGTTCGCCGGCCAGCGGCTGGAGGTCGCGCTGGAGGCGACGACGGGGTGGCGGTTTCTGGTTGAGGAGCTGCGGGCAGTCGGCGCGGTCGTGCATCTCGCCGAGCCGGCGGAGACCGCGGCGCTTCGCGGCAACAAGAAGCGCGCGAAGAGCGACCGCGCGGACGCGAGACATCATCGCGAGCTGTTGTTGGCGGGGCGGCTTCCGGAGTCGTGGATCCCGCCCGATCACATCCTTGACTTGCGCGCGCAGGTCAGGCTGCGCCACACGCTGATCGAGCAGCACTGCCAGTGGCAGCAGCGCATCCAGGCAGTGCTCTTTCACCACGGGTGTCCCCACCGGCGACAGCTGATGGTGGGCGACGGCCGCGACTGGCTCGCCGCGCAGCCGTTGCCCGACCCGGCGCGGCGGCAGATCACGGTCGCGATGGCGATGATCGACGCGCTCGAGCGCGAGATCGCTCCCGTGGACCGCGAGCTGCGCCGCTACGCGCGCCGGCAGATCGGCTGCAAGGCGCTGATCGAGGCGTATTACGGCGTCGGGGAGCTGTGCGCGATTACGGTCCTCGCAGAACTCGGCGATTGTCGGCGGTTTGCCAACAGCCGCGATGCGGTCCGCTACAGCGGCCTGGACATCACGGTCTATCAATCCGACCGCCATCGCGCACCGGGACATCTGTCGCGCCAGGGCCCGCCGGCGCTGCGTTGGGCGCTGTACGAGGCAGCGCAGGTCGCGCGGCATCCACGTTCGCCCGATCGCGCCTACTACGAGCAGGCCGCCGAGCACCTCGGTGGCAACCGGGCCTGTCTGGCGCTCGCGCGCAAGCTGCTCAAACGCTGCTACCACACGCTGCGCGAGCTCGGCGATGACGCCCTCGCCCCACCCGAGGAGCCAACCGGCCGAGGTAGCGCAGCCGCGCGCCGCGCGTCAAGCGGCAGCCCTCGCAAGACCAACGCCCCAACAACCAACCACACCGCCGGTGCTCTGGCCGCTTGACCCGAGCTTCGGCCGCGCAATCTGGCAACCAGTTCCGGCCAGGCCGGAACCGCCAACCACCAACTACCAACCCTTCGCGCGCGTCAAGCCCTCACTCACACCGATGCGCCGCGGCCGGCTCCCGAAGACCCGCTGCCGACACGCTACCCGCGTGGACGGCCTAGAAAGATTGAGCGGCCGCAACGCTTCCCCCAGCGGGATCACCCCATCAAACATCTTGTCGCCGGCCCCGGAGCCAACCCGCGGGTCGTGGACCGAAGTAAGCCCGGGCGCCCGCGCGCAACGCCGCTGGATCCAACACCACCACGGACCACCGGAGCCGCTTTCCCCCGGCGGCACTTGACACCCCACGGCCGG
>CAVTHC010000002.1:0-557311 GCA_963734455.1 Terriglobia bacterium
ATGAAGGAGGAAGATAATCTTGAAACGTCGATCCTTGCTGCTGGGCGGGGCATGTGCACTCACGCTGGCCGGAGTCGCCAAGTCCTTAAGACAATCGCCGTTCTTTCACGGAGACGTACCAGACGGGCCGTTTCTGCCATTTTGGGAGTCTCTGAAGTCTTACCGCTGCCCAGATTGGTTTCGTGACGCGAAGTTCGGAATCTGGGCGCACTGGAGTCCGCAATGCGTGCCCGAACAAGGCGATTGGTATGCGCGGAACATGTACATGCAGGGATCGGCTCAATATGAGTACCACGTAAAGCATTTCGGCCATCCCTCGCAGTTCGGATACAAGGACATCTGTCATCTCTGGAAAGCGGAAAAATGGGATCCGGAGGCGCTTGTCAAGTTGTACAAGCGCGCGGGAGCTGAATACCTTGTCGCCCTGGCGACGCACCATGACAACTTCGATTGCTGGAACTCGAAGCATCAGCCGTGGAACTGCGTCAACGTTGGTCCGAAGCGTGACATCGTGGGAACCTGGGCCAAGATCGCCGGTTCGAATGGCTTGCGATTTGGCGTGAGCTATCACGGAACCCCGCACCGCACGTGGGATGAGTTTCTTCCGGTTCGCTACAAAAGCGATACGACCGGACCGCTCGCAGGAGTTCCTTACGATGGCTTGCAAACGATCGCAGACGGCAAAGGAAAGTGGTGGGAGGGCATGGATCCGCAGATGCTCAACGGAAAACCCCACGCTAAAGAACACGCCCGTGCCCGGAGTTCGTGCAGCAGTTCCTTATACGAGTGCAGGACGTTATCGACAGCTATAGTCCCGACATCTTGAATTTCGATGACGGTGCTCAGTTCACCTTCGATGACGGTGGTGAGGGGGCTCCGGACTTGAAGGTATGGCTGGGAATTCCCGATCTCGCGCCACAAATCATGGCCTATTACTACAACAAGAACATGCAGGCTCATGGCGGCCGCCTGGAAGGAGTGGTTGACCTGAAAGAAGTTCCGGAGCCGGTGTGGGGCACGCTGACCCGTGACTTCGAGTTTGGGATTGCCGAAGGACTTCAGGAAAAACCCTGGCAGACCGAGGCATGCATCGGGAACTGGCATTATCGCAGGAGCCTCTTTGAAAACCATGCGTACCAGAAAGCCTCTTCCATCATTCCCCTTTTCGTGGACATCGTCAGCAAGAATGGGAATCTCCTGTTAAGCATTCCGCTGCCCGGTCACGGAGAGCCCGATAGCGATGAGATCTCTTTTCTGAATGAACTTGCCGAATGGCAGCAGGTAAATAGCGAGGCGATCAAAGGCACGCGCCCATGGAAGATCTACGGCGAAGGCCCTTCGACAGAAGCGAGGAAGACATCAACATACCACTTCTCGCAACTCAAGTTCGACCATACAGACATACGATTTACCACGAAGGGTGAAGCACTCTACGCCATCGCTTTGGGTTGGCCAACTGCTGGCAAGATTCCTGATCAGGTCGCTCGCTGACAAACTCCGCAAAACTATCCTCGCCAAATTCGGAAGGTGGAACTGCTGGGAGCGAAATCCGAGCTCAAGTGGACGCGGGGAACCGAAGGCCTCGAGATTCAAGTGCCCAATGTTCCGCCATGTAAGTATGCATTTTCGTTCCGAATCCTTGCGAGCTGAAGGTGCAGGGGGAAGCAGGAACGAAAGCCCCATCCTATATCTGCAGCAAAGGATATAAGCTTGAAACGAATTCTTAACGCTTATTGCTTTTTGCCTGAGTAGCGCACTGGTCTTTGGACAGAGCGCTGCAGAACATCCCGATTGGCCCGGCAAAGGGCAACTCTTTGTCGGTACTTGCTACCAGCCGGTCGATCGGTCACCCGAACAGATCCGGCAGGATATTGCGCTCATGAAGCAGGCGGGATTCACCATGGTCCGCATGGGCGACCTTTCCTGGGACGCCTTTGAACCATCCGAGGGACATTTCGAATTCGCATGGTTCGACCAGATTCTGGAGCAGATGAACCAGGCGGGAATCAAGGTGATTCTCGACATCGGCGGATCGCCGGCGCCCATCTGGCTTCATCACAAGTACCCATCGGTGAACATCGTCAACGAACAAGGCGCAACCGTGCAGCCGGCGGAACGCTACATGGACGATATCAGCGATCCGGCTTATCGCGAGCACCTGATTCGCTTTGCCGACGAGTTGACCCGGCACTATGCTCACAATCCTGCGCTGGCCGCAATTGGCTACAACAACGAGATCGGCAATGGCGTCATGTCGTACTCCGAAGCCGATCGCCAGAGATTCATCGAATGGTTGAAGGCGAAGTACGGGACAATTGCAGAATCTCAATAAGGCCTGGGCCACGCAGCGCTGGTCGCGGCACTTGAATTCGTTCGACGAGGTGCAACTGCCCTATGCCGATGGCCCTTCTCCGCCGGAGCGCTATCTTGATCTGCGGCGCTTCTGGTCTGACGAAACGATTTCGGTCCTCGAAGATCTGGAAAGAATTCGTGAGCGCAATGTCCCGAATCTGCCCGCGGTTTCCAATCTGTGGGACTGGGCCTGGCGCAGAGGCTTTGATTATCTGAGCTCTTACAAGAAATATGTGAGCTACGGAGCCGAGGGATTCTATCCGGCAAATCCGCTTGACGTCTCATTCGGCGCGCTTCTCGAAAAAGGCGACCTGTCCACTCCACTGTGGTTCAACGAATTCACAAGCGGCGGTGGAGGCACTTACGGCGGCCCCAAAGGCATCATTCGCATGTGGGCGTATCTTGGCCTGATCGACTATGGACAAACATTTCTGGCGTGGACCTTCAACACACATCGTGGCGGAGAAGAACAGGCCCTTTTCGGATTGCTCGATCACGACGGCACTCCCTCGTGGAAGTATGCGGAGTACAAGCAAATTGCGAGCGAGTTTTCAAAGCTGCAGCGCTTGGGCTTCCCGCGCTATCACAAGCCGGATGTCGCCATTGCTTACTCGTTTGAAAGCAACATTGCATCTCATCCGCCGGGTCCAAGCAACACAGTCCGCCACTACTTCACTGTCAACTATACCGATCAGGTCCAGAGTGCCCTGAAGCCTTTCTTCGAAGACAACATCGATGTCGCGATCATCAACATCGGCCACAGCACTCTCGACTACAAACTGCTGGTGGTGCCCGCGGACTATGTGATGGATTCCGCAAGCGCCGACGCCATCCGAAATTACGTCCGCAACGGCGGCACGGTGATTATGACCGCTATGTCGGCGAAGGTCGATGAGAACAATCAGTGGTTCGATACACCGCAACCGGGACGGCTGAGCGATGTTTTCGGGATTCGCACGGAAGAGTTCTACCGGCCAAGCGCGCCTCCGGAGTTCAGTCTGAATGGCAAAACAGAAAAGGCCAGCATCGGCTTCTACGAAGTGCTTGAGCCAAAGACGGCCAAGGCGATGGCTGCTGTTTACGAATACTCCCGAGAAATCGCCGGCCATCACGGTCAACGACTACGGGAAAGGACGTGCCATCTACGTCGCCGTTCCTGCGCAGATGGCGGCTACTTGCTCCGCTCGTACGCAGTCTGTATTCGGTCGCTCGCCATCGAGAAGGGACCAGAGACTCCCTCAGGCGTTTACGCGCGCGTGGTTGAGGGAAGAACGCTGTATGTGAATACAACCGGCGAAGAGAAAGCTGTCAGCATTCGCGGCAGCAAGCGCGGGATCATCAGCGGCACATCGTATGAAGGCGTCATTCGGCTGAAGCCGTACGATGCAGACCTGGTCGAGTAAAGATGCCCTCGTGCTTTCAGTCCTGGCCTCACTTTGATTCCTTGACAATCGCCTCCGCGGCGTTGCCGGCTACGACCCAGCTTGCCGACCCGGCTACGACGGCTTCATCCTCGAACCACAGGAATCCGTAGTCGTCGATACACTCCGGAAAATCCGGCTTGATGATGATGTATCCCGGAATCACCGCGCCCGGAATGTATGAGTTATCGCCCCGGTTGTTGCTGTAGGTCTTGGTTTTCGAAACCGTCCCGACGCCAGCTACATACGAGGTGCTGGATACCGGGTGCGTGCCGAGAATGTAGTTGACGGCACGCAACGTGTATTCGGGGCCCACAAGATCCGGAAACGTCTTGTGCAGAAAGTACATTCGTATGGCCATATCAACGACGGCGCCCGATCCGCCCCAGCCGCCGAGGCTCGGAGGCACGCCGAACGGCGTCGCGTCTAACTGCTTGTCCAGACCCGCCATGTATGTCTTCACCGCTTCACGCATTTGATCTCTCGCGCTCGGGTCCAGATAAGGCAATGCCCGGACCGCGGTCCAGCCATGGAAACCGATCTGCTGCTCGGTGATCATCTGGGGGAATAACTCTCGGAGACGAGACTGGTAGGGCTCGGCGCCATGAGTGGCAATGGTCAGTTCCAGAGCCGCAGACCATTCCAGTCCTGCAGTGAACCCGTTACGCTCGGAGGTCGGTTGCGGAGCTGTTGGCGCATTCCCCGAGACAGAATTTCCCGGAGCGCCGGGACGGCCTGTTCCGTTACGACCGGTTTGCGCACCAGCGACCGCACCCTGCGAAGCAGCCAACACCCCTCCGGAAGCACCTGCCGGAGCCCCGCCAAAGGCGCCACCCACCGGCGTCGGATGAGCCTTCTCGTCGTTCCATGCTTTGATCGCCGCATCGAGGCAGTCTTTCGCTAATTTGTCGTCCCAGCCTTTCAGCGTATCTGCCGCTGCAGCCAGCGCCGCAATGGCATTCCACTGGAAATACGGGTTGTTCGTAGTGAAGATCCAGCGATCGTCCGGCCTGCCGGAGTAGTCGCCCTTCACTTCGTTGAGACCGAGCTTTGGGTCATAGATGCGGCCGTCGGTTTTCGACGCTCCGTCGCCTATCTGCGTATATTGCCGCAGGTCTGGTTCGTGAGTGCCGCGGATCGCGTGACCGATATTGTGGAACTGCGCCAGTATGAGCACTGCCCCGTGCTTGACTTGCTCGACCGTATCCGGCACGCCATCGGGACGGTGCATCTCAACCGTGCGGGCGACTTCATCCACGCTAAGCTCGTCGTAATCGAGATGAAATTCGCGATACGCCAGCGCCAGACTCTGGATCACGCTGAGTTGCGCGGGCTCCTCGAGATCGAAGTCGCCGGCATCGTACCAGCCGCCCACGTTCATCCCGGGAATGTGATCGCCGCCTTTGTACTTCCCGTCGGTTGCCGTTGCCTGATTCCAGCCGTCGAATTGCTCCCCGACCACCGGCGCCATGCGGCCGTCGTCCAGGTGTGAAGCTGCGTGCCACATGCGGTAGCCTTCGCGAACGGAAACATGATCCATCTGCGCGGCAAGGTGATGGTCGAGACTGTCCTGCCAGATGTTCGCGTAAGCGTCGTTGGAGATGGGGAACGGCGCCGTTCGCTGGTCCGCGTACTCGATGACATAAAGTCCGGGATCCTTCAGCGGGGTGAAGTCGAATTTCGAATAAACGTAGCGAAGCCACGGCGTTGAAGGCGTGATCGGGCCCTCGAACACCGGCTTGTACGATCCGTCCTCCATCAGGCGCAGTACTTTGGCCGTCTTCGGACCGTCGTACTTGGGGTCGAGTTCGAGAACCGCCACCTTGGAAAATCCCGGCGCATAGCCTACCTGGCTGTGCGCGATCATTGGCGGGCGCGTCCAATTCGGAATCACGTCTGGCCGGATGTGCCATACGATGGCCCCGGTGGTCTTGCCTGAAGGGATCAGCGAACGCAACACGAACCAGCCGTTCGGTGCGCGGTTGCGTCCATCGAACAGCATGAGGTCGGCGGTATCCGACTTCACGTTCACCCGAGCGATTGCATCATCGAGCCCCAGAGTGATGCTCCTTGCCTTCGGCAAACGGCAGTGGCTGCATGTATCCCTTGGCCTTATCCCAGTCCTCAAGGTAGTAGGCCTTTTTCGGTTCGTCAGCCAGCGGCAATACTTTGACCATCGGGTCATTCGGCGTTCGCGGGAAGATGCCGGCTCGGGTTCCGTCCACAAGGTAAGTCTTGCCCATGTAGATCGAAGGCAGAAACTCCAGGTTGAAGCCGGCCCGCCCAGCCAGTTTCTGCGGTAGCGGTTTATCGAGATTAATGCTGACTCTCACACCGCCCGGTTCCGCTGCCACTTCCAGCGTGTAGCTCAAATCGAAGGTCGGGAATGCGAGCTCGGCGGTGAGCCGATTGTTCTCCCTATCGGCATGGCGCTCCTTGAGGGTAGCCACCAGGTCCCACTGCTCGGGCGTGGGCATCAGGCGCACGTCGCCGTTCGTGGCGATGCGCTGGCCGTGGAGAATCATCTCCATCGCCGTGTTCTTCTGGTCCACAAAAACTGGATGGTAAGTGCTGTCGTAGAGAAACACGCTGAAACCCTGCGTGTCGAGGTAGTTCTTGTCGGTCACCTTCATACCAAAATCGGCGCCGAACAGGCTTGGGCTAGAGATCAGGGCCAGGAGAAACCACACTTTGAATCGAGAGGCCATACGGCATTCTAGATCACGGCGGTAGGGGCGACGCCGGTGGCGGTAAAGACGTCTGCAACTTCCTGTCCGGCAATTTCCACAAACGCTCGAATCACGGCGGGATCGAACTGGGTTCCGCTTCCCCCCACCAGCCGTCGGACCGCTTCTTCGTGCGCAAGTCCTCGGCGATAGCAGCGATTGGAAATCATGGCGTCGTAAGCATCGATCACGGACACAATCCGCGATCCGATCGGAATTTCCTCACCCTTCAGTCCCGCCGGATATCCTGCGCCGTTGAAACTTTCATGATGGTGCAGAGCATACAGGCTGGCCTTCTCCAGGCCCGGAAGCAGGCGCAGGATCGACCAGCTGTATTCCGGATGCTTATTCATCAGTTCGCGTTCGGCGTCAGTGAGCTTGCCTTCTTTTTTCAGGATCGCGTCGGGGATGCCGATTTTCCCGATGTCGTGCAGCAGGGCGGCGACTTCGATCTGATAGAGGCCGGACTCGGGAAGTCCCAGCTTGCGCGCGACCCGCACCGCCCATTCCGCCAGGCGGGTGCTGTGGACTCCGGTACCCAGGTCGCGCAGATCGAGCAGCTGATTGAAGCCGCAGATCACTGACTTCAGCAGCGAGTGCTGTTGCTGCTCCAGTTCCTTGATCCGCAGCCAGTCTCCGCCGCCTGCCAAGTCAGCCGACAGTTTGTCCAGTGTGAGCATGGGATAGCCTTGGGCCACGTTATTTCAACCCCATGGCTGAGCGCCAGGCCTGCATGGCCTGATACGTGTCCAGCCGCCCGTAGCCCATCTGCACATCTGAAATCGGCTGGGCGTGCGACAAGGCCGCTCCCGCCTGGGTCTTGGCTCCGCCACCCGTCAACAGCGACTTCAGATTGAGCTTGGCCGGGCTGGTGGAAACCATCAGAGCTGCGGTGCCGGAGACCAGCGGCGCGCTGAATGATGTTCCCCATCCCGCCGCCCAGGTGCCGTAGGGATAGGTAGTCATGATGCCTTCGCCGGGCGCGGCCAGCCACACCGGCGGCGCGCCGTAGTTCGAGAAGGTGGAGCGAATGTCGTTGTCGCCAGTGGCGGCCACGTCGATCACGCTCTTCAGCGCTGCAGGATAGACATTCGCCTGCTCACCGTCATTGCCGGCAGCCGCCACGCAAATCACGCCCATGGAATTGGCGTAGTTCACAGCGTTGGCCAGTTCCGGCGAGGAGCTGGAATAGTTGAAACTCATGTTGATTACTTTGGCGCCATGGTTGACGGCATAGTAGATCGCGCTCAGGATGTCGGAGTTGTAACCCGTGCCATCCGCATGGAACGATTTCAGCGGCATGATCTTGGCCTGCGGAGCCACCAGGTGGACGATGCCGGAGACCATGGTTCCGTGTCCGAAAGCGGCGTAGTCCGAATTGTCGAGCACTGCCACCGACGACTGGTCCAGCACAGCCACGGTTGATTGGCTGACTTTTGCCGGCATGCGATGATCGAGGACAGCCACCGTGGACTGGGTCACATCGGCGGTTTCCGAACCGCCGCTCGTGCCGCGGGTGAAGTCGTAGCCCGTCACCAACGAATTCTTGAGCACGGGATGCGTGGGATCGACCCCGGTGTCGATCACCGCCACCACCACGTTCGCTCCCGCGGTATTAAACTTTGCGTGAGTCTGGTCGGTCAGGATCAGCTGATTTCCCGGCTGCTTCAAATATCCCCGCCACACCGTGCTGCCGTAGTAATTGACCGGCGTCGTGTCGGAGAGATAGTCGGGAGCAGGTCCGGCGTCCGCGCCTTGGGTCTGCACCACCTGGTCGGTCTCAATCGAGATGATGCCCAGGTTGATGTTGAGCAGGGCGGTGATGGCGTTGAGCGCCCGCGGAGTCTTGATCAGGAACAATTGTCCGGAGGGATCGCCCAAGCCGTGGTCCACGCTGCAGTTGAGCAGCTTGCACAGGTTAAGCAGGTTGGACAGGCCGAGTTTGTCCCGGACCACGAGTCGGGTTTGCGGCGCCGCTTGCGCCGACAGGCTCTGGACCCCGAAACATAAGAGCAACAGCAGGGCTAGAACGGCCCGCCTGGTTCTCGGCTGTTGGATCGGAGCGACACTGGTCTTGGACTGATCGAACTTTCCCACTGTTTCCCCCTCTGACTCAACCTGCCCAGTTTTGCTGGGACCCTGAGTCTAGGACAAAGTTAGAATTCGCTAAACTTACAGCCGTAATCAGAATCGCGTTACCAACAGGCCATACAGGCCTAGGCTAAGTCATTCTGATTGTTCGACTTATGCTGAACTCCGTACAGGGGGAGTACAATCTCGTCTCCTTCGTGACCGATCGCCAGGCAGAGGTTCTGGCCTGGTTCAAACTCGATCTGAAATTCTCCGTGCTGGTTCGTGGCAGTGGCAGCGCGGTGCAACTTTCCCTCTAACAGACGGACTGGCACCTCTTGCGCTGCGCGGCCGGTGCTTTTGCGGTTCAGGACTTGTCCCACCACGCAGGCGCGTTCCGAACCCCGGCGCGGCTCGAGACGAAGATCAATGTAGTGTTCGTCAGTTTCATAGAGAAATTGCCGGGCCGACACCGCACCGCGCACACCGGCTGTGACTGGTTGCAGATCGGAATCGAACAGAAGGCGCAGACCAGGTTTGGCTTTCGCCACCGGAGCCGCAAACTGGCTCTTCACCACCCGCACTGTGTCACCGGGCGGCGTGAACCCGCTTTCCTCGCGGGCGATGGCCAGGACGCTCTGCCACAATCGCAGGGTCGCGCCGCACGGGTTGCAACCGTCGTTAATGTGCTGTTGCATCGTCATTCTCATCTCGGGTGCGACCAGGTCGCGTACAAAGTCTGCCCAATCTTCCTCACTGAAATGCTTCACCACTACCTCCGCCGGGGAGCGGACCTGAGGGTCACTCCAGTTTTATTTTTTGGACTCTGTGGAATAAGGGCGCTTACCAGGGGAAAAAATATAGGCTGCAGAGAAAATATTTTGGGAGGTCAGCCCTTGCCCACCAGGATGAACGGAGCCCATTGATAAGGATGGGGATAGCTCGATCGCAGCTCCAGCATGGCTCCCCGCAGGGCGGCTGCCCTGGTCTTCCCCTGGCCCAGAAGGCGGTAGAAAACGGTCATATATTCCGCGGTGCTCTTGTCGTGGACATCCCACAGGCTGAGGACCAGGGACTGGGCTCCAGCGTGTAAAAGACCCCGCGCCAGGCCGATGAGTTCATCTCCTGCGCTGACCACATTGAGTCCGGTGGAGCACCCGCTTAGCGTGATCAGCTCAACCGGAAGACTCAGCTGGTAAAGATCAAACAAACTCAGGAACGAGTCTCCCAGGCGGATGGCGGAAAACATCGGGTTGTCCTGGCGGAAGTGGCCGTGGGTCGCAATGTGAATCATGCGGCTTCGGGGCCCGCGTTTACGCAGAACGTGTGCGCTCGCCTCTTCTCCCATAAAAACTTCTGCCTGGTCGAGCACCCCGGCCAGCGCCTGAATCTCATTCAGGATGGCCGGCGCTTGCGGGTCGGGGATGCCCAGCAGCAGCGCGGGTCCGGAGGAATTCGCGGTCCGTTCCTGACCCAGGGCAAAGATGCTGGCGCTGGGGGAATACGACACGGTGTGGCGGTCGATCAGGTGTTGCCTGCCGTCGAACAGGGCATGGAACGGCACATAGTGCAGCAAGCCATGCGGCACGAAAACCAGGTGACCGGCTCCGAGTCGGGATGCAACTGGAGCGATAAGTTCGCGATAAAGCTCAGTCAGGTGCGCCTGCGTGGATTGCACCAGCGAATCCTTGAAGGTCTCGAGGTATTGCGGACTGAGCCGGAACTTGGAAAGCTGAAATTGCAGCAGGCGCAAAAACTCCGCCACCCTGGCTTCGAGGGTGACGGGCAGAATCTCCAGCGTTTCCGGCCCTAACACACACACCAGGATGCGGTCCCGGACTCGAAAATATTCCACCAGCAGAGTGTCCGCGGGAATGGCGGCACGGATCGCTGCAATTGACAGATTGGTCGGAGTCTGCAAGCCGGCTTGCTCAGCGTCGGCCTGGGTCGCCTCCTGCAACATGTGCAGCAGTTCCTTCTCCCGAGTTCCGGCATGCTGTTGCAGAGTTGCGATTCTTTCCGGCGAGGGCTGTTCGGGTTGCAGCTGTTCACGTTCAATCAGGTTGTAATACCAGTTAAGCTCCTCGCGCAGCTCCCGCATGGAGCGCACCAGTTCGCTCTGCGCGGGTGGGTCCTCCACGCTGCTGGGAGCAGGTCGGAGGAAGAGGTCCATCAGGCTGCGCGACTTGGCCTGCTCGATATAGGTAAAGGCCTCCTCTTTGGCTCCGGGACGGGTGACGCAAATCTCGACCAGCCGCTCATACACTTCCAGACGGTTCTTGATAAAAGCAATTTTCAGTTCTTCGCCGCGCAAACTGCTGCGCAGCGTTTCCAGGGCCTGGCGGGCCAGCTGGTTCGAGGAGTATGCCTGGTCGAGATTTCCAGCCGCAGAATAAAGGCTTCCCATCAACAGATGTGCCTGGTATGTGAGCACCGGCGCTTCCAGCTTGGCCAGCCTGGCGATGGCCTCGTTGCCGTGACGGAAGGCCTGATCGAGATCCTCCGTCTGTAGTGCGATCCTTGCCAGCAGCAATTGCGAGAGCACGGCTTTGCTCTGGAGGTTGAGGGAATCGAAAGACGCGAGAGCTTCGGCGGCGAGGCGGCGGGCTTCAAAGAAACGTCCTTCGTTATAGAAGACGAGGGCGCGATACAAATCGATCAGCGAGGGCCATGCCCGGTTTTTCTCCCGGACGAAAATCTCCCGGGCCTCGGAAAACAGCTTCAGGCCCTCGAAGGCGTGTCCCTGCTGGCTGGCCGCGATGGCGGAGAAGGCCAGGCATTTGGCGCTCTCGTAGCCCATTTCCAGTTTCTGGAAGCCTTCATAGCCTTGCTGCGCCAGCTCGGCGGCGTCCGCGCTGAGGTTGAGTTCGAGATAGAGTTCCGCCAGATCAAGGTTGCAGAGGGCCAGGTGATAGGCGTCGTCTATCTTTTTGGCTGCCAGACGCGCCGCGCGTAACATTTCGATGGCTTTGCTGTACTCGCCGCGCTGGAAATGAAGATAGGCAATGTTGTAATCAGCCTGGGAAACCAGCAGCGGCATTCCATGTTCTTCGCAGAACTGGCGGGCCTGCCGGTAGGCGTCCACGGCCTTGGAGAAGGCGTGCAGGCTGATGTAGCAGGTTGCCATGTTGCTCAACACCGCGGCGATTCCTTCCGCATCCTTTTGATCGAGCAGCCCGTGGTAGGCGCGTTCATAGCAGGCCTGGGCCTCGCTGAAGCGGTCCTGGCGGTAGTAGATGTTGCCGATATTGATGTCGAGCCGGGCCAGCCGCCAGGTATTACCTTCAGCGGCGAAAATCTGCCGCGCCCGCTCCGCGGCGGCGGTGGCGCGGTTGTATTCGCCCAGCAGGAGCATGGGCTGGATCGATCCGCTGAGGGTGCGGGCCACCTCGTGACTCTCACCAACCGCCTCGAACCAGGCGACGGCCTGTTCGTGAAGATCAACCGCGGCGGCGTGTTCGCCGCGGGCGTACAAAACATTTGCTTTTGCACGAAGAGCGCGTGCCAGGGACGCCTTATCGTCAAGTTCGCCGGCAATGCCGAGCGCTGCCTCAGCCAATCGCAGGGCGCGTTGAACGTCCACGCGGATTTGCTCGCGCACCTGATCGGTAAGTTGCGTGACCGCTTCCGGATTAAGCAGGGACGGATGTCGCGAGATGAACGCGCGGATGGTGGCGTCATCGGGCAGGTCCGCCAGCTGCGCGAATAGTGCTTCCTGATTGGCGGGTTTGGGCGCCGTCACCTGAAGCCTTCTTTCTCCAGCCGCTGCCGCAGCAGCTTCAGGCATCGCCCGCGAATGAATCCGATCGATCCGGTGGCGAGTTTCAGTTGTTTGGCGACTTCTCCGTAGGGACGGGGCGGGTCGTCAAAGAAAAGCAGTCCGATCAATCGATTGCACCGGGCAGGAAGCGCGGCGATCGCGTCGCGCAACATTTGTTCCCGTTGCAACTGCGAGAGCATCTCTTCGGGGAGTTCCTTGCTTTGACCCTCGGGTTGTTGTTCAAGTTCCGCTGGGTCATCGACGGCATCGAAGCGCTGCTTCTTAGCGCGCAGACATTTGTGATAGGCATTCTGCATGAGCCATTTGGGAAGAGCCTGCGGCTCGCGCAAACGCGGCAGATCGGAAAGCAGGTCGAGGCAGACTGCCTGGAAGATGTCGGCGGCATCTTCGCGCGACAGCCCGAACTTGATGGGAACGGAGAAGATCAGGTTCTTGTATTTCTCGATCAGAGCGGCCCACGCCGCCTGATTGCCCTTGCAGCATTCGCGGACCAGGCGCTCGCTTGACCACGAAAGCTCTCGCGCCGGTGTTTCCGGTTTCACCGCCCTGCCCCGGCTGCGGCTGCACTCGCCTGTCGAAGATAGAGCTGCTCAACATTCCACAGCGTGGACGGTTCCAGGATGGCGGGCTTGAAGTTCGCCAGATTCTTCCGCGCGCCGACAAGAATATTGGGCGTCGCCAGGAAGACGTAGGGAAGCCGGGCGGCGATGATCTGCTGCACCTGATCGTACAGCCGCTTTCGCCGCGCGTAATTCAGCTCGATCATTTGCTTTTGCATCAGTTGATCAATTTGAGCTTCCCACTCGGTCGCGGGTTTGGTCTCGCCCAGATGCCAAAGATGAGTGCTCCCGGACGATAGCCACACATTCATCTCGGGATTGGGATCGGCGTCGCCGCCGCCCAGGCCCATGACTGCGGCATCGTAGTCGAAGGTCTGAAATACGCGGTCGAGAAGGGCGCGAAACTCGAGCGGAACCACGTGGACATCCATTCCCAGTTTGCCCAGGTCGTCCTGAATGATGGTGGCGATTTTGCCGCGCTGGTTGTTGGACGAACTGACAACGATGGAGAATTCCACCGGCCGGTTCTGTGAATCCATGAGGCGGCCATCGCCGCGCCAGGTGAAGCCTGCAGCCTGCAAGAGTTCGCGGGCGTGATCGAGAGAGCGCGCGGGGTGAGGCAAAGACTGGTCCACCCAGAGCTTGTTGGACGGGCTTACATTCCCCCAGAGCGGCACGGCGCGTCCGGCGTAAACCAGTTTCACGATCGCGTCCCGGTCAATGGTTGAGGAAATGGCCTGGCGGAACTTCAGCTCTGCGAACCATGCCGACCTGGCCGGAGTGGGTGCTTTGACGTCGTTGAGGTTGAAGAGAAGGAAGTTGTATTCCAGGCTGGGCCCGAGATCAAACAACTCATAGCCGCGATTTTGCGCGTCGCGGGAAAGCAGGGAGTAGTTTTCCGCATTGACGCGGCTCATGATGTCGGTATCGCCGGCCTGAAAGCGCATCACCTGGGCGTCTTCGTTTCCTACAAACAAAAAGACCAGCTCGTCGAGGTAAGGAAGCCGGTTTTTCTTCTGATCTATCTTCCAGAAGTAGGGATTGCGTTCGAGCACGATGCGCTGTCCCGGGATGTACTGTTTCAGGCGAAAGGGCCCCATGCCGGCCATTTCCGCGGGCGGCGTGTTGACGTTCCAAACCTGCTCGAAGCGGCCCTCGCGGTAGGGCTTCTCCAGCAGGTGGCGCGGCATCATGGCCAGACTGTCGAAGATACGTTCGGCGGCAGCGTAAGGTTGAGCCAGAGTGAAGCGGACGGTAAAAGGATCAACTTTCTGTACCGCAAGCGGCTTTCCGCCAACGATGAGAAGGTCGCGTTGCGGCGAGTGAATCTTCTCATCTAAATAAACCGTAAAGGAAAAGACCACGTCGTCGGCATTGAAGGGTTGGCCGTCGGAGAAGCGCAAACCGCGACGCAATTTCAGAGTGAAGACCCGGCCATCGCGCGATGTAGTCCATGACTTGGCCAGCGCGGGCTCGGTTTTTTGCGAGTCCCGGTTGATGTGGATGAGGTCAGCGGTCATGCGGCCGATTACCTCGCGCGAGCGCGCGTCGGCGGCGGTGACGGGATTCAGCGTTTTCGGTTCGGCGCCCTGGGCCACTACCAGGCTTCCGCCATATCGACCAACCTCGTTGTCAGTGATCTGGAGTTCTTCGCCAGGTTGCGGGGGCTGGGGAGAGGAAAGGGCAAGAGAATTGGCGCGGAAGAAAAATACCAGGACGGCGAGCCATGCCCAACGGCGCATAGGGGTCAGACGGCCTGATTATTTAGACCGTGGTCGATTGTAACCGCTGCTGGATGGCGTCGGCTACGGCAAGGTAACCAAGAGAGAAAACCAGCAGCGCGATGCCAGGCGCAAACATCCACCAGTAAGAAACCAGCACGTTGTACTGCTGCAAATTCGCCAGCAAGTTGCCCCAGCTGGGCATGGGCTCGCTCAGTCCCAGGCCGAGAAAAGACAACGTGACTTCCGCAATCACGAATTGTGGAACCAGCAAAGCGGCCTGGGTCAGCAGCACCCCGTAAGTATGGGGCAGCAGGTGACGGCGAAGGATGTGACTGTCGGAGGCCCCAAAGCCGCGGCTGGCGAGTACGTATTTGCGGGTCCTTGCGCTGAGCACAACCCCGCGCACCAGGCGCGCCGGGCGCGCCCAGCCGATGGATCCGATGACCGCGACCAGCAGAAAGAAAGTTTGCAGAGGACTGATGTGGAGGGGCAGGAAGGCGCGCACCGCGAGCAACAGGTAGAGCCAGGGCAGAACCATGAAGAGCTCGACCAGGCGCATCAGCGATTCGTCGATCCAGCGGCCGTAAAAGCCGGAGATGGTGCCGAGCAGCACGCCCAGCGCGAGGGAAATTCCGGTGGCCAGCAAACCCGCGGCCAGCGAGACCCGGCCTCCGTACAGAATCCTCGATAGCTGATCGCGACCGTAATTGTCGGTCCCAGCGAGGAATATCTGCGCCGGCGCTTCCACCCCGAACAGATGAATGCGGGATGAAAAAACGCCGGCAATCCGATATTCGGGTCCCTTCACCAAAAAATGTAACGGGTATTCGCGGTCGCGCAACTCTTCGTATTCGTAGAGACCCTGAGGCTTCGAGATCCAGGGGTAAATGAATGGACGCAAATGGAAGTGTCCGCGAGCATCCACAAAATGCAAGCGGGAAGGAGGCACAAAGGGGAAGTCGCGATTCTGGCTGGCCGGATCGGCGGGCGCGGCGAAGCCGGCAAACACCACGACGGCGTGCAGCAAGACAAGGACGATCGCCGCCGTCCAGATTTTTGTGTTGCCGGTCATTGCATCCTTATCCGGGGATCGGCGGCCACCAGCATTACATCCGCTAGTAGATTGCCGAGAATCATAAAAATGGTTGACGACATGACGACCCCGACGATCACGTACAGGTCCCGCGACATAGTGGCCTCGAGCAGCAGGGGACCGAGCCCGGGCCAACCGGTGATGACTTCAACCAGCAGCGATCCGCTGAGTAAACCGCCAACCGAAAATCCGAACAGCGAGATCAGCGGATTGGCGGCGGCCGGGAGCGCATAACAAAACAGGAGCCTGGTGTTAGAAATTCCGTGTCCGCGTGCAGCCTGGATGAATGGAGCCTGCAGAACTTCGATCATGCTGGCGCGCACGTGCCGCAGCAATATGGGCAGGCTCGCCAACACCAGGGTCGCGACCGGAATCGCCATGTGGAACACGAGGTCATGGAACTTTGCCCACCCTCCTAGCTGGTCGAATCCGGGAGACGCCATTCCGCCGACCGGCAGCCAATTAGTTCGAACCACCACAGACAATAGCGCCAGGGCGAGAACCAGTTCAGGCACGCACAACAGCAGCGATGTGCTTCCCAGCCAAAAACGATCGTCCCAGCGGCCGGAGTGGCCGGCCATCCAAATCCCCAGAGGCACGGCAATCAGCCAGGCCAGGAGAGTGGCGGACGCGGTCAGCAGCAGCGTATTGCGCGCCCGCACCGCGAGCAGGCCGCTGACCGGGGAGTTATAAGCAAAGGAATATCCCCACTCGCCCTTGAACACGGACTTGACCCAGCGTCCATATCTGACCGGAGTGGACTGGTCCAACCCGTAGTGGGTGCGCAGCGCAGCCACGGTGGAGGGCGAAATCTGAGGGTTCAGCCTGATTTCGTCGAAGAAGCTTCCGGGCGCGAGATCGGTGAACAGGAAACAGAGCACCGACGCTCCGATCAAAAGCAGGATGCCGTGAATTAGACGCCGCCTGAGGTAGCTCATGTCCGCATTCCCGGCTGCGCGGCTCGAAAGGCCGATTCCATGGCCTGGGCAGAGGCCAGCAGTTCGCGAGTGTGGGCGTGTTGGGGATTTTCAAATACCTGTTGCCGGGTCCCGCGCTCGATGACCGTGCCTTGATGCATCACAGCAACATGATCTGCAATCTGTCCGACCAGACCCAGGTCATGAGAGATGAGCAGGCAGGTGAGTGAATGTGCGGCCTGGATATCGGAGAGCAGATTTAGTATTTGCGCCTGCGTAATGAGATCGAGACCGGAAAGAGATTCGTCCAGTATCACGAACGTGGGCTGCATGGCCATGGCGCGGGCGATGGCCAGCCGTTGCCGCTGGCCGCCGCTGAATTGCAGCGGGGAACGGTCGGACCAGTCAGCCGAGAGACCGACCTCTTCCATCAACGCGCAGACTCGCTGCCGCAGTTTGCTGCCGGACTCGCGCCGCTGAATTTCGAGAGGCTCGGCGACAATCTGCGCGGCTGAGAAGAATGGATTCAACGCGCCTGCCGAATCCTGGAAGACCATCTGAATCTTTGGCCGCAACCACGCCAGGTCCCGAGTGCCGCAGCGCGAGATTTCGCGTCCTTCAAACCAGATTTCTCCGGCATCGGGTTTTTCCAGCATGGCCAGGCAGGCCGCCAGAGTTGATTTTCCCGAGCCCGAGGCGCCCACCAGCGCGGTCAGGGATTCCGGTTGGATTTCCAGATCCACATTCTTGAGCGCATCTACCACAACCTGATCTCGCGAGAATGCACGCCGCTGCACATATTGTTTGCTCAATCCCAGCACTCGCATGAGCGCGGGCTTGAGCGCGCGTTTTGTTGCCAGGTCAGCAGTCATGGTGGAAACAACTCACCCGGTGACCGGCGGCGGGCATGAGTTCCTCGGGAAATTCACTCTGGCAAATCCCGGTTCTCCGTGAGCATCTGGACTCGAAAACACAACCCTTGATATGGGCCTTCAGATCGGGCGGGCCGCCGGGAAGGACAGGCAAACGGGTGCGAGCAGACGGGTCGCCACGGCGCAGAGGCCGGGGCATGAGGTCCAGGAGGCTCCTGGTGTAGGGATGGAGGGGCCGGCCAAACACGCCCGACAAGCTACCTTGTTCCACTATCCCGCCAGCGTACATAACCACCACGCGATCGGCAAAACCAACCAGCAACGCGGGATTGTGAGTAATAAAGATCACTGCCGTACCAAACTTCTGCTTGAGGTTGCGCAGCAGGGCGAGAATTTCTGCCTGGACCGGCACGTCCAGAGATCGGGTCGGCTCGTCGGCGATCAGCAGGTCGGGCCGGCAGGCCAGCGCCTGCGCAATTGCCAGGCGATGCAGTTCTCCTCCACTTAACTGATGGGGATAGGCAGCATAAATCCGTTCTGTTTCTGCTAAGTGGACTTCCTGCAAGATTGCTTCGGCTACCTGCTTGCGTGCCTTCCGGCTGAGTCGCCGGTGCGCCCCGATGACCTCCGAAATTTGATCGCCGACGCGCATTACCGGGCTCAACGCAAGCCCGGGCTCCTGATGGATCAAGGAAATCTTTGCGCCGCGAATTTCGCGCAGGCGCGCCTCAGGCATGCCCTGCAACTCTTCGTTTTGAAACAGAATAGAACCATCAACCTGCGCGTCCGCAGCCAGCAATCCAAGGATCGATAGCGCAAGAGTGCTCTTGCCGCACCCGGATTCGCCCAGGATCCCGATGACCTCCCCGGCTGCCATTTCCAGATTGAGTTGTCGGAGCACTCGCGCAAGTGCGTGGCCGCGGCCTGCGTAGCTCACACTCAGTCCACAGACTTGAAGCAGTTTGGGGGCCTGGTCGCGGGATGACGCGCGGTTTGGAATCGACTTCAACAAAGTCTCCTGACAGGCTCTTCTCGTTGAAGTCAAAGTTTGACCGATAAGGGTTCGGATGGCTAAGTAACTGAAGTAACCCAGTCGTTGGTGGATGCATCGATGAGACCCGCCCGGCGAGGTCACATTCGCCCGCGGCGTAATTGCATCACTCAGCCCTGCAGGAGCAGCGAAAGTTGAAATGTCAGGAGGAATTTCCGGCAGAAACCCACGTGGAAAGCCTCCCAGAATACAGCGGGTGATGCCGAGCTGATAGTAGGCGTGAACGTCCTCCCAGGGGACCGAAATTCCAGCAACAAGTTGTTGAACTCCGATCCGGGAGCGCGGCAAGAGCGTGGTTGGAGCTAAGGGTGACCTTGCTCAAGTTGAGCAGTCTTCTGTCTTTCTGCTTCGGCTTCCGCTGTCCGACCTGCCCGTGCCAGAGCAGTGGCGAGTCCCCGGTGGGCTTCAACATAAGTCGGGTCGCTCGAAACCGCTTCCTGGTAACGCTCGATAGCATCGGTTATCTGATTTTTCTGGAGCAGCATGCTGCCTGTGTTGGCTTCAAAATTCGCACGTTGCCGGTTGACGGCGATGCGAGTGAGATCGGCTGCCTTCTTGCGCTCGGCCGCAGCTTCTTCGGTTCGGCCCTGCTGAGCAAGAATGCCAGCCAGCGTGCTGTGCGGTCCAGGCTGATCGGGCATGGCCACAATGGCCTTTTGGACCGCGTCGGAGGCTTCTACGAGCTTGTTCTGCTGTCTATAGATACTGCCGAGGATGGCCCAGGCATCACCGTTTTGCGGGCGTAACTTTACGGCGATCCTGAGCTGTTCTGCCGCGTCATCGAAGTGGCCCCTCTGCATTTCTAGGACGCCGAGGGTATAAGGCGGATCAGGCGAACTCGGGTTGAGACGCGCAGCTGTCTCGAGTTCTGCCGTCGCCGCGGCCAAATCGTCTTTTAGTTTAAGCGCGAGGCCGAGATCGTAATGCAGCTCATAGGTGTCGGGGGCAAGTTTCAGACCCGCGCGGAATTCCGCGATTGCGTCTTCCATGTCGCTCACTTGAAGGTAGGCAACGCCCAGATCCTGATGCACGAAAGGATCGGCGGGAGTCTCCTTGATGGCGCGCTGGTAGAGCGGGATCGCTTCCTTGGATTTCCCTGTCTGAACAAGCGCGAGGCCGAGATTGGTCAGGGCTGCCGCATTTCGCTGATCAGCCGCGACAACATCCTGAAACCAAGGTATTGCCTTCAGTTCCTGTCCGCTGGCCTGGAGTGCGAGTGCCAGTTGATATTTGGCTTCGACATAGGTTGGAGCGAGATCGAGAGCGTGCTGCAACACCGGAACTGCTTTCTCATACTCCTCGCTGGCGATCAGCGCCTTGGCGAACTCAACCTGGGCGAGAGCGTTTTGTGGCGCAAGCTCGGCGGCTGTCCTCAGCTGCGGCAGAGCCTCCGCTGTTCGCCGCTGCATCATGAGGGTGAGGCCGAGGTGCAAGTGGGCCTCGGCAAAGTTTGGGTCGAGGCGCACTGCCTCCTCGAACTGCCGTAAGGAGCCATTCCAGTCTTGTCGTTGGGCTTCAAGTGAGCCAAGGGTGTCATGCAACTCTGGATTTTCGGGGACAGAAGCGACAGCGGCACGCGTCTTTTCCAGGGCAAGGTCGAGTTGCTGGGTGGCAGCAAGGGCGCGTACATAGAAAATCATCACGCTCGGCGGCAGAGGACTGGAGACATTGCGGTCGAGGGACCGGAAAAGGGCTAGCGATTTCTCGTGATCATTCGATTGCTCATACGCGACCGCCAGGTTGATCTGAGCGCTGCGATCATCGGCCTTGAGTTTGAGCGCGCGTGTAAGTTCGCGAATTGCCTGGGGGTATTGGCCGAGCTGCACAAGGACTGAGCCCAGCGCACTGTGCCCCTCGGCTATATCGGGTGCGAGCTCGACTACTTTTTCAAACTGTTGTCTGGCGGTGGCGAGGTCACCGTCCTTTTCTGCGGTGTAACCCGCGTGAAAGGCTGCATCGGCTGCTCTAAGGTGCTGTTGCCGAGTATCGTCGGCCGTCAGACTCGCAGCCAAGAGACAACCCATAAGAAGGAGGGTGACGAACCGGCATCTGCGAGTAAAGCGCAAGGGTCCCATAATGGAAAGCTGCTAGCGAGCTTCAAAATGCGGCTCACTGGCTGTCTGAATCTGTTCCGCGGCATGGTATTCACGCGCGGCGTCCTCAGTTCGCCCCAGGGCGCGATAAGCCTGCCCTAACAGATAATGCGCCATATAGTTCTTCGGATCCATCTCCAAGGCGTGTTCAAGATACATCTTGGCCATCATTCCGTTCTGCTGCTTCAGCAGAACTTTGCCGAGCAAAATAAAAGGTATATTCACGGTCGGTTCGAGGAGCACCGCCCGGTCCAGGGCCTGCTGCGCACGGTCAAAGTCTCCGGCGCGGATGTAAGTGTCTCCCAGCCGTTCGTACACAGTTCCGTTAAGCGGATCGAGGTCGCGTTCGTGTTCGAACTCAGCAATGGCGTCGGGCCATCGCCCTCGGGCGAGTGCGATCTCGCCGAGCAGAAGATGCGCCCGGGGAAGACCGGGATTGATTTCGAGTGCCTTTCGTGCTGACGTCTCCGCGATAGGAAGATATTCGCGGCGCAGTTCCATGCGGGCTGCGAGTAGATAGGCCGGCGCGGAGTCGGGAGTGAAACCATACTGACTCCCAAATGCCCTGCGAGCATCATCGTAACGGCCAGTGTCCAGGTAGCAAAGCCCCAGTACATAGTCTGGGTCCACATTGGCATTTGAAACGGAACTGTGTGCCCGTTCGAGCAGTGGAACCGCTGCGGCGGGCTTGCCCGCACGAAAAAGGCTTACTCCCTGCATCTGCATTGCTTCGAGGTTTTTTGGGTCCTGGGCAACCGCCTTTGCGAAGGCTGCAGCGGCTTCGACCATCTTGCCTTGCTGGTAGAGGACCGTGCCTCGGAGAAATTCGACGCCCGCAGGCTCCGGCTTTTCCGCAGCCAGGGTATCGAGTTGCCGTAACGCTTCATCGAAATGGCCGCTGTTAACCTGATCTTGCGCTTGACGTAAAGGCATCACGGGGCTCGTCGCTTGACCCCACGCGGGCAGAACCACCGCCCCCACCACGCAGAAAAGGCAAATCAGGCGCATAGAAAAAATGAAGATGAGAACCCAAGACTGAGCATGAGCCTCGGCGCTCGCTCTTATCCGACACTCTGAATGATAAACGCTGGGTTGCCGACGACGCCTATGGCACACGTGGACTATTGCGCCCACCCAGAAGCTGATCTAGGGTACCGCAACGGCAGCAGTAGAACCGCGTGGGGCTGCTTCTTCAACAGGTAAACGTTTGCTCTCGTAAGTGATGGCTCGCTTCAGCCTGCCCCGGCGGGCCGAGACTTGTGTGTGGCGAGCGTTCTGCGATCGAACTCTGGAGGATGGTCAATGTACACGACAAAGCGGACGAATTTCAGGTGCCTGATGGTTGTCCTCATCGTGGCCATCGCTGGCTGGTCGGCGACAAGCCTTTGGGGACAAGCCATCTACGGATCAATCTATGGGCAGATCACCGACAGCTCAGGAGCGGCGATCGCAAACGCGACGGTCACGGTCAAGAACGTCGCGAAGGGCACCTCGGTTCAAACCACGACCAACTCCATCGGCGAATACTCGGTCGAGCACCTGATTCCAGACGTTTATGACGTGTCGGTCGCTGCCCCGGGGTTTCGTGGAACTGAGAGCCAGGGTATTCGGGTATCCGCGGACACGTCTCCCAAACTGGACCTGAAACTCGACGTAGGGTCTGCCACCGAAACTGTGACCGTTACCACAGAGGTTCCTCAACTGAAGACTGATCGCGCTGACGTCGGCCTGGTACTGAACGAAAAAACAGTCTCCGACCTGCCGAATTCCGGCCGCAACTTCGCTAGCCTCGAATTGTTGATTCCGGGAACACAGGTGATGGGCTGGTCGCAAAACACTGCGGAAAATCCCCAAGGCAGCCCCACTGTCCAGATTAACGGACAGCACTTCTCGGGAGTTGCTTACGAACTGGACGGCGCAGCTAATCAAGATCCTATCCTCGGTCAGATTGTCATCAATCCACCACTCGATGCGGTCACGGAAGCCAAGATCACGACGCAAAACTACGATGCGCAGTTCGGTCAGGCGGTGGCCGCTGTAGTCACGGCCCAGACCAAGTCGGGAACCAATAGTTTTCACGGCGACCTCTTCGATTACCGTAAAACCGATGCTACCCAGGCGCGGAATCCGTACAATCAATTTGCGCCCGATCCAGTGACGGGCCGCCTGCTTCCTCCTGCGAAGTACAACCAGTTCGGGGCATCAGTTGGCGGGCCTATCATCAAGAACAAGGCCTTCTTCTTCGCCGACTATCAGGGTACCCGGCAGATTCTGGGATCCTCCGCAATCGTGACCGTGCCCACTGCATTGACCCGGAGTTCCTGTCTCTCCGGTAATGGGTGCGACCTCAGCGACTACCTGGCTGCAAACGGAGCAGCGAAAGGCCAGATCTACAACCCTCGCGTCATCACCGGAACGGGTCCCGCGCCTTTTGCGAACGACTTCATTCCCACGCAGTTCCTTTCGCCGCAGGCGCTGGCGCTTTTGGCCTTGATCCCGGCCCCGAATGCGCCGGGAACGACCAATAACTACGCGGGCAGCGGTAGCGGGAGCCTGCACAACGATTCGGTAGACGTCAAAATCGACGATCAACTTAGCGAGCGCACTCACGCTTTCGGCCGTTATAGCTATTTCGGCAACGGAACCTCCTCGGCCACGATTTTTGGCAAGGGCGGTGGGCAAGGGTTTTCAGCTCCTGGCAACACCTTCGGTGGCACCGCTTCTGGCCGCAGCCAGAGTGCAGTTTTCGGTATGGATATTGCGCTAAGTCCGAAACTGCTCACCGATTTCCGGCTGGGCTACCTGCGGTATCACGTCAAAACCCAAAAGTACGATGGCGTGGAAAACCTTGCCAGCGAGGTAGGAATTCCCGGGCTCAATCTGGGCGATTCCTTCACCGCCGGCGCTCCCGCGTTCTTTATCAACAATGCTAGTGGCAACGGTGGCGATGGGTTGTCGAACTTCGGCTCCGGGCTGGGCGTGAATGCGTGCAACTGCCCACTGCTCGAGAGCGAGGACCAGTATCAGATCGTGAATAATTGGACGAAGATCATGGGGACGCACAGCTTGAAGTTTGGCGTAGACGTGCGTTACGCACGGAACCTGCGCGTGCCCAGCGACAGCAATCGGGCCGGCGAACTGACTTTCAGCGCGACTGACACCGAAAACACCACCAATCCAACCCTGACTTCCCCAGGAGGCATGGGTCTCGCCACTTTCCTGCTCGGGGATGTCACCAATCTGACCCGGTATGTGTCGGTTTCAACCAATGCCAAGGAAAGTCAGAAAAGGATGTTCACCTACATACAGGATAACTGGCGAGTCACTCCCAAACTGACCGTGAATTACGGTCTGCGCTGGGAGCTTTACTTCCCGGAAACTGTTAACGGCAAGGGACAGGGCGGTTTCCCTGATTTGAACACCGGCGAAATCAGGGTTGCCGGTTATGGCCCGTTTGACACCGCAATGAATGTTTCGAAGACCTGGAAGACGCTGGCGCCCCGCTTGGGAATCGCCTACCAACTGAATGACAAGACCGTCATCAGAACGGGCTATGGCCGGAGCTTCGATATCGGAGTTTTCGGGTCGATCTTCGGACACATGTTGACCCAGAACCTTCCGGTCCTGGTGAACCAGAACCTGACTAATAGCGGCGCCAACACAGCGGCGTTTAATCTGGCCGTCGGACCCACCGCGTTCGTATTTCCTACCGTTCCGTCCAGTGGCGTGATTCCCATTGGCGTGGGTAACAATGCGAAAATCCGCAGCGATCCCAACGTCTTCCCGACCATCGATGCCTGGAACTTTGCGGTTCAGCGCCAGCTCACCAATACGTCGTCCGTTACGGTGGCTTACGTAGGAAACAAGGGAACTCACACCTTTATGGGCGACGACAAGTCGACCAATCCTAATGAGCCCGCGCCGTGCTTGCCCGCGTCGCAAAGCATCACGGGCCAGGCGCTTTGCTACAATCCGGCGGCTGCCCCGGGAAGCTTGACCGAAACCAGCGATACCAGCGAATTGCGTCCGTATTTCTCGAGATTCGGATTCACCCAGGACCTCACTTTCTATCACAACGGTTTTGACAGCAACTACAACGCCCTGCAGGTGAGTTACGAAAAACGCTTCTCTCAAGGTTTGCAGCTCAATGCGAACTTTGCTTTTCAGCGCGGCTACAACTACGGCAGCGATGAAGAGGTTTACAAGAAGTTTCTCTGGGGACGCCTTGACGATCTGCGCGAGAAACAGCTTACTCTGTTCGGCAACTACGAGCTGCCCTTCGGCAAGGGCAAGCAGTTTGGCGGTGGCGTGCCAACCTGGATGAACTACATCATTGGAGGGTATGAACTGAGCACGTCGATTGACTGGGCCAGTGGTTTGCCGTTCACCGCCAACTTGAGCAGTTGCAGCGCCTTTACCCCAGCCGGCCCCTGCAGACCTAACCAGGGAAGCGGGAGCTTTCCTTTGAAGCTTACCTCTTTCGACCCGACCACCCATTCGCGAACCTATTTTGTTCCACCTGGGTTGGGCGGTGTTTTTTCCAGCCCGAGCCTCGACCAGATAGGCACGTCCCCGAGAAATGCTTTTACGGGTCCAGGTCTTTTCAATGCCGATCTCTCGTTGATGAAGAATTTCCCGATCCGTGAAAGCATATCGCTCCAATTCCGCATGGACGCGTTCAATGTTTTCAACATCATCAACCCGGCAAATCCGGGTAGCACTTGTATTGACTGCACGGCCGCGAGCGGCGCCGGCACGATTCACAGTATGGCGTTAGGCACTACTCCACGGCAGCTGCAATTTGCACTTACGCTCAAATTCTAAACGGCCGGACCGGATGGCGCCCCCCACGCGCCATCCGGTCCGCTTCTTTTCCGCCTTTCGAATTCATTTCAGCTCTGTCCGCGTCGCCGGTTTGCCTTGGTCTGCCAGGTGACGACGTCATTCAACGCCGGATTTCCAGAAAAAACGGCAAAGGACTCAACCGGTGAAATCAGGAATCTCGATGATCAGGCAGTCTGCTCAGGCGAACCGAATCAGGTTCGCGCTGTCCGCGGCTCTTCTATTCTTCCTCACGCATTCCGCGCCGCTGGCCGCTCAACTTCTGGGCGCGATACCGCCCCTACCGCCAGTCGTGGTCACGCAGACCGCGGATGGCCTGACTGCAACCATTGGAGACGAGACGCTGCGAGTTTCCGTGTGCAACGCGTCCGTGATCCATGTAATCGCTACGCCGAAGGCGCCTGGGTCTATCAAGGATGAACACCCCTGGATACTCGATCCCAAACAGTCTTGCCCCGGTGCGAAGTTCCAGTTCTCACAGACCGATGAAGCTGCTGTCCTGACGACCGCCAACTTGAAGGTCGAACTCTCGCTGAAGCGCGGGAACTTGAAATACAGCAGCATCGGAGGACAGGTGCTGCTGCGCGAAAGTGATGCGATACCACGTACCTATGAACCTGCTCAGCTAAACGGGGAGAGCGTCTACCACGTAGCGGATCGTTTCTCGCCGGATGTCACCGAAGGCTTCTACGGCCTGGGCCAGCACCAGAGCGGTATGTTCAACTATCGTGGCAGTACGGTTGAACTGGGACAGAACAACACCGACGTTGCCATTCCGCTCCTGGTTTCCAGCAAGGGCTATGCGCTGCTGTGGAACACCGCCTCGTTCACCTATGCGGATAACCGGTTTCCGCTGGCGTTCGAGTTCAGTTCGTTGGCCGCAGATTCGGTTGATTACTACCTCATCTATGGCCCTGAGATGGATGAAGTCGTGCACCAGTATCGCAACCTGAGCGGTCACACTCCCATGCTGCCCAAGTGGGCATACGGTTTCTTCCAATCGAAAGACCGTTATATCTCTCAGGAAGAACTGCTTGGGATTGCGCATCGTTATCGCGAACAGCACATTCCCCTGGATGCGATCGTGCAGGACTGGTTTTGGTGGAAGACCGAAGGCGATCCCATCTTCAATTCCAATTTTACCGACGTCCCTGCGGAACTCAGGACACTGCATGACGAGCATGTTCACGCCATGCTCTCCGTGTGGGGCCTGTTCAATTCCGAGTCGGAGAATTACAAGAAACTGGATGCGCAGAATCTGATGGTGCCGAACGCCCATGTCTATGACGCGACCAGTGCGCAGGCGCGAGATTTTTATTGGGAGAATCTGGTGTCCAAGCTCTTTTCCCAGGGCTGGGACGCCTTTTGGCTGGATAGCGCGGAGCCCGAGGAGTACTGGCCCCACATGGGAGACGCGATCCTGCGGGATAAGCAACTCGCCATGGGCAGCGGGGCACGTTATACGAACATTTTTCCCTTCATGCATACCAGCGGCATTCAGGAGCATTGGAAGGCCACTACAGATCAGAAGCGCGTCTTCCTTCTCACCCGGTCGGCGTTCACGGGCCAGCAACAGGTGGGTGCGACCGTCTGGTCTGGCGATGTTTACAGCACATATTGGGGGTTGAGCCACCAGGTCGCGGCCGGTTTGAACTTCGCGCTTTCCGGCTATCCCTATTGGACAACTGATATCGGAGGGTACTGGCAGCCCTACGATCGCCCTCCCGATGATCCGGTATACCAGGAGCTTTACACGCGCTGGTTTGAGTTCGGAGTATTTTGCCCCATATTCCGCACCCACGGTCACCGCGCCCACAACGAACTCTGGACCTACGACAAAGTCGAGCCCATCCTGCTCAACTACGACAAGCTCCGCTATCGCCTGATGCCCTATATCTATTCGCTCGCGTGGCGAGTGACCAACCAGGACTACACCATGCAAAGGCCGCTGGTCATGGACTGGCGCGTTGATCCCAAGACCTGGAACATCGGAGACCAGTTCATGTTCGGTCCCGCCATCCTGGTGAATCCGGTGTTGAAACAGGATGCGACACATCGCACGGTCTATTTGCCGGATTCTCCCGCGTGGTATGACTTTTGGTCCGGCGCATCGGCGAAAGGCGGGCAGGAGGTCGAGGCGGAAGCTCCGCTGGAGCGTATTCCTTTATATGTTCGAGCAGGTTCGATCATTCCATTCGGACCGGAGATTGAATATGCCGGCCAGGCGCCGGGCGGTCCCCTGGAGTTGCGTATTTTTCGCGGGGCCGACGGCAAGTTCGACCTATATGAAGATGAGGGCGACACCTACAACTACGAAAAGGGAGCGCACGCGCTTATTCCGTTGCGCTGGTCGGAGGCGCAGAAGACGCTGACGATTGGGGACCGCGAAGGCGAGTACCCTGGGATGCCCAAGGAGCTCACAATCAACGTTGTCTGGGTATCCCGGGGCCACGGTGTCGGAGAAACGGTCGTGGCCAAGCCTGACAAAGCCGTTCGCTACCAGGGCAAGGCAATTTCTGTGCAAGCCCCTTGATCTAAATTTGTTCAGACCAATTCAATCTGCAACGCAGAGACGGAAGCTGGAGGGAACTCGTGGACCAGCGCCGATCCTTTTATATCCACGCCCTCTGTCTTCGGAACGAGCGTATTTGGCTGAGCGAACGTGTTGTGGGCATGAATGTCCGGACTGGTCAGGGTGGTCACGGTGCCCGACTTCCCGGCAGCGCTGCGGATCGTTATCTCCGTGAGCCGTGATTCACTCACGTGCGGATTGACCACTGTGAGCACCAGTCTCTTGTCCTTGAGAGACGCCGAGCCTTGCAGCCCCCAGAAAGTTGCCGGTTTTCCGTCGCGATCATAATGCACTTGCGGAGCGGCAATCATCGTCCTGACCGCCTGATTGGCCTGGTGGGCGGTGTACATTTCAAACACGAGACCCACCGGCGTGACCACAAATCGGTCTTCGTGCGCCAGATAGAGACTATTGAGGCAATTGATAAGCTGGGCGCAGTTGGCCATGGCGACTTTTTCCGGATGCCGGTTGAAGGTATCGAGAGTCATGCCGGCAAAGACAGCGTCGCGTAGAGTGGGCGTTTGCTCCAGAAAGTCTCCCGGCGTGGCCTCACTCCCCGCTTTGTACGACGGGCCCCATTCATCCACAATCAGCTTGATATCGTGGTTCTTGTCGAATTCTCCCATCACCTGCCAATGGCCCTCGATCAGGCCTTCCATAAGATTGCCTTGCTGCAGCAGTTCGTACCAGTCCACCGGTTCGAATTTGATGGCATCTCCATTTCCGGTGGTTCCAATCTGGGGGATGCCGCGGCTAAGGTCCCAGGCATAGTGATGCAGGGCCAGGCCATAGATGCCGGAACGTTGAGCGGGCCGCTTTCGAGTAATTTCTTCAAGAAACGCGCGGGTCCAATTCCAGTCGTCGTCATTCGGCCCGGATGGGATGAGCTGAAGTTGTTGTCCATAACGAGGCAGCCATGCCGTGTAACGGCGAAACTCCACCGCGTATTCCGGGGCGGTGAATTCGCCTCCGCATCCCCACGACTCGTTGCCAACGCCCCAGTAACGCACGTTAAAGGGCTGGGCTGAGCCGCCGGCCTTGCGGAGATCGGCCAGCGTAGTGCTTCCTTCGGGGGAATTGCAGTATTCAACCCAACGATCGAATTCTTCAGCAGGGAGGCCGCGGAGATTCGCCGCCAGGTAGGGTTCCGCCCCGGTCAGACGACAGAATCGCACAAAATCATCGGTGCCAAACTGGTTCGGGTCATACTTATGAATCGCCGGGGACTGAGGAGATTCGTTCCAGAAGTTCGTCCGCCGGGGACGCTTTTCGCGCGGCCCAACCCCGTCACGCCAATCATAGCTGTCGGCGAAACAGCCTCCCGGCCAACGAATGACCGGGGCCTTGATTTTTCGGAGGTGCTCAATTAATGCGCTGCGAATGCCGTGCTCATTCGGGACTTTAGAGTCCTCGCCGACCCACACTCCATCGTAGATAACCCCACCGAGGTTCTCGGTGAAGTGTCCGTAAATGTTGGGCGAGATTGTGCCCAGCGGCTCCGAGAGCAGAACATCAATGTGGGAGTCGGCTATGCGTGATTGGGAGCTTTGGGCTGAAAGTGACGGTCTTTTAAGAAGCATCGCTGCCAGTCCGGCAGCACTTCCAATCAGAAATTCTCGTCGTCCCGGCATGTGTACCTCGGGTTGCGGTTCAAGATTTTCGAAGACGGTGTACAAAGGCCTGAAGGGCAGGTGGCAAGCCAATGCAGTTCCGAATTGTGCTACTGGTGGCTTGTTTATACGACGTTCAAGAACGGGTGCCTATGGGTCATATGGACTCTTCTATTTAGCCATTCAGCTCATTTCTTCCAGGCAGGCCGCCTTTCCGGAGAGTATGTTTGCCAGGTTATTTTGCTCGGATGCAAGAGTTCCCAGTTTCGTCGCCCGGCCCCACTATCAGGCGCATGTCATTGATATAAGACTATTTCCATCACTACCGCGGTTGGCGTGCTTAGCCTTCCGGCAGTTTCCCGTAGGGGAAAGATGCTTGACAACCATTTTCAGTTAACGGTAACGTTTGGTCGCTGAGTCTCCGTCCTTTCAATAGGGTAGTTCCTTGCCTCTCCGAAAGGCCCATGATCAGGGGGCGGCATCAAGGTTTAAGGCCATGGGAATTACAGCTGAACCGATCGTCACCGGGCACCACGAACGTGCCTGCTTCACTGATAACGAAAAAGCGGCGATCCTTGCCGAACTTCGTACTATCCTCGAAAGCCAGTTCTTCCGGAACAGTTCGCGCAGCAAACAATTCCTCTCCTACGTTGTTCAGCACAAGCTTGAGGGACGCGAGGAATTCCTTAAAGAGAGAACGATTGGGACGGAGATTTTCAAGCGCGAGGCGGGATACGCGACTGGCGACGACGCGGTGGTCCGGGTACAAGCCGGTGAGGTTCGACGGCGCCTGGAACGCTACTATCACAATTCCCCAAATGCATCGCCGGTTCACATCGAACTGCGGCTTGGTTCTTATTCTCCTGAATTTCGCTGGAACGGAGTCGCGGCGCCGTTGGATGCGAAGCTTCCTGCTACCCCCCGAAGGCGTTGGCTGCCATGGATCGCGGGCGCGATCTGTCTGGGCTTGATTTTGGCTGCGGTGCTGGCAACACGGTCGCTTGAGCGCCGGAACGGGTCATCTGCCTTGGAGCAATTCTGGTCTCCGATTTTTGCCAATTCACAGCCGGTGCTGATCTGCCTGGCAAAGCCGATCATGTACCGGCCCTCTTTGGAACTCTATCGCAGATATTCAAAGACCCACCCCGGCACCTTCCAGACCGAAGTGGAGAGGTACGACCAGGCACTTCCGCTCGATCAGAATGAAAAGCTGGTTTGGAGTGACATGCAGCCCTATGAAGATTACGGCGTAGCCATGGGCGACGTATATGTAGCGGCCAGGCTTTCCGCGCTATTCGAGCACATAAACAAACCCAGCCAGGTGCGGATTGGCTCTAATTACTCGTTCGAAGATCTTCGAAATTCTCCCGCCGTTGTAGTGGGAGCCTTCAACAACCGGTGGACCATGCAAATGACGTCCAACCTCCGCTTCATGTTTATTGAGCAGGATGGACAGTTCAGGATTCAAGAGCAAGGTCCGGCGGGAATGTCCCGGTCATGGGTGCAGGGTCCGGGGGGAGAAATCATTCAGGATTTTGCGATCGTCACCCGATTGCTCGACGCCAAGACCGGCCAGGTAGTGATTGCCGCCGCCGGACTGGGTGCAAGGGGAACCCAGGCTGCTGGAGAGTTTATTTCCAGGCCGGATTATCTGGAGCAGGCGTTCCGTTCCGCTCCCCCGGACTGGCAGAAGAAAAACCTGCAGGTAATCCTGCAAACCACCGTAACCGATTCAGTGCCGGGCCCCCCTCGCGTGGTTGCCACCTACTTCTGGTAACCGGCCTGTAGAGCACGAATATCGCCGATCCAGGCCTCTGAGAAGTGTTTTCGCTTAGCACGAGAATATCCGATCTAGGCCATAAGGATGCCGTGTTGGATCGCAACCGTGGTCGCCTCGGTGCGGTCGCCCACTTCCAGCTTCGCGATAATATGCCTGACGTGGTTTCGGACAGTGAAGTGGCTAACCTGAATGGCGTGGCCGATCTCCTTATTAGTCAATCCCTTGGCGACCATTTTCAGGATTTCAAGCTCGCGTGGGCTAAGACTCGGCTGGAGCTTGCGCTCGGAGACCCGGTCCCTGATCCATTGAGGAAAGTAGCTCTTACCCGAGTGCACGGCGTCAACCGCTTCAATGATTTCGGCGCAAGAGACGTCTTTACGCAGATAGCCATTAGCTCCCGCCTCCACTGCCCGGCAGATTTCCTCATCGGGCTCCAAGCTGGATAGAACGATTACGTTGGGGGCACAGGGTAGTTCCTGTATTGCCAGCAAGGTTTCGATGCCGCTCATTCCTGGCATGTGAAGGTCAAGCAACACTATATCGACCGTGAAAGGTTCAAGAAACGTCAAGGCCTCCTCGCCACTCTGAACCGAGCCTACGACAATCAAGCCTGCCTGGCGACGAAGAACGCTGCTGAACCCCGCCCGCACGACATCATGGTCGTCAACAATGAGAGCTCTGATACACGTGCGACGGTTCAAGTCTCCTCCCACGGGGCCCCTGCGGCTGCTCGGGCGCTTTACCAAAATCACCGGTATCTGGGGTGATCAGGCCCCTTCCGTTTCGCAGCCTGACAGCGTTGGCTGTTCTTTTCCAAGTAGTTCACGGTTTATTACAGGTAGCCCACAGGCCGGTGGCGGGGACTTAGAGGTTCGTTGGGCACGGGCTACAAATTTTTGTATTCAAGCGAGACCTCGCAGCCTCGTGCGCAGTAAACGTGGAGGAAAGCGTGAATCTGACGCAGGGATGCCTATCGCCGCCTGCCATTCCACGGTTATCTTGCAGCCCTGTGTCTCAAGGTAACCTGTGTGAAAGGACGCCGATTACCGGCAGCTTGCCTGAAAGCAAAGATTCTGGCTGAAAAAAGGCATCACATGATTCTGGAAGCGATCAGCCACCTTACTTGTGTGAGTGCCCGGATAAACTTCGAAGGTGTTTGCGATTCCATACCGATCAAGTGCATCATGCAGTTTGCCGGTATCAACTCGTAAACCGTCCTGGTCCCCGACGTCGATCGCGATTCCGCGATAGCTGCGCAGATTTCCGATGTACTGATCGATGAATGCCAGCGGCGCATTCGCAGTCCATTTTGCGAGGACATCCGGTTGGGGTACGCCGTCCTTCGTGGGCAGGTCCAGATAGAGCGGAGGATTCTTCGGATCCGGCGACCATGCGGCTGCCGAGGCAAGCTGTGCGCGCGGGAAGAAAGGAAGTTTGGCGGAATCTTCGGGCGTTTTCACCCCCTCGAGAGCCTTCTCGATTTCTGGATTCGGTCCAGTTGGCCGCGGCGCCAAGCAACACGGACTCATAATGTACAGGCTGCCAAACACATCGGAATGCTTCATGCCGATGCGGGTCGCGCCATAGCCTCCCATGGAGTGGCCTACCAGGCCGCGGCTCAGCCGATTTGGGATGGTCCGGTAATGCGCATCGATGTAGGCGACCAGATCGTGCGCAATGAACTGCTCGAAATCTCCCGTCGTGACTGAACTCGAATACATGGAACCGTTGTGCAGCGTCTTCGAGTCAGGCAGCACGACAATCATCTCTTTTGCGCCCTGGGCGAAAGCGCCTTCGATGGTCTGGGGCACGCGTATCTCGTGGCTCCATTGCTCGGCGCCGATGGAATAACCGTGCAAGGCATATACGACGGCATAGCGCCGGGATTTCTCCTGGGCGTAGCTGGGTGGCAGAAACACCAGCACATCGCGGTCGACGGCATCTCCTTCCAGATTTCCTTCGAGCGCTGTCCCGTGGACTTTGACGCGTTCTACGGTCACAGGCTTCGCACCCGGAATGACCGCAGGCACGTCGGTTTGCACTTGTGCTACGACCTCCGGCCCCAGAGCAATGCTTATCGCCAACGTCATCAGGCAGAAGAATTTCCTATTGATCATGCATGTCCTCTTTCCGGCGGGTTATGTCTCTCAGGAATTGCCCTCATTGATCTCGTGGTACATGGAGAACCTTTCGTGCAAAATGCTCGACAAAGGAACAAACGCAACGGCTTGATTTTGCGAAACCGCCCGGAATGCCAGCTTCCCGGCCGCCGGTTCGAGCCAACTCGCCGGGTCATTGAGCTTGCCCTTGAATTGCAGTGTGGGCGAAGGTTTTTCCTCTTTTGCGGCGGTAAAGTGCCGGTACCACCTCGCGCGCGGTTCTTCTTCGAAGCGTGCGGCCAATACCAGGGGGCCGTACATCGCCGCCTGAAGAGTCTCCTTATCGGGCATGGGGGCTGCGTGCAAGTACATGGGCAGGCTTAGTTCGATGCGGTCTCCGTTCTTCCAGGGTCCACGCAAAACGAGATAGCTGCTCGGGTCTGCGAAGGCGGGAAGGGGGCGTCCATTTACTTTGACGCTGCCGTTCTTGGCCCAGTACGGAACGCGCAGTTTCAGGTCAACCTCAACTGGTTTTGCCGCCGAGATCGTGAGAGTGGTCCCTTGCTCTTCGGGGAAAGAGGTCTGCTGTGTAATGCGTATGCCCTTCTCTGTCCAGTTCACATCCGAAGCGATGTAAAGGTTGACGAATATGGAATTTTCATCATGGAAGTAGATTGAGTCCGGCAGTTTGGCAAATTCCTCCGCGCCCGTACCGCTGCAGCACCAGAACGAGTTAAACGGCTCGGCGTAAATCTTGGAGTACCCGTTTCCGTGCGGCAGATGATACACGGTCGTGCCAGTCTCCGGATCGATCGTGCCCATCCGGTGGTTGAACAGCACGCGTTCGTAATAGTCCATGTGGCTGGCTTGCGGCGACCACGCGAACACGTGCCGTGTCAGCTTCAGCATGTTATAGACGCAGCAATCCTCTGCCGTGAGCGGGCTGAGCTCGGTCGAGAGCACGCCCGGCTCCGATCTCCAATGCTCGAAATTGCTGGTGCCTCCGGTGCAATAGGAGCGCTCGCTGGTCACTTCGTCCCAGAAATAGTTGGCGATGTTCCAGTAACGCTTGTCTCCCGTGAGTTCGTATAGCCGGGCGGCGGCAATCACCTGCGGGACGTGCGTGTTCACGTGCAGCCCTTTGAGTTCATCGCGGTGCGCGGCGAGCGGATCGAAGAACCCCTTCTTGTCGAAGCGTTGCGCCAGTCGAAGATACTGTTCCTTGCCCGTGATGCCGTAGAGGTTGGCGAGCACTTCGCCCATCCCCCCGTATTCCTCCTGAAGCACACGCTGCATTTGCGGGTCGCTGAGCGGATCGGACCAGTTCGATGCCCATCGTGCCATTTTCTCCGCTGTCTCCACCGCCTGCTCGTTGCCGGCCAAGGTATACATTTCAAGATGCCCGGCCATGATTTTGTGAAAGGTGTAGAACGGAGCCCACACCTTCACTCCATCGCGCAGGCGGTCGAACAATTCCGGCGGGAACGCGCTGAGATAGCCATTGTTGTGCTGAGCCTGGCACTTGGCCAGCTCAGTCACTATCAGATCACCGTTGTGCTTGAGCTCTTCGTCTCCGGAACTGGCAAAGGCCAGCGCACAAGCTGAAAGGTAGTGTCCGCCAGCGAAGTGGCCACGGAGTTCGCAATCGGGCTTTTCCCACTCCCCAAGCGGTTCGGCAGAAGACGGCAGGCCGGCGGTCAGACGGAACGTGTGAAGCAGCCGGTCAGGAGGGAGCGTCTTTAAGTACTTTCGATTGGACTCTGCGGCCGCGCTAAAAGCTCCCGGCTGGAGCCTAACATCCTTCAGGGGAAATGGGACCGCTCGCGACGCGACCATCTCGCGCCCTAGCGCTTTTGGTGAGGCGGCGCTACTGGCGAGTGTGCCCTGGTCCTCAACCGCGAATGCAGGTACACGAAGAAAGGAGGCTGCGCCGGCCACTGCGGCGGTTGCGACAAACTTACGACGGCTGAATTTCTCCATAAGAAGCTCCTTCTAGGGCTTTGTCGGCGCTTGAATTCTTATTGAAATAATCTCGGCGCGAAATCCTTCAGATCGCGGCGCCAGGTCTGCCACTCGTGATCCGTCCCAGGCGATTCGTAAAAGACATGCTTAATCTTCGCTTCGTCGAGTGAGGCGTGCAGTCTCTGAAGTCCTGCGCGCATTCTCTCGGGTTCATTGGTGCCGACGCCAATCCAGAGCAAATGCACCTTCTTGGCGAACGCGGCCGGATCGGCAAATACACCGTTGTAATCGGTCTTGGGATCCAGTTTCCGGTCCCCCAGCACCAGCATCCCGCCCGCTCCGCTGAATCCTCCGATGTAGGAAAAAAGGTCGAGATGATCCAGTGTGACCTGGAAGGTCTGCATGCCTCCCATGGAAAGGCCGGCCATGGCACGGTGATCGCGGTCGGAAAGCGTTCTGAAGGTCGAATCAATGAAGGGAATCAGGCCTTGCGTCACATCGTCTTCGAACTCCGAGGTCATGTCCTTCATCGCCTTCAGCATTTCCGGAGAGCCAAAGGGTTTGCCGGCGAGGTCGGGAGCGGGTTGGCCGGCGCGGCGGGCATAGCCATACGCCATGACGACGATCATCGGCTTGCAGCTTCCGGCGGCAATCAGATTGTCGAGGATGAAGTTGGCATGCGCCTGGCGAATCCATCCTGTCTCATCCTCGCCTCCGCCATGCTGGAGATACAGCACCGGATAGCGAACCTTGGTTTGGGTATCGTAATTCGGAGGCAGATAGACCAGCGCGTGGCGCCAGGTTCCCGTCACCTTCGAGTCATACCAAACCTCACGAACCTGGCCGTGGGGTACATCCTGCGGAGAATAATACGTGGAGCCCGGCTCGGGAACTTCCACCGCGCTTACCGGCCGGCCTCCACCAAAGTACGCCTGCGTGTTGGGATCACTGACATCCGCACCGTCAATGTTCAAAATGTAGTAATGAAAGCCTGGAACAAGGGGGGCGGTCGTGACGGTCCAAAATCCGTCCGTCTGCTTTTCCATGTCCACTTTGGGCCCGCTCCAGAAATTCAGCTTGACCTTGGTGGCATCGGGGGCTTTCACGCGAATCTGGACCCGCCCATTGCTGTCAACACGAGGGTACTCTGCTCCCCAAACGTTCGTGGAAGAGGGTTGGAAGTCTCCCGACCCTTGTGCCCAGCAAAAACTCGATAACAAGAAGAACCACACTGCGAATTGCCTCATCTGTTCTCGCTTTCACTGACATCGAAAGTGCGTTGACATCGAACGCGGATGTCAAATTTCCAGTCATCATTTAAGGTCTAAGAATGCAACATGATTCTATCCAGAGATCAGGCACGCCATGCGTGTTCTCGGGAACTCAACATGCAGAGCTCCATCATTAGCGCTGATTTTGATGCCCAGATCGCGGGGATAAAGGAGTCTGGCTTCCCCCGTCGGCCAAGGTATTTTGGTTATGGCGGGACCGTCGATCCGCCAGACAGAGAGTAAGGTTTGCTGCGGAGAGCGCATACCCAAGGCAACCGGCGTCTTGAAGTCGGTCACGTCAGAGGTGCCGAGCGGATAAAAGGGAACCGCAGTCGGAATGTGCTTACGGAGAGACTCTTTGTAAATGCGAATGCCCTCGATTACCTGAGCTGATGCTTCCGGGGTAAGTGAATCGAGACGGCCGCTCTGGTGAATTCGGCACATCATGCTTGTAACCATGTTGAAGCTGGCCTGATCGGCATCCGCCTTCGCCAGCGGGTAAGACCAGATTGCGAGTTGCTCCGGCAAAACAGCGGCTGACGCACCGACCAGGATCATCGGAAGCTTCAGATAATCTTCCTGGTCGGTCATGGACTGCAACTGGAGACGGCTGAGCATCGCGTAGTCCATGCGCCCACCTCCGCTGCCGCAGTTTTCAATCACCAGATCGGGATAACGCTTGAGGATTTCCTCCAACCACGCCAGGTGGGCTCGGTTATGCTCGAGCAAGCCTTGTCCAAAGCTGTCGGCATTGATCTCAGTCCCTTGCAGCGAGTCGACGTTGTAGTCCATCTTGATATAGCCGACGCCATAATCATTTACAAGTCTTGCGATCACCTCATCCAGGTAAGCCCGTACCTCCGGATTGCGGAAATCGAGCAAAAACCGCGAGTTCTTCAACACTCGCTTGCCATGACGCATGAAGAACCAGCGATCCGTCTTTTTCGCGAGCAGCGACCTGGCTCCGGCAACCTCGGGCTCAAGCCACAATCCCGGAACCATTCCAGCTTGCCGGATCTGATCTAGAAGAAACTTCAGGCCGTGGGGAAATCTTGTTGACGAAGGCTGCCATGCGCCGATGGTAGGACTCCAATCCTCATGCAGGTCTGCGTACCATCCGGCATCGATTACGAAGTATTCGCAACCCGCTTTTGCAGCAGCGGCGACCAGAGGTAATTCCTTGGCTTCGGTCGGGTCGCCCCAAAGGCAATTCATGTAGTCGTTGAAAATCACCGGGCATCGCGAACTATCGTTGCGGGGCATGAGGCACGCGAGGCGACGGTAGTGTGTCAATGCTTCGACCGCGTCGCTGAACTCTCCGCGCACGCATCCTACCGCCACGGGCACAGTCAGGTAGGTTTCGCCAGGTTTCAAACTCTTCCACGCCGCGGCGTGAAGATCGTCGGGTCCCCCGAGGTACGCGTAGACGTTGTCGGCGTAGTTATCGCGAGCCGAGACATTGGAGATTTCCCAATACCACGATCCGTTATGTTCAATCTCCCAGAACCAGGTCAGCCCTAGCCTCGTGTTTTCTGCCATGGCCATGGGCAGATACCGCTCCGTGGACCAACTGCCGACGCTTCCTGCCTGCGCTTGCGACCAGCTTGTCCGCTCGTTTTCGACAAAGCCCATTTCGGACGGACGGAACGTATGCCACTGTCCCTCGGCCATCCAGCTATTCAGGGCAACATGGATGCGAAGTTCGCGGTCGTATTCCTGAGGAGCAGCAAGGCCGTGCAGCATCGCTGAACTCAAGAACTCGATACCGACAGGTGAAGCGCCCTGATTGGTGACCCGCGAATACCGCCGGACTACTGGAACTCCGTCAAAGGCCTCATAGACGGATTCCACACTTAACTTCAAGATCGGGTCCGTATGCATGCAGACTAGGCGCTGGCCACGGTGCGTGGCCTCCTCCCGCCTTCCGCCAAAAAGCAACCGGAAGCCTGGCTGCCCCATGCCGGATTTCATGCCTGGATCGGGAGAATTTTCTCCGCTGCATTGCAGTGCGACTTCAACACCGGAGGAATTGTCAGTTCCCGCCGAGACGCCGCCTGCCACGACAAGCCGCTTTTGGCGCAATTTGCCGGCTGTCACTTCGAACGAGAAGATGAGACCATTCGCTTCCCACGCAAAAGGCTCGGAAGTATTTGGAGCGGGAAAGAAACGCGATATGCGGGGCGCGAGAGTGCCCAATGCCGCGGCCCCACTGGACGTCAGGAAGGTTCTACGATCCATGCAGATAATCAGCGATTTCACTCACCAGCTGAAAGGCGAAAGAAAATGTCCGGCGCACATCATCGCAGCGCGCCCAATACCGTGATTGTCGGGAGTCGGCGTCTTTGGTCAACGATCGGCAAAGCGTTAACGGCCGGTAAAACCAAATAACGCTGACTGTATCGAAATTAGCCCCGAAATGCTAGATAGCCCGGCAAACAAATTTTTGCGCACCCCAGCCACCACGCACACCTGGCGCGCGATCGTTTGCTTAAGCAGCTTTTAGAGTCGAGGCAAGTCGTCCGACAGAGTAACCCGCCCGGCAAGAATCCCCAGGCGCTATGCGCAATGCTAGGCTCGTCGCTTTGCTTTTGAAGACGCCGGTTTCGCTGCGTGGCGCTGAGTCGAGCTGCGCACTATTAATTCTGGCTGCAGCACGACCATTTCGGACTGGGGGGGCACTTTCGAGTTCAGAATCCTGAGCGCAAGACGCGCGGCTTCCTCTCCGATTTTTCGGCTATGCTGGTCGATGCTTGAAAGTGGGACGCGGAGAGAATCGTCATAGTGAAGATTTCCGCATCCGATCACCGCAATATCTTCGGGGATGCGCAGTCCGTGATCGAGCGCGTAATTCATTGCGCCCATCGCCAGCGGGTCGTTGAAGCAGAACACCCCGTCAGGTCTTGGCTTGAGACTCAAGAGCTGGCCCATCGCCTCGGCGCCGCGCTGTTTCGTTCCTACATCTCCCTTCCTTTCGGCAATGATGTAGTTATCCGTGACTTTCAGACCCGCTCGTACCAGGGCGCGTTTGTATCCGTCCATGCGACGAATACCGGTACTGGTTTCCGGCCCACGAATGTGCGCGATGTTTTTGCAGCCGACGTCGATTAAGTGCCCTGTAGCGAGCATGCCGACCGCTTCGTCATCCACTCCAACGAAGTTTGCCGAAAGTCCTGGCAGACTTCGATCGATCAGGACGTAAGGCGTTTGTTGCTTTTCAATTCGGAAGAAGAGATCGACAGTCGAACGGCACGAGGCGATGATCAACGTATCCAGCCTGCGTGCCAGGAGGTGATTGATCTCCTGCTCCTCAAGATTAGGGTCTTCTTCGGAGGAGGAAATAATGAGATAGTAGCCGCTCTCTCGCAGGACATCGGAGAGAGACTTAGCTATTTCTGCAAAGAAGGGATGAAGCAGATCCGGAACGACCAGCCCGACCAGATACGTGCGTCCCGTAACCAGGCTGCGCGCTGCCAGGTTCGGCCGATAATCAAGCTCTTTAACCCGGGCTAGGACTCGCTCGCGAGTCTCGTCTCCTACATCAGGATGATTGCGGAGCACCTTGGAGATGGTGATCACCGATACCCCAAGGTCTCTGGCAATGTCCTTCATTCGCGTGCTCATGATCGTCATTAAGTATAACGAACCCTCGAGCAACGATCCCTATTGACGATGACTTTAGCGAAAGTGTGCAACGGATTTTCCTTAAACTGCGGGCTTCTCTATTCCCCAGGCGATTCCTTTCGCCGAGCGCTATCTCCCTGTTGACATCGGTAACTTTACCGATTATCGTCCTTTGTTTGAGTACCGATCCCCCGTGTTTGTGCCTCGGGGGAACTGCTGACACAGCTCGGAAAGCTCTAGATTCCGATCCCGGGAATCATGAGGAGTTCAGGATGAAAGTTCAAGGCGCGTCAGGACCATTGATTAACGGGTATGTCGATCCAGCTCTCGTGCCCCAGCGGATTCTGTATACCGGTGCCGGAATGCCAGGAATCGGTTTGGGAACCTTCGGGTCGGACCATGTCACGGCAGGTCAGGTTGCGGCGGCGGTGGAAGATGCGGCGGCGGTTGGGTATCGGCACTTCGATTGTGCATCGGTCTACGCCAACGAACACGAGATTGGATATGCACTCGGGCAGGTGATGAGAAGGCATCTTGAACGCGGGGAACTGTGGATCACTTCGAAGTTGTGGAATGACAAACATGGCGAAAATGACGTAATCGCTTCCTGTCGGAAGTCGCTCACGGACCTCAGACTCAGTTATTTGGATCTCTACCTGGTGCATTGGCCCTTCCCGAATTTCCATCCACCCGGATGCGACGTATCGTCGCGCAGCAAGGATGCGAAGCCTTATATCCACGCAGAATTCATGAAGACCTGGCGAAAGATGGAGGAATTAGTCGACCTGGGGCTGGTTCGTCACATAGGGACTTCGAACATAACGGTTCCCAAACTCGAGCTTCTCCTGCGCGACGCTCGCATTAAACCCGCTGTAAATGAGATGGAACTGCACCCGCATTTTCAGCAACCGCAGCTATTCGATTTTGTACGATCCAACGGCATGATACCGGTCGGATATTGCCCTGTCGGATCGCCCGGACGGCCCGAGCGAGATCGCACAGCCGAAGATACTGTGCCGACGCAAGACCCGCTGATTGTCAGGATTGCCAATCGCCTGGGAGTGCATCCGGCTGTCGTCTGCATTAAATGGGCGGTTCAGCGCGGACAGGTACCCATTCCGTTTTCGACCAACCGAAGCCATTATCTGGCTAATCTCGAAGGCGTCGTGGGCGAGCCATTAACCGAAGGGGAAATGCATGAAATCAGCGCCATCGACCGCAACTGCCGGTTGATCAAGGGTCAGGTGTTTCTCTGGAAGGATGGGCAGTCCTGGGAGGACCTGTGGGACCTGAATGGGGAGATAACGCCGCCCTGAACTCGGGTTGGTAGACCATGGAACAGAGCATGCGAGCCGCGTTTCTTCCCGGAAACCGTAGAGTCGATCTCCGCACGCTGCCGACGCCTCGCCCCGGACACGCCGAGGTCGTACTCAGGGTGAAGGCCTCAACCATCTGCGGTTCCGATATCCGTTGTATCTACCATGAGCACCTTGGGAAAGGGCCTGAGGGTTATCAAGGAGTGATTGCCGGCCACGAACCCAGCGGTCAAATCGTGGAGGTCGGCCCAGGTTGCCGGCGCTTTGGTGTCGGCGACCGGGTGATTGTTTATCACATCTCGGGCTGCGGAGTTTGTAACGATTGTCGGCGCGGATACATGATCTCCTGCACCAACGAGAAATACCGGCGTGCCTACGGTTGGCAGCGCGACGGCGGAATGGCTGACTACATGATGGCGGAAGAGAAAGACCTGATCGCGCTTCCCGACCAGCTTTCTTACGCGGACGGCGCCCAGGTCGCGTGCGGCTTCGGAACAGTGTATGAGGCCATTGAAAAGCTTGGTGTGAATGGCAACCATTCCGTGCTCATCACAGGACTCGGGCCAGTTGGGCTGGCAGCAGCTGCCTTGTGCCGCAAACTCGGCGCTCAGACGATTATCGGAATCGACGTTGTCCAGGAGCGCCTGGAGTTGGCGGAGTCTCTAAGACTATGTGACTTCGTTCGAATCGCTGGCCCAGATAACGTCACTCAGATCAAGCAATTGACCCGGGGTTCTGGAGTTGAACGCGCGCTGGACTGCTCTGCCAATGCAGCAGCCCGCGCTACAGCGATTCGAGCCACTCGCAAATGGGGAAAAATTGCTTTCGTAGGGGAAGGGGGGACCGTAGAGTTCAATCCATCCCCCGACATCATTCACGATCAGAAGTCCATCTACGGGTCCTGGGTGACCTCGACCTGGCTGATGGAGGAATTGGTCGAGCGCCTGGTGCGCTGGAATCTGCACCCGGCTGATATCATCACGCACCGCTTCGGCCTCGAGGATGCTGCAGACGCCTATGCCCTTATGGCTTCCGGTAAGTGTGGCAAAGTTGCCGTCTGCTCAGATGAGGAATTGATCCCGAAATGAAGACAGACTGGGAAGAGATTCTGAAGGATCGCCTGCAACTCTACGGTCATCGCAACTGGCTCGTCATCGCCGACTCGGCGTATCCGGCACAGTCCAGGCCAGCAATCGAAACCATTGTGGCCGATGAGGAACAAGCCACGGTGTTGGAACGCACGTCCGCCATTCTCGGCCGATGCAAGCACGTCAAGCCTACGATTTATACCGACGAAGAACTGGCCTTCGTTCGTGAGGAGGACGCCCCGGGCATCAGTTCCTACCGGGAACGGCTGGGCAGCCTGCTCCCAGGATCGGAGATATGCCTCCTTCCACACGAAGAGATCATCTCGAAGCTCGATCGCGCCGGTGAATTGTTTCGAGTGTTGGTGGTCAAGACCAACATGCGAATTCCGTATACATCGGTGTTTTTCGAGCTGGACTGCGGATATTGGAACACTCAGGCCGAGAAGCGGCTTCGCGCCGCGATGAAGTCCGGCGGTCGGCGCCGGAAAGCGCTAAAGAGCCGGCCTTGATCGCGAGTCACGAAGCGGCAGGTGCATTGCGTTCGTGGAGCGAAAATCCGCTGCCGACGTGCACTCAATGCGCCGCGCCTTTCTCGTGCCCCTTGTCTGTTTTGTATTCGGGACATACAAACGGCTTGGAATGATCGCAAGGCTATGCCGGAGGCGCGATCGGGAGCGAAGAGCGCGACAGGCAGACTGGTTACAAGTTCAAATCCTGTTGGTTGCCGGAGGGACAAGATGTTCTCGCATCATTCGCTGTCATCAGCGGTTAAGGTCGGCATTGTTGTAGTGGCGCTGTCCGCATTTTCCCATCTGTATGCCCAGAGCGCCACAGCTCCGACTGTCTCGGAGGATCCAAACAGCATTGACCAGGCTTGGCAGAAGGCCAGCAGTAAGTATGACGCTGAACGCGCCACCCTCCTGAAACAAGTCGACGACGTCAATCACCAGGGGCCGTTCCGGCCTGACTGGGAATCCCTTCAGAAGTATGAGGTGCCTGCGTGGTACGAGGATGCGAAGTTCGGTATTTTTATTCATTGGGGTGTCTATTCGGTTCCTGCGTTCAGCAACGAGTGGTATCCGAGAAATATGTATGAGCGAGGATCGGAGGTGTACAAGCACCATATCGCCACTTACGGTACCCAGGACAAGTTCGGTTATAAGGACTTCGTCCCGATGTTCAAGGCAGAACATTTCGATCCGGCAGCCTGGGCCGAGTTGTTCAAGAAGTCAGGTGCAAAGTACGTGGTGCCGGTGGCAGAGCATCATGACGGTTTTGCCATGTACGACAGCGGGTTGAGCGACTGGACAGCGGCCAAGATGGGGCCGCATCGTGATGTCATTGGGGACCTGGCGAAAGCAGTACGGTCGGAAGGCCTGCATTTTGGCGTATCGTCGCACCGCGTGGAGCACAATTTCTTTCTGGGCGTGGGCCGTGCGATTCCGTCTGACGTGAACGACCCGCAATATGCCGCCTTCTACGGTCCGGCGCATACATGGTTGAACAATAAGTGGGGGACTCCTCTCAATGGCGATTTCACATATGTTTCGCAGGCATGGGCCAACGATTGGCTGGCGCGAGGAGCGGAACTGGTCGAGAAATACCACCCCGACATCGTGTACTTCGACTGGTGGATCGGCCAGGCGTCGATCCGTCCTAATCTCGCACGTTTTGCCGCTTTCTATTACAACCGCTCTCAGAAATACGGCGATCATGTCGGCGTTATCAACTACAAGGACTACGCCATGCAGGAACATTCCGCCGTCCTCGACTTGGAGCGTGGCCAGCTCGGCGACATTCGTCCCCTGTATTGGCAGACCGATACGTCCGTCAGCAACAAGTCCTGGGGATACATCAAGGACGATACTTTCAAATCGCCGGAATTTGTGGTCGATCAGCTCATTGATATCGTCAGCAAGAACGGCAATTTACTTTTGAATATTGGTCCGCGATCGGACGGAACGATCCCGGACGAGGTGCAGCGCGTGCTGCTGGACGTCGGTGCCTGGCTGAATATCAATGGAGAGGCCATCTACGGTACTCGCCCGTGGAGGACTTACGGCGAGGGGCCCACGAAAGTGGCGGCTGGGTCGTTTCACGACACCGACACCGCAAAGTACACTGCCGAAGATTTTCGCTTTACCACCAAGAGTGGCGGGATTTATGCCATCGGACTTGCCTGGCCAGCAAGCGGGGAAGCGGTGATTCGCTCGCTCGCGAAGACGGTGGGCAGCGAACTGGTCCAATCCGTCGCCTTAGTGGGTAGTGACGCAAAACTACGATTTGAGCAGAGTGCCGACGGCCTGCACGTGCAACTACCCGCTGAGAGCCCGGCGAAGTATGCGTACGCGCTCCGGGTGACGTTTGACCGTGCCTCGCGCTGAGCATCGCCGAAATCACCGAACAGGGAGCGAAGAAATGCCCGGACGACTGACCAGCCTTAGCGGCAAGTACGTTGTTCTGCTTTTACTCATCGTTACCGGCGCAGCTTCATGGGCGGCGAATGAGCCTCAATTTGCCATTAAAGAGTCCCATCGGGATGCGAACGGAATCACTTTTCGAACCAGCGCTGGAACCATGCGGATCGAGGCCTGTGGCGATCGCGTCATACACGTCGTGGCCAGTCCTACCTCGGAAATTCCCAGCCCCAAAGTCCCGATCGTTACGCAAACGTGTCGAGCTAACAACCTCCAGGTCAAAGAAGAGAAGAAAGAGACCAAGCTATCCACTGCGGCAATCACAGTCTCGGTCAACGCCGCGACGGGCGCAGTGAGTTTCTTCTCCAGAGACGGAAAGGCCGTATTGGCCGAACCGACGGAGGGAGGCAAAGCCTTTGACGTACCGTCCGTAGCGGAAATGAAGACCTGGCAAGTGCAGCAGAGTTTTCTTTCGCCCTCCGACGAGGCCCAATACGGTTTAGGACAGCACCAGGAAGGCATTTTCAATGTTCGTGGGGTTCCAATTCGCCTGCACCAGGCGAACACGAACATTTCGATTCCCTTTCTGCTGTCCAGCAAGGGATATGGAATCCTGTGGAACAATCCATCCCTGACGGACTTCAATCCGGCCGATCAAGCTGTAGCCATCGATCCAACCACCGGGAAGGGCAAATTCACCACCGGCGCGAAAGGCGTTTATGGCTTCCTCCTGAGTAGCGATAACCGAGACCACCTCGTGGTCGAAGTCAACGGGCAGCGAGTCATCGACCTGAACAACATGTGGCTTCCAACATCGGCTTCTGGTTTCGCTGAATTGGAAGCCAACAAGGAGTACGAAGTCTCCGCGAAAGGCGGCCCTGGTGGCGTTCAACTGGCAGTCAGGCCTCCCCAGGACACGACGACGTTCCGTTCCGAAGTGGGGCAGGCGGTCGACTACTACTTCTTTTATGGACCTGAGTTGAATCGGGTCATCTCTGATTACCGCGAGCTTACTGGCGAAGCGCCCCTGTTTCCCAAGTGGGCCTACGGTTACTGGCAGTGCCGGGAGCGCTATCACAGCCAGCAGGAAATTCTTGATATCGCCGCCGAATTCCGGAAGCGAAAAATTCCGGTCGACGCCTTGGTGCAGGACTGGCAATACTGGGGCAAATACGGCTGGAGCGCCATGAAGTTCGACGAGCAGTATTATCCGCAACCCAAAGAGATGATGGATCAGCTGCATTCCGAGGACCTGCACATGCTGATCTCGGTATGGTCAAGATTTGGGGAAGATACCGACGTTTATAAGCGGATGAAAGCTCAGGGTTTTATGATTCCAGGGGAAGTCTGGACGGACTTCTTTAACCCCAAGGCTCAAACCGCGTACTGGTCGGAACTCAACAAAGGAGTTTTCCAGGTCGGGATGGATGGCTGGTGGATGGACGCGTCCGAGCCGGAGTTTGACGTGCTCAAGGGCAGACAGACGTTTCTGGGAAGCGGAGAATCGGTGCGTAATGCCTATCCGTTGTACGTCACCAAAGCCATCTACGAAGGTCAGCGCGCCACTACCGATCGGAAGCGCGTGGTGATTCTGACCCGTTCGGCTTTTGCCGGACAACAGAGGAATGCGGCCAGTTCGTGGTCAGGTGACATCACCGGCGACTGGATCACACTGCAGCGCCAGATTCCCGCGGGCCTGAGTTTCAGCATGTCCGGAATACCGTATTGGACGACGGATATCGGCGGTTTCTTTCGGCCCAAGGACCAATACACGTCGGACGCATACCACGAGGTGCTGATTCGCTGGTTTCAATATGGCGCGTTCTGTCCGATTTTCCGCGTTCACGGATATGTTTCGAATGCCGAGATCTGGAACTACGGCCCGCAAGTGGAAAACATTCTCACGCAGTACGATGAGTTGCGATATCGTTTGCTGCCCTACATTTATTCTGCGGCCTGGGGCGTCACCAGCAACGGCGATACTCTGATGCGGGCGCTGCCGCTGGAGTTTTCCTCCGATGCCGGCGCGCGAGGCATCTCGGACCAGTTTATGTTTGGTCCCTCGTTGTTGATCAATCCCGTTACCACCCAAGGGGCAACTCAGCGAACCCTTTATCTCCCGGCCGGCAGCGACTGGGTGGACTTCTGGACGGGCAAACGCGTAAAGGGAGGACAGACCATCACCGCCGAAGCTCCTCTCGACCGAATGCCTATTTTCGCCAGGTCCGGCTCAATTGTCGCTTTCGGTCCGCGAGTGGAATCGGCGTCAGCCAAGGCGGACCCCGTCGAACTACGGCTCTATGCCGGAGCCAACGGCGACTTCAGCCTGTATGAAGATGAAGGCGACAATTACGACTATGAGCATGGGGCCCATTCCATCATTCCCATGCATTGGGACGACACGTCTGCGACGCTGACCATCGGCGATCGTCGCGGGAGTTTCCCAGGAATGCTGCAGCACCGGACCTTTCACATCGTGCGCGTTACGGATGCGCACGGAGTCGGCATCGCGCCTGCTGCGGAGGCCGACGCCACTGTGCCGTTTGAAGGCAAAACGGTTTCGATCCGCGTCCCGCTTCCGCCCACACGTGAGAAGATGTGATCGACGGGAGCGATTGAGGGCGAACATCGAGGACGTCGCGGAAGCCGCTGGCCTGGTTTCCCCGGTCATCTATGGCGGCGTTGAAGGGTGCGATTTAGCTGCCATGAAATGGTCGCATGCGTCTGTCGGGTTTGGAGAAACCGGCTACAGCAGATCCTCAAAACCAAGCCTGCAATGGAGAGCCTGATGAGCAAGCGTTCCGCCATCATGGGCAGGTATGACCCGAACAAAAGAAGGTGGGCGCTGGCCGTTGGAGGAGACGGCGGGGAATTTGGATTTACTGATCACAAGGAACAAGCATGCCATCGTCATACCGTGCGGATCATGTTGGAAGCTTTTTGCGCCCGGCAGAGTTACTTGAGGCGCGCCGGGCTCAAGTTGTCCTGGAAGAACTCAAAGCATTGGAGGACCGGCATATTTCTCGGGTATTGCAGAAGGAGCAGGAGCTCGGCTTGGAGGTGTTCACGGATGGCGAGCTGCGGCGAAGTAATTTCATGAGCGACTTTACCGACGCAGTGGATGGGTTCGATCCGGGGGATGCCGTACCCCGGAGTTGGAGCGACAGCGCACGGCAGTCCCCTGCGCCTGCGGTCGCGGTGAGTAATATCAGCGGCATTGCGACTGCGGCGCTCAAACAGCGCCAGCCCTTGACCGGACGCGAGCTGCCATTTCTTCGCGAGCATGCGCCGGGGCCGATCAAGATCACCTTGCCCAGCGCTACGCAGTTCCCGGCGATTTCTTTCAAGTACGGGGTTACGGACGCGGTCTACCGCGATCCATACGCGCTGCTCGACGCGATCACGGCGATCATGGTTGAAGACATAAAGACCCTGGCGGGAAGCGGCATTTCGTATCTGCAGATCGATGCGCCGCGTTACAGCTACTACCTCGATCCGAAGTGGTCCACCTGGATGGCGAAGGAGTTACGTGTCGATCCGGCGCAGATGCTGACGGCTTCGTTGAATGCGGATAACGCCTGCTTTGCCGCTGCGCGCCGGGCGGGTGTCAGCCTCGCGATTCATCTCTGCCGCGGGAACAATCGCAGCCACTGGTACGCAGAGGGGGGCTATGACGCCATTGCCGAACGCCTGTTCCGGGAACTCGCTGTGGATCGGTTCCTGCTGGAGTACGATGATGAACGCTCAGGCAGTTTCGAGCCTCTAAGATTTGTTCCAAAAGGGAAGACGGTTGTTCTGGGATTGGTCAGCACGAAGCGCGCGGCTTTGGAACGCAAGCAGGATTTGCTGAGACGCATTGATGAAGCTGCCAAGGTTCTCCCTCTCGAGCAACTGGCGTTGAGCCCGCAATGCGGATTCGCTTCGACCATGGAGGGGAACCTGCTGACCGAAGCCGATCAATGGGCCAAGTTACAGCTTGTCGTAGACACTGCCCGGGAGGCGTGGGGCTGAACCTGGCCCCCTCAGCCTGGGTGCTTGCACATTTGGGCACTTTTGGATAGTTTGTAGAGTTTGATCCTAGTACATTAACGTCGTTTATCAATCTTAAGTCTACCGGCTAGATTGCTTCCTTCGCGACTTTTGCGTTATCTCTAATGCGCGGCGGGCCACAGCACGAGCCAACCCATGGGTAAGCACCCGACTACGCTCCTGGACATTGCGAAGGCGCTGGGTACCTCAATCGGTACGGTGCACCGGGCCTTGCATGACAACCCGGACGTGAGTCCGATGACCAAAGCCAGGGTCCTGCAGATGGCGAGAACCCTGGGCTATCGCCCCAACCTGGCTGCCCGGTACCTTTCTTCCAAGAAAGCTCTTCGGGTGCTGGTAAACACGCTGGAAGGGACCACCTCCTTCTGGGACGAAGTGCGGGCCGGCATTCGCGAGGAAGCCGAGTCCATACCGCTCGAGAAGGTCGAGATCGAGTCTCGCACCTACCCTCATCTCGGACGGTGGGAGGAAGAGGTTTTTGAGGCTGCCATCCAGGACAAAGTGGATGGAATTATTACTTTTCCCAGCCATCCCAAAACCTTTCGGCCGTGGATACGGCGCGCCTCTCGCGCCCGCATCCCCGTGGTGTGCGTGACCACGGACGCCCCCAATAGCGGCCGCTTGGGCATTGTCGCCATCGACACCCAGGCCAGCGGCTCCATCGCGGCGGACCTTATGGGGAGATTTCTCGGCGGCAGGGAGGGAACGATCGCCATCACCCTGTTTGACCTGGCGATCACCGAGCATCAGGAAAAGTACGCGGCGTTTGAATCCACCTTGCGAAACTTCTATCCCCAGCTGCATCTCCTGAAGCCGGTCGAGGACCACGGCATGCAGGCCGAGGCCTACTGCAAATGCCGCGAGCTGTTTGAAAAATACTCGGACCTGGCCGGCGTTTATGTAACCACGGAAGATTCGATGCCGGTCCTGAAGGCGGCCCGCGACGCAAAATTGCTGCAGCGTCTGACCATCATTACCACGGACTTGTTTCCCGGCCTGGTGTCGGAGATTCGATCGGGCGCGGTGGCGGCGACCATCTACCAGCGTCCCCGCACCCAGGGGCGGATGGCGTTCCGCATGTTATATAAATTTCTTACAGAGGGGGACGGCAGTCCCTCCCATCAAATCGCGCTGGCGCCGCACCTGGTCATGCGCGGGAATCTGGATTTCTTTCTGCAAAGGCAATCCGAAGAATCGGTCGGAGAGAAAGGTCCCGCAAACGCCGCGCAACCTGCCCGAAAGTCCCGCCTGGCCTAGGCGCTCGGGCTTACTGGGCCGGTTCCTTGACGGCGACGATGCGGTCACCCGTCACGTTCCGCAGTTCCTGCACGATTCCTGAAGGCCACCGGATCTCAACCAGTTCCGCGGAGGGGTCCGCTCCCAGGCCGAAATGCACCGGGCCCGCGCTGGACGATGCATAGCCCGCGCTGGTGAATACGTGGTTATATTGCGCTCCGAACCTGGTCACCACCTTGATTCTCGCGCCCACGCCGTCGCGGTTGCTTTTTGTTCCCTGCAGCCTGAATTCCAGCCAATGATTGTTGCCCGGACTCTGGTTGAGCCAGATTTCCGCCGGAGCACCGATGGCGCTTACCACCACGTCCAGACGACCATCGCCGTTCAGGTCGCCGACGGCTGAGCCCCGGTGCCGCGCGGGAGGCTGCGCGGTTAACCCGGCTTCGGAGGTTAAAGCCGAAAACTTCATTCCCCCAAGATTGCGAAAGACGGTGTTGGGTTGTTCAACCCATAAGTTCGGCGCCGACAGGAGCGATTGAACATGACCGCGCGAGACAAAAATGTCCTTCCAGCCGTCATTATCAAAATCGGCGATGGTTGGAGAATATCCCGCCATGGGCAGAGTCAGCTTGGTCATGCCGCTCTCCCGCGTCACTTCCGCAAAGCTCCCTTTCCCGGTGTTGCGGTAGAGGGGAAATGTTTCTCCATCGAGAGCGACCAGAACAATATCGGGATAGCCATCATTGTCCAGGTCGCGGAAATCGACTCCCATGCCGGAAATAAAAGTGCCGTCTTCCCGCAGCGCCACGTTGGCGTCAAATCCCGCCTCCTGAAACCGGCCGCCTCCGCGGCTGCGAAAAAACGAGTTCATCAGCTTGTCATTGGGGACGATCAGGTCCATCTTTCCGCCGGCATCGAAATCGCCCGCCGCCACCCCCATGCCCTTTCCCGGGTGCGCGCGCAATCCCGATTCAGCGGAGACATCGCGAAAAGTGCCGTCGCCATTGTTGAGGAATAACTGATTGGGTGTGGGCGGGTACATCTTGGGATGGCAGTAGTCGCGATGCCCGCCCACTTCGCAGTCAGGCTCGTGTGCGAAATCCCATTTCAGGTAGTTGATGACGACGAGATCGAGCAGCCCGTCATTATTCACATCGACCCAGGCGCCGGCGACGGACCAAAGCTTGCCGTACTCCGGATCGGGCTGGTTCAGGCCGGCTTTGGCGGTGACATCGGTGAAGGTGCCATCGCCATTGTTGTGATAGAGCGTATTGCGATACACGCCGGCGACGAAAATGTCCTCGTATCCATCGTTGTCATAGTCGCCAATGGCAACGCCGATGTCGAAACCCGTCCCGAAAAGCCCGGCCTTTTCGGTCACGTCGGTGAAGTGTCCCTGGCCGTCGTTCTGGAAAAGACGGTTGTAGTATTTCGCGGAAGTCTTTCGAAGGGTCTTGATGTCCGCTCCATTGGTGAAGAAGATGTCAAGCTTGCCGTCGTTGTTGAAGTCAAAGACAGCCACGCCGCCGGCCATGGTTTCGGGCGCGTGCCGCTCCGGCTAGTCTCGGAGCTGTCCAGCTTGAAATCAATGGGCTGAAAGACGAACCGGATGGGGCTGTCTCCAGAGGCCGTGGCCGCGGCTTCCGAGTGTCCCTGCGCAGGTCCGCTCGCGGGCGCCTGGGAAGTCAGCGGCAGGGGAGCGGTCAGCACGAACACGAAGAGCACAGCCAGTGAGCCGAGGGACTTCCACATCTTCATGTCGGAGACGGCAGGCACGAGGCTGCTTTCATTCTACTCCGGCAATGATTGCTCGCCGTGAATGGCAAGCCGGGTTTCGGCCTGCGCTGCTGCCGTGCCCGGCTGTCCGCCGCCGACGGTGATGACGTAGTCGCCCGCGCCGACGACTCGAACTCCTGATTCGTTTACATAGCTCAGGTCGCGCGGTTGCAGCACGAGCTGAATGTGCCGCATTTCGCCGGCATCCATCCGAACCCGGGTAAAACCGCGAAGCGCGCGCAGTGGCGCGCCCGGCAATTTAGGAAAACTCAGATACAGTTCCACCACTTCATCGCCGGCACGCTGGCTGGTGTTCTTCACATCGACTTCGACGGTGAGGGGATCGCCAGCCGACAGGCTGGAGCTCGATAATTTGAGGTTGCTGTATTCGAACCTGGAATAGGTCAGACCGTAGCCGAAGGGATAGAGCGGCTCGCCGGCAAAATAGCGGTAGGTGCGGTTCCCCATCGCATAGTCGTCAAACGCCGGCAACTGCTCCAGGCCCTTGTAGAAGGTGACCGGCAATCGTCCCGAGGGGTTGTTGACGCCCGCCAGGGTCTGGGCGATGGCGGTTCCACCTTCCTCTCCCGAATACCAGGCTTCGAGAATCGCGTTGGCGTGTTCCTGCGCCCAATTTACCGCCAGGGCACTGCCGTTCATGAGCACCACCACCAGCGGCTTGCCGGTTCCTCTCAACGCTCCCAGAAGCGCCTGCTCCTCTTCCGGCAGGTTGAGGCTGGTGCGATCTCCTCCATGGAATCCGGGCAGATCAACTTTCATCTCTTCGCCTTCGAGCTTGGACGTGATGCCAACCACCGCGACCACCACATCCGCCTCCGCGCGCTGCTGTGGCTGCTTCGACGATGGGATCAGAGCTTACCGGCAGCCACACCAACTTTGTGCCAAAGCCGCCTTTCACGTATTCGATCCTCAGTGCATAACGATGGCCCTTGGTGAGCTGAACCACCGCGGTGTCGGATGTGGGATCGTGGAGGTTCACATCATCCACTATCAATTTGTCATCCAGCCACAAGCGGTGCATGGAGCCGAGCAATCCGATCCGGTAGCTACCCGATTCGGCCGGGGTTAGAAAACCTGTCCAGCGAACGGAAAAGTCCTTCAAGCCTGCAGGAGGTGTGAGGGCATGCGAGTTCGGATGGAAGAGTTGGAGATCGACCAACGGGTCAACCCGCACCGCCACCGGCGTACCGGCGAATTCGCTCCCGGCAAAGTATTCTCCCTGCAGCCCGGGTTTTCCATCGCTCGTCGAGAGCGCGGATGTGGGAATCACGCTTTCGGCGCGCAAGAAATTGGTTCCCGGCACGTAGGAGACGTGAGCGGCGGCAAACTGCTTGCGGATTCCTTCCAGCGCCGTGGTGGCGTGCGAGGCCGTGCCGCTATAGTTGCCGTGCAGAACCTGCACAGATTCGGCCAGCGGTCCCACCACTAAAATATTTTTCACGCTGGGCGCGAAGGGAAGCACACCGTCGTTCTTCAGCAGCACCATGGATTCGCGCGCCGCCTTCAGCGCGAGTTCGCGGTGAGGCGCGCTGTCGATCTCCGAATCAGGAGTCTGAGCGTAGGGCACTTTGTCCGGAGGATCGAACATTCCCAGCCGCATGCGCGCGGTAAACAGCCGTTTCACCGCGACGTCGATGTCCTTCTCGCTGAGCAGCCCCTGCTTCACGGCATCCAGGTACTTCACGTAGTCGGAGTTGTCCTTGGTCTCAGTGAAGAAGTCAGCGCACTCATTGTCCATCCCCTTCTTCAAGGCGGCTGCAGCGGCTTCGGCCGGGGTTTTCGTGAAGTGGTGTCCCTGGTAGATGTCAACGATCGCATCGCAGTCCGATACGACGTAGCCGTTGAATTTCCAGGCGCCGCGCAACTGGTCTTGCAGCAGGAAAGTGTTCGCGCATGCGGGTTCGCCATTGACGCGGTTGTAGGCGCACATCACGGATTCCGCTTTGCCCTCGACCACCGCGGCGCGAAATGCGGGCAGGTAGGTGTCTTCCATGTCGTGCCGGGATACCTGCACATCAATACTGTGCCGCGACGGCTCGGGGCCGCTGTGCACGGCAAAATGCTTTGGGGTGGAGATGACTCGAAAATATTTCGGATCATCGCCCTGTAATCCCGTGACGAACGCGACGCCCATGCGTCCCGTGAGAAAAGGATCCTCGCCGTAGGTTTCCTGGCCCCGGCCCCAGCGCGGGTCGCGGAAGATGTTGATGTTCGGCGACCAGAAATCCAGGCCTTCCATGATGTCCCGCCGTCCCGCTCTGACGGCCTGGTTGTGTTTGGCCCGCGCTTCGGTGCCGATGACGATTGCCATGTCGTGGATCAAAGGGGAGTCAAACGTTGCCGCCAAGCCAATCGGTTCCGGAAAAACCGTGGCGGTCCCGGCGTTGGCGACGCCATGCAGCGCCTCGCTCCACCAGTTGTAGGCCGGAACCTGCAGCCTCGGAATGGCCCGGGCCTGGTTCACTAACTGGGAAGCTTTCTCCTCGAGTGTCATCCTTCCCACCAGGTCATCCACTCGCGCCTCGATGGGCTGCGCCGGGTCCAGATAGACCGCGCCCCCAGTGGTCTGCGCCGGGGAAGGAACGAGGGTGAGAAGAAAGAAAACCGCCGCTACGAGGCTCGCTCGAGTACGCCCTGCATCCATTTCGATGTCTCCTGTAACCCGCCGATGATTTGAGCTGGGGGCGAGTTTGCGATATCCGTAAACGATTACGGGCTGTCGGTTGCTTGTAGCACAGGGCAAATCCTGCGGTCAACCGATTCTCCAGAAGGAAGTTGTGAGAACGCCTTGAGCGCGTGCAACCAGCGAACGAAATTTCTATTTGGGCGGCAGCAACTCGTCCGTGGCAAACATGTATGTGGTCAACTTGTCCAGCTTGATGTCCGAGCGCGTGGAACCAATCACCACCGCGCCGTCATCGTTTTTTTCGGACATCACATTTCTCATCGGAACGCGGCGGCGCGAGGTGATGGCGGCCGTCGCGTTCGGCACCGCGTCCGGAGAACTACCCGAGTCACTGCCCGGAAATAGCTTCACCGCCGGAGAATTCGGATTGGGATACGCGCCCTCTCGATTCCAGGTCTTGACCTGAGACTGCAGCGGCCCGTACTGAAGATCCTGCCCGGCCGCCACGGTGGTGGGGTAATACCACGCGGTGAGGTAAAGCTTCACGGCTGCGGATCCATTCAGGCGGGCTGCGCCCTGGCCTTTTTCAAATCAAGACCAGGGCATTGGGGGAGGCCCGGGATTGGGCTTCCCAGGCGGGAAAGGAGAAGGCAAATGACCTTCAAAATTGGTTTGGCGGAAGGTTCCCACGCCGCCTGTAAGGGGCGCCGGAGTACTCTCGATCGTCCACACGCTGTCCGTAATTGACTCGCGGGCTCATTTAAAATTTCCTCGCAGCGTTATCTCGGAAGGCACCTGTGAAAGAGAGTTTCCTTTCAGGAAAGAACCGCAAGTTGCCTGTAAAGTACAAGCGCTGCCGTGTTTTGTCCGGGTCGATCAAAATATCCGCTTATTCATAGGCGGGTTGATGACCCTGGAGATTGAGCCGCACAATTTTTTTTCTTGACAGTGCATCTTCAATGAATGTATCACCGTAAACGTTTCCGGTGCAGGGATGCCGCAAGACCCTGAACCGATGAAGCAATCAATTCGGAGGCGCCCCATGAAGCGCGTTTCGCCCACGTATGTCGAAATGTTCGGGCTTGCTCTGAGAGGCAAAAGGTTTCGCCTCGCAGCTCTGGTACTCACCCTGTTTGTATTTTTCGCCGCCCACGCCGTGGCCCAGGAAGCAACTGTGGTCGGAACGGTGACCGATCCCACTGGCGCCGCTCTACCGAATGTTTCGGTAACTCTCACGAACGCAGAGACAGGTTTCGCCACGAAGACCACAACGAGTGCAGACGGCCAGTATGTGGCGCCTAATCTTCACATCGGCCATTACACCGTGGACGTTAAAGTGTCAGGGTTCAGGCCTGCCCAGAGGACGGGCTTGGTGCTGAGTGTAGGCGACCGCGACCGCGTGGACTTCCAGATGCAGGTCGGCCAGGCGACCGAGCTGATAACCGTAGAAGCCAATGCGGTTGCCGTACAGACCGATACCGGGGAAGTCAGCAATCTGATCACCGGCAAGCAGATATCGGACCTCGCCGTCAACGGCACGAGCCTGTTCCAACTTGCCGCTTTGGCTCCCGGAGCATCGAACGATATCACCAATTACAAGGATGTCCCCGTAGGTGGTGATACCGCCGTCAGCTTCAATGGCCAGCGCACCGCCCACAATGTCTTCATCGTAGATGGCGGTGAGAACTACGACCGCGGTTGCGGAGGCTGCGTAACTACGGCCCCTTCCAGCGAGTCGATGGCAGAGTTCCGCCAATTGACTTCGAACTACGGCGCCGACTATGGCCTCTCTTCTGCCGGAACCGTCACCATGGTTCTCAAATCCGGCACCAGCAGATTGCATGGCTCGGCATGGGAAAACAACCGCAATGACGCCTTTGACGCGCGCGGCTACTTTTTCCCGGCTCCGAACAAGAAACAAGAACTGCGGATGAACATCTTCGGCTTCAATATCGGCGGCCCCGTCACCTTCGGCCACCTCTACAACCCGGACAAAAACAAGACCTTCTTCTTTTACAACATGGAGTGGCGCAGATACATCGACGGCGGGTCAACCAACCAGACGGTTCCCGATCCCGCAACTTACGGCGGCGACTTCAGCTCGGTTACGGATCCAATCCTGGTTCCCACTGCAGCCAGAGTGGCTCCTTCCGTTTTGTTTGCCAACTGTCCGGGCGGAGCCGCGCCAGCCGGCGTCGTGCAAGGCGCGCAATTCCCAGGCAACGTCATACCGAGCTGCATGGTCCAGCCAAACGCGACTGCGTTGCTCGGTACGGGCTTTTTGCCGAAGCCAAACTCAGGCATCGGCAACGGTGTCGGGAGCTTCGTGGGCGGCTCCAACACTCCGACGAACCTGAAGGAGGAGATCGTCCGCGTCGATCACACCTTCAACAGCAAGTTCTCCGTGTTCGGTCACTTTGTTGCCGAGCAAATCTCGCAAGGCTACAACACGGCTCAGTGGAGCGGTGACAACCTGCCTACGGTTGGAGACACGTTCAACAATCCAGCTTACAGCTACGTCATTCACGCCACCCACACCATCAGCCCGTCGCTTCTCAACGAAATTGCCTTCAACTACAACGGCAACCGCATCAACATCATTCCCTTCCCCGCTACCGGGATGACGAGCCTGGCTCTGCCCACTTGCACAGCGCCATGCGACTTCAGCGCGGCCCGTTTGTTCACGGGTCCGAATAACCTGAATCGCATTCCCAACATCACCCTCAATCATCAAAGCAATGCGAACTTCCAGATCTCCAGCTGGCCGTGGGTCAACCGCGCTGACGGGTACCAGATCCGCGACGACGTCTCCTGGAACAAAGGTGCGCACAGTTTCAAGATCGGCGGAAGCTGGGCGCGCTACAAGAAAGTCCAGGACCTTTTCGGAACGACCCAGGGAGCATTCACGTTCGAGGGCGCAGATGCCCAGAGTTTCACCGGAAACAGCTTCGCTGACTTTCTGCTTGGCACTGCCGCCGGTTATAACGAGCTTGGCGTGCAGGACCACGGCAACTGGCCTGCCGTTTCCTACGCCGCGTACATTCAAGACAACTGGCGCGCAACTCGCCGGCTGACTCTGAACCTCGGCCTACGCTGGGATGGAGTGCCTCACACGTACGAATCCAACAATCGGATGGGGAATTTCTATCCCAACCTTTACGATCCGTCCCAGGCCGCTACATTCGATACTCTAGGGAATATCTGCAGCGGTCCAGCGGACCCGGGCTGCACCGCCGCAAGCCCTGGACTCGGCACCAGCCCGAACCAGATCCTGGCGGGCGTCCCCTTGTACCTCAACGGAATCGGAACGCCTGAGAAGAATGGCGTACCCAAGGGTCTGGTGAACAATCATTGGGCTCTGTTCGGTCCGCGGGTCGGCTTTGCCTATGACCTGACCGGTACCGGCACGACGGTCATTCGCGGCGGGTTCGGCATCATGTACGAACGCATTCAAGGCAACGATATGTACAATGCCGGGCCGAACATCCCGTTCAGTCTGAACGTTAACCTGAACAACGTACAGCTCCAAAACCCGAACATCCTGCTTTCGACCGGTGCTGCGCCCACGTTCCAGACCATCAAGGCGGCGGATATCATTGGTCTGGACATCAACGGTTACAAGCCGTCGACCAGCACGCAATACAGTGCCGGCGTTCAGCATTCGTTCGGCCCCAAGACCGTTCTGTCGGTGTCTTACGTAGGCAATCAGAACCGGCACTTGAACGACTACATAAACACTAACCTGCCTTCGCTGAGCGATCTCGCGCTCATGACGGGAGGTACTCTTAACTACCAGAACGCGCCTAGCCTTCCGTTCAAAGGGTACAGAGCAATTAGTCAATCCAGGAACGAGGCGAACGGCCATTACAACTCCATGCAGATTGACTTGAACTCGCAAGCCAGCAGAGACTTGCAGCTTCGAGCCTTCTACACTCTTTCCCGCTCCATCGATCCAACCACCGGTGGCAGCGGTCAGGACTTGAATGGTGTCACGAACCCATATCTAGGCTGGCGGTACGATCTTGGGCCGAGTCAGTTCGACCGGCTCCACAACTTCTCCGCCAACTTCATCTACAACATCCCGATTCTGCGCAACAGCTCGAACGGCCTTATGAAGTCCGTGGTCGGTGGCTGGGCGGTGTCGGGCATCATTACGGTCGAGTCGGGCCTGCCAGTCAACTTCACCGGGGGCAGCAATATCGTTGGCGGTGCCAACAGCCCCGGCAATCGGCCTGACTTGAACGGCAGCATCAAATATGAGCATACGCCGGTGGCGTCCACGGACCCCTTCCAGCACATCCAGTACGTTGATACCTCCGTGTTTTCGACTCCCGCACCCGGCACCTGGGGCAACCTCAGCCACAACGCTATCCGTGGACCGGGCCGCGACAACTGGAACCTCTCTCTCTTCAAGAACTTCGCCTTCGGGGAGAGTGCCGGGTTGCAGCTTAAGTTGGAGACCTTCAACACCTTCAACCATACCCAGTTCCAGACCGTTGATAACGGTCTCGGCGACAGTCGCTTCGGCCAGTTCACGGCGGCCTACCCTGCCAGAATTGTCCAGCTCGCCGGGAAGGTTTACTTTTAACCTCTAACCGAGAACCCTCCCGCCCTGCTCGCAGCAAACTGCGAGCAGGACGACGGGTTCACGACAGACTTCAGTTGCTCCAACGGCTCGCATCGAACCAGGTGCGAGCTTTTTTGTCATCAGAATTGGAGTCCAAGCGGAGCGCGACAGCGCACCCACGGTGAGCAGCCCTGAAGCTGACAGTATGAATCTGGAGTTACTTTGCTGGTGGTTCGACCGCAGCCAAAACGTGGGTCGCCAGTTTATACAACTTTGATATTGGTCTTCTGGGATGCAAGCGCGACGCCGCCATCAGCATGGGCTCAAGTGCCAAGTTCTTCATCGGGACAGGCCCGGCTCGAGATCGTGGGAATATCCGGGATGGCAGTGACTCGCTTCGAGCGGCTGCCCGAGTTTACCTTGCTGCGGACTCGTCGGCAGCAAAGATGTAGGTCGTCATTTTAAACAACTTGATATTCGCATGCTCGGACACAAGCGCGATACCCCCGTTACTTGCGGGTTCAAGTACCACGTTTTTCATTCGAACCGGCCGACTCGAGAGGATGGCCACGTCCGGGATGGCCCCTTGATTGGCTTCTGAGCCGCCGCCCGCAAATGGTCGGGATATCGGGGACTGCGACGACTGGTTGGGTCCATTCAAGGTCCTGGAGTCGGGATCCGGAGATTCGTTCGGCAGATTCGGCACTGCCTGCCCGGCCGCGGGGTAATACAAGGGCATCAAATAAGCGTAGAGGGGAACCCATCCGCCATCCCAGCTTACTGTGTTCATGCGGACCGCGAGCCGCGCTCGGTTCTCCCCTTTCCTGGACTCGGATTCAACAACCACCCCAGATGCGACCGCATCCTTGGGGATTAGCGTGCCGCTAAACAGGGTGGCGGCCGCAAGTTTTCCTTGAACCTTGGTTCCCGCAGGGGTTTTTCCGGCTTCGACGTTCTGCTGCAGAATCACAGGAAATTCACGCAAGACGGGGGAAGAAGAATGAGGAGGCAGGTGACTCTGCTGGCCAATCGAAGCCGCAGAGCAAAACGCAAGTATCGCTCCTTGTATGACTGACCTTCGAGTCAACATCGGCTTTACTTCCTTGCGTTATCGCAGCCCGCCATTATACTCCCCGACCGCCAGATTCGGATGGCCGTTTGAGTTGCAGCCACTGCTGTCCAACTTAGGCTGGATCGAGAAGCGGGATTAAGGGAAATTGGGGCACAGGCCGGTGCCTGACGGGCGAGGACGCCCGTCCTCCATTCGAACGTAGCCACTGCCGTCGTCCCTGTAAACTAGACTTCTGGTTGACGCAAGGAGGTTGATGCTGGGACGAACGGCCATTTCGCGCATGAGTAACCGGAAAGCCGGACTGGCCGCGGTTTTGCTGCTATCAGCATTTGCGATTGCACAAACCTCCACCCCGAAGGAAGCGATCGCGCTCCAACAACAGGGAAAGCTGGAGGCAGCGGCCCAGGCCTGGATAGCGGTGACTGAGCGCAATCCGCGCGACGCTGCGGCCTTCGCCAGTCTGGGCGTGGTTCGCTCCCGGCAGCAGAAATATGCGGACGCGGCGGCGGCCTACCGGCGCGCGCTTGCCATTGATCCCAAGTTGCCCGGCATCGATCTCAACCTGGGGCTGGCCGAGTTCAAGCAGGGCCACTTCCCGGCAGCGGTGACGGCGCTTCGCGCCGCTTTGGCGGCTGACCCCTCCAGCACACAGGCGCAGGCGCTGCTCGGGCTGAGTTATTTCGGCGCGAAGAACTTTGCGCTGGCCTCCCAGTATCTCGAACCGGTGGCGAAGGCGGATCCCTCGAATGCCGAACTTCACCAGACACTGGCCCAGAGCTGCCTGTGGGCGAAGAAGTACGATTGCGCCCTGGAAGAGTTCCACAAACTCATGGAACTGGACCCCAATTCAGCCGCAGCCCATGTGCTCACCGGCGAAGCCTTGGACGGCCTGGGTAAAACCGCGGACGCCATCGCCGAGTTCGAAACGGCGGTGAAGATCTCTCCCCGCGAACCCAACCTTCACTTCGGCCTCGGCTACCTGCTGTGGAAGTCGCAACAGTATGACCGGGCCAGGCAGGAGTTCGAAGCTGAGTTGTCTCTCGACCCCAACCACGCCCAGGCGCTGGCGTACTTGGGAGACATCGAGTGGAAGAACAATCACTCGGACGCGGCGCTCTCTTTGTTCAAGCGGGCGATACAACGCGACCACGACCTGCGCATCGTCTATATCGATTTGGGCGCTCTCTACATGCAGCAGAAGAACTACAAAGAGGCTCAGGCTGCGCTCCTCCGCGCGGTGGCATTGGATCCCGAGCTGCCCGATGCCCACTACCAGTTAGGACGCATGTATCAGGCCATCGGCAACATCGCCGCCGCGGAGAAAGAACTCGGCAAGGTGCGAGAGCTCCATGAAAACGCTGATCAGAGCCTGGTGGGAAAAATGCCCGCCTCTAAATCTTCATCGAATCCGCCAGAAACCAAATAGCCTTGCGGCTCGGGCCAATGCATCGCAGAGCAACGCCCCGGCGGGATGCTCCGCCGTCTACCTGGAACCGCCGGAGCGATAGCTTTCCGGAGGCCCCAGATAGCTGGGTTTAAGCCCGCCGGTGTTCACCACGATTTTCTGCAGGACCACGCCGGGATCGACCATCCAGATTTTCAAGACGTGATATCCGGAGGCGGCCAGAGCGTGCGTCGATTGAATCTTGCGGACGCTGTCCTTGACCGAGGTTTCCCAGTCCGTCTGCGAGTTGCGGGCCAGGATATCGACAATCTGTGGCGGCTGGTTATCGAATGCGATCGCATACCGGAGGCCGCGTCCGGGAACAAAGTTCAATGTAGGGGCGAAAATTGCTTCGACCTGTACTGTGCCCGGATGGAACAAATACATCCGGTACTGCAGGCAGGGAGCGTCCGGCGGAGTGGCGCTGGCAGCGGTCACGGGAAATACGGTCATTGACGATAGAGTGCGCCCGTAGTCCGCGATTTCGCTCCATCGAGCGGAGGCATTGTCCGTCTTCCTCGTATAGTGCGCGGCCTCGATTGAAACATAGCCATCAGCCTCGACAAAGCCCTGGATGGAAGTCTTTGTCGGCTGCTCCGGATTGAAGGTTCTCACGTTTACGGAGACCGAACCGGCGCCGGCCGCGGCCAGCGTCACCGTGCCGCTGCTGGAACCTTTCGGAGCTTTGCGCCAGTCCACACTTACCCAAAGGCGCTGATCGCTGCCGATGGTTCCGTGAGTTGCGCTCAGCTGGATCCAGGGCTGGCTGGCGTGGGCGGTGAAGGCAAACGGCGTCCGGCCGCGATTGAAAATATCGATGGACCTTCGTGGCTGATTGAAAACGTCCAGCACAGGAAGGGAAGGCTCAGGCCCTCCTCCGTTTCCAGGCCACGCTGAAGCCGAGCCTTCGACCGCCACGCCCAGGCCGGGGGAAACGGGGACCTCCACTTCTTTTACTTCCGGCATGATGTTTGCCGGCGGGTCGTGCCATCCGGTGTAGCCGATGCGGGGCTGATCCATCATGTGGTCCCACTTGCCATGCGCCAGAGTGTGGTTGTATTCGCCGGACAAGTCGGCGTCCGCCTGGAACAGGGCTCGAGCTTTCGCGGCCAGTTCATTCGTACTGGCCCGGCCCTGGCTGGCATAAAGATGGTTTCTGCCGACCGTAACGTAGAGCTCAGCAACCTGCGCGGAAGCTTTAACCGGATAGAGAACCAGCTGGAAAAACGCGTCGCGTTCCTTTTCCGGCAAGCTGCTGTAGATTTGTTCCGCCTGGCGGGTGATGGCTTGCCACTCGCCCTGCACCTTCTCTGCCTCGTGATAGTCGACCAGGCTAAAAGTGTCGGGCTCCATTAGTTCAGGTTTGCGCCGTCCGTTGAACTTCGTGTATTGGGCCACCAGGGCGGCAATCTGGGGCGCATATTCCGGCCCGAATTCACGCTGCGCCCACATTCTTGAGTATTCCGGAATGCGCTCCTGGGGCCACTCCTCGGGATGCCAGGCCAGAGTCAGGAAAAATTCGATGGGGAATTCCATTGGCTTCAAGTCGCCCACGTTTACGATCCATATGCGATTCGCGCCGTAGTGGTAAGCCAGATTCATCTGCTCCCAGACCTTGGTAATGGGGATGGTGTTGAGCCATTTGTAGGAGCGCGGATCGCCGACATAGTCGAAGTGGTAGTAAATACCGGCGCCGCCGTCCGCTTGCGCTCCTCGGGCGTCGGCAGTCGCCGAATATTTCCCCAGTTGTCGTCGCACCAGAGCAGGGTCACGTCGTCAGGAACGCGCATACCCTTTTCGTAGTACTCCTGCACTTCTTTATATAGCGCCCAGTCCTGGGGCACGGCGGAGAGGTCCGGGTTCTCGTGGGCGGCAATGATTTTCCGCTGGTCGGCGACGATTTTTTCCAGCAACGCGATGTTCGCGCCTTCGCTCATGGGAAGGTCGCCATCCCCTCGCATGCCCAGCGTGATAATGCTTTCGTAGTTTTTATTGCGCTCGATGCCTTCAGTCCAGAACTTCTGCAGGACGCCGGAATTGAGGGCATAGTCCCAGGGCCCGACGCCGTGCCTTTTCCATTCCTGCTGGGCCCGCAACATGGGCTCGTGATGCGATGTTCCCATCACGATGCCGTACATGTCGGCGAGCTGTGGATTCAGGGGATCATCTTCGTTAAACGCGTTGTTCCACATGGCCGGCCAGAGATAGTTGGCCTTGAGCCGGAGCAGAAGTTCAAAAACCTTCTCGTAGAACTGATGGTTGTAGTTGCCGAACTTTTCCTTTACCCAGCCGGAAAGCGCAGGCGCTTCGTCGTTGAGGAAGATGCCGCGGTATTTGACCGCAGGCGGTCCCTGGACGTGCCTGCCCGGCTTTACGAAAAGCGCATCCCTATGTTGCGTGGGAACGTCGGCCCACCAATACCACGGCGAGACCCCGATTTGTTCGGACAGGTCGTAGATGCCGAAGATAGTTCCCCGCTTGTCGCTGCCGGCGATGATCAGTCCGCTAGCGACCCCGGGCAAGGGCCTGGGCACAACCTGGATCAGAAATGACTCCCACTTTCCCGCGATAGATGAAACGTCGATTTTCCTTTCGCGGATGAGCCGGTCGATCATGGCGCTCTTCCCGATGGTGCCCATGATGATCAGGCTCGCGCCGGAAGGCGTCTGGTTTGTGATCGCCGGGGTGCGCCCCGTGACACGGGCAACATCGGCTCGCAGATCGCCAACAGCGCGGACCACGCCGGCATGATCGCTCGCATCCACGTAAACGGTTGCGAGCGATCCTTTCCGGGCGATGGCGAAATCCTGGGGATGGGGAACGAACTCCACATATTTCGCCTGGCCGAGCGCAAAACCAGTGCCGTGCGATGTGAGCAGAGAGAGCGCGGCCAGTGAACACGCCCGAGCTGTTTGCCTAAAATTCATTTGGGCGCGCGCGCGATGCCGAAGTGCCGGTCGGCAAAGTTGAGAAACTGGTCCCATGTCCCGAATCTAACGAGCCGCTACGCTCAATTTGGTCTCGACTAAATCCACCGAATTGCCGCCGACCATGATCTTGAAACTGCCGGGCTCCACCACGCGATGCATCTCACGATCTAAAAACGACAACTCTTCCGGACCCAGCGTGAAAGTGACGGTCTGGGTCTTGCCCGGATCGAGCGCCAGGCGACGGAACCCGCGCAGTTCTTCGACCGGCCGCGTAACCGAGCTGACTTCGTCGCGAATATAGAGTTGGGCGACTTCGGTCCCGCTTACCTTGCCGGTGTTGGTCACATCCACCGAGACAGTGGTGGTGCCTTGCGGTCCAATGGTGTCTGGAGTGACGCGCAGGTTGTCATATTTGAAGCTGGTATAGCTCAGGCCCCATCCGAAGGGGAAGAGAGGCTTGATGGAGGCGCCCAGGAATCCGCGCTTCGCCGAGGGCTTCTGATAATAGTAATCCGGCAGTTGGCCCACGGACCGGGGCACGGTGATGGGCAGCCTTCCGCCCGGGTTGTAATCTCCGAAGAGCACGTCGGCGATCGCGGCTCCGCCCTCCTGGCCGAGGTACCAGCCATCCACAATCGCCGGGACATTCTCCGCGATGTAGTTGATGGAATTCGGCCGGCCATGTTGCAGATAGACGACTGTGGGTTTTCCCGCAGCCAGGACCGCTTTGACCAGGTCATCCTGGTTGCCCAGCAGATCGAGGCTATCGCGATCTCCCAGATGGTCCGCCGCCCAGGCCTCGCGCGAGGTTTGTTCGTTCTCGCCCAGCGCCAGAATGACCAGGTCGGCTTTTCTGGCGACGGCGACCGCATCCTGAATTCGTTTTGCATTCAGGGCCGGATCGCCCAGCACAACCTTGTCGGCATCCCAGTCGGGAAATGTTTCCGTTATCTTGCAGCCTTCGGAGTACAGCACCTCGGCGGACGGGCCCACTTTGTCCTTCACTGCCTGCAAAACGCTGACTCCGCGGCCCGGCTGGTTGCTGTATCCGCCCAGGTGCAAGTCGGCGGCATTGGGGCCGATTACGGCGATCCGTTTGTACCTGGATTTTTCCAGCGGCAGGAGATTGTTCTGGTTCTTTAACAAGATGATGGCTTCGTGCGCGGCTTGCAGCGCCAGTCGCTGATGTTCGGCGTTGTTCACCAGCTTTTCCGCGTAATCAGGGTCCACGTACGGGTTTTCGAACAGCCCGGCTTCGAACTTGGCGCGAAGAAGACGCGTCACTGCCCGGTCAATGCTGGCTTGGGAAACTTTCCCCTGGCGCACCTGGTCCGGCAGGCTGGAGAAAGTGGCCTCGAACGGAAGTTCGATCTCGACGCCGGCCTCCAACGCCATCTTGGCGGCTTCCTCGTTGGTGGCAACCACATGATGAAGGGTCACCAGATCGGTAATGCCGAAATAGTCGGAGACGATCAAGCCGTCAAAGCCCCATTCGTGGCGCAAAATGTCGTCCAGCAAATGTTTGTTGCTGTGGGATGGGATGCCGTCAATCTCGTTGTACGAGGCCATCACGGTTTGCACGTGGCCTTCTTTGACGGCAGTCTCGAAAGGCTTCAGAAAATATTCGCGCACAACCCGCTCGGAGTAGTTGCCGGGCGCGACATTGGTGCCGCCTTCGGGCTGGCCATGGACGGCAAAATGTTTTGCCGTCGCCATCACGTGCGACCCGTCCATGCCTCCCGTTCCCTGAAAGCCGAGGATGGCCGCGAGTCCGATGCGCGAGACCAGGTAGGGGTCCTCGCCATAGGTTTCTTCGGTGCGTCCCCAACGCGGGTCGCGCGCCAGATCCAGCACCGGAGCAAGGCAGTGCTGTACTCCCCGGGCGCGGGCTTCGGCCGCGGTCGCGCTGAAAACATTTTGCACCAGCGCCGGATCCCAGGTGGAGGCCAAGGCAATGGCCTGGGGATACGACGTGGCTCCGGGCGCGACATGCCCGTGCAGGCACTCATCGTGAAAGAGAACGGGGATTCCCAAACGCGTGTTCTCCTTCAACCACTTCTGCACCGTGTTGGTGTAGTTCGCCATCTGGCGCGGCCCACGCTTTTCGCTGGGGCGGGATATTTCGCCAAGGCCGTTCTTGAGCAGGACCGCAGCATGCTCGGGAAGGAAGTTTCCGTCCGGGTCGACGAAAAGCGTCTTGGGATCGCTGAAAAACTGGCGATTTTCCCAGGCGCCTTCCATCTGCGCTACTTTCTCTTCCAGCGTCATGCGGGAGAGCAGATCGGCCACACGCTGCTCAACCGGCAGCTTTGGGTCCCGGTAGGGAAGAGCGTTCTGCGCGGGCGCAGCCGCCGACACGAAGAGAAATATGATCAGCCAATCGAGGAGATTCAGCCGAAGGGGAGCAGTTCGACCTGAGCATTTCACAGTGGGTTCGTTGTCCTTGTGGGCGTTTGTCAGCGCTGGAGCGTTGTTACTATAGCACCGCCGTTAACGTTTACGGTAGGGCTTTGCACCCATTGAAGATAGGCGAAAAAGGAAGGGCAGCCGGGACCCGCTACCCGCGTTTTTCTGGCCTGGCTTGCGAGAGCTCTTCCCGAAGTTTCTGGTTTTCCTGCTCCAGTTCGAGCATCCGTTTCTCCGCAGGAGCGAGCGCATCCCGAATCTCCTCCTCGGTGTAGCGGGGAATGATGTGCTGTTGACAGTTCCAGTCCAGGGCCTCAACTCGTATTACGAATACTCTCTCGGTAATAGCCTTGTACTCTGGGTCGCGCAGCTTCTTCATCCAGTCCCTGGCCTGCTCGCCTTCGAAGATCTCGACCCGGCCCAGGATTTTCAGGCGCAACTGCCGGGGATAATCCATCAGGATGAGCGCGACCCGGTTGTCTGTCGTCAGGTTCCCGGTGCTGATGTACTGCTTGTTGCCGCGAAAGTCCGCGAACGCGAGGGTACTTTCGTCGATCACTTTCAGGAAGCCCTTATGGCCGCCCCGGTGCTGAACGTAGGGCCAGCCGGTCGCGCCCACGCTTGCCATGTAGAAAGTGTCGCGTTCGCCGATGAACTCCGCTTCCTGCGGGCCCAGCCGGGCCGGAGCAGACTCCTCTAACCTGGCATATTGCCGCCGGCTGCCGTACCGCTCCTGCAGCGCTTTGACGACAGGCGTAAATACCAAAGACCCGAAGCTTTTAGGCAGCGTGGTTCTCCCCGGCGCGAGTTTTACGCCGTCTATTTATGGTTGATGCGGAAGTGTTCGAGGCTGCTCGATTTCTTCTCGCGGGGCCTAATGCGCAAGAAGCCCGTCTCCAATAGATGAGTCCCGGGGCTCTTTGGACTCCCGGCCTGCAGGCTCGCCGCTCCGGCGGGCGGAATCTCTGGAGTTTCCCGGCTCGTACACGACGTCTGAACCAGACGCGTCGGCCGAGCAGCGGGCCATCCGCCGGAGGCGCAATTTTAGGGTAGAATGACCCGCTCAGGAAGTCCCTGCAAGCGCGGTCGACGCGGTGAGGATTCGGTCCGGAGCTCTCCCGTTTGCTTGAGCGCGCTTAGAACCCACGATCTGCAAAATGAAGGGAGAGGCCATGCCGAGCCACAGGCACATCTCAAGGTCGAGAGTCGGTTCCTCCACCCAGGTCGGCCGCGCTCGCCACCGCAACGGCTCCCCCGACTGCGGAAATTCCGCGGCCACGCTATGTGTTCTTGGCTTTGTGGCCTGCATTCTTCTGTTGTCGGTGGGATGTGGAAACAAGAACGTGTCGGCGGCAGCCGCTCCCCCGCCCAACGTTCAGGTTGTCCAGGTCATCCAGCGCGACGTCCCCATTTATCACGAGTATCTCGCCACGCTGGATGGTTTTGTGAACGCACAGATCCAGCCGCAGGTTTCCGGCTACCTCATCCAGCAGAATTAGGTGGAAGGCGCCGTGGTAGCGAGGAACCAGGTGCTTTTCAAGATCGATCCCCGGCCTTTTCAGGCCATCGTGGATCAAGCCAGGGCGCAGGTCGCGCAAGCCCAGGCGCAACTGGGAAAGACGGAGTTGGACGTGCAACGCGACACTCCGTTGGCGAAAGAAAAAGCCATCGCGCAGAGCCAGCTTGACAACGATATTCAAGCCAACTTGGCCGCCCGGGCGACCGTGCAGGCCGGCAAAGCTTCGCTGGAACAGGCGGAGCTGAATCTGGAGTTCACCAATGTGCGCTCGCTCATCGACGGCGTGGCCGGAATCGCCACCGGCCAGGTGGGCAATCTGGTGGGTCCGCAAACCGTCCTGACTACGGTTTCTCAGCTCGAACCCATCAAGGCTTACTTCACGGTCAGCGAACAGAATTACCTGGCGTTCGTCAAGCGCAACCCGACGGTAGCTTCTCGAGAGGCGCGGGAGAGACAGTTTGCCCTGGACCTGATCCTTTCGGATGGATCCACTTATCCGCTGAAGGGAAAATTCTTCGCCGCCGATCGGCAGGTGGATATCCAGACGGGATCGATTCGGCTGGCGGGCCTGTTCCCCAATCCCGGCAATGTGCTTCGTCCCGGGCAGTTCGGCCGGGTTCGTTTCATCAGCTATGTCCGGACGGGAGCGCTGCTCGTGCCGCAGAAATCGGTGGTGGAACTTCAAGGGAGCTACCAGGTGGCGGTGGTGGGGAGCGATAACAAAGTCACCCTGAGGACGGTAAAGGTCGGAGAACGTAGCGGCCCGCTGTGGATCGTGGACGACGGTCTCAAACCCGGCGAGCGGGTTGTGGTTGAGGGTGTGCAGAAGGTCAGGGACAGCATGACGGTCAATCCCACCGTGGTGGCCGCACCGGTACAAGGCAGCTGAGGCATGTCCAAGTTCTTCATCAATCGGCCAATTGTCGCCATGGTGATTGCGATCGTCACCGTGATTGTGGGCGCGGTGACCATCGCCGGCCTTCCCGTGGCCCAGTTTCCCGCCATCGCGCCTCCGGAAAGGCGGGGTTACCAGTTACCTGGAAGTCCTGACCAACGACACCAATTATTTCTCCGCCCAACTGACCCTGGTGCAGGCTCAGCTCAACGAGCGATTGGCCCTGGTGCAACTCTACAAGAGCCTGGGCGGGGGATGGGAGCCCTAAGTTCGTTTTGCCCGCCACCAGCGGTCGATTCTTCCAGGGCGCGGCCTTTGGTTTCCGGCACCCGGCGCTTTCGCCGATAACGACGCTCCTCACTCTAATGTGTGATCACCGCTGCTTCGGGGTCATCCTGCTTTTTGATTGCCCGGGCTGCACGATCAAGCAATTCATTGACTTCCTGATCCGAAACCTGCGAGAAGTCGTAGTAGAACTGCCCGACTCCATAAAATGGCTCCGGCATAGCCAGGCAGACCAGATCGTCTACTTCCTGCCTGAGGTGATCACAGGTGGATGCCGGCGCCACTGGGACAGCGATTACGATCCGAGCCGGGTTCATCTGGCGCAAGGCACTCACGGCAGCGCGCATGCCTGAACCGGTCGCAATGCCGTCGTCCACCAGGATGACCGTGCGTCCGCTTACGTCTAACGCCGGACGGTCTCCGCGATAGGCGCGTTCGCGCCGCTTCAGTTCCTTTGCCTCTCGGTTTGTAACCGCTTCGATGTCCAAGGGTGATATTCGCAAAGCTTCGACAATTTCTGGATTCAGGGCCCGGATGCCTCCACTGGCAATCGCTCCGAACCCAAGTTCCTCGTGCCCGGGTACGCCTAGTTTGCGCAGCACAAGAATGTCGAGTGGAGCTTTCAGCATTCTGGCTACCTCAAAAGCAACCGGGACGCCGCCGCGCGGAACGCCGAGGACGGTTACATCGTTTCGGTTCGCATACTTATACAGGCGCATCGCCAATCCGCGACCCGCTTCTGTTCGATTGGGGAAAATCATGGTGCACCTCGATGATTCCTAGGAGTCCACAATGACAAAAGATGGACGTTTCGTATGTACGATTCATCACTCCGTTCAGTGATTCGAATCACCGGTCACGGCCGGCAGCTCGCCCAGCGTGACTTTCAGACCTCGGGTTCAAAGCGCTGAAGGATAGGTTTCTGGAACTTCGCCGGCTTCCCAGGCGGTTGTGCGCTCCAAAGGCTCGACGGCGCGGGTATCGTCGAAGTGCAGAATCGCATCGAATTGGTCCGGAAGCTGGGCATGAAAGTAATGGCTCTGGCGTTCCGAGCGGGGCTGGTAGATCACTCCAATCGCGCGCTCTAGGCGCGGCTCGCGCAGCAGTAACCGGGTGTCGTCGTGTTCACTCGGGAGCAGCAGGAACTTCGACATACCGGTGGTGTGAAAGAGCGCTTCGTAACTCCCGGGGAGGGCGGGCCGCACATGCTTGCGCTCTGCCGGGCCGTCCCACTCGGACGCGGCCGTGACCGTGCCGGTGTAGGTGGTGAAACCAATTGAAAGCGACTGCCTGCCGTATCGCTGGCGCACCAGTTGGCCCAGGTTCAGCTCACCGTGCTGTCCCATCTCGGTGGCGCGGGCGTCGCCGAGATGAGAGTTGTGCGCCCAGACGACTATCTTCGCGTGACTGGCGCCCAGGTGTTGGACCAGCCCATCCAGCGTCTCGGCCATATGAGTGTCCCGCAGGTTCCAGGACGAGATTCGCTCGCGAAACATGGAGCGGTAATACTCTTCGGCATTCTTCACCAGCCGGGCGTTCTGTTCCGCGAAAAAGAATTCATCAGGAAAAGCGTGGCCATCGCGGCGGGCCAGGTCGGCGGCCCGCTGGCGCATCTCCATCCACTGGCTGATGACTTCGTCCTCGCAGCTCTTGCTCAGTCCAAAACTCGCGGCGTATCCGTAAGCCTGCGTATCCTCGCCGAAATCCTCAAAGCAGGCATAGCGATAGCGGGCGCGGCGGGCAGCTTCGGGATCAACCTTGTCCAGGAAATCGAGCACGGCCCGGATGGAAGCATGCAGGCTGTAAAGGTCCAGCCCGTAGAAGCCGGCGCGCCCGGAGTGCCGGTGTTCGTTGTAATTGCGCAGCCAGCCCACAAAGTCGAGCACATCGGCATTGCGCCACATCCAGGCGGGGAATCTCCGGAAGCCGGCAAGCGCATCAATCGCGTCCTGGTCTTTGCCTTGAAATCGCACAAACTGATTGATGCGGTAGGCATCGGGCCAATCGGCTTCGACTGCAACCGCGTTGAAACCTTTTTCCGCAATCAGGCGCTTGGTGATTTCCGCTCGCAATCGATAAAACTCATGAGTACCGTGCGAGGCCTCGCCGATCAGGACCAATCGAGAGTCGCCAACCAGGTTGAGCAATGGATCGAAATCTGTCGCTTCACCCGTCAGCCGATGTGCTGCGCGGCGAATTGCGTTAACCAGGTGGAAATCGCTGTTGGTTCGCATTTGTGGCCCCCTCCGGTTCCCCGCAGATCGAGCCGGTACATGAAGCATGGCAAAAGCTTTGTGATCGGGATGTGCGCCCGGTCACGGCGTCGGGTGAGTGGTATCACGACGCAACGGCCCATCCGCGTATAGCGTGGATTTGTTGGGTGGAGGATCTTATGAAAAAAGAGAGCTTGGCCTGGACATTTGCCGGCGCATTTGGCGCTGGCGCTCTGACCATGTATTTTGCCGATCCGAATCGGGGCAGGCGCCGGCGGGCGACTTTAAGAGATGCATTCATACATTCCGGTCATGACATGGAAAAGTTTGCGCAGCGCTTTGGCCGCGACGTCGAGCATCGCGCTGAAGGCGCAGTGGCGGAAACTCGCCGCCTGTTCGAGGATGACGATAACGTACCGGACAGCGTCCTCGAGCGGCGGATTCGGACGGCTGTTGGCCGGGCCGTCTCCCATCCCCATGCCGTCGAAGTCAATTGCACCGGGGGATCAGTATTTGTGGGCGGCTGGGTTCTGGCCGACGAGGTTGCCGAGTTAGTCAGTGCGGTGCGGGCGGTGCGAGGGGTCAGAGAGGTTTCCACGTTCCTGAACACAACCGACCATCCGCAGCATATTTCGGCGTTGCAGGGAGGGGCCCGGCGCAGATCTCTGCCGGCCTTCCTGCAGCAGAGCTGGTCGCCGACAAGTCGAGTCCTGGCCGGCTTCGCCGGCGCCGGGCTGATCGCGTATGGCGCGACTCACCGCAAGCTGCTGGGAAAGACTCTCGGGATCAATGGCGCAATTCTACTCGCGCGTTCCGTACTGAATACTCCGCTGAAGGGCATCATCGGCGCCGATGAAACTGCGGGTCTTCGCATCCAGAAGACGGTCATTATTAACGCCAGCGCGGCGGACCTGTACGAATACTGGAAGAACCCGCAAAACTATCCCAAGGTGTTCGCCCATGTGAAGGGGATTACGCCGGAGCAGAATGGGATCTTCTTATGGCAGGTTTCGGGCCCCGCCGGAATTCCCCTCAGCTGGAGAGGAAGAATCATTCGTCTGGTGCCCGAACAGCGTATCGAGTGGAGGAGTCTGCCGGGCTCAATCGTCGAAAACCATGGAATCATCCACCTGGAAGCGCAGAAGGATGGCCGCACCCGGGTGCACATCGATATGAGCTACAACCCGCCGGCTGGCCTCGTCGGGCACGCGGTTGCGGCGCTGCTGGGCCTCGATCCCAAGACATCGCTCGATCAGGACATGGTGCAGCTCAAATCTCTGCTGGAACAGGGAAAAACGACAGTAGGCGGCCACGAGGTAACCAAGAGCGAACTGAAATCTGAAAGCATAACCGCGGCTTGATGGACTGCGCGGAGAAGCTTATGTGGAACTCCGAGGATAAAAGCGGCGACGTCGATATCGAGCCCCGGGAGTGGATCTCGTTTCTGGACGGCTTCAGCCGCCAACATGAAGGCTGGCTGGCTACCCTCGAAGTGGCAACTGCGGCCGGCAAGCTGACAGAGGTCGTGAACCGGCGCCTCAGGGGTGTAAGTATCGATCATGCCGATGGGCATCGGCGGGCGTACGTCGAGATCGGTGATACTCCCGGCGAGGCCCTCACCCATACGGTTGAAAGCCCAACCCGGATGCGGTTCAAGCGAACCCAGACCGGGGCCCATGAAGGCCTGGAGATAGAGTCCGCCGACGGCAGTAGAACCATCGTGCGTTTCCGATCTGCCATGCTTCCGGAGACGCTCGATGGCATTGCGTCGTAAGGCGTTCTCAACCCGCTGGCGCGGCGACTTGAGAATTCAAGGCCGGTTCATTGCGCCGCAGGAACCAGTGGTCGAGGACCACACGGCGTGAAAACCACTTGCTTGGCAAACCTCCGCCTCGGATGTAATGATCCTGGGGCGTTCCTCTTCTCGGGATCGCCCACGGGTAGGCCCAGGGAGAGATCGGTACGATGACGAACTGGTTTAGTCAGGAAGGCTCCGCCTCGCCTCTGGGGGTGACCTGGATCGCTGACGAAGATGCTTTCAATTTTGCCCTGTATTCGAAATACGCTTCCGAAGTGAGGTTGCTGCTTTATTCGCGGGACGATGTCGCGCATCCGCTTTACGAATACAAGTTCGATCCTCTCATCAATAAATCAGAACGAGTCTGGCACTGCCGCCTGAAGGCCAGCGCAATCGCGGGCGCCCGCTACTACGGGTACAAAATCTCCGGGCCGAATGAGCCTGGGGCGGGGCATCGCTTCGACGATCAGAAGATCCTGCTCGACCCCTATGCCCGGTCCGTATATTTTCCCCGCCAATTCAGCCGCGAAATTGCGCGCATGGCGGGAAGCAATGCGGGCAGGGCTCCGCTCGGTGTTCTCCTTCATAAGGCGGAGTTCTCCGGAACACCGGATCGGGCTTCCGTCCACACATCCGTCCACACTTCCGATCTGGTGATCTATGAAATGCATGTTCGAGCATTTACCGCCCGGGACAACTCCGGTGTGACCCCCGGGAAGCGCGGCACGTTTGCCGGGGTGATCGAGAAGATTCCGTATCTAAAGGAACTGGGAGTCACGGCCGTGGAACTCATGCCGGTGACCCAGCAAGATCCCGAGGAAGGTGGGAATTGGGGCTACATGCCCCTGGTATTCTTTGCGCCCCATCACGGGTATTCCAGCGCCGACGCCACGGAAGATATTCTTGTCGAATTCCGAAGCATGGTGAAGGCGCTTCACGCAGCCGGCATCGAAGTAATCCTGGACGCGGTTTATAACCATACGACGGAAGGCGGCGAAGATGGCCCGACCTACAACTTCAAGGGCATTGACAACAGCACCTACTACCTTCTGGAAGCCGACCGGCGGCGCTATCGCAACGACACCAGCGCCGGAAACACGCTGAACTGCGCCAACCGTTACGTGCGAAAGATGATTGTCGACAGCCTGTTCTACTGGGTCAGAGAGATGCATGTGGACGGGTTCCGCTTTGATCTGGCATCCATCTTTACCCGGAATGAGGATGGCACCATCAATACCGAAGACCCTCCCGTCATCGCCGCGGTCAGCGGGGCCTTCGACTTCGCCAGGGTCCGGCTCATTGCGGAGGCGTGGGACCCTGTCAGCTATCAATTGGGCAGAACGTTTCCAGGCGTTTCCTGGCTGCAGTGGAACGGACGGTATCGCGATGACGTGCGGTCGTTCGTGAAGAGCGACCCCGGCATGGTGGCGCAACTCATGACCCGGATCTATGGCAGCAGCGACCTGTTTCCGGATGACGTGATGAACGCCTATCACGCCTACCAGAGCGTCAACTTTGTTACCTGTCATGACGGATTCTGTCTTTACGATCTGGTCGCCTACAACCAGAAACACAACCTGGCAAACGGACGAAACAACAGCGACGGCGCCGACCAGAATTTGAGCTGGAACTGCGGTTGGGAGGGCGATGCGGAGGTCCCAGCGGATGTGATGAGGCTGCGCAAGCAGCAGATCAAGAATTTCTGCTGCCTTCTGTTCCTGTCCAACGGCACCCCCATGTTCCGCGCCGGCGACGAATTCATGAACACGCAGCAGGGCAACAACAATCCTTACAACCAGGACAATGAGATTACCTGGCTCAATTGGGACCGGTTGACCCGGAATCGTGACATATTCGATTTCTTCCGGAAGATGATTGCCTTTCGGAAAGCCCATCCGTCCATCGCCCGCAGCCGGTTCTGGCGGGATGATGTGCGCTGGTATGGAGTGGGGGATACCCCCGATCTCTCGTTCAATTCCCATACCCTGGCTTATTGTTTGCACGGAGCGTCGCAGAACGACAGCGACCTCTACGTGATGATCAACGCTTTCTGGGAAGACCTGACCTTCGTGGTCCAGGAGGGAGAAGCGAAAGAATGGATTCGGGTGGTGGACACAAGTCTTCCGAAGTCCCTCAGATTTCTGTGAACCCGGTTCGGCGGAGGCCCTGGCCAGCTTGAGTTATCAGGTCAGAGCGCGCTCCGTGGTCGTGTTGGTCAAGTCCTGAGTGCCACTACCGCGAAGCACGCTCGTCCTCTGCTGATGCCGGCGGCTACTGCTGGGGAGTCGCGGGAGGATGATGATATTCGTGTTTGCCCGCATCGTCCGGTGGGCCTCGATGGGTGCTCATCATCTTCTTCATCGCGTCCATGTGCTTTTCCATGTGATCTACAAAAGATTGCCACATGTCGATGTTGAGCTGTAGCTGATTCCTGGTCTCACGATCGGACACTTTGCCGACCTGATCTTTCATTTTTTGCAGATTGGACCGCATGTTGTCGAGATCCCCCTGCATGTCTTTCATCATCTGCTCATGCATTTTGGACATGTCATGCGGGTGGCGCATGCCCATCATGCCCGTGCCCGGGGCCTGGCCCTGGCTCATGCCGCTGTTCGTCCCGGGTTGCGCCTGAGCATTCTGCGCCAAGCTCAAGACTCCAAGAAAAGCCAGGCAAACAAGCAACGTTGCAATACGTTTCATAGAAGCTCCTTTGTGTTCGACAAGTGTTCGACGTTTTCGCGATTAGCCGAGTCCGCGCACGGTCAGTACGGGGCAACATGCCTCCGCAACAACCCTGTCGGCAGTCGTTCCGAGATGGTGAACGGCACGAACCAGAGAGCCGGCTCCGCGGACGCCCATTACGATCAGGTCCGCGTTCTCTTCGTCCGCGGCCTGCAGGATGCCATCGGCGGGTGTTCCAAACTTTACCCGATAGTCACAATGCGATCTGCCTGAGATCTGTCCCGCCAACAATTCCTGCAAACGCTCCTCAAAGAATTCTTCAAACCTCGTTTTAGCGGAGGGATCCTCCCCGATCTGAGGTGCAACGTAGATTGGAATCAGGGTGGCGCCAAACGTCTCCGCCAGCGAAACCGCATACGCCAGGGCTCGAACTGAATCGGCTGAAAAATCAGTTGCGTACAGAATTCGCCGTGGCTTGTGCTCAGGCGCGATGCAACCGCAATGCGGCCCCACGGTCAGGACGGGACTTTCTGCCCGATGCAGGACTTCGTCAGCTACCGCGCCGGTAAGGGCCTTCTTCACTCCACGCCGTCCGCGCGTCCCAACGACGATGACATCGATGTGAAAGTCGGCGACCAGTTTCTTCAAGGTGTCCCAAATCTCTCCCTCCCTTACGATCGCCTCACACCGCACTTCCTGCAGTTCCGGGCGGGTAAGCAGTTCTTGCATGCGACGCTGTCCATAGCTCTGAATCTCGGTTCGCACTTGGGGAGACAAGTTCGGGCGGCAGGTACTCGTACATTTCAGGTGAAATTACGTGGGCCACATATACCTTGCCCCCGTACTGCTGGGCCAACGCGACCGCATAAGGCAGGGCCAGTTCCGAGCTGGGAGAGAAGTCAGTGAGCAACAGCAAATTCTTCAGCTTGACGTTGCCCGGCTTGACGCGTTTAACCGCTCCGGGATCCGGCATAACACCGGACTTTTCGTGAGGCGTCTTAGTCATCGCTTCAAGGAGTTCCATATCGCCTCCCGTGCATGACTAACATACATTCTGCCTGGAATGAACGCGGTGACAGAAATCACACCGCACAGTAAGGGGGCTCACCCGATGGTTCGCCGGCGGGAAGCGTGAGATTTGGGCTTCCGGAAGCCGCACTTTCCTGTGACAATAGCAGGACGTGACTGCGAACCGGTATCCATCGTGTTGTGCTTACGCGATACTCCTGGTTGTCGGGATACTGTGCTGGCCTCCGGTCGCTGGATCGGCAAGCCTGAACTCACAGCCAGAATATCGGCTCCGGCTCCGCCATCTCCACACCAACGAGCAGATTGACCTGGTCTACCGGCGAGGCGACGATTACATTCCAGACGCGATTGATCGCCTCGATCGATTTCTGCGGGACCACCGTACCGGAACGATTTACAGGTTGGACCCGCGTCTGTTCGATCTGCTCCATGATCTGAGCGCGTCGCTGGCGCATCCGGAGTCTGAAATTGACATCGTTTGCGGGTATCGCAGCCCCGGGAGTAATGAGTTTCTACGACGCACCACCTCCGGCGTGGCTTCACACAGCCTGCACATGCAAGGGGAAGCCATTGACATCCGCATTCCCGGAGTAGCCACTTCGAAACTGCGCGACCTTGCTCTCAGCCTCCACCGCGGCGGAGTCGGATATTATCCGAAATCTGAATTTGTTCATGTGGACGTGGGACGGATCCGGCGATGGCAGCACTGAACTCCTGGCCTGGGGTTCCCTTTCGAGTCAAGGTTGAGCGGGATGCGCGGCTGCCTGACGCCCGCGCTTTGGCCCCATAGAAGGTCGGACTTGTCCGTAATGCTATAGGATTGGGGGCGCGTCGGCGCATCTGGCCAATCATCCTCGCCATGAGTCTCGAACCGCAAAGCGTAGTTGGCATCGCGATCGCAGCGCTGGGCGGCGCGGCGGTCGGCCTCGAACGCGAGTGGTCTGGTCACGCCGGCGGGCCGCGGGCGCACTTTGCCGGCATTCGCACTTTTACCCTGATGGGCGGATTGGCCGGAGTCGCAGGCTGGCTCTGGTCCGTCGGCTTCCAATCCGTGGCGATCGTTCTGCTGGCCGGCGCGACCGCATTAGTGGTGGCTGCCTATGTCGCTGCCAGTCGACGGGAAGTCGACGGCACGACCGAGGTCGCCGCCCTCGTGGTGCTGTCGGCCGGAGTCCTGGCAGGGATGGGTCACCTTGTGCTGGCCAGCGCCATCGTGGCCATCACCACACTTTTACTGGTTGAAAAGTCGCGCCTGCACGCCATGATCGCGCGCATTGATGACGCCGGTTTGCGAGCCGGCGTCCGCTTCGCGGTGATGGCGGTGGTCATTCTTCCCCTGCTGCCGGAGGGTCCCTACGGTCCTCTTGGAGGTGTCCGGCCCCGCCAACTCTGGCTTTTTGTGCTGCTGTTTTCCGGCTTGAGCTTCGTTGGCTACGTGGCCCGTCGCGTGACCGGCACCGATCGTGGTTACCCGGTCGCAGGACTGCTGGGCGGATTCGTTTCTTCCACTGGAGTTGCCTTTACCTTTGCGCGTCTAAGCCGGCAGAATCGCAATTTCGCGCTTCCGCTCTCGATCGGAGTCGTGGCGGCATGCAGCATCATGAATTTGAGGGTGCTGGCGGCTACTGCGATTCTCAAGCCTGCGCTCGCTCTGGCTCTGATCCCGTATCTGGCGGCGCCATTCCTCATCGGCGCGATCATAGTTCTGATCGGACTGAAACGCCGCCAAGAGAAGACTTCGGTGCGGGCTCCCTCCAACCCGCTTCAGGTGGTCTCCGCGTTGCAGATGGCCGCGCTCTTCCAGGTGGTCCTGTTTGCCGTGTACGCAGTTCGCGCACACTGGGGAGAAACTGGCGTCCTGTTCTCCGGCGCCATTCTCGGACTCACCGATGTGGACGTCCTGACCATTTCCATGGCCAAGAGCGCCGAAGGGCAGATAGCCATTCCGGTCGCCGCCGAAGCCATCGCTATCGGCATCCTCTCCAACACCATCATGAAGTTGCTGTTGGGGGCGGTCATTGGAAGGGGAAGGTTTCGAATACTAACGCCTGCCTGGTTGGCTGTCATGGCCATCGCCTCCGCCGCTTCTATTGCGGTACTGCGCTGAAGCGGCTGAGGAGGGATTGCTCCAGAGCCGCGTCCTGGCCATAGATATCCCGGAAGAAATGAACTTCGCCATCCTCCATCACCACGGCTGTGCCGTACACAATCAGCACCGGGACCGGCCTTTCCAGGTCCACCCGGAATGTTTTGTCCCCCAGCGTGGCAGCCCGGATGCGATCGGCAGTCCACTCCGGCTTGTCGCGCAGAAGCCAGGCGCCCAGCGCTACCGGGTCCTCCACACGAATGCAGCCATGACTGAAATCACGCCGGGACCGGGAGAACAGTTCCATGGCAGGCGTACCGTGCATATAGACCTCATGCGGATTGGGGAAATCAAACTTCAGCAATCCCAGGGCATTGTTCGGGCCAGGGATTTGGCGAATGCCAAGTTTTCCAGAACGGAGTTGGCGTTTCACCTGTGCGCTGATCGCGTCCTGAACCACCACGGTTCCCGTCGAGTCCACGATTTCATAAGCGTTCTTCGCCAGGTAAGCAGGATCCCGGTTGATATGGGGCAAGAGTTCCGCGCGCACAATCGACAAGGGGACATTCCAATAGGGCCGGAAGATCACCGACTTGATGTCGGAGGCGAAGACCGGAGTCTGGTGGCGGTAGGCCCGGCCCACCACGACTTTCATAAACAGCACCCAGTGATACTGTTCGTCAACCGCGCGCAGACGAAATTCAGGGATGTTGACAATGATGGCAGGGCGCTGAAACTGATGCGGCAACCAGCGTAGCCGCTCCAGGGTGAGTTGGAGTTGAGTAATACGCCGACTCAACGGGGTGTTGACTTCTTTCAGGGTCTCCGCATCGAGGATGCCATCCGGTTCCAAGCCGTGGCGTTGCTGGAAACGCTTCACCCCTGCCACCAGCGCGCCCTCGTATGCTACGGGCGGCTCAACTTCTTTCTCAGTTTCAGGAAGGTCTCCCAGCAGGACCAGAAGCCGGGCCAATCGAGGGAGTCCGGCGTAAGCCTCACCCGGTCGGATTGCCTTGCGCGGAAGGGGAAGAAGTTCGCCATCGTCGCGGCGGCTCAGTTCCAGATAGGCTCGAAGCGCATTCAGAGTTCGGTGGTATGTAGGGAAGGGCGGTTCAATCCCCTCGATCGCAGTCTCGATGTCCGTTTCCGAGGCGTTCACCAACTTCTCCCGTAGGAATTCGGACAGGTCGAGGCTCGCATGGTCCATGTCCGGCGCAAAATGAAAGAGGCGAGGGTTCATGCGTCCCAGGTGCAGGTCAGAGATGTACCGCATGGCGGAGACTGTAAGTGCGACATCGAAACGGACCAGGTCCGATTCCGCTGCCGGGCTGGGTTGCGCCAGCGCAGCCACCCGACTCTCCCACCGGGGACCGTCGTAGTCTTCGGGGTCAAGCCCTTCACGATCCGCGTTGTTCAGTATGCGAATGATCGCGAGCGCTTGAGTGCTGGGTCCAGACTCGTGTATCCAGGGGAGTGAGCCGATCGAGGAAGTGTAGAACTCCGTCACCTCGCTGCGATAGTTCCCGAATTCCGGCCAGCGAAGATCCGTAAGTTCGGCGGTGTCGATGATCGCATGTAACTGGGTTTCACCGGCTGGGCTGAGTGGTTGCGCCGGCGTGGCCGCCATGATCGTCGACACGTTGATCGTCGTCGCCATAACCGTCGACGCGGCCAGCACCGCCAGCAAAATCGCTGTTGCCCGGTTTCCCAGCATTTCATCTTTCCGCCGTGTCGTTGGCGTTCGCTGATCTTCTCATTCCCCTCGCTTCGGCTTCCTGTGAGCAGGATCACTCCTGCAGGTGATCCATATTGCAGCCGCTCCGTCCGCTGCGGGTTATGGTTCGCTGCAAAGCTAGCCCGGGCTCAGGAGGCGACCATGAAAACCGCAAAGACGCACCCCGACATTTCGATACCGGTCCAAATTGCGCTGGACGGCGCAGCCATGTCTGGAGATCTCCAGCTTCCCTCTGAGGCCCATGGACTGATTATTTTCGTTCATGGAAGCGGAAGCAGCCGTTTCAGCGCTCGAAACCGGCATGTTGCCGGGTTGCTCAACCAGGTTGGCCTGGGAACATTGTTGCTCGATCTCCTAACCAGGGAAGAACAGGAAATCGACGAGAGGACGATGCAATTCCGTTTTGACATCCCGCTGCTCGCCCGGCGCTCTACTCTGGCGGTGCAATGGGCCCATGAACAGCCGAAGCTGCAAGCATTGCCGATAGGTCTTTTTGGCGCAAGTACGGGAGCGGCCGCCGCGCTCATCACCGCAGCAACTCTGAAAGGGCAAATCGCGGCAGTCGTTTCTCGCGGCGGACGTCCGGACCTGGCCGACGCCGCGCTCGGACAGGTGGAAGCTCCGACTCTGCTCATTGTCGGCGGCGCGGATCCTGTCGTGCTGGACCTGAATGCGAGGGCCGCGAGACGAATGCATTGCGTCACCCGGTTACACATCATTCCCGGCGCGACCCATCTGTTTGAAGAGCCGGGAGCACTCGAACAAGTGGGAGCGGTAGCCGGCGACTGGTTTGTAGAGCACATGGACGCGAAGAAGCCTGTGGGATCTATAGGGCGGTGAGCGCCGGTGACTAACCCGAGTAGTCGGAGACACCGCCCACGGTGATCGGCATCACAGTCATCCGGCTCAGTGGCTCTTAACCTTAAGGGGAGTTGAGGGTACTTCGAGGTGCTTTATGGAAGCTGCCACTGGTCTTATGACAAATCGAAAAGTTGAACACGCGGTTACGCGGGACGATCTCCTGGCTCTCGCGACGCTCTGCGATCCGCGCGCCACCGCCGTTTCGTTTGGTTTCGGACACATGGCGGCGCCGGATGAGTCTCATCGCGAAGAAGTCATCGCCATCAAGGGACTGATACAACAGGCGATCGCTCATTTCGACCCTGAAGCGGTGCCCGTCGCTCTCTCGAAGGACCTGGACCAGGTGCTTGGAGTCGCTGAGGAGATCCGCCGTAACCCCGCCCGGCTGCGTCTGGTCTTTGCCTGCAGCGATCAGGATGTCTGGCGGGAATTCGATCTTCCGTCCACCGGGCGGTTGAGCTTTTTGCATTTGGCGCGGCGCTTCTACCTGGCGCCGCTCATGCGGGCGCTGCAATCGCTAGCTCCCTACTGTGTGGCGATCATTGAGTCCGGGAAAGCCCGGGCTTTGGTTGTCCGGGGCATGGAGATTCAGGAAGTCACACAGAGCCTGGCCATCGAAGAACTGAGGCAGCCGGTGGATGATCCGAGAGTGGGCTGGTCGAAGCATGTCCTCCAGGGACGGACGGAACACGAAAAAGCATATTTCAAGAATCTGTCGCAGCGACTGCTGCAACTGGTGTCGCAAGAACATGCCGTCGGCCTGGTGATTGGCTGCCATCAGGACCTCTGGGGTGAAGTCGAACCGCAGTTTGCGGAGCTGGAGAAAGTCATGCTGGGGCGTTTTCACCTGGCTCATTTCGATGCTGGACCGAGCCAGTTGCTGGGTGTGGCAATGCCGGTATTCGAAGACGCGCAGCGAATGCGCGTGTCGGCCGTCCTGCGCGAGATTAACGAGACGCCTTCTCGCCGAGCGTTGGGAGTCCAGGATGTCCTCGAGGCACTTCGGGCAGGGCGCGTGCAAAAGCTCATCCTGGGCCGGCTTCCCGGGCAGACGATTTCCGAATGCAGCGCTTGCGGCCGGATGATGGCGGACGCAGGTCACAATTGCGAGTCTTGTGGGAGTGCCATGTTTTACCTGCCCGCGGAAGAGGGCCTGATTCGTCAAGCTCTTTTGACCGATGCGGAGATCCTATTCGCTGAAGCGGATGCCCTGCCGGGATTCAGTGGCGCAGCAGCCTGCTTGCGCTATTGAGCGCACTCAGAAGGGGAATATTTTATGGACGCGATGACGGAACGAGTGATTGAAGACGGGGTTTGGCTGCTTGTGCTGATGGCCCTGATTGGGTTCTTCTGGTTCCACGACCGAGGCAAGCGTCGAGCCGATCGCATGAAGAGGTCTTAGCCGGGTCGCACTAAACGGTGCATGAAATCCGGGTGATCATCTCACCACCCGATGTGCCGGCGCGGGCGCCAGCGGCAGTCAAAAAGAGTATTCGGGGGGAAGGCCATGAACAAAATCCAGATGAAGAGCAACGAGAAAGTCCAACGCAAGCGCAGGATGCGAGCGGTGGCAATTCCTCAACTGGCCGCGTCAAAGATCTCGCACAAAGACACCGACTACGCTGGACCCGGTTGGCCAACCGACCGCCGAGCCACGGTCGCGGGCCGGCCGCTGCAAAAGGCGTCCGATGCGGGACGTAGGTCGGAGCGGTAAGAGCGCTGAGCTCACGATGCGATTTCGCCGTGCGGAAGCGCCTCTAATGGCGAATGGCTGATTTATCGATGGGAAGCGTGTCCCACGTCCGCCAGAAGGCGTCCATCTCCTCCGGTTTGCCCAGGGAAACGCGGATCCAAGTGTCCCACAGCAGAGATACGGGAGCGATCAGGATATTGTTGGAGCGATAGTACTGGATGACCATGGTGGCCGGATTTTGCGTATCCACGGCGAAGAAGTTGGTGAATGACTCGCGTTGCTTGAAGTTGCGGGCAAAAGCGGCGTTCACGAATTCCTGGCGGGCGTCGGTGTTTTTCCTGATACATGCCCTCAGGCTGGTGGTATCGGCGAGCGCGGCAATCGCGGCGCGAATCCCCAGCGTGCTTACCGCGTCAACTGTGCCGAAGGTCCGCATGCGCGCGGCCGCCTCCGGCGATGCGATCCCGTAGCCCACCCGCAGGCCCGCCAGCCCGTAAACGTGCGAAAACGTGCGGCTCACCACGATGCGGGGATCGTTCAAGGGCTGGTCGAGGAACGAAATATACGCGCTGGAACGTCCGGCATAGTGATGATAGGCCTCATCGATCAGGATGCAGCACGACGAGGGCAGCCGGGAGATGAATTGTTCCAGGTCAGTGCGCGGCGTGATGGACGCGGTCGGATTATTGGGATTGCAGATATACACCAGGCCGGTGCTGGGCCCGGCGTGCGCCAGCATGGCATCGAGGTCGTGCTGAAAGCGGCGGTTCACCGGATCGGACGTCACCGTCGCACCGCTCGACCGGGCATAGAATTCAATGGCCGGAAACGTGGGTGACGGCTGCAGCAATTGTTTCCCGGCGCCGAGAAAAGCACAGCTGGCCACGCGGAGAATCTCCGTCGAACCCGCGCCCAGGACAACCCGGTCTGGCGTGACTTTGTGGGACTCGGCAATGCGCTCCGCCAGTTCGGATGCGCCCGCGCCCGAGGGATAGCGCCTGGCTTCGCCTTCGGCCAGACGCATCGCTTCCACTACTTTCTCCGACGGGCCGTACGCGCTTTCATTGTTGTCCAAACGGATGGGTCCGCGATTTCTCGCCGCCGATGCCAGCGGCACGCCCTCCGCCGACAGCCCGGCGGCGGTGCTTATACCCAGAATCTTCAGGAAGTCTCGGCGCGAGGAAGACATGATTGAGTATGCCGGTGGAGCGGGACCTCTACCTATTTGCGCTGGTCGAGCAATGTCTCCACCAGGTCCCCCAGTTGCTGCGAGCTGAATTCATTTCCCTCCAGATTGGCCGCGAGCTTCTCCTGGCGATCAATGACCGCGGTGTGAAAGGAGTGCACCAGCAGCGCCTCATCGGGATAGAAATTCATGTCGAACTTTCCCGCAATCTGTTTGATCTCCGGCAGCGATCCGGTCAGGAAGTGCCAGCCCTGGGAATCGGCTTTCCAAATCTTGGCGTAATGAGTCAAAGCCTCCGGGCCATCGTTGGCGGGATCGATCACAATCGTCAGTAGTACCAGGTCCCGCCCCATTCGCTCTTTAAACCGCTTTTGCAACTGTCCAAAATTATTCGACAGCCGGAAACAATAGTTGGGAAATGGACACCGGGTGTAAACAAAAGTTACGGCCACAACTTTTCCGGCAAACTGCGAGAGCTGGATCTGCCGCCGGTTCTGGTCCGTCAAGGTGAAATCAGGAACCGGCTGGCCGACCGAAAGAGCGCTGGGCAGGGACGAACTCGGCGCCACCTCCTTTTCCAGAAGGTGCATGCGGCGGGCCTGGGTGGGATCCAATTCCAGATTCTCAAACGCCCGGACCTGCACGTCGTCGGCGTACGAAGAATCTCCGTCAACCACCAGGACGAATTTCACCGCGGTGCCGGGCTGCAATCCTTCCAGCATTTTGGGCTCCCGAACCGAAAAAGGCATGGTCATGGCGTCCATGAAGCCGGGGATGCTCTCACAGGAAACCAGCATGCTCTTGCGCGACGGGTCCACCTTCAACACCAGGCCGCGAACGTCGTACTTCTGCACGGCCGCGGCGCGAACGGCCGTGAGCAGGGCAAGAATTACCGCCAGAACCCAATGCTTCATAACGGATTACACCGAAAGATTAGTTTACCTTTCCTGTTGCGCGATCGGTACCCCACTTTGGTGGCGGAGAGCCGTGCTCCCGGCCCCGCCCAGGCGAAAGCTATGCCGCTCTAACTTCTTGTAATCATTGGCGAATTCCTTGATTTCAAGGAACTGATTCTTGCCCACTCCGGCGAAAGTCTGGCGGGTGTTGCTGGCCGGCCACCAGATTTCAAGCTGGACGATCCGGGCTGCCTTTCCCAGTCCGATATGCTGGGCCAGGGGTGAGGCTCCAAACGATCCTCCGCTGCCCACGGTGCGATAGATGGAACGGGGTTCGGCTCGCCCATTTGCGACCGTGACCTTAATGCGGGCCCCGATAGCGCCGCGGTTGCTCTTCACCCCGACCAGATGAAGGTTGATCCAGTCGTTGCCATTGCCCGGATTCTCGAAAAGGCGGAAAGGATGCGAATCTCCCGGCGTCGCTCCCGCAATTTGCGCCAGTAAGTCCTCGTCCCCATCGTTGTCGATGTCCGCAAAGGCCACGCCGTGTCCCTTATGGAGTTCTCCGGTGCCGGATGAAGCCGTCACGTCGGCGAAGAACTTGCCATCGTGATTGCGCAACATGACGTTCGGCAGCAGGGAAGCGTAAGAAGGATTTCCCGTGCCCATGTAGATATCAAGAAATCCGTCGTTGTCGATGTCGCCAAAGTTGGCGCCCATGGGCATGAATACTTTATCCAGCGCGGTTTCCTTGGTGACGTCCCGGAAAGTTCCGTCTTTCATGTTCTTGAACAGCTTGAGGGTCTCGGCATTGGGAGCAAGCTTCAGGTAGCTTCGTATATTTTCTTCCAGGGACACGTAGTAGCTGCCGACAAACAAGTCTGGCCAACCATCGTTGTCATAGTCGAAAAAGAAGGCGGGCGAGCTTTGCCATAGCAGGGTCAAGCCTGCCGGCACGCTTACCTCGGTGAAAGTGCGGTTATGGTTGTTATGGAAGAGGTAGTGGGTGCCGTTCATGACGGAAACGTAGAAATCCACCCACCCGTCATTGTCGTAGTCACCCGCAGCCACCGCTTTCACGAAACCGCCGAAGGCCACGCCGGCCGGAACCGCGATGTCTTCGAAGGTGCCGTCGCCCTTGTTGTGGAAAAGCTGCAGGGAGCCGTTCTCGTTGCCCACGATCAGGTCGACAAAACCATCGTTGTCGATATCGGCCCACGCCGCCGCCTGGGTGCTGGTGATGGCTGCTGCCAGGCCGCTCTCGGCGGTCACATCGGTAAAGGTGCCGTCGCAGTTGTTCCGCAGAAGAGATTTTCTCTGGGCGAATTCCCAGGCCCCGCGCAAGACCAGAACGTCGAGGCAGCCATCGTTGTTATAGTCGGCCTGAAACATGGTGTAGCCGCCCAATTGGGTGTCGAGGCCGGCTTGCTTCGTGCGGTCGGAAAAAGTGCCGTCGCCGTTATTGTGGAAGAAATGCATGGCCCCGCACTGGTCGTAGTCGGATAGCATCACGTCGAGCAGGCCGTCGTTGTCAAAATCATCCACGACGATGCCGGCCGACTCACCGAAAGTATTGATTCCTGCCTTGGCGGCCACGTCCACAAACCGGGCCACGCTCTCGCTCGACTCAAATGCCGACAGCGGGACCAGGTATTTCGGCGGTACCTGATCTGGGTACCCGCCGAGCGTGGAATAGGCCAGGTTCAGCAGCCAACGCACATCCAGCGCATCGGGCTTGCGATCCAGATATTTCAGGAAATAGGCGACCGCTTTTTGCGAATCCGCCGGCTTCTGATAGCGCATTCCCGGCCGCGGCGGGAAGATGCAGCGGTCGTCGGGATGGCGATAGACATCGTTCTCCATTTCGGACTTGTGCAAATACGCAATCCCCAGCACTTCCTCGAGTTCCGGCATCGCTCCCGTCAGCTGGGTAGTCGCAATCTGGTAGGCGGACTCCCACTGCGCCACCGCCTTGTCCATGGCTCCCCGATAGGCGTAGAGATTCGCCAGCCCGTAGTGCGCCTCGATCCGGTCGAGCGCGCTCCCCGGAGCCTCGCCTCTTGTATCCAGCAGCGGGTCTTTCTCCAGCCGGTCGATCATGACCGACAGAGATTGTTTGCGAATCTCGCAAAGCTCGCGCAGGTTTCCGCTCCAGCCATCGGGCTTGGGCAAACTGCGGAACGCCAGGTCGGCCTCGTTTTTACCGCCTACATTGGGAGCGTAGCGGACGATGCCGGTGGCGGCCGCCGGCAGATTGCGGGTGGGGTTCGCGCCCTTGATGTCGGGGGCGTCCGACGGAAGCAGGACTTTCACGATGGCAAACCCGGGCGAGAGCTTGACCACCCCGGTCATTTGCCCCGGTTCCAGGCCCTTCAACGCTTCCCGCAGCTCGGGACGCAGCGTCGCGGGATCTATTTTCCCCATGTACCCGCCGTCGTCGGCGGTTGCATCCGTGGATTTCTGTTTGGCGAGCGCGGCAAAATCCCCGCCCTGCTTCAGGTTTTCCAGAATGCGCTGGGCCTCGTCCGCCGAACCCACCACGATGATCCGAAGGCCGACCTCAGGCGAGGCTGCGCCCTGGCCCAGGCATAAAACCGATGAAGTCAGCAGGATGGAAAGTAGCAGACCGAGTGCCGGTTGAAAATGCCTCGTGGCGTGTGTGAATCGCGGTCCCAATGCGTTCTCGTCCAACCAGTAAATAGCTTACACGACGCAGGCGGGCGATGGCACCCGACAGCGCCAAGATCAGCAACGATCATGCGGGGGCGGCTGCCTCTGCCTGGCCAGCACGGCTGCTTTGGATTCGACAGGGGGTGAAACTTACCGATACACTTTCCCTTGAAGATCACGCATCTATTCAAAGATGGAGCTACTTCTCAATCTTCTTTGGCTCGCCCTTGTGTTGCCCGCCGCTCTGATCTGGCGGCGTCAGTCAGCTGGCGCGAGAAGTTTCTGGCATCCGCGCGGTTTCCGCGCCGTTGTTCTCCTGGGTTGCCTCATGGTGTTGTTGTTTCCTGTAGTCTCGGCTACGGACGATCTTCATCCCATTCGCAACGAAATTGAAGAATCGAATCCTTCCCGGCGCGCGGCAAAACAGGCGCCGGCGCATCAGACCGCTGATTGGAATATGGGCCCGCCACCGGCATGTCTGGTGGAGATTTCATGTTTCACGCCCGACCACGGACCGTGCGGGCTAGTTTCCGAATACCTGGCCGTGCCCCCCGAACGAGTCTTTCCTGCCACTGACGGCAGCCGCGCTCCTCCTCTCTCCTGATTCCGCAAGGACGTGGTACGCCCCGGTCACGCGGCGTTACCTTTTCCAATTCCACATTTGGGCGTGGTGTTCCTGGGCACCTTTAACGGGTGGCCGATTCCCCCGTTTTTAAGACCTGGGAAATCGTGCAATGCAAGATGCACCTGCGTTGCGCGGGACTATTTGCCCTGATTGCTCGCGGTCGGCCGCGAGGTGGTGCCATGAAAACTAATCTTAGGCTTCGGATTGCGGCGATTTGTGCCGCAGTGTTCCTCTTTGCCGTGGGCGTGTCGTGCTCCGGCGACCCCAAGGCAGCTCCGACTCAATCCGAGATCACGCTCGATCCCAACCTTTATACGGTAGAGCACGCCGAGCTTTTTAAGTTGGCTACGGTAGGAACGCGCAACTTGCCGACCGTGCTCCGTGCCAACGGCAGCGTCACTCACGACGTGAACCGCACCATCCACGTGACGTCCCAGGGGTCGGGCCGGGTCGTAAGCCTGAATGTGCGCTTGGGCGATTACGTGAAACAGGGTGAGGTGCTGCTCTCGATTCACAGCGCCGATCTGGCCGGTGCGTTTTCCGACTATCAGAAGGCTGCGGCCGACGAGCGTCTGGCGAAGCAGGGGCTGGATCGTGCGCAGTTGCTCTACTCGCATGGCGCCCTGGCGGAAAAAGACCTGCAGCAGGCGCAGGACTCGGAAGAAAAAGCTCAAGCGGATGTGCAGAACGCCGAACAGCATCTCCGGATATTGGGCGGCGATCCAGCTCATCCCGGTTCGCTCATCGAACTGCGAGCCCCGGTCTCCGGAACCATCGTCGAGCAAAACATCTCGGGATTCGAGGGGATCCGGAGCCTGGACAACAGCCCGAACCTCTTTACCATCGCTGACCTCAGCCGGGTATGGGTGCTGTGCGACGTCTATGAGAACGACCTGGAAGACGTGCAGTTGGGCGACGCGGCGGAAATCCGTCTCAACGCGTATCCCGAGAGAACCTATCGCGGCAAAGTCGCCGACATTTCGCGGGTGCTTGATCCGAACACACGTTCGGCCAAGGTGCGCATCGTGCTGCCCAACGGCGATGGATCCTTGCGCCCCGGCATGTTCGCCGTAGTGACATTCCGGTCGCGCACGTCGCAGTCTCGCGTTGTGGTCCCTGCCACCGCGGTCATTCGTCTGCAAGACAAGGACTGGGTATTCCGGAAGGACGGCACCCAGCAGTTTCGCCGGGTGGAAGTTCACACCGGAGAAGTGTCGGACCAGATGCAGCAGATTCGGGAAGGAGTGAGCCCCGGAGAACAGATTGTGGCCAATGCGCTGGAATTTTCCTCCGCGGTGGCGGAGCAGGGCAAATGATCCGTTACCTCATTGACTTCGCCTTGCGCAACCGCATTCTGGTTCTGAGTGTGGCGATTGTTCTTTTTGTCTGGGGCATCATCTCGTTCCACAATCTGCCTATCGAGGCCTATCCGGACGTCGCCGACACCTATACGCAGATCATCACGCAGTGGCCGGGGCACGCCGCGGAGGAAGTGGAGCAGCAGATCACGGTGCCACTCGAAGTTCAATTGAACGGCGTCGCCCACATGACCCATCTGCGTTCGGTGTCGCTGGCCGGCCTGTCCGTGATCACCATCATCTACGACGACGAGACCACCACGTTGAATGCCCGCCAGGAGGTCATCGACCGGCTGCAACTGGTCACACTGCCCCAGGGCGTGACCCCAGGCCTCGGTCCGGACTACAGCCCGACCGGGCAGATCATGTTCTACACGCTCGAGAGCACGAACCCGAAATATGACGTGATGGAACTGAAAACGCTCAACGATTGGTACGTCGTCAACCAATTGAAGTCCGTGCCCAACGTGGTGGACGTGAATCCGTTTGGCGGGCCCACCCGCGAATACCAGGTGCAGATCGATCCCGGCAAACTGGTGGCTTACGGCCTTTCGCTCGGCCAGGTGGAACAGGCCTTGGCCGCGAACAATACCAATGCCGGCGGCGGATTCATCGAGCGCGGCGAGCAGGCATTGAACGTACGCGCCGTCGGTCTGATGCAAACCACGGATGACATTGCTTCCACTTTGGTAAAGGTGCAGAACGGCACTCCAGTTCGCGTGCGCGACCTGGGTGTGGTGGTGCAGGCGCCCAAGGTGCGGCTGGGACAATTGGGCAAGACGGTTCGCCGCGAGGATGGCACGGTCGTCAACGATGACGACGTCGTGGAAGGCATTGTCTTGCTGCGCAAGGGGGCGGAAGCCGATGCCACGCTGGATGCGTTGCACGAGAAGGTGGCGCAGCTGAATGACCACCAGCTTCCGGCCGGCGTGAAACTCGTACCGCACCTGGACCGCAGCGACCTGGTCCACTACACAACCCGCACCGTGCTTCGTAATTTGACCGACGGAGTTCTTCTGGTCACGCTGATCCTTTTTCTGTTTCTGGGCAACGTCCGCAGCGCCCTGATCGTGACCATCACGATTCCCTTCGCGCTGCTCTTTGCCGCGATCCTGCTGGACCTGAGCCATATTCCAGCGAACCTGCTTTCGCTGGGCGCGCTGGATTTCGGCATGGTTGTCGATGGCTCCGTAGTCATGATCGAAAACATTCTGCGCCACGCGGAATACGGACGGGGCAAAAAGACTTTCATCGAGCTGATCGGCACGGCGGCGCACGAAGTGCAACGGCCGGTGTTCTTTGCCCGCGTCATCATCATTGTTTCCTATCTTCCTATCTTCACTCTGCAGCGGGTCGAAGGCCGCCTGTTCCGGCCGATGGCGTGGACTGTCGCCTTCGCCCTGCTGGGGGCGCTGCTCTTCGCGCTTTTGGTAGCGCCGGTCTTATGCACCCTGTTGTTCAAGGATGAAATCAAAGAGTGGCGCAACCCGGTATTTCACTGGCTGCAGCAACGCTACGGCCGTTTGCTGGAGTGGTGTTTCAGCCACCTGAAGCTCACGCTGGGGCTGGGCGTAGCGGCCCTGGCGGGAATGCTGTTGCTGGGTTTCAGTGGCGCGATCGGGTCCGAATTTCTGCCCCACCTCGACGAAGGCGCAATCTGGGTGCGCGGCACCCTGGCTCCAAGCACCGGTCCCTCGGCAGGTATCGCGCTCTCGCGGGCTGCACGCCGCGCCCTGGCCCGCTTTCCCGAGGTCAAACAGATCGTGAGCCAGGTGGGCCGCCCAGACGATGGCAGCGACGCCAGCGGTTTCTACAACACAGAATTCTTCGTCGATCTTCTGCCCCGTTCCAGGTGGCGCGTTGAGTTCAAGACCAAGGATGACCTTATCGCTGCCATGGACGCCGAACTGAACAAGTTTGCCGGCGTGGACTGGAATTTCTCCCAGCCGATTTCCGACAATGTCGAGGAAGCGGTCAGCGGCGTTAAGGGCGAACTTGCGGTCAAGCTCTTTGGAACGGACCTGAAGACTCTCGAAGCCAAAGCCAACGAGATTCAAGACGTCATGCGAAAGGTTCCAGGCGTGGCGGATTTAGGCACGTTCCAGGTGCGCGGCCAGCCTAACGTAAACCTGGTGGTGGACCGCGCCGTCGCTGACCGGTTCGGAATCAACGTCAGCGACGTCCAGGACGCGGTCGAGACCGCGGTCGGCGGCAAAGCCGTCAGCCAGATCCTGATCGGCGAGCAGCGTTACGACCTCACCGTCCGCTATCAGGAACCATTTCGCAAAACCGTGGAAGACATCGCCAATATCAGGATTCTGGCGCCATCCGGAGAGCGCGTCTCCCTGGGCCAGCTCTGTCAAATCAAACTGGAGGATGGCGCGTCCAGCATCTATCGCGAGGGCAACTCCCGCTACATTGCGATCAAGTACAGCGTGCGCGGACGCGACCTGGGCAGCACGGTGCGCCAGGCAATCGAGGAAGTGAGGCAGAATGTGAAGTTGCCGGAAGGCTACCATCTCGATTGGACAGGAGAATACGAGAGTCAGCAGCGCGCCAACCGGCGCCTCGCCGTGATTGTGCCCATCACACTGCTGCTCATGTCTTTCATTCTCTACTCTGCCTTCGATTCGTGGAAATGGGTAGGTCTTATTCTCGCCGTCGTGGCGCTCTCGCCCCTGGGCGGCATGCTCAGCTTGTTGCTGACCGGGACGCATTTCTCGGTCTCTTCCGGGCTGGGGTTCCTGGCGCTCATCGGGGTATCGGTCGAAATCGGAGTCATCATGGTGGAGTACATCAACCAGCTCCGCACCCGCGGCATGAGCCCGCGCGAGGCCGCCCGGGAAGGAGCCATCCTGCGCCTGCGGCCGATCATGATGACCATGCTGGTGGCCACTCTGGGCCTTCTGCCCGCGGCCATGTCGCATGACATCGGCTCCGATTCGCAACGGCCGTTTGCCATCGTGATTGTCGGCGGACTCGTCGTCGAACTCTTCATCAGCATCGTCATGCTGCCCACTTTGTATATTTTCTGGGCCCGGCGGAATGACAAGCTGCCTCCGCCAGAGATCAGTTTCCTGGAGGAAGGAGAGCACGTCGATTAACGGTCGGAGCAACACCCTGCTCAGCGGCTGTCCCCACGTGGTCTGTGGTTGCGACCCGAGGGTCACTTCCACTGGATGAGGCCGGCTTCCTGGCAGGCAGTTAGATAGTCATCCACCAGGCCGACAGCTATGGGGCCATACTCGGCCGAGACCGCGTCCCGTATTTCTCCCACGCTGCGCTTGCCATCCACAAAATTTACGATCTCGTAGGCATAGAGTTCCGAGAGATCTTCCACATTGAGCAATGGCGTAGCTTCGCTGTTCAGCAACTTGATTTTCGCGACCCGCTCCGGCGCCAGGCGGGCCTTGAGCACGTCGTCGTTCTGATAGAGGAGCGGTCCGAAGTCGCCGGCGCGGACCGGAATCTTCTGCGCCGCTGCTTCTCCCGTCCAAGGCGCCTTTGGCTCCGTGCCCTGGGCTCCTCGAGCTTTGGCTTGACTGTCGATCCAGGCATTGAATGCCGCCGCCTGGTCGGCCAAAGCTTTTGTGGGCGCGGACTCGCGCGGGTTCGAACCGGCAAACTGCGCCAGTGAAGACAGCGCAGCCAGTTCGCGGCGGAGGCCCTGCTGCAGCAGGTTGCGTGCGTCATACCAGGCGGGGCCGGCATCCAGGTTAGGGTCTTCCACCTGCTGTTGCGCTTTCTGGAAAAGTTGCGCCAGCCGTATTTCAGACTGGGATGTAAAGAAGGGAAGCAGGGCCTGCGCTCGTTGCGCATCCAGGCTGGCGTACACGTATCCGGAAGCCGCGCCCAGCAAGGCTACCCGGCGCAGCTTGGTGGGGTCGATCTGCTGCAGGGTGTCGTGGTCGGTGTGAATATAGATATCCGGCCAGTCGCGCAGATAGAGCGAGGGAACCGCAATGGTGGACGAGTCGTAGTCGTCGTGATCGCTGCCCGGAGAATACGGAGTGACATCCGCCAGAAACTGGTTGCGCGTGCCTTGCTCCCCGGCGCGGGTCTCGATGACGGCAGCTGCGGGCGCGTCGTTGCCTTCGGCATAGCCGGCTGCGCCCGCGCGGATGACTTCAGCCAGGGCGGCGCCGACGTCGGTCACAAAGCTGGGCAGCGACCACGGCGTCTCGGTCACGTGCAGGATGGATTTGTTCTTGAACGGATCCCCGCCGACCATGTCCATGTGAATGTCGGCGCGCAGCCGTGCCCGGATCTCGGGATGGCGGCTGAGATACGCCATGGTGCCTTCCACCTCCGGCCCCCACACGAAGCGCAGCGTGCGCTTGGGACGCGGCAGCGTCCCCGTGCTGATCAAACGCGCCAGCACGCGAGCCGATTCCAGAATGGTCACGCAGCCGCTTCCATTGTCGTTTGCGCCGGGCCGCTCGTGGTCCAAGTGGCAGCTGTAAACTATTTCGCCGCCGGCTGGGTCAGTGCCGGGGATGACGGCGGTCACGACCGTCCAGTGCCCGGGGCCGACATCAGCTTTCACCCGGGCGTGCAGAACGATCTGATCTCCTGCGCGCAGCCGCGTCCGCAATGCGTCGGCGGTGTCCCGCGAGACCATGAAGGCGAAGCCTGCGGACTGGCGCGCGTCCAGGTGACCCCAGCGGACCAGGGTGCGGTCCAGGCCTGACCATGCCGTGGTCTGGTTCGGCATATCGCTCACGATGCCGGCCGCGCCATATTTCATCACCGCCAGCGCCTGTACCCGGGCGAGAACTCCGTCGGCCAGCACGAATTTTCCCGCGCACGTCTCTTGCCGGTGTAGTCGGCTTCATGGGAACCGTCGCCGATATCGACCAGGGCGGCTTCCACGTCTGCGGTGTGACTGTAGTCGGCGAGCCGGATCGGATCGGTGGCCCAGTCGCCCAGCAGCAGATGCTGCGGCCGCACCTCCCACAGTTGACCGGCCTCGACCTGCCAGCCCAGGTAAGAACGCATCAGCCCATATTGAGTTTTCCCATCGACGGGGAACCGCTCGCTCTGGGCGTCCGCCAGTCCGTACTCGCGCGCCCGCTGCAGAACGAACTCCGCGGCCTGGTCAAACTCAGCGGTGGCGGGCACGCGATGCAGACGAGTCAGGTAGCGCAGGTTTTCGTAAGGCGCAGCGCCGCTGGCTTCATCGCGCAGCGAGATCCATTGTTCCGGGGAAAGAAACGGCTGCTGGGCGAGCGCGAAAGCTGCGGAGAGGAGAACGAGAGCGGCGAGAATTTTGCGGACCATGGGAGGGACAGCATACATTTTGCTCGTCCTTCAACACAACGGTTACGGCTACTGTGGATTCATCCTGAGCTTGCGAAGGATCTGGCGTGCATCATCGCCGCTCTCGAGTGCATATCCGCTGCACGCCAGATCCTCCGGGACTAAAGTCCCTCAGGATGGCGCCCACCTGGTGGCGGTTCATGATTCAGCCGGTTGCCGCCTACGCGCTGAGCGCAGTGATCCTCGAACCATCAAACCTCACCCGATCCGACCGTTTTGCCTGGGGCGAGCAATGGCGGTCATACACCCGATTGGCAATGCTCGACACGCTTTCAAAGCCGGCACTCTGGGAGAGAATCGCGCTGGCGACTTCACGAATGAATTGATTGCGACGATTGAGACCGTCTATCTGCCTTACGACCCTGGGATCCTCGATATTGCGGATCAGAGGCATGGCGCGTACCTCCTTGAATTTCAGCTACACAAATAGATGATCAGTCCGATGCAGGAGGGGCGCAATCCGGGAAATCGGGGATTACTTTAGTACTAGTAGCGAACAGGCAGGAGTACAACTGCCGTTACTGGCCGGTCGCGGTTTGCGCATGCGAATCCGCTTTCACCACGGGCAGGTTGGCGGCGTTCCATCCTCCGCCCAGCGCCTTGATCAGGGAGACGCTGGCGGTCATGCGCCGGCGCAGAATATCGACCGCGGCACGTTCGTCGGCCAGGGCCGTGCTTTGCGCGGTGGTGACTTCCAGATAGCTGACCACGCCGCCCTTATAGCGGTTGCTCGAAAGCTCCAGCGAATGCTCAGCCGCCGTCACTGCCGCCTGCTGGGCCAGGGCTTCGTCGTTCAGAATGCGCAAGACTGCCAGGTTGTCTTCTACTTCCTGAAAAGCGGTGAGAACGGTCTGGCGGTAATTGGCCACCGACTCGTCGTAGGCCGCCTTCGCCTGCTCGGAGACGGCACGCCGGCGGCCCGCATCGAAGGCGGTCACGGCCGCGGCTGCGCCGGCAGTCAGGAATCCGCTGGGCCCCTGAATCAGGGTCGTGATCGCGGTGCTTTCAAAGCCGCCTGAACCGGTCAGGGTAAAGATGGGGAAGTATGCGGCCCGGGCCACGCCCACCTGAGCATTGGCGGCGGCCACGCGGCGTTCCGCGGCCGCGATGTCGGGACGACGTTCCAGCAGTTCGGAGGGAAGTCCCGGCGGAATCTCAGGCGGCGGCAAGTTCCACGCCGCTGCCGGAGCGGTGAAAGTGGAAGCTGGTTGTCCGATCAGGGTCGCGATGGCATGTTCGTTCTGCGAGCGCTGAATCAGCACATCAATCGCCTGCGTCCGGGTATTCTCCAATTCAGTCTGGGCTTGCGCGACGTCGACCGCCGAGGCTACTCCGCCCTGGTACCGGCTTTGCGTCAGCTCCAGGGCCTTTTCAAAGGAGGTCACGTTCGACTTCAACAATTGCTCTTCCGCATCGAGCGTGCGCATCTGGAAATAGTCGAGGGCGAGTTCCGCATGCAGACTCAAACGAACCGCTTCCAGGTCGGCGGCGCTGGCCTGCGCCCCGGCGCGCGCGGCCTCGACGGTATAGCGCACTCGACCAAACACGTCCGCTTCATAGGACACATCCACGGGAATCACCAGGTCGGTTCCATTGGTTTGGGTGGCCTTGGGGACCAGCGGGCGATGGGAGGAGAGATGCTCGCGCGACGCCGAAGCCCCCGCGGTCACCGTGGGATAGTAAGCCGCCCGACTAAACCGCACCAAGGCCCGGGCCTGCCGGAATTGCGCTTCCGCCGCTTTCAAATTTTCGTTGGAAACGTTGATCTGCTCTTCGAGCGCGTTCAGCTGCGGATCCTGGTAAATCTCCCACCACTTGCCCCGCGCAATCTGGTCGCTGGGCTGGGCCGTCTTCCAGTCCGGGGGCACTTCCTTATAGCTGGGCGGCGAAGGCGCGGTGGGCTTGGCATAATGCGGCCCCACTGCGCAACCGCTGAGCAGCAGCGTCAACCCGACTGCGAAACCCAGACGTCGGACGTCAGACCTCGGCCATCGGCCAAAAATTCCGCGGTCCGAGGCCCGAAGTTCGACGTCCGAGGTCTGAGGTCCGCGGTCTGCCTTCCTCACTGCGCCCCCTGCGGCGTTTGGGCGATCCGGACGGTCTCGCCCTCCACGACTGAATCGGGAGGATTGAGGATCACGTTTTCATTTCCGTCCAGGCCGGCAACCACTTCGACCTCGCTGCCAAAATCGTGGCCGATGGTGATCGGCTTCAGCGCCACATGCTGGTCCGGGCCGACCGTGGCCACACGCAGGCCTTCGGAGCGGAAGAGCAGCGTATTGACGGGCAGGATCAACGACGACGCCGGAGTGGGTAGTTTGAAATGCACTTCAGCATAGGAGCCGGTGAAAAGCTGTCCGGTCGGATTGTCCACCGCGATCTCGACCAGCAAGGTACGCGAAGTTGGGTCGATGGCGTTGGCGGTGCGCACCAGCTTCCCCTGAAAGCGGCGGCCGGGAAACTCCGCCAGGGTCAGGTCCGCGGTGAGTCCGGGTTTTGCCGCCTGCGAATAGACCTGGGGGACGCTCACGTAAACCCGCAGCTTGTCCGGTTGCGCAATATGGAACAGTTCATTTCCCGTGCCGCTGCTGCTCCCGGAATTGATCAAGGCGCCAATATCGGTATTGCGGGCAGTGATCACGCCGGTGAAGGGAGCGTAAATCTTTTGAAACGACTGCAGCTCCTCCAGTCGTTTCACATTGGCTTGCGCGGACTGCAGCGCGGCCTGCTTGGCGGCGTAGTCTCCGGCCGCATTATCGGATTCCTGCTTGGAGACCGAGTCGGTCTTCAACAGGCCCTCGTAGCGGTCGGCTGTAATCTTTGAAAGATTCAGGTTGGCCTGCGAAGTGGCCAGGTCGGCGCGGGCCTGGCGCAGTTGCTGGTTTACCTCAGGGGTATCGATTTCGGCCAGCAGTTGGCCCTGTTTTACCCGACTCCCGATGTCCACGTACCAGCGCTTCAGGTATCCATTGGTGCGAGCGTAGATGGGCGCGTCGATAAAGGCCTGCACGTTGGCGGGAAGAACGATTTCCTGGGCCGGGGCCGAGCGCTTGGGCTGAATGACGGCGACGGTAGGCACGGCCATGCGCATGGTTTCTTGGCGCAGGGCAGTGCGCGCCTGAATGCGCGGCAAAATGCCGAAGATCACCAGCAGGACCGCGGTGACCGCGGCCAGCACGAGAATCCACCACTGCGAGCGATGATGCGGGGCTGGGCCGCCGGTTGGGGCGGTCGCTTCGTTTGGCCGGTAAACCTCGCTGCTGTTCTCAACCCTCATTCCATCTCCGACTCTATGAAATAGTGATGATCTTATCTAGTAACCGGGTTCATTCTCCAATGGCTGCTCCCCCGGGTTCTTCCGTTCATGCAACAGGCTGAAGAACACGGGGACAAAAAACAAAGTCGCGGCCGTGGCGAAAATCAAGCCGCCGATTACTGCCCGGCCCAGCGGCGCATTCTGTTCCCCGCCTTCCCCTAAACCGATGGCCATGGGAACCATCCCAAAGATCATCGCCAGGGCGGTCATCAGGACCGGACGGAAGCGGGTGAATCCCGCGGCCATGGCCGCCGTCACCGCATCCTTGCCCTCCTGCATCTGTTCCTTGGCAAAGCTGACCACCAGGATGCTGTTGGCCGTGGCCACCCCCATACACATGATAGATCCGGTCAGGGCCGGTACGCTGACGGTAGTCTTGGTTACGAACAGGAACCACACAATTCCCGCCAGCGCGGCCGGCAGGGCGGCGACGATAATGAACGGATCCAGCCAGGATTGAAAGTTCACCACGATCAGCAGGTAGACCAGCAGGATGGCAAACGCCAGCCCCGAAATCAATCCCGAGTAGGAAGACTTCATGGTCTGCACTTGTCCGCGAATCACCATTTCCGAGCCGCGCGGCAGTTCCTTGCGGCTGTCGTCAACGATCTTCTGGATGTCGTCGGCCACCCCGCCCAGATCGCGCCTTTGCACCGATCCGTAAATATCGATCACCGGCTGAATATCGTAGTGTGAAACCAGGGCCATCCCCGTGCCTCTCTGGATGGTCGCCAGCGAGCCCAGGATCGCGGGAGTCGCTCCGCTGGCACCGGTGATTGGGATGTTTTGTAGCCCCTGCAGGGAATCCAACCGGTATTGCGGAGTCTGGGTGGCGACGGAATAGCTCACTCCATTCTTGGGATTGAGCCAGTAGGTGGGTGAAGTCTGGAAGCTGCCGCTCAGCGAAATCAGCAGGTTGGTGGCCACGTCGCGCTGCGTGAACCCGGCCAGTTGAGCTTTGGTCCGATCCACATGAATGTGCAGATAGGGTTCATCGAAGGGCTGTTGGATGCGCAGGTCCGCGGTTCCCAGGACCATCTGGATTCGTCGCAGCAATTGGTCGGCAAAACGGCGGTTATCCTGCACATCATATCCGGTCACCTGGATATCGATGGGGGAAGGCAGGCCAAAATTCAGAATCTGGCTGACAATGTCGGCCGGAAGAAAAGAAAAATCTACGCCGGGAAAATGTTCGGCTAACTGCAGGCGCAAATCATGGACATACCCTTCCGTCGGCTGATGTTTCGGAGTCAGGCTGACCAGAATGTCGGCGTCCGCCGGCCCGGTCGGGGCTGAATTGCTGTAAGAAAGGTTGATGCTGCTGTAAGGCAAGCCGATGTTATCGATGATGCTGGAGATTTCGCGGGGCGGAATCTGCTGGCGTATGAAGCTTTCAATGCGGTCACATAGGCCCGCGGTTTCCTCGATTCGCGTCCCGGCCCGTGCTCGCAGGTGAAGTTTGAATTGTCCGGCGTCGACCCGGGGAAAAAAATCCCGGCCCAGCCAGGGGACCAGGAGGACGAATGAGCCCGCGCACGCCGCCGCGAAGCCCCACAGGAACGCGGTGCGGCGATGCAGGCAACGCTCCAGCATCTGATGATAGCGGTCGCGATACCTTTCGAACGCCAGCTCAAATGCAACCTGAATTCGAATGAAAGGATTACGGCTCGTGGTATTCAGGTGGCCGGCTTCCTGCTCGTGGCCGCGCAGCAGGTACTTGGCCATGGTCGGGACCAGCGTCCGCGACAGCAGGTAGGAGGCGAGCATGGCAAACACCACCGCTTCCGCTAGGGGAACGAACAGGTAGCGGGCGACGCCGGTGAGAAAGAACATGGGCAGAAACACGATGCAGATGGCGAGAGTCGAAACAAATGCCGGAACTGCGATCTGCTGCGCGCCGTCCAGAATCGCTTTTTGGATTTCTTTACCTTCGGCAATATTCCGGTTGATGTTCTCAATTTCAACCGTGGCGTCGTCCACCAGGATGCCGACCGCGAGCGCCAGCCCGCCCAGGGTCATGATGTTGATGGTCTCGCCCAGTGCGCTCATGACGATGATGGAGGTGAGAATCGACAGCGGAATGGAAACCGCGATGATCACCGTGCTGCGCCAGCTCCCCAGAAAAACCAGGATCATCAGGCCGGTAAGGCAAGCCGCAATCAGGCCTTCCCGCAGCACGCCGTTGATGGAGGCGCGCACGAACAGAGACTGGTCGGCCAAAGGCTTGATCTCCAGTTCAGGAGGAAGCTGGGCCTCAATTCGAGGCAGCAAGGCCTTGATTCCGGAAATAATGTCGAGGGTCGAAGCATTTCCGGTCTTTTGAATGGTTAACAGCGAAGCCCGCTTTCCGTCGACGCGCACAATATTGGTTTGCGGAGGGAACCCGTTGCGCACGAAGGCCACGTCACGGATATAGATGGTCGTCTGGCCCACCCGTTTGATGGGAAGATCGTTCAACTCGGCCACGGTTTTGGGGCTGCCGTTCAGGTCGACGTCATATTCGAACTGTCCAATCTTGGTGGTCCCGGAAGGCAGAATGAGGTTTTGAGCACTGATAGCGTTGACTACGTCATTGGGCGACAGGCCTTTCGCCTGCAGCGCGTTGGTGTCCAGGTCCACCTGCACTTGCGGCAGCTTCCCGCCGTAGGGGTACGGAATGGCGGCGCCCGCAACCGTGACCAGCCGGGTGCGGATAAAATTCACGCCGTAGTCGAAGAGCTGTTGCTCGGAGAGTTTTTGTCCCGACAAGGCCAGCTGCAGAATCGGCACCGTAGAGGCGTTGTAAGTGATGATCAGCGGCGGCGTCGTCCCGGGTGGCAACTGCCGCAATTGAGTCTGACAAATCGCGGTGATCTGTGCGATCGCCTTTTCGATGTTGGCGTGGGGCTGGAAAAATACTTTTACTACCGCGATCCCGTTGAGCGACTGCGACTCGCTGTGCTCGACATCGTCCACCGTAGTGGTCAATACGCGTTCGTTCAAGGTCACGATCCGGCTGGAGAGATCCTGCGCGTTCAATCCGGCGTAGTTCCACAAAATGCTGACCACGGGGATATCGATATTTGGGAAGATATCCGTGGGCGTCCGGTAGATGACGATCGGGCCCAGAATCAGAAGCAGCAACGCGAGAACGACGAAGGTGTAAGGCCGGCGCAGCGCCAGCGCAACGATCCACATGAGCCCTCTTTGCCCTACGTTCTTCTACAAGTTTATATGGATGAGGGAACTCTTGGGTTGGTCGGTAAATTTTGTCTGGGTGAAACCAAAAAAGGCCGGCGAAATGCCGGCCTTACAGGGATTTACAAAACTTTACTGATTCGGATCGGGCGTGCTCGAATCGGGCTGGCTATCATCCCGGCGATTCAAGACCGGCCGGTTGGGATCCGACTGGTTCATGTCCTGATTCGCATCGGACTGACTGGTACCCATGCGGCGGCGTCCATGATTAGGACCTTTAGCCTCGACCACGGTCAAAGGAGCCTGCAGGGTGAAGTTCAGGACAGTCTCCGAAGGCAGCTTGATTTGCTGACCCTTGGTCGCCGCCTGCACGCCGCCACCCAGGCCTCCGCCTGCGGCTGCGCCGATCGCAGCTCCTTTGCCTCCGCCCGCGATGGCGCCGATGATGGCTCCGATGCCGGCACCAGCGCCAACCTTTTCCGCCGTATTCTTCCCCCGCGATGAGCCCTGCCGGCGATACTGATCGGTCTGCACGTTGTAGTATTTGCCTCCCGCCGAAATACGATCCAATTGCAGCGCCAGCACCGACTGCCCGGCAAACTTGCCGGCGCTTTTCACGTCCACGACATGGCCTTCAACGTCGTAGCCAGCGGGAATTGCCACATCCCCCTCGACCGCCAGCGGCGAATCCAGCGTGGCGTGGAAAGTCTGGCCGGGTTGGCTGGTTTCGGAATCGATGCCATCGACCAGCCGCACCGCCAGAGTCGTCCCCGATGGAATCGTAAGCCTCCTGGGAGGAGGCGGAGGTGGCGGCGTCGAAGGCACCACGGCCACGGGCGCGGGAGGCGCCATTGCGGCTACAGGCGCGGCTGCGGGGGTGGTGTCGCGAGGCGGAGGCGGGGTATTGCGCACCCGCGGCTCGTGGCGACGGGGCCGAGGCGAAGGCGAAGGCTTGGCTTCCTCTACCGGCGCTGGGGGCGGGGTAGCTTGCGCCGCTTCCGTCGGCGCCGGAGCCTGCACCTGCAGATTGTTGATGACTTGCTTGACCCCGGGCTCGGCTGCGGCATAGCGCGCCGCCGCGTCGCGTTGAACATCGTTGTCCACCGTGCCCGTCAGGGTCACGGTCCCGCCTTCTGCTTTCACGCCCAGTTGCTTGCCCTGCAGACCGGAATCGGTAGCCATTTTGGTCTGGATGTCGCTGGTCAGTTGGGCATCATTCGGGGCCTTGGTGCAACCCACGCCAATCGTCAGGATCGCGAGCAACGCGATCCCGGTGACGTACAGGGAGAGTTTTGCCTTCATAAGAGAATGCTCCTGGTTGAGCTAAAACCGACTGCAGACAGTTTAGATGCAGAAACCCTGCCGGTCTCGGGCAAAATTATAGCTGGAGAGGCTTCGGATGCCAGGCCTATAACCGTACGGCGGAGAACCATTTACCCTCCGCCGCGGAAGCTGGTCTTGAAGCCGGTCGGGATTAGCGCGGACTGACTTAGTGCTGCCGGAGGAATTTGTAGTCGAGGATGGACGCCGCCAGGCCTACCGATTCCGAATCGCGGATATCCTTCCGGCGAATGATTCGGCCCTGGCAAAGAACCGTGCTGTTCTTTTGTCCGGAAATCTCCTCCGGCATTTCAAACACCATCTCGACCAGGGTGTTGTCGGGCAACTGCTGAGGTCCGAGCAAGAGCACGCCGGACTGGCTGAGGTTTTCTACCGTGCCCTCATGCCAGGTTCCCAATCCCTTGGGACGATAGCGGACTGCCGTCTGCAAAGTCAGGCGCCGGGCGCGCGGCACCCAGGTCGGCTTCTTGCCGGTCTTGCCCCTTTGGGTCTCGGAGGCGGCGTCGGACGCGCTGGGCACGCGCTTGATGCGCTTCATGGTTTTCCAGTCGTACTTGTACTCTGCCGCGCACAGCAGGCACACCTGGTAGTAGTGACCGTCGGCAGCGCGCCGAGGCCAGGAGAATTCATGGGAGCAGCGGCCAAGCATGAGGACATCCATTAACTTCTGCGGCATGGTCGTTTCTTCCGGAGAGCAGCGCCGGGAAGAACTATCATCCAACAGGGGTTGGCAGTTGGGCTAGGTTACTTTCGTCTAATGAAAACGGAGCACCGCAACTGGCTGGAAATAATGGCGGTTCTGTGATCCTTGAAAGCTGATTCTCCGACGAGCGAAGACCGGGGCGTGTATCATCACGGCGTGGATTCGGTGGCGGGGTTTGTCCTGGCGGGCGGTAAAAGCTCTCGCATGGGACAGGATAAGGCGTTCATGCAGTTGGGGCAGCGCACCCTGTTGGAGCATGCGCTGGAACTGGCGCGGGCGGCGGCCGGCAACGCCTGGATTGTCGGCAGCGCGGAGAAATTCGCGTCCTTTGCTCCGGCGGTGGAGGACATCTATCCCGGGCGCGGACCCCTGGCGGGGATTCACGCGGCGCTGGCCGGGACCCGAAGCGAACTGAATTTGATCACGGCGGTGGACATGCCATTTCTTCAGCTCGATTTTTTGAACTACCTGATCGCCCGGGCTGGCGCGAGCCCGGCCCAGGTGGTCGTGCCCAGAGCAGGCGGCGGCTTGCAGCCTCTGTGTGCCGTCTACCGGAAAGACTTCGCGGAAGTTGCGCAGCGATCGCTCGAAGCCGGCAAAAACAAGATCAACCTCCTCTTCACGGACGTCGAGACCCTGATCATCGAGCCGCCAGAGTTGGAACGAAACGGCTTCGGCGAAGACATGTTCCGCAACCTGAACACCGAGCCAGACTGGCAGGAAGCCAAAACAGAAGCTGTCGGTCCGATGAGCAGAAGCATTTATGATTAATCTCGTTGCAAGAATACCGTTTGCGCACTTTGCGGATTTCTTGGCGCCCTTCGCGTTTCAGAGCTTTTAACCGCAAAGATCGCAAACGACGCAAAGAAGGTGGGACTGACGACTGAGGACTGACGACTGATTCATGTCCACCGACGGAAAATTCGCGCCGTACATCGAGTTCCAGGATGTCTCCAAGGCCTTTGGCGACAATCGCGTTCTCGACCACGTCAGCTTCACCGTGATGCCCGGCGAGACCGTTTGCATTCTGGGCCGCAGCGGTGTGGGCAAATCGGTGTCGCTGATGAACATCATGGGATTTCTCAAACCCGACTCTGGCCGGGTGATTGTGGCCCATGAGGACATTACCGACTACGGCGAAGAAGATCTGGAGCGCATCCGCAAGAAGGTGACCATCGTCTTTCAGAACGGGGCCTTGTTCGATTCGCTGACCGTGGGCGAGAACGTGGCCTTTCCGCTGCGCGAACGGCGCCAGCTTTCAGAAGAGCAGATTTATCAGATCGTGGATGGCCTGCTCGACATGGTCGGGGTGAAAGAGATGCGCGACCAGTTGCCCTCCGACTTGTCCACCGGAATGAAGCGCTCGGTGGCGATCGCGCGAGCGCTGGCAGCCCAGCCGGAATGCGTCCTCTATGACGAGCCCACCACCATGGTGGATCCCCTGATGGCCCAACTGCTTGGCGATCTCATCAAACGGCTGAAAATTCAGCTGCACCTTACCAGCGTGGTCGTGACTCACGATATGCGCCTGGCCAAGAAGCTGGCCGACCGGGTGGTGTTTCTCTACGAAGCAAAAGCGATCTTCTTCGGAACCTATAGCGAAATGGAACGCTGCGACGAACCCATCGTGCAGGAATTTCTGAAGCTGGACGAGCCGGGAATTACGGCGTCGATTGAAGTGAACGGATAGTTGAGGCAGCAATTGGCACTTGGCAATTAGCAATTGGCCCCTTGCCTGTGTGGGGCGGGCGCCCTCGCCCGCCGCCGTTGACGTTGATTGTGCAAGCGGCGGTTCACGGTGGACGAAACGCCGCAGCGGCTGAAGCCGGTCAGGTAGGCATTGATCGGCACGGCTGGAAGCCGCGCCCTTCCACAGCGCCGCGGGCGACCGTGGCGAACTGCTTTCCGGTAGCGTGTAAATCTCAGGCCGATGCCAAAGGGCAATTGCCAAGTGCCAAGTGCTCGATCAGAATCCCTGGCGCATCAGTCGCTCCACTGTCAGCGATGAGTTCTCAGATCCCCCCTTCATCATCTTCTCCACGTATTTCGCCACCATGTCCACTTCGAGATTCACGGGATCACCCGGCTGAAGCGACTTCAGGTTGGTCATCTTCACGGTATGCGGAATGATGGCCGCGGCCACTTCGGTTCCTTCAATTTGAGCCACGGTCAAGCTGATGCCTTCGATGCAGACTGAACCCTTGAAGATCACGTAACGCGCCAGTTCCGGCGGGATGGCAATGCGCAGCCAGTAATCGTCCGCCCCTTGAACCTGCTCCAGGGCGAGGAACTTGCCGGTGCCGTCGACATGCCCCTGGACGATGTGGCCGCCGAAGCGTCCGTCGGCCCGCATGGGCAGCTCCAGATTTACCAGCGCATCTTTCTTGATGCGGGAGAAGGAGGTGCGCTTCCAGGTTTCCGCCGCCAGGTCGGCGGCGAAAGAGCCGGGTGTGATTTCAACCGCGGTCAGGCAGACTCCGCTGACCGCGATGCTGTCGCCCTGCTTGAGTTCGTGATTCAGCCGCGCCGCCGCTACCGTAAGCCGGCGGTTGCCGTTCTGGTGCGCGATGCCGGTGACGCGTCCGACTTCTTCGATGATGCCGGTGAACATTGCAGTGCTATTGTAGCGCCGGCGTGCCCCGGCTGACCCGGAGGCGTCCCCCATTTAAGCGTTAAGTTAAGGAGATACAATTCTTGAGTAGCGCCGTCACGCGACCAGAATCCAACTGTGGTTAGCGTGTTCATCATCGAGTGCGGCGGTCTTCTCCGAATGTGACAACGCTGTGATCCAGTGGCAACTCGTGAGTGTGGGCTTTCCCGGGGCCGTCACACGTGCCGTTGCAATCGTACCGGTCGATGAGATAGGGCACGCCTTCACCCGCCAATAGCTTCGACGAGGTGGTGACTTCAAAATGCAGATGCGGCTCGCGAGCATCTCCCGAATCGCCAACTCGCGCCAGCACCTCTCCGCGCCGCACGCGATCCCCCGCCTTCACCCGCAAACTTCCCGGCTGCAGATGTAAATAATATGCGAACTGGCCACCGCCCAGGTCGAGCGTGATTGTATTCCCAGCAACTGTTTCCAACGTAATCGGCACTGCCGGGTGGAACGCGTCGCCGTGTCCGGGGACGTTATCGGGGAAGCCATCTCTCGCGGTGACGACGCGGCCGTCAGCAACCGCCAACACTGTTTTCCCGTAGGAGTAATAAGAGCGGACGTCGCGTGCGTCGCCAGAAAGTGACGCTCCGTCCCTTGTCTGCTTCCAGTCGATCGCGTACCGACGCGAGTCCACCGGCTGCCCATCAAGAATGACAACCCCTCGCCGATGATGATTATCCTGATCGTTGCTGGGCCCATCGTCTGCAAGCCAGTCTGCCCCTTCTACCGGCGGCCCGAGCACATGCAAATCAGTGTGATGTGTGGAAATAACCGCGCCTTCTTCTGGAGCGTAGGACGTGGTCACGCGATGAAAAAGCTTCCCCGGGATATGCGAGCCGCGGTCAAACACAACAGACATGAAGACGATGGCGCTCTGGCCATCACCGATCACCAACCGGTCTTTGGGGTCGGAAAATGTCTTGCTGCCTAGGAGCTGCATCATCGTTTCGAGTTGGGCGGAATCGAAAGTGGCAATCGGTTGGGAAGCTCCCGTATCCCCGTTAAGCACGTCAAGGCGACTCAGCGAAACGGGCATTGGCATGAAGTTCGTCAAATGCAACTCGTACATCAGATAGACGTGCGGCCCGCTCGGGAATGCCGTGGGGTCGAACGGCACCTGCATTTCGAGCTGTAGCGGCCACGAAGGCCGATTGGCCGCCGTTTTGTTGTCGGACGGCTGATTTTGGGTTTGAGCGACAGCAGGATATGAGAAAAGGCACGCAGCCGCGAGGAGGATGAAAGGGCGCATGCTCGTGGTACGCATTTGGCGACCAGAAGGTTCCTTATTCTGGTTGGATGGTTAGCAATCCAGAGGAATTCTGCTTAAGTTAGCGCTCATGCGGCGCTCCGTCCCGAATTTGCAACTGGCATCGGAATCGCGGGTGGGCAGGATGCCCACCCGACAGCCGGCGGGACGCCGGCGCTACTTTGTTAATCCCCGTACGGGTCGCGCAAATATCCCTCGACCGCGAAATCCTCACCGAAGCGGTGCAGCCGGATTGCCTTCACGTAAGCCGCATCGCTCATGTGGGCGAAGCCCGGGCCGGTGGCAAACGGCACTGAACCCGTGCCTGCCAGAATTTTAGGCGCGTAGTAGAGAAATACTTTGTCCACGATCCCGGAGGCCAAGGCCGCGCCGTTAATCATGGCTCCGCCTTCGACGATCAGGCTGGTGATCTCCATGGTCCCCAGGCGGCGCGCGATCTGCAGCATATCCGGACGCCCGTCTCCGACGCCCACCGGGACCTGCTCGACCCTGATTCCCTGGTCCTGCAGTTCGCGCTTCCGTTTCTCTTCGGCGAAGGAGCAGAGCACGAGCACATCGTCCTGGGCCGTCTTGACCACGCGCGATTCGAGAGGCAGGCGAAGCCGCGAGTCCACGATGACCCGCAACAGCGGCCGGCGCCGCGGCAGGCCGCTGCGATCGGTCAGCAACGGATCGTCGGCGATGATGGTGCCCACGCCGACCATGAGCGCGTCATGGCGGTGACGAAGTTCCTGCACGTGGCTGCGGGCAACGTCGCTGGTGATCCATCCCCCGCTCGCCCCTCCTCCGCCGAGCGCCGTGGGATGCCGCAACAACTCGCCCGGAGGCGGAGCGATTTTTCCGTCCAGCGTCATCGCCGACTTGAGCGTGATCAGCGGCGTGCGCTGGCGAATATATTTGGCGAACGCTTCATTCAGCGCTTTGGCTTCCTCTTCCAAAATGCCGGAAGCGACCGAGACTCCAGCATTGCGCAGACGCTCAAAGCCCTTGCCGGCGACCAGCGGATTGGGATCTTGCATGCAAGCCACCACGCGGCGGACCCCGGCCGAGATGACCGCGTCGGCGCACGCCCCGGTGCGGCCCTGGTGCGAGCAAGGTTCGAGATTGATGTAGACCGTGGCACCGCGGGCTTGGTCGCCGGCCTGCTCCAGCGCGAGCACTTCGGCATGCTTGATGCCCTCAAAGGTGTGTGTGCCTTCGCCCACTACCCGGCCTTCGCCATCCACCACGACCGCGCCCACACACGGGTTGGGCGAAGTTAAACCGATACCTTTACGGGCCAGCTCAAGGGCGCGGCGGAGAAAGTATTCATCGTTCTCGCGACTCGACGAGGTCGGACGGGCTGGCGTCGAGGATTTTCGCGGCGTTTTGCGGGCTTCGCGTTTAACCGTTTTCTTGGACGTCATCAGCGATTCTTGGACTCAGGTACGGTTGGATGCCGCGCCCCGGGCTAAGCGAAAAGCGAATCCACGAAATCCCGGGGATCGAAGGGCAGCAAATCTCCGGCCTTTTCGCCCACTCCCACATAGCGCACCGGCAAACCCAGTTCGCGCGATATGGCGACCACCACGCCGCCCTTGGCGGTGCCATCGAGCTTGGTCAGGACGATGCCGGTCACGCCGGCGGATTGGGTGAACTGCCGCGCCTGCTGCAGACCGTTCTGGCCGGTGGTGGCGTCCATGACCAGCAAGGTCTCATGGGGCGCGCCGGGAATGATGCGCTGCGCGGTGCGGCGCATCTTCTCCAGTTCCGCCATCAGATTGGTCTTGGTGTGCAGGCGCCCCGCGGTGTCGACAATCACGTAATCGGTGTGGCGCGCGGTCGCGGCCTGCAGCGCGTCGTAGAGCACGGCCGACGGGTCCCCGCCCGGCTTGGTGCGGATGACTTCCGTCCCGGTACGTTGTCCCCAGACCTCGAGCTGCTCGATGGCGGCGGCCCGGAAAGTATCGGCCGCGCACAGCAGGACCGTCTTGCCGTCGGAGCGCAGCACCTGGGCCAGTTTGCCGATGGTCGTGGTCTTGCCGGTGCCGTTCACTCCAACCACCAGGATTACTTCAGGCGTCCCGTCCACGCGGGTGACGGGCTGAGCATTGGTGGCGGCGAGAATGGCGAGAATTTCTTCCTTGAGCAGCCGTTTGAGTTCGTTCACGTTCCCGATCTGCTTGCGGTCGGCTTTTTCGCGGAGCTTCTCCAGTACTTCGTGAGTCGTGGTCGTGCCCAGGTCAGCCCCCAGGAGCGTGGCTTCAAGATCGTCCAGCGTGGCCCGGTCGATTTCCTTGCCGAACGAGACGACGTCTTCGATGCGCTCGCTCAGGTTTTCCCGGGTGCGAGTCACCGCTTCCTTCATGCGATCAAGGAAGCTGGGTTTCTGCTGTTCGTCGAGGCTGCCAAAGAGAGTCTGAATCATGAATTCGCGGGACCTGGAGGTGCTGAAGTCAATTATAGCGGGCGGGGGGCTGGGGAACCAGCACTTGGCAATTAGCAATTGGCATTTAGCTAAGTGCCAAGTGCCAATTGCTGCTTACTTCTATCGTCCGGAGACTTCCGCGGCAGCCACGGCGGCCCGAGCCTCGGGAGCAGACGAGGGCGTCACTGAAGTATGAGCCGGCAACTTCGCCGCGGAAGCAGCTGCAACTGAGACGTCAGGCTGCTGGATCTGAATTTCGCCTCGCTTGTAGATGGCCGTGAGCGCGGCCACCGCGGTGGGATCAAGCCGCTTGCCGGAGAGATTGTGAATGATGCGCAGGGCGGCTTCCGGATCGTGCGCCTGCTGATAGGGACGGTTGGTGGTCAGCGCATCGAAGGTGTCGGCGACCGCGATAATGCGCGGCAACAAGGGAATGTCCGCATCGTGCAGGCCCCGCGGATAGCCGCGCCCGTCGAGCGATTCGTGGTGCAGTTCGATCCCCGGAATCATGTCCTTCAGCTGGGCCACCGGGCGCAGTATGTTCGCGCCCTTGGTGGTGTGGGTCTTCATGATTTCGAATTCTTCCGGGGTGAGCGCTCCCGGTTTCTTGAGGATGCGGTCTTCAATGCCGATCTTGCCCACGTCGTGCAACTGGGCGGACACGCGCACGATCTCCAGAAATTCCTCGGGATGGCCCATCTCCTTCGCGATCAGCATGGAATAGCGCGTCACGCGGTCGGAGTGTCCACGGGTGTAGGGATCCTTTTCGTCGACCGCGCCGGCCAGCATCTGGATGGAGCTCATGAACAGATCGCGATTTTCCGTGGCCGCCCGCTTGAGATCGAGCACGAAGTGCTCGAGTTCCTCGGACATGGTGTTGAAGGTCGCCGCCAGCTCGCCGATTTCGGTGCGGCTTCTCAGCTTGACCCGGTGCGAGAAGTCGCCGCGGGCGATGGCGCGGCTGGAAGCGGTAAGGACTTCCAGCGGATTGGTAATGCGGCGCGCGGCGAAAATACTGATGCCCACGCTCAGCAGGATCGCCATCAGGGCCAGCAGGCGGGCGCTGCGCTGCATCTCAAATACCCCGCGGTAAGCCTCGTCCCGCGGCTTCTGCACGATCACCGCCCAGTCCAGATTGCCCACCGGGCTGTAGGTGCCGAGCATCTTCGTGCTTTTCTTGCCCTGGGTCACGCTGAATTCCCGCGTGGCCGCCACCATCTGGGCCTGGCGGCCCTGCTCCACGAAGTTGCGCACGATCTCTGAGTTGGTCAGGTCCTGGCCGGTGGCGTAATCGGGCGTGGCGCCGGCAACCAGGCGGCCTTCGCTATCCACTACGTAAGGCGTGAGCCCGCCGCGGTTGACTTCCTGCAAACGGCGGATCAGGAACTCCAGGTCCTCGACCGCCCCGATCATCCCCAGGAAGCGCCCGCCGTACATGACCGGGGTGCTGACCAGCATCACGGTGCGGGCGGAGGTTCCGCTGCCGATCACCAGGGCCTGGCCGCTGTAGGCGCGGCCTTCGCGGGCGGCTTGATAGGCCCGCACCAGGTCGAGTTGCAGAAAGGCGTCGGGGGCGATGCGGCCGGCCGAGATTCCCTTGGACTCCGAATTCAGCAGAGTGGCATAGGCCAGATCGGGCGACGAGGAAACAAAATGCTCCAGCAGGGCGCGCAACTCGGGCGCCTCCACATGCTCGTCCGTAATGTCTCCGCCGCTCGCCACCTGCAGCGCGGAAGACAGGTTGGCCAGCATCATGCGCAACGATTCCTGGTGTTGCGCGATGTCGTCAGCCAGGGATCGCGTTACCGTATTTTGCAGCAGCCGCTCGTTGGTGATCAGGCGCTCGCGGTTGATCGCTTCCACCTGCTCCGAATAGAAATACATCGGTACCACGCTGATGAGCGCAAGCGCACCCAGGATGACATACAAAATCGGGACGCGAGATGGAAGGGGCAATTTCAAGACAAAGTGGGCCAGGCCTCGCCTTTTTGACAAGGCTGGAGGCAATCGCTGCTGTTGAAATTTTACCGGGTAGAGCCGGTTACCCGCTCCAGACCGAAGGCCAGTGTCCGGTTACCAAAGTTCAGGAACTTCCCGCCAGTCCGGCCCTTGCGGCCAGGCTTAGTTGTTGTAAACAATGAAGAGGCTGCCCCCGGTTTGGTTGCACTGGCCGTCCACGGTGTGGTCCGGGTTGATCTTGATCTTGCATTCCCCGCCGGCGGTTGCGGTTACCGTCGCATTGGGATTGTCGGTGGTGGCGAGCGCCGTCCTGGTTTCATTGCCCGCGGGCACGGAAATCATGGCCAGCACAATCTTGCGATAGCTGTGCGTGTGCTGCGGCCCGATCACCGGAAAGCTCTCGACCTGCAGTCCGGCCTGGTTCACCTCGCTGTGGCCGGCAGCATTTTTCGCGACCAGGCAGTTCACGCTCGCAACCATTTTTTTGGTGGTCGCGGCGGCCGTGGTATAGACGACTTTCGGGCAAGACTGCGCCCCAGCCGCGGTGGAGAAACCAATGAAAGAGACGGACAGAGCAACGAACAGGGTTTGGAAACGCATCATGGCTGCATTGTCACAGAAGAAGGTAGCGAGGATAACCTTTCGAAAGACCTAGGTCTTAAGTTTGGCCAGGGAAGGTTGCGAGCAGAAGCCAGGGGCCGCGAGCCAGAAGCCAGAAGCCAGAAGCTAAGAGCCAATCCCCCGCTCGCTCTTACCGCTGCGCGTCATCAGCTCGCGGATCGCCTCTGCGGGAGATTTGCCGCGGTGCAGAATTTCATCCATTTGCTCGGTGATCGGCATCTCAACCCCGCGGGCGCGAGCCAGTCCGACCGCGGCCTGGGTGGTGAAGACGCCTTCCGCGACCGCGCCGTGCATGCCGGCGATGATATCCGGCAATTTGCGTCCGCGGCCGAGTTCGACGCCCACGCTGCGGTTGCGCGATAGTCCGCCCGTACAGGTGAGCACCAGATCGCCCAGGCCGGCGAGTCCAGCCATGGTTTCCTGCCGCCCGCCGCAGGCAACCGCCAGACGCGTGATCTCGGCCAGGCCGCGGGTGATGAGGGCGGCGACCGAATTGTGGCCGAGTCCCAGCCCGTCGCACACGCCGGCGGCGATGGCGATAACGTTCTTCAGCGCCCCTCCGAGTTCAACTCCGACCACATCGTCGTTGGTATAGACCCGGAAGCGGGGATCGCTGAATTCGCGCTGCACGATTTCCGCGAGTTCGGCATCCTGTGAGGCGACGGTGATGGCGGTGGGATCCCCGCGAGCCACTTCTTTGGCGAATGAAGGTCCGCTCAGGGCTGCGATGCGCGGGCGTAAACTTCCCGCCGGACGCGATGACCTGCACGACCACTTCGCGTCATCCGCAGCAGCGTGGTTTCCTCCAGCCCCTTGGTCGCGCTGACAAACATCATCGCGGGCTCGAGATGCGGCAACATCTGCTGAAACAGCGGGCGACAATGCTGCGAAGGCATGACGCTGACCACAATTTCCGCGCCCTGCAAGGCTTCCTGCAGGCTTCCGGTCGGCCGATACCGATGCTGGTATCGCCTGTCCGGGAAGGAACAGTTCGTTCACCCGCCGGTTTGAGATTGAATCGCGGACTTCCTTTTCGTGCGCCCACAGCCGCACTTCATGCTTGCCGCCGCGTCCCAGCACGATGGAAAGGCCGGTGCCCCATGCGCCCGCCCCGATGACCGCGATCCGGCTCATCCTCGCCTCCATTGAAAGCGAGGTTCGGTGCCGGCCAGAAGCCGGCGAATGTTCTGATGATGCCGGGCGATGATCAGCAGGGACGCGATCGCCATCAAGCCCAGCACCCGCGGTGAGCCGGCATACTCATGCAGTCGCCACGCCAGCAGAGGAAAGAGCGCGACCGCGACGATTGAGCCCAGGGAAACGCGACGAAACAGCAGCACCATCGCGACAAAGATGCCCACCGCTCACCAGCAAGCGACGCAGGCGCCAGCAGGGCGAAAGATCCCAACGCCGTGGCCACGCCTTTGCCTCCGCGAAATTTCAGCCAGATGGGAAACATGTGTCCCACGATGGCAAACAGCGCGGCCATGCCGGCCAGCGTGTTGCGGCCGGGAAAGAAGGCGCGAGTGAGCGCCACGGCGGCCAGTCCCTTGAGCGCATCGAGAACGAGAGTGAGGACACCCAGGGCCGGCGACGAACGCGCGACGTTGGTGGCGCCGATGTTGCCGCTGCCGCTCAGCCGAACATCTTCTCCGCGAAAAATGCGCACCAGAATGAGGCCGAAGGGAATGGATCCCAGCAGATAGCTGACAGTGGCGGTGAGAAGAATACGCATCGATTTTCGTAGCGCCGGCGCTACCCTAAACCAAAGCGCGCAATCTTCGTGTAGCGCGCGCCGCCCCGCATGGGTTGGCTCTGGTACAGGAAGAACTCGCGGGCGGTCATGGTACCAAAATCAAGCGCCGGCATCGCCGCCAATCTTTTCTGCAAGCCTTGGAATACGGGATTGGCGCCGTCGCCCTTGCGCCAAGCCGGCGCGCCCGAGCCCCCGCGACGAGCCAGAGTGAGATGCGGACTGAACTCGTGCTCTTCTTTCGCAACGCCGAGCGCAGCCGTGGCCTCATCCACAGACTTGGCAAGGGCCGCCAGTTCCGGCCCCGCTGCAATGCCAATCCAAAAAACGCGAGGAGATTTCGCCGTAGGGAAAAATCCGTATCCCCGGAAGGAAAGCTCGAACGCGCCGGCTCGGATCGCACTCAGGGCCTGCTTGATCGTTTCCACGGCTTCGGGCGATTTCCATCCGATGAACTTCAGAGTCACATGCATCGACTCGGGACGCACCCACCGGGCATCCGGCGCAAATCCGCGCACGCCATCCAGGAACAGTTCCAGTCGGCCGCGAATGGCATCGTCAATATCGAGAGCAATGAAGACACGCATAAATCAGTCGTCAGTCTTCAGTCGTCGGTCGTCAGCATGAACCACGTGGGGACAGCCGCCCCCGGCTGTCCAGCCGGGCGAAAGCCCGGCAATCTTGCCGACGACTGACGACTGAAGACCGACGACTGCTCTACATCAGTTTTCTCCTGATCATGTCGAGCGCCAGCTGGGTGGCGAAAAAGCGGATGCGTTTGCGATCGCCGGGGAAATTTCTTTCCGCCACTTCGGTCCCCTTTTCACTCGCCAAAGCAAGATAGACCAAGCCCACCGGCTTTTCCGGCGTGCCACCCGCCGGGCCGGCCACTCCGGTAATACCGATTCCCAGAGTCGAGCCGCAGCGTTTGCGAATGCCCTCGGCCAGCGCGCTTGCGACTTCGCGGCTGACCGCGCCGTGCTTATCGATCAACTTCGCAGGAACATCGGCAAAGGCAGTCTTCAACTGGTTGGAATAAACCACCGCCCCGCCCAGAAAGTAACGCGAGCTGCCGCTGATCGAGGTGATGCGCTCGGCGAGAAGTCCGCCGGTGCAGGACTCGGCCACCGCCAGCGTGGCGTTACGCATCTGCATGTAATAACCGACGATCTGTTCGAGCGAATCGCCGTTGTCGGAGAAAACGTTGTCGTCGAGTTCCTCTTCGATTTCCTCGGCCAGCTTGTCCACGCGTTCCTGCGCGGCCTCGAGCGACGCCGCGCGCGTTTTCAAGTGCAATTGAATTTCTCCAGCCCCCGCCAGGATCGTGGTTTGCACATCGGTATAGCGCTTATAGATGGGCGCCACCCGCGCATCACACTGCGATTCCGGCATCAGGGCAATCTTCAAAACCCGAGTTGCCATGAATTGCGGCGGCAACTTGGCCCGCAGCCGGTCCATGCACTGCTCGTCGAATAGGGCCTTCAATTCATGGGGAGGACCGGGCAGCAGGATGATGATTTTTTCTTTGCCTTCGTATCTGCCGCTGATCCACTGGCCGGGCGCGCTGCCATTGGCGTTGGGCAGCACCACGGCCCCGGCGATCACGTCCGCCTGCTTGAGATTATTGGCGGACATGTTCTTCCAGCCCCGCGCCGCAAAGCGTTGTTCGAGGCCGGTGACAATTTCAGGATCGCGGCGCAGCCCCAGTCCCAACGCATCCGCCACGGCTTCACGAGTCAGATCGTCTTCGGTCGGCCCCAGACCGCCCATGAAGATCACGATCTCGGCGCGGGAGAGCGCCAGGCTGGCCGCGCCCGTCAGGTGTTCGCGGTTGTCGCCCACGATGGTCTTGAAGATGACATCGACGCCCAGCTGGTTGAGCTTTTCCGTGAGGTAGAGAGAATTCGTGTCCTGGCGGAAGGGAGTCAGCAGCTCCGAGCCGATGGCGATAATCTCGGCATTCACGGCTAAGAGTGTAAATGAAACCAGTCTTCAGTCGTCGGTCGTCAGTCGTCAGCTAGGACCGGCATGCTGACGACTGACGACTGAAGACTGAAGCCAGAAGCCGGAAGCTATTCCGGCACCAGCGGCGCTCCCTGCACACCCCACGAAAGATGATGGACCGCACCTGTTGTCGCCAGCACCGCCGATTTTCCCGGGGCGAAGGCCAGGCCCACCAGGCCCGGACCTGCAACCTCGAGCGAAGCCTTGGCATCGGGTGTGATCTTGACGATGCCGCGCTTGCCGGTAAGCGAAGCCGCCACGTATAGATTGCCGTCGATATCAAATGCCAGGCCCTGCGGGCGTCCCAGGCCACGGTAAAAAGTTGAGACGCTGCCGTGCGAGTCGATCTTGTGCACGGAATCGAAACTGGACGTCGTGGGTCCGGTGACAAACAAATCTCCTCCCGGACCGAATGCCAGATGGTAGGCGGAGACGCTGGGTTCGAGGGTGGCGAAAACAAAAATCTGGCGGTCTTTGCCGATCTTGAAAACCGTCCCGCTGCGATCGCCGACGTAGAGATTTTCGTTGTGATCGAAAGCAATTCCGGTGGCCACGCCCATGCCTTCGGCGTAAGTTGACATGGTGCCGTTCGGCGCCACCCGGTATACCGTCCCGTCGAAGCGCGAGGAGACATACATCTGGCCGGCGCGATCAAAAGCGATGGCGGTGGCGTTGGTCATCTCCGCCAGGAACGGCTTGACGTTGTAGTTGGTGTCGATCTTGAAGATCGCGACCGGAACTTTCTGCCCGCGTTCGCCGGAGAAAGTAACGTAAATGTTGCCTTCGGCGTCGAGCGCAGGATTCGTGACCGGATGCAGGTTCTCGGCAATCGGAGCCGCGACTTTGATCTGATGCGGATTGCTGGCGGTGCCATTCGTCGATACCACGACCGGTCCCGAAGATGCGCCGGGAGGCACGCGCGCCACCAGAAAATCGTCGGAGCTGATGACCACCGCGCCTTCGACATCGCCAAACAGCACTTGCGGCCGGCGCAGCTCGTGAGGCCGAAGACCTTTTCCCACAATGCGGACTTCGCCGCCGGGCAAAGCGGCGCCGGGATGCACCGCCTCAATGTGCGGGTGCCCATTGACGTTCTTCTTGCCCAGCAGTCGGTCGGAAATTCCCATGGACTCCAGCTTCCTGACGCTGCGTGCGGCGTCCGCTATCGCGCTAGCAAGCCGAAATGAAGCACGACCTGCATCACAGCCAGGGCGTAAAGCCCGGCCGCCACGTCGTCGACCACGATGCCCACTCCCTCGGGGAGGCGTTCGAGTTGGCGCACCGGCGGCGGCTTGACGATATCGAACGCTCTAAAAAGTATAAAGCCCAGCAGCAGAGATTGCCATGCGATCGGAGCCGCAATCAGAGTAATGAGCTGGCCGGCAACTTCGTCGATCACCACGAATTGCGGATCTTTGCGGCCGCTGGCCCGGGCGACTCGCGTGGCCGCTGGAATCCCAAGCAGAACCACGGCGAGAGCGATGAGGGCCGCCACCCAGGGCTGCCAAACGGGTGCGATCCAGCGTGCCAGAAGCCACCAGAGAACGACTGTGGTCGCCGAACCCCAGGTGCCGGGCCCGGGACGCAGATTTCCGATCCCGAAAAACGTGGCCACCAGCGTGGCCCAGAGCGGGGCGCGCCGCCCACCTTCAAAAGTCTTCATCGGGCTCTCGCGAAAGGTCTTCGATTCCTTCGCCCGTGTCCTGCACCGGCGACGAGATCACATACGCGCCGCTGGCCCATTTGCCCAGGTCAATCAGGCGGCAGCGGTCGCTGCAGAAAGGGAACTCGGCATCCTGGCTGGTTACCTGCTTCTTGCAGATGGGACATTTCAACTTGAGCTTGCGCGCCATGGGCTTCCTGCATGATCTTATTTTCAGACGATCGATTCTCAGACGATCCGGGCCACCAGATCGTAATCGTGGGCCTCGGTGATCTGGCAACGATAGAACTCACCGGTCTTCGGCTCCAATCCTTCGGGAACGTCGTTGACGAACACCTTGCCGTCGATTTCAGGTGCGTGCATGGGTGTGCGGCCTTCGAGCAGGAGATCGGTTTCGTCGGACACGCCTTCGAGCACCAGGTCGAATTCCTGCCCCACCAGGGCCTTCTTCCTCCGCTTGCTGATTTTGCGCTGGATGCCCATCAGGTGTTTGCGGCGGCGTTCGATTTCGCGTTCCGGCAGCTTCTTTTCCTCGGAGAACGCGCCCGCGCCTTCCTGATCGGAGTAACCGAATGCGCCCATCCAGTCGAATTCCGATTGGCGCACGAACTGGCAGAGTTCTTCAAACTCTTTTTCAGTCTCGCCCGGAAAGCCGACGATGAAGGACGTGCGCAGGGTGACCCCGGGGATGGTGCGCCGCATTTTCTCAATCGAGCGCAGGAAGATATCGGCTCCCGCGCCCCGCTTCATGCGTTTCAAAACACTGGGTGAAGCATGCTGCAAGGGTACATCAATGTAAGAGCAAATCTTTTCATGGGACGCGATGGTTTCGAGCAGGCGCCCGGTAATCTTGTTGGGATAGGCGTACAGAAAACGCACCCAGCGCAGCGGTTCAATTCCCGCCAGTTTTTCCAGCAAAAGCGCCAGGCCGTCTTTAAGGCCGAAGTCTTCGCCGTAGCAGGTCGTGTCCTGGCCGATGAGGGTGATTTCGCGCACGCCGGAGAGCGCCAGGCGCTCTGCCTCGGCGATCACCGACTCAAACCGCCGCGACCGGAACTGGCCGCGCAGCTGGGGAATGATGCAGAAGGTGCAGGGATGATCGCAGCCTTCCGCAATCTTGATGTAAGCCGTGTGGCGCGGCGTGGCCAGCACGCGGGGCGTGGCCTCGTCGTACAGATAGTTGGGCAAGTCGGCGATGGCGCCGTTCCAGCTCTCGCGCGAAAAACGGCCCTGCGCGGCGCGAGCATCGCCTTCGGCCCGCGATGTCAGAATCTTGAACGGAGAGTCGAGCGCTGGCGCGGGAGCCACTCCGGTGGCCGCCAGTATGGCTTCCAGCTCTCCCGTTCCGACCACGGCGTCCACTTCCGGAATGTTCTGCTGAATATCGTTGCGAAAACGTTCCACCAGGCAGCCTGCGACCACCAGCTTCCGGGCGTGCCCAGTGGTTTTGTGTTTCGCCATTTCCAGGATGGTGTTGACCGACTCCTGCTGGGCGCTGGCGATGAACGAGCAGGTGTTGACCACGATTACGTCGGCTTCTTCCGCGCCCGAAACCAGCCTGGCCCCGGCCCGCTCGAGCAGTCCCATCATCACTTCGCTGTCCACCAGATTCTTGGGACAGCCCAGGCTAACGAAGCCCACCCGGGTAGGTCCGTTAGATGCCGATGTCGCCGCTTCACCCGCCGTCTGGGGCGCTACAGATAGGGTTTTCGTGACCATGCAATCTATTGATTTTAACACTCTTGCTCGGTGGCCACCTGGGTTCGTCCCGAGGCAAGGGAAGCGGCGTTTTCCCGAATCCGCCCCGCATCGTGCTTGCTAACCTTTTCCCGAAACCAGGTTGGGTTGCGCGTGCTAACCTTGAGGCAGGCTTGGTTCAGGGATTTCGCGGGAGGTGAAATGAAGCGCACACTGTTTTTAGCTGCGGTTCTGGGATCGCTGCTGGGCTTGATTTCCGGCGCAGGCGCCCAGGAAAAGAATGAGCTGACCGGCTTGATCGGCCGCGTTTTCGTCAGCGACCAGGGGGTCACAGGCACCAGCCTGCCCAACGCCCTTCTCACCACCGGGGCCGGCCTGAGCCTCGAAGCCAACTACGGACGGCGACTGTGGGACCTGGGCCTAGTGGGGCTGACTGGTGAGGTCCCTTTCGTGGTCACCTTCAGCGAAAAAACCCATTACGATCTGAACCTCGTCCCCAAGGATTACAAGTCATTTTTTGTGACGCCCTCGTTGCGCGCCAACCTTTTCCCGCGGAGCGGAATTTCACCCTGGGTGAGCGCGGGCGGGGGATTTGGCTATTTCAAAGAGAAATCGACGCTGGAGTTCGGCGGAGCCAACCCCGGCCAAACCGGGACCTCGACCGGAATTTTCCAGATGGGCGTCGGGCTCGACGTCAAGCTGTTCAGCCGCTTGAGCATTCGGGGCGAAGCGCGCGACTTTTTTTCGGGCATACCCCAGCTCAACGTGGACACGGGAAAAAGCCGCCAGCATAATTTCTTTGTCGGCGCCGGAGTGATCTGGCACTTCTAGGGAAAAATCTGCAGCGGGTGGATTTCACCCGCAAGGAAGTCGGGAACCAGGGTCGGTGGCAGGGAGCGTTCAGCGACCGCTTTCTACAATCTCTTCGTACAGGTCCGGCAAGCGCCGCGCATCCTCGATGGAATCCGCGAAGCGCGCGCTTTCGTAGTGCCGGGTAAACTCCGCCACCCTCCGGCGGACGCCGGCATGGTCGATTCGGGCGACAAACTCATGGGGCGTCTGGGTGGGCGATTTCTGCCAGCCGCGCCGGGCAACGCTCTTCGTCATCCGCTCGTACCAGATTGTGGCCGCGCGCCGGGGAGACTTTTCCGGACGCGCCGCCAGCCGCGATAGGCTGAGCCACTGCAAGAGCCGGGACGCGTTGACCAGGCCGAGCAACAAAGCCGCGATCAGCCCTCCTTCCAGGCCCCAGCGCAACGGGGACCCGGCCACCGCGCTCCCGCTGCGGCGGGCCGCCGTCAGCAGGCGCTTGTAGTGACGATGCCACCAGCCTCGCAGGGCGCGAAGCAGCTCGCGGCCGCGGCTGCCGGCGCTCACAGCAAGAGATTGCTGATGCCCGACGTCGTAGTTGACGATCCACTCCCGCCAGAACGAGGCCAGCGCGTCGATGTATAACGACACCCGGCCCCAACCGGTCCGGACCGGAATCGATGCGTTTGGCGTGGGATCAAACGCCACCCAGCCGTAGGTCGGGAAGTAAGCCTCGACCCAGGAGTGGGCGTTACTGGCCCGCACCACATATTGTGACGTCAGGTCATTGAACTCGCCCGAACGAAATCCGTTCACCACGCGCGATGGAATCCCCAGGGTGCGCAGCATGACGGCCATCGAGGACGCGAAGTATTCGCAGTGTCCCTGTTTACGCTCGAAAAGGAAATTGGCCAGGGGATCGTGCGGCACGGTGCGCGAAAGCTGCAGGGTGTAGCCGAAGTGCGTGCGCAGGTAGGTTTCGAGCGCCTGCGCCTTGTCGTAGTTGTTGTTTGCCGAGGCCGTAATCTGTTGGGCGAGACGCGGGATGCGCCGATCGAGCGCGGGCAACTCGAGGTAGTTCGAGGTCACATCCGGCGGATAGGTTTCACTCGCGGTGCGCAGGTCGGCGGCGCTGGGTTGCTCAATGTCGGACGATGCCTGGTAGCTGTTTACGGGATGTTCCGGATCGAGATCGAAAACCGCCCCGGCATCGTCGATGGCCACGCGCCGGTAGTGGCCTTCCAGACTTTCCGGGGTGCCGGCGAGGAAAAATACGTTGATTCCCACCGGCTCCATCAGCACGTGATAGGCGATTGGGTGAAAGGCCGGCCTCTGAAAGCCGGCGCGCGGCGGGGGGAACACGAAGTGCCCTTCGCCTTGCGGGAACAGGGGGTGCTGGGCCCGGTTGTTTGACCAGGTGCGGCCGTCGAAATTACCCAGGGCAATCCCGCGCCATTTCAGGTCGAAGCTGCCCTGTTCATCCCCTTCAATCTGAATGTGCATGACCACTGAGCCCGACTGCTGGATCTCGCCGATGCGCCCCAGTTCCACCGAATCGCCGAATCCGGTGCTGATCTCGCCGCCTGGAGCGTAGGCCCCGAGATAGCCGGCTGAGGCCCGCGGCAAGAGGAAGAAAATTGCGGCCGCGCCCAGCAGCGTACAAAGCACCAGCACGGGAGACACTAAAGCCAGCGCGGTCGCCATATTGCGGTAGGCCAGTCCGGGCAGCGGTTGGCAGGAATGAACCGGCGCCCGGGCAGAGACATGCCGCATCTCCATCAGGATGAAACAAACTACGGCCACCAGCATGAAGATGGCGAAAGCCAGCAGGAAAAGACTGTCCACGGTCAGCAGCGCCGCCGCGAGCACCATGAGAAACGCGATCACCGCCAGAAAGTAGAAATCACGATCGCGCTGCGCGGAAAACAGCCTGACCACCATCACGAACAGGACCAGGTGGACGGTCGCGTTGAGAAACCCGCGCGAAATCAGGAAATAGTCCGCAGCATAGAAAGCCACGTATGCGACGGTGAGAATCGTGGTCCAGCGCTCGGGAATCAGCCAGGCGCGGCGCTTGAACAGCAGGTATCCGCGGAATACCAGGGCCGCGCCCACCAGCAGCACCGTGCCCATGCCCGGTCCGCCGGTGGAGGCAAGGGTGCCAAACCCGGCAAACACCATGAGATAGAGCGCGACCTCAAAGTAGCGCTGGAGGGCTCCGGGCAGCAAAGCGGTCGCGGGATGCAGCTTGCCGGCTGTAGCCATGGCTGCTCCATTGTTCGCTATGCAAGCCTGAAAGGAAAGAGTACGGAGGTCAGGTGACAGTCTTCAGTCGTCAGCCAATCGTTAGCTGTCGAATCCGGGGGCTGACGACCGACGACTGAAGACTGACGACTGCATCCCGATGTTAGAATCGAAAGCGGTCAGGCATCGGTCCCGCGCGACGCATTCTCGCCAACCCCGCCAGGTCCGGAAGGAAGCAACGGTAACGAGCTCTTGCGTGTGCAGTGGGTGTCCGGTGCCTGACTTTATTAGGCCGGGTCTCTCACCGGATTTTTACTACCCCACTGGTACCACCCCACCGTCCTACCCAACTGCAACTACCCAATTGGTTTAACCAACAAAGTTCAACAACTGGTTCGAGAAGTTGGGCAGATTGGTGAAGATCGTCGGCAGATCCGCCGTGGGAACTCCAAACCAGTTGGCCAGCGTTCCCGCATATTGGTCGAGCGAGGTCGTCGGAATCCAGCGTCCTTCGTCGGTGGCGTCGTCGGGACCTCCCAGCGCCAGCGAGGGGAACGTGCCGTAGAAGTCGCCTCCGTGGACGGCTCCCCCCATAATCAAGTGATGGCTGCCCCAGGCATGATCGGTGCCTGAGGTGCTGTCCGGGGCGTAAGTGCGGTTGAAATCCGACAAGGTGAAGGCCGTGACATCCGCGGCCGCGCCGATTTCGACAGTGGCCTGGTAGAAGGCATTCATGGCCTGGCTCAGTTGGGTGTACAAACTGTTCTGCGCATTGAGTTGATCGCTGTGGGTATCGAAACCGCCGATCGAAACGAAGAAGATCTGGCGTTGCAGTCCCAGCGCCGAGCGCACTGAGATGATCTGCGCTACCTGTTTCAATTGCCGGGCCAGGTCGTTGTTTGCGGGGAAGGCTGTCGCCAGTGTCGGAGCTGAGGCCAGGGCGCTGGCCAGGGTATTGCTGTCCTGCAGGGCATTGGTGGTCGTGCTGCTGGCCGCCTGAATCAACGAAACGCCGGTATCGAAAGTCAGCAGGCTTTGCAGCGCCGCCAGCCGGCCCTGGGACTCGGCCGAACTGCCGAAGCCCGACAACAGTTTGGTGGGGTCGCCGCTGGACTCGATCGAACGGGCCGTCAGGCCTTCGCAAAAAACGTTGGTGCCCGCCAGCGAAATAATGACGGGGAATGTCCCGCCGTAGATGGATTGAATCTTGTCCGCCGTCCGCCCTGCCCATCCGGTCTGGCCGTTGCTGTTGAGCGTGGCCGTCTGCATTTGCGCCTGCTGGTCTTCGTGCGAGAACAGGTTCTGCGGAAGATTGGCCTGGCCCTGCTGAAATTGGGCCCGGGTGGTGGGCCGGACGAGCGTGCCGACGTTGGCCAGCACGGCCAGATGCTTCTGGTTGAACAGCGCCTGCATTTCGGGGAATTTGGGATGGAATCCAAACGAGCCCGCGCTGGGCGCAGCGATCGGCAGCAGGCTGTTCTGGGGGAGGGCCAGTACCGAACGGATTTGCTGATACGAAGCGTAGCCGCTGCTGCTGAAAGGCACGACCATGTTGTTGCTGTCATTGCCGCCGAACAGGAAGACGCAAACCAGGGCCTTGTAATCCTGCGAGCTCTGCGCCAGCGCATTCACCAGCCCAAACCGGTTGAAGCTGGCGGCGGCGAATCCCGCCGCTGCCGTGCAGCAAGCCCGTTTCAGAAAGTCACGTCTCGAAAATGCCATGGATGTTCTCCCTTTAGTGTTGGACCTGTTAGTGCTGAACCTGGAACTGCGATGAGCTCCCGATCAGATAGAAAGCCGCCTTGGTGCGCCGGGTGTTGTCGGAAATTGCAGAGATCGTACTGACCAGCGTGCTTCGCATGCTGTCCGAGACCTGGCCGTGCAACATCACCGCCGCCACCGCGGTGACCAGTTGATCGGGGTTGGCCGCCAGCGGGACGTATCCCGAGAGGTCCACCGTGGTGGTGCCGCTCACCTGCCCGTACACCAGGGTGTTCACGAAATTAATTCTGGCGATGGCGGTGCTGGTGTTGAAAATCTCGAATTCTGGACCGAGCAGAGTGCCGCCCTGAATCACATGGTCGGGGTGGTAGAAGTTAAAGACGGTGGGCGAGAAAAACGGGGGCTGCTTCATGTCCGAAGCCCGGTCCGACAACACGGCGCCGTCGGAGACGCCGTTCATAGCCCGCAGCAGGTGGGTGATGAACAGGACCGGCTCTTTGAGCTTCCCGTCGTCGGGCTGCGCCTGGGTGACGTCGTCGCCGCGCCGCGCCTCCGGATCCAGCAGGATGGCCGTGACCACGGCCTTGAGGTCGCCGCGCACGCCGCTGCCGTTATCCGCGAACACTGCGGCCACGCGGCCCACATACTCGGGAGTGGGATTGCTGGTGACCAGGCGCTGGATGAGTTGCTTGGAGATGAAGGGTCCCACGTTCGGGTGATTGAAAATGTTTTGCACCGCCGCGGTCGTATCCCCTTGCGCGGTTCCTCCGGCCGGCAGGGTCACTCCGTTCAGCAGGAGCTTCGAGCCGGTATCGTGATGGCTGTCGAACGGGATCATCGGCCCGCCGTAGTATTCGGGATTGCGGAACTGCGCGTTCGCGCCCGGCTTGGTCGGGTACGTCCATCCCGTGAAGGTATGGGAGAATCCCTCGATGGTGTCCTGGGTATAGGTCGGAATCGGATTCCCCGATCCATCCAGTTGCCGGGTGCCGTCCTGGTTCAACTGCTCGACTCCGATCGAGAACAACTGCATCACTTCGCGGGCGTAGTTCTCGTTGGGGTCGACGCCATCGTGGGGCTTGTCGTTATTCACCATGTCCAGATAGTTGCCCATGGTTGGGCTGAGCGTGACGTCGGTCAGCAGGGTAGAGAAGTTCCCGAAGGCGTCGTTCTGAAACATGTTTTGCCAGAGCACAAAGGCACTCGGATTGTTGATCTTTACCGCCGAAGACACCATGATCTGCGAAAGCCCCCAGGCCACGCGCTGCCGCAGCTGGTCCTGTCCGGTCAGGGCATTCGTGAAAAAGCGCTTCTGCACAAAGGTCATGTCGTCGTTCGACCCTGGCGCGGGATAAGTCGAAACCGGCGCGGTGAACTGCTCGTTCAGGAAAGCCTGCATGCCCACCGCCTGCACGTGCGACAGCGATTGCGGGTTTACGCCCCAGGTGGACTGTTCCAGCAGGCGAGCCGCGGCCGAGGCGCTCAGCGTGTTGGCCGAGGTTCCCACTTCCAGCGCAAACGCGTTGGAGGTCAGCGAACCGGGATCGGGATTGATCACGGTCACCTGGACCGTGCCCGCTTGCGCGCTGGTTGCGGTACCGGTGGCGGTAAGTTCGGTGGAAGAAACAAACGTGGTGGGCAGGAATGCGCCCCCGAACGTCACCACCGCGCCGCTCACAAATTTCTGGCCGGTCACCACCAGGGTAAAGTCACCCACCGGAATGGTCGTGGGCAGGACCGCGTTCACAACGGGAGCGGGATTGGTAATCGTCATGGTGCCGCTGGCGGTGGCCGTAGTATCGGCCAGGCTGGTGGCCTGCACCTGGATGGTGTTGGGATTCGGGACGGTAGCCGGCGCCCGGTAGACGCCGTCCGCGTCAATGGTGCCCAGGGTCGCATTGCCGTTGGGTACCCCGTTAATCGCCCACTTCACCGCGGTGTTGCTGCCCACGTTGTCCAGAGCTGCCCGGTACTGGAAAGTGGAGCCGGCGGTGGTTTGTGCCGTCGCCGGTATCACCACTACCGAAGCCTTGCCGGCGGCGCCTACCTGGACGTTCATCGAGGCAGCAGAGACGGCTTTGCCCGGGTCAGGATTCGACACCGTGATCTTGACTGTTCCTACCTGTGCGCTGGTGGTTGTCCCTGTGGCCGTGAGGTGTAAGGGATTCACGTAGGTCGTGGTCAGGGCCGTGCCACCAAACATCACTTTGGAACCGCTCACGAAACCTGCGCCCCCGACGGAAATTGAAAAATTGCCCACCGGCAGGAAAGTCGGGCTTAACGATTGCAGCACCGGAATGGGATTCTGCAAACTCACGGAACTGGTGGCGGAAAGGGATTTGTCAGCCACGCTGGTGGCCTTGATCGTGACCGATGCCGGCGTGGGAAGAGGGCTCGGCGCTTTATATTTTCCGGTCGTGTCGATGAGGCCGACGGTCGCATTTCCGCCGGGCACTCCATTCACCGACCAGGTGACGGACTGGTTCATGTTCCCTGTCACCGAGGCCGAGAACTGGGTGCTGTCTCCCGAGCGCAGCGTGGCTTTCGAAGGCGTAACCGTCATGCCGTTGGACGTTGCGTCGGAGCCGCCCGCGTTCAGGCCGCCGCCGCACCCCGACCAGGCCAGCATGACCACTGAAAGAGCGATGACGCCCGCGAATTTTGCGCCTGCAGACTTTGGGGTTGCGATCATCTCTGATCCCCTTTCCTGAAGATCCGAGTACAGAAAAAAGTTTATGGGCGCGTCACACGGGCGCGTCACAAGTTTTCGAGTGGCTGATTGCGAGTGGCTGATGAAGAGTAGTGAAACGTTGCCCGCAAGCGTAGGTCTCCATGGTTCTATTACGGGACTAGTGCCAATTCGGCTCTGGACCGGGCTTTCGGAAGCACCAGTGGTCCAGCACTGTCGCGTACTTTCGGGGTGCAGGTACATGTACCCAGGTAACCCACCATGCAGGCGCTCGCGCCCACATGGGCAAGAATCCGCTCGTGCCGGGGGACCTGGGTGGACATTGCCGCGGGGGTGCGTCAAAATACACGGTTCGTCTTCGAACCGAGATTCGACTTCTGGAGAAATGATCGAGTGAGCCAACTGGTGCGCGCGAAGATTACTGCCCTGGGTGCCTATGTCCCGCCTCGTCTGCTGACCAATGACGATCTGGAAAAGCTGGTGGAAACGTCCAATGAATGGATCGTGGAACGCACCGGCATTCGCGAGCGGCACATCGTGGACAAAGGCGTGGCCACCAGCGACCTGGCCACCGAGGCCGCCCGGCGGGCATTGGCCCAGCGCGGCCTGGAGCCGTCCGACCTGGATGCCATCCTGGTGGCCACGGTCACCCCGGACATGTTTTTTCCCTCCACCGCCTGCCTGGTGCAGCACAAGCTGGGGGCCAAAGGAGTCTGGGGATTCGATCTTTCCGCCGCCTGCTCGGCGTTCGTCTACGCGCTGCAGACCGGGGCGCAATTTATTGCCACCGGCGTCCACAAAAGAGTCATGGTCATTGGGGCGGACGTGATGTCCTCGATCATTGACTACAACGACCGCGCCACCTGCGTGATCTTTGGCGACGGCGCCGGAGCCGTGATCCTGGAGCCGGCCGAGGACGAGGCGGAGGGCCTGATCGACTTCATTCACGAAGTGGATGGTTCAGGCGGATGTTCGCTGTACATGCCGGGCGGTGGCAGCCTCCATCCCGCTACCCAGGAAACCGTGGAGAAGAGAATGCATTACGTTCATCAGGACGGCCAGGCGGTTTTCAAATTCGCCGTCCGCAAGCAGGCTGAGCTTTGCGAGAAGATCCTCACCCGAAACCATCTGAAGGGTAGCGACATTGACACCTTCATTCCCCACCAGGCCAACCTGCGGATCATCAAGGCCACCGCGGACCGCCTGGGCATGAACCCGGACAGCGTGATCGTCAATATCGACCGCTACGGCAACACCACCGCCGGAACCATTCCCCTGGCCATGGACACGGCCCGTCAGGAAGGCAAGCTCAAGAAGGGCAACCTGGTGCTGCTGGCATCGGTGGGCGCCGGTTTCACCGTGGGCGCGACCCTGCTGCGCTGGGCCTTCTAGAAATTCTCTCTATTTTGTCATCCTGAGCGGAGTGGACCGATTCGTTTCGCGAAGCAGTCGCTCCGCTCAGGATGACAGCGGGGGGAACTATCCGTTTTTCTGCTGTTCGAAGGCCTTCTGCAGATATTTCCGGGCTTCGTCGAGCGCGCCCTGGGTGTTGTCGTTGGTTTGCAGCGCCTGGCGGTACTCGTTGGTGGCGCGCTCGCGCTGTCCCGTGACGTCGAAGATCTTGCCCAGCTGGATGTGGCTCCAGACTTCAGTCCAGCGCGGTTCGCCGTCGCCGTTCAGGCAGTCGCGGTAGGCGTTGGCGGCGGCCTGGAAGTTACGCTGCAGGAAGAACACCTCGGCGATGCGATAGTGAGCCAGCGAACTGTTCTTGTTGACCTCAAGCGCCTTGTTGAACTCGAGCAGCGCCCCCGCCAGGTCGCCCTGCTGGGTCAGGCCCTGGCCGCGCTGGATGGAAGCTCTCAGCCTGATCTCGGACGAGTTTTTCAGCACCCGGTCATCGGGATCGACCACGATCCGGCGCGGCTTGCCGAAGGTTTCGATGTTGAACGCCGAGTTCGTGCCCACGACTTCGATGCGTTTGTTCTCCGTCTTGCCGTCAGTGTCGATCTTGAGATCGACCGGCATGCGGAAAAGATCGAGGTCCTGCGCGATCTGGCCTACCACCCGGAAGCCCTTGCCGTTTCCCAAGCGGTAGATGGTGTACTTGGTCTTGAATTCGGGAGCGCCGGTCGAGTCCAGCCACTGGGAGAAGAACCAGACCAGCTGCTGGCCGTAGTTCTGCTCGGCCAGAGCGCGGAAATCGTCCATCGATGCCGACTTCCCCGCATACTTGGCGGCGAACGTGCGCATGGTCTGGTCGTATTTCTGATCGCCGATCACCCAGCGCAACATGTGCAGGATCATGGCGCCTTTATCCGTTACCAGGGACTGGAACTCGGGCGAAAAGATGTCGAGCTTTCCGGCGCTCGACAGCGGGACGGTGTCGTAGGCCAGCGCGCCGACCGACATATCCTTAACTGTCTCTTCCAAACCGGCCTGGCCCGCGGCCTGTTCGACGTAGCGCGCCTCGGAGTAGCGGGCGAAGCCGTCGCTCAGCCACCAGTCATCCCGCGAAGCCGGGCTTACCGAGATGCCCCACCACTGGTGTGCGATAGTGTTGGCCAGCAACCGGTAATTGACTTTTTCGGTGACCGCCCGGCTGGAGATGGCTGCGATTTCAGGCGCCCAGGCTGCGGGTACGGTGTCGTCCGGAATTTCAACCACTTTCAGCGTGGTCGAGGGCGCGGGGCCGTACAGCGTCACGTAGTAGGTGAATTCTTTGACCGCCGTGGCGGCGTAAGTCGCCCCCATGTTCTGATGGTCCGGCTTAAAGAAGACATGCAGGTCCAGACCGGCCTCGTCGCTCTTGAACTCCTGGAAAATGCCGGCCACGATGGTGCCGGGGAAACTCGGCTTGTCCCAGGTGAAAGCGAAGGTCTTGGTGGGCAGGGCGCCCACCGGGCGCTTGGCAGCCGGGGCCGCGCCGGGGCTCTCTTTGCCGCTGCCGATCACCGTCATGTGCGCCGGCACGGTGATGTTCATGGTCGCGGTGAAGCGGTTGATGCCGTAGGCATTCACCGGGAACCAGCGCCCGGCGTACAACAGGTAGCTGGTGTCGTCGCCGATATAGGCCAGCTTAAGGCCCTGTACTGGGCTGTCATCGGCGGAATCGAGCACGCCCTCGTATTCGAAAGTCAATGTGGTTGAACTGTCTTTCGCCACTGGCGTGTCGAGCGGAACCCGGATGCTCGAGTCCTGAGTGACGCGCTCCGCGGTCAGTTGCTTGCCTGCGGCATCGATCACCTTGGTTACGCGCAGCGCATTGTGCAATTCGAAGGTTGCGATATTCAGATCCTCGAGCGCGGTGAATTTCACCTTGGCCCGGGCGGTGATTTTGTGGGTGTGCGGCGTCAGCTCGGCGTCGATCTGGTAATCGTCCACCCGCAGGCGCATCTTTTCGGCGGCCCACGATGGCAATGACAATAAGCAGAACGAGAAGACAAGGCAGAGCAACAGGGCCCGACGCCGGCGCTGCGGTTGAGAATGGATCAAAAGCACTCTCCTCACACAACTACGATAAACCGTAAGATGAAGATTGTGTCCCAAAAGATGCTGGCAGGACAAGGTTTAGCCAGTTTTTGACATCCCGCCCGCGCCCAGCACGTGTAGAACCGCCTCCGCGGCACGATCCACCGGGTGTTGTTCGTCGGGACTGGGCCCGCGCAACCGGACTCTTACCTCCTCCAGCCCTGCGATCATTTTATGGCGGGCAGGTCCTTCCGCGATGATTTCATTGAGCTTGGTCACAACTTTCTCCGCGCTGAAGTCCTGTTGCACCAACTCCGGCACAACCTCCTCTCCGGCGATCAGATTGACCATGGCAAAGTACGGAACTTTGACTCGGGGACGTCCCACCCGGTAGGTCAAGGGCGAGACCCGGTACACCATCACGAATGGCGTTCCCATCATCGCTGCTTCGACGGTCGCCGTACCACTGGCAATGATTCCGGCGCGCGACTGCGCCAGAGCGGGCAGAGTGTCTGGAACCAGCCGGATGGACGGATTGTCCCCGATCAGCGATACCAGGAAGCCGCGATCCAGCGTGGGAGCCACCGGCAGCAGAAATTCGTAGGACGCGCCCAGCTTCGCCGCCGATTCCAGAATCACCGGCAGGTTCATGCGTACTTCCTTCACCCGGCTGCCCGGCATAAGTGTGATCCACGGTTTGGAAGCGTCCAGACGATTCTGGCCCGCGTAAGCCCTGCGATCGACTTCAGGACGGGGAACATCGGCGAGCGGGTGGCCGACGAAAGTAGCGTCCACACCGCGGTCGCGGTGGAACTTTTCTTCAAAGGGAAAAATCACCAGCGCCTTGTCGACATATTTCCTCAGCAGGCGCACCCGCCCCTGGCGCCAGGCCCAGAATTGCGGACACACGTAGTAGACCACCGGAACGCCGCGCTTGTGCATCTGGCGGGCCACGCGCCAGTTAAACGCGGGAGAGTCGATCACGATGGCCAGATCAGGCTTGCGCCTGTCCGCTTCCGCGATCAGCTTGTGAAACAGGCCCCATATTTTAGGCAGATGGCTGAGAATTTCCGAGATGCCGACGACTGCCAGGTCTTTCGCATCGACCACGGTGTCGCAACCCACAGCCCGCATGCGGTCCCCGCCCACACCGAAAAACTCCAGCTCGTTCCGTGTGGCGCGGGCGCCCCCGCCCGCGAGACGCCGCAAGGCTTCTATCAGCATCGCCCCGTACATTTCGCCGGAAGCTTCCCCAGCGGAGATCAGAATTCGCACGGAGGACATTGTAAAGGGGGAAGGATACTCGCGGGCGAGTCGCCGGCGCTACAGTTCGCGGCTAGTCGTCCGCGCCGGCCGTGACCCGCCCGCCGGCACCCACCGGAATTTCCTGGTCTTTATATTGCAGCTGGTAGAGCTTGTAATAAATTCCATGCTGGGCCAGCAGTTGCTGGTGCGTGCCTACCTCGCGCACCTGGCCTTTGTGCATGACGATAATCTTGTCGGCGCGCTGGATGGTTGAAAGCCGGTGGGCGATGACCACCGAGGTGCGGCCCTCGACCATGCGGTTGAGCGCGTCGCGTACCCGCATCTCGGTCTCGGTGTCCACGCTCGACGTGGCTTCGTCAAGAATGAGGATCTTCGGGTCATGCGCCAGCGCCCGGGCAAACGATATAAGCTGCTTCTGGCCGGTGGAGAGGGTTGAACCGCGCTCGCGGACTTCTTCTTTGAATCCTTGCGGCAAAGCGCGGATGAAGTCGGCCAGGTTGACGTCTTCAGCGGCTTTTTCGACGTCCGCATCGGTGATCCAGTCCGTGCCCAGGCGGATGTTGCCCGCGACCGTCCCGGTAAACAGAAACGGATCTTGCAGAACCACGCCGTAGCGCCGGCGAAGTTCGGGAAGGTCCATTTCTTTTACGTCGACGCCGTCGATTTTCACGGCGCCCTTTTGCACGTCGTAAAAGCGCATGAGCAACGAAATGATCGTGGTCTTGCCGGCGCCGGTGTGGCCGACGATGGCGACGGTCTCACCCGGTTCGATGGTGAAGGAAACGTCGCGGAGAATCCAGTCGGGCTCGGTGGAAATCGCAGCCGAGCCCTGCTCGGCCTGGACGGGTTCCCTCGACTCCGCTCGGGACAGGCTCCGCCCCGTCCCCACATGGCCATTGCCAGCGTTCGATTCTCTGGCCGCGGGCGACTCGCCCGCGCTCCTGCCGGCTTCAACCGGCGTGTCGCGGTAGGCGAACCACACGTGATCAAACTCAATCCGTCCCGGCCCGACAGGGTTCTTGGTCACCGCCGGCGAAGTAATCTCCGCCGGAGTATCCAGCAACTTGAAGACCCGCTCGCTGGCCGCCATGGCGGATTGCAGGATGTTGTACTTTTCGCTGAAATCCTGAATGGGCCGGAAGAAGCGCTGGGCATACTGGATGAAGGCGGTGAGCACCCCGATGCTCACGACGGTATGAACCACGCTGAATGAAAGCAAATGCTGGCGGGAGAAATCCACGGCAACGCTGCCCACGGTCAGGCTGCGAATGATGTCATTCCCGCCAAACCAGATGACGCACGCAATCGCCGTCGACGAAAGAATTTCGACCACGGGATAATAGACCGCGTGCGCCATGATCGCGTCCTTGAACGCTTCCATGTGCACTTCGTTTACTTCGGAGAACTTGTCGAAAGAGCGCTGCTCGCGGTTGAACAGCTGCAACACCACCATGCCGCTGACGTGCTCCTGCATGTAAGCGTTGATCCGGGCGATGGCGGTGCGGATGCGCCGGTAGGAATCGCGCACCTCTGTCGCGAAAGATACTGGTGGCGTACGCGATCAGCGGCAGGACCGCCAGGGTGATCAGCGCCAGCTTCCAGTTCATGCACAGCATGATGGCGGTGATGCCGGCCAGCACAAACACGTCCTCAAAGATGGAGACTACCCCCGAGGTGAACATTTCGTTGAGGGCGTCCACGTCCGAGGTCACGCGCGTAACCAGGCGGCCGACCGGGTTCTTGTCGTAGAAGCCGATGTGCATGCGCTGCAGGTGGCGGAAGATTTGCTTGCGCAGATCGAACATCACCATCTGCCCGGCCCACTGCATGAAATAGGTCTGGAGATAGTCGAGCAGGAAGCCCAGCGCGATCAAGCCAACGTACATGGCCGCGATCTGAGCAATGCCGACATAAGGGTTCGTGCTCAGAAAAAGATCAAACGGCGTGGTTTTGTGCACCGGCACCAGGTACCGGTCAATCTCGATGGAAACCAGATAGGGTCCGAGAACGTCGGCGCCGGACTTGATAAGAATTGAGACCAAAGAAATGCCGACCGGCCATTTATAGGGACGCAAATACCGGAGCAGCCGCTTCATCAGCCGGCTGTCATATGCCTTACCTAGTACCTCTTCTTCTTGGGCCATCGGCTATAGCTGGGGCTATCGACTAAAGATACCCTAAATAGATTAGGAAAGACGCGGGAAGGATGGAAAAGGTTTAGAGCGCCTCAACGTACGTAGGCCCGGACGCCCCCGTCCGGGCGGGCCAGCGCAAGCTGGCCGGTTCTTGCGGAGCTCCGCTCCGCCGGGCGGATGAGGGCATCCGCCCCTACGTGGCCGATTTCGGGATCGTGGTTCGTGGGCTTTAGGCGGTCTTTTTCAGCACCAGCGCCGAGTTCTTCGATCCAAACCCCACGCAGTTGCAGATCGCGTGCTCGATCTGAGCCTTGCGGCCGATGTCGGGAACGTAATCGAGATCGCATTCCGGATCGGGCGCGTCCAGATTGATGGTGGGCGGAATCTTGCCGTGCTCCATCGCAATCAGAGTGGCCGCGAGGCTGGCCGAGCCGCAGGCGCCCTGGGCGTGTCCGATTTGCGATTTCAGTCCGGACATGGGGATTTTTCTCGCCTGCTCGCCGAGGGCCAATTTTAGCGCTCGCGTTTCCACCCGGTCGTTCATTTCCGTGGATGTGCCGTGCAGGTTGACGTACTGGATGTCTTCGGGCGCCAGACTGGCTTCTTCAAGCGCCAGCGTGATGGCGCGCGCGGGTTCTTCCGGCGAGTCGCTCATGCGTACCCGGTGGAAGGCTTCGCAGGTCGAACCGTAACCCGCGATTTCGGCGTACATTTTCGCGCCGCGGGCGCGGGCATGATCGTAGTCCTCGAGAATAAACATCCACGAGCCTTCAGCGATAACGAATCCGTCGCGGTCGGCGGAGAACGGCCGTGACGCACTCTCCGGAGCGTGGTTCCAGGACTGGGTGAGCGCCCGCAACAGCGAGTAACCCTTGATAATTCCCGGCGTGATGGGCGAATCCACACCGCCCACGAGAAACATCGGAAGCACGCCCGACTGAATGTGCTGGTAGGCATAACCGATGGCATCGGTCGAAGAAGTGCAGCCCGCCGTGACCACGTGGCTGTAGCCGCGAAACCCGAAGCGCATGCTGATCTCGCTGGGCAGCGTTCCCATGGTTCCGCTGGGAATGCAGAACAGGCTGACCTGCTTGACGTGTCCGCTATGCCAGAGCCGGTATTGCTCCTCGGAAAATTCCTGCGCCCCGCCGCCCGTGCCCACGATCACGCCGATCTCCCGCTTTTCTTCCATCGACATGGCGGAAGGATCGAGGCCGGCATCCTTGATCGCTTCGGTGGAGGCGGCCACGGACAGCGGCACCACCCGGGAGACGTGCTTGCGCTCGCGCGCATCCACCCAGGCCAGTTCGTCAAACTCCGGAATTTCGCCGGCGATGTGTACCGGCAGGGCAGACGGATCGAAGCGCGAGATGCGTTTCACACCCGATTTTCCCGCGAGGAGGGCGAGACAAAAAGCTTCTTTGCCTATGCCGTTGGGGCTGACAACGCCCAGTCCAGTGATCACGACCCGAGGAAGCATAAGTCTTTCTGTGTCATCCTGAGCGGCGCCGCAGCCTCGCTCGGCGTAGCTGCCACGCAGTCGAAGGACCCCTATAAGCGGATGCGACTTTGAGGTCCGGGGCGCTGTCTGTGCACCCCAAGCCCCCGCGCACTATCTTAGAACAAAAGGGGTCCTTCGACTTCGGGTTGACTTTCGCGAGCGAAAGCCAACCCTGCGCTCAGGATGACAGTCCATATCTTTGCCACTGCAATTTCCGTTTCAACGTGTCCACGTTACGCGAAGTGGGATAATTAGTCACGATGTCCCTTGGCCTTTACCTGTCGGTGCCGTTCTGCCGCACCAAATGCAGCTACTGCAACTTCGCCTCGGATGTCTTTTCCCGCGCCGTGTTCGAGCGCTACGTGGACCGCGTGACGGCGGACATCCACCAGGCTGCCGAAACTGCCCAACATATGGGCGCCGCATTCGAAAGCTCGCTGGACTCCATTTTCCTCGGCGGCGGCACTCCTACCATACTCGATATAGCGCAACTGGAAAGGATATTTGTCACCATTTCGCAAAAGTTCGCGGTGCGAAGCGGCGCCGAAATCACCGTGGAATGCGCCCCCGGCACCCTGTCCCCGGCAATGATCGACGCGTTACAGCGCTGCGGAGTGAACCGCGTCAGCCTGGGCGTGCAGTCGTTCGTCGATATCGAGGCGGCGGCAGTGGGACGCCTGCACAAGCGGAGCACCGTGCTGGAAGAGATCGCGCGCTTGCGCTCCGCGGGCATTGCCAACATCAACCTTGACCTGATTGCGGGATTGCCCCACCAGACCGCCGAGAGCTGGGAATTTTCCGTCGCCGAGGCGATTGCCACTGGAGTGCCGCACGTCAGCATCTACATGCTCGAGGTGGACGAAGATTCCCGCCTGGGCCGCGAACTGATGGCAGGCGGCACCCGATATCACGCACACTTCGTTCCCGACGACGAACTCACGGCCGACCTCTACGAAACCGCCTGCCGGCTGCTGGAGGCCGCGGGCGTGCGGCAATACGAAATCTCGAACTTCGCCCGGCCAGGACAGGAGTCGCGTCACAACCTCAAGTACTGGACGCGCCAGCCCTATCTGGGTTTCGGGGTGGACGCGCACTCCATGCTGCTGCGGGCGTCGAAAAAGCCTGAAGCGGTGCGGTTCGCTGCTCCGGACTCGCTCGAAGAATATATGGCTGCGAGGCCTCCGCGGAAGACGCTGGTGCCGGCGCCGGCTGCGCTCGAGGAAACCTTCTTTCTTGGGCTGCGCCTGAACCGGGGACTGAATCTAAAGCAGGTCGAGACTGACTTTGGCGAACCGATGCCTGACTCTTTTTCAGAGGCGATTTCAGAGTGCGTGGCATCCGGCCTGCTCGAACGCGCGGACGATGTCATCCGCCTGACGCCGCGCGGGAGACTGTTATCGAACGAGGTTTTCGAACGGTTCATTCTGGACCCAACCCCGGCTCCGTGTGGGGCGGACACTCCTGTCCGCCGCCTTTGAAGTTGGTCTTGCCGGGTTTTATGATGGCGATGGATTGCGGTGTGCGGGAAATTTTCAGCACGCGATGTTCAAAGTCAAAGGCGGCGGACAGGAGTGTCCGCCCCAGACAGGTCGCCCTTCCGCCGGTAACTTTGTGCGCTGAAATTCCTGTGTTCTAATCCATGTTCAGGGCAACCTCCCGGAAACGGAGACTGCATCTTGGATTTCCAGCTCAACGACGAACAACTTCAACTGAAGAAAAGCGTTCGTGAATTTGCCGAGCGCGAAATTGCGCCCCACGTCATGCAATGGGACGAAGCCAGCGAATTCCCCCTGGCCACGGTCAAGGAACTCGGCAAACTCGGGCTGCTGGGCATTGTGTTTCCGCCCGAGTACGGCGGCGCCGGGATGGGCTACGTCGAATACGTCACCGCCATCGAAGAACTGTCCCGCGTCGACGGATCGGTGGGAATCATCGTTGCGGCCCACACGTCGCTGTGCTCGAACCATATTTATCTTGCCGGCAACGAAGCCCAGAAAAAGAAATACGTCAGCCCGCTGGCCTCGGGCGAAGCCATCGGGGCCTGGGGCCTGACCGAACCGTCATCTGGATCGGACGCAGGCAGCGCCCGCATGACCGCGGTGCGCAAGGGAAACAACTGGGTGCTGAACGGCACCAAGACTTTCTGCACCAACGGCCACTACGCCGACTTTCTGGTGGTGATTGCCGTGACCGATCGCGCCGCCCACACCCATGGGCTGTCCGCTTTCATCGTCGATAAAGGAACGAAAGGATTTCGTCCTGGAAAAAAAGAAAACAAGCTGGGCTTGCGGGCCAGCGACACCGCCGAACTGATCTTTGAAGATTGCGTCATCCCGGCCGAAAACCTGTGCGGCAAGGAAGGCGACGGGTTTATCGACGCCATGCGCGTGCTCGATGGCGGCCGCATCTCGATCGCGGCCTTGTCCCTGGGCATGGCCGAAGGGGCGTACGAGGCGGCATTGAAGTATTCCAAGCAGCGCAAGCAGTTCGGCAAGGCCATCAGCGATTTTCAGGCGATCCAGTGGAAGCTGGCGGACATGGCCACCGAAATTGAGGCGGCCAAGCTGCTGACCCTGCGCGCTGCCGCCATGAAAGATGCCGGCATGAAGACCACGCTGGAATCGTCCATGGCCAAGCTCTACGCCAGCGAAGTCGCTGTCCGTTGCGCCAACGAAGGGGTGCAGATTCACGGCGGCTACGGTTTTATCAAAGACTATCCGGCGGAGAAATTTTATCGCGACGTGAAGCTGTGCACCATCGGCGAGGGCACCAGCGAGATCCAGCGGCTGGTGATCGCGCGGCAGTTGCTGAAGGATTAGCCTGAAAGAAGAATCACTGCCGAACCAGGTCATCCCGGCCACCCAGCCGGCCACCCTGTTGACCCAGGACGAGCGCACTATCGCGCTCCTGGCCCACATGTTGCAGATCATGCTTTGGTGGATCGCACCTCTGGCGATCTTCCTAATCAAAAGAGACTCCAAGTTTGTTTCGTTTCACGCCCTGCAGGCGCTTCTGCTGCAAGCCGTTTATGTGCTGACCATCATGGCCGGCCTGGTATTGGCTTTCGCAGTTTTCGTTCTAGCCGCTGCCATCGCTCCCGGCGGAAGAGACGGGCTCCCGCCCGAGTTCTATTTTTTGATGCCGGTCCTCTGGCTTTCCTGGATGGGAATGGGAGTGATCGTGCTTCTGGCCGGAATCATATACGGCGTCAAGGCCGGACGCGGCGAATGGGCGGAGTATCCGGTCTTAGGACGGCTGGCCCTGAAGGTCCTCAATCTCAAGTCTTGAGCTGCGTCACTGTAGGTCTTCGCTTGCCACGCAGGTGATGTTAGACTTTGCGCCAGTGATGTCACACATTTTTCTCGGCGACGCCAGGGAGTGACCTCCATGAACCAGCGGCGATGGAACTGGCTTCTGTGGGCGGGATTTGTGCTTTGCCTCGCCGGCTTTGCCACTTTTCCCCTGTTTGCCAGGCTTCCCATCACCCGCGACGTGCCCTGGGTGAACTTCCTGCTTCTCGGCGCCGGCCTTGCTTTCCTCGTGGTCGGTTTGAGGCGCGCCTTCGGTCAGCCGCAGCAATACCGGGGAAAGATCGCGGGCCCGATTCTGGGTACGCTTGCCCTTATGATTGTGGGCGCTTTCTGCTTCATCGTGTTTCATCAGACCCGGCAACTCCCGGCTTCTAAAGGCGCGCCGCGGATTGGTCAGAAGGCCCCGGAATTTGCACTCGCGGACACCGAGAACCATTCTGTTTCGCTTTCCGGCTTGCTTTCCAGCCCGATACCGCAGACAAACACCCCGCCCAAAGGCGTGCTCCTCGTCTTTTATCGGGGCTATTGGTGACCCTTCTGCAACTCCGAGTTACGGGGTATTGAAAAGCACCTGACCGAGATTCAACAACTGGGCGTGCGCCCGGTAGCCATCAGCGTGGACGCTCCGGAAGTTTCACGTGACCTGTGCCGGAAAGCGGGCTACACCTACACCTTACTCTCCGATCCCCAAGCCGAGGTCATTCGCCGCTATGATCTTCTGCACGCCGGCGCGGGCATCGACGGAAAAGACATTGCGCGGCCGGCGGAGTTCCTGCTCGACGCTTCAGGCGTGGTCGGCTGGGTAAACCTGACGGAAGACTATCGCGTGCGGGCGCGCCCGGAGCAGATGATTGAAGCGGCGAAGGCATTGCCTTAGGGTGTCCTGGGGCCCCGTTTCCCAGTTGTCTCCTCCTGCTTTACACTGAACGTCTTGAAAACAGAAATCGAGCAATGGGTTGACCAGCTTCGCGCCGGCGATCCTCGCGCCCTTGCCCGGGCCATCAGCACGGTCGAAAACCGTACGCCGGGCTGGTCCGAACTACTCAAGGCACTTTTTCCCCACAGCGGACAGGCGCGGATACTTGGACTCACCGGCCCGCCCGGGCGCGGGCAAGAGCACGCTGGTCGATCAGCTGGCCCGCCACTATCGCAAGGAAAACCGCACCGTGGGCATCATCGCGGTCGATCCCACCAGTCCCTACACGGGCGGGGCGATTCTGGGCGACCGCATCCGCATGCAGGAGCATTTTTCCGATCCTGGAATCTACATTCGCAGCATGGCCACGCGCGGCTCGCTGGGCGGTCTGGCGCGCACCACCGCGGATGTGGCAACCGTGCTCGATGCCTCGGGACGCGACCTGGTGATGATCGAGACGGTCGGCGTCGGGCAGGATGAAGTGGACATCGTGCGCCTGGCCGATATCACGATCGTCATTCTGGTGCCGGGCATGGGCGACGATGTGCAGACCATCAAAGCCGGCATCATGGAGATCGCCGACATCTTCGTCGTCAACAAGAGCGACTATGAAGGCGCGGAACGCGTGGAGCGGGAAATTCGCGCTCTGCAGTCTCTGGCCGTGCGCAGCGACAACTGGACTCCGCCGATCGTGAAAACCGTGGCCAGCGAAGGCACCGGCGTTGCCGAACTGGCCGCGGCAATTCGCGACTACGAGGCTTACCTGCAGAAGGAGAATCTGGTCCTGCAGCACCAGGTTGAAAACTGGCAGAATCGCCTGGTCGAGATGCTGCGCGACGCTTTGTTGGATCGAGCGCGCCAGCAATTGGGGAACGGCGCCGTGGCCCGCTACGCCGCTGAAGTGGCCGAGCACAAACGCGATCCGTATACCCTGATTGAAGAGATTGTGAACATGCTGGAGAAAAAGTAAATGGAGGACGGGCGTCCCGCCGGTCTGCACGAGCGGGACGCTCGCGCCCACATTGAGATGGAGATTCCTTGATGTTCACCATTGACCATATTGGCGTCGCCGTAAAGTCGCTGGCCGCCGCCAGGAGCATCTACGAGAAGCTCGGGCTGAGCGTTTCTCCGGAAGAAGTTGTCGAAGCCGAGCAGGTGCGGGTGGTGATGGTGCCGCTCGGCGACAGCCGGATCGAGCTGCTGGAGCCCACCTCGGAGGATTCCGTCATCGCGAAATTTATTGCCAGGCGGGGCGAGGGCCTGCACCACGTCTCGCTGCGCGTGCCCGACCTGGAGGCCGCCGTGGAGCGGCTGAAGAAAGATGGCGTGCGGCTGGTTTCAGACGGAATCAGGATCGGGGCAGGCGGGCATCGTTACGTATTTGTGCATCCCTCGAGCGCGGGCGGAGTGCTATTGGAGCTGGTCGAAGCCCGCTGATTGCGAATGTGTGGCGCGGGCGCCCTCGCCCGCGTGTGCCGGCAGCAGGGTCAAAATCCGCGGGCGAGGGCGCCCGCGCCATACAGGCCAGGATGATTCTTCTCGCCGCCGATACTTCGGGCAAGCACGGCACCATCGCTCTGGCGCGGTGCGGTCCCGGCGCAGCCTGCGATGTGGTCGAAACAACGCCGCTCGAAGGGGGAACCTTCTCGGCCCAATTGGTGCCGCAGATTGCCGCCCTGCTCGCCGGGCATGGCTTCAGCAAGGTCGATATCGGCGGTTTCGCCGTGGTCTCTGGTCCGGGGTCGTTTACCGGAGTGCGAGTCGGACTCGCGGCCATCAAAGCGCTGGCCGAGGTCTTGCAGAAGCCGATCGCAGCGGTCTCGCTTTTGGAAGCGCTGGCGGTCTCAGGTCGCTCGCCCGGGAAGGTGATGGCCGTGATGGACGCTGGGCGGGCCGAGGTCTACGCCGGCGAATACGATGTCCACGGCGATGACGCCGGTTTGCTGCGGGAGCGGTTGCTGACCCGAGCCGACTTGCTGGAGGCGGCAAAAGGATCGACCATCGTCACCGCCGACGCCAACCTGGCCGAGGCGGCCCGACACGCCGGTGTGCCGGTCGACGAGATTGAACTCCCGCGCTCCGATGTGATTGCGCGACTGGGATGGCAGAAAATCCAGGCCGGAAAAATCGTCTCGCCCGAAGGGCTGGAGGCGAACTATCTCCGCAGTTCCAGTGAGATTTTTTCCAGAAGCAGTTCTTAGTTTGTTGTTCTCAGTTCTCGGTTGAGGAATTTTAGCGTGAAGCTCACGATCCGCCCCGCCACCGTGGCCGACCTGCCCGCCATGATGTCCCTCGAGAAGCGCGCCGCCACGGCGGCGCACTGGTCGGCTGAACAGTATGCGGCCCTGTTCGGCGGATCCAGTCCGGACAGGGTAGCGTCGATCCTGATCGAGGAGCCCAGGATTCAGGGATTCGTGATTGCTCGAGTGGTGGGCGACGAATGGGAGATCGAAAATATTGCCATCGCCGGCCCCGCCCGCCGGCGTGGGCTGGGCACGCGCCTGCTGGGCGAACTTCTCGATATGGCGAGGGCGCGGGGCGCGGCGGCGGTGTTTCTGGAAGTGCGCGAATCCAATCGGGCGGCGCGGGCTCTCTATGAGAAGTGGGCGTTCCTCGAAAGCGGGCGCCGCCCGGCCTACTACCAGGATCCTCAAGAAGCGGCGATTCTGTATCGCCTTGAGTTTGTTTGATCTGCACCAGATACGGTGCAAGCTTGTTCACTATGAAAAGTCGTTCATCCATGGAAATAGGATTGAAGAGGCTTGGGGGCTGTGGTAGGTTAGGGCCGTACAAACGCTCAGGAGGGTCTACTGGATGACTCCAAAGGACCAGCTCCTGGTCAGCAACGATGAGTTCCGCAAGCTGGCTCAGGAGCACACGCAGTACGCCGAACGCCTCGAATCACTCACCCAAAAGCGCTATCTAACCGAAGATGAAAAGCTGGAAGAAGTCCGGCTTAAGAAGCTGAAACTGCGGCTTAAGGACCAGATGGAATCCATCGAGCGGCAATTCCGCGTGGTGGTGCAGCAGGGCCAGGTCGCCTAATACATTTTCTCCAACTGCCTGCGGCCGTGGCCGCCAACAGGGTTAATGTGCTTTGAACATGGCGCTTATAAGCGCCTTTTTTATTGCGGATTTGGCTTCTGCAGCGACCGGCCCGCCCCGCCTGCACTATAATTCTGTACGATCTCCCGATGGTTCCCGACGGATACTATTACGCGCTCGCGATGGCGGCAGCGGCTGTCCTGCTGGGCTGGCTGGCCGGCCCGGTGTGGGCGCTGCCGGCGTGCCTGCTGGCGTTGTTTTTTCTGTGGTTTTTCCGCGATCCGGAGAGGGTGATTCCCGACGCGGCCGGGGCCGTAGTCTCACCCGGCGACGGCAAGGTGACCGATGTGTCGTCCATTCTGGTGAACGGCGGGGCGCGCACCCGGATCAGCATTTTTCTCAGCGTGTTCGATGTGCATGTCAACCGCTCGCCGATCGCCGGCGTCATCCGGGAAGTTCGCTATCAGAAGGGAAAGTTTCTCAACGCCATGAACCCGGCGTCGGCCGAGCACAACGAGCAGAACGTGGTCACGGTGGAGGGTGGCGGGCAGACGGTTGTGTTCAAGCAGATCGCGGGACTCCTGGCGCGCCGGATTGTGTTCACCAAAAAAGAAGGCGATGCGATCACGCGGGGCGAGCGCGTCGGCCTGATCAAATTTGGGTCGCGAGTGGATGTGTTGCTCGACACTTCCGCCAGGCTGCAGATCAAAGTGGGAGACCGCGTAAAAGGCGGCGCCAGCGTTCTGGCCTACTTGGGCCACGCACCCGAGCCGCTGACCGCGGTCGGCGCGGAATCGGCGCGTCAAGGAGTTCTGTGATGGATCCGGAAGTCCCGCAGGTCCCGCGCCCTGGCTCTAGGGAGAAGTCTCCGCGACGGTTGCGCAAGGGCATGTACATTCTGCCCTCGCTCTTTACCACCGCCAACATTGCCTTCGGTTACTACGCCATTCTCCAGATTACCCACGCCACCATTGCCGACGCCTGGCACTTTGACAATGCCGCCAAGGCCATCGGTTTCGCGGTAATGTTTGATGGTCTGGACGGCCGCATTGCGCGCATGACCGGGACCAGCAGCGATTTTGGCCGGGAACTGGATTCGCTGGCCGATGTCATCACCTTCGGCGTCGCTCCCGCCCTGCTGGCCTGGACCTGGGGATTCCGGCAGCTGCCCACAAACCTGGGCGAGTTGTACAACAAGCTGCTGCAATTCGGCGCGATTGCCAGTTTCCTGTTTCTGATGGCCGGCGCCAGCCGCCTGGCGCGCTTCAACATTTCGAGCAACCCGCAGCCCTCCAACCCGGGCCGTCCCGGCAAGAAATATTTTGTCGGGATGCCGATTCCGGCGGGCGCGGGAGTGATCGCCGCCGTGGTGCATTTCTCCAGCGGCGATCCCATCGCCTCCTGGTGGACGGCGCTTACCTGGATGCTGATGGTGGTGGCCGTGGGCTATCTGATGGTCAGCACCTGGCGCTTTTACAGTTTCAAGGACCTTGATTTTCGCTCCCGCCAGCCCTTCCGTCTGGTGATTTTGTTCGGCTTGCTGTTTGCGGCCATCCGTTTCTATTCGCAATGGGTGCTGTTCCTGATCGCGCTGCTCTACGTATTTTCCGGCGTGTTCTGGCGCCTGAAGTGGATCTTCCGGCGCAAGGGAAGTCCGCCGCCCCCTCCGGCCTACACCGAGGCGCCGCAAGCTTCATGAGTTCGAATTTCAAATCCGTCCCCGCTGCCCATGCGGATCCGGTCCGGGCGGCGAACCTTTACCGGCTGGCGGTCGTGGGCGCCGGCACGCTCAAGGGAAAAGAGGTTGCCGAAATCCTGGGCGACCGCAATTTCCCTTCGCTCGATATCAAGCTGCTCGATGACAACGAGTCCCTGGGCAAGCTGGAGGCGGTAGGCGATGAGGTATCGTTCATTCAGAGTGTGCGGGCCGAACAATTCGAGAAGGTTGACTTCACCTTTTTTGCTTGCGACCAGGAATGCACCCGCCAGAACTGGAAGAAGGCGCAAAAGGCAGGCAGCGCCATCGTCGATTTGTCTTACGCTCTGGAGGACGAACCCGACGCGGATGTGAAATCCCCGTGGATCCAGCGCCAGCTCGGCCAGATGCTCACTCCGGAGCTCCAGCCCGGGCCGGCGGTGGTGGCCCATCCCGCGGCCGTGGTGCTGGCGCTTCTGTTGCTGCGCATGCAGAAGTCAGCCGGGGTTAAACGAGTGGTGGCCACCGTCTTCGAACCGGCTTCCGAACACGGACAGAAAGGCATGGACGAGCTCCACGAGCAAACCGTGAACCTGCTTTCGTTTCAGCCGCTGCCGAAAAAAGTATTCGACACGCAGGTGGCATTCAATATGGTGGCGCGCTACGGCGAGCAATCGGTCCCGGCGCTGGCTGCGATCGAACGCCGCGTGCTCAAGCACTACCATCGGATTGCCGGGAAAGACGCGCCCCTGCTCTCTCTCCTGATGGTGCAGGCGCCCATCTTTCACGGCTACGCGTTTACCCTGCACATCGAGATGGAAAAGCCGGTGGAGATCGACGCCATTTCCAAGGCCCTGGCCGGCGAGCATGTGACCGTCACCGGTTTGGCGGAGGAGTCCCCCAGCAACGTGAACGCCGCGGGCCAAGGCGATGTCCTGGTCTCGATCCAGCCCGACACCAATCTCGCCAACGGGGTCTGGCTGTGGGCGTCGGCGGACAACCTGCGAATCGCCGCCGCCACCGCCGTCGAATGCGCAGAAAACATGGCCGCCACCCGCCCCAAAGGAAAGATCCAATGAAAGGTTCGGCCGGGTGGTTTGCGGTTGTGTGGCCACGGGCGACTCGCCCGCCAGAGGCGATGAAATCAGAACTCAATTTCCAGGCCCAAGGGATCCGAGTATCTTCACGATTCAGATACTGACTCTGGTTTTGCTCTCCACCACGGCCTGCGGATACCACACCGCCGGCCACGTCGTAACCCTGCCCGCCAATGTCCAGACTATTGCCATCCCCGCCTTCGTCAACAAGACTCAGACGTACAAAATCGAGCAGAGGTTGACCGCCGCGGTGGTGCAGGAGATGGTCACGCGCACCCATTACCATATCCTTAACGAGGCCAGCGACTCCGCCGATGCCACTCTGCGGGGCACCGTGATCAGCACTTCCACTTCGCCCTTGACCTATGACTCCCAGACCGGGCGCGCCTCGAGCGCCCTGGTGGTGGTGACTGCCAAAGTGACGCTGACTGACCGCCAGGGCAAGGTGCTCTACGAGAATCCTTCGTACCTGTTCCGCGAGGAGTATCAGGTCTCGCAGGAACTCTCCAGTTTCTTTGAAGAAGATTCGCCCGCCCTGGAACGGTTGTCGCGCCAGTTTGCCCGCACCCTGGTCAGCAATGTTCTGGAGGGTTTCTGAGTATGGAGGGTTTCTGATGCGGGCTTTCGCCCAGGCCGATCGCTTCGTCTCCGAGGTCGAAGCCCGGAAGCTGCGTCCCGTATACGTTTTCGTTGGCGATGAAGTGTTCTTCCGCAGGCGTTGCCGCGAGGCCCTGCTGAAGCACCTGGTGCCGGCGGAATTGCGCGATTTCAGCCTGTTTGATTTCGATCTGTCCGAGACCGACCTGGCGGAAGTGCTCGATCGCGCCCGCACCCCGTCGTTAATGGCGCCGTTTCAGGTGTTCTTTGTCCGCGGAGTCAAGACCCTGTTCGGGCGCGGCTCGAACGACGAAAAGCTGGCCGCCATCGAAGCTTACAGCAAGGATCCCAACCCGGATGCAGTACTGATTTTTGTGGCCGATCACATCAACATTCCAGCCGACGCCCGGCGCATGGACATGACCGACAAGGAACGCTACGAGCGTATCCGCGAGACCATGGGCGGATATTGCGCCATCGTGGAACTGGCGCGGGTCGAAGAAAGCGAGGCCGTCCGCTGGATCGGCGAATACGGCGGCACGCGGGACGTAAAAATTGACGCCGACGCCGCGCGCGAACTCGTGGACGCCCTCGGCGGCGACATGATGATGGTTTCCAACGAACTGGAGAAGCTGATTCTCTATGTAGGCGAGAAGAAACGAATCACCCTGGGCGACGTCGAAACCATGGTGCTGGCGGCAAAGCAGCGGTCGTTATACGAACTGACCGACGCCATCTCTTCCAAGGACCGGGTGCGGGCGCTGCAGGTGCTGAATGCAATCCTGAGCACGGGCGACGGCGACGAAGCCGCCATCGGCCATCTCTACATGCTGGCCAAGACCTTCCGCCAGATGCTGGTGATCCTGGAAAGAAATGTGCGTGACCAGCGCATGCTCTGGGCCGCGCTGTGGCAGGGTTTCCGCGTCCCGCCCTTTGCCGCCGACGACATCATCAGGCAGGCTCGCCGTTACAAATCGAAACGCGAACTCACCCGCGCTCTCCGCTTAGTGGCCAAGACCGACCTGGCGCTGCGCTCGAATCCGCCCACCAAGCGCCTCGTGCTGGAAAAACTGATCCTCGATCTCACCGCCGAGGCCAAGCCTGAAATCCCGGGTTGGCTGCAGGAAGAGCTTCCCGTCTGACAAGCGGCCGATGACGCTAAGAGATATATTCCGCCTCCTGCTCACATTCCCCTGGATCGTATTCGTAGTGTACTGGCTGGTCAGCGCGATCAAGACCCGCGCCACTCGCGAAAAAGAGTCTTTCGTTTCCCGCTACGCTGTTCTGTTCATCGAGGTTGCCGGCTTCGTGCTGATCTTCAGCCATAGAGCCAGCATTGGATTTCTGGGAGATCGAATCGTGCCTCGCAACCTGCTCGGCCCGGTCCTAGGCACGGTCTTGACCTGGATGGGTATCGGGCTGGCCATCTGGGCGCGATATCACCTGGCGGAGTATTGGAGCGCGCGGGTCACCATCAAAGAAGGCCATCAACTCATCCGTACCGGTCCCTATGCGCGCCTGAGACACCCGATCTATTCCGGCCTCGTCCTGGCGGCCCTCGGGGCGGCGCTGGTTATCGACCGGTGGCGCTGCGTTTTTGGGTTTTGCCTGGTGGTGATCGGTTATTGCTTCAAGGCGAAGAAGGAAGAGGCCATGCTCACCCGGCAATTCGGCGACGCCTTTCGCGAGCACCAGAAACACACCGGCTTTCTGATTCCACGCTTCCGGCAGGCACAACAGGAAGTTACTGAAAGCTGATAGCTGAGAGCTGAGAGCTACTTCAGCGCATTCACCCGCGCGCTCAAGCGGGACTTGTAGCGTGAGGCCGTGTTCTCGTGAATCACGCCCTTCTGGATGGCCTTATCCAGGGCAGAGACGGTATTTCTGAACACCAGCTCGGCGCCGGCTTTGTCGCCTTTGGTCAGGGCTTCACGCAGCTCGCGCAGCGCGCCGCGCAGGCGGGATGTGTTGGCGCGGTTGCGGACGGATCGGGTTTCGGTCTGACGGGCGCGTTTCAGCGCCGAAAAATGGTTTGCCATGTCGGGTTCGTTACCTTCGTTTCTATGGAGAGGTACTGGGATTGCTCTCGAATAGGCTATTTTACTGGAGTAAGTCTCAGCTGGTCAAACCATAGATGGTCAAACCCCATGATCGCACCATTATGACCGACACCCTGGAACGCCTGAAAATCCTGCTCAGCTCCTCCACACCCATTGTGGTGATGGAAACGGTGGAAGAGATGCGCGCGGTTCGGCTGGTGCGGGCAGCCTGCTCGACCCTGAATCTGGCGACCTTCGAGTGGAGCATTGCCAGCGGATTGGTGCGCTGCGGCAGCGATGTCGGCGAGCTGGTTCCTGAGACAGTCCCCTACGCCGCGGGTCACGATCAGACGGGCGCCCAGGGCCTCTACAACAGCAAGGAACCCGCCCAGGCGCTCAGCAATCTGGAGGCGATGTCGGTCGAAGCGGCATTCGTGCTGAAAGACTTCCATCGCCACATGGACGATCCGGTCGTGGTGCGCCGTTTGCGCGACGTCGGCCAGAAATTTTCCGTCAACCGCCGCACCGTCATCATCACCGCGCCTGCGATCACGATTCCGGCGGAACTGGCCAGCCTGGTCGAGTTTCTGGAACTCCCGCTGCCGGACAAGCTGCGCCTGCGTCAGATCATCGACGAAATGAGCGCCAGAGTAGGGAAGACCCGCACCCTTAAACGCACCCTGGATGCGCCCGGCCTGGATGCCATGGCCGACAACCTGCGCGGCCTGACGGAAGAGGAAGCCGAACGCGCCGCATCGCAGGCCATCGTCTCCCGCTACGGGGTCACATTGGATACCGTCACCGACGTCCTGCAGGCCAAGAAAGACATGCTGCGCCGTTCCGGAATGCTCGAGTTTATTGACACCGCGGAAAATGGCGCGCCCGAAAATCTGGCCGGCCTGGGCGGTCTCGAAAATCTGAAACGCTGGCTGGCCCAGCGCCGCGGCACCTGGGAAGATGCCGCTCGCGACTTTGGCCTGGAACCGCCGCGCGGGGCGATCATTCTGGGAGTGCAAGGTTGCGGCAAAAGTATGTGCGCCCGCGCCATCGCGGGAGAATGGAAGCTGCCGCTGGTCAAGTTCGATACCGCCGCCATCTACGACAAGTACATCGGCGAAACCGAAAAGCGGATCCAGAAAGTATTTCGCGTCGCGGAAGGACTCGCGCCCTGCGTGTTCTGGATCGACGAGCTGGAAAAAGTCTTCGCCGGCAGTGGCCCAGATTCGGCCTCGGTCGATGCCGGAGTCTCGTCCCGCATCCTGGCGGCTTTTCTCTCCTGGATGCAGGATCGCAAGGCGCCGGTTTTCGTGGCCGCCACATGCAACAACGTCACCGCGCTGCCGCCGGAGCTGATCCGCAAAGGACGCTTCGACGAATTGTTCTTCGTGGATCTGCCCAACCCGGCCGAACGCAGGCAAATCTTTGCCATCCACCTGGCAAAGCGCAAACGCAATCCGGCAGACTTCGATCTGGATCGGATCGCCGCGGCCGCCAAAGGATATTCCGGGGCAGAGATCGAGGCCGCGGTGCAGACCGCGCTGTACGCGGCTTTCTCCGGCAAGCAGCCGGTAAGCACGCAAGGCCTGCTGGATGCGCTGAAGGCGACCGTGCCGCTATCGGTCACCCGCTCCGAAGAAATCGATGAACTCAGAGCCTGGGCCAGGCAGCGGGCAGTACCGGCATCGGCAGCGGATGCAAAAGGGGCAAGCGCTTGATTGTGTGGGGCGGACACTCTTGTCCGCCGCTTTTGAAGTTGATTTGTATTGGACGTAAAGTCGAAAGTTATACCTAATTCAGCGTCAAAGGCGGCGGACAAGAGTGTCCGCCCCACACCGCCAGCCCTAGTTCAGCAGACTACGCAACACCGCAACCTCGGCTTCAATTCCCGTGTGCAGCGCCGGATCTACATCAGGGGCAAACAGGGGTGAATGATTGGAAGGCAGGGTCGTGCCCGCTGCCTTCGCCTCCGCATATTTCCCCGGATCCGCTCCGCCCAGACCGAAGTAGAACGACGGCACACCCTGAGCCGTGAAGTAGGAGAAATCTTCAGAAGCCATTCCCGGTTCGTCCACCACCACCCTGTCTTTTCCCAGAGCTGATTCCAGAGCGCCTTGCAGCCGTTGCGCCAGCGCGGGGTCGTTGTACACCGCGTCGGTGGCCTCATAGTGCTCGATCCTGGGCTCCTGCGTGGCCCCGGCTGCGGCGGCTTCCGCCCGGGTGATGCGCTCAATCGACGCCAGCATCTGTTTGCGAACTTCAGGTTTGTAGCTGCGCACCGTGACTCCGAGTTCGGCATGGTCCGGGATGATGTTGTTTTTCGTGCCGGCCTGAATGTACCCCACGGTGATCACGGCGACTTCGCCCGGCTTCACTTCGCGCGAAACGATGGTCTGCAGAGTGGTCACGACGCGGGCGGCAATCACAACCGGATCGATGGTGCTGTTGGGCATTGAGCCGTGACCGCCCTTGCCATAGATCGTGATGCGCAGGGAATCGGCATTGGAAAACCGGTAACCCGGACCAACCCCGATCTGCCCGGCGGGAAGCTGGTTGCCGACGTGCATGGCAACTGCGACATCGGGCTTGGGAAAGCGGGTCATGAGGCCGTCTTCGACCATGCGCTTGGCGCCCGCGATGGTTTCCTCGGCGGGTTGGCCGATCAGGATGAGAGTTCCGTGCCAGCTGCTCTTGCTGTGCGCCATAATGGCGGCCGTCGCCACCAGTGCCGCCATGTGCAGGTCGTGCCCGCAGGCGTGCATGACCGCGACGTCCCGTCCCGAATCGTCCTTGGCGCGGACCTTGCTGGCGTAAGGGAGGCCGGTCTTTTCTTCCACCGGAAGGGCATCGAGCTCGGTGCGCAGCATCACGGTAGTCCCGGCGCCATTTTTCAGGACAGCGACCACCCCGGTCCCGCCCACGTGCTCGGTGACGGTGTAGCCCAGGTCCCGCAGCCGGCCCGCCAGTTTCTGCGCGGTTTGCGTTTCATGCGAAGACAGTTCCGGAGTCTGATGGAGGTCAACATAGAAAGCGTGAGCGTCGGGATAGACAGTTTCCACTTCCGCCCCCAGCGGCGAGGTCTGCGCCCATGCGCAGCAGGCCAACATCACAACCAGGAAAGGGTATGTCAGTTTCATGGTGGCGGCATGATAGCAGGTTGTGTGGGGCTGACACTCTTGTCCGCCGCCTTTGGAAGTTGATTTTGACTTTCACGGTAAAGGGCAGAAAATCAAAGTCAAAGGCGGCGGACAAGAGTGTCCGCCCCACACGTTTTTCGTGAGTTCCGCAACAGTAAAGAATTTCATTTTGCTGCATTGACTCCCGTCGGCGTACAAGGGTACCCTTTACCCTAATGGCAGTTGCTTGCACCTCGGGGCGAGCATCCTCGGCTGGTTCCACCTCCAGACATGAGAACCGTTTGTCCGCGCCTGGGCAGGAGTGTTTTTCGGCTATTTTGCGGGCATTCCGCACAGGCAAATCAGCATCCAATGCGCCGGAGGAAGCGCCAAATACTGAATGAAGAAGAGCATTGAAATCAGCCCTCATATCGAGACTCTTTTCGGCACGCGCGACGAGAATGTGCGCTTGCTGGAAGACGGCCTGAATATCAACATCGACCTGCGATCGAACTCGGTTGAACTGGAAGGATCGGCGCGCGACGTGGCCCGGGCCGAGCAGGTCTTCGCCGATTACGACCATCTGCAGCGCTCGGGATACACGTTCAATAACGGCGACCTGGGCAGCATGTTGCGGGTCCTGCTGGCCGACCCCAAGGTCAGTCTGCGCGGCCTGGCGGAAGCCGGGCGGCAGCGCGCGTTCGGGCGCCGCACCGTGCAGCCCAAGAGCGTGAACCAGCGGCGCTATCTCGAGGCCATCGACAACCACGACATGGTCTTCGGCATCGGTCCGGCGGGGACGGGCAAGACTTACCTGGCCGTGGCCATGGCGATTTCCGCGTTGCTCTCGAAGCGGGTGAATCGGATCATTCTGGCGCGTCCGGCGGTGGAAGCGGGCGAGCGGCTGGGATTTCTTCCGGGGACGTTGCAGGACAAGATCGATCCTTATCTGCGTCCCTTGTACGACGCGCTCTATGATTTGCTGGAGCCCGAAAAGGTTGACCGCTACCTGGAGAAGAACGTGATCGAGATCGCGCCCATTGCCTTCATGCGCGGGCGCACGCTGAATGATTCGTTCGTGATCCTGGACGAGGCGCAGAACACGACTTCGGAACAGATGAAGATGTTCGTCACCCGCCTGGGCTTCAACTCCAAGGCGGTGATCACCGGCGACGTCACCCAGATTGATCTGCCCAACGCGCGGCGCAGCGGCCTGCTGGAAGCCGCCGATGTCCTGAAGAATGTCGAGGGCCTGACCTTCGCGTATTTCGACGACACCGATGTGGTGCGCCACCAGCTGGTACAGCGCATCATTCGCGCCTACGACGAGCACAAAGCGAAAGCGACGGAGCAATTGCCCCTGCTGGATTCGAGGACCAACGGCAAGGCCAATGGGACCGAGACCGCGCCCCGGGAGAACAGTACCGTGCCCTCCTCGGAAGTAGAAACCAGCGAGTAGAGCAGGTAAGATTGAACAGGAGGGCGCCTATTGCGGCCCTCCTGTTTGCTTTTTGGTATGCATTAAGCGCGAAGGTCGCAAAGAGAACCGCAAACTGCGCAAAGAGAGACTTGGTTATTCTTCGCAAACCCGTGGCCGGATTGAGCGATACCGCCCTGGCAAAGTTCGTTTCGCGGGCCAGCCGGGCGAGCAAGCTTAAAGGGTCCGTCAATGTGCTGGTGACGGGCAGCGCCGAACTGCGCTCTCTGAACCGTCGCTTTCGCGCCAAGGACCAGCCCACGGACGTGCTGTCGTTTCCTCCCGGGCCCGGCTTCGTGAACGGATTGGCCGGCGATATCGCGATCTCGGCGGACATCGCCAGGCGGAATGCCCGCCGCCTGGGTCATTCCGCGGCCCAGGAGATCAAAATACTGGCGCTTCATGGAGTGCTTCATCTGGTGGGCTACGATCATGAGCACGACGCCGGCGCGATGGCTGGCAAGGAAGCACGATTGCGGCGGTCTTTGGGGCTGCCTGACGGTTTGATTGAGAGGAATGTGAGAAAGAGTACGAAGAGGGTGCGGGCGAAAGCCGCGGGCGGGTCGCCCGCGACCACACGGGCCAGACGAACCCGATGAACATGTCATGAACTATGCCATTGCAGCTGCGTTGCTCCTGTTGCTCTGCCTGCTGACTCTGGTTTCCTACGCGGACCGCGTTTATACCGAGATTGGAAGGTTTCTCTCCCGCGAGTTCCAGGAGAACATTTCGATCTTCGAGCAGAAGGTTGAGCCCCGGCTGGGGGTGAGCCGGGCGCGGGCGGCGCTGTCCATGGCGGTGCTGACCCAAATGATCACCGCTGCCATCGCCTTGCTGGTTGGTTTTGCCGTATTCCGGGAGCGCGGCTGGGGCATCTATGAGATTCTCCAGGCCACGCTCAGCCTGGTCCTGATCATCATCCTGTTCAATCGCTTTCTTCCCTTTGTTTTCTTTTCGCGGACGCGGGGCGAATGGCTGGCCCGCTGCACCCTGGTATTGCGCATACTGATCTACGTGGTCCTGCCGGTGACCCTGGTGCTGGGATTCTTGAAGTCGGTGACGGCGCTGACCAAGGAGCACACCGACGAAACGCCGGAGACCCAGGCGGAAGCGGTCGACGCCCTGATCGAGGCCGGCCAGGAAGAAGGCATCCTGGATGAAAGCAACCGGGACCTGATCCAGTCGGTGGTGGAGTTCAGCGAGAAGACGGTGCGCGAAGCCATGAAGCCGCGGCCGGAAATCGTGGCCGTCCCCACCAACACCACGGTGGAGAAGTTTATCGAACTGCTGCGCACCAAGCCCTTCTCCCGAGTGCCGGTTTTCGAAGGCACCATCCACAACATCGTGGGCATCGTGTTCGCCCAGGACGTGTTGCAGGTGCCGGACACCGAGGCCCACCATCGCACCGTGGATACCATCATGCGCCGCGATGTCTACTTCGTGCCCGAGAGCAAGCTGGTCAGCGACCTGCTGCGCGACATGCAGCAGAACAATATCCGTATGGCCATTGTGGTGGACGAATACGGCGGCGTGGCCGGCCTGGTGACGATCGAAGACCTGGTGGAAGAAATCGTCGGCGAAATCCGCGACGAGCACGAGAAGCTGGAAGTGGTCCGCGAGAGCGAACACTCCTACATTGTGCCCGGCAACATGGATGTGGACCGGCTGGTGGAGATGTTCGGAATACGGCCCGAAGGCAAGGAGTCGGCGACCGTTGCCGGACTGGTGAGCGAACTGGCGGGTCGCATACCGCATCGCGGCGAAGTGATCGAAGAAGACGGCCTCCGCTTCGAAGTCCTGGATTCAACCGAGCGGCGAGTGGAGCGGGTAAGAATTTCCGTCGCAAAACCGACGCAGATGAAGCTGATATAGTCAGAGGTCCTGGTAGCGCCGAGACTTGTTGTGGAGAACGGGCTTCTCGCCCGTTGTGCGGAGCCGCTGCCGGACGGGCGGGACGCCCGTCCTCCACAAAACGCGCCGGCGCTACCAACCCCTTATGGCCTTTCACTCCGGATTCGTCTGCATCCTGGGCCGTCCCAACGCCGGCAAGTCTACGCTCCTCAACGCGCTGGTCGGCGAGAAGCTGGCCATCATCAGTCCCAAGCCCCAGACCACGCGCAACCGCATTCTGGGAATTATCCATGTGCCCCGGCAGAAAGGTAAGCTGGGCGGCCAGATCGTGCTCATCGACACCCCGGGCGTCCACCGGCCGGACACTTCTCTCGGACGCAAGATGATGGCCGAGGTGCGGGAGGCAATGGTGGGCTGCGAACTGGTCCTGCTGATCGCGGACGTCACCCGCCGATTCACCCGCGAAGACCACTTTGTGCTCGAGATGGCGAAGAAGTCCGGAACGCCGGTGTTCCTGCTGCTGAACAAGATCGACCTGCTGCGCGGCACCAAGCAGAAGCTGCTGCCCATCATCGACGATTATCGGAAGCTCCATGAGTTCCGCGAAATCATTCCGCTCTCCGCTCGCAAACGCGAAGGCCTGGATGTGCTTCTGGAAAAAGTGCTCCGGTTCCTGCCCGAAGGCCCGCGCTATTTTCCCGAAGACCAGGTCACCGACCAGCCGGTACGTTTCATGGTGGCGGAAGTCATCCGGGAACAGGTGTTGGTGGCGACGGAGGAAGAAGTCCCCTATGCCACTACGGTGGTGATCGAGCAATTTGAAGAAGGAGCAAGAGTAACCCGCATTGCGGCCATGATTTATTGCGAGCGCGACGGGCAGAAGGGAATCCTGGTCGGAAAAGGCGGACAGATGCTGAAAAAGATTGGCACCGCCGCCCGGCTGCAGATCGAAAAAATGCTGGAGAAGCGCGTCTTCCTTGAGCTTTTCGTAAAAGTGCGCGAGAACTGGCGAGAGTCGCATGAGTTCGTCGAGGAGCTCGATTGGCGCCGCCAGGTGGAGCGGCTGGCCGCCAGTGGAAAGCCATGAGCGGATGGCACTTGGCTGGAATGGGGCGATCCCTGTAGAATCCCCGAGCGCCCGGGCGCATCCAACAACCGTATCCTGACTCGACACGAAAGCAGGCCCATGACCGACAACCACGAGACGCAAGAGTTCGAAAACGGCAAGTTAAAGCTGAAAGTCACGCTCGCAGCCGACCGGAATGCGGTCGATCCCGTGGTGCAGAGCGTCATGGATGTGGTGAGGCAGGTGCATGGGGACGCGGAGAAATACGACGCCATCGAATTGGCGCTGACCGAGGCGCTGGCCAATGCTGTAGTTCACGGGGCCAAGGCCGACCCTACCAAGATCGTTGAATGCGACGTGGTTTGCAACGAGGACCAGAGCATATTGATTGTGGTGCGCGATCCCGGAACCGGGTTTAAGCCGGGCGAAATTCCCAACCCCCTGAAGGGTGAGAGCGTCTATTCCGATCACGGCCGCGGCATTTTTCTCATCAACCAGCTCATGGATGAAGTGAAATTCCTCAAGAACGGCACCGAAATCCACATGATTAAAAAGTAGTTGGTAGCGCCGGTGTCCCGCCGGCTGTTGTGAGGGCATCCTGCCCCTCACCGCGTGGCCGGAGACGCCGGCGCTACGAGAACCCCGTAGCGGCCTGCGCCCGTGACTCAGTTATCTCAACCGGCGTCATGCTGAGCCTGCGAAGCATCTTGCGCGGAGCGGATATGCAGCCGCCAGACCCGTGCCGCTACGCGCCGGATCCTTCGGGACTAAAGTCCCTCAGGATGACGCAGAGGAGGGAAGTCCAGTTGGTTTCCTGTCGTGGGCGAAAAGCGCTTCACTCCTTTACGGCAATCCCCAGAGTTTTCATCTTGCGATACAGGTGGCTGCGTTCGAGGCCCAGGACTTCGGCGGTGCGGCTGATGTTGCCGTGGTTGTCGTCTAGTTTCTTGAGGATGTAGTCGCGCTCGTAGGCGGCGCGGGCCTGATGCAGGGTGGAGAATTCCGCGCCGATGGAGCGGCGCGTGCCGTCGCGATGCACCAGGGGCGGCAGGTGCTTGCGGTCGAAGCGGGTGGTTGTCGGGTTCATGATGACGATGCGCTCGATGACGTTGCGCAATTCGCGCACGTTGCCCGGCCAGGAATATCGCATCAGGGTTTCGACGGCATCGTCGGTGAGTTCGCGCGGCCGGCGGCCATAGGTGGCGGAAAACTCCTTGAGGAAGTGGCGGGCCAGCAGCGGAATGTCCTCCTGGCGCTCGCGCAACGGCGGGACCGAGAAGGGAATGACGTTGAGCCGGTAGAACAGGTCTTCGCGAAAGTTGCCGCGGGAAATTTCTTCGTCAAGGTCTTTGTTGGTCGATGCAATCAGGCGGGCATCCACCGTGACGGGTTCGTCGCTGCCCACCGGCGTAAAACGCTGCTCGTCGAGCGTGCGCAAGACTTTCGACTGCGTCTTCAGGCTCATGTCGCCGATCTCGTCGAGGAACAGCGTTCCCCCGTGGGCGCGGTGAAATTTCCCCTCTTTGTCGGTGGTCGCGGCCGGAAACGAGCCCTTGCGATGGCCGAACAGTTCGCTCTCGATCAGGTCCTCCGGAATGGCGGCGCAGTTCAGTTCCACGAACATCTCGTTCTTGCGCAGACTTTGTGCGTGGATGGCGTGGGCCACCAGCTCCTTCCCCGTCCCCGACTCGCCGTAAATCAGTACCCTCCCATTGGTGGGCGCCATGAGCAGGATCTGCTGGCGCAGCGCCTTCATGGGCACGCTTTCCCCTTCGATCACGCTGCGCGGGGTGAGCTGTTTCTTGAGCTCGCGGTTTTCCTGCTTCATCTGCCGGGCATCGATGGCATGCCGGATCAGCATGAGCGTTTTGTCGATGGAGAGCGGCTTTTCGAGGAAGTCGTAAGCGCCCAGCTTGGTGGCGCGCACCGCGGTTTCAATGGTGCCGTGGCCGGAGATCATGATGACTTCCGGGGCATTCTCGATGTCGTGAATCTTCTGCAGGGTTTCGAGGCCGTCCATTCCGGGCAGCCAGACGTCCAGCAGCACCACGTCAAAGGACCGTTTGCGCAGGATGTCCAGACTGGCTTCGCCGCTGTCGGCAGTCGAGGCCTTGTAGCCTTCATCCTCGAGTACGCCCTTGAGCGATTGCCGGATGCCGGCTTCGTCGTCCACGATGAGGATGCTATGCATGCTGGCGGGTGAGGGGCGCGGGGATAAATTCCGCGGCGACCGGCAACTCCACCACGAAGCGGGTGCCGACCGGCTGGTTTTCCTCGATGCGAATCGAGCCGCGGTGGTCTTCGATGATGCGGCTGACAATGGCCAGGCCCAAACCTGTCCCCCGTTTCTTGGTGGAGAAGTAGGGCAGGAAGAGGCGTTCTTTCAGTTCCTGGGTAACTCCATGGCCGGTGTCGGCGACGGCGATTTCGATTGCGTCCCGGCTGGCCACCAGCGCGGTCGAGATTTGGATGTCGCGCACCATCGCGCCTTGCATGGCTTCCGCGGCGTTATCGACCAGATTCGCCAGGGCGCGCTTGATGGCCTCCGCATCCGCCATGACCTTGGGCAGATCGGGAGCCAGAAAAGTCTGTACGTGAATTCCGTCCAGCCGCCCGTTGAACATGGCCAGCGTATTCTCGACGATCGAGTTGATGTTCGCGGGCGCGGGCTGCGCCGCGGGAAAACGCGCCAGCGTGGAAAACTCATCCACCAGGGTGCGCAGGGTTTCCACCGCGCTGCCGATGGTTTCGGCGCAGCCATGAAGGACCTTCATCGAAGCCGCGTCGGGAGGAGTGCCGCGCTCCAGATGGCGGCGGATGCGCTCCGCCGACAGCGCAATCGGGGTCAACGGGTTCTTGATTTCGTGCGCCACCCGCCGAGCCACCTCGCGCCACGCGGTTTGCTTCTGCGCCTTCAGCAGATCGGACAAGTCTTCGAAGACCAGCACATAACCGAGCCCCTTGCCGCCATGCTGCAGCGTGGCCACGGTGACCGCGGCGTTGAAGCGCGAGCGATGCAGGGCCACTTCCAGTTGCGTGGTGGTGGTGCCCATGCGGTCCGCGCGCCGCAACAGCGGCTCCAGGTCTTCCAGGATCTCCTGGGGAAATACTTCGCGCAGGGCGGCGCCGATCACGATCACATTCGCGGATTCCGTACCTGAAGGGTTGAACATGCGGATCAAGGCATGATTGACGTGAGTGATCCGCCGATTGGCATCCAGCGAAAGCACCCCGGTGGGAATGCTCTCCAGAATGGTCTCGATGTGCTGGCGGCGCTGTTCCAGCGCCACGTTGGCCGCGCCCAGATCATGGCTGGAGGCGTCGATCTGGCGCCGGCTGGTTTCCAGTTCTTCCGCCATGCGGTTGAAAGACCGCACCAGGTCGCCGATTTCGTCGGCGGCGCTGACTTCAACGCGGTAGTCCAGGCGTCCCCGCGAAATCTCCTGGGTGGCTTCAGCCAACGCGACTACGGGGCGGGTCACCAGTTTGGAAAGGTACAAAGCCAGCCAGGTGGTCGAAAACAGCACCAATACGGTGAGCAGGAGCAGCAGTTCCATGTAGGTGCGGCGCACCAGTTTCCGCTGGCGGGTCAGTTCGAGATAGCGGTGCTGGCTGGCGTCAAGCTCCTTGACCATCTCGGAAAACTTCTGCGGCAAAGGCATGCCCACCACGATCAGGCCTCGATCGGCCACCCTGGCGCCACTCAGAATGTAATCGGCATTTTCCCACTTGAAGGGGACCACGGCATCGGAGGTCAGGCGTTCCAGCGGGATCTTCGCTTTGATCAGCGGCCAGGAGGCGGGAGCGTTGAGACTGGCTTCGGCGTTGCCCTGCTCCAGCGCCAGGGCAAATCCGCCCTGCAGGGTGGTCTCGTGGCGCCGGAATTCATTCATCACGCTGGAGAAGCTGTGGCCCGCGAAAGCCCGTTGCGTCTCCGGCGCAGCCGCGATGGACTCGGCCTCGGCGCGGGCGTTCTGGGCGGCGTACTTTGACACCAGGGAAGCCACCGCCGCCGTGTCTTCCCGCACCTCTTCGACCGGCCGCGAAAACCACTTGTCGAGCGAACGATTCATCAGGCCGTAGGCGAACCAGAACATCATGATGACGGGAAGGAATGAGAGCAGCAATCCACCCACCACCAGTCGAGTGCGGAACTTCGAGCCCAGGACACCCAACCGCCGTTCGGCGAAGAGCTTCAGAAGATTCCGCGCCAGAACGAAAGTCAGGGCCACGAACAGCAGAAATATCAGGATGGTGAGAGCGGCAAAGAACAGCAACGGAAAGCGCTGCTGGTTGGTGTCCGGGTTGAGAAACGGCAGATCGAAGGACGACTGGGAAAGGAGGATCCCAAACGACACCGCGATCCCGACGGCCAGCAAGATGATGGCCTTCTTGCGGCTGGTGGTTTCTTTACTACGGATTGGACTGGGATCAGCCACGGCGAATATCCGGACGCAAGTGGTTCATTATAAGCCTGCGCCAATCGGTTTGAGAGTAACGGGGCGTGCTCTCCGCGCCCGCGGCGCCGCCAACAAAAAAGTGGGGATGCCCCATTTCTCGCGCTCTTTGCGAGAAGTGCGGGGCTGGAAGAGCCGATGGAACATCCCCATAGCGCCGTCGGACATGTTCCAAAACCGTGAGAAACAAATCGCGCCTGGGGCCGAGATGACCCCTGCGGGCAGTTAAACCGGATGCGCGGGACGTTTCTCACTTCTCGTAGAAGACGCAAGAAATGGGCACCCCAGCGCGCTATCTGTGCAGTTTGCAAACGTGGGATGGTTACCGAAGTCATTCCACCACTGCCGCCATGTTTCGTAGTATTTTCCTTCCGCACTGCCGCGTCTCCCCTGTATTGGAGCGGTTTTTGCGGAAGGCCAATCTGCGCCGCACGGCAGTTTACCCACTAGTCTCACGCACTAAAGTTACTGGTGCCGTAACCCCGTTACGTTGACAATTTGTGTCAACGCGATAGGCTGCAACTTCTCCCCTCGAAAAGCAGCTGCACTCGCGCCGCATTCGTACACCGAAATCATCTGACGCGCAGATAGGAGATCGAGGTATGTCTCAACGGCTGGGTGATCTTCTCGTCAAAGAGAAGGTCATTACCACAGAACAGTTGGAGCAGGCGACCAAGGTCCAGAAGGAGACCAACTGTCGCCTGGGCTCGGCTTTGGTCAAGCTGGGCTTTCTGACGGATGAGGACGTCACCAACTTTCTCTCCCGGCAGTACGGCGTGCCCGCCATCAATCTCTCCTACTTCGAAATCGACCCCGCGGTGGTGAAGCTGATTCCATTCGAGACGGCGAAGCGTTACCAGATTCTGCCTTTGAGCCGGGTCGGAGCTTCGCTGACCATCGCCATGGTGGACCCGACCAACGTCTTTGCCATGGACGATATCAAGTTCATGACCGGCTTCAACATCGAGCCGGTGGTGGCGTCCGAGAGTTCGATCCTCGAAGGTATCGAGAAGGCTTACGGCACCACGCAGCAAGAAGATCTCGAACAGGTCATGCAATCCATGACCGAAATCAGCGACACCGACGTCGAGTTGCAGGCGGAAGAAGCGCAGATGGAACAGGCCGACCTGGAGCGGGCGGCCGACGAAGCTCCCATCGTGAAACTGGTCAACCTGGTGCTGACCGATGCCGTGAAACGGGGCGCCAGCGACATTCACATGGAGCCGTACGAAAAGGAATTTCGCGTGCGCTTCCGCATTGACGGCGTGCTGCAGAGCATCATGTCGCCGCCGCTCAAGTTGAAGGACGCCATCATTTCGCGCGTGAAGATCATGTCGAAGCTGGACATCAGCGAAAAGCGGCTGCCGCAGGACGGACGCATCATGCTGAAGATGAGCCTGGGCGGGCGCAAGAAGCAGCTCGACTTCCGCGTCAGCACGCTGCCCACCCTGTGGGGCGAAAAGATCGTCATGCGGTTGCTGGACAAGGAAAATCTGCGGCTCGACATGACCAAGCTCGGCTTCGAGCAAGAGTCGCTGACCAAGTTCGAGAAAGCCATTCTCAAGCCCTACGGCATGGTCCTGGTCACCGGCCCTACCGGATCGGGCAAGACCAACACTTTGTATTCATCCATCGCGCGCCTGAACACCCCGGACACCAACATCATGACCGCCGAAGATCCGGTCGAATTTCAGCTGGCCGGAGTCAACCAGGTGCAGATGAAGGAACAGATCGGGTTGAACTTCGCGGCGGCGCTGCGCGCTTTCCTGCGGCAGGACCCGAACATCATCCTGGTGGGCGAAATCCGCGACTTTGAAACCGCGGAGATTGCCATCAAGGCGGCCCTTACCGGCCACCTGGTGCTCTCCACGCTGCACACCAACGGCGCGCCCGAGACCATTACCCGCCTGATGAACATGGGCATTGAACCTTTTCTGGTTGCGACTTCCGTCCACCTGATCTGCGCCCAGCGACTGGTGCGCCGCATTTGCAGCGAGTGCGCCGAAGTCATTGACATGCCGGTGCAGGCGCTCATCGAAGAAGGCTACACCCCGGAAGAAGCCAAGACGGTGAAGATCAAAAAAGGCAAGGGCTGCGGCACCTGCAACAACACCGGATACAAGGGCCGGACCGGTCTGTACGAAGTGATGGAAGTGGACGACGAGATCAAGGAACTGGTGCTGGTGGGCGCATCGGCGCTCGAATTAAAGAAAAAGGCCATTGAGCGCGGCATGATCACGCTGCGGCGCAGCGGACTGATCAAGGTGGCTGCCGGCATGACCACGCTGGAAGAAGTGGCACGCGAGACCATTCACTGAGTTTGGCAAGAAACGAGTTCGGGAAGGAAAGGGGAACTTATGGCTCTTTCGTTAAGTGATCTGTTGAAGAGGCTGCTGGAGATGGGGGGAAGCGATCTCCACATCACCACTAACTCGCCGCCGCAGATTCGGGTGCACGGTCATCTGGTGCCGCTCGACCTGCCGCAGATGACGCCGGCCGAAACCAAGCAACTGGCCTACAGCGTCATGACCGATTCGCAGAAGCATCGCTTCGAGGAAAACCTCGAGCTCGACTTCTCCTTCGGTCTGAAGGGCCTGGCCCGCTTCCGCGCCAATACGTTTAACCAGCGCGGCGCGACGTCGGCCGTCTTCCGCCTGATTCCGTTCGAGATCAAATCGTTCAACCAGCTGGGACTGCCCGCCATCGTGACCAAGTTGTGCGACAAGCCGCGCGGGCTGGTGCTGGTGACCGGTCCGACCGGGTCGGGCAAGTCGACCACGCTCGCGGCCATGATCGACAAGATCAACTCCGAGCGCCACGACCACATCCTCACCATCGAGGACCCGATCGAATTCGTGCACATGAACAAAAACTGCGTGGTCAATCAGCGCGAGCTGCATGCTGACACCAAGAGTTTTGCCGACGCCTTGCGCGCCGCCCTCCGTGAAGACCCGGACGTGGTGCTGATCGGCGAAATGCGCGATCTGGAAACCATCGAGTCGGCGTTGCGCATCGCTGAAACCGGCCACCTTACGTTCGGCACGCTGCACACTAACTCAGCGTCATCGACCATCAACCGTATCATCGACGTGTTTCCGGCCCACCAGCAGCCCCAGATTCGGGCGCAGCTGTCGCTGGTGCTGGAAGGCATCATGTGCCAAAGCCTGCTGCCTACGGCCGACGGCAAGGGCCGCGCCATGTGCATGGAGATCATGGTCCCGAATGCGGCTATCCGCAACCTGATCCGCGAAGACAAGATCCACCAGATCTACTCTTCCATGCAGTCCGGCCAGGACAAGTTCGGAATGCAGACCTTTAACCAGGCGCTGGCAACGGCATATTTCCAGAAGAAGATCACGCTGGAAGTGGCTATGGCCCGTTCCAGCAACACCGACGAGCTGACCGAAATGATTAACCGTGGCGCAGGCTTGAATCGAAACCAGCCCGCCCCCATGGCGAAAGGCGCCGCGCCCAGCAAGCGCTAAGGCGGCGAAGCAAGGATGAACGTCCCCCGGGGCGGTAGCCAGGGACGGAGCAGCAAGCAGGGTCCGGAACGGCGGCAGCACGCGGGCCCGGGAAAAAACGAATTGCAGCGAGGAGACGTACCATGCCAGTTTTTACGTTTTCAGGGAAGAACGAGTCCGGTCAAAAAGTCAGCGGCGAGCGCACCGCGGTCAACAAGCAAGCCCTGACCAGCCAGTTGCGGCGCGAGCGCATCACGCCGGGACCCATCCGGGAAAAAGGCAAGGAATTTGTCATGCCCAGCCTCGGCATGAACAAGGTCAAGACCAAGGACATTGCCATCTTCTTCCGGCAATTCTCGGTCATGATCGACGCCGGTCTCCCGCTGGTGCAGTGCCTGGAGATTCTGGCGGCCAACCAGGAGAACCCGGCGTTCCAGAAAACGCTGACCGGAGTGCGCACCACGGTGGAAGGCGGCGCCACCCTGGCCAATGCCATGAAGGGATATCCCAAGATTTTTGACGACCTCACCACCAACATGATCGAGGCCGGCGAAACCGGCGGTATTCTCGACATCATTCTGCAGCGCCTGGCCATCTACATCGAGAAAGCGGTCAAGTTGCGGGCGGCGGTGAAGTCGGCTTTGATCTATCCGGTGTCGGTGGTCAGCCTGGCTTTCCTGATCGTCGGCGCGCTGCTGAAGTGGGTGGTCCCGATTTTCTCCAACTTGTTCGTCGGCCTGGGTGTTGCCCTGCCCCTGCCCACCCGGATCGTGATGGGACTGAGCGCGTTTGTCGGCCAGTTCTGGTGGTTTTTCATCGTTGGCGTCGTCGGAATCGTGGTCGGGATGAAACAGATTCGCAAGAATCCCAAAGGCCGGTACTACTTCGACTACACCTTGCTGAAACTGCCGATTCTGGGCGTGCTGTTGCGCAAGATCGCGGTGGCGCGTTTCACCCGCACCCTGGGAACTCTGATCACCTCGGGCGTGCCCATCCTGGAAGGTTTGAGCATTACCGCCAAGACTTCAGGCAACGCGGTTCTCGAAGAGGCGCTGATGAAGGTGCGCAAGGCCATCGAAGAAGGCCGCACCATCGTCGATCCGCTGCGGGAATCGGGAGTGTTTCCCAACATGGTGACCCAGATGATCGGCGTCGGCGAAGCCACCGGCGCCATGGACGCGATGCTGCAGAAGATTGCCGACTTCTACGAAGACGAAGTCGACTCCGCCACCAAGGACATGCTGGCCATGCTGGAACCGGTCATCATCGGCCTGTTGGGCGTCATGATCGGAGGCATCGTCATTTCGCTGTACATGCCTCTGTTCTCGATGATCGCCAAACTGGCGGGCTAAGCCAGTCGTCAGTCATCAGTCGTCCGTCGTCAGCTCTTTCTGCCACTGATGGCTGACGACAAGTACCCAGGGACATCGGCGGCCAAGCAAGGGCAGGTATCAGTCATCAGTTGCCAGTCGCCGTCAATCGTCAGTCTTCAGCTCTTTCTGACGACTGATGACTGACGACCAGTACAGGGATTCGGGTCTCGCATGCAATCCATCTTTGATGAACGGCTTTGGCTGGCCTGGCTGGTCAAGGTTCGAATCATTATTCTGACCCTCTTGTTCGGCATCGAGCTGGCCATTGCCCGGCTCACTCCGAATCCTTTTCCCCTGCGTTTGTTTGTCAGCGTAGTTTCGCTCTGGTTTGCCATTTCAGTCTTCTACCTGCTTCTGCTTTCCTTCTGGGAAGAACGCCGCGTCCAGTCGCTGTTGCAGGTCATCACCGACCTGCTGATGGTCACGCTGGTGGTTTATGCCACCGGTGGCGTGGATAGTTCGCTGAACTTTTTCTATCCCCTGGTGATTATTGTTGCCTGCATCCTGTTGCCGCGGATCTGGGCCTATTTGACCGGGGCGCTGGCCTTCATCCTGTATGTCGCGGTCCTCGAGCTGACGTACTTCGGAGTGATCCCCTCCTATTCGACGACGCACCCCGGGCTGGGCGCTCTCCAGGCCATCATATTTGTTAATTTGTTCGGCTATCTCGCGGTGGCTTATCTCGCGGGCCTGCTGGCGGCGAAGTTGCGCCAGGTCGACGTAAAGCTGACCTACACCCGCGGGGCGCTGGAAGACCTCCAGGCGCTGCACGAAAATATCATTCAGTCGATCAGCGGCGGACTGATCACCACCGCCCTCGATGGTTACATCACGCTGGCGAACACCGCGGCGCAGAAGTTATTTGAGCGCTCGGAGCGCGATTTCCTGGGCCAGCCCGTCAGCCAGCTCTTCCTTGACCCGCTGCCCACGGTTGACTCAGAACGCGCCCGCGGAGAAGTACGCTTTGTGGCGTCCAACGGCTTCTGCAAAACCTTTCGAGTCACGGTGACCACGCTCTCGGTTCCGGGCCGCAAAACCATCGGCTACGTCTACACCTTCGATGACTTGACTGAGATCCGCCGCCTGGAGCGGGACCTGCGCATTCAGGACCGGCTGGCGGCCGTGGGGCGGCTGGCGGCCGCGATCGCCCATGAGATCCGCAATCCTCTGACTTCGATTGCCGGCTCGGTGAGCATGCTCTCCGGCATTGCCGACCTGAGCGACGAACACCGCCAGCTGCTGCAGATCGTCACCCGGGAATCGGAACGGTTGAACGGCATCATCACCGATTTTCTGGCGTACTCGCGGGGCAAGCAGTACCGCTTCGCCTCGGTCGACCTCATCCCGCTGCTCGAAGACACCCTGACTCTGCTGGAGCACCGGCTGGTCGCCCAGAACACCGGCATTCGGATCGAACGAAACTACAACTTCAAAGAAGCCCTCGCCATGGCGGACGGCGACAAGATCAAACAGGTCTTCTGGAATTTTTGCGAGAACGCGGTGCGCGCCATGAGTTCAGGGGGAACGCTCAGGGTCTCGCTGGAGCAGGCGGGGGAGGACTGGCAGATCAACTTCGCCGATACCGGTCCCGGCATGAGCCGGCAGTTGGTAGAGAAAATTTTCGAGCCCTTCCAGTCGCAGTTCGAAGGCGGCACCGGGCTGGGCCTGGCCATCGTGTATCAGATCGTGCAGGCGCATGAAGGCAAGGTTTGGGCGCGTTCCAAAGTCGGAGAGGGCAGCGTCTTTGTCCTCCGGCTGCGCCGCCTGGCGGCGGTAGAAAGCCTGCCGGCGAAACGGCTGGCCGCGAAACCGCAACTCGTTCCGGAGACCGGAGCGGCGGTGGCGGCGGGCACGGGAGGTAGAGCGCATGGGTAACATCCTGGTTTGCGACGACGAGCGCTCCATCTGCGAAATGCTCGATATTGCCCTGCGCCGCGACGGTCACAAGGTCGAAACCGTAAAGTCCGGCGAAGAGGCCAAGCGGAAACTCGAAAGCGCCATCTACGACGTGGTGGTCACCGATATCAAGATGCCGAATACCGATGGCATCGAAGTGCTGCGCTACGCCCATCAGGTGTCACCAGACTCCGCCGTCATTCTGATTACCGCGGTGGACGACTATGAGGCCGCGGTGGAAGCAGTGAAGGCCGGCGGGGCCACCGACTACATCCGCAAGTCCCCCGGCCTGGTGGACGAAATCAAGCTCGCCATCAACCGCGCCCTGGTGAAGATGACGCTGAGCCGGCAGAATTTTGCCTTCAAACGGGATGCCGCGACGCGCAACTCGCTGGACAACATCGTGGGCGCCAGCCCGGCCATGGAAAAGCTGAAACAAACCATTCGCACCGTGGCCTCCACCCAAAGTACGATTTTGATTTACGGCGAGAGCGGTACCGGCAAGGAACTGGTGGCGCGGGCTGTGCACGTATGCTCTCCCCGGGCCAGCGAGCCCTTCGTTTCGATCAACTGCGGAGCCTTTCCTGAAACTCTGCTCGAAAGCGAATTGTTCGGCTACGTAAAAGGCGCCTTCACCGGCGCCAGCCAGAACAAGCGCGGTTTGTTTGAAGTGGCTGACCAGGGCACCATCTTTCTCGACGAGATCAGCGAAATGACGCTGACCATGCAGGTCAAGCTGCTGCGCGTGCTGCAGGAGCGCAGCGTGCGTCCGGTGGGAGGCACGACCGAGATTCCCATCGACGTGCGCGTGATCGCCGCCACCAACCGCGATCTCGACAAGCAGGTGGCCGAAAATACCTTTCGCGAGGATCTGTATTACCGGTTGAGCGTGATCCCGGTGTCCGTGCCGCCGCTGCGCGAACGCCGCGAGGACGTCCCCCTCCTGGTCAATCATTTCCTGAAAAAATATGCTCCAGCGGCCGGCAAGAACATTATGAGGGTGAACCCGCAATCGCTGGGCGCGCTCTGCGGCTACGACTGGCCGGGCAACGTGCGCCAGCTGGAAAATACCATCGAGCGCGCGGTCGCTCTCGAAACCGGGGAAGAACTGAACGTCGAACTTCCCGCCGAACGTTCGAAGGCGCGGGCCGCGGCGGCCGGCGTCGGGCTGAGTGGCGGGCCGGTCGCGGCAGGCTCCGGATCGGTCCTGCCTGATGGCGTGGACATGGAGAAGTACGTCGCCGACATCGAGCGCTCGCTGCTGCTGGCGGCGCTGGCGCAATCGAACGGGGTGCAGACCCGGGCAGCCGAGGTGCTGAAGATCTCCTATCGTTCGTTCCGCCACCTGGCCAAGAAGTACGAACTCTAGTCGTCAGTCGTCGGTCGTCAGTCGTCAGCGAAGCCTCTGCGCAATGGATTGGCTGACGACTGACGACTGACGACTAACGACTGCCTTTCAGCTGCTGCTTCCATCCCAGGATTCTGGCTTTGTTGGCCTCGGCTTCGGCCTCGGGGATCATGCCTTTTTTCTGGTATAGGACGGACAGGCTGGTATAGGCCAGCACGTCGTCGGGATCGAGTTCGGCGATGCGCTTCGCGACCACGATAGCTTCATCCAGGCGATTGAGGTCCTGCAGCGTGCGGGCCATGCCGTGCATGGCTTCCGTAAAGGCCGGGTCGGCCGCGAGGGACTGCTGGTATTCGGCCAGGGCGCGCTCCTGATCGCCCTCTGCCACCAGGTCAAGAGCGGCGTAGTAGTGGTCTTCGGCTTTCTGGTGGTCGGGGCTCATGAAGCAAAAATCTTAACATGCAGTCGTCAGTCGTCGGTCTTCAGTCGTCAGCTTTCTGAGAACTGACACCTGACGACTGACGACTAGAACAAATAACTGATAAGAAATCAGGCGTCACTTGTAGGTCGTCAGCTGAACCCGGTTTTTCTGACGACTGACGACTGAAGACTGACGACTGCCGCAAGCTATACTCAGGAGCAGCATGCGCTACATGGTTCGATTTATCTGGAACGCAACTCGCGGACATCGCCTTACGCCCTGGCGCAGTCCCTATCTCCTCTGGCGGGTGGAAACCTACTGCGGGGTCAAGATGCAGCAGATCGGCTTTCTCGAATTCTGGGAATTCATGTGGCGGGAGCGCGGCAATCTTTGGCGGTTCCTGAAGTGGACGGGTGAAATAGAGCGCCACGTCCATCCCAAAGCCAAGCGCGTGTAGTGTAAGTGTGGCGCGGGCGCCCTCGCCCGCGAGATTCAAGCTGAAAGTCAAAAGCCGCGGGCGGGGCGCCCGCGCCACACGTTCAGCTAATTTCCGTTGCCGGCTGCCGCCGCGCCTTCGAGCGAGATGGTCACCTCGCTGCCTTTGCCGCTGCCCACGATCTTGGCCGCCGAGCCGCGATTGGATGAGATTTCCAGGTAGCCCATGCTGCCCAGGATACCGAAGACCTCGCCGGGAGAGCCGTCAGAGTAATTGGGCAGGATGGCCGTAATCTCGTGCTTGCCCACGACCATTTTGAACGGCGCCGGTTCGGTCCCAAAAAGCATGGGAGCGTCCTGCGGCGTGATGTTGGTGACCAGGTTGCCGAAGCGGTCCACTTTCAGGATCACTCCCCGCAAGGTGTTGCCGTTCGCCGATTTTGGCTTGGGCGGATTGAAGCGGACGAAGTCAGAAATCTCATCGCCGAATTTTTCCGGGTCAACCCCCTTGGCCAGCCAGGCTGCGACCGGCGCAAAAATGTCGCGCGCATGGAAGGTGTTGCTGATGGGCTGCAGGGAATAGTGATCAGCCGTGACATGGCGAATGTGCAAGCGCTCTTCCCGGGCATACACCATGGAGAGCACGCCATTGTCAGGCGCCACAAAGTGATGCCGGTCGCTGGTCACCAGGATGGGCCGCCGCGCCGTCCCCACTCCCGGATCCACCACGACCAGGTGCACCGTTCCAGAAGGGAAGTAGGAGTACGACTGAGCGATGGTCAACGCGCCATCCAATACGTCGAAGGCCTGGACGGAATGGCTGATGTCCACAATCTCAATCTCCGGTGAAATGTTGAGAATGACGCCTTTGATCGTCCCCACGAAATGATCGTTGAGCCCAAAGTCGGTAGTCAGCGTAATGATGGGACGATTCGCCAAATTCCCTCGCTTGCAGACAGAGTTATCCCGGAAATGCCGAAAGTAACCTGTCAGGAGGGCAGAGTCAAGGAACGGAGGTAACGAAGAGCAGTTTTCAGTCGTCAGTCGTCAGTCGTCAGTCTTCGGTCGTCAGCCAGTCCATTGCGTCCGCTGCCGGACATCTTTGCGTCGTCTGAGTAAGGACCTTGATCGTAAAAACTCGCGGAGAGATTCTGCAAATTGCACAACGGATTGGCTGACGACCGAAGACCGACGACTGACGACCAACGGCTGGTTTACCGGATCTGAATGTCTCCCGATCCGGTTTCCACTTCGACTGGCACGCCGCCGCCGCCCACCCGGCCGCGTACTTCCTTGCGCCCGATGGAACCCTGGACGGAGTGCGGTTGATCGATCGAGATGGAGCCGGAGCTGGTGTGGGCGTCCAGGTCGAAAGCCGCGTCCGACGGCAGCTTGAGTTGCACTTCCCCAGAACCGGTATGGACGCTCCAGGCGCCGGTCGGGCTGCCCTCGGCCTCAATGGTTCCGCTGCCCGCCTTGGCTTCGAGCGACCCATGCACCCCGCGCAGTTCCATGCCTCCGGAGCCGGTGTCCACCCGCACCGAGCCCGGCGCCGTCTGTTGCAGAGTGATGTGTCCGCTGCCGGTGTCGGCTTCAAAAGCGCCTGCAACATCGTTGGCGTCAATCGATCCGCTGCCGGTTTTGGCGTGTACATTGCCTTTTACCCGGTCAATGTTGATGTCGCCGGAGCCGGTCTCGGCGTGCACCCGGTCACCGATGGCGGCAATCTTCAGACCCCCGGAGCCGGAGCTGACTTCGAGCGGACCGCGAATCCCCTCGACTCTCTGGTCGCCGGAACCGCTCTGGACGCGCAAGTCGGTCTCCGCTGGAACGACCACGACGTAGCTGATCGAAATGTTGTGCCGCAGTTCCGGATCGTCGATGTGCCCGATACGGATATCGTTGCCGCTCTGCTGGATGGGCGGGTTCGCCTCCAGCCGCTTGATCTTCTCCTCGACATTTCCTGCAAACCATTCCGAAGCCCGGATGTGTCCGGTTACCTGGACCTGGCTGGAACTGCCGGTGCGCACCTCAACGCTGCCCGAACCGGTGGTCAAATCCAGGTGCACTGGTCCGTTCACCTGCAAAGCGCGCTGGAACGAGCCTTCTCCCGCAGCCCAAGCCGGCATGGACCAGAAGCCGACTAGAACTGCCAAGGTCATACTGACGGCGAAGGCAGAGAGCGTGGCGGCAACAGCGCGATGAGGTTTCATGGCTTCTCCTGAAAGATATATTCAATTCGGGGTAACCTTGGCGTTCTTTGCGGTCAGCGCAAAGGACGCCAAGAAACTCTGCAAAGATCGTAAAGAAAACCCTGAGCCGCTGGGCCTTTACTGCAGAACCACCTGGTCGCCTTCTTTGAGTCCGCTGAGCAGCTCGGTCTTGGCGCCGTTGGAGATACCGATATTAACTGCGATCTTCTTCTTGCCGTCCTTGGCGCTGGGATCGGGAATTTCGACGGACGCCTTCTTGTCCTTGTCGTAAATAATCGCGCCTTCAGGAATCTGGAGCACATTCTTATGTTCTTCCAGGATGATTTCAGCGTTGGCGGTCATTTCTGCCTTCAATTCGCCGCCCGGATTGTTGATGGACACCCGCACCTCAAAAGTCGTGACGTTGTCCTTCTCGACTCCCATGGGCGAAATCTTGGTGACCACGCCGTTGAATGTCTTGTCCTTGAACGACTCAACTTTAATCCGCGCCGGCTGGCCGAGATATACTTTGCCGATATCGCTCTCGTCCACTTTCCCTTTCACGTAAACCGAACTGGTGTCTCCCAGGGTCATGACCAGGGTGGCCGACGATCCCAGCACCAGAATCGAACTTACCGCATCGCCCATTTCCACGTCCCGCGAGAGCACAACTCCGTCAATCGGGGATTCGATGTCGGTATAGCTCAGTTGTTCTTCCAGCTGTTTCAGATTGGCGCGGTCCTGCGCCAGCTGGCCCTGAGACTGGGCAATCTTCGCTTTCAGGACCGTGGCTTGGGCTTTGGAAACATTCTGCTTGTTCAGCGCCAGTTCGTAGTTCTTTTCGGCATCCTCCAGGGCGGAGGTGGAAACCACGCCTTCCTTGGCCATCCCGATGGCGCGGTCATAGGCGCGCTTCAGCAAAGGTACTTCCGGCCCTTCGGCGTCGACTTTGGCGCGTTCGTAGTCGGCCTCGGAACTGACCAGGCTGGCTTCGGCAGCCTGGGCCGCGGCGCGCGATTGCTCCACCTGGGCTTCAATCTCTTCTTTATCCAATTGGGCCAACAATTGGCCCTTTTTGACTTTATCGCCGGCGTCCACCAGTAGTTTCTTGACGATTCCGCTGGCCTTGGACTTCACTTCGACCTTGGTGATGGGAGTGACTTTGCCGGTTGCGACTACGCTCTTGGCCAGGTCGCCTTTTTCCACCTTCTGCAATTTCGAAGGGTCAATCTTGGTGCCGCCGCGAGTGGCTGCAATCAGCCCTCCGGCGATCAGGAGGACGAGTAGGAGTCCGATACCGCCGTAGATCAGCCGTTTCTTTCTCTTCTTGCTGCTGCCGTTCCCGTTCACATCAGCCTCCTGAATCAATAATGCCCGCGTCTGTATAGGTTACGAACTGGCTATCGAGTTTGTTCCCAGGATTGTCACGCCAGCAGCATTCGGATCATTCGGGGCAACAAAAAACAGTATTTCACTGATTAGACCCCCAAAACCTCGAAATGGAAGCAAAGAACTCCCGGGATTGCGGGCAGCGCTGGCCGGCCGGCCCGGAGTCAAGCAGACGTTAGAGTTCGAAGTCATGCCCTACCTCTTTGGAATGTTAGAATTAGCCTTCCATGATTGCCTACGTGCTGCTGCGGGTGTTCCTGATCCTGCTCCTGGTGGCGGCCAACGCTTTCTTCGCGGCCGCGGAATTCTCGCTGGTCAGCGTCCGTGATACCCGAATCCAGCAATTGATTGCGGCCCGGCGCATCGGCGCTCGCATCGTGCAGAAGCTGCACCGCAACCTGGACGAAGTCGTCAACGGCGTCCAACTGGGGGTCACCATCGTCAGCCTGACCCTGGGCTGGGTGGGTGAGCCCTTGCTGGCCCAAATGATGCTCGGTCCGGTTCGGGACCTGCCTCACGCCTCGGTCTACGCTCACGGGATTGCAATTTTCATCGCCTTCGTGCTGATCACTTGCCTGCACGTCATTCTCGGCGAACTGGTCCCCAAATCGCTGGCCCTGCAACGCTCCGAACAAGTGGCCTTAGCGGTCGCAGGGCCCATGGACGTGTTCCTCACGCTGACCCGCCCTTTGCTGTTCCTCATGAGCCGGGCCGCCGGGTGGGTGCTGCGGGCCCTGGGCTCGCGGCGGATCCGTGAGGGACCCGTGCACTCGCCCGACGAGCTGAAACTCATCGTGACCGCCAGCCGGCAATTCGGGGAGATCCCGCCCTTCCAGGAAGAAATGATCCACCACGCCCTGGAACTGGACAACATCACGGTGCGCGAGGTCATGGTGCCGCGCCCGGCCATTTTCTCGCTTCCCGGCGATCTTACGATTTCCGATGCATTGTCCCGGGTGGTGGAGGAACAACACTCGCGGGTCCCGGTCTACGACCCGCAGCGCGGCCCCGAACACATCGTCGGCGTTCTCTACGCCAAAGACCTGATGCGCTGGACCCGGCTCCGCCTGACTGCAGCTCCCGACCAGCCGGTCGCGGCGCGAGTCTCGTCCATGAAAATCAGCCAGATCATGCATGACGTCCTTGTTGTGCCTGAAACCAAGGTCCTCACCGAACTGCTGGAAGAATTCAAGCAACGGAAACGCCACCTGGCAGTGGTCGTGGACGAATTCGGCTCGACCGCCGGCGTGGTCACCGTCGAAGATGTTCTGGAACAGATCGTGGGCGAAATCGAAGATGAATTCGATATCGCTCCGCCCCAGCAAGCCCTGGTCGAAGGAGAAATCGCGGTTGTGCTCGAAGGCTCGGTCAGCATTCGCGATCTGGAATCGCAGTACCAGCTTTTATTGCCGCGCGATTCCGGCTTCGAGACCCTGGCCGGCTTCATCCTTGCCCGCCTGCAAAGAATCCCGCGTCAAGGCGAGAGCTTCGAATATGAAGGCCACCGCTACACCGTCCAGGAGATAGAAGGCCACCGTATCGCTAAAGTCAAAATCGAAAAATTGGAGCCCCGGCCCGTCCCCCAGGCAGGAGACTGAGAACCGGGAACTAAAAACTGAAAACTGGGGTAAAAACAAAGAATCTGAATTGCGAGTTTCAAAGTCGCACAATACAAGTTCCAAGTAAAGGTCGTCGAAAATAAGGACGAATGCCTCGATACTTTGGCCTCCGCGTGCTGTACACCCTGCCCGTCGTCTGGCTGGTGGTCTCGCTGGTTTTCCTGCTGATACACCTGGTACCGGGCGACCCGATTCTTCAGATGCTGGGAGAAGGCGCTCCGGTAACCGATGTACAGGCCGCGCGCCATGCCTACGGCCTCGATCTTCCCCTGGGGCGGCAATATGTGAATTACTGGAAAGGCGTACTGCACGGCGATCTGGGCCCATCGCTGCGTTTCAACCAGGGCGTCACCGGCCTGATCGCCCAACGCTACCCTTACACTCTGCAGTTGACCCTGGCCGCGCTCCTGGTGGCGGTGCTGCTCTCGGTTCCCGCGGGCGTGCGTTCGGCGCAACGGCGCAACCGCTGGGATGATCGCCTGCTCAGCGTGGTCAGCCTGTTCGGCCTGTCGTTTCCCAACTTCGCCCTGGGCCCGATTCTCATCCTGCTTTTTGCCATCAAGCTGGGGTGGCTGCCGGTCTCGGGCTCAGGCAGCCTGGCCCATCTGGTCCTGCCCGCGATCACCATGGGCGGAGCTCTGGCGGCGATTCTCACCCGCATGGTGCGCACCTCCATGCTGGAAGAGTTGGGCCAGGACTACATCCGCACTGCCCGAGCCAAGGGACTGTCGGAACGCAAGGTGGTCTATGGTCACGCCCTGCGCAATGCCATGATTCCCGTGATTACGGTGCTGGGCCTGCAGTTTGGCGCGCTCCTGGCCGGCGCCATCGTGACCGAAACAATTTTTTCCTGGCCCGGAATCGGAAGGCTCACCATCCAGGCCATTTCCAATCGCGATTACTACCTGGTGCAGGGCTGCATCCTGGCGATTGGATTGACCTACGTGGCGGTGAATTTCCTGACGGATCTGTTGTACTCGGTCGCTAACCCGCGGATACGGCAATGAAACGCAAATGTAGCGTTTGCGTCCTCGTCGGCTGTTGCAAAGGGCAGTTCGATGGAGCGAGTTTCGTCAAGCTGGTCCAATCCTCGGTCGTGGTGCAGTATGAAAACTCCCATGAAGGTTTCTCATTCCAAAGCGCGGTATTGTCGCGCGAGGAATCTGCTGTTCTCTTACTGGCAGCAAGCAGATTCATCGCCGATAAACCTGGCTTCGGAATGACAAGGGGTGGAGTTGTTTTTCGCAAACTGCGCAACGATCCAATCCTCACCCGCCGCGTCATTAGATTGACAAGTGTTACGTAACAGGCTACACTTCGTGGAGTGAAGATGCGGACCTTCACCCATAAGGGCCTTGAGCGGCTCTATGCGGAAGACAACGCGAAAGGCGTTCCGCCGGACACGGCGGACAAGCTCCGTAAGATGTTGGCCTTTCTCGACGCCATGGAAGACCCGGCGGAACTGAACTCCCTTCCGTCGTGGAAGGCCCATATGCTAACCGGCGACCGCAAAGGCACGTGGAGCCTGAGCGTCACCCGCAACCGCCGGTTGACGTTCTGTATCAACCCTGCGGAGCCTGAAATCTACGACGTTAATCTGGAAGACTACCATTAGGACAGAAGGAGCAAAACGCCATGCCCATGAAGAACCCGCCTCATCCCGGAGAGTTTATTCGGACGGAGATTATTCAGCCTGCCGGGCTGTCGGTTACCGCGGCGGCGGCTGCTCTCAAGGTCTCCCGCCCCGCCCTGTCCAGCCTGCTGAATGGTAAAGCTGACCTCTCCGGTGAAATGGCGCTCCGTATTGAAAAAGCGTTTGGGGTAAAAATGGACACGCTCATGCGAATGCAGTCTTCCTACGACATCGCTCGAACTCGTCTGCGCGAAGGGCAAATCCGTGTCCGACGAATTCCCCATCTGGCTGCTATTCAGCCCGAAGGCTTCTGACTTTGTCCACCCTCTCCATCTCGCTGCCCCGCGCCGCCCGCCACAACCCGCTGGCGGCCACAGGCGCGGTGTTGGTCATCGTCTTCGTGATCTTCGCCCTGTTTGCTCCCTGGATCGCGCCCCAGGATCCGGCTTACATCGATCTGCCCACACGCCTTTCGCCGCCGTCCGCCGCGCACTGGTGCGGCACGGACGAGCTCGGCCGCGACATCTTTTCCCGCCTCATCTACGGCTCGCGCATTTCCATGCTGGTGGGAAGCTCCGTGGTCGCGGTCTCGCTGGCCCTGGGCCTGATCGTGGGATCGATCGCCGGCTACTACGGCGGAAACATCGACCGCTTCTTCAACGTGGTGGTGATGAACGCGTTTCTCTCCTTCCCTGGAATCCTGCTGGCAATCGCGTTTGTGGCGTTTCGGGGACCGGGTATCTTCAACCTCGTGCTAGCCCTTTCTCTGGGGGGATGGGTGGGATACGCGCGCCTGGTTCGCGGACAGGTGCTGGCGGCGCGCGAACGCGAGTTTGTCGAGGCCGCGCGGGCGCTGGGCGCGAGCGACCTGCGCGTGATTGTCCGCCACATTCTTCCCAATATCATTCAGCCCGTGGTCGTGCAGGGCGCGATCGGCATGGCAGGCGCCATTCTCGCCGAAGCCACCATGAGCTTCCTCGGTCTGGGAGTGGCTCCGCCGACCGCCAGTTGGGGGGCCATGCTCAACGATGGCCGCGCTCACTTATTCGACGCTCCGCACCTGGTGCTGTTTCCCGCCCTGGCCGTGATGCTGGCCGTGCTTTCATTCAATTTCATCGGCGACGCGCTGCGCGATTTCCTTGATCCGCGCTCGCGCATCGAGGTCGGGCTGTAGCCCGAGCCAGCGCGCGCGTGCGGTTGCCGGGCCGGCCGCGCTGCACGAAAGACTCCAGGCATCCTTGCCCTGACGCTGGCAATCACAGCCTGCCCCACACCTGTATTTACCGCCTTTCGCGCGCAACATTTTCCCCTGCCCTGGGTTCAAAGAAATGGCCCGAACGAAGGACAAAACCTAGACCAAGGGAGCCAGGGGAGACGCTATGAAAATGCATGCCAAAGCTTTTATGTTCACCGCTGTAGTTGCGGGTCTGATGCTGCCGGTAGCGGCGCAGAACGCTCCGGCGCCCCCGCCGGGAACCATCCACCAGCGCAAGGAGAACCAGCAGGACCGCATCGCCCAAGGGGTCAAGAGCGGGCAGTTGACGGCCGGCGAAACCGCGCACCTCGAAGGCCGTGAAGCCGCCATTAACAAGGAAGTCCACAATGACCGCGTCGCCAATGGCGGCAAGCTGACCGCAGCCGAACGCCGGCAGGTCAATCGCCAGCAAAACCGGACCTCGCGCGCCATCTACCGCAAGAAGCACAACGCCCGCGTGCAGTAAGTTTCATCCCAGCCAGTGCGACGCCTCCGGAAACGGAGGCGTTTTTTATGTGTGGGCGCGAGCGCCCCGCTCGTGCGAGACGAAGAAGGCCGTGGCGGAGCCGAGCAGATAAGCGCTGGTGTGGGGACGGGTCTTCGACCCGTCCCGGCCGAGCGCAGCTCGGCTATTTTCTCCGTTTCTGAATTTCACTACCGAGTCCGGATGAGAACCGGGCCGAGCCCTGCTCGGCCCGGACGGGCCGAAGGCCCGTCCCCACACGGTCCATGCGGCAACTGGACCCCGGCAAGTCATTGAGCCCGGGGCAAATCCGGTTCTTGACATATATTGCAAATCGCAATATAAATATTGCGATTTGAAATTATGACGCTGGCGGAAAAATTACGCTACCTGCGCGAAGTCGAAGGCTCGCTGCGCGGCCTGGCTCGCCCCATGACCCAGCAGGAACTGGTGCGCGCCATCCGCAAGGAGCAGGGCCGGAGCATCAGCCAGTCCTACGTCTCGCAAATCGAGGGCGGCGCGCGCCGCCACATGACGCAATCCACCCGCACCCTGCTGGCGAAGTTCTTCAAGGTACATCCCGGATTTCTGGTGGACGATCCCGAGGGCTACCACACCGAACTGGTGTCCGACTTGCGCACCACCGAAGGCAAGCTTGATGTCTGGCTGCTGCAGGGTTCGGAGCGCTTCGCCAGCGATCCCCAGGTGAGCGAGGTCCTGATCAAGGCGGCCCGCGAAAAAGACACGCGGCGCTGCTTCCTGCTGCTAGGAGCGATTCTCGAAACTCCGGGGCTGGCCGACCGGCTGCTGGAGGCATTGCAACCCGAGCACGGCGGAAATCGGACCCACAGCAAACCGCGGAGGCGACGGCCATGACTTGGGCAGATTTCTATCTGATCTGTTTCGCGGTGGGATTTTTCTTCAGCCTGGTGTCGCTGCTGGCTGGAGGCATGCGCTGGCACCTCCACCTACCCCACTTTTCGCACGTGCATCCGGCAGGGCTTCATGTGGGACACAGCGCTCCCGCGGGGCACTGGACGGCCCCTGCAGCGAGCGCGGGGAATTCTGGAAGCCACAGCCACGGCGTCCACGTCTCGCCCTTCAACTTCATCACCGCGACCGCTTTCCTGGCCTGGTTCGGCGGAGCCGGGTATTTGCTCACGCGTTTTTCCGGAGTGTGGTTCGTTACCGGGCTGGGTTTGTCCGTGGTCAGCGGGGTGGTGGGAGGCACGATTGTGTTTATCTTTCTCAGCCGCGTTTTGATCTCCCACGAAGAGAGCATGGATCCGGCCGACTACGAAATGGCCGGCGTGCTGGGCCGGGTCTCGGTCCCAATTCGCGAGAAGGGCACGGGAGAAATCATTTACTCGCAAGCCGGAACCCGGCGCACCTGCGGTGCCCGCTGCGAGGACGGAAACGCCATCGCCAAGGGCGCGGAAGTAATGGTCACACGCTACGAAAAGGGAATCGCCTATGTCCGCCTGTGGACAGAAATTTCAGGAGAGCAAGACCCGATGTAGGCGCGAGCGCCCGCGCTCGTGCTCGATCGGCAAGGACGCTGCAGAGTTTGTTGGCGGTGAGATAAGGGAGGGAGAGGCGGAATGGACAGCAAACTTTATCGCGCACTGACAGCGATGCTCTGGCTGGCCCTGCCTTTGACCGCCTTGCAGTATTGGTCAGTCTGGGACCAGTTGCCGGCGCGGATGGCCACCCATTTCGGAGTCTCGGCCCAACCCAATGGCTGGATGGCGCGCGACACTTCGCTGATCTTCGCCCTGGTCGTGACCGCGCTTGTCCTGCTGTCACTGACCTGGGCTCTTACCCGGGTTCATAAGCCGGATGTCCTGGCCTGGTCGTTGCTGGCCACGTTCTATGTCGTGATGGGCGCCCTGTTCAGCGTCAACGTGGCGGTGCTGAATTACAACCTTCGCGGCGTCCCGCTGAACGTTGTTCCTGCTCTCGCCGTTGTGTTCATCGCGGCCATCGCCGTGACGGCGATCGCATTGGTAACCCGTCGCGGCATCGAATTGCCGTGCCCGGCTGATGCTGTCGAAGCGGAAGAAGTTCACGGCTCGGCGCTCTGGGCATCGGTCTTTGCCGTTCTCACCGCGGTCGAACTGGGCGTGATCGCGGTCATCCCGCTGAGCGGCCTGCGCTGGGTCATGGCCTTGCCCGCCTTGCTTCTGCTGGGAGCGGCCGGCCTGGCCTGGGGCGGATTCCATTATCGATTCACCAACCATGGAGTTGAGATCAGCACTCTGGGTTTCCGGCTGCGCTCCATCCCGCTCGAGACCATCAAGGCCTATGCGGTTGCGCCCTGGAATCCCATAAGCGGCTACGGCATCCGCGGCATCGGTGACCGCCGCGCTTACGTTTGGGGAAACACCGGGGTTCGCCTCATGCTTTCCGACGGAGAAGTGTTCCTCGGTCATCGCGAACCGGAACGAATTATGCAGGACTTGAATTTGATCAGCCAGAACCAGAAAGCTCGCGAAAATACATGAAGAAAGAGTTTTTGACTTCCTTCGTGTACCTTCGTGCCCTTTGTGGTTAATGCTCTTGCGGGGGCACTCGAAAGAGGAGGCAATATGTTCGGGATTTCACACATTTTCGAAATTTGGGTTTTTGTTGGCCTGGGAGTCATGGTGATCCTGTTCCTGATGAGCGGGATGGCGCGGCTGTACCGCAAAGCCGGCCCCCATGAGGCCTTGATCGTCTACGGACTGGGCGGCACGCGGGTCGTCAAGGGACACGGCACGCTGGTGTTTCCCATGGTCCAGATCTGTCGCGAGCTGTCGCTCGAGCTGATGTCGTTCGACGTGGCTCCGCAACAGGATCTCTATACCAAGCAGGGCGTGGCGGTCACGGTCGAGGCGGTGGCGCAGATCAAGGTCAAGTCGGACATGGAATCCATCCTGACTGCGTCGGAACAATTCCTCACCAAGACCGATCAGGAGCGCGAAGGCCTGATCCGCCTGGTGATGGAAGGCCATCTGCGCGGCATCATCGGACAACTCACGGTGGAGGAAATCGTCAAGCAGCCGGAGATGGTTTCCGACCGCATGCGTTCCACCTGCGCTGAGGACATGAACAAGATGGGCCTCGAGGTCATTTCATTCACCATTAAGGAAGTCCGCGACAAAAACGAATACATCACCAACATGGGCAAGCCCGACGTAGCCCGCATCAAGCGCGACGCCGACGTGGCTACGGCGGAAGCCGATCGCGACACTGCGATCAAGCGCGCCCTGGCGCAGCGTGAATCTGCGGTCGCCAGAGCTCAGGCCGATCAGGAGCGGGTGCTGGCGGAAACGCTCTCGCTCGCCAAGCAGGCGGAAGCGCAGCGTGATCTCGAAGTCAAGAAAGCGCAGTACGTCGAAGTCACCAAGCGGCAGCAGGCGCAGGCCGACAAAGCCTATGACATTCAGACCAACATCATGCAGCAGCAGGTCATTGCCGAGCAGGTGAAGGTGCAGCAGATCGAGAAAGAGCAGCAGGTCAAGGTGCAGGAAGCGGAAATCAACCGCCGCGAGAAGGAGTTGATCGCCACGGTGCTGAAAGGGGCGGAAATCGAGCGGCAACGCATTGAAACCCTGGCGCTGGCCGAAAAGCAGCGGCTGATGTCGGAAGCCGATGGTCATGCCTCGGCGATTCGCGCTCAGGGCGAAGCCGAAGCCGAGATCATCTTCAAAAAGGGAGAAGCCGAGGCCAAAGCCATGAACGTGAAAGCCGAGGCTTACCAGGAGTACAACCAGGCGGCGGTCATCGACAAACTGTTCACCGGCATGCCGGAAATTGTGCGCGCGCTGGCCAGTCCGCTGGCCAACGTGGACAAGATCACCATCGTGTCCACGGGCAACGGCGATGCGTCGGGCATGAACAAGATCACCGGCGACATCGCCAAAATGGCGGCGCAGGTGCCGGCATTATTCGAAACCCTCTCCGGCATGCCGATGTCAGAGCTGCTGGGCAAAGTCCGCCAGATCGGAGACAAGTCCCCCAGGCCAGACGCGCTTCCGCCAAACGGCGGCGCAGGAAAGTAGTAACGAAAGCAATGGAGGACGGGCGTCCCGCCCGTCCCGCTTTTCGAAGTAGAGGAAAGAAACATGAAGAGACCGACAATGCAAATCGCCCTCGGCATCACTCTCGGCGCCGGCATCGGCACCGCGATGGGCGTCGCTGCCGGCCACGTTGCCGTCTGGCTGGCCGTGGGCATCGCCATCGGGGTCGTAGTCGGCAGCAACTTTCGCGCAGCGAATTGTCCGGAGTGCGAGGAAATCCACCAAAAACACCGAGCTGAAAGCTGATAGCTGACGGCTGATAGCCACTTAAAGGAGTCCCATCATGGCATTACTAGAACGAGTCGCAACGCTGCTCCGGGCCAATCTCAATGACCTGGTCGACAAGGCCGAGCATCCCGAAAAAATGATCAAGCAGGTGATCCTCGACATGCAGAACCAGCTTCTGCAGGTCAAGACCCAGGTGGCGATCGCCATCGCCGACCAGCACCTGCTGGAAAAAAAGCAAAAAGAAAATGAAGAAAAAGTGGCGGAGTGGATGCGCAAAGCGGAACTCTCCGTGGACAAAAAGCAGGACGACCTGGCCCGCGCCGCCCTGCAACGGGTAGAGAGCTATCGCGATCTGAGCGAAGGCTTCGCGGAACAGGTGATCGACCAGAAGGCCCAGGTGGAGAATCTGAAAACTGCGTTACGCCAACTCCAGCAGAAGCTTACCGAAGCCCAGGCCAAGGCCGACCTGCTGCTCGCCCAGCATCGCCGGGCCCGGGCGGTGAGCAAAGCCAGCGACGCCAAGATGGCGGCCGGCAACGGATCCAGCGCCGACGCCTTCGACCGCATGAAGCGCAAAGTCGCCCACGCCGCAGCCCACAGCCAGGCCAAATCCGAAATCGCCGCCGACGACGTGGAAGAACGCCTGGCCGCGCTCGAAAAGGAAGACCGCATCGAACAGCTGCTGGCGGAGCTGAAGACGAAACGCGGAGCGTAGAGTTTGCCCGTGTGGGGCGGACACTCCTGTCCGCCGCCTTTGAATTTGATTTCGGTTTGGGCTCCCGTGCCTCGGTGGGTCAGTCTCTGGAATCCAAGTCAAAAGCGGCGGACAGGAGTGTCCGCCCCACACCATCAAGCTAGGCGCTGGCTTTATCAATCAAAGGCAGGATGGGCTCTTCTCCGCTCTTTTCGGCTGCCGCCGCCGCATCCAGCTCCAGCTGTTCCTGCCCGCTGAGCGCGGTAACCCGGCCGCGATAGGTCTTCAAATGCCGTTGCGCGGTATCAAAGGCTTCTTGGGCTTTGTTCAGGTTCTTGCCGACATTCTCGAACTGGTTCTGGAAATGGTCGAACGACTTCTGCGCTTTGGCCAGTTCCTGGCGGCTTTTCTCGAACCGGCTGGCCACTTCGTACCATTTGTGCACCAGCGCGATGGTTTGCAGAGTCATCAGCAGAGTATTGGGCGAGACCGGGAACACGTGCTGCGCATTGAGCCAGTCGGCCAGCTCGCGGTTGCGGATGGCTTCCATGTAAAGCGTTTCGCTGGGCAGATACATCAGGGCAATGTCGGTGGTGCCATGCTCCGGCTGGATGTACGCCTTTATCCGCCTGGCTTCGGTCTTCATCACGCGCACGAACTCGTGCCGCGCTTCTTCAATTTCTGACTCGACGTTGCTCTCAAACAGGGCCAACACCTGCTCGCGGGGAAATTTGGCGTCGATCGGAAGCCGGCGATCGGGAAACTGGATCACCGCGTCGGCCCGTCCGTTGCCGTCGCCGGCGGAGGACTGTATCTCGAACATGTGGGCCGGCAAAAAATCCGCCAGCAAGCGTTCCAGGCTGGCCTCGCCAAACTGGCCGCGCAGATGCGGCAGCTTGAGCATGTTATTGAGATCGTTGATGGAGTGTCCCAGGGCGCCAACTTCGCGCAGCTGCTCTTCCGCCGCCTTCAGGTGCTGCTGCACTTTTTCGAACTGGGCAAACCCCTCCTTAATGTTCTGGTCGAGTTTCTGCTGTACCTGGTCGGTGATGGCGAGCAGCTTTTCGTCCACCCTGTCGCGAATTGAATCCAGGCTCTGCGCCGTCTTTTGATTCAGGTTTTCGAATTCGACCTTGAGCTGCGAAGTCGTCAACGCCAGCGAGGTGGTCAGTTCGGTGCGCGCCTCGCGCAAATCGTGAGTCTGCTCGCGCCGCCCGCCGCTCAGTTGAGCTTCCACCGAGCTGCGGATTTCGTTGAATCCCTGAGTCAGGCGATTGGTCACGCCCTCGCGCAGGTCGGCCTTGGTGCTTTCCAGCCGCGTAGCCATATCGAGATTGGCGTCGGCAAACTTCTGGCTGAGGGAGTGGTAGAGCAGCGCCGTCTGTTCCGCAAGGTCCGTAATTTCAGCGGTTTGCGAAGAACCCGAAGTCCGTCGAAAAATGGCCGCGAGCAGCACCAGAAGTACTAGGTTGACCACGACAATTATGCCCAGCAGGAATGTCCCCATCGTAAGGTGCTCATAATGATTCTAGGGGCTAGCGTGAGGGAAGCAAAGAGGAAGTTTGATTTCGCATCCATGTGGCAGCGAAATTGCCAATCCCATGACCCGTGCCCTCACAGCTGCTCTGGCAATTGTTCTCGCGACTGGCGTGGCGACGCTCGCCGTCTCTGCGGTGAGCGCGGCGCAGCAACCGGCGCCGTCCGCTTCAGATTCGCAGCCTTCGCCTTACTCCGACGCCGAGGCGGAACGCCGCCTCCTGGACATGGCGAACCGCGAGCGGGCCAAGGCCGGCCTCCCTCCCCTGCAAGTGGACGACGGACTGGCGAAGGCGGCCCGCGAGCATGGCGCTGCCATGGCGGCGCAGCGAAAACTTTCGCATCAGCTCTCCGGTGAACCCAGTCTCGCGCATCGCCTGGCGGCCAACACGAAAACCCAGCTTGATCAGGAGGGGGAAAACGTGGCCTTCGCCGGCAGCCTCGACCAGGCGCAGGACAGCCTGATGCATTCTCCGCCGCACCGCGCCAACCTGCTCAACGCAGGCTACAACGTGGCCGGATTCAGCGTCGTCCGCAGCGGCGCACTGCTCTACGTGACCCAGGACTTCGGACACAGCTTGCCCCGACATTCCGACGAAGAAGCGGAGGTGCTGGTAGGCCGCGGTGTCGATGGCATCAGGGCGCAGGGCCGCCTGCCCGCCTTGCAGCGCATGGATGGCGCCAAGGCCGCGGCCTCAGCCTGCGCCATGGCCGAAGCGGATTCGTTGCGCGCGCCGGCGCCCGCAGCTCGTGTGGTTCTTCGCTATACAACTTCTCAGCCGCAAATACTTCCGGCCAACGCCTCCCAGGTCATCAAGGACCGATCCAACGGCTCTTTCGCCGCCGGGGCGTGCTTTGCCCGTTCACGAACCTATCCCACCGGGGTGTACTGGGTCACGCTGCTGTTCTACTAGGCCGCATTCTTGAAATCTCTGCAGTCATGGGAAGGGCACGACTTCAGTCGCGCCGCCAAGCCATTGGAATCGTTCTTGATCTCTGCATCTTGGGAAGGGCACGACTTCAGTCGTGCCGCCAAGCGTGAAGTCGTGCCCTTCCCACGGCCGAATTTGCGCCTGCGGGGGGAAGCCTCCAACGCAGTCCGAAAACCTACGCTTCGCCTGTGCTAGTCTGCAGCATCTGATTGTTGCAGCCACTCGTGAACCCACCGTCACAAATCCGTGTCGGCACCGCCGGTTGGTCGTACAAGGACTGGGAGGGGATCTTCTACCCGCCGGGCATGCAGCACCGCAAGCAGCATCCCCTGGAAATCCTGGCGCGCTGTTTTGACATGGTAGAGATCAACACTTCTTTCTACGGACACATCAAGCCTCATCTGGCCAAGCTCTGGGTGAAGAAAGCCGGGTCGGTGAATCCGGATTTCATGTTCACCGCCAAACTGCATCGCTCTTTCACGCACAATCCCATGGCCGTCATGGAGCCCACTTCGGCCGCCTCCATCAAGCCCAACGATGAAGACGAGGCGCTGGCGCGGGAAGGGCTGGAAGCCCTGGCCGGAGAAGGCAAGCTGGGCGCGTTGCTCATTCAATTTCCGGTTTCATTCAAGAACACATCGCTGAATCGCGAATATGTCGAGCGCCTGATCCGCCAGTTCATCGAATATCCGCGCGTGATCGAAGTGCGCCACGACAGCTGGGAGAACCCGGAAACCATCCGCTACTTCACCGAGAAAAACGTCGCCTTCTGTAATATCGACCAGCCGCTGATCGGCCACTCGCTCGAGCCCACCGAGTATGTGACTTCACCGGTCGGCTACGTGCGCCTCCACGGACGGAATTACGATCAGTGGTTCGACGCCGACACCGGCGCCGACCGTTACAACTATCTCTACAGCGAAGCCGAACTGGCGGGATGGAAAGAAAAAATCGTGCGCATCGCGCGCCAAGCCGAGGTCACCTACGTCGTAACCAACAATCATTTCGAGGGCAAGGCCGGAGTCAATGCGCTGCAACTTAAAAACATGATCACCGGCCACCGAGTAAAGGCCCCAGAGCCGCTGCTGCAGCACTATCCCGAGTTAAGCAAGATCGCCGACCCCATCTACGACGACAGCGCCAATCCCGATTTACCGCTGCTGGCTTAATGCAGGCGCTAGCCGGCTTAATGTAGGCGCGAGCGCCCTCGCTCGTGCGGCAGCGAGATAGACTCAGAAATCCTGTTCCGATGAGAGACCGCAGCTGGACCCGTCTGTGGCGCTGCCGCACGAGCTGGGCGCTCGCGCCTACATTCATTTTGCGGCGAGCTCTTCTTTGGCGGCGTAGTGCGACTCTACGTAGTCATCGAGTATCTGGATGAACTCGGCGACGATCTTGTCGCCCTTGAGCGTGGTGAACAGGCGACCGTCTACGTAAACCGGCGCTTTCGGTTCCTCAAACGTTCCGGGCAGCGAGATGCCCAGGCTGGCGTGTTTCGATTCGCCGGGGCCGTTTACTACGCAGCCCATGACTGCGACTTTCATTTCTTCGACGCCGGTGTAGCGTCCCTTCCACACCGGCATCTGGTCGCGCAGATACGATTGGATCTGCTGCGCCATTTCCTGGAAGAAAGTGCTGGTGGTGCGGCCGCATCCCGGGCACGCCGTCACCTGGGGCGTAAAGCTGCGGATCCCGAGCGATTGCAGAATCTGCTGTCCCACGCGAACTTCTTCGGTGCGATCGCCGCCGGGAGCGGGAGTGAGCGAGACCCGGATGGTGTCGCCAATCCCCTCCTGCAACAGCACGCCCAGCGCGGCGCTCGAGGCCACGATGCCCTTGGCTCCCATACCAGCTTCGGTAAGGCCGAGGTGCAGCGGATAGCTGCAGCGCGCCGCCAGCGAGCGGTAGACGTCAATTAGGTCCTGCACTCCGCTGACTTTCGCGCTAAGTATGATCTGATCGGGCCGCAGTCCGTATTTCTCGGCCAGGCTGGCGGAATTCAGCGCGCTCACCACCATGGCTTCCATGGTTACTTCCCGCGCGTCTTTCGGTTCGGCCAGCAGCGAATTCTCGTCCATCATCTTGGTGAGCAGCGCCTGGTCGAGCGATCCCCAGTTCACGCCGATGCGTACCGGCTTCTGGTTCTCGACCGCAACCTCGATCATGGTGCGGAAATTATTGTCGTCTTTGCGTCCGATGCCGACGTTGCCGGGGTTGATGCGGTACTTGGCCAGAGCGCGGGCGCACTCGGGATATTTCTTGAGCAGGATGTGGCCGTTGTAGTGGAAGTCACCAATGATCGGTACGCGCACGCCCTGTTGATCGAGTTGCTCGACGATGGGCGCGACCGCAGCCGCGGCTTCTTCGTTGTTGACCGTGACCCGCACCAGCTCGGACCCGGCTTTGGCCAGCGCCGCAACCTGCTTGACGGTCGATGGAATGTCAGCGGTGTCGGTGTTGGTCATCGATTGCACCACTACCGGTGCATCGCTGCCGACCCTCACTCCGCCAATCGAGCCCGTTACGGATTTCCTGCGCTGAATGTCTGCCATGGGGAAGCACTATTTTAACACGGGAAAAGGAAGCTCTCCGCTGTCAGCTCTCAGCTATCGAGGCTTAAGCGACGCTGGTTGAATGAGTTAGCGTGAGTGTCGCTCTTGATGCCCTGTCCGCGAAATGGCCGCTGGTCGCGTCGGGAAAACGCAAGGTCCCTCCACTACGCTCGCTACGCGTCGCTCGGGTCGGGATGACAAGGCTTTTAGCTGACGGCTGACAGCTGAGAGCTGACAGCTGAGAGCTGACAGCTGCGTTACGGCGTTCTCTGCATAATGCTGGGCAGCATCTTCAGGACGTCGTTGTAGATCACCATAACGGCGAATAAGACCAGGAAAACAAAAGCTGCCTGGTAGATGCGTTCTTTGATCCGCAGGCTGATGTCGCGGCGGATGAGGCTTTCGACGAATAGGAGCAGGATGACTCCGCCGTCCATGATGGGAATGGGCAGCAGGTTGAAGATGCCCAGATTGAGGCTGATTCCGGCGGTCAATTCCAGCAGCGGGGTCCAGCCCTTCTTGCTGGCGGCCTGGCCGGCGGCGCGGCCGATGCCGATCGGCCCTTCAATCGAACGAATCGAGATCTTGCGCTGAATCATTTTCTGCACCAGCTCCAGAATCAGGAGCGAGCCTTGCTTGTTCTGTTCCACCGAGCGGCGAAACGCGGCCGCAAACGGCAACGACGATACCTTCATGGGCGCGCTGCCGATGCCTACGCGGTAGCGGGAATCGCCTCGAATGTCTGACAAGACCGGCTGCACCGTGAAGTTGAGCAGCTGGCCGTCGCGCTTGACCGTGATCTGGATGGGTTTGTTCTGGGTGCGCTTCAGGCTTTCGATCATGGCCGCCAGGCCCGCGATCGGCTGCCCGTCCACGGTTATAATTTCATCGCCCAGCTTCATTCCGGCCTTTTCGGCCGGCATGCCGGGTTCCAGGTCGGTAATCGGGAAACTCGGTTCCTTGGGCTCCCATCCCGCCGAACCCATCTGATTCGGACCGTAGGCCTCGGGCACGATGGTTTTGGTGAGAAGCTGGCCTCCGCGCTCGATTTCGACTTCAAGAGGCTGGTTGGGGTTCAAAGCTTCCCGCAAAAACTCCTGCTCCCAGGTGGGGTTTTGTATGCCGTCAATCCGAACGATGCGGTCGCCAATCTGGATTCCGGCTTTGGCTGCAGGAGTGTCTTGCACCACCCAGCCAATGACTGCCGGCTCGTCGAATACCGCGGGATACTCGTAGTGCACCATGTAAACGCAGGTCAGCAGGCCGACCGCGAACAGGATATTCATGGAGGGGCCGGCAATGGCGATCAGAAAGCGATGCCATCGCGGGTGTGACATGAACTCTCCCGGGTCGTTGGTGCGGGCATCCATCGGGTTCTCGCCGCTCATCTTGACGTAGCCACCCAGCGGCAATACGTTGATGCGGTAGTCTGTGTCGCCCTTCCGGAAACCGAAAAGTCGCTTGCCGAAGCCGATGGCAAATTGCTCCACCCGAACGCCCAACAGCTTGGCCACAGCGTAGTGGCCGAACTCGTGAATCAGGATCATGAATCCCAGAATCACGCCCACCGAGAGCACGGCAATCAGAAATCCAGACATAATTGAGTTTGTCCTACTCCACTCGCATGGCGGTGGGTACCGGCTGTGAGCCCTCGAATCTTTCGCCGGCGCGCTCGACTCTTTCGCCGGCCAGGGCACGCGCCCCCGAGTCGGCTTGCAACACCTGTTCTATAGATTCCAACTTACCCACTTCCGTTGCAGAAAGGACTTCCCGGATGATTTCAGGAATATGGTTGAAAGCGATGCGGCCCTGCAGAAACGCTGCCACCGCGACTTCGTCGGCGGCATTGAGGGCAACCGTTTTCGCACCCCCGGCCTCCGCCGCTTCATAGGCCAAACCCAGACAAGGGAATTTTTCCATATCCGGCGGCAGGAATTCGAGATGTCGTAAGTCCATGACCGGGAAATGCATATCCGACGGAATGCGATCCGGATACGTCAGCGCGTAGAGGATGGGCAGGCGCATGTCGGTAACTGAAAACTGAGCAAGTATGCTGCCATCCACAAACTCCACCATGGAGTGAATTGTGGATTGCGGATGCACCATCACCCGCACCTGGCTGGGCGGCAAGTTGAACAAACGACAAGCCTCAATCACCTCGAATCCCTTGTTCATCAAGGTCGCCGAATCGATGGTGATCCGTTGCCCCATTTTCCACGTGGGATGGTTCAGGGCCTGGGCCACCGTGATCGAAGAAAATTGCGACTTTGGTGTGTAAAGAAATGGTCCGCCGGAGGCGGTCAGCCAGATGCGCTCCACCTCTTCCATCCGGCCGCCCCGCAGGCACTGGTGGACGGCATTGTGCTCGCTGTCGATGGGCAGGAGCGGTTTGCCCTGGCGGCGCGCTTCGGCCGTGATCAATTCTCCCGCAGCCACCAGGCATTCCTTGTTGGCCAGCCCAACTGTCTTTCCCGCCCTGACCGCTTCGTACGTGGCTTCGAGCCCGGCTACGCCCACGATCGCGCTGACCACGAAATCGACTTCAGGATGAGTGGCGACCCGGACCGTCCCGCCCTGGCCATGCACCACTTCCACGCCTTTCATCCCCGAGGTCTGCAACCGCGAGCGCAGAATCTCTGCATCGACCGCCGTGGCCATCGAAATGAGTTTGGGTTTCCAGCGCCGCGCCTGTTCGAACGCCGTGTCTACGTTCTGTCCAGCGGCGAGAGCCACCACCTGGAAAAGGTCAGGATAGGTTTCCACCACGCTCAGCGTGCTGCGCCCAATCGAGCCCGTGGATCCCAGGATTGCAATACGTTTCATGAGCCAGAAATTCAGGTGGGGCGCAGCCAGGGGGGAGGCCTACTGCATCACGCGCCAAGCCGCATAGTACCACAGCAACGGGGCGGCAAAGAGCAGGGCATCAATTCTGTCAAGCATGCCGCCGTGCCCGGGAAGAAGCGTCCCCGAGTCCTTTATCCCGGCGCCCCGTTTGATCAGCGATTCCACCAGATCGCCCAGTTGTGCGGCGACATTAATCGCCGCCGATAACAGGATTATCGGCCACAGCGGCGTTTTCTCCAGCGCGAACAGGCCATCTTTCTTTTCAATCAGACGCGCGTTCAGCAGCGCCGTGCTGATGGGCAGGGCGTAGTTGTACAGCAGCATGCCCACCCCGACGCTGGCGATCATCGAGGCCAGCGCTCCCTCCCACGTCTTTTTAGGACTGACCCGCGGCGACATCAAGTGACGGCCCAGCGAACGCCCCACGAAATAAGCAAAAATGTCGCCGGCCCACACCAGCAAAAGCAGGTACAGCACCAGGAACGTCCCCGACGCCTGTTCTCGAATCTGCACCAGGCAGCCCAGCGGCAGCGCAATATATGCGAATGCAAATGCCGAAGTCATGGCTGCGGGAAATCCAGTGCTGAGATCGGCCCGCCTCATGCCGATCACGAGAAACACAAAGGGCGCGATGGCGGCCACAAACAGCCCACTGCCGGCAAACAGAGAAGTCGACAGCAACGGAGTGGCATGTCCGAGATTCAGCGCCAGGAACAGGAAGAACAAGCCCACAAAGATGTAAGTCGGCCAGTGCAAGGGCCGAATCTTGTAGGCTTCCGAAATCTTCAACAACTCCTGCACCGCCAGCAAGGCAACCAGCGCGCTCACTAGTGCCACCACCGGCACCGGCGCTCGCAGCACCAGCAGCAGGACGATCGGAATCAACAGCACCGCGGTCAGGATTCGCTTGAGTAGTTGCAAGCCGTTCTAACTCCGGCCCGTCTTCGAGGGATGGGGGTGAGAGTCGTGCGCGCTTCCGGTCAATCCGCCGTAGCGCCGCTCCCGTTTCTGATATTCCGCGATGCCTTCCAACAGATGTACGCCGCGAAACTCAGGCCATAAGGTTGGAGTGACATAAATCTCGGCATATGCCAGCTGCCACAGCAGGAAGTTGCTCAGTCGCATTTCCCCGCTGGTGCGGACCACCAGGTCGGGATCCGGCAGGTGCCGCGTGTACAGGTTCTGCGACACCGCGTCTTCATCGATGGCGAGATGATCCAGACCGCCATTGCGGGCGGCGGCATCGACGATGGAGCGGAACGCATCCACCAGTTCCGTGCGCGCGCTGTAATTCAACGCCAGGGTCAATACCATGCCGGTGTTGCCTGCGGTCGCGTTCCTCGCCCACGCCATCTTCTCCTGCACCGAAGGCGGCAGCTCATGCTGGCGTCCGATGTACTCCAGCCGGATGTTGTTCTTGTTGAGGGTCGGAACCTCCGCCTTGAGGTAGCGGCAGAGCAGGCCCATCAGGAAATCCACTTCGCCGCGGGGACGCTTTTTCCAGTTCTCTTCCGAAAACGCGTACAGGGTAAGCCAGGGAATTCCGATGCGCGCGGCGGTCTCGACCGTCGAACGCACCGCCGTAACTCCGGCGCGATGTCCGGCCATGCGCGGCAAGTGGCGGCGTTTCGCCCAGCGGCCATTGCCGTCCATGATGATGGCGATGTGTCTCGGGAGCCGTTCCGGATCAAGCCGCTGGTAAATTTCCGCTTCCTTGCGATCCAGTCCGGCCGGAATCGTCGATTGCAAGCTAACCTCTGCTGTTTCAAGAAGCTAACACAGGGTGCCGGAGCTTGCAATGACACTGGAGGGACACCGCATTGCCTGTGTGGGGACGGGTCTTCGACCCGTCCGGGCCGAGCGAAGCTCGGCTGTTCTTATGCCTCAAGAATTTTCTCAGGCCGGCGGTGACGATTTCAGTGAAACTGTCAGCCGCGCTTGACACATCTTTGTCATCTTTCAGGAGGATTCGCACCCAACAGCCGAGCTTCGCCCGGCCAGACGGGTCCCTTCGACTTTGCTCAGGGCAGGCTCCAACCCGTCTCGACACGGACCGGGCTGGACACCTGCGCGCTTCTCCGTCTATCCTCGCCGCCATGAACCGACGCAGATTCCTGCAAGCCACCGCCGCCAGCGCCGCCACTCTCGCCCTCTCTCGCAACTCTTTCGCCGACGGCAATCCTGACCTCGCTGCCATCCAGAAAGAAATCGAGAAACGCCACGACGAATCCGTCCAGCGCCTGCAGCAGTGGATTCGCCAGCCTTCGATTGCCGCCGAGAACCGCGGCATGGACGAGGGCTGCGACCTTGCCATGCGCATGCTGCGCGACGCCGGATTCGACGGTGTCACGAAAATTCCCACCGACGGACAGCCCGGCATCTTCGCCACGCTCGACGCCGGCGCTCCCCGCACCGTCGGTATCTATTTCATGTATGACGTCAAGCAGGTCGATCCCGCGGAGTGGTCGTCGCCGCCCTTCGAGGCCGCTCTTGTCGACAAGCCTGGCCTGGGTAAGTGCGTGGTCGGCCGGGGCGCGGTGAACCAGAAAGGCCCGGAAGCCTCCTTCCTGGCGGCGCTGCACGCGATTCGCGGCGCCGGCCGGAAGCTTCCGGTGAATCTGGTGTTCGTGGCGGAAGGCGAAGAAGAAATCGGCTCGCCGCACTTCCCGCAGATCGTGCGTCGTCCCGAGGTGCTGGCCGCGCTGCGCAAATGCACAGGCGTTTACATGCCCTCGGCGGAGCAGGACCTGGACGGCAAAGTCACCATGACGCTTGGCGCCAAGGGCGTCATCGAAGTCGAACTGGTGTCGAGCGGCGAAAAATGGGGACGGGGCCCGCGGAAAGACGTCCACTCCAGCCTGAAAGCCATGATCGATAGCCCGGCCTGGCATCTGGTGGAGGCCCTCTCAACCCTGGTCTCGCCCGATGGCAACACGCCGGCGATTGATGGGTTCGCCGACAAAGCCCGGCCGCTTTCTGCCGCCGAAAAGAAGATGATCGCCGAAGCCGCCCGCCGCCTGGATGAAAATGTCGCCAAGAAACAGTACAGCGTCGAGCACTGGATCCACGATGTCAACTATGTGGAAGCGCTCGAGCTTCTGCAATCGCGGCCTACGGTGAATATCGAAGGCCTGGTCGGCGGCTACACCGGGCCGGGCGGCAAAACCATTCTGCCGCATCGCGCCGTGGCCAAGCTCGACCTGCGCCTGGTCCCGGACATGAAGGCCGACGAAGCCCTGGCGGCGCTCAAGGCCCACCTGGCGAAACGCGGCTTCGGCGACATCGAGGTCAACATGACAGGCGGGTACGATCCCACCAGCACATCGGCGGACGCGGCGCTGATTCGCGCCCAGGTGGCGGTTTACCGCGGCCAGGCGATCGATCCCATAATCCTGCCACGCAGCGCCGGATCGTGGCCGGGATATGTTTTCACCGGCGACCCCCTGCATGTGCCTGCCGGCCATTTCGGAATGGGCCACGGCAGCGGCGCTCACGCGCCCGATGAATACTACGTCATCGAATCCACAAATCCGAAGGTGCAGGGAATTGACGGCGCCGTGTTTTCGCACGTGGAATATCTGTACCAGCTGGCCACTATCTAAGCTCCCGAACCACGTAGGGGCGGACGCCTCGTCCTCCAGCCGAGCGCAGCTCGGCAGACTGCCCAGTTCGTTTCCGGCTGTGTGGGGACGGGTCTCCGACCCGTCCAGGCCGAGCGTAGCTCGGCAGGAGTTGGTCGTGAGCAGAGTTTAGAAGGTCGCAGCTTTCGCCGAACTTTGCTCGGCCGGGCGGACGAGGGCGTCCGCCCCTACGTGGCCTGGGGCGATGCCGGTACGCCGGCGAGTCGCCGCGACCACACAGCCCCTGCTAACTAGCTGGCTTCTTCCGGCACCACTGCCAATTCCAGCTTCTCCGTCCAGCGCAGCACGGTCAGCGCGCTGCTGATGCCGACCCTTGCGTCCGTCAGCAGGCGATGCAAATCGTCCACGCCCGCGACCGGCTTGCCGTCGAGTCCCACGATCACGTCACCTTCCCGTAATCCTGCCTTCTGTCCCGGACTGCCGGCCGTCACGGAAATTACGACCACGCCAGTCTCCTGCGGCAGATTGTAGAAACGCACCAGGCGCCGGTGCAGCGGCGTGGTCTGGGCTTCGACTCCGATGTAGCTGCGCCGGATTCTGCCTTCCTGCAGCAGGCGGCCGGCCACAAACTTGGCGGTGTTGATCCCGATGGCGAAGCACAAGCCCTGCGCGCCCATGATGGTCGCGGTGTTCACGCCGATCACCTGGCCATCGGAGGTCACCAGCGGTCCTCCGGAATTGCCCGGATTGAGCGACGCGTCGGTCTGGATTACGTCGTCGATCATTCGTCCCGAGTACGAGCGCAACGACCGCCCCAGGGCGCTCACCACCCCGGCCGTGACCGTGTACTGGAAGCCGTAGGGGTTGCCAATCGCAATCGCCAGTTGTCCCACGCGCAGCTTTTGCGAATCGCCCAGCGGCGCCGCCACCAGATGGGGTGCGTCGTTGTTGGGTACGTCCACCCGCACCACCGCCAGGTCGGTTGCCGGATCGTCGCCGATGGTGTGGGCCTGGAAGCGCCGCCCGTCGGCGAAAGAGACTTGAATGCGCGTGGCCTCGTGCACCACGTGGCTGTTGGTGAGAATCAGGCCGTCGGGCGTGAACACGAAACCCGAGCCGCCGCCTTGCCGCTCGCGGGGTTCGCCCGAGCGGCCTTTGCCCGCCTGGGCAACATCAATTTTGACCACCGACGGGCTAAGCCTTTCCGCGGCGCTTACAACCGCCCGCGAGTAGGCATCGAGCAAGACTGAATCATTCAGCGGGATGCCGCCGGATGTCGGGACCGCCGTATCGGAATCATTCACCACAGAAAAGGGACGCACTTCTTCGTTCATGTCTGCTAGATGAAGGAAACCGCGCCCCGGATTCAACCCGCCACATCACTCAACCGTTGTCATCCTGAGCGGAGAGTTTGCTTCGCTTCGCGAAGCAAACTCGTAGTCGAAGGACCCCTATCTTCATTATGGAGCGCGTAAATCTTTGCTCCGGACAGCCTATGGAACACTGCCTGGAAGAGTTCGTGGAAAGGTAGGGGTCCTTCGACCGCGTATAACGTTTCGCACGCGAAACGTCACACTCCGCTCAGGATGACAGATCAGGGGCAGGTCAGGATGACAGGTCACCACGACAGGGTTTATTGCTTGGGCCGCAGCCGGGTGGCCGCCGTCGGCAGCATGCAGGCATTCGAGGCATCGGCCAGCGAGTGTTGCAGGGCCGCGCCCACCGCGGAAAGCTCTTCCGGCCCCATCAGCTTCTGCATGCCTTCAAACAGCTCCCGTTCTTCCTTGCGAATGTGGGACGCCAGTTTCTCCACCAGCGCCTGTAAACCAGCCGCATGCAATTTTCGCGCGGCGGCGCGGGAGAAAAAATCGCGCAGCAGAATGTGGCCGGTGAGAAGCTCCTGCACCAGGGGTTGCAACTCGGCAAAGCGGGCCGCCGCCGGGAACAGCTCTTTCTCTTCGGCGGCAAAATGAAAAGTAATCTCTTGCTCAAACATCTGCTGGATCTCGGCCTGCCATGCTTCCAGATCGACCTCGCCGCCCTGCAGGGCGCGGTCCAGGCGCACACACAGCGCCAGGCAGTGCTGGTGCTGGTGGGAAAGAGGAATCAGGTTCTTGTCTCGAAGCATGTTTATCTATTGTCCGCGTAGTGCAGCCGTGGCGCAACCCAGGCCGCGCCCCAACGGGTGACGTCCGTCATCTAAGATGAGGGGAACTCGAAGGTGGATTCAGGCACTCGCGGTAATGGCCTGGGGCGCGTCTTTCACCGCCGGCCGCAGGGTCAGCCAGTCGGTGCGCACGCTGTCCCATTCCTGGATCAAAATTCCGTAGGACTCGAAGAACTGGCGGATGCGGGCGCGCTCCCAGCCGACCGTTTCTTCGAGGATCGGTCCGAGAACCGCGAGCGCGTTGGTGCTGAGGACGGTCCTGCGGGCGACCTGTGAGATGTGCTTGGCTTCCGATACCGCGATGGTGAACCCGTCGCGCATCTTGACGTGCAGCATCACGTTAATGTCAGAGCTGCCGTCGCCGGTGTAGATGATGTGGTCGGGGCCGATCTGCAACTCGGCCTGCAGCTGGTCGAGCGCTGCCACCTTGCCGTAGCCGGCCGTAGCGCGCACCAGGCTTTCGATCTCGCCCGCAGCGTTGTAGATGAATTCGGTTCCGTAGATGTGGTCCTGCGGAACAATGCCCTCGAGCGCCGACTGAATGACCTCCACCGGCGACGCGGAGAGCACGTAAAAGTCGAAGTGATAGCCGTCCACGCCGTTCTTGAGCACCTGATAGAGCAGCTCGATATTTTCCTTCAGGCGGATGGTCTTGCCCACTTCGTACAAATGCTGCTTGCGCACTTTCTTGCGGAACTCGGGATCATGCAGCAACAGGTAGGACAGCTCCGCCCCCTGCTGCACCAGGTTCAGCTTGGCCATGCCCTGGGCCTTACGCTCAAATTCCGCGGTCGGTATGCCGACCAGTTCGCTCAATACATACCCGGAATCATCGAAAGTAAGGGTCTGGTCAAAATCACTGGCAAAAAGGTAATGCTTCAAAGGTTTCTCAGTCATATGGCGATTAGATTCCCCCAGGCCCCCGAACGGCCCATAAATAACATCGATAGCGAGCATTACCAAAGTGATAACTATGTAGGCGCGAGCGCCCACGCCCGTGCAGAGGTGCAACGGGTCCAGCCGAACATCCCGGCTCAATCTCCCAAAAGCGGAGAACCAAAGGGCGAAGGCGCGGTGCAGGGGGCTGTTGCCGGAAGGGGAGCGCACCTACACCGTCGTGCCTTTACTAATCCCTTCCCACCATTGAGAATGGATATATCGCAAAGAGCACAGGAGCAGGTTCAACTATGGCAGCTACCGGGGAACTTATCCGTCTCATCAACTACGTCGACGACATCAACACCACGCTCCGCCGCATCAGCGCGTCCATCCCGATGATGGAAGCCGATGAGCGCAAGCGTCTCGCCGAAAACATTCGCTCTGCCAGCACCAACCTCAACTCTGTCCTGGGACAACTGGAAAAGGGGCAGTAGTCGTGGCCGCAGCACCGGGCGACGTGCGGACCATCGCCGTCATCGGCGCTGGCCCGGTGGGCCGAAGCATCGCGCAATTGGCGGCCCGGGGCGGCTATCGCACCATCCTTGAAGATTTGCTGCCCAACGCCCTGCGCCGGGCGGAGAGCGAAATTCGCACCCAACTTGACCGGGCGGTGGAGTCAGGCAGCGTGACCGCCCAGGCCGCGGGTGCTGCATTTTCCCTTCTGGAATTCGCCGGCAGCGTCGAGGACGCGGCCCGGCAGGCCGACCTGGTGATCGAGGCTGTTCCGGAAGACCTGGAATCGAAGATCGAAATCTTCACCCTGCTGGATAAAATCTGCCGTCCCGGCACCATCCTGGCTTCGCATCTTTCGTCGCTCAGCATCACCGAGATTTCCCGCGTCACCTACCGCGCCAGGAATTGTCTGGGCATGCGCTTCGCCGGACCGGTCGAGAGCGGAAAGAGACTGGAGATTATCCGCGGCCGGGAGACGGATGAAGCCACCGTAGCCGCCGCAGCAGAAGTGGGGCGTCGCATGGGAAAAGATATCGTCGTGATCGAAGACAGCGCTTACAGCTTGACCTGAGTGTCTGCCACTTGGCATGTAAAATTTGACAATATGGCAGATGGGTCATATCCTTAAGACATGGCTGACCTTGGACTGAACCGGCCCGGCGGGGCCTCCCGCGCGAGTTCTTCCCGCCAGTCACTCCGATTCCGCTCCCGCGGAAGCGCCCTGGGCCTGACCGCGACTAACACGCCCGAGCTCGTTCAACAGTTGGAACGCGGTTTCCCCTTTAAGACCCTGCAGGCACTCGAGTCTCGAAGTGGTCTTGCCTTGTCGCGGCTGGCGGCCGTCATTGGAATTCCGGAGCGAACTTTGGCCCGGCGCCGGGTTTCCCGAAGATTGACTCCCGAGGAATCTGAGAGGCTGCTCCGCATCTCCTCCGTATTCGAAGACGCAGTGAATTTGTTTGAAGGGGATGTGCCGGCTGCCGTGAACTGGCTGACGACTCCGCGGAAGGCGCTCGACGGCCGGCCGCCTCTGGCTTACGCCCGCACCGAACCCGGTGCTCGAGAAGTCGAGAATCTGATCGGGCGGCTGGAGCACGGAATTTTTTCGTGATCGTCACAGCCTGGCGGATTACCAAGCGAAAGCACGCCAGAAATGCGTTTACGGGCGAAGGCGCTGCTGAGTTTGGCGGCCGCTGGAACCATCCCGGGACCGCCATCGTCTACACCGCGCAGTCGCAATCGCTGGCAGCCCTGGAGATGTTGGTTCACCTCGACTCGCCGGATCTGCTGCAGGAATACGTGCTGGTCGGCGTAGAGTTCGAGCCCTCCCTGATCAGGCCGGTTGAGCTTTCGGCGCTGCCCAGCGACTGGGCCTCCAGTCCGCCACCGCCGGAAGTTCGGTCCGTCGGCGATGAATGGGTTCTCACGGGAACTTCCGCGGTGCTCCAGGTTCCGAGTGCCCTGGTTCCTGGAGAGAGCAATTTCCTGCTCAATCCAGGACACCGGGACTTTGCTCGCTTGCGCTTCGCCAAACCCCTGGCTTTCCGCTTCGACCCTCGTTTGTCCCGCAAATGGTGAGGTAGCTGTTGCCGCACGCTCTTGCCGCATGACCAACGTATCCGAGCTAACGGCTAAAAGCTAAAAGCTATTTGTTGATATCCTCCTTCGCTTCCAGCCGCTTGGCGAAGGCCTGTAACGGCTGTTTTTGTCCATCGGGCGCGCCGGCCACCGCTATGTTCATTTCCTTGACCGCGTTGGCAAAGTCGCCCTGCGCGGAATACATGCGCGACAGACCTACGTGCACGATCCATTGATCGGGATTCTTCTTTGCGTTGTCGCGAAAGATGGCGAACGCCTCGCTCTGCTTGCCGTCAATTTGCAACTGGCGGGCGTAGCCGTGCATTTGGATGGCATTCGCCATGGCGAGAGCCTTGTTTCGCGCCGTGGTGGCTTCGTCTTTACGGCCCAGGGCGTCCAGCACCTTCGACTTGGTCATGAAATTGTCGTAGCGCGCCTCGTTCTGGATCGATTTGTCGGCATACTTAAGCGCTTCTTCGAGATCGATCTTTTCCTGCAGCAGGTAGTTGGCCGCGTCGTCCCATCCGTCCCACGCATATTGGGCCAACCCGCGAAGCTGGTTGTGCAGGTTCTGCTCCACAATTTCGTGGGTATTCACTCCGACCTTGAAAGGAACGGCAACCTTCTCCCAGCTCAGCGTGACCACGGTGGAATCCGGTGTCACATCGTCGAAGTCATAGGCGAGCGCTTCATGAAAGTCCGTGGCCTGCGGTTTCACCGTGACCCGCAGTGCGTCCTCGGCCTGGTCATAGGTGAAGCTGCCCCAGGAGGTTGAGTTTTTGGAAAAGATAACCGTCCACTCGTTTTCCCCGGGGATCATGTGCAGGCCGTAAGTTCCCGCCGGCAAGGGCTTGCCCTCAATGGTTACGGGATCGGTGAACTTGATGGTGGTATTCTCATTGGCCCCGGCACGCCAGACCTGGCCATACGGCACAACGCCGCCCCACACTTTGCGTTTGTTGACCAGGGGACGGTGATAGTTGATGGTGACATCGGTGATGCCAATGCGTTGTGTCACCACGGCATGCTGGCTGGCCCGCGGCAGATCCAGGAGAAAAGACTGCGCCTGACCCAGCGACCCCAGCAGTAATAACGCCTCGACGACAAACAGGACACGTGCAAGCTGTTTCACCACGGTGCAAGCCTCCAAATGGTATTTTTTGGTACTGAAGCGGGCCTGGGCGAATCAGAACGGACGTTTAGACGCCACGGTTCCGGACTGGTTAGCACCCCGGGCCGGGACGGCACTGCCCGCGAAAAATGGCACTATCCTTTTACCCTGCAACACGGTCTAAAGATTGCTGGCGCAAGATTGCGGGAACTTGCCGCCACTCTCACGCGTAATAGACATAGAGCGTGAGGCGAGCTTGCGCCCGTTCGCGCTGCGGCCCCTTCCCGGATTTCAGGCCCGAAGATCAGGTAAGAGCGATAAGCTTATGAACGTGCTTTTCGAGATCGTCCGGCAGTCTCTGGCCACGCTGTGGGCGCACAAGCTGCGCTCGTTCCTGACCATGTTCGGCATCGCCTGGGGCGTGGGATCGCTGCTTCTGCTGGTGGGTTTGGGAGAGGGCTTCCGCAGCGGCCAGGTGCGCAACCTGGCGACTCTCGGCCAGGACATCATGTTCGTCTTTCCGGGAAGAATTCCGGCGGTGGCGGGAAATCTGCAATCCGGCCAGACTTACCACTTTACGTACGAAGATTACCTCGCCATCCGGAATGAGGCTCATACCCTGCGCTTTATTTCTCCGGTGATCAACCGTGAGGACATCCGCGCCGTCAGCGACTACGGTTCGACCAACGGCCAGGTCTTCGGAGTGACCCCGGAATATAACCAGATTCGCACCGTGCCCCTGGGTACGGGCCGCTGGCTCAATGACGAAGACAACACCGAACACCGCCGGGTGGCAGTGGTCGGATGGGAACTGCTGAAGAATGTCTTCCCCGGACGTCCCGCTGTAGGCGCCACCCTGCTGCTGAACGGCATCCGCTTTGATGTGATCGGAGTGCTGGCCAAGGTGGGAAAAGACGGCAACAACGGCACCAACGCCCGCATCTTCGTTCCGGTCGAAACCATGCGCAACCTTTTCCCCTTGAAGCAGGAGAATTCCGAGAGCGCGCTCTCCTTCATCAACTACCGGCCGCTGGTCAAGGCCGAGCATGCCCGTTCGAAAGAGGAAATTCACCAGATCATCGCCCGCCGTCACGGTTTCGATCCCAAGCTGGAAGATGCCTTCGAAGACTGGGACACGATTGAGAACTCGCAGCGCGTGGACAAGATATTCGATGCCATGGACTATTTTCTCGGGGTCGTGGGATTCGTGACCCTGGCCCTGGGCGCGATCGGCATCGTCAACATCATGCTGGTCTCGGTGGCCGAGCGCACCCGCGAGATCGGCCTGCGCAAGGCGCTGGGCGCCACCTATCAGAATATTCTGACCCAGTTCTTCATCGAAGGCGCGTTCCTTACCATCTTCTCCGGCGGGATTGGTCTGCTCATCGCGACCGCGTTCGTGACCGCGCTGGCTCAACTGCCTGCGCCGCAGGGATTTGACACGCCGCGCATCGTGCCGCTGTCCGCCCTGGCGGCAATTTTGTCGCTGGCCATTGCCGGCATCGTGGCCGGAATTTATCCCGCGCGCAAGGCGGCGCTGCTGGCTCCGGTCGAAGCCATGAGGCAGGAATAAACGTGATCCACGAGCTTGGAACCCAGGCCTATAGCGCACTGCGCCATAACAAGCGACGCAGCATCCTCACCATGCTGGGCATGGCCTGGGGCATTGCCACCGTCGTCCTGCTGCTGGCGTACGGCGCGGGCTTCGAGCGTGGCTTGTGGGCGGCCTTCCGCTCGTTCGGCACCAACCTGGTCTTCGTTTTTCCCGGCCGCACATCGCATCAGGCAGGCGGCACCAAGGCGGGAAGCGAGGTCCGCCTCACGGTCAAGGACCTGGACTACATCCGCGACGAAGTGCCTCTGCTCAAGCGGCTCTCACCCGAGGTGTTCAAGCAGTGCACCGTGGCTTGGGGCACGCGCAGCGCCAGCTACGGCGTGAGCGGCGTTTACGCGGTCTATCCCCGAATGCGGCGGATGGAATTCGCGGAAGGAGGTCCCTTCGGCGAAGCTGAGGACTTCACCCACGCCCGCGTCGCCTTTATCGGAGCCGACGCCAAGAAGAAGCTTTTCTCCGGCCAGAATGCGATCGGCGAGAGCATCCGCGTCGATGGTATCTCGTACCAGATCGTGGGCATTCTGAAACACGTCATCAACAATGGCGACGACAACCTGAATGAGCACATCTATGTGCCCTTCAGCGCCATGAGTGATCTCAAAGACACCTACTACCTGACCTCGATTGTCATGGAATACGAGGGCGACAACGCCAAAGTGGTCAAGGCGCTGCGGCAATCGATGGCTTTCCATCACAACTTTGATCCCAAGGATGAGCGGGCCGTCTTTCTTTTCGACGTCTACTCTGACCTGCTCGACCTGCGCGTGATCACCACCGGAATCAAGATCATGCTCGGTTTCATCGGCCTGCTCACGCTGGGCATCGGCGGAGTCGGGCTGATGAATATCATGCTGGTCTCCGTAACCCAGAGAACCCGGGAGATCGGCGTGGAAAAGGCCCTGGGCGCGCACCGCTGGCACATCCTTTTTCAATTCCTGGCCGAAGCCATGGTGATCACCGCGCTGGGTGGCTTGCTGGGCGTGGCCTTCGCTTACCTGGTTTCGTGGTCCGTCCCCTCGCTGACCTTGTGGAGCGCCTTTCAGGAAGGCGCCGACGAAGGCGACATTCACCTGACCATTGACGCCGCCACCCTCGTCTGGTCCACCGGCATTCTCAGTTTCGTGGGAATCATCAGCGGCATGCTGCCCGCCATCAAAGCCGCCAAGCTGGACCCCATCGAAGCCCTACGCTACGAATAAAACTAAGAACTGAGATCCAAGAACTGAGATCTGGAAACCAGACCTCAGACCTCAGACGTCAGACGTCAGATAGAATCAGGTTGTGACCGACGAAGCCAACCCCAGGCTGGAGCGCGTTCTGGCGCAGCTGAAACTCTACGAGCACCCATTGCTGAATTTCTCCGCACGCGCCAAGGGCGAAGCCGTGGAGGTGATCATCGACTTCAAGGATCCTCCGGTCCCGGTGCACACTTATTATTTCGAGCTTCATCCCCGGGACCTCGATCATCCCCAATTCGAGTGGGGATTCCAGCGCCAGCTCTACGACTGCCTGCACGACTACATGGTCGAAATGTTTATCCGCACGCCGCAGGACCGGGCGGAGCGTCAACGGAAAGGCTTGTGAGCCTGCGCCCCATCATCGAACAGGAAATACGCGAGCATGGGCCTATCCCGTTTTCGCGGTACATGGAGCTGTGCCTGTACCATCCCGAACTGGGCTACTACTCGCGCCACGCCGAGCAGTTTGGCAAGGCCGGAGACTTCTACACCTCGAGTGACGTGCACGCCGTTTTTGGCCGCCTTCTGGCCCGCCAGTTCGAAGAAATATGGAGGGCCCTGGACTCGCCCGCGGAGATTGAAATTCTGGAACCCGGCCCCGGCCGCGGGCTCTTTGCCCAGGACGTTCTCGCCTGGTCGGAGAAGAAGTTTCCAGAATTCTTCCACGCCTTGCATTACTCCCTGGCGGAACAGTCCCCTAAATTGCGCGACCGGCTAAGAGAGGTGCTCGCCGGGTTTCTCGAAAGCGGCAAAGCGTCTTCGGTTTCCGAGAATGCCACCGAGAAACGCGACCACCGGAGACTGACGCCCTGGTTCTCGGAGGCATCCGGCGGCGCGGCGGAGGCCGCCATCTCGCGCAACGCCGCCGATAGTTTCTACGCTGAAGCGGCCAAGGCCGCTACGGCAACCGCGCCGGGCAGTCCGCTCGAGCAGCGAGCGCTGGCCGCCGAGGTCCCTATCATCGTTTTCGCCAACGAATTCTTCGACGCGCTTCCGGTAGAGATTCTCAGCCCGCAGGGTGCGCTGCACGTCTCGCTTGAAAACGGGCGCTTCGTCGAAGCCTGGGTTCCACCCTCGGCGGAAGAATTGGAATTTCTAGACCGCTACGGCGTCCATCCCGAGCCGGGAGAACGCATCGAAGTTCCCCTGCTTGCGCAGCGCTACATGGCGCGCCTTGCCGCATCGCTGCGCACCGGCATTATCATCGCGGTGGATTATGGCTACACTCGCCAGGAGCAGCTTGCCGGCCGCCACCGCGGAACCCTCATGGCCTATCGTCAACACTCCGCCCTGCTCAATCCTTACGCCGCTCCGGGGGAGCAGGACCTCACCGCGCACGTAAACTTCACCGCCCTCGCGACAGCTGCGGAAGGGAACGGCATGCAGGTGCAACCTCTTCTCACGCAGTCACAATTCCTGATGGGAATTGGAGAGACCAATCAGTTTGCCGACGCCTTCGAGGACTGCCGCCTGCCCCAGGAGCGCGCCAAAGTCTCCCTCCAGCTCAAACACCTGGTAACTCCCGCCGGCATGGGCGAGAGTTTCCACGTTCTGGTAGCGTCGAAGGGCCTGGTGCCGGCGCGAGTTGAAGGATTGAGCGGCTTGTCGTTCGCCAAGAGCCGGCTCTAGCGGCATGAGCAGAACTTCTCCCCCGAACAAGAATCTTTCATACCGCAAATGCGGGTCGGGAAGCCGGCTCGGAACATCTATGAAACACTGGGCAGAATCGTGAACGGATTGGAGAAGGAAGAAATGAAAGGCGAGGCCCGACCCGCTTCATGGAAAATCTTGGTGGCCTTCGCCATCATTTACTTCGTCTGGGGATCGACGTTTCTGGCGATCCGCATCGGCGTCCATGAAGTGCCGCCATTCCTGTTGGCGGCCTTCCGCTTTTTTACCGCCGGCCTTGTCCTCTACGCCTGGTTGCGTCTGAAGGGCACTCCGGCGCCCAGCCGACGGGAGTGGGTCTCGGCTTCGGGACTCGGGGCGCTGATTTTCCTGCTCGACTACGGCTGCCTGTTCTGGGCTGAACAGCGCGTGCCTTCCGGAGTCACGGCGGTGGTGCTCGCGACCATTCCGGTGTTCATCGCGCTTCTGGAAATTGTCTTTCTGCGCACGCAGAAGCTCACGGTCAGGCTCGGTCTCGCGCTGGCCATCGGCATGCTCGGCGTAGCGGTCCTGATGAACCGGTCTTTGTCCCTGGGTGAGGCTCCCATTGATCGCGCGGGCGCGCTGGCCCTGCTGGTGGCCTCCGCGACCTGGTCGATTGCGACCATCATGACTCGCCGCGTCCCGCTGCCGGCGTCGAAGGCGATGAGCGCGGCGGCCCAGATGCTCACGGGAGGAGCGATGCTCTTCGTCCTGGCGGCAGTTTCCCACGAGTTCGCCGGATTTCGCGTGCAGGCCGTCTCCCGCAACGCCTGGTTGGCGTTGATTTATCTGATCATCGCGGGTTCGATTGCGGGCTTCACCGCTTATGTCTGGTTGCTGCACTACGAGTCGCCGACCAAGGTGGGCACTTATGCCTACGTGAATCCGGTGGTCGCGGTGTGCCTGGGATATTTCTTCGGCGGGGAAGCGGTGGGCTCACGCACCCTGCTGGGGACATTACTGGTTCTGGCCAGCGTAATCACGATCACCACGACGAAGAAAGCGGTGGCGACCACGAATACCGCGTTGCCCGAATTAACGGCTGCCAAAGCAGAATAGCTTCGATCCGGGCAAGAGCCGTGTGGGGCCGGGTCTTCGACCCGGCCAGGCCGAGCGCAGCTCGGCAGCGTTTATTTCGAGCGATGGCTATAAGCTAACGGAGTCGAGCTGCGCTCGACCCGGGCGGGTCAGAGACCCGCCCCCACGCGGTTGTTTACGGACGCGTCATCCTCTCCGGCTTCATCAGTTGATCGAACTCCTCGCCCGTAAGATACCCCAGCTTCAGTGCCGCCTCGCGCAGGCTGCTATGTTCGACATGGGCGGTGTGCGCGATCTTCGCGGCCTTGTCGTATCCAATCTTCGGAGTCAGCGCGGTTACCAGCATCAGGGAATTCTTCAGGTTCGCATCCACTTTGGCGCGATCCACCTCGATGCCTTTGATCATGTATTCGACATACCCGTGGCAGGCATCCGTGATCAACGTGACCGAGTGCAGGAAGTTGTAGATGATGACCGGCTTGTAAACATTCAGCTGGAAATTTCCCTGCGAGCCGGCGAACCCGACCGCAGCCGTGGCGCCGTGTACCTGCACGCACACCATGGTCATGGCTTCGCACTGCGTGGGATTCACCTTGCCGGGCATGATCGAAGACCCGGGCTCGTTTTCCGGGATGATGAGTTCCCCCAGGCCGGATCGCGGACCGGAAGCCAGCCAGCGTATATCGTTCGAAATCTTCATCAGCGAGGCGGCCAGCGTTTCCATCGCGCCCTGGGCAAAGACGATTTCGTCGTGCGCCGAAAGCGCCGCGAATTTATTGGGATGGGAGCGGAAGGGAAGCCCGGTGAGTTCGGCGATCTTCCGGGCCGCGCGCTCCGCAAATTCCGGATGCGCGTTCAAACCGGTGCCCACTGCGGTCCCGCCGATGGCGAGGTCGTAGAGCCCGTCCAGCGCCTGCTCCAGGCGTTTGATATCGCGTTCCAGCAGGCTGGCCCAGCCGCCGAATTCCTGTCCGAAGGTCAGGGGAACCGCGTCCTGCAGGTGGGTGCGCCCAATCTTGACCACATCGCTGAATTGTCTTTGCCTTTTCCGCAATCGCATCGTGCACCGTCTGGATTGCCGGAATCAGCGCGTTCTTTACTCGCTCCGCGGCGGCAATATGCATCGCCGTGGGAAACGTGTCGTTCGACGACTGCGACAGGTTGACGTCATCATTAGGATGAATCAGCTTCTTCGATCCCAGTTCGCCGCCCGCCAGCTCGATGGCGCGGTTGGCGATGACTTCATTGACGTTCATGTTGGTCTGGGTGCCGCTGCCGGTCTGCCAGATACGCAAGGGAAACTGGTCGTCGAGCTTGCCGGCGATGACTTCGTCCGCGGCCTGCACGATGAGCTTGGCTTTTTCGGCGGGGAGTTTGCCCAGGTCCTGGTTCACCAGCGCGCAGGCCTTCTTCAGGATGCCAAAAGCGCGAATCAGTTCCGGCGGCATGGTATCGCGGCCAATATTGAAATGCAGGAGCGAGCGCTGCGTCTGCGCTCCCCAGTAGACGTGGGCCGGGACCTCGATCTGTCCCATGCTGTCGGATTCGGTGCGAGTCTTCGGTTTCGAAGGCGCTGCCATGTGCGTGCCCAATATATGAATCGGGATTAGAGTAACCGAGAATTATACGCGTGCAAAACCCTTGAACCACCAAGGACACGAAGGGACACGAAGGCGAACAACCTTCGTGTCCTTGGTGGTTCGAGGGTTTCGCAAACCTTGCCCACGCCCCAAGCCCGGTCACCCATTCGCAGCATGCTAGAATCGTTACTTTTCGGGGCGGAGGTAATGGTTTCCGTGATGCCCCGACGCAGCCATTTTTGTTTCATCGAGACGACAATTTGGTGACCCGACAGATTTCCCGCCCCGCCCAGCAGATTCCCGACACGCTGCCGCGTCCCCAGACCAAAGGGGAACCGGACACCTCTGCCGATGTGGTCGTGATCGGCGCCGGCCCCACCGGGCTGGCCTGCGCCATCGAAGCCCAGCGCGCCGGCTTCAAGACCATGGCCATCGACAAGGGATGCGTGGTCAATTCCATCTTCCACTATCCCGCCAACATGTCGTTCTTTACCACGCCCGAGCTGCTGGAAATCGGCGACATCCCCTTCAGCACCGCCCGCCAGAAGCCCACCCGCGAGGAGGCGCTCGAATACTACCGCAAAGTAACCGAGCACTATCATCTCGATGTCCGCCAGTATCAGTGGGTCAAGACGGTGACCGGGAGCGACAACGATTTCCAGATCACGGCGACCGACAGCCTCGGGCGCATTTATGACTATCGCACCCGCAAGCTGATCGTTTCGACCGGTTACTATGATCTGTCCAATCCGCTGAACATTCCCGGCGAGGATCTCCCCAAAGTCTTCCATTACTATCGTGAGCCGCATCCGTTTTTCGACATGGATGTCGTGGTCATCGGGGGCAAGAACTCAGCCGCCATCTCCGCTCTCGATCTCTGGCGCCACGGGGCGCGCGTGACCCTGGTGCATCGCGGGTCAAAATTGCACAACCACGTCAAGTATTGGATCTTGCCGGACATCGAGAACCGCATCAAAAACCGCGAGATTGCCGCCTACTTTGGCAGCTCGGTGGTCGAGATCGGGGCCGACTACGTTAATCTGAAAACTCCGGAGGGCCCGGTCCAGTTGAAGAACGATTTTGTCTTCGCCATGACCGGCTACCATCCCGACTACGATTTCCTGCGTTCGATGGGCATCGAACTCTCCGCCGAACAGTGCCGCCCGGTCTGCGATCCGCTGACCCTGGAGAGCAACGTGCCCGGGATCTACGTGGCCGGCGTAATCGTGGCCGGGTCACGAACCAACGAAATCTTCATCGAAAACGGAAGGTTTCACGGACGGCAGATCGCCGCCCATTTGAAGTTGAGTCTTTCGGGAACCGGCTAGCGAGCTTACGCCAGCGTCACCAGTTCTTCTCCCAATTGCTGATTGATCAATCGCGCCACCAGCGCTTTGAGTTTTTCTCCGGTCTTGGACAAGACAAAATCCTGATCGGGATCCGACCAGTCCAGCTTGAAACTGGTGGCCAGCGCGGAAATCCATATTTGCCGCACCGGAGCATTGGGCGAAATGACGAACTTGCTGCGGTCCTCGAAAGAAATATGCAGCGCGCCCGACTGATCTTCCACTTCGATGTCCGACGACTCCTCGGCCTGCATGAGGGCCTTCTTCAAGGATTCGAGCGCGGCATCGGCCCGCTTGCGAAAATCGTTTTCATCAAGCATGCGTAGATTATAGTCGGAGTTCGGACCTCAGACCTCAGACCTCAGACCTCAGACCTCTGCCCCAAGCTGCATGGCTTTGGTGTATCGCCGAGGTCCGACGTCCGACGCCGAACTATGGATCCGCTCCCGAGCGCGCCGCCACCTCGATCTCGCTGTCCGCTTATCTGCGAGTGGAAAAGGCTGAGAAGAAATCACGTTGCGCTTCGCTCAGCCAGACAGCCGGACCGGCGGCTGTCCCCACGTGGTCTGTGATCATGCCGGCGAAAGCTGATCGATCTTGGCGGCCATGATGAAGTCGCTCTGCGTCAGCCCGTCAATCTTGTGCGTCCACATCGTTATTTCCGCTTTGCCCCAGGTCAGCAGGATGTCGGGATGATGTCCCTGCTGTTCCGCAACCGCTCCCACCCGGTTTACAAAGTCGAGCGCCTGCTTGAAATCGGGAAAGGTAAAGGTGCGCGTGATGTGATGCTCATTGACCACCTTCCACTGCGGGACCTGTTGCTGGATGCGTCGCAGTTCCACTCCCTTCATCGGAGGCACGCCTCCGCGGCAGGGAACGCAGGTCTGGCTGGCAAGATCTTCGGGCATGGTCTCTTCCTCTTCTATTGCGGTGGCCGCATGTCCACCTGGTTTACCGGACATTCGCGCACGCTGCGGGTGCAGCTCCGATACTGCAGGTCCTTGTCCACGCAGACCTCCACGCTGACCAGCGCGCCGGCATGGCAGGAAACGCGGAACGCCTCCGGCGGAGCGTGGTTCGCATCCGCGAAACTCTTTTCTAAATCCGATACGTTGAGCTGCTGCTCGTGGTCCACCTTCTGATATTGCTCCGGCACGTGCACATTCCTGAAGGCCTGCTCGGCCCTGGCAAAATAGTCCTGGGCTGAAAGTCCGCTGCAGGTGCCATGTTCCTGCCACTCATGCTGGATCAGCCCGCGGCTGGGCATGTAGTTGAGCATATGGTCGACCGTTTCCGCGGCCACCGGAGGAGCGTTGGAGCAGGACATGGGCGGCGCTCCGCTGTTGGCCTGTGGCCACAGTCCGTGCAGCACGAATGCGGTGTGCCCGCCGGTCCTGCATTCGCTGGAATGGTCGCCGGGATGACCGGCGCAGTAGTTGGGCGCCCACGACAGCGCCAGCAGGTAGTAGTCGAAATGGCCTGCTGCCCGCCTCGGAGTCGTTGTGATGATGGTGGTGCTTGGCGAAGGCGGATGGGGCGAGGGAAAGAAGAAGGCAAAGCAGTGCTGGTGTGATGGAACGCTTCATAGATTCGTCGGAAACCACTCCCACCTTTGCGCAAGAAACGCGCAAAGATGGGGTACCTCACTGAGAGCTGACCGCTGAGAGCTGAAAGCTGCTTTTAGAACGGAATATCTTCGTCGCTGATCGGCGATGAAGCGGCCGCTGGTTCCGCTTCCGGCGTGCGCTGATCGAAATTGTTTCCACCGGCGGCCGCGCCCCGCGAGCTGCCCGCGAAATCTCCGCCCCCGCCGCCTTCGCCGCGCCCGCCCAGCAGAATCAGGTCGCTGGCCACCACTTCGGTCATGTACTTTTTCTGATTGGTCTGCTTGTCATCCCAGGAGCGGGTTTGCAGGCGGCCTTCGATGTACACCTTGCCGCCCTTCTTCAGGTACTCGCCGGCAATTTCAGCCAGGCGCTGCCAGAGCACGACGTTGTGCCACTCCGTGCGGTCCTGCCATTCGCCGTTCTTGTCCTTGAAGCGCTCGTTGGTGGCGAGAGCGATCTTGGCCACCGGCGTGCCGCTGGGGGTGAATTTCACCTCCGGGTCCTTGCCCAGGTTGCCGATTAGCGTGACGCGGTTCAGACTTTTTCCTGCCATGAATGCTGCTCCTTCCGCCCCTTTTCGTTTGGGTATTAAACCAGGGAGCCGGGAAAATAAAACAGGTTTCTAGGGGCTGGAAGGCCACTATACCAGAAACCCGGCAGAGCGATGTGACGGATGAACACGTCTGACGCCGGACGCCGCCTTTGAGCTATAATTCTTCCGATGCCTGAAGAACCGCTCAGGGGGATCGTCGGGATGGTGCCCGACGAGTTCAAACACGAACCCAGGTCCAAGGGTCTGCTGACCGCGCGCAAGAAAAAACCCAAAGAGCTTGCGGTAATCACCGAATGCTGCACCGGCTGCGCCGGTTCCCCGGCCTGCGTGGAATACTGCCCGGTTGAAGACTGCATGTTCTGGGTCCCGGATGAAGACAATTCTCCCTTCGGCCGCATCCAGGTCGACCCCATTCTCTGTATCGGCTGCAACAAGTGCACCAGCAAGGGCCCGGACGGCTCCTTCCTCGATGGTTGCCCCTGGGATGCAATCGTGATGGTCGACACCGCCGAAATAGAAAAAGAAGTCGGCGTCATGCCGCTCTCTGAGAACCGAGAACTAAAAACCGACAACTGAATTTCCAAGAACAGTTCAACCGTAGCTCGCAGGAATTCGCCAACGCGAGCGCCCCGACTACTTCGCCCGTTCCCGTATCGCCCGCTCGGTTGCCACCGCCTGTTGGCGCACGTGGTCGGGAATCTCGGGCAACTCCCGTTCGTAGGGTTGGATGGCAGGAATATCCTCGGGCTGACCAATCAGGTATAGCGCGCGCAGGGCTTCCCAAACCTGGTCCGTTCCCGGATCAAGGGTTGCGATTTGATCTCCGGCGGCGACGGTTTGCCCGGGCTGCACCGACAAATTGACGTAGCCGTCCGTTGATGGGCGAGCGCACCTCCACGGTTTGTCCCGCGGACTCGATCTTGGCGATGATTCCGCCCTGATGGATGGGCGTTCCCACCGCGCTGGAATCCGTGATCTTTCCCGCCTGGGGCGCCGTTACCTTCGCCGGCTGCAGCAGGGCGACGATATCCGGCCTTCCGCGTGGCGTCGCCGAAGCGGACCAGCGGACAGCGCCGCATTGCCCCGCACCAGGAGAGAAGAATCACCCAGCATTTTCAGAAGCGCCTGGTGGAACCCGGCGCTGGCCGCGTCTTTGCTGGTTACATCCTGGCCCATGACCCAGGCGTCGGTGTTGCGCACTTCTTCAATCGGATAAGACGCCAGCCGCACCACATCCGGATACCACTGCGCGACCCCAGGGTCGTGGCGCGTCACCCGCTCGCCGATCTGCACCAGGGCATGCTGGATGTGGCGCGGCTTCTTATCGTCCTGCAGATACTCGCTCAACTGCTTGTCCGAGAGTTGCCGTCCGAACCAGGTGTTCCACCAGAACAGAAACGGCATGAGCACGATCAGCCAGCCGGTGGCGAAAAACAACAGCCGGTTGCGGGTGGACATCCGCGGTTTGGCGGGTGGGATAACGGGTTCGGTCGCCGGCAACGAGGTTTCCTGAGCAGGATCTGGAAATGCGGACATGCCTGAATCCACGAAAACTATAACAGAAGACGCGGAGAGGAGAGCATTTGCGCCACGGCGCGGACTCGGGCCACGGCGCGGACGCTTGAGCCACCGTGGAAGAGCGGTCCTTCAGGGCCGCATCGCGGCAACTCTGAGAGATGGGCTTTAGCCCCTGTGCCGGCCCGCGATGAATTTCCACCGGGGCAAAAGCCGCACTTCAGGATCGATTCAGACGGCGCTTACGCTCTCGCCTCCAGCACGATGTTGAAAGGCGTTTCGGCGGCGCGGCGCACCCGGCTGAACCCGGCCGACTTCAGGATCTTCGCCAGGCGTCCTTCGCCCGCCTGTGCGCCCAGGGCCAGTCCGACTTCCTGCGAAAGCGAAGCCGGCGTGCACAGCATGGTCGAAGCCGCATAGAACACCCGCCCGATGGGATTCAGGTTGTCTTCCAGTTTGTCCCCGGCAAAGGGCTCAACAATCATCCACGCGCCGTCGGGAGCGAGCGACTGGAACACATGCCGCGCTGCGCCTTCAGGATCGCCCATGTCGTGCAGGCAATCGAAGAACGCCACCAGCTGAAATCCCTTGCCCGGAAAATCTTTTGCCTTGGCTACTTCAAACTTCACCCGGTCCGACAGTCCCGCCTTGGCGGCGGCTTCACGGGCCAGTTCGATCGACCGCGGATGATAGTCAAAGCCCACAAACTTGGATTTGGGATAGGCCTGCGCCATCAGGATGGTCGAGGTCCCCAGTCCGCAGCCCACGTCGGCCACGCTGGCCCCGGCCTTGAGCTTGGCTTCGCGTGTCGCCCAGCGCCGGAATCCAGTCTTTGATCAGATGAGCGCGGTAGTTGGGACGGAAAAACCGCTCGGTTCCGGTAAACAGGCAAGCAGTCATGCTCGTGCCAGCCCACGCCCTTGCCGGTGCGAAAGGCATCGGTGATCTTGGGCACGTCCCTCACCGAGGCTTCCACGATCTCGAAAAAGCCGGGGAGAAAGACCGGACTATTCTCGTCGGCCAGGGCCATCGCTTGTTCCGGTGGCAGCGCGTAAGTCTGGCTGGCCGCGTCGTAGGTGATGAATCCGCCGGCCGCTTGCGCCGCCAGCCACTCGCGCACGTAGCGCTCATGCGTACCGGTCTTTTTCGCCAGATCCGCCGAAGTCATCGGTCCCGATCCAGCCAGTCCTTTGTACAGTCCCAATCGATCCCCAATAACGATGAGGGCAGCGTTCATGGCTGCGCCCATCTCGCCTACGGCCTTCATCACAAAGTCGTGGAGTTTGGCTTCATTCAACGGCGGAGTTGCGCTAGTTGCCATAACAGGGTCTCCTTATTTGCGGAAGGTTTTGTCCCTATGCTACCGCCAACTTTCGCCGGCGCGCAAATCGTGAGTATTCCTGGCCGTGGCGTGGTGTGAAAAAAATCCCACGCCTTGTCATTCCGAAGCCAGGTTTATCGGCGAGGAATCTGCTTGCTGCCGGCAGCAAACCAGCAGATTCCTCGCGCGACATACCGCGTTCGGAATGACCATGCCTGTGGGGTTTTCAAACTGGGGTTTCAAAGTGCTCCACTACCCTATTCCTCACGGCAAGGCCGCTGTGGCGAGGCTAGTCCACTACGTCCGCATCCAGCACGCGTTCCTGCTCCAGATAGTGGGAGACGGCATATTGCGCCAGCAGCGGCGTTTCCAGCCGGATCTCCGCGCCAATCCACTCGCCTTTGGGAGTGCGGCTGGTCGGCGGCATGCTTGCAGGTCCCGCTCGATCCGAATTTCGGGCCGAAGGCGGCGCTCTGAATTTCGTCGAACTGGCGCAGGTTGCGCCAGGCCTCGTCCCCAACCGTGCCGGAGACATCGATCTTGAGTTTCACAATCGTCATGATGTCATTTCACCACGCGGACGCCGCGGGAAGAGTAGCGCCGGCGTCCCGCCGGCTGTCGAGGCGGCGTCTCGCCGCCTCCGCCTCCTGCGACGCACAACATTGGTCTTCGCTGGCCGCTGTCTCCGCTGTCCGCGCGGCGGACGGGACGCCCGCCGGACAGCCGGCGAGACGCCGGCGCTACCGTTTGTGTCGCCGGGGAAGCGAACTATCCTGCCGCAAACAGGTGATACAGCATCACGTAAATCACCACGCCCGTCACCGACACATACAGCCACAGCGGGAACGTCCAGCGCGCGATTCTGCGATGCTGATCGAAACGCTCCCGCAGGGCGCGGCTCAACGTGACAATCACCAGGGGAACGATGGCGATCGCCAATATGGTGTGGGAAATCAGAATCGTGAAATAGACCGGACGCGACCAGCCTTGTCCCTGAAAGTGCACCGAGCCCACGTGCCAGTGATAATACAAATACGAAGTCAGAAACAGCGCAGATGAAATCAGCGCGGTGATCATCACGGCGCGGTGCGCCGCCATGCGGCCGCGTTTGATGTAAGCCGCGTCCCACCAGGAGCAGCACGGCGCTGGTGCCATTGAGCACGGCGTCAATCACCGGATAGACGGCGTACTGTGCGGGCACTTGCATCATGCGGCGGGTTTCGTGGTGCGGCGGCTCACCATCACGAACGAGAGGCCGAACATGAACGCGGAGAACAGCACCAGCGTCGCCAGCGACGACGCCAGGGGAAACTCCGCCACGTTCCCGGGATAGAGCACGTCGCGCAGCGCCTCAACTCCGTACGTCAGGGGGTTGATTCGTATCAGGAACCGGATCCACCCGGACGCGCCGGCCAGCGGGAACAGGGCTCCGGAGAGCAGCCACAGCGGGATCAGAAACAGATTGATGATGGCGTGGAAGGCCTGGTTCGAATCCATGGACCACGCAATCGTGAATCCCAGCGCGGTCAAAGCAAAAGACACCAGGAAAACCGTCAGCACCACCAGCAGGAAACCGGTCAGGCTGAGATGGATCCCGACCAGCGGGGCGAAAGCCAGAAAGATCAGGCCCTGAATGGCCGATAGCGTGGTTCCCGCCCAGCACCTTGCCCAGCACAATCGCAGCCCGCGGCACCGGGGCCACCAGCACCGACAGCAGGAAACCTTCTTTGCGATCTTCGATCACCGACATCATGGTGAAAATCGAAGTGAACAACACAATCATGATCAGCGCGCCGGGGTAAAAATAATCCAGATAGTGCTGCTGTCCCGGCCGCGTCACCCGAGCGAAACGAACTGCCAAAGCCGGAGCCGATGACCACCCAGAACAGCAGAGGCGACGCGATGACTCCCACTACGCGAGCGCGCTGGCGATAGAAGCGGACCAGTTCCCGCCACCACAGCGTGAATGCCGGAAGCATGATTCCCGTGGTCGGAGCGGTACGCGCTGGAAGGGTTGCAGCCTGGGTCGCCACGTCAGCTCGTTTTCCGCGCCTGCGGCGCCTTCTTCATGGTGAATTTCTTGCGTACTTCCATAAATGCGTTCAAGAAAAGGATGCCGGATAGCGCCAGCATAATGATGCTCATGAACAGACCATCGACGGTCGTGATCATTCCGTTCTCGACCGTCCAGCCAATTCCGGCCAGTGGAACCAGTCCGAAGACAACCGAAAGCAAAAGCATCATAGGTCGAGCTCCAGGTAGCGCCGGCGTCTCGCCGGCTGTCCGGCGGGCGTCCCGCCCGCCGTCTGAACCGAGACAATGTCTGGCGAGCGACCTCGAAGTTCGCTCTTCTCGCACTGAGGCGGCGAGACGCCGCCTGGGCAGCCGGCCGGAAGCCGGCGCTACGCCGGTCGTTCCGCATCTTCGGTCCAGAATTTGTGACCCGTGCGGTGGATGAAAACATCCTCCAGCGCCGGCTTGCTCACGGAAATCGATTCAATCTCGCCGGGAAAGGCTTCGACCACGTCGGTAATGAAGCGATGGCCATTTTCCCGCTCCAGCCGGACCTGGCCCGCGAGCACTTTCGCATCCACGTTGAAACGGGCGCGAATGCGCTCCGCCATCGATTCCGCGTCGCGGACGTCGAGCAGAATCACGTCGCCGCCGATCTCGCGTTTCAGCTCGGCGGGAGTTCCCAGCGCCACCAGCTTTCCCTCATTGAGGATGGCGAGACGATCGCAGCGCTCCGCCTCTTCCATCAGGTGCGTGGTCACCATCACCGTGACTTTTTCTTCGTCCCGCAAAATCTGCAGGTATTGCCACAAGTCGCGGCGCGCGCCCGGATCCAGGCCGGTGGTGGGTTCATCGAGCAGCAGCACCGCGGGATGGTGGAGCAGGCCCTTGGCCAGTTCCAGGCGGCGCTGCATCCCGCCGGAAAAAGTCTCGGCCTTTTCGTTGGCGCGATCCGACAGCCCGACCCGGGCCAGCATCTCGGCAATGCGCGATTTCAGCGCCGTGCCGCGCAAGCCGTAGAGATGACCCTGATGCCACAGATTTTCGGCGGCGGTCAATTTCAGATCGATGCTCTGGGCCTGGAACACCACCCCGATCTGCACGGCGCAATTTGTTGGGTTCCCGGGCTGCGTCAAATCCCATGATGACGGCGCGGCCGCCTCCGGCCACCATGAGCGTCGAAAGGATGCGGAACATGGTGGTCTTGCCGCTGCCGTTGGGGCCCAGCAGTCCGAACAGCTCGGCGTGGCGGACGTCGAACGAGACTCCGCTCAGGGCGGTGCGGCCGTCATAGCGGTGGACAAGGTCCTGCACCGAGATCACGGCAGGAGGTGCGGGCGCGGCGCTGTTGGGCGGGTCGAGCGCGACGTAATCGGGGGCTTTGGAGACCACAGGGTATTTTATCTGGAACCGTCGAGCTGTGCTTGGCTTCGGATGCGCCTCCAGGCCATGGAGGCGCATCCGAGGTCATGACCGGTGTTATTACTTGGTGTTGAGCATCATCAGGGCGAACAGCAGCGGCAGATACAACACCGTCGCCTGCAGCAACTGCCGCGCCCGCTGCTTGGATCGCGCCGTATTGGGCGCCGCCTTCAGGGACGCCAGCCGCCAGCCAAAGTAGAGCAGGACCGTTCCCAGCACCACAGCCCCGGCAAAATACAGCTTGCCCGACATCCCCAGAAGAGTCGGCAGCAGGCTTATCGGAATCAGGGCCAGCGAATACAGCAGGATCTGAGCGCCCGTGGACTTGCCGTCCGGTTCCACCACCGGCAGCATGCGAATTCCGCCATCCTCGTAGTCCTGGCGATAGAGCCATGCGATGGAATAGAAGTGAGGGAACTGCCAGAAGAAGACGATGGCAAACATCACCAGGGCGCCCCACTCCAGGCGGCCCCGGGCCGCGGTCCAGCCCAGCACCCCGGGCATGGCCCCCGGGAAGGCGCCGACGAAGGTGCAAATCGGATGAACTTTCTTCAACGGGGTATAGGCCCCGAGATAGACCGCGGACGTCGCCAGCGCCAGCCACGCGGTCAGAGGATTCAGGGCCAGCCCCAGGTAGAGAGCTCCGCCCAGCGTCATCAGGACGCCGACCAGCGTGGCATGCACGAAACCGAAACGTCCGGCCGGGATGGGGCGCTGCGCGGTGCGGCGCATGCGGCTGTCCGTGTCCCACTCCATCACTTCGTTAAGCGCCGCCGCTCCGCCCGAAACCAGGCCGATTCCCAGCAGCGTGTGAAACAGCGACCAGGAAAGGGAAGAGACGCCGGACTTCAGCGCTCCGAAGTAGTACCCGCACCACGCCGTCATGATAATCAGCGTGGTCACGCGCAGCTTGGTGAGTTCGGCGTAGTCGCGCGCCAGGGTGAGAACGGCGCTGCGCGGGACGACCAGAGGTTGTGTTGCCGTACTCATGCCGCCACCGGCTTCCGGTCTCGACCGGGAACGTGTTCTCTGAGCGGCGGCAGAGCTATGCCGCCACACCTGCACCGCCAGCACCGCGGTTGCAGCCAGCAACAACGCTCCCACCGCAACGTGTGCCACCGTGGAAATCACCATGGGAAGTTCAGGCTGGACCGCATCGCGTCCCCAGGCCACCCGGGTGAGAAACGCGACGAAACCCAGGCACAGTTGAGCGATCATCAGCGCGAGCATGGTTATCGCAGGCCGCCTTATGGAGTCAATCCCGGAATATCGCGTCAAGGCGCGGATCGATGTCCAGCTCAGCACAATGGCCACGGTTGCCGCATTCAAAACGTGCGGCCACCAGCTCAAGCCGTGATGGCGAAACATGGCGCCCAGGATCAACTGAACATACAGCACAAAAATTGAGAGCAGGACCAGCGTAAAAAGCCTGGGCCGGCTTTCGTCGTTCTCGATTTGCGGAACCTCTTCCACCCAGTTGCGCCCGGTGAAGACCGCGATCAGGACCACCACACAGAAAAATGTCTGCGCCAGCGCAGCGTGCGCGGATGAGATCGCCGGAGGCAGGTAGAACAGCACCGTGAGCCCGCCCAAAATCCCCTGCGCGATGACCAGGCCGAGCGCGGTCAGGCCCAGGTATTTCATCCAGCGCCGCGGATCGGCGCGCCAGGTCCAGACGGCCAGGATGATGCTCAGAAATCCCACAAACTGGGCAATCATGCGGTGCGTATGTTCGAACTTGACGCCCCCGACCAGGTGCGGAATCTTGTACAGCGAACCAAACGAAGTAGGCCAATCGGGGACGGAGAGGCCGGCATCGTTGCTGGTCACCAGCGCTCCCGCAATGATGAGCAGAAAAGTCACCGACGCCGCAAAGACGGCGAAGCGGTGATGGGCCTGGTTGTACGGTATGGCGACGGCCTTCAGAGGCGGCTCCTGGGAGGTTTGTGTAGCGCCGCCGTCCCGGCGGCTGTCCGGCGGGCGTCCCGCCCGCCGCGCCCGAGGGCAAGCATGCCCCCGGGACAGCCGGCAGGATGCCGGCGCTACACTCCAGCACTTATTCCGGTTTGAAGCCCTGGTCGACCGTCTTGCTGTCTTTCGCGGCCAGGGTAACTTTCTGCGTCTGCTCGCCCAGCTTTTCCTGGACAAACGCCAGCGTGTAGTCGCCCGGCGGCAGGCCCTTGATTTCGTACTTGCCGTCCGCGCCCGTGACCGCATAGAACGGGGTCTTCACCACGTTGACGTACATCTTCATCCAGGGATGCTGGTTGCACTTCACCGGCAGCATGATTTCTTCGCGCGCGAAATTCTTTTCGATGGGCGCCGCCTTGGGAGGCTGCGACTCGTTCCACTCGCGATTGTCTTTGGGTGTGGGATGGATGTTGTGCGTGGTCTCGTCGTCGTTGCGGATCTCGATGTTCTGGCCCGCCATCACCGCCAGCACGTGAGGATGGTACTGGCAACCCTTCTGGTCAATCGTGACCGAGTCCTTGGGCACGTCGAAGGTGCGATCGCCCAGGCCGTCCTTCACGTACACGAAAACGTTGGCCAGCTTGCCGTCGTTGACCACGATCGTCTCGGCCGTGTTGGTGCCCTTGCAGGCCGCGTCCTGGCTCATGTCGATTTTCTGCGCCTTGGGAGCCGGACCGCCGAAGGTCACGGTGCCGCTGACGCTGGCCGCGGTCGCCGGATCGATCGGCGTCGAAGTCGCCGCCGGCTTCATTTCCGAGCTCGGCGAAGTGCCTTGCTCTTCGTTGGTGTTTTCCTTCTTGCTGCAGCCTGCCAGCAAGCCCAGCAGGCAAAGCATGAACATTGCCGCCCATAGTTTCTTATTCATTATGTCGCCCTTTCGTCAGCTGTAAATCTCTAAACAGATCGTTGGCCATTGGCCTTGGTCGTTGGCCAAATCACGCCGTGGCTAGAGGCCAACGACCAAGGCCAACGACGTTTCAAAACAGAACATTCTACCGCGAACCACCCAGGCTTGCCGCTCCCGTCTGGCTGGCAGCCTGCTTCTGCTTGCTCCGCGGCTGCACCGAAGCCTGGCCCCGTCCCCATCGACGCCGCCACCCGCCGCTGTTCCTCGGGCGTGAGCTGGAAGATGTAGTCCACCAGCAGCTTGCTCTGGTCTTTCTCATAACCCTGGAACGAAGGTGGAGTCGGGCCGGAGAATACCCAGTGATTGTTCTCCCGCTTGAACAACCCGGAAGGCATCGCCGTGCCCGGGCTGATCGCCTGCGGATCCAGAATCCAGCGCTCGGCCCAATCCGGCTTGAGACGATCTTTTGCCAGCAGGAAGTTGGGCGCGGTGGCGATCTTGTCATGTTGCGGATCGCCGGTGGCATGGCACTTCAGGCAAGGCGCGGCCGTGCTCGAGAACAGGCTGCGCGCCATGTCGGTCTCTTTGGTGGACAGCACCGGCACCTGCTCCGGAATGTAAGGCATGGGCTGCTGCGACAGCGCCTGGAAGAAGCGCACCAGCTTGCGCAGCTCATTGTCGGAGAACGAGAACGTCGGCATGCGCACCTGCAGGTACGGCCGCACGCCATTCCGATTGGTGTCGGTTGTGCTCAGCGACGGATTCGAAAGGAATTTCCGCAGCCACTCGGGATCGACGCGCGCCCCTTCCGTCAGCAGCTTCGGCGGCAACTGCTCCTGCGCATCCTGGTAGCGTTTCATCCCCATCAGGATGGTGCTCTGATCCGGCGTCAGCTGATGGCAGCCCATGCAGTTGTACTTGGTGACAATCCACCAGCCCTCCTGAATGTCGCGGCGGGCGTCGCCGGGCTTGTACTGGTAGCTCTCGGGCAGGGAACTCTCTTCGCTGCCCATCAGGAAGGTGGTCAGGTCCTGAATCTCCAGTTTGGAGAGATGGAGATTGGGCATGCGCAGCGCTTCCATCTCCGACTTGACCTTGCCCTTGTCGTAAACATTCGGCTCGGCCAGTTTGTGCTCGAAGAAGCCTTTGTGGTCATACCACGGCCCCTTGGCCGGACCTTCGGGCAGCCGCGCCAGGTCTTCCGGATCGGTGATCGGTTCGGCATTCTTGCCGCCGCGCTCCGCTATATTGGTGAAGAGAGCAAAATCCAGACGCTCGATGGGCTTGCTGCCTTCGTAGGTCAATTCGGTGCCGATGCGGCCTTCGTCCTCGAAGCCCGAGATTTCATGACACCCGGCGCAGCCGTATTGCCGGATCCACTTCTTGCCCTCTTCTTTCAGCTCAGGATCGTTCATGTACGAAGCCTGGGCATAGGCTGATGGCTCCTCCTTTTTCTGCGTCATCAGGTAGGAGGCGATGTCCTGCGCGTCTTCTTCGCTCAGCCGAAGGCTGGGCATGACCGTCATATTCTGCACTTGCAGTTCGTGCCCGTCGTTGGGACACGTGCTGTGCTCCAGGTCAAACTGGTAAGGCAGCCCTTTCTTGGCGTAGTCCTCGGGGCCGATATCCTTTTTCTCGTAAGGACAATAAGGACGCGTGCGCTCGCGCGCATTGTGGATCCAGCGCACCAGGTAGTCGTAGTTGTCTTTCTCTCCCACGCGAGTGAGATTGGCGGCGAACGTGCCGCCCTGCAACTGGTCGCCTTCGCCGATGGAGTGGCAGGCCAGGCAGCCGCGGGTCTCGAACAGTTGCTTGCCGTGCTCGACGTTCCCCGGTTTCTGCTTGGGCAGAGCGTCGGTCAATCCCGATTGCCACAGATACGCCGAGATGGTCTGAATCTGATGCTCGGTCAGGCGGAAATTCGGCATCTTGGTGGTGGGGCGGAAGTCGGTCGGTTTCTTCAGCCACACCGGAATCCAGTTCGGATTCAGCTTGAGCCGGACGTCTTTCAGGTTGGGCCCGATCTTCTTCATGTCCTGCATCAGGCTGTGGTTCTGGAAATCAAGCTGCTGGATGCGCCCATCGATCTTGCTGTTGGACACGCGCAGCGCCACCGCCTCCTGGTTCAGCCGGTTGGCTTCGTCATTGCTCGAGGCGGCGTCGGCCTGCTTCATCAGGTCTGCCGCGGTCTTCGAATTGTCGATCTTCTGCTGGTCCAGAAGCTTCATCTGCTGCGCGATCGAAGTCAGCTCTTCCGGTTCCCGGTCGTAGCCTTCGTAGCGATGGCAGCCCATGCAACCGCGCTGGCGGAACAGAAATTTGCCGTTCGAGATATGCGCGCCCACATCGCCCACCGCGAGGTGCATATCGGCGGCGTGGCAAGTCTGGCAGCCGGCTTCGGCATTCTGTTTGGGAAACAGCGGCCACAACCAGTGCTCGTAGTTGCCGTGCGCTTTTTCCACGCTGGTGGTTGCCCGCCCGTTGCCCTGGTGGCAGGGAGAGCACCCGAATTTGTCGGGATCATGCGTCTTCAGCAAGTTCGGCTCGGGATGGCTGGTGAAGGCCTGGGCGTATTCATCCGGACGCTTCTCGCCCTTCGGGGTCATGACCGCGGCCGTGACCCGGATCGGCTCGCGCGTATTCATGTGGCAGGACTCGCAGCGGTCCACGATGTTGGCGTCCGCCACGTTGATCTGCACGATCTGCGGGTCCCAATCCGCCGCCTTCTTCTTGAGACCATCAATCTGGGTGGGCGTGAGGTCCACCATGTGGTCCGTGATATAGGCGGACGACTGGTTGCTGGCCTCGGTGACCGGCTTTATCACTTCGCCCAATTCGGCGCTCAGCTTGGTTCGCTGGTCCTTGAGCGAGTTGTAGGTCTCTTCCAGTTCCGCAAAGTTGAATTGCTGCCTGTGGCCGTCGGGGAACTCGACCGTGGCTTTCCTCTTTTTGTAGTCGTCGATGTCCTGCTGCTTGCTCTTCTTGCCGGACGCGCTGCTTTCGGTCTCGAGCTGATAGGTGAGCGCATTGACGTAAGCCCGGCGATCGGTAAACACGTTCTGGACGGCCAGAATCTTCGCGCTTAAATCCGTGATCTGCTTTTGCAGTTCGTCCCGGCGGGGCTTGGCGGTCTCGTAGGCGTCCTTGTAGGCCTGTTCCAGTTGCTGGTACTGCGAATTCTGCTCGACTTCTTTCACCGACTGCGACGACTTCGAGCGCGCGCTGTTCAGGAATGCGGTGTAGCGGTCTTTCCACGCATGCTGAAACGCCTTCCAGGGCCGCTGTCCGAAGGATTCGTCCCACAGCGCCCAAAACAGCGTCACCATGAGGATCATCATGCAGATGACGTAGTACGCCGCGTAAGACTTGGTAACAATCGGGTCCTTCTCGGGTACAGGTGGCACTCAGATCCTCCAGCAGTCGTCAGTCGTCGGTCATCAGTCGTCAGCCAGTCGCCCAACCCAGCCGTCGAGAGTTTGGATGTGCTGACGACCGACGACTAACGACTGAATCACACGTTAAACCACGGCGTTATCCACACGTACTTGATATGCCACGCCAGCCGCAGCAGCATCTTTGCCGGCAGGGCCACCATGCTGAGCACGAAAAACATCATGATGGAGTACTGCAGCAGGCTCATGCGCTTGTAATCTTTCGGGTTGTAGCGCCGGAACAGGGCGTGCATGATGAAGCCGCCGATGGCGTAAAACCCTCCCACCACCACGGCGCCGAAAATCGCCTTGCCCAGGTTCGACGTAATTCCAAACAGGTCCGGCAGATCGCGGTTCACCTCATAAATCAGGCGATTGTGGTCCCAGGTCTGCCCCGGCCAGAACCATTGCCATCCGGGGCCGCGGATGAACGTCCCGATAATGATCATCGCGATCCACAGGATGATGAAGCCGAACAGAAATGTGCTGATGGAAAATTTGCGCTGCTTCCAGGTGTAGTAGCCGCTGCCCAGCGGGTTGGTGTCGATGTAGGGAATCACCATCAGGCCGACAATAATCAAGCGTGGGCATGACTACGCCCGCGATCCAGGGATCGAAGTACACCAGCATTTCCTGCAGCCCCAGAAAGTACCAGGGCGCCTTCGCCGGATTCATGGTCAGGTTGGGATTCGCCGGTTCTTCGAGCGGCGCGTTCAGCGTGATCGACCACACCATCAGGATGATGGTGACGATCATGGCGGCAAGAAACTCTACTGCGCAGCAGAAAGGGCCAGACATGGATCTCTTTCTGCCAGCCCGGCCGGAAGGGCCAGGTCTTGCGATGATGGGTCTTGGCCATCGCCGGATTGGTTTCCAGCTCGCCGATCAGTTCATCGTTGGCCTTGGCCTGCTTCCACGCCAGATAAATGTAAAAAATGAGCAGAGGAATCAGCCCCACGATGGGCACATTGTCAGGCGCCGAACATATCTCCCAAAGTTGCCGCCAATCCATAAGTGCTCCCGATCCTGTGTGGGGACGGGTCTCTGACCCGTCCTAGTCGAGCGAAGCTCGACAGGTTCTTGCCGGCCCACAAAGCCAGCCGAGCTGTGCTCGGCCCGGACGGGTCGAAGACCCGTCCCTCCACAATCCTTTACTTCTTCGGTTCTTTCACTTCCGACGCCAGCATGACCGCCGCCGGCCCCGAAATGCCGCCATCTTTCCGTACCCGCCAGAAGTGCACAATCATCAGCACCGAGGCCACAATCGGAATCCCGATGCAATGCCAGATGTAGGACCGCAGCAGCGCATTCGCGTCCACGATCGAACCGCCCAGCAGTCCGAAGCGCACATCGTTATATGGCGTCATTCCCAGCATGTGACCGAACGGACCTTCATTTCCCAGGCCCGGCGTGGCCCGCGCCATGTTCGTTCCCACCGTGACCGCCCAGAAGCCCAGCTGATCGTCGGGCAGCAGGTAGCCGGTGAACGAGAGCAGCAGCGTGAATACCAGCAGCAGCACGCCGATATTCCAGTTGAACTCGCGCGGCTTTTTATACGAGCCGGTAAGAAAGACGCGGAACATGTGCAGCCAGACCGCAATCACCATCAAGTGCGCCGCCCAGCGATGCATGTTGCGCAACAGCTTGCCGAAGGGAACGTCGTGCTCGAGATACAGCACATCGCGAAACGCCTGCACCTTGCTGGGGTGGTAATAAAACATCAGCATCACGCCGGTGAGCGTGAGCACAATAAAGAGGTAGAACGTGATTCCGCCCATGCCCCAGGTGTAGCTGTAGCGCACCGCGTCGCGGTTGATCTTGGCCGGATGCAGGTGCAGAAATACGTTGGACAGCACGCCCAGCGCCCGGTTGCGCGGCGTGTCGTCATGCTTGTGGCGGAAGATCGAAGTGTAGACCTGGGTCTTGGTCGGATCTTTCAGACCCTCGATCTGCTCCTTGGCCTTCGCCGGCATGTCGGTCTTGATCGACTGGACGTCTTCCTTGACGCCCGCCTTCACCCGTTCCAGCAGGCCGACCCGCTTCCCGTTCTTCCCGTTCCCGTTTTCTTCAGCCATTTAAACCTCTTCCAATCTCGCGTAGGGGCGGACGCCCTCGTCCGCCCGGTCGAGCGAAGCTCGACAGCTTTTTTAAGTCGGCAGATACGCTCCCGGATCGTTGAACGCGCTGGGCTGTCCCTTGGGCCACTGATATAGCTTCGAAACATCCACCAGAATCTGACCGTCGGGCGCGATCTCGACCTTCGCCCGGTCCATGGGACGCGGCGCCGGTCCCTCGAAGTTGATGCCTTCGCTGTCGTATCCGCTGCCGTGACACGGACACTTGAATTTGTTCTCGGCCGGCTTCCAGTCCGGAGTGCAGCCGAGATGGGTGCAGCGCGCGTAAATCACGAAAATGCGATCGGGTGTGCGGTCCACCCAGATGCGATATTTTTGCTGGAACTTGGTATCGACGCCCAAACCGAAATCGGCGGGATAGCCGATCTTGAACGAAGTGGCGGGCTCGAAAAGGGTTCGCGGCAGGAAGAAGCGGAAGAAGGCGATGAACCACGCAGTCATGAAGGCCGCGAACGCGGCCCAGGCAAAGCGCCGGCGCGCCTGGTTGATTTCGTTGTCCTCAGGTCCGACCGAGGCCACGCCCGCCGAGGCGGCCGCCCGCGATGTTCCCACCGCAGGCATGCCCACGTAACTCACCGACGCTCCGCTGCGCGAGACCGATGCGGCCGCTGTAGGCGGACCAGTGGCGGGACGAGCCGCCGCTGCCGCCGGCTTGGCTACTACTGCCGCGGCAACCGGAGCTGCCGCGGGTGCTTCGGCAGGTTCCCCCAGCAGCGCGGCAACTTCGGAATCGGTTAGCGCCGGCAATCCCTTGCGGCCCCGGCGTGCCTGCTCGGCCGCGATGGTGGACTTGCTCCACTTTTTTCCTTCGGCTACCCACTTGGCAACTTCCGCGCTGATAGGACCGCTCGGGGCCTTGGCAGCCGGCGCAGGGGCCGCGGGCGACGGCGCCGCTGCGGCAGGAGCGCTCGCCTCCACCGGTTCGCCCAGCAGGGCAGACATCTCAGCATTATTCAGCGCAGGCAATCCTTTGCGGCCGCGCCGCGCCTGCTCGGCGGCAATGGTGGACTTGCTCCACTTGTTGCCTTGCGCCACCCACTTGGCAACTTCCTCGCTGATGGTTCCCGCCGCAGCGGCTTGCGGCGGGGCGGCGGCTGCCGGAACCGGGGCCGCGGGCGCTGCTGCCGGCGCGCTGGCTGGCGGAGGCGCAACCCCGCCAACTTCCCACGGCATGGGTTGACCGGCCTTGAGCGCTTCAATGTCGGCGTCCGTCAGCAGCTGCAATCCCTTGCGCTGACGATAGGCCTGCTCCATGCCGATCACGGAGTTGTTGAGTGCCGGCCGAGGCAAGGGCGGTAGATGCCCCAGAATGCCCGTGTTGGACTCGTCTGCCATCCGTTCCTTCACTCCTTGATGATCACAACCTGGTGATCACATACCTGGTGACGCTGCGCATCAACACCCGCCCCTGTGCGGTCTTTCAATCCGCTGCGACCAGGCGCTCCTCATCACGCGCCCGATCGGCGCTGATCGCAGTGATCACCAAATCCGCCAGGGCCGCGATGAACGCCGGCGAATCGTTCAGCCCTGACGTCATCTCAAATTGTTGTATGCCGAGTTCCGCTGCTTCCTCGCGAGCTTCATGGTCAATCTCGCCCAGCGTTTCCACGTGATCGGAGACAAACGCGATGGGCACGACACAAACTTCGCGTATCCGCTCCGCCGCCAGGTCGCGGATGGTACGGTGCAGCGACGGTTGCAACCACTTGCTGGCGCCCACCTTGCTCTGATAGCAGAGCCGGTGGCGATAGGGCCAGCCGCCGCGCTGCATCACCATTTCCACCGTCTCTTCAATCTGCCGTTGATAGGGATCGCCTTTGGCGACGACCGAAACCGGCACGCTGTGCGCGCTGAATACAATTTCAGGGGAACCGGATTCAGGAAACCGCGCCAGGGCTTCATCGATCTTCTCGACCAGCGCGTCCAGATACAGGGAGTGGCGATAGAACGTCTCGATCGCCTGCACCGGAACGTCATTCCGAAACCGGCGCCGCCATTCGTTGAGGCTGCTCCCGGTGGTCGTGCTGGAATACTGGGGATAAAGCGGCAGAAGGACGACTTCGTCGCAGTTTGCCGCCCGCACCTGTTCGACCGCTTCGGCCGTGAACGGATGCCAGTAACGCATGGCCACGAAACAATGGGCGTCAATGCCGTCGGCCCGGAGCCGGTGCTGGAGCGCATCCGCCTGCCGCTCGGTGAAACGTCGTATGGGCGAAGCCCCGCCGATGGCCGAGTAGTGGTGCTGCACTTTCTTTGCCCGGGTCGTGGAAATCAGCTTGGCCAGCGGCTTGCGCCCGATGCGGGCAAAAGGAAAATCAATGATATCGGGATCGCAAAAGAGATTAAAAAGAAACGGTTCGATCGCTTGCGGCGTGTCGGGGCCGCCAAGCTGAAAGAGCACTACGCCTACCCGCCGTGTTGGGTTAGCCATCCCCCGAGTGTCCTTGCAGAAGGAGGATGTTACTCAAAATCCGTGGGCCGCGTCAACGAAGAGTTGCGGGCACGCCGCCGCTCAACCTCAATGTCATCCTGAGCGGAGGGATGGCTTCGCTTCGCGAAGCCATCACGCAGTCGAAGGACCCCTACCTTTCCCACCGGCGTTTCCAGCGCGGCGCCGGCGCCTGGCCGAATCTCAAGAAGTCCGCAGCGATGAGCCTATAGGGGTCCTTCGACTTCGCAGCTGGTTCGCGATGCGAACCAGTTGCTGCGCTCAGGATAACAGTAAGAATTAACTGCACTCAGGATGACAGCTCGGATACAGATTTATGCGTGCGAGGATTCGGCTTGGGCGGGGACGTCCGTGCTGGTTTCCATGAATTGAATAATGGCGTCGGCAAACTCCGAGGTCCCGGCTTTTCCGCCGACATCGCGAGTGAGTTTGTCCTTGGTGCGATAGACCTTTTCCAGGCCGTCGTGAATCTTGTCCGCCGCATGGTGTTCGCCCAGATGGCGCAGCATCAACTGAGCCGAGCGGATGACCGCCGTCGGGTTGGCCAGGTTCTTGCCGGCGATGTCGGGCGCCGATCCGTGCACCGCCTCGAAGATGGCGCAGTTGTCGCCCAGGTTGGCGCTGGGCACGAAGCCCAATCCTCCGACGAATGCCGCGCACAGGTCGGAAATAATGTCTCCGTAAAGATTTTCCATGACCAGCACGTCGTACTGATAAGGATTCATCACCAGCTGCATGCAGGTGTTGTCCACGATGTGCTCGCCGTAGGTGATCTCGGGATATTCCTTGGCCACGTCGCGGCAGCAGCGCAGGAACAGGCCGTCCGAAAGCTTCATGATGTTGGCTTTGTGGATGGCATGAATCTTCTTGCGATGGTTCTTGCGGGAATATTCAAAAGCAAAGCGCGCAATGCGGGTGGACGCCTTTTCCGTGATGATCTTCAGGCTCTCGACCACCCCCGGCACCACTTCGTGCTCGATCCCGGAATAAAGGCTTTCGGTATTTTCCCGCACGATGATCAGGTCCACGCCGGGATAGCGGGTCGGAATGTGGGGCAGGTTGCGAATCGGCCGAAAGTTGGCGTAGAGCTCGAACTTCTTCCGCAAGGCCACGTTGATGCTGGGAAAACCCTCGCCGACGGGCGTGGTGACCGGCCCCTTCAGTCCCACCCGGGTGCGTTCGATCGATTCGATCAGTTCCTTGGGAATGTATTCGTTGTACTTGGCAAAGGCCTCGGCGCCAGCCTGAAAGATTTCCCAATCGAACTTCACCCCGGTCGCTTCCAGGATGCGCACCGTCGCCTGGGTAACCTCAGGCCCAATGCCATCGCCGGGAATAAGTGTGACCTTGTAAGCCATATTGATCTTGATTGTGTGGAGCGGGCGCCCTCGCCCGCTGCTGTTGACGTGCCGGAGGCGGGCGAGGGCGCCCGCCCCACACGACCCCTTATGTCTTTACCGCGCCCTGCTGCGAACCTCGGGTGCTTCCTTGGTCTTCAGCAAATCCTTCAACTCGGCCATGAACTCCTGCACATCCTTGAAGTCCAGATACACCGAAGCAAACCGCACGTACGCCACTTTGTCATAGCGGCGCAGCCGGTTCATGATCAGCTCGCCCACTTCGCTGGTCTTGCGCTCGCGCTCCGCCGACTCGATGACGAAAGCTTCCGCCTCGTTCACAATCTGTTCCAGCCGGCTGATGGGCACCGGACGCTTCTCACACGCCCGCAGCAGTCCGTTCAGCACTTTCTGGCGGTCGAATTTTTCCCGGCGCCCGTCCTTCTTGACCACCATGTAGGGAATCTCGTCGATCCGCTCGTAGGTGGTAAAGCGTTTGCCGCATTTCAGGCACTCGCGGCGGCGGCGGATGGAATCGGCTTCCTTGCTCTCGCGCGAGTCCACCACTTTGTCATTTTCAAAGCCACAGAAAGGGCACTTCATGTCAGACGGGAGAGTTCTTCGCTTGCATTGTAACAGGCGGGAATGCGGACCCCGGACCCCGGACGTAAGACGTCGGACCTCAGACCTCGGACGTCGGACCCTGGGCAAGGGCTGAAGTCCGAGGTGAGAGGTCCGTAGTCCGAGGTCTGAGGTCCGAGGTCCGGCGTCCGCAGTCCGTCATCCCGCGGGAGGCGTGACCGGAACCTCATCTTCTTCCTGGTGACTCTCCCGGGAGAGCTCGCGCAAAGACAAGCGCTCGTGATGGGCCAGGAGCAGGCCCAGGGGGATGACGGCGACGAATGTCACCAGCCACAGCATGATGCCGCAACTGGCGGCCAATTCCTTGGGCACATCGAAGATATGCTCCAGCGCGGCGATGGTGGCCAGCTGCGAACCTCCGCCCACGCCCGGCAACTGAATGACCGAGCCCACCATGCTGGATCCCATCAGCAAGAGGACCTGGCTCTGGGGAATTTCCAGCGCCTCGGCGTGATAGGCGTGGGTTACTTCCTTGTAGGAGACCGCGATGACCGCCCACATGGCAATCGAAACCACCGCCAGCATCACAAACGACCAGGCGTTGTGGATGGTGTCCAGGCCGCCGTGAAATTCCCGGATGCGCAATGCGATCCGGTGACCCAGATTGGACGCCAGATGGGCAAACCGGCGTTCGACCCAGCTCGCCAGCGCCTCTCCGCTCCGGCTTACCGCCAGCGCCCCGATGGTCAGGCCTGCCGACAACGCGAGGAATATGAGGCCGGCCTCCTGAAAGCTGCGGTGATAAGCCAGTCGCTTGGGCGCGGTGGCGAAGAATGCCGCCAATACCAGCAGGACCGTGAACGCCCCGATATCGAAAATGCGCTCCACTGCCCAGACTGCCAACTGGGAAGAAAACGTCAGCTTCTCCCGGCGCGCGATCAGATAAGGACGGATGATTTCCCCCGGGCGTCCCAGCAGAGCCAGCCCGGTGAAACCAATCAGGGTAGGACCTAAGAGCTTCCAGGTCGAAGCCTTGGGGCGGATGGGACGCAAAAAGATCTTCCAGCGCAGCGCGCGCATGGCATATGCCACGTAGATCAGGGCCACGGCATGCAAGAGGTGGAAGATGTGCGGGGGACGCCCCAGGTCCCGGCTTTCCTCCCAGAAGGTGGCCCAATCGAAGTTACGCCAGGTGCGGAATTGGATATAAACCAGCACAGCGAACGCGGCGAACGCCAGCGCGTACAAGAGGATACGTTTCTTGTCCATGTTGAAGGGAAGGATCCGAACTGCTGGCACGGCGCCGAGCACGGCACTGACCCAGGCTAACCACTAACCACCCAAAGCAACTGCCACCAAGGTAAATGACCCTGAGGCGGGGGTCAACGCGTGTCCCATGGAGGTCGGACTCAGGTATTCGCGCAGGGCAGCAACTCAGCGAGAGGCCTGGGACGAAAGGCCGGGGATTGCAGCCGCTGCCGCCGCCGCGGGCCTCGCGGCCGCTGGCTTGTTCCGGCCGGCTTTCGCGGTCGCCGCGGCGGCCTTGCGCTCGGCGAGTTTCTTGCGATTGTAGTCGCGCACGATTCGCGCCACGTAAGTGCGGGTCTCATAGTAGGGCGGCACGCCGCCATACTGCTGCACCCGCTGTGGTCCCGCATTGTAGGCGGCCAGCGCCTTGATCACGTCGAAGTTATAACGTTCCAGCAACTCGCTCAGATAGCGCGTGCCTCCCTCCACATTGGCGCGCGGATCGAAGGCATTGGAGACTCCCAGCTTCGAGGCCGTGCCGGGCATCAACTGCATGAGCCCCTGCGCTCCTTTGGGGGAGACAGCATGCTGGTTGAACCCGCTTTCGGCGTGAATCACGCTGCTGATGAAATCCGGATCGAGATGATGCTGGTCGCTGACGGTGTGGATGACCTGATTCAGCTCTTGCGGCTTCAAGGCCTGCGGCTTCGCGCGTCCGGCAGAGGCCAGGGCCGGCGCAGCGGCCGCTGTGGCGGCTGGAGCGGTTGCCGGCGCTATGGCTGGCCGGCCGGCGCACGGCCGGCGTGAGGTCCTTCTCAAAGCGTTCAATCTGGCTGGTGGCAATATCAATATAGCCCTTGTCGCCGCCCAGGTAGAGGCGGGTGACCGAGCCCATGATTTCCCGCCGCTCGTGGCGAATCGAAAACCCGTTATTTAGAACGGCCAGGTCGGCGCCCATCGCCGGAAGCGCGAGAAGCAGCCATCCCAGGGCAAACCCGAGTTTTTTCCGTGGGCCCATAGGGTCGTCTGTAAAGTAGCGCCGCCGTCCCGGCGCTACAAAGAGCTTACTCCCATCACCTGCTCAATGGCCGCGGCCACCCCGTTCTGGTCATTCGGCAAGGTCACCCTCCAGCCGTCGCGGCGCAATTCCTCGGCTGCATTCCCCATGATAAACGGCACTCCCGCGAAGGCAAGCATTTCTATGTCGTTATAGTTGTCACCAATGGCCATGACCTCTTTACGAGGGATGCCGCGGTAACTGGCCCATCGCTCCAGCGCATGTCCCTTCGAACATCCCTGGTTCAGCACGTCCACCATGGAAAGATCGCGGGCCGCATACTCGGTGCGCAGCACGGTAATGTCCCGCTCCAGCCCGCTGGCTGCCAGCGTCGCCAACGCTGCCTGCATGCGCGGAATCGAGCCGCAGAACATGGCCTGCACCGGATCATGGGTCAACGAGTCTTCGATCGGGATCACGAAGTCAATGTATTGCAGGTTCTTTTCCAGCCAGCGCTGAATGCTCGCACTCAATTCATTCATGTGCTCGAGCACGATCGCGCCTTTGGTTTCCTGGTCGAAGGTCAGGACCGTGTTGCCGCGAAATTCCTGCATATCGGCGCACAGCCGGCGGCAGGTTTCGGCGGGAAGCAGGTCGCGATGAAAGGTCTCGCCGGCCAGCGAGCGCGTGACCGCGCCGTTCGAGCTGATGACCCAAAGGTCGAATCCCAATTGCTGCACGATCGGCAGGGCAAAGGTGTGCCGCCGCCCCGTAACCACGACCACCTCCACCCCTTCTGCATGGACCCGGCGCAACGCCGCCAGATCCACGGGAGAGATCTGAAATTGAGGGTTCAGCAGGGTGCCGTCGATATCGACACCCAGAAGGCGGATGGGAGGCTTCACTGCAACGATTTTAGCAGCCGCCGGCCGGGTGGGGACATGCCACGTGATTCATCTATACTGCTGCCTTCGCATGGGATCATTATTCTTCTTCGCCTTTTCGTGGTGGGGCATCCTGCTGCAGGCGTTCGCGATCATTCACTTCATCCGCCGCCGCCCCGACACCTTCTGGCTGTGGATCATCCTGATCGGCGGCTGGCTCGGGGCCCTGGTCTACATCGCGGTCGAAGCCGTTCCCGACGCCGGCCTGTTGCGCCAGTCGTTCAAAGTTTTCCCCAGGCGCAAGCGCATCCGCGAGCTGGAGGCCGCCATTCTCGACAACCCTTCCGCCGGAAATTATGAAGAACTCGGCGACCTCTACCTCGAGGAAGGGCAGTTTGCCCGGTCGCGGCAGGCTTACGACAAGGCGATTTCGTCCCGCACCGACTCGCCCGACCCGTTCTACCGTCGTGGCGTGGCGGCCATCCAGATGGGGGACTTTACGGCCGCGCTGCCAGACCTGGAGCGGGTGGCGGCCAGCGATCCAACCTATGATTTTCATCGCGCCGCCGGCCTGCTGGCCCACGCCTATGCCAACACCGGCCAGCCCGAAAAAGCCGAAGCCCTGTTCCAGCAGGTGACCAGGATTTCAACCTCATCCGAGACCTACTACAACTACGCGTGCTTCCTCGCCTCGCAGCAACGCAATGCCGAAGCCCGGGAGTGGGCGCGGCAAATCCTGGCGAAAAAGCCCACCATGCCCGGATACTTGCGCCGCCGCGAGCGCCCCTGGTTCCGCAAAGCCAATTCCCTGCTAAATCGCCTAGGCTGAGAACCGAGAACCAGAAACTGAAAACTGGGCTGAAAACTTAAGAACGAAGCCCACCCCGGGCCGGGGTTGAGCCAGAATGCTAAACTTCCGAGGTGTCCCGAATCACCTACCTGGAGTGCACCAAATGTGGTGCACACCTAAGCGCCGATCAGCCCCAAACGGTCTGCCCAAACGATGGCGGCGTGCTCTACGTTCGCTATGACCTGGAAAGCCTAAAGCATCACTTTAACCCTGATGCGCTGGCAACTCGCCCGGCGACCATGTGGCGCTATGCCGAGGTGCTGCCGGACGCTCCTCCGGTTTCCCTGGGCGAGGGCTTCACTCCCCTGCTGCCCAGCCGGGAATTTCCCAACGCATTCATAAAGGATGAAGGTCTGAACCCGACCGGCTCCTTCAAAGCTCGGGGGATGTCGGCCGCGGTCACCATGGCCAGGTCGTATGGCTTGAAGAAACTGGCCGCCCCTTCCGCCGGAAATGCCGCCAGCGCTCTCGCCGCCTACGCCGCCGCAGCCGGTCTGGAAGCCCACATTTTCATGCCCCGCGACGTGCCCCTGGCCAACCGCGTCGAGTGCGAAAGCTACGGTGCCCAGGTCACGCTGGTGGACGGCCTGATCAGTGACTGCGCCCGCATGGTAGCCGAGCGAAAAGAGAAAGAGGGATGGTTCGATGTCTCCACCTTGAAGGAACCGTTCCGCGTCGAAGGCAAAAAGACCATGGGATACGAAGTGGCGGAGCAGCTTAATTGGACGCTGCCGCAGGGCATCATCTATCCCACCGGCGGAGGGGTTGGCCTGCTCGGCATGTGGAAGGCATTCGACGAAATGGAAACGCTGGGCTGGATTGGGTCCGAGCGGCCGAAGATGGTGGTCGTGCAATCCGCCGGTTGTGCCCCCATCGTTAAAGCGTGGGATGAGCATAAACCCACCGCCGATTTCTGGCCCGACGCCTCCACCCTGGCTTCCGGACTTCGCGTGCCCAAGGCCTATGGCGACTACCTCATTCTCGAAATCCTGAAGAAGAGCTCGGGCACAGCCCTGGCCGCAACCGACACAGAAATCATGGACGCGTTCCGCCACTGGGCCAGGGTGGAAGGAATATTCGCGGCGCCGGAAGGCGCGGCATCATTGGCAGCGTATCGCAAGCTGCGCGCCAATGGCTTCTTCTCAGCCGACGATAAAGTAGTGCTGTTCAACACCGGCTCAGGCCTGAAATATCTCGATGTAATCGAAAGCCAGAAGTCCAGCCGGAAGCCGCCGGCCTCGCGACAAATCGGCGGCATCATCGGACCTTACTGACTGTCAATCGGACCTTACGGATGTCATCCTGAGCGCCGCATCGGCTTCGCTTCGCGAAGCCGATGCGGAGTCGAAGGACCCCTATAAGCTGATGCACTGTAGCGCCGGCATCTTGCCGGCTGTCCCGAGGGCGTCTCGCCCTCGGTGCGGCGGGCGAGACGCCCGCCGCCACAGCCCGCCGGGACGGCGGCGCTACCCGCATCCCCGCCGTGCTACATTTCCCACAGCGGATCTCGCGACTTTCGAAACCATGGAACAGCGACTCATCCTCATCAATCTGCTGATCAAGCTGGGCGTGGCGGCCTCCGCGGCCAGCATTCTGGGGCGGTCGGTCGAATTCAAGTCGCTGCTGTTCCGCGACGAACGCACCTGGAAGCAGAAAATCTATCTTGTCTTGTGGATCGGCATTCCCCTGGCCCTGGGAGTCTGGATCCGCTTCGGCGCCAGAAGTTTTGCCGCGGGCGATTTGTCCTTCGAGACCACGGTGCTGCTGGGCGTGGTTGGCGGACGCCTTACCGGCGTGATGGGCGGCGTGCTGTTGGCGCTTCCCGCCGTCTGGCATGGCGAATGGGCCACCTTGCCCTTTAACGTGCTGTGCGGATTCGTCGCCGGACAATTGCGCATCTTCGCTCCCAATCGCGAAGACATCTGGTCGTTTTCCCCATTTGTCGACCTCAGCATCTATCGCTGGATCCGGCGCAATCTGCCCACGCCCCATCCCTTCGAATGGCAGACCATGTTTTTCGTCACCATCGTGGCTTTGCGCTTTGTGCAGACTGAGCTTTCGCGGTTTGCTCCCGGCCGCACCTTCAGCCTGGAGAGCCCGACCTGGTGGGTGGAAGTGTTGATTTATGCCACGTCGGTCACCGTCATCGGGACGGAAATGAAAATCTGGAACAGCGTTCGCATTCAGATCAAGCTGGAGGAACAGGAGCGCCTGCTGCTGCATTCCCGCATGGAAGCGCTGCAAAACCAGATCAATCCGCACTTCCTGTTCAATACCCTGAACTCGGTGTCCTCGCTGGTGCGCTTCGATCCCGATACCGCGCGCGAGCTGATCATCAAGCTGGCCAACATCCTGCGCCGCCTGCTCAACAGCAGCGACGCCTTCGTGCCGCTGCGGGAAGAGCTGGAATTCATCGACAACTATCTCGACATTGAAGTCGTCCGCTTCGGCCGCGACAAATTGCGGGTGGTCAAGGAACTCGAAACCTCGTCGCTGGATACCATGGTCCCGAGCATGCTGCTGCAACCGCTGGTGGAGAACTCGATCAAGCACGGATTGTCGTCGAAGATTGACGGCGGCAGCATCTACCTGCGCAGCCGCCTTACCGATTCGCACCTCATCATCGAAGTCGAGGACGATGGCGTGGGCATGGGCTCGGCCAATCTGCTCGAGCGGCCCACGGGTCTGGGTGGAACCGGTATCGGGATGGCCAACGTGGCCGAGCGCTTGAAGGTTCTCTACGGCGACACCGCCCGCATGACCATCGACAGCCGCGAAGGCAAGGGAACGCTGGTAAGGCTGCGACTGCCGGTGCTGCAGGGAAGCGGCGCGATTCCTGAAGCTTTCTACGAAGCGCGCTCCAGCACGCGCCGGTAAAACTCCTCATATTGCGGAATGATCCGGCTGGCGCAGAAGCGCGATTGCGCCACGGCCCGGCTGGCTTTGGCCATTTCCCGCAGCGCTTTTTCATCGCTCAGCAATTCGATGGCGTAGCGCGCCATGGTATCCACGTCGCCGACATCCGCCAGGTAGCCGCTCTTGCCGTGCTCGATCAATTCCGGGATTCCGCCCACCCGGGTCGCGATCGGCACGACCTCACAGGCCATGCCTTCGAGCGCCGCCAGCCCGAACGATTCCAGTTCGCTGGGCAATAGCAGGATGTCCGACAGCGCCAGCTTTTCCTGCACCTGCTCCTGCTTGCCGAGAAAGATGACGTCGTTGTGAATGCCTTTCTGCACCGCCAGCCATTCCGCGCGGGAGCGGTCGGGACCGTCGCCGATCATCAGCAGCTTGGAAGGAATCTGCTTGCGCACCCGGTCGAAGATCTCGACGCAATCGGTCACCCGCTTCACCGGACGAAAATTCGACAGATGCACCAGCAGGCGCTCTCCGTTCGGAGCGTATTCCTGTTTGAGTTCCGAAACCTCTTCGCCCCGGCAATACACATCGCAATTGACGAAGTTGTAAATCACCTGAATGTTGTTCCGGATATCGAATTCGCGCAGGGTGCGCTCTTTCAGATAGTGCGAGATCGCGGTCACTCCGTCGCTCTGCTCAATCGAGAAGCGGGTGATCGGAAGATAAGAACGGTCAAGCCCGACCAGCGTGATGTCGGTGCCGTGCAGCGTGGTCACAAAGGGAAGCTTGCGGCCGCGCGGTTTCGCGGCCATCATCTGGCGCGCCAGCAGCGCGCTCACCGAATGCGGAATCGCGTAGTGCACGTGCAGCAGGTCAAGGTCGTAAAGCTCGGCCACTTCCGCCATGCGCGAGGCCAGCGCCAGATCATACGGAGGGTACTCAAACAGCGGATACCGGGAGACTTCCACTTCGTGATAGTGAATGTTGGGATGGGGACCGCTCAACCGGATGGGCTGAGCATAGGAAATGAAGTGAACTTCGTGGTCGCGCTCCGCCAGTTCCAGCCCCAGTTCGGTCGCGACCACGCCGCTGCCTCCATAGGTCGGATAGCAGGTGATGCCGATTTTCATGCCTGTCCCTTCCCGATCAGCGCTCGGGCTCTTCACATTCGATGGTATGGGGGAAGCCGGGATTCAGATTTTGCCCAGAGTCTGAGTTGTTCTGAGGAGAGACAAGAAACTAGCCCGCGCTCCCGGGCTTCTCGGAGGTCTCCGGCTCCGCCGCCATGGCGTCGATCCGCTGCTGCAGCCGTTCCTTGGTCTTTTCGTCCAACCCGGTAAATTCAATGCCCATGCCCACTCCGCCGTCACACGATCGGATCACAGCCGGTGTGCTGATTCGTTCAGCATCCAGCCAGAATGCGATGGTCAGGAGCTTGCCCGCGGGCAGCGGCAGCATGGTCTCCACATAACAGCCCCGGGCGCTTATGTCTGCCGCTTTCGTGTTCATGTGCGAGCCCACGCCATCCTGGTCGCGTATTTCGATGGGAAAGGGAACCCTGCGCCGGGGAAACTTTCTCTTGTCTTCGTCGGACGGCGCCACTTTCTCAGCGGGCGCAGAGGGCTGTGCGGCGCGCTGCATCTCTTTTTCCCAGGGGCAGGGCTGCCCCTCGACCAGGTTGACTCCCACTGAAATCTTCTGGGTTTGTCCGGCATCGACTATCCAGATCACTGTGCAGCGGGCCTTGATATCGCCGACCTGGACCCCGATTACGTCTCCCGGCTTCAACCGGGTCTCAAGGCCGGAAAGCTTGGCGCCGTGATGGCTGATGTTCCGGGCCTGGGCCTTGTGCGTGAAGGGGCGCCCGTCAGCGCCCATGCCGAATACGCGGATGGGCAACTCTACATCCAGTCGAGGCTCTATTTTTTCGGACATTAAGGGATGCACGCGCTCCAGCAAACCGCATAGCATTTAAACATAAATTGGAAGGGGTTTGAGCGCTTAGGTGACGGACGTGCGCATGCCGTCCCTGGTTGGTCAACGGCCAGGAAATCATCCCGCGACCGCCAATTCGCGGAAGGAGACGATCTCAATCTCGTTCGCCGCCAGCAATTCGCGGGTCGACGCCGAGGTCAGGATGCTCAGCTCCCGCTCGCGCGATTCACGCAGCCGGGTGCGAACTCCCTGCAGATCGCCATCGTTATAGCCGGGATGACACACCAGTTCCCACGTTCCCTCGGGAAGATGTTCCACCATCAGGCGAAGCAAACGTTCATCCAGGGAGCCGGTGGCGACAATGGCCAGGGTCCCATCCGGCGTCGACATTCCTGCTTCCTGCACAGCTTCGCGAAATTGCCGCGTCAGGCCGCGCAAAATGCCAGCCTCTGTCCATCGCCGCCATAGACTGGGGGACGCAGCCAGTTGCGAGCCCTGGATTCGCTCAAATGGATTCCGTATCGCTTTCACCCCGCAGCTCGCCGCCGCCCGCAATAGCGGACGGAGCACGCGCGGGAAAAGGTGGGTGTGCTTGTGCGAGTCGACGTGAGTAACCGGAATGCCGGCGGCCTGCAGCTTGCGGATCTGGGCCGCGGCCTCAGCCTCGATTTCATTTTCAGACAGGCGGCCCAGCAAGGCGCGCGCGCCGAAGCCGGCGATTCCCTCGCGGAAGCGCGGCGTGCCGGAAGGTCCGCCGCCATCCAATAAACTGCGGACATCTGTCCGATCGAGCAGCGGAGCGCCGTCGACCAGGACGATGTGGCAACCCACGCCCAGTCGAGGTCGGGAGCGCGCCAGACCGGCTGCGTCCGCAAAGGCCTGGCCATTGGCCATCAAGGTGGTCGAGGTCACGACCCCGCGCTCGTGGGCCTCCACGATGGCGCGATTCACCCCGGCCGTCAGACCGAAATCGTCGGCATTGATGATCAGGCGGCGCACACGCGCCAGTCTAGCAGGGGGGCGGTGGCAATGCCCCGCACTCTCGTCGATGGATGGAGGACGGGCGTCCCGCCCGTCCAGCCGGGCGAGGACGCCCGTCCTCCACACGCGATGTGAGGAAACCCGATCTCGCGATTATTTCTTGGCGGCCCTGAACTTTGCCCAGCGGGCCTTCTGGGCGCGGCGGATTGCGGCCCGGCCCTTGGCGCTCATGGGGCGGCGTTTCCCCTTCTGTGCTGGCCCGGCCTTGCTGCCATGGTTGGTGTAGACCCCGGCAAACGCGGCCAGCGCCGCATTCAATCCTGATAACTGCTGCTGTACCCGGTCGCGTTCTTTCTTCAACTGACCGACAATACTGGACAGGTTCTCCATTCTTTAGATTCCCCCTCCCGCCGATTGTAACAGCGTGAATGGAAGTTTCTTCGATGGAGGACGGGCGTCCCGCCCGTCCGGCCGGGCGAGGACGCCCGCCCTCCACAAATCGAACCCTACTTCACCGGCGACGCTTCGTACAGCACGCTGCCATGCGCCGGCAGGGTCACGGTGATGGAATCCGCCGGGCCCAGGTCTTTCCGCTCCCACAAGTCCCGCAGATTATATTTCGCCTTCGCCAGACCCATGTCCCGCCAGGCATACTGAAGCGTCTGGCTGGATTCGGTAAGGTTAAATAGCGCCAGGTAGGTGCCGTTGTCCGCGGCGGATTGCGCCACCCACACCACCGCCTTGTCCGTCGAGACCACGGGATGGTTCCCGCTCGAATGCTGGTCGACTGCGATGACCTCGGGATTGGTCAGCAACGCGGTGGTCCATGCATCGGCCCGGGGCAAGTCGCCGCCGACCATAAGCGGTGAAGGGAAGATGCACCACAAAGTAAGAAATGTTCTCTGCTCGTCATGCGTGAGCCGGGTGAAGCGCGGCTGCCCCCATCCCGGCGCCGGCCCCAGGTATCCCAGGGGCAGCATATCGGCGTCCGGCCAATGTCCGGGCTGGGCTTTTCCCGCCCATTTCGCCACGTTGGCGAACTGATCTCCCAATCCCTGCGGATATTCGACCGCACTGTGCCATACGTCCCAGATATCATTCGAAATCCGCCACATCTGGGCATACTTCCGCATCTCGTCCGCCTTCTCCAGCGGAGCCGGTCCCGGCGAGAGGCTCAAAACAATCGGCCGCCCGGTTTTCGCCAGCGCCGCGCTCAACATCTGTATCTCATCGGCTTTGTAAGGACGGCTGCTGATGCAGTCCACTTTGATCAAATCGACTTCCCAACTGGCATAAAGTTTCGCAATGGAATCGTAGTAGGCCTGCGCTCCCGCTTTCGTTCCCTCAACCCCATAGTTGTCGAAGTTCCACGGACAAGTGTCCGACGAGTCGCCGGCGTCCTTGGCATGAAAAGACGACTCGGCGATCGGCAGGTTCTTCTCCACCGCCTGCCGGGGAATGCCGCGAAGAATATGAATGCCAAATTTCAAGCCGAGCGAGTGCACGTAGTCCGCCAGAGGTTTGAAGCCGGCATCATTCGCCGCCGAAGGAAACCGGTTCACCGCCGGCGTATAGCGGCCGAAGCTGTCCATGCTGTAGACCGAAGTCTTGGAATTGCCCTCCGCCTGCGGATTGGTGACGTACCACTCCATGTCCACCACCACGTATTGCCAGCCCAGCGGTTTCAAGTGGTCGGCCAGCCATTGCGCGTTGGCTTTCACGTCTGCTTCTTTGACCGTGGTGCCGTAGCCGTCCCAGGAATTCCATCCCATGGGCGGGGTTGCGGCCAACGTGGACGCTTCGCTTTGCGGACTCGCGGCGGCCGGTGGCGCCTCCGCCGCGGCGCCCAGGCCGGTCGCACACAGAACGAATACGAGACCGAACCGCAAGCCATGTCTTGTCAGTGAGTGGTTAATCCATCGCATCATTGACGTCCTCAATACTTTGCCGATGAACTATACGACGCGAGTGAGCGCGGTACAAGCTGCGCAGGCATGCTGGACGTCGCCCAGCCGCCTCAGGCGAGAACTTCACACTTGCTTTGGTCCGCGGGCAACCGGGGCGCCGTCCCGGGAAGGGATTTCTTGGTAAGATTGTCTGGCCCCTCAAACCACAGCCTTCCGGCAGTTTTCGAAGAGCGGGCGGTTAGCTCAGCTGGTTAGAGCGCCTGCCTTACAAGCAGGAGGTCGCAGGTTCGAGTCCTGCACTGCCCACCAATATAAATCAATTACTTACCAAGTCTACTATTTGGTAACTGTGCCGTAAAATGTGCCATAGCTTCCACGTGCTGGATCGTGGTTGCTGTTTGTCCCGTTCAAGACGCGTCTCACTTGCTCGAGTTCGGGGTGTTGATACTTCATTGCTGTTGTCGGACTGCCGTGCCCCATCGCGCGCATGACGACCGCAAAATTGCCGGTACCCTGCAGCACTCTGGTTCCATAATCGTGACGTCCACAGTACCAGGACCAGTTTTGCCGGAAGTTCGGCCTCGCGTCTGGCGTCCCGGAATTCCTTGTCCACGGTTGTCAGATGTCCCGAAGCTGAGAAGGCCGGGAAGATCCAGCCCTCACGCCGTTCTCCGCAGCGACCCCTGAGCAAATCCAGAACGCGATCACTGAGTGGAACGAAGGAACCCATGCCATCGTCATTCATTCCTCAACGAATTAACGAGCCAAGCAGCAGATCACGGTGAAGCTCTACCAGGGCCCGTTCGCCATGCTCGACAGCTACGGCCAGTTCAGGGACGACACCCGTGATTACATCATCAGCCGGGCTCTCGAACTGATGTTCGAAAGAGACAAAAAATTTGCAATTTGGCTGGAGCAGCAGAGAAATGTAACAATGCCGAACGCATGGTCAGCCGCACTGATTCCGTTGCGTTAGCGTCACGGCCGGGACCTCAGTTGGAAGAAAGAGGGAAGCGTCGACGCGCAGTACCTGCGGGCGAGATGCAAACGAGAATCAGCCTAGCAGAGTGGAGGATCCTGGCGTGAGACAAGTGGTAGAGAGCCGAAGTCTTGTGAGCTTTGGCGTGAGTACGACATTGGGTCTTTATCTTTTTCGCGGCTGGCCGTTGCCGGTTGAGAACAACATGCTGCAAATGGTGCTGCTTCTGAAACTGTACCAGTACTATGGAATAAACTACGGGTTTGTGGCGATGCTGTTTACAACCCCCGACGTAACGTTCTCGATTCTATTCTCATTTGTATACATCTTTATGGTGCGGCGAAAAGAAGAAGTTGTGGGTACGCGGCTCGCGCCGTACACTGCGCCGGCAATGCGAAGCGACCTCTATCTGGTCATCGGCGAGCTCCATTGGGGCAAAGATTTCTTCTAGGCTCCGTCTTCTTCTAAGCTCCACGTTCCAGCCCGTTTCTCCTCTCGGAGGAAGCTGAATAAGGCCACCGTTATGGCAAGAACCAGTGGCCCGATAATCACTCCGAGACCTCCGAATGTTTTTAGTCCTCCGAGTACCGCGAAGAAGACGTAAAGTGTCGAAAGCTTTGTGTGCTCCCCGATCAGATACGGTCTCAGGACATTGTCCACCGGATGTACAACGAATACGCCCCAGGTAAGAAGAATCAAACTTCTTACCCAGTGACCGCTGAGAATGAGCATGAACATCGCCGGCAACAAGACGAAGGTCGTCCCTACTACGGGCAGCAAAGCACACAGCGCCGTGACCACTCCCCAGATGACAGGGGATGAGACGCCCAGCACCCAGAACGCAAGGCCGGTGAGAGTGCCTTGAATCGCAGCTATGGCGAGAGTGCCGTAAACAATAGCGTTAAGCGTGTCCTTGACACATCGATACAGGCGGGTTACCTGGTTAAGCTTGAGCGGCAGGATGACAGCTCCACGGCGAAGCATAGATCTGCCATCGCGAAGCAAAAAGAACAAGATGAAGAAAGTCATCAACGCATTCACGGCAAGAGAAGTTATGCTTTGAAACGCTCCGGCAGTCATGGCGATTAGACCGGTGACCGCCTTTTCTGCCTGGGCTAAGAGTGCCTTCTGCAGGTCCGGAGCAGAAATCGGGACATAACCGCTCGTCCATGTAATGGCTCGGTCGATAAACTGCACGATGAACAGGCTAAGACGTTCCCGACCTTCCCCCGAACCACGCAGCGATTGGTAAATCTCTCCCAGCCCTGACACGATTGCTCGTCCAAGAAAAAAGGAAAGCAAGGTAATGAGTAGAATAACCACGACTGTGGACAGCAGAGCCGAAACGTGTCGGTTTCTGATCACGCGATGGATACGCGCTTGCACGGGATAAAAGATGATCGCCAGGATCGATGAGAAAATGATTGGCTTGAGGAATGGGGCAACGAGAAGATAGCAAAAGTAGAGTGCGATGGCGGTTAGAGCCATCAAGAAAGTGAGCGTAGCTCGGTTCTTGGTCATCTTACTGGGTCCGAACACGATCGCCGTCGTGGAGTTGATTCGACGGATAAAGGATGACTTGCTCTCCAGCGGTAATTCCACCCCTGATTTCCGCCTCGGCTTGATTTCTGTGACCGATCTGAACGGTACGTTGACGCGCGCGTCCCCTGTCCACGACAAAAACACTCCAGCCATTGCGATCGCGGAATGTTGCGCTCCCCGGGATTTTCAGGACGTCCGAAGCTTCCCAAGTCACGATCCGCGCCTCCACACGATACCCGTCTCCCAAGTCGTCCGGCGGGTCAATGAAATCCACAATCACGTTGACTCGCTTTTCCTCGACACCAAGGGCAGAGACTTTCGTAAATCCTGACGGCTCCACCAACCGCACCTTCGCCTGCAAAGGATGATTGCCGCCCCATCCTTCTAGAAAGACGGTCGCGCCGGACTTGACGTTGACCGCGTCGGTTGTCAGAACATCGGTGACGATCTCGATTTTCCCGGGGTCACCGAGTACCACGACCGGTGAGCCTGCCTGGACTATGCGTTCGCTTTTTTCAATGACTCGCAACACACGCCCTGCGACGGGTGAGCGCAGGTCGATTATTTTGTGTCCCTGGACTCTGGTTTCGATACCAACCAGACCCGCCCGCGCCACCTTCACTTCGGCAGCAGCTGCCACCACGCTGAATTGGGCTGCTCGGAGCTCTTCCGTACCTGTGATTTCCCCATTCCGTGCTTCTTCCAGGGCTTGTGTGGAAATGACCTTTTCGCGTCCCAGTTGCTCTGCTCGTTCCAGGTCCCGCCAGGCTTGTTCGTAATCGTGACGGGCGTGCTCCGCTCGCGCATCCGCCTGGCGTTTCCCCGCCTCTGCAGTCTCGATACGTCCGAGGACTTCCTCGCGTTGTTGTTGGTTAAGGGGAAGAGGCTCGATCTTGGCCACGATCTGGTTCACGGAGACAGCATCTCCCTCTTCGAGATCAACCCGGAGCATTCGGCCCGGAATGGGCGCCGCGATCACAAAGCGGTCGTGGGCTCGCGTTTCCCCGTCCTCATCAATGGTCACGCGCATCGGGCCACGCGTGGCCTGCGCGACCTCCACCAGAACCGGGGTAGGCCGCAGCAGGATCCAGAGAAGCGCGGCGACCCCGAGCAAAACGCCGATGATAAGAAGTTTGCGACGCAATCGATTCCGTGCCACATTACTCTCTCGTCTTTAGAACTGCCACCAAGTCGAGACCACTAAGCCTCCGATAAAGCAAGGCTCCGGTTCCTACAGAAGCCAGACCTACAATCAGTGTGGCAATAACATATGTCTTTGCGTTAACCACCAGGGGCATGCGGTACAGGTCTGTCTGCATTGCCTTGGTCAGGACCGCGCAGAAACCATAGCCAATGAGAAATCCAAACGGGATCGACGCTAACACGAGGATTGCCTGCTCTCCCAACAGCATGAAACTAATCTCGCGCTGGCTAAAGCCGAGGACACGTAGTGACGCCAGTTCGTGTCCGCGTTCGGAAAGCGCTACTCGCGCGCCATTGTAGACCATGCCGATGGCGATGACGGAAGCAAACAGATTCAGTGCAACTGTAGAGATTCGCAGACTCTCCGCTATAGTGCGATAGAAGCTCTCGATCATTGCCTGTCGCACAGCGACACCAGCCACGGCCGGCGTTCGCTTCAATTCAGAATAAAGAGCCCCCAGCTTCTCAGCGTCCACAGAGAGATACGCACCCGAGATGGACGGGCCTTCGTGCAGCATGCGGTTAAGTGCTGCGATGTCCATGTAGGCAGAGAGCCCGATCATTTCATCTACCGTTGCGCTAACGGCGATCTGGCGTGCCGGGCGCTCTCCTTCCAGAACTTCCACGGTGATGTTGTCTCCCGGTCGAACGCCAAGCTCTTGAGCAAGTTTGCTCGTGAGTAGCAAGCCTTCCGGCGGAATGCGCGCAATATCTAGATTCTGTCCTACTATCCGCCGAAGATCGGCATCGGCCTCGAGTCCCAAAAGCGGAATACGTTGTGAACGGTGCCCGAAACGAAGGCGTGCGGGCACGATTCGGAATGGCTCCGAGTGCAGCACACCCGTCAAGTGGTCGATGTCGTAGCTTGCTTGCTCCCCGTGTGGCTCAACCAGAGAAATTGTTATGTCATCTCGTTGAGCAGTCCGGAATTGCACCTGCACCAGATAGTCGATAGCGTCGAAAAAGTAGAAGCCTACGATGAGAATCGCGACTGCGAACGACATCCCCAAAACCGTGAGAAAGGCTTTCCACGGTCTTCGTTCCAGGTTTCGCAGAATCATTCGCGTAGAAATGGATACTAGGCGGGCAAATCCCAGACGTTCGGCAATTCCTTTTCTGAATTGGGGAGGGGATTCGGGGCGCATCGCCTCTGCAGGCGGCAGTGCAACAACGGTTCGAAGCGATAAGAGCGCACCCAGGCATGCAGCCAATCCGCTAATCGTAATGCTCCAGAGTATTAACCCCGTGCTAGCGACAAACTTCAGTTCGGGAAATCGGAAGAAATTCTGATACATCCGAGCCAGGCCCCTGCCCAGCCAGATTCCCAGTGGCAACCCGATGAAAGTCCCCACCATTACAGCGACCAGGGCAAGCTTCAGATAATGAACGCCGACTGCCACATCCGAATAGCCAAACGCCTTCAACAAACCGATGTTGTTTCTCTGCGTGCTCACCAGTCGAGATAGGACGACATGAATGAGAAATGCGGCAATGCCCAGGAAAATGGACGGCACGAATATCCCCGTAATGCGGTCCTGGGCGATTTCATCGCTGAGGAATCGGTGCGAAATCTGATCAGCACGCCCGTACGCTCCCAGCCCGCCGTAGGGTTCCAATATCTTGTCGAGCCTTCCTATAACCTCCGCTTCATTCGCACCTGGAGCCAGCGTGAGCGATATGTCATTGAAGCCACCCTCCATGTTGAACAATGGTCCCAATGCCTCGCGGCTCATCCAAAGGACACCGAACCTTTTGTTGTCCGGAAAGACCTCAGCGCCGCGGATCTCGTAGACGTATTCGGGCGACAATGCGATGCCTGCGATATGAAGACGTTCCCATCGACCATTGATCACCGCTGAAATTGAAGAGCCGATCCCGAGGCCATTGGCGCTTGAAAAGGCTTCGCTAACCAATATTTCGTCCGGACGTCCCGCCTCGATGTATCTCCCTCGCCGCAAGAACAGATCGTTCAGCATCGGCGGCGAACGTTCAGGAATAGAGATCAAACGCCCGACGGCGGGCTCATTCAGCCCGGGAATATCCAGGTTGACTTCGACGACTACCCTGGTTTGGACCACTGCAACTCCTGGAATCGATTCAATCTCAGTTGCCAGACTGTTGGGTGCGCGCTTCAGCTGGGCAAAGACATCGGCAAAGTGGAAGCGCGCATATTGCTGCTGTTGTGCGCGCTCAACTGATTCGTAGGCGCCACGCATAGTCACATAGGTCGCGATACCTGAGGCGACGATCAGGGCTACCGTCACGACTTGGCCGCGCATGTGCAAGAGGTCGCGAAACAATTTTCGATCTAAAGCGCTCAGTCGCATCTCACCATGCCAATTCCGCTGGTGAGACTCGCCGTTCATTCTTTTGGATTTCGGCGATCATCCCACTGCTGATGCGTATCACTCGATCCGCCATGGCTGCGATTGCCGCGTTGTGCGTGATGACCACAGTGATCGTCTTCAACTCCCGATTTACCTGGTCAAGAACCTCCAGAACGATCTTTCCGGTCGCATAGTCGAGTGCACCCGTGGGCTCATCGCAAAGCAGCACTTCCGGCCTCTTCACCACCGCACGCGCGATCGCCACTCGCTGCTGTTCGCCGCCGGACATCTGTGCCGGGAAGTGATGCAATCGGTCGCCAAGCCCCACCATCCGCAGGCATTCTTCAGGATCAAGTGGATTCTCGGATATCTCGGAAACCAGCGCCGTGTTTTCCAACGCCGTTAGACTGGGAATGAGATTGTAGAATTGGAAAACAAAACCCACGTGTTCACGCCGGAAGCGGGTGAGTTCTTCTCGTGTCGCGGCGGTTAAATTGTGATCCCGGTAGTGGACCTCGCCACTGGTTGGCACATCAAGTCCGCCCAGGATATTCAACAGCGTGGACTTTCCGCTTCCCGAAGGACCCAGCATCACGACGAACTCACCCGGTAACAAATCGAGTGTGATGCCGCGAAGAGCTTCGACCGTGACATCCCCCATGCGATAGATCTTGGTGATTTCGTGCATGTGGAAGACCGCGTCGACAACTGCCGGAGTTAGCTGCCTGGTCATCGTGTGCCGGTACTCCCTTAGCCTTCCCCGCATTCGCTACTGGTCGGCTCCCCCCCCGGTCCCGCGACGGCGCAAACACATTGATTTCTCGCGACTGGAGCACCGAGATATGTAGCGGCAAGTCACCTTTAAACACACCGAGCAGTGCACCTCCCGGTACGGCAATCTTATTCCTCTCCCCTTGTAGCTGAGATGTTTTGCGCAGAGGCTCCGGTCCAGCTACACACGGCGGTCACGTCCGTCGTACTGATCTTGGCACGCCGGTGCAGAAGCGTGTAAGGAAGACCGGGCATTTCGCCCTCCGATACCTCCTTGCAAATCTCGGATAGCTGTTTCCGCTGCTCCCCAGGCTGGTAGCCGGCCCACTCGGAAAAATTCAATGCCTTCCGTCCCCGATTTACGTCCGAAACTACTAACCACGAAACCGGAGCCACGTGGCTATACCAAGGCCACACGCTACGATAGGAATGACAATCGTTGCAGGAACGCTCCAGAACGGTAGCCACAGCTGCATCTACTGCGAGATTTGCGTGCAATTCGCGCTTAGGATCGACCGGAGGATTAGTTCTGGCCGGTTGAAAGAACTGAACTGCCGCTAGAAGAAACACGAGCAAAACGGCAAGTCGCTTTAACAAGGTTAACATTCGCCCTCCTTCGATGTGATCCACACCAGAGCCGACGAGTTCTCGCTATCCTACTGACTACCGGATGGTTTCTTTTCCACTTTCGTAAGCGCCAGCTTGAAGGCATCGCGATGTGACATTTCGTCCTGGCGAATCTCTTCAAAACGGTCCGCGGCGGCTTTGTCTCCGGACGCTTTCGCTTGTTCCGCGAATTTGCGGTACATCGTGTCGACTTCGTAGGACTCACCCTTGATTGCATCCTTCAGGTTGTCCGCGTCGCTGCCCACCAGCCCCGCGAGTTCTGCTTCCTCGGCAAAATGCTGAAAGCGTTCCGTCTTGGCAGCCTGTGCGAATAGATTCGCCAATTCGATATTTCCATCCCCTTGCGCTTGCTTGGCATACAGCAAATACTTTGCGTACGCGAACGCCTCACCGTGCATGGCGGTCGACAAATTCGCTTGAGTATTCTCACTCAGACTGCCTGCGCCGCTGGCGGTCAGGTTCCCAGCCACAAACAACAGAGCACCGGCAAGCACCGCTGCGACAGATAACTTGGTCTTCATGACGCCACCTCTTGTACGGACAATTCGAACAGCAACTCCTTCATCCCATCCTGCTGTTTCTAGTGAATTAATACTCCTTAGGGTAGGTGATGTCCGGTGGTCTCGATCACCCCCAAAAGTGACGATGATCACAAACTTTTCAGGTATTCGTGAGTTATAAGCAACCATCTGTGACACTAGGGAGCCTGCGTTGACCGACGAGCACCAAGCGACGATCGCGTACTTCTCAATGGAAATCGCAGTGGACCCCAAGATCCCGACGTACGCCGGTGGCCTGGGAGTGCTGGCCGGAGATGCATTGCGTTCAGCAGCGGACCGGGGCCTCCCGATGGTGGGGGTGACCTTGCTTCCCCGCCGGGGATATTTTCGCCAACACCTCGATGAAAGCGGTCAACAGTCCGAGCAGCCTGAAGTGTGGAGTCCGGAAGCAGTCTTCGAGCGTGTCGAGCCCATCGTATTGCTCACTCTGGATGGAGCTCGGTTAAGCATCCGAGCTTGGCGCTATTGGGTAAAAGGCGTGTCTGGCCACGAGGTCCCGGTCTATTTTCTGGACACAGATATGTCCGAGAATCCTTCGTGGGGGCGAGCACTCACCAACAACCTGTACGGAGGTGACGAGCGGTACCGGCTCTGCCAGGAAGCAGTGCTTGGCATTGGAGGCCTGCGGCTGCTGCGCTTGCTGGAGTATACGGACATCGCGCGATTCCACATGAACGAGGGTCACTCAGCTCTGCTCACCTTGGCCTTGCTCGAGGAACGTGTTGGACGGCCGAATTTGAGTAGTGCCACCCAGGATGACATCGAAGCTGTACGCAGCCAGTGCGTCTTCACGACCCATACTCCAGTTCCGGCCGCTTTTGATCAGTTTCCGCTCGAGCTTGCTCGTCAGGTTCTCGGCCCAGACCGGATCAGCATTCTCGACGTCACCCGTTGTTGTCCCCCGGGAAATTTGAACATGACTTATCTCGCGTTGCGGTGCTCGCGATACGTCAATGGCGTGGCCATGCATCATGGGGAAGTGTCCCATGGAATGTTTCCGAACTATCCCATTCACGCCATCACGAATGGAGTACACGGTGTCACATGGACGAGTTCTCCTTTTCAGGAGTTATATGACCGGCACATTCCGGAATGGCGTCGGGACAATCTCTACCTTCGGTATGCCATCGGCATCAATCTCGAAGAAATCCGGCAGGCACATCTCCACGCGAAGAACGAGATGATTCAACAGATTGCGAAAGCGACCGGGGTCCAGTTCGACGAAAATGTCGCAACGCTGGGTTTTGCCCGGCGAGCAGCGGCGTATAAGCGAGCTGAAATGCTGTTCACGGATTTGGATAGACTTCGTGCCATCCGACGCCAAGCCGGTCCATTCCAGGTCGTTTATGGCGGAAAGGCCCATCCACGCGACGAAGAAGGGAAGGCCGTGATCCGCAGGGTGTTTCAAGCTGCGGCGGCCCTGCGTGATTCCATTCCCATCGTTTATGTCCAAAACTACGACTTCAATTGGGCTCGTCTTCTCACAAGTGGTGTCGATCTGTGGCTGAACACGCCACATCGTCCCTACGAAGCATCGGGAACAAGTGGAATGAAAGCCGCCTTGAACGGCGTCCCAAGCCTCAGCGTGCGCGATGGCTGGTGGATCGAAGGTCACATCGAAGGCGTTACGGGATGGTCCATCGGATTCGACGAGGATCCGGAGCAGCATGACATCGAAGTCGCTTCAATGTACGACAAACTCGAGCGCGTGATCCTGCCAATGTTCTATGCACGACCCAACGCTTACGCCGAAGTAATGCGTTCAACGATTGCTGTCAATGGGTCATTCTTCAATACGCAGAGGATGATGGCGCAGTATGTCCTGAACGCCTACTTTCCCGACGAAGCGAAAGCCAGCCCATCCAAGGCAAACAACCTCCAACAAATCGGGGACGCAAACTCGCAGCGCGTTTAGTCTGTTGGATTCTTCCGAAGCGTCTATCGGTATGGGCAACTTCAGAAATCGCTGAGCTGCCTCGGCGGTATCGTAATCCGAAGGGCATTGAGGACTGCAGCGAGGTCGATGATTTCCTGTGCGATGGCTCCGGCCAATGGTGGCAGGTAGCCACCCGCTGCGAACAACATACCGACACCGCTCAGGATCATCCCGCCCACTGCGGTCTGCAACGCGATCGAGCGGGTCCGCCGTGCAATGTGCATCAATTCATCCACCTTGCGCAGCGATGAGTCCATCACCACCGCATCCGCGGCTTCGGCGGTCACATCACTGCTTTGGCCTCCCAGAGCTATGCTGGCGCTGGCTGCCAGCATGGCCGGTGCATCGTTGATGCCGTCGCCCACGAACAGTGTTCCGCGCCGGGCGGTCTCTTCCGTCACCAGCTTCAGCTTTTGCTCGGGTGTGGCGCCCGCAACAATATGCTCGATGCCTACGATCTTGGCCAGATGCTCAACCTCGGAGAGCCGGTCCCCGGAGAGGAGAATCACTTGTCCAGCACGATGCTTCGGCCGAAGGTGGCGAACGAAGGTAGTGCTTTCAGACCGCGGTTCGTCGTGAAAGCGAAGTAACGCAGCGAATCGTTCGTCGACAAAGATCACACATTCCAACCCGGACGCGGCTGGCGGTAGTTCGGAGCTCGATAACAGGTTTCCGGCAACAGCCTGATTTCTTCCGGTGACAAATATCTGATGCCCATCTACTTCGCCGACTAGTCCCTGGCCAGGCTTCTCGCTAGCTCCCTGGGGAACGGCAAGTCGAATGTTCCGGGCATTCGCGGCGTCGAGGACGGCTTGCGCCAGTGGGTGTCTGGAGTACTGCTCCAGACTGGCCGCATAGCCTAGAACTTCGATCTGGTCGGTTCCTGCCGGGCAGAGAATATCAGTCAGAACCGGACGACCATAGGTCAGCGTTCCGGTCTTGTCGAAGAAAAACGTCTGGCAAGTTTCGATCTGCTCCAGGATTTTAGGATGTTTGATCACAATGCCGCGCCTGGCAGCCAGAGAGATGCCGCCAATAATAGCCACGGGAATGCCGATCAGTAGAGGGCAAGGCGTGGCGATCACAACCACGGCCAGGAACCGCTCCGCTGTGCCTCCAATCAGCCATCCAATGACGCCGATCAGCAACGCCAAGGGGGTGTACCAGGCGCCCAGTCGGTCGGCGATGCGGCGCATGTTGGGGCGGTTCTGTTCGGCCTCTTCGACAACTTTCAGGATGCGGGTATAGCGCGAGTCGACTGCCAGCTTGTTGGCACGGATCTTGAGCAACGTGTTGCGATTTACGGCGCCGGACAAGACCTGCGATCCGGGGACTTTCCCAATCTCGAATGGTTCACCGGTCAGGTACGACTCGTCCATCTCGCCGCGGCCCTCGATGACTTCGCCATCCACGGGGCAAATCTCGTGAGGATAGACTTCAAGAATGTCTCCCGGGACGATGTCCTGCACGTCGATGGAGGCGGAGCCCTCCGCCGTGATGCGATGAGCGCGCGTTGGCATTCTCTTGGCCAGAGCGCGCAGCGCGGAGGACGCTCGACGCGTCGCGTATTGTTCCAGGGCTGCTCCCCCGGAGAGCATCAGCACTACGATGCACGCCACTAGATATTCATGCAGCAGAGTTCCAGTGACGATAGAAATCCCAGCCAGCCAGTCCGCGCCGAATTCGAGCTTGAATGCCTGGCGTAGCAATCCCGCCAGCAAAGGAATCCCGCCGGCCAGCAAAGCCAGGTAGAGCGGCAACAGGCCGAGGTGGCCGACTCGCCACACATAGTGCAAGAGCAAGTAAGCAAGGATCGCTAAAGCACTGAATACCGCAATCGGGGCGTCTTTCCCGTATTCTCTCAGCCAGCGTTTGAACGATCCTTCATGGTTGGCCGTCTGTTGGGTGGTCGGCTCACGAGTGGATTGTGTCTTCTGCGTCAAAGTCTCCCCTTATGCAGCTTGCCGATTTAGCCGGTGCCCGAGTCGCTACCGCCTGCCTTGCACCTTAAGGTTTACTCCCTATCAGTGATTTGAGTCACTTCCAGTCTCATTGTCTACCCGCAAGTTTGAGCGTCAACATGCTGTGGTGTGTGTGAGCCTGGTCACGGCGAATAGTGATTTCGCGTACCGAGGTGAATGGACGAAACAGGTAAGGTGGAGGCGTCCGCACAGCGCAAAGAGGCGTTGTTCGCTTCGCATCTGGAAGGAGATTAATATGAAATTCGCAAAAACTGCTTGGTTTATGCTCGTACTGTTTCTGGTTGGACTCGTAGTAGCTATTCCGGCTCGAGCCGATCAATGGAACAAGAAAACAATCATCACCATCAATCAGCCCATGGAAGTTCCCGGCAATATGACTCTTCCCGCTGGGAAATACGTGTTCAAGTTGCAGGATTCGGCTTCAGTCCGGCACATTGTTCAGATCTGGAACGAGGACGAGACACACCTGTTCACCACGATCCTAGCTATTCCAAACTACCGGCTGACCCCAACCGGCGAAACGGTCATTAACTTCCATGAAAGGCCTGGAACCCAACCGCAAGCGCTGCGGGCATGGTTCTATCCGGGCGATAATTTCGGACAAGAGTTCGCTTACCCTAAGACGCGCGCCCTTCAATTAGCAGAGGCGTCGAATGCAATTGTCCCGGCAGAGACTGCCGAGCCGACAGCTGAAAACCTGGCGACGGTTCCGCTCGTCGCGGTTACCCCCTCCCAGAAAGAGGAGCCAATAGCTCAGGCGATTCAGACCACGCCTTTAGAGGAGAAGACAGCTTCTGAACCTCCAATGGTCGCCGAGTCGAGAGAGTTGCCGAAGACCGCCAGTCCGGTTCCGTTGGTTGGGCTGCTCGGTTTCGTGTCTTTAGGTCTGGCCTTCGGGCTCAGGCTGTTGGTAAAGCGGGCTTCCTAGGTGAAGTCCTTCACGCCGCGGCATCGGACATTCCATTCCGCGGCGTGAGGAGGTTTATCCGTGATTTGCTCGCGGCAATTAACTCCTAGCACAGGATGCTGGATCTGGTTACTAGTCGCGAGCTTTTTGTTTCTTCCCGTCGCAGTTGGTGCGCAATCCCCATCACAATCGACGAACTCCTCCGGAAGTGTCGACGCTCAAACTACATTCTCGGTAACCACGGAGCTGGTTGAATTGCCGGTAAGCGTGACCGATGTAAGCGGAAACTTCGTCTCCGGCTTGACATCGCAGAATTTCCGCGTGTACGAGGAGGGAAAGCCGCAAAGGATCACCCTGTTCGAACGCGAAGACCTTCCTGTAACGGTTGGCCTCATCGTCGACCATAGCTGGAGTATGGGTCCAAAACTCTCAGCGGTCACCGCAGCCGTCTCCAGCTTTGCCCATTCGAGCAATCCGAACGATGAGATGTTCGTGGTCGATTTCAGTGATCGTGTCTGGCCCGAATTCTTTGGGGGCCAGCCTTTTACAAATGACGTCAAGGCACTTGAAACAGCCCTCGCAACGGTCACGGCGCAGGGCCAAACCGCGCTCTACGATGCGGTGTACGAGGGTCTTGAGCGCCTCCGCCTCGGCCACCGCGAGAAGAAAGCCCTCATCGTTGTAAGCCACGGAGGGGACAATGCGAGCCGCCGGACCTATCGAGAAGTGTTGACGCTGGCCCGGCAGTCGCAAGCCGTGATTTATGCCATCGGCCTGGTCGGAGAATCCGGTCAGGAGGAAAATCCCAAGATTCTCGAACGCCTTTGCAAGGACACTGGGAGCCTATCCTTCTTTCCGGGCGCCGTCGAGATGGTCACAGAAATTTCTGTCCGAATCGCCCAGGATTTGCGGCAGCAGTACACGGTCGGATATGCGCCCGACAAGGGAATCAGTGCCAGCGCGTTTCGGAAGGTACAAGTAAAGGTTTCCGCACCGGGCCGGGGCAAGATGCAAGTGCGGACCCGGCCCGGTTACGCGGCGGCGGGAGAGAAAGATTCTCCTCGTCCGTCCAAGGGTCCTGCATGATAAGCGTCTTCGCACCTCCCGTCGATCGCCCTCGCACAACGCGAAGATCGCTCATCCTCGTGACGCTATATGAGCCGTTGGCATAGCGGCCGTACCGATAACGGCTGCTGTAGCCATCTTCATAGCCGCGGCGGAAGCCCTGGCGAAAGTAGTAGTTGTAGTCGTCCCGGTCTACGTAATACCCGTTATAGCCGTAGTTTGCATCCGGATAGGCATAAGAGCCTCGGTAGTTCGAACGCCAGCGATCCTGGCGGTCTGCCTGTCCGGCCCGGAAGCCTTCCTGGTAACCGTAGTTAACGGCCTGGCGGAGCAAATCTGCGCCGTATTGATTCGTCTCGTAGTAGCGGCCCCCACGGCGGTAACGATAGGTCGGAGCCGTGTAGAAATACGGATCGTTATCGTAATCGGGGTGACCGTCGTTCTGGAGAAATGCTTGCTGTTGGCGCAGACGTCCTAAATAGTCTTCCTGAAAACGGTACTGCGCCATGCGCTTTTGTTGCTGTAACTGTCCGGTCTGCTGTTGCAGGACACGCTGCTGCTGATCCAGATACTGACGCTTGACCCGCGAGCGAACCTTCGCCGAGAAAGTCTCCCTCGCCTAGGATGCCGATTGTTGCTTCCTTGCCAGTCTTCGAGACTACAGTCAGTCTTACCTTGCCCGTCTGGACATAAAAACACCGCGTCAGCGAGATCCCCTTGGACGAAGATCGCTTGTTTCTTCCGGAAATGCACATGTTGCCTGCCCTCGCCAATGGTCGCAAGGAACGCATGGGAATCGAACTCTTGCCTCTTCTTGGCCGCTGCAATTGGACTTGCGGCGTGCAGTTGCGTATTCGTCTTCATGGCTTAATGTCGCTCTGATGGCGTTACCTAACATTTCTTAATGGCGCACATTATTTGGGAGTCTGCTGACTCGAGCTGTGAGTGGAATCACGCATGGAAGTAGCCATCATCACAACGGCGCTTCCGAGGGTTAGAGTTAGCCAGGACAACGTTTTGCTTCAGAAAGGCCTAGTTTGCTAATCCGCTCGTTTCAGTGTCTGCACTGTGCAAAGCCTGTGCGCCGTCCACAAAGAAAGTGCCCGACTTCACGGCACCGGTGAGTTGGCTGACGCCAGGCGTCTCCCAACCCTCCCTCTCCGCTGTTACCTTCACCCCCCCGGCGCTCTGTGGTCGAAAGATCCTGGAACTGATCCTGCGGTGCCGACAGAAAGCGACGACATTGAGAGGTCGCCCCCGACACCCACCACGTCCTCACTCCACTCCAAAGTTACTGTGCCGTAAATGTGCCGCGAGTGGTCAAAAGCAATGAGGTTTTCGAGGTTTTTGAGGCCACCTCGGGGCCTTCCGTGCGAGCTGATGTTGGGGTAAGCGATTGATTCGTTTAGGCGGACGGCGCTTTCTCCAGCTCTGCGAAGGCTGCCTTACAAGCAGGAGGTCGCAGGTTCGAACCCTGCACTGCCCACCAATCTTATCGGGCCATCATGATGACAGCTGGCCCAAATGCAAGCCCTCGGGCGGCAACCTGAGACGATTTCTCTCCCCTCACGTTCCGGTTGCGTAGGTATCGATGTGATTTGTTCTCGCATCGATCACTCTCGCTCTCCGTTAGGAAGATCCGCTATTTCTTCCCTGCAGTCGCGCCCACTTCCACACTGCCCCGCTTGTTCCACCCGTGGAAACGCGAGTAGTCACCCGCCTTCCACGCCTCGCGGAGTCCCGGCGCACTCAGGTCCCAGTCGGGACGGACTTCGCTGCTGGCGGCGCGCAGGTCATGCCAGAGATCGACCACCGACGGACGGCCCCAGAACCAGTAGCCGTTATAGATGCTGTAGATCACCCGGCCCGGCTTGAGCACGAGTGTATGCGGGATCATCGGATTATGCTCGGGGTCGGTGTACTCCTGGATGTCGAGATCCTTCTGAACCGTTCGGTCGGGATCCGAAAGGAAGGTCCACTGGGCTCCGACCGACGCGCGGAATTCCTGCAGAGTATGGTGATCGTCGGTGGCGATGGTGGCAATTTGAGTGTACGCCACCGCGATCTTGGGGTAGAACGCGGCGAGTTCCAGATGCTGCTGGTGCTCCTTGGGGCAATAGTGACCGCGCGCAAGGGTAAGGATCAGCGGATCGTCGCCCTGTAGCTCGCTGAGCTTGCGCAGGTTGCCGGTGTGATCGGGCAGTTCGTAGTCGGGGAAAATGCCTCCGGGCACAACGTCAGAACGCATGATTGGACTCCTCTCGTTTTTCTTAAAGTTCTTCTTTTAAAGATCCAGAGTGACATCCGCGTTTGGCTGGGAACAGCATACGAGCACGTTCCCCGCAGCGGGCCGCTCGAGTGGTTCGGGTTGATAAGCAACCGATCCGCCAATCAGACCGGTCATGCAAGTGTGACAGACTCCGGTCCGGCACGACCATCGGACCGGAACGTCGCACGCTTCCGCCAGTTCAAGCAAACTGGCAAACTTACCATCCCATGCGGCGGTGATCCCGCTGCGCGCGAATGAGATTGAGGGGCCAGATCCGGGCGGCCCTGGCGGCAGGTGAGGAGCGTGAACCACCTGTGCCATACCCGGCGTAATTCCCTCGAGAGCACCGAAGATCTCCGTGTGCACATTCCCGGCGGGTACACCCCAGTCGCGCAGCCCATCGCGCATGTTCTGCAGGAATGAAGCCGGGCCGCACAGATAGAAGTCGCTGCCCGGGGACACGCCAATTCTCGGCAGCAAAGCTGCGTCAATGTGCCCGGGAGCATCGAAGTCCACCCCGGCCTGGTCGATTGCAGCGGGCCTGCTGTACAGGACGTATCCTCGTCCGCGAGGGAGCTGTTTCAGCAAGGCACGCGATTCTTCTGCAAATGGATGGTCGGCCCGATTGCGCGCTCCATAGATCCACCAGATCTCTCGTTGCGATCTTTCGGCGGCAAGGGCGTGCAGCATCGACATCACCGGGGTTGCGCCCACTCCCGCGCTCAGCAGAACCACAGGATTCTGGCTGGGGCTGAGAGTAAAGCTTCCGCGCGGCGCACTCACATCCAATAGATCGCCTTCTCGCGCCCGGTTGCACAGAAATGAACTTCCCATCCCGTTCAATTCGCTCTTGACGCTGATGCGGAAATGATCGGCGACCGGCAGATCGGACAACGAATAGCTGCGAAGAACCGGCGGTTTGTCCGGGTTGAGATGCAAGCGCAGAACGACAAATTGACCTGCCTGGAAAACAGGAAGGGATTGTCCATCGCCGGGCGCCAGAACGAAGGAAGTTACGCTATCGCTTTCCTTATGAATATTCGCGACTCGCATCTGTCGAAACCCGGGCCACGCCGGCGCTTGTTCCTCATTTGCGAGTCCTCGATTTCCCTCGGTGGCTTGCGGGCTCGACTCTTGCTGCAGGATCGCCTGAAAAGAAGACTGCCAGCCTGGGCTCAGCGCGGGAATCCGTAGCGCGCGTTGCAGTTGCTCGCGCGAATGTCCCGGCAAATATAAGAGGGCGTCGATCTCGGCCACGGTGAGCCCCTCCGGCCCGTCCGCAATTTTCACAATGTCGTCGCCCGCCCCGACTTCTCCCTCCTGCAACACGCGAAAGTAGAACCCCGGTCTGCGATGTGCCACCAGCAGCGCTGGCATACGAGGCTCATTCATGCGAATACCGACGCGGTAGCACGTCACCCGTGGCTGCGTTACTTCAAATTCAGCACCGCCGATGCGGTATCGATTGCCGATGCACACTTCGTTATCCGGAAGCCCTTCAATCGTGAAGTTTTCTCCGAACTGGCCGGAGATAAAATCGTTCCGTCCGAGAACGAGTTCCCAGTAGTGATAGGAGTCCATCTGATAAACAAAAACAGCGCGCTGCTCCCCACCATGACCGGCGAGATCGCCCTGCCCGTCGCCGTCGATATTGAGCTTGCGCACCATACGTCGTCCCTCGACTGGAGATTTCCAGATCGCGGTACGGACAGTCTTGCCGTTCCATGTCAGGTCGCGCGGAAGGCCGACATTTAGCGAAAGCAATCGGGGCATTCCTACCTCGTCAAAGTCCACGGTCTGGTTAGAATTCTCTCCCATTTCCGCGCATCGGGCCAGTTTGTGCATAGCCACGCAAATCCAGCCGCATTCGCGGTGGCGGTTAGCAGATTTCGATAGGGTGTGTTAATGGACCCGAAGGCGGCACAGCGGAGCAGGCAGTTACAGATTCGGACCAGCGGTAAAGTCAATCCTCGAAACGGCCGTTTCGATCACGAATGCGGGAACCCTTCGAGCCCATGGCGAGTGGCAACACCCAGAGTGGATTCCGGCTCCGTCGCAAATCGTCCGCCTGAACGGCCAGTCGAAGGGACGATCGCGCATCGCCGGCGCCGTCCAGTTCGAATCGCTGAATGCCGCACTTCAGGACGGCGTACATTTGCCATTAAAGGAACCGCATTCTCGTCAGGACGCTTATCGTCCCCTAACCTCCCCATGATTTGCTGGGCGTCAGGGTTGCAAGTGCTTGAAAAGAATGGCGGGGACGACGGGACTCGAACCCGCGACCTCTGCCGTGACAGGGCAGCGTTCTAACCAACTGAACTACGTCCCCCGGTTGAACCGGAATCACCGAAATGGCGGGTGGTGGATGGCGTGACCAGCAATCTTCGGCTCATTAATGATTGCACGAAAGTTCAGGAACTGGCAAGGAATGAACCCGAAGACCGAGGCTCGAAACCCGAGAAGAAGGGAAGCCTGGTTTACAACAACATCCGGGCCACCGCGGCCTGGGCGTGGATTTTCGTTGTATCGAGAAAAGGAATGCTCCGACCGGTCGCGTCGCCCAGGGCAATGGCCAGTAGCAGCCGGCGAGTTTCGGGCACGATGACGCCTTTCACCAAGTCCCGAATAACCCGCCCTGAGCGGAGTCGAAGGGAACGGGCGCGCATCGGCACCGCAAGCCGGGGCGAAGCGGTGTATCTGCGTCACGCCAGATCCTTCACGGCCTGAAGGCCGTTCAGGATGACGCCTTGGTAAGAGGAGAAATTTCAAACTGAGCTACTACCGAAAGCAAGCTGAGCTTGCGGGTGTCGAGCCCGGTGCAGTAAGCTTTGCTTCGCACAATCTTGAATCCTGCATTCGCCAAGGTTAATCCAAGCGCACATGAAAGCCATCCAGGTAAAGAAGCCCGGCGGCCCGGAAGCCCTCGAACTGGTGGAGATTCCGGTTCCGCAGCCCAAACCCAACGAAGCCGTGGTGAAGGTCGCCGCTTCGGGCGTCAATTTTATTGACGTTTACCATCGCGAGGGCCGATATCCGGTCGCGCTGCCCTTCGTAATCGGCCAGGAAGGCGCCGGCGTGGTCTCGGCGGTGGGCGCGGAGGTCAAGACGGTGAAAGCCGGCGACCACGTGGCCTGGACCAGCATCATGGGCTCCTATGCCGAGTTCGTCGCTGTCCCTGCCGACCGCCTGGTCGGGGTTCCACCAGGCGTGAGCGATCGCGAAGCTGCGGCCGTTATGCTGCAAGGGATGACGGCCCACTATCTGGCTTTCACTACCTTTCCCTTAAAAAGCGGGGACACCGCCCTGGTCCAGGCGGCGGCGGGCGGAGTGGGATTGCTGCTGGTGCAGATGGCGCACAATATCGGGGCGCGTGTAATCGGCACCGTTTCGACCGAAGAAAAGGCAACGCTCGCGCGGGAAGCCGGCGCCGCCGACGTCATCCTCTATACGCAGGTGGATTTTGAAAGTGAGACCAAACGATTGACCCAGGGCAAAGGCGTCGACGTGGTCTATGACTCGGTGGGCAAGACGACTTTTGACAAGGGACTCAACCTCCTGCGGCCGCGTGGAATGATGGTCTTGTTTGGAGGATCGAGCGGGGCCGTCCCACCTTTTGATCCCATCATTCTCAGCCAAAAAGGTTCGTTGTTTCTTACCCGTCCCACGCTGAACCATTACACGGTTACACGCGCCGATCTCGAGGCCCGGGCCAGTGCGATTTTTGCCATGATCGCGGCCAAAAAGCTCAAGCTGCGCATTGAACATATTTATCCTTTGCGCGAGGCGCAGCAGGCCCACCGCGATCTCGAAGGGCGCAAAACGACGGGGAAGCTGCTGCTGATTCCGTAGACCTCTCGCTCGGCGCGGTCGTGGCATCGATCCGGTGTGACTGTGTGCGGCAACCTGCGGGGAGAGTGCTACCTCTAAAGGACAGGAGGATTCTCATGGCAACAAAGAAAAGTTCCAGTCCACGCAAGAAATCCGGTCAGCGCAAGTACGGCGAGGCAGCCAGCAAAAGTGTGGAGCGCGCCCTGCATCGTGAAAAGCGCGGGACGCTTCGCTCGGGCAAGGGAGGCAAAGGCGGCAAGGTCACCAGCCGGAAGCAGGCGATTGCCATCGGTCTTTCCGAAGCCCGCGAAAAAGGCGCTAAAGTTCCGGTGAAGAAAGCCGGCTGAGAAATCCAGCGATTCAGGCGTCCGTGGAATCCTACCCTTCAAAGAACGAAGGGTGGGGCACCCGCAAAAAAAAGATTTCAGACCTGTCGATTCGGGAGGCACTCGTTCGACGAGCCATCAGGAGGAGAGATTAATGAGCAAGGTGCGGGTTCTTGTGGGCACGCGCAAGGGCGCGTTCGTCCTGACGTCGGACGGCAAGCGCGAGAAGTGGAATGTCAGCGGTCCCCACTTCGCCGGGTGGGAGATCTATCACGTCAAGGGGTCGCCGGCGGATCCCAACCGTTTGTACGCGTCCCAGTCCAGCGGCTGGTTCGGACAGGTGATCCAGCGCTCGAACGACGGCGGCCAGACCTGGGAGCCGGTGGGCAACAAATTTGCCTACGATGGCGTCCCCGGCACGCACCAGTGGTACGACGGCACGCCTCATCCCTGGGAGTTCAAGCGGGTCTGGCACCTGGAACCGTCGCTGACCGATCCCGAAACCATCTATGCCGGAGTCGAAGACGCTGCTTTCTTCCGTTCGACCGACGGCGGCAAGAACTGGGAGGAACTCTCCGGCCTGCGCGGCCACGGCTCGGGTCCCAAATGGCAGCCCGGCGCCGGCGGCATGTGCCTGCACACCATCATTCTCGATCCCAGCGACCCGCAGCGGATTTTCATCGCCATCTCCGCCGCCGGCGCCTTCCGCACCGATGATGCCGGCAAGACCTGGAAACCGATCAACCAGGGACTGCGTTCCGCGCAAATCCCTGACCCGACCGCCGAGGTCGGCCACTGCGTTCACCACATCGCCATGCATCCCTCGCGGCCCGGGGTCCTGTTCATGCAGAAGCATTGGGACGTCATGCGCAGCGACAATGCGGGCGACTCCTGGACCGAGGTTAGCGGAAACCTGCCGACCGACTTCGGATTCGCCATCGATGTCCACGCCTACGAGCCGGAGACGATTTATGTCGTCCCCATCAAGAGCGACGGCGAGCACTTTCCGCCCGAGGGAAAGTTGCGCGTGTATCGCAGCCGCAGCGGCGGAAACGAGTGGGAGGCGCTCACCAAAGGTCTTCCCCAACAGGACTGCTACGTCAACGTGCTGCGCGACGCCATGGCCGTCGACTCGCTGGACGAGTGCGGCGTCTACTTCGGCACCACCGGCGGCCAGGTGTACGCGTCCGCCGACTCCGGAGACAGCTGGGCGCCCATTGTGCGCGATCTTCAGCCGGCGAAGTGGCTGTCCATGTCGAAGCTCCGTGGACAGACCGTCTGCCATTGAAAGTGCGCAGAAAGGGGCTTCAGCCCTGAGGCCACGGGCAAAGACGAGCGACCGGCGTGAAAGCGGCATCCTGAAAGCCGATTACGATGGGTCAGTCAAGAGCGGCCAGCTATACGATCGCGGAGTCACTGATCGAGTCGTCCTACCTCCGCACCTCCGGACGCTGGCGCAGGTTCGCGGAGACGTGGAGCTCGAAGTCGGGAAGCCGGTGACGCAGCGCTCGGTGCTCGATGCGCTGGAGGGCCGCTATCCCATGCTGCGCGGCACCATCCGCGATTACCTCACACAGCAGCGCCGGCCGTTTCTGCGCTTCTTCGCCTGCGAGGAAGATCTCTCCCACGAATCCCCGGACGCGCCGCTCCCCGATGCTGTCGCCTCGGGTGCAGAACCGTTGATCATCCTGGGAGCCATCGCCGGCGGCTAGGCGTTGCGCGGGTGCCCCTCGAAAGCGGGCACCTCGTTGTAATCTTGAAGCTCGAGGATGCAATACATGCGTACCCTGATGGTGGGAGCCGGCGCGATTGGCGGCTATTTTGGCGGCAGGCTGCTTGAAATCAATCGGGACGTGACCTTTCTGGTCCGTCCAAAACGCGCTGCCGAATTGAGCAGCCAGGGTCTGATCATTCGCAGTCCCCGGGGCGATGCGAGCTTTTCCCAACCGGCCACAGTGCTGGCCGAGAATCTCCACGAGAGCTACGACCTCGTGATCCTCAGTTGCAAAGCCTACGACCTCGACGACGCCATTGCTTCTTTCGCGCCGGCCGTCGGGCCGCAAACCGTGATCCTGCCCCTCCTGAATGGCATGCGGCACCTGGACGTCCTGGACGCCCGCTTCGGTCGCGAGCGCGTACTGGGCGGCCAGTGCTTCATCGCAGTTGCGCTGAAAGATGGCGAGATTGTCCACCTGGTTGAAACCCACGACCTGTCGTTCGGCGAGCGGAATGGTGAGCTCTCGGATCGCGTGCAAGCGATTGCTCAGCTGATGGAAGGCGCACGCTTCGACGCGCACGCCAGCGCCGAGATTCTGCAGGAAATGTGGGAGAAGTGGGTCTTTCTGGCTTCGCTGGCCGGCAGCACATGCCTGATGCGCGCGGCCATTGGAGATATCTGCGCTGCGCCGGGAGGCGCCGACTTCGTTCTGGGCCTGCTGGAAGACTGCGCTTCGATCGCGGCGGCGGAGGGCTATCCCATGCGGGAAGCCCAGCTGAAACGCGCGCGCAAGGTGCTGACCGCGGCAGGTTCAGGCCTTACCGCCTCGATGCTCCGCGACATCGAGCGCAACGCGCCGATTGAAGCCGACCACATTATCGGCGACCTGCTCCGGCGAGCTGCCTTGTCCCAGGCGAAACCCGCCCATCTCAGTATCGCCTACACCCACCTGAAGGCCTACGAAGCCCGCCGAATCCGCAACTAGATAGTCACGGCATGGGCCGGTTCGCCCCCCCAGATGAAAACTTGTTCATTTTCATAACGAAAGCTGTCCGGCACGCATCTAACAACGATAACGTGTCAAGTACTGCATTGTTCCTCACTCCGTACGGTGAGAAGCAATCGGGACGAGCGGAATGAGGCCGCTGCGGATCTTACTCTGAATGATTGACAAATCGGTTGTAATTAAAGAGGAACCAGAGCTGGCGGCTCCGGAAAGTCCTGCCTGCCCAAAGCCCCGTCGGATCTTGATTCTTTTTGCCGTGGCACTCTTGTCGATTCTTGTTCATGGCTATCACATGGGCACCGACGACGCGGCCATCTACGCGCCCGGAATTGAAAAGGCCGCCGATCCATCGCTGTTTCCATTTGGTTCCGAGTTCTTCATGCACCACGCCGGGCTTTCCCTTTTCCCGCATTTGGTAGCGGCCACCACCTGGGTGACCCGGTTGTCGATTGAATGGAGCATGCTGCTCTGGTTCACCCTCGCACAATTTCTGCTGCTGTGGGCGGCGTACGAACTGGCCCGGCAATGCTTTCGGAGCGAACGCGCGCGCTGGGCGGGTGTGGCGCTGCTGGCCGCCCTGCTCAGCGTCCCGGTAGCCGGCACCGCTCTCATCATCGCGGACCCTTACCTGACTGCGAGATCGCTCTCCACGCCGCTCGTCCTGATGTCCACTGCCTGTTTTCTCGACAAGAGGGTTCGCGCCGCCTGCTTCTGGCTGGTCGGTGCGTTTTTGATTCATCCCCAGATGGCAATCTACGGGGCCGCGGCCGGCGCGCTGATCCTGTTCGAGTCTCGATCACCGGCGCGGCGCAGAATCGTGGAAGTCGCCGGCGCATTTCCGTTGTTGTTATTGCCGCTTCTGATGAACCTCGATTTGCAGCCTGCCCACGGAGCTTACCGGGAGGTGCTGGCGTCCCGGGCGTACTTCCTGGTGACCACCTGGCACTGGTGGGAATGGTTGGGGGCCTTCGCGCCTCTGGTCATCTTGACCGCGTGCTCCCGGTTGGCGCTCAAGTCGACGCTTCCAGCCTTCTCGCGCCTGGCCAAGAGCCTGGTCGGCCTGGGTTTGATCTCTACGGTTGCGGCCTTGCTGCTGGCCAGCAATGCCGATTTCATGTACCTGCTGCGACTGCAACCGATGAGAAGCTTTCACCTGATCTACGTCGCCTTCTTCATCCTGTTAGGAGGCCTGCTGGGCGAGTACCTGCTGCGAACCCACGTCTGGCGCTGGATGGTATGCTTCTGCGCTCTCTCGACCGGCATGTTCGCGCTCGATGTGGCAGGCTATCCCTCGAGTCCGCATATCGAGCGTCCCGGCGTGCCCTACCAGGGCGAATGGCTCGCCAGCTTCCTGTGGATCCGCGATCACACCCCGAAGGATGCGATCTTTGCCCTTGATCCCGAATATCTGTTAAAAACTGGCGTGGATCTTCATGGGTTCCGCGCCGTGGCCGAACGCAGCATGCTGGCGGACGACGAAAAAGACAGCGGAGCGGCTTCGGTGTTCCCGGAATTGGCTGAACCCTGGAAAGAACAGAGCGCGGCCCAATCCGATTGGGCGCACGTTTCCGCCGATCGGTTGCAGAATCTTCGCGCCCAATACGGCGTGAGTTGGGTGTTATTGGAGAACGCCACCGTGTCCGACGGCCTGGTCTGCCCTTACCGCAACGGCGAGTTGCGGGTCTGCCGGATTGTGGACGATGGCCGTGAGTTACTGGGGCGCGCTTCGGTCTTGCCCGACGCGGGCCGCCGTGCAGGAAGACAACAGGCACCCATAGTCGAACGTTAATACCGGCATCAGCCCGGAGAACTACCGGAGTCTAATTTGTCAGCAGCAGGCCGATCCGAGCCGCACAGATTTGAGCGCATTATGGAATGTGCCTCACCGATTCGCTATTCGATTGTCGTTCCGTTCTATAACGAACAGGACAACGTTTCCCCGCTGTACATGAAACTGACGGAAGTGATGGAGAGGCTGGGCGAGCCCTACGAACTGGTTTTTGTCGACGATGGCAGCCGCGATAACACCTTCAAGGTGCTCTCCAACATCTACGAACACGACCGCCGGGTGAATCTACTGCGGCTGCGCAGAAATTTCGGGCAAACCGCGGGACTTAAAGCGGGATTCGATTTCGCGCAAGGCGACATCATCATCTCCATGGACGGAGATTTACAGCACGACCCGCAAGAGATCCCCCGCTTCCTGGAAAAGATTGAGGAAGGCTACGATCTGGTGAGTGGATGGCGGCACGAGCGCCGCGACCACTGGCTCATGCGCCGCATCCCCAGCCGGGTCGCGAACTGGATGATGGCCAGGCTCTCCGGCATCGAACTGCACGATTTTGGGACCACGTTCAAGGCTTATCGCCGCGAGACCATTCAGGAAATTCAACTCTACGGCGAACTGCACCGCTTCATCCCCGCCCTGGCCAGTTCGGCCGGGGCCAGGATCGCGGAAGTGCCCATCGTCAATCTCGAACGCAAAAACGGAAAATCCAACTACGGCATTGGGCGCACGATCCGCGTGTTTCTCGATCTCATCATCGTCAAGTTCCTGCTGGACTATGCCACGCGCCCGCTGCAGTTCTTTGGCTTGCTCGGCATGAGCGGCGCCGGGCTGGGGTTCGCCCTGGCCGCATTTCTGGTCTACGAAAAGTTCCGTCACGGCATTTCGCTTATGACCGAACACGGACCGCTGCTGCTTCTGGCGGTCACTCTTCTGGTGAGCGGGATGCAATTCATCGCCATCGGATTGCTCGGGGAAATCATGTCGCGCACCTACTACGAATCGCAAAACAAGCCGATTTATTCCCTGCGCGAAGTGAAAGGCCGGCGCACGGAAAGGGGCGGGTCCGCGGACTCCAGCCGCGGTCGAGCCGCGCAAATGGCCGATTGAGGAAACCAGGCCCCGGGCGCCCGGTCAGGCGCTTATCGGGTTTTTCGAAAGCGGCAATTCGCGAATCCGCTTTCCGGTGGCGGCGAAGATCGCATTGCACACCGCGGGCGCAAACGGCGGCACGCCCGGTTCGCCCACGCCCGCCGGCGGCGCGTCGCTGTCCACAATGTGGACCGTGGTCTTATAGGGAGCTTCGTTCATTCGGGCGACCGGATAGTCATTGAAATTCGACTGTTCGATCACGCCGTCCTTTGCCGTAATCGCGCCGCTGCGCACGATGCTGGTCCCGAACACAGCCGCGCCCTCGAACTGGGCCCGCGTAGCTTCGGGATTGACCACTACGCCGGCGTCCACGGCGGTGTGCACGGACGGAATCTTTACTTCTCCTTTGTCATCCACTTCCACTTCGACCACCGTGGCCACGTAGGTCAGGAAACTCCGGTGCGCCGCAATGCCCAGGCCTGCGCCCTTGCCCAGTTTGCGCTTTCCCCAGCCGGCCTTCTCCGCGGCCAGCTGGACTACTCGGCTCATGCGCGCCGTATCCAGGGGATACTCGGTTGTAGAGCCGCCGTAATTGTCGTAGTCAGGGGCGGTGGCCTTCACGTCGACGATCCGCGGCGGCCCGATCAGCTGCAAAAGAAATTCCACCGAATCCCGTCCCGAAGCGTGCGCCAGTTCGTTGGCGAACGACTGGGCAGCGAACCCGTGATAAATATTCGCCACCGACCGGAACCAGCCGATGCGGACATGGTTTTCCGCCGGCCCGTTCTCGACCCGATGATTGGGCAGGTCGAAAGGCAGATCCGTCCAGCCCTGTCCCAGGTCGCCACCGTCGCCGTACGTGGTGTTCAAGGCGAAGGTGGAACCGATGGGAGGAAATACGGAACGTTGCAGCCAGGCGGTCGGCATACCCTTTTCGTCGAGCGCCGCCTTCATGTACATGGCCGCCACCGCGTGATAGTAGCCGAACTTGATGTCGTCTTCCCGGCTCCATACCACCTTCACCGGCTTGCCTGTAGCTTTCGACAGGACCGCAGCCTCAGCGGCGTAGTCCGGTTTCGACTTCCGCCCGAACCCGCCGCCCAGAAGGGTTACGTGGCAGGTCACATTTTCCTTGGGGATGCCCAGCACTTCTCCGATGGTCTCCTGCACCGCTTGCGGACTCTGGGTGCAGGTCCACACCGTCACCTTGCCGTCACGATAGTCGGCCAGCGCCGCCGGCGGTTCCATGGGCGCATGAGCCAGGTGAGGCACGTAGTATTCTGCCTCCACGATTTTTCCGCCCCTGGCAAACACAGCGTCCACATCCCCAATATTGCGCGCCACCTTGCCGGGCTTGCGCGCCGTCTCCTGCAATTCTTTCTTGTAGGGATCCGAGTTGTAGGATGCGTTCGCCCCGTTGTCCCAGGAGACGTTCAGTTTCTTGCGTCCCTGAAACGCCGCCCAGGTGTTGTCGGCGATGATGGCGACCCCGCCCAGAGGTTGAAAATGATGCGGCGGGGTGAAGGGCTTGATGGGAATCGTTTGTTTGACGCCCCTCACCTGCAGCGGAGCTTTTTCGTCGTAGGACTTGACCGTGCCGCCGAGCACCGGAGGATGCTCGATCGAAGCATAGACCATGCCATCGAGATGGGCATCCATGCCATACCCGGCTTTGCCGGTGCACAGGTTGGCCAGGTCGTAGCTCTTGGCGCCTTTGCCGATGTACCGCCACGCGGATTTCGGTTTGAATTGCAGATCTTCCTTCTTGGGCACGGGCAATTTCGCGGCTGCCGAGGCCAGCTCGCCGTAGCCGGCTTTGCGCTTGCTCGGCCGATGCACGATCACGTGAAGATCGGATTCGCACTCCGCAACCGGCACGCCCCATTTCTGGGCGGCGGCCTGCGTCAGCATCAGGCGCGCCGTGGCTCCGGCCTCGCGCATGGTGACAAAGCCATCGCGGACGGAATGCGATCCATCCGTGTCCTGGTCTCCGTACCGCGGGTCGCCGATGGCTTGCTCGATTTTTACCCGCTTCCAGTCGGCGTCCAGTTCATCCGCCAGAATGAGTGGGACGGTAGTGCGGCTGCTGGTGCCCATTTCCGAGCGGGCCGCCACCAGGTAGACGGTTCCGTCGGTGTCGATTCCCACAAAAACGCTGGGGTGCAGGGTGGCGCGGTCGGCATGCGAACCCGCGTACGTTTCCGCCGCCCAAAGGGCTTCCGGAACCAGGCGCACGCTCAGGACCAGGGCGCCGGTGGAAACCAGACCTTGCAGAAAGCCTCTCCGGCTGACGTTCAGTATGTTGTGGCTCATGCGCTCTCCCCGGCGGCTGCCTTGATGGCCGCCCGAATTCGCTGGTAGGTGCCGCAGCGGCAGATATTTCCCGACATGCCGTCCTCAATGTCCTGGTCGCTGGGCTTGGGCTTTTCTTTCAACAGGGAAATGGCTTGCATGATCTGTCCCGGCTGGCAATAGCCGCACTGCGGCACGTTGTATTCGATCCACTTCTGCTGCACCACGTGCAATCCATTTCCGGAGATGCCTTCGATGGTGGTGATTTCTTTCCCGCCGGTGGCGCCGACTTTGGTTACGCAGGACCGGATCGCCTTTCCATCCTGATGCACAGTGCAGGTCCCGCACAGCGCCATGCCGCAGCCGAACTTGGTTCCCGTCAACCCCAACACGTCGCGCAGATACCACAGCAGCGGCAGGTCGGGATCGCCGTCGAAGGAACGTTCCACCCCATTGACTTTAATCTGCATCGTGTTTGCCCCCTCTTCCTTCGTTCTCGCGCTATTCTTCCAGAAAGTGTCGGTGGAAGTCTAATATGATAGCCCGCTATGCTGTTGAGAAAAGCGCGACTGCCGAACGACAGGACGCTTCTGGGCACCAGGGTGCGCAACATCTGTTTCAGCCACCCGACGTTCAAGTCGCTTCTCGTGACTGGTTGCGTACTGGCTTTTCTCCTGATTTCCTCCTGGATTCACTCGCAGGAAAGCCCGCACAGCGTGAATGTGGACGTGCGATTCGATCAACCCCAGGGCACAATCTCACCCATTTGGAATTATTTCGGCTATGACGAGCCTAATTACACTTATGCCCCGAACGGCCGGAAGCTGCTGGGCGAGCTGGCGGCACTCAGCCCGGAACCAGCCTATGTGCGGGTCCACAATCTCTTGACCACGGGCGACGGCTCCTCCTCGTTGAAGTGGGGATCGACCAACGTCTACACCCAAGACGCGCAGGGAAAGGCAGTTTACAACTGGACGATCCTGGACCGGATCTTCGACAGCTTTCGCTCGGCCGGGATCAAGCCGTTAGTCGAGATCGGATTCATGCCGGAGGCGCTGTCCACTCATCCCCAGCCCTACCGTCATAATTTTCCTGAAGGCTCGATCTTTACCGGCTGGGCCTATCCGCCCAAGGACTATGAGAAGTGGTCGGAAGTCGTCTTCCAATTTGTTCGTCACCTGCGCGAGCGCTATGGTGACGCCGAAGTGAAAACCTGGCTGTGGGAAGTGTGGAACGAGCCTGACATCGACTACTGGAAGGGAACGCCGCAGGAATATTTCAAGCTGTACGACTTCACCGTGGACGCGGTCCTGCGCGCCCTTCCCGAAGCGCGCATCGGCGGTCCGGACAGCACCGGCCCCGCCAATCCCAAAGCCGCAGAGTTTTTGCGCTCGTTCCTCGACCACTGCGCTCGCCAGCCTAACTACGTGAGCGGAAAAGTCGGCTCGCGTCTGGACTTCATCAGCTTTCATCCTAAGGGATCTCCGAAGTGGCAGGGCGATCACGTGCAGATGGGCATAGCGCGCCAGTTGGCCGCGATCGAGCAGGGCTTCCAGATCGTGGCCTCGTTTCCGGAATTTCGCGGCACGCCCATCATTCTAGGAGAGTCGGACCCGGAAGGCTGTGCGGCCTGCTCGGCTCGCAGCAATCCTCAGAATTCCTATCGCAATGGCCCGTTGTACGCCGCCTACACGGCTGAAACGCTGAACAACATTCTTTTTCTAGCCAGCCGCGAGCAAATTAATTTTCTGGGCGCGGTGACCTGGGCGTTTGAGTTTGAGGACCAACCGTACTTTGAGGGCTTCCGCACGCTGGCCAGCAACGGAGTGGACAAGCCGGTGCTGAACGCTTTTCGCATGCTGGGTTTGTTGGGCAATGAACGCGTAAGCGCTACCAGTTCCGGCGGGTTGCGTTCGGAAGACGTCATCCGCGACGGGGTGCGGGGACAGCTCGACATCGGTGTGATTGCCACGCGCGGGGAACACGAAGTCGAAGTCCTGATCTGGAATTATCACGATGACGACCTTCCGGCTGCCGCGACGCCGATTGACCTGGCCGTCAGCGGCCTGCCCCGTAAGGCCAGCCGAGTCCTGCTAGAGCATTTCCGCATCGATTCCAGCCACAGCAATTCGTTCACGGCGTGGAAAGAGATGGGCTCGCCGCAATCGCCAACCGAACGCCAATACGAGCAACTGCAAGACGCAGGCCAACTGCAGATGCTGGGTTCTCCTTCGTGGATTCCGGTCGCGCAAGGCGCCGCCCGCCTGCAATTTGCCTTGCCCCGGCAGGGGCTGTCTCTGGTCCGTATTAGTTGGGAGTAATACTGTGGTATGTCTATGGTTTTCTTGCCACCAGCCGGAGCACATCCGTCTCACGGCGATCGTAGAAGTCCGACTTCGCCCGAATGATCTCATAACGGACGATTTGGAGAGGATCAAACATGTGAAGAATCTCATTGCGGCCGCTGACGAAATCTGCCCCACATTCCATCACCACGATTCCGCCGGGTTTGAGTGAATCAACAACCTTCTGGATGGGCACGAGCGGCATGGTCCAACTAAACAGAACCAGGTCGAATCGTTCTTTGCCGAAATCGTATTCGCTGTCACGAACGGTTGCGGTGTGCAGTGTCAGCCCCAGTTCCTTCGCCCGTTTTTGGGCCAGTGCGACGCCCGCATCAGCAGGATCAAATCCCCACACCTGCCATCCCAGACTCGCCAGGTAGATAGCGTTTCGGCCCTCTCCCATCCCATAGTCCAAAGCAATTCCGGGCCGCTCCCCTTCCACCATTCGCTTGAGGAAACCGTTCGGAGCCCTGTTGAAATTGGAATGGCTGTCGAGGTAGTACCGATTCCAGTAGTCGGCCTCTAGGAGGTTGCGCGATGTCAGAATCAATCTGGTCCGACGGGCTATTTCGGTTTCGGCGACTCCTTCGCTCTTGAGTTCCGCCGCATACCGTTCCACGATCTGTTCATTCGTGAGCGACAGCGAAGGGTTCTCGGCACGGAGTTTTGGAGTGAAGCTGTTTCTAAATTCGGGGTAGAAGTCGTACTCCGGCTTTTGACCGGATGCGAGTACGGAATACAAAAGCAATGTCACCAGTACCGCGAAAACTTCCGTACTGCGAGCAGGCCACTTTTTGTATTTGTCATGCTCGACCAGCCTCATAAGGCCCCCCGCTCGATCTGAATGCCTGCCTATGGATCGTGGCTTATCCGCGTTGCTGCGATTTGATCACCGCGGAAAAGTCCTGATCGCCGTAGCCTTTGGCGATCGCCTCCTTGAATATGGTGAGGGCTGAACTCGCGGTCAGAAGATTGTGTCCCAGGTTGGAGGCTTCGCCAATGGCGTACCCCAGGTCCTTGGCCATCAAATGCAGCGGAAAATTCGGGGTAAAGTCGTTGGCAAAGGCGCGAGCGGCAGCTCGCTGCACCAGGCCACTGCCCGGCGCGCCGTGCGTAAGAATCGGTAGCGCCTTCTCGAGGTTCAGGCCGCCGGCGCCGATCATGTACTCGGCTTCCGCCAGGGACGCAGCCTGCACACCGCACATGAAATTGTTGATGAGCTTCATGAGCGCGCCGCTTCCGGTGGGGCCCAGATGAATGAATTCGCGCCCCATCACCGCGAGCACGGGCTGGGCAGTGGCGAGCGCCGCATCCGATCCGCCGATCAGGAATGACAATTCGCCGGAAGCCGCGTGCGGCTTGGTTCCGGTAACGGGCGCGTCCAGCAGTTCGCATCCTCGTTGAGCGGCGGCAGCCGCCAATTCCTTGATCCAGCCGACGGTGAGCGTGCTGCACTCGATCAGCACCGATCCGCGGGGCGTTCCCGCCAGCGCGCCGTTTTCGCCCAGCCACACTCCCCGGGAGGCAATATCATCCGAGACCATGCTGATGATGATGTCCGCCCCGGACGCGGCTTCGCGCGGCGACCCCGCCACGGTCGCGCCCGCGCTGGCGAAAGGCGCAGACCTGTCCTTATTCCGGTTGTAAACCGCGAGAGGAAAACCCGCAGAGAGCAGGCGTCCCGCCATCCCCCCGCCCATAATGCCCAATCCAATCATTGCGACACGCGGTTTCGACATGATCACCCCAAACCTTTCACGCTGATGAGCTGCGGCCTGGATGCGGCCACCCGCACCGGATTGCGCAAGGGCCGTCCAAAGCCTTCAACGGAGACCTGCATCAGGTCGCCATCCTGCAATTTTATGCCATCGCTGAAACTCAGGCCGTCTGTCCCGAAAAAATGAATGTGGACGTCTCCCGGAAGGCGATGGGCCTCGTACTTGAAATGATGATGCTCGATATTTGCCAGGCTGTGGCACATCTCGGCATCTCCGGTACGAAATGTTTTCGACCACAGCCGCTTGTCGGCGCGCTCAATCGTCACTTCAACCGGCACCGACTCAAACTCGGGGTCCACCACGAGTTCAGGACCAAGCGCGCAAGTGCGAAGCTTGGACGCCGCCAGATTGAGATAGTTCGTCTTCTCAAATACGTGATCTGAAAATTCGTTGCCGCCCGCCATCCCTATGCGGCAGGGCTGGCCGTCGGGAGCAATCAGGTAAATGCCGGCCAGTTCCGCTTCCTCGCCGCCGTCGCCGGCGTAAGGTGGGACATCGAGCGCGTCGCCGTGTCCCCGCAGGATCGCGCCTGTACCCTTGTAGAACCACTCGGGAGCAGTGCCGATCGCTCCGGACGCCGGACGCCCACCGTCGATTCCCCAGCGAAACATTTTCATGCTGTCGGTCAGGTCCGCTTCAGTCGAAGCGTGCATGCTCTGGCGATTGCGCGCGCTGCCCAGATGGGTCAACCCGGTTCCGGAAACCAGGCAGCGCGCCGGTTCCGTGGGATGGTCAATGGACGGCAGAATGCGCCAGTCAGAACGCCCGAGGTAGATCGGATCATATTCCAACTGCTCGCCCGTGGCCCTCTGGCGCGCCAGTTCGCTGAGCTTCATCCCGGTGCTGATCGCGGCATTCGCCAGTTCGTAGACCGAACTGCAGCCCTCAAGCAGCCGCAGGTGGGGCTCTTCGACGAGCGCCACCCGCCTCACGTCTCCGCGCTTCAGTTGAACCAGTCGCGTCATGTCATTCGATGACTTCAAATTGTTCCAGGCTTGCTTGGTTGATGCTCAATCCCAGGCCTGGAACATTTTCATCCAGATTGATGAAGCCGTCTTTGGCTTTGGGCTCGCCTTCGAAGATGTACCAGAATAATTCGTTGCCAACTTCGACGTCGACCACCGGAAAGTATTCGGCCATGGGCGAATTCAGGCTTGCCATGACCACATGATAATTGTGCATCTGCCCGGCATGAGGAATAACCGGAACGGAATATGCTTCAGCCAGGGCGGCAATCTTCCGCGCTTGGGTGAGGCCCCCCACGCGATTGGTATCGAACTGGATGTAGTCGAGGGCGCGCGCCTCCAGCAGGTCGCGAAAGCCATACGCTGTGAACTCGTGCTCGCCGCCGGCAATTGGAATTCGCCCGTACGACTTCAGTTCGGCATAACCGTTCACATCATCGGGGATGACCGGCTCTTCCAGCCATCGCAGGTTAAAGGGTTCCAGCAGCGGCAGCATGCGCTTGGCGTAGTCGAGCGTCCATCCCATGTAGGCGTCGGCCATTATGTCGACGCCATCGCCCACGGTCTCGCGCACCGTGCGAACCAGATTCAGATTGCGTTGCATGCCGGCGGCGCCGTCGGTCGGTCCCCAGCCGAAGCGAAGTTTCATCGCCTTGTAACCTTCCGCCTTGTAGCGTTTCGCCTCGGCGGCCAGTTCGCTCAACTCGACGCTGTAGAGCCGGCTGGCGTAGACCGGAATGCGCGGCTTGGTCCTGCCTCCAAGCAGCCGATAGACCGGCTGTTTCGCCGACTTGCCCAGAATGTCCCACAACGCAATATCCACCGCGCTGATCGCAACCATGCCAATGCCGCGGCGTCCGAACGCCATCGTTTTCCGGTACATGAGTTGCCACAAAAACTCGATGTCCCAGGGATCTTTGCCGATCAGCAGCGGCTTGAGATGGAGGTCGATCACCTGTTTTGTGACCTGGGGCGCGAGCGCGGCATTGCCGATCCCCACCAGTCCGTCGTCGGCAAAGATTTCAACCACCAGCCAGCCATGAAAGGTGAAAGTCTGCATCGAGGCCTCGGGCAGGCTCAGCAGGTCCATGGGATTGGTGCAGAAATGAGGCGGTAAGGGAACCGTCTTTCCGCGCCAGCGCATTACGCGAGTACGAATCTCTTTGATTCTCATCAAGCTCCCCGATCGCTCAGTTTCATTTCCAGATTCAGAGGCTGGACCACGGGAACCGCGGCAAGAATGATAACGAATGCAGCCACGTGAAAAGTCCCTGCCAACCAGAATACGACGCTGTATCCGAAGCCGTGGTCGAGCAGGTATCCCACCAGTTGCCCGAATGCGATTCCGCCCATGGCGCCCCCGAAGCCTACCAGCCCGGCAACCGAGCCGACTACCTTGGCCGGAAACAGGTCGGTCGGAAGCACCATCACCAGCGTCGACCACGACTGCTGTCCGAAATAGGCAAGGCTGAATATGGCCAGCGCCCAGGCGACCGGAAGCCGCGGCACCAGCACGATGGACGGCATCACCACCGCGCTCAGCCCCAGCGCCAGCTTTCTGGCCACGTCCAGCGAGAACCTGCGCCTTACCAGGTAACTGGAAAACCAGCCGCCCAAAAGGCATCCGACGCCCGCGGCCGCGTACGGGATCCAGGCAAAGGTGCCAACTGCCTTCACGTCAAATCCTCGCGCATCGTAAAGATATTTCGGCAGCCAGAAAAGATAGAAGTACCAGGCCGCATCGCTGAGAAACTTGGCGCTGATCAGGCCCCAGGACTCGCGAATGCGCAGCAGATCGATCCAGCGAAGACTCCCGGTCGGGTTCGCGGATGCCAAATGCAAATCATGCCCTTCCGGTTCGAGAGGATTCTGTGGCGAAAAATAAGATGAGATCCACCACAGCGTCCACAGCAATCCCATGCTGCCGGTGACGACAAAAATCCACCGCCATCCTGCATAACCCAAAACCAGGGCGATCAGCGGAGGCGCAATCACCGCTCCCACCGCCGTGCCGGCATTGATGATACCCATCGCTGTGGCTCGCTCCTTGGGCGTGAACCACTCAGCCACGGCTCGCGTGGCGGCGGGAAAGCCGCCGCCCTCGCCCATCCCGAGCAGAAATCGGCTGCCCATCAGCATGGCAAAACCGGTGGCCAGAGCGTGGCTGGCGTTGGCCACCGACCAGAATGTCATGATGACGGCGAATCCGATGCGGGTGCCCAGGGCGTCGACCAGCTTGCCGCCGCCCAGGTACATCAATGCATACGACAGCAGAAACGCCGACTGCAACGCGGAGAAGCGTTGATTGCTGAGTGGAATATCTCTTGCGATCGCGCTGACCGCCACGGGAAGTGTCTGGCGATCCAGATAGCTGATGGCGATCGCCACGCTTACCAGTATGGCAATTCGCCAGCGCAGCAATGCCGTGGTCCTCGATTCCTTTTTACCGATGGATGAACTGTCTACCGCTTCACGCCGGCGCCGCAGTTAGCCTTTGACCACCGGCGTCCACACCTGCATCGCCGTCTGCTGCCGGTTGGACCAGGCGTAATACGGGATAAACGTCAGCGGAACACTGCGGCTTTGCAGTTGACGACTGTTGTATGGCGAATACAGGGTATGACGCGAGGCGGACTGGTCGTAGGCCACGCCGGCATGGCGCAGCACGACCACACCTCCCAGCAAGTCGTTTTTGAATTCGCTCTGGAATTGCATTGCAGGCGTGGCTCCCGGACTCACCGCCAGGTCGGTGATGGATACTCCATCCGGCTGGTCGATCTCTTCCATGCAATAAACCAGCGGACCGCGCTGAATGGCAACCCGCCCGGTGTCGTCCGCCACCTGCGGGTTGGCTTCGAGCATCTGCACCGCCATCTCCATACGCAGGCCGACGATGTCTCCCGGCGCCCATGACCGCCGCAGCGCCATATATTCTCCCGGCGTTGCGCCGGATACCTCTTTGCCGTTCACCGTGACCTGCGCGCTGTCTGCCCACCCGGGAATTCGCAGATAGAAAGTAAACTCAGACGACTGCGCTGGCGTCACCGTAATCTCAACTTTGCCGTCCCAGGGGTAATTCGTCTTTTGCGACACCTTCAGGCCGACGCCGTTCTCCAGATGCCAGTCCAGTTCCGAATTGTTGTAGAGATGGACGTAAACTCCATCGCTGCCCGTGCTGTAAAAATATCCGGGAAGGGAAGCAAATGTGCGCTCGAGGTTTGGAGGACAACAGGTAGTGTCATACCACGGGTTGCGAATCTTTTCTCCCGTGGCCGGATCAAACGCCAGCGGATTGCGATAGCAGTAGAGCGTCCCATCGAGCGACATTCCGGAGTTGATGCCGTTGTAAAGCGCGCGTTCGATCACATCGGTGAACCTGGCCTCGCCGCTGGCTGCCAGCATGCGCCAGTTCCACATCATGTTTCCGATGGCCGCGCAGCTTTCCCCGTAGGCGCGGTCGTTGGGCAGTTCGTAAGCGTTGCCGAAGGCTTCGCCGTCCGAGCGCGACCCGACTCCACCCGTGACATACATTTTAGTGGCCGTCAGGTCATTCCACAGCGTGCTCAGCGTTCTCCAATACGCGGGGTCGCCCGTCTCCATGTAGTAGTCGGTGGCGCCGCAACAGGCATACATCGCGCGCACCGCATGGCCTTCCAGCTTGGTTCTGGCGGTGAACGGAGTTCCGCAGAACATGTAGATGGTGCGCTCCTCCGCCAGTTTCATCCGGGCGTCGCCGTGAAGGATGTACCCGGCCAGATCAAGCTGCCGCTTGTCCCCGGTGATTCGATACAGCTCGATCAGCGCCAACTCGATCTCAGGATGTCCGGAAACGATCGGCTGCTTTGGGGCAGGCCCGTAATTCGGCATCAGGAAGTCGTCGACGAAACGGATGCCGGCATCGAGCAGCTTGCGGTCGCCGGTCGCCCGGTAGTACGCAATCGATCCCTGCAGCATGTGTCCGATGTTGTAGAGTTCGTGCCCGGTCGTCTGCGTTTTGGTAAGCATTCGCTCCGGCTTGTGAGCATCCACGTAATAGGTGTTGAGATAGCCGCTGGGCTCCTGCACGGCGACAATCTCGTCCACCATTTGCTCCACCGTGGCGCGAAGCTGTGGGCGATCGCCCGACTGCAGCACGAAGCCCCCGGCCTCAATCCATTTGTAAACATCGGAGTCGGAATATACAGGTCCGCTCTGGGCGACCGAGCTCTCCCCGGTCAGGCGGCGAAAATTGCTCATACGGCCGTTCGCTTCCAGCAGATCGTGCATGCTGGGAATGCTTTTGTCGACGTTAGTCTCGCGCCGTTGCGCCCAGAAGCCGCTCGGGATGGTGACCGCGCGCACCGGAATATCTCGCAACTTGGCGTGCGGTGATTTGGCAAGGTTCTCGATCCCCTGTTCCTTCCAGGCAGGGCCGCCGCTCGAGGTGGGCGTGCCCGGCCCGTCCGATGCCCGAGCCATTCCCCACCCCACTGTGGCGCCGGCAAGGAGCCGGCCCGCCGGAAGTGTCGCCATCGCGGCAGTCGTGATCGCCGAAGCGACAAACCGTCTGCGCGAAACTTCGTTTGCTTTGGCCATCGAATCTCTCCCGCAGTTTCGAGGGATGGGGACTGCTCCCACTTCAGTGCGCCGGATAGTGTTTGCTCTTCTGCGTGCGCGAGTTGAAAACCTCAAAGCTGCCGTCGGGATGGCCGGTCAGCTCCAGGTCATTCCCAGCGTCGGGACCACCGGGATTGGCGATAAACTCCGCCGCCACGTTGTGCGCCGCGCCACCCTCTTCGGAAAAATGCAGTTGCCACAGATCTTCCAGGCCGGGCGATTTCCTGATGGTATCCAGCACCGACGGCGTCCCGCCTTTCTTCGCGCCATTGTCCATGATCGCCACCCGCGGAGCGATGCCATAGACGAACGCCGGGCTGCTGCTTTGCGACCAGCCATGATGCGACACGATGTAAATGTCAATCTTGCCAATCTTGTTGATCGGACACATCAGTTGCATTTCCTTGTCGTGCGTAAGGTCGCCCAGGTCCAGGATTCGCAGCTTGCCAAAATTGATGAACGTCCCCAGGGACCGCAGGTTTTCCGTGGTGTCCGCGGGAAATTGCTCGGCATCCTTGCAATAGGGATTGTCCTGCCCCGCGCCGGGCAGCGCCTTGTCAATCAACGCTCCGTCCGAGCTGATCACCGTCGCCCGCATTCCCTTGACCGGCAGCATATCTCCCGGCCTGGCGCTGATGTGCTGGTACTTTCCCGTCGCCAACACTGCCTGGTAGGCTTGCCAGCCTTTTACGGTCACGGCGTCGGTGGTCTCGCGGTTCTCTCCGTGATCGATGAAGGTTCCGATCGGAATGCGCGCCGCCAGTTGCGGAACGCCGCCCACGTGGTCGTCGTGGAAATGGGTAATCAGGACGTAATCGATTTTGCTGATCCCCGCCTTCTTGGCGGCGGCCACGATGCGGCCGGCATCGCGCCCGTCATTTCCCGGCCAGCCCGTGTCGATCAGCAACGATTGCCCCGCGGGCGTGACGAACAAGGTCGCCTGGCCGCCTTCGACATCCACGAAATAAATGTGCAGGGATCTATCCGCCTGCGGGGCAGGAGCCGCCCAGGAGGCGGTCCCCAGCCCCAGACCTAAAATTGCGCCGCACGCGATTCTCAGCAGGGAACTGCCCCATTGGATTCGCCGGCAGGATGCGGAAGGAGTGCAGCTCATCGGTTCAATGCTCCCAGGTTAGTTTTCACAATGATTTAGTCCGACAGAGATCATCAACCCAGTTCTCGCTCGCGTCAAGAAGCGGGTTTCCCGTCACACTACAACGCCCGTCCCGCGCTGGCGCCCGACGCCCAGGCCCATTGAAAGTTGAACCCGCCCAGGTGCCCGGTTACATCCACCACTTCTCCGATAAAAAACAGGCCGGGCACTTTCCGGCTTTCCATGGTCTTTGCGGAAAGCTCGTCAGTGTCCACGCCTCCCGCGGTCACTTCGGCCTTTCCATAACCCTCGGTTCCAACCGGAGCCACAGCCCACCGGTGAATCTGGCGCTCCAGATCCTGGAGAGAGCTATTGGTCAAGCTCTTGGGCGGGTGGATTTCCAACCAGCGGTCGGCCAATCGGTTCGGGATAACTCGACGTAACACTGCCCGCAGTGAAGCCATGTTCCGCGGCACTGAGTCTTCGAGAAGATCTGCCGTGACCTCCTGGCCGGGCGCCAGGTCGATGAGGATGGACTCCTTCTTCTTGCAGTAGGAAGAAATCTGCAGGATCGCCGGTCCGCTGAGCCCGCGATGAGTCACCAGCATCTTTTCCCGGAAGTGCTGCCCTTCGCACGCCGCAATCACTTCGGCCGAGATGCCGGCCAGATCGCTGTAGTGTCGGGCATCCTCTGCGCCGAACAGCAGCGGCACCAGCCCGGGCCGGGTATCGCGGATGCCCACTCCGAACTGCCGCGCCAGGTCATATCCGAATCCGGTGGCCCCCATCTTTGGAATGGAGAGGCCGCCGGTGGCCACCACCAGCGCGGGCGCGCGAAATTCTTTTTCTCCCGCCCGCACCACGAACTCGTCAGTGCGGGTCACTTCCTGGATGGCAATCTTTGGGAAGAGCTGCACCCCCGACTCATGGCACTCTTTTTCCAGCAGGTTCAGAATGTCCTGCGCCGAGCGATCGCAAAAAAGCTGGCCCAGGGTTTTCTCGTGATAAGGAACGCCGTGTTTCTCGACCAGCGCCACGAAATCGGCCGGGGTGTAGCGGGCCAACGCGGATTTGGCGAAGTGCGGATTGCCCGAGATGAAGTTGGCCGCCGTGCAATGGATATTGGTGAAATTGCAGCGTCCGCCGCCCGAGATCAGGATTTTCTTCCCCAGCAACTCGGCCCGTTCGAGAACGGCCACCCGCCGGCCCCGCTTGCCGCCTTCGATGGCACACATCAATCCGGCCGCGCCGCCGCCCAGAATCAGAGCGTCATATTTATGGATGAGAAAATTATGGCTCAAAGAGGTCCGGATTAAACCTGACTCGCGACCCTGCCGATCCTAGATGTACTCGAACAGCGCCATGAAGCCAAAATCCATGTGCAGTTGCTGATGACAATGAAAGAGCGTAAGTCCAGGATTGTCCGCCGTGAAATCCACGTCCACCGCCTGATAGCCGCCGACCATGACAACATCCTTCATCACGCCGGAAGTCGCCTGGCCGGCTATTCGAGTCAATTCGAAGCTGTGACGGTGCAGGTGAATGGGATGAATATCGTCGCTCGCGTTCTGCATCCGGAGCCGGTAACGCTTCCCTTTTTCCACCCGAAACATGGGTTGCGTGCGCTCTTCCGAGAAGGCGACGTCGTTGATCGTCCACAGGTTGAAGCCATCCTGCGCCGCATTTTGCTTGGCAAAACGCATGTCGAAAACCTGGTCGGGAGTCGGGCTCGTTCCTGTACCGCCAAAATGGGCGTAGTTCCAGCGGAAAGGTTTAGGAGCAATCCACTGCGGCTTGCCTTTCTCCCCGGCATATTCGACCACGACACCCATGCCATGATGGCGATCGTCGTCCGCGAGATCGCCCATGATCCAGACTCCGGGATGATTCATCTCCACGATGGCAGAGATCCTTTCGGCTGTGCCCAGCCACAGCCCCGGAACCGGCGTTGCTTTCGGAATTGCATTTCCATCCAGCGCGACCACCGTGAAGGTGTGCCCGGGCAGCGCCAGGCTGCGAATCTCGGTCGCGCTTCCGTTCAGGATGTGAAACAGAACGCGCTCCCCTCGCCTCACCCGTACCGGTTCGCCATGGCCCAGCATGCGGCCGTTGATGGTGAATGAACCGTACCCGACCTCGAATCCATGCGGCGAGCCCTTGGCCAGAGAGGCCTTCATGGCGCTCTCGCCGGAGTCCTTTAAGCTCGTTACTACGGTCGCCGGAGACAGGAAGTCCATCGCCATGTCACCGCCGCGGCTGAATGTAGGCTCGAATTCCTTCAAGGTCAGGAATACTTCGCGGTCATAGTTGCCCGCCTGATCTTTCGGTTCGATGTACACCGGACCCACCAGTCCGCTGTACTGCCCTGCGCTCAAATCCGCTTTGGCGCGCACGTGAGTGTGATAGAAGCGATATCCCGAAGGCTTGGGAACAAACGAAATACGGCGGCTGCCTTGGGGAGCAATAAATGGCGTGCCTTCCTCCGCCGCCCCATCAACATCCGTCGAAACGAATTGCCCGTGCCAGTGCAGCTGTTCAGGACGGTCAGTCTGGTTATGAATGTCGATGGTCACGCGCTGCCCTTCTTTAAAGCGCAGCAGCGGTCCGGGAAACTGGCCGTTGTAGGTGGTTGTCGAGATAATCCGATTCGGAGCCAGCTCGACGGGCTTGACCGCGATGGTGAGCGTGTAATCGGGAGTACCGCCTGTCGATGCATCGGCTTGCTGGGGATGCAGCGCAGCCGGCCGCCCCCAGCCGGCCACCGGCGGTAGCAGAGAACTCCCGGCCACGGCGCCAGCCGCCTTCAGGAATCTTCGACGCGAAAAGAAAGGATCTTTCATCGTGCCTCGCTCCGTTCGTGAGCGATGTCTACTTTCCCGTGTAGCTGATCCTCCAGATGGAATTCGACCCGTCGTCGGTCACCAGCAGCGAGCCATCGGGGGCAACGGTGACTGCAACCGGGCGTCCCCATACATTTTCGTTGTCGACGACAAACCCGGTCATGAAATCCTCATATTCACCGCTGGCATGTCCGGTCTGATGCAGGGGCACGCGGATCAGCTCGTAGCCCACGCGAACCGCCCGGTTCCAGGAGCCATGTTCAGCCGCGAAAATGTCTCCTCGATATTCCGCCGGGAATTGTTTGCCGTTATAGAACGTGATCCCGAGCGACGCGTTGTGCGGGTTTAATATGACGTCGGGAGTGATCACTTTGTCTTTAAGCTCGGGGTGTTTGCCGCTGTGCCGGGGGTCCTGATGCCCGCCCATGTACCACCACGGCCAGCCATAAAAGCCGCCTTCCTGCACATGGGTGATGTAGTCCGGCACCAGGTTGTCGCCCAGGCCGTCGCGTTCATTCACCGAACACCATAACTCGCCCGTCTTCGAATTAACCGCCAGCCCCACGCAGTTGCGAATGCCGTGAGCGTAGACTTGCATCTCTGAACCGTCGGGATTGAACTCCAGGACGTCGGCACGGTTCTTCTCCGCCGGCGTGGTATCCGGATCGTCGATATTGGAACCGGAACCCACGCTGACAAACATCTTTTTTCCATCCAGCGAAAACTGAACATTGCGCGTGGTATGGCCCTCGCCGTCCGGCACATCCGCAATATGCTGGACCGGACCGCGGGCCTGCAGATCGCCGTTCTGATAGGGATAGCGCACAACCGCGTCCGTGTTTCCGACATACACCCACTGCGGATTCGGGCCCGGCGGATAAAATGCGATGCCGAAGGGCTGGTTCAATCCGCCGGCGAAAACCGCCACCTGTTCCGGCTTGCCTTGGGGGGTGATCCCGCGAAAGACCCTGATGTCGCCGGCCCGAGTTTCGGCCACGAAAAAGTCGCCATTGGGAGCGGTTTGAATGATCCGTGGATTGTCCAGTCCAGCCGCGTATTGCTCCACTTTGAAACCTGCGGGGACCTGCGGCCATGCGCCTTCCGGACGGGCCACAACCCGAGGGCCATTGCCCGCTGACGAAGTCGCAAACGGCTCCGGGAGGTCCTGCAGCGTAATCTTCCGCGTGGTTCCCGGTTTCTCGTAGCGAAAGTCGGTAAACGGCGGCTTGGGCGGCGGCGCGTTTAACTTCACCGCCATCGGCGCTGCCGCCGGGCTGCTCGACTGAGCCCTCGGCGCTTGCCCCAGCGCTTGCACATAGCTGACGATCTGCCAGCGTTGCTGTTTGGGCAGACTTGCCCAGGACGGCATGCCATTGGGCTCGTCGCCCTTGGTGATGAACCAGAAAATCTCGCCCGGCGTCACCGCCTTGATTCTTTCCGCTTGCAGCGGAGGAATGTTGCCTGAGCCTTCACCATTCTCCCCGTGGCAGCGGGCGCAGCGCAGATGGAACAAAGCCGCGGCGTTCGGCATTTGCTGCCCCTGGTAAGGGTTCTTCAGCTTCCTGGCCGACGCCGGCGCGTCATGAAAATTCGCGTTCTGGGCTGGGGCCCAGGAGGCCAGAAGTATCGTGGCCGCTGCGAGAGTCGCAAATCGACCTTGAATCGGGCGGATAATGGCTTTCAAACGGTCCTCCGTAATATTCTCAAAAGTTAGGTGGCTGGCCCCATGAATCGTGAAAGCCCATGCACGGAAACACGTCTGATTCTATAATTCACTCCACCAAAATTCAGCGGCCAAGGAAATTATATAGATGGGATACCCACTTCTCGACCTGACGAACCAGACCGCGGTTGTGATCGGCGGAACCAGCGGCATCGGACTTGCCCTCACCCGGGCGCTGGCCCAGGCGGGCGCGAACGTTGTGCCCACTGGACGCCGCGCCGAACAGGTGGCCTCCGCGGCCGCCGAAGTCAAGGCGCTGGGGCGGCGGTCTCTTGCTCAAACCTGCGATGTCACCGACACCGCCAGCCTCGAACAGCTTCTGCAAGCGGTGAAGGGAGAATTCGGCAGCGTGCCGATCCTGGTCAACTGCGCCGGCCGGACCAAGCGCACCCCGACTCTCGAAGTCCCGGAATCCGAGTGGAATGCGATCCTCGAAACCAACCTGAATGGAACGCTCCGCGCCTGTCGCGTCTTTGGCCGGCACATGATCGAGCGCGGCTACGGCCGCATCATCAATATCGCCTCGCTATCCTCATTCGTCGCGCTCTATGAAGTTGCCGCATATAGCGCCAGCAAGGCGGCCGTCGCATCGCTGACCAAGTCTCTCGCCATCGAATGGGCGAAGTCAGGGGTTTGCGTGAATGCGATCGCTCCCGGGGTGTTTCGCACCGACCTGAACTCCGCCCTGCTCGACGGGACCGACCGCGGCCGCGAATTCCTGCTGCGGACCCCCATGAAGCGCTTCGGCAAACTCGACGAACTGGGCGGGGCCGCGGTGTTCCTGGCATCCGAATCCGCCAGTTTTGTCACTGGCCACGTCCTGGCCGTGGATGGCGGCTTCCTGGCCAGCGGCGTCAACCAGTAGGATGCGTCACCAAACTCTTGGAATGGAGCCGCTGGCGCGCCCCCACGGATTTTTCTTCTCCGTGATGGTGGCAAAGCCATCAGAACCTTAGAGCGGAGGTTGTGTCATGTCTAAAAATACCAGGCGCGATTTCATCAAGCAGGCCGCGGTCGGAAGCGCCGCTTTCCTGGCCTTTCCGTCAGCCCGGGTGCTGGGCGCCAACGATCGCGTGCGGCTGGGAATGATCGGTGTAGGCGATCGCGGCCAGGACCTCCTGAAGCAGACCCTGCAACTCCCCAACGCCCAGGTGGTCGCGGTTGCGGATGTCTATACCCGGCGCTTCGACCAAGCCAGAAAAATCTCACCCGGCCTCCAGACCGTGAACGACTACCGCCGCATCCTCGATATGAAGGACCTCGATGGCGTCCTGGTCGCCAGCCCCCTGCACCTTCACGCCCGGCATTTTCTGGATACCCTCGCCGCGGGCAAGGACCTGTATTCCGAAAAGACCATGACCTGGTCGATCGCGGAAGCCGAGCAATGCCGCAACGGCGCCAAAAAATCCGACCGCGTGGTGCAAATCGGATTGCAGCACGAGAGCGAAGGCCCCTGGGCCGACGCCAGAAAGTGGATTCAGGACGGCCTGGTGGGCAAGGTCACGCTGGTGGAATCATGGATGAGCCGCAACACTCCTCACGGCCAGGGCCAGTGGGTCCGCCCCGTTCCCGCCGACTGCACCGCCCAGAACGTGGACTGGAAAGCCTTCCTCAACGGCCGTCCCGACGCCCCCTTCGATCCCTTCAAGTTTGTCAACTGGCGGCTTTATTGGATGTTCTCCGGAGGAAACATCACCGAGAACATGATCCACCAGATGGCCTGGATCATGAGTGCGCTCGAGCTCCCGCTCCCGACCGCGGCCAACATGTCCGGCGGCGTATTCTCGGAAAAAGACGGACGCCAGGTCCCGGACACGATCGCCGTCACCGTGGATTTCCCCGGTGACCTGGTCGTGACCTTCCAATCCACCTTCAGCAACCGCCGTTACGGGCTGGGACAGCGCATCCTCGGCAGCGACGGTACCATCGAATACCTGGCCGGATCGAACGACATGATCACCGGGAAATCCGAGGAGCAGATCCATTACTATCCGGAAGATGTGAATCGACCGCACGGCGCCGCCATGAAGGGCGAAAGCCCTTCCCAGAACCACATCGCCAACTGGCTCGATTGCATGCGCAGCCGAGAAACTCCAAATGCCCCGGTTGAACTGGGATACCGCTCAGCGGTCGTGGCTCATATGGCCAACCTGTCCTACCGTCACAAACGCCGCATGACCTTCGAGGAGGCGAAAGCAACTCCTCCAGAGTTCTAGAAGTCTCCGAAAGGACTCACCCTTGAGGCGGCAAGCCCGCCGGGCTGCCGACCGCACGAACTCCAGGATTGAATGGTGGCAGAAGTTGTCATCCTGAGCGGAACAAACCGATTCGCTTGCGAATCGGTCTGTGGAGTCGAAGGACCCCTATAAGCTTCCAATCGACGGTGCTTGTCCCGCGTCCGCTGAGTGCAGCCGCGCGTCCAACCATCAACAATGGCATAATGCAATCCAACGCAAATGCGGAAGCACAACCATGGCAATCCTCAGCAAAAGCTCGGCTGACAAAATCCTCTCTCACGATGAGGTCCGCCAGGTCGTCGCTCAGGCCGCCGCCGGCCTGAAAGTCGCGGGCAAGCGCGTGCTCATCATCATTCCGGACGGCACTCGCACCATGCCGATGCCCTTGATGTTCCAGCTTCTGCAGGAGGAAATCGGCGCCCGGGCCGCGGCGTGCGACTATCTCGTCGCCCTGGGCACGCATTCGTTCATGAGCGAGGCCCAACTCACTCGATTGATGGGACGCCCCGTCGTCAATGGAAGGTGCGGCACCGCACGAGTCCTCAACCATCGCTGGGACCTTCCCGAAACGTTTGTGGATCTGGGCTCGATCCCCGCTGAACAGGTTGCCGAGGCCTCCGGCGGTCTCTTGTCTGAGCCGATCCTGGTCAGGATCAATCGCCTACTCTTCGATTACGACCAGGTCTTGATCTGCGGCCCGGTCTTTCCCCATGAAGTGGTGGGATTCTCCGGAGGCAATAAATATCTGTTTCCGGGAGTCAGCAGCGGAGAAATGATCCACCAGACGCACTGGCTGGGAGCGCTGCTGGGCAGCTACAACCTGATCGGCACGCCCTGCACTCCGGTTCGCGCTCTTATCGACCGGGCCGCAGAGAAGATTACCCTGCCCGTGGCCTGCTTCGCGCTGGTCCTGAGAAAACAGGACATTGCCGGCATCTATTTCGGTCCCGCGTTGGAAGCCTGGAAAGCGGCCGCTGGCCAGTCCGCGCAAGAACACATCCGCTGGGAAGACCGCCCCTTTCGCCGCGTGCTCTCAGTCTTGCCCGAGATGTATGACGACATATGGACCGGCGCCAAGGGAATGTACAAACTCGAGCCCGCCATCGCGGATGGCGGCGAAGTCGTTCTCTACGCCCCGCACATCACCGAATTCAGTTACACCCACAAAGCTTTTCTCGACCGCATCGGTTATCACTGCCGGGATTATTTTCTCAAACAGTGGGACCGGTTCGCGGACGTGCCGCGGGGTGTGATTGCGCATTCCACGCATCTGATCGGGCAGGGAAGCTACGAGGCCTCGACGGGCGTCGAGACCCTGAGGATAAAAGTCACTCTCGCCACCGGCATCCCGGAAGAACGCTGCCGACGCGTGAACCTGAATTATCTCGATCCCCGCAGCATCCGGTTCGAAGACTGGCAGGGACGCGAAGGGGAAGGCATCAAGCTGGTTCCCCACGCCGGTGAAACCCTCTACCGGCTGAAAGATGGAGTCCGGACCGATAATTCCGGCGGCTACTGAACCGAACTGGCGACGTTCGAGAAAACGTTGTTGGCGTTCGTGCCGACCAGTCGTATCGTCCCTACAACCAGTACGAGAATCACCGCGAGCATGACGGCGTACTCGGCGATGTCCTGTCCCTGGTCTTCGGACCAAATTCTATGAACTAGATTCCGCATGACTGACCTCCAAAGGCTCCGAATCTTCCTGTTTGAGAAACCCATAATGAACGCATCGTCCTCGATTGTCAATTGCTCATGGATGAATAAAATGGATTTCTTGGATAGAGCGAAACACGCGCCGGGCTTGAGGTTTGGAGGATTTTGCGACGGCAGAACGAGTTGATCGGCGTAACCGCGGTAACCCGTTACCGTACATAGCGCAGCCGCTACAATCTAATGTAAAAGCTCCGCCGCCGAGCGCGAAGCGTATTCCAAAACCCGCCCGGGAAGCAGGCCCAGATAAAGCGTGGCCGCCACGCTGATGGTCAGCGCGACACCGAGCGCGGGTGAAACCGGAATCGCCGGCAACTCTTCCCGCGCCTCACGCATATACATCACCACGATGATGCGCAGGTAGTAGTAAGCGCCTACGGCGCTGTTGAGCACACCGATGATGGTGAGCCCCACCAGGTTGGCTTGCAGGGCCGCGCTGAACACGTAGAACTTGGCGAAGAAGCCACCGGTCATGGGGATCCCGATCAGCGACAGCAAAAAGATGGTTAACGCAGCGGCCAGCACCGGGGATCGGCGTCCCAGCCCGGCGTAGTCATCGAGAGAAACGTAACGTTCGCCGGCGCCCGCCAGATGGCCCACCACGGCAAACGCGCCTACGTTCATGGCGGCGTACGACGCGGTGTAAAACATTGCCGCCGGGACGCCGTTGTTCGGCAACGCGGCAAATGCCACCAGAACATATCCGGCGTGCGCGATGGAAGAATAGGCCAGCAGCCGTTTGACGTTCTGCTGCACCAGCGCGCCCACGTTGCCCAGGGTCATGGACAGAGCGGCCGCCACCCAGATCAGCCAGACCCGCCCCGGCGCATTGACTTCGAACATGATTCGCAGCAACACCGCGAACGCGGCCGCCTTGGGCGCGGTCGACATAAAGCCGACCACCGGCGCGGGAGCGCCTTCATACACGTCGGGCGTCCAGACATGAAAGGGAGCCGCCGCTACCTTGAAACCCAGGCCCACAAACATGAACGCGATTCCGGCATAGGCCAGCATGGGAATCGCACTTGATCGCAGGGCTTCGGCAATGACCGAAATGCTGGTCGATCCGGTCGCGCCGAACATCAGCGCCACCCCGTACAGGAAAAATGCGGTGGCGAAGGAACCCAGCAGGAAGTATTTCAGCGAGGCTTCGCTGCTGATCGCCGCCCGCCGCCGGAAGCCCGCCAGCACATAAGTGGAAATCGAGGAAATCTCCAGCGCAATAAAGATAAGCACTAGCTCTACCGCCGAAGACATCAGGCACATGCCGACCGCGCCAAAAAGAATCAGGGCGTAGTATTCTCCCGCCCTGATCTGCTGCGCCTGCATATATTCGAACGAGCTGAGGATGACCACCGCAGCGATCGCCGTAACCAGGACGTGGAAAAAGGTGCTGAACGCGTCGATCTTGACCATGCCCCAGAATCCCAGGCCGGGAAACTGTGACTGATAGAGCGCTGCCGCGATCGCTGCCACCGAGCCGGTCAGCGCAATCAGGCCGAGCAGTTTCTGGTTGCTGCGCTCGTCCACCAGCGGCTCCAGCACCATGATGCCCATGCCGAAGAGTGAAAGTACGATCTCCGGCAGAATGCGAATGTATTCGACGCCCTGCGGGATGGGCTGAGTCATTCCGGCGCCGATCACTGGCCAACCACCTTGCTGGCCAATTGCGCGAACGGAGCCAACGCCGTCTGCACCGCCGGATCGATCGCATTCAGCCACAGCAGCGGCGCCACCCCCATCACCAGCGCGGCCGCGGCCGCGGGCAGAAGGGCGACGCGCTCGCGAACATCCAGGTCGGGAAGAGTTTCGTTCACTGGGTGCGTGATCTTTCCATAAAACACTCGTTGATACATCCACAACAGGTAACCGGCGCTCCAGATGATGCCGGTCGCGCCCAGAATTCCATAAATTGCGCGGTCTTGGAATGCCCCGCTGAGCACCAGGAATTCTCCGATAAAGCCGTTCAGCAGCGGCAATCCCACCGAGGCCAGCACTACGAACAGAAAGAAGCTGGCGTACACCGGCATCGAGCTCGCCAGCCCGCCGAATTCCGAAATCTCGTAGGTATGACGGCGCTCGTAAAGAATGCCCGCCAGCATAAACAGCGCGCCGGTCGATACCCCGTGCGCCAGCATCACGAACGTTGCTCCATCCAGCCCGGCCTGGGTGAAGCTGAAAATTCCCAGCACCACGAACCCCAGATGGCTGATCGAAGAATAGGCGATCAGCTTCTTCATGTTGGGCTGGACCAGCGCCACCAGCGCGCCGTAAATAATGCCGATCAGCGCCAGAATCATGACCCACCAGGCGTTGGCCCGCGCCTGGTCGGGAAATAACCCCAGGTTGAAACGCAGCATGCCGTAGGTGCCCATTTTCAGCAGCACGCCGGCCAGCAGCACGGAACCGGCGGTGGGCGCCTCCACGTGGGCATCCGGCAACCAGGTATGGAATGGGAAGAGCGGGACTTTGACCGCGAACGCGACGAAAAATCCCAGGAAAAGCCACTGCGCCGCGCTGCTGAAATTCCCCACTTGTCCGCTTCGAATCGCATTCTGAATGGTGACGAAGTCGAAGGTCCCCACTTTGGCATAGAGCCAAAGAATGGCCGCCAGCATGAACACCGACGCGATCATGGTGTACATGAAGAATTTGACCGCGGCATAGACCTTGCGCCCGTGGCCGTACATGCCGATCAGCAACGCCATGGGAATCAGGGTGGCTTCCCAGAAGAAATAAAATACAAACAGGTCAAGCGCGACGAACACCCCGATCAGCGCGGTTTCGAGCACCAGCAGGATGATGAAGAATTCCTTTACCCGTTCATGTATCGATTTCCAGGAAATCAGCACGCACAATGGCGTCAGAAAAGTGGTCAGCACCACCAGCCACATGGATATTCCGTCCACGCCCAGGTGATAGTGAATGTTGGGAGTGGGAATCCAGGCGTGGTCGATTTCATACTGAAATCCGCTCTGCGCCCGGTGAAAGTGCACCGGCAAGTGCAGCGACAGCACAAAAGTAAACAGCGTTACCACCAGGGAAAATATCCGGATGTCGCGGTCCCGGCGCGGCAACAGCAGCAGCAGGAGAGCGCCCGCCAGCGGGATGAAGGTCACCAGCGTGAGAATGACCGGGCTCCACTTGTCCGCATTCATCGGGTTCCCATCCAGATCATGTAGGCGATCACCACCGCGGCTCCGGCCGCCACCCACCCGGCATACGAGCGCAGGTTGCCGGATTGCATGTGCCGCACCGCATCGGAAACCTCATTTGCCCCGTGAGCGCTGTTGTCCACCGAGGCGTCGATCACGTCCTGATCAATCCCATGCCACAGAATCAGCGCCGAGCCTGCGATCAGCGGCTTTACGAACAGGGTGGCATAAAGTTCATCGATGTAATACTTATGGACCACCGCCTGGTAAAAGCCACCCAGACTCGACGCGATCTGCTGCGGCAATTGCGGGTTGCGATAGTAAAGCAGCCAGGCCAGGCCAAAGCCGAGCAGTCCGGCGAACACCGAAATCGCGGTAAACATCAGCTCCGTCGCATGGCCGGTGCGCGGCTCGGGTCCTTCCGTTTCCTCTTGCGCAGACGCCACCGGACCGCTTTCGGCCCCAGTCGCCATGGTGGAGTGAAACACCGGGCCGAGAAACCTATCAAACCGATTGCTGCCGCCGAGCGACGCCGGAACCCCGATCCAACCACCAGTAAAAGACAGAAATGCCAGCACCACCAGCGGGATCACCATAAGCCGCGGACTCTCATGAATCCCGCCATGCCCATGCCCATCTCCATGTCCATGTGGCGCGGGCGCCCCCGCCCGCGTGTCGGCAAGCGCCAAATCGTGCGCCGAATCCTCATGCGATTCCGCCGTCCCGCGATACTCCCCAAAGAAAGTCATGAACCAAAGCCGGAACATATAAAAGGACGTAAGAAACGCCGTGAACAACCCAATGAACCAGTAAACCCAGCTGGCTTGATAAGCCCGCCACAAAATCTCGTCTTTGCTGAAGAAGCCGGCAAACGGCGGAATCCCGGCGATGGCAAATGTAGCGATGGTCATGGTCCAGAACGTCCACGGAATTTTCGTTCGCAGCCCGCCCATCTGGCGCATGTCCTGCTCGCCGCTCACCGCGTGAATGACCGACCCGGCCGCCAGAAACAGAAGCCCTTTAAAGAATGCATGCGTCATCAGATGAAAGATGGCGGCGGAAAAAGCCCCCACGCCGCAAGCAATAAACATGTATCCGAGTTGCGAAACGGTGGAATACGCCAGGACCTTCTTGATATCCGTCTGCGTGATGCCGATGGTGGCGGCAAACAAAGCCGTCAGCGTGCCGATAATGGCCACGACCGTCAAGGCCATCGGAGCCCGCTCAAAGATGACATGCGACCGCGAGACCATGTACACCCCCGCGGTCACCATAGTGGCGGCGTGAATCAGCGCCGAGACCGGGGTCGGGCCTTCCATCGCATCCGGCAGCCACACATAGAGGGGAATCTGCGCGGATTTGCCCGCCGCTCCCACCATCAGCAACAGCCCGATGGTGGTCAGCAGTCCAGCCCCGCCCGCCTCGGGACGCAAGGGAATCACGCTCGAAAAAACCTGGTCGAAGTTCAGCGATCCGAAATGCTTGATCAGGAGAAACAGCGCGATCAGAAATCCGAAATCTCCAACCCGGTTGACGATGAACGCTTTCTTGCCGGCCGACGCCGCCGAATCCCTGGTGAACCAGAATCCAATCAGGAGATACGAAGCCAGCCCCACGCCTTCCCAGCCGATAAACATCAGCAAATAGTTGCTGGCCAGGACCAGGGTCAGCATGAAAAACATGAACAGGTTCAGGTAGGCGAAGAAGCGATAGAAACCGCCTTCCTCCCACATGTAGCCGATGGAATAAATATGAATCAGGAAGCCGACGCCGGTGACTACCAGCAGCATCACCAGCGAAAGCTGGTCCAGGTAAAAGGAAAAATCCACCTGGAATGATCCGGCGCGGATCCATGGGGCAAGAGACTCGACGTGCGGAGCGATTAAGGAAGAGAACCGGGCCGCGACCAGCAGCACCATGGCAAAGGCCGCGCCGCTGAACAGCAGCGCCACCGCGGCCACGGCCTGCCGGGAAAACTTCTTGCCCAGAAAGCCGTTGATGGCGGCGCCCACGATCGGCAGCACCGGAATGATCCACAGATGCAAGTCGGGCGTCATAGTTTGAGCAGGTCCACCCGGTCGACGTTCAGGGTTTCACGCGTGCGGTAGACCGCGATGATGATTGCCAGCCCCACTGCCGCTTCGGCCGCCGCCACCACCATTACGAAGAACACGAATATCTGCCCGCTCAGCGCATGCCACTGCGCCGCAAATGCGACAAACGACAGGTTCACCCCGTTCAGCATCAGCTCAATCGACATGAAGATGCTGATGATGTTGCGCTTGATCAGAAACCCGGTCACGCCGCAGGCAAACAGAATCCCGCTGAGAACGAGGTAATACGAGATCGGCACCATCAGCCCCCCCTCTTTCCCTGGTCCGCGTCGGGATGGCTGGCCAGGACAACGGCGCCCATGATGGCAATCAAAACCAGAATCGAGGTCACTTCGAACGGCAGCAGAAAATTGTGAAACAACAGCCAGCCAATGGTTCGAGGCGCGCCCGGCAAGGCCCCGGCGGCCACGGTCTGACTGCCGGTGCGTTCGATCAGGATCCATCCCACCAGTACGCTGCCCACCAGCATCCCGGGAATTCCAAACAGCAGCGCCACGCGGCTGCCTTTGGTCCGTTCCTCTTCCCCCGCGTTCAACAACATGATGACAAAGACGAACAGCACCATGATGGCGCCGGCGTACACAATCACCTGCACCGCGGCCACGAACTCCGCTCCCAGCAACAGGTATTCCACCGCCAGCGACCCCATCACCACCACCAGCGAAAGCGCGCTGTTGATGGGGTGCCGTTGCACCAGCAGGTTGACCGCTCCCGCCACGCACAACGCCCCGAACACCAAAAATATAATGAGATGAGTCATGAGAACTAAAAACTGAGAACCGAGAACTGGAAAATCAAGCCCGCAAAGCCACCACCAAAGCCGTAACCACCAGATTCGCAATCGCCAGCGGCAAAAGAAACTTCCATCCAAATGCCATCAGCTGGTCATAACGAAACCGGGGCAAAGTCCCGCGCACCCAAATGTAAACAAACAGGAACCCGAATATCCGCAGCACAAACCAGAAAATCGGAAGCAGCGACTGTAACAGGGGCGGGCCGAAAATTGGCCCATGCCAGCCGCCCAGGAACAACAGCGACGCCACGGCCGCAACCGTAATCATGTTGGCGTACTCGGCCATGAAAAACATGGCAAACTTCATGGCGCTGTATTCCGTATGATATCCGGCCACCAGTTCGGTTTCCGCCTCCGGCAGGTCGAACGGAATGCGATTCGTCTCCGCGTAGGCCGACATCAGGTAAATAAAGAACGCGATGAACTGCCCTCCGTAAAAAATGTTCCAGCGCGGAATAAATCCCCAGAACGTGCCGCCCTGCGCGTCCACGATATCGCGCAGGCTGAAGCTGCCGGTCAGCATCAGCACGCCTATCAGCGAGAGTCCCAGGGAAATTTCATAGCTGATCATCTGCGCGCTGGCCCGCAATCCTCCCAGCAGCGAATACTTGCTGTTCGATGACCAGCCCGCCAGCGCGACGCCGTACACCCCGAGCGAAGTGACGCCCAGGATGATCAGCAGCCCGATGTTCACATCGGTGATCTGCAGCGGGATGTGCAGGCTCCCGATCGTGATCGAATTTCCAATCGGAATCACGGCAATCGAGGTCAGGGCAAAGACCACGGCAATCATCGGCGCCGCGATGTACAACGGCTTGTACACGTGCGGCGGCGTCAGGTCTTCCTTGAACAGGAATTTCACCCCGTCCGCCAGGGGCTGCAGCAGGCCAAACGGGCCGACCCGCGTGGGTCCCCACCGGTTCTGCATGTGACCCACCACCTTGCGCTCCAGCCAGACGGTGTACGCCACCGCCGTGAGCAGCACAAAGAGCGCCAGCACCGTCTTGATGAAAGAAACGATAATGAAGGTGGTGATATTCAACGCGTTCTCAAGTAGCGCCAGCCCAAGTAGCGCCGGCGTCCCGCCGGCTGTCGCAAGAGCGTCTCGCCCTCGCATCTGTAATCAGTTGGTAAGATGTATTCAGTCCGCGGCCACGTCAGATTCCGCCGGCTGCGGGTTACGATTCTCCATCACCGAGTTCAGGGTCCGGGAATACCGCCCCAGCGTGCCCGAACTGAACAGATTGTCATGCGCGGGAGCAATGAGCTCAGGGTTCTGCACCGTGCCGGCCGCGCTGCCCACCAGGGTCGTGTGCTGATCGTTGCCTGCCAGCAGGTTCATCCGCGAAACTTCGTATCCCGGCACCAGCCGCTGAATTTCGTCCAAAATCGCCATGGGATCGAAGGGGCTCATCTTCGGTTCCAGCCCATGTGCTTCCAGCCACACCGCGTGCCGGTCGGCTTCGCCGGATTGCGCCCCGCGCGATTGCCCCATGTCCGCTGCCTCGCCCCGTCCGAAGGGAACCAGCTTGCGCACATCCGCCCCCATCGCGTCCGCGATGCGCACCATCATTTCGAAATCAGACTTGCTGCCGCTGACTTCCCCGGCTTTCTTCACCAGCTGCAGATCGCCGCAGGTATTGGTGAACGTCCCGGATTTCTCATAGGCGTTGGCCGCGGGCAACACAACATCGGCGAGGGCAGAAGTCTCGGTCAGGAACATATCCTGCACCACCACGAAACTTTTCGAAAAAACAAACGGGTCGATCCCAAACCGCCCCACCGGATTCGAGCCCACCACGTAAAGCGCCTTCAATTTCCCGGCGCGGGCACCCTCGACCATTTCCGGTAGCGTCATCCCCGCGGCTTGCGGAACTCCGCCCCACTCCTGGTGAAACTTTCCGGAATCGGCGATGGGATGATAGCCCGGGAGCAGGTCGGGATAAAGGCCCATATCGGCCGCTCCCCGCGAATTGGCGTAGTCAGCCAGGCAAAGGAACTTTGCGCCGGTGATACCGGAGCCGAACTTCACCAGAGAAGGAATGTCCCCCCCACGAATCTCCGCCCCAAAAATGATGACCAGATTCTGTTCGCCCCGAACCTGATCACGAAAACCAGCCAGTGTGGCGCGGGCGCCCTCGCCCGCGTCGGACGTCAGTCCCTCCCCGGCCGAATCGTCGCCCGCCAAAAACGCAGCAAACCGCCCCTCGGATCCCGCGGGAATCTGCAAGAACCCCGCCGCCTGGCGCTTAAGCTTGATATCCCCGGAATTCACCACGTACAACTTCGCTCGATGCAGCCGAACATTATTCCGAATCTGCCAGGCCAGGAGAGGATGCTGTTCGGTCGGATCATTTCCGATCAGCAGGATTGCCGGCGCGTCGAATACATCGCGCATGCTGGCGGTGGCTTCCGGCTTTCCCCCAAGGGCTGCGGCAAAGGCGGGAAAATCGGCCGTCCGGTGATGGTCGATGTTGTTGGTCTCGAGCACCACGCGCGCGAACTTCTGCAGCAGGTAATTCTCTTCATTGGTAGTGCGGTTCGAGCCCACGACTCCAATGCTCTGTCCGCCGTATTGATCGCGCGCTTCCTTAAAGCGTTTTCCGATCAGTTCAAACGCCTCTTCCCAGGTAGCCGGCGCCAGTTGTCCATCTTTGCGGATCAGCGGCTGGGTCAGGCGATCTTCGCGATTAGCGAAGTCGAAAGCGTAGCGGCCCTTGATGCAGAGGAAATCGCCGTTGATCCCGCTCTTGTCGCGATTGTCGCCGCGCACAATCTCCATGCCGGTTTCGGAGCGGCGCACCCCCAGCGTGGTCTTGCATCCGTCGGCGCAATGAGTGCAGGTGGTGCCCACGTGCGTCATTTCCCAGGGACGCGTCTTGTAACGATAAGCTCCCGAAGTCAGCGCGCCCACCGGACAAATGTCGATGCACATGCCGCACTCTTCGCACTCCAAATGGTCTTCTTTATTGGGCGCAATGATCGAACCCACGCCGCGGTTCTGCACGCCCAGCGCCCACACGTCCATGCCCTCGCCGCATACCCGCACACAGCGATAGCAGAGAATGCAGCGCGGCCGGTCAAAATACACCACCGGAGACCACTGCTGCTCTTCCTTGTGGTTCTTGGGCTCCATGTACTTCGATTCCGCGGCGCCGTACGAAAACGTCATGTCCTGCAGTTCGCACTCGCCCCCGGCATCGCATACCGGACAGTCCAGCGGATGATTGCCCAGCAGCAGTTCCACCATGCCCTTGCGCGCCTGATGCACCTCGTCGTTGTCGGTGATCGCCACCATGCCTTCGCTGATCACGGTCGTGCACGCCGTCTGCAGCTTGGGCATCTTCTCCACTTTCACCAGGCACATGCGGCAGGCGCCCTGCAGTGAAAGATTCGGGTAATAGCAGAATGAGGGCACTTCGATGCCCGCGCTCTTGCAGGCTTCGATCAGCAAAGTCCCAGCCGGAGCCGTAACCTTCTTGCCGTCGACAGTTAGATTCACATCAGCCATAAATTCGTCTTTGGTCCTTGGTCGTCGGTCGTCGGCAAAAACCCTGGAACCAGTGGCGTCTGGCCAACGACCAATGGCCAAGGACCGAAGGCGGGTTTTCTACGCCAACACCGGTTCCGCCGCCTTCTCAAACGGACACGGCTTCCCGTCCAGATGATCTTCAAACTCTTTTCGGAATTTCTTGATGAACGCCATGGTCGGCATGGCCGCGGCGTCGCCCAGCGGGCAGAACGTCCGGCCCAGCATGTTTTCCGAAAGGTAGTACATGTTGTCGATATCTTTCGTCACTCCGCCGCCGGAGTGAAAGCGCATCAGCGTCTTCTTGAGCCAATCCGTGCCCTCGCGGCAGGGAATGCACCAGCCGCAACTCTCGTGCTGATAAAACTTCATGGTCCGTAAAGCAAACTTTACGATGCAGGTGGTGTCATCGAGAACCACCACGCCGCCCGATCCCAGCATGGAACCGGCCTTGGCCACGCTGTCGAAATCCATGGCGATATCGATTTCATCGGACTTCAACACCGGCGTGCTCGATCCTCCGGGGACCACTGCCTTAAGCGCCCGTCCGTTGGAAATCCCCCCGGCGACGTCGTAAATCATCTTGCGCAGGCTGTATCCCATGGGCAGTTCGTAAACCCCCGGCCGCTTGACATGACCGCTGAGGCAGAACAGCCGAGTGCCGCCATTTTTTGGAGGCCCCAGCTTGGCATACCACTCCGCTCCGCCCAGAATAATGTGGGGCACGCTGGCCAGGGTTTCAGCATTGTTAATTACGGTCGGCCCGCCCCAAAGCCCGACCACGGCAGGGAAGGGAGGCCGGATGCGCGGAATGCCTCGCTTGCCCTCGAGCGATTCCATCAGCGCCGATTCTTCTCCCACTTCGTAAGCGCCCGCCCCGCCGTGCCAGTAAATGTCGAAGTCCTGCCCGCTGCCGAAAATGTTCTTGCCCAGAAACCCGCGCGCATAAGCGTCGGCAATCGCTTTCTGCACAATTTCGAGAAGATATCGGTACTCACCGCGCACGTAGATGTACCCGGTCTTCGAGCCCACCGCCAGGCCGGCAATCATTACGCCCTCAATCACGGCATGCGGATCATGCTCAAAAATCAGCCGGTCCTTGCAGGTGCCGGGCTCGCTCTCGTCGCCGTTGCACAAAACATATTTCGGCTTGCTCGCCTGCTTGGGAACGAACGACCACTTTAATCCGGTGCTGAACCCCGCTCCCCCGCGCCCCCGCAAGCCCGAATTTTTGACTTCGTTGACGATGCCCTCCACCCCCATGCCCAGGGCCTTCTGCACCGCCTTGTAGCCATCCAGCTCCAGGTAGCGGTCGATATTGGTCGCGCCCAGGCCGAAACGCCGGGAGACGACTTTTACTTCGTCGGGATGGGAAACCAGATCAGCCATGATTCAATTCGAAAATTGAGTAATCGAGCAATTCAGTAATTGAGTAATTGAGTAATCTCACGCTGACGCCCGGTTTTCCAATTACAAAATTACTCAATTCCCCAATTACTCAATTTTTCTTCGCGTACCCCTCCAGCACCTTGTCCATCTTCTCCGCCGTCAGGTTCTCATGAAAATCGTAATTCACCTGCACCGCGGGGGCCCAGCTGCAGCCGCCGATGCACTCCACTTCTTCGAGGGAAAACAGGCCGTCTGAAGTGGTTCCCTTGGGCCCGATGCCAAGTTTCTTCTCGCAGTGCTCCAGCAGTTCCTCGCCACCGCGCAGCATGCAGGCGATGTTGGTGCAGACCTGCACGTTGTACTTGCCTCGCGGCTTGGTGGTCAGCATGGAGTAATAGCTGATCACGTTGCGGACTTCGAGCGCGGTCAATTCCAGCCGCTGTGCCAGTTCCTCGATGACTTCGTCCGACAGGTAACCGGTCTCGTCCTGTGCGTACAGCAGCGTCGGGACCAATACCGACCGCTTGGTCGGATAGTGGGTCAGCATCTCCGCGAAGCGCGCTTCGAATTGGTCAGAGAATTTCATCTTCTAATTGAGTAATTGAGCAATCGGGAAATTGTGTAATTGAAACTAAGCGGCACTCCGAGCCGTTTGTCGCGATGCCGTAAATATCGCCGTCAATTCTCGTGCCTCGCCCAACAATTCCTGCGTCTTTTCTTGGGAAACTATGCCCGATTCTGTCAATAGTTCCAACCACAAGACAGCTTCGTCCGCCTCTTCGACCACTACACCGATTCTGGCTACAAATTCCGCCTTCGATCTTGCGCGACAAACCGCTCGATAATTTACGGCCACAGACGTCCCACAACGTAAGAGTTGCTTTCCCAGGACCTGCGAATCTGGTTTATAGGGAAGCGAGCGAAAGAGTCGGATCACACGCAGCGCAAACGCCTTCGTCCGATCCCTCAGCTGCTCCGGCTGCGTTTTCATCGCGATCCCATCAGGTATTTCAATTGCTAAATTGCTAAATTTCTCAATTACTCAATCTCTACCGGTCGATTTCGCCTAACACAATATCAATAGATCCGATCGCCGCCACCACATCCGCCAGCAACCGGCCTTCACACATGCTGGGCAGCGCCTGCAGATTGGCCAGGCACGCCGACCGCATGTGCACCCGATAGGGCTTCGCCGTACCGTCGCTGACTATGTAATAGCCCATTTCGCCGCGTGGCGATTCCACCGCCTGGTAGACTTCGCCCTCCGGCACCGCAAAGCCTTCGGTAATAATTTTAAAGTGATAGATGAGCGCTTCCATCTGCGTCTTCATCATCTCGCGATCGGGCAGCACAATCTTGGGAGCCACCGCCTTGATCGGGCCTTCCGGCATTCCTTCCGCCGCCTGCGCCACGATTGAAATCGATTCCCGCATCTCCCGCACCCGGCACATGTAGCGGGCAAACACGTCGCCTTCCTGGGCCACCGGAACCTTGAACTTAAAGTTCTCGTAGCCGGAATAAGGCATGTCGCGCCGCAAGTCGAAGTCAACGCCGCTCCCGCGCAGGGTCGGACCGCTGGCGCCCAGCGCGATGGCGTCTTCGGCCGTGATTCGCGCCACACCCTTGGTGCGCATCCCCCAGATCGGGTTGCCCGTCAGCAGGTTTTCGTATTCGTCCACTTTGGAAGGAAAGCGTTGGGCGAAGTCCCGCACTCGCTCAAAAAATCCCAGCGGAGGTTCGAGCGCCAGCCCGCCGATGCGGAAGTATGAAGTCATCATGCGCTGTCCGCTGACCATCTCGAACAATCGCAGGATGTCTTCGCGCTCGCGGAAGCAATACAGAAACACAGTCATCGCGCCGATATCGAGCGCGTGTGTGCCCAGCCACACCAGGTGCGAATTGATGCGCGTCAGCTCATTCAGCATCACCCGCATCCACTGCGCTTTGGGCGGAATCTCCAGGCCCAGCAGTTTTTCCACCGCCAGCACATAACAGAGATTGTTGGTCAGGGGACAAAGGTAATCGATGCGGTCGGTCAGCGGCACGACTTGCTGGTAAAACTTGGCTTCGCAGGTTTTTTCGATCCCGGTGTGCAGATACCCGATGTCGGGCATGATGCGCACAATGTTTTCGCCGTCAATCTCCAGAATCAGCCGCAGAACCCCGTGGGTCGACGGGTGGTGCGGTCCCATGTTCAGGATCATGGTGCGGTCCTGACCGGGTTCGAGCGCGGGCGCGGAGGAAAGATGAGCCATGGCGAGACCTAGCGGTAGCCCTCCACCGGATAGTCCTTACGCAGGGGATGGCCTTCCCAGTCTTCCGGCATCAGCAAGCGCCGCAGGTAGGGATGTCCCGCGAAGCGCACTCCGAACAGGTCAAATACCTCGCGCTCGAAATAATTGGCCGCCGGCCAGACCTGGGTCACCGAATCCAGGGCCGGGCTGCCGCCGTCCAGCCTCACCTTCAATCGCACCCGCTCCTTTTTTGTATGGGACAGCAGGTGGTAAACCACTTCGAAGCGCGGTTCCGAAGGAAACCAATCCACACAGGTCAGGTCGGCGAGAAAGTTAAAGGGACAATCCGCGTCGTCGCGCAGCACTGCGCAAGCGTCCCGGATGCATGACCGCTCCACATAGATACTCATTTCTTCGCGATCGAACTTCGCGCCCTCCACCGCAGCCGGATTCCAGGCCACCAGTTTGGCCACGGCCGGGTGGTTCTTCAGTTGCTCCAGATCGGTGATGGCGGGCGCCACAGGCATCAGACTTCGCCTCGGCGGGCTGAGGGTTTGCCCCAGTCCAGTGCGCCTTTTTTCCACACATAGAAGAAGCCCACCAGCATGATCCCGATGTAAACCAGCATCTCCCAGAACCCAAACATCTTAAGATCGCGCAGAATGACCGCCCAGGGATAGAGAAATATCGCTTCAATGTCAAACAGAATGAACAGCATGCCTACCATATAGAATTTGACCGAAAAACGTTCTCTGGCGTCCCCCACCGGTGTCATGCCACACTCGTAGGGCGACATTTTGGCCCGGGTGGGGCGGCGATACCCGATCAGGTAGGAAAGCAGGACAATCGCGCCCGCAAGGGCTCCCGCAACCAGGAAGTGGATCAGAAGCGGCAGGTAGCGGACGAAGTAATTGTCGGGCATGGGAGAGCTATATATAATTCGCGCCAAACATTACGTAAACATTCTAGATTAGATTTCGACAATGGCGGTGTCAAGCCAACTGCCGCCTTTGTTGAAGTTTGTTTAAACTTTTTAATCGATAGGCGCCATCTCTTTCATGAGAGTGAAATTGTGATAGTGAAGAAGCACGCATGATCTTCGGGTTCAACACCGACATCAAGCAGGGCGACACCGTCTACCACGTGCAGAGCGAGGCCCGCGAAGGCGAGCTTCTGCTGCAAACCCAGGTGTTCGTCCGCGGCCGCTGCATCGGCAAGCGGGCCACGCCCTATGGAGACAAGCTGGCTACCGGTTTCACCGACCAGCAAAAGGAACACGGCCTGCGCGACCAGCATCGCCTGGTCCTGGACGCGATCCGCGACGGCCGCCTGGACGACATCCTCGACAAGCGGGACACGCCTGAGACCCTGGCGGCGGTCAAGGAGCTGGACGTGCAATGGCTGAACGCCGACTCTATCCACTCCGACCGCAATCTGACCATGCGGCTGCGGGTCACCGAGAGCGGCTCTGGTGTGCCCGGAGCCCGGCTCACCATTCGTTTCGCCCGTCCCGATGCCGCGCCTTTCTACGCCCAGGTCCTGACCGACCCCTCCGGCGACACCGAGATGATGATCGAGGTCGACGAATCCTCTTTGCCCGATTCCTCGGTCCTGGTGCAGGCCAGCTATTCCGGCCGCACCGCCACCCGCAAATTCCAGCTAAGAAAAGTAGAAGCCTGAACTTTATGTGGAGGACGGGCGTCCCGCCCGTCCAGCCGTGCGAGACGCCCGGCCTCCAAAAGTCACAGTCGCTCCGCGCTTGCTCCTGCCCCTCATACTTGCGAAAATCGAGGCGATGAAAATCACCATCAACGGCCAGGAACAAACCTCCGACCCGATTACCCTGGCGCAACTCATCGAACAGCTGGGCATGAAGCAGGACCGGGTCGCGGTGGAACTGAACCGCAACATCGTCCCGCGATCCGCTTGGCCGGCAACTCACCTGGCCGAAGGCGACCACCTGGAAATCGTCCACTTCGTAGGCGGAGGACTTTCGTAGCGCCGGCGTCCCGCCGGCTGTCCTGAGGGCGTCCCGCCCTCAGCCCACCTAGCCGCGGCGAGGAACTCCTCTAGTACACCTCGCTCTCAAATCTCCCATTGACAGCCGCCACTTCGCGCCTAAAATGTGTCAAACATTTTATATCTCGAATGTTTGAAACATTTTACGTCTCGCGAATGCAGACGCGCTTCACATCCCGGGAGGTAAGGGCCATGACCGGCATAACGCTGCGCCAGCTGCAGTGGTGGGACGAGCGCCGCATTGTCGTTCCTGCTCGCGAAGGCCATCGCCGCCTGTACTCCACCGAAGATCTGGCCGAGGTTGCGGTCATCTGCGAGTTGCGCCGCCGCGGCTTCTCGCTGCAGCGGGTGCGCAAGGTGATGCGCTTCCTGCAGCGCGAGTTCAGCAAGCGCCTGGCGGAAACCGTCACCGGCTCGTCTGACTACCATCTGCTCACCGACGGCCGCACCCTTTATCTGGAAACGTCCGCGCGCCAGATTGTGGACATTCTCAAAAATTCGCGTCAGCCCATGCTGGCGATTTGCCTCAGCGATACGGTGCGCCAGGTTCGAGCCGTAATCCGCAACGCGGAAAAAAAAGCTAGTGCGGGCGCACCGCGGCTAGCCCGCAGGAAAGCGTCGTAGCAGGGAAGTTTGGCTCCGGGGAGGAGACATGGTTGGAGAACTGAACGTCCTGAACGAGTGGATTCCCGAGCAGATGCATCCGGGCACGATCTTCGTGCTGGAGAATGCCGGCCGCGTGGGCGAAAAGGAAGATCCCTACTGGGCGGTCCTCGCCTGTCCCGACTGCGGCACCCTGGGCCTCATCACGCGCAAACAGCTTGCCGGCCTGCTGCCCGTCATCTGCGGCTCCGACCACTGCTCGGTCCAGTTCTTCATCAATGACAGCGACATCGTGATCCGCAAGCCCTGCTGAGCGTCGCTGAGAACCGGGAACTTCAAACTGAAAACTGAATGACGTAACCCACCTCGCGCGTGGCTCCCCAACCCAAGTATCTTTTCTTCAAAGCGCTTCGCCAGATTCTCGGGTGTTACGCCTTGATTCGGGTACGCTCCAGCGCCACCGGAATCTGTTCCACAATCTCGATGCCGAATCCTTCGAGGCCGGCAACTTTGCGTGGATGATTTGTCAGTAGCCGTATGCGCCGCAGACTCAGGTCTGACAAGATCTGCGCGCCGATTCCAATTTCGCGCTGGGTCTTGCGCTCGCTCTCAGGCAACGCCGGCAGCCGCTTGTCGCGATGGAATGTCAGTGCCGTCCGCTCCGCCAGCTTCTCCACCGAAAAGCCTTTCGACGTCTGATGCAGGTAGATGAGCGCGCCCCGGCCTTCCCGGGCAATTCTCTGCATCGAACCCTCGATGGTGGCGTGACAGTCGCAGCCCGTCGATCCGAAAACATCGCCCATCAGGCAGTGCGAGTGCATCCGAACCAGCACCGGCTCATCGCCATTTTCAATGTCGCCGCGCACCAGGGCCATGTGCGATTCGCCGCCGTCAACTTCGCTTTCGTAAGCAATCAGGCGAAACTCTCCGTGTTGTGTGTCGATCAACGCCTCGCCTACGCGGTGCACATGGCGTTCGTGCTGCATGCGGTAGCGGATCAGCTCCGCCACCGTCAGCAGCTTCAGGCCATGGCTTTCGCAGAACTCGATCAGATCGGGGACTCGCGCCATGGTCCCATCGTCCCGCATGATTTCGCAGATGATACCGGCCGGCACCAGCCCCGCCATCCGGGCCAGGTCCACCGAGGCTTCGGTCTGTCCGGCGCGAACCAGCACTCCGCCCTTGCGCGCCCGCAGCGGAAAAACATGGCCGGGCCGGGCCAGGTCGGAAGGCCGGGTGGCGGGATCGACCGCAACTTTGATGGTGCGGGCCCGATCATAAGCAGAGATTCCGGTAGTCACGCCCTCGCGGGCATCAATGGCTTCGCAGAACGCGGTCCCGTAGTTCGAGGTGTTTTCCGCGGTCATCTGCCCGATGCGCAGATGGTCCAGGCGCTCTTCGGTCATGGCCAGGCACACCAGGCCGCGCCCGTATTTGGCCATGAAATTAATGGCTTCCGGCGTGACCTTTTCCGCCGCCAGCGTGAGGTCGCCTTCGTTTTCCCGGTCTTCGTCGTCGACCACCACCACCATCCGACCGGCGCGGATCTCCTCGATCGCGGTAGGGACGTCGGTAAAGTGCGAATGCGGCGTCATAGTGGATCAATTTTAGCAAAAGTGGCTGGCGAACCACGAAGGACACCAAGGACTACGAAGGAAACCCCGCGTTGCGTTGGCTTTCCTTAGTGTTCCTTCGTGTCCTTGGTGGTTAAAGATTTGTCACGCGCCGATATCCGCGCCCTCAGACCGCCGGCTGGTTGCCGGTCAGCAGGTCTTCGGTCCCCCGGAAAAGTGCCCGCAGCGCTCGCAGCACCCAGCGTGCCAGCAGAACAATAGTCACCAGCAGGAAAACCACAATCCCGGCCGCCGTGTAGGGATGCCGGGTGGCAAACCAGGTGAGAAAGATTGCCAGACCGTCTTCTCCCAGGCTTAACGCGGCGTTGGAGAAAGGTTCCGGAGACGCGGTGACGGCGGCCCGGGCCGCGGTCTTGCCCCCATGCGCCGCCAACGCGATCAGTCCGCCGGCCGCGGTGGCCGCGAGTTGCTCCCAGGGCGACAGGGCCGCCGTCGCGCGATAGGCCAGCAGCGCCGCTATCGGCACCCGGATAAATGTGTGCAAAGTGTTCCAGACCAGGTCGAAGGCGGGAATCTTGTCGGCGAAGAACTCAATGGCGAACAGCGCCCCGCTGATCCCGATCACCCACCAGCTGGCCAGAATCCCCAGCGCCGGTGGCAGCGCCAGCACTCCTGCATGGGCCAGCAGACCCAAAGTCGCCACCGTGGCGTAAACATTCAGCCCGGCGGCAAAACTGGTGGCCACCACGGTGGCTACGATTTCATCGGGAGAGAACTTCATTACCCCGTAGGATAGCCCCGCGGACGCGGAGTTGCAGCCAAATTCTCGGCCCGGCGGCTGTCCGCAGCCCGACCTGTCAGCAAATAAAAAGGCCGCCACTCAGGCGGCCCTTCAGTTCTTTGTAAGCTGGTTTACAGCGTGGACTCGATTTCAAATCCCCAGGCCTCCAGCAGCGGTTCGGGGATGTACTTCGAATTCTTGTTGCGCCGCGCCCATTCGCGCAACCGGGTGGAGCGCAGGTATTGGTCAGGCGAAAGCTTGTACTCGCGCACAACCTGCTCGAATTCGGTGATGGTCGGGGTAATCGGCCCGATCGGCTCGGGCTTGCCCCAGTTGGGATTTCCACGTCGCTTAGCCATGAAGAATATGCCTCGTACCCGGGAATAAAACTGCAAACATCAACTTAAGACTTAGATTCAGCCGCCGGCTTTGACGATTCACACCCAGTCACAGGCCAAAGCCGTACCCCTTGGATAAACCCCTGCTATGACTGGAAGCTGATGATTCTAGGACATTTGACTCGATAAGTCAATGGAAATATCTTCTCTTTGCCGGCGCTTTGCAAGCTATATAAAAGAAAATTAATGGCTTAGTCTGCAACCAGATTCCAGATCGGGAAACTTCTCCGGACTACATCCTGCCGACGATGTGTTTGGTTCGCCAGCGTACGCATGCTAACTGTTGAGAATCAAGTTCTTACACCTCGCTCCCCCTGCCGATGGCGTGCCACGCCGAAACCCGGGTTACCCCGGTAACGCTTTGTCCGTCGGCGGTCATTGACGGGTGCCGCGGACCTACCTAGAGTGCGATAAGGAGGCCAAAACTGTGAGGGATATCTACGAGGTATTGCGTAAGAAACAGGCCGAGCAAGTCCAACTGGGCAAACAGATTGAAGCTCTGCAGACCGCTGCCGAACAGCTCCGCGGCGTGGCTCACCTGCTCGACGACGAGCGTGAGGAAGCCGACGCAGCTGCCGGCCGGGGCTGACCCGCCGGGCCGTAAGCCTTACCACAGGTCAAGACGTTTTATGAGTTTACACGCGCTGGTCTTTTGTGCCGATGAGAAAGCGGTTCGCGTCCTGCGCAGGGTGCTGAGTGAATTGGAAATCGGCATGGAGCTTTGCGCCGATGCCGAATCTGCCATTCACAAACTCACCCGGCGGAGGTTTGAAGCAGTCATTGTCGACTGCGCGGACCCGGCTACCGCCTCGCGCGTGCTGCGCAGCGCCCGCTCGGCTCCCTGCAACAAGCGGGCCGTCTCTGTAGCCATCGTCGGCGCTCTGACTTCCCTGGGAGGGGCCAGGGACCTGGGAGCCCATTTCGTCCTGCATCAGCCGCTTTCTCCGGAACGCGCTAAAACCAGTTTTCGCGCCGTCCGGGCCTTGATGAAACGCGAACGGCGGCGCAATGCCCGCATCGCCGTCGAAACTCCGGTCACCGTCCAGGTGAACGACGGCGCCGGCCAGCTGCGCGCCGTGAGCAGCGATATCGGCGAGGGCGGCATGGCCATCCAACTCGCCCACCGTCCCAAAAAAATCGGGTCCCTCAGCCTGCAGTTCTCCTTGCCCGGGACCCAGGACAACATCGAGTGCGCCGGCGAAGTGGCCTGGGAGAGCCCGGGCCGCCAGGTTGGACTGCGTTTCCTGAATCTGGCTCCCGCCATGCGCGATCAGCTGAACGCCTGGCTGGAAAGCCGCGGCCCCGAGTTTGAGCAAAACGATCCCCCGGCTCCGTGCAAACTGACCGACCTCAGCCTGGGTGGCTGCTATCTGGCCACGGCTTCGCCCTTCCCGGTGCGTACGCGGATCATCCTTTCCATGAAGGTTGCCGGCATAAACTTCAGAGCCGAGGGCGTGGTGCTGGTCATGCATTCCGACCTGGGGATGGGGATTGAATTCGCCCAGACCAGCGATGTTCATCGCAACGACCTCGAGAAATTTATCCAGGCCCTGACCAACACCAACGGCGTGCTTCCGCAACTCCTGGTCGAACCGGAAGGCCTGGACCTGACCGACCCGGTAAGCGCTCCCAAATCCGCTGCGGGCGTCGAAGATCCTTTGCTCGACCTGTTTCGAAAAAGTGGTGACCTGTCGCCCGAAGCCTTTCAGGTCGAACTGCGCAAGCAGCGCAACCCCAATCTCAAAGCCTCCGCCCAGAAGGCATCCCTGTAGTCATCGGTCCGGGCGTCCCTTGCCCGCCCTTTTCCTTTGCAGCACGCACCCTCTATGAGCTGATCAGAAGTTGCGAGGCCTGCGACATCATCAGACGGATTGAAACCCGTGTGCTCTTGCTGATGCCGCGAATGCTGCCGCACGAGCGAGGACGCTCGCGCCTACATTCCAGCAATTACTTCTGCGCTGCGTTGGTTGAGGGCATCGGGATGGGCGGAGGCGCCGGAGCCACGTACACCACTTCACCGGGGCGGGCGTAGTGCAGCTGTTCGCGAGCTTCTTTCTCGATGGTCTTGGGATCGGTCTCGAGGGCGTTGATCTGACCGGTGTAGTGATCGTTTTCCTTCTGCAGTTGGTCGATTTCGTGGCTCAGGCTCTGGTACTCGGCGCGTTTCTGCCGGTAGACGACCATGCCGTTGGCCCCAAACATCACGTGAAGAAACAGCCAAACCGTGAGCACGCCCACTCCCGCAGTCGCCAGGCGGCGCCGGGAGTGGTAGAGCCAGGTTGAAGCCGGACGCAGCTTCTCCTGCACGCGCTGTCCCATCGCCTCGGCCTGCGGGGCGCGGTCAACCAGCGCGTTGAGTCCGCGCCGGGCCCGCGGCATGACCCGAATTTTCGGTACCCGCTCTATTCGAATATCCATTGTTTGGCGGCCGCGCTCAGTTTCTCCAAATCTTCCTTGCTGCGGGCTTCCGTATAGACCCTGACCACCGGCTCCGTCCCCGACAGCCGGTAACAAACCCAGGAGCCATCGGCGAACAGCAATTTGAGGCCGTCGGTGCGCACCACCTCGGTCACCTTCCGGCCCATCAGATCGCGTGGCTCGCCGTGTAACTTTCCAGTGAACTTCTCCTTCGCCTCCTGGGTCAAGTGAAAGTTCTCTCGCAAACTGTAAAAGGAACCAACTTCGGCAAATAGCTCCTGCAACTGCTGGCCCAGAGACTTGCCACGGTTCGCCACCATCTCACAGCACAGCAGGCCGGCCAGCACGCCATCTTTCTCCGGAACATGATGGCGAATCGAGAGTCCCGCGCTCTCTTCGCCGCCAATGGCGATCTTGTCCTGCTTGATCAGTTCGCCAATGTACTTGAATCCCACCGGGGTTTCGTGCAGTTCGATGCCGTGATGCTTGGCCACTGCGTTGATCAGGTTGGTGGTCGCCACCGATTTGGCTACGCCATTTTTCCAGCCCCGGCTGTCCACCAGGTAATCGAACAGCAGCGCGACAATATAGTTGGGAGTGAAGAAAGTCCCGTCGGCGTCAACGATGCCGAAACGGTCAGCGTCGCCGTCGGTGGCGATGCCGATGTGCGCCCTGGTCGCCCGCATTTGTTCGCGGCATCCTTCGAGCAGGTGGTCGTCAGGCTCGGGGGCGTGGCCGCCGAAGAGCACGTCGCGACAATCGTGGACCGTAGTGACGTCCACCCCGGCCTCGCGCAACAGCGAGTCGGAATATCCGCGGGCCGCGCCCCAGAAAGGATCGAAGACCACCCGCAGCTGCGCTTTTTGGATGGCCTTGAAATCGATAATCTCCCGCAGCCGCGCCAGGTACGCGCTGCGAGGCTCAAGAGCTTGCACGGTCACGGTTTTCCCCGGTTTTGCTTTCTCCTGTCCCGCATCGCTGGCCGCGATTTCAGCTTCGATGCGCTTGGTGACTTCGGGCAGCGCCGGCGCGCCGTCCGGCGTCGAGAACTTGATGCCGTTATATTCCGGCGGATTGTGCGAAGCGGTGAAATTGATGGCGCCATCCGCTTTTTCCCGAATCACGGCGTGAGAGATGGCCGGGGTGGGGGCGGGTTCCGTGATCAGCAGCGGCGTGATGCCGTGGGCGATCAGAATTTCGTCAGCCATGGCGCAGAAAGTCTCGCCCAGGAATCGCGGGTCGCGTCCCACAATCACACGCGCGCCCGAGGCTTTCTGCGAGACCACGTAACGCGCGATTCCGGTCACGGCGCGGCGAACGTTGGCGAAGGTAAACTCGTCCGCCATGACGGCGCGCCAGCCCGATGTTCCGAAATGAATCTCTGTGGCCATGTTAATCTCCCGATCGCGACCGGGTGCAACCCTGCCGGCCAGTAAACTGAAGGCTGATTCTATATGACAGACAAGATACTCGTCTTCACCACCGCGAGCTCCAAAGACGAAGCTCGCAAAATTGCCCGCGCCCTGGTGGAACGCCTGCTGGCGGCTTGCGTGAATATCGTTCCCCAGGTGGATTCAATTTACCGCTGGGAGGGCGAGGTGGAGGAAGGTGAAGAGTGGCTGCTCATCGTCAAGACTACGCGGGCTGCGTTTGAGCGGGTCCGGGATACCATCAAAGAGCTTCATTCTTACGATGTCCCGGAGTGCATTTGCCTTTCGATCGAGGAGGGCAGTGTGGAGTATCTCAGCTGGATTGGGCAATCGGTGAAGTAGGCGCTCCGGCTCACGCCTAGACAAGACGCTGATCGGAAAATAGCGCGGAGTTTTATCTCCAGATCTTTCCTAGAAACTGGCTGGCCAGCACCCCCGTCAGGATGCATACCACGCCCACGATAATTTCCGGCTTGTGTTCCGCCAGCCATCCCGTTACGCCAACTCTTTTGGGCTGACGCAAGTACACAATGCTTTCCGAGCTGGCGAAGTAATACACCACCGCCCCCGCGATCACAATGCCGGTGGCAAGACGCGGGAGTTCATACACCGGGACCGGCTTGAGCGCGTGCGGAGCGAATATCCAAAGCGCCATGGTCAGCAACCACAGGCCCGCGAATATCCGCCATCCCAGGGCCCGGACCAGGGATTTCAGCCGGAGCCTTCGCCGCTCAAAAATCGCCGCCACGTTCACATATTTCGACCACGCCGGCAACTGGTCCCCAATCTCGTGAATGTGTATCCGCGTTGCGGCGGGAGTGAGTTCGAGCGTCTGATGTTTCCCGGATGACGAGATGTCCATGACGAAGTGGGTGGTCCGCCCGCCCAGGTCTTTCAAGTCGTCCAGGGTGTCGCATTTCGACTTGCCCGCTACAAAGCTGGCTTGACAGTCATCCGGGCTGGAATCGGTCAGAATCTGCCAAATCTCGGTGATGTCATCGAGATAGAGTTTGGCCGGCGGCAGCTCGGTCGGGATGGAATGGGGAAATGGCTTTATGGTCAATGTGCACCTGGCCGGACGTCAGCATCGTCCCGGTTGGGAAGGAGCGGGCCGGGAGACGCCCCGCGCCGGCGTGCGGGGAAACGCCACCGGCCGCGTCCCTGCAAGAGCACGCGTCGTCTTTTTATGGGAAGGCGCGCTTGTCGGGACAGCGCTCTCGCTCTCCGACAAGGCCAGCAGTTGTTTCATGATGTCCGCTTTCTCCCACTTTTGAAGCTTCTTGGGCTGACGCGCGCATGTCTTCAGCACGATCACGAACCCTGCCAGCGCGATCACAACTCCGATGCAGAGGATGCTGGTCATTGACGCCTGCTTTCTGGACAAGGTGGCGGCAAGCTCAATACAGATTGTGCCCTTTTCGGGACTCGGAATCAGGTTACTGACGTTGCTGTCCTCGACCTGCCTTGGGCTGTGTTTTCTGGCCGGTTGGAATCGTCCGTCGGTCCAGTAACCATGCCTGGCCCGCGGTTCTCAGGTTAGTCGGCCTTTATCGGGGACTGCAGCACCGGGCGAGAATGAGGGTGATGTCGTCGTACTGTTCGCCGGGACAGAACTGGCCGATCTCATCCACGATCGCCGCCAGCGAATCTTGCGCGGACAATGCGCGATGCCGCCGCAAGGCTTCGGCCAGGCGCTGCTCGCCAAATTCTTCGCCCGCCGAATTGAAGGATTCGGTCACGCCGTCAGTGTAGAGTGCGATTGCATCCCCGGGCCGAAGCCGGCATTCCCCGATGGCGCAATCCCAATCCTTGAAAAGCCCTAGAACGGTGGAAGTGGACTCCAGCCTTTCCAGAGAGTCATTGCCGCGCAGCAAGAGCCCTGCGAGGTGGCCGCAGTTGACGTAGCGCAGCCGTTGCGCCCGGTCGTCATATTCGGCGAAGAAGAGCGTGGCATAGGAACTGTCGCCTGTGTTGTCATAAAACAACTGGTTGACCGACCGCAACAGGCTCTGCGGATCATCCCGGGCGGCGATGCGCTGGCTGCGCAGGTTCGCCTGCAGGTTCGCCATCAGCAGCGCTCCCGCCATACCCTTTCCGGAAATGTCGCCCAGCACCAGGGCGATCCGCTCCTCCCCCAGATGCAGGAAGTCATAGTAATCCCCACCCACCTGGCGGGCCTGAATGCAGACCCCGGCATAGTCGAGAGTTTTCAGGAGAGGAAAAGTTTGGGGAAAGAGTCTCGCCTGCACCTGCTTCGCGATCTCCAGTTCGTGAGCGGCGCGGCGCTCGGAGTCGAGCTTGGCCGCCGCTGCGCGCCGTTGGGCCTCCACCGCCTGCGTCATCTCGTCGAAGCTCACCAGGGTAAAGGAATTTTTGTCGATATCCTCGAAGCGGGTAAATACTCCGCCCCAAACCGGATTCTGCTTGCCCAGCAACAACGAGGGAGCGCCGTCGGGCAAGTCACCTGCCTTCTGCTGATACTTGACCCGCCGCAGTCGCGGAACATGGCGAAAGCGAACTCCGCGCTTTCTCCACTGGCTGTAGGTCGCCACCACATCTTCCGCCACAAACGCGACCGGGCTGGGTTGACCGATCAGGTTGTACTCATCCGAGTCAGGTTCGGGCGTGATCAGCGTGAGCACCGCAGTGCCGTGCGGCGGCGCAACTCCTACACAGCGCTGTCCGGATTGAAGGCGCACATCAAAGGCGAGGTTGAATCCAAGTTGATCCACGTAGAACCGCAAGCTTCGATCCTGATCGCGAACAAAAACGTTGACCGCGTATACGCTGAGGTAGGGATGGTCGCGATCCGGCGGTAGCTCGGCCATGCCCGCTATTATAAGACCTCAAAATCCGGCGGTCCGTGCAAGGGAGCCATTTTTCCCCACAGACCTGAGGTTGGAATAGGCGATGGGTACTTTCAGATTGCCGCCAGGGCCTGCTCGAGATCGTTCACGATGTCTTCCACATTCTCGATGCCCACGGAGATGCGGACCAGTCCATCGGTAATCCCGATCTCGCGCCTGCCCTTTTCGCCCAGGGCGGCATGCGTCATGGTGGCAGGATGCGAGATCAGGGTTTCGACTCCGCCCAGCGACTCCGCCAGCGAACATACCCGAACTTTCTTCAACATTCTCTTTGCGTTCGAGAGCGATCCGGTTTCGAAGGTGATCATTGCGCCAAATCCGGTCATCTGTTGTTTCGCCAGGCGGTGCTGCGGGTGTTTCGCCAGGCCGGGGTAGAAAACTTTCTTGACCTTCTTATGGTGGTCGAGGAAATCGGCGACCACTCGGCCGCTGCGGTCATGCGCCTCCATGCGCACCGCCAGGGTCTTCACCCCGCGCAGGACCAGCCAGCACTCGAACGGAGATAGAATCGCTCCCGCGGCTTTCTGCACGAAAGCCAGTTTGTCCGCTTGTTCTTTGGTTGTGCAAACTACAACTCCGCCCAGCCCGTCGCTGTGCCCATTCAGAAATTTTGTGGTGGAGTGGACCACCATGTCGGCTCCCAGCGCAATCGGCTGCTGGAAGTAGGGCGACATGAAAGTGTTGTCCACCACCAGTTCCACTTTCCTGCGCCGGCATACCTGGCTGATGGCCGCAATATCGCTGAGCGACATGAGCGGGTTGGTGGGGGTCTCGATATACACCATGCGCGTATTCTTGCGAATGGCCCGCTCGACATTCCTGGCGTCCGCGGTATCGACGTAGGTGAATTCCATGCCGAAATTCGCCAGCACCTGGTTGAACAGCCGGGGCACGCCGCCATACAGATCGTTGCCGCAGACGATGTGATCGCCGGACTTGTACAGGGTGCAAATGGCGTTGATGGCCGCCATTCCACTGGCGAAGACGCGAGCCGCGACTCCTCCCTCCAGGGCTGCCAGGTTTTCTTCCAGGCGGGTGCGCGTCGGGTTTGAAACCCGGGCGTATTCGTAACCCTTGTTCTTGCCCAGTTCCTGTTGGACATAAGTGGAAGTGGGATAGATGGGAACTGCGACGGCGCCGGTTTCAGGATCGGGTTCCTGTCCGGCGTGAATGGCGCGCGTGGCAAAACCGGGTTGGTTCCTGGACATAAGGCAAGTCTGAGAACAGAGAACTAAAAACTAAAAACTGATATTCCGCTAACCGACGCCTCGGAGCTCATCAAATCCCACCGTCAAAAATCTTCTTCGACAAATAGCGTTCAGCAGAATCCGGAATCATGGTGACCACCCGCTTGCCCCGCCCCAGCCAGCCCGCGACTCGCAGCGCGGCCACAACATTCGCTCCGCCGCTCGAACCCGACAGCACGCCCTCGCGAGCCGCCAGTTCTTTCACCATGGCGAAGGCGTCGGCGTCGGTGACCATCAGGACCGCGTCACACACCGAACGGTCAAAATTTCCCGGGATAAAGCTCGCCCCAATGCCTTCCACCTTGTGTGGCCCCGGCTTGCCGCCGCCCAGAATCGAGCCCTGTGTCTCCACCGCATACGCCAGCACATCGGGCAGGCGTTCCTTCATGAAGCGCGCGATCCCCGTGAACGTGCCGGCGGTGCCGGCGCCAATGACCAGGGCGTCGATGCGGCCTTCCATCTGTTCAAAAAGTTCCGGAGCGGTAGTTTCGTAGTGATAGTCGGGGTTGGCGGGATTATCGAATTGGCCGGCCATGAAGGCTCCGGGCGTGGCTGCCACGAACTGGTTGGCCCGCCGAATCGCGCCCTGCATGCCCTCCACGTCCGGAGTCCGCGTGACCGTCGCGCCCAGCGCGCGCATGATGGCTACTTTTTCCTCGGAAAAACGTTCCGGAACGAACAAGGCGACTTTGTAGCCGCGCTGTACCCCGATCAGCGCCAGGCCGATGCCGGTGTTCCCGGCGGTGGCCTCGACGATCGTGCCGCCCGGCCGGAGTTGGCCGTCCGCCTCGGCGCGCAGAATAATGCCGCTGGCAGCGCGGTCTTTCACGCTGCCTCCGGGATTCAGATATTCCAGCTTGGCATAGACGTTTGCGGCATTCTCCGGAACCAACCTTTTCAATTGCAGGATGGGAGTATCGCCGACGAGTTGGGAGATGTCATCGCTGACGCGCAGGCGTTTTCCTTCGACTGTTTTTGTCTGCACCCTACAGGTTACGGAAGCGGAAGCGGAGCGTCAATTGGGAAGGCAGCTCTGGTTATCAGCCGTCAGCGAAATCGGGAATGGCTGAAGGCTGATAGCTGAGAGCTGACAGCTTTTGCTAATTTCCTCCGCCGGCGGCTTCTTCCTGGCCGGCATAGTAGCCGCTGCGCGTCCTTACCGTAAGCTTGCCGTGCCCGGAGGCGCGCGCTTCCACCCGGATGGTGCGGTATCCGCCCGCGGTCTTGGGCGTGGTGGGCTTGTACCCGATGGTGTACTGGTTGCGAATGTCGCGCGCCACCGCGCTGCTGATAGCGTCCACTTCGTCCAGCGTGCGGGGAAAAAATGCGATGCCTCCGGTGCGCTCGGAAATGATCTGCAGGGCGCGCTTGGCCCGCCGTTGCCGTTCTTCGCCCAACAGGCCGATGGCATACACCGTGGGGCCATTCTCCTCCTGCAATCGCCGCACGGCCTGTTCCAGCGATTCCCGGCTGGCGTCGTCTTCGCCGTCGGTCACCACGAACAGGATTTTTTTCTGCAGCTTGCCATGCCTTTTCAACTCGTCGGCCGAAGCCACGACTGCGTCGTAGAGCGCGGTCCCGCCCCGCGTCTCGTATTTTTCCAGCGCGCTCTGCAAAAGGCTCACCTTATTGGTGAAGGGCTGGTCGAGATAAAACTCGTCGCTGAAGTTGACCACAAACACTTCATCCTGCGGGTTGCTGGCACGCACCAGGTTCAATGCCGCCTTGTTCACCTTGGCGCGCTTCTCCCGCATGGATCCGGAGTTATCGATCACGATACCCAGTGAAATCGGAATATCTTCGTGGCGGAACGACTTGATGACTTGCGGCTTGCCATCCTCAAACACGGTGAAAGCATTTTTGTCGAGGTTGGTCACCATGCGCTGCTTGTCGTCGATGACCGTAGCGTGGAGCAGGACTTCCTGCACATCGGCATGGAAGACGAAGCCTCCGGGTTCGGTGCTGGGTTCCTCGCCAGATGGCGGTTTCTGATCGGAAGGCGGAGTCTCGGTCTGGGACTGAGTTGCGGCGGGCTGCGAACTGCGCGGCGGCGCCTGGGGCGGCGCAGGATTCTGGGCCTCAACCACCATGCTCAACAGGGACAATAAGAGGAGCAGCCGGAGGCTATTCCGTAGGCGCATAGTAACCCGTCCTGGCATACACACGCAGCGGCGGCAAACCTTTAGGTGGAATCAGCTTCACCTTTATCTTACGCCATTTGCCGTCATGGGCTGCATTCTTTGGACGGTATCCGAGCACGTATTGGTTGCGCAGCTCGATGCCTATTTTTGTAGAAACGTCCGCCAGGTCATTCGGGTTGTCGATGGTAAAGGCCCGTCCACCCGTGAGTTCCGTGAGATCGCCCAGCAGCGACGGGCCCAGTTGCTCCTCGGGAGTGGACATGTAGCGATCATAGAGGCCGATGGCATAAATCAAAAGGTCGGCTTCTTTCACCACTGACTTGATCTCGCCTTCGGTGTAGCGGCTGTGGTTGTCGCCGCCATCGGAGATGATGAGCAGGGCTTTCTTGGGATATTTGGCCTGCCGCATTTTGCTGACGCCCAGATAGATCGCGTCCAGCAGGGCGGTCCGGCCCTTGGGAACCGTGTACACCAGTTTCCCCTGGATGTCCTCGATCGACTGGGTGAAATCCGAAATCTCCTCCGGTTTGTCGGCGAAGGTGATCATGAAAAATTCGTCCTGCGGATTGGCCGCTTTGAAGAACTCGATCACCGCCTCCCGGGCGCGTTCGATCTTGGTGCTCATGCTGCCGCTCATGTCGAAGATCACGCCTAAAGAGACGGGAGCATCCTCGCTCGAAAAATGCCGGATATCCTGCACATCCTTGCCCTCGTACAGGGCGAAATTTTCCTTGTCCAGTCCCGTGACCAGGCGATTCATGGGGTCGGTAATCGTCACCGGCACCAGCACCAGGTCTACGTCCACCTTGAGCGGCTTGGTGTGGGTCCTGAGAGCGGGATCGACAATCTGTTTTTCGGCCGGCGGAGGAGGTTGCACCCGGGGGCTGACATGCACATCGTCTACCGGGCTTTGCGCCACCGCGGCCGGGGCGATCATGATCACAACCAGGATCAAAAAGAGAAAAATAGAGACGCCACGAGCCTGCGTCTTTGGGCACCATAAGGGTTCTCAGGGTCCGGGGTAGGGCCAAGCGGGAGCACCGGGCTTGGGTCGATGGGCGGGATGACCCGCGCCCATGAAGGCGGGCCATAATTACCTCATTGAGGCTGATAGTACCATAGCTTTAAATCGGTTTGTCACGGTTCTGTAACGTTTTGTCATCCTCTATTGCGATGGCGCAAACGCGCAAAGGTTTGCCTAGTCGGCGATGCCGGCCATCCCTCTTTTTTCCGCTTCATTCATCCCTCGCAAGGACCCCGGCGCGCGTGGAAAAGAAAGCTCTTGTACAATTTCAGACTTCAACTCCTTCACCATGGCCCACATTGAACCCTTTCGCGCCCTTCGTTATGACCCCGCCCGGGTCTCGATTCCCCAGGTCGTCACCCAGCCTTACGACAAGATCACCCCCGAAATGCAGGATGGCTACTACGCCGCCAGCCCGCACAACCTGGTGCGCGTCATCCTGGGCAAAGAGCACGCCGGTGACCACGCCGGAGAAAACCGCTACTCCCGTGCGGCCCGGTCCTTCCAGGACTGGCGCCGGCAAGGCATCTTTCTCCAGGACGCCCAACCCTCGCTCTACCTGTATGTGCAGCGCTTTACCCTGCCCGGCGGGACCGCTGAACTGGAACGTCGCGGCATCATCGCCCTGGGCCGCATCGAAGACTACTCATCCGGCGTGATCTTCCGCCACGAACAGACCCTGGCCAAGCCCAAAGCCGATCGCCTGGAACTATTACGGGCCACACGGGCCCACTTTGGGCAGCTTTTTATGCTGTACAGCGATCCGGCCGGCGAGATCGACGCGCTGCTGGCGCCTGCCGGCAACCCCGATCTCGAAACGCCTGATCTCGAAACAAAAGACGAATACGGAGTGTCCCACCAGGTGTGGAAGATTTCCGATCCGACCCTGGTAAATCTGATTTGCAGCAAGATGCGGGACAAGAAAGCTGGTGATTGCCGACGGCCATCATCGCTACGAAACTGCCTTGAATTATCGTAATGAGCGCCGCGCTGCCGCCGGAAATCCGAACCCATCTCCCCATGCGCCGCCGGCGCCTTACGAATTGGTCATGATGACCCTGGTCAATATGGACAGTCCCGGCCTGGTCATTCTGCCCACCCATCGCGTGGTGCACGGCCTGCCGTCGTTTTCCGCGGACGCTTTCCGCGAAGCGGCCTGCCCCTATTTCAGCGTGGACGAGGTCGATCCGTCAGTGGACGCCGCTCGCGCCAAAGTCATCCTGCGCGAAGCGGGACGCATGGGCACCGCCTTGCTCGCGGTCACCGCCGACCGGGTTTTTCTTCTCGACCGCGCCAAGCTGGTTGCGCCCGAAATCTTCGCGGGATGGTCGCTGCGCCAGCAGGCCCTCGACGTGGTGCAATTGCATAAGTGCCTGCTCGAACGCGTGCTGGGGATTTCGGAAGAAGCCGTCCGCGAGCAGAAAAATGTCCGCTACATTCGCGACATCGGCGAGGCCATGGCGCAGGTGCGGAGTGGCGCGGCCAATGTGGCGTTTCTGATGAATCCCGCCCGCATGGCGCAGGTGCGCGACATCGCTTTTGCCGGCGAGGTCATGCCGCAAAAGTCCACCGATTTCTATCCCAAGCTGCTTACCGGCCTGACCATTTATGCCCTGGAGTAGCCGACTCGCGACGCGCGCGGCTCCCGCCGTGATTTCTTGCCTTGCGCTCCTGTTCGCGTTGCTTCTGGCGGTTTCCGGTTTCGCTGACGAGAAGCGTTTGTCGGTTTACTCCGGCGCCACCAGTTACTCGCTTACCGTTCGGGAGAAGAACGGCCTCGATTACATTGGCCTGCTGGAGATCCTTCAGCCCCTGGGACCGGTCAGCGCCCGAACCGATGGCCGGGTCTGGAGACTGAATTTCAACGGCGCCGACAGCGAATTCACTCCCGGGGAAACTCGCGCGCGGGTGCACGGAAAAACCTTCGATCTTCCCGCCAGCTTCCTGCTCGAAAACGGGCGCGGCCTGGTACCCCTGAGTTCATTGCCGTCGCTCTTGCAGCGTTTTCTCCGGGTCCCGGTAAATTTCCACGAAGCAGCGCGGCGATTGTTCATCGGCAACGCCGCGGTCCACTTTACCGCCCAGGTGAACCAGACGAATCCGCCCACCCTGGTGATGAACTTTACCTCGCCGGTGAATCCGACGATCGCGACCGAACCGGGGAAGCTGCGCATGGTGTTTACTCGCGAGCCGCTGGTTCCTCCGGGATCGCAGACTCTGACCTTCAACAGCCCGGCCATCCCTTCGGCGACGTTTCAGGAGAACAACGGGGCGGCGGAAATTGCGGTGAACGGGCCGGTCCCGCTATTCGCCAGTTTCAGCAACGAGGGCCGCACCATCACGATCACGCCGGCGCCTCAGGCCGCGCCGCACGCGCAGGCTCCCGCTGCCCAGCCGGCAGCCCGGGCGCCGTCCGTCAGTCCAGCTCCGCCGGTTCCGCCGGGAGCGGCGCCGCCGGCGGCCGGTCCAGGCGCGGTTCAGTATTTCGTGGTGGTCGACGCCAGCCACGGAGGCGACGAACGCGGCGCCGCGCTCAGCGACCAGCTGGCCGAAAAGGACGTGACCCTCGCGTTCGCGTTGCGCCTGCGGCAGCAGCTTCAGGCGCGCGGCCTGGCGACCCTCCTGTTGCGTGAAGGGGATACCACAATGAGCCTCGACCAGCGCGCCAATATGACCAACGCGGCGCATCCCGCCATCTACATTTGCCTGCATGCGGCGTCCCAGGGAAGCGGAGTGCGGCTCTACACCGCGTTGCTTCCGGCAGGGGCCGAGGGCCGCGGGCCCTTTCTCGACTGGAACACGGCGCAGTCAGGATTTCGCGCCCCCAGCCAGGCGGCGGAAACCAGCCTGGCCGCCGAACTGGGGAAAAGGCAGATCGCGGTCAGGTCGCTGCTCGCGCCGCTGCGTCCTTTAAACAACATCACCACCGCCGCTGTGGCGATCGAGGTCGCTCCCCCCGCCGGCAACTTTGCCGATTTGAATTCCCCCAACTATCAGCAGGCAGTGGCCGAGGCGATCACGGCGGGAATCGAAGCGGCGCGTGACCAGCTGGGAGCGGCGCGATGATCCCACGCCATCTCATCATCGGCATTGCGGTGATGCTGGCGGTGGCGCTGGCCGTGGGCTTCTACGCCTGGCGAATGAGCGGCCGAGTCGCCCAGCCCGAGCTCGCCGCCGAATACGCCCATCCGGTTGCCGCCCCGGTGCAGGGGCCAACCGAACCGGTAACGCTTTACGTTGCCTACGACGATCCCGGGGTGCTGCGGGCGCAATCGGCCAGCATTCCGCTGCCCGCGGGACGCCAGGAACGGGCGCAGGAGCTGCTGCGGGCCCTGCTGGCGCTTTATCTGGACAAGTCGTCTTCGCATCCCCTGCCGCCGGGCGCCGAAGTGCGCGACGTCTACCTGGTCGATCCCGGGCTGGCGGTGATCGACATCAATGACGCCTTCGCTGACGCTCACCGTTCCGGAGTGCTGGTGGAAGAACTCACGGTCGCCTCGCTGGTGCAAACTCTGGCGACAGGCGTTCCCGGCATCAATCGCGTAAAGATTCTGGTGGGCGGCAAAGAACGCGAGACCCTGGCCGGCCACGCCGACTTGTCCGCCGTCTATGACGTGTCGGCGGTAAGTCAGATGGTGGCGGGGCTGCAGTAGACAGCAATCAGCCAACCCAGGTCCCTACAACTGAGAACTAAGAACTCAGAACTGAATACTGATATTTTGAACCGCGACAACCAAGTGCCAAGTGCAGCTTCCTTCAGCTGCTAAAATCCTCCCATGTTCTATCGCTCCGACAATCGCTCGCCCGACCAGCTGCGGCCGGTCAATATCATTCCCAATTTCATCAATACAGCCGAAGGGTCGGTCTTGATTGAGCTCGGCAATACTCGCGTGATCTGCACCGCTTCGGTCGAAGAGACGGTGCCGCAATTTATGCGCAACCGCGGCAAAGGCTGGATTTCCTGCGAGTACAGCATGCTGCCTCGCGCCACTTTGACCCGAACGCCGCGCGAAGTCAGCAAAGGTCGTCCCAGCGGGCGCACCCATGAAATCCAGCGTCTGATCGGGCGTTCACTGCGCGCGGTCACGGACCTGGAGCGGATGGGCGAGCGCACCGTCTGGATTGACTGCGACGTGATCCAGGCCGACGGCGGAACCCGCACTGCGTCGGTCACGGGCGCTTTCGTGGCGCTCGGACTGGCGCTCGAAAAACTGGTCGAAGCCGGCACCCTGACCTCGGTTCCTTTTCGCGACTATCTGGCGGCAGTGAGCGTCGGGATTGTGGACGACGAGATCCTGCTCGACCTCTGCTACGAAGAAGACTCCCGCGCCGACGTGGACATGAACTTTGTCATGACCGCGGGCCGCAAGCTGGTCGAAGTGCAGGCCACCGCGGAAAATCAGGTGTTCGACGAGGAACAGCTGGGCAAGATGATCAACCTGGCGAGCCAGGGAGTGCAGCAACTGATCGCCAAGCAGCAGGCAGTGCTGGGTACGCTGACCCTGCGGCAGTAAACCTACGCCACAAAGGCACGAGGTTGCACGAAGGTCTTTCGCCTTGGTTTTCCTCTGTGTACCTTCGTGTCCTTTGTGGTTAATGCTCCTGTAAATCCAAACGCGCTCTAGCCATCCGCCCGAGTCTTGCCCCTGGCCGAAGCCGAGAACAGCGGCGCGCCCCAGGTGCTGATCGCCAGCAGAGCTCCGAACAGGATGATCGCGTCGAAACTCGAACGTCCTTCGCGAACGAAATATACATCTCTCAAATTCAGCCACAAGGCGAATTCGTCGAGGGTCAGGGCCGCGCCCATTCCATATAGGAGCGACATCAGGGTGCTGGCCAGGACCGATGAGGAATCGCTGCCGTTACCAAACTCGCACAGCCAGCCATAGCCCACCAGCAGCAGGATCAGGATCCCGAATACCAGGTGATGAATATGCCGGCCTTCCATGATCACGTAGTGGAAGGGGGGAATATGGTGGACGATGCAGAACACCATCCCGCGCACGATCGCGAAGGTCAGAAAGAAACTGACGGAAGCGATAAACAGCCGGCGTCGCGGACGCTCGACGATGCGCTCCCGCAGCAGCGGGCCCAGACGGGTGCGGCGAAGAACAAATACCAAAGCCGCCATCGTTGCCAGAAGGACGGGCAGAAGTACCCAATCGCTGTGCAGGCGCATGAGGCATTAAACCTCGACGGACGCAGCAACCGCAAACCGATTCTCCTCGATGTTAAGATGACTCCGTGCGACGAGCCGCCGACCTCTTTCTGACGCTGGTGCTCAGCCTGGTGCTGACGGGCCCGCTCTACGTGCCTTCGGATCGGTCTTTACCCGCATGCTGCCGCCGGAATGGCAGGCATCACTGCGCGAGTTTTCTATCGGCGGCTCACCCGGTGCTTACCGCCTCCCCGCGAGCCTGTCGGTATTTCCCCCGCAACACCGCAACCGAGTACAGGGGTTCGGTTGATTGTCTGCAGACTACATACTCGTCCTTCGTTCCCCGCGCCGTCGTTTTAGCCCCGGGAACAGCGCCCGACACCTGCCTTCGAGTTCCGCAAGGCCCCAGTCAGAAGCGCGGTCCTCCTCCGGCCAACTCCTAAGCCCAGAATAGCTACCCATCACTGGAGTGCTGCCAGATACCCGCGTGCTGCCGGGCGACTCGAGTAACGCGGGCCGTTTTCATCGTCCAGGAGAGGACCCGTTCATGAATTCAGAAAAGTTTTGTTTCCAGCCCAGGTTCGCCGCAGTCGTTGGGTCCATGCTGTTGCTGGCCCTGACTACAGGCTGCAATCGCACGAAGAAGTATCCCATGCACGGGGCGGTGGTCAGCACCAGCGTCGCCACCGGCGAGGTCACCGTAAATCATGACGATATACCGGGCTTCATGCCGGCGATGGCGATGCCCTACCGGGTGAAAGACCTGGCGATCCTGCAGGTACTTCAACCCGGCGACAAAATTACCGCAGACGTGGTGGTCGAGGGAGACCGGAGTAATTACTGGCTGGAGGATGTGCGGGTCACCGACACATCCGGCAGAGGTCAGGCAAGCTCCACGACCGCGTCACAGGGGCTGGCGGAGGGGAAGTCCATCCCGAATGTTGTCCTTACCAACCAGGACGGGCGACACTTTCGTCTTTCAGATTTCGGCGGGAAGGCATTGCTGGTCACGTTTATCTATACGCGATGTCCCATGCCGAATTTCTGTCCGCGCTTGAGCAGCCAATTTGCCAAGATCCATGAAGAACTCACGAAGAGTCCGGAAGACTATGCCAAAACGCACTTGCTGACCATCAGCTTCGATCCGAAATACGACACTCCCGCGGTGTTGCGCAAGTACGGCCTGGCCTATCTGGATGGCGACCAAGCGGGGTTTTCCCACTGGGACTTCGCCACCGGCGATGCGCCGGAACTTCGTCGTCTGGCCGAAGCGCTGGGGGCGGAGTACGAGGACCAGGGCGACCAGATCGTGCACACCATGAACATCGTGCTCATTGCTCCCGATGGAAAAGTGGCGAAGTCATGGTCGACCGATTGGACCGCGACCGAGCTGCTTGCGTCCCTGGAGCAGGCAGAGCGGCCGGCCCCATCCACGGGCCACCCCAGGGAGTCGCGATGATTCGAGTGGTGTTGTTGATTGCCGGTTTGTCGATCCCGCTGACGCTGATCGCGTGCACCGAGCGGGCCCCAGGTTCGCCTGAGGGCGGCAATGCGCAAAATCTGGGTGGAGAACTCTACCTCGAACACTGTGCCGAATGCCACGAGATGCAACACCCGGAGTTGCACAAACAACCGCCGCGCCTGCACGGATTATTTTCGCGAAAGACGCTGCCGGACGGAGCCCCAGCGACAGATGAGCAGGTGCGCAAGACTATCGTCGAAGGCACCGGCACGATGCCGGCATTTGACCAACGTCTGAGCCCGGAAGAGGTCGGCGCCCTGGTTCAGTATCTCCATCAACTTAAGTAAAGGGGAATTGCCGGGAGTTTGTTCGTGCGGGTTCGTGACCCTTGGGGTTGAGGGTTTGCCCTTGCCATCCGAGCGGATTGCCGGTAATGACTCACGGCATGGTTTACAATTGGAGCGATTTTCACGAACCTGTCGGAGGAATTTATGAAACTCACCCCAGGGAAACTGGCTGGGCTCAAGAATGTTTCGAACGAACGCGGGGTCATCGCCGCGGCCGCCATGGACCAGCGCGGCTCCTTGCAGAAGTCGCTGGCCAAGGAAAAAGGCAGCGAAGTCAGCGATGCCATGATGGAAGAATTCAAGTCGCTGGTGACCGAGGTTCTCACCCCGCATGCCAGCGCCATCCTGCTCGATCCCGAGTGGGGGCTGCCGGCTTCCAAACGGCGCGCCAAGAATGCCGGCCTCCTGCTGGCTTACGAAAAGACCGGCTACGACAAGACCGGCCCCGGACGCCTGGGCGACCTGCTCGATCTGTGGTCGGTGCGCCGCCTCAAAGAAGCAGGCGCCGATTGCCTGAAGATCCTCCTTTACTACTCTCCGTTCGACCCCAAAGACGTCAACGACAAAAAACATGCCTGGGTAGAACGCATCGGGGATGAATGCCGCGGCAACGACATTCCATTCTTCCTTGAATTCGTGGGCTACGAAGAAGGCGCCGACGAAAAAGGCCTGGACTATGCCAAGAAGAAGCCCAAGATCGTGGCCGCCAGCATGAAAGAGTTCAGCAAGGACCGCTATGGTGTGGATGTCCTGAAAGTCGAAGTGCCGATCAATATGAAATATGTGGACGGCACCAAGGCCTTTGGCGGACAAAAAGCCTACAGCAAGATCGAAGCCATGGGGCTGTTTCTGGAGGCAGCGACCGCCACCGCCAAACCGTTTATTTATCTTTCAGCGGGCGTCAGCAACGCGGAGTTTACCGAGGCACTGGAACTGGCTGCCGAGTCTGGAGTGAAGTTCAACGGCGTGCTGTGCGGCCGGGCCACCTGGAAGGATGGCATCCCGATTTATGCCAAGCAGGGCGCCAATGCCTTCCGCGAATGGCTGGAGTCGGAAGGTGTGGCCAACATCAACAACGTGAACGACCGCCTCAAGGCTGCCACTTCGTGGTATTCGATCTACGGGGTTGAGCCCGCGATGGTCGGCGCCTAGGTTCGAACATAGGCCAATGGCAGCGCCGTGGGCTTCCATTGGCCTCCTTTCCTCGGTGAATCAGAGCAGCGCCGCCGTCCCGGCGGCTGTCGTGGGGGCGTCCCGCCCGCACCGCCGAGAGCACATGCCCTCTGAGTTCCAGTGGATCGCGAATGTCTCTTCGCAGCTAGTATGAACGCACCTTCATCGACCGCGTTGATCACCGGCGCTTCCGGCGGCATCGGATACGAACTGGCCAAGCTTTTCGCCAAAGATCATCACAACCTGGTGCTGGTGGCGCGCAACGGACCCCGGCTGGCGCAGGTGGCCGATGAACTGCAGCGCCAGTTCGGAATCACCGTGAGGACATTTGCGCTCGATTTGACCGAGCCGGACGCTCCGCAGTCGTTGTTTGCCCAATTGCAGACCGCGGGTGTTGCCGTCGATGTTCTGGTGAACAACGCGGGCTACGGCCAGTTTGGAGAATTCGTCGATGTCCCCGCGGAAGAAAGCCTGGGGCAAATCCAGCTCAATATCACCGCCCTCACCCATCTCACCCGCCTTTTTCTCGCGCCCATGCTGGAGCGCCACTTGGGCAAGATCATGAACGTGGCCTCGACCGCGGGGTTTCAGCCGGGTCCGCTGATGGCGGTGTATTACGCCACCAAGGCCTACGTGATTTCGTTTTCCGAGGCGCTGGCCAATGAACTGGCCGGCCAGGGCGTCACCGTGACTTGCCTCTGTCCGGGGGCGACCGAAACCGGTTTTGCCGGCCGCGCCGGAAACGACAAGACTCGGCTCTTCAAAAGCCTGCGCCCCATGGATGCAAAGACCGTGGCGCGCGCCGGCTACCGCAGTTTACTCAAAGGCAAGACCCTGGTGATCCCGGGAATGCGCAACTGGCTGGTCGCGGAATCGGTCCGTTTCTCGCCCCGTAAAATGGTGACGGCAGTCTCGCGCTGGGTCTCGGAAAGAGTGGAGTAGAGCGTCAGCGTTTCTGGCGCGCCCCGACGATGGGCGCAGACGCGCGCGGCAGGGCAAACGCGACGTAGATTCCTCCCGAGCCCTGCTTGGGATCCTTGCCGGCGCCCGCGGCGATCACCACATATTGGCGTCCCTCGACTTCGTAGGTAGCCGGTGTGGCATTGCCGGAAAACGGCAGCGTCGTTTCCCACAGCAGCTGGCCGGTTGATTTATCGAAAGCGCGAAATTTCCGGTCGAAATTGGTGGCCGCGATAAACAGCAGCCCGCCCGCAGTCACAATCGGTCCGCCGTAATTCATGCTTCCCGTATCCTTCATCCCCTGCGCGGCCAGTTCGGGATACTCACCCAGCGGAATCTTCCAGGCATACTCGCCCGTGTTCAGGTTGATCGCATTCAGCGTGCCCCAGGGCGGAGCGATTGCCGGATATCCTTCAGGATCCACGAACCGGTTGTACCCGGTGAAGCGGTACTTCATGTCCGCCGGAGATGCCGCGGAACTCTGTAGTTCCTTACTCTGGCCGCTCATCACATATTCGACGACCGCGGAGAGCTGGTCCTGCGTCAAACTGGTGAAGGCCGGCATTCTGCCCTGGCCGCGGGTGATCCGGCTGGTAATTTCCTCGCGTCGAATCCGGCCGGCAACGCCAATCAGCGACGGGAACTGCGGCGGCGATCCTGCCATAGTGTCGCCATGACAGGCACTGCATTGGCTCTGGTAGATTCCGCGGCCGCTCGCGCAGCCGGTGTTTTCCGCCAACGCCCCCGTCCATGCCATTTCGTTTGCGTTGACATAAAGGATTCCGGTCGCGGGATCGAGGGCCGACCCGCCCCACTCCGCCCCGCCGTCGAAGCCGGGAAACACCACCGTGTCCTGCCCCACCGTGAAGGGAAGGAACTGGCCGCCGTTGCGGAACTTGCGGAATTGTTCCACCGCCCAGCGATGCGCTTCCGGAGTCCGATTGGTCAGCAGATCTTCGGTGAGCGTCTGGCGCGCATAGGGCGTGGGCTTGGTGGGCAGGGGCTGCTCCGCGGCCGTAACTTCTCCGGGCACGTTGCTGGGCGGGTATTTCCGGTACTCAACAGGAAACAGGGTCTGCCCGTTGCTGCGATCGAAAAGATAAACGAAACCCTGCTTGGTGGTCTGGGCCACGGCGTCAACTTCTTTTCCATCGCGCTGTAGCGTGACCAGGGTCGGCGGGGAAGGGAAGTCGCGGTCCCAGATATCGTGCCGCACGCCCTGGAAATGCCAGATTCTCTCGCCGGTTTCTGCCTTCAGCGCGATCAGGCAGTCGGCAAACAGATCGTCACCCAGCCGATTGCCGCCATAAAAATCGGCCGCTGCGGAACCGGTTGGCACATACACGATCCCGCGCTTCTGATCGACCGTCATGCCCGTCCAGTTGTTGGCCGCGCCGATATATTTCCAGGCATCCGCAGGCCACGTGTCGTAGCCAAACTCGCCGGGATGCGGGATGGTGTGGAACGACCATGCCAGTTTGCCGCTGCGCACGTTGTAGGCGCGAATATCGCCCGGAGGCGCTGGCAACGTTTCCGGATCGCGGCCGCCCACGATCAGCAAATCCTTGTAGACCACTCCGGGACTGGTCAGCGCGATGGACTGGGTCTCCGGATCTCGTCCCAGGTCCCGGCGCAGATCGATATGGCCGTTCTCGCCAAAGGATGGAATCGGTTTTCCCGTATCCGCATCGAGCGCATAAACTAAATTGGTTACTCCCGCCAGGATGCGTTTTTGCTTTCCATCGGTCCAGTAGGCCAGGCCGCGAGCCGGCTGCCACTCCTGCGCCCCCGGATCAAACTTCCACAAGAGCTTGCCCGTGGCGGCGTCGAGGGCAATCACCTTTTGCGAGGGACTGTACGCGAAGAGCACGTCGCCGACGATGATGGGGCTGGTTTGCAGTCCGCCTGATTCACCGGTATCGAAGGCCCACGCAACCTGCAACTGTTTCACGTTCTCGCGATTGATCTGCGCCAGGGGAGAGTAGCGGCTGTTTTCCGCAGTGCCGCCATAGACGGGCCAGTCGCGGCGTTCGGAGCTTCCTGCGCTGTTTCGTACCCTTTGGGCCGCTGATGGTTGGCCCCATCCGCCGACCCATACCGCAATGGCGATCGAGACGCCGATCTTCTTCAGCAAAGTTCCGCCCATAAAAGTCTACGCCCTGTCAGCCTGAGCGCAGCCGTGGCTTCGCAACGCGAAGCCACGGCGGAGTCGAAGGACCCCACCCGCTTGACTGACCGATAGGCCCAGGGGATTTTAGCAGTAGCAAGTCAACACGGCAGGTGACATTAAGATTTCGCTCAGGATGACAGGGGTTCATTCCCACTCGATCGTCCCCGGGGGCTTAGACGTGATGTCATACACCACCCGGTTCACTCCTTTTACCTCGTTCACGATCCGGCTGGAAATAGTTTTCAGCACTTCATGCGGCAGCGGGACCCAGTCGGCGGTCATGCCGTCTTCGGAGTGAACGGCGCGCACCGCGCAGGTGTAAGCGTAAGTCCGCTGGTCGCCCATCACCCCGACCGACATCACTGGAAGCAGCACGGCAAACGATTGCCAGATCTTTGTATAGAGCCCGGCCTTCTTGATTTCAGTCACCACAATGTCATCGCATTCGCGCAAGATCTGCAGGCGCGCGGGCGTGACTTCCCCGAGAATTCGCACCGCCAGGCCCGGCCCCGGGAAGGGTTGGCGCTGCAGGACCTCTTCCGGCATGCCCAGATCGCGGCCAATCTTCCGCACTTCATCTTTGAATAAGTCCTTCAGCGGCTCGATCAGCTTGAGCTTCATCTTGTCCGGCAGGCCGCCCACGTTGTGGTGGGTCTTGATGGTCTGCGAGGGCCCGCGCACCGAGCGCGACTCGATCACGTCGGGATAGAGCGTGCCCTGCACCAGCCACTCGACATCGCCTTCCGTCTGCTCGATGCGCCGCGCTTCCTCGTCGAAGACCGCGATGAATTCCTTGCCGATGATCTTCCGCTTCGTCTCCGGATCAGTGACGCCGGCGAGTTTGGTGAGAAAACGATCGGTGGCGTCGACCGCGACCAGGCGCAGCCCGAGGTTATCGCGCAAGCCCTGCTGCACTTTTTCGAACTCATTCTTGCGCAGCACGCCGTTGTTGACGAATACGCAAGTGAGCCGCGAGGGGCCTTTGCCGTCGCGCATGGCGCGATCGACCAGGGTGGCCGCGACCGCCGAATCCACCCCGCCCGAGAGCGCGCAGATGGCGCGTCCCTGGCCCACGCTTTGGCGCACGCTGGCAATGGTCGCGTCGATGAAGTGCTGCGCTGTCCAGGTCGGCTTGGCGCCACAGATGTTCAGTGCGAAGTTCCGCAGAATATCCGTGCCCGCTTGCGTGTGCCGCACTTCGGGATGGAACTGCACCGCCCACATCTTCCGCTCCGGGGCCTCAATGGCCGCGACCGCGCTGGGCGAGCTCGCCACCAGGTGGAAGCCCGCCGGCAGCTCCACCGCTTCGTCGCCGTGCGACATCCAGACCGAAAGCTTTGCCGGCAGGCCTGCGAAAAGCCGCGAGCCGTTCTGGATTTCGACCTCGGCATGCCCGTACTCGCGCTTGTCGGCGGCCCGCACCTTGCCCCCGAGCGCGTGCACCATGAACTGCAGTCCGTAGCAGATGCCGAGCACCGGCAAGCCCAACTGCAGCACCCGCGGATCGGCCGGCGGCGCGTCGGCGTCGTACACCGACGAGGGTCCGCCCGAAAGAATGATGCCTACCGGAGAGTAGCTGCGAATCTCTTCCAGCGTGGCAGTGCAGGGAAGCACCACCGAAAAGACATTTTGTTCACGGATGCGGCGCGCGATCAGCTGGGAATATTGCGCCCCGAAATCGAGGACGACGATGGACTGTGTTTCCACGGACGAGTTTCTCAGATTGCCGAGTGCGTGTAAAGGGGCAGGCTATCAGGCAGGATGCAGTTTGAGAACCCCATATGAGACCGCCATACGAGAACTCCCCTGAATGATTGTCATTCCGAAGCGCGGTATTATCGCGCGAGGAATCTGCTGTTCTGCCGCTGGCAGCAAACAGATTCCTCGCCCATAAACCCGGCTTCGGAATGACAAAGGGCGGGGTCGTTTGTGCGCAATCGCACCCCGACCACCAGGCCTTTCCCCGCCTCAGCCGCCGGTGGCCTCGAGCGGAGGCACCAGGCCGGGGATGTCGCTGAGGATGTCATCATCCGACTGCGGCCGCGCCGCCGCCTCAGGTTCCGGCTCGGGTTGTTCGAGCAGAAACACATACGTGGCCAGACGGCCGACGTACAGGAAATCCACCGCCGCGAAGTAGAGCAGCGTAACCAGCAGAACGCCGCCCAGCACCATGCCCCCGGGGAGCACATCCGCAAAACCCAGGGGCACAGCCACCGCCGAGGTGGCGACGACGAACGCTACCGCATGCCCAATGCCGAACCAGGTGCCGGAGGCGAACAGCGAACCGGGCCGCATGCGGCAAAGGTCGGTGGCTTGCGCCAGTGCGCCGAAGGCAGACTTTCTATCTCTAACCACGAAGATCGCCGCCAGCGAGAGATACCAGTTCAGCAGCGGACACGCCACGCCGATCAGCATCGCCAGCAGCCAGAAGATCAGCAGGGCTTTTCCCGGGGAAGGATCGTCCGGCGGCGAGGCCGCGCCGGCTATGAGCATGGCGCCCACCACCCCCACGGTAGCGGCCAGCATGGTGGCCGCGCGCAGCGAGTTCAGGAACAGCAGCGAGCCCAGTCCTGGGGCGGCCGCGATCGGCAGCGTCTCCGGCGCGAGCGCCCGCGGTCAGCGGCGCGGAAGTGTTCGAGCAGGGCTTTAAGGATGACGGCGCGGCCCAGGGAAGCGAGCACGATCCAGGCCACGGTCAGGGCCAGCGTGAGCACCACGAACCCGGCGGCGGCGCGCGGCGCGCTGCCCCGGAAGATGCGCGCCAGGGCCTGCAGCATCAGCGCCGGCTGCCGCGTGCGCAACAGAAACATCTCCCCTGCCGTCACCGGTAGCGTGGACAGGAATTCGCGGACGAAAAACAGGAACGCCGCGGTTGCCGCCAGGCCGAAACTCCATCGCCAGGAGATTTCCGCCAGCCCCAGTGCGGGCAGGCGAAAAATGGTCTGAAATCCCTCGAGCGTGGGCGAGCGCCGCTTCATTCGTCGTTCAGGATAACTCAAGCCCACTGGCCGCCAGCAGTTTGTCTCGCCAAAAATCGCAGGAATTTACAGCCAACTCACGCCGGAACCAGCGCATCTTTCTTAGAGTCGCCACTTCTTAACTTGCTAACCCACGGCCAGGAGGCGCCTGCCACGCAGAGCGGCCTCCTCCCCTTACCTTTCATTACATGATCTTTAGGAGACCAATTCATGAAATACATAAAGTATCTGGGCGGAGCGGCGCTGGTAGGATTGCTGGCGTTGCCCGTCACCGCGTCTGCCAAGGACAAAAATGAGGGCAACCTGATGCTCTCCAACCCAGTGCAGGTCGGATCGACTCAGCTGGAGCCGGGTAATTACAAAGTTGAGTGGCAGGGCTCCGGACCGAACGTCAACATGGATATTTTGCAGGACAACAAGACGGTGGTCACCGCTCCGGCGAAAGTCGTCACCTATACCGCGGGATTCGACGCGGTGGTGACCGGCCCTGCCGCGGGCGATCCCCAGAAAACCGCCCTCCAGGAAATCGATTTCGGGAAGCAGAAGGAAGGCCTGCAGTTAGCGCCGTCCGGACAGAAATAGCGGCGGTCGCTTCCCACCAGGCGGGCGAGAGCCCGCCTTTTTTGCATCCTCAGCCCACACCGCTCGCCACGCCCCCCGATGCCGAAATACTGCCGCGCCCGTTTTGGGAGCCGCAACCAAGGCGGCCATCAACCTTGAGTCAAGAGGTAGCGCCGCCAGCCGATCAATCTATTGAGCAGGTAGTTCGAACGTTGTGGCTGGAACATCGCGAAAGCTTTGAGGTTCTATCTTGACTGCTACCGTCCTTCTCGTCGAAGACAACCGGATCCAGAGACTGGTGAACGAAAGAATCCTGCACAAGGCAGGCTACAACGTGCTGTACGCCGCGGACGGCGAGGAAGCCTTGCGGCTGGCTCGCCAGGCGATACCCGACATTGTTCTGCTGGACATGCTGCTGCCCAAGCTGGGGGGCCGGGAAGTTATGCAGGCGCTGCGGGACACTTCATCCACCGCGCAGATTCCGGTGCTGGTGTTCAGCGCCCTGCCTCAATCCAACGAGGAGAAGCTGAAAAAGGAAGGAGCCTCCGGCTACTTCCAGAAGTCACGATTGGCAGGCAAAGGCGACGGCGAGGCCGACCTGCTGGGCCTGATCGAGCGCCTGCTTCAGGAATCCAAAGGCCGCCGCAAGCAGCAGCCAGCTCCCGCCGCGCACCTCGCCGGCTAATCGTTGAAGGAAAATGGAGGACGGGCGTCCCGCCCGTCAGGATAAAGCCCGTCAGGATAAGGCCCGTGCATGACGGGCGGGACGCCCGTCCTCCATTTATTAGCGTACGACGATATTCACCAGCTTGCCCGGCACCACGATCACTTTCACCACCTGCTTGCCCGCAATGCTGGCGCTGATTTTCTCATCCCCCTGGGCGCGAGCGCGGACCACGTCTTCGGGAGCATCGGCGGGGACTACGATGCGGCCGCGCAACTTGCCGTTGACCTGCACCGGAATCTCAATCTCATCTTCTTTGGCCAGGGCGGGATCGTACTTCGGCCACGGCGCGCGCAGCAGAACTCCCTTTTCGCCCAGCATTTCCCATAGTTCGTGGGCCAGGTAGGGTGCGAAGGGCGCCAGCAGCAGAGCCAGGGTGCGCTGGACTTCGCGCAACAGCGGGACCGGAATGGCTGACGCGGGCGACTCGCCCGCGCCCACACTCACCGCATAAAGCTGATTCACCAGTTCCATGATGGCCGCGACGCAGGTGTTGAAATGCCATCGGCCCTGGAAGTCATCGCTCACCCGCTTGATGGTCTGGTGCAGCTTGCGTTGCACCGCCCGGGCCGGCGGGCTCAAATGTTCCGGCACTGGGGCGTTCCACGCCGGATCCTCCGGCCGCGTGTTGCGGACTGCGAACCTGTAGACCCGCGACAGAAATCGCTCTATGCCTTCCACCCCTTCATCCTGCCAGTCGAGTTCCCGGTCCGGAGACGTGGCAAACAGCGTATACATACGCGTGGCGTCGGCGCCGTGGTGTTCGACCATCTCGTCCGGCGAAACCACGTTGCCCAGGCTCTTGGACATCTTGGCCCCGCCCTTGATGATCATGCCCTGGGTGAACAGGCGTTCGGCAGGCTCGTCGTTTCGGATTAATCCCATGTCGCGCATGAACTTGGTCCAGAAGCGCGAGTAGATTAGGTGCAGGATGGCATGCTCGACCCCGCCGATGTACTGGTCGATGCCGCGCTCGCCGAACCAGTATCCGGCTTTTTCGCGGTCGAACGGCGCTTGATCATTTTTGGCGTCGGTGTAGCGATAGAAATACCAGGACGAATCCACAAACGTGTCCATGGTGTCAGTTTCGCGCCGCGCCGGGCCTCCACATTTCGGACAGGTGACGTTGACAAACCCCGGCACTCGGCTGAGCGGAGAGCCGCCGGTCAAAGTGATATCCACGTTTTCCGGCAGAATGACCGGCAGGTCCTTCTCCGGCACCGCGACAATGCCATCTTTTTCGCAGTACAGCATGGGGATCGGCGTGCCCCAGTAACGCTGCCGCGAGATGCCCCAGTCTTTCAGGCGATAAGTGACCGTGGCCTTGCCGAAACCGTTCTTCTCCGCGTGTTCAGACATGGCCCGAATCGCGGCCTCGCATTCCATGCCGCTGAACTCCCCGGAGTTCACCAGCCTGCCTTGCATGGTGGTGAACGGAAGCGGAGGTTCGACCGCGGTTTCTTCCGGATCGGTGTTTTGCGGCAGGATCACCAGGCGAATTTCAAGTTTGTATTTTTTGGCGAACTCGTAGTCGCGTTCGTCATGGGCAGGCACGCTCATGATGGCCCCGGTGCCGTAGTCCATCAGGATGTAGTTTGCTACCCAGATCGGCACCTTCTCGCCGTTGTAAGGATTGATGCCGTAGCGGCCGGTGTTCACGCCATGCTTTTCGATCTCGCCAATGTCGCCTACTTCGCGGGCTTTACGCTGCTCCGCGATGAGTTTGTCGACCTCCGCGCGCAGCAGGTCGTTATGTTTGGTCAGCCATCCCACCAGCGGGTGCTGCGGCGCGAGCTGCAGGGAGGTCGCGCCGTAAATCGTGTCTACGCGCGTAGTAAAAACGGTGATGGTCGAAGTCGCCGGGTCGCTCGCGCCCTCCAGTTTGAAATCCACCAGCGTGCCTTCACTGCGGCCAATCCAGTTGCGCTGCATGGTGCGGACTTTTTCCGGCCAGCCCGGCAGCCGGTCAAGATCGCGCAATAACTCTTCCGAGTAATTGGTGATCCGCAGGAACCACTGCTCCAGTTCGCGCTGCTCGACCAGCGTGTCTTCATGCCGCCAGCAGCGGCCGTTCACCACCTGCTCGTTGGCCAGCACGGTGCAGCATTTCGGACACCAGTTGACTAGGCTCTTCTTGCGATAGGCCAGGCCTTTTTCGAAGAGCTTGATGAAGAACCACTGGTTCCATTTGTAATAGTCCGGCAGGCAGGTAGTGACTTCGCGCGACCAGTCATAAGCGAAGCCCAGCCGCTTCATCTGCGCCTTCATGGCGGCGATGTTGCGCAGGGTCCACTCGCGCGGCGGGGTGTTGTTCTGGATGGCGGCGTTCTCCGCCGGAAGCCCGAACGAATCCCAACCCATGGGATGAAGCACGTTGTAATCGTTCATCCACATGTAGCGCGCCAGCGCGTCGCCGATGGCGTAGTTGCGCACGTGTCCCATGTGCAACGCGCCCGAAGGGTAGGGCAGCATTTCGAGCACGTAATATTTCTGCCGGGTGGAGTGCGGCTCCGCGGCATAGAGAGACGTGTCCTGCTGCCAGCGCTCAAACCATTTGCTCTCGATGCGCTGGGCATCGTAACGGTCGTCACTCTGTCCGTCGCGGATGGCGGTGCTCTTTTCTTCCTGCGGCATAGGGGAGAGGGACACACCCGGCGTAACCAGCCATTTTACAACGAGCAACAGGTTCGCAATGAGAAGCCCTCGCTGGGCGGAGCAGGTCTTCAGGCCTGCATGCGGCCTCCAGGGTGGAGCAGGCCTTCAGGCCTGCATACCGCCGCAGTCGCGCCCCGGGCTTTAGCCCCTGAGGTACCTCCGCAACTGAAGGCGCAGCCAAGCCGCCTTCAATGCAACGCTAAAGAGCTGCTCCACCAAAAATCAAAACGCGGGTGAACGCATGGCGACGCGAACAGGCCTGACCCGCTCCAATCCGACCGCTGGAGGCTTAACCCGGTATATAATCGCGTGACTCTTCGGGCGGCTGCCCAACCCATCCAATCTTCGCCGAGAGAAAATTGCCAGCCCCGGTTCGTGTTGCCGATGACGTCGCCCGCCGCGCCCGCCGCCGGATTGCCCTGCGCCTTCTGCCCTACGTCCTCCTGCTTTACATCATTGCTTACCTTGATCGCAACAATCTGGCCACCGCGGCCCTGCAAATGCCGCGCGACCTCGGCTTCGATGATCGCGTAATCGGGTTCGGCGCAGGCATCTTCGCCCTCGGCTACATCATCCTGGAAATCCCCGGCACCATGATCATCGAGCGCTGGAGCGCGCGGCGCTGGATCGCCCGCATCATGGTTTCCTGGGGGATCGTCACCATCGGGATGGCCTTCATCCGCACCCCGCACCAGTTCTACACGATGCGTTTCTTGCTGGGATTGGCGGAGGCAGGATTTTTCCCCGGGATCATCGTCTATCTCACCCACTGGTTCGTCTACGAAGATCGCGCCAAGGCAGTGGCCGGTTTCATGGCGGCCATTCCCCTGGCCTACGTGGTCGGTTCCCCGGTCTCGGGATTGCTGCTGGGTGTCCACTGGGGCACTCTGCGCGGCTGGCAGTGGTTGTTCATTCTGGAAGGTCTGCCCGCGCTGTTCTTCGGAGTGGTGACCTGGTTTTATCTGACCGACTGGCCGCATCAGGCAAAGTGGTTGCCCCCGGACGAGCGGGAATGGGTCATCAATCAACTGGAGAGCGAGAAGCAGGCCAAAAAATCCGTCCACGCCTATACCGTGTGGCAGGCGCTGCGGCATCGCGACGTACTGATCCTGACTTCGTTGCACTTCGTGCAGAATGGCTCGGCCTACGCGTTGGCCTTTTGGCTGCCCACCATGCTCAAGCGCCTGTCGGGACTGAGCGACATCAAGGTAACCCTGCTGGTGGCCTTGCCGAACCTGCTGGGTTTTGTCGCCATGCAGGTGAACGGCTGGCATTCCGACCGCACCGGCGAGCGGCGCTGGCACACCGCGATTCCGCTGTGGGTGTCGGCGGCGGCGCTGCTGGTGCTGAGCCAGGCGGACTGGGGAACCGTGCCTTCGCTATTCCTCTTCTCCATTGCCGCCGCCGGCCTTCTCGCCTTCTTGCCCAGCTTCTGGGCCATGCCGTCCGCCTTCCTTTGCGATTCCGCGGCGGCGATGGCTACCGGCACCATCAACTGTGTCGCCGCCGGCCTCGGAGGCTTTCTCGGCCCGGCCATGGTCGGCTACCAGGCCGCGCGGACCCACTCGTTCCGGTCCGGCTTTGCGGTACTGGTGGTCGCGCTGCTGATTGCGGGCGTCCTGCCCCTGACCCTGCACGTTCGCCGACTTGTCGTTCCGCCTCCCGCCGGGCAGTGACCCTTGTCATGGCTGCAATCGCAACCCCAGCCGATGGAGGACGGGCGTCCTCGCCCGTCAGGCAATGGCCTGTGCTCGACGGGCGGGGACCCCCGTCCTCCATGGGCTTTATGCGACCGCAACAACAGGAGCCATGCCCAGGATCCTGATTTCTATTTACCCTCTTCCAGTATGGCCAGGTCCCATGGGCCCAGGCTGACGCTGCTGCCCTGAGCAACCGCGTGGCCGGTGAGCAGATCGCGGCTTGCAGCGTAGGCGTAGGTGAAGTTCGCCGGGGTGCCGGAGTAGTTCAGATAGTAGTGGATCCGTTTGCCGCCTTGATTGATACCGTGCTTCACCCGCACCGCTCCGGGAAGCTGCTGGTCGGAACTGGTGAGGCCGGCCTCGCGAAGAACATCTAGAACAACCGCCTGCTGCAGTCCGTCGGAGAGTGCGGTGCCTTCGTAGGTAAGCGTGCCCGAGCCGAACTGGTTGCGCGTGATGGCCGGCCAGCGCCCGAAGAAGGGATGATCATAGAAAGCCAGCGCCTTGGCGGACGTAGGCATGAGGAACTCCGCCCACGTGCTGACCTTGTTATCCGCGTCAGAGACATGCCACGGGTTGTCTTTGAGCGCCAGCGGGTGCTCCAGGTTAGAGAACTCCTGGTAGGTGAAGCCGGCCGCTTCGCGGAGCGGGCCGGGAGCGCGCTCCCAGCGGACCGCGGAGTTCTCATTGGTGAAGCCGCTCTTGAACGTCATGAGGACGTGGCCGCCGCCGTGAACGTAATCGGCGATCTTCTTCAGCAGGGCATCATCGGCAACGTAAAGCGCAGGAACGATGAGCAGTTTGTAGGGCGAGAAATCGGCAGTCTCCGGAAAGACAAAGTCGGCGCCGACATTCGCCTGGTAGAGAGAGCGGTGCAGCTGCGAGAGGATGGCATTGTATCCGCCCGCGGCTTTACCCGGCACCCATCCCAGCTCCTGCTGCCGTTCGAACGGCATGAAGCTGATCGCGTTGGACGAATCGACGCTGTAGAGGATCGCCACCTGATTCTTGATTTGGAGGTTGACGATCTCGGGACCGACCTTCTGCAGTTCGTGCGCGATCCGTGAAACCTCGGCGTAGGCGCGGTTCGGTTCGAGGTCGTGGCTCAGCACGCCCTTCCAGTAAGTCTCCTGACCGGCGTGGATCGAGTGCCAGTGCCAGTACTCGACCATGTTGGCGCCGGAGGAGAGATCGGTGTAGACGTCGAGCCGGAGTTGGCCGTCGTAGGGCGGGAACTGTCCGGCAGAGTCCCAGCCCAGCGTCTGCGCATTGGTTTCCGTCACCAGGAAGTTCTGGTGTTTGAGGGAGCGGGAGAAGTCCCCCTGCAGCGCTTGCGAGGCCCCGTCGAAATGGTCCTGCGAGCCGTGGTAAGGATTGTTGGCCACCACATCGAGCGACTTGGCGACTTCAACCTCGTTGACATCGAGCTTCATCATCGAGCCGTAGTCCTGGGTCACGAACTGGTCCGGGCGCCGGAATTTACGAACCAGCGCAGCCTGAAAGGCGAGATAATCGGCAACCCGCATCTGCTGCCAGCGAGACCACTCCAGTTTGTAACTGGTGCTGGTGGCGTTGTCCCGGGTAGGCATGTCGGCCCAGTCGTTGACGTCCTGGCCCCAGTAGTTAAGGAACCAGGCCTTGTTGAGCGCGTCCGTGGTGCCGAACTTTTTCTTCAGGTGGTTGACGAAGCCGTTGAAGACATCGTCATTCGAAGCGCCATAGGAGCCGGTCTCGTTATCGATCTGCCAGCCGATGACCGCGGGATTGTCTTTATAGTGCGTGACCAGATTGGTGATGATGCGCTCGGCGTAGAAGCGGAACTTCGGATTGTCGGTGTCCATGTTCTGGCGCATGCCGTAGCGCACCGAAGCCCCGCCCAGCGGTCGGGCGTAGAACTCGGGATGGGCCTTGGCCATCCAGGTCGGCATCGAATAAGTGGGCGTGCCCATGATGACCTTGATCCCGGCCTTGCCCATGGCATCGACCACCCGGTCCATCCAGGCGTACTCGAAGACTCCGTCCGCCGGCTCCCAAAGGCTCCACGTTGACTCTCCCATGCGGACCACCGAAATGCCGGCCTCTTTCATCAGAGCGACGTCCTTGTCCAAACGACCGGGTTGCAGATCGGCGGGCATGTACTCGTTGTAATACGCAGCCCCATACAGAACATTAGGCAGGCGCGCTCCGGGCGGCGGAGCGGAGTCCTGTGCCGCCGCCGCCAGACCCAGCGACGCGAGACTAAGAGCCAAGGACGTATTAAGAAGACGCAAGGCAAGCCGGCGAGTCATGACTGTCCCTCCTAGTAGCAAATTTCCTGACCGGAATTCTTGGAGTCGCGAAACATCCACGCTCCTCCGACCCAGCCCCTGATGAAGTCGAGGAATGTTAAGCAGTATGCGCGGGCAAGTCAATGAAAGCCGCGGAGTTCTGGCCACTATGCCATACCCTCATTGACTGGATCGTTCAGCCAAGCCCGACCTCCCCATCCTGTGGTATAGTTGCCCAAATTCCAGTTGGATGAATTGATGAGTAACCAACTGCTACCTCGTTACGTCAATCCAAGTAGCACAGAAACGCTCGCAGCGGGGCGTTGCTACAATCCGCGGCCCATGCCGCCAAAAACTCGAGGAATTCAGCCATGAAGAAACTGCTAGTCATCTGTTTCGCTCTCTCCCTCTTATTTCTGATGGTGGCCGTGGTCTCCGCCGACGATATGGGCAAGTCCCAGACCGTGAACGGCTGGGTCAGCGACTCCAAGTGCGGAGTCAAGGGCGCCAACGCCGGCGCCGAGGCCTGCACCAAGAAATGCATCGCGGGCGGCGCCATGGCAGTCGTGGTCACCGACGGCGATAACAAGGTCCTCACCGTCGACAACCAGGACGCGCTCAAGGGTCATGAAGGCCATCACGTGGCCGTCACCGGACACATCAAAGGCGATTCCATCCACGTCGAAAGCGTCAAGATGCTCTGAAGCAAAGTAGCGCCGCCGTCCCGGCGGCTGTCGTGAGGGCGTCCCGCCCTCACACCTGAGGGCAAATCAAAAGCCCGCAGGACAGCCGAAGAGACAGCGGCGCTACCTCATCATTTCGCTGATACCCGCCGCACCACATCCACCAAATTCTGCAGCAGCTGCTTGGCCGCGTCTGCCTCGCCGCCGCAGCAGCAGTCTAGCTGGCTTTGCTCTCTTTGGAGAGCCGGGCCTGCGTGGCATCGTAGCTCTCGCCATAAATCGACGGCACTTTGGCTCCCATGGGCCGCAAATACATGGAAAGCTGCCCTCGATGATGAATGGAATGGCTCATCGCCAGCTGCAGGAAGCCGACTGCGGGAAGCTGGAACATGCCGCGGAAATCCATCATCCTCATTAGCGCGTCAGCACTGAGCCCTTCGAGCTTGCGCAGATTCGCCGCAAAACTCTCATCGAACCAGGCGACAATGCCGGCCGAGTTTGTGATCGTGTCCGGCCGGGGCATCGGGCTGAAATCAAACGCGCCCGCGCATACTGCGCTGAAAAAGCGCTGCTCAGATGCCGCAATGTGCCACGCCAGTTCCAGCGCGGTCTTGACCACCGGGTCGGGGCGATAGTCGCCCTTGTCCAGGGGAATCGCTTCGATCACCCGCCGGGTAGTTTCGTGTTCCTTCTTGAGCGTGGGCAAAGCCATGCCCAGAACGAATTTCGCCTGATCTAGAGTGAGTTGCGGAGAGGTCATGCGTGCCGTCCTTTCAAAGAATTCTGGGCTATTCTAATCGATGAACAGAGGCCGGTGAACCGCGGGTCCGCCAAGGCTGTGGCGTCTGAGGCAAAGCGGGCGCAGGCGCAACCGGCTTTGCAAACTTCTGCTACCCTGTGGCCGAGCGGGTGCCAGCACCAAGGAGAGAATCGTGCAAGTCGTTGCCGGAATCGATCTGGGCGGAACCGCCATCAACTACACCCTGCTGGACCAGCAGGAGAAGTTCCTGATTGAGGGCCTGCTGCGAGCATCCCGCTTTAGCCAAGCAGGGGCCGGATATCTGTCTGCAGCAAATCGCGGACGGCCTCAAGATCGCCACTCAAAAAGCCGGCGTGCTTCTCGACGACGTGGTCGCCGTCGGCCTCGACACTCCCGGCCCGGCCAGCGCCTCAGGCCAGCTCAGCGCCCGGGGTTCCACAAACTTTGTCCACGCCAACTGGGCAGGATTCGATATTCGCGAAGGCCTCGCCCACAAGCTCGGCAAGCCGGTTTCTTATCTGAACGACGCCAACGCCGCCGCGCTCTGGGGACACTACGCCATCTTCGGTTCCAACCGCCGCGAGACTTCGATTTCCAGCGTCATCGGCACCGGCAACGGCGGCGGCGTCATCCTCGAGGGCAATGTGGTGAAGGGCAAAAACGGTTTCGGCGGAGAACTCGGCCACGTGCTGATCCCGTATCAAAGCATCGCCGGAATCGCCGGCATCAATCCGCAATGCAACTGCGGACGCACCGGCGACCTGGAGTCGCTCTGCTCGCTCACCGCCATCGAAAGAAACATCCTGCCCTACTTTCTGCCGCGCTATCCCGGCCACGACCTGGCCAAAGTCGATCTCCACCAGGCCGCCAAACTGGTGCGTGGCCTGGCGGAAAAAGGCGACCCGCTGAGCCGGGAAGTTTTCCGCGTGCAGGCCCACGCCCTCGGTCTCTTCTTCGACGAAATGGTCAACACCTTCGACCCCGACGCCTTCATCGTCGGCGGAGGCGCCCTCGAAACCGCCAAACCATTTCAGGACTGGTTCATCGCCCAGATCCGCGCCGCCATGCCGCCTCAGCGCGAAGAGCAGGCCGACATCCCCATCTACGTGATGCCCAATGGCGACACCGCCGGAGCCCGCGGCGCCGCCATCGAGGCGCTGAAACTGGCGCGCGAAGGCGGCCTGGCCTAGCCAGCCAGCCGAGCGCGCATCCATTCGTCGGTTGTATCATTGAAGCCGGATGACATTCCCTATCCGAGTTTGCGCTGTCTGTTCGGAAGAGTTCGAGCTGAAGCCCGATAAACCCGGCTTTGCCAATCGCTGCCCCGCCTGCAGCGAACCCGAATCTGCTGGCCCCGCGACCAAGCCGGGCATGGACGCCGACGAGCGCAAGACTCTGAAGGAAGCCAACGAGGCTCGAAGACAGGCGATGCGCAACCTGCTCTACCGCAAAGACAGCTAATAGCGGGGTGCCCCACACATCGCCTCTTTTGCGATGTGTGGGTTTCGCGTGCGCTCCAAGGCCGGAAACGACCGACAATTTTAAGCTGCTATCATTCCTTCCATGTCCACCGCACAAACCTGGGACCCGGCGTCTTATGCGCGAAACGCGAGATTCGTATCCGACTTAGGATCGCCCGTCGTGGATTTGCTTGCGCCTGAGCCCGGCGAAAGGGTCCTCGATCTCGGTTGCGGAGACGGCGTGCTGACCAAAAGGCTGGCGGATATTGGTTGTGAAGTGGTTGCGGTCGATTCGAGCCTTCCCCAGGTCGAAGCCGCGAGGAAGCTCGGCCTGAACGCCCACGTGATCAGCGCCGAAGACCTCCCCTACAAGGAAGAATTCGATGCCGTGTTCAGTAATGCCGTGCTGCACTGGATCAGGCGGGCCGACGCCGTGCTCGCCGGAGTGTATCGTTCTCTGAAGCCAGGCGGCCGATTTGTTGCTGAATGCGGAGGCTACGGTTGCGTTCACAAGATCCGGACCGCTCTGGTTCAAGCCTTGGATCGCCGCGGATATGATGGCGAGGCTCGAGTTCCGTGGTATTTCCCCACACCCGGCGACTACGCCACCCGCCTGGAACGCGCCGGCTTTCGCGTCGATAGCATTGCGCTGATCCCGCGTCCCACTCCCTTGCCCGGCGACATCGTGGATTACCTGGAAACTTTTGCTCTCAGTTTTTTCCAGGGCTTCTCCGATAAAGCGCGCCGCGAATATCTGCAGGAAGTTCGGACGGTCCTCGAACCGCAACTGCGCGATCCCAATGGAACCTGGGTGGCCGACTACGTACGACTGCGCTTCGCCGCCACCAGACCTCGCGCCTAAGGCAGTGTGAAGGAAGACAAGGTCCGGGTGCCCCGCACATCGCCGGTTTTGCGATGTGTGGGTGTGGCGTGCGCGCGACCCGCGGAAGCCTACCCCACCACACCTTCCAGCGGCGAACTCGCCGTCGCATAGAGCTTCCGCGGCATCCGCCCCGCCAGATAAGCCTCGCGTCCCGCCAGCACTGCGTGCTTCATAGCCTCCGCCATCAAAACAGGATCCTGAGCATTCGCGATCCCGGTATTCATCAACACTGCGTCCGCCCCGAGTTCCATCGCCAGGGCAGCATCGGAAGCCGTTCCCACCCCCGCGTCCAGAATCAAAGGCACGCCCGTAATCATTTCCCGCAGGATGCGAATATTCGCGGCATTCTGAATCCCCAGCCCGCTCCCAATCGGCGCGCCCAGCGGCATAACGGTGGCTGCCCCAGCATCGAGCAGGCGTTTGGCAAATACAATGTCATCAGAAGTATATGGAAGAACGGTAAACCCCTCCTTCACCAGTACGCGCGTCGCTTCGAGCGTCGCCTGCACGTCGGGATAGAGCGTCGCCTGGTCGCCAATCACTTCCAGCTTCACCCAGTCCGACAGTCCAACTTCGCGCCCCAGTCGCGCCGCGCGGATGGCTTCGTCCGCGGTGTAGCAACCGGCGGTGTTCGGCAGCAAAAAATATTTCTTCGGATCGAGATAGTCGAGCAGCGACTCTTTGCTGCGGTCCAGATTCACCCGCCGCACCGCGACGGTCACCATGTCCGCGCCGCTGGCCTCAAGCGCTCGCGCCGTCTCCTGAAACGACTTGTACTTCCCCGTGCCCACAATGAGCCGGGAGCGAAACTCGCGCCCCGCGATAATCAGTGGATCAGCCATGGCTTTATTGTAAACCCCGCGTGGTTGTGCCTATCCCCGCCGGGTCATCCTGAGCGGAGGAGTTGCTTCGCTCGGCGAAGCAACTCCGAAGTCGAAGGACCCCTATGAGCGGCACAGAAGTTGGCCGCACGGGCGTGACGGCAAACCATCTGAACATGGCCTCTGTCGATCGATTCTTCCTCGGCTCGACGCGCCGCTCACCGAATCGGGCCCTACGCCGCGGGCTTGATGTTCTGGTTCACGCGGAAGAAGTTTGTCGGATCGTACTTCTTCTTGATGGCCGCCAGGCGTCCGTAATTATCGCGGAACGAAGCCTGAACCCGTTCCTGTCCTTCGTCCATCATGAAGTTGATGTAAGCGCCACCCGCTGAGTAGGGATGCAGCGCGTCATAATAGTTCTTGCACCATTCTGTAATTTTCCCCGCGTTAGCCGGGTCGGGGTCAATCCCGACAATGACCTCGGCGAACAAGGCTTCCCGAAAGCTATAGGCCGTATCGTTCTTTCCTACGCGTTGGGCTGCGCCGTTGACCGCGTAGAGATGCATCGTCGAAAGCATGGTCGGCAGCTTCGAACCGTGTTCGACGTGCCTGGCAATTGCCGCATCGCTCAGCCCCGTGAAGTTGTCGGCCCGCCAGTACCATTGCAACCCCGGAACAAACAGACCATCGAAGGCGCTCTGCGCCACGGGAAATGGCGCCGGGCCAACCGCATCGAGCAAGGGCGTTCCCACGCTGCGCATGGGGCGGGTCGCCTTCTCGGTTTCCGCAGCGGTTCCGGTGCTGCACCAGACAATGGCACAGACCTTTTTCATGTGAAGGTTTTCGGGAAACATGGGTGCGGGAGGGACGGTGAGAAAGGCAAAGAATCCATTCACTTCTTCGGGAGCGGTGAGAATGAATTCGCGATAGGACTTCAGAACCTCCGCCGCTTGCTCCAGGGGCCAGAACGTGGGCCCGAACTGGACGGTGCTCACCGGATGCAGCCGGAACTCGAATGAAGTCACGACGCCAAAGTTTCCGCCGCCACCTCGAATTGCCCAAAATAGATCTTCGTTCTCCTTCGCACTCGCAGTGACGAAACGTCCATCCGCAAGGACCATGTCGACGGAGAGTAGATTGTCAATCGTAAGACCATAGCGGCGGGTCAGGTAGCCGATGCCTCCTCCCAGAGTGAGCCCGGCAACTCCAGTAGTTGAGATGAAACCGCTGGGCGTAGCCATCCCGAAAGCATGGGTCGCATGGTCCACGTCGCCCCAGACGCATCCCGCCCCGACGCGCACCGTACGCGCGGCCGGGTCAACCCGAACTCCTTTCATCGGCGAAAGATCGATCACCAGCCCGCCGTCGCAAGTTCCGAGGCCGGCCCCGTTGTGGCCGCCGCCGCGAATCGCGGTGAGCAGTCCGTTTTCCCGTCCATAACGGACGGCGGTCATCACATCCGCCACATCCACTGCACGCAGGATAAGTTTCGGCCGCTTGTCGATCATTCCGTTATAGACCTTGCGGGCCGCGTCGTACGCGGCGTCTTCCGGCTGGATGAGCTGTCCCCGAATGGCTGCCTTCAATTGTTCGATCGACTGTGCCATGGATGGCCTCCCTCATTATCTGTGTTTTTTATACTTGCGAGACGATCCCACAGACGCTCCCCGAGCGTCGTACGTATTCAAAGTGCCTGCCGCTTTGGCCTTGCCAGCCATCGCGGCCAAATCTTAGGACTTGTATTCACGCAAGTCAATCAAGGCAATGAACTTGTGGTACCAGTGCGTCCCTCGTGAAAAGCTGCACACTAACCCGCTCCCGCGTTGACTTGGTCTGGTCCTCCGCCTAACATGGGACGCCGGTTTCTTTCCACCTCAGAAACGGGCTTGAAGACGACCTCCCAATAAATGATCGGCCAAACCATCTCGCACTACCGCATCGTCGAGAAACTTGGCGGTGGCGGCATGGGTGTCGTCTATAAGGCCGAAGACACCCGCCTCGATCGCTTCGTCGCCCTGAAATTCCTCCCTGAGGACGTCGCCCAGGACCGGCAGGCGCTGGAGCGTTTTCGCCGTGAGGCCAAGGCGGCTTCCGCCCTGAACCATCCCAACATCTGCACCATTTACGATATTGGCGAGGAAAATGGCCAGGCTTTCATCGCCATGGAGTACCTCGACGGCCTGACCCTCAAGCACCGCATCGCCGGGCGCCCGCTCGAAATGGACGTGCTGCTCGGCCTGGCCATCGAAATCGCCGATGCGCTCGATGCCGCGCACAGCGAAAACATCGTCCATCGCGACATCAAGCCCGCCAACATTTTCGTCACCAAGCGCGGCCACGCCAAGATTCTCGATTTCGGCCTGGCGAAAGTGACCGCGGCCGCGGCCGACGCCGCGGCGCCCGCAAGCTCTCACACTCAGGCCACCGCCGCGGTCAGCGTCGAATTTCTGACCAGTCCGGGCACCGCCATCGGCACCGTCGCGTACATGTCCCCGGAACAGGCCAAGGGCAAGGAACTCGACGCCCGCAGCGACCTGTTTTCTTTCGGAGCCGTCCTCTACGAGATGGCGACCGGCATCGTCCCCTTCCGCGGCGACACCTCCGCCGTAATCTTTGACGCCATCCTGAACCGCGAGCCGACTCCCGCCATGCGCGTCAACGCCGATCTGCCGGCCAAGCTGGAAGAGGTCATCGACAAGGCTCTGGAAAAGGATCGTGAGCTGCGCTACCAGAGCGCGGCCGAGATCGGAGCCGACCTCAAGCGCCTCAAACGCGACACCACTTCCGGACGCGCCCACGCCGCCCATGAATCAGCTCCGGTCGCGGCGGTCACAGACGCCGCCAGCGCTTCGTCGAAGTCGGTGCCTCTGCCGGTTCCGGTTGTCTCCGAAAAGAAAGGTCTGCCCAAACCGGCGATCGCCGCCGCCGTCGTGGTCGTGCTCGCGGCCCTCGGCTTTCGGCGGCTACAAGTTGCTGACCCGGCCCCGTGGCTTCAATCTGCAAAACATGCAGATCGCCAAGCTGACCGAGAACGGAAAAGCCAGCCAGGTGGCGATTGCCCCCGACGGACGCTACATCGTGTACGCCATGCGCGATGCCGAAAAGCAGAGTCTGTGGGTGCGGAACGTAGCCACCAAAAGCGACGTTCAGGTGCTCGCGCCCGACGTCGTGGAGTTCGTGGGACTGAACTTTTCCCCTGACGGCAACTACATTTATTTCGTGCGCTCGGACAAGACCACGGAAAACTATCGCTACCTGTACCAGATGCCCGTGCTCGGAGGTTCGCCGCGACAACTGGTCCGTGACATCGACGCGCCCATCGACTTCTCTCCCGATGGCACCCACTTCGTGTTCCAGCGCGGAGTCCCTTCGCAAAATGTGATTGAAATCCGCATCGCCCCGACCGACGGCGCCGGCGAACGCCTGCTGGCTACTCTGCCGGCCAACCCCAACTTTCAGTTCGGACCCACCTGGTCCCCGGATGGCAACACCATCGCCATACCCACGCTGGGCGTCGGAAGCCAAAGCAACTGGCAATTGAATCTCATCACGGTCGCGGATGGCCGCGTACGCTCACTCGTTTCCTCGGGCGGGAAACAGGTTGGCCGCGCCGTCTGGATGCCGGACGGCAACTCCCTCATCGCGCCGGTCGGCGAAACTACCTTCGGCCGCAGCCAGCTGCAAAGCATCGATTATCCCAGGGGCGAGCTGCATCGTTTTACCAATGATCTTTCGGACTACGACCCCGATCTGGATGTGACCCGCGATGGCAAGACCCTGGCCGCCATTCAGCGCACTCGCACCTCGGATATCTGGGCCGCGCCCGCGGGCGATTCGTCGCAAGCCCGCCAGATCACATCGGGCGAGCCGGCCTACGATCGGCTGGCGATCGGTCCCTCGGGCAAGTTGCTGGCCGTCAGCAGAAACGGCGATGTGTGGCTGATGAATTCCGACGGCGCCGCGCCGGCCGCGCTGGTTCCGCAGGCCAGTAACGTGCGCTCCGTCTCGTCCTGTGGTGACCGCTACGTGGTGTACGACTCGTATCGCGAAGGCAAGCTCGAACTCTGGCGGGCTGACGCCGATGGTTCCAATGCCCGGAAGCTTGTCGATCAGGCCGGAGATTCCGATTGTTCGCTCGACGGCAAGTGGGTCTTCTACGGCAACGAGGAAAAGGTCTATCGCGTATCCACCGAAGGCGGTGACCCGGTTGCGCTCGTGACCGTACCGCAAGGCGCTTATGGCCTGCGAGTCGCGCCCGACGGCACCCGGGTTGCGTTTGCGTACCAGGAGGGCACTCCGGTCCCGACCCCGAAACTCGGGATGGTTGCGGCCACCGGCGGAGCGCTGCAGTTCGTCGCCCAGGTCCCGCTCGGCTCGCGCGGCCTGTCCTGGTCGCCTTCCGGAAAAGCGCTGCAGTACGTGCTGACCAGAAACGGCGCTTCCAACATCTGGGAACAGCCCCTGACCGGCGGACCCGCCCAACAGCTCACCAAATTCACCTCCGGCCTGATTGCCAACTTCGCCTGGTCGCGCGACGGCAAACAGTTGCTCCTCACCCGCTTCAACCAAACCAGCGACGTAATCCTGATCAGCAACTTCCGCTAGCCCCAGGCGGGCTTGGCCCACCCTTTCCCTGAACCTGACACATTCTGAGGCTGCCCCACCCTTGCGCTTTTTGCAAGGGTGGGAGATGTTCGCGGCCGAAAGACAGCGCGGCAGCAATCTTCTTCCGTCCTAACGCCCAAAAAACCGCGGCTTCCAGATCGGAGGACGCCGGGCCAAACCAAAAGCGAGTAACTCATCCTGCGCAGGCACCGCCTGTCCGCTCGCGCCAGACTCCCGCTCCGCCGGCCTGTCCGCGCTCTCTCCACGAAACAAATCCCAGCCCTCGCGATATTTCTCAAACCGCGCCGTCTTGCACCCATCGTCCGGATAAAGCCGCAAACTCGTTCCCGCCGCCAGCGCCTCCACCGGCACCACGTACCACACATCGAGCGGGACAACATGCGCCGCCAGCACATCAATGTCGTCCGCCGTGTAAACCACTTTGTTCTTCCCATAAACAAAATGGATCGGCTGAATATGGTATCCCCCCGCCCGCTCGACGGCCGTGCACTTGATCTGCACCCGCCACAACCGCCTCCCCGAATCCAAAACAAAATCGTAGCGTTCGCTATCGCCCCACGGTTTGGTCACCCGGAAACCGAGTCCCACCGCCTTATGCAGAAACGCCGCCTCCGCCAGCTCCCCAGTCCGCTTGCTGTTGGGATTCTTCTTAGGCTTAGAAGGAAGATCTTCGGACGGTGCATCCGGACTGGAAGATTGCGCGGTCATAGTCCGTTATCCCGCAATCAAAAAGCGAGGTCAACAAAATAGCCCCACAGAAGAAATAGGAAGGACATCCGGCCCGTCATGTGTGGCGCGGGCGCCCTCGCCCGCGAACCCGTAAAATCGCCCGAGACTTGACCGTGACCACCACAACCCACGTAGGGGCGGACGCCCTCGTCCGCCCAGCCGAGCAAAGCTCGGCAGCTCTGATTAAACAGTGAGAAACCACCGTGACAGGTGGCCCATTCAAGCCCGGTGTTGGCTTGAGCGGGAATGTTTCGATCTCCCCAACTCTGTCATCCCGACCGGAACCGATCATCGCAAAGCGATGATCGGTGGAGTGGAGGGACCTGCTGTTGTGGCGTCAACCAGCCTGCCGGAGAGGAGTGGAGGTCGAGTCGGAATAAACGCCAGGAAAACACTAAAGAGCGCGGAAAGACTCCCGTCCAGCTCCGAACCTCCCACTCGAGCCAAAACCGGGCTTGAGCGGGCTACCCGCCAACCCGGAATAAAGCGCAAGGGTGGGCCAGCCAGCCCTTAACAGAATTCATAGTTTGCGCCTGTGTTCGTCGTCCTTTATTTCTAGGCTCTGTACATATGGCGACACCACTTTGAGTTCCTGCGGAAAGAACGGCAAAATCCAATGGCCTAAGCCCAACAGTATTGCGAGTGTGTAGAGGAGAAAGGCTCCAAAAAAAAGCGGCCCCTCCAGCCTTTGAATGTGCGCGACCAAGAAACCCAGCGCGAATGAGACCACAATATACAGGCGATAATACTTAGGCCTAACCATCAAGCGTCTTCCGCAGTTAGGGCAAGCAACTGGAAACGTGACCTTCTCCTCAGTCAGTCCAAGCCCAGCCCGGCAAGCTGGACAGATATCCGTGTCCGAGTTCCATGATCGCGTCATCTACAACCTAACAGTCAGAATTGGGATATTTACATCCACTTCCCATTCGAGGCTGTGTCCCTTGTTAGTTTTGGTCTTCCTGGCCGCCACCCGCTCACAAATTGTTGCATTGCAATTGTACGATGGCCGGCCGGGTGCCCCACGTCTCGCGGTTTTCGAGACGTGGGATTCTTAAGGCGACCACTCGTCCCCCAAAAACACGAATGTGTAGGGCGCTCGGCTGCGAGATAATGACCGAGTGCATAAAGATCAGATTCCAATTCTTGCAATCGTGACAGACGGTCTGGAAAGGATACAGCTGCCTCCCTGATTCGACCGGCCGTACTTAATGACAATCCCAACGAAGCGTTAGTGCGGTGGGGAACTCTTTACTACACCTATTGTGTGACAGCTCATCTGCGGGTCGTTCTGCGTGGGATGGTCGAGCTGCTTAAGCTGGGAAATGTTCCGACTGCGTTCCTTGCCTGCAGACACGTGTTTGAATGGACGGCTCATACGTGCTTGATGTCGCGAGAATTGGAAGACTTCGTAACTAAGCAAGACTGGAAGGGGGCAAGAGAACTGCAGTCGCGGGTGATGGTGGGTAATAGTTGGGTCAAGGAGCATGGCGAGAAATATGTACCCGGAGCTGCGTACGACGAAATACCTGACTCGTTGCGAGTGAACAAGGCTCTGAAAGCGTACGGGCAATATCAGGCACGGAAGGAAGGGTCAAGCACCGCTGAAGATAGCTACGCCTTGCTGAGCGAACACACACATCCGAATTCCGCATGTTTTAATCCCTACACTCAGATTGTTGGGCCTGAGGTTCGTTTCGTTCCACCCTCGACAGATTCTGCGATATTGGGCGAGGAGCGTTGTCTTATAGATCTCGTGTTATTCCTTGACGCTTTGCTTGGGTTAGGAAACGAAACAAAGGTTCGTCGTCAGCTCAGAGCGGTCATTGACGAAATATTAGAGGCAAACCGGAAGTAGCAAATTAAGAACCGCTAGGCTACTTCGCCGGACGGGTGGCCCACTCAAGCCCGGTTTTGGCTTGAGTGGGGATGTTTCGATCTTCTCAATTCTGTCACCCCGACCGGAACCGATCATCGCAACGCGATGATCGGTGGAGTGGAGGGACCTTGCGGTTGTGGCGTCAACCAGGCTGCGGGAGGGGAGTGGAGATTGAGTCGAAATAAACCACACGAAAACACGAAACGCGCAGAAAGACTCTGTCCAGCTCTGAACATGCCCACTCAAGCGCAGGTTTGGCTTGGGCGGGGAGTCGGGGGCGCGGGAACCCCCTCAGGCTTTTCCCTGAGTGAGGTTCATTCCGTGTCTGTACAGAAAGGGAATCGAGAATACTTCTTCGCCGGCCTTTTTGCCTTTTGAAAAAAACCCGATAGCTAACAGGTGCCCAGCAATAGCTTGCCAATCGGAACCAAGAAGACTTTGGAGCGCACCTGCGCTGTAGTCGGTCTTGCCGCCTAAGAACTTTTCGATGTCCTTCCAAAGGTGAGGAAACTCGGCTTCGAGATAGGTCTCCCGCTTGCGCTTCGACAGCTCTTCAAATCCATACTGAATTGCGTTCGTACCTATGACGTATTCCGACGTGCCTTCTGGGTCAGCCGCATAGAGGTCTTGTTGCCTTTGTTTCGCGCGAATTAACAAGTCGAGGACGTCGCGCGGCGTCACAACCCCGCGCCCATCGGCACAACGATTGGAAACCCAACGAATCGTAGGACTCTGCTTGGGTCCCCTGAAAACAGAAGGCGGAAATATTCTGTGAAGCCTCCTGCGCGATAAGAGGCACTCGCATCCAGTTGCGCTCGATTTATACCGAGGTAGGCCGCAAGATTATCGTTCGCAAAGAATCGCTTTACAACCATCGCGAGAATCTGATCTTGCGTCCATCGAAGGGTATCAGCCTGCCGCACCGTCACATGTGTGAGGGCGGTGAAGCCGCTCTCGGTTCGAACTACCTGCTCCAGCATGTCATCCCGCAAGAACACCTTGACCCTAATGCTCGGCGATGAGAAATACCGCATAGCGCGGAGAAGTCCGCGTAGTGCCGTCCTCTCCACATCCGAGCGACGGGGAAATATCTCATCCAGCCGATCGACCATAAGCCAGAGTGATAACTGAGATGCATCGAGGATCGCTTCAAGGCCCAGCTTGATGTCATTCACATACTTAGGTAGCGAATGTTCGGTGGTTTCATCGGACCTCGCTGAATATCCTTCTGCTTTTGCCCCGAACAGGTCTAGCTCCCATTCGCCGCCGTCGCCAGGGGGTTGATATTTGAACTTCGGTCGCCAAGACGCGAGCACATGCAACGACCACTCAAGTATGTCTCTTAAGGATTTTTTTGCTTGAATCTCGGGAATTTTTGCATTAGCGCAAGCCACCCGAAACTTTTGTATCTCTCCACCCGCGCCATCTAGAAACTTGATGTACCGCGGGCCCTTAATAAACTGCTCGTGTGCGAGAGACACAAGGTAGACGCACCAGAAGCTAACAAACTCTTCCTCTGAAAGGCTCGAGAAACGATCAATGAAAGCGTGGAATACGGGGTCGCCCGGAGTTTGAATGCCATGGGCGACGACGACCTTTCGGTCCCGCAACAGAATGTCTGGGAGGAAATCGACAAAAATCCGGAAAAGCGCACTCTTCCCAGAGCCCTTTGTTCCAGGAATGAGATCGACACGGTCACTAAGCAGATCGGAAAAGGCGGATGTCTCGATTCTCGCGGTTTCTAGAACCGTGTCTGACTCGGCGACCGAAGATCCGAGGTCGAGCCCTTGAAGTAGCACCGATAGAGTCTTATTTTGGTGAGTCATCGCCAACTCCCAGATCTAATAGTCGGGTGCCCTCGCGGTTTTCGACACGCCGGACCGTTCCGTCCGCTGAAAACCGAAGTCTTTCCATTTCCTCACTCACTCTTGCTCACCGGCCCCGCCGCTTCCGCCTGCTCATACATCTCTTCAATCTGCTGCCGGTAGCGCTCTTCAACCATGTGCCGCCGCAGTTTCATGCTGGCGGTCAACGTCCCATTCTCGGCGGAGAATTCATCCGCCACCAGCAGCACTCTCTTCAGCTTCTCAAACCGGGCCAGGTTCCGGTTCAATTCCTCCACGATGCTCTCGTACAGACCACGTACCTCAGCCTGGGCCACCAGTTCCTGCCGCGAAGCGAAAGCCAGTTCATGCGTGCGGGCCCAGTCTTCCAGCAGCGGAAAGTTCGGCGCAATCAGCACGGAAGGGAACTTGCGCTTCTCCCCCAACACGACTGCCTCGGCGATCAGCACATTGTGCTTGAGCGAATTTTCAATCGGCTGCGGCGCGATAAATTTCCCGCCCGACGTCTTGATCAGGTCCTTCTTGCGGTCGGTGATGGAGAGAAATCCATCTGCATCCAGGTTGCCGATGTCGCCCGTCTTGAACCACCCGTCCACGAAGGCTTCCTGGGTTTCTTTCGGCTTGTTCCAGTACTGCTTGAACACCGACGGGCCCCGCACCAGGACCTCGCCATCTTCCGCGATCCGGACCTCAAGGTTCGGCAGAGGCTTTCCCACCGTGCCAATTTTGTGCGCCCCGGGCGTATTGACCGCGATCACCGGAGAAGTTTCCGTCAGCCCGTAACCCTCATGAATGCGGATCCCGATGGCGGCATACCATTCCGCCAGCTCGCGTCCCAGGGGCGCTCCGCCGGAAATGAAGGTCTCAATGCGCCCGCCCAGGCCGGCGCGCACTTTCGAATACAACATGCGGTCCGCCAACTTCCAGGATCGAGACGCTGGCTTCCCTCCGGCCAGGACTTCCGCCTGATTTTCCTTCCCCACCGAAAGCGCCCAGCTGTAGAACGTCGAGTTGGGAAAGCCCTGGGCTTTCTGCTCCGTCTGAAAATGTATTTTTTCGTACACCCGCGGCACGGCCACAAAAAACGTGGGCTTCACTTCAAGCAGCGCCCGCGGCAGTTGGGTCACCACCGCCAGATGCGCCAGCGTGACTCCGCGATAGAGCAGGGCAAAATCCACATGCCGGGCGGTGACATGGGAGAGCGGAAGGAATGAAATGCTCACATCGCCCGGTCGCACCGGAAAATCCGCCAGCGAGCAGTTCAGGTTCGACGCCATGTTGCCATGGGTAAGCATCACCCCCTTGGGTGTGCCCGTGGTGCCCGAGGTATAGATAATGGTGGCGAGGTCATCCGGTGAAACCGCGCGGGCCGCGGCTTCGAGCGCGTGGTCTTCAAGGCCCGCGCTGCCGCCGGCCTGGCCGGCGGATTCCATCTCCGCCATGCGCACCGCGCCGGCATCGTCGACCGCATCCATGACCACCAGCTTCTCGAGCGCTGTCTGGCCCGCCGTCTGGTCCGCCGTCTGGCCCGTCTGGTCCGCCGTCTGGTCGAAGATCGACTGAACTTTCTGCAACTGCGCGGCGCTCGACAGAAACACGACGCGCGCGCCCGAGTCGCGCAGGATGTAAGCCGTCTGTTCGGCCGTGAGCGTGGCATAGATCGGGACCGAAACGCCGCCGATCAGCAGGCAAGCGAAGTCCGCAATCGTCCATTCCGGCCGGTTTTCGCTCAGGATGGCAACCCGGTCGCCCTTGCCAATGCCCCATGTCCGCAGCGCCCCGGACACGGCCAAAACCCGCTGCCGCAGCGTCTCCGAGGACAGCGCAACCCATTCCTCCCCCAACCGTTGCAACATGGCCCTGGGATGCTGGCGCTCCACCACCGCAAAGAAAACATCGTTAAGGGTGCGCAGGCTCATTCGCGAAAAGAGGAAATAGACCTCGTCCACGAATGTACTGTTTCGCCCAACCATTAAGCAAACCAGCCCGAGGTTTGACCGCTCCGAACCAGGTTGTTATGATGACTCTGCGGGGTGGAGCAGTCTGGTAGCTCGTTGGGCTCATAACCCAAAGGTCGGTGGTTCAAATCCACCCCCCGCAACCAAAACTTTCGTAATCAAGCACTTCCAGTTCTTCCTACCGCCTCCCTACCAATAGGAGCCATGATTGCACCGTAAACGGTCATGGCGAACCGCAAGGCTTCAATCTGGCTTTACTGCAAAACGCCCGCAGGCTGGCGTTACTGCCGACCCGTGTACGGTCGCAACAACAAGATTAAACCGCAATGGGCGTACGTGAACTCGCACGAGGAGCACTGCCCGAACGCGTCGTACTACGTTCGCCACAGGGAACATTCGAAGAGCGTGTGGACAAAATGCCAGAGGCTTTCAACCGCAATCCAAATGTGCGAAATGCAGAAATCGCGCCTTGCGGCGAAAGCGAACGGAATCAAAATCCAGGACGACGCTCCCCCACTCTTGATGGTTTACGAGATGCCCCGCTACCTGGAGGAATACCGTCTCGCAAACCGCCCACGCTCTCACGCTCTGATGAAGCAGACGCTTGAAGAGTTCTACGCCTTCTGCGGAACGAACATCATCTCTCAGATTCAGCGGCTCCACCTGCTGAAGTACCGCCAATGGCTTATCGACCGTAAACGCTCGGATCGAACAGCCTCCAACAAGATGCTAAGAGTTGGACAGTTCTTGCGGTTTGTGCAGAAGCAGAAGCCGGGAGAGGGTCTCGTTACCGAGCGCGACGGCAAGTACGAGGAAAAAGAACCCGAAGTATATACCGAAGACCAACTAAAGGAATTTTTCGAGCACTGCAATCCGTTCCAGTACGCAGTGTTCAAGACCTTCCTCATGTCAGGTTTGCGCCGAAAGGAATTGGAAAACCTCACTTGGGACTGCATTGACCTTAAGGCGGGTACCTTGCGCGTTGAGGCGAAGGGCGATTTTGTTCCTAAGACCTGGCAGCAGCGAACGGTTGAAATTCCCCACGAACTTGTTGAAATCCTGAAGCCGCTGCCGCGCACGAGTCGCTATGTGTTCCCGACCAGCACGGGGCATCGCTGGGTTCATTCATGGGATGACTGTCAAGTGATCGCAGCCGCAGCCAAGATCGAGAACGCCTACGTCCACAAATTTCGCGGGACGTGCGCAACGCGACTCCTTCATGGCGGAATGGACCTCAAGACAGTACAAAGGCTGATGGGTTGGAAATCGTTGGAGTCGGCAATGAGGTACTTAGCCAAGGCGCAGTCCGATATTGTGAAGGCGAAGGTCGATGCCATTTGGGGAAAGGCTAAGGCGCTCGCAAAAGCCACGCATTCGTGAAATCGAATTCTATTTTTTCTTTGCGGCGGTACCCTTAGAACGAGTCGTGGGCTTTGCCGCGTGGTCGCTGTATGTGGTCGAATCGACCGTCAGTTCCTCCCCTTCCTTAATATCTCGTGCCGCCCGGAACTTGTAGTTCGTGTCGCAGATCACGTTGGGTTTTCCACCCGGCATTGGATCGTTGATATACTTCGCGGCAGGTCAGCGCAAAGACACGCAGTTGGGAAAAGGCGGAAGAACGGGCACAGGAGATCCGCGATTCCTGGAGTCCTGTGAAGGCCCTTCAACGCGAACTGGAAGCAAAAGTCCGAAGGAGCGAGGCGCGCGAGGTACTGATCACGGATGCCGTTGCGCTCTTTTTGAAAGAAGTGGAACGTCTGAACCGTGAAGAGGCGACCCGAGCAAAATACCGCCTCACGCTGGAAGATCGACTCTTGAACTGGTGTGCGCAACAGAAGCCCCCGGTTGCTCGCCTATCCGAGTTGGACGTCGAGACCATGCGCCGGTGGATCCACTCATGGCCCGGTGCACCCACAACCCGGCATAACCAGCACCAGCGGGTTATTACGTTCTTTTTCTTTTGTGTCGAACAAGGATGGATGAAGGAAAATCCAGCCAGGAGAATCAAGAAAGTTGCTCCGGAGCAGGACGAAACCCAGCCATTCACCCGCGAACAATATGACGCGTTGATTCAAGCAACGTGGCTCTATGACAGTCGTGACGGCAAGAAGAATGGCGATACAGTGAACGCTCGCCGTGCGCGCACCTATTTAAAGCTTCTGCGTTGGAGCGGCCTAAGGGCTGGCGACGCTGCGTGTCTGTCCAAAGACAAGCTGCGGGAGGACGATTCCCTTTTCCTGTACCAGAAGAAGGTCAAGGGCAAAGCGAGTTCCGCCGTCTATGGCTTACTGCCACACGACGTGGCCGAGGAACTACGCAACGTGCCGCGCAACGCCTACACCCATCCGAGCTATTTCTTTTGGAGTGGTCGCAGCAAACGTAAGAGCGAAGTTTCGAATTGGATCAAAATCTTCGGGAAGATTCTGGACAAGGCTACCGAGACACATCCCAAGCTCTTTCTGGAGGTTGATGGCAACTCCAGGCCCGCCCACCTTCACATGCTGCGAGACACCTTTGCGGTCGAGTACCTCCTTGCGGGCATGCCCTTGGAAGAGGTTTCCCGTTTGCTTGGCCACTCCAGCGTACTGATTTTACACAGAAGCACTACGCTCCTTGGGTTCTTGAGCGGCAGCAGAGGCTTGCAACGAGTGTGCGGACGGCCTGGTCCACGATGGGTCTGAACACCGCCGCCCCGGTAATCAACATAGCGGATGGGCGCTCGGGCAAAGTCGTGAGGCGCGCCGCGCGTTCTTAGTACCTTCTCCTGGGTAACAGTTCCGCTATTCATGTGCGGCGTACCTGTCACCACCCATTTCGTGGTCACAGCCAAAGCGCGCCTACCGACGCCAGAGGCAGGCTAACTGCCGAAAATAGCAGCAAATAACCCCATTTCCCCTTTCGCACGCCTAGCGCAGAAGCCTCGGGCGTCTGGTAAATCGTCCGTTTGACGAAATTTCAATCCCGTACTACATACATCAAACACGGTGTGCCATGGCGACAGAACCATCTCCCCAGCCCAGCTACGCTCCTCCAAGCAAACCGGCGATGCCGGCCAGTGGGGCATTTGAAAAACACTATTGCGTGAGTGAAGTCGCCGAATTGTGGGGCTTAAGCGAACGAACGATCCGGCGTATTTTCACCGGCGAACCTGGGGTGATCAAGTGGGAGAACGGTGAAACACGTTTCAAACGAGGCTATACCACGTTGCGAATCCCAGAAAGTGTCGTGCAACGGGTGCATAGGAAACTCAGGAAAGCGGGGTAACGGGAAATGAGACCGACCAAAACATTGGCTAAGACGCATAAAGATACAAATTCAAATGAGAATGTTGTTGCGAGTGTTGAGTTTGTGATCCGCGCCGAACTGCACGACTGCGTTGAGACTGACTTCGTCCATGCCATTCTTGGAACGATTACTGCCGAAACGGAAAGCCGTGGGAAAAAGGATGCCGGGCATATTCAAGGTTCACTCGTTCAGTTCGGCGCGGCACTGGACAACGGCATCGTTGCGGAAAGGCTTGGAGATGGCGTCTCTGGCGACATCTCAGAATACTGGGAACATCTTTTCGACGTGGAAACTGGTTATCCGAAAGAAGAAATACAAAATGCGTTCGAAGTGGTAGACCTCGATCTGCTGATCATCGACTACGTAGCGATCTATCCGGAGTTTCGGGGACGAGGGATCGCTGAGTCAGCCATTCACCGCACGATCGACATTTTTGGCGCAGGTTGCGGGATGGTAGCGTGCAAACCATGGCCACTACAATTCACTCCGTCCGTTGCGGACGATCAAGAAGCGTTGAAAAGACTTGCGTTACCGAACGTAAGCAAAGGTGAGGCCATTCAGAAGCTGAGATCGTACTGGTCACGCCTCGGGTTTTGGCCGCTCGGCAACACCGGAATTTATCTGCTGAGCTTATCGCAAAGAGGTTGTCACGTATCTTCTCAGCATCGCGGGAAAGCCCTTCAATAAGGCCCACAACCGACTGCCGCTTTCCGTCCGGTTAGAACGCTGCCCTGTCACCGACTCTCAGAACGGAATCAATCAGGCATCCGCTGTTCTTGCATAGCTTGTCGGACAACGCGATATCTAATCCCGGATCTCGTTGAAGCATTGAGTTCGTCATTTCAGCGATCCCGATATCGACACTGACGGCGAAATTACTGCCCGAGCGGTGATATCAGATTATTCCGACTCGCGTCCAAACGAGAAATCACAGCTCTTTTCTCTCCTTCGATTTCATTTCCAGATTAGCGTTTCACGGAAGCACAGTGCCGCTCAGAGCAGACTAGCCAGAGGTTTGCATGCTACATTTACGGCAATGCGTTCTGAGATAGAACAAGCCGTGCAACTCCTGCAGCGGGGTGACGATGCTGCGTTGGAGCAGGCTCTGGCTCTGCTCCAAAACACTGTGTTCTCGTTCAGCATGCGTGTCTGCGGCCAGCGCGAGGACGCGGAAGATACGATGCAAGAAGTGCTGCTGAAATCGGTTCCGCACTTGCCCAAATTCGACAGCCCCAAAGCCCTCGTCGTGTGGCTCTATAAGGTCGCAAAGAACCGCTGCCTGATGAGTCGGCGCCGGAGCAAGTTTGCTCCCAATCCAGACCTCTCTTTAGAGGAACTCATGCCAGATCGCAAGGAGCTTGAGCAACTGGGCAATGATGGCAGCATCAACCCTGAAGCGTTCGCCATTCGGAGTGAGGAAGCGGGACGGTTGCGAGACGCCATTCAGCGGCTGCCGCCACAATACCGTATTGTTCTGGTGCTGCGCGATATGGAAGGGCTAACCGACGAAGAAGTGGCCGAGATCACAGGGCTACGTTCTGGAACCGTACGAGTTCGTCTACACCGTGCGAGGTTGTTTGTCCGGAAGGAATTGATGAAAGGGTTGAAACCACGCTCCGGGAAAGCAGCGGTCGATTCGCGGGCGTCTTCCCAAGGACAGTCCGGCGGCAAGGAGCAGCCCAGAGCTGCCCGCTGCAAGGCCATGTTTGCTGAGCTCTCGAACTATCTCGACGAGCAGTTGGATGATTCGCTTTGTGCGGAACTGGAGCGCCACCTGGGCGGTTGCGAACCGTGCAAGGTGTTCCTCTCCAGTCTCGAAGCAACGATTCTGCAGTGCCGAACCTCACTGGCGGAGTGTCCTTCAAGTAAGAAGGCCGTCCGGCTCCGCAAGCAACTGCTGAAGAATTACGAACAGGCCCTGGCGGCGGTCAGACCAAAGCTGTAGCCCTCCTTAAGGCCGTACGCTCCCGGCCAATTTTTTCTGTAACAAAATCCAGCTTTCTGCATTTATTCGTGTGCCTAGTCGATAGAAGCCAGCAGGAGGCAATCATGATCACAGCCAAAGTCGAACTGACTCAACCACTTAAGCAGCAGCGCCAGTTTGTGGCCCAGACCGGAAGCGGCCATCACCTGCTGTTGGACGATGCAGCCGGAGGTACCGGCCCGAAGCCGATTGAACTGATCGCTGCCGGATTGGCCGGGTGCACGGCGTTCGATGTCGTCACCGTCCTCCGCCAGAAGTATCACCAAAAAGTCACCGGTTACGAGGTGCGGGTGGAAGCCGATCAAGCGGAACGCCCACCCCAGGTGTTCACGGCAGTGCGAATCCACCATGTTGTCACCGGCTTTGAAATTGACGCTGCGGCACTGGAGGAGGCTATCCGTCTCTCCGAGGAAAAGTATTGCTCGGTTGGGGCGATGGTGCAGAAGACCGCGAGTTTTCATACAACTTACGAAATCGTTGAAGACAAGACTGAATGGATGAAGCCAGCGCAGGCCGCGGGAGTGCAAGGTTGAAAGGTCTATTCAAAGCGCTTCTGAGCGTCGCTGTTGCGTGGGTGTCATTAGGGGCAGCCTCAGCTCAACAGGAGGCGCAGCCTTCGTCCCTCACTCTGCGGCAGGCGGTGAATATCGCGCTGGAGAAAAATCCACTGCGTAAGGTGGCGATGGCGGATACGAAGGTGGCCTCTGCGGGAGTTCGCGCCGCGCGTTCCTTCCTCATGCCGCACTTGAGTTTTTCGGAAACGGCGACTCGTGGTGATGACCCCGTGTACGTGTTCGGGAGCAAGTTACGACAGCAGCGTTTTACCCAGGCCGACTTCACACTGAACAAGCTCAACACGCCTCTGCCCTTCGGCAACTTCAGCACGCGGTTTGGGGGAACTTGGAACCTGTTTGATTCATTCGCCACTTGGCACGGAATCAATCAGGCAAAACAAATGAACGAGGCTGCCGGACACCAGTTAGACCGAACGGATCAGGAGATTGTCTTCCGGGTGGTCAGTTCCTACTACGACGTTCTGCTGGCGGCCAAGGAACTGGAGGTTGCCGAGCAGTCGGCCGAAAACTGCCAGTTCGATCATGGACCGTAGCCAGGCGAGATTCGACAGCGGGCTGACTGTTGAGTCAGATCTGCTGACAGCGAAGGTTCGCATAGCGGCGAGGCAGCAGGAAGTGATCCGAGCCAGGAACACTCTGGAAGTGGCGCGGGCACAGCTGAACACGGCGGTGGGTATGCCGCTTGATTCTCCGTTCCAGACTACCGAACTGTTGGCTGAGCGCTCACTTTCGATCCCGGCCATGCCGGATCTTGAAAAGCAGGCGCTCGCAAATCGTCCAGACTTGAAGCGCATTGCGTCCGAGGAACGAGCCCAACGACAGAGCGTTTCGATTGCCAAGTCGTCATTCGGTCCGCGGGTGAACGCCTTTGCAGGCTGGGAAATGGATAACCCTACATTCGTCGCCGGTGGCGGGGGCAACAATTGGCTGGGTGGGATCGAAGTGCAATTCGACATCTTTCAAGGCGGAGCGAAACGCGCGGAACTCTCCAAGCAGCGGGCCCTCGAAGAAAAGGTTGTGGCAATGAAGCAGGCAGCGGGCGATGCAGTCAGACTCGAAGTGAGACGAGCCTACTATGAGACGGATGCTAGCCGACAACAGATCGAAGTGGCGCGAGCGGCAATCGCCCAGGCACAGGAAAGTCTACGCATCAACCAGGACCGCTACGACAGCGGATTGACCACGATTACCGATTTGTTGGGCGCTGAAGATGCAGCGCGCCGCAGCCAGACCGACTACTGGGAGGCCGTTTATCACTTCCAGACCAGCTACGCCAACCTGGAGTTAGCGAGCGGAAGCTTGAATCCGCAATCTCCCGTGGTGATGCCATGAATCGTATGAATATCCGACTCAGTTTTCTCTTCCTGATGCTGCCGGCAGTGTTTAGCCTCGTCGACTGCTCTAGCGAGCAAACCCGAACGACTCCTTCGCCGGAAACCGTGCGGAACATTCCTGTGCTCGCCGTGCAGCAGGCTAACGTGCCCGATTTGCTGGAAGCGGTAGGGACGGTACGTGCCGCCCAAACCAGTGACGCCGCCAGCCAAATGATGGGGAACATCGTCGAGATCCGGGCTCACGAAGGAGACCACGTTCAGCGCGGTCAAGTGCTCGCCGTAATCGACGACTCCCAGCCGCGAGCCGCAGTAGACCGCTCGACCGCAGCCGGCCTTGCCGCCCAACAGCAACTGGTGGGAGCAGATTCCGACCTGGCCCTGGCGGAATCAACGCTGAAGCGTTATCAGAACCTCTACGAAAAGAAATCGGTGAGTCCGCAGGAGTTCGACGAGGTGAAAGCCCGTCAACAAGGGGCTCTCGCGCGTCGCGATATTGCAAAGGCAGGGCAGGCCCAGGCGCAGGCAGCATTGAGCCAGGCACGCACGTCTCTGGATTACACGCGGATTCGGGCGCCATTCGACGGCGTGGTGACGGAGAAGAAAGCCGATCCCGGCACGCTGGCTTCACCCGGCATGTCGATTTTCACCGTTGAGGACGTGCGCCACTATCGACTGGAGGCCACGGTCAACGAAAACGATCTCCAGTACGTACGAACAGGCGAGCAGGTTTCGGTCGTCATCGACGCCCTCGACAATGCGAATCTGAAAGGTAAGGTAGTGCAAATCGTTCCAGCCGCGGACGCCGCGAGCCGCACGTTCCTGGTGAAGATCGATTTGACTACAGACACACATTTGCGTTCGGGACTCTTCGGGCGGGCCCAGTTTTCTCGCGGCGCGCGGCAGGCACTGTTGATTCCGCGTTCGGCGGTCGTCGAACGCGGCCAACTGCAAGGCATTTATGTGCTGGACCAAAACAAGGTTGCGAGTTTGCGTTACATCACATTGGGAAAGCCTTCCGGTGCCGAGGTCGAAGTGCTGGCAGGCCTCCAGGGCGGCGAGTGGCTCGTGGCCAAACCGGGTGCCGTGGACCTGAATGGCAAACGCATTGAGGTCCAGTAATGACTGATAGCAAATCCAAGTCGGTGATACAGCCCCCGAAGGGCTTGCGCCTCGCCGGTCGCATTGCCCACACTTTCATTGATTCGAAACTGACACCGCTGGTGATCGTCGCTGCGCTACTTCTTGGCGCCTTCAGCATTCTCAAGACTCCGCGGGAAGAAGAGCCTCAGATCGTGGTGCCCATGCTCGACGTTTTTGTGCAGATGCCGGGTGCATCGGCGGACGAGGTGGCACAGCGCGTCAGCCTTCCCATGGAGAAGTTACTGCGCGAAGTGCCGGGCGTCGAGTACATCTACTCAATCAGTCATCCCGGCGTGAGCATGCTTGTCGTGCGTTTCTACGTTGGCGCCAAAGAAGAAGATGCGATCGTACAGACTTACAACAAGCTCTATTCAAACTTTGATCGCATTCCCCCCGGCGTCTCACAACCGATCATCAAGGTCCGCTCCATTGACGACGTGCCGATTATGGCCCTGACTTTGTGGGGGAAGGACTATGACTCTTATCGCCTGCGGCGAATCGCAGGTGAGCTGGAAAACTCACTGAAGCCGCTCAACGACGTTTCTGAGACCAAGATTATCGGCGGACAGCCTAGGCAAATACGAGTAGTGCTCGACACTCAACGGCTTGCGGCCTACGGCCTTACACCGGGCGCAATCGTCGGCCAACTCCAGAACGCGAACAGCCGTGGCCAAGCCGGTAGTTTTGCGCGTGACAATCGCGAGTTTCAGGTCGAAGCAGGCACCTTCTTCACGAGTCTCGAAGACCTGCGTCAGGTCGTGGTCGGGGTTCATGCCGGACGCCCCGTCTACTTGCGTGATGTAGCTGAGAAGCTTGAGGACGGCCCCGCCGAAGCAAACACCTACGTCCTGTTTGCCAATGCTCGCGGTGGTGCAGGACAGACGAGCGGGGCAGAATATCCCGCAGTAACCATTACGCTTTCCAAGCGTAAAGGTACGAATGCCACCGACATTTCCGAGCGCGTACTGGACAAGGTCAATGCTCTCCGCGGTTATGTGCTTCCCAATGATCTGACCATCACGGTCACGCGCAACTATGGTGAGACCGCGAAGGACAAATCCGACGAACTTCTCAAACACCTGCTGATCGCAACCTTGTCGGTCACCTTGCTGATTGCACTGGCGCTGGGTTGGCGGGAATCAGGCGTCGTCCTCTTGGCAGTGCCGGTCACGCTCGCCCTCACACTCGCCGTGTTCTACCTGTATGGTTACACCCTGAACCGGGTCACATTGTTTGCTCTGATCTTCTCCATCGGCATCCTTGTCGACGACGCAATCGTTGTGGTTGAGAACATCGTACGCCATTTCCGGTTGCCGGAAAGCCGAGGGCGATCCTTATCTGAAGTCGCAGTCGAGGCCGTCGACGAAGTCGGCAATCCCACGATTCTTGCCACTTTCGCAGTAATCGGCGCCATCCTTCCCATGGCCTTCGTGCGCGGCCTGATGGGTCCATACATGCGGCCGATTCCAGTGGGAGCGTCGGCGGCGATGTTGTTTTCGCTGATTGTCGCTTTCGTCGTTTCGCCGTGGGCAGCATTGAGGCTGCTGAGAAAACATGTGGGCGGTAGCGACAATTCCGGGCACGAGACCGAAGGTTGGACCACCCGACTGTACCGCCGGATGATGAACCCGCTCATCCGCGACGCGCGCCGCCGCTGGATGTTTCTTGGTGGTGTCGTGTTGTTGCTGCTCGCCGCAGTCACCTTTGTCCCGTTGAAATGGGTTCGCGTAAAAATGCTCCCCTTCGACAACAAGAGCGAGTTCCAAGTCATCATTGACATGCCCGATGGCACGCCGCTGGAACAGACGACTCGCGTGGCCCAAGCTTTGGGACAATATCTCGGCCAGCAGCCTGAGGTTATCAATTATCAGATCTATTCCGGGACCTCCGGTCCTTACAACTTCAACGGGCTCGTGCGTCATTACTTCCTGCGCAATCAACCCAATCAGGCTGATATCCAGGTGAATCTGCTCTCACGGCATGATCGTAAGGCGCAGAGCCACCAGATCGCACGACGACTGCGGCCTGAGTTGGACAAGATTGCCGCTCCTTTCGGTGCGCGCATCAAGGTAGCGGAAGTCCCGCCTGGTCCGCCCGTGTTGCAAACTCTTGTCGCCGAAGTCTACGGGCCTGACTATAAGGGGCAAATTGAACTGGCCGCTCAAGTCAAGAAGGTCTTTCAGCAAACGCCAGGCGTCGTGGATGTGGACTGGTACGTCGAAGACCCGCAAATCAAGTACGACATGAAAGTGGATCTGGACAAGGCAGCGCTCCACGGTATCTCACCCGCCGACGTAACGCGCACTCTGCAGGTCGGTCTCGGCGGAGCCAACGCGGGATTGCTTCACGATTCCCGTTCACGAGAAGACATCCCTATCGAAGTGCGACTGGCGCGCCCGGATCGCTCTGGGATCGAAGACCTTGGCAATCTGAAGCTGCCGACGCCTTCCGGTGGGCAAATCGCCCTGCAGGAAGTGACGAGCCTTCAACAAACGACAATCGATACCAGCGTGTATCGCAAGAATCTGCAGCCGGTTGTCTATGTGACGGGAGATGTGGCGGGCGGAGAAGAAAGCCCTGTATACGCCATCATGAAGATGAGCGAAGCCATCGACAAAATCAAGTTGCCCGACGGCTATGGTGTAAAGCAATACAAGGGCACGACCATGCCTGAGCGCACCGACCGCTTCTCCATGAAGTGGGATGGTGAGTGGCACATCACGGTGGAAGTCTTCCGCGATCTGGGACTTGCCTTTGCGGCTGTCCTGGTCTTGATCTATGTGCTCGTCGTGGGTTGGTTCCGGTCCTTCGTGACTCCGCTGGTCATCATGGCACCCATTCCGTTGACGCTGGTTGGCATTCTCCCAGCGCACGCCTTGATGGGGGCATTCTTCACTGCCACCTCGATGATCGGCTTCATCGCTGGAGCCGGCATTATCGTTCGCAATTCCATCATCCTCGTGGATTTCATCGAACTACGCCGGTCCCAGGGAATGTCGCTGGAGGACGCCGTCGTCGATGCGGGCGCGGTGCGCTTCCGCCCGATGCTGCTCACCGCAGCCGCCGTGGTGGTGGGAGCGAGCGTGATCCTGTTCGATCCGATTTTTCAGGGGTTGGCTCTTTCCTTGATGGCAGGAGAAGTCGCGTCTACCGTTCTGTCGCGAATGGCAGTGCCGGTTCTTTATTACCTCTCTCAGAGGGGAAACTCGCTTCCACCGATGCATCCGCATTCCCCGGAAAATGTCGCTGAATGCGAAACACCGCAATGCGAAATTGCGTAGGACCAATTTGTTTTGAAGGAGAACCGCTATGACCGTAGAACGAACACTTCGTTTGATCGCTGGCAGCTTTATCCTATTGTCCCTGGCACTTGGGCACTACGTAAGCCCGTACTGGTACCTGTTCACGGCCTTTGTTGGGCTGAATCTGTTTCAGTCTGGATTTACCGACTGGTGCCCGATGATGACGTTCCTACGTAAAATGGGAGTTGGCAGATAGGAGTTAGCGAACATGCCCAATTGGGTTTGGGGAGTGGCATTCCTTGTCGCCTACGTGGTCTTGACTCAATGGCTACTGCCAAAGCTTGGTGTTCCTACTTGAAGAAGCCAAGGTTGCGCCGAGTCTCGGCGCAAAGTTGTTCCGAGGGCAGACGCTCCGGAGAACCATGACGACGATAGTGCAGATTGAATTTCGCGAGAGCCTGTTGTCAGTTCGTGACGAGATTCTCCAATCGCTTGGACATCCCGTAATCTCTGCTCTCGGTTCGCGCGCAGCGCGAAACCTCGATCTCTCGCATGAATCAGTAGGCGTCGTCCTGATCGGGCACGGCGCGCCATGGGAAGAAAGGTGCAAGCTTGCCGCTCATTTCCGTGAGACCCTGCCCGGAGTTCCCATGGCGTCTCTCCGCCAGCAGGACAAGGATGTGACCGGAGCCGATTACAATTTACCGGCAGATAATCCGCCTCTGTGGGTGAGAACAGTCAGACAAGCGCTTGCCGGAATCGAATAGCAATTCTTCAGCCGAGTTCGACCCTCCTTACCCAAAATCAACGCACGGACGCTAAGCGCTCAGCGGCGGGTGTAGATTCAGGTCCGGTTCGGTCACTGGTTCTGAATGAAGGACTTGCCGTTGTGGCCTTTCTAGGCATTCCGGACTATCGTAGAATCAGCAAGTTGCATGGAATCAATATGGGGCTGGGGAACAAATCCACCCCCCGCAACCAACGCCATCATTGGTTACAAGTAAACAGCACTTCTGCTAAAAGGGGCACAAAGGGGCGCTTCGGCGGCCCTTTTTATTTTGACGCCTTCAACTCAGGGCGCAGCACCATCTGCACGACCTTGCTGTTGGCCTCTCGCCAGGTCGTCATCAGCGCGTTGCCGTGCACGTTCTTGGTGGTCGCGATCTTAGCATGCCTCATCTTTACTGGGTGTTGTGGTTTCTTGGATCGTCTTCTGCACTGAGGTATTCAAGTCCGAGCGGTCCAATCGCCGTCACTTGCGTTACGTACTCACTGGATTTCGCCCAGTGGAAATGGGACGTGTTGCCGGGCAGAACGATGACGCTTCCCGGCGGATAAGCCTGCAGCTTGTCGGGGTTGAACTGATCGCCCAGGCCGATGTAGAAGACGCCCGAAATCACTGTGTAGACACGATCCTCCGGGTGTCGGTGGGGCATGAGTTTCACGCCGCGGGGAACTCTGACTCTGATGGTATAGGGGCCGGCCTCCGATGGTTGACCGACAACGACGGCCAGGCGGACCGAAGGTGGGAACGCCGGGAAGGGCTGCCAGTTGATGTCTTCGGACAGGACCGATTTGAAAACGTCTTGGCCTGGCTGATGCGCTGCAACCGCCCTTGGTTGTGCTCCCGTCATCACTGCTGATGTCTCATTTGGCATATAACGTTCCTCGTAATTCAGGCTTGGCACTCTCCAGATTGGACAGAGGAGAACGTTGGGGCTGCGTGCCTGATCGTGTCACTCCGGCGGAGCCGCGCCGGAGACTCGATTTCAAAGCGCGCAGCAGTTCAACGCTTCTGGTACGGGTGGTAGATGTAGTCCTTCGCCTTCACTGGCGTATGGCACGCGTATCCGCAATCGGAGGGGCTTTTGGGATCGGGCGTAAACTTGTCCGGTGCTGCATCGTAGTTGAACACCGCGTATCCCCACCCGCCGCTTTTCGCAAATCTCTTGCTGTCTTTTTCCATGACGAAAGCCTCCTTGAACACGTCTGGGACATCCACGACGAAGGGAGCCTCGGTGCTCTTCTTCGGGGTCCACTGGAGCTTCACGATCATGGAGCCATCCGGGAAAGGCTGGCCGTTAAGCGGAATGCCGGCCTTGAACGCCTTGATCATGGTCGGATTGGCAACGATCACCTTGAGCCTTTCGTCGGTGTGGGCAGAAGAGACAACGGCCCAGTCCTCGTATCCGCGGAAGTCGGAGAACGCGATTCCGCCCGGCGATTTCAGCGAGTACTTATCGTTGTCCTGGCTTTGCGCGTAAAGGACCACGGCGCCGAGGACGGCGAGCACTGCCACGGCTGTCGCAACGATGATAAAGCCGCCGATGCGTTTCACGGCGATGCGTGCTTCTATCTTCTGTTCTTGTTGTTCTTGCGGCACAGATTTCGTCACAAGTTCAGACATGGTGTGGTCTCCTCACAAATAACGTTTTCTAAGCCCGATCAACGTGCATCTCGAACGATTGTAATTAGGCCAGACGTGAGGGGAGCAAAACAATTGGACCATGGTATCGGCGATACCTTCGTATCGAGCGAGGAGGTTTCCTCGCTTCGGTCGACTTTCAGGCTAGCGCGATGGAGAAAAGCCGTCTGCCCCGGGCAGGAACACGCGGCAGTCGATACGAAAGTATAGCCGATACCATCGTCCAATTGCGCGGCCCGTTTTGTTCTGGCTAAATAGTGAGGGGGGAGATTCCATGGCGACTATGAGGAGGAAAAGCGGAAATGAGAAAAGACAAGCGCGGAATCAACTCCGCTTCGAAGCCGAGTGGCGATGGGTGTGTCGAATGCCTGGCGTCACCGAGAGGCTGGTGGTTGCATCTCCGGCGGTGTGCGAAGTGTGGGCACATCGGATGTTGTGACAGTTCTCCGAGCCAGCATGCGTCCAAACATGCGGCGGCGACAGGGCATCCGATCATTGCCAGCTTTGAGCCGGGTGAGGATTGGTTCTACGATTACGAGAAGCAGGAGATGATCAAGGGTGCAGAGTTGCTTCCGCCGCATTCGCATCCAAAAACTCAGCCCGCTCCCGGACCCGCGGGGAGAGTTCCAGCCAATTGGGAATCGCTGCTGCACTAGCCAGCGTCGATCGATTGTTTGTGAATGGGAGCGGGGCCCGGGTCACCATGTTTGTAATGAGCAGCGTATCGAAAGGAGCCATCCATGAGCGCAGTACAAATTGAACAGAAGAGCTACGAGATGCCCCCGCGGGAGGGGATCAGCATCGCGCATTTTCTCACCGTCGCCGACGTCGAGCGATCGGCGCGCTACTACGAAAAGGTCTTCGGCGCTCGCATTCTGAGCATGGGTGACGGCAACGCGCCTCCGTATCTTCAGCTGGCGAATATCTGGATGATTCTGAACGTTGGGGGCGGGCCGACCCCGGATAAGCCGACGGTGACGCTCAGCGTCCCTGACCCGAATCACATTAACAGCTTTATGAATTTCCGGGTTGCGGATATTCAAGCGTGCTATGAATTATGGAAAAGTCGAGGAGCCGAGTTCATCACGCCGCCGATACCCAAGTACGGCGAGATCCGCTGCTACATCCGCGACCCTGACGGCTACATTATCGAGGTCGGACAGAGCACTACGCTCACCTACGGTTAACACTCGGGCCGGATGGGATAAGTCAATGAAGGCTACGCGAGTAGCGAAAAGGACGTGTCGGTCATTCTGCATCGAGGAAACTCGGAAAATCTTCGGATGTTAATCCAATTATCCAAGGAGAGTGTATGCCAACTATTACCACCAAGGACGGCGTTGAGATCTTTTACAAGGATTGGGGTTCGGGGCAGCCGATCGTGTTCAGCCATGGCTGGCCGCTTTCGGCCGATGACTGGGATAACCAGATGATGTTCTTTCTGAACAAGGGGTATCGCGTGATCGCGCATGACCGGCGTGGGCATGGGCGCTCGACGCAGGTGGCCGATGGGCACGATATGGACCATTATGCCGACGACCTGGCGGCACTTACGGCGCATCTGGGTTTGAAAAATGCGATCCATGTTGGGCATTCGACCGGCGGCGGTGAGGTGGTGCACTATCTCGCCCGGCGTGGGCAACAGGAAGTGTACAAGGCTGCCATTATCAGCGCGGTGCCGCCGCTGATGTTGAAGACGGATGCCAATCCGGAGGGCCTGCCGAAATCGGTGTTTGACGATCTGCAGGCGCAGCTTGCGGCGAATCGCTCGAAGTTCTATCGCGACCTTCCAGAGGGGCCTTTCTATGGGTTTAACCGGCCGGGGGTGAAATCGGTTGAGGCCACCATTGCAAATTGGTGGCGGCAGGGGATGATGGGCGGCGCCAAGGCGCACTATGACGGGATTGTGGCCTTCTCGCAGACGGACTTTACGGAGGACCTGAAGAAGATCACGATTCCGGTGCTGGTGATACATAGCGAGGACGACCAGATCGTTCCGTACGTGGCGGCCGGGCCGAAGTCGGCCAAGCTGCTGAAGAATGGGACGCTGATTACGTATAAAGATTTCCCTCATGGCATGCCCACTACGCAGGCGGAAAGGATCAACGCCGACCTGCTGGCATTTCTCAAGCGCTGATATTTCGGGAGAACAGATTCGATTTCAAAAAGGAGAACAACAATGACAACTAAAGGAAAAGTCCTGGTACTAGTCTCGAGCGGTCATGGCTTGCCCTTGAAAGATGGCAAGGTTTATACCGGCGCTGGCTATTATCTTAACGAGCTGACGGTTCCGGTTCGCGCCCTGATGAATGAGGGCTACGAAATCACTTTCGCCAACCCCAAAGGCAACACGCCGCAATTGGATGTCCATTCCGCTGTAGCCGACTTCTTCGGTGGAGACGAGGCTAAGCTTCAGGACTATCTAAAATTCCGCGACACGCTGACTGGGCTCAAAAATCCAACTCGCATCTCGGATGTCATCGCATCGGGCCTGGATCAATATGACGCCGTTTTCGTCCCCGGCGGCCATGGCCCGATGATGGACCTGCTCGATGATCCCGACGCGGGCACCGTGATGAGGCACTTTCATGAAACATCCAAGCCTACGGCAGTGCTCTGCCATGGCCCGATTTCACTGCTCTCGGCTCTTCCGAATTCGAAGGAGGTGGTCGCCGCGCTGGCGGCGGGCGATGCCGCCGGAGCGCACGCAAAGGCGCAAGGCTGGATCTATTCCGGATATAAGATGACCATCTTTTCGACAGCGGAAGAGCAGCAGCGGGAACCGCTTGAGATTGGTGGCAAGGTTCTCTTCTACCCGGACTTCGCCTTGAGTACGGCGGGCGGTGACGTAAGCGTGCTCGCTCCATGGACGAGCTATGTCGTTCAAGATCGCGAGCTGATCTCAGGTCAGAACCCGTTCTCTGATGAAGCGCTTCTGAAACTTCTTCTGCCGGCACTCAACAAGAAGAAGTTGGATTCAGCGGCATAAGAATCGGAGGGAAACTGGGGACAGACGGGACGTTTTCCTTTTTTCGACAATGGAAATCAGCGAATGTCCCGTCTGTCCCCCAGTTTTTCCGCGCATGAGAAGGACTGTCCCTGGTCGAAAAGGCGCCGAAATTGAAGGATGGCCCAGCCGAGTCGTCTTCCGCCGGTACGATGGTCGCAATTCCCGTAGGCGTGGGCTTCGCTCAACGCGCACTTTGGTCAGCGAATTAGAGGGGAGTACGTTGCCTAAGCCCACGGAATCGTTTCATGCCACTTTATTATTCGACCCTCCTCGCGCTTCAAGTAAACTCGCAACCGATCTCCAATGGGGCTGCCGACTTTCAACATTTTCCCTATCTTGAAATTCACGGCGCCTACATACACACTGCAGGGCACGTCTTTCAAATCCCATTTCCAATTGAATCGAACAGAGGTAGCAGCTCGTGAGACCTCCGTCATGGTGGCGTGCCGATGCACTGGAATTCCAGTGTTCCAATCGTAAATTGAAAGATCGGGCGCTTCATCGATGGCCCAACCGACAGGCAGACCCGCGACTTCGATTATCCATTCGTAGTTTGGTGTCGATTGTTCTTCCTTGAATCCCAAGTCTTTCTTAATCAGTCCAGCCGCCAGCGTATACGCCTCTGCTTTAACCATTTCGATGCTTTTTTCATGCGTGTGGCCTTTGTCGATAGCTGTTGACCAAGATGTGAATTCACCCAAAGCAGTAACGACGTTGGTGCTGAACGTACTTGTTGGCCGAAGATAAAATTGCGGCAATTCTGGAAGCATTGCAGCAACTGCCTTGCGGAATGCTATCTGACGGTTGAGGTCTAGATACTTTTCATCCATCTTTTTGACGATGCCCGAAACGAAATGCTCAAGGTGCTTTTTTGCCAGCCAGTAACCAAGTATCGTGCCAAGCAACGCGAGTACGATATCAAACAGCTTTTCGGCGAGGAGATGATTCAACGGGGACACGATGATTTCAGAAAACATCCTCCGACCTCCAAAGACCAGAAACAGCACGATCAGGATCACAGCGACTTCACCCCAGACAAGTATCTTCTCCGCTTTGTCTGACATCTTCTTCCACTTCTCTAGGGCATGAGCGTGCGCCGCGATTTGAGTTTGGATGGAGTGGGCGCAATCATCTTGTCGATCCCGGCAGTGTTAACAAAAACGGATGTCTCGCGGCATCGGTTGCAAAAATAGTGGTCATACGGGATGTCGCCATGAAACTCCTGCAGCCCTCGCAAAATGATTTCGCGACTCTTGCAATACGGACACCTGAAAGTACGCCAGTGGCGAATCTTCTCAAATAGCTTCTTTATCCCCCGAGACACCGGCGGCAGGAAAAAGTAGAGGAGATAGTAGGCGGTAGCCCCGGCTAAGAGCCAATCTTTTCTCAGTTGGGTGAACGCCAGAGCAAGCGATAACAGAATCAGCGGAACAGCGATTTTCGCGTCGTCGTTGTGGAAATCGTATTCCCATTGCCAGAGCTTGATTTTCATGGGATGCCCAGATGGTACGCCGACGACGCGCCGGAAATCCAGCTATGGGTTACTTCACGGCGTTGGCCTTTTCGCGCCATTTTCGATTCGAGGCGAAGCGCGAGACCCCTCGCTGGTGATGGCCGGGAGAAAAACTGGGGACACGTTCACCAATTTCCTCTCGTCGAACAATTGGGAGCCGTTCCGCCATTCCCCGTATTTGCAACGATGAGGCTGCCCCAACCCTGCACTCTGTAGCAATCGACTGGTGTCCAATGGCACACCATTCCCTTGACCTGTAGGTGTCCAATGGAGTACAAACAAAGCTGTGCAGACGGTCGTCGAGACGCCTACTTATCTCGCCATTGCCAACAAACTCTTTAGCGAGGAGGAGCGTGCGGACATTGTGGCACTCGTTGCGGCGGACCCGGAATGTGGAGACGTGATTCGTGGAACGGGCGGATTTCGAAAGGTCCGGGTTGCACGCAAGGGAATGGGAAAAAGTGGCGGGGCGCGGGTGGTGTATATCTGGCGCAACGAGAGATTTCCGGTTTTCCTGATTACAGTTTTCCCAAAAAATGAGAAAGAAAACCTGTCGATGGCGGAGCGCAACGCGCTAAGGAAACGGGCCGACAGTATTTTCGAGACTTACGGGAGATAGCATGAAAACGCAATTCGAGCAGATGATGGATGGCCTTAACGACGTTGAGGCTTTTCTTGCCGGAGAGCAGGAAGGATTCAAGGCACATGTGCCCAAGGATGTTGACGTGAAGGCCATCCGCAATCGACTGGGCATGACGCAAGCCAGATTCTCTGACACGTTCGGGTTCAGCCTTGACGCGATCAAGCACTGGGAGGGAGGGCGGAGGACTCCAGAAGCGCCGGCTCGCACCTTGCTCACCGTGATCGCCAGGAATCCCACGGCAGTGCTCAAGGCCCTGAATCCGGCTGCGTTTGCTGCTGCCGTCGGCTCATCCAAACCCACTACAGTCCAAGTCAATGCTGAGAGAAAGCGTCAGAACTCTCGTGGCGTTACTAGACGGAAGGCTCATTCTGCCAGTGGAAAGGGCAGCCGTTGAGGTGCGTGGCGGCCAACCTCTAGCGACGACGGCCCGCGGGCTTCATAAATGCGATTTCTATTCACTCTCCCAGCGCCGTAGTAGCGATGCAGGTTGGTCGGCATCGGCCACGTCTATCACAGAAGTGTGAGTGTTGTCTGTGACGAGTGAAAAAGCAAGCGAGGTCCGTGGTGCCCACTCGCCGAAAACCGCGGCGAGTGGGGCAGCCTCTTTCGGGTGGTCCCAGCAATTCTGTTCGCACTACAAGGTCAAGCCACCAGCAAGATCTTTCCGACACCGCCCTTTTCTGCCGTTGCTTGAGCCTTGGCCGCGTCACTGAGTGGCAGTTTCTGGCTAACTGGGGATAACCAGCTTGCCATCGCGCACCGCTTCAGCCATGAACTCGAGCGTTTTCCTGTCGAATTTCGAGAACACATGCACCACTTTTACAGACGGATATTTCGCGGCGTTCCGCGGCGCCTCTACAACCGATGCATAGATTCCTCCCGGCTTGACCCTGGCGATCAGCTTTTCGGCGATTCTTCCGCCGACCGTATCCGCCACCGCATCGAGGGGCGCAAGGCTTGCAATCGCGGTGTCGTCGTCGGTGGCGACGGCCTGATCTGCCCCGATGGTCTTGGCTTGATCGATCTGGGTCTTTAACACCCCGGCAATCACGGTCGCGCCCCGTTGTTTGGCAGTGAATACCGCCGAACGGCCGACATTTCCTATGGCGCCCACGACCAAAACCGTCTGGCCGGCTTTGATTTCCGTAGCGGAAAGGAGTTGGTTGCCGGTCGTCGTCACCAGCGGCAACGCGGCCGCCTGGATCAAGTCGAGACCCTTTGGCACCCTGGCCAAGACCGCTGCCTTCACGACACAAAGCTCGGCGTAAGTATTGTCCGCCATCGCGAACACCTGGTCGCCGAGGGAAAAGCCCTCCACTCCCGGCCCAAGCTTGACGACGGTCCCCGCCATATCGACGCCTATCAGCCCGGGGAACTTCATGGGGTAAAAATCCTTGGTCAATCCGGCGCGCCGCTTGTAGTCGATCGGATTCACGCTGGCAGCGGCGACCCGCACCAACACCTCGCCCGGGCCGGGTACTGGATCAGGGTAGTCTTCGAACTGCAGTACTTCGGGACCGCCATATTGGTGGACAACGACTGCTTTCATATTTGATCTCCTCGGGCTGTGCGGTAAACGTTCACAAACCAAACCTGGATGAGCGAAGTAGAACTCGAAGTAATGCAAGCGATCGAAAACCGCGCTCTCACGTTGGCTGAAGCGCCGAATGAATAGCCTCAAGGAGAGCTGTGTCACTGAATGGCTTGAACAGGCACTCCACTGCACCTTGCTCGAGTAGTCGGGGTCGAGCGGTCTTATCGGTGCTGGCGGTGATGAAAATGACCGGAATCTCCTGCCCACGAAGCTTCAATTCCTGCTGCAGGTCGGGTCCGCTCATCCCCGGCATGGCGATGTCGAGGATCAGGCATTTGGTCTGGCTGACGCAACCGGATGCGAGGAACTCTCCCGGCGACGAGAAGGTGCGGACCGCAAAGCCGAACTCGTTCACCAGGTCGGGCAGCGATTCGCGCACAGATTCGTCGTCATCCACGATGGACACCAGGGGACGTTCTGCGGCATGCCGTTCCTGGCGCAATTCCATATCGCAAGAATGCGCCTGGTGTGGGGGAGCGTCCATTGGACTTTGGTATTGGTTTGAACGCGGAGTCACGCCGCATCAGTCACGTCAGGAGCCTTAAGGTTGCGATCACGGTCAGCGCCCGTCGCACCCTCGGAGGCGCGAGGAATAGAGAATGAAAACGTTGCCCCCGGACCCGTGTTCAACGTTGCCCAGAGTCGACCGTGATGACTCTCGATAATGGAGCGGCTGACAGAGAGTCCGATTCCCATACCGTCATTCTTGGTGGTGTAGAACGATTCGAAGAGCCGGTCCGCAGCCTGAGGGTCGAACCCGACTCCCACATCCTGCACCGTCATGCGCACATGATCGTCTTCATCTTCTTCGGTTCTGATCAGCAACTGCCGCGGACGATCGTCGACCACGCTCATCGCGTCGGAAGCATTCCGGACCAGGTTCAGGATGACCTGCTGTAACTGCACGCGATTTCCCTGGACCCGAGGCAGGCCGTCGGCAAGTTCTCGCCGCACGAGAACGCGATTTCTCTGAAGTTCGCTCAACGACAGCGCAAGTACCTCTTGCGTTGCTTCGTTCAGGTCCATCGATTCGATCGTGGCGTCCTTTTTGCCATAGAGTGCGCGCAGTCGAGTGATCACCTCAGAAGCACGGTTGCCATCGCGAATCGTGCGCCGGGCGGTTTCACGAGCGCCGTCCACGTTCGGAGGGTCGGCGGCCAGCATCCGCAGACAAGTGCCGGCGTTGGTGATGATTCCCGACAGGGGCTGGTTGACTTCATGCGCGATCGAAGCCGTCAAAACTCCAAGACTCGTGACCCTGGCCACGTGTGCGAGCTCTAATCGGGCCTTGTCGAGCCCCTCTTCCAACAGTCTGCGTTCCGCAAGATCCCGTTTGAGTTCCTGGTTGGCTGCGGCAAGTTCGGTAGTTCGCTGCACGACGCGTTGATCGAGTTCGGTGGCGACCCGCTTCTGCTGGCTCAGGAGCCGTGCCTCTTGCAGTCCGATGGAGGCTTGATTGGCTGCCACGCTCAGAAGAAGTATCTCGGTCTGGTCCGGAAAATCCGCGCGTTGAGCCCCGGCCACGATTACACCAATTTCACCGTACAGGCCCAAGCGCAGGGGCACGATCGAGATGTCGCTTCCCAAGCGGTTTCGTGTCAGCGGAGGCCATTGCTGGGGGTCATTTCCCAACCGGTGCCTGAGTATCTCGCCGATCGCTTGCGGCCGAGCCCCCAGTTCTCCCGACTGATTGACGCGAGCCATCTCGATGGGCGTATCGAGGTCCGGGTCGTGCAAGCGCACATAGACGAGGTCGAGGCGGAGCATACCCATGAGCGCGTCGAGCAGGGTATGAACAATCTGGGACGGCTCGGCGCCGCTCCACATGGCAGGGAGCGCGAGAACGCTGAGCAGATCATTCATGCAACGCTGGAGGCGCTTGATTTCCTCGGCGGGATGTTCAACCTGCACTTCCATCTTTAGACCAGGAGCTCGAGCTATGTCAGGCCGCAGCCGGAGGTGATGCCGCCCGCTTGGATCGCCGCCCGCGAACTTCGCGCAAAAATTCTTCCGGTGGCACAAAAAAAGGATTCTGCTGAAGGATGCCGCCGATGATGATCAGCGGATGTGTCCGCATGATGTCGATCACGGTGTCTCCCCCAAATTTTCCGAGATGGTAGGTGCAGATGACTGCGTCGTCGTGGCGGGTCCACACCTCATTCACGCGAGACTCGAACTCGATGAGGTCGTCGACATAGGATCGATCTTGCACTGCCCAATCCATCCGGCAGCAAATGCGGCTTAGGGGGAATCCACCCTTGGCATTGCCGCTCGCCATCTGCTCGAATGCTGCCAGCATTCGATCCTGATCAAAACAGCCGTCCCGAATGTAAGCTTCAGTGTTGATCCGAACCTCTAATTGCCCACTCTGCAGGGCGGCGGTTGGATCGACGCCTGCTGCGGCCAGCCGGTTCAGATGGTCGCGACGCTGATCGGGATTTACGACGTGAACCGCCTTGTCGCCACACTCGAATCCGTCGCGGATGAACGGAAGCAGCACCCGATACTCTTCGTCGTCGCTATTGAAAAATGCGCAGACGTGACGCACTTCGCCGAGTTGGGAACCGGCGAGGGAAATCGGTGCTGGGTTCTTCTTCATCCTGTTCTCCTCTAATTGCGACGGTGAACTTGACCGTTAGGCCGCCGTAGTCGCTGGGGGCGCGGGGCGGAGCCTGGCCGCCATTGTCACCAGGTCGGCAAGAGAGCCGGCCTTCATCTTCTGCATTACCTTGCCCCGGTGTGCCTTCACCGTGATCTCGCTGATACCAAGCTCCCCACCGACCTGTTTATTCAGCAGTCCGGAAACCACCAACGCCATCACCTGTTGTTCGCGTTGGGAAAGCGACGCGTAACGGTCCCGGAGCACCCGCATCTCCGCCTGTAGGGTAAGAGCAACTCGACTGCGTTCGAGGGCTGCCTGGATGGCAGTCAACAGCACCTCGTCACTGAATGGCTTCGTCAAAAATTCGACAGCCCCCGCCTTCATGGCCTGGACCGTCATGGGCACGTCGCCGTGGCCCGTGATGAAGATGATCGGCATCTCCGTCCGTTCGACCGCGACGCGCTTCTGCAGATCGAGACCATTGAGGCCTGGAAGAGAAACATCAAGCACCAGGCAACTCGGAACAAGGGCCGGAGGGCAGGCAAGAAATTCTTGCGCGGTAGCGAGGGTCGCCGGCTGCCAGCCTTCACAGCGGATCAACAATTCCAGCGACTCACGCACCGAGACGTCGTCGTCGACAACGAAGACGATGGGTGTGACATGCAACATGGGCGGTCACTCCGTTCATGGAAAAGCGCGTGCGCTAAACTCATACTTCCCGCGCACAATTGACTAGTGACGCCCCAACGTACACGGAATTCTAAAACGACAGTCCGATGGAAATCAAGAGAGGTCGGGCTGCGCGATTCATATCAAAGTATCGCCGATACCATCGTCCAATTGTTCCGCATCCGCGCTTCTGGTGTGATGGCTTATCGCGGCGGATTTCGTTTACCGAAGCCTTTTAAAATGGAGGAACCATTATGAGAAGCTTCACATTCTTGTTGGTTGCTTTTGCAACAACGGCCGGCTTGGTTGCGCTCATTGGCCCCGTCCCCGGCCACGCCGATGGAGAATCGGCCCCCTACGTTACCGACATCCCTCACGGGTATCGCGACTGGCAGTGGATCTCTTCGGCCCATGAAGCAGGCAACCTGAACAGTTTAGGCGCGGTCCTGGGCAACGATGTAGCGATCAAGGCCTTCCGCGCAGGCAAGCTTCCGTTCCCGGACGGCACGATCATTGCTGCTTTGCATTACCGTAACGTCCCGTCCGAGGAAAACAACAAAGTCTTTGGCCAGGCTCAATCTTTCGTTCCGGGCGCCCCCACGAACATTCAATTTATGGTAAAGGACTCGGTCAAGTACGCCGCAACCGGCGGCTGGGGATTTGGTCACTTCGCGGACGGCAAACCTGGCGATGCGGCGTTTATGAAAAGCTGCTTCCCCTGCCACGAGAAGACTAAAGGGAGCGACCTTGTCTTTACTCGTTATGCACCTTGACGTTGAAAGCCAGAGCAGATAAGGATTGCGTGAAACTGGTGATCGCTGTAATGCTCGCGTCGTTTCAATGGTTCGCCCAGGTCAACGAAAGGAACATCCCATGAAATATCCCACACTCTATCGCAGCACGCCGATCGATGGGCTCTCCATTTTCTACAGAGAGGCGGGTCCGAAAGACGCGCCCACACTGCTTCTGCTGCACGGACTTCCGTCATCGTCTCGCATGTTCGAGCCGCTCTTCGACAGGCTCTCCGATCGCTATCATCTGGTCGCTCCCGATTACCCTGGCTTTGGACACAGCGACTGGCCCGACCCGAAAACATTTGCATACACTTTTGATCATATCGCCGAGGTCATGAATCACTTCACCGAGGCGCTCAGCCTCACGCGCTACACGCTGTACATGCAGGATTACGGCGGCCCCGTAGGTTTTCGCATGGCGCTGGCGCATCCGGAGCGTGTCGAGGCCCTTATCATTCAGGACGCGGTGGCGCACAACGAAGGCCTGGGCGCGAACTGGAAGACGCGGCGTGCCTTTTGGGCCGATCGCGCTGCCAACGAGGCCGCGCTGCGCACCAACCTCCTTTCGCTCCCGACGACTCGGGCGCGCCACGTCGGTGACGATCCCAACCTCGAGCGGCATGACCGTGATCTCTGGACCGATGAATATTATTTTCTCAACCAGCCCGGTCAGGCCGACATTCAAAGCGACCTCTTCTACGATTACCGCACGAACGTTGACGCCTACCCCAAATGGCAGGCGTGGATGCGCGAAAAGCAGCCGCGCCTGCTGGTGATCTGGGGCAAGTATGAAAGCTCGTTCGATCTCTCGGAGCCGGAAGCCTATCGTCGCGACGTGCCGAAGGCCGAAGTGCACATCGTCGACGGAGGGCATTTCGCCTTGGATACAGCGGCAGACGAGATTGCCGCATTGGTGCGAGGATTCGTTGCTACTTCAGGCGAGGGCTTCGCGGCGCGGCGGGCGGGATGAAGCCGGAGTATCCGACTTTGATGGAACCGCCCTTGCGGGAGCAAATAGCACTCCCGAGACATATATCGCGTTGGCTAGAGAAATGGAACAAAACAATTCACAGCTTTCGGCCTGAAAGATGGCACGAAATCCTGAACTTCTGGGCGCAGGTTTCACCGGATCAGCACAGGCGATGCGGTGTCGGGTAGATGCCGGGATGTTGTACAATTAGCGCCCAACTTCGAGGGCTCTTCTCTGGAACAATAATCCCCGGTTGTTCGGAATTGAGTGTCTGACCATGATTCTGGCGGGAGACATTGGCGGCACAAAGTGCAACCTCGCGATCTTCCGGGAAGAAGACGGCGTCAGCCTTCAGCCGGTGTTTCAGCGCCGCTACGCCACCCTGGGAGTTTTCACGATTTGAAGATGTGATTGCGCACTTCCGCCGGCAGGCGACGGAGCAAGGCGTCAATTTTGCCGGCGAAGCGATCAACGCCGCGGGGTTTGGCGTGGCGGGCGCCGTGGTTGACGGGCGGCTGCACGCCAACAATCTGCCGTGGGACATGAATCCGCTGGAACTGGCACGCGCGCTGGAAGTGAGTGTCGAGAACATCGTGCTGCTCAACGACATGGTCGCGACCGCGTGGAGCCTCGACCGCCTGCCGGCCAAGGATCTGGCCGTCCTTAATCAGGGAGTGATGCAACCGAACGCGACCCGGGCGCTGATGGCGGTGGGCACGGGCCTGGGCGAGGCCCATCTCTTGTGGGATGGCCGACAGTATCGCGTATCTCCTTCGGAGGGAGGTCTGGCGGGTTTTGCCCCGCGGACTGACCGCGAGATCCAACTCCTTATTTATTTGAAGAGACGACTGCCGCAGGTCTGTTGCGAGGATGTTCTTTCGGGGCGAGGGATTCGCGCCATCCATGAATTTCTGGATCCTGCGGTGCGGCATCCTTCGTTCGATGGCTCGGGCGCCGACCCGGCCCGCGAAATCAGCGAGAAAGCGTGCCCGCACTCCTGCCAGGTTTGCGTTGCCACCCTGGATCTGTGGACAGAAGCGTACGGCTCCGAGGCGGGAAACCTGGCATTGCGTGCGCTCGCCTTTGGCGGCATTTATGTCGCGGGGGGGATCGCGCCCAAGATTCTGCCGCGCTTGAAAGAAGGCGCATTCTTCCGGGCGTTCTGCGACAAGACATTGCTCTCGCCGGTGCTGGCGCGCATTCCGATCTATGTGGTCCTGAATGAAAATGCGCCGGTTTGGGGAGCGGCCTACCAGGCGCTGGCAGTCAGCGGGATGCGTCAATTATCCAACCGGCAACGCAAAGCCTGTTAGCGGTTCGCGGAACCTTCTCCTCCCAAACAGTGGGCGCCATCTGGTAGCTGTGTAGTTAGTGACTGCTTCGGTTCGCGTGGCGAGTGCGTTATATACTGGCGCGGGAGCGTGCATGGCACAGAATGGTCGCAACGGGACCCCGGCCTACCAGAGAATTCGCAGTGTCATCTGGAAACGCATTGAGGCCGGACAGCTGAAACCTGGCGATGTGGTTGACTCGGAAAGAGAGTTGGCCAAGATCCACCGGGTCAGCCTGATGACCGCGCGCCATGCCCTGACGTCGCTCGAGCGCGAAGGCGTGGTGGAGCGGCGGCGCGGGTCCGGCACTTTCGTCGCACCCCCCAAGATCCATTTCAACAAGCTGATGAGCTACTCCGAGCAGATGGCCAGCCGCGGCCTGGTCGCAGGCTCGGAACTTCTGTGCAACAAGATCATCGATTACGAACCTGAGATTGCTGCCCGGTTGGCGATCACGCCCAACCATCGCCTGGTCAAGGTGGAGCGCCTGCGGCACGCTGCCAACGAGCCCTTTGCCCTCGAGGTCTGCTACCTGTCGGCGGAAGAGTTTGGCGGACTGGTCTCCGCGCCGTTGGGAAGAGGTTCGCTGTTTTCGATTCTGGAGCGGGACTTCGGAGTAGAACTGGCGCACGCGGACGAAGAAGTCGACGCCACGGCCGCAGATTCCAGAATCGCGGAGCTGCTGGGCGTCCCCCGAGGCACGCCGTTGTTGCGGATACGCCAGGTTATTTATTCGACCAAAGGCAAAGCTACGATTTATGTGCTGGGCTTCTACCGCTCCGACCGGCATACGCTGCTGATCCGCAGGTTCCGCTGAGGGGCCGTCGCGATTCAGTTTTCCGGATAGATTTTGATCCAGTGATTGCGCACTTTCGGTTGCACCTTCCTGCCGTTCGAATCAGACACGATGAGATTGGTTTGCTGCCTGGGCATGTGGCAATCGATGCAGTTGCCCGCGATTTCGCGACCCAGCTTGGGAAAAACTCCGCAGCTTTCAACCTTGTGGCAGGAGAGACAGCGCTCCGAGAACGCGGCGAGATCGTGCTGCGGAAGATGGACATTGTGGCAGGTGGAGCAGGTCATCGCGGCGGACGATTGGTAACAGCGGCTCCTCTTCAAGAGCTCCACCTGGCTGCCGTGAACGTCGATACTGGCGGTTAGGTCCAGGCGCGGCAGGGCGAGATACTTGTCCAGCGGTTCTCCCGGAATGTAAGTGAAGGGTTTTGCTGTGAGCTCACCAATACCGGCGTGGCAGAGCGCGCAGAGATCGATCTGACGATCGCGCGGCAGCCTGGCCGGGTTGAGCATGGTCTGCGGGTATGCCGCCGGATCTTTGGAAGTTTGCCGGGCCACGTGGTCGCGGCCCGCGCCGTGACACTTCTCGCACGAAATACCCAACACGAAGCCGGGGTTGCGATAATGATTCAGGGGAGGGGCCAGCGACTCGAAATAGGTGGCGTGGCAGTCGAGACATCGAGGCAACACGCGCCGGCTGAAGTCGGGGACACCATCGCGATACCCCGGGCTGTTCACCCACTGTCCGAGGCAAAGCCTGGTCACTCCCAGGTCCGCAATCACACGAGTCGTGGCGGTGGGACAGTCCGTGCCGGATTTCAAATTGATCGACCAGAACGGGCAGCCGGTTACACTCGGCCAGTTTGTGGGCAAGGTTGTGGCTATCAATTTTATTTACACGCGTTGTGCCTTGCCGCAATTCTGCTACCGCCTTTCCAATAACTTCGCGCTTCTGCAGATGCGCTTTGCGGAGCGCATGGGGCAAGACCTGGTTTTGCTCACCGTGAGTTTCGATCCGGAGCACGATCAGCCGGAGGTTCTGGCGGCTGCGGCCAAGACCTGGAACGCGGATGCACGGACCTGGCACTTCCTCACGGGACCGGTCTCGGACGTAAAACAAGTGTGTGCCAGGTTTGGCGTGGATGCGTGGACGGACGAAGGCCTGATGACACACTCGCTGCATACGGTTGTCGTCAACCGGCAAGGAAAGCTGGCCGCGAATCTTGAGGGCAACCAGTTCACCGCGCAGCAGTTGGGCGACCTGGTGGAGACCGTGATCAAGAGTCGCAACTGAGGGCGCTTTCATCTCAAGCCCGATGTGATAACGTACACCGACATTGTTTCGGCGGTGGCACGCGACGTGAAACCTCTCTACATTAAAGCTCACCCCAGCGACAACGTTGCGATCATCGTCAACCCTGACGGACTGCCGGCCGGCACGCAATTTGGCGACGGGCTGACGCTCAAGGAGAGCATTCCACAAGCTCACAAAGTAGCTCTGCGCGACTTGCAACGCGGAGATCCGGTCAGGCGCTACGGGCAGGTTATTGGATTCGCGGCGCGTGCGATCGCGTTGGGTTCGTGGGTGCACGAAGATGCCATCGAATTGCCTCAGCCGCCCGCCCTCGATGAATTGCCTCTGGCGACCGCTCCGCCCGCGCCTCAGCCGGCCCTTGCGGGTTACACATTTGATGGCTTCCGCAATCGCGATGGCAGCGTGGGAACTAAAAATATTCTGGGGATCACTACCACGGTGCAGTGCGTGGCTCCCACGGTGGAGTATGCCGTGCGGCGAATCCGGGACGAGATCCTGCCGCGGTTTCCCGGAGTGAGCGACGTGGTTGCCATCACTCATACTTACGGATGCGGCATCGCCATGGACGCGCCGGGCGCGGAGATTCCGATCCGCACGATTCGGCATATCAGCACTCATCCCAACCTGGGCGGAACTCCGCTGGTGGTAAGCCTGGGCTGCGAGAAGCTGCAGCCGGAGCGGCTTTTCCCGGACCAAGGGTTGGGGAAATTGCCGGTGCTCGAAAGCGATCCGTATTTGATTCGCATGCAGGATGAGCGCGGCTTCGGCGAGGTGGTGAGCGCGATCCTGCGCGCCGCCGAGAAGCGACTGCAGCAGCTCAACCAGAGACAGAGGACGGCGGTGCCGGCAGCGGAACTCGTGGTGGGCTTGCAATGCGGCGGCAGTGACGGGCTCTCGGGCGTGACCTGCAACCCGGCGGTGGGATATGCGGCCGATCTGCTGGTGCGCGCCGGGGCCACGGTGATGTTTTCCGAAGTCACGGAAGTGCGCGACGCGGTCCACCTGCTGACACCGCGCGCCATCAATCAGGACGTGGCCCGCGCCCTGATTCGCGAGATGCAGTGGTACGACGACTATCTGGCGCGCGGTTCAGCCGACCGCAGCGCGAACCCCACGCCCGGCAACAAGCGGGGCGGATTGTCGAACGTGGTGGAAAAATCGCTGGGGTCGATCGCGAAGGCGGGAAGTTCGGCGTTGGTGGCGGTGGCCGCGCAGGGCGAGAAAGTGACGGCGAAGGGGCTGGTGTTCTCCGCGACCCCGGCCAGCGATTTCATCTGTGGCACGCAGCAGCTGGCCTCCATGAACCTGCACGTGTTTACGACTGGAGAGGGAAGTCCATACGGGTTGGCGCTGGTGCCGGTGGTCAAAGTTTCATCGCGGACTGCGCTGGCGGAACGCTGGCCCGATCTCATTGACGTTGACGCCGGTCGTATTGCAAGCGGCAGCGCGACCGTCGAGGAAGTTGGATGGGAAATCTTTCGCTACATTCTCGACGTGGCCAGCGGGCGCAAGCAGACCTGGGCGGACCATTGGGGACTGCACAATGCGCTGGCGCTGTTCAATCCTGGGCCGGTTACGTAGGGCCTGCGGCGGCTGCATCTAGGGTCAAAGGCAAAGGCAAAGCAAAGGCAAAAGCAAAGTCAAAGGCAAATGCAAAGGCGGCGGACAGGAGTGTCCGCCCCACATTAGAGAGCCCTCTGCTCTGTGCTTTCCACTTGGGTGTCTGGTAGCGGCTTGCTTTGGGTCAGGGTGAAATCTTTTACGTTCTTTAGCACAACCGACGGAACGTCGGGAGTTTGCGGCAACTTGACGTGAATGAGTTCGGCGCCGCTCACATCCTCGAGGACGAATCCGGGGCGCAGGTCGGGCTGCATGGGCCGGATTTCGACATCCTTGATCTCGATTCGTTTCACATGACGGATGTAAAAACCGTGCGCCGGCATGGGGCCGAAGCGGCCGGGCTCGGGATAGCCGTTTTCCAGTTCCGGCGGTTGAATGGCGGCATCGGCCTTGCTGCCGCCGCCGCGATGCAGCACCAGGATATTGCTCAGCTTAACGTCTTCGATGGCGTGACCGGGAATTCCGACGATGAGAGAGGCCTGCCGGGAAGCGCAGTTCGAGACCACGACGTTGCTGATCAGTATGCGGCGCACTTCTCCCACCGGAGTTCCCTCGGGACCGCGCATCCGGCTGCCCAGACGCAGAAAGAAAGGAACATCGACGATGTCGCGCATGGTGATGTTGGTAATGGCGACGTCTTCCAGGATCGCGCCATCCACCGACTCGAGCGCAATGCCCTTGCAATCCTCGATCACGCAGTTGGAGACGGTGATGTTGCGGAAACCGCCGTTGCTTTCGGTGCCGAACTTGATGCGTCCGTTGCGCGGGACTTTGAAATCCGGCGCGAAGCGCTTGTAGGTGGCATCGAGCATGGTGCCTTCTTCGTAGCCGCCGGTGACGTAGCAGTTGGTGATGGTGACGTGGTCGGTGGAGCGCGCGAAGCCCAGGCCGTAGGAATCTTTCAGGCAGATGCCGTCGTCCCAGGGGGAGTTGACGCTGCAATTGGAGACGCGCACGTTGCGGCAGCAATCGATGTCGATGGCGTCGCGATTGGTGTCGATCTTGAGGTTGTCGATGGTGAGGTTGTCCACACCGGTGGCAAGGATGGCAAAGTGTCCGCCGTGGAGGATCGAGACATCACGCAAGGTCACGTTATGGCAATTCTTCAGGCTGATGGACTTATTGCCAACGCCAGCGGCGAGGATGACGTCATGGTCTCCACGGCTCAGGCCCTTGCCCCAGATGAGCCCCTGGCCTTCGATGGAAATGTTTTCCAGGCCTTCACCCCAGATCAGGCTGTTGTGCCAGTGGCTGTGACCGAAATCCTGGAATTTGTCCCAGGCGTTGGGCTCGGGCGGATCATAGCCGCCGGCGGCGCCCGCGGCGGGCGCGTCGGCCGCCACGATGGTTGCGCCCGCATCGAGGAACAAAGTGATGTGGCTTTTCAGGTGGATGGAATAGCAAAGATAATTTCCCGCCGGGAAGCGCACGATGCCGCCGCCGGCCGCGGCGGCCGCGTCAATGGCCTGGTTGATGGCCGGCGTGTCCAGAGTTTTGCCGTCGCCGATGGCGCCGAAGGCACGCACGTCGAGAGTGCCGTGAGCGGCGTTTGTCTTTGACTTCGCAACGGCCGGCTGAACGGTGGTGGCGGCTCCCAAGGCTGAGCCGGCGATCCCGGCTCCCGTCAGTTTCAGGAAGTCTCTTCTGTCGGTGGACTTGGCGAACATGATTCCTCCCTGGGTTTGTTTACGGCTTCAGATGCTCGGTGAGGCGGCGCAAAGGAGACTGAAGCAAGTGCAAAATAATGTCAAACGAGAAATTTTAACCTTTGATTTCAGCAAGACTCATATTGTGCTTTGCATGTGGGATCGACTATATTCCGACGCCGGCTGGGAGCATGTCTCAACTCCGAGCTGGCTGGCCGATGCGGACCTGCAGCGGGCAGGCCGGCGAAGCAACGGTTCGCATTGAGAGTTTCTAAAAGCCTCGTTTAACTCTCTTGATTTGACAGCGCGCATCGGTACAAGTAAAAGAGCCTTCCATGATTGAGCTCGGAATAAACCGACTCTCCGGGCTAAGATGGATGTCTGCTTGATCGCTGCTTAAGCGTTCACTGCAAGCTCCAGAACGAAAGTGCAGGAAGGAATGACTACACCGACCCGACCACAGCTTGGCGATGATCCGCTGACCGCAGACCGGATCCAGGCGACCGTGGAGGAAGTACTCGCGACCACCCAGTTTATCGACATCCACACTCACCTGTTTTCCCCGGAATTTGGCGGGCTGGGTCTGTGGGGTATCGACGAGTTGCTGACGTATCACTATCTCGAAGCGGAGCTGTTCCGCTCGTCGAGCCTTTCTCCCGAGCGCTACTGGGAGATGCCGAAACGCGAGCAGGCCGACGCCATCTGGCGGGCGCTGTTCGTGGAGAACAGTCCGATCTCGGAAGCTACGCGCGGCGTCATTGCGGTGCTCGAGGCATTCGATCTGCCCACCGAGAGTCCCGACCTCGAAGATGCCCGGGCATTTTTCCGCGCCCAGAGAATTGAATCGCATGTCGCGAAAGTTTTGCAGATGGCGGGCGTGAGCTCGGTGGTGATGACCAACGATCCGCTCCATCCTGAAGAACAGAAAATCTGGATGAATGGCGCGCCCTCGCGCACCGATTTTCTGGCGGTGTTGCGGCTGGATCGAATTCTATGGGGCTGGCCCGCCCACTGGCAGCGCCTGGCGGAGCAAGGCTACGCGGTGGACGCCCAGGCGAGCGGCAAATCGGCGGCCGAGGTGCGCAGATTTCTGGCCGACTGGTGTGAGCGCATGAACCCGGTGTACATGGCGGTGTCGCTCACCGACGCCTTTCAATTTCCGGAGGACAGCGTTCAGGGCACGCTGTTGAGTGACGCGGTCCTGCCTTCGTGCCGGGAGTTTGATCTGCCGCTGTCGCTCATGATCGGAGTGCGCCGCCAGGTGAATCCTCGAATCCGGCTGGCGGGCGACGCGGTGGGCAAGGCGGACATGCGGGCCGTGGAAAATATTTGCCGCGCCTACCCCGAGAATCGCTTTCTGGCCAGCGTCCTGAGCCGCGAAAATCAGCACGAACTCTGTGTCTACGCGCGCAAGTTCAGCAACCTTATGCCCTTCGGATGCTGGTGGTTCCTGAACAATCCTTCGATCGTGGAAGAGATCACGCGGGAGCGCATTGAGTTGCTGGGGACGAGTTTCATTCCGCAGCATTCCGATGCCCGGGTGCTGGAGCAAATCCTGTACAAATGGCGGAACACGCGCGCCACCATGGCGCAGGTGCTGGCCAACAGCTACAAACTGCTGGCCCGCGATGGACGCGGAGTAACGCGCCAAATCATCCAGCGCGACGTGAACCGCCTGTTCCGCGGGAACTTCGAAAGCTTCGCCAACCTGGCATGAAAGCTCTTGCCAGGATCCTCACGAGCGGGACGCCCGGGCTCCATCTTGAAGGCTTCGATCACTGGCTGATGAGAATCTTCTGTAGAAATTCAGCGATCGATTCGGTCAGCTTGCGGGGATAGTCGGTGCGGACCATGGCGAGCGCCAGGCTTCGGCTCAGGCGATGCCCCGCCACCCGGTAAGTCTGAAAAAAACGGTTGCGGCCGCGCAGGGCGTGCTGGGGCAGGATGGAATAGCCGAATCCCGACTCGACCAGCCCCTTGATGGCTTCACTGTCCTCGGCCTCCATCACCACCCGCGGCGTAATGTTAATCTCCTGAAAAAATTGATCGATGATGTGCCGGATGTTGCTGGGCTTGGGATAAAGAAGAAAGGGAACCTGCGCCAGGTCCGCCGCCTGAATGACTCCGGTGCGCGGGCTGCGAACGCTATTGGGAGATGGCCGCAGCACCAGCAGCTCCTCATCGAACAGCGGCATGATCTCCAGGCTCTGTTCGAAGACGGGAAGGGAAATGAGGCCCAGGTCGAAGCGGCGTTCGAGCAGGCCGGCGACAATCTCCTCGGTCACTCCCACGGTGACGCCAATGTCGGCATTGGGAAATCGCTTGCGCAATTCGCGCAGGGGAGCGGGGAGCTGATGAATCAAGGTAGTCACCCCGGTGGCGAACTGGAAGGGGCGCACGTCCTTCGAAACATCGTCGGCAAATTCCTGCTGGATCTGGCTCATGGTGCGGACCACATCTTTGGCGCGTTCCGCCAGGCGCAAAGCCGCCGGGGTGGCGACCAGGCGCTTGCCCGAACGCACAAACAGCTCGGCGTGCAGTTCGTCGGCGAGGCTGTGCAGTTGGAGGCTGACGGCGCCCGGAGACAAATGAAACTGCTGCGCCGCATGCGTCATGCTGGAGGATTCGAGCACGGCAAGAAACAGTTTCAACTGGTGAATGTCCATTTCCCTTCGGCCTCGCCGCTCTTTGAGTGTTCCTAAATCGCGTCTTGAATTTTTCTGGTATTGACAGTCAAAACGATTCTGGCCTATCTTCCGCCGCCATGGGTCACTGTATCAAAACCAACGGACCGCATTGTATCCGAGTACGTGTTGGCTTGATCCCCCGATCTGAGATACGGGTTGCTTGGGGCGATACACATTAGCACCAGCAGGCTGAGGGATGGAGCGAACATCGGCTGCAACGCGCACCTGGAAAGGCACAAAATGAAAAGGAACATTGTTCTGGCGCTTCTGAGCCTGGCTGTCTTTTCGACCTTGTCGTCGACTTTGGCGCACGGACAAGGACTGGGGAGCATAGCGGGGACGATTACGGACCCGACCGGCGCTGCCATCGTTTCGGCGCGGATCACGGTCACCCAAGTCGGCACCGGGCTGGCGCGCGAAGCCGCAAGCGATGAGGGGGGATATTACGTCGTGCCTTCTCTTCGTCCCGCCGACTACACGGTAACCATCCGGGCCAAAGGGTTCAGCGATGCCAGGCAAACCGTCACCTTGCTGGCCGACCAGACTCTTACCGTGAACCTGACGCTGAGGGTGGGCTCGGGAACGGAAGTCATCGAGGTCGAAGGCAACGCGCCCCAGGTCGACACCATGACCTCGACCATCCGGCAGGTGGTCGAACAGGCCCGTATTACCGAGCTGCCGCTGAACGGGCGCAATGCCGCCCAACTCACGCTGCTGACGCCAGGGTCGGTCAACTCGCCCAACGGCGGCGCTGACCAGGGATTCACCAAGACTTTTCCGGGCGCAGTCACCATCTCGGCCAACGGCGCGCGCCAGAACATGGTGAGTTACCAGCTCGACGGCGGCAACTATGTCGACGAGTACACCAACGTCAACCAGCCCTTCCCCTTTCCTGACGCGTTGCAGGAATTCAGCGTGCAGACCAGCAACTACACCGCGGAGTACGGACAGAACGCAGGCGCGGTGGTCAACGTCGTCACCAAATCCGGCACCAACAACTTTCACGGCAACGCGTTCGAATTTCTGCGCAACTCGGTGTTCAACGCGCGGAATTATTTTGCGCCTTCGGCGCTTCCGGTCAATGGAGTTCTCACGCCGACCAAAGACAACGGTCGCGATCAAATCAAGCGCAACCAGTTTGGCGGGACGTTCGGCGGTCCGATCATTCACGATCGTACGTTTTTCTTCTTCGGGGTCCAGTTCACCCGCTTCCGCAATGTGGGAACGCCGACGAGTTCGACGGTTCCGACCACGGCATTGACGACGATTCCCGCAACCGGTCCGGTGACCTCTTCGTGCCCCACCTGCGACATCGAAAACTACCTGAACACCGGCGGACCGGGCGGCACGCCCGGCACCATCGACCCGGTTTCGTTGAATATTCTGCAGGGCCTGCCGCTGAGCACGAATCGGGCAGTGACGTTTTTGAAACCGGACAACGAGAATTACAAGGAATATCTGGGCCGGGTTGACCATTCGTTTACGCAGGACGACCGGCTCACCGTACGCTACAGCTACAACCAATTTCAGCGGGGCGCGGTGTTCGATCCCTCGAATTTTCTGGCCTACGCCGATGGCGCCAAGATTACCAATCAGAACTATCTGATCCACGAGAACCATATTTTCCGGCCAACCCTGTTGAATGACTTTCGTTTCAGTTACGCGCGGGAAGCGTCCGGCCGGGGCCCGGCAGCCAATGTGCCCAGCGTGGCCAGCCTGGGGTCGAATATTCCGTTCCAACCGCCCACCAATGCCATTCAGCAGATCCGGGTCAATGGGTTCTTCAACTTCGGCGACAATCCGAATGCCACGTTCATCCGCAACAATTTCTCCTGGAGCGATGACGTCAGCTGGGTGAAGGGCAGGCACGATTTCCGCTTTGGCGGACTCATCGAACGCAGCCGTGTGGATCTCAACAACCGGTTCTTCCAGCCGGGAGAGTTCAGCTTTAACGGAGTCAACGCTTTCCTCTCCGGCGCGCTGGGAGACTACAGCGGCAACCTGGCCTTCCGCCAGGGGGCGGGCGAATTCAAAAACAACCGCAACACTTTTGCCGGGATCTATGCCCAGGACAACATTCGGGTGACCCGGCGCCTGACGGTCAACCTGGGATTGCGCTATGAGCCCGCCCTGCCCTGGCGCGAGTTGAAGGGCCGAGTGCAGCAATTCCGCATCGACGGTCTGATTGCCGGGACCCGTTCCACGCAGTTCCCCAACGCGCCTCCGGGCGCATTTTTCCCGGGCGATCCTGGCGTCCCGCCGAATGGCGTGAATGCCAGCCTGAATAATTTTGCGCCGCGCGTGGGCTTCGCTTACGACGTGTTCGGCGACGGCAAGACCAGCCTGCGAGGCGGCGCCGGGATTTTCTATGACACCCGTATCACCGGGATCATCAACAACCGGTTCGTGGACCAGGCGCCATTCAGCCCGCAGCTTATTTTCAGCACCAGCGCGGTCAAGCCGGGAAGCATCAGCGATCCGCTCTGCACCGAGGCCGCAACGCAAACCGCACTGGGTTGCACCGCGCAGGCCAACATATTTCCCGCTCCTTTCCCGCCGCCGAAGGACTCGACCTTCCCCGGAGGCGCGCTCTATTTGAGCTGGGACCCCAATCACAAATACCAGGTGCCCACGGTTTACAACTGGAACCTGGCGCTCGAACATCAATTGCCGTGGGAACTGCTGGTGCGCGCCGCGTACGTTGGTTCGCGCAGCAACCACCTTACGGAGACGCTGAACCTGAACCCGTCGTTCCCCTCGGCCACCGGAAAAGTGGGTACGCTGCGGCTGAATGCCATCGCGGCCACCCAGGGGTTTACCGTCCCGCCGTTCTCGCAGGTGCAGCAAGACATGCAGGACGTCAATTCCATCTACCATTCGTTCCAGGCATCGATCGAGAAGCGGGCGTCGCATGGATTGACGATTCTGGGAAGTTACACCTACTCCAAGAGCCTGGACGATCTTCCGGCAGGGGCTGGAGTGACAGGCTTCGATACCTTCTCGACACGCCCGTGGGACGATCCGCTGCGTCACCAGTTTGACTACGGGCCGTCCGACTTCGATCACACGCATCGCTTCGTTGCGTCGTACGTGTGGGTGCTGCCCACGCCGGCGAAGGGCAACGGATTTCTGCGGACCGTCCTGGGGGGATGGCAGCTGGGAGGAGTGGTTTCAGCCCAAACCGGACGCGCATTCAACCTGCTGCAAGGGTCCGAAATTTCCGGAACCGGCATAGGCCAGGACCGGGCCTCGCTGATCCCGGGCGCCGATCCCTACGCTCCCGGAGCCTGCGCGGCCGCCGGAATCAGCACCGGAACCAACCCCAGGCCTTGCGTGGATTGGCTCAACAAAGCCGCCTTTGAAACCAAAGCGCAAGCGCTAGGGACCTTCGGCAACACGGGAAAGAATGGATTCCGTTTGCCGGGCGCTTATACCTGGGACATGAATACCACCAAGAACTTCGCGTTCAACGAGCGTTGGAGACTGGAGTTCCGCGCCGAGTTCTTCAACGTCTTCAACCGCGCCAACTTCATGGATGACACGGCTTCTCTGACCAACTTCCAGAAGATCAGCGCGAGCGCGTTTGGCGCAATTCAGCAAGCGTCGGATCCACGCATTGGCCAACTGGCGTTGAAGCTGTATTTCTAGCTCTGACGAAGATCGCGCGCACAACCACCGCCGGACACGGCTGGCACTGAGCCAGCGTGTCCGGCTTCAAAGTTGAAAACTTCGGCGGCGGTGTGCGAACTGTGATATGGATGCCGATATCCGGGATCCAATTCCTGCTCGAGAGGGCTTCATGCTGAAAGGCTTCAGGAACCGGGAGGCGCTGTTTCTGCTGGCAGTTTCTTTCCTGCTTTTGAATTCCAAAATATTTGCCGCCACGGAAACGCTGGAGTCTCCGGCGTTGCGGCTTGAACTGAATACGGCACCCTATGCTTATCGCGTAATCGAGCGCTCCAGCGGGAAGGTGCTGTTGTCGCAGAGCAGCACTGGGATTACCTTTGGGCCGGAACTGTACCCGGCGTCCGAAGCGGCAAATATAAGCAAGACGTCGAACCGCCTGCAGGCTGAACTCCTGCTACAACTCGCAGGCCGGGAAGGCATGCCTGCGGGGACGCCGGCCAAAGCCCAGGTCAGCTTCAGCTTCCTTAAGCCAGAGGTTTTGCAGGTCTCCATCACCTACAAGGACGCGAGTCCGAGTGAAATCTCCGAGGAATTCAACGATCAGGGCGAGCATTATTACGGCATCTGGGAGCAGCCCTTTGGCGGCAGCCTGGACAACCGCGGGGCCGACCATGAGTTTCTCGGCATGGGCAACGAGCGTTACGTTCATCACGCCAGCGCGCGAGCCCCCTTCTACATGACCTCGAATAGGTATGGGATTTATGTCGAGAGCCTGGCGCAAGCCCACTATGCGGTGGCGCAGGCGGGCAAAACAACTTTTTCGTTTAAAGACTCGCACCTCACTTACGACATTATTTACGGACCTTCGTACGCCGACATTCTGAGCCGATACAACGCCCTGGCCGGTCCGGCTTTCATGCCGCCGCTCTGGGCGTTTGGCAGCATATGGTGGCGGGATGACCACCACGCCGATTTGCGCGGGGTCACGAACGCGCAGGAAAAAGTGATGCAGGACGCGGAACGCCTGCGGGCCCTGCATCTGCCGGCAGGAGCCATGTGGCTGGACCGTCCTTACGCCTCCGGGGAATTGGGATGGGGCGCCATGGATTTCGATTTCTCGTTTCCCGACCCGGCGAAGATGATCCACGACTTACATGACCGCGGCATGAATCTGCTGCTGTGGACGGCCAACCGCTGTTCCGGGGATTTATTTAAGGAAGGATCGGCCAAGGGGTATCTCTTCCCGCTGAAATGGCCGGCCGCCGACATTCGGCGTCCTGAAGTCTATGACTGGTTCAAGCAGAAGCTCGATGCCTACGTGCGCATGGGCATAAAGGGCTACAAGATTGATCGCGGCGAAGAAGGCGAGATGCCGGAGTCACTCGAGAACCAGTTCGCAGTGCTCTTTCCCAAGCTGTCTGCCGAAGGACTAAGCGCGGCGTACGGCAATGACTATTTCATTTTCTCGCGCAACGCCAACGACACTACGCGCAAGTATTCCGCGCTTTGGAACGGCGACTCCTGGTCGACCTTCGAGGGGCTGCAGGTTACGGTAAAGAACGGGCTGCGCTCTGGAACCATTAACTTTCCCATGTGGGGCTCCGACACCGGCGGATACTTTGCTCCGCCGGCGCCTGACAACGACCTGCTGGCGCGCTGGCTGGAGTTCAGCGCGTTCAGTCCGATCATGGAAGTGATACTCGGACCCCAGCGCACGCTCTGGGATGACTACAACCCGGAGGTGGTCGGGATTGCGCAGAAATATGTTGCCGCGCATCACGACCTGATCCCGTACACACGTTCCGCGATGTACCAGGCCACGCGGGATGGCATGCCCATCATGCGAGCGCTGGTGCTGGCCTATCCCGACGACGATCGGCTCAGTGACATGTGGGATGAGTACCTCTACGGCGACGCCCTGCTGGTGGCTCCCGTCACTACGGCGCAGGCCAAGGAGCGTACGGTGTATCTGCCTGCCGGGCGATGGATGAACTACAACGACAAGCAAACCGTGTATGCCGGGGGGAACACGATTCAGGCGGCCGCGCCTTTGGGAACCATACCTCTATACGTGCGCGAGGGAGCCATCCTTCCGCGAGGCGATATCGTTAAGCTGAACAATAATTGGGACGGGAACTGGAGTCCAAAGCTGCGTGTGGAAGTTTTTCCTTCGGGCAAGCGCAAAAGCCAGTTTGACTACTACACCGGAAGCGGAGTGCAGAAGATTGTGGCCGAGCCTGCAGCCGACGGCCTGCGAATTGAGTTTGGCGATCTGGGAACGCCGGGAACGATGGAAGTTTATTGCCGGAACGTGAAAGCGGTGACGCGGAACGGCACGAAACTGCATGAGGGCAGCGAATACCGCTATGACCAGCAAGCGAACCGGCTCACGGTTTCGTTTCAGGGCGCCAGCGAGATTGTCGTCGAGGGCGCGGCCAGTCTATTTTGACAGGGCCCACGGCTCGACGCATCCGCTATTCGCAATTTTGAGATCTCTCCAACCCTAGCTATTTTCCTGAGTAAGTAATCCTCCAGATGGAATTGGAGCCGTCGTCGGTGACCAGGAGTGAGCCGTCGGGGGCGACAGTGACTGCGACCGGGCGTCCCCAGACATGCTCGTTGTCGATCACGAAGCCGGTCATGAAATCCTCGTATTCACCGCTGGCATGTCCGCTCTGATGCAGAGGCACGCGGATCAGCTCGTAGCCCACACGAACCGCCCGGTTCCAGGAGCCATGCTCGGACGCGAAGATGTCGCCTTCGTATTCCGGCGGAAATTGTTTGCCCTCGTAAAAGGTGATGCCGAGCGATGCATTGTGCGGGTTAAGGATGACGTCGGGAGTGATGACTTTATCCTTGAGTTCGGGGCGGGTGCCGTTGTGCCGCGGATCCTGATGGCTGCCCATGTACCACCAGGGCCAGCCATAAAAGCCGCCCTGCTGCACGTGGGTGATGTAGTCCGGAACGAGATTGTCGCCGAGTCCGTCGCGTTCGTTCACGGAACACCACAGCTCGCCGGTTTTCGAATTGACGGCAAGTCCTACACAGTTTCGAATGCCGTAGGCGTAGATCTGCATCCCGGTGCCGTCAGGGTTGAATTGCAAAACGTCGGCGCGGTTCTTTTCTGCCGGCGTGGTATCCGGATCGTCGACATTCGAGGCGGAGCCAACCGAGACGAACATCTTCGTGCCATCGAGCGAGAATTGAATATCGCGCGTGGAGTGGCTTCCGTTGGCTGGTAGGTCGGCCAGGTGTTCGGCCGGGCCCCGGGCCTGCAGATCGCCGTTCTGATAGGGGAAGCGTACGACCGCATCGGTGTTTCCCACATAGACCCATTGCGGATTCGGGCCTGGCGGATAAAAGTTGATGCCAAAGGGGCGATTCAGTCCGCTGGCAAAGAGCGCCATCTGCACGGGCCTGCCGTTAGCGGTGATGCCGCGGAAGATCCTGATGTCACCGGCCCGGGTCTCGGCCACGAAAATGTCGCCGTTGGGCGCGGTGCGGATGATCCTCGGATTGTCGAGCCCGGCGGCGTATTGCTCCACTTTGAAGCCCGGGGGAACCTGCGGCCATGCGCCTTCCGGACGGGCCACAACCTTGGGGCCATTGCCCGCCGACGAAGTCGCAAAGGGGGCGGGGAGGTCTTTCAATGTGATCTTGCGAATCTCTCCCGGTTTTTCGTAGCGGAAGTCGGTAAACGGCGGGGTTGGAGGCGGAGCGTTTAATTTCTGGGGAACAGGCGCCTCGGCAGTCTGGTTGCCCGCCGGAGCGCCCTGAGATTGACCGAGCGCTTGCACGTAGCTGACGATCTGCCAGCGTTGTTGCCGAGGCAGAGTTGCCCAGGAGGGCATGCCGTTGGACACGTCGCCCCGGGTGATGAACCAGAAGAGTTCGCCCGGCGTCACTGTCTTGATTCTTTCCGCTTTCAGAGGAGGAATATTCCCGGAGCCTTCGCCATTCTCTCCGTGGCAGCGGGCGCAGCGAAGATGGAATAGCGCCGCGGCTTTGGGCGTCCGCTGCCCTTCGTAAGGGTTCTTCAGTTCCCTGGCCGATGCCGGCGCGTTATGGAAATTCGGATTCTGCGCCTGAACCGGGGAAGGCGGAAGCATCGCGGCAAGGGCGAGCAGCGTGAGCAAACCTCTAAAGACGCGGACGATGGCTGTCAAAACTATTTCCTCCGTTGAAGTGATGGTCTGATGTTCGATTTCATTACGGCCCTACGGTTTCAATATCCTTTTACCTTGATTACGAGATAGTTGATCTCGGGCGCGCCCGCAAGCAAGACCTGGTGGGGCACGCGAGGAGGAATGCGGACAACATCTCCCGCGGAAAGCTTTCGCCGGACGCCACCCTGAATCGTGCCATTGCGCTTTTCATGAGGCGCGACGGTTTCGCCGTTGACCAAAGTACCGCCGATCAACAAGGTCGCCGAACCGGATTGCACCAGGAAGACGTCAACCTGAGTTTCATGCAACTCGGGCGGGCCGTCGGATTCCCGATGGACGAGCATCGCGCTGTCGTGGGGAAAGTCGGCGAGGAGCTCGACGGCAAAATGGTGGGGATCGGTGGAGGCATCGGCATGCATCTTGTTTTCCAAACGCTGCAAAGACGCCGGAGTCCAGAGTTCGAATCCCGCGGGATCGTTCTCTTGCGCGGCCGCCGACAGCAGGAGAATCGCAATAGGACAAAGCAGCCAGAGTTTCTTCGCCAAATTTCTGCCTCCTGAGCGCGACGGCGGACTCTTCGCGCGTGGTCGTAGTTCCCAAACCAAACCGGCTTTCCGCCCCCTGGATCGCCCGGGCGGTTCCATCGAGAGGCCTTGACGGAGGGCGAAAGCCTCAAAAATTCGCCGGTTGACACCTCGATCCTTTAGATTTGCTAAAGTAACCTTGCCCGCATTGAAACGATAGGCAGGGGCTCCAGCGCTGTCAAATTGGAAAAGCTAAAGAGGCGTTTCAGCACGACTAAAAAGACCGCCGGTTCTTCAGGCTGTCGTTTTGGATGAGTGGAAACGCCCGTCTGAAGGTTCGGCCCGATTGGAGTAGGGAAAATGGATATTCACCAGCTCGAGTTGTTCCTGGCCGTGATGGAGTCTCCGAGCATGACTCGCGCCGCGGAGAAAGTTTTCCTGTCTCCGGGAGCCGTCAGCCTGCAGCTGCATAATCTCGCCGACGAACTTCATACCGAGCTGTTTGTGCGCAGCGGGAAGCGGCTGATTCCCACGCCCGCCGCCATGCGCCTGGCGGAACATGCGAAAGACCTGATCAAGCGGATGGGGCAGGTCAAGCAGGAGTTTGAAAACGATCTGGCGACGGATACCCGGCCCTTCCACTTTGCCACCGGCGTGACTACGCTGATCTATCAGCTGGGAAAGCCCTTGCGACAGTTGCGGAAGCAGTATCCGAAGGCGGAGATTCGGGTCTCGGTCAATGTGACGGAGGAAACCGTTGCCGGGCTGCATGACCGGCGCTTCGATCTCGGGCTCATTTCTCTTCCGGTTCCGGAAGAAAACCTGAAGATCATTCCGCTGTTTGACGAAGAGCTCATGATTGTGCGGCCTTCGAGCAACAAAGTCCGGGGTCATCAGACGGGATCGGTGCGGGTGGCGGAGCTGACCCGGGTGCCGTTCCTGCTGTATCCGCGAGGAACGGTGCTGCGCGTGCTCATCGATCGTTTCTTCAAGGATATCGGGGTGAGTCCGAGGGTTGTGATGGAGGCGGAAGATACCGAAGCCATCAAGCGGCTGGTGGAGTCCGGTTTTGGTTACTCGATTCTTCCCGAACATGCGCTGCGGCGGCGAACGGGATTCTTCCAAACGTTCCGGGTCGATGGACATCCCATCACGCGGAGCCTGGCGCTGGCGATGGTGCAGACTGACTATCCGCGCAAACTGACGGTATCGATTGCTGAATCGCTGCGGGCGATGTTGACAGCCTGATGATGATGACGCTCGATCAGCGAGCCAACCAGCCGCCATCGACTGCCAGCACGTGCCCATGAATGTAGTCGCTGGCGGACGAGCAGAGGAACACCGCAGCGCCAGCGATATCGCCCGGCTCCCCCCACCGGCTGGCGGGAATGCGCTCCAGGATTTGCCGGCTGCGCTGGGGGTCTTGCCTTAGAGCGGTGGTGTTGTCAGTCGCCATGTAGCCGGGCGCAATCGCATTCACGTTGATGCCCTTCGCAGCCCACTCGTTGGCGAGCGCCTTGGTAAGTTGCGCGACGCCGCCCTTAGCCGCGGCGTAGGCCGGAACCAGAATCCCTCCCTGAAATGAAAGCAGGGAAGCGATGTTGAGGATTTTGCCTTTGGCGCCACGCTTCAGCATGTCCCGGCCGGCAAGTTGTGAAAGCCGGAATACGGCGGTCAGGTTGACCGCAATGAGTTGGTCCCAATCCGCCTGGGTGTAGTCAGCCGCAGGCGCGCGCCGTATCACGCCGGCGTTGTTGACCAGGATGTCGATGGAGCCAAACTCCTCAACTGTCTTTCCGATCAAGACGGGATAGAAGTTGGGATCGGACATATCGCCGGCCAGGTAGAAAGATTTTCTTCCCATCTGCGCGATGATTTCGCTCGTGGTCTTGCCCTCTGCGCTGCGTCCATGACAGCCGACGTTGGCGCCGGCCTGGGCCAGGGCAATGGCGATTGCCGCGCCGAGTCCACGGCTCGATCCGGTCACCAGCGCGTTCCTGCCTTTGAGCTCGAAAGCTTCGAGAATCATCGCGGCTCTCAGTGAATGTCGGCGGGATCCAGCCGCGGCACCAATAACTGAATCGCGGCCAGGGCCAGCACGTATGCGGAGCCGGCCATCACGAACGGGATCATGTAACTGCCCGTCCACTGCAGCGTGTGGCCGACGATGGTGGCGATCAGCATGCCACCGATTGCGCCCGCCATTCCGCCCATTCCCACCACCGAGCCCACGGCCTGGGCGGGGAAGGTGTCGGAGGTCAGGGTAAACAGATTGGCGGAGAATCCCTGATGAGCGGCGGCCGCGAGCCCGATCAACAGGACCGCTCCCCACAAGCTCTGCATGTTATAGGCAAAGACGACGGGAATCACGCACAGCGCGCAGACCAGCAGCGCGCTCTTGCGGGCCACATTTACAGTGCGGCCGCGATGAATCAGCCAGGAGGAGAACCAGCCGCCGGCGACGCTGCCGACGTCGGCGATCACGTAGATCACCACGATGGGCAGGCGAATGTTCATGAGATCCAATCCATGCTTGCGCTGCAGAAAATCCGGTATCCAAAAAAGATAAAACCACCAGATGGGGTCAGTCATGAATTTGCCCACTACGAAGGCCCAGGTCTGACGATGGGGAATGAGGCGCGCCCATGGGATTTTGGCGGTTGGGGGTTGAGGGTCGCTGCGGATGTAGGCTAGTTCCGCTTTAGAAACACGGGGATGTTCCTCGGGCCGGCGATAGAGCAGCAGCCAGAAGACAAGCCAGATAAACCCCGAAGCGCCGGTGATCAAGAACGCCCAGCGCCATCCCCACCGGGCGGTGATAAAGGCCACGATGAAAGGGGTGACGATGGCGCCGACATTTGTCCCGGCGTTGAAGATTCCGGTCGCCAGCGCCCGCTCCTTTTTCGGAAACCACTCCGCGACAGTTTTAATGCTTGCGGGAAAAACGCCCGCCTCGCCTAAACCCAATGCCGACCTGGCAACAATAAAGCTGGTGAAGGAACTGGCCAGGGCATGGCCCATGGAAGCCAGGCTCCAGAAGACCATGGCCAGGGCGTATCCCAGCCGGGTGCCCAGGCGATCGATGATCCGCCCGACCACCAGCATGCCGATGGCATAGAAACCCTGGAAGGCAAGAACCAGGTTGCCGAAGTCGATGTCGTTCCATCCCAGATCGTGTTGCAGCGTGCCTTTGAGAATGCCCAGGACCTGGCGGTCCATGTAGTTTTTTGTGGTTCCGAACAGGAGGAGAGCGCAGATGATCCAGCGGAAATAGCCGGCCCGGGGCGCGGCCTCAGGCATGGCCGCTGAATCCGCCGAAGGCGCGGGGTTCGCGGAGCTAGCGGCTGGGTCCATGGTTGGGATGGTAGCGCTTACTTTTTACGGCCAGCTTCTAATCCGGAAGATCCCTGATCGAATCCGCGCTGCACGTTGACCACGCCAAACTGCCGGTCTTCGCCTTCACGGTGGGCGGCCATGGCCCAGAGAAAGCAAATGCGATGACCGGGAACCGAGACGTTTGGATGATAACCGCTGGGCATCAGCACAGCGTCGCCATCGCGCACGACAGTGACGATCTCGGGATAGTCAGTACGGTTATACACAAGTTGAATGCCGAATGCCGGATCGGGCATATCGAAATACACGTACATCTCTTCCAGCATCTTGGCGTGCTCGTGCGGGGGCCAGCTCGTCCAGTTGCCCGGTTCGGAGATGGTGAAACCTGCGACCAGCCTTCCCGCTTCAATGTTTTTTGCCAGCAGCATGTGCAGCTGGCGGGACGATCCGGTTCCGCCGGTGGTGAATTTTAACCCAGGATCGTTCTCGACCTGGGAAAAACGTACGACCTGAAACGGATAGTGGCGGGAAACTTCCGCGGAAAACTCGGCGATGTCCACACGGGACGAGGTAGAAATCTTCACCGACGAATCGCGCGGAATATAGATCGCGTCGTACTGTCCCAGCGACACCTCTTTGGCCTCGGTCTTTACAGTGGCGCTGCCCGACAGGACAATCAATCCGGTCTCGCGTTCCCCGGTGGAAAAAGATTCCTCGGGCTTCGCGGCATTCAGGATGATGCGTCCGTAGGCCAGATGCTTCATGGAACTATTGCCAGGAGTGATGGAGACATGCCGCCCGGTATGCGCGTGCGTCCTGCGAAAGATTATCTGATCACTCCCGTCGTCCACCTGCGTGCCCATTAGAAACTCCCTTGCAAAAAATACGGCGAGTGGAGCGCGTCCTTACTCGCAACGATGGCTGAATGCATGTGAGATTGCGAATCGAAGCAGCTTCCGTGGTTACATCGGCGGAGCAGCACGGCTGCCAATCGAGCAGTAAAGTCGATCATTCTGGGTCGATCGAATATCAAAATCGTTTTCCAGTATAGAAATCGAGTTGGAGCTGTCAAACCATAAAAATTGAAGTGTGATTTCAGCCAGACTCAACGGAAGTAGACGCCAACCTAGAGGGTATCGAGCTGCTGCCAGACAGAAGGCTCGACGGGGATGCCGCGGGCCAGGTTGTCCCTGCGCGTGATCAGGACCCGGTAACCGGGATAGCGTATGCGTTCTCCGCGAGAGTTCGGGGGAAGCTGGAAATATTCGATGACCTGGTCCGCGATCGGGGAAACGCCGCTCGTCGGGTGGAGCGCGGAAACGTCGAACGCGAGGAAGACCTGCGACTGGCCATTCTCGCGATTCGGATCGGCGGTAATCTGGTGGGTGGCCTTTCCTCCGGAAAGCGTCGCGGCCAGAAGGTCGAGCATCAAGGCCAGGCCTGAGCCCTTCCAGAAGCCGATAGGCAGCGGGCGATTGGAGGCCTCGATCTCTGCCGGAACGCGAGTGAGCCGGCCCTCCCGATCAAATCCGCCGTCAACCGGCAGCAGTTCACCGCGCGCCCGATAGGACGCCAGGGCGCCATAGGAGAATTGCGACATCGCCATGTCGAGGACAACGTGTCCGTCCGAACGGGGAACTGCGATCACCAGGGGATTGTTGCCCACCCGCGGATCGGAAGCGCCCCAGGGCGGGAGATTGGGAAACGTGTTGGTCCAACATATTCCGATGACGCCGGCGTCAGCGGCCTGCCAGCCGTAAGTGCCGCCGCGCATCCAGTGGTTGGAATTCGCCAGCGCCACGCAGCCCATCCCATGTTCACGGGCCAGGGCGATGGCCCGTTCCATGCTGTGCCAGGCGTTCAGATTGCCCGGCCCGAGTTTTCCGTCCCAGCGCTCCAGCGGTCCTGACGCCGCCTGCAGCTCGGGCTTTGCATGAACGTGAATGTATCCGTTACGAATCATGGAGACGAATCTGGGAAAGCGGTTCAGTCCGTGAGAGTGGACGCCGTCGCGACTGGTGTCGGCGAAAAGCTGCGCGCAAAGGCGGGCATCCCCAGATTCAAATTCCAGCTTCAGCAACACTCGCAACAGCGCATCGAGGAGTTCCTGATAGGGGACGCGAAGCATCGACTCTGTCTCCGATTGGTTTTGACGGAACGAATTGAGCGCCGGGTGCCAGCATAGCAGGCCAGCTGCGAACCGCGTGCCGGACCTGGCGCGCGTGGTTTTGTTGAGTTCAGCTTAATGTTGTCTTAAGTTTTTACACGTTGACCTTTGAGGCGCGGCTTTTGTAGTCTGCGACGCTGGCCTGATGTCGAAGGAGCCTGGCGCGGAAGTGTGCGGCAAAAGGGAATGCCGAACTCGAAGAAAAATCCAAAGGGGACAAGGAACTCATGATCAACCGATACGGAAGGGTGGCCGGACTGCTGGCAGCGATAGGAATCATGCTGCTCGCGCTGCCGCTGCAGGCGCAGAAGGAACCGAAGGAATTCACCAAGTGGCCGGCGGGCAGTTCGCCGCGGGAAATCGGCAAGCGGGTTACGGAACGGTTCCTCGAGACTCCACACTCGAACTTCGGCCGTCCCGGTCCGCCGCCCTTTATCACTTATCCGGAAGTGGCGACCTGGTACGGCGCGCTGACCTTTGCGCAATTGAGCGGCGATAAGGAGCTCGACGCCCGGCTGATCAAGCGTTTTCAGCCCATCTTTGCCGAAGAGTCCAATTTAATTCCGGTGCCGGACCATGTGGACAGGAGCGTGTTCGGCACGGTGCCGCTGGAAATTTACATCCAGACCAAGGAACAAAAGTATCTCGACCTGGGCAAGAACTCGGCCGACAAGCAGTGGGAGGATCCGACCCCGGACGGTTTGTCTCCGCAAACGCGCTACTGGATCGACGATATGTACATGCTCATCATCCTGCAACTGGAGGCGTACCGGGCGACGGGCGACTCGAAATATCTGGATCGCGCGGCGCTGGAGATGACCACATATCTGGACAAGCTGCAACAGCCGAATGGCCTCTTCTATCACGCACCCGACGTACCGTTTTACTGGGGACGGGGAGACGGGTGGGTCGCGGCGGGCATGGCGGAGATGTTGCGCTCGCTGCCGGAGAATCATCCCCGACGCGCGCGCATCATGGAGTCGTATCGCAAGATGATGAAAGCGTTGTTGCAATATCAGGGCAAAGATGGACTCTGGCGCCAGCTGATCGACCATCCCGAGTCCTGGCCGGAAACTTCATCGACCGGGATGTTCACGTTCGCCATGATTACCGGGGTCAAAAACGGATGGCTGGAGAAGAAGACATACGCGAAAGCGGCGCGCAAAGGATGGCTGGGGCTGGTCAGTTATCTGGAGCCGAACGGCGATCTGCGCAACGTGTGCCAGGGCACGGGCAAGAAGAACGACTTGCAGTACTACCTCGATCGCCAGCGGCTCACCGGCGACCTGCACGGGCAAGCGCCGATCTTATGGTGTGCTTCGGCGTTCCTGCGTTGAGGGTTGAGGAGAGAGATGAGAGCAGAAGAATTCCGCAGCCGGCTTCGGGGTGTGATCGCTTTTCCAGTCACGCCCTTCAAGGCGGATTTGTCCCTTGACCTGGCCGGGCTGCGGAAGAACGTTGATCACCTTCTCCGCCATCCCATCGCGGCGATCGTGGCCGCCGGCGGTACGGGAGAAATGTATTCGCTAACGCCGGCTGAGCACCATGTGGTGGTGAAGACGATTGTGGAAGAAGTGCGGGGCAGGATTCCCGTCATCGCGGGTACGGGTTTCAACCGTCAGATGGCGATCGAACTGGCGCAGAGATCGGCCCGGATGGGCGCGGACGGGATCCTGGCCCTGCCGCCCTATTATCCCAATGCCGACGAGCAGGGCCTGGCGGAATACTATGCGGCGATTGGCGCCGCCACTGCTTTGGGCCTGTTCGTTTACAGTCGTGACTGGGTAAAGCCGTCTCCGGAGTGGGTCGAACAATTGGCGCACAGGATTCCGACCCTGATCGCATGGAAAGACGGACAGGGCGATGCGGTGGTTTACCGGCAGATCATGGATCGGGTGGGCGACCGGTTGTACTGGATTGGCGGCGCCGGCGACGCCTGGGTTCCCGCCTACTACAAAATCGGAATTCGTACTTACACTTCGAGTATCGCGACCGTCGCGCCCAAGCTCTCGCTGCGCCTGGACGAACTGGCTTCCGCCGGAGATTCCCCTGCGCTTACCGAGCTGATGAACGAATATGTGAATCCGCTCTATGCGATTCGGGCGCGCCGAAAAGGGTATGAGGTTGCGGTCATGAAAGAGATGATGAACCAGGTTGGGCTTGCCGCCGGCCCGGTCCGCCCTCCGCTCCCCGATCTGCGGCCTGAGGAAGTGGGAGAGATCAAGGCGGTGCTCGAAAAGTGGAAGCCGTTCTTGTCGTAATCGGTTGTTCCAGTGTGCCCCGCCGCAATGCGGCGCAAAACTAAAGCCCAGGGCGTGAGCCGGGGTCAGCGGGAAAACTGATCGAGCCGAACCGAGGCCAACCCTTTGCCGGATTCTCTCCCCGTTCGCTGGGCCACAGACTCCCGATGACGCCAGCCCCCACCCGCGTCCGCTGGAGCGTTCTCGCCTGGCTGTGCAGCCTTTCCGCTCTCACCTACATCGGACGCGTCGGCATCATCCAGGTTCAGGACCACATCGAACTGGACTTGCATCTGACGCCTCAGAAATTTGCCTATGCCTTTTCCGCGTTCTCCCTGGCGTATGCGCTATTCGAAATACCGAGCGGCTGGCTGGGCGACAAATTAGGGCCGCGCAAAGTTCTGATTCGCATTGTCCTCTGCTGGATTGCCTTCACCGCTCTGACCGGTTTGGCCTGGGGCCTGGTGAGTCTATTCGTGTTCCGATTTCTTTTCGGAGCAGGGGAAGCCGGATCGTTTCCCAACATCAGCCGGGCATCCCGCGAGTGGTTTCCATTCAAGGAAAGAGGCTTCACTCAGGGGATGGTGTGGCTGTGCGCCCGTTGGGGAGGCGCCGTTGCGCCGCTTCTGATGATGGTTCTCGCCTTCCCTTTCGGATGGCGCGGCGGGTTCGTGCTCATGAGTGTTCTCGGGGGCCTCTGGCTTTGGGGATTCAACTCGCGTTACAAGGATTCGCCCCAATCGGACCCGGCTGTGAGCGAAGCCGAGCGCGCTCTCATCATGGAGGGACGCAAGGATTCCGGGAAGCCGGCTCCTCTGTCGTGGTCCACCATGCTCCTCAGCCCGACTTTGTGGGCGCTTAGCCTGATGTATTTCTGCAGCAACGCGGGCTGGTCATTCTTTACGTCCTGGATTACGCCGTATCTGCAGAACGATCTTCACCTGTCAGGAGTCGGGCTTGTGCTGGCCTCGGGAGCGCCGCTCTTCTTCGGCGGCGCCGCCTGCCTGGCGGGCGGGTTCCTGACGGATCGACAAGTGCGGCTCTGGGGGCCGCGTTGGGGACGCACCTTGCAAGGCGTGATCGCCTACGCACTCGGCGGCGCCTTCATGCTGGTGAGTGTTGCGCTTACCCCCGGCCACATCGGCCTGGCGTTCGCTGCGCTATGCTTCTCTTCATTCATCAAGGATTTTGGAATGGCCGCAAGCTGGTCTACCACGATTGATATCGGACAGCGTTACTCGGGCACGGTTGCGGGTTTTATGAACACGATCGGCAATCTCGGGCAGGTGATCAGCATACCGGTGGTGGCATGGCTGGCGGTGCTGGCCGGCGCGCCCGGCCATCCCAGTTGGAAGGTCAGCCTTTATTTCAATGCTGCGATGTTCTTCATCGCGGCGCTGTCGTGGCTATTTGTGAACCCCAGGCGAGTGATCGTTTATGCGACACGTCATGAAGCGGAGCGAGCTACTTGAGCGTGTTCGCGCCCGCCTGGGCGCAGATTCCGTCATGATCGGTGCTGTCTCCGGAAACGCCGATCGCACCTACAATCTGGCCGTCGATGATGAGAGGAATTCCACCTTCGAAGGGAACGGCTCCCGGCAAACGGAGAATGCGCAGGCCGTTGCCACCCGCGGCGACCAGGTCCTGAAAGGCTTTGCTCGGGCGTTTGAAGCGCACCGCAGTGCGGGCTTTTTCGATAGCAACGTCGGCGCTTCCAGTCTGCGTGTTGTCCATCTTTTCGTAATAGACCAGAGTGCCGCCGGTATCGACCACGGCCACGGCCATTTTCCAATTGCCCTTCCGCGCCTCTTCGAGCGCTGTTGCAGCAGCTTTCCTGGCATTCTCCAGGCTGACCGGCAGTCCGTAGGGAAGGGGCGACTGCGCCAGCGCGGTCGCGGCGCACAAGACCGCGAGCAGCGCGACCAGGGACTTGAGTAATCGCAGAGACATGGAATCCTCCTCTATTGCACGCACGGTCCGGCGGAAAGTCTGGGTGAGGGTGCGACCGCCGGGGACTAGTAGCCTTTCACTTTGATCACGAAGTAGGTGAATTCAGGTGACCCATCGAGCAGGATCTGATGCGGGACCTGGGGAGGAATGCGAACCACGTCACCCGGCGAAAGTTTGCGCCGGATGCCGCCCTGAATGGTTCCGTTGCGCTTTTCGTGCGGCTCAGTGACTTCACCGCCTACCATGGTGCCACCCACCAGCAGGGTCGCCGAGCCGGATTGTACGAAGAAGACGTCGGCCTGATTCTCGTGCCATTCCACGGCGCCATCCGCCTGGCGCCGGGAGAGCATGAATGTATCCTGGGGAAAATCCGCCAGCCGGCGCACCGCCATGTGATGGGAACTGGCGTCGGCCTCGGTTTTCAGCGTCTGCTCGAGTTGCTGGAGTGACGCGCCCGTCCATTGCTGGAATCCGTCCGGCACTTTTTCCTCCGCGCTGACCATGAGAAGAGTAATCGCGAGCAAGCCCAGGAGCCCAAATATCTTCATCGACCCACCTCGACGCCTATTGGATGCATCCAGCCCAACGCCCCGGAAACTATAAGAATCGCGCTTCCGCGATGTCAATTCGTAAAAACTGATTCTAAGCTTGAGTCGAACTAAACAAATTATGGCTTCCTTGCGGCCTATACTTTGTTTCGTGGCTGACGAAACGAAGGACGCTGAGACTATGCATCCGCTCCCGGTCCCACTGCCACGACGAAATAGCTGGCCGCAGTCGTCCCGACATTCTTGATTCCATGCTCATCGTTCGAACGAACAAATCCTACTCCACCTGGACCCAGACGGTAACTGACTCCGTTGACCGTAAGCTCGACGGTGCCTTCACGAATCAGCCACATCTCGGAATGGACGTGATGGTGGGGAGCGTGAGGAGCGCCGCCGACCGGCAGCATGGTTTCGTGAACCTCCAACGCCTCCCCAGTCGCCAACTTGCCCTTGAGGACGTGGCGCATTTCGGCGTGGTCGAGAATGTGCACGGCCAGCTGGTCAAAGGGATATTCCGCCGAGGGCAGGGAATTGCCGGCGTCGGCGAAAGCATCGAGCGCGGCCGCAGCCGGCAAAAGGCCGGGAAGCATGATGCACATTTCACGTCGGGTGATGGTCATAAGCGCCTCTCGCGAATGATATTGTGAAATCCGTTCGGCATCATAGCAGAGGTTTTCCCGCGGGAGATACGGTGTAGGGTAGACTGGCAATTTTCGAGGAGCAGGGTGAACGAACCGAAACAGCTGGTGGAAGAGCGGGAGCGGGTTGCGCCGGACGGGAGCCCGGGCAGTGCGAGGAAAGCGGAACTTCAACCCGAAGCCCTGCAAGTTGCGGCCACTGCCTTTGTTGTCCTGTTCTGCATCGTGGGCCTTGCCTTGTGGGGGCTGCCTTTCTATTACGACTTCATGGTGCAGCAGTTTGGCTGGACGCGCGCCCAGGTGACGTCGGGAAATGCGCTGAGCAAGCTGGTGGTGGGACCGGTCTTCGGATTTATCGCGGGCTGGATCATCGATCGCTTTGGCCCTCGGCGGGTCATGATGGCGGGCATCCTGATGGCGGGCGGAGCGCTGGTGGGACTGGGCTGGGTCTCGACTCTCGGCATGTTCTATTTCTTTTACTTCTTCAACGCTCTCGGCTATGTGTGCGGCGGCCCGCTGCCCAACCAGGTCCTGTTGTCGCGCTGGTTCGAGAAATCTCGCGGCAAGGCCATGGGCTTCGCTTACCTGGGAATCGGGATCGGAGGCGCGACCGTGCCCTGGATCTCGCACGCGCTGATAGAGCACTTCGGCTGGCAGTCTGCTTTGCGCTTGCTGGGCGGGTTGATTATCCTGGTCTCCCTTCCGTTGGCTTTCTTCGTGAAAGAAGCGCCTGCCGGATTCACCGTGGATCGCAAGATGAGCGGGTCGACGGAAGTGATGGCGGCGTTCAAAACGCTTCCGTTCTTTCTGCTCACTTTCGGCAGCATGTGTTCGATCGCGGCGGTAAGCGGGACGCAGCAGAATCTCAAACTCTTCCTCAGCCTCGATCGTCACTTCAGCCAGGGAGATGCGGCGCGGGTGTTGTCGCTGGTGCTGTCGTTCAGCATCGTGGGGCGCCTGCTGATGGGCTGGCTGGCCGATCGGATTTCGAAAAGATATGTGATGCTGCTGACCTATCTGCTGGTCGCGGCCGGCATTCCGTTTCTGTTCCTGGCGCAGTCGAGCGGGGTACTGTATGCGGCGGCGGCGGTGTTCGGGGTCGGGCTGGGTGGCGACTACATGATCATTCCCTTGATGACCGCAGAAATCTTCGGCATGCAGGTTCTGGGGAGATTGCTGGGAGTGATTCTGACCGCGGGCGGCATCGCCGAAGCCGTGTCGCCGTGGCTGACCGGGCGGTTGCGCGACGCGACCGGAAGTTATTCCGAAAGTTGTTTTGTGCTGGTGGGAATCGCGTTACTCGGGGCTGCAGCCGTGCTGGTACTGCCGCAGCGGCGGAGGACAGCATGACGCGAAAGCCCATCCTGCGTCTGGGAACGGTGAAGCACGTCTCTGGGTTTAAGGCGCACCTGCATGCGCTCGGCCTGACCATTCCGTGTGATGACGAGCTGGTGACGGGCCCTGCGTCTCCCCTGCGCCAACCCGTCGTCAGCGGCGATATCAAAATCGGTAACCGTATCGCCGTGCACCCCATGGAAGGCTGGGATGGCTTCCCCGACGGCAACCCGTCCGAAAACACGATTCGGCGCTGGCGGCGTTTCGGCCGCAGCGGCGCAAAATTGATCTGGGGAGGGGAAGCGGTCGCGGTTTCGCACCAGGGGCGGGCCAATCCCAATCAACTGGTGGCCGCGGCGCATACCGAAGAAGGCTTATCCTGCCTGCGCGCCACATTGATCGAGGAACACCGGTTCACGACTGGCACCGATGACGGCTTGTTGATCGGTCTGCAGCTCACGGATTCCGGCCGCTACAGCCGTCCTAATGCGCACGGCCGGCCCGAGCCGCGTATTCTCTATCACCATCCATTCCTCGATCGGCGGCTGGGGCTGACTGCCGACTTTCCCGTCCTGACGGACGCGGAAATAGAAGGCATCATTGGAAACTTTCATCGGGCTGCGCTGATGGCCTGGAAGCTGGGCTTCGATTTCGTGGACATCAAACATTGTCATGGCTACCTCGGCCATGAATTTCTGAGCGCCCATACCCGCCCCGGCCGCTATGGCGGAAGCTTTGAGAATCGAACTCGATTTCTGCGCGAGGTGGTGCAGGGTATTCGTTCGATCGCTCCCGGGCTCAAGATCGCGGTTCGCCTTTCAGCGATCGACAGCGTGCCGTTCCATCCCGATCCGGCGAAATCATCCCAGGGAAAGCCGGGAGAAGGAATTCCCGAGTCTTACGAAAACGAAATCCCTTACCGCTGGGGGTTCGGCGTGAACGCGCTTGAACCAACGGAGTCCGATTTGCATGAGCCGGTCCAGTTTCTGGCTCTGCTCGAGCAGTTGGGAATCCGGCTGGTCAATATCACCGCCGGCAGTCCTTACTACAACCCGCACCTGCAGCGGCCCGCGCTGTATCCGCCGTCGGACGGGTATTTACCTCCCGAAGATCCGCTGGTCAGCGTGGCGCGCCAGATGGACGCGACGCGGCGCCTGAAGCAACAATTTCCTCGACTGATATTCGTGGGGACCGGTTACAGCTACCTGCAGGATTTTCTGCCGCACGTCGCCCAGGCCGCCCTGCGCGAAGGCTGGGCCGACCTGGTGGGATTGGGACGAATGGTGCTGACCTATCCCGAGTTGCTGTGGGATGCATCCGAAGGACGCGCCATTGAGCGCAAACGGATTTGCCGAACGTTCAGCGATTGCACGACCGCTCCGCGAAAAGGATTGCCTTCGGGATGCTATCCGCTGGACAGTTTCTACAAAGATTCTGATCTGATGACGCAACTGACGCTGGCGAAGAAAGAATGAGGCCAGAGCCAACGGGATGAACATCACAACCCTCATCGAACGACGGCAACTTCGGCGAAAAGTGCAGGGAATCGCCGCGGCTTTGTTGCCTTACGAGTCAAACGGCAACGTCGCGGTGGACGCATTCAAACAGCATTTGATCGCCACGCATCAGGCCGGGCTGGTGAACGCAGTCAACATGGACACCGGTTATGTCAACTATTTGAGCGAGCCAGAAAAACGCGATGTGCTGCGCTGGACGGTCGAAGCCCTGGGCAAAGATGTGCCGTTTGTGGCCGGAGCCTATATCGAAAATCAAACCGGCGACAGCGTTGCCCTTTACCGGCAACAGATGGATGCGATCGTTGAGGCGGGCGGTATTCCGATCCTGTTTCAGACGGCGCGGCTGCATGGGCTGTCGTCGAAAGAGAAGGCAGCGGTCTATCAGGCGGCTTGCCAGGGATATCCTCACGTTCTGGCTTTTGAGCTGGGCACGATGTTCGCCCCCAACGGAGAAATCTTTGACGAGGATACGGTCCGCCGTCTCATGGATATTCCTGAGATCAAGGGGATGAAGCACTCGTCCCTCGACCGCCTCGTCGAACTCAATCGCCTGGCTTTGCGTGATAAACATCGGCCGGAGTTCCGCATCTATACGGGAAATGATCTGGGCATCAACATGATCGAGTACGGGTCGGACTATCTTCTCGGCCTCGCCAGTTTCTCCCCGGAAGAGTTCGCTGAGCGCGATCGCCTGTGGGCGGCCGGCGATCCGGAGTACTACGCGCTTGCGGACGCACTGCAGTATTTAGGTAACGTCGCCTTTCGCCCCCCGGTTCCAGCGTACAAGCACTCGGCAGCGGTGTTCCTGCATATGACCGGACGAATTCCGACCGACCGGGTGCATCCCCGGAATGCACAACGCCCGGCCTGGGAAGCTGAAATATTGCGAGACTGCGCGAGCCGGTTGGGGTGCGGGTAGTTTCAGGGTTTATTCAGCGACACAGACACCGCGCCGCGGCTGCGATCCGCCCTATAGATCGCTTCCACTAACGCAATACTTCGTCGCCCGTCGCGGCCGTCGCAGACTGGGGTTGTGTTGCGCTCGATCGCGTGGAGAAAATCCTCAAGCAGCGCCTGATGTCCGCGGGCGTCGCTGACCAGTGCCGAAGACGCGCTCTGGTTTTCATCGGACGGGTGCGCGCTGCTGATAGCTTGCGGATGCCGGAGGTCTGCCGCCAGAATTCGATCGTGCTCGAGAATCACCGTGCCCTCGGTGCCGTTGATCTCCAGGCGGCGCGGATATCCCGGAAAGGCGGCAGTGGTCGCCTGGATAACGCCCAGGGCGCCACTGGCAAACTCGAGAATCGCAATCGCGGTGTCTTCCGCTTCAATCGCGTGCAGCGCGGTTGACGTCCGCGACTGCACGCGGACCACATCGCCGAGCAGCCACAGCAGCAAATCCACGGTATGCACGGCCTGATTGATTAATGCGCCGCCGCCATCCAGTGCGACGGTTCCCCGCCATCGCGAGCCGCTGTAATATTCGGGAGGTCGATACCATTTCACCCTGGCATCGGCCAGAAGAGGTCGGCCGACGACTCCAGTGCCGATCCATTCACGTAGTTCGCGAATTGCCGGCTTCACGCGGTCCTGAAACATGACGCCAAGTTTCACCCCGGCGCGGTCCGTCGCTGCGATGAGTTCGTCGGCGCGCCGGGTTGTGATATCGATCGGCTTCTCGGTCAGCACATGCAGGCCGCGCTGTGCGGCGGCGATGCCCTGAGCAGCGTGCAGCCCGGATGGGCTTCCAATCGCAACCAGGTCCATGGGACGATGCGCCAGGAAGGCCTGAAAGTCCAGGTAGGGCGTGCCGCCATGTTCATGGCAGAGAGCGTTGACCTTGTCGGCGTTGGTGCCGTAGATGGCTGCGATTTCAACTCCGGCAATCGCACGAGCGGCGCGGGCGTGAGTGCCGCTGATGTTCCCGCCGCCGATCAAACCGATGTGAGTAGGCATCTGGCGCGGCGTTCCTACTCCTGCAACTCAGCGCCGGGGCCCACGGCGACGACAAAGTATTGCGCCGGCGTGGTGCCCACATTCCTGATGCCGTGCTCCTCGTTCGAGGCGACAAAGCCGACCGAGCCAGGGTCCAGGCGGAAGTGCTTGTCGTTGACGGTCAGCTCAATCGTGCCCTCGCGAATGAGCCACATCTCGGAGTGGGGATGATGATGGGTGGTGGCGGTCGGCGAGCCGCCGGGAGGCAGCGTGGTCTGGTGCACTTCAATGGCCTCGCCCGTAGCCAGCTTTCCGCGCAACATCATCCGGACCTGGGCATGGTTGTTGGCAATGTGCAGCGGCGCCTGCTCAAAAGAAAATGCGCCCGAGGCCAGGGACTTATCTTGCGCGAAGGCTTGCAGTCCGGCGGTGACTGGCAAAAGTCCGGGAAGCAGACCACAGATCTCACGTCGGGTAAGGGACACGGGGCATCTCCTGGGGAAGATCGGTGAAGTCCGATTTCGGTGGGCATCATAGCAGAGCCTGCGGAGTGCCTTACCATGAGGAAATTGTGAAGAGTGAGTTCACAAAATCTAAACGGACATTCGCTGGCAAGTACGATCGACGTTGGTGTAGGCTGCTGTCGGAGCGACGGTTGGAGGGAACGATTGAAGGGCATGGTGAGAGCACATTTGCTTCGCGCATCCGGCAGCATCCTGGTCGCTGTCCTGCTGTGCGCGTCCGCAGCAATTGCAGGCGCGCAATCGACCGACCTCATGGGCATTGCGCACGTGGCCCTGCGAGTCAATGACCTGCAGAAATCGCGTGACTTCTACAACACGCTGGGCTTCGAAGAAGCGTTTTCATTTACGGATGCAGGCAAAGTGTCGGTCTCATACGTCAAAGTCAACGATCGTCAATTTATCGAGCTGATCCCGCGCCGCAGCGATTCGCAACCTGGTGGCATACTGCACACCTGTTTCGAGGTGGCCGACATCGAATCCCTCCACAAGGCGTACGTCGCTGCGGGGCTGCAACCGACCGACGCCAAGAAGGCCCGCGCCGGCAACCTGTTGTTCGTCATGCATGGCCCGGACAACCAGTTGCTGGAGTACACGCAATATTTGCCCGATTCATTGCATTCCCAGGACCATGGCAAACATCTGTCACCGCGCCGGATCTCGAGCCACCTGCTGGCCACGACCACCGCGGCTAAAGATCTGGCGGTGGAGCGCTCGTACTATGCCGGCAAACTGGCATTCAAGAGCGCGAGCCACGACGGAAACGAGATGTACGTCGCCGGGAAATCGGGTGACCAGATAGAGCTCCAGGCAGACACGCCCGATGCCAAACCGCGCGTGACCTTTGCGGTCAGCAATGTACGGCAGGCGGCGCGCGATCTGCGCAGTCGTGGATTGAAAGCGGAAAAGAGCCGTCACGCCGTCTCAGTTACCGATCCCGACGGCACGGTCCTTGTATTTGTCGCTCCGCATGGCGTTTAGATTGATATGAGCTGGCATTCCCGCCCGACGATTCGGAGGCAACCGTGAGACGCTGGGCTTTGTGCTTGTTCTTCGCTACCGCCGGTTCGCTGCTCGCGCAACAACCGCGGGTGCCCGAAATTCCTTATCGTTCCGTTCCCGGGTTTCTGAAGCTGCCCGCGGATTTATATCTGGGCGAAGTCGCCGGCGTTGCCGTCAATTCCAAAGGCCACGTCTTTGTTTTCTCGCGCGGCCACACGACTGGTCCCGCCTATGGCGCGGCTGCGGCGCAACTCCTGGAGTTCGATGGGGACGGCAAGTTTGTGCGCGAGATTGGCCACAACCTGTATGCCTGGTCATTTGCGCACTCGGTGAAGGTCGACCGGGATGACAACATCTGGGTAGCCGACAAAGGCTCAGACATGGTCATCAAGTTTGATCCCGAGGGCGGCGTAGCCATGGTGTTTGGGCGCAAGCTCGAAGCCTCTGACGAAGGCACCGAGCCGTTGCGGCATCCCAAGCCGCCGCTGCCGCCGGTGGACGGCCTGTTCCGCCAGGTCACCGACATGGCGTGGGACGCCGCCGGCGACACCTACATCAGCGACGGTTATGTCAATTCGCGCGTCGCGAAGGTGGACAAGAACGGCAACTGGCTCAAGTCGTGGGGCGAACCCGGAAACCAGCCGGGACAGTTCGTTACTCCGCACAGCATCGCGGTGGATGCGCAAGGAAGTGTCTACGTGGCGGACCGCGGCAACCGCCGCATTCAGGTATTCGACGGGGATGGAAACTTTCTCCGCCAGATCGTGATTGATGTGCCCTTTGACCCCAACGCGCGCCCGGCAATCGGCAACAAACCGCAGCTGCCGATTAGCGGCAACCAGGCCATGGCGCCGGGCGCGCCCTGGGCGATATGCATCACGCCTCCGCCTCATCAGGTCTTGTACAGCTCGGACGGGTACCCCGGCCGAATCTACAAGCTCACCCTTGACGGAAAAGTCCTCGGCGTGCTGGGAGAGTCGGGTAAGCAGCTAAAGCAATTCGGCTGGATTCACCAGATTGCGTGTCCGTCAGAAAACGAACTGTTCGTGGCTGAGCTGTTGAACTGGCGCGTGCAAAAGTTGATTCTTGCACCAGTTCACTAGCGAACGGCGGCGGGCCTCGTCATGGACGCGAGCCTGGTTTTGGTTTGAGAGCGGCAGCGGGAGAGCCGGTTCCTTCGGTGAGAACGACAATCTGATTGGCTTTGCCGCCGAGAAAAACTTCGCGCTGCCCGCCCGGGCCACTGCACCTCGATGCGCTGATAGGAGGTGTCGTCGGCAAGGCCGACGTGCACTCGCGGATCGTTCTGGGAGAGAAAGCTGGCTCCGGTCTGAATCTCGCCCGAGATCCGGCGGTCGCCGACGTAAACGTACACTCGCGCTCCCACCGCATCCCGATTGCTCCGGGTGCCGACGCAGCGGACCATCAGCCAGTTCTTCTTCGTGCCAAAATTCTTCAGCAGGCTGGGCCGCGTATCGAGGTTATTGATCACCACCTCGAGCGATCCGTCGTTGGCCAGGTCGCCCACCGCCAATCCTCTTGAGGCCCAGGGTTCACTGATGCCGGGCCCCGCGTTATTGGAGAGATCTTTGAACTTTCCTCCGCCCGCGTTCCAGTACAGCATTCTGGGCTGGCGATATTTGTAGTTCAAGGGGCTGCGGTCAACCTCGGGATAGACGTGTCCGTTGACCATCACGATATCTTTGCGGCCATCGTTATCGACGTCGAGGAATTGAATTCCCCAACCCAGATATTGGGTGTGCGCTCCCAGACCAGACTCGTACACGCGGTCGGTAAATGTGCCGTCGCCATTGTTATGGTAAAGATTGGGGACGTCGTCGCTGAAATTGGTTTTTGCAATATCCACGAATCCGTCTTCGTCATAATCGGACGCGGTCACGCCCATGCCGGCCTGCTCCTGTCCGGCATCGTTCAGCGCCACGCCCGATGCGACTCCGATCTCTTCGAAGGTGCCATTCTTGCGGTTGTGATAGAGCAGGCTGGGTCTGGAGTCGCAGGACATGTATAAATCGGGATAGCCATCATTGTCGAAGTCCGAGGCGAGCACGGTGAAGCCGTAACAGCCTGTGGGCTTGCCGATTCCGCTGGCCATCGAAACGTCGCTGAATTTGCCGTGGCCGTCGTTGTGGAACAGGAAGCTGCGTCCTGAGGGCAGGCCCCGGGGGCCGCACATCACCGGCATGCCTTTCCACTGACAATATCCGCCTGAGCCGGGCGCCGGAATTTTGTCGCGATCAAACTCGACGTATCCGGTGACCGCCAGATCGAGTTTGCCGTCGAGATCATAGTCGAAGAAGGAGCAGCCCGTGTCCCATCGGACCGCGTCAGATTTCAGTCCCGCCGCCTCGGTGACATCCTTGAAGGTTCCGTTGCCCTCGTTGTGATAGAGAACGCTGTGGCCGTAATAGGTGACGAAAAGATCTTCGTAGCCGTCGTTGTCGTAGTCGCCCGCGCAGACTCCCTGGCCCCATCCGATTTTTCCCAGGCCGGCTTGCTGCGTGATGTCCACGAAGTGCAGGTTTCCGATATCGCGGTAAAGGTGGCTGGTTGATTTCTCGCCGCGGCCTTTGCCGTCCATGGTGGTGGCATTGACCAGAAAAATGTCCATCAGTCCGTCATTGTCGAGGTCGAATATGGCTACGCCGTCACCGGTGGTCTCGAGGATGTAGCGCTTGTTGTCGGCGTCTCCCGAGACGTTTTCGGCGGTGAGGCCGGCCTCGGGCGCAATGTCCCTGAAGTCGACGGTGGGCGGTGCCGTGTCGGCGCGGCCGCTCGGTGCGGTCTGGGAAAATTGGGGCGTCGCGAGAAGGCAGAGCAGCAGGCCGGTTTGCAGCATCCGCAGCATGGTCGAACCGGCTTCTTTCATTTCGTGGCTTTGATGATTCGCATCGAAACCGAGGCTTTCCAGGTCAGGAGCGTCTTTGGCGTCCGCGTCAACAAACTATCATAACGCGACCGCGCCGGAAGGCGTGGAGGGCGGCGTCATCGCCCGTCGAGCCCCAGCCCTTGCCTGACGGGCGATGACGCCCGTCCTCCACGCGGAGATTTGGACCGCGCGCCGAAGCCGTTGTCTTTCGTGGTGCGAGGTCAGGCGGCAAAGAGAACGTTTGCCGACACAGTGCGCGGAGTTGGGATTGCGCCAGCAAGACGGGCGGAGCGAAAGACGCAATCACCGCGAGAATACTCGCTGCGAAGGCTTTCCAGCCGCGGCGGAATCATGAGCGATTGCGAGCCTGAGCGATATCTTTCAGTTTTATCAAAGAGACAATTCGGAAAAACTCCGTTGACACCAATTTTCTTGTGATGTTACCTACCTAAGCAATTAAGGCAAACGCTGGCAATAGTCTTTTTCGGTTAGCGGTCGGTTCGAATCCTCATCGTGGAGGTGGGCTCATGATCCCAAGAAGGGTCATGCTGTTTAGCGTGCTATTGCTGGTTGTCGTGGTGAGCGCCTCAAGCGCCTGGGCGCAATTCACCAGCGGCATTGAGGGTACGGTGAGCGATCCTACCGGCGCAGTCGTATCCGGGGCCACGGTTACCATCAAAAACGAGGACACCGGGGCGGTGCAGACATTTCAAACCGGCGACTCAGGATCATTCCGCTTCACTACCCTGTCTTCGTCGACGTTCACCGTGAGCGCGTCGGCTCAAGGCTTTAAGACCACGGTGCAGGAGCACGTTCGCCTGGCGGTGGCCGAGACCAAGACGCTCAACATCCGCATGGTGGTAGGCGGCACCGAGTCCACAGTCACCGTGACCGACGAAGCTCCGGCGGTCGAGACCGCTGAGGCGCGCGTGTCGGGCCAAGTCTCGGAAAAGGAAGTCCACGATCTTCCGCTCTCAGGCCGCAATTTCTACACTCTGGTGGTCCTGACCCCGGGCGTGACTGGGCTCGCGAGCGGGGGCGGACAGGCCTACGCGCAAGCCAGCGGCGACATCTTCAACCCGGAATACGGCGTCAATCTGAGCGCCAACGGTTCGCGGGCCGAATCTAACAGCTTTCTCATCGACTCCGCATCCATCGATTCCAGCCAGCGCAATGGGGTTACAAACGTTAACCCCAACGCCGAGGACGTGCAGGAAGTGCGCGTGGCCGCTAATAATTTCTCCGCTGAGTTCGGGCGCAACGGCGCGGCCCTGGTGAATATCATTACCAAGCAGGGTTCAAACAAGTGGCATGGAACTCTGGGGTTCTACCATACCGACAACAAACTGCAAGCGGCCAACGAGTTCCAATCGGCCGGCGTTCCCGTCTTTCGCCGGAATGAAGGGGCGTGGAGCTTCGGCGGCCCCATCTGGAAAGACCACACTTTCTTCTTCGCTTCCATGGACATCCTCAAATCAGGCGTGGCGACCGGTCAGAAACGCCACCATTCTCACGCCCGATTTCATCAACTTCATGGAGACGAATTTCCCCAACAATATCTCGACGTTCGTGGCCAAGAGCTTTCCTGCTTCGATTACTCCAACCAGCGGTTTCACGACCGCCGGGCAAATGAATGGAACGAATTGCGCCGGCCTGCCTTCCCCCTCGGATCCAATCAGTACTGAAGTCGGAAACATTCCCTGCAATTTGCCGGTCACCGGCGTTGGGAGCTTCGCCACCGGTCTTCCGCGCAACGGATTTCAGTACACGGTGCGTATAGACCACTCCCTGAACAACAACAAGGATCGCATCTTCGGCTCCTTCAACCGGACCACGCTGCACCAGGTGTTGTTCGGAGCGCCTTTTGTGTATCCGGCGTTCAACACCATCGAGCCCACATACAGCGAGCACTTCGCCGCAGGATGGGTCCACTCGGCCAACAATTTTGTCAATGAATTCGGTTTTGCCACCACCAGGCCGTTTGGAGAGGCGTTGGTGAACCATCCCGAAGTACCCGGGAATCACGGTTGCTGGGCATCGAGGGATATCAGACAGGATGGGGCCCGAACGCGTTCGTGCAGAATAATTTCGAGTGGCGCGATGTGGCTTCGTTTACCCGCGGCGCGCACAACCTGAAGGTGGGAGGCAACGTGACGCGGGGACGCGCCGATCACGAATCCTCACGGGTCTACAACCGGCCCGAGTTCCAGTTCAACAGTGTTTTCGACTTCGCGACCGACAAAGCCAATTCGGAGTCGCAGTTCGGATTCGATCCCACGACCGGCGCCCGTCTCAACAAGTTGTACAGCCTGGTTCGTGACGGCTCACTCTCCGCGTTCGTCCAAGATGACTGGAAACTGGCGCCGAACCTTACGGTGAATCTCGGCTTCCGCTACGAAGATTTCTTCAATCCATCCGACGGCCTGGGAAGCCAGGGGGTCTGCAATATGATCTTCCCCAGTTCCAGCGGCAGCCTGGAGAGCAGAATTCCGACCGGAGTGATGACATGCCGGCAGCATCTGCTTAACCACACGCTGAACACTTTCAGTCCGCGGGTTGGATTTGCCTGGGACCCGACCAAGCAAGGCAAAATGTCAGTGCGCGGCGGCTTCGGAATCTTCTACGACAAACCTTCCGAACAGCTCTACAACAACTATTTCACCAACAGCCCGAAGTTCGCGCTGGGATCCGCATGCCTGCAGTGCGGGGCCAATCAGCCGCTGTTTGCCCTGGGCACCACTTCGGATCCGCCTTACAACTACCCACTACCCCCAGGAATTCAACCTGGCTTGCTGCCCAGTGGCGGCCTGATCAGCGGCCAGGCGAACGTGACCGTCACCGATCCAAATATGGGCCCGTCCTACATGGAGAACTGGTTCTTCGGGGTGCAGAGAGCGGTCACCAGTTCGACGGTTGCGGAAGTTGACTACATCGGGTCGGTGGGTCGGCATCTGTACGCGCTGTACAACGTCAACCGCTTCGCCGGTGACCTGATCCAGAATGGTGGAAACTTCACCGGCCTGGCGCCAGGCTTCGGAGCCATCAATTACGGGCAGAACAGCGAAAGCAGCGGTTACAACGGTTTCACTGCGTCGGTGAGGCAGCGTGCGATGCATGGCCTGACCCTGAACGCCGCCTACACCTACTCGAAAGCCATTGACCAGGCCAGCAAACTTGACGGAGCAGAGCACGTCGACGCATTCAACGACAGCCTGAGCCGCGGATTGGCGGACTTCGACGTGCGGCACCGCCTCGCGTTCACCACACTGTGGTCTGTTCCCAGCCCGCACGGCAGCGGGTTCATGAACAAGCTGCTGGGCGGTTGGGAACTGACGAATGTGACCATTCTTCAAAGTGGCCCGCCGTTCTCGGTGATCTGCACCGCCAACTTCAAACCTGTCCTGGATGGCGCGGGCAACGTCGTGGGCAATACCGGTTGCGACTACAACGCAGACGGAACCAACTACGACCGGCCCAATACGCCGTCGTTTGGCAACACGATTACCGGGCTTTCGCGATCGGACTACCTGACGGGAATCTTTGCCTGCGGCGGGACGGCTTTCTGTGGAAGCATCTTCCCGTCGCCTGGTCTGCGGGAAGGCAACCTGGGCCGCAACACGTTTCATGGACCGGGCTTTGCTAACACCGATTTCTCGGTGATCAAGAACCAGAAAATTCCATGGTTCATCGGCGGTGAAGGCGCGAACCTGCAGTTCCGGACCGAGTTCTTCAACGTGTTCAATCGGGTAAACCTTACCCAGGTTGGCACGGACATCGCGAACCTGTCTAACTTCGGCAAGTCCACGTCAACCTACCCCGCCAGGGATATCCAGTTTGCCCTGCGGATCGCCTTCTAGGCCGGCATAACCCAGCGCCCCGAAGCAGGATCATCTTGCTTCGGGGCGTTGAACCTATGACAATGAACTATGCGCCTTGCGGCGAGCCGCTTTGTCTTTGCGCTTGGGGTCTGGGTTTTCCTGAGCCCGCCAGTTCAAGCGGCGGAGTGTACCGGCACCCCTTATGAGTGCGCTCTGTTCTACGTAGAACATCAGAAGTTTCAAGCTGCCATCCAGTCATTGACCTCCGAGTTGCAACGGCAGCCCCAGAATCTAAATGCGCTCAATCTCCTCGGTATCGCCCTCACGGGGGCTGGACAGCCGCAAAAGGCAGCCGCGACATTCAAACAGGCGCTCACCGTTGACCCGCACTTCTACCCGGCAAGGAAAAATCTGGCCATCAACGAGTTCGACCTGAAGCACTTCGGAGAAGCTGAAAAACAGTTCAACCGGGTGCTCCAGGACGCTCCCGCAGACGAGATCGCTCATCTTTATTTAGCAGAGATAAGCTACGGGAAAAAAGATCTCGCCACAGCAGTAAAACACTACGGAGTGGGGCGCAAGCGAATTGGGCTCAAAGCTCCCTGGATTTTGCATTACGCCGAGTGCCTTTTGGCGCAGAAGGATGTTACCCAAGCCGCCGGTGTCTTGAAGCTGCTTCCGCAGGAAGATGGCGAACGACGTTTTCAGGCGGGGCTGATTCTTGGCCGGGCCGAAGCCTATGCGCCGGCCGCCGAGTTCTTTGCCTCGGCGCGCAAGCACTACAGGGATCCGTACGTCGCGGGATATGACCAGCTTCTTATGCTGATCAAGGGCAAGAGTTATCCGGAAGCCATCCGGTTGTTCCACGAACTCACAAGCGAGGGACAGGATTATCAGCGCGCCGAGCTTTATAACCTGGTTTCCGAGGCATATCTCAAGATGGACCGGGTCCAGGAGGCCTACGACGTGTTGCGCACGGCGACACGGCTGGACCCTGAGGCGGAAGACAACTACGTCGATCTGGCTTCGGTATGCCTGGAATACGAAGACTATCCTTTGGGAAAGGAAATTCTGGACGTTGGCATTCACTACATCCCGAAGTCCTATCGTCTATATATACAACGTGGAGTCACCTTCGTGATGCGAGGCTCCCTGGCGGAAGCGGAAAAGGACTTCCAGACCGCCAGCGAGCTTGCCCCCGATAAGTCGCTTCCGTATTTTGCACTCGGTTGGGTCTGGGTACAGAGCGCGCAAACCGATAAGGCGGTGAAGGTGCTTCGGGAGAAAAGCAGGCTGCCGGGAATGGATTTTCTGATTCCGTACATTTTCGGCGTTGCCCTGGTCCATTCCGGCGCCGAGGCTGGCACCGCCGCGGCGGATGAAGCCGTTAGCGCTTTCGAGTCTTCGATCCGGCTGAATGCCAATTTTTCCCACTCCCACGCAGAACTTGGAAAGTTGCTGTACAAGCAGGGTCAGATAGACCGGGCAATTACCGAGCTGAAAGCCGCAACCGCACTTGATCCCGGCGACTCGGGCCCGGTGTATGTGCTGGCGCAGGCTTATCGAAAAAAGGGTGAGAAGGCCGAAGCCGACGAAATGCTGGCCAGGATTGCAGCGCTGCATGCGGAGGACCACAACCAGGATCTTAAGAAGGAATTGAAACGGCTGGTCCGGCAGGACACGGGCCCACCTTCACAAGTGCAAGCAACACCCTGACCCATGGGCATCCGGCACCGCTGGCATCTTCGCAAAGCGGCTTATTCGACGACCCTGTACTGCCGCACTACAGCGACCATCAGCCTGGGCCTGGTGATCACTCTGCAGATGTTTGCGCAGAATCCAAAGAGCAGAAGCGCGGCCTGGGCTCCTGAGTTTCGCAATGCAGCGCCCGGCGTACGCTATACCGGATCAAAAATGTGCAAGGGCTGCCACTCTGCCATTTACCAGCAATACTCTCGCACCGACATGGCGCACTCCACCTACCTGCCTGGGAACATCCTTAATATGGGCTGGCTGGACAAGCCGGTTGATTTATACAGCGACAAAGTGAACCGGCATTATCAGATATTCGCGCGCGATTCAAAGGTCTATCAGAGCGAATACGGTCTAGATGAACAGGGCAGGGAAGTTTTTCGGCACACGGAAGAACTGGCGTATATGGTCGGCTCCGGCGTCAACGGCGATACTCCCATTGTGCGACGTGGCAATTACCTGTTTGAAGCGCCGCTTTCTTATTACGCCGCTACTAAAAGCTGGGGGCTTTCCCCGAACTTCGAAGTGCAGGATTTGGGGTTCAATCTTCCCATCAAGGCGGATTGTATCGGTTGCCACGCGGGCAGGACTCAGCCCGAGCTGGGCAGGGAAGGGCTGTACAAAGATCCCCCGGTGACGGAGTTGGCCATTGGTTGCGAAAACTGCCACGGGCCGGGCGAACTGCACGTGAATGAAAGACTGGCGGGAGCGCCCGTGCCGCGGCCGGTTGACCGGTCAATCGTGAATCCGGCCAAGCTTCCACCCTGGCTGGCGGACAACATCTGCATGAGTTGCCATGAGGGCGATATCAGGGCGCTGCAACCGGGCAAGTTCGATTCTGATTTCCGGCCTGGGACGCCGCTTAACGACACGGTGGCAATTCTGAAAGCTCCCATCGATCCGCGCGCGACCGAATCCCCCCTGCTCGAACATTATTACTCGATGACGCTCAGCAAATGCTATCGGGGAAGCGGGGGAAAGTTCGGTTGCCAGAACTGTCACGATCCGCACTTCCAACCTTCGAGCGATGAAGCTCCGGAATACTTCCGCGGCAAGTGTCTGCAGTGCCATACCGAGAAGAGCTGCACCTTCGATCTTCAAACGCGTCTGGCGCAGAAGCCTGCCGACGCCTGTTCGAACTGTCACATGCCGAAGCGAGCGGCGCTTACGGTTTCGCATTCCAGTCTCACGGACCATCGCATCCTGCGCACCGCGGGCGAAGCCTATCCCGATGTGGCTTTCAAGGCGTCGCTTCCCGGAACTGGATTCATCCATGTCAACGCTGCTCCCGGCAAGCCGGACCATGTGCCTGGGGTGACACTGCTGAAGGCTTATCGTCAGGAGCTGATCCGCCAGCATCTGGAGTTTAAGGATTACTACTTTGCCCTTCTGGATCGGCTATCGAAGTCGGGTAACAAGGACCCGTTCGTACTCTCGGCGATTGCCCAGAAAGCCGGGAGCGACGGCGATCTTCCCAAGGCCATCCGCTACGCGCAAGAGGTAATTGAGCAGGGCTCGGCGTCGGACTCCGATTACTTGTTGCTCGATGGTTTCCTGGCTCGCTCCGGGAATCCTGAAGCCAGCGTCGATGTTCTAAAGAAGGCTATTTCGATCACGCCTTACAGCAACGTGCTTTATGAGAACCTGGCGGCCCGCCAGTTTGCGGCGGGAAACGCAGGCGACGGGTTGGCGACCCTCAAGCGTGGACTGGAACTGTTTCCGGAAGACGCCACGCTACGGGGGATGGAGCAACAGACTTCCGCCGATGGGCTGGTGCAGCAGGGCATCGCGCAATTCCAGCAAGGCAACATGCAGGCGGCGATGAGGCAATTTCGAGCAGCGGTCGAGGTAAATTCCAACCATGCCGTGGCCCACGATTACATCGGAGTCATCCTGGGGGAGTCGGGAAAGTTGAATGAGGCGATCGTGGAATTTGACCAGGCCATTCGCCTCGATCCCAGGTTGCCGGATCCCCACTTTCATCTTGGCCTCGCGTACAAACAGACGGGGCGGATCGACGACGCGATTGCCGAATATCAGGAGGCGCTGCGGCTCAATCCAGGGATGGTGCAGGCGCAATACAGCCTGAGCGCAATCTGCGCAAAAATCGGGGACCTCGATGGGGCGATCCGATTGCTGCGCGAAGTGCTCAAGGCTGCACCCGATTTCGGCGAAGCCCACTACAACCTGGGATTGAATCTGTGGAACCGGTACAAGAGCTCGACCGGCCTGCGGCAGAAGGCCGACCTCGACGATGCCCAGGAAGAACTCAAGACTGCCGCCCGGCTCCAACCCAGGCAGCCGGGCGTGTATTTCGTGTTGGGCCAGGTCATGTCAGACCGGGGCGAGCTGGTCCCGGCCGTGGAGAATCTGCAAAAGGCGGTGGACCTGGATCCTGCGAATGCGGAATTTCACTACAACCTCGGCCTTGCGCTGCGACTCAAGGGTGACATGGAACCGGCCGAAGCTCAATTCCGGGAGGCTATCCGGCTTAATCCGAATCACGCCTTGGCCCACCGATCGCTGGGCCTGGTGCTGCGGGAGCGTGGCGACCTGCCAGCCGCTGCCGCCGAGCTTCGTCTGGCTGTGGCCCAGCTGCCGGAAGATGCCGAGGGCCATCACATTCTGGGAACGGTGCTTCTGAAATCGGACGATGTGAACGGCGCCATCGAAGAATTCCGTCGAGCGGTTGCGCTCAATCCCAACCTGGCGCAGGCCCACGCCAGTCTGGCGCAGGCGCTGCAGAGAGCCGGCCAGAAAGACGAGGCCAGGAAGGAATTGGGTGAGCTGGAAAAAATCAACCTGGGAGTCGCTAACCAGGGACGCGCCATGATCCTGGTGGAGAGCGCCGAGGGCCATATAAATAAGGGAGAGCGATCCGCCGCAATGGGTGAGTTGCAAGAGGCGGTTACGCTCAGTCCGGGCTTCGCTGAAGCCCACTACCAACTGGGCCTGGCTCAGCGAGAGTCAGCGGATGGCTCGGCAAAAGCCGAATCTGCCTTTCGCCAGGTTTTGCAGTTGGATCCCAATCACGCGCTGGCGCACCTTCAATTGGGATTGTTATTCGCCGCTAGCGGCGAGCGCGCGGAGGCTGCCGTCGAATTCGAAAATGCAGTGAAACTGGCCCCCGGCCTGGTGGAAGCGCATCGCGGGCTGGGGCGCCTGGCTATCGATTCCAGAGACTGGGAGACGGCGGTTCGCGAGTTCCAGGCCGTGGTCGCATGGAATCCGGAGGACGCGGCTGCTCATTATGATCTGGCTGCGTCGTTGAAGGCCAGCGGCCAGCTTGATGAAGCCGCGCGCGAACTGCAGATTGCGCAAAAGCTGGACCCAAAGCTCGCAACTCCCCGTTGAGGGGCCTGAATTTCGCTGAAGGCAGTCAGACTTAGAGAATTTCACCAGGAGAGATCACCTATGCGATCAGAATTCTCACGTCGTGAGTTCATTGCTGGGCTGGGAGTGCTGGCTGCCGCCAGTAACAGCCTTTCCGCCGCCGCCTTTCAATCATCATCATCTTCTTCCCCATCCCCATCCGGAGGTCCTCGCTTGAGCAAGTCGCCTTTCAAGATCGCTGTAATTAACGACGAGATTTCGCAGGATTTCGGCCACGCCTGTGAGGTGGCTTCCCAACAATTCGGTATGGAGTGGATGGAACTGCGCAGTATGTGGAACAAGAACGTGGCCAATCTGGATGCCAACGAAATCGCGGAAGCACAACGCCTGTTGAAGAAGAACAACTTGCGCGTCACCGATATCGGCAGCCCGCTGTTCAAAGTGGATTGGCCAGGAGCGCCGAAATCAAAATTCAGTCCGGAACACGACCAGTTCGGCGCCGACTTTACCTATGAACAGCAGGGCGAAGTTCTCGATCGCGCCATCGAGCTAGCCAGGAAGTTCTCCACCGACCGCATCCGCTGCTTCGATTTCTGGCGGCTGGATGACCAGGGTCCCTATCGCAAAGCCATGAACGACCAACTGCAGCAGGCCGCGGAAAAGCTGCGCAAAATCGGCATGGTCCTTATTCTCGAAAATGAATTTGCCTGCAATACCGCGACCGGAGCCGAATCCGCCAAGGTTCTCGACGGCGTACCCTCGCCGGCTTTCATGCTCAATTGGGATCCGGGCAACGCCGCCATGTTTGGCGAAATACCGTATCCCAACGGTTATGATCTCCTGCCCAAGGCGCGTATTGGCCACTGCCACTGCAAAGACGCAACCAAAACAGCCAAGGGCGTTGAGTGGGCCGCGATGGGCAAGGGCATGATCGACTGGGTGGGCCAATACAGGGCGCTCAAGCGCGACGGCTATCACCACGTGGTGAGCCTCGAAACCCACTGGCGCGGCGCCGGCACACCCGAGGCTTCAACCATACAGAGCTGGGCCGGCATGAAAGATGCGCTGGAGAAAGCGGGAGCGCTCTAGCGGAACGAAACTTCGGGAGATGCCGGCGGGAGCCTAACTGGTGACGGCCTGTCCCGGCTTGGGTTGCGCGGTCAGAATCTCGCCAACCAGAAACAGGTCCGTAAGCAGCGCGCGGAGATGGATGGATGCGTTCAGATTGTCGATTAGCTGGGAACTGATGGCAGGCTGAGCCAGTACCAGTTCAAGCGCGGCGAGCGAGTCCTGGGCATCGCGCTCAAGCACCGCAATGAAAGCCTGATACTTTTCGGCGGGCGCGAGGCCCTCCTCGGCTACGGCGTTGGTACAGCTCTCGGCCAAACCGGTCAGGGCATCGACGGCGCGCCGAAGAAATTCACGGACCTGGCTGCCCGCGTGACTGCCTTCATCACTCGGCAGCCCCTGACCCGCGTAGGCCAGCATGAACTCATAGCACTCTTCGATGGCGTCACAGCGGTCCGCGAACTCAGCCGGCATTGATTAACCTCGCTGTCCGCTGGAGGGCGAACTCGAAGTCTCGACCACCCAGCGCTTCGGGTCATGTTCCTTCAAGTAGAAGTCGCGGCTCATCGAGCCGACGATCATGGAGGCAGTGATGGGGAGCTTCTCGGGCCGGATGGCAAAATAAACGTGCACGATGACCAGCGTGATGAGTCCGACGCCAGCCAGGCCGTGCAGCACATACATGAGGCCCCAGGTCATGTCGCTGAACAGGTATGGATTGCGCGGAAAGAAGATGGTACGTACTCGCGACATCATAAAGACGCCGGTCACAATTACCGACAGTCCGGTCACGATGATGGCGCCATGATAGAGCTTGTTCTCCAGCGGATATTTGGCGAACTTCCGCGGCAGGGCCGACGACTTTCCCATGAAGCGGTTGACTCTTTTCCAGGCGTCCTCGAGGTCGGCCCGGTCCGGCCAGATGGACCAGAAGTCCATATAAAAGGTGGCGTGGATGATGTGAAAAAGTATGGAAACGGTCAACACCGTCCCCGCGATCCAGTGATAGGTGACCCAATCGAACTGAACGCCGACCTTGGGCAGGAATGCGGTAAACAGTAGGACGAACATCGAGGCGGCCATGATCCAGTGGAACAATCGCGCCGCCAGCGAGTGCCTGGGGATGCGGGCGGGCAACTGGCTTGCGATTTGAGGGGATGCATCGGCTGCGAACTCTTTCTCTTTGGCGAAGTAACGCAGATAAATGGCGTGCACGACCAGGAATAGCAGGCCCGCGATCAGCGCGACCCATATCAGAAACCACGCAATGTGAATCGGAACGTTCTGTCCCAGCGGACTGGTGGCCCACTCTATGATGCCCATGCTGCCTCCTGCACGCCGCTGACCGCGCGCTTCACCAGGTTCCGCATCAGCGGAATCTTGTAGCCGTTGAACTGCAGCGGGACTGCCCCCTGGACCGCGAGTTTGCCGGCCATTTCTCCGGTTGCGGCGGTGCGTGACTGACCGCGTACCGCATCTTCCACCGCCTTCAAGCGCAAGGGGCGTGCCGCGGCGGCATTGACGGCGATGCGGATCCGTTCAATTCTGTCACCCGACAAGACCATCGCCGAGGCCACATTCATTAGAGGGAAGTCCCAGACATTCCGGTCGCGCACCTTTTCGAAATAGAATTGCGCGCCGGCCCAGGTGGAGGGAATGCGAATCGCGGTCAGGAGATAACCAGGCTGCAAAATGTTCATGCGAGTGATGTCGATCTCGGGACCGACGAAATAATCCTCGGCACCGACCACGCGCTCGCCCTTGGGAGTTTGCACGACAAACCTGGCATCGAGCGCGACCAACGCCGGCGCGGTATCGGACGGATTGACGGCCACACAGCGCTCGGCGTGAAGAATGGCGTGCTCACGATTCCTGCCCACCGGCGTGTCGGCGTAGCAGATGTTTCCACCCGCGCGATAGCAGGGCCAGCCGGCGCGATAGTACCAGCAGCGTGCGTCCTGGGACACGTTGCCGCCGAGCGTGCCCTGGTTGCGAATCTGGGGAGACGCCACCAGCTCCGCGGCCTGCGCCAGCAATCCGTACTTCTCTTTAACGACGGGGTGGCTGACGACTTCGGTGAGCGTCGTCATCGCGCCGATTTCGATTCCGTCGTTGGTGGCGCGAACGCCTTTCAGTTCTTCGATCCCGCTTAGATCGACCAGCGCCTTGGGCCTTTTGATTCGATCTTTAAGCCAATCGAAGCTGTCGAGGCCGCCCGCCATCACCCAGGCTTCCCGTCCGTGCTGCTCGAGAAGCTTTTGAGCGTCCGCGATGGAGGTGGGCTGGAACAACTGGAACGCCGGCATCACATCTCGTATTACAGCCATGACTTTCTCCGTTTCAAGTCCCGGTCAAACGAATTCGGTTAAATGAATGCGGTCAAGGGATCCTGCATGGGTCGCCCGGCTTCGAGCGAGGTCAGAATCGTGTCCAGGTTGACCGGCGCCCGGCGATAGATTTCATCGCCCAGGGCATCCGAGAGGGCATTCAAAATCGCGCCGCATCCGCCTCCCACCGGAGGTTCGCCAATGCCGCGAGCTCCCACCGGCGTTTCAGGATCGGGGATGTTCAGCGCCGCCCATTGCATGTCGGTCGGCACATCCAGGATGGTGGGCGGCTTGGTATGGTGGAAGCGCAGGGAAATCATGTGGCCATACTGCGGGTCAAACACCCACTTCTGACCAATGGCATGACCAATGCCCAAGATCGACCGGCCGACCACTTGTCCGCCCAGCGACTTGGGATGAATCACAGTGCCCACATCGGCGACGGCGAGAAAATCCGTGATGTAGTACTTGCCGGTTTCCGTATCGACTTCGACTTCGGCGAAGCTGGCGACGTAGGAAAAAGTCTGGCCGTCGTGCGGATACTTGTCCTTGGCGGCCGCGACCAGTCCCTGTCCCGCCAGAGCTGCGATGGATGCCTTGGTGTATTTGTTCACGTCCGCGGGCGCTTCATGCCCGTCGTAGATGCCACCCAGCTGAATGGCGCGCTGCGCGGCCTGCGCCAGGGTCATGCTCTGGCCGCCGCCCTTGTGGAAGACACGTTCATTCGCCACTTCGTACTGCTCCGGCTTGCCGCCGTAGGTTTTGGCGGCAATCTCCTGCAGCTTCTGCTTTCCGTCCATGGCCACGGCGTACGCCGCTCGCGTCATGGCGTGGGTGGTCTGGCTGCCGCCGGAGACGCAGGTCCAGGGCAGGTTCTTGCTGGTGTTGCCCCATTCCACATCGCACTTTTCCCAGGGAACGCCCAGCACTTCGGCGACTACGCGGTGAACGTCGCTGATGGATTCGGTTCCCAGGTTGCCGATTCCCGATTGGATGGCGACGCGGCCGTCGGGCTTGATCACAAACAGCCCGTCGTATCCCACGGAGCCGGCGAAGAAGCCGCTCGATGACACGCCCACGCCGCGCACCTTGGTGCCGCTTCGTTTCGGGCGCGCGATCCGGTCCTTCCATTTGAACTGTTCCGAGCCGCGATCGAGCGCTTCTTTCAGAAACGCGCTGGTCGAGTGCCCGCGCTTGCCGTCCCGCGGCGGCCCGAATGGCGCTTTACCTTCGGGAGCGTTAAGTTTTCTAATTTCTACCTGGTCGAGCGAGAGTTTACGCGCCGCCCGGGCCAGGATCGGCTCCATAATAATGATGCCCTGCATGCCGCCGGGCGCGCTCTGCGGGCCCCGTGGAGGAGTATTGGTCAGCATCGTCACCCCGCGCCAGCGCATCGCCTCGGGTTGATACAAGAGGGAGACGATAATTCCCGAAGCATTGGCATCGCCGTTTGCATCGTAGGGACCATTGTTCGAGATGGCGAACATATCCAGGGCAGTGATCTTTCCCTCCCTGGAAAAGCCCACCTTCATGCGGCCCTGAAAACCGGGGCGAGCTCTGCCGATGAAATGTTCTTCCTCGCGGCTGATGCGCATCATCACGGGGGCGTTGGCTTTTTTCGCCAGCAGCGCGGGGATGATCGCGAAGATGTAGCCGGTGGCTTTGCTGCCGAAGCCGCCGCCGGTGTATTCGCTGATCAGGACGATCTGGTTGGGATCCATATTCAGCCAGCGTCCCAGACCCGCCAGAGTCTGCACGGTGCTCTGCGTCCCCATGTGGATGAACAGCTTGCCGTTCTGCCAATAAGCCAGGGCGGTGCGAGGCTCGAGAGTTTGATGGCTGGTGTCCGGAGTCACAAAGGTTTCATCGAGAACCAGAGCGGCGTTCTTGAGCCCGGCATCCACATCGCCATAGGACCACTCCTCGTGCACCTTGCCCATGGGCAAGCGGCCTTCCTTCGCCTCGGCGAAATCTGCGGCGGTCCATTTGAGTTCTCCGACCTGGGGTGGCGGAGGGCTCGGTGGTTTCTCTCCCGGCTTGGCTGGCGGTGCCTGTGGTCGGATCCAGATATTGCCTTCTGCACGCGGGTTCGGGCCGCCGGGGCGGAGGCTATCGAGCGGGTCGACAACAAACGGCAGATGTTCGAATTCGATATCGATGGCCTCGATGGCCTCGGCGGCGGTGAGTTCGTCCACAGCCGCGACGGCCAGAATCGGTTCGCCGTGGTACAGCGGTTCCATGGTGAGAGCTTTTTCACCCTGCTGGTTGGCTTTGATCACCGCGCCCAGATCGGTCACGCTGTCCGCGGGGGCTGGAAGATCGTCCTGCGTGAGGATGGCCCTGACGCCGGGCATGGCCAGCGCTTTGCTCAAATCGAGGCGCTTCACCCGTCCGTGGGGCACGGGACTCAAAAGCAGCTTGCAGAACAGCATGCCTTCGGCGCGGAAGTCTTCCGCATATTTTGCCTTGCCGGTCACTTTCGCGTAGAGATCCGGGGTGGTGTAGTCCTTGCCGATGAGCTTGTACTTCGGTTGAGCGGGCTTCGCGTCCGGGCTAGGCATGCTTCACCTTCCTCATGTTCTCCGCGCCGCGCATCATTGCGGTGAGGATCTTGTCGTAGTCCTGGCAGCGGCAGAGGTTGCCGGAGATTCCGTGGGCCAACTCGGACCGGCTGGGGTTGGGATTCGTTTTCAGGTAACCCAGTGTCGTCATCACGAAGCCGGACATGCAGAACGCGCACTGGAAGCCCTGTTCATCGATGACGCCCTGCTGTACGGGATGCAGCGTGCCGTCCGGGCTGGCCAGTCCTTCGATGGTCTGGACTTTTCTGCTACGCACAGTGTGGGTCAGCACGGAGCAGGAGTAATGCGGCACGTCATCGATCAGTACGGTACAGGCTCCGCATTCGGCGCGGTCGCAGCCCAGCTTGGTGCCGGTGAGCCCCAGTTTGTAGCGCAGCGTCCAGGCCAGGGTCTCCTGCTTCATGACATCGACCCGCCGCTGCTGGCCATTGACGTTGAGAGTGATGAGGCGCTCTCCTGTGCCGTCCGGCGCTGGTTGTCCGAAAACATTGGAGGCGCGGAACAGATAGTTCGCTGAGGAGACGGCGACGCCGCTGCTGATCACTCCTTTAATGAAGCTGCGCCGGGAAACCCTTTTCAACAGGGCCTCGGTCGCCTTATGGTTTTCGCTGTCTGTCATGCCGGGGACCTCGGATTGCACACAACTGCTAGATACCTAAAGTTTTACACCGCGGTAGGCGGGGGATGTCAAACGAGAAATTCTATGAGAAACGTTCAGCTATGTAGAAGGATCCGGCGACGCTGGCGAGCGGTCAGGGGGCAGGGACGCGGGCCGGAGATAACCTAGTAAATAGTGAAAGCCGGGCAGCCGCCATGCCGGCTCGCAGCGGAGTATCAGCGAATTTCACCAGAGGCTTGAATCTTGATGTCCACGGATTGGTCCACGCGCAGCACGAATGTGCTTGGATTTTTCATTCCCCACTTCACGTAGGGAACGGCGAAGTTCAGGGTAACGGTCCACCAGTCAGGGCCCATCTCGATGCGGACAGGAATGGTGATTTCGTGCTCGGCGCCATGGATGGCAAACATGCCATGCACCTGGACGAGGGAGGCTCCCATGGTCGCGACCTGCCCTTCCACGCGATCGGGCCTGAACACGATGTCGGGGAAGCGGGCGCTTTCGAGCACCTGGCCGTGCATTCTCTGGTCCCGGCCATTACTTCCACTGTGGCCGCTGGCCGCGTCAACCCGGATTTCCCCGCTAATTTGGTTGGTTGCAGGATCGAAATGAACGACGCCGTTTTTCGCGTCGAATGATCCGTGCACGGTATGGAGAACATCGCCCAGGGTGAAATCAATCTTCGTTTTGGTCGGGGCAAAGTTAAAATCGATCGCGTGGGATTTGACCTGGGCGACAGTTGTCCCCACAAGCCACAGAAATATTGCGATCGAGACGCCCAGGCGAGACACGGTCTTCATGGGGCCAGCACATCCCATCCCAACGAGAGCCCGATCCCCGCGAGCGCGAGGGGCGTTACGGCGCCGACATGCAGGGCCAGCATTCTGGCAAACGTCCGGGGTTGAGTGGCGAATGCCTGCATCACCCGTCGTCGAAGCGAATCGCGGCTTTCGAGCGTCAGCATGAGCCATGACATCAGGGCCGGGCGTCTCGCCAGCTTCCGGTGGCCGGCCTGATAAGGATAGAGGTTACCCGCGGCAAAGCTCTGCGACAAGAGGGTGGCTTGGCGAAAGGCGAGGCAGAGGCCTTCGCCGGTAATCGCATCCACGCTGCCGGAAGCATCGCCGATGAGAGCCGTTCGCCCGCGATATACCTGGCGCAATTTTCGTGTTGCCGAAACCGCGCCTCTCTCGACAGACGTTCGCTCCAATCCTTCCAGGCGGTCGCCGACCGCCGGAAGTTTTGCCAGTACCGCGTCGAGGCGCAGGTGCGGGTCGCGGGAGATGGCGGCAACGCAGATCTCGTTGTCCGCCACCGGGGTGACATACAGCTGGCAGTTGTCGCCCCAGTGAAGTTCCATGCAACTGGTCCACGGAGAAACGCGATAGTGGCGGCGGAAGGCGAAGCGCTGCTGGTGGCCGGTGCTTTCGTCAAGACCGGCCCAGCGCCGCACCCGGGAATGAGCGCCATCGGCTCCGACAATCCAGCGCGAACGGACCAGGCCGTTCCCCAGCCACACCCCGTCAGGATGCAGCCCGGTAACCACCGTCTGCCAGAGCAGATTGACACCAACAGCCGCAGCCCGCTCGATCATCAGGCGGTGCAGCCTGGTTCTACGTATGCCGACACCGTGTCCCACTGGGAAACTGGCGTCTACCTTCATGCCTGAACTGAGAAACCGGATGCCCCGGAAGGGATAGGAATCTTCCGGCGGAATAGTGACGCCCAGATCGGCTAAGGCGGCAATGCCGTCAGGCATGAGACCTTCACCGCAAGGCTTGTCGATGGGAGGAATCGCGCCATCGGCAACCACCACATCGAAGCCTTGCTGGCGCGCGGCAATCCCGGCGGCGAGGCCGGCGGGCCCGCCTCCGATAATAAAAACGTCCGTGTCCCACCGGTGCGATGAAGTTACCATTGCAGCAAGACCAGTTCAGAACAGAATCCGGGGCCCATTGCGGCCAGCAATCCTAAAGTGCCCGGCGCCGGGCGGCGGTGTTTCATGACTTCTTCCAGCACCACAAGGACTGACGCGGACGACAAATTGCCGGTCTTGCGCAGACAGTCCCATGAAGCGTCTAACTGATGCCGATCGAGACCGAGCGCTGCCTGGGTTGCTTCGAGTACTCTGGGGCCTCCGGTGTGCAATACCCAGCTTCGAATATCAGTTCGGAGGTAACCCGTCTCGGAGAGAAAGGCATCGATGTCTCCGCCGAGGCGCTGACGCACCAGATTGGGAACTTCGCGAGAGAGAATGATGCGAAAACCCTTTTCGGAGATTGCCCAGCCCATCATGTCTTCAGTCTGGGGATAAAAGACGGAGCGAGTAGCCAATATCTTTGGCCCAGCCAGTTCGAGGCCGCTTTCCGCAACCTCTGGAGGCACGTCGCATTCCGCCCCCGCCACGATAACAGCGGCGGCGCCGTCGCCAAACAAACCGGCGGAGATCAGGTTCGCGACGGACAGGTCCTCGCGCTGCAGGGTAAGAGAGCAGAGTTCGACCGACAATAAAACCGCCAGTTGCGAAGGATAAGCTTTCACATAATCGGCGGCCCGCGAGATGCCTGCTGCTCCGGCGACGCAACCCAGCCCGAACATGGGAATACGGCGAATGTTCGCGGAGAGGCCCATGCGGTTGATGAGGAGCGCATCAATCGAGGGACTTGAGATACCCGTTACGGACGTGAAAAAGATCGCCCCCAGATCGCGCGGCGCCAGACCAGCATGGTTGAGAGCGCGGCAGACGGCCTGTTTGCCCAATTCAACCGCGTTTTGAATCCAAAGACTATTGGTTTCTCCCCAGGTTGCGAGTTTGGTATACGCCTGCAGAGGTAGAGTGAGAAACCGTCCTTCAACGCCGGTATGGCGCTGCAGACGCCGCATCAGCGCGGGACTCTCGAGCTTGTCTCCCCAATATTCCTCCAGGGCGCGACACAATACATCTTGAGAGTAGTAGTATTTGGGAAACGCGCTTGCCGCGCTTAGGATTTGCATGATCAGGTTAACTGGCTCCTGGTTGGTCGGGCTGGGAACGAGAACAGTTCAAACGCCCGCTGACCGTTATTAAAAGTTCGCCGCCCTCCGTGCCAGCCCGAGCGCCTCAGACCAAAAACTGGAGGAAGAATGGGCGAGTTCCACGACGCTTCGAATCGCGAGAACGAATTCGTCTACTTGCGCTTCGCTGATCACGAGCGGCGGCGCGACTTTCAAGACCATGAAATCGTTTCCGCAAATCTGGGTAAGAATTCCGTGGTCGCGGAACAGCCGCATGACCAGGATCTGGCCGAACATGGCGGGATGAATCCTGGAGAATGCTTCGAAGGGAAGGCGCAGGCCCAAGCGGCGGGGAACGGCGAACTCAATTCCCATGAGCAGTCCCATGCCGCGTACCGCCTTCACCATTTCGTAAGAGGAAAGCTCATCGGATAATCGGCGCTGCAGCTCTGCTCCCAGGCGGGTGGCGCGGCGTCCCAGTTGCTCGCGTTCCAGCACCTCCAACGTGGCCAGGCCGGCGCGCATGGCGAGACTGTTTTCGCTGAAGGTTGAGGCGTGCACGATGGCCCGTTTCATGGAGCTATAAACCGAGCTGTAAACCGCATCCGACATCAAGGTGGCGCTCACCGGAATCAGGCCGCCGCTCAAAGCCTTAGCCAGTACGACAATATCGGGATCGAGGCCAAAGTGATGCGCCGCAAGAAATGGGCCAGTGCGATACATGCCGGTCTGCACTTCATCCAGAACAAAGAGCGATCCGTAACGCCTGCATAGCGTCTGCGCCGCCAATAGATATTCATCATCAGGAATACGTATGCCGCCTTCAGATTGAAGCGGCTCCACGAAGAACGCCGCGTAGCGCCGGGTTGCGAGTTTCTGTTCGAGGGAGTCGAGGTCCCCGAAGGAAACCGCATCCGTTTCCGGAAGGAGCGGCCCAAATCCATCGCGCCAGTACTCGCTGTTCATGAGCGAAAGAGCACCGCAGGTCAGACCATGGAAGGCGCGATCGGCATAGAGCAGGCCGGTTCGACCGGTATGGGCGCGGGAAAACTTTATGGCTGCCTCGATGCCTTCGCTGCCCGAGCTGGCAAAAAATACTTTGGACAGGCGCCCGCCGGCACGCCGGCAAAGACGTTCCGCCAGGACGCCCGCCAGTTCCGGAACGTGGCTCTGCAGCATGACGGGGCCGCGCTTCTGCAACTCATCGATGACGGCGGAAATCACGTCCGGGTGATTGTGACCTACATTGTGAACACAGTATCCGGAAAGGAAATCGAGAATGCGGCGGCCGTCCACGGTGAACAGTTCGGCTCCAATGCAGCGTTCGTAGTTGACGGAGAGATCCAGCACGTTGAGCAATTTCACCCATTGAGGGTTCACGTGTTGGGTGTAGGAGCAACTGGTTGCAATGGGTTCCGCGATCGGCATAGTGATCTACAAAAGTCTAACCAAACGGCAGGCCACGAAGGCTCGCAGGATATGGGTAAAGCCACTCACAAGTTCCAAATTGGTTCACGCTCGAGCCGTGAAAGGACGCATAACCCGGGCCGAGACTGATGAAGGGCAACGGTCACAGATCTGGTGAACATGAAGGAAGATGCCCCTACCCTGTGTATGAAGGAATTGATGCCGTTGGGGTGCGGCCGTGACCAAACATGAACAACTTGTCATTGCGCAGACACGTCGAATTCATGCTCAGGCAGCGGTATCTGGTGTGAGTCGTTGTAAAATTTAGCCGGCTGAGTGCTCGCCTCGCATGGAAACATCGAGTCTGTTTCACCATCGTTAGAACTGTCGCCGCTGCAAGTCAATTTCGTGAGGTCTTGCCTGCTTAGAACGGGAGCCTATCGTTGAGCCGCATTTTCAAGCCAGGCCTGGTGCATGGGCGCCTTTTGGCGCTTGCGATGCTGGCCCTGACCATGTGCGGGGCCCGCGCGCAGGCCCAGGACAACTACGAAATACAGGTGTACGGATCCGATCTGGTTGAGCCGCAACATACCATGGTCGAGCTGCATAGCAATTTCACGATCGATGGCTCGAAACAGATGGTTGACGGTCTCTATCCGACCAATCACGCCGAGCACGAGACCGTCGAAATTACCCACGGCTTCAACGACTGGTTCGAGTGCGGCTTTTACATTTTCACTTCAATAACCGGGGGCCAGGGCTGGCAGTGGGTGGGCGATCATATCCGGCCGCGGGTCGCCATTCCGAAAAAGTGGCACTGGCCGGTCGGGGTCAGCATCTCGAACGAGATTGGCTACCAGAGGCGGCAGTATTCCCCGGATACGTGGACGTGGGAAATCCGTCCCATCGTGGACCAGAAGGTTGGGCGATGGTATTGGTCCGTGAATCCCACGCTGGACCGCTCTTTCCACGGCGAAAATGTGAACCAGGGGGTGGTCTTTTCGCCCAATGCGAAATTCAGCTACGACTTGAGCCGCAAGATCGCTGCCGGCGTCGAATACTACGGGTCGGTGGGCCCGGTAACCGGATTCGATCCGGTGGCGCAGCAGGAGCACCAGATTTTTCCCGCGATCGATTTGAATCTGGCTCCGCAGTGGGAACTGAATTTCGGCCTGGGCGTGGGCCTGACCGGCTCGACCGACCACCTGATTGCCAAAATGATCCTGGGGTATCGCTTCAATTTCTGAACGGCGAAGAGGAACGGAAAATGATTAAAGGCGTAGTGATCGGGGTTTTGTTGACCGTGCTGGTTGGGGCGGGAGGCATTTACTACTACTTTGCCAGTGGCATGGCACCAGTGGCCACGGCTGACGCTCCCATGCCGTTTGAGAAAAGGCTGGCGCACATGGCCCTGAACGCCCACATTGCGAAGCAAACCGTGGGCCAGCCTCCGGTGGCAGCCGACGAAAGCGCCTACCTCGCCGGCGCCGAGGTCTACAAACAGCAATGCGCGTCGTGCCACGGACTGCCTGGCCAGCCGCCCAGCGACTATGCGACCACCATGTATCCTGAACCACCGCAGTTGTTCCGAGGTAAGGGAGTGACCGATGATCCAGTCGCGGAAAGTTATTGGAAGGCGGCCAATGGCATTCGCCTGACCGGCATGCCTGCTTTCAAGACCACGCTGACCGATACCCAGTTATGGCAAGTCAGTCAACTGCTGGCGCACGCGAATGAAGCCCCCGATTCGGTGAAGCGAGCGCTGGTTCCGGATGTCGTCACGCCGGCACCGGCTGCGGGGTCCGCTCCGAATGCGAAAGTCAGGTGAATCGTTTTGCGGGTAGCGGGTCAGTTTGGAGAAACATGAACCACAGAGGACACGAAGGGCCACGAAGGAAAGCCTGAGATTGAAGCCTTCGTGATACTTCGTGTCCTTTGTGGTTCAGGTTCTGCGCCTCGATAAAGCCTCCTCATTCAATTCAGACCATCCAGTTACTTTCGTGACTTGCGCCATTCCAAAGTAGGGATAGCATCGGAATATTAGAAGAAGCTAATTTGATGTCGCGAGCCGTCAAAATCTTCGCATCCTTATTATGGGTCGCAGCAGCCGTCGGCGCCGCCGCCCAGAGCAGCTACCAGGTGGTTCAGCTCACCCAGACGGGGACAATTTCCGGTACGGTCAAGTGGACCGGGCCATTACCCCGCATCCCTTCCTTTCCCATCGACAAGGATCCGCAGGTTTGCGATCCGGATTCGCACAAGACTCGAGACCTTGAACGACTGATCGTAGGTCCCCAGAACGGCGTGGCCAACACGGTGGTTTTCCTCAAGGACATTTCCCGGGGGAAGGCAATGGACATTCCCGAGCCGCGGCGCTCTCTGGACCAGAAGCAATGCCGTTACGAACCCCATATCCTGTTGGTACCTGAAAATGGCCCGCTGCAACTGAAGAGCTCGGATGCGGTGCTACACACGGTTCACATGGATGGCGCAGCCACCTACAACTTGCCATTCCCCTTCGTTGACCGGCCCGTGACTCGAAACATGCCGACAGCCGGCCTGGTCAACGTGAGATGCAATGGCGGTCATGCCTGGATGAATGCGGAGATCATGGTGGTGTCTCATCCTTATTATGCGGTGACCGACGAGAACGGAAAGTTTGAGCTGACGGACGTGCCGCCCGGTCAATACGAGATTGTGGCCTGGCACGAGGGCTGGAAGCTCGAGCGGGAGGAAGCCGCTTTCGATGTTCTTACCGAGCGCAAGGTTCGGCGTCCGGTTTTCTCCGATCCCAAGACCCTGGAGAAACAGGTTCTGGTGAAACCGGACGAAGATGCCGTGGTTAATTTCTCCCTCAGCGAAAAGTGATCCTCGACCTGATCCTGTTCTGCCCTGATCGCTCCTACTCTTAGGATCAAGCTGCAAGCCTTCAAGGACAATTACCGGAAGGGCGGCGTCCGGCAAAGCGCGCCTGAATCCAGGTCAGCTGGTCCCTGACCGAGTCTCCCAAAACAGCGGCGAAATCGGAGCCCTGGTACTGGTGGAACTGGACGGTGTCGTGTTGCTTGCACATGCGGGTCACGGCCCGGAGCGTCATCCCCATTCTCACCGCCGGGTCGGCGTAGCTGCTGATAATCAGCAGCGGGCCGTAGGCGGGCTTCTGTCCTAAAGTGTTCCGGGCGAAAAACTGCCGGACAAAATTGTTATCCTCCCATCCCGGCCTGAGCATCTGGCTGGCAGGAACTTCAGGGCCTGGCGCGGTGGCGGCGCAGCTTCGCTCGATCAGGCTGTAGGGCGCGAGCGCCTCTTTCGAGAGGATCTGGTCCGCCTGAAACCGCGGATACAGGGTTTGGACCCCATAGGCCAGAAAAAGCAGCGCTTCGGGTGAATTCGTCCGAGCGGCCTGCTCGTAGGATTCTGTCGCGTCGGCAACACCAGAAACTGCAATGCTGCCCAGATAATCAGGATCGCGGATGTCGCTTTCCAGGCCGGCTATGGCCAGCGCGGCGAGGCCTCCGGCTGATTCTCCCATCGCGATCCACTTGCGCCCCAGCTGGGGCACGGCGGCGTGCGCTGCCGCAACCGAATAGATCACGTCAGCCGCGTTCGATTGCATATCGATAGCTGCGTTTCTGAAATCGGTTCCCAATCCTGTGTAGTCCGTGGCGACGACGGCATAACCAAGCTTCACATACATGGAAAGGAAGGGTCCCTCATTCAGATTTCGCATGAGAGAGGGGGCGCATTGGCGGGCTACACCGGTGAAAGCGTGGGCCCAGGCGATGACCGGCCAGCCGCCGGGAGGCGGGGACTGGTCAGGCGTGAGAACCACGCCGGAAGCCGCTACATCCGCGCCACTGGCGGAACGAGAGTGATAGAGAATGCGGGAAGCGGACACTCCCTCAGGAAGCTGATACTCGTAGAACTCGTCCGAACGGATCAACTCGCCCGGGCGACCTGGCGGGAGTGGGCTGGGAGTGGAATAAAAGGCTGTGAGGGGAAGGAGGCTGCGAAACTCGCGACGCTCTCGCGGAGGTTCCGTTGGGCCTTGAGCAAATGCGGCTAAAACGGAAGCAGTCGCGACCACAAACAAAGAGACGACCCAACCAAGCCTAGCGCAGCAAGCAAAACCTGTTTTCCGCACGCACCACCCTGTCAGCCGCCTGCTGCAAGCCAGGTTGGCACTAACGCCGGCCGACCCAGGTCTTAGGCCTTCCAGGCCATCATGGTCCCCAGGACGACCGGCAAATAGATCACCGAGGCATGAACCACGCGGCTGGCCAGCACGCGTGAGCCCGACCGGGCCAGGTTGGCCGTGTGATACACAAAAAACGTCCCTGCGGCGAACATGATCAGCAGGTAGAGGGCGCCACTCCGGCCGGCCCAGGGGAGCATGGTGACGATCACCAGAACGACCGCGAATATCACGATCTCCGCCTTGGTGAAGCGGCCATCGACATCGAAGCGAGGCAGCATCCGAAAGCCGGCGTTGGCATAGTCTTCGCGGTAGAGCAGCGCGATGGCCAGGAAGTGAGGGAACTGCCATAGAAACAGGATTCCGAAGAGCAGCCAGGCATTTCGTCCGATACCGCCGGATGCGGCAGCCCAACCGATCAGGGTAGGCATGGCGCCCGGTACTGCGCCCAGCAAGGTGCAGAGCGGCGTCTTCCTCTTCAGCGGGGTATAAACCAGCAGATACCCCAGCAGGGTCCCGATCGCCAGCCCGGCCGACACCAGGTTGACCGACGCGGCCAGGAGCGCGCCCCCGGCGGCGCTCAGCGCCAACCCAAACCAGCAAGCCTCCTGGCTGCCTAAGCCTGCCAGAAACCAGGGGCCGATTTGCGGTGCGCCGCATGCGGGCGTCGTAACGCCTCTCCATCAGCTGATTGAGAGTGGCCGTGCCGCTGGCAACCAGCAAGGTGCCCACCAGGGTGATCAGCAGCCTGCCCACGCGAAGCGGTCCCGCCGATCCCAGATAGTAGCCCGCCGATGTGGTCATCAGAATGAGCAGGTTCACTTCCGGCTTGGTCAGGGTGTAGTAGTCCCGCAGCTTCGAAGGGAGGGTATTGGCTGCGGGAGAATCGGTGATTGCGTGGGTAGATGCCATGGGGTCGTGGTTACAGTCGATCAATCGGTCGCGGTCCAGACAGCGTGGGAGTTCGCCACTCCCGCCGCGTCCCGGCACCGGTTCCGATTGCGATACATAATGAAAACCATCGCAATCGACATCAGAGTGGGGGGAACGATCAAGATCAGAATTCCACTCTTTAAAGCGTCAATCATGCGGGTGCCCGAGGAGGCCGCCTGGGTGTAGCAAAGCGCGCAGCTCTGCGCCAGGGCGGGCAGCGGGGTGGCAAATAGCGCTACCGCCGCCCCGATCAGAGTAAGTCTTGCTGGCGCGGATTCCCGGTTCATGACTTGAAGGTTCTCCTTGGCAGCCTTTGCGGCCGGACTTTTGCCCGGTGATAAGTCTACTGCAGCCGGGCACTCACGAGCAGTATCCCGCACAGTGGCTCAGCCGGGAACTGTCCGTCCAGCCAAACTGCATGGCCAACAACACGAAAATCGTGAAGAGCACTACAAACAATAGAAAGCCACGCTTCTCGGCCCACAGATGCATGAAGAACAGGACGGCAACGCCGGCCTCAACCAGGGCCACGGAAAACATGCGCCGGAACATTTGCGACGCATGGATATCCTGATAGGCAATCACGAATTGCAGGGCCGCCAGCGCCAATATACAGAAATAAACGATCAGGGACTTCCCGAGTCCCGGTTGCTTGTGCTCTGCGACTGTGGTCATAGTGTTTCGCTCCCGGCTGTGATCTAGTGGGCGAGATTCATCAGATAGATAAACGGCACGACGAACATCCACACCAGATCGACGAAGTGCCAGTACAATCCGACGATCTCAATGTCATCCGAATTGTAACGGCCGCCCTTGTAACGCAGGCCTACCACCAGCAGCGCAATCACGCCCCCGATGACGTGCGTGATATGCAAACCGGTGACGCTGAAAAACGCCGCGCCGAACAGCCCCGTGCCCCAGGGGTTCTTGAACAGCGTCATGCCTTCGCCGATCAATCCCATCCATTCCCGCAGGTGCAAAACGGCGAACACGATGCCGGCCACGGCCGTGATCATGGTCCAACGAAAGGCGCCCGCTTTGTCCCCCGCTTTGGCGGTCTGCACGCCGAGATACATGGTCAGGCTGCTGGTGAGAAGGATAAAGGTCATCACCGCTACGTTGGTGATGCTGTGAAAGGGCCTGGGCCAGTCCGGGGTGGCATTGCGCAGGAACCCGTAAGCCACCAGGCAGGCGGCGAAGGTCATGGTGTCAGCGATGATGAACAGCCACATCGCCAGTTTTTTGGTGGGTATGGCAAAGGGGCGGTCCGTCATCATGCCGGCGGAGTGTCCTTGCATCGTCATATCGGCTTGACTCACGGCGTCTCCTGTTCGCGATCGCGCTAGAGTTTCATCCAAAGCAGCAACAGCAGATACACCCAGAGTAGGTCCACAAAATGCCAGTAACGGGAGGCCGCATCCAGCGTGCTGCGGCGCAGCTCAGACTTGCGCAGTTTGGCGATCACGTAGAGCAGTCCGGCCAGCCCTCCCAGCACGTGCAGCACATGCGCCGCCGTAAGCAGGTAGAAGAAGGAGCTGCTCGGATTAGTGGCAAGATAGAGGCCTTCAGCCCGCAGCCGGGACCAGGCCACGTACTGGCCGGTTACAAAGAGCAAACCGAAGACCAGAGTGATGTAGAGCCAGCGCGCTGGACTCTCACCCGGAATCGTTATGCCTCCCATGAAGGTGGCCACGCGACGGCGCGCGATCTCCAGGGTGACGCTGCTGCACAGAATCAGCGCCGTATTCAGGTAGAGGATCGACGGCAGGGTGAAGCTCTGCCAGTCGAGAGATGAGCCTTTGCGGACGATGAGCGCGCTGGTCAGCGCGGCAAATGTCATGGTGATGGCATAGACCACCACCCAAATGCCGGTACTGGCCGGTGGCGGGGAGTAATCCCGGACCGCGCGCGGGTCGCCATCCGCTGGAACCAGATTCCGCCAGCCGCCATTCCCCGGGTCGCGCCTACGACGCAATTCAACTTGCGGCGGTTCGTGGACTGTCGTTGCCATAGTGCCCAGATTCTCCAGTCAGACTTCCAAAAGGTTTCGAGGCTTAGTTCTCGTCGTGCTCGGTTGCAACTTGTTCGGGCGACGCCTGCATGACGTAGTCTCCAGTCGCACTCTTCACCCCGTACTGGTAAGGATCGTGGTAGACCACGGGATGCTTCCCGCCAAAATTATCGAAGGGCGGCGGCGTGGGCGTGCTCCACTCCAGCGATGTTGCCTCCCACGGATTGTCGGGAGCGGCCTCGCCCCAGTAACGGCTGTGTATCAGGTTGTACAAAAAGATGAACTGGGCGATGCCGGTCGCGATGGCGGCAACCGTGATGAACCTATGCACCGGGATGAGCGGCTGTAGATAGTCATCCACGAACGCCTGGTAGCGGCGCACATTGGCCGCGATCCCCAGATAATGGAACGGCATGAAGATGCAGTACGCGCCCACGAAGCTCAGCCAGAAATGAATCTTGCCCAAAGTCTCGTTCATCATGCGTCCGGTCATCTTGGGAAACCAGAAATAAGTCCCGGAAAAAATCCCGAAGATGGCCGCCACCGCCATGACCATGTGGAAGTGGCCCACCACGAAATAAGTGGCGTGCAGCATGATGTCAATCGAAGGCTGGGCCAGGAAAAAGCCGCTGACGCCGCCGCTGACAAACATCGAAATAAAGCCCAGCGCGAACAGGGAAGCGGTGTTGATGCGCAACCTGGAACCATACAGGCTTCCGATCCACATCAACACAATGATGGTCGCGGGAATGGTGATGATCAGTGTGGGGAAAGAGAAGGCCAGGGAGGAGAACGGGTTCATCCCGCTGACAAACATGTGATGCCCGTACACCATGTAGCTCAGGATGGCAATCGACCCCATGCACGCGATAATGACGCGGTGACTGAGAAGCGGCCGGCGCATGTTGGTGACCAGGACATGAGAAACGATACCCATCCCGGGAACGATGGCGATGTAAACCTCGGGATGTCCGAAGAACCAGAACAGGTGCTGCCAAAGCAAAGTCGATCCGCCGGAGTGCGGCTGCAACTGATCATTGATCACCAGGTTCGAGGGCACGAAGAAGCTGGTGCCGGCGACGTGATCCAGAATGACCAGGATGCACGCCGGCATCAGTACGGCAAATGCGGTCAGGCCCATGCAGGAGGTGATGAACCATCCCCAGGCGGTGAGGGGCAGGCGCATCAGGCTCATGCCTTTGACCCGCAGATCAAGAGTGGTGGTGATGAAGTTCAGCGACCCCAGCAGCTGGCCTACGCAAAAGATGGCGATGGAGGCCGCCCAAAGAACTACGCCGAGGCCCTGGCCGGGACCGCCAACCGATCCCACAGCATTCAGCGGGGCGTACTGCGTCCATCCTCCGAGGGTGGGTCCGTCGCCCACGAAAAATGACGCCATCAGAACCAGAAAAGCGGTTAACGTGACCCAGAACGACATCATGTTGAAGCGGGGAAAGGGCATGTCCTCGGCGCCGACCTGGATGGGCAGGAAGTAATTGCCGAAGGCCGCGAACGGCGCTGTGGTGAGCACAAAGAAGACCATGATGGTGCCGTGCATGGTCATCAGCTGCAGGTAGTACTCGGGCGTCATGATGTCGCCCGGGGCGCCGGTCTTGGAAAGAAGATGCAGTCCGGGAATGGCCAGATTGGTCCAGCCCAGATGCAAGCGCATGATCCAGGACAGCACCATCCCCACAAACACCGCCACCAAGGCGAGGCCGTAGTACTGCTTGCCGATCACCTTGTGGTCGAGGCTGAAGACGTGTTTTCGGATGAAGCCCTGCGGAGGGGCATGGTGTTGCGCCGCGTGTGCCGATACGTCGTGCATAGAATTCACCTCAACCCAGCAGTGCCGTGCTTCCAACGATTCGACATCGTACCGACCTGCCTGCTACTGCAATGCCGCCTGCTTTTTCAGCCAATTGTCAAAGTCTTCCTGCGAATACACGGAGAGATAGGCCTTCATGTTGTAGTGACCCAGGCCGCAAAGCTGGGTACAAACGATTTCGTACCTGCCGATCTTGGTGGCGGTGAAATGAATGGAGAGATCCAGTCCCGGGACAAAATCCTGCTGCACCCGCAACTCGGGCACATAAAACGAATGTCCGACGTCCTTGGCATGCATCAGGAGATGGATCTCGCGGTTCACCGGAATTGCCATTTCAGCGGTCACGATGTCGTCCTTGGAGTCCTGGTCATTGGTCTGGTCCAGGCCAAAGAAGTTTTCGTTCGCTTCATTAATGAGCGCAGGGTGGAGCGGACCGAACTTCCCGTCCGGACCGGGATAGCGGAAGTAAAACGCGAACTGGCCGGCCTGCACCTGAATCGGCAACGAGTCCGCCGACGGGGGAGTGAAATAGACGCTGGCCCAGGCCTTGGTTCCAAAAATTCCCAGGGCCAGGACTTCGGTGCCCACCAGCAGGAAAGCGGCAATGACCAGGCCCTTGGCGCCACCCGGGAACTTGCCGATTTTCGCGTCTTTTGGCCGGTTGGAAAACTTCCAGATAAAAATGGCGAGAATGAACTGCGCTGCCAGGAACGAGATTCCCGCCTCCGCCATGGTCTCCGACATTTGTTCATCGATCAGGTGCCCGTGAACCGAAATGTCAGGTGGCTCCGGCCAGGTATGCCGCAGAATGGGAATCGCAGAAGCGATTGCAATCACGATGATGGTTACGGCAAAAAATTTGGCCATGGAGTCTCGCTTCCAGCCGGCTTCTTGGTCCGGCCGTATCGATCTGGTTTACAGGCTAGTCTCCGGGACGCCCTCTGATACAGCAAGGGCCCGCGTCATGCTAACTGAACCACCTAAACGTCAGCTGAACTCTGCATGAATGTTTGTTCATTGGCTTCGACGAACGCTCTTCATGCCAGAGGAAAGTCGGCTTGAGGAAGGCCCGAGGGGTAAAACGATGATGCGACAATCTCAGGCCACACCTTCCGAGGCTTCAGTGCCGAAGGCTTTGAGCGCACTCGCCTCGTCCTTCTCGATATCGAAAACACTCGACAGCCGCGTCATCTGCAGCAGGTCGTGCACTCTCTGGTTCAGGTTCGCCAGCTTCAGGACTCCGCCCTTGTTGCGAATCGTGGTGTGGGCTTTAACCAACTCGCCGACGCCTGAGCTGTCGACGTAGACCACCTCGCCCAGATTCAGTACGATGCGGTTGTTTCCTTTCTCCGCCAGATCGTTAACGATCTCGCGCAGCATCACGTTGCCTTCGCCTAGAGTGATCCTCCCGCTGACGTCCAGGATGGTAACCCGTCCGACTTGACGGGTGGCCGTCTTCATCTTGACCGGGGCCGATCCCTGCATGCCCAGAGCAAGCCGGTCGAGGATCGCGCAGGCGGTCGCGGCGATTTCCTGGGATTCGGTGCGAACCACGACCAGGGAACGCCCCTCTTTGAGAACCTCGCGGAAGAAGGCGGCATCTTCGTCACTTTTCGGGTCAGCGCTGGGCCGGGGGGCCTCGGACTCGTGCGCGATAGCGGCGCCGGTGGAGGCGCCCGCACCAGCGCCGGCCAGCCCGAGCAGGGCGGCAGCGCCGAAGCCCAGGGCAAAAACCGCTCCGATCCCAGGGAGAAGAAGGGTGGCGGCCGCCACTCCGGCGGTCATTCCCGCGGCTCCACCGGCAAAGCCTCCGGCGAACGCGCCCAATTGTTTGCCGATGGTTTTGGCTTCGCTTTCGGAACGTGTCAGGAAAACCAGGGACGACTCGGGCACACCCCGCTGCAATAACTCCTTGACGCCATCCTCGGCGCTATCTCGCGAAGCGAATACTCCGATTGCGGTTTCCATGCGTCCTCCTGCTCCATCAACGAAGGGTCACACACCGGCGTCTCCAGCCCGCAGCGGTCCCTGTGAAGTTGTCAGAAACGGGGGATAGCGTTCCTCGGATTGAGTGTTGCCCCGGACTCTTCACTTGGCCTTGAATGTAAAATCGGCGGCCCCGGGTTTCCCCGCGGCAACCGTCACCTTCGCCGTCTGCTTTCCAAGGTCTTCTTGCCATGCGGTTACGGTGTAGTTCCCCGGGGGAACGTTCTCAATGGTGTACGAACCCTTGTCGTCGGTCACCGCGTACGGTCCTTTCACCACCACGAAATAACCGTGCATCCAGGGGTGAATGTTGCACTTCACCGGGATGGCGACTCTCTTCCGTCTTCCAGCTGGTCTCAATCGGCGGCGCTCCCGGCGGCTGCGACTTGTTCCAGGGAATATTTCCGGCGAGAGGGTTGGGCAGGGGATGAATGTTGTGGGTGGTCTGATCGCTGGTGACCACTTTGAATTTCTGATTCACGTCCATGGCCAGCACGTGCGGGGTGTACATGCAATTCTTCTGGTCGAAGACCGGCACCTGCGAGGGTACCTGGACTGGCTTCGGCGGCGCTCAGCCCCTCGGAGATATAGAGCACGACATTTTGCAGGCCTCCGCCCGCACCTACGACCACATTTTCCAGATGGGCTGGATTGTTCTCGTGTTGCTTGACGCAATACGGATCCTTGGACATGTCAATGCCCTTCATGTGCGGGGCCGCGCCATCCAGTTTCACCGTGCCCGGTGATTTTGCCCTCAGCCGCCGCGTTCACGCTTCCGGTGGACCACAAGAGACCGAATCCGAGCACCAGCAACGCGCAAGTCATGCCTGCCACTTTGCAGTACGCTTTCATTTGTTTCTCCCGTCATTTCCATATTCGTTTCCCGGGCGCGAATCTTACTGCTGCGGAGCCGGCGCGGGGGCGGCACTGGGAGCGCCCGGCTTCAAACCGATTTGCCGGGCCAGCTCTTTCTCTTTGCTCTTCATGGGCTGCAGGGAACGCAGGTAGAACACCAGGTCCCAGGCCTCGTCGGGCTTGATATTGTCCGACCACGAGGGCATGGGTGTTCCATCCAATCCAGTCATGAAGATGCGGTAGAGGTCTTCGTCGGTGGTGCCGCATTTGAAGCGAGTGCCGTCATGAAAGTCATAGGGCAGAATGGGCCGGTTCTGATCGTCGGTGAGGGTGGCGGCGGAGGGCCCGTTTCCCCGGCCCGACGGCCCGTGGCACTTCCAGCATTCCACTCGCTGAAACACTTCCTGCCCCGCCTTGAGCCGATCGGCGGTGACTTCCGGCTCTTTCGGAATTTCGATCGGCGTCCCGGGTTTTTCAGTGACGAAGCGTGCCGAGAAGTGCTTCACATAGGCCACCAGGTCGGCTCGCTGTTGCGCCGAGAGCGGGTTCCACGACGGCATGTTCGAACTGTCCAGGCCGCGCCCGATGGTATTGTAAAGATCGGAGTCGAGGGGCAGGGTTCCGGTTGTCGTGGAACGGCACTTGAAAATTCCGAGGGTAAAGTTGCGCGGCTTGGGATCGATCCATTGCGCATTCTCGCCCTCGCCGTCGCCTAACTCACCGTGGCAGCCCAGGCAGTACCTGCGATAATTACCCTTGGCGGCCGCCGCGTGGCCGGTCAGCTGGCCGATGTGGCTCTCCATGTTCAGCCGTTGATCTTCCTCAGCCTTCGTCGCTTGAGCCCAGGAAAGGCTGCCTAGAGCGAGCACCGCGACCGCCGTCAAAACCAGGGAACCATTCGATATTATTCTTCGCATCGGCGTTCCTCTTTTAGAAGTCGAAGTCGAATCCCAGCATCAGACTATTGCTGCTAAGGTCGGACCCATCGGGCGCCCCTCCGCGTTGACGAATCCAGGAGTACTCGTTATGAATAGCGAAACCGGCGCGGCTGTTCATAATGGGCATGTACCGGTATCCAATCACATAGTTGTCGATGTTTCCCAGGTTGGAGGCCGTGCCCGGAATCGCCTGCTGCGACATTCGTATCCACTCCGAGCGCTGAATGAAGACCAGCTGCGGGTTGTATACGTAATGGGTCTCGACGAATGCGCCATTCCAGGTTGCTGAGCGGGCACCGGCTGGAAGCGGCCCGGGGGCGGCGGTGCTGGTGGCGAAGAATGCGTTATCCGAACCGTGCTGGGTTACGACCTGGAAATCCAGCTTGTCGAGATAGAAGATTCCGTTGAAGCCGAATCGACTGAAGCTCTTGTTTCCGAAGCCTCCACCCGCGAGAGGAAATTCGGGCCCCCCGGAAGTCAGAACATTGGTAGGGGCCTGCCCCACCATGGCGTAGAAGCCAACGCGCTGGGTCCCAAGTTTGCCGACATCGAAAGCCTGACTCCCAGCAAAGAACCCGGTGTACGTGTTGCTTCCAGGCAAGTCCACGTTGCCGTCGCTCGAGTTCAAAAGCGCCGCCGAAATACGGGTGCGGTCATTCGCCGAGTGTCCCATCCACTCCAGTCCGAACTGGTTGTCTCCGATCGCGCCGAAGAAATTATTGTCCCCGACGGGAACGAAGTGATAGAGCTGGAAACCGCCGCCATTGGCGGTGAGAGTCAGCCCGCGCTTTTCGGAAACGATGTTGTCCAGTTCGAATTTGCCCATCTTGATGTTGAGCCAGGGGCTGCCGAACAGGTTATCCAAGCGCGCGTTGACGGATTCAAAGTGGAACTGGGCATTCTCATCGGAGGAGAGAACGAACAGGAAGGAAATATTCTTGTCGAGCGTGCCGCCCGACAGCATATCGAGACCGCCAACGTCAAAACCGTGCGCGGTGATCCGTTGCTGCCCGCCGGTCTGGTCAATGGCCACCTTGTCGGTGCTTTCGCGGTGCCAGCTTGGGGTGATGCGCATGGTCACCGGCCAATAGCCGTTGCTCTGCCAGATCGGAGAATCACGATCGTTCATCAGCTGATAGCCGTTGTCCTTGAACTTCTGGCCGAAGTAGTTGAGCATCGGCCACGCCTCATGGCAGGCCGAGCAGCGAAGGCCATATTTCCGCGCGAAGGCGGGAAGGGCGTGGGCTTGGTCCACAAAACAGGTGGAAAAAAGAATCAGCAGAAAACCACCGACAACGGCCTTCCGAAAAGCGCTCATGCAGTCCTCCTGAGCGATGCAAAGCTGATGCGACCGCATCCACTGCAAAAAGACAACTACCTCTGACCACGCTTCGCCGCCACCGCATCCCTGGGGGATGCGGGCCTCAGCCAGAATTATTATTGGGAGAATCGGCGAACCGGCAAAGATGTGAGGATGTGCGTGCACGCGCACTCAATAGCGCGGGCATAGAAGAACTGTCAAGAACATTCCCCGACCACCCCCGGGATAGCGCGATAAAACGCTTTCGTTCCTGACGCACCGGACTACAATATGTCGGAAACATTACGGCAACATTTCCAGAAGATGACAATTTGTTCATGTCGTAATCTCTCGATTACCTTCCCGGTCCCGGAGTTGGCGCAGACTCCGGGTGCGCAACCGGGTCGAAGGCTTCCGGAGGATCGAAGAAGCAGCGACGCCAAAATGCCTCCTCGGACAAGGTGCCTGCCTTCCATTGACGGAGAACAGGGACGGTGACAGCCGTCATTCCGCCATCCGCGGAATCAAAAATAACCACCACGCCATCGACGGTGGTCAAACCCTTCGCAACTTCAGCATAGGTCTTGTCAAACAAGGATTTAGCGAATGCGAGTTTTGCCGCCGCCCCGGTGTCGGCCGCGCCTTCGCCCTTTTGAACCGAGATGATGCTCACCGTCTTGCCTCGAAGCGGCGCCCACTCCCCGGGAAACGATGCGACCTGTTCGCTTTGCACCTGAAATGACTGCTGGTCACCCGCGGCAGGAGGCCTGCGAGTGTTTTTTTCGTTGTGATTCTCAGCCGGCTCGTCGTGATTTTCCGCGGGCTGCGAATCGGACTCCGCCTTCGGCATCTCCACGCTCGAGCGCCGGATCCAACCCCGGGAAAGACCGGAAATGCGGACGTGCACCCAGTTCGGGTTCGAATCCAGAATCTCAAACTCATCTTCCGCGGCGGCCAGAAATAGCACCTGGGCGTCTTGACTCGGGCTCGCCAGCACCGGCGTCCTGGCCTTCGCAACCGCGGCCAGATTTGCGGGCCGGGCCTGGTGATGCAGAATTTCCTCGAGGGCACTGGCTTCTTTCTGCTGCTCCTCAGTGTGCTTGTCGATCATGGCTTTCTGGGTGGCCAGCGACGCCAGGTGACCAGGGTCCAGCGGATCCCCCAGGTGAAAGGGCGAGCCGGCAGGGGCATTGGCGGTTCTGGATTTCACGATCGGAGTGCGTTCGCCGGGAGCGGGCGCGGATATTTTCGGCTCAGTTGCGGCTGCCGTGTTCCGGGGCGGCGGCATCGGCGTGATCTTCGTCGCTGTCGCGGCATCGCAGCGGAGACGGGAGAAGCTCCGTTGCCCAGCGCTTGCTGCAAACGATCCAGGAAGTCGTTTTCCAGACGGCCGTTGGAAGGCAGGACCTGATAACCGGATTTCCCCGCCACCGGATCGGTGTACCAGGCGGTAATGGTTGCGTTCACTCGCACCAGCGAACCACCCGACGGCGTCGAGATCACCTGGGTTTCGCATTGATAATAGCCGCGCTGGAAACGACTCAATGGGAGATCGCCCGGCAACGGTGAATCCATCAAGAACGGGGAGACGGCCGGCGGACGACTGCAGTTCCTTGATGCGCTTTTCCACGATGGTTCTGGATTGCGGGAAAGCGCGCTCGTAGGGAACGCTTTGAGCGGCGCTGGAGTGGGCAAAGGCCAGGGTCAGAATCGGGCAAGAAATCAAAAACAGCTTTAAGGCGGAAATTCCCCCGAGATCCTTCCGCCTCATGGCAGCGGCTCCAGTTCGCGGTGGTTCACCCAACCGTGTTGCCCATCGGTGGTTTCCACGCCATACCAATAACGGGTCACGACCAGAATCACGACTTCCGCGCCGGCCTCCAGGGTCTTCACATTCTTGGCACTTTGGAAGGGGGCGGATTTCAGCGAGCCGCCCGGGGCCTTGACGACGCGTTCGGCCTGGTGGCGGAGCTGGTCGACCCGCTGGTCGAGGGTTTGAGCCGAGGTTTGCGCGGCGGCGAGAGCCGAAGCTTCATCGGCTTCCTGCTTGCGCTCTTCCGTCTGTTTGGCAAGCTGCTCCTGGCGCTGTTTTTCACGCTCCCCGGCTTGTTTCTTCTCCGCCTCCACGCGTCGACGCGATCCTGGATGTCCTGGCTTTCGGCGTTCTCGACGCTCCCGTCCGAGGCGTGCACGGTGTGGAGGAAATCTTCCACGAAGACCGCGTCAATCTGCACGATAGTTTTGGAATCGTCTTTGCGCTGCACGACATAGCGCACGGCGAGCGTCCCCTGGTCCCGGCTGTCCTTGAAATCGAGCGGGGCCAGCACCCGGGTGCGCACCTTGTAATAAATCTGTCCTGGCCCTTTCCACTCGGGAAACAATGACGAGGAATCAGCCGGAGTTGCGCTTTCGACGTACTTGTCCTTGTTGAATTCTTTACTGCCCTGAATGATCCCATCGTTCACGACGTCTTCGACGGCCTGCAAGACTTCGCGCTCGGGCGCAGCAATTTCGGTGGAGAAGCCCAGGCCATAGTCTTCCGCCTTCGGCTTTCGTTTGTGTTCACGGGCGTGCAGGAGAGGAACCGCCGACAGCCAGCACACCGACAAAACGACCAGGACCAGCCAGTGTCGCGGCGGGGAATGGTGGGAAGCCGGCCGGCATGGAGCCGCGGTTGTCCCCAAGCGGTGAAGCGGTTCCTGTCCGGCGTTCTGAATCATGGGCCCGGGGTTCTGGATTGCTGGCGCGGCGACTGCTTCCATCTCCTGATTCCTTACTCTCGACCGAGGGAGGCTGTCAACTGCCGGCTCCGGTCGGTAGAGGCGCAGTTGATAGCTTCCATAAGTTTTTGCGCGAACTGCACGACGACCCGTGGTCAACCGGATCCCGATGGCTCACTCCACGAGACCGCGCGCCATTTTGATTGCTTGATTTTTTCCAGAGTTTGCGCCCAGCCGCCGGTTAGAGACAAATCTTTTACAAAACGCGCGCGCAATAAGTGCTAATCTTTTCGGCTACGATCAGGCCGAAGATGCTGTCAGGCAAGTCATCCAATCGCGGCTCAGTGAGACGGCAAGTTGCGCAGGGCAAAGTCGTGCGGCCCGAAACCCGGCACGGGACCGGACGCATGCGAGATCGCGACGCCAAACAGCAGGCCCTGATCGTCGCCGCGCTCAAACTGTTTGCCAGCAAGGGCTACGACGCCACCACGACCCGCGAAATCGCGAACTGCGCGGGCTGCGCGGAAGGCCTGATTCACCGGTATTTCAGGGGAAAGGCCGGTTTGCTGTCGGCGCTGATCGGGCACCGCATTTCGAAGGAAGTGGCAGACCTGACGCACCACGTCCGCCCGGCCGAATCTCTGAAAGACGAATATCTTCAATTGGTCGATTGGTCGGTGCAGCATATGTGGGCCGACCGGGAATTTCTCCGGGTGGCGCTGCCGCGGGCCGTGCTCGATCCCAACTTCGGGCGGGCGCTGCGCCGGGTGAGTCCGCAACAGAAGGCGCAGGCAATCGCGCAACGGCTGCGGAAATTTAAAGAGTGCCAGGCGCTTCCGGCCGCGGAACTCGATGCCATGATCCAACTTGTAACCGTGCTGGGATTCATGTTCGGTTTTATGCGCCCTGCCGTCCTCCGGCAAGACCGGAAGAGTGCGGCCAGCAGCGCCTCCACGCTCGCCCGGCTGGTGGTACGCAGCCTGCCACAGCTGTGCGGCTAAAGCGCGGGCATTTGCCGGCGCCTTCCTTTCGAACTCCCTTTATAGGTTTGAGCCATCCTGCCTTTGGGTGTAAAGTCTTGGACGGGGGCGGCTTCCATGCGATTACTCCTGGTAGAAGACGACATATCCATACAGCGCTTCCTGAAGCGGGCCCTGGTGGAAGCCGGTTACCAGGTGGACACAGCGAGTAACGCGAAGACGGCAGAAGCGGCGGCCCTGGAAGGTGTTCACGATGCCCTCATCATCGACCTTGGCCTTCCTGACGCGGATGGATTGGACCTGATTGCGCGTTGCCGCGCCCAGGGCAGTTCAGCGCCGGTCCTGATCGTATCGGCCCGGCGTTCGGTGGATGAGCGTGTCCGAGGTCTGGAGCGGGGAGGAGACGACTACCTCACCAAACCCTTCGCCCTTCCCGAGCTGCTGGCCAGGCTTAGAAATCTCCTGCGCCGTTCCGCCGTGCCGCAGAGTGAATCGGTGCGGCTGCAAACCGCCGATTTGCAACTCGACCTGGTACGTCGCGAGGCGCGCCGGGGCGATCACTTGCTGCAATTGACGCCACAGGAGTTTTCGCTGCTGGAATATCTTTGCCGGAACGAGGGCCGCGTGGTCACGCGCACGATGATCCTGGACCACGTCTGGCGCATGCAAATCGATCCGGCAACCAATGTCGTAGACGTTCATATTTATCGTTTGCGCAGCAAGGTGGACCACGACACCCCGCGTCCGCTGATTCACACGATTCGCGGTGTGGGTTACGTTCTCAAGCATGTCTAAGAAACTGGGCGCGACCGCCGCCTGGCGGATCTCGATTTGGACAACTCTGGCGTTCGCGCTGGGGACCGCCGTCGCTTTCTCCATTGTTTATTTCCTGGTCGCTCAGGGCATCCGGGAGCGCAGTGACACCTGGCTCAGCGGCGAAGCTGAAGTTCTGGCGCACGTTTCGGCGGATACGCCCAAAGATCACCTGTACCACCGGGTGGTGGGAGAAGTGGCCGAGCTGGCCACGCAGGAAGTGCCGGATGAGCGCAACGCCCGGGGCGAACGGCTGAATTCCGTTTTTTTCCTGGCAATCGACTCGACTGGCGTTGAACCTCGATTGTGGGTAGGTCCAGGCTCCGAGGATGTCTTTGTCAGGGCGGTTCAACAGTCAAAGCTGGTTCCGGGAAGGCCGCGATCCATCCGGGTCGACGGGTGGGACCAAACCTTCCGGGTGGTGGTGCAGGCGCAAAACGGAAAGACGGTTTACCTGGGGCTCTCAGACCGTGGCGCCAATCATCTGCTGCGCGCCCTGGCCGGTCGTTTCCTGATGGTCTGGGGCGGCATGTTTCTGCTCGGCTTCGTGATCTCGTACTGGAGCGCCCGGCGTACGCTGCTCCGGGTCGAACGCATCACGGAAACGGTGGCGCGAATCGGCACCAAGGACTTGAATGAACGCTTGCCGGAAACCGCGAATTCGGACGAAATCTCACGGCTGGCCAAGACTTTCAATCATATGTTGGATCGGCTGGAGTCGTCCGTGAATCAGCTGCGCACGGTCACGGGCGCAGTGGCGCACGACCTGAAAAGCCCGGTGACCTTGATTCGCGGGACGCTCGAGTCCGCATTGTGCAATGAAGAGAACGAGAAGTGGCGTGATTCGGTCGGCGAAGCCATCGAAGAACTGGACCGGCTCCTGCAGTTGCTGAACACTGCGCTCGACCTTGCGGAAGCGGAAGGGGGCGCGCTTCACATGAATCAGGGGCCAGTTAACGTTTCCGAAGTGGTGAAGCAGTTGGTGGATATTTACCAGCCAGCCATGGTGGAGCGGCATCATGAGGTGACGGTCGACCTCGAACCGCATGTGGTCATGGAAGCTGACGCGTCGCTGTTGAATCGAGTCATAAGCAATCTGCTTGAAAACGAATTGACCCACTTGCCCGAGGGATGCCGCGTGATGGTTCGGCTGCATTCGCATCAAGGATCGGCAGAACTCGCGATCGAAGACAATGGCCCGGGATTTCCGCCCGAAATCGGCAACCGGGCTTTCGAGCGTTTCGTGAAGGGCAACCACTCCCCCGGGCACGGCCTGGGCCTGGCGTTTGTCGATGCGGTTGTCCAGGCGCACGGCGGCACGACGAGTATCGCCGATCGTCCGGGCGGGGGCGCCGTTATAACCTTGTCGCTGCCGATCAACGTCCTGCAATCGGCATGAAGGGTGCGCAATTTACGGAAGATAACGCCATCTCGGCAAGATCCCGCAGTTTCTGAATTCTCTTTTCCGCTAGCGTTCCCGGTTGACGGCAAGTGCGTGGAGCGCAGCGGCCTCGTCATATCCTTGCCGATACCCTGCGGCAAACAATTCGCGGTTCGCCGGGCTTGACCAGCGTCCCAGTGAAATGTGCGGGTCTTGGCCTCTGCCGGCCGCCATGCGGCCCAGATAAAGACCATCGCGAAATGGCCCGAGGGTATGAAGCAGATTATTCTCGCGCAATTTGGGGAGCGAATCCTGCGGGGCGGCGTTCATGCGGGCGAACCCGAAGCTCCCGCATAGTGTAAGCATAATGGCAAACAAGAACAGCCTGGTCATGATTTTCCTTGACCTTTCTGTCTTAAGTGGTGCTTGAAAGGAATAGACGACGTAACCAGTGCCCGGACTACATTTCGATTTCGTGCGATTGCAGCCGGTGGCGCGGCGGAATCGCGACCGCGGACAAGTTCAGGTTGCATGAAGGATAAGCACCAAGGTTATATGGTAGTAGACCTGATCGAGTGACCGGCGATGCGGAAGGGAAGGTAGTGGTGCTGTTTGAAACCCCATTAAGGATTGTCATTCCGAAGCGCGGCATGGTCGCGCGAGGAATCTGCTGTTTTGCTGCCAGCGGCCAGCAGACTCCTCGCCGATAAACCTGGCTTCGGAATGAAAAGATGTTTTTGCGCAAACTGCACCACTACCAAAGGGAGCTACATCATGACTTCGGTGCGAATCGATAAGTGGCTGTGGGCAGCCCGATTCTTCAAGACGCGCGCGTTGGCGGCGCGAGCCTGCGCACTGGGCAGAATTCAATCGAACGGTCAAGCCGTTAAAGCGGCGCGCCTGGTGAAGGTTGGAGACATGTTGCGGGTGACCAACGACGGCGGCGACTTTGAGGTGGAAGTGCTGCTGCTCAGCGATTTGCGCGGCCCGGCTGCGGTCGCCCAAACCCTCTACCGCGAGACGGAGGCGAGCCGGGAGTTGCGAATGAAAGTGGCAGCGGAGCGCAAAGCGATGAAGCAGTTCGAGCAGTTGCCCGCGGGCCGGCCATCAAAACGCGAACGCCGGAGAATCATCCAGTTCCGCGGGCGCGCCTGACCGACTCAGGGCAGCTCTTCGGGACAGTCGTCCCCCAGGACGACGCCGTGGTAAAGGGATCGTTTCAAACCGGCCCACTACCCATCTGCCGGCGTGATACTGAAGAACGCCGTTTTAGGCTATTCTGACCGGACGTCATTTCAAAATTCGCTGGGCAAGGCCAAAGGACTCGGAATGGATCTGCCGGTCGTTTCCAACTCGCGCCGTTGGGGAATCGTTGGCCTGCTCTTTACCGCATCATTAATCAACTACCTCGATCGCGCCGCTATCTCATTCGCCCTGCCGCTGATCTCCCGGGATTTCCATCTCACGCCGGAAACCAAGGGGCTGCTGCTGTCTTCCTTCTTCTGGTCTTACGCGCTCATGCAGGTTCCGATCGGATGGGCTGCCGACCGCTTCAATTTGCGCTGGCTCTACGCCGGGGCTTTTGCCCTGTGGTCATTGGCCCAGGGTCTGACCGGGCTGGCGGGAAGCCTCGAAGTGTTGATCGGGTTCCGCATTCTTCTCGGCGTCGGCGAATCCATCTACCTGCCGGGAGGAGTCAAGATCATCAGCTTGCTGTTCACCGGAAAAGATCGCGGCTTGCCCTCGGGCCTCTTCGATTTCGGAACTCGCACCGGATTGATCCTCGAAGGGATTCTCGTCCCCTGGCTGCTGACGCGCTATGGCTGGCGCCACACCTTCCTGCTGCTGGGATTCGCGGCCATGGTGTGGATGGTTCCCTGGCTGTTGCTCTTTCCTCGCCACGTGCGGGCGGCGAGGCCGGCCCTGGTTTCTGCTGCGCCGGCGTCTCCCATTCGCTGGCGGGCTTTGCTCAACCGCAATCTGCTGGGCATCTGCCTGGGATTTTTTTGCTTTGACTACTATTGGTATGTGCTGGTCACCTGGCTCCCCGACTACCTGGTGACGGTCCGCCATCTCAGCCTCGTGCGGACCGGCTTGTATGGCTCTCTTGTCTTCTTCACGTTCGGGGTATCCGAACCGATTGGAGGATGGGTTGCCGATACCTTGATCCGCCGGGGCTGGGATGAAACGCTCACCCGGAAGGGGATCGTCACCGTAGCTTTTTTCATGGGTCTGTTCCTGATTGCAGCCATGCGGGCCTCGAACACAGGGACGGCAATCTGGCTTTTGATCGGAGGCGCATTGGTCGGCCTTGCCACCGGCAATCTGCTGGTAATTCTCCAGTGCTGCGCGCCCTTCGAGAAAATCGGAATATGGACCGGAGCGGAAAACTTTGCGGGAAACCTGGCGGGAGTGGTGGCGCCGCTGGCGGTGGGATTATTGATCCGGCGCAGCGGTTCCTATGTTCCGGGTTTTGAGCTGGGCACGGTCGTTCTTCTTGCAGGACTGCTGGCCTACTGGTTCGTGGTCGGTGATTTGAAGCCCGATACAGCTTAAAGGTTCTTCCGGCGAATGGAGCACGGGCGTCCTCGCCCGTCAGGCAACGGCCGGTGCATGACGGGCGGGACGCCCGTCCTCCACAAACTACATTGAGTCGGCGATGACTTTCTGTTCCTGCTGCCCGAGGCCCGATACCCCTAACTTGATGCGGTTGCCGGGACGCAGGTACACGGGCGGCTTCTGGCCGTGGCCTACACCGGGAGGCGTGCCGGTCGAGATGATGTCGCCGGTCCTCAAACTCATAAAGCGGCTCAAATAACTGATCAGATGAGCCACGGGGAAAACCATAGTCTTGGTCGAACCGTTCTGGTAGCGGTGGCCGTCGATCTCCAGCCACATATCGAGATTCTGCGGGTCCGGAACTTCGTCGGGCGTGACCAGCCAGGGCCCGATGGGACCAAAGGTGTCGGCGCTCTTGCCTTTCACCCATTGGCCGGTGCCTTCGAGTTGGAAAGCGCGCTCGGAAAGATCGTTGACCACGCAGTATCCGGCGACGTGAGACAGGGCATCGGCCTGGCTCACATACTTTGCCGGCTTGCCGATGACCACGCCGAGCTCGACTTCCCAATCGGCTTTTTTCGCGCCGCGTGGAATGATGACGTCATCGTCGGGGCCGCAGATGGCGGACGTGGCCTTCATGAACACCACCGGTTCGGCGGGCACGGCCATCCCCGACTCCGCCGCGTGATCGGAATAGTTCAAGCCAATGCAGATGAACTTTCCCACGCCGCCCACGCAGGGGCCAAGCCGGGGCTTGCCGTCAACGCGAGGCAAACTGGAAAGGTCAGCGTGGCGCAGTTTTTCAATCGAGTCGGGAAGCAGCGAGGCTCCGGAAATATCGGGAACAAGTTTTGAAAGATCGCGGATGCTGCCGTCGGAAGCGAGAATGCCTGGTTTTTCCTGGCCGGGTAGGCCGTAGCGCAGTAATTTCATTTTCTCTCCTTGGGAATTATCTTAAGTGGAAGCCGGGCGTCCCCGCCCAGCTGGACGGGCGTGACGCCCGTCCTCCATCAAGGTTTGCCCGCCAGAATCGCCTGCCAGTTGAGAATCGCGTTCCATAGCAATCGTTGATCGCCGCGATTGAGATCGCGGTGCATCGGGTTGAAGTTGAACGTGACGACATGACCGCGGCCGGCGGGCATGTCGAGAATCGCCGGGCGTCCGATGAGCCGGGCCTCGCCCCAGGCCTGGCCGCTGACGACGAATGGCGCTCCGCTGCGAGCTCCCCATTCCATGACGATGTGGCTGCGGTCTTCGGGACCGTCGAGACAGGTGGTGCAGTAGGCCATGCGCAGCCAGTGCCGCGGCACATCGTAAAGCGGGAAGTTCTGGCGGAACACGTAAGTCTCTGCCGGGTAACCGTAAGCCAGCGGGGAATCGGGCTGGTCGAAGGTCACGCGCACGTGCGCGCCCGGAGTTCGCGTGGCCGCCTGCTGCGCCGCCGCGGCAGAATCCGCTCCGCCGCCCTGCGTGCTGCGCGGCACGCCGCCCGAAGAGCGGCGAACCCCGCGCACGATGCCGGCTTCGAGCGGAAGCATGGACCCGCTGCCCAGGGTCACGAGCAAGCCGCCATCTTCGACGAAGCGTTGCAGCTGCGCCAGACCTTCCCAGCCGATGCCGCCGGTGATGTCGTCGGACTCGGCGGGCGTTCCGAAGCTCGGCGTCTGCGGCGTCTTCTTGAAGGGCATGGGGCCCCACACCTTGGGCAGGCCCTGAATCTGCTCGGCGAGTTCGAGATCCACGTGGCCGTAGAGCAGGACGTCGACGCGATCGCGCAAGCGCTCCGGCGCGGATGTCTTCATCGCGAAGATAGGTGTACGGGACCTTGCGCTGATCGAGCGAGTAGCGCAGCCAGCCGATCGAATCCGTGTCAGCCCACGGCACCCACACGCCGATGCGCGCCGCTTTGGCCGCGTGCCGCGGCACGTCCGGCGCGGCGGCGGCGCTGGTGAAGTCGAGGCCCAAATCGTTGGCGGTGGCGCGAACCGCGTCGGTCAGACCCTCCTGGGCGGGAAGGATCCACGATCCGGCAGGGAAGTCCGATCCGCCCGCGCTGAATGCGCGCTCGGCGATTTCGATGCTGAAGCCAGCCAGCCGGTAACGCGCCGCCAGCAGTTCCTCCTGGCCGGTGTCTTTCATCAGGAAGACGGGGCCGGTGCCCGCCACGTTCGCCCGCCGGATGCGGTTCTTCAGTCAACGGAGTGAGAGCTGGCCGAACGCACCGGCGGCGTCTGCCGTCGGAATGGCCTGCAGATGGTAGTGCGCGGGCAATTCCCAGGAGACGTCATCGTAGGGCTCGCTGCCATCCTTGGGATAATGCTGCGGCGTGAGCAGATCGACGGCGTAGTTTCGGTACGGCTGGTCGAGACGCACCACGTAAGTGCCGGCGGGATAGTCGCCATCTTTCAGTTTCAATTCCTGCTGGGCGCGTGCCACCTCGATGTGCTGACCGAGCAGGCGGCCGACCATCTGCGCAACTCGAGTGCGGTCGCCCTGATCGTCTGGAATCAGAAAGGCGTACGGAGGTTCGTTCAGAGCCTTTCTGCCAGGAGTCCCAACCCTTCTTGTAGAAATTGCGCAGCATGGCTTTGGCGCTGCCGGCGCTGTAGTCGAGCGCGGCGAGCGCCGCCGTCTCCTGATAGTTGAGATTGTCGCGGGCCGACCAGGTGACTTCTCCGTGCGGGAGGAGGCAGCGGCCGGTACCACTCCATGGTGGCCTCTGACGGCGGGATGGTGCGGCGCAGGGTTTCGGCGGTGCCGTTGCCCCAGGTTTCGTATCCGCGACCGATGCTGTTGTGATTCATGGCCACGGAATCGAGATAAAGATGGGCGAAGGCCTCGCCGAAGTTCCAGGTGGAGACGCCGGGCATGCCCATGGCGGTCAGGGTCTGGACCTCGTGAAAGCTCAATTCCAGAAACTCGCTGTAGGTGATGGGATCGATGTTCGGGTTGTAAGGGCCGGTGCCGTTCCACGTCATCAGGAAGGGCTCGCCTTCGTGCAGGTCGTGGACGACCGTGGGGTGCCACTCGTGAAACATGCGGTGCACCGCCTTGGTGGTCTCATGGGTCTGCTGGTGAGTGTCGCGGTTAATGTCGACGAAAGCGTACTTCGACCAGTAGGGCGGAGACTGGCGGGGCAGGGTGGCGCGATCGGTCTTGCCCTTGAGGTAACGGTAGAACCACTCCACCATCTTGTCGCGCCCGTCGGGATTGGAGACGGGGTTGATCAGAACCACGAGTTGCTGGCGGATGCGCTGCATCATCGGCTGTTCGGAAACCGCCAGGCGATAGGCCATTTCCAGCATGGCTTCGGTGGAACCGGTTTCGTCAGAGTGCAGGGCTGCGTTGAAGTAGTAGATGGGGCGGGCGGTTGCGATCAGGCGTTCGGCCGCGGCCGGGTCGGTGCGCCGGGGATCGGCGAGAGCGGCGGTGGCGGCCTTCAGGCGATCGAGTTCGCGAATGCCGTTTTCATCCGCAATGGCGAGCATCAGGATCTCGCGTCCTTCTTCGCTGTGGCCAATGGTGAAAACACGCACCCGCGGAGATGCGGCAGCCAGGGCGCGGCAGTAGGCATAGGCTTTCTCGGAGTCTACAAACTCACCCGGAGCGCCCGCGATCCTGCCCAAATAGTGGAGAGGCGAGGGCACCGTCGCCGACTGCGGCAGGTACGACACCCAGGGCGAGAGAAAGCGCTTGTCGCCGGTGGCCGCCGCGATGGCCTCAACCGAGCCCGCCTCGGGGGTGTCGGGCGCCGGAATCGCTTGTGCCGCCGATAAAGCCGAACCAGCCTGTAGCAGGGACAACAGCAGAATGATCCAGCGGACCATGCAAGCCTCCAGTCGCGGTTTACGGTTTGAAATCAGGAGACAGTTGACCGCCGCAGTGCTGGACGACCAGTGCGGCAACCCGCGCGATCGATTCGTGCAGCGGCGTGGTTTCGCCCCGGTGATGCCCCGTAAAGACGACCAGAACGATCGGGTCGCCGTTCACCCATAAGACACCGGCATCATTGGCAATGAATGGTTGGCCGTCACCAGTTTTATGGGCTATGCGAACGTCTCGAAGATAGCGTGGAAACCGGTCGTTCACCTGCTGTTTCTCCATGATGCCCAGGAGCAGATCACTGGCTGGTTTCGAGACCAGCTTGCCGGACGCCATCATCTCCAGAAGACGGCCGATTTCGCGCGTGGTGCTGTGGCCGAAATAAATTCCGGCATCGTAGATGGTGTGTCCAAAGGCTTGCTGCACCTGGGCATCACTGTATTTGCCGAAGGGAAAGTTCACGGTCTCGTTGCCCGCCGCATTGCGATAGGTTGGATCGAGCGTGCCCAGCCACGTTCGGTCCCAGTCGAGATCGGAAAACTGGATCGAGGTCTTCTCCAGGCCGAGGCTATGCATGTAAGCCGTCACATTGGCGCGGCCGACTTTGTCGCCCAGCACGTCGGTGGCCTGGTTGTCGCTGATGATGATCATCAAGGTGAGCAAATCGCGGATTGTAGGAGCGAGCCCGGGATCCATGGTGTAGAGCACGCCTGAAGGCAGACGTTCATTGCTTGCAGTCATCGCCAGACGGTCTGATAGCGAGAATTTGCCGTTCTCGACCTGATGCATGAGTTCCGCCGCGATCGCCAGCTTGATCACGCTGAAGGTCTCATAGACCGTATCGGAATCGAGCGCAATTTCCTCGCCCGACGCGAGATTCTTCATGTAGATCGACATATCTCCAGGAAATGTGTTGCGAATATTTTCCAGACTGTTCTGCAATGATGGGAGAGATGTCTTGCCTCCGCCGAGATCGGCATTCAGCTGTTCCAGCAGCTTCGTGTTGTTGGCCAACGCGCGTTGCAGAATCGCCGCTTGCTGGCGAGCCGTGGTCCAGTCTCCCGCCTCGGTGGCTTCGGTCAATCCGGGCAGTTCCAGGTGAGCGTAGGTATAACGCGCGCCGTAAAGAATGTGTTTGAACCATGGCCGCCCGGGGATACCGTCGGGGTTCAGCCAGTTGCGTTCGACCTGCATCAGGCCGTGGTTAAGCGTTTCAGCCAGCTTAGGGTCGACTGTGCCGGAAGCCAGCGCGCCCGCGACCGATTGGTTGAGTTGTTTGCCCGCGGCCTCGAACTCGTCAATCTCTTTCGAAACAGGCTTGAGATCAAGTTTGCTCATGTCTTTGTCTTTCGACATGTCGGCCACGAATTCGCGGATATTCCTGGCGTAGCCGGCGAAATCGAAGGGCAGGATATCGGCGTTAGCCAGGCGAAGGGCCAGCACTCCCCACAATTGCGACATCAGGGTGTGATAGCGATAGCCTGGGTCTCCGAAATGGTTCATCCAGTAGAAGTCGTCGTACATGGAATGGTAGACGCCGTAGTCGCCATCGAAGCCGAGTTCCATGACGGGCAGTCCCACGTAGTCGAGGAACACGGTGTGGTCCGAGCCGCTGCCGATGCGGGTGTTGGGTAGATTGGCGTCGGTAACTTCACCGGGCTTCCTGGCTTCCTGCCGCTCGCGAGTCTGAGATATTTTCCAGGCGTCGTACAGAGACTTGCCCGACGGGTCCTGAAGCGAGTGGCTGGTCTCGACCAGCATGGGCACCAGGGACGCGACCGCGCTGCCCTCAAGGTTCGGGCCCGAGGTAGAAGAATCCACGTTGAGGTAGGCGACGGCTTTCTTGCGCAACTCATCGGCGAACTGCTCGCCCCATTCCGTGGAACCGGTGAGGCCGATCTCTTCTCCGTCCCAACTGCAAACCACCAGAGTGCGTCGCGGGCGGATGCCCTGCTTCGCGAGCTGGCCCAGGGCGCGGGTCATCTCCATCATGGAGGCAGTGCCGCTGCTGGGATCAACCCCGCCGAAAACCCAGGCATCGCGGTGATTGCCGAGAACCACCCACTCATCGGGTAACTCTGAGCCGCGGATGCGTCCCTCCACCACGTAATAAGGTTTGGTGGAATTATCCACCTCGATTTTCAGATGTACACGGGCTTGCTCGCCGCCGAGGTGATATTGGAAGGGAAGGCCGCCCTGCCAGTCATCGGGCGCGAGCGGGCCTCCCATGTTTTCGAGCAGTGGTTTGGCATCGTGCCACGACAAAGGCAGCGCCATGATTTTGGGCAACGAGACGGCCTGGTCGACCGGGATTCGCCTGGCTCCCGGCACGGAAGCCCATCCTGGGGTGAGCGGATCTCCCGGCACCATGAAGTCGTAAGTGATGGCGCCGTGCTGGATGTGGCTCTCCGGTCCCCACGGTCCGTCGGGAAACACTTTTCCTTTTTTGTATCCGTCTTCGGCGGGATCGCTGTAGATGAGAATCGCGGCCGCACCTTCCTTTTGGGCGGTGAGCGCCTTGAAGCCGCGATAACTATACGGATTCGAATAGCGCACCAGGACGATCTTGCCTTTCACGTCAATGCCGTTCTTGCGCAGCAGTTCGTAGTCGGCAGGATTGCCGCTGTGCGCATACACCACGGGCGCGGTGATTTCGCCTGACCGCGACATGCCCATCCAGGCCAGACTGGCGGCAGGGTCTTTGGTGTCGGGGTCTTCGGCGTAAGACTGCTCGTGCAGGCTTGCGCGGTAGTGAACCGGCGCCGTCATTTCCAGAAAGGAGCTTTTCGGTGACGTGCTGTACACGTCATAGCGGCGCAGGACGACGTCTTCCAATCCTTGCTTCCGCCACTCATCGGCGATGTAGCGGGCAAGTTCGTTATTGCGTTCCGAGCCGGCGAGGTGCGGCGCGGAAGTGAAGATGCGGTGCTGCCGGCGTTCTTCGCCGGGAGTGGGAATGGCCTTGAATTTTTGTTCAACCGCGGCTTGTTTTGCGGCCCCGCCGCGGGTGAACCCCAGGATTGTGTCCTGGGACTGTGCGGGAACGCTCAGAAGCCACAAGAGGAGAGCAGAAAGGGGAACAAGTCTCCTGATCGATTCCATGGGTCCGGGTTCTCTTTCGGAAGGGTTGAACGGGCTGAATTATATCAGCCGGAGATCGCGCCGAAGATGGGGCATGTCTGAGAGAGAAGGTCGCGCGCTGGAGTCACGGGACGGGCATTACCCGTGAAATGATCCGACCAGGCTGAAAATGAGGATGGACAGCACGATGACCGTGAAGACCACGTACATGAGGTCATGCTCTTCGGCAAAGCCCCAGATCGAAAATATAACCCGGGCCACCGGGGTGGCGATCAGGAACAACAGGCCCAACTGAATGATGCCGCGGCCACTCAGGTCCATGGCGTCGCGCACAATGCCGGGTACGTTGCTGAGTTGCGAGGGCTCGCCGTGGAACACGCGATAATCGGCGGGCGAGCGGCCGTGCTTCGCGAGATAGATCACGGCGCCCACAAAGACGACGAACGCGGAAAAGCCCACACCAATGCGCAGCAGGTTGCCCAAAATGTCTTCAATCCTCTTGTCGGTCCAGGCCCGTTCGGCGCGCATGTTATATCCTCCCGGCAAGTCCCTTATAGAGCATCTCGAGTCCCAGCAGCACAATCACCGCGCTGAATATGAGACGCAACTGTTTTGTCTCCGCCCTGACCAGAATGTGCGAGCCCACCAGCGAGCCGGCAAGAACGCCGAGCATCACCGGCATGGAGAGCCCGGGATCGATATAGCCGCGGCTCAGGTAGACGCCGGCGCTGGCGGCAGCGGTCACGCCAATCATGAAGTTGCTGGTGGTCGTCGAGACCTTGAAGGGGATTCTCATGGCCTGGTCCATGGCCAGGACCTTCAGCGCGCCCGAGCCGATGCCGAGCAACCCAGACAAAGCGCCGGCGCCAAACATGATGCTGAAGCCCGCCGGCACCCGCTGGACGTTGTAGCTGCGTATGCCTTCGATGTCCGGAAAGCTGCCATTAAGGCGCAGTCGCGTGGCCAGGGGATCCGGTGGAGAATTCCGTTGCGCCGGCGAGCGCGGTTTCCGGGAGAGAAACGCGGACACCAGGAGAACGACTCCAAAAACGATGGCAATGGCCTTGGTCGGCACCCAGACGGCCAGGAACGCGCCCGATAAGGCTCCGAGGGTTGTGGCAATCTCCAGGAACATGCCAATGCGGATGTTGGAGAATCCTTCTTTCACGTACGCGGCAGCGGCGCCCGAGGAAGTGGCAATCACGGAAACCAGAGAAGCGCCAATCGCGTAGCGGATGTCCACTTTGAAAAACAGGGTCAGCAGGGGAACCAGAACCACTCCGCCGCCCAGCCCAGTCAACGATCCGAGGAGGCCGGCAAGCAGCGAGCCGGTAAACACCAGGGCGGTGAATTCCAGAACATTCATCTAGTTTTCGCGGGAGAGAACCTGCCTAATGCCCGTAGCCGCCTCCATCGAGAGTCACCTTGCCGCGAAACATGCGATAGATGATCACAAAGTAGACGACTGCCAGGACCATGCCAACCGCCCACCACACCAGCCCGACGCGCAGGGTGTACGGTCCGGAGATGGCGTTGGCCACGGTGATATCGCGCGCCGGATCGCTGCTCGAGGGCAGGAGACGAGGATACAAAGAAACCGCCGCACCCACCAGCATGGTCGCCAGATAGACGCACGAGGAGGTGAAGGCCTTGCGATCCGCTCCAGTGCGGCAAAAATAAAAGATGCCGCCCAACGAGACCAGCACCACGAGCGGAATCACGAAGGCCGCCGGATGCGAATAGTAGTTGGTGAGACTGTCAGCGCGAACCGCGATGGTCGCGACCAGGCTGATCACCGTGATGGCGAAGAGCGCAATCCAATAACGGCGGACAAAGGCCCGCGCGCGCGCCTGCAAATCACCCTCGGTCTTGACCGCCAGATACAGCGCTCCGTGAATGGCCAGGGCCACCAGAGCTACCACGCCTCCGATGACGGTGTACCAATCCAGAATCCCGGGTTGAGGCCCAACCCGCCAGTCGGTCCAGAGGGGTAGAAAGAAATAGCCGTCGTCGCGCAGCGGGACGCCGCGAATCACGTTGGCCAGGGCGGCGCCGAAGAATACGGCCAGAAGCGCACTCGAAAAGAAAAACAAACCGTCGAAAAAAGATCGCCAGAGGCCGTCGTCGATGTGCATGCGCAATTCGATGCTGGCGCCGCGCAGGATCAGCAGCCACAGCACAATCATCAATGCCAGGTAGAATCCGCTGAAGGCCGAAGCGTACAGGGCAGGGAAAGCGAAATAGAGCGTGCCGCCTCCGGCCAGCAGCCAGACTTCGTTGCCGTCCCAGACCGGACCGATGCTGCGGAGCATGATCTGCCGATCAGGCTCGCTGCGCGCCAGCATGGGATGCAGGATGCCGACGCCCAGGTCGAAACCGTCGAGCACGACGTAAGCGGCCAGCATGACGGCAACAATCCAGAACCAGATAAATCCCATCGTCTTTCCTTCTTCTTACGCCATCTTATGTCTTATGCCATGTTTTCTTAGGCCATGGTCAGCGGCGTCGCTCCGGCGCCCGGAGTTCGGTTGCCGGTGGGCGGACCCTCGCCCACGGTGCGGTACACCAGAACGATGAACAGAATCGAGAGCACGGTGTACATCCCCATGAAGCCCAGCAGGGTAAACAGAGTGTTGCCGGCCGACACGTTTTTAGAATATCCGTCGGAGGTGCGGATGAGCCCGTAAACCAGCCAGGGCTGACGACCAATTTCCGCGGTCATCCAGCCCGCGGTATTCGCGATGTAGGGCAGGGGGAAGCTCAACAGCAGAGGCCACAATGCCCAGCGCGCCTGGAACAGCTTTCCACGCCACAACAGGAAGACTTCCAGCAGCATCAGCAGCGCGAAGTAAGTGCCCAGTCCCGCCATGATGTGGTAGCTATAGAAAAGGAGGGGGAGAGGGGACGGCCATTGGTCGCGAGGAAACTGGTCCAGCCCTTTGACTTCCGCCCGCCGCGTGCCGTAAATCAAAAAGCTCAACAGGTCGTTGACCACGATCGGGTTGTCGATGGTCTGAGTGGTTTCGTCGGGCTGCCCCATCAGCACGATGGGAGCGCCCGCCTGCGAACCGAACAGGCCCTCCATGGCGGCGATGCTTGCCGGCTGATGGTGGGCCAGATATCGACCGTGCAGGTCTCCGGTGGGGAAAATCTGGGTCACGCAGGCAATGGCGCCGGCGATCACGCCGACGCGGACAAAGATCCTGCCGTGCTCCGTAAACCGGTTTTCCAGCAGGTAAAATGCCCCCACCGATGACATGACAAAGGCCGCGGTGACCACCGCGCCCGACATGTTGTGCGCATACTGCAGCAGCGCCCAGGGATTCAGCAACAGTCCCCAGAAACTGGTGATTTCGAACGAACCGTTCGAAAGCATGCGATAGGCGACGGGATGCTGCATCCAGGCGTTGGTCACAATAATAAAGAAGCCGGAGATCCACGAACCCACGAAACACGAGAAAGGCCGATCGCCCAGTGCGCCCAGGGAGAGAGTCGTTTTTCGCCGAACAGGAAGAGACCGAGGAACGCCGACTCCAGGAAGAATGAAAACACGCCTTCCATGGCGAGCGGTTGTCCGATCACGCCGCCGGTAGTACGAGCGAATTGGGCCCAGTTGGTGCCGAACTGGAATTCCATGGGAATGCCGGTCACCACGCCAATCAGGAAATTGATGGCGAAGATCTTTGCCCAGAAGCGCGCCGCCTCGTTATAGCGTTCGTTGTGCCGGACGAGAGCTACCGTCTTGAGCACAACGATCAGCAGGGCCAGCCCCATGGTGAGCTGGGGGAACAGATAGTGATAGGTAACGGTGAAGGCGAAATGCAGGCGGTGCAGTACGAGTACGTCCATCAGCTAGGCTCTCGATGCAACCACATATGATACATGCAGATCATCTCAGGCCGGCCAGATTCAAGACGAAGCTCCGCTGGCTGTTGCGGCGGGCGCCCTCCTCGGGAATGTGCCAGCAGAACGCCGAGAGGTCCTTCCCGCCTACCGTTTCTTCGCGGCAATCTTGCCGCGTAGCACGGTTACGGAGGCCTTGGGCAGGATGAATTCCGTATCCGCCACCGCGGTCACCGTGGAGCGGACTGCGGGACCATCCGGATCGGCCTTGCCGCCGTTGGCCTCCGGATGCCACTGGTACTGCTCACTGCCAAAACTGATCAGGCTGACCGGGCCGGTGAAGAAACTGTCAGCGTCGGCTTTGTCGTCGTGGAACGCGATGCGGATGGCGTGAGAATTTTCCTGGTCCTTGTTGACCAGCATCACCGACCATTGCCCATCGGGACGGAGCAGGGGATAGGCGGTCACCAGCACGTGGCCGGCGGGATCAGTAGATGTCGCTCTCGGCGGGAAAGATTTGCTGTTCACCCGTACCCGGTTGCGCCCATTCCAGGTTGATCAGCTGGCTGGCGAAAAACTGTGATGTGGGCTGCTGAATCTGATAGTTCGAATCGACGGTGAACAGGGCAAACGTCCCCATGGAACCGTTGCAGCCGTGATAAAGGCCGACCGGCAGGTAATGAAAATAGTAGAGCGCGTCTCCACCCTCGGACAGAAGAGATCCCGTGAAGTCTGCCAGCCAAAGCGCGCCAAAAATATCGACAAAGGATTCGCCCGTATTCCATGCGATGTTCAGCTCTGAAATGAATATGGGGACGTTGGGCGGCAGGCCGTCGTCCCGCCAGACCTGGAGAATGTGTCCGATCAGCGTGGGCTCGTCATAGAGACTGCTCCATTGAATCTTGCAGGGTTCAAGCGGGTAGTGCTCGAACGAGGCAAAGGCAAGATCGCTGATCCGGCCATGCGCCTTTAAGTAATCGATGAAACGTCCCAGCCATGAGGTCTTGCCTTGGGCATCCGGCCACACCTGAATATCTTCGTTGACACCCTGAAAGATGGGGCCGCCCAGTTTCAGCGCCGGATCAAGCCGGTGCAGCGCGGCCGCCCATTGCAGGTAGAGTGCTCCGTATTGTTCAGGGAGCATGAACTGGCCGTCCGGCTCCTCTCCCATCTCGATGTAGGAAATGGGATAGCCTCTGGCCTTGAGGTAAGCGATCTGGGCAACAGAATCTTCCGGAGTTCCATAAAGCAGGGCGATCGGGATCATCGCCGGGAGGCCGCGGGTGTAGCCGCTGGTGTAAAAGAGGTCAAAGCCCACCTGGTCGCGCTTTTCGCTGACATCGGAAGGTTCGTGCCAGGGATCGACTGAAGAGCATATGGTTGCGGTCTGGTCGGGATCGGGAGTGTGGCGGACCAGGTCGTGAAACTTTCCATCCGAAGAAACGGTTCCGAGGTAGAGCTCTCGAATGGCGTAGCCGACGCAGTTGCGCCGATCGGCGGTACCGTGAGTGTCGCAGGTGTTGGAGGATTCGGTCATCCAGATGCGAATGAAGCGCACCGGCATCGGGGCGGCCGAAAGCTTGAGCACTGCAGATCCTCCAGCGCCGTTCTCGACCGCTCCGCCGGGGAATGCGACCCAGGTGCCTTTGGTGGCTTGTTTGATGGGATCTTCGCCGGTCCAGTACTGCACCACATAGCGGCGGGCGTAGGGTTCGGCCCAGGCGATGCGGAGAGCGTTGATCATCTGATTGTTGGCCAGGTCCATGATGACCCACTGCGGATAGACCGAGTCATCCTCGCCGGTAAAGGCCTTGGTCAAGTACGGATTGCTCTTCCAGTAGGTGTTGGGGTCGCCGTCGGTGAGCCGGGAATATCCCGTGTCGACTCCGTCGTTGCGCGTGAAGCCGCGATGCGGCAGCAGGTATCCGAAGGAATGGCGGATGGGCGCACCGGGGGTTGCGCTGCCGGTGAAGTAGCCCTTTCCCGCGGGATCGCTCCAGCTGCCTTGCGGGTTCCAGTGCCAGGCTTCGACAAACAGCTCGGTGTTCTGGCGATAGCTGAGGGTTTGCCATCCCGCGGAGAGGACCTGGTTCATGACCGGGGCGGTAAACAGCTTGTCGGTCGCGGCCGTCGGGATACGGTCAACACCGGCTCCGAGCGCGGTGGTAGGAACGAACGTCTTAACGGCATGGCCGGGTGTCGCGTCCACGCGAATATTCTGGGCGAGCCCCGCGGCGGAAATGAGCACGACGAATAAAAGCTTCCCGACTGGCGATCCACCGATCGCCGAGATGACGCGCATACCCTTGACTCCGTCTGAAAGATATCCTGCTGACACGGACCCGGGCGCACAAGCGGCAATGCGCCCTATCCATGCCTATTAAAACGTTTTATTAATTATCCCGCAGAGATGTCAAGACAAATCTTGCCCCAGCGAACTGATGCCGGCCTGCCCTGCGTGCGCAGCGGCATCAGCGAGATCGGCAAAGAGTCACCAGCCCAGCCGCCTATTTTCGTTTTACCGCGATGGCAGATATCTCGGTGCGGGCGCCGTTCACCAGTCCCGCTACCTGCACGGTGGCGCGAGCCGGCTTGGGATCGGGCATGACCGCCTTGTAGGCCTGGTTCATTTCAGGGAAGTCGTGAATGTCGGCCAAATATACCGTGACCGAGACGATATCCTTCATGTCGAAACCGGCGGCGTGGACGATACTCTCGATGCGAGCCAGAGCCGCCTTACTTTCCGGGCCGATTCCGCCGGCAGCCAGCTTGCCATCGGCGTCAATGCCCTCCTGTCCGGCGATGTACAGCGTGTCGCCGGCGATCACGCCATCACTGAAGGGAAGCGCGGCCGTTCCGGGGAGCTTTACCACCTTCCGCTCCTCGGCGAATCCGGTCGAGGTTACAGCCGGGACCAACAGTACGAGCACTGCAATTACGCGCGCCCATTGCGCCATTGAGCCACCGGACTTTTTTCTATTCATATCGTGTCAGCTCCTTTTCGTGATTAAGAATTCGTTCTTCACATTTGCTCGGCAAGAATGCTAGAGTCCGCGTTCATATATACAGCCTGGAGGCGAGATGAACAAATCCCACTCTTTGAAGCTTTCAGCACCGAGTTCATTCGTGATCGCGGGAATGCTGTTGCTCGGCGCCGGCTGGCAGTTCAGTTCCCGCGTGCTGGCGCAATCCTCCGGCGGCCCCCAGTTGAGCGAAAACCAGGCGCTGCTCGAGAGCTACCGCCAGGTTGAAGTGGCATCGGTATCCGACGCGCTGGAGCAACTGACGGGCCGGAAGATGTACCTGTCGCACAAGATGCAGCCCATTTTCCCCGCCAAGTTTGCCGGGTTCGCGCTCACCGTGAAGTTGAGCAAGGACGAAGGCAACAAGGATCCCGGGGCGCTGAGCGGCATGTTGGCCGCCCTCGATCAGGGAGCGCGGAATTCGGTCTGGGTCATGACGGTCGAGGATGGAGCCGACATCGCCGGAATGGGAGGGCTGATGGGCACGACCATGGCGGCCCGCGGATATGCGGGGGCGGTCATCGAAGGCGGCGTGCGCGACGTCGGTCAGCTGCGCAAGATTGGTTTCCCGGTTTACGCTACCGGCATTGTTCCCTCGACCTCGGTTGGTCACTACCGTTTTGCCGGGGCCAATGTTCCCCTGATGTGTGACGGCGTGGAGGTGCAGCCGGGGGACATCGTCGCTGCCGATGCCGACGGAGTCGTGATCGTACCCCGGGCCAAGGCCGAAGCGGTGCTGGCGCTGGCCCGGGAAATGGATTTCAAAGAGCACTCCATGTACTCGATCATCGAGAAATACAAATCCATCCAGGAAGCGGTCAAACGCTTTGGCCGGTTGTAGAGTGCGATTCGCGATTGCGTCCGCGCGCTTTTCGGTGGATAATGCGCGTTTTCATTAAATCGATTCAATCAATCAGGTTGTGCTTGGACTGGATCTACGAGACAACCGATCCCAGGAGACTCATGATGACTTCCGCACCCTTCAACCGCAGAAAACTGATGACCTCCCTCACCGCGTTGCTCTCGGCCCTCGGCGCGGGAACATTGCTGGCCACGAGCGCCAATGCCAAAAACCCAGATACCGGCGTGCGCAAGCTTGACCCGGATGGCAAGCCGGCAGATGGTAAGCAGATGATCACCGCTCTCATCACTCACAACGGCCTGCTTTATATTGCCGGGCAGGGCGCTAACTCGAATGGACCGGTGGGCAAGGACGATATCGACAGTCACACCACGAAAGTCATGGAGAATGTGAAGCAACTGGTCGAAACCGGCGGCGGCACCATGGACAGCATCCTGCAACTCACTGTCTATCTTGCCAGCCTCGAGTACTACGAGCCCATGAACAAAATATTCAGAACGTATTTTCCCCATGGCGGACCGGCGCGGACGACCGTGGCAGTGGCCGCGCTTCCCGGTAATTCCATGCTGGAGATCAACTGCATCGCAGCCATCGTGCGTAAGTGAACTTCGTGAACTGGACTCGCAGCCGGCGCAAAGGAGAAAAGGTCATGCGATTGGGGATGGAATGGAACCGCCGCAGCTTCCTGGGAACGGTTGGCGTGATGGCCGGCTCCATGATTAGCGGTTCGATGATGGCGTCGAAGAAACTGTTCGCGGCGAAGGCCGACGCCAAGGTCAGCGGCTTCGGCCAGTCGGGCAATCCCTACGAAGAGCTGGGGGTCACGACCGTGATCAACTGCCAGGGGACGATGACCATGCTGGGCGGCTCTGTCCTTCGCCCTGAACTGGAAGCCGTGATGGCCCAGGCCGGGCGGCACTTTGTCAGCATCCCGGAACTGGAAGTGGCGGCGGGAAAACGAATTGCCGCAATGCTCAAACTGCCGGAGGGATACACCGCGCTGGTGACTGCGGGCGCGGCGGCGGCGATTCAGTCCGGTCTGGCGGGAATCCTGACCGGGCGACAATGAAACTTTCATCAAGCAGCTGCCCGACCTGACCGGACTGAAGTCGGAAGTGATCATCCAGAAATCCCACCGCAACCCGTTCGATCACCAACTGCGCACCACGGGCGTGAAGCTGATCGAGATTGAAACCCGCGAAGAGCTGCGCCAGGCGATCAGCCCGCGGACCGCCATGATGCACTTCACCAACTTCGCCAACGCCGCCGGGCAGATCAAGGTGGACGAGTGGCCAAAGCTGGCGAAGGAGTACAAGGTTCCGTGCATGAACGACGCGGCGGCCGACACGCCGCCGGTCTCGCATCTTTGGGATTACACCCGCATGGGCTACGACCTGGTGACCTTCAGCGGGGGCAAAGCCATGCGCGGACCGCAGTGCGCCGGATTGCTGATCGGGCGCAAAGATCTGGTGGCTTACGCCTTGCTGAACAACAGCCCGCACGAAGACACGCTGGGCCGCAGTTCGAAAGTGGGTAAAGAAGAAATTATCGGAATGGTGAAGGCGCTGGAGCTCTACCTCAGCGAGGACCACGAGGCCCTGGCCAAGGAGTGGCAAGCGCGCCTGCAGCTTATCTCGCGGCAGGTCGTGCAGGTGCCGGGCGTCAGCACGGCATTTTTCGTTCCCGACATCGCGAATCATGTTCCCCACATGCAGATAACCTGGGACGCGGCGAAAATCTCACTCACTCCCGAGCAAGCTCGCCCAACTTCTGAGAGAATCCAAGCCGGCAATCGTGATGGCGCCGGGCGAAGACCGGCCGGGTCTGGTCATGAACTCATTCATGCTGCAACCCGGTGAAGATAAAATCGTCGCCGGTCAACTGGCCCGAATTTTCCGCGCCCATTCCGCATGAGCGGTCGAGGCCGCCGCCGGAACTGGTGACTGCGCTTCCGAGAGCTGCGAGGAGCATTTCTGACAAGCGAAAACGCCGAGGGACAACGATGAACATTTCCAGCACCAGCCACGTGCGCTGGTTCCTGGTGTGCTGGCTGTTCGTCCTGAGCGCGGTTTCTTACCTTGACCGGGTGAACATCTCGGTTGCAGGGCGTTCCATCGCGGGGGAATATGGGCTGAGCAACGTGCAGTTAGGTTATGTGTTCAGCGCGATGCTGGTTGGCTATGCCCTGTTTCAAACGGCAGGCGGAAGGCTCGCCGACCGCTTCGGGCCGCGCCGCGTGCTGACCGCGGGGGTTGTCTGGTGGGGAATTTTTACCGGATTGACGGCGCTGGTGCCGTCCACCATCCGTGGGGCTCTGTTTCTGTTCATCGCCATCCGTTTTCTGCTGGGCGCCGGCGAAGCTGTGGTGTATCCATCGTCGAACCAGTTTGTGGCGCGCTGGATTCCGGCGCACGAGCGCGGCACCGCCAACGGCTGGATTTTTGCCGGCGTCGGGGCGGGCGCCGGCCTTTCACCGCCCTTGATAACCTATTTCATGCTGCGCTATGGCTGGAGAGCATCCTTCTGGGCGTGCGCCATCATCGGCTTGATTGCGGGCATCATCTGGTATCTGATGGCTCGTGACGAACCCGCGCAGCATCCCTGGGTATCCGCGTCCGAGCTGGCGACGATTCGGTCCGGGCTCCCGGTCGAAACCGATTTGGGCGGGACTGATTTGAGTGTGAAAGACGCCGGCCTGGTTCCCTGGCGAATGGTCTTGCGGAGCAGGGAAGTGTGGGCGGTCACGCTCAGTTATTTCAGTTTCGGCTATACCGCATGGATTTTCTTCAGCTGGTTTTTTATCTACCTGGCCCAGGTGCGCGGACTGAATTTGAAATCGAGCGCGTTCTACGCCATGCTTCCTCCGGTTGCGATGTCGGTGTGCAGCCTGTTGGGTGGCGCCATCAGCGACCGGCTTACAAAATGGCACAGCCCGCGTTTGGGGCGGTGCGGAGTGGCGGCGTTCAGCATTGCCCTGGCGGGAATATTCATCGCCTTTGGCTCCCAGGTTGACAGCGCTCGTGTGGCGAGCGTGGTGCTGGCGGGAGGAGCGGGCGCGCTCTATTTGTCGCAGAGCTCGTTCTGGTCGGTGAGCGCCGACATTGCCGGGAAGGCGTCCGGCTCGGTTTCCGGCTTCATGAACATGGGAGCGCAGGCTGGCGGCGCGGTCACCGCATCGCTCACGCCCGCCATCGCCGCCCGCTTTGGTTGGACGGCGTCGTTCCTGGTGGCGGCGGGGTTGTGCCTGCTGGGAGCGGCGGCGTGGCTGATGGTTGATCCCACGCGGACGCTGATGCCGCGCAACCCGGCGACCTCCTCCGTTAGACAAGTTGTGGCAGCGCGGTCGTGACCGCAGCACCAAGGGGACTGACAATGCTGGAAACGATGCAGAAATATCTCGGAGTGATCCTTGTACTCGCTATGAGTCTTCTTATGCCGCTTGCCAACGCACAAACGCCTCGCTATGACCTGCTGCTGAAGGGCGGACACGTGATCGACCCGGCCAATCATGTGGACGGAAGCTTCGATGTCGCGGTGTCCGGCGGCAAAATCGCCGCCGTCGAAAAAGACGTTCCCGCGGCTCAGGCCGGCAAGGTGGTGGATGTTTCGGGTCTCTACGTCACGCCGGGGCTGGTGGATATTCACGCCCACGTGGGTCACGGCGGCGCGCCGCTGAACTGGTTCGCGCCCGACGCCCGCGCTCATATCGAGCCGTTGGGAATTCCCGCCGACCTCGCGTTGCAATCCGGGGTCACAACCATTGTGGACGCCGGCAGCGCCGGCGCCGAAACCTTCCTGCAGGAGAAGGAAGAAGTCATCGATCAAGCCAAAGTGCGCGTGCTGGCGTTTTTGAACATCGTGGGCAATGGCATGAACGGCGGTCTCGAGCAAACCGTGGACCAGATGGATGTGAAGCGCTGCGCGGAGACCATCCGCAAATATGCCGACGTCATTGTCGGAGTGAAGACCGCGCACTACTGGACGGACGATCCCTGGGATGCGGCGCATCCGCCGTGGGCCGCCGTGGACCGGGCCGAAGAGTGCGCGCAGATGGTGAATATGCCGGTGATGTTCGACTTCTGGCCGCGGCCGGAAAGGACCTACGCCGAGCTGATTCTCAAAAAGATGCGGCCGGGCGACATTCATACTCACGTTTTTGCCCAGCAATTTCCCATCATTCTTGCGGACGGGAAAATTAACCCCATCCTGGCCGAGGCGCGCGCCCGGGGCGTGATTTTCGATGTCGGCCACGGGACGGCCAGCTTCTGGTTCCGCAACGCGGTCCCCGCGGTCAGGCAGGGTTTCATTCCAGATTCCATCTCCACCGATTTGCATACCCTCAATTACACCGTCTTGAGCATGACGCAGGTGATGTCGAAGTTTCTGGCGATGGGAGTGCCGTTAGACGAAATCATTCGCCGATCGACGGTGAATCCGGCGCGCGAAATTCGCCGGCCGGAGTTGGGAACCCTGTCGGTAGGGAAGGAAGCCGACATTGCCGTCCTGGAAGAGCTCAACGGCAAATTCAGTTACATTGATTGCGGCTTTGCCCGCATGGATGGAACGGCCAAACTGATGGCGCGCATGACGGTGCGCGCCGGGCGTATTCTCTACGATCCCTCGGGCCTGAGCATGGTTGAATGGGAAAAAGCCCGCCCGCAGTATTTCAGCACTCCCGCCCTGGGTAATTCGCCGCCTGCCCGAGCGGATGACTATCCGCGGGAATGATTCGCCCGGCTACGGTTTTTCCTGGGAGTGGGCCAGCATCAGGAAAGCAATTCCGTCGGAGCGGTAGAGGGCTTTGCCGTCATCCTGAGGTTCGCCGCGCACCTTGCCGGCGCGCACGGTTTCAATCGCGCTCACAACCGTCGCCAGTACCGAAGGCTGCGCGAAAGGCACGTTATGCGCTCCCATGACAAGTTTGAGTTGCGGGGCGAGAGCGGCGAGGCGCTTTACCGAGGCGACGTAGTCGTCGAGATTGGTTTCCGGGCGAAAGAGCCAGATGGGGGCGGGATAGTAGGTATCGCCGCTGAACAGAAGTCCGCGTTCGCGATCGAGCAGGGAGATGGCATCGGGAGTGTGTCCCGGCGTGGAAAGAATCTCCAGGGTCCGGCCGCCGAGATCGATCGTGTCGTGGTCGTGAAGAAAGCGGGAGATCGTCCAGGGCCGGGTGGCGTAGGATTTGGCGTCAAAACCTTTGGGCAGGTCGCCGCAGATCATTCCCGGGCCAAGCTCGTCCTGAGCGTCTTGCCGTGAACCCTTGGCATTGGTCCGCGTGAAATCGGTGTCCATTCCGTAGACCGTGGCAAACTGCCAGTTGCCGCCGACGTGGTCGTCGTGAGTGTGCGAGTTGAGCACGATGATCGGCAGGTGAGTAAGCTCACTCGTAATTTTGCGAATATCGCTGATGCCCATGCCGGTGTCGAACAACAGCGCCTGCTTCTGGCCCACAATAAGGTAGGCAATGGTTTCTTCCGCCTGATGCGGTTCGTAGATGGCGAAGACCTGCGGAACGACCCGGTAGACCTCGAACCAGGGATCATGAACCAAGACCCGTTGCAGAGTCTTGTATTCGGGACGCGGAAGCGCGCGGCACCATTCGGGCGTTTCTGCGCGGGCGGACTGAGCGCTAAGAAGAACGCTCAAAAAAACCACGACCGTGGCGAGTGATGCGATCCATTTCACCGGGCTAGGCCAATTCCAGGTCGATCTTTTTCGCCGCGGGATCCAGGCGGGTAATCCGAAATTTGCGAATTTGCCCGGTACGCACAGCTTCCGGCTTGGACTCGACCGCGACCGCGCCGCCCTTCCAGTGCGCCTTGAGCTTCGAACTCAGCGATGACAAGTCCGGCTTCGAGGCAGATTGAGGCGCCTCTTCGGCGGTCCCTTTCGCCGGATTTGCGGCAGCAATGCTGCAGGTCGCGTGGATGCCATCGCCCAATTCGACGCGCGCGTGTCCCCCCAAAATCTCGCCCATGCGTCCGCTGACCACATCGCCCGCCTGGTGTTCGGCGATGTATTCGTCCACGCTGGTGAGGACTAGTTGTTTCATGCCCAGGCGCAGAAGCCGCTTGGCGGTATCGACAGCCAGCACTTGCGCTTTCACCAGTTGTCCAACCTTCAATACATCCTGGGGATACTCGATGCGCTTTTCAGCGCTGATCTCGCTGACGTGAATCATGCCTTCGATGCCCTCGGCAAGCTGGACAAACGCGCCGAATTTGGTGAGGCTGGTGACCGGCCCTTCAATCACCGAGCCCACGGGAAAACTCTGCGCCACGTTGGCCCAGGGATCTCCGAGCGCCTGCTTGAGGCCCAGCGAAATGCGATGTTCCACCGGATTTACTCCGAGGACCACGATTTCGACCGTTTCTCCCGGCTTCACCACGTCGCTGGCGATTCGGACTTTCTTGGCCCATGACATTTCCGAAACATGGATCAAGCCTTCGATTCCCGGCTCCAGTTCCACAAAGGCCCCGAACTCGAGTACGCGGGTGACCGTGCCTCTCGCCCGCTCCCCGAGTTTGTATTTTTCCGCCGCCGAATGCCATGGGTCTCTCTGCAGCTGCTTCATGCCCAGCGAAATGCGCTTCTTCTCGGGATCGACCTTGAGGACTCTAGCCTCGATCTGCTGGCCCAGGGATAGAACGTCTGCCGGTTTGTTGACGCGGCTCCAGGCAATTTCGCCGACATGCAGCAAGCCGTCCACACCGCCCAGATCGATGAAGGCGCCGTAGTCGGTGAGACTGCGGACAGTCCCGCTGACGGTTTCGCCTTCGCGGATCTCCGAGTAGCGGCGCTCCTTGACGCCGCGCTCTTCTTCTTCGGCGAGTGCCCGCCGGTCGACCACCACGTCCTCTTCGGTGGCGTCGAGCTTGATAATGCGGCAGCGGATTTCCTGTCCCACCAGCTTTTCCATGTCGGCCGCGTCGCGTACGCCGCTGCGCGAGCCGGGCATGAACGCGCGCACTCCAACGTCCACGCTGAATCCGCCCTTGATGACGCCGGTCACCGTGCCTACGATCGTCGCCTTGCCGGCGAAAGCCTGCTCTAACGACGACCAGTCGGTTGGGCGCGCGATCTTCTGGCGGGATAGTTCGTAATATCCCTCGGGATCGCGGCCTTTGACCGACACCGGCAGCTTGTCGCCGGGCTTAACCGTTTCGCCGGTGCCCTGAAACACCGCGAGCGGCATAATGCCTTCAGTCTTGAAACCGATATCAAAGAAGACGGACTCGGCGGAAACGGCGATCACCGTGGCTTCGAGCTGCTTTCCGCCATCTTCCTTCTGGCGGGAATGGGTCTTCTCGTACTGGGAAAGAATATCTTCGAATGACTCGTTGGACTCGGCGGCTGGATGCGGTTCCGGGGCGCTGGGATTCGACATGAGAGCTCAGAGAATATTCGTGCTGGGATACAAGTCAGGATAGCATTCCGAGTGCGCATTTGCTGCCGCGGAATCTCAATATGTGAAAGGACGACTAGGGCAGGGAGGAATGCTGCCGGCTCAACTCCTCAATCTTTGGAAACGACCAGGGAGCACTGGGCGTGCATGCCGGCGGGTCCGAGCCGGCCCGCACTGCTTTGACCAATATTTCAAGGGCCAGGCCGGCGGTGGGTGGCGTGACCACGGTGGCGGTCAGCAGTCCGCGGCGGACCCACTCCTGGCCGGTCTTGGTCACGCCGTCGCATCCGGTAAAGGGCACCTTCAGCCAGCGCTCGCGCTCCTGGGCGCCGGGCAGTTCACCGAACGCTTTCCTGGCGCCCATGGCCATGGCATCGTTCTGGCAGCCGACCACGCGAATATCCAGCTTGCGGGAAGTGCTCAGGGACAACCAGGACTTGATGGCGTGATGTCCGCTGCGCTCCGTCCAGTCCCCCTTGAGCACCTTCAATTCGAGCCCCGCGGGCTTGGCGGAAAGCATGCCTTTGGCGCGCAGCGCGGCAACGCCGCCACTGCCGGAAGGCCCTTCGATATACAACACGTTGCCTTGCGCCGCCAGGGCAGCAAACTGTCTTCCCTGGATTCGCCCCACTTCTACCTGATCGGTGGTGACGGAAAAGACGGGTGCGCGCTGGCCCCGGCGCAGTTCGGAAATATGTTCCGATTCGCGATTCAGTATCCCCCAGCCGATGCCGGCCGCCACCGCGGCTTTGGCCACCTGAATCATCTCGGTGCCTACCGGCTCCACGATAATCGCGTCGGTACGCAGCGCCCTATTCTGGATGACCTTGATCAGCTGCTGGGTCTGGTTGACCGCGTCATTGTCGGCGTAAACGATCTCCATGTTCACGCCCAGCCGGGCAGCCGCCTCCGTGGCAGAGGCCGCCTGCTCGGCCTGGTAATCATTGTCACTCGTGATGAGTGCAACAACTACATTCAGATTGTTCATCGAAGTCGAGGCATTCGTGGGCTCGCCGATGCCTTTAATTTAGCGACAGATCGCCCGGCTGTCGATTCACAATCTGATTCCCGTGGCCGAAGAATCCCATTGTTCCCAAAACCCGCCGGGAATCGCTCCGAGCCGCTGATCGGGCGTATAGTGTTTCGCCATGTGGAAATTTGCCCTGCTGTCGGTTCTTCTCGCTCTCCCCGCCAGTGCCGCGGAGAAAATGTCGGCGCCGCAATTGATCGATCTGGCGAAGTCCAACCACGCCGGTCTGCAAGACGCCATCACAAGCAGCTTCGAGGCCAAAGACCTGAAGGAAGGGACGGCATGGGCCGGCCACGGCCCTGATTTCTTCTTTGCCACGCAGGCGCCGTCGCAGCCGTCCCTGGTGATCGACGATGCTCCGGGGCCTCAAATGCAGCATCTTGACGGCTCTGACCTCTGGTATGCGGCGGCAAGGATCGAACCCGTGGGCCGGTTGCATTCCTTCCACTACCTGCTGAACGGCGCGAAGTTTGGCGGCAAGCTGGATGTGCCGGCCTTCGGCCCTCTTTCCTATCTCCAGGCCGGCGTTCCCTCCGGCACGCTGTCGGAGAAGATCGTCCACACCAGCAGGATCTATGACGGCATGAAGAGCGAATATTGGATTTATGTGCCGGCGCAATATGACCCGAAAACGCCGGCGGCGCTGATGGTTTTCCAGGACGGCGGCGGATACACCGCTCGCGATGGCAACAACCCCACGCTCAACGTCCTCGACAACCTGATCGCGCAGAAAAAGATTCCGGTGATGATTGCGGTCTTCATCAACCCCGGCGACATCGCGGACTCGCCGGACACCCCGACTTACAAATTCGTAAAGGCATACTCGGACAAGTGGCACCGCACACTGAAAGATTCGATGCGCAGCACGCTCTACGACACCGTGAGCGACCGCTACCCCGCCTTTCTGCGGGATGAAGTTCTGGCCGATGTCCGGGCCCGGTACAACATCCGCAAAGACGCGTACAGCTGGGCTATCACCGGATTGTCGTCGGGCGGCATCTGTTCTTTCAATGCCGCCTGGCAGATGCCCGAGCGCTTCAGTCGCGTGATTTCCTGGATTGGCAGCTTCGCCAGCATCCAGTGGAAAGAAGACCCCGCTGTTCCCGACGGAGGCCAGGACTATCCCGAGAAAGTTTTGCGCGAATCTCGTCGCAATCTCCGGGTATGGCTGCAGGATGGGTCCGAGGACCAGGAGAATGACCGCTACGGAAGCTGGCCGCTGGCCAATATCCGCCTGGCCAACGCGCTCAAGCTGAAGGGCTATGATTTTCACCTCAGTTTCGGCAAAGGCACGCATAACTCCGGCCAGGGCGCGGCCGAATTTCCCGAAGAGATGATTTGGCTCTGGCGCGACTATGACCCGGCCAAAACCGAACAGACATACGAGATGGAACCCTCGGAGAAAGCCAAGCCCTTGTTCCGGGTGGCGATCGCGAATCGGGAATAGATTTAGTGTGGACGCGGGCGACCCGCCCGCGCATTTCGTGTCTCGAATCCGAATTCGCGAAGATCCCCGGCCGACGATGAGCCGTTAGCAAAACCTCGCCGAGCTTGGCTCGGCCGCACGAGCGCGGGCGCTCGCGCCTACATTTTTTTAGTGCAGAACGGGGGTTGCGTTGCTGGCCACGCATACCCATTTGCCGTTTTTGTAAAGCCAGGTATCGACAAAGCGCTCTCGCCGGTCGTAGCTCTTCCCGCCTTCAACCCCTTTGGCTCGAAATACTCCGGTGGCGATCGCGGTATTGCCAAAGACGTGGACATTCATCGATTCCGGCGAAACCTGCTGTTCCTGGGAATTGTTGCCGGTGGCCTTGACGCTTCCGAGAAACTCGGCCTTGCTCTGGACCGAGCCGTCGTCGTTGATCAGCACGATCTGGCTGTCGAGAATCGAATCCAGCGCGCGGATATCCCCGGCTTTGTAGGCCTGGTTCCAGGCTTTTTCCAGGGCAATGATTTTCGATCGCACCGCGGACTCGGATTCATCCTGCGCGCGGACGAACAGCACGGCCGTGCAGACCACGATCATCAGGCAAGCGCACAGTTTCATGGTGCAGCTCCAGGCACAGCGTATGGCTATGCAGTATAGGCCAACCCGATCTTTTTCCTCGCACGGAGTATCCAGGAAGGAATTGCACCGCCGAGAACGCCGAGTTCGCCGAAACGCCCCGGAGGGCTTATCTCGGCGCCCTCTGCGATCTCGGCGGTTAGTGCTCTTGTGCCGACGCCTACACTGGCGCATCCTGCTTGCGGAAGTGGTCCAGAATCGCTTCCGCCTGGGAGCGCGTGACCACCGAGGAGAGCGCCGCGGAATCGGCCTGCTTGATGGCCTGAACGCTGCCAAAATGCTGCAGCAACCGGCGGGTTGTGCTTTCCCCCACGCCGGGAATTTCCCTCAGTTCGGTCGCGCGGTCGCGCATCTGGCGGCGCTTGCGATGGAACGTGACCGCAAAACGGTGGGCCTCGTCCCGGATCAGCTGCACCAGGTGCAGCACCGGCGAGTGGTGATCGAGCGCGACCGGCTCGCTTTCCTGGCCGTAGACATAAATAATTTCTTCGCGCTTGGCGATGGCCGCCAGCGGCTGATTGATGATCTCCAGGGCTTCCAGCGCCTCCGCCGCGGCGTGCAGCTGGCCCAGGCCGCCGTCGATCAGCACCAGGCTGGGCATTTTCTTCTTTTCTTCCTGTATGCGCTTGTAGCGCCGCGTGACCACCTCGCGCATGGAGGCAAAATCGTCCACGCCGATTACATCGCGGATGATGAACTTGCGGTAGTCCGACTTCTTCATCTGGCCGTCTTCCCATACCACCATGGAAGCCACCGTCTCCGCTCCCTGAATGTGCGAAATGTCGAAACACTCGATGCGTTTCGGCAGCTCGGGCAGCCCGAGAGCGTCCTGCAAAGCCTCCTGGATGGCTTTGGCGTTCGGTTTCATCACCCGGAAGCGCTGGTCGTAGGATTGCTTGGCATTGTTGCCGGCGAGGTCGAGAAGCCCGCGCTTGTCCCCGCGCTGCGGCACCAGGATGTGGATGCGTGCCGGACGGGCATCCTCGCCCGCCACCTGTTCGGACAGCAGGTCTTCCAGCGCCTCCCGGTCTTCGAAGTCCACGGGAACATAAATGTTCCGGGGAACATAAGGCTGTCCGATGTAGAGCTGATTGAGGAAGGCAGAAAAGAATTCGCCAGGATGGAATAAGCCGGTGGAGCTGTGGGCGTCCTCGCCCGTCATGGGATCTGGTTGAGCTGCCGAGCTTTGCTCGGCTGGGCGGGTGAGGGCACCCGCCCCTGCGTGGTCGGTGGCGGTTTCGGGCAGATCTTCCCAGAAGAACTCTCGCCGGTCGAGCACTTTGCCGCCGCGCATATGGAACAGGTTTACCGCCAGCATGCCGTTTTCGAAGTGATAGCCGAACACGTCGGCATCGTCGCCTTCAACGGCGGCGATGCGCTGTTTCTCCTGCAGCTGCTCCACCGTGGAAATGAGGTCGCGATATCTCGCCGCGCGCTCGTACTCCTTGGCCTCGGCGGTCTGTTCCATGCGCTGGCGCAGCGACCGCAACAAGTCGGTGGGGCGGCCTTCGAGAAACAGTTTCACATCGCGCACCGCCTCCTGGTAGATCTCGGGCGTGGTCAGTGCTTCCACGCACGGCCCCAGGCAGCGTTTGATGTAGTACTGCAGGCAGGGACGCGGATGATAGCGCGTGAGATCAACCTTGCAGGACGGCACCATGAAGTGGCGGTGGATCAAGTCCACGATGCGATAAGCCAGATTCGCGGGAAAATACGGGCCGTAGTAAGCGCTGCCATCTTTCCCCAGCCGCCGGGTCACATAGACCCGGGGAAAGCGTTCGCCCAAAGTCAGCTTGACGTAAGGATAAGTCTTGTCGTCGCGCAGCAGAATGTTGAAGCGCGGTTTCTTCTGCTTGATCAGGTGGTTCTCAAGCGCCAGCGCTTCTTTATTGTTCGCCACCACGATGTAATCAACATCCACCGCCTCGCGCACCAGGGAGTCGGTCTTGGCATCCTCCCAGCGTCCCTCGCGGAAATATGAGGAAACCCGGCTGCGCAGGTTGTTGGCCTTGCCCACATAGATGACTTCACCTTCGGCGTTCTTGTAGAGGTACACGCCGGCCGAAGCGGGCAAACTGCGGATTTTCGCCTGAAGATCCATTTTGTCTATACTATTTTAGATGAGACTGGTGGAATGACGGCGACGCTTCTCCCGAGTCGCAATGTGTGTCATGAAATCAGCCCGAGCCGAAAGCCGCGAAGCGGCGCGAGAGTGCAGCCCAGGGCGTAAGCCCTGCGTCAAATGTCGGGGATGCCTGGCCCCGAAGGGGCGCAAGAAAATTATTCCTAGCCATCAAGGCCTTCATGAGACGCTCATTAGCATTCGTTTTACAACGGACGGCCATCTGGCTGGCCGAGGTATCGCGCCGAGCCGGCGTATCGTTCGGTCGGATCACGTGCCTGCGACCAGCAAGTGCGACGTCGGCGTGCGGAAGGCAGCGTTTTATGCGGCATGCAGGGAGGGTTCACGGGCCAACAGACCTGTCCTCGCGCGCCGGTTTTTCACGACGATGAAGCGAAGTCGTCGCCCAGAACTTGCCCGCCCCATGCATAAAACTGCACCATATAAAATTTCCTCAGTGGATAGCGCCTTTGCACGAAAGTTGCTGAACCCTGGCACCAGGCCTAGACCGCGATATGCTCATAAGTCCTTTTAAAATAGCGTGTTAGCGGACAATCCGGCCATTTCCACCGTTGGCATCTTCCGTGCTCTTGTACAATGCGAACGCGAGAGAAGCGCTCCCCGGTTGATCGGGTGAGATCAAGATTTTGCCACCAGGTTCGAGAAACCTGGAGTTTCGCGAGATGAGTGAGGAAGGAGCCCTCCTACAATGAATCGCACTTCGTTAATTTTTCTACTGGCGACAAGCATGGCGGCTACGGTCGGATGCGCCAGCAAGAACTACGTCCGACAAGAGACCACGCCGCTGATCAACAAGACCAACGAACTGGATGACCTGACGGCCAAGAACACCAACGCCATCAAGGATGTGGATGCGCGGGCGCAAGCCGGCATTCAACAGGTCACCGCCAAGGCCGCTGAGGTTGACCAGAAGGCGCAAGCCGCAGCCGAGCAGGCCGGCCAGGCCCAGACCCAGGCCGACAATGCCGTCCATCGCGTCGATTCGCTGCAGAACACCGTGGCCAATCTGGACAACTATCGCGTGGTCACCGAAACCGCGGTGCATTTCGGCTTCAACAAGGACAACCTGACCAAGACCGCGCAGGAAGCTCTTGACCAGCTCTCCACCGACGTGGCCAGCGCCAAGGGCTACATCATCACGGTTGAAGGCGGTACGGACTCCGTGGGCAGCGCAGACTATAACTACGCCCTGAGCGAGCGCCGTGCTGATTCGGTCATTCAGTATCTGGCTTCGAAGCACGGCATCCCGGCGCACAAGATCTATTTGATCGGGCTGGGCAAAGACAAGCCGGTGGAGTCGAACAAGACCGCCGACGGACGCGCCAAGAACCGTCGTGTGGATGTCCGCCTCATGACCAATTCGACCGATGCGACTCCGGCGCAGCCGACTGCCGCTGCCCCGGCGCCGCCGTCTCTCTAAAGCTTTAATCGCGAGGTTTCACTAACTCCAGCTGTTCCACATCCCCCGTGGAGCAGCTCTTTTTTTGGACCGGACTTCAGACCTCGGACGTCAGACCTCGGACGACGGACCTCGGACCTCAGACTTCGGACGCCAGACCTCGGATTTCATCACCGCGATGTTGAGCTTAGGACTTTGACTGACGTCCGAGGTCCGAAGTCCGAGGTCCGCCGTCCGGTTTCAGAGTTACAATAGATCGATGCGGCGACTGAGTTTTCTGCTGGCGGCCTGTCTTTGCCTGGTCGTGCCCGGCGCGGGCCAGAACCAGAATGATGGCAAGGATGCAAATCAAAACCAGCCTCCGCCGCGTTCCGATCGCAGCAAGGAAGCCGGCGAGAGTTCCAGCCGGGATACCCTGATCGACCTGACCCCGCCCCGGAACGACGCCAAGGACCATCCCAACAGCACGCTGCCGCTGGACGATGCGGACGATGCCGCTCCCGGCGACGTGCAGGAATTTCACACCTTCGATCCCCATCGGGCCGCGAAAGATATCGAAGTCGGTGACTTTTATTTTAAGAGGAAGAATTACCGCGCGGCCCTGGAACGCTATCGCGAGGCCCTGCTCTACAAGCCCAACGATGCCTTTGCCAACTTTCGCATGGCGCAGGCCCTGGAGAAGCTGGACCGCCTCGACGAAGCTGCCGAGTGCTACCAGGAGTACTTGAAGATCCTGCCCACCGGCCCGCAGGCGGAAGAAGCCAAGAAGGCGCTGGAAAAAATCAAGGCCAGCCAGCCCGCAGAAAAAAGCCAGGCCAGACAATAACTTTCAACTCGTTGTCATCCTGAGCGGAATCTTTCCCTTCGCGCCGTGAAGGGAAAGATGAAATCGAAGGACCCCTATAACCACCACGGCAGCCGGAAATCTATTTTTCCACCCGCATAAAATCCCCGCTGGAGGCGTTCACTGCCACCTTCAGCTTGTAGTCGTCGCGACTCACCCCGTAGATCACGTGCCAGATGAGTTCGTTGGTCGCCGCACTCCAGTCGAGCATGTAGAGAATCGGAGTGTCGGGGTCCTTGGCCGCAAGTTTATCGCCGCCATGCTTCTCGGCGACTTCGAGCGCCTTGTCCGAGTCCACCTTGAGGAAAGCCACGTCAAAAATCTGGGTGGAGGTGTTGGTCGGACTATAGGTATCTTCGGTGCCGGGATTGATGCCGCGGTCGGAGGTAGCTTCTCCCGACCAGGTGTAGGCTTTCACCCCGCGTTGCAGAGGAGAGGCGAAGGAGGCCCGCCACACTCCCGACTTTCCCTCCTTGCCCTTGGAGTCGTCGGTGATCATGGACTCGAGCCGGTAGGGCTGGGCATCGCGCGCCCAACCTCGCGCGGCGATCATAAGCTTCTGGAAGGCGACCCGCCCGGTGACAAACTCCGCCGGCTTGGGCTGAGGTTTCTCGGCCGGCGCCGGCGTGGTTGGTTGCGACGTGCACCCCGTCATCAGCAGCAGTGCCAGCATTGCCATCAGCAACTTCTTCATAGCCACCTTCCCGTCACGCGTATGAAATTTTGCAACCGGAAATGCCGGGGCCTATTCTACTAGAGAGAGCAATCCGAGGGGCCATGGATTCGTATCTGGAACGTTTGCGTCAGACGATTACTTCCGCGACCAGAGACATGAGCGTCGAGGAACTGACACGCCAGCCGGAAGGGAAGTGGAGCGCGGCGCAAGTACTCGAGCATCTCTATCTGACCTACACCGGAACGCAGAAGGCTTTTGAGCGCTGCCTGAAGGCGGGGAAGCCGCTGGGCGGCGTTCCCACTTTCAAGCAGAGAGTGGCGACCACCGCGGTCACCGAGCTTGGCTATTTTCCCAAAGGACGGAAGTCCCCTGATCAAGTCGTTCCCCGGGGCATGTCGGCGGAAAAGGTAGTCGCCGAAATCGGTCCTCAGATTGACGCCATGGACAAAATCATCGCGCAATGCGAAGAGCGTTATGGCTCGCGCATCATGGTTCTGGACCATCCTGTGCTCGGGCCGTTGACGGCACGGCAATGGCGGAAGTTCCACCTGGCCCACGGCCGCCACCACGTGAAACAGATTCTCGGAACGGAGAACATCGATCTGATCGCGGGTCCGAGTGTGAGTCTGATTTGGGTGCCCCATTTCTCGCACCTTTTGCGAGAAGTGGGAGCTTGCATTGAGGACTCTCGGTTTGAGGGAAGTGGTTTCAGTGATTCTGTAAAGACTTGCCCTCAGCGTTGTAGCACCCCATTTCTCGCAAAAGATGCGAGAAATGGGGCACCCACGCTCCAACGGGTATGCAACGGCGGCGTACTATTGCCGCAGCTTGGCGGGCACTCCCGCCTTGCGCGCCTGTTCCTTCAGATCGTCCAGCGCTTTCTTGGCGTCATCGACTGCCTTTTGCTTCTGGGCAATCTGCTGTTTGTACTGGGCGTCTTCCTTGTCCCATGTAGCCGAGCCGCGCAGGCGGTTGCCGGCGTCGGCATAGAAGGCGGCGGCGCGCAGGCGATATTCGCGCTGCGTCACGTCCAGTTCGCGCGACAGCAGGTCAATCTTGCCCTGCTGATCGGCAATCTTCTGCTTCCATTGGTCGTTCACTTTCTGCGCGTCGGCGGCGTCGTCCTTCTTGTCGTCCTTCGACTCCGGGGTGGCCGCGCCGTCTGCCGGGTTTGCGGCATTGGCGTCAGGCGCCGGGTTGGCGTCTTCGGGACCGGTCGTGTCGGTGGCATTTCCCACGACGCTGATGTTGTCGGCGGTGGGCAAATTGTCGTTGTCGTACTTTTTGGCCGATGCCGGCTTCTCATCCTTGCGGACGGAACGGGCATAGTCGCCCAAAGGCTCATTTTGTGCGCCGGCAACCGTGACCAGCATGCCCGCCAGAACGATTCCCGCCAGAAAAACGTATGCGATGCGCTTCATAAGGTGCTCCGTTTCTTTCAGTCCTGCCGTCTCGATCCAGCTGAAGGCGGCATCGACGTAGTCAAACTCAAGCTTTCGAACCGGCCGTCGCAGCTCGCGCGCCTGCGAGAAAGCCGCCAATCGTTCGATCCAGGTGGGCCGCTTCGGCGGCGATGTCAGCCGCCAGTTGCCGCGCCAGTTCCGCATCGCGGCTGGCGGCGAGCTGCTGCGCGTATCCCGCGATAGTGGTCAGCGAGTTGCGCAACCCCAACGCCATCTCACTCGACATTTCACCGCGCAATTCCTGCTGCCGGCGAATTTCGGCCACTTCGGTGCGGTCACTGATTAAACAAGCAACGCCCAGCGAAGCAACGCCCGGACTAGCAGCGCCCGGCGAAGCCGCGCCCGGCGCCTCGCTGTCCGGCGCATGCACCGAACTCACCGTGATGTCCAGGGTACGTTGCCCGCCTGCCGGAGTGCGATAGCGCGCTTCCATGCGCTGGAACCGGGTCTTCTCGCGCAAGGCGATATTCACCGCGTCGGCCACATTCGCGCAGGCGCCCTGGGATGCGGAAATCAACTCAGCTTCACGAAATATCTCGGCCGCGCTCATCCCCGCGGGCGAGGCAAATCCGAGAATCTGCTTGGCGGAAGCATTGGCTTGCCGCACCAGCCCGTTCGGCGTGAAGAAGAGCACGCCCGATGACAGATTCGCGAGCACGGCGGCGCTGATGTTTTCCGATGTTTTGGCCCGGCGCCGCTCCAGCACTTGCAGGCTCTGCAGCTCATGTTTCTGCTGCTTCAATTGCTGGATCACCGCGTGATACATATGCAGCGGAAAGCTCTCGGACACGGAAGGCGTGCCGGAAAACGAAACTTCCTGGCTGATGCTGCGCCGCATGCGCCGCATCAAGAGCAGCCCCATCACGAAAGCGAAGCCGGCCGCCACGAACACCAGCACCATGCGCAACACGATGGGATTCGTAGCCAGTCTCACAGCAACCCCCAGTACCAGCGCAGGAAACTGTTGCCGTAGAACAGCGCGACCATGGCCATGCCGCCAAGAAAGACGCCAAACGGCATCTGATGGCGGCGCAGCGCAATCGCGGCCGATTCCCAGGCCCGCCGCCGCGCTTCGCGGGCAGATTCGTGATTGCGTTTCATGCGCCGGCGGGTGCGCTTGATCCACACGGCCAGCACCGTGGACACCCCAAACAGCGATCCCGCGATCGAGGCGGAAAACAAAGTAAAGATGGTCAATTTAGTGCCGAGAAACGCGCCCACCATGGCCATCAGCTTGACGTCGCCGAAGCCCATGCCCTCCACGCCCCGCGCCCGCAGATAAATGGCGCCCGCGCCATAGATGAATGAAGCGCCGACAATTGCGCCCAGCGCGGCGTCCACCAGCGACAGCAGGTGCCAGGAAACGTCGGAACTCACCGGCAGCGATACCAGCCCGGGCAAGAGCTGCGAAGCCAGATCATTGACCGGCACCACCAGGCTGAACACCTAGTCCCAAAGCCAGGCCCGGGAGGGTCATCTTGTCCGGCAAAAGCTGGGTTTCGGCGTCGGTAAAAATCAGCCCCAGCACCAGGAATCCGAAAGCGCAATATTTGAGGGTCGCCAGGCTGGCGCCGAAATGCGCGTAGGTCGCGAGGAAGACCGCTCCGGTCAGGAGCTCCACCACCAGGTAGCGCGGTGAAATAGAAGTCTTGCAATTGCGGCAGCGGCCGCGCAGGATGAGCCAGCTTAAAACCGGGATATTGTCGTAGGCTGCAATCGGACGCTCGCAACCGGGACATGCCGACCGTGGCCGCACCACGGATAAGTCACGCGGCAAGCGATAGATACACACATTCAGGAAGCTGCCGAAGGCCAGCCCCAGAACGAAGATCGCCGATGCCAGAACAGGGTCCACCCTAATCCTTTGCGCGCACAAAGTCCTTCCGATTTACGTTGATTATACGGGCATTCTCCAGGCCAGCCCGAGTACGAAGGTCACTGACCATGCGGCCTCAGGTTACCGAAAAGTTACCGTGTGGTCGGCGGGCGAGGGCGCCTTTACTGACTCCAAAGCCTCGCGGGCGAGTCGCCCGCGACCACATTCGCCGACACGGACCGCACTAACCACACTATCCATCAGGTCGCGATATAGTTATGGAGTGAACTCCAGGCAAACCCTCGCCAAGTCGCCGGCGCCCGATCCAGTCGCCCCCAAACTGCTGTTCCCGTTTCTCGACCTGAAGGCTGAATACGCCACCATGAAGGAAGACATCCGCGCCGCCGTGGATACAGTGCTCGAGAGCCAGCAATTCATCATGGGGCCGGAGGTGAAGCAACTGGAGGCGGAAATCGCGGCCTTCATCGGCTCCAGTTTCGCCGTCAGCTGCGCTTCCGGATCAGACGCGCTGCTGCTGGCCCTGATGGCGCTGGGGGTTGACTCGGGCGACGAGGTGATCACTCCGCCGTTTACCTTCGTGGCTACCGCGGGCAGCGTCGCCCGGCTCCAGGCCAAGCCGGTTTTCGTCGATATCGATCGCGAGACCTACAACCTGGACGCGACCCGGCTCGAAGCCGCCATCACCCCCCGGACCAAGGCGATTATGCCGGTGCATCTTTTCGGACTTCCGGCCGAGATGGAGAAAATCAGCGAGATCGCGCGCGCCCACGGCATTCCCGTGATCGAAGATGCAGCGCAGTCCATCGGCGCCCGCTTCGGCGACAAGTATGTCGGCGACATCGGGGCCTGCGGCTGCTTCAGCTTTTTCCCTTCCAAGAACCTGGGCGGGGCAGGTGACGGGGGAATGATCACCACCAACGATCCCGAGCTGGCCGAACGCATCTCGGTGCTGCGCGATCATGGCAGTCGCAAGAAATACCAGTACGATCTGCTGGGGATGAACAGCCGCCTGGACAGCCTGCAAGCCGCCATCCTGCTGGTCAAGTTCAAGCACCTTGAGGCGCTGACCAAGGCGCGCCGGCGCAATGCCGAGCGTTATCGTCAGCTTTTCCGGCAGGCCGGCCTGGACAAGGTGATTACCTTGCCGATCGAGCCCGAGGGCATGCGCCACGTCTACAACCAGTTTGTGATTCGTACGCCGCGTCGGGACCAGCTCAAGGAACACTTACGCCGTTCCGGCATACCTTCAGAGATCTATTATCCTTCGCCGCTTCATCTGCAGCCCGCCTTCGCCGCTCTCGGTTATGGCCCCGGCGCATTTCCGCAGTCCGAGGAAGCCAGCCAGCAGGTTCTGGCGCTGCCCGTATTTCCGCAAATGACCGAAGAACAGCAGAAAATTGTGGTGGAGAGCATCGCGCAGTTCTTCTCGGCAAGAGCCTAGAAAATGAGCCTAGAAAAAACCGGATTTGCAGGAACGCATTACCGCGCCCTGCAAATCCGGAGAGGAAGCAGAAAACTGCCCTCCGCTACTGCGAATACTTGAAGTTGCTGATGTACATGTACCGGGTCGGCCCAATCGTCGCCGTGCCTCCCCAGGACGAGTTATTCGTGCCCCACAGGTTGAACAGGAAGTAGGCGGGAGCGCTGGGCACCGCCTGGGTATGGTGCACCACCAGCTGGCCGTCCACATACCAGTCCACAAAGCTGGGCTGCCAGACAATTTTGAAATCGTGGCTATTGGTCTGGTCGAAGCCAAAGACCTGCGTGTCCTGGAAGTCTGAGGTTCCTTTCCAATTGGTGCAGTCGACCGCATCCGGCTTGTTGCCTACCTGCTCCATGTCGATTTCAGTGGCGGAGTTCGAGGCGTAAAGAAAGCCGGAGGCATCGGAGCCCGAAAGCGCTTCCGACACCCTGGAAGTGAATTCGAACGTGCCATAGGTGAAGGTCTGCTTGGTGATGACCTCCGACCCGCTGGACAGAATCTGGCTGCCGTTCTGAGTCTGGGTGAGCGACAAAACAAGTTCGGACCCGACCGTGACGTTGTTGGGATCGAACTTGCCTACATTCCCGTTCACGTTGCCTACCGGAGGAGCAGAACCGCCATCCGTTCCCCAGGTGTAACCCGAAAATGTGAATGTGCTCGGCCCAATCACTCCCGGTCGGCGTGCCCGAAGATCCGCTGCTACCGGACGATCCGCTCGAAGTGCCACTACCCGACGATCCGCTGGTGGAAGTGCCGCTACCGGAAGACCCGCTGCTGGAAGTGCCGCTGCCGGATGACCCGCTGCTGGAAGTGCCGCTGCCGGATGATCCGGTGCTGGAAGTGCCGCTGCCCGATGACCCGCTGGCTGGAAGTGCCGCTACCGGACGATTCCGGTGGTCGAAGTGCCGCTACCTGACGACCCGCTGCTGGAAGTGCCGCTACCGGATGTTCCGGTGGTCGAAGTGCCGCTGCCGGATGACCCACTGCTGGAAGTGCCGCTACCGGACGAACCGCTGCTGGAAGTTCCACTGCCTGAAGATCCGCTGCTCGAGCCGGTACCACCCGACGTTCCACTATGAGGAGGAGTGAAAGGCATGCTTCCTCCCCCGCAGCCGATAAGAAAAAGGACTGCAAAAACTAAAACACTAATCCTCAGCATGAAATTTCCTTTAAAAGCGGGGATAGGGACTGACGGACAAATCCCTTTTGGCCAGAGAAACTGCAGGGGCCCAAAGAAGTGTCAAATTTCAGATTGCTGAACTCTGAAGATTTCCTCTCGGCGTCCCAGTTCGATCCCCGACGGCGCCTCTACCAAAAATCAGGCAGGTGCGCGCGTGTACTTCCTGAATTCGAAAGTAACACCGTCCGGCCATTACCCCTGGTTACGGAAGGGAATGACGGGACTAGAACTGCCGAGGTCAGGCTGCGACAAAGCTTTCCAAGTCCGCTTTGGGGACCTGGAAACGAGAGTTAAAGCTGTAGACGAAGAAGCGGCGCGCATAGCATAGCAAAGTTGGTACTTAAAGTTTTCCACAGGCCATGATTTTTTCTCTCAATCGACCTCCCCTTTCCGTTTTGATCCATCCACGCGATGAAACGCCGTGCCGCTAGAATTGTGGATCGGACCAGAAAGTCTTTGAAACTGAATCGAGTCGTCGGTCGCGGCCGGTAGTGGAACTAAATTTACGTGCCGATCAAAGAACGATCCCCGCGATGCCGCATTCCGTTACTTCCCAACCAGGAGGCTTACGCACTAGAGGCACTACCTTGAGCAATGTCCAGAGAAGACGAACACGGGGATTTCTCCTGGTGCGCTGTTGTTTTCGCGTTGGTTCAGTGAATCGCCTCTCCGCTTCGTTCAGCTGCAACCCTGTGTCGCAATCCTGGAGTCGCGCCCTCGATCCCAGAGTCACCGGCGACACCGGGCTGAATGTGAACGGGGACCGTCGAGCCCACGGTGCCAACAGGTTCCCCACGAAGACTGTATTTCCTTGCCGGCTTAGCCTTCGCGTGCGACCGGTCGATCCACAAGCGAATTGTCGAGGTGTACTCAAGATGCCTAGATGAACAGAGAGAGAGCGTCGTTTCGAGCCATTGGCCATGACGCAGCTCCGCCGGCATGGCGCTTCCGGTTCCCAGGAGAAAGCCGTACAGGGGACGCCCGGGGGTTAACGTAAAATGTTCGAGAAGAATGTGATTGAGGACCTGCCGGCGCGGGTACTCAAGGTGCGCGCCGCCGGGAAGATAATAAGAGTCGGATACGGCGTCGACGCGTTCGCGACGGCCATTGCGTTTCGTGCGAAAATAAGAAAATCTGCGGGGCGTCTCCTTCGGGTCTGCCAGCCAGTCAAAGAAGGAATCCTCCCAGGGGAACCGAAGCACCGGGGGCCCGGAACCGTAAATCGTTCTCGGACTCTGATTAACAATCTCTAAATCCAAGATGTAGCCCGAGCGCCCATTCGGTAATTCAAACAGGGTCGACTGATATATGCCACCGACCTGGCTGATTTCGAGGTCAGCGTTTTGATCTTCTATATCTGCCACAGAAATATCAACCGGGCATCCTGCCTCGGCCAGCTCTCCGAGGGACGCAGCAAAATTCGCGTGATTTGGGGTTTTCAGCATGACAGCCTCCTTTCAAACCTTTCGGCCGAGTTTCCTCGTGTAAATTATTCCAACGTACATACATTCATATGTGCATCGCTAGTTCGGCTCGTTTTGAACTTTTCGCCGCACAAAAGCGGCACCTGGCAACACCGTCTTGCGTTGAGGGGACCTGATAATCACGCGCGGCGGCGTGGATTTGCTCCCGCACCGAGTCCGTTAGAAGAATTCGGTATCCCTTGGTAACTCGCTCGCCGTGAATTCCCAGAGCACGAAGCAGCAAGCCCACTTTCTTGTCCGTCAGGGCGCGATCTTCATGGCGCCCCTTGAGCAAATCGTTGACCCTCCCAGCCAGCTCCCCAACAAAGAACTGCTGCGTATCCGCCTTGTGACAGAAGAACAGCGCAGCCTCCGCGGCCAGGCACAGGTCGTCGGCCAACCCGGCTGCTTTAACCTCTCGGCTCTGTTGCAGCAGGCAACCTGACACCGTTCTTTGCAAGTCTGGACAGTCGCAAACGGGCGCCAACCACGCACGGACCTCATCCCGCATCGCGGGGACAAACGCTCGGGCATCGATCTGCGCAGCGCAGACCCGATGGTGGTTTACCATGCGGTATCGAAGCAATTTCGATTGAAAATCGCTCGCGCTTTCCTCCTCGGCGGCATCCGTCAGCATCGGCGGCACATCCAGCGCCGGCGAAAGGGTCACTCGCATACCGATATCGTGCACAGATTCAGGATCCACCGAAAGAGCCTTCGCCCCATAAGCATGAAGTTGACGATCTCCGCGCGCGATAAAGAAGTGATGATTATCGGATGCCACCAAGACTCGTATAACCTGTCGCGGAAGATTGCGCTGACCGATCAGAAGAGTTGGGTCCAGATGGCTGGGCAAAGTAGCTAACGCCGGCACGTCTACATCACTGAGCAAAACGGGCCGCCGGCACAAACATCCGAGAAGTCGCAAGACGAGCGCTGTTTCGTTATGAGGCCCCAACAAATAGAGGAGTGGCGCGACGGGAAGGCAATCGGAAAACCAACTCGCCAGACAAAATGCAACGAGAAGGCAGGCCGCATCTGGCGACAGGTGTGCATACCGGTGCAGGAATGCGAGCATTGAATCGGCTAACTTCCTCGCCGATCCGAAGGTTCTGCTGGAGGATGGGAAACGAACAGCTTGCGCAAGACCGGCCGCAATTGGCGCCGGGGTGTAAGTGGAGCCGCGGTGGCGGGCGGTGGGCACTGTCGTGGCTTTGCGCCCATCCCACGTATGCAAGCGAAGCTGATTCGGATGATCCGGATCGATAACTGATTCGATCACGAAATCGGGCCAAACCAAGCCGAAAGTCTCGATATTCGATGTTGCGTTGATCGTAGGATCAGGCACAGCTGCCTCCAGAGCGACATCCGAACGGCAGTTGTTGCTCCCGCCCCAGATCCCTGACTTCCGAGATTACGGAGTCCGGCTAGGGGCAGCGCGCAACCGCCTAACTTTTATTGGGCTGACACCTTACAAACTTGTCCGGGAGATACAGACTATTGGAGAGGATACGTCCGCGTTCCAAGTAAACTTCTGACGCTAAGGATACCACGCGGGTCAAGTCCTTGGCTGTAGTCGCGTGGTGCCCCCTGGAGGGGCGGCCTCTCGGCAGCACAGACGGCACGATCTTCAAGACCAACCAGCCACGTTATTCGAGCTGCCTCAGCAACAATTCATCCGGTGAATGGCTTGCACGGATGTAAAACGGGAGATGCGATTGATTGGGGACGTGCGTGAGGCGGTTTGGCGATCTGCCGGGCATGCATTCCAATCTCGCGCTGAATGGCGACGCAAACAGGACAGGCGCACGACGTATTTTTGCCAACTTCTTGATTGGTGCTCACGGCCAGACCCATAGCTATCGGTTTTTCCCTCTGGGTGAATGCTTGTCCAGGGCTGCGTTTGCAATTCTGAAGTAGAGACCGTCTGAGATCCGAGTTCGACCGCCCAAGTTGGCCACGAACAGGCCAAGCGGAGGCCTGCATTGGTCGCTGACCGAGCAACGCTACAACCGAGCCAGCGGGCTAGCGGTAGTTCGTCCCTTGACGAGCAAGCGCAACCATTCCCGTTCGCTCTGCCCTCCAGTCGACAAGGTAGAAGGTGCCGTCTAGTCGACCCGCTCAAAAGCGTGGATTGGGCAGGCCGCCACGCACAGTTTCATTCCGAAGCCGAGCCAGCGCTGCTCCCGAAAGTGTGGCTTACACTGCCGTGTTGCTGGAATTCGCTGAGAAACTCTGAAACCAAAGACCGTCTGACTCGACGAGTTGCCTGGCACAACTTCGGGTTGAGCGGCGGGCGTAAAGAATGGAGTACAGCCACTCGCGCGTGTCCCCCGACAATTCAATACGCATTACGGGTTCTCGTACCCGAAGAAGATCCGGAACGCCGGCTCGGGCCTCGGTTTGGCAGGATCGATCAAAAGCTTTCAGCGCACGAGTTTGGAAGGCCACACGGTATTTGTTGGCGCGGCTGCAATAACTTGACGGCAGCGACCAGCATTGCGCTCCAATTACGAGCCGATCTACTGCCCAGCGGGCTATCTTCTGCGGTACTTAAGTGACCGACCGTGCCGCGTTAGCCGAAGGATTTCTGACCTGCGTTTTACTGGTTCAGCTTGGGATAGTATCTATCCACGCCGTGCCGAATCTTTGCCTACTCGCTTCCTTGGCTCAACGTGTGCCTTTCCCGTCAGCAACCAATCTACAGACTTGCCAAACTCCCGGCTGATTGCCAAAAGGACCGCTGCACCTGGTTCTTTTTCGCCGCGTTCCAGCGCTGAAAGGTAGCTCTGCGCGACGCGAAAACGCGAAAACACGACCTGAGCCATATTCAAACGCGCAGTTCCGGATCCTTCGCCCGATCCCGACAAGTCGACCCGCAATTCGCTGCGTGATTTCCGTCACTGCTTAACAATCTACTGTTGAGCTCAATAGCGTCAATACGAGATCAAGGGAGGGGACGCCAATGGAGACGTCCGACACGAATCCGTCCGTAAACCAATCGCGCCGGGAAGTCCGGCCGCAAAGTCAGTTTACGGGGACCACCTAAAACCGACTTGAGTGCTCTCAGGGAACTGGTTCGAAGGCACCGATTTTCGGTCGCAAACAGGCGATCTGCAAATACTAAACGGAGCGATGGTATGTCACCCACACGGGGCTCCTACGGCCTCGCTGCTCGAAGGCGCTGCTGCGGAATCCATCACGGACCGGTTGTAGAGCTCCAGTGATCCAGCCTGCCTCTCGGTGGATGTTTGAGGCTGCGGTCTTTAAAGTCGAAGGCATGCAAAGGCTTCGTCGGCTACGGCGACGCCGATCCGTCCAATGTCTCTCCACTGGTCCACGGAGCCGAGATGCGGGTGGCGGAGACCAGGGCAGTCAACCGGGCCCTGCGCAAGGCCTACGGCATCGGCATCTGCTCGGTCGAGGAGATCGGGTTGTTTGCCGAACCGGTTCCGTCGTCCCGCGAGTCGAAGAAGCTCCCGCCCCAGCCGGTGAATGGGAAGAACGGAAACTACGGCGGTCCCAAGGTCCGCGACCGCCTCTGCCAGCTCATCCGCCAGCATCAGCTCGATGCCAACCTCGTGAAGTCCTACGCCGTGGACTTTTGCGGCACCAAGACTCTCCGCGAAGCCTCCCGTGAGCAGGTCGAAGCCTTCGTCGCTCACCTGGCCGACTGGGCCGAGAAAGACCGCAATGCCCTGCTCTGCCAGCTCAATAGCTATCCCGTAAATAAGGAAGGTGCAGCATGAGGCGCCATTTCGAGTCACTCCGCCCGGCTGACGTGTCGGCCGTTCACTCGGTTCCGGACGGGATCTTCCTGGTCCGGGTGGATCGGGCCCAGTACCGCTGGCACAAGCAGAAGCCTTATTACGAGATCCGTTTCGCTGTCCTCAAGCCCAAGCCATCTGACCGGGTGTTTCATGACCGGGCGCCTCTACTGCACACCCAGGGCAATGTGGAAGCTGAGCTGGTTTCTGCGCGATTTCGGCTATGACGCCGAGCTTCTGGCAAAAAACGAGATCGACGACAAGGCCCTGATCGACCTGTGGGGCGTGGTCAAGGTCAGTGAAGTCACGGTGCACGGCGCGTCCGTCCTCAACTTCGACGGCTTTGCGCCGGCAGTCAGGTGGGAAGAGCTGTCCGTCTTTGCCGACAGCGATCCTCGCGGATCTGAGGTGGCCTCATGACCTACAGCTATACCCAGATCAGCCAGTATCTGTCCTGCCCGCGCCGCTACAAGCATCGCTACCTCGACGGCTGGAAGGAGAAGGACACGCGGGCCGCCATGCTGTTCGGCCGCGCGTTCGAGCAGGCTGTAGCCGCCTACTTCCAGCGGCAGGATGCCGCCGCAGTGCTCTACCGGGATTGGTCTGCACACCAGAACAGCGATCTGCACTATTCCGAGCGGGATAGCTGGGATCGCATGCTGCAGTCGGGCGTGCAGCTGCTCGATCGTTTCGCCCAGGACGATCGGGTGCGCATTCGTCAGCCTCGGCGGAACTTGCAGATCAAGTTCACCAGGCCCTTGGCTGGGCAGAACGATTTCGTTGCCTACGTGGATGCCATCGGAGAACTCGACGGCACCCGCTGCCTGCTCGAGTGGAAGACGACCGCCAGCCGCTACCCAGAAGAACCCGCTGGGTTGCTGGCTCTTGATCCTCAGCTGGTTTGCTATTCCTGGGTCACCGGTATCGCAGACGTCGCTCAGGTGGTGTTTGTGCGCAAGCGACTGGTCGAGATTCAGTATTTCCGGACTCTCATCAGCGACGAGCAGCGCGAAGAGTTCGGCCACCTGGTTCAGGACTCGATTCGACGGATCGAAGCGGCCGAGTTTCTCCCGCACAGCGGTATTCGGTTTCCCCAGAACCCCTGCACCAGCTGTCCCTATATAGGGCTATGCCTGGGACGGCCGGACCTAACCGAAGCGGCACTCATACGGCGTCCAGGAGCAGAAGACTTTGGTCTGTTTGACGAGCTTACGTACTAGGGTCCCGCCCATGCCGCCCAAACTCAATCGCAAACGGGCCCTGTTCGTTCTGACCAAGATCGACGAGATCCTGGCCTGGGAACGAAGGTCCGAGGCCGAACGGGATACCCGGTTCGTGGAGCTGGGACGATACCTGTGCGAAGTGCGGGCAGGTCAGTACTGGCGGCTGGAGAAACTGAAGTCGTTTGACGAGTTTCTGGCGAGGCGGTTCCCGGAGTCCAGGCGGAAGGCGTACTACCTCATGTCGATCCATGAGCATCTGCCACCGCAGGCCAGAAGGGAACTGAAGGAAGTGGGATGGACGAAGGGGCTGGAGTTGGCGAAAGTGGCCAGGAGGGATGGGCAGGAGTTCGATTGTGCAACCTGGCTGCACAAGGCGCGCTCACTGCCGAAGGATCAGTTCAAGCGGGAGGTGGAGAAGGAACTCACGGGGCGGGAATCGGAACCGTGGGAGATTATCTACTTCAAGCTGTACAAGACCCAGATTCCGGTCGTCGAGCAGGCGATTGAGACGGCGGCTTTGATGCTGGGCACGGACAAATCCCGGGGCTACTGTCTGGAGATGATCTGTGCGGACTTCCTGGCAGGAGCCAACCTCGACAACGAGGACCCAACGGCGCTCCTACAGTCCATGTCACGGTTCTTCAAATTTCTGCCCGATGAACAACGGCAGGCGTTCCTGCACGAAGTGACCGAGAAGGCGTCGTGAACCGGATTCGACCCAAACGACCGCGTGTGCGGCTTGATCCCGAGCTCTACGAACAGCTCAGAAAACAGGTTCTTCGCCGCGATGGCTGGCAATGCCAAGTCTGTGGTTCCAGGCAAAACCTGCAGGTCCACCACAAGCAACTCCGCAGCCAGCAGGGCGACGATGACGACTTGAACCTGATTACCTTATGCGTAGAATGCCATGCGGGCTGCCACCGCTGAGGTGGTTGGCCACCTCAGGGTAACTTTCCTGAGCGATTTGTCTTACCCGGTCGTCGTACTCACGCACGCGTTCGCTGAGCGAGTTCATCTTCCGCTGGCTGCAACCGCGCAGGTGCCCGCCATCCGACTTCGTCAATCCTCGAGCCGTGTCGATCAGTGCCTGCACGCACAGACCATTTCGGCGTCGTAGCCACTTCCGTTCCAGAAGTCGTTCCCCTGCTTCACTCAGAACTCAGTACCAGCTCGATCGATCTCCCAGATCCACCACCGTCAGTGTCTGCCCTCCAACTCTCTCGATCTTACCCGCCGCCGCGGTGCTAATCTCGTCATTGCCGATCTCGTTTATCTCGTGCGCCTTCGAGCACTTCGATAACTTGGGAGCGTATCGCATCCCGTCGGAGACCGGCCTTCTCATCCCATCTGATGACGTCAAGTATTGATGAACACTAAGGGCGCGGGGCACGCGGTGTTTGCTCTGCGGTAAAGATTTCTCTCCCTGCACCGATGGGCCCCCGCACCGCGAACCCGCCATCGGCTATCATCAAAATGGCATCCCGACTGACTTCAAAGAAGCCCGCAGTGACTGCCTCTTTAAAAGTCCCGTAACGAGACAGACAGAAGAAGCAAAGCTCATGCAATCAGGCAAGACGTAATGTTCATGCTGGTGCGATAATCGTCCCTGAAGGTTCAAGCACTGCACTGACCATGGGCGATAGGGTGTGGGCCCACGCTCAAAGCCAAGGTAGAAGCAGGTTTGCATTCTCCAATGCCGGCGCACCGCCGCGCATGAAGGGGACACGCCTGAGTACTTGGGGGGATTGGAATCTGTCTAGGACTTTCAGGGAAATAAAGTGAGGGTTCATGTCCAAGGAGTCTCATCTTAGAGCGTGCCTGCTCCTCAGCTTACTGGTGTTTGTGAGATGTGGGGGAGGCGCGCCATCACCTCCTCCCGTGCTGCGTGGATATACGATTAAGATTCTGCCATTGCTATCCGGAACAGCGGAGGCGTCTGCCACAGCAATCAACACGACTGGAACCGTTGTAGGCTATTCACAGATTGAGAATCCCGATGGGTCCAGCGCTATTGAGGCTACCATGTGGCAAGATGGGGTGCCATCGGACTTGGGATCAGGAGTTGCCACAGCGATCAATTCGAATAATCAGGTAGCGGGATATACTCCCGACAATCAAGCGTGGTTCTGGTCCGAGTCAACCGGCCGAATCATGATCGGTGTCCTTCCCGGCCCTGGGTTCGATAGCTCGCTGGCGCAGGGGATCGACGACGATGGAACCGTTGTGGGAGAGAGCTATCTCCAAAGCTCTGGGGCGCAGGAAGGGTTTACTTGGCGAATGAATACAGGGTTACAACCGGTGCAGAGTTTAGAGGAGATTTTTGCCGTCAACAACGGTTCGATGGCAGGGATGGGAACGAACGGGCAAGCCGCAATCGTCAACCAAGCTATGATAACCAATCTGGGAACGTTAGGCGGCACATTTACTGTAGCTACTGGGATCAACGGATCAGGACATGCGTGTGGATGGGGTGCAGATAGCACCGGAGCCACTCATGCCTTCTTTTGGAAACACAGTATCGCTGATCTGGGGACCGACCATACTGCCTACAGTTTCGCATTCGGAGTCAATGATTCGGATCAGGTTGTAGGTCAGATTGGTGATTCCAGTGGGATGGTGCAATCGAGGGCCCGATTGCGCGGCTGGGGCCCGGCATTTCCACGCACGATCGACGCCACTGATAGGGCCATGATCTGGACCAAAGCGACGGGTATTGTGAATCTGAACACGGCAGTGGTATCCCCCGATTGGACCCTGAGCGTCGCCAACGCCATCAACGGCAAGGGAGAAATCGTGGGAACCGCTTTCAATCAGGCTCTGCTGAATCAGGCTTTCATTCTGGAGCCTAAATGATCGCCGCAATCGCTCCGCCGATTTCGTTCGCCCCGTCATCGCCGCTGTGGTTCTGGCAATTGCCTACGCTTTTCACCGCTTCGCGTTGTGTGCTTACAGCACATGTCACTCGACGGTTCTGACGGCCTGGATCTTGGCCTAGGCCATCCCTCCCTGGTCCGGGCTGCTGAATGGCAATGGCGTTAATTTTCTGCCCTCGAATCCGATTCATCCTGCCGAGGGGCCAGGGCGGGATGTTCGGAGGCCATCGACCGCGACAGCGGGACGGGTCGTTCCTTGATCGAGTATTTCAGCAGGCACCAGAGGCACCAGACGCCGTCTTTCCAGCCGATCTTCTTGCCTTCTTCGTAGGTGCGGCCCCAGTAACTGATGCCGACTTCATAGATCCGCAACCGCCGTTTTGCCAGCTTGACCGTGATCTCCGGCTCAAAGCCAAAGCGGTTCTCTTCGATCGGAATGGACTGGACAATCTCCCGGCGGAACACCTTGTAGCAGGTTTCCATATCGGAGAGGTTGATGTTGGTCAGGCAGTTCGAGAGCAGGGTAAGCAGGCGGTTGCCCACCGAATGCCAGAAGTACAAGACCCGATGCGGTCCGCTGCCCAGAAAACGCGAGCCGTAAACCACGTCGGCTTTGCCCTGGATCAGCGGATCGAGCAGGTTGGGATAATCCGCCGGGTCGTACTCCAGGTCGGCATCCTGAATCAGCACAAAATCTCCGGTGGCTTCCTGGATGCCGCGCCGCAGGGCCGCGCCTTTTCCCATGTTCTTCGGCTGCAGAAACACTCGAAGGTTGGCGTGTTCGACTCTGCAGCTGGGCCAGAATTTCCCGCGAGCCGTCACTCGAACCATCGTCCACGCAAATCAATTCCAGTTCCTGGGGGACGGCCAGAACCCGCTCGACCACCGCGCGCAGGGAGTTGCGCTCGTTGTAGACCGGCATGATGACCGAAACTTTCATGCTTGAAGCAAATCCTTTAGAAGTCTGAAGTCAACCTTGAGCTGTTATATCACGCGCAAAACCTCACGCGCCGACTGCGACAAACTGACCAGATGGAGTCTTAGGTGATGGAGGCCGGGCGTCTCGCCCGGCTGGACGGGCGGGACGCCCGTCCTCCGTCGCAGGTTGGAAATTGGGACTTATTGGTCGAGATGGACGAGGCGAACTTCCACCCGGCGATTGTAGGCGCGTCCGGCGGGGCTGGTATTGGGCTGGACCGGCCCGGACGTCCCCGCCCCGATGGTGCTGAGCCGCGAGGCCGAGACGTGCAGCACGTCGACCAGCGCATTCCTCACTTCCATGGCGCGGCGGCTGGAAAGTTCCAGGTTATAAGCTTTCGTCGCCGGTGTTGTCGGTGTGTCCCTCGAGAATCGCGCTGGCCCCGGGGTTTTTTTCCAGGGCGTCGGCGATCCGGTGCAGGAAAGGACCGTATTGCGAGCCGATGACAACGCTGTCCTGGTCGAAGAAAATGGTGTCCAGCTTTTGGGTTTTGCCGTCGCTATCGGACGCGGCATCTGAATCGGCGGGAAATTTCCGCACGGTCACGTCGTTGGCCTGGTTGAAATCCGCGCCCCGGGCCGCGCGCGATTCGGAAGCCAGGTTTTTGGATGGCGCGCCGGGGGTGTCGGTCGACGTGGCTGACACCGGGTTGAACGTCGAATCACCCGAGCCCGAACTGTTTTGCGCGAAGCTTGACCCGCCGGCGCCGTTGGCCTCGACCTGCCCGGGACGCTGCGCAGAAAATTCCTGGCCGAGAACGAAAGCCAGAATGCCGGTGACGGCGGTCAAGGTCAAAGCCTTGGCCCACCAGGCCCGGCTCTCCGAGCGTTTCTCGTCAGTCTTCTTCTTCTCGACCGAGACTGCGGCTGCCTCCGCTCGAACCGGTTCCGCGATCTTCGGCGGGGCAGGGTTCTTTCCCGCCGGAACGCTTTGAACCACCGCCGGGACCCCGGGTCGCGCCGCTTTGCTCGAACTCGCCGGGGCGACAACGGTTGCTTTCACCTCCACCGGCTGCAGCCGCGGCGGGGCGGGTGAAACGGCGGCCACCGTCGCCGATTTTTCCGCCGCCGGGACGATCTTCTCCGGTTGTTCGGCGATTGCAATGACCCCTGGGTCCTTCAAGATATTGGCTGCGGTCACCACCGGCGCTGGGGTTGCTCCCGCACCTCCACCGGCCGACCCGGGGGGCTCCATTTCCTGGATCGGCAGCACTTTGCCGCCGTTCCCCGATGGCGTCATCTGATATACGTCGGCCAGCACGCTGTTCAAGTCCAGGTCTCGGGCTGCTTCTTCGACCAGGTGTTCCGCGATCGATCTCTCGTGCCCGGCAAAGCCTAAAAGCATGGCGTTGAAGCACAGCGTATTAATGTTGCGGGGAACGCCCCGGCTCTGGTCCCAGATCTTGCCGGACTGCGCCGGGCGTGAAGAGCGGAGCTCCCTGATATCCCGCCGTCGCCAGTCGATGGTTGATGTAGGACTGGGCTTCGTTCAGCGCCAGCGGGCTGAGCCGGCCGAAGGCGGAAATGCGTTGCATCAACTGCTCCTGTTCGGGCAACGCCAGGCGCTTGGCCAGTTGCGGTTGCCCGGCCAGAACGATCTGCATGAGCTTGCTGGACGCGGTTTCGAAATTGGAGAGTTGCCGCAGCGCTTCGAGTACGGCAAAGTCCAGGTTTTGCGCTTCATCCAATACCACGATTACGCGCTTGCGTTCTCCGGCCGCCCGGGTGAGCACCTGGTTGAGCTGCTCCGACAATTTGCGAATCGAGGTCTCTTCGGAACTCGTTCCCAGTTCGTGCAGCACCGACTGCAACAGCTCGGCGGGGTTGGGTTGCGGTTGAAACAGGAAGGCGGTATGGGCCCGGCCGCGAAATCTCTCCAGGAAATTGAACAGCAGCGTGGTCTTGCCCATGCCGGGCTGCGCGACCAGTATCTGGAACCCGAAATCACAGTCAATCCCATTGACCAGGGAGGCCAGCGCTTCGCGATGGGTGTGGCTGGGGAACAGGAAACGCGGGTCCGGGGTGACCCCAAAGGCGTTTTCCCGCAGCCCGAAATGGCCCAGGAGCTGGCTCTGCACCGAGTATTCCGCCGTGTTGCTCCGCAATGTGCACCTATCCGGCAAGTCTGCTGCAAGTCGAGCGCCACCCTCCAAAAGCCGCAATGGGAGCGGATTTCAGAGGATACGGGGAGGACGAGGCTGCCTCGGTCCCGGCCATGCGAAAGAACTTGCAGTAAATGAACACTGGCGCGGTCCGCCGGGCTTCGCACCCGTGCCCGTGCAAGCCCCTGCAACCCTGGCGCAGGGCGCTGCAACCGCCGGGAGGGAACCGGCGGAAACCCCGCTCCAAGCGGGTAACCCCACCCTCCACCTCAGTAACTTGCGATTCAGCGGCGAAAGTTATAAAGTCCGGCGACCATGGCTTTGCATGCACTGCTGTTTTCCCGGGACCAGGAAATTATTGACCTGGCCGCCGAAGTCCTGAAATCTCTGGATATTGAAGTCGCGCACTCCAGTACGGCCGACGAAGCCGTACAGCGGCTCGCCAGCACCCAGTTCGACGCCATCATCGTGGACAACGCGGATGCGCGCGGCGCGGTGGCCGTCCTGTCGGCGGCAAAATCTCTGCCCACTTGTGAACAGTCGATCGGCATCGTGCTGGCAATTTCGCCCAGCAGCATTGCGCTGGCGGATGGCGCTCGCAGTCACATGGTGCTCTATCGCCCGCTGTCCGCTGACCGCTTGCGCACCGGAATCAAGTCGGCGCTCGGACTGAGGAATGAAGGGGAGGACGCGCGCGAGACGCGGCGAGCCTCCATCCGCATTCCCGCCACTCTGCGGGGCGCCGGCCTGGATGAGACTCTGGCTTTCATTACCAATCTCAGCGCCGGCGGGGCCGCCTTGTATGTGGGACAGGAAATACCCTCGGCCTCGATTCAGACCATCGAGTTTTCCCTGCCGGGTGAGAAGGACAATCTGGCCTCGGCTGTGGAGTTGATCTGGAGAGACGTGCAGGGCCGCATGGGCATTCGCTTCGCCAACACGTCAGCGGCCTTCAGCGAGCAGTTGGAGAAATGGTCGGCGGCTCAGCCGGAAGCGCAACGGGCGTCCGCTGCCGGCGCCTGACCGGAACGGCTATTCCCCTTGGCGGTCGTATTTCCCGGTAAACCCATTCCAGCGGATCCTCAGCATCTCGACGAACATTCGGGTTCCGTCGCGGAGAGGACTGATGCGCGTGCCCTCGCGGTGGGCCCATTCCACCGGAACTTCCACCACCTTGAGCCCCTGCTTCCGCGCCAGGTAGAGCAGCTCCGGATCAAAACCCCAACGTTCAATTTTTTGCAGCGGGAAAATTGCCTGCGCGGCATGACGGGTGAAAGCCTTAAAGCCGCACTGGGTATCCTTGAAACTCAGACCGAGGATGAGGCGCAGCAGCAGGTTGAAAACCCGCCCGAAAATCTGGCGATAGAGCGGCTGGGGCTGGGTCTGGAGTTCGCGGCGCAACCAGCGCGAGCCGATGGCCACGTCCGCGCCGCCGGCCAGCGCGGCAAACAGCTTCTCCGCTTCCTGAATGGGAGAAGAAAGGTCGGCGTCGCTGAACAGCAGGCGTTCGCCGCGCCCGTGCAGCATCCCGTTGCGGACGCTGTATCCCTTGCCGCGGTTGCCCGGATTCTCCAGCAGACGAAGCTGCGGATTGTTTTCCGCCAGTCCGCGGATAATTTCCTCCGTGCCATCATTAGAGCCGTCATTCACCACAATGACCTCGGCATCCCATCCCCGTTGCAGGGCGTAGGCGAGCACTTTCTCCACCGTGGCCCCGACCCGCGCAGCTTCGTTATAGGCGGGAATGATGATGCTGCAGGTCGGTGATCGGCCGTCGGTCAGGTCGGACAACATGCGTTTCGGATGGAGCCCGCTGCTGGCATTCGACGCGGGCAGTCGTCCGGACAAGTCAAAAGGCGTGCCGCAGGGGCCGGGGTTCTGCTCGCTTTTCAGAGCAGACATTCATGCGCCGGGCCCTCCATTTTGAGTGGTCAGACAGGCGGAATTGTATCATCGGCGCGGGTGCGGGCCGGGTGGCGAGGGTATGCGAAACCGGAATTCGAACCGCGTCGAACTCGCCCGCGCCCACCCGATCCGACAACCCTAGTTCACGGTCACCGAAAGCGACGCGGTATGGGTCACCGGTCCGGTCGCGGAAATGGTGACGGTGTACGAGTTGGCCGGCGTGCCGGGAACGCCGTTGCCGTTATTCGAGAAGGATGAACTGCCGCCGCCGCAGGACGTCAGCAACGCCAGGCCCACAAACAGGAGACCGGCCAACAGGCAGGACCGCTTCTGGCGCGAAGTAAGGCCCGCTCCCAGCCCGAGCAGGCCGACGATCGGCAGCCACATCCCATAGAAGATGCCTTTTGATCCCGGCGCGAGCGATGCCTTGGTTCCCGCGGTAGTGCGCACCGTCAGCGTGGACTTTCCAGAACCGGTGATCGAAGCCGGCGAGAACGTGCAGGTCGGCGCCGGCGACACGACTGGGGCGATGCTGCTGCAGGCCAGAGTCACCGTGCCCGAAAAACCATTCATCCCGGTGACGGTTATGTTGGAAGTAGACGATCCTCCGGGCGCGACCATGGCAGGCGAGAGCGCCGTGGCCGTGATCGTGAAATCTGCCGGCGCGTTGTAGGTGTAGGCGTTGGACAAGGTGCCGTTCTGGCCATTGGGGTTGGTCACCACCAGGTCCACCGCGCCCGCGCCATGGGCTGGAGCCGTGGCCGTGATCGATGTGCTGCTCACTACCGTCACTCCCGTCGCAGCCGTTCCGCCAAAGCCCACGGTGGCTCCGGAAACAAAGTTGGTTCCGGTGATGGTCACCGCGGTGCCGCCGGCAATAGGACCGCTGGCGGGCGTGATCGAGGCCACGGTGGGCGCGGTATTGACATAGGTGTAGCCGTTGCTCAAAGTGCCGTTCTGGCCGTCGGAGTTGGTGACCACGACGTTCACCGCGCCCGTGGCATGCGTGGGAGTCTTCGCCGTGATCGAAGTGCTGCTCACCACGGTCACGTTGGTGGCAGCGGTTCCGCCCAGGCTCACGGTGGCTCCGGACAGGAAATTCGTGCCTGTGATCGTTACCCCGGTGCCTCCGCCAGAAGAGCCTGAACTGGGGGATATGGATGTCACCGTCGGCGCCGGATTGGCATAACTGTAGCCGCCATTCAGCGTGCCGGTCTGGCCATCGGAGTTTTTCACTACCACGTTCACCGGGCCCCCGCCGTGGCTGGGAGTCTTCGCCGTGATGGAAGTGCTGCTCACCACCGAGACGTTGGTCGCGGCCGATCCGCCGAAGGTCACCGTGGCTCCGGACAGGAAATTCGCGCCCGTAATCGTCACACTCGTTCCACCGCCGGCCGATCCCGAGTTGGGCGATACCGAGCTCACCGTGGGCGCGGGATTGCCGCCACCCGAGCCGTTCAACAGCACAAAACTTGCCACCGACGGCACGCCATTGTTGTTGATCAGGAACAGCATGTAGTAACCCGGCGGCGCAATGTTGCTGTTGGGCGGAGCGGTCACCGTCAAGCTCCCCGATCCCGCGGTGAACGACATGCCTACGAGGCGCTCGTCGAAATCAAAACCGTGAGTGGAAGAACCCGGGCGAACCAGGACGGCTTGAGAAATATTTCCGGCGTCGGGAGTGGAAACCGTAAAGCCCCCGCCCCAGGTGATGTTGCCGGGCGCGCTGGAGATGGTGGGCCGGGTGGCAAGACTGCCGTCCGAGTTAAACAGGTACGCCGGCTTGTAGATTTCCATGTGCGTTTCATAATTCCCGCGCGAGGGGTTGCTGCCGGCAAGCCAGACTGTGCCATCGGGCAGAAGCAACGAGACGGTGTGGTACAGCCGCGGGTAGACATTCGACCCGGCGGACGAAAAGCTGTTGCTCGAGGGATCGTACAAATCAGCATGCAGGCTGGCGGTATTGCCATCTTCATCGCTGGCCGAGCCCCCCAGCGCCAGCACCTGTCCCGTGGGCAGGATGACCGCATCCATTTCGATGCGCGGCTGCGACATGTCGGGGCCCCACTGCCAGGATGGCGAAGACGAACCCATATCGATCAGTTCCGTGGTCGCGGTCGAGGGATTGTTTCCTCCCAGGATCATGACCACCGGGTCGTAATTGTTGGCCGGCGTCAGCGGGAGCAGAACCGAGCTGCCATATATTCGCGTGCCGCCGTATTTGGTGCTGGCGATATTCAGGCTCCAGCTCGTATTCGCCGGGTTGAAGAGATGAGAGTTGGGTTGTGAAGCCGATGCGAATACCTTGCCATTGGGCAGAAGATGCAGTCGGGGATAGAGAGGCGGCGTCCAGGGCGCGGTGTACTGCCCGCTCCAGCCCGACCCCTCGGTAAAGAATTCGACCGCGTTATTGGTGGATCCGCTTTCGTTGGTTCCGGAAAACGCCATGATCCGCCCATCCCCCAGCATGATCACCGTGGGATACCAGCGTCCATGGGCCATGTTTGCCTGACCGCTGAAACTGTTGCTGGCGGGATCGAAGATGGTGCTCTGTTGGCTGCCCTCGAAGGGATCGTAGGCTATGGTGCCCCCCACGATGAGGATTCGCCCATCGGGCAGCGCCGTCATGCCATTGCAGAAAATGTCATACCCGATGGAGAGCTGAGTGATCGACGATCCGCCCAGGTCCAGCACCACCGCGCCCGAATGATTTCCGCCACCGTAAGGTGGACCCGACGGACATCCGGATTGGGAAGGCGGACAGTTTCCCGAGCCTGAGGTGACCAGAATCTTGCCGTTGTGCATCAATGCCACATGAATGGGATTGATGGTCATCGGGTAACTCAACGTGCTCCATTGCCCTTTAACACTCGCCTGGGCCCACACCCCAGGAACAACCGCTGTCAGGGCTATCCACAGCACCAAAGTTGTTTGAGCGATACGTAAACAGGCGCGACGGGACACGGCGGACCTACTTTCCTTACAGACAGGCAATTTGTCTACACGGGGGAGAAACACTACGACCGGAGTCGTCGGCTGCCTGGGGAGAGGTCTTGACCTCTGGGGGTCCACCCAAACTAAAGTAGGTGGTCTTAGGTCACGTATAGTTTTTCCGATTTGGGACGGTTTGTCAACCGATTTTTGCGCTGAATCCGGGTTCTTTGAGGCGCTAGAGGAATGCAAATAAAGTTCGTGGATTCATGCGCTTGCGCCACTTTTCTAATCCGCGCTTTACCTTCCGAGACCCGCGATTCGACCTCTTGCTTGAGCGCAGCAGTGGGGAAGGGCGTCGTCCGTTTTGACGACTGCTATACTGGCGCCCGGCGACGTCAGAAGCCCATCTTTGTATCACTTTGGGAATTACCGGGGTGGTTGGGCCTTCGCTGGTTCGCGCGGAAAGGGCTGATCAACGAATGACCGGAGACGATCGCTGGGGTCGTGTGGCCGAGGTCATGTTCTGGCTCCTGGCGATCTCCTATGTCGGGTTCTTGCTGAGCCTGGGCGTCTTTCCCAGCGAAGACGCGCCGGTGCACCTTTACTACGCCGATGTCTTGAAAGACCTGATGACCGGCGGCAATGCCTACGGGCATTACTTCGCGGTGAGACATTGGTTGCCGCCCTACGCCCTTATCTATTATCTGTTCATCGCGCTGGATGCATTCCTTTCTCCCCTGGCCGCCGACCGCGTGTTTGTCTGCCTGTACACGATCCTGCTGGCCTGTGGCTTCCGCTACCTTCTGCGCGTGCTGAATCCGCGCTCCACCGCGATGGCGGTCCTGATATTTCCCTTCGTCTTTAATAAGTTTTTGTATCTGGGCTTCTATAACTTCGTGCTGGGCATTGCCCTGTCCCTGATTGTTTGCGGCTATTGGCTGCGTGATCCGATGCGGCTGAAGGGCTGGCGGCGCTGGTGGTTTCTGGCGCTGGTGGTCTTGATACTGCTGACCCATCCCGTTCCGCTGCTGGTGGCGTACCTGGTCATGGGCGTGCATCTGTTGACGCTGGTCGATCACCGCGGCAAAGAAACAGACCGGCGCCTGGAGTCGGCGGCTGGGGCTGGCGATTCGCCAGTGCGGGACTGCGATTGTGTCGCTGCTCCTGGCCTGCGTGCCAGCGTTCTACGTTCTGCTGTTTGTCTCCGGCGCAGGCAAATCCAGCTTGTCGACCCTGGCAGAATGCCTGGTCAAAATCCGCAAGCTGATCTTGTTTGGTCCGATTTCTCCGTTTCAGGTTTGGTACTACGCGCTTCCCCTGGGTCTTATTGTGTTCGCCGTGATCTTTCGTGCGATGATGCTGGCTTTCCGGCGCCGGATCGCGTGGTCGCAGACCCAATTCGTGCTGCTGGTCTCGGGAGCGGCTTGCGCTCTGCTGTACATCGTGGCCCCATCAACCTTCAGCGGAGGCACTTCTTTCGACCAGCGCTTTCCAATTTTCGCGCTGTTCTTCATTCTCGCCGCCATTGCCAGCAACGCGGCCTTTGAGCAAGGCCGCTGTCGTGATGCGATCCTCGCGGGCGCGATCGTCATCAGCATTGCCGGCCTGGTTTACCAGATACAGTTTTGCCGGCACTACCAGGCCGCCGTGGATCTTTATCGCGTGCCCGCCGTGCGAGCCGGGTCGAAGGGAGCGATTGTCATGGACGACACTTCCATGTTTCTCCCGGCAGGCCTGGCATTCGGTCCCTACCGCTGGGTTGGCGCCCACTATTTCCGGCATTCGAAAGCTGTGCTGCTGAATTCTCCTTTCCTGTACACCGGCACCATGCCGCTCAAGGTCGCGCCCTCCAGCCTTTCGCCCATGAATCCCCTGGGCACGGAAATAAGCCCGCCTACCATGGAACGCCTTCTGGCGGACGGTCCAACCCAGGAGGTGGATTTTGTGGTCTTCATCGGCAATTCAGAGAGTCTGCCCGCCGATAGTCCGTTGGGCCGGTTATGCGCGCGCTACGGATTCGCGAAGGCCTGGAGCACGGACAGCGTTTCCATGTACGCGCGGCCGGCGTCATCCCCGGGAGCAGAACGTTAATCGGTGTTCTCGAGTACGAACCGCGCGAGAACAATTCGGCCGCGATCGCGAGGTTCAGTCCAGATTGCCACCACTAACGGGCCATTGACGTGGCAGAAGAGTAGTTCTAGGTTTTTCCTTAACTGACTAACCCCCTGACCCTGTTGGTGAACCCCCGGTCCCCCTCGGCCCTTGCCCTTTAGACCCCGGACCTCCTCCTCGGCCCTCGTCACTTAAATCCCGGACCTCCTCCTCGGCCCACGGCACTCAAGCACAACCGGCATATTTTTGTCCGTCCCCGGGACATTGACTCCGGCGCTACGGACAAATCATTTCCCGCAGGCTCCGCACCCATGGAGCCGGGGAGGTCGCGATGAAACACGTCTGCTTCACGCAACTTCGCGTCACGGCGAAAGTGCATTGTGTTTCTGTTTCTGGTCCGTCCGCTCGGCAGCGCGTCGGCGAAGTGGAAGATGTTTTCCTCTGCGGACGAATGTTATTCCGCGGAGATCGGGCGCCGCGATTACTTTGGTAACGCGTTCGGGTAATCTCCGCGCCGCAAAAACGCATGACCCAGATGCCTTGACGGGCGCGGCTTTCAAGCCCGACGAACCCGCTAAGTGCAAACCCTGGCAGCGATTCCAAGCCCCGCATCCATCGCGAACCAGGCCGCGCGCCAGCCGGGTGGGTAACTTGCGCGCGTTGGCATCGCGGTTGCTTTGTGTATGCATGAAAGTTCCTCGAATCGCGCCATGACAAAATTTGTCCATCTGTTCGTGATCGGAAGTTTGCTGGCGGGCGGCTGCTCGGCGCAATCTTCCACGTTCAAGGTGCTGCCCTGGAACAATCACGAAGCCGCGCTGTCGCTGACCTTTGACGACTCGCGCGCCGTGCATCTGGATGTAGCGGTTCCCGAACTCAACCAGCGCCATCTGCGCGCCACCTTCTTTCTTATCGTTTCGAAGACCACGCGGCTGGACGACTGGCGCAGAGTCCAGGCGCAAGGCCACGAAATTGGCAATCATTCCATATCGCACGAGCACGCGACTGATCTGAACAAAGCCAGCGAAGAGCTTCAGGTTGAGGATGCCAAGAAATTTCTGGACAGTAATTTCAAGTCCGACATCAGCACTTTCGCTTATCCCTACACCGAGGTTTCGCCCGGCTTGCTGTACTGGGTGCGGCGTTACGATTTCGCCGCGCGCGGCGGACGCGGAGACAGCAGCCAGCTTTACATCAAATCCGACAGCCAGCCCGATTGGTACGAGCTGCCCAGCCAGCCCAGCTACGCCCGATACGACGCCGCCACCTACGAGGGCTGGATCGACAAAGACATTGCGCTGAATGCCTGGACGATTCTTCAGATCCATGGCATCGGCGATCCTTCGACTGGATTTGAGCCGATCCCCAGCAGCACGTTCGTCGAATTCCTGGACTACGTGAAGGCGGCCGAAAACCGCGGACTCTGGGTAGCGCCGTTCGGAGAAGTGGCCGCCTACTTTCGGGCCCAGAAAATCCTGGAAGCAGCACAGCCCCAGCCCGCAGGCGCGGAAAAGAAGTTTACCTGGCAAGTCCCAACTCCGTTCCGGCGTGGGGTTGTGCTCAAGGTCGTGGTGGACGGTGCGAGCCACGCCCGTCTTTTTCAGGCGGGACACGAATTGCGCCGCAACAAAGACGGGTCTTACCCGGTGGCGTTCGATTCACCGGAGTTGATCGTGAAAGGCGAATTGTGAAAAGGCTTTGCGTCATGCTGCCCGCGAAAGACGAGGCGGTGGGCATCGGAAGAACGTTGCAAAGCATTCTTCGCGCCGGCCTTTTGCCCGCCGATGTTTACGTCATCGACGACGGCTCCAGCGACGGCACCGGGGAAATCGCCCGCTCGTTTAACGTCAACGTGGCCAGAAACGAAAAAAACATCGGAAAGGCGCACAGCCTGGCCCGCCTGGCTTCCGCCTGCGACCTGGTCCGGCGATACGACTACGTCTGCCTGATGGACGCCGATACCCAGGTTTCCGAAAACTATTTTCAGTCCATCCGGGAAAGTTTTGTGCAACCCGAAGTGGCGGTGGTGTGCGGACGGGCCAAGAGCACTCCGCACAACTGGCTTACCGCCTACCGCTGCCTGGCGTACTGGATTTCGCACGCCATCTACAAGGACGGACAAAGCAACATGGGCGTGATCACGGTGACGCCCGGTTGCGCCGCGGCTTTCCGCTCCGACGCCTTCGCCCAGCTCGACTGGAGCAGCGACACCATCGTCGAGGATATGGACTGCACCATCCAGGTGCATCGCAAGCAGCTGGGCAGGATCGTTTACCAGAAGCACGCCGTGGTCTCGACCCAGGACCCCAGGACCCTGCGCGACTATGTCAAACAGATGTATCGCTGGCATACCGGCGCCTGGCAGGTGGGCCGGAAGTACGGCATGCTGACTGGCCTTTCGAAGATCGACCTGGAATACAAGCTGTTGATGGGCGAAGGCGTCATCTTCGCCACTCTATTTCTTTTGCTTCCGCTCTGGCTGCTCATATACCCCCGCCTCGCGTTCTACGGAGTCGGGATGGACATGGCGGTCCTTATCCTCCTGTCGATGATTTGCGCGGTTTGCGATCGCCGGGCTGACGTTTTCTTTTATTCGCCGATGTACCCCTTGTTGCGCTTCGTGGACTGCTCCGTTTTCCTGTACAGCTTCTGGAAAGTGGTGGTTCGGAAGAAGCAAGTCAGAGGCTGGTTTGCGGTCAAGCGGTACTGACAAGAAAAGTGGAGTTATGAAAATCAAGTCGTTATTCACGCTGCTTGCCGTTCTCGTACTGGCGACATTTTCCGCCGCTCAGGATGGCGCTGTGTCCGCGCTGCAAGGCAGCCTGGCCGATTCGGTCGGTTTGCCGGGGCAGGGATGGACCTCGATCGGCAACCAGAGCCCGATCGAGCACAACAATTTTTACCTGCAATCCTACGTGGAGCAGGGCGCCGCGGTGTTCTCGACCTACTCGGGATCATTCACCGTTACCCCCTTCATTGGATTGGGCGTGACGCTCGACACCAAAGGCTACGAGTGGAACAACAAAGTGCAGCCCCGCCTGGGCGTGAAAGTGAACAAGTATTTTGCCAAGGGCGTGATCAGCGTGGGTTCTGCTTACTCCTACGAAGACCGCTTCAAGAGTTTCGACAGCAGCGCGCTGACGCTTTTCGTGCAGGACTGGTTTGGCTGGCAGCCGGTGGCGGAGAAAGCCAGCCGCTTCCCCGGCTCGACCTGGATCGAAGTCGGAAACCTGTCGCCGGTGGAGAAGGGAAACATTCTCGGCCTGGGCTATATCACGCAGGGAGTGGTGGCGAAAAGATTCAGCCGGGCCACCCTGGTGCCGTATTTCGAAGCCACGGTGTTCCATGACAGCAAGGGCTTCGATTGGGACAACAAGGCCACGGTTGGCGGCGGAGTGAAAGCCGTACTGTCGTCGGGCGGCAGGTCTACACCGAAATCGGAGCGGCCTATCTTCACGAGACTCGCTTCCAGTCCGGCCTGTCGGCGGGCGGGGTCTCGGTGTTCACCAACTTCTCGTTTAACTGGAATCTGTTGGGGCGAAAGGCAGGTCGGTAACATGCCGTTTCCTGGAATCGGAAGCATCTCGGCGATTATTCACATGCTGGCGAAAAGTAACGAGGCAGCGAGGTCAACTCATCTTATGCGCGTAATTGGAACCATCATTCTTGCACTGTTGGCGAGCTTGAGCATGGCCAGTTCGGTCTCCGCTCAGGATTCGCCTTTACTCTTGTCCTCGATCAACCTGAGTTCGGCGAGCGTCACCGAAGGCCGTTCGGTCGAGGCCACGGTCACTCTGAATATGGCCGCGCCTCAAGCCGGCGCGACGGTGTCGCTGGCGGTTGATCCCGCCGGTTCGGCGCTGCTGCCGGCCAGCGTCACGGTTCCGGCGGGCGCGACCAGCGCCAGCTTCCCGGTAAAGGTGGCGACCGCGACGTCGGTCACCATCTACGGCAATTACGGCGTCACCAAGAGCGAGTCGCTGGCCGTGATGCCGCGGGTTTCGATCGATGAAGTGGTGGACCGCGTAATTGAGCGCGAGCGCGCTTTCGTCGCGCAGATGAAGCACCGCCATCCCATCGCCGAGACCTATATCCAGAACCTCAAGACCGACAAGGACTCGATCGTCGCGCCCACCAGCGATCAATACTTTCTGGGACGCCTCGACCTGAGCGACGGCGTCGAAGACCGGCTCTTCGAAAAGCAGACCGGCCTCAAGCTCAAGGACCTGAACCCGTTTTCCAGCGTATTTTCCCGCAAGTTTCTGCCCCTGGGCTTTGCCCAGATGGTCATGCTCGACCGGGATTTTCAGAAGAAGAACTATGACTTCAAATTCGTTCGCCAGGAGTTTCTCGGAGAAGTGCGCTGCATCGTGCTCGACGTTCAGCCCAAGGACGGCGACGGCGGGCGTTTCATGGGCAGGATCTGGGTGGAAGACCGCGACTACAACATCGTCCGCTTCAACGGGACCTATTCGCCGCGCTCCCGCTACAGCTATTACCTGCATTTCGACAGCTGGCGCCTGAATCTTCAGGCCGGGGTGTGGCTCCCGGCATATGTCTTCATCGAAGAATCGAATTTGAAGAGCGCAGGCCCGCTGCTCCCCGGCCTGCACTTCAAGGCGCAGACCCGGCTCTGGAGCTACGATCCGGAACCGCTGAAACACGACCAGGAATTCGCCGAAATCCAGGTCGACACGGTCACCGATCAGACCAACGCGGCCAAAGACGCCGGCCCGGTGGAAGCGCAACGCATGTGGGAGCGCACCGCCGAGGACAATGCCCTCGACCACCTGCAGAAGGTTGGCCTGCTCGCGCCTCCGGGCGATGTAGACAAAATTCTGCAGACCGTGGTCGACAACCTCATCATCACCAACAATCTGCAGATTATTCCTGACGTCCGCTGCCGGGTGCTGCTGACTTCGCCGCTGGAATCGTTCACCATCGGCCACACCATCGTGATCAGCCGCGGCCTGCTCGACGTTCTGCCCGATGAGGGTTCGCTCGCCATGACGCTGGCCCACGAACTGAGCCACATCGCGCTCGGCCATCGCATTGACACCCGGTTTGCTTTCAACGACCGGTTCTTTTTTCCCGATCAGAAAACCTTCCAGCGTCTCGACTTTAGCCGCAATCCGGCGGAAGAAGAAGCCGCTGACAACAAAGCCATGGAGCTGCTGGCGAACTCTCCTTATAAGGACAAACTCGCCAACGCCGGTCTGTTCCTGAAAGCGCTCGAGACCCGCGCCCCGGAACTCACCAGCCTGATCCGGCCGCACTTGGGCAACCGCATGGAAAACGGCAAGAACATCCGGATGGCCGGGTTGCTCAACGGCGCTCCGCAACTCGAAATGCAGCGCATCGACCAGATCGCGGCCCTGCCGCTCGGCGGCAGAGTCAAGCTGGATCCCTGGAGCAACCGCCTGGAGATGATGAAGACCAGGCCGGTGGCCCTGCTTTCGCCGCAGGACAAAATGCCTTTTGAAGTCACGCCATTCTTCCCCTATCTCACGCGGGTCAACCCGACGAATGTCGAGACGGCGTCCGCGCAATGATCAAACAACGTTCGAACACTCGTGAACTTATGAATTCAAAAGTTGCATCGGCTTTGGAGACCTTAAAAGAAATGAGCTGGAACAGAAAGCTTTCGATCGCGGCCCTGGTTACGTTGCTTGGTTTTTCGCTGACGGGATGCGGAGGCGGCAGCATGTCTTCCCCAACCCCGACTCAGCCCGGCCACACCGCCACCGGCCATCCCACCGGCCTGTGGACCACGCTGCCCAATGCCATGCCGATCAACCCGGTGCACGCGGCCCTGCTCCATACCGGAAAGGTCCTGATCATTTCGGGTTCCGGCAACTGTCCGGCGACGCTGCCGGGCTGCGCACCAGGCCCGCAATACCCGCAGGGCGCGGCGCTGATGGATTTGTCGACCGGGAAGATCACCACCATGCCGATCGGCTGGGACATGTTCTGCAATGGCATGTCAATCATGCAGGACGGCAGAGTGCTGATTAGCGGCGGCACCAAGGCCTATGGCTCGCTTGAGGTGGTAGGGGTGCAGGGCGAGGTCCCGTTTACCGGCTCGGTCAATACCGCGATCTTCGATCCGGGCACGGAATCGTTCGTGGATGTGTCGCCCACGGCTCACGGCCGCTGGTATCCCACCACTACCGAATTGAATGACGGCCGCATCATGACCACGTCCGGCCTCAACGACACCGACGGCAACAAGAACAACACCAGCGAAATCTGGGACGGTCAGAAATGGAGCGCCGAAATCGTGGGCAATCCCCATATCTCGGATTTCCCGGAATTCGAATTTCCGCTCTATCCCAGAATGCATCTGCTTCCCACCGGACACGTCTTCTATTCCGCATCGTCCTCCGCGACCCTGGACTTTGACCCATCCAACCAGACCTGGGGCCTGGTGGCCTGGACGATTTATCCCGGACAAGACGATCCCAACGGAGAGCGCACTTACGGCACGTCCGTGTTGCTGCCGCTGACGCCGCAAAACAACTACAGCCCCAAGGTCATGATCATGGGCGGCGACAATCCTGCCACGGACACGACTGAACTGATTGATCTCAGCCCGGCGGGCGCCCAGTTATCCGCCAGTTGCCCGGTCTATGCGCCTTGCTGGGTTGAGGGACCGAAGATGGCCCAGCCGCGAGTGGAGATGGAAGCCACCATTCTTCCCAGCGGCAAGGTCCTGGTCGATGGCGGTTCCGCGGAAGATGAAAAAGCAAACACGGCCAGCCTGAAGGCCGAGATTTACGATCCCGTCACCAACTCATTCTCGTCCGCCGGGTCGAACGTGTTCCCGCGGCTCTACCACAACGTCCAGCTGCTTCTGCCGGATGGCACGGTCGCCCTCACCGGCGGCAACCCGGAGCAGGGCGTATTCGAGAACCATATCGAGATCTACCAGCCGGCGTATCTGTTCAACTCGGACGGCAGTCTGGCCACCCGGCCCACGATAGGTGCGAACGCGCCGGGTTCGATCACCTACGGCACCGGGTTCAGCGTGCCGACTCCGGATGCGTCCAGCATTGCGTCGGTAGTCCTGATGAAAGCGGGCGCGGTCACTCATTCCTTCGATATGGATCAGCGCTATGTCGGCTTGTCGTTTACGGCTGGATCCGGAAGCCTCACGGTCACCGGGCCGCCGAATTCGAACATTGCGCCGCCGGGCTATTACATGCTGTTCCTGGTAAACAAGTCGGGGACTCCGTCAGTTGCCAGCTGGGTGCAGGTTTCAGGTCCGGCGGCGCCGATCGCAAACGTGCAATTGCACTCCGAGCGAGTGCCTACGCCGCGTTACGTATTCCAGAGGAAGCACGTCACCGAGTCGGCCTTGCCCATGCGGAAAAAAGGCATGCACATGCACTAGAAATAAAGTAGCTTGCCGGGTGGCGCCGACAGCCGGCAGGACGCCGGCGCTACCGTGTTACTCGCCGGGAGGCCTGGACAAAATGCCAGGGCCCCCGGCGATTTAGTTTTGGATGATGTTTCTAGAACGAACCTTGGGTGGAGTCGAGCGCGCTGAAGCTGCTGAATCCGTAGTTTCCATTCGTTCCCGGGCAGCCGCTCACGTCGTTGGTCAGATTGAACCCGATCCCGGGACTTCCGCCGGCGAAGGTGTTGTCCGTGGCCTGGCCCTGCTGCACGCCGTTCTTGTAGGCGGTGATCACGTTTCCCACCACCGTCGCCGAGACCACGTCGCCGTTGGTGACACCATATTTCTGCCCGTCAAAGGACTGCAGGATGGTGAAGTCCGCGAAATCGCCGTTCCAGCGGACGATCTGCATGTAACCGGTCGAATCGTTGGAGAACTTGTAATTGACCTCGTACCCCGTAATGCTGTGGGGCGCGATGACGGTCCGCAGCCGCAGTTCTACTTCCTGGAAACAGTTCTCGTCGGGGGCGCCGGTGGTGGCTACATGGGCGGTGGCTTTCTGGTCAGACGCCCAGCTCAGGTTCTGCAATACCGCGGTGGCATCCGTGAAGTCGGGGCCAGTTTGGTTGCCCACGGCCCTGCCCGGAGTGGTCGAGACATTCGCCCAATCGAGGCCGACGGTCTTTCCGTTGACCCATTTTCCGCCTTCGGAAATAGGATTCTCCGTGCTCGGGAAACTTGTAGAGTAGCTGCCCGGCGGATCCGCCGCATTTGAATTTCCGCCGCCGCAACCCCAGCTGAGGCACAGCAGAAGCAATACGGCTCCTGGTCTAAGAACGGTCTTCATTATTATGAATTCTCCCATCCACTCCGATTATTTCCTGCCCGTCGTATTCGCGAACTGGGTCCGACAATTCAGGTCGTTCAAATCACAGCAATGGTTGGTAATGCTCTCAGGACCGTGCTTGCCGCGGGACTTCTTTGTAACCTCTTAAGACGCGAAGTCAGCCGCAGAGGTGGCCTGAGACGTCGAATTTTCGCTGCTCTTCGGGCCGTAGTAACTTCTGAGCTGGTGTTACCTGGAAGTCCCGCCCGCGGCGGCTTTGCGGAGTGACGACCGTAGCATCTTCAAGGTATTGCAGATAGCTTTAGCAGATATTCTACAGGGCAAACCTCGGAATGTCAGCCGCGGGGGCGGAGGTTTTCGCCCGCCCGCGCTTCTGCCGAACCTGGGTTCGATTCGCCGGAAGGGAACGCCGCCAACCGAGTCGGTCGATGACCCAACTGTGCTATTCCCTGCGATGTTGTCCGCTGCTAAGGTGAGCCTGAAACAGTGGTTGGCCGTCTTCAGTTACGTTGCCTGCGCGTCCCAAACCTGGGAGGCTGTTGGACGGCCAGGTTGCCCTGGGAAGCAGAAGCCGCCGAATCCAGAATGGTTCCAGGCAGCGGCTTCCGGGCTTACGCTTCCCGCGCAAGCCAACCGACCATCCCAATTTCATGTTGAGCCGCACATCTGTAACCCGCGAGGCCAATACCGTGAAAACAAACTCCGCTGATCAGAAACTTCTGCACCCCTTCAACTTCCTTTCCGGGTTCGCCATGCTGCTTGCGTGTCTGCTGCTCCCGGCCATGGCGGCGGGGCAGGTGAGTTCCGTCCAGGTGAATAGCAGTGACGCGGTTCGGGTGAATCGCAGCGTCGTCACCGTTCCATTTACCGCGGTCCAGGCGGCGCACAATCTCAACGTGGTGGCGGTGGGATGGAATGACACTTCCACCTCCGTGGTTTCCGTGACCGACAGCAACGGTAATGCCTATGCCCTGGCCGCGACCACCGAGTCCACGCCGGTGCCCGCGCCCAGTGATTTGCAGCTGGGTGTTTCGCAGGCGATTTATTACGCCAAGGACATCAACGCCGGGATCAACACCGTGACCGTCACCTTCAACCAGACCACCGCGGTGCAAAGCGTGCGCATTGTGGAGTACACCGGGTTGGACACCGTGAGCCCGCTCGACACCTCGGTCGGGAATAACGGCACGGCCCTGATCGCCGACAGCGGCGCGGTCACCACCAACTCCGCGAACGATCTGCTGTTCGGCGCGGGCACGATTACCACGGGTTTTACCGCAGCCGGCACGGGCTTTACCGCCGTGCTGATCAATGGGCTGAGTGACATTGTGGAGGACCAGGTGGTTGCCACCGCCGCCAGCCACAACGCCACTGCCGCTCTTACGTCAGGCGCCTGGGTCATGCAAATGGTCGCCTTCCGCGCCGCCGGCCAGACGCCGCCGACCTTCGCCGCCCCGGCCATCACCTCGCTTTCAACTGCCTCCGGCCCGGAAGCCGGGGGAACCGCCGTGACCATCACCGGCACCAACTTTCAATCCGGGGCAGCCGTGCTTTTCAGCAACAGCGGGGGCTTCACGGCTCCGGGGGTAAACTGCAGCGTCGTTTCGGCCACCAGCATCAGTTGCCTTACACCCTCTTTCCCGGTCGGAGCGGCCAGCATCACCGTGACCAACGTGGATGGCCAGGCCTCTGCACCGTCGGCTTTCGCCTTCACCGCGAGTACGCCTTTTGCGTCTGCGGTCTCGCCCAGCATCACGCCCGCCACGGGTTCGACGAATGGCGGCACCGTAGTGACCATTTCCGGCAGCGATTTCGCCGCGGGCGCAGCCGTGACGGTGGGAGGACTTCCCGCCGACCGGGTTGCCGTGATCAACGTCAACACCATCCTGGTCAGCTTGCCCGCGGGTAAGGCGGGGTTGCAAACCGTGGTGGTCACCAATCCCGGCGGTGCCGGCGGCACGCTGCCTGGCGGTTACACCTATGCGCTCGCAGGGTCGGGCATAAACTTTATCCAGCAGAACTCTATCCAGTCCGCAACCACGACCGCGGCCGCCACCTATTCGCTCGCGCAAACCGCAGGAAACCTCAACGTAGTCGTCGTTGGATGGGCGGACACCTCAACCACAGTCAGCTCGGTCGTGGATAGCGCAACCAACGCCTACACTCTGGCCGTTCCCGCCACCGTGGGTAACGGATTCAGCCAGGCCATTTACATCGCCAAAAGTATCGCGACCTCGCCCAGCAACACGGTTACAGTCACCTTCAGCGCGGCCACCCAGTCGGATGTCCGCATCCTGGAATACAGCGGACTGGACACGGTGAATCCGGTCGACGACACCGGTGGCGCGACCGGCAGCGGTACCGTGCTGGATAGCGGCGCCGTCTTTCCCACCGTCTCCGGCGACCTGGTGGTCGGCGCTTCGACGGCGGGCGGAAGCGTTGTGACCGTGGGTCCGACCTTCACTACGGTGGCCACCACGTCCAGCGGCATCAGCGTGGAACACCTGGTGGGCCCGTCGGCCGACTCTCTGCACGCCACTTCCATCCAGGACTCGAATAAAGGTTGGGTGATGCAGGCCGTGGCCTTCAAGCAGTCCATCGCGGTTCCTGATTTCGCCATCAGCGTGACCCCGCCCAACACCGCTACGGTGGCGGCCGGCAGCCCTGCGACTTACACCATCTCGGTGAGCGCAATCCAGGGCTTCAACAGCCCGGTGACGCTGACCTGTTCCGGTCTGCCGCTGGGCACGAGTTGCGCCTTCAACCCGCCCACGGTAACGCCGGGAGCGTCGGCCGTGACCTCGGTGCTTACCATTACGACCACCGCGGCTACGCCGCCCGCGACTACCACGGTGACAGCCACCGGGACTTTCGGATCTTTGAGCCACGACACCACCGTAAGCCTGACCGTGACTGCGGATTTTGCGATTGCAGCCACGGCCCTTACGCCGGCCTCGGTGGTGGCGGGGTCTCCCGCGACGTCGACTGTCACCATCACTCCGACGACCGGATTCGCGGGCACGGTCACTCTGTCCTGCGGCAGCGTGATCCCGACCGGGACTAACGATCCCACTTGCGCTTTCGTACCGCCCACCATCACCGGCTCAGGGACTTCAGTCTTGACGGTGAGCACCGTGGCGCTTACGTCGCCCGTTGCCTATACCGTCACCATCACCGGAACTTCCGCAGCGCTGAATCACTCCGCGACCGGCACTCTGACCGTTACCGCGCCGGCGGCGGACTTCACCATCGCGGCCACCGCGCTCGCGCCCGCCACGGTCGCGGCGGGAACACCGTCCACTTCCACGATCACCATCGCCCCGGCCGCCGGCAGCGGCTTCAACAGCGCGGTGGCTTTGACCTGCAGCGTGGCTCCGGTCGTGACTCGCGTGCCCACGTGCGCCTTCAATCCCGCTTCCGTGGCGAATGGTTCTGGCACATCGGTGCTGACGGTAAGCACAACCGCCGCCACCACTGCATCGCTGGCGCCGCATTCACGCGGCCTCTTCTATGCCATGTTGTTGCCGATTGCCGGGCTGGCATTTTTGGGAACCGGCATCACTTCGCGCAAGAAAAAACTGTGGGGTTTCCTGCTGGGCTGCCTGCTGTTTTCGACCCTGATCATCCTGCCGGCCTGCGGCGGTTCAGGTTCGGGCGGCGGCGGTGGACACCCAGGGACGCCCGCTGGAACTTACACGGTCACAGTCACCGGAACCTCGGGATCGCTGACCCATAACACGACGGTGACGCTCATCGTTCAATAGCCGCTCGATCAGATATTTAGATAGATAATGGAGGACGGGCGTCCCGCCCGTCTTTGCCTCACCAAGCTGGACGGGCGAGGACGCCCGTCCTCCATTGAGTCCGATTTCTTTGCTGGTTACTCCCGTGTTCCCGGCCCACTTATCCCCCTGAGACGATCCTGTATGATGGAGATTCCATGGCAACTTACCTCGTTACCGGCGTCGCGGGCTTCATCGGGTCCACCCTGGCCAGGGCGCTGCTGGCGCAGGGTCAAAAAGTCCGCGGACTGGACAATTTTTCTACCGGCAAGCGCGAAAACGTGGCTGAAATACTGGACCAGATCGAGTTCCACGAAGCCGACCTGCTCGACCTCGACGCCCTTCACCAGGCCTGCCACGGCGTGGACTACGTTCTGCATGAAGCCGCCATCCCTTCGGTTCCGCGGTCGGTCAAGGATCCACTGGGAAACAACCGCGCCAACGTCGACGGCACGCTGAACCTGCTGGTGGCTTGCCGGGACGCCAAGGTGAAGCGCGTGGTGTATGCCGCGTCGTCCTCCGCCTACGGCGATACTCCCACGCTGCCCAAGCGGGAAGACATGCCGCCCAATCCTATTTCTCCCTACGCGACGGCCAAGCTGGCCAGCGAATATTACATGACGTCGTTTTTCCGTTGTTACGGGTTGGAAACCGTTTGCCTGAGATATTTCAATGTGTTTGGTCCGCGCCAGGACCCGACGTCGCCGTACTCCGGCGTGCTGGCCAAGTTCATCAATCAGATGTTGCGCAGCGAACCGCCGACAATTTTTGGCGATGGCAAGCAGAGCCGCGATTTCACCTACATCGACAATGTGGTCGCAGCCAATTTGCTGGCCTGCCGCGCCGAGGGCAGCCAGGTCGCGGGCAAAGTGATCAACGTCGCCACCGGCCGGCGGACCGATCTGTACCAGACTTTCCTCATCCTGAAGAAGCTGATCGGATACGACGGCGACGTGAAATACGGCCCGGAGCGCGCCGGAGACGTGAAGCATTCGCTCGCCGACATTTCCCGGGCAGAGCAATTCCTTGGCTACAAACCCAAAGTGGATTTCGAGGAAGGTCTCAGCCGCACCGTGGCCTGGTACCGCAGCCGCGAGCCGAATCTGCAGACTGCGGCCGCCCGCCGCGACTCCGGGTTTTGAGGAGACCCACCCGGTTGTCATCTTCCACGTCGCGACGAAAATTCCTGCAAGCAGGCGCGGCGGTTGCCGCCGCCGGCGCGCTCGCCGTGGTGGGCGATGGCGTGATCTTCGAGGCCAATCGCCCGCAACTGGTTTCGATCGAAATCCCGTTATCGCGTCTGGCCGAATCCTGGGACGGATTTCGCATCGTGCAAGTGAGCGATCTGCACTACGACGACCACTTTTCCGTCATCCCACTCACCAAAGCGGTTGCGCTGATCAACCGGTTGGATCCCGACCTGGTGGTCGTAACCGGCGACTTTGTTACCACCCCTTTTTTGAGGCATCGTTCGGATCTGCGCCGGGCGGCGCGAGCCATCGAGCCCTGCGCTCAGTTGCTGGCCCAGGTGCGGGCGCGCGCTGGCATCGTCGGATGCCTGGGCAATCACGACCTGGGTACTGACCCGGCATACGTCAGCGCCGTGCTCGAGTCCCACGGAATTTCCGTCTTGCGCAATCGCTCCATTCCCCTCGAACGCGAGGGCGCGAGGCTGTGGCTGGCGGGACTCGATGACGTCCTCGAAGGAAAGCCCGACCTGACGCTGGCTTTGAAGGGCGTCCCGGCCGCCGAGCCGGTTGTCCTGCTGGCCCACGAACCGGACTTTGCCGACTACGTGACCGCACGCCGACCTGCAGCTTTCCGGGCACTCCCACGGCGGCCAGATACGCATTCCGCTGCTCGGCGCTCCCTACTTGCCGGCGATGGGACGAAAATATCCGCGCGGGCTGCGACAGATTGGCCCGCTCAGCCTGTACACCAACGTTGGATTAGGCACGATCGTGGTGCCGATGCGGCTGGATTGTCCTCCGGAAGTCACTCTGATTACGCTGCGGCGGGCGCGCTAGGCGGAGGAGATCAGTCGAGCGGCTCGCGGTCAACCGATGAGGCCGGTCTGGAACTGGCCACGGCGGGCTCTTCATCGTTCTTCTCGCCGGCAGCATCTCTCTGTCCCCGAGCCAATGCGGTTCCGATCTGGGGGTCGACTCCTTCACCATCACCCGCGGGCAACGCGCGCGTCAGTTTTGGGGATGCGCCGAACTTCGTGGCGCGTCGATTCTCCTGTCGATTGCCCGTCGCGGCTTCCGGCTGCGACGCGCCGTTTTGGGTGAGGGTCATGAAGAGGAGTTCGAGGCGGCTGGACACACCCAGCTTGTCATACACCCGAAAAAGATAATTCTTGATGGTGTGCTGGCTCAGGCCCAGGCGCTCGGCGATTTCACGATTGGTCAGCCCTTCGGCCAGGCTGCGAACCACATCCATTTCCCGCTTGGACAGCAGGCTCAAACCATTGGAATCAACCGCGCGCACCTCGGGAGAAGAGGCCAGCGCCTCGACCGCGAACGACATCTGCTCACTGTTGGCCCAGATCTGTCCTTGAAATACGCTGCGAATGCATTTGGAAAGCGTCTCCACGGAATCGTGCCGGCTGAAAATCCCCCGCGCACCCGCGCGAAAAGCCTGCAGGACAGATTCCCGCTTGGAAGATTCCAGCAACATGATGGCGGGAATATCCGCATCCGAGGCGCGCAATTGCCGCAACAGCTCGAACCCGCGCAACGGCTCCTCGTCGAGGTTGGAACTCAGCACGATGACGCCAATTTTGTGCAGCTTTACGGTTTCGATCAGGTCTCGGGAGCGAGGCGGCAGGCTGACCACTTCCAGTTGATGGTCGCGTCGCAAGGCATCGGCCAGCAACTGAGTGTGGATCCGGGTGTCGTCGGCCACCAGCACGCGAATCGTTTCTTCCCCCGGATTGTGACTGGATGGCATCATTTCTCCCAACGAGTTCAAATCAAAGCGCCGGAGGACTCGCAATCGAACTGCACCGATGCAAGAACACCGCAGACTGTCTCCGGGATTAAGCGGAGGATGTAGCTTCGTTCGGGGGATGTATTTGGACAACGGAGCCAGTGCAGGCGGCATCCGGATACGCTGGAAGGCAGTTTAGCGCAGGGAAACGACATGAAGCAACGCCGGAGTTGAACTGTTTTGCAACATCTGCAAGCAAACCGGGCGTCAGTCTCATTTTGATCTGAAAGGTCCCGAGCCCGGCGCTTTACAATTTCGAGCGAGCCCTGCTCGGTCCATCCTGGTCGATATTAGCTAATAACATTATTATCAATATCTTATCCAGATTATTTCTCGACTGGCGTGGGCCAACTCCAGGGGAGGCCAAAAGGTCAAACATCTCTAGTCTTCGGGGTCTAAACGCGTAGGTACTAAATACCCTGTACTAAGGAGATTACCTTCGCCGGGTGAACGTACCTCTTGCAGCCCTTTGCATCTAACGGTACTCTAGAACAGTAAAGAACGAGCAGCTTCTGTAACATCCTCCCCCCTGTTGCACAACGCTCCACGACAAAACACCATCTTTATGGGGTCACATTTTTTCAATGTGACTTAGAGGGCGAAGCTACAAGTGCACACCGTCGAATTGCAACCTCTGGGCGTGGATCGAATGATCAAGCAGGAACCGGCAAACTGGTATGCGGTGCAAACCCGGGCGCGCAACGAGAAAGCGATTTCGGAACGGCTTCAGGAACAGGGCTTGACGACTTTCCTGCCGCTGGTCACCGAAATACGCCGCTGGAGTGATCGCAAGAAGAAAGTAGAACTGCCGCTGTTCAGCTGTTACGTCTTTGTCAAGCTGGTGCCCAGCAACAACGACGAACGCATGCGGGTATTTCGAACCAGCGGCGTCTTCCGGATCGTCAGCGTGCGCGGAGAAGCGGTCCCGATTCCCGACGAACAGATTGATGCCCTGCGCACCGTGGTCACGCAGCAGGTTCCGTGGACGCCGTATCCCTTCCTGAAAGTGGGACAGCGGGTGCGCATCCGCGGAGGTTCTCTCGAAGGCGTGGAAGGCGTGCTGCTCTCGCACAGTGGAGATCGCACCCTGATTATTTCGATCGATGCCATCCAACGGTCCCTGGCGGTGCGCGTCGAAGGCTATGACGTCGAGCCGCTTTAGTTTTTGCGTCCCGTTTCTGCAGTGAAGGAGTCTCCCCCCTTGGCCGAAAATTCAATGGAAACATCTAAAATTTTGCTGGTGAGCAAGGACCGATCGGTCCTCGATCTGGTCTGGACCTGCGGCGAGACCGAGGGCTGGCAGCTGCAGACGGTGGGCAGCCCCTGGGAAGCGCTGGAGCGGGTGAATTCCGGTCCGGGACCGGACTTGATCGTGCTCGACCTGATGCTGGGCGATTCCGACGGCCTGCACAGCCTGCGCTGGCTGCGCCGCGTCCGGCCCGATCTTCCGGTGGTGGTACTGGCCAACGCCGTGCCTTCGAACCACGACGAGACCCACAAGCTCGAAGCCCTGCGGCTGGGCGCGCAGGATTATCTCAGCCGGCCCCTGCAGTCGCAGTCGCTGCAGGCCGCGATCCGGCGGTCCCTGCTGCAGCATGGCGAGAGTTTCGAAACCGAACTCGCGGCCGACGAAATCGAACAAATCGGGGACGATATGTTCTTCGTGGCGGCCAGCCCTTCCATGCGCAAATTGCGCGCCCAGGCGGAACTGCTGGCGCAGGTGGGCGCGCCCGTGCTCATCTCGGGAGAGAACGGCACCGGCAAGGATTTGGCGGCGCGCCTGATTCACAAACTCTCGGTGCGGTCCGGATTTCGTTTCCTCAAGATCAATTGCGCGACGTTGCCGGGCGATGTGCTGGAGACCGAACTGTTTGGCGTCGCCAACGCGAACGGACACGCCAAGCCGGGCAAACTTGAACTCTGCCAGCGCGGCACCTTGCTGCTGGATGACATCACCGAAATGCCGCTGGGCCTGCAGGCCAAACTGTTGCACGTTCTGCGCGATGGGTATTTTGTGCGGCAGGGCGGCGAGAACCGCATCGAGATGGATGTGCGCATCCTGGCCGCCACGCAGATCAGTCTGGAACACGCCATGGCGGAGCGCAAGTTGCGCGAAGATCTCTACTACTGTCTGAGCGCCTACACCGTCCACGTTCCTGCCTTGCGCCAGCGCAAGGAAGAGATCCCGCTTTTACTCAGCTACTTCATGAATATGCTGGCCCGGCGCTACAGCCTGCCGGCGCGGATTCTGTCACCGAAGGTGCTCGATGCCTGCCAGCGCCATTCCTGGCCGGGGAACCTCCGGGAGCTGGAGAAATTTGCCAAGCGTTACCTGGTCATCGGGGACGCGGAAGCGGGCCAGGGCACGCTCGATCCGGACGGCGACATGGCGTTCTGGAACTCCTATCAGCCGCCCGCCGCGGAGAAGTCCGGAAGGACGCTCGAAGCCGCCGAACCGCAATCCGGCATCTCCGGCCTGAAGTCGCTGGTGCAAAGCGTCAAGGGAGAAGCGGAGCGAAATGCGATTGCTACCGCGCTCGAGCGCGCCCGCTGGAACCGCAAATCCGCGGCCCGACTGCTGAAAATCAGCTATCGCACCTTGCTCTACAAGATCGAGCAGTACCACATGAGTCCTCCCGTCGCCCAGTTATCGGGATACGGAAGCGGCAAAGGGGTCTCGGGGCGCAGCGTCGGCTAGACGACGGATGTGCGCCGAAAAAGTGGCACGAACGAAGACATTTTGAAAATGCAACCCAGGTTCAGCGAAACGCGAAAGAGCCGCCTCGCTGGCACGGCAAACGGGCAGTTAAAGATCAAGAGTCAAGACTAGCAGGCAAGATCAACAGCAAAGATCAGTAGCAAAGATCAGTAGTAAAGATCGGTAGTAAAGATCAGTAGTAAAGATCAGCAGAAAAGATTAGGGGCAATCATGTTGCAATCCGTCACAATCCGCAGGTTCAGTTTTACGCTGGGGATAGCCATCCTCCTGGCGTCGGCCACGATACAACCGGCATGGTCCCAGAGTCAGAGCGCGGCGCTTCCAGCTCCGCTGCCCGAGACCACTCAGCCCGCCAGCACTCCCGCCGAACCCAGCAAGTCGGTGCTGCTGATCGGCAACGGCGACCTGCTGAAGGTGAGCGTGCTGGGAGTGCCGGAGTCCGATCAGGACGTGCGCGTGGGCGAGGACGGCAACATTGGGCTGAACTTCATCGGCGCCGTGCATGTCGCCGGGCTCAGCACCTCCGCCGCCCAGGACCTGATTGCCAAGAAGCTGATCGCGGGCGGTTATTTCACCCAGCCTCAAGTTTCAGTCTTTACCAAGGAATATGCCACCCAGGGCGTGTCAGTTTTGGGCGAGGTGCAGAAACCCGGGGTTTATCCCCTGCTGGGCACGCGGCGGCTGTTTGACGTGCTGTCGCTGGCCGGCGGCACCAGCGCAAAAGCCGGCAAAGTGGTGAGCGTGACCCACCGCGACCATCCTGGCGCGCCGGTCAGCATCATGCTGTCGAATGATCCGGCTGAGTCCGCCAAGAACAACATCGAGATATTTGCCGGCGACACCGTACTGGTATCGCGGGCCGGGGTGGTGTACGTGGTCGGTGACGTTCACCGGCCGAGTGGCGTAGTCATGGACAACGGCTCGGACATGACCGTGCTGCAGGCCATTGCCATGGCCGAAGGCACCAACCCGACGGCGGCGTTGAGCAAGGCCAAGCTGATCCGCAGGACGCCCAACGGTCCGAAAGAGCAGCCCCTGAACCTGAAGGACATGCTGGCTTCGCGGGCGCCGGACGTTCGCCTGCAGGCCGAAGACATTATTTTTGTTCCCAACAGCGCGGCCAAGAGCGCCACCAGCCGGACCTTGGAAGCCATCGTTCAGACTGCAACCGGACTCGTGGTTTACGGACTTCGCCCCTGAGACCGGCGATTCAGTCCTGTCGTCTGGCAAGTCAGCAACTACGGACCAACTGCTTAACTAACTGATAGTCCCGACGCTCTACCGAACCAGGTCGAGCGCGGGTATGGAGGCACGGCGTGAGCAAAAATTTTGAACTAATGCGGCGGGCGGGCAACGGATTTGACCGCGATCGGCCACTTCAACTTGACCTTCAGCCCGAGCATTCGCCGTCCCAGTTTGCCTTGGCCTCACCCTCGTCCACGGAAGAGAAAACGTCGGACTGGCTGCGCGCCATTGCCGTGCTGCGCAAGCACTGGCAGTTGTCGGTGTTTTTCGCCTTCGCGGTCTTGGTGACCGTGATCTTCGTCACCTTTCTGATCCAGCCCATGTACCAGGCCACGGCCCGCATCGAAATCGATCCCGCCGGCGAAGTGTTTTCTCTCGAAGGCAACGCCGCCGCGAGCGATGCCGAGTATATGGAAACCCAGGCCCAGATTCTGCAGAGCGACGCCTTTGCGGTGGAAGTGATTCGCAAGCTGCGCCTCGACGAGAACCCCGACCTGATCGGCAAGAAGAAGATCGAAGACGCGGCAACCGCGGAACCCAACCCCGGCGGTCCGCAACTGACCGTGCGCGAAAAAGTGGCGCTGGGCAAATTTTCCAGCCGGCTCAAAGTTAGAAGGGACACTCTCAGCCGCCTGGTGGTAGTCGATTTTGAAAGTCACGATCCTCAGCTCGCCGCCCAGGTGGCCAACACCATCGTGGACCTGTTCATCGAGGACACTTTTCAAAACCGGCACAATGCCATCATGAAATCCTCGGAATGGCTGGCCCGGCAGCTGGACGACATTCGCAGCAAGATGGAAACTTCCAGCAAGGCCCTGGCCGACTTTCAGGGTTCCATCGGGGTTTCCGACATCGATGGCGACAAGAGCACCTATACCGAGCATATGGGCGAACTCAGCCGCCAGTTTACCCAGGCTGAGTCCGAGAGAATTCAACTGGAAGCTCTGCTGAAGAACGTGCAGGGCAACGCCGACTCGCTTCCCGAAGTCCGCAACAATCCCGTGGTCCAGCAGTTGACCCAGAAGCTGGCCGAGCAGAAGGCCGAACTGGCCCAGGCCCGAGTGGTCTATGGCGCCAAGCACCCGGTGGTCGAGAAGCTGCAAAGCCAGGTCAATGAACTGCAAAGCGAGTTGGACAGCCAGAAGCACGCCACCTTCAACTCCATCCGGGCCAGCTACGCGGCCGCGGAGGCGCGGGAGCGCCTGATGGCGGCGGAAATGAAAGGCACCACCAAAGAGATGGGCCAGATGGCCCGCTACACCGCGCTCAAGAAGGAAGTCCAGACCGATGTGGACCTCTACAATTCGCTGTATGCCAAGATCAAGGAAGCGGGTATCGCGGCCGCGTCGAAGTCATCCAACATCCGCATCGTGGATCCGGCCCTGGTCCCCGAGAACCCCAGCCGTCCCCGCTGGTTCCTGAACATTGCCGTGGGGCTGCTGGCCGGTATTTTCGGCGGCGTGGCGCTGGCCTTCGTGCGCGAAGAACTGGACAACAAGCTGCGCTCTCCTGAGGACATCCGGCAGTGGATCGGGAACGCCAATGTTTCCATTATTCCCGTCATCGGCGAAGGCGAGACGCCAGAAACCCGCCTGGCCTGGTCGAAGCGCTTTGTGGGCATGCTGCCCTCGGCTTCCACCACCGACGATGCTCTGACCAACAGCTTCTTCCTGGAGCGGCCGAATTCTCCCGAAGGCGAAGCCATGCAGGCGCTGTACGCGTCCGTCATGCTTTCCCGCTACGGTCATCCACCGCAAGCTTTACTGATTGCCTCATCCTTTCCGGGAGAAGGCAAGACCACGGTGGCGCTCAACCTGTCCTACGCATTGTCCAAGCAAGGCAAAGTATGTCTGGTGGATGCCGACCTGCGAAAAGGCCGGCTGGCGCGCGCCCTGGGCGTCACCACCGAACGGGGATTGGCCGACATCCTGAAGGACACGGCGACCCTCGATGAATGCCTGCTGGAAGTTCCCGGACTCAGCAATCTGTCGATCCTGCCGGCGGGCACCCTGCGCGGCAGCGCGGGCGAACTCATCTGCTCCGAAACCATGCAGCAGGTGCTGCAGGAACTGCGGCGGCGTTTTCAGTTCGTGGTGGTGGATTCGGCGCCGGTCGTTCCCTTCGTTGACGGGCGGGCGCTCTCGACTCTGGTCGATGCCGTCATCCTGGTCGGACGGTCGGGCATTACCACCCGTCAAGCCATGCGCCGCAGCGTGGAATTGATTCGCGAAATTCACGGCGCGCCCATCCTCCAGGTCGTGCTCAACGCGGCGGACCAGAGTGCCACCGACTACAAGAACTACGGGTATGGATACACCTACGAGAACACGAACTCGCGTTGATCCGGCATCGGCTGCCGGATTTATGACAGCGCAGCGGCCCGGTTCGCTGCGCCGGCCACACTCTCAACATCGGAACCCAAAGCGAGCCCAATGGAACTGAGCAGCACTGAGGAAAGAGGACAAAAGCGTATGTCGGCCGGAGCTATGGAAAATATAAGTAACGCCTTGAAGGTCGAGCCGGAGAACAACGGTTTTCTGCGATACCGGGCTGCCCTGATTTTTGCTTCCCAGGCAGTGCTCATCGTGCTCACCTACTACGCCAGCTTCCTGCTGCGCCTGGACGCCGACCTGGACGCGGCCAACCGCGTCCTTTTCTGGAAGACCCTGCCCTTCGTCCTCCTGATCAAGCTCGTCCTGGCCTACCAGTGCGGCCTGATGCACGGCTGGTGGCGCTATGTGGGGATCAGCGACCTGCTCGACATCAGCAAGGCTTCCTTGCTCAGCTCCTCCCTGATTTTCTGCCTGGTGGAAGGTGTGCTGAACGTCCCGGGATATCCCCGGTCGGTTGTGGTCATTGATTTGTTCCTGACCATCATGGTGCTGGGCGGCGCCCGCTTTGCCGTGCGTGCCTACACCGAGCGCGCCCGCAGTTACGGCGCGCAGCGCAATACCCTGGTGGTCGGCGCCGGCGAAGCCGGCAGCGCCATCGTGCGCGAGCTGAAACAGAATTCCAGCCTCAACTACAACCCGGTCGGATTTGTGGACGATGACCTCAGCAAGAAAGGCGTCAAGATCCACGGGGTGAGAGTTCTGGGAAGCACCGACGCGCTGCACGAGCTCATCCTCGAGCACCAGGTGAGCTGCGTCATGATCGCCATTCCCCGCGCCAAAGGCAGGCTGGTCGAAACCATCATCGCCAAATGCCGCGAGTGCAAAGTGGATTTCAAGATTCTTCCGCCCATCGGCGACTGGATCGCCAAGCCCGTGTCGCTCAGCCAGGTCCGCCAGTTGCGGGTTGAAGACCTGCTGGAGCGCGCTCCCGTCGCTCTCGACCTTGACCAGATTCGAGGCCGCATCACCGACAAGGTGCTGCTGGTGACCGGGGCGGGAGGTTCGATCGGATCGGAACTGACCCGGCAAGCGGCCGCGCTCGGCCCGCGCCGGCTGGTCCTGCTCGACCGTTCGGAGAACGATTTATTCAAGCTGGGGCATGAGCTCTCGCGCAAGTTTCCCAGCCTGGACTACGTCCCCGTGGTGGGCGACATCCAGGATGTGACCCTGCTGCGCGAGGTGTTTGCCACCCATCGGCCGCATTCGGTCTTCCATGCCGCGGCCTACAAGCACGTTCCCATGATGGAAAGGAATTGCTTCCAGGCCATCACCAATAACATTTTTGGCACCTACAACGTCGCCCTCCTGGCCCGGCAATACCGGGTGGAGGATTTCGTCCTGATTTCTTCCGACAAGGCGGTCAACCCGACCAACATCATGGGCGTCACCAAGCGGGTGGCCGAGCTGATCATGCAGGGGCTGCAGGACAACGACAATGGCACGCGCTTCATGGCGGTGCGGTTCGGCAACGTGCTGGGCAGCAACGGCAGCGCCTTGCCGCTGTTCGAACAGCAGATTGCGGCCGGCGGTCCGGTGACCGTGACCCATCCCGATGCGCGCCGCTACTTCATGACCATTCCGGAAGCGGTGCAATTGGTGTTGCAGGCCTCCAGCATGGGCCAGGGCGGAGAAGTCTTTGTCCTGGACATGGGCGAACCGGTACGTATTCTGGACCTGGTGCGCAACCTGATCCGGCTTTCCGGCCTGGAACCCGACCGCGACATCAAGATCGAATTTGTCGGTCTGCGCCCGGGAGAAAAACTGTTTGAAGAACTGAAACTCGAAGGCGAGGACATTGGGCCCACGGCGCATGAGAAAATCCGGGTGCTGACCGGAGGCAAGATGACCTTCGAGCAGGTTTCGGCTTTCCTGGACGAGCTCTCCGTACTGGTCGAAGCCAAGAACGTGCACGGGCTGGTCACCAAGCTGGTGGCGATTGTGCCCGAGTACTGGCCGAGCCCGGAAATTATTTCGCTGGGCGCCATCGATCGTCACGACCAGGCCCTGATCCATCGCCAGGCGCGCGAGAGTCTTAACTCCACGCAGGAATCCGCTGCCTAAGTCCGGCATCGCGCACTTGCCCAGGACACTTTCTTATCCTGCTTTCATCCCCCTCGAACCTAAGGCGCGACGTCCGTAGCGCAAGCCGCGCCCCCAGCATCCCCCTCATTCCTTCGCATCACGACCGTACGCCATCCTTTTATCTGAGTGCGGGGTGCCGGAGAGCGGTCCACCTCCGTCTCGGGGAGATTTAAGCTTACGCAGTTTACTTCAATTCCAAGTTCCGACTCCAGTAGCCGGCATATGAACGGTGGGTAGGGCGTCATTGCCTCGAAGCCGCGATCGAAAATGGGGGAATTGCCTGACTGTTGACAGAGGTCCTACTCATTCCGGGTTCCGTGCGCTGGATGCAATGTCGGGGAGCCGGGTTCGCAGCCTCCGTCGGGTGCTGCAGCGCGGCGCTGCATCTGGCACCGGCGATCGTGATTGGCCTGCTCTGGTTCCCGGTTCTTCGTTACTACTATGTTCCTGGAGTCGCAGGTTACCGGCAGCATGGTGCAGCAGGCTCGTGATCTTCCGCCGGACTCTGTGCTCGACGAACTCAAGGATTTTCGCCTGCTGGAAGCGGGTTGGAAAGACAATGCAGAAATAGTGGACGCGGCCTCGCGGATGTTGCGCGGAGAGTTGCGGATGCCCGGCTACCCGCCCGCTCACATCACTCTGCCTTTCGCCGCGCGGAGACTTGGAAGATTGCGGGCCGGCTCTGGTCGCTGCCCCTGGCAGGATTTGTCGTACCCGACACCCTGATCCAGGCCTACGAGATTACCGGCCGCGAGGAATTTCTGAATGCGGCCCAGGCCTTCATCCTGCAATTTCAAGCGTATGAACAGGCCGCATTCCTGCCCAAAGGAGAGCTCTGGAACGACCACGCGATCGCGGCAAGGATTCCGGTTCTGGCGAATTTCTGGCGCGTGTACCGGCATTCTCCGAATTATCGGCCGGAGGTCGGGGAAAAGATCCTGCAAATGGTGGCGCGCAGTGAACAGTTGCTGGCCAAGCCAGGCCACTTCACTTTCGCTACCAACCACGGAGTGATGCAAAACCTCGCTTTGTGGCACGCCACGCTGGCCTTTCCGTCGCTGCCGCGCACCGCGGAGTATCAGCGGCTCGCGCTCGCCAGGATGGACGACCAAATGAAGTTCTACGTGAGCCGGGAAGGCATGGTTTTGGAGCATTCGGCCGGTTATCACTTGTATGGGGTGAAACTCCTCGGGATGGCATTTCGCTATCTCGACCTTATGCACCAAACCCCACCGCAGGACTGGATCGACAAATACGACTCCGCCAAGCAGGTTTATGCCTTGCTGCGACGTCCCGATGGCTCGCTCCCCATGTTTGGCGACACCGACAGCGAAGCCGGACAGCCTCGGTCCTCTGATTACAACTTTCAGCCGCGGATCACCATGCCGGCCGTCTTACTCACGAGTTGCTGTGGAAACCGGCCAAGGCAGTGCAGGTAGATCCAGTCGCCGGCTATTCGATCTGGTGGGACGGATTGGGATCGTGGCCCAACCCAGCGAAGTTGAGCCAAACGGTAGTGACCTGGTCAAATTTCCCGGATCACGGACACAAACACTGCCGATGAAATGAGCCTGCTATTGTGGGCTGGCGGACAGAACTGGTGGAACAACGTCGGTTACTGGCCCTATGGTGTTGAGGGCAGGGAAGCGGCAGAATCGTGGGACGGTTCCAACGCGCCGCACTTGGTGGGAGAGAGTTTCGTTAGCCCGAGGACCACAAGACTTGTCTCGAGTGGTTGGTCCGACAAGCTGGACGTGCTTGAGTTGGATAGGACCAGCGGCCGGAACTTCTACATTGCGCACCGGCAAGTGATTCACTGGAAACCCGATCTCTGGGTCGTGCTGGACAGTACGTTCGGCCAGGCGCAAAGCTTCACCCGCTCGATTTGGACTACGGCCTCCGATGTACGCTGGGAGAGGGAACACACTGATGGTTCCTTTGTCTTTGAAACTGCGAGTTCCAACGATCGCATGAATGTATTCTTCTTCGGTTCGCCGGGTATGACGCAAAAGCTCCTTCGTGGGAGTTATCATCCTTTCGCAGGTTGGCAAGTGGAAGGGGGTACGCCGGTTCCATCCTTCTCCCTCGTCACGGAACAGCCTGCGAACAACTCTTGGGCAGCGACCGTTTGGACCTGGGAGAGAGGCGACGGCAACTCACGGTTCGCTGAACAGCCCCAAATGGCCAACTGGACAAATGCGGCCGATTGGGAAATGAGGGTGCCCCGTGCGGACGGGAGCGCCACTTTGCGTCGAAAGGGCGATACGCTTGAGCTCCGTGATGATCGTGGCATACAGGAGACGATGCGGCTGACTTCGCCGCCCGACTCCAGTTCCCGACTGGCGGAGTTACACGACCAGTTTAGCCAGTGCGGGCGTGCGATATCGTCGCTTTTACCCCGATTCCTCGAAACGGCTAAAAGTTACCTGGCTGCTTGGCGGTCTATTCCTGCTTCAACAGCTCTTCTTCGTGGTGTACAAGCGAGTTCGTGCGCCGGGACTCGATGCACTCAGATGGCTCAGCCTGATCACTTGGATTGTGGGCGGATTTTGGCTTGTCGGTATCTATTTTTGAGTCGTGATCGTCTCGAACTTAGTCTCCCACTACTTGTAGGTTTTATTGCACAGTCGCCGTCAGGCCTGTCGGCGCATCGGGCGCTGAAGCCTTGGGACCAGGTGAGGCGCATCCGCCCGCCAGCCCTTGCAGCCCTAAAGCCACGCACGGATCCGCAACATGCATGTGTGAGATCACGTCGCCACCGTTGACTGGAGATATCCCTGCCCAAGCGTTGATGTTCCATTGAACAAGGCTATGCGGCGCAGAGCGTGTAACAATCGAGCACGCAGCCCCGCTACAGTGGGCGTTCATGTAGTTCGTGAACTGATCTGCCACTGCCTTGGCCCCAGGATAGCCATGGGAGTCGTAAAAGTAGTAAGCTTGTTCGCTCTCAATCCCCGGCAGCGAGATGCTACTGCCATTGCCCGTGTCTTCTATCGTAATGCCGTACAACGTAGCTGCCTCGATCAGCATGAACTGCCAAGTCGCCAACTTGTTGATCCCGGAACACGAGGCCTTGGAAGGGTCGAAGCAATCGAGCTGAGCCTGGGTATAGTCGAGAAAGAACAAGGCCCCATTCGGCGGGCGGTTTGTGGAAGAGACTCCAGCGTTGGCGCAAGTGTTTGCTGGCGCGCCTCCTGGCTGATTAGCCGGGAATACCAGCCGCGATGGGTAGAGACCATTGTTGGTATCGACGCAGGTGGTGACTCCCCGCAGGCCATGATTGATGTGCCCGACATTCAAGATCTCGGTAAGCCGAATGATGTTGCCGAAGGGAGAAATGCCAGCCGTAGACACTGCGTCTCCGCCACCTACTCCCTGCCCGGTTGTCCAGTTATCAGCAGAACAATAACCGCCGTTGACGGTGAATGAGGTAGGCGAGGCTAAGGTGCCAGAACTGGCGGGCAAGGCAAAGCAGGACGAAGATGTACAAGTACCACCGAATAAGCCAATCGTCCGATTGGTCGTCTGATCCCAAATGACAATTTCCTTGTCAAAAGAACCTTGATTGAACTGCGCTCCGCTCGGGGCGTGGAATTTAATCCCGTTGAGCCCGGACATAGGACTGGCACATCCCGCTAGCTGATACACAGGATCGCTAGCCTGCCCATAGTAAAGCGGTTTGTGCTGCCCATCATCCGAGCCAGGACTATTCCAAGCACCACCACCTGTCACTAGTGAGCTACCCCCGTTCTTCATGACCGTGTTCACAATATTGGGGGAGTTGGGCATCAAATGATTAAGCGGACCCCCGGCGCCGGCATTGGGCAGCTGCTGGTTGTAGTACGCCGACGGATAAGGACGGTTCGAGACAGAGTGCTGGGATAAGATGTTGTATTGAGCTTGGGCCCTGGCAGTGACAAGCAGGAGAAATAAGAGCGTTGTAGTCGCCCGGGCGTTAAAACGTACTACGCGCCCGGTCGGGGGAGAGTTTTCCGGCATTTGAGACCTCGAATTAGGGTATGGTACTTGGGACCTTAGTCTCGATTGTCGCAAAACACTTTGGCGACCGGTACGTCACGTAGGTTCTACAACCTCTAGGTTATACAATTTCACAGCAGGGACCGCATAGACTCATCCAGCTGCCTGGCTTTCAATTATCTTGAACACTGCCATCCAAACTCCAGATGCGCCAAAGGATTCGGTCTCGACCCCGGCTGGTTCCGCCCGGAGACCTATCCGCGTCCTGGCCGTGGTCGAGGCCGAAACGGTGAATGGCCCGGTCAAGAACCTGCTCAGTTTTTACCGCTCCTGCCACGAAATGGAAGCGCCCTGCGGGGTCGAGCTGTCCCTGGCCGGGTTTGAGCGGCTGCGGGGAGGACCTCCGGGCGGGACGCAACGCCCGAACGAGTTCATGGAAGCGGCGTCGAAGGCGGGCATCCAGGTCGATTGCATTCCGGAAAGTTTTGCCTTCGATGTGCGCGTGATCTGGCGGCTGCGGAAGCTGGTCAAGCGCTTGAGTCCTGACATCATTCAGACCCACTTCTCGAAATCACATTTCCTGGTGTGGCTTTCCGGTGTCGGGCGAGGCCGTCCCTGGATCGCGTTTCACCACGGGCATACCCGCTCCGCGTTTCGTTTGCGTATTTATCATGGCCTCGATCGCTGGTCGCTGCGCTTCCCCGACCAGATCACCGCCGTCAGCCAGGCCTTTGCCGCACAACTCGCCGCACAGGGCATACGCCAGGAAAAGATCGCCGTCTTGCACAACTCGGTCGAGTTGCCCGCCGCCCCGAGCAGCGCCGACGCCGCGCGGGTTCAGGCCACGCGATCCCGCCTCGGCATCGCGCCTGCAGACCGGGTCATACTGGTCGTCGGGCGCCTTTCGAAAGAGAAGGCCCACGCCGACCTGGTGGCGGCGCTGGCCAGCCTGCTGCAGCAGAAACCTGACCTGCGCGTGCAACTGGTGATCCTCGGCGAAGGGCCGGAACGGGCTAACCTTGAGGAAGCGGTGCGGGCGGCGGGACTTCAGGCGGTGGTAAAAATGCCCGGCCACGTGAATGATGTAAGTGAATATTACGAAATCGCCGATTTGATGGCGATTTCCTCGGTGAGCGAAGGTTCGCCCAACGTGCTGCTGGAAGCCATGGCGGCGGGGGTGCCGGTGGTGGCGACTGCCGTCGGGGGCATTCCGGAGATTGCCACAGACCGGGAGCAGGCGCTGCTGGTGCCGCCTCGCGATCCGGAGGCCATGGCGCGGGCCATCGCGGTTCTGCTTTCTGATCGGGCTACAGCCCACCGGCTGGCGGCTGCGGCACGCCGCCTTGCGGAAACGAAATATTCGCCTGAGCAACGCGCCCTGTGGCTGGCCGGACTTTACCGGAATGTGCTCGCGAAATGGCAGTCAGAAAATGGACGCCAGAGCAGGAGCTCCGCGGGGAACCATCCAAAACAGGAGCAACGACCAGGTGAGCGGAATGGCTGAGATCAAAAACAGATTTTCCGTGGTGGTCCCCATGCTCAACTCCAAGGAGCATATGCGCGGCTGCCTGAATTCCATTCTGGCCGCCATAGATCGTTACGGCAACGCCGAGCTGATCGTGCTGGACAACGGATCGGACGACGGCTCGTACGAAATCCTGTGTAACGAATACGCCGGGCGGGCCCGGATCGAGCAGATACGCAGCGTGACCGTGAGCGCTCTGCGGAACCGCGGGGCCGAGCTGTCGACCGGCGAGTTCATTGCGTTTATCGACTCCGATTGCCTGATCGGCCCGGACTACTTCGAGCAGGCGTTGCCGGTATTGCGCCAGCGTGCCGATGCCACCGGGTCGGAATATGCCCTCGAAGAACCTTGTCACTGGATCCAGAAAGTCTGGTACCGGCTCCACGTACCGGCCAAGGATGGCATCGTGAACTACATCGTGTCCGGCAACCTGGTCATCAAACGCCAGGCTTTGCTCGCGGTGGGCGGCTTTGACGAGAAGATGGTCAGTTGCGAGGACAACGATTTAGGACTGCGACTGAACCGGGCGGGATTCAAGGTCTACCAGGCGCACGCCATCCGCGCCCTGCATCCCGGCGGGGAGCAGAGCCTGGGCGTTTTTTTCCGCAAGACGGCATGGCGCAGCATGGGCATGTTCCAGATGATGAAGCATTCCTGGATGAACAAGCCGCTGGTGATTACGTTGGCCCATTTCGTTCTGGTGGCCGCGGCCCTGGCCAACCTTTTCGGCTCTTACGCGTCACTGCCCGCTCGCATCGTGGTCTCACTGGTGCTGGTCAACCTGGCGCCGGCCTTTACTATTCTTTTTTACGCGGCGCGGGTGAAGCGCCTTTATGCGCCGTTTCGATCGATGTTGCTGTACCACCTTTGGTTTCTGGCGCGGTTCTATGCGATCGCCATGATGCTGGCTTCGATGGGCGCTTCGAAAGAGCGCAAGGTAGCCATCGGGGCGCGTCTGCATAGTCCGGCGCATACTCCAGAGTAACAGGCGCGGCCATTGGTCCGCTAACGGCGGCCGCTTCACATTTTTCTTCCCCCAGATAGGAATCCTATGTCAGACAATTCTTTCATCCCTTTTCACCGTCCCTCGATCGGGTTCGAAGAAACCGACGCGGTCATGCGGGTTCTCCAGTCCAAATGGCTGACCACCGGCCCGGTCACGCTGGAGTTCGAGCGCGAATTCGCCGCTTACCTGGGTGTGAAGTATGCCCTGGCGGTGAACTCCGGAACGTCGGCACTGCAGCTGGCGCTTGATGCCATCGGCCTCAAGACTGATGACGAAGTCATCGTCCCCACCAACACCTTCACCGCGACCGGTGAAGTCGTGACCTATTTCGGGGCGCGGCCGGTCCTGTGTGACAGCCTGGCCGGCGGGTTCAACATGGACCCCGCCGACGTGCGCAGAAAGATCACCAGCAAGACCCGGGCGCTGATTCCGGTGCACATCGCCGGGCAGTGTTGCGCCATGGATGAATTGCGGGCGATCGCCGACGAGCACAGCCTGCACATCGTCGAGGATGCGGCCCACGCTCTGCCGACAACCTATCGCGGCAAGAAGGTGGGAACTATTTCCGAACTCACCGCGTTCAGTTTTTACGCCACCAAGACGCTGACCACGGCGGAAGGCGGGATGCTGACCAGCAACGACGAGGGATACATCAAGCGGGTCACGCTCATGCGCCTGCACGGTATCGGCGGGGATGCCTGGAAGCGCTATTCCGCGACCGGATCATGGTATTACGAGGTGCAGGACGCGGGATACAAGATGAACCTGTGCGACATTCTGTCCGCGCTGGGCAGGGCCCAGCTGAAGAAGGTCGATCAATTCTGGCAGGAGCGCTGCCAGATCCGGGCGAAATATGACGACGCTTTCCGGTCGATGCCGGAACTGCAGCTTGCCGCCGGCCGATGCCGGCGATGTGCATGCCTGGCATCTCTACATTCTTCGCATCCGTCCCGAACTGCTCGAAGTAAACCGGAACGAGTTTATCGGGGAATTAAAAAAGCTGGGCATCGGGACCAGCGTGCACTTCATCCCGCTGCACCTTCACCCCTATTACGCTCGCACCTATGGCTACCACGAAAAGGACTTTCCGAATGCTAACGACGCCTTTTCGCGTTGCTTCTCGCTGCCGATCTATCCTGATATGAGCGAGCAGGAAGTGCAACGGGTGATCGCCAGCGTGAAGGCGGTGGTCCAGGGAAGTCGCAAAAGCATGTCGGTTACAGTGGAGCGATGATTACAAATAGCAGAATCATGGAACGCGCGGAGCGATGTTGCCGAAATACGACTCATCACCCGCAACGAGGCTGAAACAATCATGAGCTATTCCGGACGATTTCTATTTCAGGCGACGCAAAGGCTGCGTCGATCGGGCGCCCTGGAAATACTTCAAGCCATCCGGTCTGAACCGGACCGGCCTCGTGTTCAAATACTCGAACGCCAGTTTTCGCGAATTTCCCGATTGCTGGCGACCGCGGAGGCTCACGTCCCGTATTACCGCGAGATGTTCCGCTCGCTGGGCATTCATAGCAGCGATGTTCGGAACCTGGACGACTTTGCCTCACTGCCCGTTCTGACAAAAGACATCATTCGGGAACGGCAGGACGATCTCCTTCGGGAGGACGTGCCCAAGCGCAAACTCATTGTTGGCCATAGTGGCGGCTCAACCGGTGTGCCTTTAACTTTCTATCGCTCTCGTGCCGATCTGGATGCGTGCGACGCAGGCACCTTTCGCAACTGCCTTCAGTCGGGCTGGAAACCGGGCGACATGACGGCGTTCATCTGGGGTTTCAACCAGCAGTTGTGGGATATGACCGCTTGGGAATTTGAACTTCGCCAACGCCTGCGTCGCATGTACCAGTTTGATCCTTTCCATTCCAGTGCGGAGCAGATGGATCGCTGGCTGAAGAAGTGGAAACAGATCCGGCCCAGAGTGGTGATTGGTTACGCCTCGGCCGTGGCCAGGTTTGCCGAGCATGTCGAAAGTACGGGGCAGCACGTAGAGCCGATGCTGGGAGCTTTTACCACGGCGGAGAAGTTGTACCCAACCCAGCGCGAGGCGATTGCGAGGGTGTTCGACTGCCAGGTTTACGACATGTACGGCAGTTCAGAGGTGAACAACATCGCGTGCACCTGCTGCTTGGGAAAAATGCATGTAAGCGCTGACTGCGTGGTGCTGGAAGTGGACCGACAGCAGGCCCTTCCCGGCCTGCCACCACCTTTTATCGTGACGTCGCTCTGGAACGAGGTGATGCCGTTCATTCGCTATCAGAACGAAGACTGCGGAGAACTGCTCGATGGCGGGTGTGATTGCGGGAACCAATTTCCCCTCATGGAGCTCAATATTGCGCGCGTGTACGACAACTTCATCATGCCCGATGGCCGCTATGTACACGGACATTTCTTCACCCGCGTGATGGAGCCGACCGAGGGTGTAGCCAACTATCAATTTCGCCAGACTTCACCGGAGTCCATTATCTTGTCGATCGTGCCCAGCTTGGGAGACCAAGCCGCCCGGCGGGAGTCCCTCCGAAGGGTTGTCGAGAAGATAAGGAAACTCGATCCGTACAACCGGATCAGCGTGGAAGTGCGCGAAACTGATACCATTCCACTTTCCCCCACGGGCAAGCATCGTTTCACAATTTCCGAGGTTCGGCCTGGAACCCCGTCTAAGGTCTCGGGTTGAAGTCGTCTGGCTGCGATGGTTTTTGAGGCGTTTGTGATCCTGATGAAGATTCCCGACTGGTCATTTTGATGCCCCGAGTCCTGCTAATCACCTTTTGCTATCCGCCCACCGAAGTGATAGGCGCGGTGCGACCGGCCGCGCTGGCCAAGTATTTGCCGCGGTTCGGCTGGGAGGCCACGGTTTTGACGCCGCGCGTCAGGCAGCCGCGTTCCGATTCAAGGATGATCGAGACCGACTACCGTGACGTAATTTCAGGTTGGAAAGCTCGACTGGGATTGGACCACAAACGGAGCGTGCACGAGCAATTCCGGCTTCCTATATCGTCGAAGCCGGGTGCGGGTTTCCTGCACTCTCGGGCGCTCGAAATAGGCAAGTATGTGGTGAGCTATCCCGATGCGACCAAGGGGTGGACGCCGTTTGCCTTGCAGGCGATCGAAGCGATCCGCGAGCAGGGCCAGAAAATCGATGCGATCGTCACCACCTCTCCCCCCATTTCGACCCATCTCATCGGAAACCAGGCGAAAACAATCCTGGGCTGCCCCTGGATTGCCGACCTGCGTGATCTATGGACCCAGAATTTCGCCAGTTCGAACCCGCTCTTGAACCGTTTGCAGGCGGGGCTGGAGAAAAGAACACTCCGGGAAGCGGACGCTTTAGTGACGGTTTCGGCTCCCTGGGCGGCGCGACTGCGGGAAAAGTATTCTTCTCAGACCGTCGCAACCATCACCAATGGTTTCGATCCAGACGACTTTACGGAGATTCCGAAAAGGCTGACCGAGAAATTTACGATTACTTATGCCGGGCGGCTCTATCAAGGTGGGCGAAATCCCAAAGTGCTGTTCGAGGTGCTTCGCGATCTGGTGGATGAGAATGTGGTCAGCCCCAAAGATACGCAGGTTCGATTTTACGGCGAGGTCGAGCCCTGGCTCACCGCGCTAGTGCAGCAGTATCGGCTGGAAGAAGTGGTCGAGGTATGCGGCCTAGTTACGCGCCACGAATCTTTACAGCGCCAGGCGGAATCCCAGGTTCTCCTTCTGTTGGGTTGGGCTGATCCTCGCGAAACCGGCCAGCATAGCGGCAAGCTCTTCGAGTACTTCGGCGCCGCCAGGCCGATCCTGGCGATCGGCGGCGGGCGCGGTGTCCTGACGGAGGCCCTGGAGGAAACGCATGCTGGGGTGCATGCCCTGGCCAAAGAACAGGTACGGAACTTCCTGATTGCGGCATATGGCGAATTCAAGGCACAAGGTTGCGTTTCCTACAAAGGCAAGGAATCCGCGATTGACCGTTACACGCATCTTCGGATGGCGGGGGAGTTCGCCGACGTACTGAACTCGGTGGCCCACAGGCCCCAGCCTTCCGAGTTGGCCGCGGAAGCGTCGCTGTAGCCGGGTGCGACAAGATAACCCATGCTGTCAACTGAGTCCGAAGTGAAGAGCGAGCGCGGCGGTCAGGAGAATGCCAGCTCTACCTGTCCCCTGGTCAGCGTGCTGGTGGTGGTGCGCAACGGCGCCGGAGATATTCCGGGAGTTCTCGACTCCATCCGTGAGCAAGACTATCGACCAATTGAAGTCCTGATCGTGGACGGTATGTCGGACGATGGCACCAGGGCCTTGGTCGAGCAGCAGGTCACCGGCGATCCGGAGTTTTCAATTTGCCTGCTGGACAATCCCGGCCGCATTCAGGCCACCGGCTGGAATGTCGGCATTCGCGCCGCGCGCGGCAGCTACGTGCTTCGGATCGACGCCGTGCACTGCCGTTTGCAGCCCAACTACATCCACTGCTGCCTGGAGAAGCTTGTCGCCCTGCAGCACGGCGATCCCAGCGTGGCCGCCACCGGAGGCCGCCGGTTGTCGGTCGATCGGGCCCAGACCGCGTGGTCGACGGCCATTGCCGCGGCTCAATGCAGCCGCTTCGGGGTGGGAGGTGCCGCTTATCGGATGGATACCGAGGCGGGCTTCAAGGACACCCTGGGCGTTCCGCTGTATGACCGCAACATACTGTTTCAAGTCGGACTCTTCGACGAGTCCCTGGGACGGAGCGAAGACAATTACCTGCACGCGCAGATGCGCTGGCTGGGATACAAGCTGTACTTCATTCCGGACGTAGTCGCCATCTATCATCCCCGAACCACTTTGTCGGGACTGGCCTCGCAGATGTTTCACAACGGCTGGTGGGTATCGGCGACCATTCTGCGCAAACGCAGCTTTCCCTTCGGGACCCGGCATCTGATACCGTTTGCGTTCTATCTGACGCTGGCGCTGCTCGCGGGCTTCAGCCTGGCTGGCTTTTTCCCCACTAAAATATTGCTGGGCACGCTGGTGGCCTTATATTTCTGCGCCTCGCTGGTGGCGGCTTTTCAGGCTTCGCCGACAGGGGGCTTCTGGCGGGTGGCCGTCATATTCTGGTTGATGCATTTCTGCTACGCGGCGGGAACGGCGGCTGGAATGTTTGCCGGCAGAGGCGAGAGCGCGGCGACCGGGACGATCACCGCACCCGGCGCGCATTCGGGATCATGAAAGATTCAGGATCATGAAAGAGCGGCTCCGGTTCGAACTCGGATTTTTGGAAATCGGGCGGAAGCGTGGGCCTGGGGAATCGGCCATGCGGGTAATTCTGGATCACGAGTCGGACGGCCCTCCCTCTATGGTCACGTCGGAAACGAGCGTTCCTCAGAGCCTGAGCCCCTGGAACCACTCCCGGGGCAAGCGCATGTTCGACGTTCTGGCAGCCGGTCTCGTCCTTCTGCCGTGCCTGCCCCTGATGGCCTTGATTGCGGGGGCAGTGGCCGTGACTTCGCGCGGTCCGGTGCTGTTTCGCCAAAAGCGTGTGGGGGAGAACGAGCGGGCCATCGAATTGTTGAAGTTCAGGACGATGGTGCACAACCTGAGCAGTGCCGGGCCGGGAGTGACGCGCAGTGGCGATCCCAGGATCACGCCCATCGGACGTTTCCTCCGCCGCTGCAAGCTGGATGAGCTGCCGCAGTTACTGAACGTTCTGCAGGGAGACATGAGCCTGGTGGGGCCGCGTCCAGATCTCGCGGAATTTTGCCAGGCGCTCGGTCCCGAACACCGGTCCGTGCTTACGCTGCGTCCTGGACTCACGGGTTGGGCGACGCTGCACTTTCGCAACGAGGAACAGTTGCTGGCTGCGGTCCCGAAAGAGCAACTCGTAACCTACTACCGCGAAACCATTCTGCCGCAGAAGGCGCAGCTGGATATGGCCTATGCGGAACGAGCGACATTTCTGGGCGATCTTGCCATCCTGGGGGGGGACTCTTCTCACCCCTTTCGATAACTTAGGTAACATTCCTAGGCCTTGCCCGTCCGCGATAAAATGACTGCGCTCCTTGCCACTTCACGACGGTCCGTAAATCCGGTCTAGATAAACTACATGCACGACGATGTCCTAATTCGTAAAGGTCCGGCGTTCGGACACTGGGTAGTTCCGCTGGCCATCGGAGCGGTTGCGGTCTTGATTGGAGTTGTCGTGGGGCAGGGAGGATGGTTCTTTTTACCATTGGTAGCCCTGTTGCCATTGCTCTGGTTTTGGCCGGTGGAAGTCGCCATGGGGGCAGCGGTCCTGCTGTTGCCATTTGAGTATGTTACTTTGCTCGGCACCAGCAGCAGCGGCGGCGGCGACCGAAGTCTGATGTCGCTGGCAATTGTTCTCGCGTTCTGCGTTCTCGTGGCTGCCGGAGTGGTTGGACGCCGTCTGCAACAGCCGTCCGCTACGGTCGTATGGTGGCTGTTGTTCATAGCATGGGCGGCGGCTTCCACCGGATGGGCAGTCGACCCCAGATGTCCCTGAGCTACCTGCCTTCGGCTGGTGCGCTGTTTCTTTTCTATCTTGCCGCGAGCTCACTCCGGATTACCGAAAGGGAATTTGACCGGATTGTCTGGCTGACCATTCTGGGAGGAGCGGTGGCTGCACTCCTCAGCGTCTATGGGTTCTACTTCGGTGCGGGTTTTGCCCGACACGCCACTCGGGCCACCCTGGCCGCGGGTGGTGGATACGTAAATCCCAATCGGTTCGGCAGTTGCTTGTTAGTTCCGATGGCGTTCGCGATGGCTCGTTTCCTAACTGCTCGCCATCGGTGGGCAAGAATATTCGCCTTGTTTCTTTTGGGGATCACCGGTCTAGGGTTGCTTCTTACCATGTCCCGCGGTGTCACTCTTGCCGCGGTTGTTACGGTCTTGGTCTTCTTCTATCGACTAAATTCCCTGAAATTGGAATCTTTAAAACCGAAGATCCGTCGTCTTCTGGTGCTTAGCGTTGTGCTTGCGATGGGTCTGGCTGCAGTCATGCCAGCTAATCTATTCGAGCGTTTTCAGCAGTCTGCAACCGACCGAGGTTCGGGCAGGCTCGACATCTGGACAGCTGGTTTGGTTATGTTCACGCATTACCCGATTGCGGGGGCCGGACTTAACAATTTTCCGACTGTATACAAAAAGTACGCAGGGTATGCTTCAAAGTTATATTCCAGTGATGGTGCTGATGCGCACAACGTCTATCTCGCCATTGCGGTGGAAGAAGGCCTTGTGGGACTGCTCTGTTTCTGATGGCGATTGGAAACGATTTCAAGTTGTCTCGAAGTGCAGAGCACGTATGGTGGGGAGCCCGATCATGCTTGTCTTCCTGTGAGGCTGCATTTTGCGGCATGTTGGTGGTTTGTCTGTTTTCGGAAACTTCCTGTGGGACAAAGCACTTTGGTTCGCCTGGATACTATTGGCGTTCGCGATCACGGTGCAGACCAGTAAGACATCGCAGGAAGTTGTCCTCTCCCGAAGGGCAGAACCTACTTTTTGATCCGTGCCGTGATGAAGATTTGTTCGGGCGAGAGTTGGTGCTCTCGTCCATGAATCGGATCTCCATTTTCAAACACAAGTGACTCACGACGGACTCGAAGAAGAAGCGAAGTTGAGCTGAGAGGACATGACCAAGAAGGGGTTGCAATCAATGATGCCGGCTGCCATGGATTCTCAGAATATGAGGGTCACAGATATCAAAATAGAGCTCGATGCGGGAAAGGCTCGGGCGGGTTATGCACCAGCTGATCGCCGAACTCTATCCGATATGCCGCAGCATTACGGGCGACGGTGTGCGCGAAACCTTGCGGCGGATCGGTCAGCATATTCCATTGAATGTCCACGAAGTAGCCAGCGGAACCCCGGTGTTCGATTCGACGGTTCCGCAGGAATGGAACATTCGCGACGCTTACGTCAAGGATGCCGCCGGCAAGCGGATCGTTGATTTCAAGCGCTCCAACCTCCACGCCGTCAGCTACAGCGTTCCGGTGCACGCGCACGATGTCGTTCGGAAACTCAAGCTCCACCTATTCACGCTGCCCGATCACCCCGACTGGATTCCCTATCGGACGTCTTACTACAAAGAGAGTTGGGGATTCTGC
>CAVTHC010000003.1:0-1518686 GCA_963734455.1 Terriglobia bacterium
TGTGGCAGCCGGACCTGTAAGCCGAATTCTGTCTGCCGGATTGCTCTGGCAGGACGGTCATTCCTCTGGGCCGCGCATTACTGCGGGGCTCAAGCGACCTACCCGGAGGTTGTGGCGCGCCGAGCCGGCACGCGCCCCGGGCGAGGCTTATTCAGCCCGCCCCAGGCTCCCTCCCTATTTGGTCTTGCTCCGTGTGGGGTTTGCCCTGCCCGGCGCATTACTGCGACGGCGGTGCGCTCTTACCGCACCTTTTCACCCTTACCCCGGCGTTGCCGTCGGGGCGGTATATTTTCTGTGGCACTTTCCGTCGAATGGACCCGCCCAGGCAAGCCTGGACGGGGCACCCTCCCGGACGTTATCCGGCACACTGCTCTGTGGAGTTCGGACTTTCCTCCCCCGCCACTTGACGCGGCGAGAGCGACCGTCCGGTCCAGCTGCCAACAGTGTCATTGTAACAGTCGTCAGTCGTCGGTCGTCAGTCGTCAAAAGAACCGGGCCACGGATTTTCACGGATTCACACGGATAAACCAACCTTTTTCTTTTTCCTGATCCGTGGAAATCCGTGAAATCCGTGGCTGCTTTTCAGTTCGGCAGGTTCTTGTCCAGCTTCTGGATCTTCCAGAACGCGTTGGGCAGGCGTTGGTTGACCGGGGGCAGGGGAGATAGCTTCTGGTGCGGCTCGGTCTGGTACCAGAAGGCTACGCTGGTGTAGTCGTCGGCCCGGTCGTTGGCGTGACCGTGTTCAATAGTGGCGCGCAAAGATTTCTGAAAATAGATCGGGTCTTCGATATGGAAGCGGTACATGGTGTGGCTGCCGGTCCAGTCCCGATTGCCTTGTTGCGAATAGCCGATAAATGGATAGTTGAATTCTTTTTGGAAAGCCCACGCGTTGTTGAAGTAGTCTTCCATTCCGGTCCCGTTGATGGTGGCGCGGGCGCTTTCCCCGTCCACAAAGAACATGTCGTCGCCTTCTCCCCACCATCCCGTGGAAAGCCCGAATACGTTCAGGATGGTTCCCACGTATTGGCCCTTGCCCTTGGCCTCCATGAAAACGTAGTTGTTCTTGCCGTCCACGTTTTTGCCGCCGGACTCTGATTCGGGGACGGCGCGGGTGAGTTCGTGCCTCCACTGGGCGTGAAAACGTCCCTGGTTCGACACGACCTGGGCGCCAGGGTACTCCTGATAGTCGATGTGGAAGTAGAGATTTCGCACGTCCTTCGTCCCGTCATTGGTGAGGGTGATGCGCGCCCCATTGCCAAACGGCATTTCGAAGTAGCAGTTCATGGCGCGATCCTGGACGGTGATGGGCAGGGACCACCAGGAATGGTAATTCTGGCCTTCATCGGCCATCTCGAAACCGGTCCCGAAGAAATCGCCAATCGGGACCTCGACGCTGGGGTCGGTTTCGCCGTCCCAGTACATGCGCAGCACCAGCTCGCGTAAATGAAATGGGCTGGGTGAGTTAATGGTGAACCAGATATGCCGGATGGAGCCTGCGCCTTTGATATCCGCGAGGGTGACGGTAGAGCCGGCTTTCACCTCAACCCAGTCTGCATTACCGCCGGAGCGATCCGCGCTTGAGGCCCGCCTCGAAACCGCGTCGCTCAGATTGGCCAGTCCGTCGAGAGGACTGTTCTGCTGTCCGAGAGCCAACGCTGAAAGACATACGAGAAGGCCGATGATCCTGATCATGGCGATCCTCCTGCCAATTGCGGTAGGAACCTTATCACACGCCAGGAATGTTATGTAATGGCCTGGGAATAGCGCGGAAACCATTGGAAGAGCGAGCCGATCCGGCGCCGCCCAGTAAGCTGCTAGACTTGATGCAGGGCGCGGTTCCAGCGGGTGAGCGCCTGACGACTGAAGACCGATCCATGACAACCCTTGAGGCCATCCGCATCGCACTGCTCTCGCTGTGGGCGAACAAGTTGCGCTCCGCGCTGACTCTGCTCGGCGTGGTGATCGGGGTTGCGGCGGTGATCGCAGTGGTCACTTTCGTGAACGGAATCAACGGCTATGTGGCGGAAAAAATCTTCAACCTGGGAGCTGATGTTTTCATCATCAGCAAAGTCACGCCCGTGGTCACTAACGTCGACCAACTGCTCGAGGGCCAAAAGCGCAAGGACCTGACCATGGAGGACTACCAGGCAGTGCTGGAGTCCTGCAAGCATTGCGCGCAGATTGGCGCTTCTATTACCAACACCGCGGGCCACGTCAGGTTCGAGGAACAATCCATCGCCGACACCTGGATTCGCGGCTTAACGCCGTCGATGGCTCCGATCCTTGACCTCGACATTACCGCGGGCCGCATGATCAACAAGAACGATGAGGAGAACCGTTCGCAGGTGGGTGTGATCGGTACCGACGTGGTGGACACTTTCTTTCCCACCGTGGATCCGCTGGGCAAGGAGATTCGGGTCGAGGGTGAAGTGTACCGGGTGATCGGAGTGGGAAAGAAACAGGGAACCACGCTCGGCCAAAGCCGGGACAACTACGTGGCCATCCCGATCACGACCTACTTGAAGCAGTTCGGTTCGCACACCAGCGTTCGCATCTCAGGCAAGGCGGCGGGCGTGGGAACGGAATTGGACGCCGCGATTGATGAAGCTCGCGCCGTGCTGCGGGCGCGGCGTCATGATCTTCCCGGGCGTCCGGACAGCTTTGCGGCGGAAACCAACGCCAGTTTTTTGAGTATCTGGTCGAATCTGAGCGGAACGTTCTTTATCGCGATGATCGCCATTGCCGCAATCTCTCTGGTGGTCGGCGGCATCGTGATCATGAACATCATGCTGGTGTCGGTCACCGAGCGGACCCGCGAGATCGGGATCCGGAAAGCGATGGGCGCGCGCCGCCAGGACGTGCTACTGCAGTTCCTGATCGAGTCTGGAACCATGGCGCTGGTGGGCGGTCTGTTGGGCGTGCTGTTTGGCGTAGTCTTCGCCAAGGGTATTACCGCGATTATCGGCATGCCTTCTGAAATCAAGTTGTGGGCGGTGGCGGCCGGCTTGCTGGTTTCTGCCAGCGTGGGCGTGTTCTTTGGGGTGTACCCGGCCCGGCGCGCGGCGATGCTGGATCCGATCGCGGCGTTGAGATTTGAACTGTGAGATTCACCACGGAGAAACTGAGACACGGAGACTTTTCTTTGAAGTTCTCCGTGCCACTGTGCCTCCGTGGTGATTAGAGCGAATCATGTTGCATAGAAGCCATTACGGCGAAGTGGTCCGCATGGCGCTGGAGACGATCCGCACCAACAAGATGCGGTCGGCGCTGACCGTGCTGGGCATCGTGATCGGCGTGGCCGTGGTGATCGGAATTTCCTCCGTGGTGCGCGGTCTGAACGACAACGTCAGCCAGGTCATCAGCAGCCTGGGTTCCAACATCATATTTGCTTACCATCAGCCCCTGACGTTCGGCCGGCCCACGGAAGAAATACGGACGCGCAAGGAACTCACCTTCGACGATTTTGAAGCCATTCAGCAATTGCCTCATGTGAAAATCGCTACCACGGGCTTGCGCTATTTTCGCCAGGAGTTTGGCACCGGCACTTACGAGGTCAAGTACAACGGCCGAAAGGTCAGAAACACAATTCTGGAGGGCGACACCGGCACCTGGAAGGACGTGTTCGATCTGGACATCGCCTCGGGTCGCTGGATGAATGAGATTGATGAAGAACATCATTCTCCCGTCATCGTGCTGGGCTCGGACACCGCCGAGGAACTGTTCCCCAACGAAACACTCTTGGGGAAGGAAATTACGATTGATGGCCAGCTGTTCACCGTGATCGGGGTCGCGGCCAAGCGCAAGAGTGTGTTTGCCGGGGGCAAGAACCCGGACGACAACATCGTCTATTTCCCGCTGGCCACTTTCCGCAAGCTGCATCCTGAGCTGAAGCAATATTGGGTCAGCGTCAAAGCCACTTCGCACGACGACATGCCCAAGGCGATCGACGAGATCCGCGAGCTGCTGCGCCGGCGCCGCAAGGTTTCAGCGGACAAGCCGGACAACTTTGCCGTGTTCACTCAGGAGTCGCTTTCCGATGTATGGAACCAGGTCACGGGCGCCGTGTTTATCTTCATGTTCGCCGTTTCCAGCGTGGGTTTGATTGTGGGCGGCGTGGGCGTGATGAACATCATGCTGGTTTCGGTGACGGAGCGGACCCGTGAGATCGGCGTGCGCAAGGCCATTGGAGCGCGCAAACGCGACATCCTGCTGCAATTCACGCTCGAGGCCATCACCCTGACGGCCATGGGCGGCTTCCTCGGCGTGCTGGTGGGAGCGATCATTACCTGGACGATTCCCGCCATCTGGAGCTCGCTGCCGGCCCGGATGTCGTTCTTCTGGGCGGCCTTCGGATTGGGCTCGGCCGCGGCCGAGGGCCTGTTGTTTGGGATTTATCCGGCATGGAAGGCTGCGAACCTGGATCCGATCGAGTCGCTCCGGTACGAGTAGACTAGCCGCATCCGCATGATCCACCACATTTTCAGGGTGCTCGAAATCGGTTCATTCTTGGGGACGGTTGCGAGTGTCGCCTATTACGTTCTGTGCTTGTACAGCGCGGCTCGATTTCTGGGCGAGCGAGAGGCGGCGGGCGAGGGCGCCCGCCCCACACAATCCACACCATTCACCCCGGCGGTTTCGATTCTCAAGCCGCTCCGGGGCACCGATCCTGAGATGTATGAGAGCTTTCGCAGTCATGGTTTGCAGGATTATCCCCAGTACGAAATCATCTTCGGCGTCAGCGACGCCGGCGATCCGGCGATTGAATTCGTCGAGCGCTTGAAAGCCGAATTTCCCCGGATTCCGATCCGGCTGGTGGTTTGTCAGAGAAATCTGGGGGCCAACACAAAAGTCAGCAACCTGGCGCAGATGTTGCCGGAAGCGCAGCACGAGCACATCGTGGTAAACGACAGCGACATCCGTGTGCAGTCCAACTACTTGCGGGAGGTTGTTGCTCCGCTGGCGGATCCGAACGTCGGACTCGTGACCTGCCTTTACCGCGGCGTGGCCAGTCTCAGCCTGGGAGCGCGGCTGGAATCTCTTTCCATCAGCACGGATTTCAGCCCTGGAGTACTGGCGGCGCGTCAACTGGAAGGCGGCATTCATTTTGGGCTGGGCTCGACTCTGGCTTTCCGGCGGCGCGATCTCGAGGCCAGCGGCGGTTTCGAGGCATTTGTCGATTATCTGGCCGACGACTACGAAATGGGCAGGCGCATAGCGGAGCGAGGCATGGAAGTGCACCTGTCGGACGTGGTGGTCGATACATTTCTTCCCGCCTACACGCTGCGCCAGTTTGTGGATCATCAGCTTCGCTGGGGTCGTGCGGTGCGTGATTCGCGGCGCTGGGGATATCTGGGGCTGGTCGTGACCTTTGGCGTCCCATGGGCCTCGGGCACAGTGCTCTTGACTCGCGGTGCTCCGGGGGCGTGGGCTTTGCTGGCCGTGGCATTAGGTCTAAGAGTGGCCGCCGCACTGTCCGTAGGATGGTCAGTACTGCGCGATCGCCAGGTGTTCAGTTTGTTGCCGTTGCTTCCACTTCGGGACTTCGTGGCTTTGCTGGTCTGGTTCTTGAGCCTCCTGGGAAATAAGGTGGTCTGGCGGGGCGAGGCATTCAGGTTGAAGGATGGGAGGCTGGTTCGGATTGGTTCCTAAAACTAGGATATGGAAAAAGCTCCGCCTGACTTGTGAAACATCGTTCGGAGGGAATCTTGGGAATCAACGAGTCCGAAAGCCGAACCTGGGTACTCTCCGCCAAAACTCGGTGGCTGGCTATTTTAGCGGGATGTTTCACAGCGGCGACTGCTTCCGTGAGTATTAGCTTGTTGCTGGCGTTCTGGCCCATCATCTTGATTGTGGGTGCAATTGCGCAACGGTGCTTTCCGCGCTCCAGCCTTGCCTTGATGTCAATAAGTGCTTTGTCCATGAGTTTGTGGGTGGTTCCCATCACGGTTGGTCTGCTCATTCAAAGCGTCAGGATGTTGCCTTCCTATCATGATTTCAATATTGTGGCGGTGACCTCTCTCTATGTTGTGTCGTTCTTGCTTGTCATTTGCTATGACGTGGCGCTGATCATTGACTTCTTGAAACTGACGCGCCTGCGAGGTGGTACGTCATAGATTGGCTTCTAGCCAGCGGTTTCGTGGATTGATTCTGCAGACGAATGTTGACTTCGCTCTATTTGGCTGCTGGAGACGGCAGTAACTCGAAACGGCCGTCGGAGTAGAGACGATATCGCCGTCCGCGCCAGACAATCGTATTCCCGAAGAATCCGGCGAGCCAGAAGCAGAAGGCGGTCGTGTCCTCGATCGGCAGCAGCAGCCAGTTGATCTTGGCGTGCAGCACCCGTGCCGAGATCGTATAAGCCGCCAGCAGACGAACGGCGAGCGTCAGCAGCAGCGCCGGCCACCATGCCGGGTTTGCGGCACAGAGCAACAGCGCCAGAGGCAGAGGCATGGTGAACAACTGCCCGACATAACCCAATGGCCGGGATCGTCGCGTACTGCGCGCCCAGCGCAAACGATGGGCAGCGTTGTGGCGTAGGTCCGCGCTACCGATGTGATGTTCGATCACATAGGAAGAAAGAATTACGCCGTGTCCGGCGTCAGCGGCAAATTTTCCCATCACAAAATCTTCGGCCAAATAGTCCTTTAGACGGTCGAAGCCGCCGATGGCTTGCAGCACCCGCCGCCGGGCTGCGATGGTCGGGCCGACCGCAAACTTCATGCCTTCAAGCATGCACGCCACCAGAATGCCGGCGGCGAAGTCGGTGTTCATGCCGATGGCTTCGAGCCGCGACCAGAAGCTTGGACCGGCCACCGCGCGGTATGGGCAGGTCGCGACCCCGAGGCCGGCGTCCTGAAACTCGGCGGCCACAGTCTTCAGCAGGTTGGGAGTGACTCGTATGTCGCTGTCGCTCATCACCACCAGGTCATTCGCCGCAGCGGCAAGCATCTGTTCCAAGCTGTAGACCTTGGCGTTGGGATAGGGAGATTCTCCCGTCACCAGCAACCGAGACGGAACGTGCGGATATTCCAGGCGAAGCTTCTCGACAATCGCCACCGCCGGATCATCCTGGTTTCGCACTGCGAACAGAAGTTCGAAGGTGGGATAGTCCTGCTCAAAGAACGATCGCAGATTGAATTCGAGCCCGAGATCGAGTCCGGCGAGCGGTTTGAGAATGCTGATGGCCGGGGGAGAGCTCAAGGCAGGTGGATGTACAGAGAGGTAGCGGAAAGCGGCCACGATCGACAACAGCGAGTAAATGACGGCTCCGGCCAGCAGAGCCAGCAGGAGGATGGTCACACCACTTCTCTCGGGCAAATGGATCGGGCGTGCTGGCTCATACGAGATTCCTTCTGCGCGGACGTGCTCGGGGAGCAGCCGCGATGAGGCGCTGCCGCACGAGCGGGGCGCTCGCGCCTACATCAAATCAAACGCAATTATATGGGATGGGCGTCTTAGCTAGGCAATGGATGCCGGGCGTCCCCGCCCGGCTGGACGGGCGGGACGCCCGTCCTCCAGCGAGTAGCGAACGCCTATTTCGATGACGCAGCACCCGCAGCCGAGGCTTTTTCGGCGTCGAGCACTTCGCGGACCTTGCGGGCCAGGGCTTTCAGGGAGAAGGGCTTTTGCAGGAAACGCGTAGTCACGTCAATGGCGCCGTGGCGCTGGAAGGTAGCTTCGGCGTAGCCGGAGACAAACAGGATTTTCATGTCCGGCCGATCGGCCGCCAACTCTCCCGCCAGCTTGGCTCCCCCCATCTCGGGCATGACCACGTCAGCGATCATCAAATGGATGGGGCCAACGTGTCCCCTTGCGAGGGCGAGGGCCTCGGTGCCATTTTGTGCTTCGAGGACGGTGTAGCCGTTCAGGCAGAGAAACTCGCGAATGGACTCCCGGACCGCTCCTTCATCTTCGGCCAGCAGCAGGGTTTCGCTGCCCCGCGGGCAGCCTTCGATGGGAGCCGTGGGCGCCAGGGGGAGCCTGGCCTGGCGCGCCCGGGGGAAATAAATCTTGAAAGTCGTTCCCATCCCGGGCTCGCTGTACACCCAAATGAACCCGCTGTTCTGTTTCACGATGCCGTACACGGTGGCCAGGCCGAGTCCGGTGCCCTTGCCTTCCTCTTTGGTGGTGTAGAACGGCTCGAAGATGTGCAACAGATGCTCGGGGGCAATCCCGGTTCCGGAGTCGGTCACCGTGAGCAGAATGTAGTCTCCCGGGGGAACGATGGAGTGCTCCTGGACATAGGCGTCGTCCAGACTTAGGTTCGCCGTCTCGATCACGAGGCGGCCGCCCTTGGGCATGGCGTCGCGTGCGTTGGCCACAAGGTTCATCAGAATCTGTTCGATCTGCACCGGATCGGATTTGACTTTGCCCAGCTTCGCGCCCGGAATAAACACCAGTTCGATATCTTCGCCGATCAGGCGAGGCAGCATTTTGTTGATGTCCTCGATGATGAGGTTAAGGTCGAGAAGCTGCAGGGTCTGCATCTGCTTGCGTCCGAAAGCCAGCAGCTGCCGGGTGAGGTCGGCGGCGCGGCGGGAGGCTTTCTGGATCTCATCCACGTTGCGGCGCAGGGGATGCTGGGGCGTCAGCGTATCCAGCATCAGCTCGGCATAGGAACTGATGACCATGAGGAGGTTGTTGAAATCATGGGCCACGCCTCCGGCCAGCCTTCCAACCGCATCCATTTTCTGGGCCTGCTGGATCTGATTTTCCATCCGGCGCCGGTCGGTGATGTCGCGATCGTTGGAGATAAAATGCGTGATCTTGCCCTCGCCGTCACGCAGAGGAGTGATGGTCTTCTCGGCGACGAAAGCGTCTCCGTTCTTTTTGCGGTTCACCATGGTGCAACGGAAGACATTGCCCGCGAGAATGGTTTGCCACAGTTCCTTGTAAAGCTCCGCTGTCTGCAGATCGGATTTAAGGACCCGGGGAGTCTGACCCATCAGTTCTCCGGGAGAATAGCCAGTCAGCACCTCAAAGGCGGGGTTTACATACTCAATCACTCCTTCGCGGTCGGTGATCATGACCAGGTCGGCCGACTGCTCGACGGCGCGCCATAGCTTGCGCAGCGTGTCCTCCGCTTTCTGGCGCTGCCGTTCTTTGGAATACTCATCAAGGGCATGGCGGATAGTGCTGGTGATGGCGGGCCGCTCGGCACCGGGAGCAAGGGCAAAATCTCCGACGACGGCCTTCAGGGCCTTGTCGACCGTGGCTTCGTCCATGTGATCGCTGAGAAAGATCACGGGCGCCCCGGCTCCGTTGCGACGCAATTCACACAGCAGGCGCAAGGCGGCGCCATCTCCCGACTTGTATTCGCACAGCAGCAGGTCGTAGGTCGCCTGGCCCAGGCGCACCAGGGCCTCTTCGGCAGAGTGCGCATGGTCCAGGCCCACGTGTCCATTACCGGTTCCGTTCAGGAGGTTGCGTAAATAGCTGGAGTCCTCGTTGTCTCCCACCAGCAGCAGTTGCATCTGGGCGGTACTGACTGCGGCCTGTCTTGGGCTTCCCATAAGTAACCTGTTACTGCGGCTACTGAGTACATCGGAGGTCAGAGGCGCCGGCATGGCGGGGAGAGGAGCAGTTATGAAAAGTAGGTGGTCGCGGATGTCAGATTGGGACGAATGCCGTTTCAGAACGATGAGTTAAGGCCGGGCATTGCGAGTCGCCCGGCTGTCAAATTACGAGTGCGGGCAGATCGCATTTAGACTGATATATTTGCCAGCCAACTAGCGATGATGGAAACCATTCCAGCCGCTGTTGCTCCCGGGGGCACGAATCCAGCACGCATCCGGTTGCATCCTTTATTCTAGTAACAGACATATGGCGACCCGATCCAAACCTGTGAGTGAATCTGCCGCAACCGGCGTCCTGGACGCTCCCAACGGCGAACGTGAGCGCATATTTGACCCTTTCCGCCACTGGGGATACCTGGAGGCCGATCTCGACCCGCTCGGATTCCTGCCGCCGGTGTCGCATCCCGGCCTGCGGATCGAAGGCGAACTTGCCGATGAAGCCCGCCGCATCTACTGCGGGACCGTGGGCGCGGAATTCATGCATATCACCGATCCGGAACGGCGGCGCTGGATACAGGAGCGCCTGGAGGGGCCCCAGCCCGCGGTGGATCAGGAACGCGTGCTCGACCAGCTTATCCGGGCTGACCTGTTCGAGCAGGTGCTGCAGCAGCGCTATCTCGGCAGCAAGCGTTTCTCGCTGGAAGGCGTGACCGCCATGATCCCCCTGGTGGACGAAATTCTGGACGCGGCCGGACAACAGGGCGCGGCGGAGCTGGTGATGGGAATGAGCCACCGCGGGCGCCTGAACATCATTGTGCAGGTTGCCAAGCGCCCTCCCGAAGAAATTTTTGCCGGTTTTGAGGACGTGGACCCGCGCAGCGTTCTGGGCAGCGGCGACGTGAAATATCACATGGGAGCGACCGGCGAATACGTGACCCGATTGGGGACGAAAATTCATATTCACCTGGTTTCGAATCCCAGCCACCTGGAGGCCGTGGATCCGGTGACCGTGGGGCGCACCCGGGCGAAGCAAGACCGCGCGGGCCAGGACGGCCGCGAGAAGTATCTGCCCTTGCTGGTCCACGGCGACGCGGCATTCGCGGGTCAGGGCATCGTGGCCGAGACTTTGAATTTTTCCGATCTGAAGGGCTACACCGTGGGCGGCACGGTGCACATCATCGCCAACAACCTGCTTGGCTTCACAACCTTGTACAGCGAAGAGCATTCATCGCGTTTTTCGGCGCAGCTGGCGCGTCGTCAGTCGATCCCGATCTTTCATGTGAATGCGGAAGACGTGGACGCGGTCGTTCGCGTGGGCCGGCTGGCCGCTGACTATCGCTATACCTGGAAGGGGGACGTGGTAATCGACCTGATCGGTTATCGCCGCCATGGGCACAGCGAAGTCGATGATCCGACCGTGACCCAACCGCTGCTTTATAAGGCGATCAAGGACCATCCGCCGCTGTGGGAGATCTACGCTGAGGACATCGGGGCGGACGCGGTTCAGGAAAAGGCGGCAAAGGTCCGGGAGGAATTCGAAGCGGCGCAGAAAAGAGCCAAGACCATCAGGAAGAAGCCGCTGCTGCGCGAGCTGCCGAAATATTGGAATGACTACAAAGGCGGCCGGTACAAGCCGGAGTACGAAGTGAATACGGGCCTCTCGGCCCAGGAAATCGGCGAAATTACCGCCGGGCTCACAACCTATCCGGCGGACTTCCACATTCATCCCAAGGTCAAGAAGCTGCTGGAGCAGCGCGCCGAGATGGGCGCAGGCAAGCGGTTGGTCGATTACGGCATGGCTGAGGCGCTGGCGCTCGGGGGGCTGGTGAGGGCCGGCGTGCCCGTCCGGTTGACTGGGCAAGATACTCGCCGTGGCACCTTTAACCAGCGGCACTCCGTGTTGCTCGATATTCAAAACGAGCAGGAGTACGTTCCGCTGGAGCACATCGCGGAGGGCCAAGCGCGCTGCTCAATCTATAACTCCACGCTCTCCGAGGCGGGTGTGCTCGGATTCGAGTATGGCTACAGCCGCGACTATCCCGAAACGCTGGTGATGTGGGAGGCGCAGTTCGGCGACTTCGCCAACGTGGCGCAGGCGGTGATCGATCAATTCGTCAGCGCCGGCGAAGACAAATGGGGCCTGCTCTCGGGAGTGGTGCTGCTTCTGCCGCATGGCCACGAAGGGCAGGGGCCGGAGCATTCGAGCGCCCGTCCGGAACGCTTTCTGCAACTCGCGGCCAGAGACAATTTCCAAATCTGCCAACCGTCGAATGCGGTGCAATATTTTCATTTGCTGCGCCGCCAGGCGCTGCGTCACTGGCGCAAGCCGCTGGTCGTCTTTACTCCGAAGAGCATGTTGCGCCATCCTGACGCCTCCTCTCCGATTGAAGATTTCACCCATCAGCGCTTTCTTACCGTGTTGCCGGACACGGAAGTCAGCGACGCCACCCGCATCCTGATCGGCACCGGAAAGATCGTCCACGAATTGCGGGCCGAGCGTAAGAAGAGAAATGACACGACCACCGCGATCATCTCGGTCGAACAGCTGTATCCGTTCCCCGAGAAAGAACTGGAAGCAGTGATTGGACAATTTCAATCCGCGCGAGACATTGTCTGGGTGCAGGAAGAGCCCGCCAACATGGGCGCACTGTTCTATGTGCTGCCCCGGCTCCGCCGGATTGCCGGAGAACGGCCGGTCTTGTCGGTAAAGCGTTCCGCCAGCGCCAGCCCGGCCACGGGGTCAGCCAAAGCCCACGAAGTGGAACAGAAAACGCTGCTGACGCTGGCTTTCACGAACAAGACTTAGCTTGGAGGAACATCGTCCGGACCAGTCGGTTTTCATTAGCCGCTTGACTTGCTCATGAAATAATTGCGGTTGAACGGAGGTTCGCCATGGTTCGCGGCGTGTTCAAGGCGCTGGTTGGGACCCTGTCTATCTGCGCGATCTCCTCAGGCACACTTTCACGCGCTCTGTGTTCGATCGATGCGGTCATGGTGAATGGCCAGGTCGAACATGCCCCTCGGAAAGGGAAGGTTAAGATCCAGCTTATTTATCCGAAAGGTAAAATCGGTGAATCGGGCGACATTACTGTCGAAGACGGACCCTTTCGTATCCGGATTACATTCTTCACGCAGAGTCGCGCACCCTTCGTGAATGGTAGTCTCCCCTTCGAGAAGTGCGAGCGGAAGCCGGCCAGCGTTGTCGTTTCGTTGATAGACAACGATCAGGAGTATGATCGCGTTTCCCTGAACATGGTGAGGGACTTCAAGAAAGCGGGTTCTGAGGATTACGCCTTGCGTTCTGAAATTCTCTTGCACGGTCCGCCACCCGAAACCCCGAAACAGTAGGGAAAGCATAGAGACTCGGTCGGTTGCCCGTTCTTGAGGACACGTGTCGTCCTGCATTCTTCCTGTTCAGGATGTTACCCTTCCGGGTTGACTCCCATGCCAGATCGCCCACGAACTCAGCCCTTCCACATCGCCATCGACACCGGCGGCACCTTTACCGACTGCGTCTGGGTGGAGCGCGGGCGGGTCCGCATGCTTAAGGTTTTTTCCACCCCGGACGATCCTTCGCAGGCGATTGTCGAAGCCCTGGACAAAATCGGCCAGCGCACCTCGACAGTCCTTCTGCACGGCACGACAGTCGGCACGAATACTCTGCTCCAGCGTAAAGGCGCCCGCGTGGCCCTGGTCACGACCGCTGGTTTCGAAGACGCCATCGAAATCGGCCGCCAGGCCCGTCCCAAACTTTACGATTTCTTCTTTGACCGCGTGGAGCCGCTGGTCCCGGCCGAGTTGCGCTTTGGCATAAGCGAGCGCACCGCCAGCGACGGTCAGATCCTGCAGGCGCCTTCTCCCCTAGAGCTGCAGTCGTTATACAGCAAGATTCAGGAGAAGCATCCTGAGGCGATTGCCATCTCGCTGCTGTTCTCATTCGCCAACCCGAAGGCCGAGAATGACGTCGCCCACGCTCTGCAGACGCTCGGCGTACCGCTGTCGATCTCGCACCAAATTCTTCCCGAGTTCCGCGAGTACGAGCGCACCAGCACGGTGGTGGTGAACGCTTATCTGCAACCGGTGATGCAGCGTTATCTCGAAAACCTCGGTCGTACGGTCAAATCCCGTATTTTCGTCATGCAATCGAGCGGCGGGATAACCGCCCTCAGTTCTGCCGCCCGTGAACCGGTGCGCACCGTGCTCTCCGGGCCGGCGGGGGGAGTGGTGGGCGCTGCCGCTATGGCGCGCCGCAGCGGATTCCAGAAGATCATTTCATTCGATATGGGCGGAACTTCCACCGATGTTGCGCTCGTGGATGGCGAGGCCCGCGCCAGCAACCAGGCCGAGATCGCCGGTTTCCCGATTGGCGTCCCCATGCTCGATATTCATACTGTAGGCGCTGGGGGAGGCTCCATCGCGCGCTTCGACGCCGGCGGAGCGCTCCGGGTTGGTCCTGAATCCGCCGGGGCCGATCCCGGCCCGATCTGCTACGGCCGCGGCGTGCAGCCCACCGTGACGGATGCGAATCTTCTTCTTGGCCGGTTGCAGCCCGAGCGCTTTTTAGGTGGAGACTTCAGACTGGATCTCGAGCGCACGCGCCGCCTGGTCGCGGAGTGGCTCAAACGGAATGGGTCGAAGCTTGCGCCGGAACAATTCGCGGCCGGGATCATCCGGGTGGTTAACGCTACCATGGAGAAAGCCATACGCGTGGTCTCGATCGAGCGCGGCTATGATCCGCGAGAGTTTGCCCTGGTTGCGTTCGGCGGGGCCGGCGGCCTCCATGCCTGCGAGCTGGCGGAAGCGCTCAGCATCCCGCGTGTTATGGTTCCCGCGCTGCCCGGTGCACTCTCTGCTTTCGGGATCCTGGTGAGTGACGTGGTGAAGGACTACTCCCGCACCGTGCTGTGGCGCGTCGCGGAGAAAATCCCTGCTGCCGCGCTGGACCGCGAGTTCACGATGCTCCGCCGCCGCGCCGAAAGGGATTTTCGTACTGAGAAATGGAAAGGCGCGATCCGCCACCAGCGCAGCGTGGACGTCCGCTATCAAGGCCAGGGATACGAATTGAATGTTGCCTACACGCGCAATCTGATTCGGGATTTCCGCAGCGAACATCAGCGCCGCTACGGCTACAGCTATCCCGCGCGCGAAGTGGAACTGGTTACGCTGCGGTTGCGGGCGACCGTCAAATCGCCGCAAGCCCGCATCGCCCAGGGGAGCGCCCCAGGCCATGTAGGGACGGGCGCCCCCGCCCGTCCAGGCCGGGCAAAGCCCGGCAAGCTTGTTCCGGAGCGTGCCCCAGTGTTTTTCTCGGGAAAAAGACTTGCTGCCGTTGTCCTGTCCCGGGATGCACTGCTGATTGGCAAGAAATATTCCGGCCCTGCCGTCGTTACGGAGTACAGCGCGACCACGACGGTCCCTCCGGGGATGAGCTTCCGGCGAGAGCGCTCTGGAAACTTGATCCTCGAGGTCGGTTCTCGGCGAAGCCTTTAACCACAGAGGACACGAAGTTGCACGAAGAAACCTTAGAGGCTGAGGTCTTCGGGTTACTTCGTGTCCCTTGTGGTTGACGGGTTGAGGGTTAGGTAAATGGCCTGGAAATCTCCCGACTAGGTCTCCCACAGGTCCGCCCGCTACAATACCCACCATGAAACCCAGCATCTTTGTGGTCGAGGACGATCCGGACATTTCCCGCCTGGTGCGGCACCATCTGGAAGCGGACGGATTCGCGGTGAAAGTGTTCGCCACCGGAAACACCGTGATTTCGGAGTCCGAACGGCAGCGTCCGGCCCTCTTCGTTCTCGACATCATGGTCCCGGGCAAAGACGGCCTCGAACTGTGCCGCCAGATCCGGCAAATCCCCGCGCTCGCGGCAACCCCGGTGATTTTTCTGACCGCCAAGAGCGGGGAAGCGGACCGCATACTCGGCCTGGAACTGGGCGCAGACGACTACATTCCCAAACCGTTCAGTCCGCGCGAACTGGTGGCGCGGGTCAAGGCAGTGTTGCGCCGCTTCGAGCGGCCTTTGTCGCAGGCGCCGGTCAAGATTGGCGAAATCGAAATCGATCCCGGCGCCATGACCCTTACCGTGCGCGGCAGTCTTGTGACCACCACCGCCACCGAATTCCGGCTGCTCGATTATTTTGCCCGGCACATCGGACGGGTTTTCACTCGCGATCAGTTGCTCGATTCAGTCTGGCGCGACACGGCCTACGTTACCCCGCGGTCGGTGGATGTTTACGTGCGCCGCATTCGCGAAAAAATCGAACCCGATCCCGAAAATCCGCGCTATCTCAAAACAGTGCGGGGAGCGGGCTATCGCTTCGAGTCTCCGAAGTGAGGAAAACGAAGTGAGAAACCGGCTGTTTATTAAATTGCTGGCGGCGTTCGCCCTGGTGATCGGCGCGGCGTCGGTGATGTTTGATTTCTCGCTCCACCACGCCTGGAAGGGCATGCTGCTGGCATTTGTCGTGGCGCTGGTGGTCTCCATTCTCGCGGCCCGCTCCACGGCGCGCCGACTGCACCGCATTGTGCAGTTCGCCGACCGCGTCGCCGCGGGCGACCTGGCGGCGCGTATCGAGGAATCTTCCGGAGATGAAATCGGGCAGGTTGCCGCCGCGCTCGACAAGACCGCCCGCCATCTGGAAGCAAGCTTCGCCGCGTTGCAGACCAGCCAGCACCAGCTCGAAACCCTGCTCAACAGCATGCAGGACGCGGTCATTGCGGTCAGCGCGGATCGATCGCGTGCAGTGGGCCAACCAGACCATGGACAGGCTGGTGCCCCAGCGCACCCGCAAGAACGCGCCCCTGGTGGAGACCGTCCGCGATCCTGATTTCCTGACTGCGGTGCGAGGGGCCAGCGAGGCGCGCAAGGTGTTTACCGCCCGGGCTGCGTCCATCGTTCCCGGCCGCACTTTTGACGTGACCGCCGCGCCCATGCCGGGCGGTGGCGCGGTGGCGGTGCTGCGCGACCTTACGGAGACGGAACGGATCGAAAAGACGCGTCGCGACTTTATCGCCAACGTCTCGCACGAACTGCGCACGCCGCTGACTTCGATTCAGGGCTACACCGAGACTTTGCTGGACAGCGCGCGCTGACAATAACCATTCGCGCGACTTTCTCGAGATCATCCGCAAGAGCGCGGTGCGCATGTCCCGCCTCACGGAAGACCTGCTGACCCTGGCCAGGGTGGAATCGGGAGAGCAACGTTTCGACATCCAGCCCACGGCGCCGGCCGACCTCCTGCAGGAAGCCGTGCAGAGCTTTCGCGAAATCGCACGGGCGCAAAATGTCGAATTGATCGTCGAGGACCGCGCAGTTTCGCAAGTGGGCGCTGATCCCGAGGCCATCCATCAGGTGTTCTCGAACCTGGTGGACAACGCATTGAAATACGCCCAGTCGGGAGGGCGGATCGTTCTGGGATCGCGTCCGGTTCGCGAGGGCGTCGAGTTCTTCGTGCAGGATTTCGGTCCAGGCATTCCTTCCGAGCACCTGCCTCGCCTGTTCGAGCGTTTCTACCGGGTGGACAAGGCCCGCTCGCGTGAATCTGGCGGCACCGGCCTGGGACTGGCCATCGCCAAGCACATCGTTCTGGCCCATGGCGGCTCCATCCGCGCCGAGAGCGAACTGAACCACGGCTCGACGTTCCTGTTCACGCTGCCCGGAGCTTAGAGGATCGCTCTCGGCGGGGCATGGCGCCGCCTCTAGCCGGCGGTTGTCCCTCCGCTGGCCAGTGGCGCATCCCGCGACCAATTAATTTACATCCTTTTAACCAAACGATTGAAAAAACAACCTATTCTCTGGTATTGACCATCCATAACAGTAACCGGAAAATCAGACAGAATCTGGTGCGGCCCAGCCCGGATCGATTCCGGAAGGAATGTGCTTATGAGCACGGCCATTTTGAGAAGCCCGGAACCGGAATCGCCCTACGCTTACCTGGTGAAGCGCACCATCGAGGCCTGCCGGGTTGCGAAGGAGGCAGCCGCAACCGCGGCTGAAGGCATTGCCACGGCCTCCGGTCCGCTGTTGAATACACTCCGCGAACGGGAGAAGGAACTCGACCGCCTCGACATGGAGATAGACGCGGGCGTGACCCAGATCATCACCCAGGTCACCGAGTCGGAAGCGCGCGAGCTCCTGGCTTGCATGAAGTTCATGATCAGCCTGGAGCGTATTGGCGACCTGCTGCTGAGCTTCTCCGGCAGCGCGCAAGCAGTTTGTTCCCGCATCGAGCCGCAGGACATTCGCGACCTTACCCACATGGCCACCGTGCTCGAGAAAATGCTGGCAGACGCGGGCACGGCGTTTTCGACCCGCGATGTCAAAAAAGCCGTCGACGTGCTGCGCGCCGATGCCGAGATCGACCGCCTGCGAAACCTGATCTTCCTCCGTCACATCGAGAATCCCGAAAACCTGCAGCGGCATGCCAGCCTGCAGGTCATTTTCATGACCCAATCCCTGGAGCGCGCCGGCGATCACGCCAAGAACCTGGCCGAAGAAGTCTGCCATTTCGTCAGCGGCCACACGGTCCGCCACGTGCTGATGACCTACGACAAACCCATCGAACAGATGTTTCTGGATTGGTTACGCCTGCGCGAAGAGCAGTGATTTCCCGGCCTGACGGTTGTGACGTCCGTCACATCATTTTCTGATCCCGCAAACCTACAATCTTCAAGCCTACGAACTCTCATCCATGTTCTCCGGCCGTCTCACTTCCGCTACCATTCGCATCCTCGACTGGATCGCGAGCCGGACGCTGCCCGCCGACAGCCTCGCGAAACACCTGCGTACCGGCCGGCGCGGTGAAGAAGCCGCCTACTTCTATCTTCGACAGCAGGGATACACCATGGTCGCCCGCAACTTTCGTTCGCCCAACCGCCGGGGCGAGATCGACCTGATCGGGTGGCACAAAGATATTCTGTGTTTCGTCGAGGTGAAGACCCGCACCTCTCACGAGGTGAAGCCCGCCGAAGCCGCAGTTGACCGGGAGAAGCGCCGCGAACTTCTTGCCGTGGCCCGCGAATACCTGCGCCATCTGCCGCCGTCCTGCCCGTGGCGCCTCGAAGTCATCAGCGTGTACTTCGAGCCGCAATCAACTCGTCCGGAAATCGAACTGTTCCGGAACGTTCCGATCTAAGGGTAAAATAGTCCGGTTCGCGCAGTTCACTCTGCGGGTCACAGAAAGGGATCGTCAGCGCTTGCCTGAACTCCGAAAAGATCCGATCGTGGGCCGCTGGGTCATCATTTCGACTGACCGCGCCAAGCGTCCGACTGACTTCGCCCGCGAGGCGGTCAAAATCAGGGGCGGTTTCTGTCCCTTCTGTTACGGCAACGAATCCAAGACCCCGCCTGAAATCCAGGCATACCGCCCCAACACCGAACGGCGGGCCGCCGCCCGAGCGCGATTCTCCGGGCTGGACCGTGCGCGTGGTGCCCAACAAGTTTCCCGCTCTCGGCATTGAGGGCAACCTGAACCGCCAGGCCGAGGGCATGTTCGATCGCATGAACGGCATTGGAGCGCACGAGGTCATCATTGAAACTCCGGACCACAACGCCAGCCTGGCGAACCTTCCTCCTAAGCGGATCGAGGATGTGCTCTGGACTTTCCGCGACCGCATTCTCGACCTCAAAAAAGATCGCCGCTTCAAGTACATCCTTATTTTCAAAAATCATGGAGAAGCGGCGGGCGCCTCGCTCGAGCACGCGCACTCGCAGCTGATCGCGTTGCCCATCCTTCCGATTTACGTGAGCGAAGAAATCGAGGGCGCGAAGCAGTATTACATCTACAAAGAGCGCTGCGTCTTTTGCGACGTTATACGCCAGGAAAGCGAGACCGGGACTCGCGTGGTGGCCGAGAACGCGGACTTCATCACGCTGGCGCCGTACGCGCCGCGTTTTCCGTTCGAGACCTGGATTCTGCCCAAACAGCATGAGTCGGCATTTGAGAATTCCTCTTCCCACATGTTCGAAAACCTGGCCAAGGCGCTGAAGACCTTGCTGACCAAGGCCGAGCGCGTGCTCGATAACCCGCCTTATAACCTGGTGATCCATAGTTCGCCGGTGCAGGACCCGAACAACGACCACTATCACTGGCACATCGAATTCATGCCCAAGCTGACCAAGACGGCAGGCTTCGAGTGGGGAACCGGTTTCTACATCAATCCCACACCTCCGGAAGAGGCGGCGAAGTTCCTGCGCGAAGCCGGGGTGGAAGAGACTTCGACCACGGCGGCGGGCTAGCCAGCGCCATCGCAAAACCGCGGCTCGGGTTTGACACCATCGCAGGGGCTGACTAAGATTGCCGACTCGCGAGGCTTCCATGAGACGCTGGGTTCTTCTGGTGGTGTTGTTCAGTTCGTTGGGCAGCGCTGCCGCGAACCTTCCCGCCCTGATTCAGGACATTCCCAATCGCGTCACCACGAGCCTGAACGGCCCCTGGCAAGCCATCGTCGATCCGTACGAGACTGGCCTGAACGCCCGCTTCTATCTGAATGCCAAGGCCAAGGACAAGCATGAGCTGGTGGAATACGATTTTGACAAGTCGGATGTGCTGAATGTTCCCGGAGACTGGAACTCACAAAAGAAGGAGTTGTTTTTCTACGAAGGCCCGGTGTGGTACAAGAAATCATTCTCGTACCACAAGCGGGAGCACACCCGCGTGTTCGTGTATTTCGGGGCCGCCAACTATTTCGCTCGCGTTTATCTCAACGGTCAGGCCCTGGGCGAGCACGAAGGCGGATTCACGCCCTTCAACTTCGAGGTCACCGGCCAGATCCGCGAAGGCGACAACTTCCTGGTGGCTGAGGTCAACAACGCCCGTCGCCGCGATGCCGTCCCTACGGTAAATACCGACTGGTGGAACTACGGAGGGCTCACTCGCGATGTGATGCTGGTGGAGGTCCCCGAAAGCTTTATTCAGGATTACCTGGTGCAACTTGCCAAGGGTTCGAGCAACGAGATCGCCGGCTGGGTGCAGCTCAGCGGTTCGACGTCAGCACAACAGGTGACGGTTGAAATCCCCGAAGCGGGGATCAAGCAAAGCTTTGCCACCGATGCCACCGGCCGCGCTGAGTTCCGCTTTCCGGCCAAGCTCGAGCTATGGTCGCCCAATCATCCCAAACTCTACGATGTCGTAGTGTCGAGCGGATCGGATAAGGTGCACGACTCCATGGGTTTCCGCACCATCGAGACTCGCGGCACCCAAATTCTGCTCAACGGCAAGCCCATCTTCCTGCGTGGTATCGCCATGCATGAAGAAGCTCCAGTCCGCGGCGGGCGTGCGTTCAGCCCGGAGGATGCGCAGACCCTGCTGGGATGGGCCAAGGAACTGGGCTGCAATTTCGTGCGCCTGACCCATTACCCGCACAGCGAGAACATGACCCGCCTGGCCGATCGCATGGGAATCATGGTGTGGTCTGAAGTTCCGGTGTACTGGGACATTGACTGGGAAAATCCGGCCACCCTGCAAAACGCCGAGAGCCAACTGGGCGAGATGATCGCGCGCGACCATAACCGCGCTTCCGTTGTCTTATGGTCGATCTCGAACGAGACCCCGGTGAAACCCGCGCGGACCGCCTTTCTTCGACAACTGGCAGAAGCCGCGCGCCAGCAGGACTCGACCCGCCTGATCACATCAGCGATGAATCACGTGGACGAAGCCGGCCCCGATACCCGTGCCTTCAATGATCCGCTGGGCGAATATCTCGATGTGCTGGGATTGAACGAGTATCTCGGCTGGTATGGCGGGCGTCCCGAGGACGCCGATCGGATGCAGTGGAAATTTGCCTGGGACAAGCCGGTCATCGTGAGCGAATTTGGAGGGGGAGCCCCGTACGGCCGGCACGGCGATGCTGATGAACGCTGGACGGAGGAGTACCAGGCCAGCCTCTACCAGCACCAGATCACCATGCTGAAAAAGATTCCAGCGCTGGCCGGCATGTCACCCTGGGTGCTGATGGATTTCCACTCGCCGCGCCGCCTGCTGCCCGGCACGCAGGATTACTTCAACCGCAAGGGATTAATTTCGAATCTGGGACAGCACAAGCAGGCGTTCTACGTGTTGCAGAAATTCTATCGGGAGATGGATTCCGCCAAATAACCGCAGCGGCCGCGTTACGCCTGAGTGCGATCCAGAAACTCCGAGTGCCATGCCATCTGGATGGCTTCGAGCTTGCCCTCGTTCGACTTTTTGGGATCATCCTTGAACTCCGGCAGTTCCGTGACCAGCCGGTGCAGGTCGGTAAAGCGCACCGCCAGCGGATCGATTTCAGGATGCTTCTCGGAGAGCAGGATTCCGAGATCTTCAGCATCTTCCCAGGTCAGTTCTTTCGGCATGCAAGGCTCCTTGAATCAGTTTCGAGTTTCCGGTTTCTAGTTTCAAAACCAGAAACCAGGAACCAGAAACTGTTCTAGTGTTCTTCCGACACGTAATTGCGGTTCCACGCGGGAATTTCGACGACTACTTTGCCCGGCTTGTTGATCACCGCCTGGCACCCGAGTCGGGAGTTTAACTGTAAATCGGCGGCCATGTCCAGCCGGTCGGCTTCGTCGTCATCCATCTCGGAAAGATTTTCAGCCCCTTCCTTTACCCAGATGTGGCAAGTGGTGCAGGCGCAATTGCCGCCACAGGCATGGTCCAGCCGGATGCCATGGTTCAGCGCCACGTCGAGCAGCGATTCCTCTTTGCCGTGATCTTTGTAGGGCAGCTTGCCGTGCTCGAACTGTACGGTCTTGCCCTCGGGCAAGAAAGTAACTTGCACCAAGTTCTCGCTGGAAGCGTCGACTGTTGCCGCTCCCGCGCCTTGTGTTTTATGTTCTGCCATCACAGCTCCTAATCTCGTTTCGTTTGCGTTCCTGGCCGACGACTGACGACTGACGACTGTTCTATTCAAACTCTGCTTTGGCCACGGGATGCGGCGCGTCCGGCCCTTCGCCCATGTCGGCCTGGTCCATGGTCTTGCCCTTGAGAGCGGCGGATACCGCGGTATCCATCATGAGCTCGGCCAGCCGCATCGTGCCCTGGTTCAGAGCGTCAATGGCGGTGCGGATCGCCTGATAATCGTCTTCGTCCTGCACCGCGTTCAACGCCTTTTCCAGCTTTGCGATGCGTTTCTTCTCGTCGCTGGTGAGCTGTCCCCAGGCTGGACTTCTTTTCCCTTTTTCCAGCGCGGCGACGATGGTGCCGGCTTCGTTGCGCGCCTCGATCACCTGGCGTTGACGGAAATCTTCTTCCGCTGAATCGAACGAATCAAGAATCATGCTCTCGACCTGTTCGTCGGTCAGTCCGTAGCTTGGCTGGACTTCGATTTCCGCCTCTTTTCCACTGCGTTGCTCGCGCGCGGAGACATGTAGAATGCCGTTCGCGTCGATCAGGAATTTTACTTCCACGCGCGGGATTCCCGCCGGCATGGGAGGAATTCCTTTCAGTTCGAAGCGGGCAAGCGACCGGCAATCTTTCGCCAGTTCCCGTTCGCCCTGCAGTACATGGATGGCGACGTTGGTCTGCCCGTCCACCTGGGTGGTGTAGTGCTGCGTAGCCGATGCCGGAATGGTCGAGTTGCGGAGAATGATTTTGTCGGTCACACCACCCGCTACTTCGATGCCGAGAGACAAAGGCGTCACGTCGAGCAACAGCATGTTTTCCGTGGCCTCGGAGCCTCCGGAAAGAATGTTGGCCTGCACCGCCGCGCCCAGGGCCACGACTTCGTCCGGGTTCAGGTCGGTGTGCGGCTTGCGCTGGAACAGTTCTTCGACCAGCGCGCGGACCTTGGGAATTCGCGTGGAGCCGCCGACCAGCACGACTTCATCAATCTGCTCCGGCTTTAGGCCGGCGTCTTTCAACGCCTGTTTGCAGGGGCCTACGGTGCGGTCGATGATGGGCTGAATCAGTTGTTCGAACTGCTCGCGCGTGATTTGCCTCTGATAGTGTTGCCCGCCCGGCAGTTCAACTTCGAGCTTGGTCGCAGGCTCTGAGGAAAGCGCAATCTTGGCCTCGATCACGGCCTTGCGGATGGTGGCCACGGCTTCGCCATTGCGCGAGACGTCCATGCCCATGTCACCGCGGATGTCGTCCAGCGCGATCGTGATCAGCAGGTTGTCAATGTCATCGCCGCCCAGATGGGTATCGCCATTGGTGGCGACGACCTCGAAGATTCCGTCATGCAATTTGAGGATCGAGACGTCGAAGGTGCCGCCGCCCAGGTCATACACGGCCACAATGCCGTTCTGTTTCTGGTCGAGGCCGTAAGCCAGGGAAGCGGCCGTCGGTTCATTGACCAGCCGGAGGACCTCAAGGCCGGCGATGCGGCCGGCGTCCTTCGTCGCCTGACGCTGCGCGTCGTTGAAGTAGGCGGGCACCGTGATGACCGCCTGCGTGACCGGGGCGTTGAAAAAGCGCTCGGCGTTACGCTTGAGCTGGCGCAGAACGAAAGCTGAAATCTCGGGCGGCGTGAAAGTCTTTTCGCCCAGCCGGATGCGCAGCACCTCTCCGGGCTGAAGATCCTCAGCCAGGCGGAAGGGAAACAGCTTCAATTCCTGCTGGATATCTTCCAGGCCCCGTCCCATCAGGCGTTTGATCGAATAAACGGCGCGTTCCGGGGTCTCGATCAAATACTTGCGCGCGGCGTTGCCGACGAGGACCTGATCCTTATCGTCCAGCGCCACCACCGACGGCACCAGGTTCACCCCATCCTCGCCTGGAATTACGACGGGCCTGTCCCCCCGCATGAAAGCCACCAGGGAGTTGGTGGTTCCGAGATCGATGCCGACGATGCGATCAGGTGCCATGATTTCTTCAATTCCCCAGCGCTTCATTCACGTCCCGGACCAGATTTCTGATGTAGCTGCGCCGGTTCAGCAGGTCGACCATGGCGTCCAGCGCCGCGTGGCGTTCGGTATCGTCACCGCCGTCGAACGCATGGTCCCAGCGGTTCCAATGAGTCTTCAACTCTTCCGCCAGTTCTTCGTACTTCTCCTCGAACTGGGCCTTGTGCCCTTCCAGATCTTTCGCCAGGGCGGGGTCGTCTTCGCCCATCTTTTGATTCATGCGCAGCTCTTCCAGCTGCATGTTCAGCTCGAACACTTCCTCGAGCAGATCGGGAGGCACAATCTGTTTCTTCACTTCGCCGCTGGCACGCGCCTTCTCGGTCGCGGCCTTCGATTGCTCTTCCAGCTCCACACCTTCCAGGCGCAGCAGGTATTGGGTGCGCTTGATGGGATCTTTCAGCGTGCGGTAAGCGTCGTTGAGCAGCGAGCTTTGCTCCAGGCTCCACTCCTGCTCGCGCTTGTCGGCGCGGGCGTTGAGGTCGGGATGCAGCTTCCGGCTTAACTCGTAAAATTCCCGCTCCAGGGCGGCCCCGTCTAAATTGAGCTTCCGGGGCAAGGCGAAGAATGAAAAGTAATTCACCGGCAGGGGAGGCTGCACTTTGCCGCAGGCATGGCAGAAGTGGGCGGCCCTCATGTCGCCGCACGACCAGCAACTGGCGGTGGCATCGCCGGTTCCGGCCGCTGCAATCGTTTTGGAGGTATCAACCGTCATATTGGGACCGCGTGGCGCCGGCGCCCTCGCCCGCGACTGACGCATGCATCACCAGATGTCTCAGGGATTTCCAATCGCTCGAGCGCAGAATGTTAGCGGAGCGCGGAGGGCTTTGCCGCTCCAGGCTTTTAGCGGGCGAGGGCGCCCGCTCCACACAAAAATTACCCTGAGAATGATGTGCCGCAGCCGCAGGACTTCGATGCGTTGGGGTTCACGAAAACAAATCCCTGCTGCATCAAGGTCTCCTGATAATCCAGGACCATCCCGTTCAGATAGATGAACGATTTCGGATCCACGAACACCCGTACATCGCCGAACTGGAAGATCCGGTCGCGCTCGCGGGGCTGGGTGTCGAAGCGAATGTTGTAGCTCAGACCCGAACACCCGCCGCCCTGCACGCCCAGGCGCAGCCCTCCCTGTTCGGGCGAGATGCCTTCCTTGACGATCGCCGACCGCACTTTCGCCAGCGCCTTGTCCGTGACCTTGACGCCGCCCTTGGCAGGAGCCGCTGGCTTCTTTTCTTCCGTCACTAGGTTCATATTGGGCTCACCATTGCCGTTGGATGTTTAAGGCCAACGACCAATGACTAACGACCAACGGCCGAATCCACCGGCTTGGCCGCGCCCTGCTTGGCTTTCCAGTCATGAATCGCCGCCCGGATGGCGTCTTCGGCCAGCACCGAACAGTGGATCTTCACCGGAGGCAGCGCCAGCTCCTTCACGATCTCCGTGTTTTTGATCTGCAGCGCTTCATCGACCGTTTTGCCTTTCACCCACTCGGTGGCGAGCGAAGACGATGCGATCGCGGAGCCGCAACCGAAGGTTTTGAACTTCGCATCTTCGATGATGTTGGTCTGCGGATTCACCTTGATCTGCAGCTTCATCACGTCACCGCACTCCGGCGCGCCTACAAGACCAGTCCCGACTTCGTTGCTGTTCTTGTCCATCGAGCCCACGTTACGCGGGTTTGAGTAATGATCGAGTACCTTATCGCTGTATGCCATTTGTTGACCCTCTCCTGAAAATTCAAGTTACATGTCATGGTGAACTGGGTTTTACTTTTGCGCCGCTTCGCGCCTGCCAAAGCTACTCGGCCGCCCACTTGACGCTCTTCAAATCCACGCCTTCTTTCGCCATTTCGTAGAGCGGCGAAAGCTCGCGCAGCCGTTCCACCGTTTCGATCACTCGATCGGCTACGTAATCCACTTCGGCTTCGGTGTTGAAGCGGCCGATACCGAAGCGAATCGAGCTGTGCGCCAGATCGTCGCCTGTCCCTAAAGCCTTTAATACATAAGATGGCTCCAGAGTCGCCGAGGTGCAGGCCGATCCGCTCGAAACTGCGATGTCATTGATGCCCATGAGCAGGGACTCGCCTTCGACGTAGGCAAAGCTGATGTTCAGATTACCGGGCAAGCGATGCTCCCATGAACCGTTGACGTAGACCTCGTCCAGCCGGCCCATGATGCGGTCGCGCAATCGGTTGCGCAGACCTGCGAGGGTGCAGGCTTCCTTCGCCATCTCTTCTGAAGCAATGGCGCAGGCCTTGCCCAGCCCGACAATTCCGGGGACATTCAGGGTTCCCGAACGCATGCCGCGCTCGTGCCCGCCGCCATCGATGATGGCGGAAATCTGTACCCGGGGGTTCTTGCGGCGCACGTACAAGGCGCCGACACCTTTGGGGCCATACATTTTATGGGCCGAGATCGACATGAGGTCGATGTTCATCTTGTTTACATCAATCGGAATCTTGCCCACCGCCTGGGTGGCATCGGTGTGGAAAATCACGCCACGCTCGTGACAGAGCTTCCCGATTTCCGCGACCGGCTGCACCACGCCAATTTCGTTGTTGGCCGCCATGATGGTCACCAGGATGGTCTTGTCATCCATGGCGCGCTTCAGTTCTTCCAGGTCGATCAGGCCGTCTTTCTGCACCGGCATGTAGGTGACGCGATAGCCGTACTTTTCCAGCCGCTTGCAGGTATCGAGCACGGCCTTGTGCTCGGTCACGGCGGTGATGATGTGGTTGCCTTTTTCGCGGTACATCTCGGCGACGCCCTTGATGGCGAGGTTGTCGCTTTCGGTGGCGCCCGAGGTGAAAATGATCTCCTTGGGGGTCGCGCCGATCAGCTTGGCCACACGCTCGCGCGCGGTCTCGACGCCTTCTTCGCCCGCCCAGCCGAAGGAGTGGTTGCGGCTGGCGGCGTTGCCGAACTTCTCCATGAAGTAGGGCAGCATTTCTTCCAGCACCCGGGGATCCATGGGCGTGGTGGCGTGGTTGTCCATGTAGACCGGCAGCTTCACGCCGTTGGCGGCAGTGCGCTGCTCCTGCGTCCCGGCTTCGGTGTGTCCGTTTGTTCCCTGGGGGATCGTCTTTACATCCGTGCTCATAATTGCTCTCCTCAGAACCGGCTTATCCAATGGTTACGAATTCCGTTGCGCCCTTCGCCTTGTCGTGGCCAGTATTGTCATGGCCGTCGTGCGCGGACTCTTCTTTCATCTCCAGGATAGTGATGCCCCGAAGCAGCTCTTCGATTCCGTGGCTGACCCGCCGCAGAGGCTCCCGGATATTGCAGCGGTCGCTCTGGTCGCATTCGCCGCGCACGGTCACGCATGAAGTAATGAAAAGCGGACCATCGATCGCCCGAATCACCTCGAACGCCGAAATCATTCCCGGATCGCGAGCCAGGGTGTAACCGCCGTTCGTGCCATGCTGCGAATGAAGCAAGCCGGCCTTAACCAGTCTCTGCAGTATCTTGGCCAGCGCCTCCTGGGGAATGTGGTAGGCGTCCGCCACGTCCTTGGCGCTGCATGCGCCCTGCTCGGCATGCTCGGCCAGATGCTTCATGGCGATCAGCCCGTAATCCGCCTTTTTGGTCAGCTTAAGCATGGCCGGCAAAATCCGACCTTTTCAGTCGGATATGTCTATATTAGACGCCAACCCGCTCAAATGCAACCTCTTACAGGCAATGGTTGAAAAGAGGCAGTGAGGGGCCGCAGGATTGAGCTTAGCTGCCTGGGAAGTGGCAAATTGGGCTCAACGCTTCCGTCCGCCGACGCGGCGATGCCTGTCGCCTGGCGCTGCGCTGAACGCTCCCACCCATTAAAGATCAACCGAGGGACTTGACAACTGGGGAAGGCGGTCTAAAATACCGCCAATTTCCGGCGAAATCCCGGCGGTCTGAAGCGGGATCCCAAAACCCGGATTTATGACTCCATCCCCGCCGTCTCCACCTCCCGAGAAGAAAAGCAATCTCCCACCGTGCAAGCATCCGCGCGTGCAGATCGTCGCCCGCGAAGAAGATTCTGAATTCGTGGAATGCAAGGAATGCGGTGAGATCTTCGAGTCCAGCGAATTCAAGGACATGATCATCGAGGACACGAAGCTTCCGAAGGAATCTTAGATCCGCTCTGGGCGCTTCATTTGAGATCTTCGCGGTGCGAGGGCAGGATGCCCTCGCGACAGCCGGCGGGACGCCGGCGCTACGCAAACCTGCGTGACGAAGGTAACCCTGCTGCCGGTCTTTGCGCTTGTTGCGAACATAACAATTTGTTAATGTCGCACCGGGGATTATCTTGTCCGCAAAAAGCCAAACTCCGCTCGTAGCCCTGGTTGTGGACGATTCCATGCTCATCCGGCACACGGTGTGCCGATTTCTCGAGGAGCGTGGCTACACGGTGGAATCGGCGACCAATGGCGAAGAAGCGCTTCCCGTCGTAAGGCGGATTCATCCCGACATCATCATCACGGACATGCAGATGCCCAGGATGACCGGGACCGAACTGATCACTGCACTCAAAGCTCAACCCGACACCGCGGACATCCCAATCGTGATTGTGGCCGGCAAAAATAGCGGGTTTGATGCCCGGGAGCACCGGGCCAACTTCGCTATCTTCAAGGACATCGATATCGAAGCCCAGCTGACCAAAGCGCTTGAAGCCGTGCTGGGAGACCGGGTCACAAAGGCTCGAGCTGCGGTGAAGTAAGCTAAAGGCAGCAATTAGCAATCAGCAATTGGCACTTGGCATTTAGCCCTGCAGGGTTCATTCCTCTTCGGTCAGCAATTGCCACGGATGTCTTGGCTAATTGCTAAGTGCCAATGCCAATTGCGCTTTCATCGCAGCGCCATCCCCGCTTCCGCCGAAAAATCCATGGCGGCAAAATCCCTGGCCAGAAATTTGGGGTAGGCCGCGGCTGCGATCATCGCCGCGTTGTCGGTGGAGAGCGGACGCGAAGGAAAATACACCGGCAAGCCTTCCATGGCCGCGTCCTGCTCGAAGCGCTGGCGGAGTTCATTATTGGCGGCCACGCCGCCGGTAACGAATAGCGTGGCCACGCCGCAAGCCCGGGCGGCGGCCAGAGTTTTTGTGACCAGATCACCCACCAGGGCCCGCTGGAACGAAGCCACCAGATTCAGGGTCTTTCGGTCGCAATGACGCAGATAGTCCTCCAGTTGCGGCTTCTCAATGGCGGCCAGGGCCTTGCGGCGGGCGTCAATCGAAGCCTTCATGTCGTGGACTTCGACGTAACGCAGGACCGCGGTCTTGATCCCGCTGTAGGAGAAATCAAAGCGCGGTTCGGCGGCACCCTCACTCTTATCTTTCCGGTCGCGATGCTTCAGTTGCGACGGGGGAAAGTTTACCGCGGTGGCATCGCCGTGAGTGGAGAGCTTGTCGATGATGGGGCCGCCGGGATATCCCAATCCCAGCAGCTTTGCCACTTTGTCGAAGGCTTCGCCGGCGGCGTCGTCGCGAGTGTGACCGATATTCTGGTAGGACCAGTGTTGGTCCCGCTGCTCGGCCAGGTAGAGATGAGTGTGTCCGCCCGAAACGACCAGGGCCAGCACGGGGAAATTCATTTCCCGATTATTGTTTTGACGTTCCTCGAGCAGGACGGCATGAATGTGACCTTCCAGGTGATTCACGGCGATCAGGGGCTTGTCGAGGGCGAAGGCCAGCGCCTTGGCGTATCCGATTCCAACCAGCAGGGCGCCCGCCAACCCCGGACCCTGCGTCACCGCGATAGCGTCGATGGATGGATAGGTCTGTCCGGCATCGGCAAGCGCCTTGCGGACCACCGGCACAATCGCCTTCAAATGTTCGCGCGAAGCCAGCTCTGGAACCACGCCGCCATAAGGCTGGTGCGCGGCGATCTGCGAGAAGACGACATTCGAGACAACTCTCTCGCCCGCATAGACCACGGAAGCGGCAGTCTCATCGCATGAGCTCTCAATGCCGAGAATGTAAGCGCCAGCCATCCGTTTCAGTCTAAATCACAACCAGCCAGTGTGGGTCGGACACTCCTGTCCGACGCGTTTGACTTTGATTTTTGGGTGGCAAGAGTCAAGAACAGGCGCTAGAGTCCAAATCCAAATCAACCCCAAAAGCGTCGGACAAGAGTGTCCGACCCACGCGGGGCTACAATATTCCTTAATGTCGAGTGAGAGCCCGAGTGCGCCACCCGCCACCGAGCCGGTCAGTTCGCTCTACGATACCCGCCTGCCCCAGCTCTCCCGCTGGCGGCGGATGCAAATCCCGGTCATCGCCGCGGCGGTCATCGCGGTCATTCGCGCGCTTGGTCCCACGCTGCGTTTTGAAGAACTGGGCATGCATCATTACCGGGAATCGCGCGCCCGGGGTGTGCCGGTGGTTTCCGCCTTCTGGCATCGCTGCATCATTCCCGCCACCTGGTACTGGCGGAACCGGGGCGTGGTGGTGATGAACACCACAAATTTCGATGGCCAGTGGACGCGCCGCGTGATTGAGCACTTCGGCTTCTCCACCGCCCAGGGCAGCTCCACCCGCGGAGGCTTGCGCGGACTTGCAGTGATGGCGCGGCGCATGGAAGAAGGCGTGGATTCGTCGTTTACCATCGATGGCCCGCGCGGCCCGCGATATGTGGCCAAACCCGGGCCAGTGATGCTGGCCCGCAAGACTGGCCGCCCCATTTACGTTTTTCATATTGGAGTCGAAAAGGCGCACACGCTGGAAAAAGCCTGGGACCTGATGGCGATTCCGCATCCCTTCTCGCGGGCAGTAATCGTGAGCGCCCCGCTGATCCCGGTTTCGCCGGACGCGGACGCGGAAGAACTCGAACGCAAGCACGCGGAGATGCAGGCCGCGCTCGAACGCGTCCGCGATGTGGCCGAATCGTGGTTCGGATTGAGCGAGGCGGAACGTGAGCGCCTGCGCCAGGAGTGGAATGCCTGAATCATCCCAAATCACCGTGGGGACAGCCGCCCTCGGCTGTCGGGCCGCCCGCAGGGCGACTGTCAGTTCAGTGGAAAAAGAATGTCTCAGACCAAAGAATTCGCCGAGCGGATTATTCGCACCCTGCGTGACGCGTGACCACCAGGCCTACCTGGTGGGCGGATGCGTGCGCGATCTGCTGCTCGGTATCGAGCCCGCCGATTACGACGTCACCACCGACGCCACGCCCGACGAGGTCATGCGGATCTTTCCCGAAACCTATGCCGTGGGCGCGCAGTTTGGCGTGGTCCTGGTGCCGATAGGAGAGGCTGGGCGCAGCACCGTCGAGGTCGCCACCTTCCGCAGCGACATCGGCTACAGCGACGGCCGCCATCCTGACCAGGTACGCTTCAGCAAGAGCGCTCAGGAAGATGTCGAGCGCCGCGACTTCACCATCAACGGCTTGCTGCTCGATCCCGTCAAGAATGAAGTGCTGGATTTCGTCGGCGGCCGCAAGGACCTCGACGCCGGAATTATTCGTACCATCGGCGAGCCCGAGTTGCGCTTCGCCGAAGACAAACTGCGCATGCTGCGCGCGGTGCGCTTTGCCGCCCGCTTCGGGTACACCATCGAGCCCGCAACGTTTGCTGCCATCCAAAAGCTGGCGCCGGGCATTCATCAGGTCTCGTGCGAGCGGGTTCGCGATGAACTGACCAAGATGCTCACCGAAGGCCACGCCCGCCAGGCATTCCTCCTGCTCGACCAGACTGGCCTGCTCCGCGAAGTCCTGCCGGAAATTTCCGCGATGAAGGGCGTCGCAGCAACCGCCGGAGTTTCATCCTGAAGGCGATGTTTTTGTGCACACGCTGCTGCTGCTCCAGGAACTACCGCATCCCTGCCCGGCGACATTGGCCTGGGGCGCGCTCCTGCACGATGTCGGCAAGCCGCCCACGTTCCGCGTGGCCCCAGACCGCATTCGGTTCGACAATCATGTGGACGTTGGAGTGAAGATGGCGGAAGCGATCTGCCGACGCTTGCGGTTTTCGAACGACGACACTGAGCAGATTCTGGCCCTGGTGGCCAACCACATGCGTTTCTCGCACGTGCCGCAGATGAAGGAATCCACGTTCAAGAGATTTGTGCGCATGCCCCAGTTTGAACAGCACCTCGAGCTGCACCGACTGGACTGCCAGGCCAGTCACGGCGACCTGACGTCCTACAACTTCACCCGAGAGAGGATCGCTGCGATCCCCCCGGAGGCCATTCGTCCCACGCCGCTTATCAGCGGCGATGACCTGATCGCGGCCGGGTACCCGCCGGGGCCGCGCTTCAAGCAAATTCTTTCTCTGGTGGAGGATGCCCAGCTCGAAGGACGATTGCAGTCGAAGGACAGCGCGATGGAGTATGTGAGGCGAGAATTCCCAGTGGCGGCGGCCCAGTCCCGGCAGAACTGAATGGGCGCAGGAGCCTGTCAAGCGCCGTTCTTCCCGGATTCGTCTTCAATCGGTTGAGAGGAAAAGGAATATATTGTTGCCCGCCCTGTCCCATTTTCCCTTCGCAAATTGCTATCCTGAAAATACAGGGCCAGAAAGTGGGAGTTTCGGAGCGGGAGAGAGCCGGGCGATGGTAAAATCACTTCCGTTCCCACCACGAATTTGATCTTCTGATGACCCGAGCGATGGAACAAGTCGGCGCAGGACTGGAGAAGATCGTTGCCGGCAGCCTGCGGCGCTCTCCTGCGGGGCAGGGTCCGTTGCTGGCGTGGGCGTTGGCTTGCGGACAGGCGGTTGCGGCGCGGACGCGCGCACTCGACTTCGCTCAGGGAATTCTTCGCGTGGAAGTTCCCGACACGGGCTGGCGGGTTGAGTTGCAGGCATTGGCCCCCCAATATCTGGCGGTTCTCAATCGATACGTCGCCGAGAGTGTTCGACGGATTGAGTTTGTGGTTGGGGATAAAGCGGCGGGCGAGGGCGCCCGCCCCACACGGACATGAAAGTTACCGAAAAAGACGTGGCTTACGTGGCCGACCTCGGCAACCTGGAATTGACCGCGGAAGAGCGCACCCGCATGGTGCGCGACTTGAACTCGATTCTTGGCCACATTGACAGCCTCAACGAGCTGGACACGACGAACGTACAGCCTATGGCACAGGTTTCCGATCGTTACGGCGTGGACCAGTCCAAGCAAGGAAGCGCGCGCTTCGCCTATGCCACCCGCGAAGATGTTCTTGAAGGCTTGCGCAAATCGCTGCCGCACGACGTCGCCCTGGAAAATGCCCCGGACTCGGACGGAACGTTCTTCAAAGTGCCGAAAGTGATTGAAAGGTAGAAAGAATCGTCGTTGGTCGTTGGCCCTTGGTCTTTGGCCAACGACCAACGACCAAGGCCAACGACGATCCTACATGAATTTAGATCTGCTCACCATTGACGCTGCCCGCTCCGCGGTGCAGGAGCGCAAGATCAGCGCGGCCGCGCTGGCGGAGTCGTTTTACGCCAAGATCGAGAGCGACGATCCAAAGATTGGCGCGTTCCTGACGCTCTCGAAAGAGCGAGCGCTGGCCAAAGCGGCTGAGATGGATGCACTTGCGGCCAAGGGCGAGAAATTGCCGCCCCTGGGTGGTGTGCCGGTCGGAATCAAAGACGTGATGGTCACCAGGGGCATTCGCACTACCGCGGGTTCAAAGATTCTGGGCAACTATGTTCCGCCTTACGATTGCACGGCTGTGGCCCGGTTGGAGGCCGCCGGCGCTGTAGTGCTGGGCAAGTTGAACTGCGACGAATTCGCCATGGGATCGTCGAACGAGAACTCGGCCTGGAAACCGGTGCACAATCCGCGCGATCTTACGCGCGTCCCGGGGGGATCGTCCGGGGGGTCGGCGGCGGCCGTGGCCGCGGACATGGCGGTGGCGGCGCTGGGGTCGGACACGGGCGGATCGATTCGCCAGCCCGCGTCGTTCTGCGGCGTAGTCGGGATGGTGCCGACCTACGGGCGTGTGTCGCGCTACGGTTTGATCGCGTTTGCCTCTTCACTCGACCACATTGGGCCGCTCGCGAAAACGGTAAAGGACGCGGCCATCGTGCTGCGGACGATTGCCGGCCGCGACCCGATGGATTCGACATCCGCCGACGTGCCGGTTCCGGATTATGTTGCCGAACTCGAGAAACCCGTACGTGGGCTGAGACTCGGTGTGGCCAAAGAGTATCTGGGCGAAGGGTTGGACAAAGAAGTTCGCGGCGCAATCGAGGCGGCGATTCAGAAGCTGGCCAAACAAGGCTGCGAGATCGTGGAAGTTTCGCTGCCGCATACGCAATACGCGATTCCGGCTTATTACATTGTGGCCACCGCCGAAGCTTCGTCGAACCTGGCCCGCTTTGACGGCGTGCGCTACGGCTATCGCGCGAAGGATGCGCGCAATCTATCAGAAATGTACCGGCGCAGCCGCGATGAAGGTTTTGGCGCCGAAGTGAAGCGCCGTATCATGCTGGGTACGTACGCCCTGAGCGCGGGATACTACGACGCTTACTATCTGAAGGCGCAAAAAGTTCGCACCCTGCTGACGCGGGATTTCGAAGAGGCGTTCCAGAAGGTCGATGCCATCGTGGCGCCGGTCAGTCCCACGGCGGCTTTTAAGCTGGGCGAAAAAATGGATGATCCCCTGGCCATGTATCTGGCTGACATCTACACGGTGACCGCGGACCTGGCGGGAATTCCGGGAATTTCCGTGCCCTGCGGCGAGACCAGGGAAAAGCTGCCCATCGGGTTGCAGATCCTCGGCCGGCATTTTGATGAGAGCACGATCCTGCGAGTCGCGCACGCCAGCGAGAAGGCAGCCTGACGGGCGCGCCCCGGTCACCGCAGTGAAATAATCGAACACCTTCCAGATAAAGAATCGCCATCGGCTTCAGCCGGTGGCGTTTTTATTTTTTGCAGGCTTGGTGCAGAGCCGAGCTGCGCTCGGCCGGAGGGCCGGGGCGGCTGTCCCCACTTGGCCTGTGGGGTTTGCATCCAGAATCCAACATCAGACTGGGAATTCTTACAGGGAGAAGCACTCATGAAGTCGAAATCGATGACCAGAATCGCATTGGCATTTGTCTTGAGCATTTCATTGATCGCCACGGGATGCAGCGCCCAGTGGATCAGCGTCGCACTAGCCGATTTGCCGGTGCTTACCCAGATGGCGCTGAACATTGCAGCCTTGGTGTCAACGCTGCAATCGGGGAAACAGCTGACTGCCAGCGAGGCCCTGGCGATCCAGAACATTTCGGCGGAGGCGAGTAAGGATTTAACCCTGCTGCAGGCGTTGTACGACGCTTACAAAGCGAGTCCCAGCGCCGACGGCCTGCAGAAGATCGAAAGCATGATTCAGGAAACAAACCAGGAATTGCCGGCGCTGCTGCAGGCGGCGCACATCAGCGATCCTGCGCTTTCCGCTCGAATCACAGCCGCGGTCAACCTGATCCTCACCACTGTGAGCAGCTTCGCTTCGCTGATTCCACAGGCCTCGTCTACCGCGTCCAGGACAGCTCGACAGAACACCGTCATTCCTCAGCCCAGGGAGCTGAAGCGGCAGTGGAATCAGCAGGTGTGCGCACCCAGCGGAAATGCCGTTCTTGATGCCGCGCTCAGCCAGCGGAAATTACGGTGATCGCAACAGACCGGAAACGGAAACCAGAAAACAGAGACAAAAACCTGGAACTTGCAAACCAAAACCTGGAAACCAGAACCAAAAACCAAAAGCCAAAAACCAGAAACCAAAAACCAGAAACCAAAAACCAAAAACCAAAAACCAGTAGTCAGTTACCAGTTCTCGGTTCTCAGCTGGTGAGGTGTGTTTCATGACTTTGCCTGTTTTTGCGATCACAAATGCTTCTACCTGTTTGACCGACGCTGCGGTTTCGGCCGTGATTCCGGCGTTGCAGCGGCAGGTCACCCTGGACTTCAGGGCCTACTGGGACCTGGATTGCCAATTGAGGTTTTTGCAGAAAGACGAACCTCTTCCGGATGGATGGTGGCAGATTTCCGTGACCGACGATCCTGACCAGGCTGGGGCTCTCGGTTATCACGAATTGACCAGCCGGGGAACGCCGTTGGGAAAAGTATTCGCCGGTCTTGATCTCCAGAGTGGAGCATCGTGGACAGTTACCCTGAGCCACGAACTGCTCGAAATGCTGGCCGATCCCTGGATCAACTGGTGCGCACAGGGGGAGGACGGGAAGATTTATGCCCTGGAAGTCTGCGACGCGGTCGAAGCGGACAGAATGGGATATGAGATGCTGGGAGTGCTGGTTTCCGACTTCATCACTCCCGCCTGGTTTGAGCCTACGCGTGCGGACCGGGTCGATTTCAAGGGGCGGATCGCGAAGCCGCTCGAAGTCGCTTCCGGAGGTTACATGTCGGTGTTGGACGCGAGTGGCGGGTGGGCGCAGATTGCAGCGCGGGGCCAGGCCTCACCTCCAATTCCGTGGGGAAGCAGGAGGCAGCGGCGCAACCTGACAAAAGCAGAGTGGAGGAAGAGTCGGCCGGGCGTTTAGCTATTTCCTGCGCCAGCGCACTCCGTCCTTGGTGATTTCGACGAGAATTCCGGCAGAGGTGAGGGCGGCGCGGACCGCGTCCGAGGCCTGAAAATTCCTCGCCCTGCGGGCCGCTTCCATCTCCGCAATCCGGGCTTCGATCTCAGCGTCGGACAGACTTTGAGCGCCGACGGCGTCGAGCAATTCCGGGCTGACATCTTTTTCGCGTCCCTCCCCCTTTGCCCATTCCAGGATGGCTTTCATCTTGGGGGCGTCGTCGTCGCCCAAGACCGCGAAAATCTGGTCGAACCTGTCGAGCGCCGCAAGCAGCGGCGCTACATCATGTTGCTTCAATTGTCCGCCGTCGATGGCGGCGTTGGCTTTGCGCACCATGTCAAAAATAGCTGCCTGGGCCTGCGCGGTATTAAGGTCGTCCTCAAGGGCGGAGGTCATGCGCGCAACCGTTTCGCCAGCCAGGGCTGAATCCGTGGCGCCGGCAGGGAACTGGCCGGTCTTCAGGCGCAACTGAAAGTTGCGCAACTTGTCCACGTTGCTGGCCATCTGTTTGAGTCCATCGAAGGTAAAGTTAAGCTGGTGGCGATAGGGCACGGAAGCCAGCAGCAAGCGGATCGAAGACGGCTTGTATCCCCGGAGCGCCAAGTCGCGCAAGGTGAAGAAATTGCCCGCGCTCTTGGACATTTTCTCTCCTTCCACCAGCAGGAAGCGGGCGTGAAACCAGAAATGAACGAAGGGTTTCCCAGTCAGAGCCTCGGACTGCGCGATTTCGTTTTCGTGATGCGGGAAAATAAGATCTTCACCGCCGGCATGAAGGTCGAAAGTCTCTCCCAGTTCTTCCATCGACATGGCCGAGCATTCAATGTGCCAGCCCGGGCGCCCCGGGCCGATCGAACTCTCCCAGAACGCCTCCCCAGGTTTAGGCGCTTTCCACAGCGCGAAGTCGCGGGCATTATCCTTTTCGTATTCATCCACATCGACGCGCGCGCCGTCTTCCATTCCCGCGAAATCCTTCTTTGAAAGCTTGCCATAGCCGGGAAACCGGGCAATACGAAAATAATAAGAGCCGTCATCGGTGCGATAGGCGAAGCCTTTTCTCTCCAGTTCCGCAATGAAGCGCGCCATCTCCTCGATATGTTCGGTGGCGCGGACCAGGAGAGGCGGCTCGATATTCAGGGTGGCACTGTCCTCGAGAAAAGCCTTTTCGTATTTGGCGGTGTAATCCTTGACACTCAAGCCTTCCTGGGCAGAGTTGCGGATGATCTTGTCGTCCACGTCGGTGATGTTCATGACGTGGCGGACTTTGAAACCACTCTGACGAAAGAAGCGGCGCAGGATGTCGACCGCGACAAAGGTCCGGAAGTTGCCGATGTGACCGTAGTCGTACACCGTCGGGCCGCAGGCGTACATCCGCACTTCATTGTTCTCCAGCGGATGGAATTCCTCTACCTTGCCGGAAAGCGTGTTGTACAGGCGCAACGCCATAAGGTGGAGAAATGTGGGGACAGGATCGTCAATTCTAGGGGGAGACCAGAAACAGGGTCAAATTGAGCCTTTCGCCGATTTAGAAGTGTCCGCGGAGACGTGGGCGGCGCCGTGCAGGCGCTGGCCCACAAGAAATACATAGTGCACCGCCGACACCACGGTGAAAGCGACGGTGGCATGGAGCAGCGTGGTTTGCGTGAGCCAGATCCAGCGGTCATGCTTGATCTGGAACAGCATCACAAAAAAAACCGCCGCCACCTGGGCAAAAGTGTTGGCCTTGCCAAAGATGCTGGGACGGAAGTCGCGCAGCCCGGCGATAGCGTAAAGGACGGCGCTGGCGAACAGGATCGAGATATCACGGCTGAAAACCAATACCGTGTACTTCCAGGCAATCTTGTGCAGAATCGCCAGCACCATGAACATGGTGCTGAGCAGAAGCTTGTCGGCGATGGGATCGAGGTACTGGCCGAGCACCGTCTGCTGTTTGAGCGTCCGGGCCAGCAGCCCGTCGAGACCGTCACTGAAGCCCGCCAGGACAAACAGAATGAGCGCCCATCGGTAGTGCCCTCCGACCAGGTCAATCACGATAAAGGGCACGAACATCATGCGCAGCAGGGTCAGCTGGTTGGGCGCGGTGAGCAGTTGCGAGAGCTTCATTTCAGGTCCGTCCGGATGGAGTTCTGCTGCAGATAACGGGCGAGAACGGAAGCCGGGTCCATACCTGTTTTCGCGGTGAAGCGTTGAGATAGTGAAGGGATGCCGCCATCCGATGAATCGAGCTCCACCCGCTCGATGCGATGCATGGGAAAGAAGACTACACCGAAAGAGTGTGGATCGCCCGCTTTGATCATGGAGACGAGATCCTCGAACGAGCCCAATTCGATGCCGGAGAGACTGAGCCCTTGCGCAGTCAATGCAAGTATCAGGCCCCAGAACTTCTCTCTAGGATTTCCCAGGGTCAAAAGCACCATGGCGCCGGGTTGAAACGGATTTCCGGCGGGAAAGATCGGGGTGTCGTCAGGTTGAGCAGGCTGCACACAAGATTGTCGCCGCCAGCAGGTGAATTTTGCAACTGGGCGCGTTCACCCTGCACCGGTTCGAAGCCGGACGCCCGGCACTGGGCATTCATCGTTGGGATGCGGCCTGGTCGGCGGAAACCAGCGAATAGAGATATACCGCAATCCCGGTGGCGCACAGCAGCCCGCCGGCGACGACGAGCAGGATGAATGCCAGGGGCCGGGCCCACAGCAGACAGACGGCCTCAACCAGCAGCCCGACGATCAGCAGCATCCCGGCCAGCCGGAGTCGTTTCTCGAGTCCAACGATCGCTGCGGTCATTAGTCCCCCTTCCAGAACTTCACGTTGTTCAACTGGCCGACGTTGTGTACCACGTCATGACATCCGCTGGAAAGGCAGGAAACTTTATTGGCCTTTACCGCGGGAAGCAGGTCTGGATCCGCGGTGTGAACCGCGCCTTCTTCGAAGGAGCGGGCGCCCAGGTGGCAGTGGAGGCATTCCCGGTTGTTGTAGGGTTCATAAAGAACAATCGGGTTGTGGGGTTTGCCGAAATATTGCACATAGACGTGGTGCAATCCATTCAGCTTGGCCCGGAACCCGCCGAACATCGCATAGTTGGTGTGACAGGTGTAGCAGGCCTGGTCCGCCGGGACGCGATGGTTCTGAAAGTGTGCTGCGGCGAGGTAGGTCGAGTCATCGACGTAAAGACTGCGACCATGAGACTCCATAATGTGGCATGAGAGGCAGAAGGAAGTGGTCTTGGAGCGCTCGAATTCCGAAGACACGCCCATGGCCATGCAGAGCAATGGCAACAGGAACAGGACGAGGAACGCTAGAATCTTCCCCCGGCGGGTTGCGGTCAGCCCAGGCCACGCGGCCAGGACGCCAATCAGCGCCACGCTGAAAGCGATCAGGGCAATCAGAAATAGTGTTGGGAAATGCATGTCCGTGACTCGGTCCTCTCACGCAACAGTCCGGATGCTGACATTGCTCTCGCACCTTAATTCCTTGGCGATCAAGCTTCTCATCCGCACCAGCTTAGCGTATTCTCAAACGGTTTCCTATCCTCTTGCTACGAAATCTGAGCGGTCAAGGGATGTCCCTTATTGCGGCTTCGCAAACTGCCCGCCGGAGTTCTAACTTTCAATGCGCTTGATATAAAGCCGGAGGCCGACCAGTACCAGAGCGATAGCTACAAGAGACATCCCCAACCCGACACGGCGATAGTTGCGCTCAGCCATGGCCTTTTTCCCGGCCTCGCGGTTCTTCGCGGCAGTTTCCAGGCCGGGTTTGATCTCGGATTCCACTCGGGCGGCGTTGAAAGGTGTGAACGGTGACGCGCGCTTTGATCAGAAGCGTCCCTGGCTTGGGTAAGGTCCAGTCTGGCTTGGCTTACTTCCATGCCGGAGCTGCTCAGCGCGACTCAAAATCTGATCGGCATCGTCGATCGATACCGCAAGCTGTTCCAATTGTTGCTTTCATTTTTCCGGCGGCGACAAAACCTGCGTCTCCGTCGGTGTGGCAATGTGTGCAGACGGACTTGTCCCCTGTTCCGATCAGCTCGTCGGTCGGATGCGCGATGTCGTGATTGCTGTGGCAGGTCACGCAACCCGGGAAGGCCCGCCGATGCGAAGGCTTCCTTATGCGGGCTGGAGTCAAATAATTGGGCCTGAAAGACGTGGCAAGTCGAGCAAACATTGGCTACCGACGCAAATCCCGGAGGAGTGGCACCGTGGTTGCCGTGGCACGTGGTGCAGGTCGGAGCACTCAGGTCTCCGTTCACAACCAGCGCGTGGTGATGGACGCTCTTGCCGTATTCCGCAAACTGGTTGGTTGGGATCTTGTACCCGACTCATGTAGGCGGCGTCTGCGTGGCAACGAGCGCACGTATTGGCCACGTTGACCGGGTTGACCGTTGAGCGCGAGTCGCTGGGCGCTCGCAGGTCGTGCACGCCGTGGCAGTCGGTGCAAACCGCAACTTTGGCATCGCCGGCGGCCAGACGTTTGCCGTGCACGCTGGTGTGGTATTGGCTCAACTGATCGGTGCGCAGGCTCGGGTTGAACTGCCGCATGTAGTCTGGATCGGAATGGCAGCTTCCGCACAATTGCGGGATCTGTTTGCGATCAATCTTGCCCTTCCAGCCAGCCTTGCGGCTCATGGCCTTGTCGGGATCGTCGCTGGTGGGATCGCCTCCGTGGCAACTGGCGCAGGTCAAACCTTTCTGGGCGTGTATGTCCTGGCTGAACTGTTTCCTGGGTGACACCGAGCGGCTCCGGTAACGCGGAATGGCAGTCCAGGCAGGAGTCCTTACTCTGCCCGCTGGCAACAGCGACCCAGAGCATCAGGACGCCTAGCCAGGCCTCCCGCGTACCAATCCTGCCGTCACTGTGCGAAGTGGCCATAAACGGTCATACCTGCGACGTAAGCAAGAGCAAAAATTCCGATTCCTGTGATCCACTGTTGGGCGGGGGAAGGGCGATCCCTGCTCGAGAAATGGCAAGAACAGCCAAAGCAAAGCAATCAACCCGAAAGCCAGAACCCCCAGGACCTCGCCATCAATAAACCCAACCTTGGAGGGAATCAGCTTGAGCGTCTGAAACATAAAGAGGAAGTACCACTCGGGCTTGATTCCTGCGGGTGCTGATACGAATGGATCGGCTTTGACGCCCAAATTCCACGGAAAGATTGCCGCCAACGCGCCCAAGACTCCCAAGGCAACGTACCAAGCCATCAGTTCGCGCAGCATGAAATTCGGAAAGAACTTCATTTCCCGTCTTAGAGCTGGATCAGCATTCCATTCAGCAGCCAGCTTCGGGGGCACGCTCATGCCAAGGCGCTGGACGAGGAGCAAGTGCACAAGAATCAGCAGCGTCACCAAACCGGGCAGAATGGCAACGTGAAATCCAAAGAAACGCGTTAACGTCGCGCCGGTGACTTCTTCACCGCCACGAAGGAAAATCATCATTGGCCTTCCGACGATGGGTACCTGCCCAGCGATTTCAGTACCTACCTTAGTGGCAAAAAACGCCAGCGTATTCCAGGGCAACAGGTACCCACTGAACCCGAAACCCATCACCAGAAACAGCAGGATGACGCCACTGATCCAGGTAAGCTCGCGCGGTTTGCGGTACGCCTTAAGGAACAGCACACTGAACATGTGCGCGAAAGCGGTAAAGATCATGAGATTGGCCGACCAGGAATGAATGGAACGGATCAGCCAGCCAAACTGCACCCGGGTCATGATGTACTGAACGCTTTCAAAGGCTTCGTTTGCGCCCGGGCGGTAGTAGAGAAGCAGTAAGATCCCGGTAATCACCTGAATGATGAACAGAAACAGGGTCATGCCTCCGAGAAAATACCAGTAGGAAAGCCGATGCAGGGGAACTGTCTTCTTGCGCAACGGAGCGATCAGGGAATCCCATCCGAAACGCTCCTCCAGCCAGTTGCGTAGGCCGTGCGCAAGGAGAGTCATCTCAGGTCTCTCGCCTGCGCCTCACAAAGATCTCATCGCCGCGCACCTGCACCTCGAACAGTTCCAAGGGACGCGGTGGAGGGCCAGAGATATTTCGTGCCATTGAGGTCGTACGTGCCGTTGTGGCACGCACACCAGACCTGTTGGGTATCTCCGCGATACTGGACAGTGCAGGCGAGATGCGTGCAGGTGGCGGACATCGCCCGGTACTGTCCGCCGGCGGTGAGGATCAAAAGTCCGGGTCGGCTACCGAAGCGAAAAATCTTCCCACTATTCGGCTTTAGCTCTCCAACCCGGGCGGCTCCGACCGAGTCGCTGCCGAGGTCTAATTCCTTGGGCGGTACCAGATAGCGAAGGATCGGGTACAAAAAAGCCACAACCGTGGCCAGCACTCCGCTGCCTAGTACAACTTCGACAAACCGTCTGCGGGGTACGGGCGCGAGTTGATCCGCCGGGTTAGACATTCCCGGATCACTTGTGGCCATCGTAGAACTCACTGCTCCTAAACGCTCGAGCTCAAAAGAAGGCCCTTTGCATACAGAGTAATCGGCCTAAGAAATGCTGAGCCTGCTCGCGCACGTCATTTCTTAGCCAACGAGCGGACATACCCCACAAGCTCTTTTATCTGCTCCGGCTTCAGGCTTTTCTTGTAGCTGGGCATCTTGTTCTTGCCGTCCGCAATGACCGCTGTCAGTTCGTCATCGCTCAGCTTCTGAACTTCCGGCGAGGAGAGGTCCTTGATTCCCATCTTTTTTCCCACCGGGGTGTCGCCCTTGGCGTCCGCGCCATGGCAGGCCGAGCACTTTGCCTTGTAGGTGGCGGCGGCATCTTGTGCCGGCAGCGCCGTTCCCCACAGGATGATCGTCGTCACGAGAGCCGCGAGTAAAGTGCGCTTGAGAACAGTCTCTGCTTTTGCCACAGTTTCCTCCGGAGATTTCAGCCTGCTATTTTCAGCTGATCTAAAATGCGTACCGCATTGACAGCGTGACCAGGTTGCCGCGGAAGTTCCGCGGCGCAACTAAATCCTGCGGGACCAGACTGGGGTCCTCGTGATAACCGTAATAGCCCCAGTAAGCCTTGCCGGTCAAGCCCTTGGCGAACAGGTAATCGAAACCGCCATAAGGGTGGTGGTAATTCGAATCGAGCGGTCCGGTGGGAGCGTTGGGGTTTAGAAACAGAGCGCTGCCGGTCGAACTGGTGATGTTGTAACCGAGATGGGTGGTCAGCCGGCGGATGGGCTTCCACATCACGTCGAAATAACCGTAGTGTGCCTTATTGGTGTAGATCGACAGCGCTTCGCTGAGGACGGTCGAACCCGGGCACTTGGCGATACCCGGCGGCGCCACGCTGCTGACAAAGCAGACCAGTATCTGAGAGAAATCGTCGCTGTAGTCGTAGCCCAGGTCCACGGAAAGGCGGTCATTGGCTTCGAAGGTCGCGCCCCATCCATAAAGGCGGCTGTGTTGCAGATTGTTGATTTCGGAAACGTTGTTGCGCTTCTCCAGAATATTGACCGACCCGTTCAAATTCACCCAGCTGGCCACTTTATAAGTGGTGCGCACGCGATACTCCTGCCATTGCCGCGGGCTGATACGGGTGAAGGAATTGTCCGCGCTGCCCAGTTCCATATCGAGGTTGATCCGCCAGGCATCGATCGGCCGCGCCCAGATCCCAAATAAGCCGGAATGCTCGTTGATCAGAACTTCGCCGGTATCGGGCGCGATGGGGAGTGGGGTCTGGAAGGTGAACGATCCGTCGCCGTTGTCCTTGCATGCTGCCGGCAGCAGGCCGGCCACCAGGGCGCAGTCGCCGCGATTCGCATTCGAGGGATAGAAAATCTCCGAGATCTGCTCGAAGTCGGAATCGGCGATGGCGCGATGGCGAAAGCGATAGCCCAGGCGCGCGCCAAACCTGCGGGTGAAGTCATATTCGAGCTGGAACAAGTTGGTCTTCTCGTCCTGTTTCAGAAGCAAGCTTGAAAGGTGCCGCGTGACGTCCGCGGCGGAGGATGCGCTGTGCACCGGTATGCCCGCTGCGCCGTCGGCCGGCGCCGTACACGTGATCGTAGGCGCGGAGGCAGGGTTGAAAACATTGGGCGCGGTCGTAAGGCTGGGGCTGAAAAACTGGCAATTTGAGGAGTCAAACTGGGCCGGATTGCGGAAGCTGGAAAAAGTAAAGGTATTCAGCACGCGGAACTTGTCGGTGACGTGCCAGGTGGCGCCAAAATCGATGGCGGCGGCCACGTGGCGGCCGAATGCCGGGCCAAAGACATCGTTATTTCTGAGGTTGGTACGGCTCTCACGTCCAGTCAGCAATTCCTGATATCCGCCCACGTTCATGTCGCCGCCGGTATAGCTGGCCCGGCCGGAGAGATCCAGGTTCTTGAAGTAGTTGGACTGAAAGCTGAGTTGCTCGGTGGGCATGCTGGTGCGCACTTTCCCGTTGCGGCTGTAGCTGAGGAACCCGTTGCACAAGGGGTTGACGGCTCCGGTCGCCAGAAATGTCGCGGCGCATGGCTGGTTGGCGGCGGCATTGAGGGAAACACCGATATCCACGGGCACGCCGGTCGGCAGCTGGAAGTTCTGATTCTGGTCGGTGAATCCGGTGTCGCCTTTGTAATAGTTGAAGATCTGGTCATAGCTGATATTCGTCTTCGGTAACAACTTGACATCGACGCCCAGGCGATAGGCGTTCACCGTATTTCTGTAATTCTGCAGCAGGAGAGCCTCCGTGCCCTGATGCAGGGTGCTGAACGACGGGCCTTCGTTCACATTGCGCGAATAGCCCAGGCGGAAGCGCACCTTCGAATCGGGCAGCAGGGTCAGATCGTAGTCGCCCATGCGGCGGCGGGTGTTGAACAGGTGCGGGGAAGTGCCGATGACGGGATTGAAGCCGGCGGGAGCGTTGGTAAACGTGCTGGACGGGTTCAGCGGGTTGGCGAACAGCGAATAGTCCCATACATTCTCGTCGCGGCGGAAGAGCGCGTTGAAGTCGTACCACTTGTTTTTGCCGATGCGCAGACGAGAGACGTTATTGGGATCGCCACCGTATCCGAAGTTGCTCAAGTAGAGCCGGTCGAATAACAGGCCATGGTGATCGAGCGACCGCATCTCGAGGGTCAAGTCCAGGAGGCGCGGGCCCTGCTGCAGGTTCACGAACGTGCCGTAGGTAGCCTGGCTTCCGGTAAAGTCGGTAAAACGGTAGCCGAATTCCACCGACTGCTTGATGTTGTAGTTGCCGGAGTCAATGCCGTCTCCCTCCGTGGCTTGCTGGGACCATGCAGCGGTCGCTGCTACCAAAGCCAGCAAGGCAACACCGCCCGCGAAGGCCCAACCCCGCGGATGCTTCCGAAGCGATCGCCCTGGTTTGTGTGGCATGCCCATGCTCCACCTATTTGAAGAAGAAAGGATCGAAGTTCGATCCGTGAATCGCAACGTGACACAACGTGCAGGCCTGATACTTCTGCGCCTGGTTATGGAAAGTCGGAGTAGCCGGGGCGCCGGCATCGATGGTGAGCGAGTGGCACTCCAGGCACATCAGGTTGACCTGGCTGCGCTTCAGCAGGCGAGGGTTGGCCGACCCATGCGGAGTGTGGCAAAACACGCAACCTTCGGTCTTGACCGGGGGATGTTCGTGTACGAACGGTCCCGCTTTCTCCGAATGGCACTTGAAACAGACGGCGTCACTGTAAGCCGTCGCCCTCAGTTGCCGGGTCTGGTACCCGCCGTGCGGGTTGTGGCAATCGCTGCACTGCACCATGCCTTCATTCACGCGATGGTGGAAGGGACGGTTGAACTGCTGCTTGGCCTCCAGGTGGCAGCCGTAGCAAAGCTGCGGCTGCTTCTCCTTCATCAGGTGTTGGCTTTCCTTAGCGTGGTGAGGCGAATGGCAGTCGATGCAACCGACGTTATTCTGCAAGTGCGCCGAACGGGCAAAGTTGCTGTGCTCTTCTCCATAGGAGTGGCAGTCGAGGCAACGCGCGCTTGAGGCCTCGGCGGAAACCCCTTTGAAGGTGAATATCTTGGTCTTGTCGCCGCCGCTCTCCACGTGTTCCTTGCCCGGCCCGTGACAAGCTTCGCAACCCTGCCATTCCGGACCACGCTTGTTTTGGAGTGTGGTCAAGAAGTGTGGCGTTTTCTCATAGTTCTTGAACATGTCTTCGTGGCAGGTCTTGCAGGTCTCGGCGCCGACGTAGAGCGATGGGTCGGTAACTCGTTGGTAGCGGCTGGCGGGGGCTTCCGGGGTCTGCTTGGGTTTGTCGGCCGCACGGGCCGCCACGGGCGCCGCGAGAAACACAGCAGCCCACGTCAGGATCAAGGACAACGCCAGTCGTCTTGGTGTCTTGCTCTGCCTCATCCGAATACTCCGCGCGCTTGGGTTGCGTCTCAAGTTGTGTCCTGAAGTTCGATGGAGTTCAGGCCACAGGCATCACCGGGTTCTCGGTCGGTCGAGACTAAAAAAACTCCACGGGCCGCGTCTGTTCAAAACAGCTCACTCTTGGGCTCGATCCCCGAGGGGACCCATCGTCCTACCGACGAAACCCGCCTGTCGGCATGCCGTCAGGCGACCCACACCACTACTATCAATATCCTTGAAAAATATGTCTGTGATCAGCGTCACACTACTTGGGGGGATGTTTTTTTGGTTTTCGGGGCCAAAATGGAATGCGATCAATCTGGTATAAATTCAAAACGCAAATAACTACAATAGGGAACTTTGATAGGAGTGTTTCCATGAGCCGATCGAGGACTGCAGATGGTGCGAAGAATGCCGGGAGGCGCGGCAAGACGCGAATCCCTGACTTCCGTCGCCTGGGGCTATCCTTTGTTCTTCTATTTCTTCTGAGCGGGCTGCTTTCCTCCCCGGCTTCGGCTTTCGACGGCCATGCGCCCGATCACCTGCAATGCGAGGCCATGCGTGAGCCGCTGGGAATCGACATCGCGCATCCCCGGCTTTCCTGGCAACTTCAGGATTCCAGGCGCGGCGCCCGGCAGGCGGCGTATGAGATTCGCGTGGCCAGTTCGCAGGAAAACCTCGCCCAGGATCGAGCCGATGTCTGGGACAGCGGCCGGGTTGAATCCGACCAGTCGGTCAACGTTCCCTACTCTGGTCCGGCGGTTGAGTCTCGCCACCGCTACTATTGGCAGGTGCGGGTATGGGATCCGCAGGGGCAAGCTTCGTCCTATAGCCCGGCCAGTTGGTGGGAGATGGGATTGCTTTCTCCCCAGGACTGGAAAGCTAAATGGATCACTCGGGACATGCCACTCGAGCGCGGAGATTATGCATCGGCGCCGAAGTGGATCTGGGCGGCGGATGACAACGCGCTGACCAAGGCCACGCCCGGCAAGCACGATTTCCGCTTCAACTTTAAGCTGGCCCAGAAACCCAAAGAAGCCACGCTCTTCATCACCGCCAAGGACAATGTGGCAGCCTGGGTCAACGGCAAGCAGGTTGTGGTCGAGTCGCCCATGGGCAAGTTCGGCCGAGCTCAAGATCCGTGGGGCTATTTTCGAGTCCTGCCGGTGGGCAAGCTGCTGCACGCAGGCGCCAATTCCCTGGCGGCCGAGGCGATTGTTCAGCAGGAGCGCAACCGGCCGCCGCAGGCTGGATTCATCGCGCTTCTGCGGGTGCAGATGGCGGACGGCAAAATCGAACGCTTCGTTTCCGGACCCGATTGGAAGACGGGGCCGGAGCAAACCGGCGCTGCCTGGACGGAAGAAAAGTTTGACGACTCATCGTGGCCGGCCGCGGCCGTGGTGGCGGAGATCGGCGAGGCGCCGCTGGGCACGCCCTGGCCAGCGCAGCCGGTTGACCTGCTGCGGCGAAATTTCAACCTGGGCAAGGCGGTGCGCAGCGCCCGAATCTATTCGACCGCGCTGGGAGCCTATCAGCTGTATTTGAACGGCCAGCGCGTGGGCAACGACGTTCTGGCTCCCGGTTGGACCGATTATCGCAAGCGCGTGGTGTACCAGGTTTATGACGTTACGTCGCAAGTGCGGCAGGGTGGAAATGCCATCGGCGCGATTCTGGGCGGAGGCTGGTACGCCGATGGCCTGGGCTGGTTGCAGACGCGATATAACTTTGGACCGCCGCCGGTCCGGCTGCTGGTGCAACTCGAAATCGAATACACCGACGGCTCGCGCGATTCCGTAGTCAGCGACGATTCGTGGAAGGCGAAGCCGTCTCCCATCCTGACTTCGGAAATTTACAACGGCGAAACTTACGACGCCCGCCTGGAGCAGAGCGGTTGGGACCAGGCGTCGTTCTCCGATTCGCGCTGGGGAGCAGTCGCGGTAGCGCCGGAGTCCCCGGCCCCGGTGGTGGCGCAGAACTTTCAACCCATTCGGGTCAACGAGATTCTTAAGCCCAAGGCGGTTACAAACCCAACGCCTGGAGTTTACATTTTCGATCTCGGCCAGAACATGGTCGGCTGGGCACGGTTGCATGTTTCCGGCAAAGCCGGAACCAAGGTCCGCATCCGGTTCGGAGAAGTGCTCAAGCCGAACGGCGAACTCTACACCGAGAACCTGCGCACGGCCGAAGCCACGGACACGTATATCCTGCGCGGAAAAGGAAGTGAATCGTTCGAGCCTCACTTTACGTTCCATGGTTTTCGCTACGTCGAACTTACCGGCTACCCGGGAACGCCGACTGCGGACGCGGTTGAGGGCGTGGTGTTCTACACCGCAGCGCCCTTCACCATACAGTTCAGTACGGGAAACCCGACGGTGAACCAGTTGTGGAGCAACATTCTGTGGGGACAGCGCGGGAATTTTCTGAGCGTGCCCACCGATTGCCCGCAGCGCGACGAACGCCTGGGCTGGATGGGAGACGCCGAAGTCTTCTGGCGAACCGCATCATTCAATGCCAACCTGGCCGCCTTCTCCCGCAAATTCACCACCGATATTCGCGACGCGCAAAGTCCGACCGGGGCCTTCACCGACGTTTCACCGCGAGTTGGCCCGACCGGTGATAGCGTCGCGGGCTGGGGCGACGCCGGCGTCATCATTCCCTGGTCCGCGTACCTGCAATTTCGCGATCCGCGCCTGCTCGAAGACAACTGGGCGGCGATGGAAAAGTGGATGGACCACATCGCCGGGGCGAACCCGAACTATCTCTGGCTGAAAGAGCGCGGCAACGATTATGGCGATTGGCTGGCCATTGGCAGCACAACCTCGAAAGACCTGATCGCCACTGCATTTTGGGCTTACGACGCCTCGCTGATGATGCAGATGGCGGAGGTGCTCGGCCGGCCCGAGGATGAACAGAAATATCGAGACCTGTTCGAGAAGATCCGCGCTGCATTCAACCAGGAGTACGTCAAGCCGGACGGCACGGTCGGGACCGGCAGCCAAACCAGTTACGTACTGGCGTTGCACATGAATCTGTTGTCGCAAAAAGACCGGGCCATCGCAGTGGAGAAGCTGGTCGAGGACATCAAGGCCCATGACTGGCATCTGACCACGGGTTTCCTGGGCACTCCTTATTTAATGATTGAGCTGAGCAACGGCGGCCACAGCGACGTGGCTTACCGGCTGCTGCTGCAGAACACGTATCCGTCCTGGGGATACATGATCGAGCACGGCGCGACCACCATGTGGGAGCGGTGGAACGGCGACCAGATGATGGGCGATCCTTCCATGAATTCCTACAATCACTATGCCTATGGCGCGGTCGCGGAATGGTTGTACCGCTACGCCGCGGGGATCGACGAGTCGGCCGAAGACCCGGGATTCCACCGCATCATGCTTCACCCGCAATTCGATGCCACGCTGGGAGAGGTCAAGGCAACATACGATTCGTCGTACGGACCCATCACCTCGAACTGGAAGGTGAGCGGCAACTCCATCCAATGGGAGGTGGTCATTCCGCCGAACACGACCGGCCTGCTTTACTTTCCGGGCGGGGTGGCGACGCGGATTCTGGAGGGCGGCAAAGACATTCGGCAGAGCGCCGGGGTCTCATTTGTTCTCAAAGACAGCCACAATGCGGTCTACGAAGCGGGCGCGGGTTCTTATACATTCACGATTGAAGAGTAAGGTTTTCAATTTTATCCGGGAAGGTTGATATGGACAGAAGAGCTTTGCTGCAGTCTTTACCGGCGGTTGCGCTGATTCCAGCCGCAGTCTGGGCGGCCGCGCAACCGGAACAAGCCCGAGCAGCCGAATCGGCAGTCTATGAGCTGCGCGTTTACCATGCCAACGAAGGCAAGCTCGACGACCTGCTGAAGCGCTTTCGCGAACACACCACGCGGCTGTTCGAGAAGCGTGGGATGAAGAACGTGGCCTACTGGACCCCGCTCGATGATCCGCTGAAGGGCAGGACGCTCATCTACATTCTCGCTCACCCCAGCCGGGAGGCTGCCACCAGCAACTGGAAAGCCTTTGGCGACGATCCCGAATGGCAAAAAGTGCGCGACGCATCCGAGGTGAACGGAAAGCTGGTGGAAAAGGTCGATTCCACTTTCATGGCACTGACCGATTTCTCGCCCGTTCCGTGACTGCTCGATTAATTCAATAGGTAAATATATTCATTTTGCTTGACAGTGCAGGTTCGCGCTGGTTAAAGTGACGCCCGCAAACCCGATTGAGGGCGCGCCATTGCTTTCCGCGGAGGAGTCTGTCCCGGAAATGTTTGTGCGCAGCTTCCGGGCGGCCCTCATCCCTTGCAGACCTGGGCTGCCGGGGCCTTCATTTTCCTTGTTAGATTTCTCAACGCCACATGCAGGAAGGAACTGTTGACATGAACCAATACCGCCCAACATTGCTCCGGACACTGGCTGTTGGATTCGCCCTGGCATTCCTGACTGCCCTGACCCTTGGCCAGGCTTCGACCGACTCCCTGGAGCAGGGCTTCCGGCAGCCGCCGGATTCGGCCAAGCCGCGGGTTTGGTGGCACTGGATGAATGGCAACATCAGCAAGGAAGGCATCAAGCTGGATCTGGAGTGGATGCACCGGGTGAGACTGGGCGGCTTTCAGAACTTCGATGCCGCGCTGGCCACGCCCCAGGTGGTCGATCATCGGCTGGCCTACATGACACCGGAGTGGAAGGACGCTTTTAAATACGCCACCACGCTGGCCGATCAACTGGGCATGGAAGAGGCGATTGCGGGTTCGCCGGGCTGGAGCGAGACCGGCGGCCCGTGGGTGCCGGCGTCGCAGGGAATGAAGAAGTATGTGTGGAGTGAGACCCTGGTCGAAGGCGGCAAGCCGTTCACCGGGACGCTGGCTCATCCGCCGTCGAATACCGGCGCGTTTCAGAACATGGGCGTTCGCGACACTCTCGCGGCGCCCCAGGGGGCCCCGCCGCCTCCGCAGTTCTACGCGGATGCCGCGGTGGTCGCGTACCGCCGGGCCGCCAGCGATGTGCCGGTGGAAGCACTGCATCCGACGGTGACGGCGAGCGCGGGAACTCCCGACCCCGCCGTGCTGGATGACGGCGATCTGGAAAAGACCACCAAGCTTCCCATCCCCAAGGCCGGCGAAAGCAGCTGGATCCAATACGAATTCGCGCAGCCGCAGACCATGCGTTCCATCACCATCGCCACGAAGAGTGTGGACTTTATCACCGCCATGGTCGCTGGGATCGCCAACCCGGAGAAAACCCTGGAAGCCAGTGACGATGGGCAAAACTTCCGACTGGTGGTGAACCTTCCCGACGGCGGCGCTCCCGAGCACACGCTCTCGTTTCCGCCGGTCACGGCGAAGTTTTTCCGGGTGGTCTTTAAGCGGACGCCGCCTCCTCCTGTGCCGGCGTGGGCCAGCGCCATCGATCCCAGTTCGCTGGGGATAAAGATCGGCGCGCCTCCGACCGATTACGAACTTGCCGAGTTGGCGCTTCATCCGGGAGCGCGGGTCAACCGGTTCGAAGAGAAGGCCGCTTTTACTCCGGTGCCGGACCTCTATGAGTTCGCGACCCCTCCCATCCCGGCGGATGAAGCCATTTCAAAATCCGACGTGGTGGACCTGACGTCGAAGATGCGTCCCGACGGGACGCTCGACTGGACGCCGCCAGCCGGCAACTGGGTGGTGCTGCGCTTTGGCTATTCCCTGCTCGGAATCACCAACCATCCGGCGACCGCGGAAGCCACCGGCCTTGAAGTCGACAAGCTGAACCGCGGTTATGTGAAGAATTACATGGACGGCTACCTGGACAGCTACAAGGACACGGTGGGCGCGGACTTCATGGGCAAGCGCGGCATCCGCTACGTCATCACCGACAGCTGGGAGGCAGGTTCGCAAAACTGGACCGACGACATGATGGCGCAGTTCAAGAAGCGGCGCGGCTACGATCCGCTGCCCTGGATGCCGGTGCTCACCGGGCACGTGGTCGAAAGCGCGCAGGCCAGCGACCAGTTCCTCTGGGATTTCCGCAAGACGATTGGCGATCTGATCGCCGACGAGCATTACGGCCAGGTGCAGGCATCGCTGAAAGAGCGCGGCATGGGCCACTACGGCGAATCGCACGAGAGCGGGCGCGCCTTCGTGGCCGACGGGATGGAAGTGAAGAAGCTGGATGATGTCCCGATGAGCGCGATGTGGACGCAAGTCCCGGGCGTGAACAAAGAGCAATACGGCTACAACGCGGACGATCGCGAGTCGGCGTCGGTGGCGCACATCTACGGCCAGAATCTGGTGGCGGCGGAGTCGCTGACCGCGGCGGCCGCGCCCTGGGCATGGTCGCCGGCGACGCTGAAGCCGACCGCGGACCAGGAATTACTGAACGGCATCAACCGCTTCGTCATTCATGAGTCGGCGCATCAGCCGCTGATCGACAAGGCGCCGGGACTGACGCTCGGGCCCTTCGGACAATGGTTCAACCGCAACGAAACCTGGGCGGAGCAGGCCGGAGCGTGGACGGACTACCTGGCGCGCAGCTCCTACCTGCTGCAGCAGGGCCACTTCGCCGCGGACGTAATTTATTTCTATGGCGAGGATTCGAACCTCACCGCGATCTTTGACCAGAAATCGCCCGATGTGCCGGCGGGTTACGGCTTCGACTACATCAACGCCGACGGCCTGATCCACGAACTGAGTGTGGCGGATGGGCGCATCACGACCAGGAGCGGGATGAGCTACCGTGTGCTGGCGCTTGATCCGTACAGCAAGCACATGTCGCTGCCGGTGCTGCGCGCGATTCACAAACTGGTGGAGCAGGGCGCGGTGGTGGCAGGAGAGAAGCCGACGGATACGCCCAGCCTGGCCGACGATGCCGCCGAATTCAAGAAACTGAACGATGAACTGTTCGGCGACGGAAGCGGCGTGCACTCGGTGGGCAAGGGCAAGGTGTATGCCGGACAGAACGCCGAAGCTGCGCTGAAGGCGTTGAGCGTGGCTCCGGACTTCGATTACACCAAGCCGGAGAGCGATACCCGCATCCTGTTTGTGCATCGCAAACTGGCCGATGCCGACATCTACTTCCTCGACAACCGCAACGATCGCGACGAGACGGTGGATGCCAGCTTCCGCGTGAGCGGCAAGGCCCCGGAATTGTGGTACGCCGAGACCGGGCAATCGAAGCCGGTTTCCTACAGCATCGCCGACGGCCGGACCACGGTTCCGCTGCACTTTGAACCGTGGGGCACGGTGTTCGTGGTCTTCCGCAAGCCCGCCAAGGCGAAATCTCTCACCTTGCCCAAGCCGGTGGAGACGGAACTGGCGACCGTGGATGGCTCGTGGAACGTGAGTTTCCAGCCGGGCCGTGGCGCGCCGGCCTCGGTCACGCTGGACAAACTTATTTCGTGGAGCGACAGCCCCGATCAAGGAGTGAAGTATTTCTCCGGCAACGGCACCTACAGCAAGACCGTTCAGGCCCCGGCGGACTGGTTCAAGCCGGGCGCATCGCTGTGGATCGATCTGGGCGATGTGAAGAACCTCGCGGCGGTGACGGTGAACGGTAAATCGCTGGGCATCGTCTGGCATGCGCCCTACCGCGTGGATGCGACCAGCGCCCTGAAGCCGGGCGCGAACGAAGTGAAGATCAAGGTGACCAACGCCTGGGTGAATCGCCTGATCGGCGATCAGCAGGCGGACGCCACAACGAAATACACCTTCGCGGACGTGAAGCCGTACAAGGCGAATTCGCCGTTGCTTCCCTCGGGGCTGCTGGGGCCGGTGAAGCTGGAACGGGTGACCACGAAATAAGGTCTTGTCATCCTGAGCGGAGCGGAGGTCTCGCTGGCGAAACCTCTCCGGAGTCGAGAGACCCCGGGAGCGGCTCGCTCCGCGCTCGGGAGCTATGTTGCCGCTCGAACTGTGCCGTATTTCTTGAACCTGCAAACCGTGGTACCGCATCAAAAACAACTCTGGAGGATTGATGATCCGCAAATTTCTCATTTGCTCTACTGCCGTTCTCTTCATCTCGTCTGCTTTTGGCCAGATGGAAACCTGGAAACTTGATCCGGCGCACACCGCCGCGCAATTCGCTGTCCGTCACTTGGGGATTTCCACGGTGCGGGGGGAATTCAGGAAAGTCAGCGGCACCGCGAACTACGACCCTGCCGATCCCAGCAAAACCGCGCTGGATGTGACGATTGACGCCACCACCGTCGACACCCGCGTGGACATGCGGGACAATGACCTGCGCAGCCCGAATTTCCTGGATGTCCAGAAATATCCCACCATTACTTTCAAGTCCAAAAGGGCAGAGTCAGCCGCTTCGGGCAAACTGAAAATCACCGGCGACCTGACGATTCATGGCGTGACCCGGGAAGTGGCGCTCGACGTCGACGGCCCGACCGCTCCAATGAAAGACCCGAGAGGGAACTTTCACATGGGCGCATCCGCCAGCACCACCATCAACCGCAAGGATTTCGGCGTGAATGGCGCGCCCGGAATGGTGGGAGACGACATCACCATCACCATCGATTCGGAACTGGTGAAGAGTTCCCCGGCCACGCCGTAGATCTCGTCTTGTGGAATGATGGAGGCCGGGCGTCCCCGCCCGGCTGGACGGGCGGGACGCCCGGCCTCCATCACACGCAGCTCTTACGCGTAGGTGGTCACGGAAACTGCGTTGCGCTCGCGACGCTCGGCCGTGATTCGCTCCAGGTATCCGCTTTCCCGGAAGGCCTGCATGGGATCTTCCGGCAGGCCGTGACTGCTCCGCCATTCGCGCAGCACCGGACGCACGTCGTACCAGAACGCGCCGCGCAAAGTTTCCTCGGCTTCGACCAGCGAGCAGCTTTGCTGCAGCGGCGCCAGGCGCGCGTGGTCCACGATGGCTGCCTTGGCGTACAGTTCCTGCGCCGTGCAGACGGTCTGGATCATGGCTTCCATCTTGCCTTTGAGATTGTGACTCTGGTCGACCATGTAAGCCACATCCGCGAACGAGCCGGTTTCCCAGGCGTAGGTGTGGATCTCATGAAAGATGCGGAAGATCTGGTAGGGATCGATCGATCCCAGAGTCAGATCGTCGTCGGCGTACCGGCGGTCGTTGAAATGGAAGCCGCCAATCATCTTGTGATGCAGCAGCCAGGCCACGATCTGCTCGATGTTCTGGGCCTGATAGTGATGGCCGGTATCCACCAGGACGTAGGCCTGGGGACCGGCAGTGCGCGCCAGCAGGAAAGCCATGCCCCAGTCGGCAACATCGGTGTGATAAAACGCGGGCTCGAACGGCTTGTACTCGACCAGCAGGCGCTGCTTGGGGCTCAGACCCGCATGCACGGTTTTCAGCGTTTCCTCAAACCATCCGATTCGGTTGCGAATGCTCTGCGTGCCGGGATAGTTCGATCCGTCGGCGAACCAGGGTGAAATGTCGCGACATTCGAGAGCGTTGGCGATGGCCACGCAATCCAGAATGTGATCGAGAGCGCGCTTGCGGATCGCCGGATCGGGGTTGCCGACCGATCCGTACTTGTATTCCTGGTCCTGAAAGACATTGGGATTGATCGAGCCCGGCTGCACCCCGTACTTTTCGGCCAGGCGTTTCACCTGGGCGATGTCCTTTAATCCGTTGGGCAAGTCCCACTGGACATGCAAAGCCACAGTCGGACAGGCGCCGGTCAGGGCGTGCACCTGCCCCGCGTCGCTGAACTTGTCTTCGAGGGTGACGGCGGCCGCGAGCTGGATAAATTTTCCAAACCGGGTGCCGGTATTGGCAAAGCCCCAGGAGGGTAGCTCGATATTGAAATTGTCGAGAGCATGATGTATCAGCACTTCCAGTTTTTCGGTCATACGAGCGCCTTTCCAGTTGGCCGTTGAATCTTTTCCACGGTGTGGCCGGGAATGATGTTTCCGGGTGCACCGGTTCCCGGAGTGTCGCCGGGTCTGCTCGGACAGGGCGCGGGCCCACTCCGAAACCGCCTTGGCGTTCACTCCCCTGCCATCAGTGTAATTCCCTTCGAGCGCGGCAAGCTGGATGGCGAAGTTGCCTACGGTCGCGCTTTCGGTGGACCCGGTCATCACCTCGAGTCCGGTCGCCTTTGCGGTGAGCCGGTTCAGCACGGCGTTCCGGCTGCCGCCGCCGACGATGTAAAGCCGCTTGAAAGTCTTCCCGGTGATATGCGTCGCATCCCGTAGCACAGCGGCGTAACGCGCGGCCAGACTATGCAGGACCAGGTTCGCCGTTTTCGCGGCGGTGTCGGGGCCTTCTGGAATTGCGCCACGACCCACGCGATTCAATTGTGCATTGATGCGCGCCGGCATGTCTCCCGGCAACAGCAGGTCAGGGTCATCCACATCAATCAGGCATTCGGGAGGCGCAAAGCTTGGCGCAGGCTTCGATCAGTTGCTCAACCGTCCAGGCTTGACCCTGCGATCGCCAATGCTCCATGCACTGGCGCAGCAGCCACATGCCGTTTACGTTCTTCAGAAAATAAATCCTGCCGCCCACTCCGCCTTCGTTGCTGAAGTTGGCGCTGCGCGCGGCCGGGCTGACACACGCGGAATCGAGCACGCAGCCTACCAGCGACCAGGTGCCGGAGCTGATAAAAGCCCAGTCGTCTCCCTGGGCTGGAATTCCCGCGATTGCCGATGCCGTGTCATGGCATGCGGGAGCGATCAACCGCGTGTTGCGAAATGCCGGCAGGGAAGCGAGGTCGCCTTGCACGGCCCCGATGTCGGTTCCGGGCTGCACCAGCGGAGGCGCGGCGCTCAAATCCAGACCCGCGGCCGCGAAAATTTCAGGACTCCAGGCAAGGTCCTGCACGCTCAGGAGCTGGGTGTGGGTGGCGTTGGTGTATTCGGAGACGCGCTTCGCGCCCAACCAGTGCAACAGGAATTCCGGCAGATTGATCCACGGGAGATGCTGTTCCGCGGGACTGTCACCCGGCAGTTGATACAGCGTGTTCAGGGAAATGATCTGAACTCCGGTCAGTTCGTAGAGGCGCTCGGGAGAAATCCGGGAGTGCACCTGTTCCTGCCCTGCCAGCGTACGTTCGTCGCGGTAGCAGAATGGGTTGGCGACCGGCTTTCCGTCTGCGCCCAGGCGAACATAGTCGACGGCCCAACCGTCCACTCCGATGGCGGCGATTCCCTCGGGCGCGAGGGGCGCGCAGGTGCGCAAACCTTCTTCCACGCCCTCGCAGATGGCGGCGATGTCCCAGCGCAGGCCGTTTCCCTTGTCCTCCGCGGAATTGGCGAAGCGGTGCACCAGAACGAATGTCGGGTTGACCGTCGATCCAGCGCAGCAGGGAAACGCGACAGCTTTCAGCGCCCAAATCCACCGCGACGAGAACCGGCCTTTTCGTGCGGGCCCGATCTCGTGGAACGTCAGTCATCGCAGAAAGGCCTCGGTTAGTCCGCCGTCCACCGGAATGATGTGGCCGGTCGTACAGGGAGATTTCGGTCCCGCCAGAAAAAGAATGGCTTCGGCACAATCCTTCGGGTCGATGGGGTGATGCGTGAGCGTGCGCTTGGCGTAAAACTCGGCGAGCAAACTCCGCAACTGCTCGTCGCTGGCGGTGCTCTCGTAGGGAATCTCATACTTCTTCAGCGACGCCATGACGCGGTCGCGAGGAAACATGGTGGAGCCTTTGATCACCGTCGCGGGACTGATGCCGTTCACTCGAATCTTCGGCGACAGCGCAATCGCCAGTTCGCGGACCAGATGACTGAGCGCCGCCTTGCTCACGTCGTAGGCTTCACTGCCGCGCTTGGGCACTACGGCGTTGGCGGAGCTGGTCAGCACGATGGAGGCGTCAAGGTTCTGATCGCGCAGGATGCGCGCCGCTTCATCGGCCAAAAGATAATTCGCGGTGACATTCACCTCGAGCGTCACTCCCCACTGTTCGTCGGTGATTTGGCCATCCTTCGAGGAAGGGAAAAGCGCGGCGGTATTGATCAGGATGTCCAGCCCGCCGTAGGCCGCCACCAGGTCGCGCAAGCTCTGCCGGATGACATCGCGGCGGCGAATGTCGACCGCGACCGCCTGTCCGCTTTCCTTGCCCGCGATGCCCCGGGCTTCGTCCGCTACTTTGTTTGCCGCTTCGTGATCGCGGTCAGCGACCACGACGTGGGCCCCGCGCTCCGCTGCCAGCAACGCAACCTCGCGGCCAATTCCGCTGCCGCCGCCCACAATCAGAACCACTCGGCGGCTCAATTCTTTCTCCGCAGGCTGGCGTCGAATCTTGGCTTCCTCCAACTGCCAGTATTCGATGCGGAAGGCTTCCGAAGGAGGCAGAGCGACATAGTTCGAATGCACGGTGAAGGCGCTGGTCGGGGCCGCGGCACCGGCCTGGGGGAGGGTCTGGGGCGCGGTTCCAGTGTCCATCGCGGTCGCGCCTTCCATGACATGGATTGCGTTTACGTAGAACTCGCCGGTGAGGCGGGCTTCGGTTTTGCTCTTGCCAAAACTGAACATGCCGATGCCAGGAATCAGAACCACGGTCGGATTGGCATCGCGGATGGCCGGCGAATCAGGTTGCGCGAACGCATGGTAGTACTCCGCATACTCCTTGCGATAATTCTTCAGCGCGGAATCAATCTGCTCGCGCAAGCCTTGCAGACCCGCGCCCGGCTGCCAGGGAACGAACAGGGGCCGAACCTTGGTGCGGATAAAGTGATCGGGGCAGCTCGTGCCCAAATGAGCCAACGGCTCCGCGTCCGCTGAATTCACAAAGCGCAGGACCTCGGGCAGATCGCTGAAGTTGCCAATCAGGCGCCGCACGCCGGATACGCGGCCGCGCAGAAAAGGAAAAATATCGAGCGCCAGATCGCGGCGGTTGTCCAGGGACTCGAAGCGCGGACCTCCGAACAGCTTCGCGCCTTTCTTTTCGACATGGTCCACGACAAATTGGCCTAGCTGATCGATGATCGCAATCGTGTTTTCATAGCATTCCTGCTGGGTATTTCCCCAGGTGAAGAGGCCGTGGCCGCCGAGGACGACACCATCGCAATGGGCGCTCTCCTGCACCGCGCGACGCAACATCATGGCCAGCTCAAAGCCGGGACGCTGCCAGGGTACCCAGATCAGATGATGGTCGAAGCGCTGGTTGAATTCTTCCATCTTTTCCCGGCCGTTGGCGGAAGCGGCCAGGGCAATGCCCCAGTCGGGATGCAAATGGTCGATGTGCGGGAAGGGCAGAAATCCGTGGAGCGGCGTGTCAATCGAAGCGGCGACAGAGTTTTTACCGAAGGCGCATAGCGGATACATGTCCACCATTTCATCTTCATGATCGGCGCCCCGATATTTGTGTTCCAGTCCCTGCAGCTTTTCGGAATACAAGGCCGCGAGCCCGGCCAGCTTGATGCTGCCGAGGTCTCCGCCACTGCCTTTGATCCACAAGACCTCTTCTTGCCTTCCGCTCAACGGATCGGTTTGCTGGATTTTTGAACTGGTGTTTCCCCCTCCGAAGTTGGTGATGCGCAGGTCGGAGCCCAGCAGGTTCGATCGGTAGCGGAGCAATTCCGGTGGGTCGAGGGCGCGAGCCACCTGCTCGTCCCAACGGTCTTCCAGATAACGCAAACTGGTTTTGACGTGCATGGAGGTGCTCTCAGGGGGAAGTTTGTCGAAACGGGGTGACCGTCTGATCATACCTAAACCGTCCACCCGCGCCGAAAGTCGCAGCTATCATACTCCACCGATGCAATAGGGCAACAATTTCTATTAGAGAACTTGAGAGTGTGGGGCGGGCACTTCTGTCCGCCGCTTTTGATTTTGACCTTAATTTCAGTGGGTCTTAGCTTACCAGTCCTTACCCCAAAAATCCCTACGGCAACGGGAATTAAAGAAAAATCAAGGTCAACGGCGTCAGACAGGAGTGTCCGACCCACATACTCCGAGCTCAGGCCGTCTTGCTGCTCTCCGGCAGCCAGGGGCCGGTCACCATCTTGTGCTCCACATAGTTGTAGGGCGCGACGCGGTGGCCGCTGAGCAATGACAGCCCCAGGTGGATCAGGCGGGGACCATAGCTTTGGGCTTCGTGCGAGACCGATCCGATCAGCGGGCTGTCGGCCCGGGAAATTTCTTTCAGCGCTTCGGGAATGCAATCCTGTCCGACAATGGCAACATATTTCTCGCGCTTCAACTCTCGCACCGCCTGGACCGCGCCCAGCGCGCTGGTATCGGTGGCGGCGGCGATCAGGATGCCGCGATCTTTCGGATGACGCCGCAGGAAGTCGAGCACCAGTTGGCAGCTCTGTTCGCGCAAGCCGCGGGCGTCCATGCGAACCAGAAATTCGGCTGGAATCCCGGGCAGGCGGGAGCGAATAGCCTCGAAGGCCCCGGTGACGCGGCTTTGCACCAGGGGTCCGGCTTCGTCGATGTCCAGTCCCAGAGCCCAGCGCACTTTGCCGTCCCAGGTGCGCTTGGCATACTGGGCCAGGCATTCCCCCGCCTCAAAGCCCACGCGGTAGTTGTTTACCCCAAAGAAAGTCGCATGGGGATGAGGTATGTCCACCGCAATCAGCGGGATGCCCGCGGCGTCGATTTTGTCCGCAAGCACGGGAGCGACGTGTTGATCGATCTGAAATTCGATCACCAGGTCCACCCGGTTGCGCACAAACTCGTCGGCGTTGTGCAAAGCCGTGGAACCGTCATAACGATTGTCGAGGACGATCAGGTCGATGCCGGCGGCGGAAGAGGCGGCCTTGAGGCTGTCGGTGACCGCTTCCGAAAAAGGCATTTCCGCGGATTGACTGCCAAAACCGAACCGGGCTTTTTTGGGGCGCGATACCAGGCGATACAGCCCGTCTTGCGACTGGGCCAGATAGCCGCGGTGAACAAAGGTTTTGAGAATGCGATAGACGGTGGTCTTCGAAATATTAGTCCGCTGGTAGATGGCTTCGAGGGCCAGCGGACCTTTCTCGTTCTGCAGCAGCTCGAGGATGTCGAGCGCCTTGGAGAGTACCGGGATCAAATAAAGCCGCTTGGGAGCTGAGCGTGTCAATCGGGTGCGCCTCACGGATGCCAACGAATGCCTAAGACTATAACTTGGACCGAGCTTTTCGCCTATAGAGCCCGGGTGCGGGACGCTTTGCCGCGAAGGAATCCTGGCGGCCCGTCGCGGCGGTGCTCAGTGCTGTAAATTCAATAGAGAAATAAGTTCACTATTTTCTTGACAACGGGAATGGACGATCGCTAGAGTGCGCCACAGTTCGAGCGTGGGGAAGGTTCCAAGAATTTCTCTGCGAGGTCGGGGTTGACCGCTCGGTGTCCAAGAGGACAGGAGGAAATGCGACCATGAGAGTCCACAGCCTGGTGGTATGTCTTTTCGTCATCGCGTCGGCAAGCTTGCTGTACGGGCAGGGCGGTGCCAACGGCACCATCCTGGGAACCGTCACTGATAATTCCGGCGCGGTTCTGGCCAATGCGGGCGTCGACGTAACCAATGTTGCGACCAGCGTGACGACTCATACCCAGACCAGTTCTACCGGCGATTTTACGGTGCCCTATCTGCAGCCTGGAACTTACCGGGTTACGGTGCAAGTGCCGGGATTCCAGAAATCGGTGACCGACAATGTTGGACTGGTTGTAGGGCAGCAGGCGCGGGTCAACGTCACCATGAAGACCGGGACCGTGACCGAGCTGGTGGAAGTTAACGCCAGCGCGGTGGCGCTCGATACCGATAGTTCCGCGGTCTCCCAGATCGTGACTCAAAAACAAGTGGACCAGCTGCCGCTGAATGGCCGGAACTTTCTGAACCTGCTGTTTATCACCGCGGGCGCTGTTCAGGCGGTGGGCGAGCAAGGGCAGATGCGGCAAGGCCAGGGCAACGCCATCAGCCTCAATGGCGGCCGGCCAGAGTCGAACAACTATACGTTAGACGGATTGATTAATACCGACACCGCATTGAACACGCCGGCGGTCATTCTGTCGCAGGATGCGATCCAGGAGTTCAAAGTCCTGAGCGAGAACTATTCCGCGGAGTACGGGTACAGCGCCAACCAGGTAAACATCGTCAGCAAGAGCGGCACCAACCAGCTTCACGGCACCGGCTTCGAATTCTTCAGGAACGACGCCCTGGACGCGCAAACGCCGACTCCATTCCAGACCGCGGTCAAAAAGCCGGTGTTGCGTCAAAACCAGTTCGGCTTCGTGCTCGGCGGGCCGGTGTACATTCCCAAGCTCTACGATGGACGCAACAAGACTTTCTGGCTGGCGAACTATGAAGGCTGGCGAATCGGCAACGGCGCGATCATCCAGGGAATTGTCCCGACTCCAGCGGAACTGGGCGGGGATTTCTCCGCCACCGGACTGCCGGCTTTTGACTTGACCCCTGGGTCCCCGTGCCAGGTGGCGCTCACCAACCCGACCACCGCTCAACCGTGTCTGCCGGGAGATCCCACGACGGGCGCGGGTTTCCCGGGCGGCATCATTCCGACCACCAGTTTCTCGCGCCTTGCCAAGGTGGCTGTCGGCGGCGGCGTATTTCCGGCGCCCACTCCGGTTTGCGTGGCGAATCCCAATGCCTGCGGGGGAGGGATCAACAACTATCAGCTGCAAACTTCCCTTCCCAACACCACCAATCAACAAACTTATAGAATCGACCAGGAATTTGGCCGGTTGGGCCGGGTCTTCTTCCGCTACACGAAAGCCAAGTACGAAAACGAGAACCCGCAGAACCTGTCCCCCACCTTTAGCTTTAACCAGTTCACCGAGGACTCCACCAGTTGGTCGATCTCGCACACTATCGAGCTGGGCGCGAGCAACGTGAACAATTTCCGGGTGGGATACCTGCATGCCACCGCAATTCAGGGCGCGCCGCCCGCCTCAAGCGACCAAATCTCCGCTCTGGGCGTGGCCGGAGTATTCACCACCTTACCGGCAAGTTATGCGGCGGGCTTCCCGACGATTGGTTTTCAAGGCGCTCTCCTGGGCACTTTCGGGAGTCCGGGCAATAACCCCACGACCAGTGACATCCCCACCTGGGAGTTTGCTGACTCGTTTACCATGATCCGCGGCAAGCACACCATTGGGATTGGTTTTGACTACCGCCGTTTTGTGGAAAGTCGAAATCTTTCCGGGAATTTCCTGGGCGGCTACAGCTACACCAATAACAATATATTGAACAACAGCGGTGGCTGTACGACTGCGTCGGGACTGTGCGGGACCGGCAACGAGGTAGCCGATTTCCTTCTGGGATACTACAACGCGGCCAACACCTTTCAACCGGGTCCATTCAGCGATCCCAAGATTGCCGGAAACCTGAACAAGTACGTGTTTATGTACGTTGCCCCCTACGTGCAGGACGACTGGAAGGTCACGAATCGTCTCACTCTAAACCTGGGCCTGCGCTGGGACTATCGCTCCGTGCCTTACGAACAGAGCAACAAGCTGTTCTGGATCGACGATCAGAACCTGCCGGGAGGGTCGCGGTTTACCGGCGGTGGGCTGTGCTTCGCCGATCCCGCTCTCGCCACCGACGGGGTGGCGCCCCCAGGCAATGGTTTCTACAATTTCTGCGGCCGGCACAATCCGGCTGACGGATCCAAGACCCCGTTCGCTCCCCGCATTGGCTTCGCCTATCGCCCGTTCGGCGGCAATAGCACCGTGGTTCGCGGGGGATACGGTATCTTCTGGGATTCCTCGCTCAGCCGCGAGATTGACGATTCCGGCGATCTCTATCCGTTTGTGACTCGCACCTCGCTCAATCCCAACTCGCAGCCGGTGGCTGTGGCCCCCAAACTCACGGATCAGCTGTTTCCGGCGCAGACGGCGATCGTACCCATCACCTCGCCCAACAGCCAATTCGTAGCGGTCATTATCTCGAACCATCCGCGTAATCCCTACGTGCAGCAATACACATTGTCGGTGCAGCACGAGCTGTTCAGAAATACGACGATGGAAGTCAATTACATTGGCAACCGGGGCCTGCATCTGCTGGATCGCATCGATCTCAATACGCCTACGCAACTTCTGGGTGCCCATCTGGCCACCTGCCAAGCGGCGTTCGCCGGCCTTCCTGCGACGAATGCGGCATATTTGTCAAATCAATGCCCGTTTTTTGCACGACAGCCGCTCCCGAACTTCTCCATCCCGGGCCCTCTCAACAGTTCCTGGACGGGCTACTCCAATTACAATGCCGGGACTGTAAAAATTGAGCATCGCGGCGCCGATCTGGCTCTTTTGAGTTCCTACACCTATTCCAAAGCCCTGGATGACAAATCTGCTCCTGCCGGGGTCGGGGCCGCCGGAGCTGGATTCGCGGGCCATATGGACGACCGCAATCCGGCGCTCGACTACGGGCCGTCGGACTTCAACGTGAGGCATCGGTTCGTCAATAGCGCCGTTTACAGTTTGCCCGTGGGACGCGGAAAGCGCTTCCTCGGGGGGATGAACCGACCTGAAGACTTGGTGATTGGAGGGTGGCAATTGAGCGTGATCGCGACCTTCCAGACCGGGTTCCCATTCTCCATCAACGCCCCTGATCCGGGCGCTTACCTGAGCTTCGGCATGCGGGCAAACCAGGTCGGAGATCCGCATGCCGGCCACAAGAGCATTAACGAGTTTTTCAATACTGCCGCCTTTGCCCAGCCTGCTTTTGGGGTTTACGGGAACGTCGGCCGCAACACCTTGACGCAGCCTGGAATCAATAACTGGGACATAGGCCTGGGCAAGATGTTCCAATTTACAGAAAAAATAGGTTTCCAATTCCGGCTGGAGACATTCAATACCTTTAACCACACCCAATACGGGGTCGATCCGACGGCTGCCGCTGCGGGTGGTCCTGGACAAAGCTCGGTGAGCAACAATATTAGCAACGCAAACTTCGGCCAGGTGACCCAAGCGCGTCCCGGAAGAATTGTGCAACTGGGGGGCAAGATCGTCTTCTAAACGGCTGCATAAACAGGTTGAAACCCACGCCAGGCCGAAATCTCGGCCTGGCGGACTTTTTGGAGTACATTCGGAGAGTGAAGCACCCCCATATCAGGCTCATAGCGGCATGGTTGCTGGCTGGCTCTCTCTCCGCGCCCATGGCGATTGGTCAGGACTCCGGAGTGCAGCAATACTCCGACGTCGGTCAGCAAGCCCTGGCCAATGGCGACTACGCCGCCGCCGAGCGGGCTTACGAGAAGTTGCGGGACTTGGAACCCGGAATCGCCGAAGTGCATGCCAACCTCGGGCTGATCTACTTCGAGGAAGGAAAGATCGACCAGGCGATCCCGGAATTCGAACGCGCCCTCAAGCTGAAGCCGAATTTGGCCAAAACGGAAGTCCTCCTGGCCATGTCCCTGTCCGAAGTCAATCGTTACCGGGAGGCGCTTCCCGGCCTCGAAAAAGGATTTCGCGGTTCCTTCGATCCGGAGATGAAGCGCCTGTGCGGCCTGCAGCTTGAACGCACCTACACCGGGCTCGGCCGCGACAGCGACGCAGTCAAGGTGGGATTGGAACTGAACCGCCTTTATCCGAACGATCCGGAGATCCTCTACCACAACGGAAGAATCTTCGGAAACTTCGCGTTCCTTACCATGCAGAGGCTGGCGCAAGTGGCGCCGGATTCGGTTTGGCGGCATCAGGCCGCCGCCGAGGCCTATGAGAGCCAGGGCTCCTACGACTCCGCCATCAGCGAATATCGCCAGGTGCTGGCGCAGGAGCCGACCCGGCCCGGGGTTCACTACCGCCTCGGTCGCACCTTGCTGCAACAGTCCCGGCAGACTAATTCGACGCAGGCCGCGGCGGATGCAATGAAGGAGTTTGAGCAAGAGTTGCAGCTTAATCCGAGGAACGCCAACGCCGCGTATGAACTGGGAGAGATCCATCGCAACGCGGGAGAGTTCGATCAAGCGCAGAAATTCTTCGAACTCGCCCTGCAATACTATCCGGACTTCGGGGAGGCCCAACTGGGATTGGCTGCCGTCTTCATGTCGCTGCAGAAACCCGAACAGGCACTCCCTCATCTGCAGAAGGCCGCGGCACTAAACGCCGAAAATGAAGTGGCCTGGTATCGTCTTTCGCAGGTTCAGGGGATGCTGGGGCACGAGGCCGAACAGAAAAAAGCATTCGCGGAATTCCAGCGTCTGCGTACCCAGAAATCAAGCCAGCAGGAAGCGGCAAAACAGATCTTCTCGCCGGAAGAAGTAACTCCGCAGCGCGTCGATCTCGCAATAGCCTTTCACCGGCCACGTAGGGGCGCGTGTCCTCACCCGCCCAGCGGGGCGAAGCCCGGCGGGTTTTTTTATAGGTACACCAAAAAACCAGGCGAGCTTCGCTCGCCCGCCCGGACGAGGGCGTCCGGGCCTACGTGCGCCTGGATGGCGCTACCGTTTCGCCCAGCCTGCGCTGGGCACGATGCCGACTCCCTCTTTTACGGTTATCAAACGATTGATACTCAGCCCCGGCAGAGCTTGCCAATCGCCGTTCGGCCAGCGAATCCTGACTTCCGCAAGTTTGGCGTGGCCGAGGCCGAAATGCAGCCGGAAATCATTGCAGGATAGAAAGCTCGATTGACTCTGCACTTCCTGGGTTTGGGTCGAGTCTTCCGCCTTCACCACCACGCGCGCGCCGATGGCGCTGCGATTGGATTTGGTGCCGATCAGCTTCACCTTGAGCCAGGAATTCGCGCCCCTCACATCGTTCTTAAGGAGCGACGGAGGTTCATTCAGATTCACGATGAGAACGTCGAGGTCGCCGTCATTGTCGAAATCGCCGAAGGCGCACCCGCGGCTGTTGTGGGACTCCTGGATTGCGGCGCCGGCCTGGTCGGTGAGCTCTTCGAAACGTCCCTGCCCCAGATTGCGGAACAGCATTCTCGGATCCTTCGCGGGAAATTCGGGGTGGCGTTTCTCAATCTCGGGAAAGGTGTGCCCGGCCACCATGAGCAGATCGGGCCGGCCGTCATTATCGAAGTCGGCCATGCCCGCGCCCCAGCATACAAAGCGATTCTCCACCGCCAGGCCGGCCCGGGGGCTGACTTCTTCAAAATTGGCTTTGCCCAGGTTGCGATAGAGGTCAGGAGTGTCGCCTTCAAAATTCGTTTTGAAAATATCGAGGCGGCCGTCGCCATCATAGTCGCCGACAGCGGCGCCCATGCCGGCTTGCTCCTGGCCGTCTTCGCCGTACGCCACACCGCGAATCGCGCCCTCTTCACGGAAAGTCCCGTCATGATTGTTCATGAACAGCAGGCTGGGAGTGGAATCGCAGGCCACATAAATGTCAGGCCAGCCGTCATCGTCGAAATCCGCGGCGATCGCAGTCAGGCCGTAACTATTCCTGGCCGCGCTGATTCCAGCCGACGCGCTCACGTCGACAAAAGTTCCGTCTCCTTTATTGCGGTAGAGGCTGTGCTGGCCATGAGGAAACCCGCGCGGGCCACAGGTTACAGGCGTATCCATCCAGCGGCAGTTCGCCGTCTGCCCGGGTTTGGGGGCGCGTTGCAGATCGAAATCGAGATAGTTGGCGACAAACAGGTCCAGGTTGCCGTCGCGGTTGTAATCCAGGAAAGTGCAGCCGGTGCCCCAGCGGTTTGCGGCCTGGACCAGGCCGGCAGCCTGGGTCACGTCGGTGAAAGTTCCGTCGCCATTGTTGCGATAGAGGACATTTTGTCCCCAGTAGGTGACGAACAGATCGTCGAAGCCGTCGTTGTTGTAGTCGCCTACGCAAACCCCGCAGGCCCAGCCGGTCTTCAAGAGTCCCGCGCGCTCGGTAACGTCAGTGAAGGTTCCGTCGCGATTATTTTTGAAGAGGCGATTGCTGATTCCGGACGGGGCGTTGGCGAAGCGGGTGCCGGAGAGCAGAAAGATGTCGAGCCATCCGTCATTGTCGAAGTCGAGAAAGGCGCAACCGCAACCGAGAGTTTCGACGATATATTCTTTGCGATCAATTTCGCCGTACACCGTTACCGTTCGCAGTCCCGCCGGCGCGGCTACATCGCTGAAGCTTGCAGGAAAGGGAAGGCCGGAGGGTTTGCCCCGGGGCAGCGCAGCCGATTTGTGCGGGGTCACGCCCTGGCCAAAACAAGCCGTGGCGGTCGCGCCCATACAGCCCCGTGAGAAAAAACCGTCGCGATGTCACCATTGGCTGAGCCGCCCGCTACTCCATATAAAATACTTCTTTCATCATGGCGAAGCGCTCTCCCGGTTGAAGGCCGGGCACGGGCTCGAAGTATTTGGCCATCTCCGCCTGCCAGCGCAGGTTTACCGGGTCGGTGGCCAGGGCATCCCATGCCGCGTCGAAGTCGGTGACTCGCATGACCAGGACAAGATCCTGATCGCGGCGGAAGATCGAATAATCTGAAATCCCAACCTCTTTCAGCTTGGCCAGCAATTCCGGCCACACCCGGGCATGATCTCTCTCATAGCCCGCGATGGCGTCAGGTTTGATTCGTAAGCGAAAGGCTACTCGCGGCATAGGATCTCCTCAGGTCAGGTTCTCGTAGCGCCGCCGTCCCGGCGGCTGTCCCCTCGACAAGCTCGGGGCAGGCGCTACAGCGGTCAGGGGAGCGTCACCACCGCCACTGCGAGTCCGCCCAACGTGATCTTCTCGCTGGTCAGTTTAGCCGAAGCTGGAGGATCGAACCCGGTGGTCTGGTCGACGTAGTCTTCCTGGCCGCCGGTTGCGCCCGAAACCGTGATATCGAACGGGCGGTCCCGCTTATTGACCAGCAGAATGCGCCGCTTGCCATCGGGCTTCACCACCGCGAAAGAATAAAGATAGGGACCCACCGCGCGGTCAAGAGGCTCGGTCTCGACAATCTTGTCTCCGGGCCCGAAGTTCTCGCGCAAGAGCTTCAGCACCTGGGTGCGCGAGTTGGGCTTACCGGTATTCCAGTCCACCATGGAAACCGAGGGAAACTGGGTTGGGTAGCCCACCAGTTGCGATTCGCCGGCCACATCGATTCCCATGCGGGTCAGCTCGCCGAAGATGTAGGCGTACATGGCGCAGGTCAGGTTCCAGTAGGAACTTGGGATGGGCTGGGTCACATGGCCGGGCTGATCCTGCGTGATGTCATCGGCGGAGATGGCTCCGATCTCGTCAATTGTGGTCTTGGTTTCCGGAGAGAGACTTTTCCGGATAGCTTCGATATAGCGGACATTGCTAAGGAAGCCATCCGCGTACGCGAAAAAGGTGTAAGGCTGAATGGCGGGATTCTGGTCGGCGGTTGGCACCGCATAGAAATGATAGGAGATGAAATCCAGCGGGATACCCGGTTTGTGATTCTTGGGATTGAGAAAGTATTCGAACTGTTCCGGGTGGGTCGAGGGCTGGGCCAGCGCCAGGCCGACGAATTTGGTCTGAGGAGAGACTCGCCGGATGGACTCGACCACGGAATCATAAATCGCGGTGTAGGTTTCGGGCGTCATGTGGTGCTCGAATTCAATTTCGTTCAGCACCTCCCAGTAAGGAATGGAGTAGTGATAGCCGGATTCATGGCGCTTGCCCGCCTCGTCGGTAAATCCACCTTGCGTGTACCATGAAAAAAGGCGGCCGTAATAGTCGCCGATCTCTTTCATGCTGGGATCGCGGGGCTCAGTGCCTTGGGTGTAATCCCATACCGGCTGGTCGGGATCTGCCGGATAGGTCACGGGCTTGTCGGTCTTGAACATCCATTGCGGGATGGTGCTGAAATTCAGAATGACGGAGTGGCCCTTGGTGGCCTCGAGAAAATCGATAGTCATGGGATCGATCAGGGAAAAGTCCCATGAAGTCTTACCCTCCGCCGGGGGCTCGAGCTCCGCCACGGCCAGCTTCGGATAGGGTAGCCATGGAACGTAGCGAACGTAGTCGGCTTCAATATCATGCAGGGTTTTAAAAGCGTTATCGTGGATCGGCGATCCGCGACGCAGCGGGGGGTTCACGACGACCTGCAGGGTCGCGGTGGTTTTCGAGATGCCGGTGACTTTGTCCCAGTGGGCTGCGATTTTCGCGGCTTGATCGGTGGCTGGAGAGCCCTGGGCCAAAGCGGCGGACACTGCGATCGCAAAGAAAAACGTCGCCAGCAACAGGGATGGCTGATATCGATTCACGCGAATCCTCCGTCGGGAAGCACGCAGCATTGTGCTGGGATTTTCCGCTAAATTCAATAGGAAAATAAACTTACTATTGACAACGATCGCCGCAGAATACTACAGTTCAGCGGTTTGGAGCGAGTAGGATTTGTGCCGGCACAGATTCGCCAATGGACCAGACTAGAGCATACGCCGAGCCCAAGATTGGGCTCTTCGGGATCGGCCTGGACGCGTATTGGCCGCAGTTTCCCGGTCTGGAGGGTCGTCTAAAAGGATACGCGCAGCAGGTCGCACGGAAGCTCGAAAGCGCGGGCGCTCAAGTGGTGAATCTGGGGTTGATCGACACGCCGGAGAAAGCCCTCGCGGCGGGCCACGAATTCCGCAAGGCCGACGTTGATCTCATCTTTCTCCACGTCACAACTTACGCCGCTCTCCTCGACCGTGCTTCCGGTGGTCAGGCGGGCCAAGGTTCCGGTCATCATTCTCAATCTCTCCCCGGCCGCGGCCATTGACTATGACTGGTTCAACGGCCTGGGCGACCGCACAAAGATGACGGGCGAATGGCTGGCCTACTGCCAGGCTTGCCCGGTGCCGGAAATCGCGAATGTTTTCAAGCGCTGCAGGATCCCATTCTTCCAGGTGGCGGGGACGCTGGAGGATGATCCGGTTGCGTGGAACGAAATCACGGAATGGGTCGAAGCCGCGCGGGTGGCCCATACCATGGAGCACAATCGCCTGGGCGTTATGGGCCATTACTACGGAGGCATGCTCGACGTCTATTCCGACTTGACCCAGCAGTGCGCTCATTTTGGCGGGCACATCGAAGTCCTGGAAGTAGACGAGTTGGCGGCATTGCGACGGCAGGTGTCCGACGCCGAAATCAAGCAGCGAGTTGCGGAATTCCGCAAGTGCTTCGATGTCCAACCCGATTGCCCGCAGGAAGAACTGGACCGTGCGGCGCGTACCTCGGTTGCCCTGGATCGGCTGGTTGAGGCCCACAACCTGGGCTCGTTGGCCTACTACTACCAGGGGACGGGCAATGCGGAAAATGAGGATGCCATCAGCTCGATTATCCTCGGCACCAGCCTGCTGACGGCGCGCGGAGTTCCGGTGGCGGGCGAATATGAAATCAAGAATGCCCAGGCGATGAAAATCATGGACAGCTTCGGCGCGGGCGGCTCTTTCACGGAATACTACGCCGCCGATTTTGCGGATGACGTCCTGCTCATGGGCCACGACGGACCGGGTCATGTAGCGATCGCCCAGGGCAAGACCAAGGTCCGCCCGCTCCAGGTTTATCACGGTAAAGTCGGCCGGGGATTGTCGGTCGAAATGTCGGTCAAGCATGGTCCGGTGACGCTTTTGTCCGTGGTCCAGACCGTGGACGGAAAATTGCAGCTGCTGATGGCTGAAGGCGAGTCCGTTGCCGGCCCGATTCTCGAGATCGGGAACACCAACAGCCGCTACCGATTCTCCATTGGGGCAAGAAACTTCATGAATGAATGGAACGTGCACGGCCCGGCGCATCACTGCGCGGTCGGGGTGGGGCATATTGCGGGCAAGGTGAAGAAGTTTGGCGCGTTGACCGGTATCGAATGCATTCAGGTGTGCTGACCATCGCCATTGGCGGAAGTGAAGTCCCGAGGATGATATGAATCCAAATCCCGTAATAGGCGTGTTGTACCACTGGCTGGGCGGTCTGGCTTCCGGCAGTTTCTACGTGCCCTACCGCGGCGTAAAACGCTGGGCATGGGAGACCTTCTGGCTGGCCGGCGGCTTTTTCAGCTGGATCATCGCACCCTGGTTCTTTGCGGTTCTCATGACCAAAGATCTGTTGCCGGTCCTGCATGAAACTTCGGGCACAGTTTTGTTCTGGACGTTTTTTTTCGGACTTCTCTGGGGTGTGGGCGGCCTTACTTTTGGATTGACCATGCGCTACCTGGGACTGTCGCTGGGGATGGCCGTGGTGCTGGGCCTGTGCGCCGCCTTCGGGACGCTCATCCCGCCTATTTTCCGCGGTGAATTCATGAGCCAGGTGGTCGGCACCTCCTCGGGGAGAATCATTCTGCTGGGTATTTTTGTCTGCCTCCTCGGAATCGCGGCAGCGGGCCTGGCCGGCATCTGCAAAGAGCGGGCCATGTCGCCGGAGCAGCAGAAAGTCACGATCAAGGAATTCGATTTGAAGAAAGGCGTGGGCGTGGCCATTCTCTCCGGAGTAATGAGCGCTTGCTTCGCTTACGGCCTGGCGGCGGGAGATCCCATCAAGGCCCTCACCATCAAGCACGGAACCCCGAATTTGTGGCAGGGATTGCCGGTGCTGGTGGTCGTGTTGCTCGGCGGCTTCACCACCAATTTCATCTGGTGCGTGGTGCTGAATGTGCGCAACAAAACCGGCTATCAGTACTTCACTCCGATATCGCGCGAACCGAATGAAAGTGAACAGCACGAAACCATCATCGAAACCGCCGTCGACGCCCCCAGCCGGGAAGTAGTGGAGCACATCACGTCACCCCGCAATGCGTCTCAGGCAAATTCCTCGGTGGCGCTACAAGACGCGCCCGCGTCGAGCAGCGAAGACCGCGCGCGGGTTCCGATGCTGGCCAACTACCTGCTCTGCGCGCTGGCCGGCACCACCTGGTATTTTCAGTTCTTCTTCTACTCGATGGGCGAGACCCAGATGGGCAAGTACAAATTCTCCAGCTGGACGCTGCACATGGCCAGCATCATCATCTTCAGCAGCCTGTGGGGCATCGGCTTGAAAGAATGGAAAGGCGCGGGCGTGCACGCCGGCCGGCTCTTGGCGCTGGCCCTGCTGCTGCTGGTGGGATCAACCGTGATCGTCGGCTACGGCAATTACCTGGGGCTGGCCCAGTAAGATCTTTCAATGTAGGCGCGAGCGCTCCGCTCGTGCGGGAGCCACCAACAGCCCAGATAGAGCCGCGGTCGCATGTCCGGCGGTATAAAACCAGCGCCCGCGGAAGCATACAGCCCCCGAGGCGCCCGCATTTTTCACCGCGCCGCGATTTTACGGAACCCTTCGAACACGGTAAACTTGCAGTCACCGCCGATATTTGGACGGCGAAAAGTGTCGCGATCAGTTTTCGCCATTCTGGTAGATTATTGAAGTGGTGGATGTAGGCGCGTAGCTCAGTTGGTTAGAGCGCTACCTTGACACGGTAGAGGTCGCTGGTTCGAGTCCAGTCGTGCCTACCATATCTTTCCCCATTTCCCGCTGTGCATCGAGCTTTTGCTGCCATGCTGGACTGTGGGTAGAGTTCGAGGCCTCAGCATCCCCTGCGTCAGTTCGACGCGTGCTCCCCGACCGACCAATAGAATAGCGGGCGTGCGCCGGAGTATGTGCCCTCCGAACACTCGGTGATCCCTGCTCTTGACTTGCCCGTTGAACGTCAGGAAAAGTAATCTCGACGCGCGTGAGGATTCGGGGTAGTGTGATGGACGCCATGAGCGAAACGAGGAATGCACCACGTTACGCGCACACTTGTGCGGACTTCCCTCACGACTTTTGCCCTGCCTGCGAAGCGGACCGGAAAGAGGGGCCCGCACCCGAACCCAAAGAGAACCCGCCTTGTCACATACCAGTGCTGCGAGCGGACAAGGGACCCAATTGAGAATTTTCTTAGTGGAAGACGAGCCGTCTGTGCAAAGTTACATCACGGCTGTTCTCGAAAAAGCTGGCCATGTAGTCGTAACCGAAACGAACGGCACCAAGGCACTTCGGCGCTACGCGAAGGAAGGCCCGTTCGATCTCGTGCTGACCGACATCGAACACGAAGGCATGAAGGGCGTGGAACTGATGCACGCCATCCGCAAGAAATACCCGGAGCAGCGAGTCGGTATGATGACGGGTTGGCCCGTCTTGCAAAAACCTTTTAGTCAGGAAGAGTTGCTGAGATTCATCAAGCTGTGATTGTTCCGCTGTCGCCTTCGTAGTGACACCGCCAATCCGGGCGTGGCCTGAGGTGGGGCGCCCCGGGTGGTCAGCACTCCGACCGTGGTGGACTTGTCCGCGCCGTTAGGGCCAAGCAGTCCGAAATCTCTCCGGGAAGAATCTCGAGTGAAAGTCCGTCGAGTGCCGAAATCTCGGCCTTCGGGGGTTTCCCGCTTTTGGCATCGGCGCGGGCAATGAATCCGCCGGCAGCGCCGGGCGGGGGCGAGGCTTATTGCGCGTAGATCCTGAGTGCGAACGTCATTGCGAGGAATCCTCAGTCCGTTCAATCGCTATGACCGGAAGTCAGCCCTGCCGGCTGCGTTCCGCTCGATCGCACAAGCCCACCCGATGCATGAATCCCTGTAGAACGAATACATACTTTACGGTATCGAACCAAATATGAAAGGTTGGTTACAATTACTTTTCTTACGAATCGTACCCGTACGTCCTGAAGGCGTGAAATGCCCGTAATTCGGATTCTTGTTGTGGATGACCACGAAGTGATCAGGCGGGCGATTTGTTCGCTGCTTTCCAGCGATCCAATTCTGGATGTGATTTGCCAGACGGCGGACGGGGAACAGGCGGTATTGAAGGCCGAAGAGCTTCAGCCGGACCTGGTTCTGCTCGATATCAGCCTGCCGGGGATCAGCGGCATAGAGGCCGCCCGGCGCATTCGCAGTGTCTCCCCGGATTCGCGGATCATCTTCCTCAGCCAGCACGATTCGCGGCAAGTGGTGGAAGACGCAGTGCGCGCGGGTGGGCACGGATACGTGACCAAGATTGATGCTGGTTCGGACCTCCTGAAAGCCATCCGCACTGTGCGCGAAGGCAAGCGCTTCGTGAGTCAGCGGATTCTCTCGCAGGGCTGGCTAGCCGAAGCGTCCTGGTAGGCCGATTGACCACCCGATCGGCGCGGTTCGCGGAGTTTCTCTGTCTCTTCCTGCCGGGGTTCCCCCGGTCCGCGCCCATTCTCGCGGTAACACGAAGCCCACGATTGTGCTACTCTGACGGCCTGGAATGACCCGACGGCCGTGGATGCGGCCGGTGGGTCCGCTGGCCCATGCACATCCCCGACGGATATCTGAGCCCCTCGACCTGCGCCCTGCTCTATGGCGCGGCCATACCGTTCTGGTATGCGGCATTCGCGCGTGTCAAACGGCTGCTCAACACCCGCCTGGTGCCGCTGCTGGCGGTGGTCAGCGCTTTCTGCTTTGTCATCATGATGTTTAACGTTCCGCTGCCGGGCGGGACGACGGGACACGCCGTCGGGGTGGGGGCGGCGACCGTGGTTCTGGGACCGTGGGCGTCCATGCTTTCGGTGTCGATCGCGCTGCTCATCCAGGCGGTTTTCTTCGGCGATGGCGGAATCACTACGTTGGGCGCGAACTGTTTCAACATGGCGATCGTCGGCTCGCATCGTCGCCCAGGTGGTCTACCGAATCGCATCAGGGAAGACAGCAGTCACGTCTAAGCGCCGGGTGCTGGCGGCCGGCTTGGCCGGGTATGCCGCCATTAATGTCGCCGCGCTTTTCGCGGCCTGCGAGTTGGGCATTCAGCCGCTGTTGTTTAAGGATGCGAGCGGCGCTCCGTTGTATGCTCCCTATGCGCTCCACATCGCGATTCCGGCGATGATGCTGGGACACCTGACCTTCGCCGGATTGGCGGAGACTGTTTGTGTCGGGCGGAGTGGTGGCGTATCTGCAGCGGGCGAACCCCGCGTTGCTGGGGCAGAAACCCTCCGCCGCGACTGACCAGGCGAGTCCGGCCGCCGGCCGCGAGCAGCGGCTGGAGGACAACTCGTCCGCTATGGATTCGCCTGGCTCTGCTCATGCTGCTGACGCCTCTGGGAATTCTGGCGGCGGGCACGGCCTGGGGAGAATGGGGAACAAGAGATTTTTCCGATCCGCAGATGCGGCAACAGATCACGGCCGCATCGAGCGACATTGCGCCTCCAGCGCGGGAGCCGCAGGGCCTGGCCCGGCTTTCCGCTCTGTGGAGTGCGCCGTTTCCGCAGTACGCGCCTCCGTTCGTGCGCCGTCCCGCGTTTGGTTACTGTGATGTCGGCGGTGTTTGGCAGCGGTCTCATTCTGGGTTGCTTTCTGCTGATCGCCTGGATGGCCGGTGGACGCGGCGGATCCCAGGACTTCTCCATGACAGGCGAGAGGAAAAACTCGCGCGGGGTGGTGGAGCGCAGCCTGTCGTCTTTTGTCGATGCTCTGGAGCACGCCTTCCATGCCCAGGAACTGGCTGAGAAACGCGGTCTGCTGCAAAGCGTCGATCCTCGGATCAAGATTGTGGCGATCTTGCCGCTTGATCGTAATCGCGGCCCTGGCGCGCCGCTTGTGGGTGATTGCAGCTCTATTTGCAGTTGCGGTTGCGGTCGCTATGCTGTCGCGAGTTCCCCTGGCCACGCTGACAAAAAGAGTGTGGCTGGGCGTGCTGGCCTTCACCGGGTTCATCTCGTTTCCTGCGCTTTTCCTGGTCCCGGGCCGGGCTATCTACGTTCTGCCGCTGTCCGAGTTGGACCGTTACAACGCAGGGACTTCGCGCCGCCATCTACCTGATCATGCGGGCGGAAACGGCCGCGACTTTTTCGGTATTGCTGGTGCTATGCACTCCCTGGAGCAGCCTGCTGAAGGCGCTTCGCGTGCTCCGGCTGCCGGTCGTGCTGGTGGTGATCCTGGGGATGACCTATCGCTACATTTTCCTTTTGCTGCGCAACGCGCACGACATGTTCACGTCCCGCAAGAGCCGAATGGTAGGCCGGCTCGACGGACCGGAGCAGCGGCGGGCGGCCACGGCCTGCGCCGGAGTGCTGATGTCGAAAACGCTGCAGCTCAGCGGAGACGTCTATCTGGCCATGCGCTCGCGAGGTTTTCAGGGCGAAGTTTACGTACTGGACGAATTCCGTACCGGTGGCTCGACTGGGTCGTCCTGACTGCGTTCGTGACGATAGCCGCTCTGGCCTTGTGGTTTGGACGGTGAAAATGCCTTCGTCATCCGGAAACGTTCGATGGAATTGCGACGAGGGAAAGTCGTGACCGTTCCCATCTTCGAGGTGCGCGGTGTAACTTTCCGCTACCACCAGGCGACGGCACTGGACGGCCTGAATCTCACCATCATGCCGGGCGAAAGAGTTGCCCTAATGGGAGCGAACGGTTCCGGCAAATCGACCCTGCTCAGTATTCTGGACGGCCTTTGCTTCGCGGAGAAGGGAAGCGTCGCCTTCCAGGGCGAGCCCTTGACCGAGAGCCGTCTGAATGGAGAAGTTGAGTTCGATTTCCGGCGCCGGGTGGCGCTGGTGTTTCAGAACCCCGACGTCCAGCTATTCAATCCGACCGTGTTTGACGAAGTAGCTTTCGGACCGTTGCAGCTGCACTGGACGAAGGAGGAGATTCGGCTGCGCGTCAACCAGATGCTGGAGCAGATGGAGATTGCGGACTTGAAGGACCGTTCCCCGCATCAGCTCTCGACCGGGGAAAAAAAGCGGGTTGCGCTGGCCTCGGTGCTGATTCTCGATCCCGAGGTCTTGCTGTTGGACGAGCCGACCGCGGCGCTCGATCCCAAGAGCGAGAGCCAGATGATCGACTTTCTGGTGAGTTGCAGCGGCGGCCGGAAAACGGTCGTCACCGCCACTCACGATCTCGACCTGATCGAAGACATAGCGGACACCTGCCATGTGTTTCAGCGCGGACGGATCGTCGCCGCCGGAACGCCGGCGGAAATTCTGGACGACCACGCGTTGCTGCTCAGAACCAATCTCATCCACGCTCACCGTCACGCCCATGGCTCGGGCGAGCTACATTCCCATCCCCACCGCCACGGACATCGCCACTAACATCGCCACTAACATCGGCACTAACATCGCCACCAACATCGCCACTGAGCAAACTCTGTCATCCCGAGCGGAGTGGAACCATTCGCTGGCGAATGGTTCGCGCAGTCGAGGGACCCTGGGTTGGCCGGTGATCGCTGCCGGCCCTGACGGTCCGTGGTGAAAATCTCCCTTCAGATGGATGAGCATGTGGTTGCGCTAGGGGTCCTTCGACTCCGCGGCTGCTTCGCGAGGCGAAGCAGCCACTCCGCTCAGGATGACAGGATGTTGAGGGTGATCCCTGCCTCAGTCGGCGCCGCTGGGGCGCGGGGAGAGCGGCGCCAGCTGATTCGGGTCGACGTGGCCCTTGCTTCCGAGCATCAGGCGGAAGCGATCGAGATAGAGATAGACGACGGGGGTGGTGAAGAGGGTCAGGGCCTGGCTCATGATCAGTCCGCCGACAATGGTGATGCCCAGCGGCCGCCTCAGTTCCGAGCCCGTGCCGGTGCCCAGGGCCAGGGGCAATCCGCCCAGGAGCGCGGCCATGGTGGTCATCATGATGGGGCGGAAGCGGCGAACGCAGGCTTCATAGATCGATTCCGCCGGGCTCTTGCCTGAGCGTTCCGTCTCCAGGGCGAAGTCGATCATCATGATCGCGTTCTTTTTCACGATGCCGATGAGCAGAATAATGCCGATCAGTCCCATCACGTTGAGTTCGCTGTGCGTCAACAGCAAAGCGAGAATGGCGCCCACACCGGCGGAAGGCAGCGTCGAAAGAATGGTGATGGGATGGATGTAACTTTCGTAGAGCATGCCCAGAACCAGGTACACCGTGACCAGGGCGGCCAGAATCAGCCAGGGCTCGCTGGCCAGGGAAGTCTGGAAGGCGGCGGCCGTTCCCTGAAAGCTGGCATCGATGGTGGGAGGAAAATTGATGGCGCGTTGCGCATTATTGATCGCGTCCGTCGCCTGGCCCAGGGATACGTTGGGCGCAAGATTGAACGACAACGTCACCGACGGATACTGTCCCTGATGGCTCACCGCCAGGGGCGTGTTGGAGGGGCCGAAGTGAGCGAACGCGGCCAGCGGGACCGGAGTTCCGTTGTTGGCGCGAACGTAGATATTCTGCAGAGCGTCGGTGCTGTTGGAAAACTCCGGCGCCACTTCCATGACCACGTGATATTGATTCAAGGGCTTGTACATGATCGAGACCTGGCGCTGGCCAAAGGCGTCATACAGCGCGTTGTCAATGGTGGCTGCATCCACTCCCAGCCGCGCCGCGGTGTCCCGGTCGATGACTACAGTTGCTTCCAGGCCCTTGTCCTGCTGGTCGGTATTGACATCGCGCAACTCGGGCAGCGCGCGCAATTTCTCCAGAAGAAGAGGGGACCAGTGGTTCAAGTCGTCCAAATTTTCGCCCTGCAGGGTGTACTGAAACTGGGCCTGGCTCATGCGGCCGCCGATGGTGAGATCCTGGGCGGACTGCATGAAGAGGGTCGCGCCCGGCACCACCGACAGTTTGCGGCGCAGCCTGCCGATGACCTGGTCGGCGCTGAGCTTGCGCTCGGCCAGGGGCTTCAGGGTAATGAACATGCGTCCCTGGTTGGCCGAAGTGTTGCCGCCGGCAAAACCCACGATGGTTTCGACCGCAGGGTCTTTCATGACGATGCCGACAAACTGCGTCATCTTTTCTTTCATGGCGGCAAACGAAATATCCTGTGCCGCCTGCACCGAACCCATCAGCGCGGCCGGTGTCCTGCTGCGGAAAGAAGCCCTTGGGAACGACGACGTAGAGATAAATGCTCAGCGCCGCGGTTCCGATGGTGATCAACAGGGTCAGAGGTTGATGACGGAGAACCAGCTTCAGACTGCGGCTATAGAGCGCGAGAGTAGTATCGAAAATCTTTTCGCTGAAACGGTAGATGTGGCCGTGCTTCTCTTTGTCGGCAGAACGCAGAAACTTCGCGCACATCATCGGCGTTACCGTCAGCGAAACCACCAGCGAGACCGCAATGGCCGCGCTCAGGGTGACGGCAAACTCCCGGAACAGGCGGCCCACGATGCCGCCCATCAGCAGGATTGGAATAAAGACCGCGACCAGCGAAGTGCTCATGGAGAGCACGGTAAAGCCGATCTCTCGGGCGCCCTGGAAAGCCGCGTCCACCGGACGCATGCCTGCCTCGATGTGGCGGGTGATATTTTCCAGCACCACGATGGCGTCGTCCACCACGAAGCCGGTCGAAATGGCCAGGGCCATCAGGGAAAGGTTGTCCAGGCTGTAGTTCAGCAGGTACATCACCCCGAAAGTTCCCACCAGCGACAAAGGCACCGCCACGCTGGGGATGATGGTGGCCCGGAAGGTGCGCAGAAACGCGAACACCACCAGAATGACCAGAATGACAGAAATAATCAGTGTGACTTCGATGTCATGCACCGAGGCGCGCACCGTGGTGGTGCGGTCCATGACCACGCTCACGTCAATCGCCGGCGAGATGGAAGCCTTGAGCTGGGGCAAAGCGGCGCGCACCCGGTCGACAGTCGCAATAATGTTCGCGCCGGGTTGCCGGAAAACGATGATGAGAACCGCAGGCTTGCCCCCGGACAGCCCGATATTGCGGATGTCCGCCTTGGAATCGGCTACCGTGCCCACGTCCCCCAGGCGCACCGGAGCGCCCATTGTTGTAGGAAATAATCAGCCGCCGGTACTGGTCGGCGGTAAAGATCTGATCGTTGTCGTCCAGGGTCCAGGAGTTCACCGGACCGTCGATCGCGCCTTTCGGCTTGTTGGCGTTGGCATTGCCCAGGGCGGTGCGGACCGTGTCCAGGCCGATGCCCAGCTTGTTCAGCAAAGTAGGATTCAATTCGGCGCGGACCGCCGGCTGGGCGCCGCCGCCCACGAACACCTGCCCGACGCCTTCGATTTGAGCCAGCTTCTGCGAAAGGATGGAGTCGGCGGCGTCGTAGATCTGGGGCAAGGTAATGATGTCGGAAGTGAGACCCAGAATCAGGATGGGCGCATCCGCCGGGTTCACTTTCCGGTAGGTGGGATTGCCGGGCAAATTGGTGGGAAGCTGGCTGCGCGCCGCGTTGATGGCGGCCTGCACGTCTCTTCCCGCGGCATCGATATTGCGATTGAGATCGAACTGCAAAGTGATTCCGGTCGATCCCATCTGGCTGACCGAAGTCATCTGGTTGACGCCGGCGATGCGCCCGAACTGCCGTTCCAACGGCGTGGCCACGGCCGAAGCCATGGTCTCTGGACTGGCGCCCGGCAGTCCGGCCCCGACCGAGATGACCGGGAACTCCACCTGCGGCAGGGGTGCTACCGGCAGGTAATTGAAGGCCAGGGCTCCCGCCATGAGCAGCGCTGCCGCGAGCAGCGAGGTGCCGATGGGACGCTTAATAAATGGCGCGGAAATATTCATGTCTCAGTCCGCGGAGGCTCCGCTCGGTTCCTCAATGGGGTTGCCAATGTTCAAGTGCGAGAAACGCTGCGCCAGCCGGTCGAACCACAGATATACGACCGGCGTGGTGTAGAGCGTAAGCAACTGGCTCACCAGCAGGCCCCCGACGATGGTGATGCCCAGGGGATGACGCAATTCCGATCCCGTGCCGCTGCCGAGCGCCAGCGGCAATCCGCCCAGCAGCGCCGCCATGGTGGTCATCATGATGGGACGGAAACGCAGCAGGCAGGCCTGGAAGATCGCTTCTTCCGGCGGTTTGTGCTCCACCCGTTCCGCTTCCAGCGCGAAGTCGATCATCATGATGGCGTTCTTCTTCACGATGCCGATCAGAAGAATGATGCCGATCAGGGCCACAACCCCCAGATCGTTTCCGGTCAGAAGCAGGGCGAGGATGGCGCCCACGCCCGCCGAAGGCAGCGTGGAGAGAATGGTCAGGGGATGGATGTAGCTCTCGTAGAGCACGCCCAGCACGATGTACACCGTGACAATCGCGGCCAGAATCAGGTAAGGCTCGGAGGACAGTGAATTCTGAAAGGCCGCGGCCGTTCCCTGGAAGCTGGTGTGAATGCTGGGCGGAAGGTGAATGTCCTGCTCCGCCTGCCGGATGGCCTGCGTGGCTTCGCCCAGCGAAACTCCGGGCGCCAGGTTGAACGACAGCGTGACGACCGGGAACTGCCCCTGGTGATTGATCGCCAGCGCCGTGTTGGAAGTCTGGAAATGGCTGAAGGAGGCAAGTGGAACCTGGCTGCCGGTGTTGGAGTGCACGTAAATATTTTTGAGTGAATCCGGGTTCTGCGAAAACTGCGGATCCACTTCCAGCACCACGTGGTACTGGTTCAACTGCGTAAATATGGTGGACACCTGGCGCTGTCCGAATGCGTCGTAAAGCGCGTCGTCGATGGCCTGGGGCAGGATGCCCAAACGCGACGCGGTGTCGCGATCGATTACCAGCTCGGCCTTGAGCCCGCCATTCTGCTGGTCCGTGGCCACGTCGCGCATGGAAGGCAACTTGCGCAATTCGTCCACCAGTCGAGTGGCCCAGAGCGACAATTCCTGCGAGTCGGCGTCTTCCATCGAGTATTGATACTGGGTGCGGCTGACCCGGTCTTCCACCGTCAGGTCCTGCACCGGCTGCATATATAAGGTGATGTCGGGCACCTTGGCCAGTTCCGGTTGCAGACGGCGGATAATATCTGTAGCCGATGTCTTCCGCTGGTCGCGCGATTTCAGGTTGATCTGAATGCGACCGCTGTTCGGAGTGGAGTTGGTGCCGTCGATTCCGATGAAAGACGAAAGACTCTGTACGTCGGGATCTTTCAGAATGACCCGCGCCAGCGCCTGCTGGTTTTTCGCCAGCGCGGTGAAAGAAGTGTTCTGCGGTCCTTCCGAAACCCCAAGAATCACTCCCGTATCCTGCACCGGGAAAAACCCCTTGGGTACCACAACGTACAGGAACAGGGTCAGGACCAGCGTGCTGGCGGTGACCAGCAGGGTGATGGTCTGATGTTGCAATACGAATTTGAGCGTGCGCCCGTAGAACTCGATGACCCGGTTGTAGAAATTCTCCGTGGACTTGTAGAAACGGCTTTGATGCCGGGGATCATGCCGCTTGAGCAGCTTGGCGCACATCATCGGGGTCAGGGTCAGCGACACCACGGCAGAGACCAGAATGGTCACTGCCAGCGTAACCGCAAATTCGCGGAACAGTCGTCCCACGATGTCGCCCATGAACAGCAAGGGGATCAGCACCGCGATCAGCGAGACCGTCAGCGACACGATGGTGAAGCCAATCTGCCCCGCGCCCTTCAGGGCCGCCTCCAGCGGTGTTTCGCCCTCCTCGAGAAAGCGTTCGATGTTTTCGATCATCACGATGGCGTCATCGACCACGAATCCGGTGGAAATGGTCAACGCCATCAGGGTCAGGTTGTTCAGGCTGTAGCCGAGCAGGTACATGACCCCGAACGTGCCCACCAGCGAAAGCGGGACGGCAACGCTGGGAATTACGGTGGCTGACAGGTTCCGCAGAAACAGGAAGATCACCATCACCACCAGCCCGACGGTGAGCATCAGTTCAAACTGCACGTCTTTCACCGAGGCGCGAATGGTTTCCGTGCGATCGGTCAGGACCTGCACTTTGATCGCCGCCGGGAGTGACGACTGCAACTGTTTCAAAAGCACCTTGACGCGGTCGGCGACGCTGATGATGTTGCTGCCGGGCTGGCGCTGAATGTTCACGATCACCGCCGGCGTGGTGTTCATCCAGGCGGCCTGCTTCACATTTTCGGCGCTGTCCACCGCGGTGGCGATATCGGAAAGGCGCACCGGCGCGCCGTTTTTGTAGGCCACGACGATGCTGTTGTATTGCGCGCTGGTGCTGAGCTGATCATTGGCGCCGATGGTAAAAGACTGTCGCGGCCCGTCCAGCACTCCCTTGGCCTGGTTGACGTTGGCGGCGGCGAGCGCGGTCCGTATGTCTTCCAGACTCAGTCCGTAGGAAGCCAGCGCCGTGGGATTGGCCTGGATCCGCACCGCCGGCTTCTGTCCGCCGCTGATCGAAACCAGGCCGACGCCGGGCAGCTGGGAGATTTTCTGGGCCAGCGCCGTGTCCGCCAGGTCTTCGACTTTCGAAAGCGGCAAGGTGTCCGAAGTCAGGGCCAGCGTAAGAATAGGAGAATCGGCGGGGTTCACCTTGCTGTAAATCGGCGGATTCGGAAGATCACGGGGAAGGTAAGTGGTGGCCGCATTAATTGCGGCCTGAACCTGCTGTTCCTCGACGTCGATGTTCTCGTTGAGATTGAATTGCAGGGTAATGATGGAACTGCCCAGGGAACTGGTGGACGTCATCTGGCTCAGTCCGGGGACCTGGCCAAACTGGCGCTCCAGCGGCGCTGTCACCGAAGACGCCATGACGTCGGGGTCGGCTCCGGGATAAAACGTCACCACCTGAATGGTGGGATAGTCAACTTCGGGAAGCGCGGAAACCGGGAGCTGAGTGTAAGCGACCACGCCCACCAGCAGCAGTCCGACCATCAACAAAGTTGTCGCGACCGGACGAAGAATGAAAAGTCGCGACGGGTTCATGGCGCTCCCGTGGGGGCGGACTGCGCGGGCAGAGGCTGCGAGGCGGAAGTCTGCCCGTTCCGGTTTGCTCCGCCCGCCATCGGGTGCGGATCCACTTTGCTTCCGGCTTGCAGCTTGTCCTGCCCGTCCACCACTACGATGTCGCCGGGGGCGATCCCGCTGGCGATGGAGGCCACGTTATTCTGGGTGAAGGAAACCGTGACCGGGTTGACTGCGACCGTCTTGTCAGGCTTCACGGTAAATACATAACTTCCCTCCGGGCCGCTCTGGACCGCGACGGAGGGAATGACGACGCTGCCCTTATGGATCTCCAGCAGCAGCCGGACATTGACGAACTGGTTGGGCCAGAGCGCGTCGTCCGGATTATCGAACATCGCTTTCAACTTCCCCGTGCCCGTGGTCTGGTCAATCTGGTTGTCGATGGTGAGCAATTTTCCGGTGGCTAATTTGGTCAGATCGTCCCGGCTGTAAGCCTCGACCGGAAAGGGTGTTCTGGTGCATGTGCTGCGACACATTGAGCAGACTGTCTTCCGGCAGGGTAAAGACGACGGCGATGGGCTGCAGCTGCGTGATCACCAGCAGCGGGTTGGTGTCGGCGGCGTGCACCATGTTGCCCACGTCGACCAGCCTCAGCCCGATGCGGCCTCCGATGGGAGCGGTGATGTGCGAGTAGACGAGATTCAGTTTCGCATTGTCGATCGCTGCCTGGTCGGCACGGACGGTCCCTTCCAACTGATCGGCGGCAGCCCTCTGGGTATCCACCTGCTGTTGCGACATCGCTCCCGATTGATCCAGCAGACTCTTGAAGCGCTCGTAATTCAATTTCGCGTCTCTGAGTTGAGCCTGATCGCGGAACAAACTGGCCTGCGCCTGCTCGAGCGCCACCTGGAACGGCCGGGGATCGATGACCGCCAGCAGGTCTCCCTGATTTACGTGCTGGCCTTCCTTGAAATTGATCTGGGCCAGCTGCCCGTCCACCCGGCTTTTCACGCTGACGGTGTTGGAAGCGGTTACGGTGCCCAGGCCCTTCAGATAGACAGGCACGTCGCGACGCTCGGCGGTCGCGACCGACACCGGCACCACGGTTTGGGTGGAGGCCCGCGCCGTGTTGGGCTTGGAGCCGCTGCAACCCGCCAGGCAGGCGGCCGCGGCAACCACGGTAAACGTCGCAAAAAGCAGTAGGCGAGATGACTTGCTGGTTTGTGGTTCGCGGGGCCACCCCGCGCCTGGCGTCCGCCAGTGTTCCTCAGTCCGTATGCTCACTCAATCGCTCCCCATCCGTATGCTGCCTTGGGCGTCCTTGCGGCGCAAACCCGCTGCCATATTGACGTTAGAAATTATATCCCGGTTGCGACTTATCTTCCGCTTTTACAAGACTTTACATTTCTAGGGCAATCCCGTTTCAGTCCCTATGGGATGCGGTCGGGCGAGACTTGGGGATTCGCGCCCTTGGAGACTGAATCAGAGGCTTTTGATTCCTTGTCCGGAATCGCTACGACGTAAACGGCTGATTTGCCAGCGCCAGGTTGCCGGGAGAGTACAACACCCCAAAACTACTCTATCTCTGTATGGATGGTCGTCAATACCGGGAACACTGTAGTGGCTTCGGTTTGAAATTCCCCATCTCGCCGAGGCGTGATCAACTGGCGTGAAGCCGGAAGGCGCCTTCAGCAGTGTTGCATCCCGGTTGCAACTACATGCAACACTGACACAACCTCTGGAATGCGAACTCCAGTCCCGTGAGGAGAAAGACTCTGGTCCTGGATCGCGGCGGTGTTCGGCCCGCCGGCTTCATATTGATGTTTAGTCTTTCGCTTGATCGGCGGTGCGGCACTGGGCGCAGTAACCGCCGACTTCCAGCCGGGTGACCACGATGTGGAAGCGGCAATCCCTCTGGATCTGCCCCTTCAATCGATCGAAAAGATCGCTCTCAAATTCCGTGATCTTGCCGCAGCGCAGGCACGCCATGTGGATGTGGTCGCGCTGCGGGCGGCGTTCGTAGAAATGCTTCTCGCCCTGCATGTGCATCAGGTCGAGTTCGTCAATCAGTCCGTGGCGCTTCAACAATCCCAGGGTGCGGTACACGGTGACGCGATCGATCCCAGGATCGATCCGTTGGGCGCGCCGCAGCAACTGGCTGGCATCGAGGTGCTGCTTGGCGGTTTCCACCACGCTGAGGATGGTACGGCGCTGGCGGGTCATGCGCAGCCCGCGCGACATGAGTTCGGCCTGCAGACGTCCAGGGATCTCGGTTTCGGGAAGAGGCATGGGCGTGTCCTTATTGCAACTGGATGGCAATTATAGCGCAAGAAAAGGCGTCGTTGGTCCTTGGCCTTTGGTCGTTGGCAACATGCGCAAGGCGCCGGCGCCCGCCTCACCGTTGTAAGCCAAGGGGCCAACGACCAACGACCAAGGACCAACGACCTTCTACTGCCTGACCAGCAATGCCAGGCGCGGAAAGCGGAATTGTCCAGCGGCATCGTCGATCACGTTGACCTGGCAGGTGTAGAAACCGGGTTTCAGCTGGGTAAGGGGTACGTCGAGTTGGAAGACCGCGGCTTTGCGGTCGGGCGCGTTCAACTGGCTGCTCTCGACCAACGGAGTCTCATACGCTTTCGTCTTGCCGCGGAAGAAGGCGACATTGGTCAGAAGGCGAATGGGCGCGTTGCGATCGTTTCCTGGCGCGTTCGCATGGGTCGCCGCATGCGTCGGATCGTACACTTCGTAATAAAGGTAAAGGTGCTGCCCGCCGGAGAACACGTGGGTGACGCTGGGAATTACCTCGGATCCGTCGCGCTCCAGCGGGTTTTCCGTCTTGTGCTTGCCGGCGGGCTGCAACTGGTTGGCCAGCACAATCGAACTCATCTTTACCGGGACCGTTTTCAGGTCGGGAACGGTGATATCGGTTTCGAACGAGCCCAGGCGTCCACTTTGGTTTTCGCGCACCACGAACTTGAGATGATAGGTGCCGGGCGGCAGGACGAAGCCGCTGTTGTACTGCACGTTCTTGCGTTGCACCAGCTGCGCCACGTTCAGCGCCAGCTTTACCGTATCTCGAATCTGTCCGACCGGCTGTTTTTCCGGGTCAGTCACAATGCCCAGCAGATCCAGGGTGGCGCGGTCCTGGTCGTTGTTATGGGTGAAGGGAATCGCGGAACCCGGGACGACCACTGAAACCGGCACATAAAACTTGCGGTCCGCGATGCGGAAGTAGGCCGCGGACAAATACACCGGCAGATCGGTGGTGGGCAGGTCCGAGGCCAGTTCCTCGTCGAGCTGGCGTTCGCGATCGTCGCGGGTGGAATGCTGGAAATCCGCCGGAGCGTAGTAGCCGCGGCGGAAGTCGATCTTGACGCCGGGCCGGTTGACCTTCACCGTGATGCGCCGGAAGCGGCCGTCCCGCGCCGGATTCGTGCTGTGGAAGCCCAGCAGATAGTAGAGTGAAGTGTCCTGCTGCACCCCCGTGAACACCTTGCCGAAATCGTTCGAGTCGAGGAAGGCGCGCCCCCCGGTGTCCCCGGCGAGCGTGACCAGCGTTTCCTGAGTGGTGGCGTTCGAGTCGAAGGCGCTGGCCACCGACTTTCCCGAGTAGGGAGAAGTTCCGCGCATGCTGGCATTCTGGGCTTCGCCGCCCGGCACCAGCGCCTGCAGGCCGCGAATGTCGAGAGTGTAAATCGCCATGTTGGCGCGCACCGCCGCGTTGGTGGCGGAACGCAGCTGCGACTGGTTTTCAATGCCGGTGCGGTCCATGCCGCTGGAAAAATAGATCAGGGACTTTTTTTCGTCGATGGTGACCAGTTTGTCCGCGATGGAGCGCAGGGCCTGCAGGCGGCGGTCGGTATTGAAAATGTTGTACTCGGTGTCGTCCACCGTGAAAGCCCCGCCGGTCTCGGATGTGCCCTCGGTGGTGCCGGTGCTGCCTTCTTCGAATCCGGCGCCTTCGCCGAGACTGAAAGCCTGCAGCGCCTTCTTCAGCAGAGCGCGATCGGAAGTGAAGTCCTGGTTCACGCTCAGGGTGCTCCCCAGTGAGACCACGGACACGAGGTCGGCAGGCACCATCTGCTTGTCGACATAGTTCTGCGCGGCCGCGGTCGCCTGGTCGATTTCGTCCGGTTGCATGGAGCTGAGATCGAAGAACAAGATGATGAGCCGCCGATCTTTCAAGGGTCGGGTGGCGAGGGCCGATGCAGCGTCGGTGCTGGCGGGTTGGGCGGGGCGAAGCAATGGCGCTTCGGTGGCGGCGGTGGAGAGCACGGCATCGGTATTTTCCAGATCGAAAGAAGTCACCTGCTGCGGCTTGTTGTCTTCGAGAACGGTAAAGTCCTCACGCTTGAGGTCGCGCACCGGATTGCCGTTCTTGTCCCGTACCGTTACGTTCACCAGCACCAGTTCGGTCCGGGAGCGAAACGTGTACTCCTGAGGCGATTGCTGCGAAACCACACCGGCACAAAGCATCACGACCACCAGCGCGCACGCGACCATGGAGCGACGGGCGTCCTCGCCCGTCCCGCGACCGACCCTTCGCCCGCAATGGAAGTTAGCCCGCATCAGAATCTCAACCTCGCGGTCAGAAGCAGGGACCGCATCGGTCCCACTGAAATCACCCGGCCAAAGGTCGGTGAATTCACCACGGTATCAATCCCGTTGTATTGGGGAGTATTAAAGACATTCGAGAACTGCGCCCGAAACTCCAGGAAGCGGGTTTCGCTCAGGGGGAAAATCTTGGTGAACGACATATCGAACAACCGGCTGCCCGGCCCTTCGATGCTGTTGCGGCGCGCATCGCCGAAGGCCCCGGACGGGGCGACGAACGCGGCCGTGTTAAACCACTCCGCGATGGACGGGTTCGGCACTGTGATAGATTGCCCCGGCACCACATCCGCCCGTTGCGTGCCGTTAACGCCCTGGCTCACATTCAATACATTGCCGAGAATTCTGGGAGTGAAGGGCAATCCCGAAGCGATGGTCCAGTCGCCGCTCCAGTTCCAGTCTCCCAGGATGGCCCGCAGCGGAGTCTTGCCGGAGAGCCAGCGCCGCTCATGGCCGAAGGGAAGCTCCCACAAATAGTCAGCCGTGAAACTGTGGCGCTGATCGAAGCTGGACAAGCCGCGCTCGGCCGAAAGATCGAACGCATTCTGGGCGACATTGGTGACACCGGAAACCGCGGAGCGCCCCGCGCCCTGCGCCACCAGCTGCTCGCCGCTTCCGATGGTGGAGGCGTTGTCGAGAGCTTTCGAGAAGGTGTAGCGGCCGCCAATCGAGAAGCCCGCCTGCAATCGCTTGCGGACGCGCACCGAAAGCGCGTTCGCCGTCGAGTCTCCCACCGAGTCCTCCCAGTAAAACGGCTGCACGCCCGGAAAGCGCACTCCGGTCTCGGTGCGGTTGGGCGCTTCCAGAATATCGAGCCGCGTGCCTTTGGTGCCGGTGTAATCGAGGTTCATGATCAGCGTAGGACGAATCTGCTGTTGCACGTCCAGATTCCAGATCTGCACGTAACCCAGCCGATAATTTGGATCCACGCCGAAATTGTTGGTGATGGATCCGGGCGGGACCGGGGGGAATCCATTTTGCAGCGTGAGCACCGTGGCCGGCGATTGCGCGTTGGTTGCCGTGTTCGAGAACGGCGGCTGAAACGCCATGTTCTGCACGATGCTCTGATAGGCGCTGGTGTTGTAGTTGATGCCGTATCCGGCGCGGACCACGGTGTTGCGCAATGGCTTCCAGGCCAGCCCCAGGCGGGGCGCGAAATTATTGCGATCGGGACGCACCAGCGTCATCGGGAACTGGCCGTTGTATGGCCCGGTCTGGCCGACCTGCACCGGGACCGGCGGCGAAGTGAAACCCTGCGGCAGATCCAGGTTCACGATGCGGTCGTTCTCTTCCGAAAATGGCGAGAAGTATTCATAGCGCACGCCCAGGTTCAAGGTCAGGTTGCCGCGCAGGCGCCATTCATCCTGCGCGAACAGGTCCCATGAATTGCCGCGAAAATGGTAGTTGTTGTTGCCAAACTGCACCGAGGTCAGCTGGGGCAGCCCCAGCAGAAAGTCGGAAAAGTCGTAGCCGCTGTTCAAACCGGTAAAGGTGAACGTCCCGCGGGCATTGCTGTCGGTTTCGGGGTTGACCTGTATGCGGCGGAAATCACCGCCCCAGCGCCAGGTGTGCTTGCCGCGCCGGTAGATCAGGTTGTCGGAAAACGTCCAGGTCTGGTTCCGCAGCAACTGCGGATTGATGTCATTGAGGCTGCCGAAATGCGTGAACGCCAGGTTGGGCAGGCCCCAGTCAAACGGATTGGTTGAAACGCCGGTGATGCCGAGGCCTCCGGTGATGTCCTGGTTAAAGGCGTAAAGATTTTGCGTGCTGGTGCGGGAGCGATTGAAATCGAGGCGCGCGTTGTTGACCACTTTGCCGAAGGTGCGCACGTATCCGATGGGCACGTCGAAGCTGCGGGTATGGGTATTGCCCCCCACGCTGGGAAACGGATTGGTCAGGTTGGCGCTGGCCGAGTGGTAATGGAAACCGACGCTCAAATTATTGCGCGGTCCGCGCGGTCCGCGTTGCCCGCGGCCGCGGCTGTTGCTGGCCCCGCCCAGGGCCTGGTTCAAGCGGATATTCAGGTCGTCGCTGTCGTTGAGGGTCGATGTAACAAAATGAAAATTCGGGGCGTCGGGCGCTGCTCCGGTAACGTTGGGCAGCGGGATGAATTTCAGGAGCCCTTGCGCGATTGGGTCGATGGACAATCCGGCGTTTTGCAGGATATTGCCTGGGATCGGTTGCTCGTTATTGGGATTGACCAGCTGAACTCCGGTCAGTCCAGAAAAGTTGCCGCCGCGCTCGTCGGGCGTGGGCACAAAGGAAAAAGCATCATAGGGCGAACTGCCGCGCGAGCCGTTGTAGTTGAAAAAGAAAAAAGTCTTGCTGCCGCCGTTGTAGATCTTCGGAATGTTGAGCGGCCCGCCCAGGGAGAAGCCGAAGCGCTGCCGGATGTAGCTGGCTTTTCCCTCTGGACTGTCGGTGAGAGCGTAGGGCGAGGCATCGAGAGCCGAGTCGCCGACCGAATAGTAGACCGAACCGTGGGGACGGTTGATGTCATATCTGCCCCGGCCGCCGCCTAGGACCATGGGGCCGCCCCGTCCTCCGCCACCGCCGAAGCCGCCTCCGCCTGGGGGGCCTCCGCCGGGGCCGCCTCCGCCTGGTCCACCTCCTAAGCCGCCGGCTTGTTCACGGCCTTCGCGCATCCGCTGGTCCAGTTCGTCCGTGCTCATGCCGAACATGCCTACGCCCGAGGTGCTGCCGGAAAATGAGACCGACTCGGTAGGAGCGTCGGGTGCAATGCCCGGTATCGGCATTCCGGAGGGCACGATCTGGTCGGCTCCGCTGCCGGCATCGGCATTGGCGCTCGCCAGCCCTTGCATCACGGCCAGGCTTTGAAAGCCTCGGCCGGCTCCGGAATTTGCGGGTCGTTGCGGAGGGCGCGCCGTTGCCTGTTGCGTCCGCGAGAGCAAGGTCAATTCCATGTCGGCATGGGTGCCGGCCTCGCCCACGACGATTTCGCGCGGGCTCGTCGCGAACGCAGCCATGTCGATGCGCAATTCGTATTTCCCCGCCGCGACCTGCAGCGCATACGCGCCGTTGATGTCAGTAGAAGTGGTGGTCTTCTCTTGTGTGGAAGAGTTGGTCGCGGTGACGGTAGCTCCTGGAATCGGAGTATTGCCCGACTTCACGACCCCGCTGATAGCCACAGTTGGCGTGGAAGGCGCGTCCTGCGCCATTGAAGTTATCGTAACCAGTAACAGGACTGCGATGAGCTGCAGCGCCACCCGCCCAGCCTTGAAAGCCGTAGACGTGGAGAGAGCCGGGACGGATTGGCCGCAGCCCATCATGCGCGTCTGTGCCGTTCAATTGAGGGAAGCATTAATACATTCAACACTGCTGCCACTACCCATCGGGTAAAAACTCGGTCAACAACAGTAAAGTTTCGTAAACCCTTGTTACTTCCAGGCGGAATTCAATTCCCAGATCGTCAGGGAGACGATTCTTCCGGCCGCGCCTTGGGAGTAAAGCTCGATGCCGTCGCTGCCCGGCGGAGGATATATGCGGTCGGACAGCACGCGTTCGCCGTCGTTGGCAAATACTTCCACGCTCGAACGGTCCACGAAAACTCGTAGCTTGATGCTAGTGTTCCGCTCGATCGTGGCCGAATAACGGCCCGGAAAATCTTTGCTGAATGAAATCTCGCCCGAGTGCGTCCGATCAACATAGACTTCGCTGCGGACAGCATCGAAACCCACCAGAGTCTCAGCAGCTTTGCCCTTGCGCAGGCGGAAACCGATATTGTCGGATGGCCCGGGGCGAATCTCGGCTTCGAGCTCGTAAACTTCTCCCGTCGTTCCGGTCTCGCGAATCTTCTGGTTGGCTTCGGCAATGCTGGCATTCGCGATCCGGAACTTTTCACGCCGCAGGCTTTCCAGTGCAGGGACGGGCCGCTGCACCAGCCGCAGCCCGTCGGCATAGCGGCGCAGTGTCATGGTGCGCGGAATGGATTGCGCTCCTCGCCACAGCACGGTCGGTTCCACATTGGCATACTGCCAGTTGCTGAACCAGCCGATCCATAGCCGCCCGCCGGCTGAGGGCGCATCATTCCAGGTGTTGGTGGCGTAGAAGTCTTTGCCCCAATCGGCCCAGAGCGCCGGGGTGTCGGGAACTTCGCTGGTCAAGGTCGCGCCGTCGAACTTGCCGATCACGTAGCGAACACCGGTGCCGCCGGCGGGCGCTCCCGGATTGCGATTGATGATCAGCACCCACTTCTTCTGGCTGGTTCCGTCGATGGGCAGTTCGATCAGGTCGGGACACTCCCATTGTCCTGCGACGTCTCCTGCCGGGCCGAAGGTCGAGCGTTTGGTCCAATGTTTGAGGTCGGGCGAGTCGAAGATAACCAGCGTTCTTTCATCAGCCAGCACCGCGACCATGACCCACTTGTGCTGCGGCGCGTACCAGAAGACATTGGGATCGCGGAAGTCGGGAGCGTCGAGGTCGGCAACGGGATTGCCGGAGTAGTTTGTCCAGGTCCGGCCGCGATCGTTGCTGAAAGCAATGTGCTGTTTCTGCCGGTCTTTGTAGGCCGCGGTATACATCGCGATCAGGCATGAGTGATCTTGCGGATCGGGATTCTTGCACAGGCCGCTGGTGTTATTCCAGTCGACGACTGCGCTCCCGGAATACACCATGTACTGTCCGGGCTCCTCATGCAGGGCAACGGGAAGATTCTGCCAGTGCACCGTGTCCGTGCTTACTGCATGGCCCCAGCTCATGTGTCCCCACACGTTGCCTTCCGGGTTGTACTGGTAGAAGAGGTGATACTCGCCTTTGTAGAAGACAGTTCCGTTCGCGTCATTCATGAAATTCCGGGGAGGTGTGAAGTGGTATTGCGGCCGCCAGGGCTGATCGTACGATTGCTGTGCGCGCGAATATGACACACTCGTCGGCAGCACCAACCAACTTAGCAAAATCGACAACAGAACCTTATTCATGGTTGCTTGTAATTCGGATACTTGTTTTGTGGCACTTCACGGGAGCTGCAAATCTAGTGCGTAAATCTCCTGGCTGCCGACGTCGCGCAACACCATCGGGGAATCATCCGGGGCCAGGCCGCACCATGTTCCCACAGGGCCAATTGTTAGACGAATCCCTTTCAGGCTGATGATTTTCTCCACCTTGTGGTCGCTGATGCGCACGCGGTAAAGGGATGGGTCATTTCCGAAGGAGTGAAAATGAAGGTAACTGCCGTCTCGTGACCAATTCGGGAAAGCAGTGGTAGATCTTGCCAGTTCCGTCCACTTCTGGCTCTTGAAATCAAAGAGCGTCACCGACCGCTCATCGGGCGAGTTCGCCGCGATATAACGGCCGTCGGGCGACCAGTGAGGGGACCAAAGGCCTTTTGATCCCGGCACGACCGACACGTTGTGAGTTCGCAAGTCGACGATATTGATGGTTCCACCCGCCCAGTAAACCAGCGAATTGCCGTCAGGAGACCAATTGGGGTCCGTTTCTTCTGTTGGCTGTTCTCCAGGGAGCACTGGCTGGGATCCGCCCCCGTCGGCCGAAATCAGATAGCTCTTCCATCGTCTGCCGCCGTGAAGTGCTGCCGTGAACACGATCTGGTTTGCGTCAGGAGACCAGCGAGGCAATAAGACTTGCATGGGAGGAAATGTGAGTCGGAGGCGCTCGCTGCCATCTGCCTTGCTCCGCCACAGATTGCCTTCGGGATAAGTGACGTAGGCCACCCATTGCCCATCCCTGGAGAAGTCCACGTTATCCGCTGAGATACCCGAAAGATAGGGCTCGAACTGTTGGGTTTTCTGGTTAAAGCGTGCGAGTTCTCCACGGGGCTGTGAACCGATGGCAAAAATTCTCTTTCCATCCAGGCTGGGGCCAGGGCGGGAATAGCTCAGCGGTCCGGTGGTCAGCTCGGTTGGTTCCGAACTTGCTTTGCGGAACATACCGCCCTTTTCGGGAAGCGCCCAGAGCTGTGTTTTACCTCCATGATCGGACTCAAAGACGAAGTACTTCCCATCCGGCGTCCAGCTCCCGCAGCACTCCGGGGAAGGATTGTTCCAGTCGGGAAGTAAACGATGAGGTTGACTTCCGTCGGCCTGCATTTCCCACAAAGAAGAATATCCAGCTTTTGGGTCAAACACTGAGATGCGCAAACGTGAACCATCTGGCGACCAGCGCGGCCAAAATGCGAAGCTTGGGAAGGACGCAAACTTCTTGGATTCCGTCCCGTCAGCCCTGGCGACGTATAGATCGTTCCCATTGGCAAAGAGTATCCGGTGGCCATCGGGAAACCAGGTTTCGTCGTGGCCGACCAAATCCCCCAATCGGTGGGGTGTCCCTGCGGGAAGAGGCAACACCCAGAGCGTCGTCTCGTCGTCTGCAGTGAATATCGAAATTAAAAGTGCGGCACGGTCCGGGGAAATATCTCCAATTCGACTCACTTCGAAAGGTGTAGGAATTGCCGATGTTTCTCCACCCGCAGTGGAGACTTGGGTAAGTTTGGGCGAAACACCCGGCGATTCCACGTAGTACAGCCGTGCACCGTCTGTGACCATCTGGCCGGAGACGCCGGGCCAGAGTTTGGCTCGACCGTCGTTCGTAAGCTGGGTGTAGCCTGAAATCTTGAGCGGCGGCAGGGGAGTGGTCAACCGGAAAGCAAGAACCGCAATCGCAAACAAGGTGGTGGTTGCAAGCACGGCCCCGAGCCACCACTTTTTGGAGGGCGGTTCGAGCGCCGCTCCTGAGGTTCGCCGGGACTCCGAGGTGGTTTTAAGGGTTGCGACTTCGGAGTCCTCGGGGCTGCTCCCAACACCTACCCTTGCGGCTGAACGCCCCGATTCTGTGTCCCGCTTCAGGCGCTGCAAATCGGCGCGCATTTCCGCCGCCACCTGGTAGCGAAGATTGCGGTCCTTCTCGAGGGCCTTGTTGATGATGTCTTCCAGCTTCGGCGGCAGGTCAGGATTCACCCGCACCGGGGGAACGGGGTCCCGTTCCAGGATGGCGTTGAATATCACACCTGAACTTTCGCCGCGAAAGGGCATCGCGCCGGTTGCCATCTCGTAGAGCACGGCGCCGAAGGAAAACAGATCGGTGCGGGCGTCCAGGTCCTTCGCTCGTACCTGTTCCGGCGACATGTAAGCAACCGTCCCCAAGGCTGCTCCTGGACTGGTCAGGTTCTCTTCGCTGGCTCGCTGTGGCGGTGGCGCGCTCATGGCGTTCCCGGCTGCTCCGCTGCTCGCCGGTGTCACCTTGGCCAGCCCAAAGTCCAGAATCTTGGCGTGTCCGCGCTGGGTGACGAAGATGTTTCCGGGCTTGATGTCGCGGTGGACGATGCCCTTGGCATGGGCTGCGTCAAGCGCATCGGCAATGTCGATGCCGAGCGACAGTAAAGTCGCTGGTCTCAACCGGCCTGCCCGCGATCCGGTGATTCAGCGTCATTCCCTCCAGGTACTCCATCACGATGAAGGACTGGCCTCCATCTTTCGCGATTTCGTAGATGGTGCAGATGTTGGGATGGTTCAGCGCCGACGCCGCCCGCGCCTCACGGCGGAAGCGCTCCAGGGCTTGCGGGTCTTTGGCCACATCGTCGGGCAAAAACTTCAGAGCAACAAAGCGGCCGAGTTCGGTGTCTTCAGCTTTGTAGACCACACCCATCCCGCCGCCGCCGAGCTTCTCGATGACGCGGTAATGCGAGATGGTCTGGCCGATCACTGGCGCGAATCTTACGGGGCGAAGCAGGACAAGTCAATGAAAGTAGAGCAGTTGAACCGGGCTGGTGGGCTGATAACGACTCAAGGCTTGCGGCGCTGCTTTTCCGTTTCCTCAATGGCCTTGCGGAATTGCCCGACCGCATCGACTTGCGGCCCGTTCAGCGAATCTTTCGCGGTGTAGCGCCAGAGCGCTGGCGCATCCAGAGGATACTCGCCCCGGCCCATATACACCTCAAGGGTATCTTCCGACGAACCGATCTGATTGCCCAGTTGCGGGCCCCTGTTGCCATATCCGCCAGGCACGGGCTGGGTCAGGTCCGGACGACGCGTGGGTTCTGGACCAACGCTGGCATCTGCGATGCCGGGCTCAAAGATGACCGGCCGATTGTCCACCGGCGAATGGCTGATGATCGGTCCGCTCTTGTTTCCCTTCCGAACCGCAATGATCAAGTCCGCGTCTTGCGCATTGGTCGCCAGTCTGAATCTGCCCCATTTCACGATGGCTCTTTCGACGTCATCCTGGGCGGCGCGATTTTCCCTGGGATTGGTCAGAGCTTCGCCCGCATCGGGCGGAATCACGACCAGCACGTATTGCGCCTGCAGAACGTAGTCGGGAAGCAACTGCTTCTTTTTGTTTTTGGCATGGAGCTGGGGAGCGAACAGGAGAAATAGCGAGAGGAAGACAATCGAAACACGACTGGACATGATCGCCTCCGACAGCGTGCCGGCGCACCCGCCAATTGTACGACTCCCAGGCGCCGGCCGCCATCCACAGGGGCAGCCGGGTGATGCCGGGTTCTGAGCCCTCACCCGCTCAGTGCGTGAACGAGAAGTTCAGGCCGGTGGTGAACAGGATGTCGTTCTGCTTGGCTCCCGCGGGCGGATTGGTGACGTAGATGTCCCCGAACGCGTTCTGCCATCCCAGCCATTTGCTGATCTTGGTCACGGTGCCGAAATTGAACGTCGCCCGATATTCTCCCGGATCATTCAAGTCGGGGAAGAAGTACAGCTTTTGGATCACCACGGTATTTGCCCCGATCTTGTGGGTGAGTTCCTCGCCCGCCGATGCGGCGGCAAAGCTGCGGCTGGGAAGCAGCGAGTATTTTTCACGGGTGTAGTTGATGCCGCCCAGCAGGTCCAGCGTGGTGCGAGTGTTCTGGATGACGTGCAAACCCAGGCCGCCGCCGAAAACGGAGCGCAGGTCCAGAGTTTGCAGCGCGTCGGTCTGGAAGTCCGCGCCGACGTAGGCGAAAAGCCGAGGGGTGAGATTATGGTCGTAGCGAATTCCGCCCTGCACTGCGTTGGCGGTGGTCGCGGGGGTCGCGCCGGGCGCATCGTTGGTCGCGTACACGCTGTTGGTGTAAAGGCCCAGGTGATCGTGCAGGGTCTTGCGGTCGGCGGTGAAGGCCACATCCAGGCTCTTGGTCTGGCTGTTGCCGCGGGTCAGTCCAAATCCGACGTTGGCCCCGCCTTTCCATCCTTCCAGCAGTCCCGGATGCAGCGATTTTTCATACGCCGCCTGCTCCGCTTCACCGAACAGCGTGGTCACAGAGTTCAGGGGCTCGGTCACGGTCCCTGCATTCGGTGTGGCCACCGCCAGGTTGCCATCCGAGGTGGTTACGGTGCCCGCGACTGTCTTGCCGTCGCTCAACGTCAGGTGCAGAGATTGCGTGGAAGTGATTTCCTGGATCGCCGGCCATTGCACCGTGACCTCACCGGCAAATTCAGTCTTGATCACCAGGGTCTTACTGTCGGACTTCTCGATGGTCCCGGTCAAACGATCGCCGTTCTTCAATACAATCTGGTCCGCAAACAGCGCGGGACAGGAAAAGACGCAAATCAGGGCCAGCACTTGTAGTTTCGACACGTGTTACCTCCGAAAAATGGACTGCGGAATTGAGGATTAGTTCATCGCTATGGGTAACGTCAACCGCTGAAGGAGACGAAGAGGATCACAGTAGGGGTCACCAACTGCGTGAGTCGCTCATTCTTAATATTGTCCCGCGCCTGGTTGTCTCGCGCTTGGAAAGACTTGGGGATTATATGAGACGTGAAGGGCAAGAGCAAAATGTGGCAATGGCGCGATGGGGGAAATACTACCCCAGGCGTCCGGCGTTCCCCGGGGAGCGAACTGTAAATCGAGAAATCAGCTGGGCCGGTTGGAAACATCCGCCGGTGCCGCACTCTTGACTTCGGCATTGGTGGCAGCGGCCGGGTGCTCCGCGCCATCCTTCATTCCGTCTTTCAAAGCGCGAATGCCCTCGCCAATCCCTTTGCCCAATTCCGGCAACTTTTTGGGGCCGAACACCAGGAGGGCGATAAAAAAGATCACCAGCAGATGCATGGGTTGAAACAGGCCTTCGAGCATAAAACTCCTCCGCCGCCTACGGCTGGCAGCTAGCCCAACAGTATCGAAAGCCGCAACCTACGTCAACTTGCCCGCGGGACAGGTCGAAACCGGCCCAGGGCCAGTTACCTCCGTGATCTACCCGGGTGCACTTGGCGGCCCTATGTTCAAACCTGCCTCAGGATGAAATTTGTTTCCAGACGAGGGAGTCGGAGTGCGCCGTCAGGTCCTTGTTTTTCTGCTGCTTACCCTCCTCACGGCGGTCGCTTCCGCCCAAGCGGATGATCCCAGCCCGGTAAATTGCACCCAGTTCATGGCGTGGACCGTCGGCGGAATGTCCAGCCAGCGGCTGATCCGCCTTGCGCAGCAGCGCGGGATCGCCTTCACCCTGGATGCGCCGGCATCTCAGGCGTTGTTGGCCGCGGGAGCCGGGCCCACCCTTCTGCAGCGTTTGCGCGCGGTCGCGGAGCGCCGAAGCAATCCGGATCCGGGCCGTTCCGATGGCGGCGATTGCCCAGCCGCGCTGGCGCAGGCCGGCCAGCTGATGCGGCGCCGGAAGTACCAGGAAGCCCAATCTATTCTCCAGAAGCTGATTGCAACCGATCCCGGGAACGCGGCCCTGCACTTCGCCCTGGGCTATGTTCACCAGCGACAGCAAGACTGGGACGATGCCCTGGATTCTTATCAGAACGCACAACAGCTGACACCCGGACTTTCCGACGTTCACAGCCGGGTGGCCTACCTGCTCTATCGCGCCGACGATGCCGACGGCGCCATTGCAGAGGCCCGCACCGCCCTCAGCATCGATCCCCGGAACGCCGAGGCCTATCGCTTTCTGGGCCTTGGCCTGTACGCCAACTCGCAATATGCCGCGGCCATCCACGCCTTCCACGAGTCCCTTGTCCGCCAGCCCAATAACGCCGACGTGTATTACGACCTGGGGATCACGCTTCACGACCAGGGCGACGTTGATGCCGCCGCGGCCGCTTACCGCAAAGCGATTGCGCTCAACCCGCAGCTCTGGGAAGCACACAACAATCTGGGGATGCTGTTACACGACATGAAGAGCTTCGATGGGGCCATCGCCGAATACCTCGAAGCCAGGCGCCTGGCGCCGGATGAGTCCGTGGTGCGCAACAACCTGGGCAACACCTACTGTGACCAGGGCAACTATGAAGCCGCCATCACTGAGTTCCACCAGCTCTTTGCCATGGATTCGGGCTGGCAGAGCGGGCATAGCTGCCTGGCGAGGGCGTTCCTGTCCAAGCGCGACTATGAGTCCGCGATCGTGGAACTGCGAGCCGCTATTTTGCAGAACCCCGACAGTCCGGACGAGCACCGCTATCTGGGACAGACGCTGCTTCTGGTGCACCGGCAGCCGGAGGCGGTGCACGAATTGCGGCTGGCGGTCCAGTTGGATCCGGATTCGCCCTTGGCCCATCACTATCTGGGCACGGCACTTTTCAACGGCGAGGACTTTCCGGCGGCTGAAACCGAGTTTCGCCAGGCGGTGCGCTTGCAGCCCACGGCCAACAACCACTACTACCTGGCGGCTTGCCTGATGAGCATGGGGAAATATGATGCCGCTCTTGCCGAACTGGACACAGCCGCCCGGCTCGAACCCGAGCAGGACCTCTATCGCACCCGCAAGCGCGAGCTGCTGAAGCTGATGCAGGCCTCGAGCGTGCGCTAACCAGCCGGGATCAAAGTGCCAGAACGGAACCGAAGCCGCTCAAAACATAGTCCAGGCTGCTTCGTCCGAGGCGGGCTGCACATCTGTTATGCACTATAGGGCAATAGACCACATGAACTGTCGTGCGTCGGTGAACCCGGCGGGCAGACCTAGAATGTCTTTGGATCCGTCTTGGACCAGGTCGGATTCGAGCGCGAAGCATTTCACACCGGGAGCCATGTGATGAACTCAGCCACCCAAACCCAGCTCGATAACACGTTCGATTCCGTCGGCCATTCTTCCCAGCGAAACCGCGTATCACCGCGCCACAACGTCGATGGAAAGTCTCCCGTCCGCGCTCGGCCCCCGGCGGATCGGATACGGCCTGCCCTGCGTGAAGTGTAAGACCTATTACGCCGCCGATCTCTCGATGTGCCCGGTGTGCAAGAGCGAAGAAAGGGTCTCGCCGGTCGTGGATGTTCCGGGCAACTCGCTCCCTGGGGTTCCGGAAACCGCGCTGCCCGCGCCCGACGATGCCGCGCTCGAGGAAGAACGCGAGCGTTTCTTGCGCGAGTTCAAGTCTCAGGCCTACGCTTCCCCGCTGGCCCTCGACCCGTCCGAGATTGACTCGGAACGAAGTCTGGGCTGCAGCGTGGCAGGCAATCATCAGGGCGGATTCGAAACGGCCACCGTATGCCAGGGCTGTTATGCGCGCCTGCAGGAGCGGGTGGACCTGCTGGAGGCGGCCTTGCACATGGATCTGATTGAAGCCACTCGAGTGGTCTACGAGGCGGTCTGGGCCGACCCTTCCGATCCCAGCAAGACTTATCAAAACGCCGCCCGCGCAGTTCTTGGTGAATTGCACAAGCGGGCCGGGATCTCCGCCGTGCTGGGCCCGCACCAACCCCGGGCCCACTAAAGCGCCCGTTATTCAGCCTTCAGGCTGACCCATTTTCTGCCGCCATACAATCGGTATGTATCTCCGTCAGGGACAATCTTCAAGGGCACTGGACGCGCCAGCTTGTCGTCGATTTTGCCAGCGACGCTGAACAGATCATTGGCCCCCACGTCCATCACCGTAAATTTTCCGTCCCGGGAAAAGCCGAAACCGTAAGCGCCTGGCTGAAGTTCCGTTCCCTGGATGCTGAGTTTAACTTCCGTGATCAGGAATCCCTGGTACTTGGCCTGCACATCGGAGGCGTAGCCCGAGGCATCGACCAGCCCGGCCAAGACCAGCTTGCCATCCGCTCCGCTGAATCCCGCCGAATTCCTCAGCTGGACCGGGGCAGATTGCCCGCGGAAGAAATAGGTTGCGGGGACTACCTTCCTGATATCATCCGCGCTCAACAGCCCGGGCTTCGGCCCCGCCGCAAACATCAGGCAGGAAAAAATCATGACTACCAAACTCAAACGTCGCTTCATGGAAGTACCCTCCGTCATGCCTAGAAACTGTAAACCGTTGCTGACACACAGGTGCCCGTGATCATTTACTTTTCTCTGCAACTTCAAAGCGCAGTGTGCCGAAAGCCGCCGGCACGTGGAAATTTGGCTCGGGCGTGCCCGTGGGCCGCCAGGCCAGATAAGCACGCGGTTCTTCCTTGCCTTCAACCCGATAGAAATTGACTCGCCAAACCGCCTGAGGATCAAAATTCGGAGTCAGCGCCTTCAGGGGAATGGCCAGCTCGGCCGCCCAGCGGTGTGCCTTCTCATCGAGAAACACGGATCGCGTCATTCCGCTCTTAAGATCCGCCAGTCCGCCGGGAAAAATATCCAGATCGATCCACATTCCGTTGGGGCTTACTTCGAACTCCCGGTAGTAGCGTTGGCGCGCGGGATCGGGCTGCAGAAAAGCTTCCGCCACATCGCGGTCCCACAGGTGGTCGCGGCGCCCATTGCTTTCGGAATCTTCGAAAAGATAGAGTTCGCGGTAGCGGCATTCAAATCTCAAGTACAAGGTTTGCGGTGACCACAAGACCCGGACGATGGTCTCTCTTTGTTCGTCTGGATTCTTTCCCTGCCAGTCGGCGCAGAAGGCGACGGGCTGCGCCCGCTGCCACTCGATGGCGGGATGCCCAGCCTCGAGCCTGATCTCACCTGCCAGGCGGGAGGCGACGATCTCGGATGGAACCGCGGCGCACTTCGCGATTGAAGGTGTCTGGCTCATGGCTATCGGGGAAAGCAGCGGAGCGGCCGCGAGAATCAGTATATGGGTCAGAGCGCGCACAGGCATCCTGGGAAAATCAGTTTGACCGCAAGATTCGGATAGTCCACGCCGCCGCCGCGGCCTAGGCTTGGGTCATTATGACAGCCAATGCGATACTCAATCTGACCGAAGCTAGAGACCAAGTGAGCGACATGGCGCGCAATCCTGACAATCGCCGCACCGCAGATCCGTGGCAGGCGGTGCTGGCCCGCGACCCCAACCAGGACGGCAGTTTCGTCTTTGCGGTCTCTTCCACCGGAATCTATTGCCGCCCGTCATGCCCCTCGCGGCGTCCGCGCCGGGAAAATGTTACTTTCTTCCGCCGTCCCGATGAAGCCGAGAAAGCCGGCTTCCGGGCCTGTTTGCGCTGCCGTCCTAAGGCCGTTGGCGGCAACCGCCAGGCACAGATGGTCAAAGCTGTCTGCCGTTACATTGAACGGCACCTGGATGAACCGGTCACGCTGAGCCGCCTGGGAGCGGAATTCCACCAGAGCCCGTTCCATCTGCAACGCTCGTTCAAGGCTGCGCTTGGCATTTCGCCGCGCGCCTACGCCGACTCTTGCCGCATGAATCAGCTCAAACGCAATCTGCAGGCCGGCCATTCCGTCACCCGCGCCATGTATGACGCGGGCTACAGTTCCAGCAGTCGCTTATATGAGCGCACCGCCTCGCAACTGGGGATGACTCCGGACAAATATCGTCGCGGCGCGATCGCGGCCCCGATCCGCTATACCTGCACCGATTCTCCCCTCGGACGCATGCTGATCGCCGCCACCGAAAAAGGCATCTGCAGCATCCAGTTTGCGGATTCCGACGATGAACTCGAGCATGGCTTGCGGCATGAGTTTCCTTTCGCCGTCCGGCGGCGCGATGACGCCGGCTTGCAAAGTTGGAAAGACAACCTGCTTCGCCAGATGCATGGACAGAAGCTGCGCGCCTCGCTGCCGCTCGACATTCAGGCGACCGCGTTCCAGCGGCGCGTGTGGACAGAATTGCAGTCTATTCCCTTCGGCGCAACCCGCTCCTACGGCCAGGTCGCAAAAGCCATCGGCAAGCCCAGCGCCACCCGGGCCGTGGCCCGTGCCTGCGCCACCAACCCGGTCGCCGTGGCCATTCCCTGTCACCGCGTGGTTAGAAAGGGCGGCGAGATGGGCGGCTATCGCTGGGGCGTCGAGCGCAAGCAAGCCCTGTTGGAGCTGGAAGGCGCCAGTTAGGGTGCCCCGTTCTCGTCTCTCCGTTTTTGGGAGAGACAGGGCGGGGATGTTCCGGCACTCACTTTTCCATCTCGACGTAAACTTTCCGCGCAGCCGAGAGCGTCCCCAATACCGCGCTCTTCTCCGCCTCCGTATTCCAATCCTGGTTCGCTTTCGCGGCATCGATCATGCGATCAATCCAGGCGATGAAGTAAGCGGCATCTTCGGCGGCTTTCGGATGCGAACCGGCAACCGTCACATAAATGGGACTGGTGGTCGCGTAGGGATACATATCCAAAATCGGATGCTCCGCCTTTTCGCTCCAGGCCCGCAGCAGGCACCATCCGCTGCGTGCGAGCGGAATCGTGTCCTCGACGTCGGCACTCTCGCGGTCGCGGTTCAGCTTCAGGTCGCGCACCACCTCGCCATTGCAAATTACCTGGAGATGATCGACCGGCACGAACGACCGCAGCCACGCCGTGAACTTTACTTTGCTCTCGCCGGCTGGCAATGAAAGTTCATCACCAAGCTGTTTGTCGCCCAGCGAGAAGCCCAGCAACGGTCCGTTGCTGGCAAAGGTGCGGCCGTGTTTGATCGAATCCAGCCAGACACCGATTTTGAGCGGACCTGCTGGAACTTTGGCGTAGACGCGATTCAATCCCACCGGCCCGCGCAGGGACGCGAAGTTGGCCATGGCATCGGTGCCGGCCGCGGTCGGCAGGCGGAATCCGCAGTTCAGCAGCCGGTACCAGACGCTGGCGGTGGATTTATGCTCCGCGAATCCCATCACTTCGATGTAATCCACTTTCCCCAATGCCAGATCCACCGGGAGTTCATGCGTTACCGACGCATCCTTCACCGGATCGGGCACGGCATCGTAAGGATGAACGTATCCCACCAGCGCGTGCTGTTCATGCGCCATATCAGCCACATCGGCATTGGCGGGAAACAGGCTGGCTGCCGCGGTATTGGGATAGGCGGCATATCCCGGCAAAAGAAAATTCCGGGTGAGATTCAGCAGGCCCAGATGTCCCCAGTAGCTGGTGTGAAATTCCTGGCCATGCAGCAGGAGATTGCTTGCGGTCGAAGCCGGGTCAGGCTTCGGGCTGAAGTACGCGATGTCCGGAATGCGCTGCTCTTTGTTGACCACCAGGTCTTCGACAATCTGCAGGTTCTCGGCAGCGGCCTGCGTCACCAGATGCGTCGGTGTGTTGCGATATGTGCCTCCGTAATTCATGTGCACGTGAACATCGCCGCTGACCCACTGCGAGCCTGCCTCTTTAGGAAGGTTCAGCGATTGCAGATGAATCGTCAGACTGGATTTGTGGCCGGCTGTGATCGTCACCCTCTGACGTTCAAAACGGTATTCGAAGCCCTTCATGACTTCGACTTCCGCGCTTCCCGCGGGCAGCGTCATTTCAGCATTGCCTGACGTGTGAAAGTAGTGGGCCTCGAACGGACGCTCGGAGCGAACGAAATTGTCGTCGGCATTCATCCACGCGTCGTCGGGCGCATAGGCGCGTCCATCTTCACCTACCACGAAGATCCGCGCCGGCGCGGGACGTCCTGCCGGATCGAGCACCGTAATACTCAGCTGGCCTTGCGGCTTCAGATAATGCTTCTCTTTCGCGACCAGCTGGGTCTGCGCGCCGCCGGGGACGGTCTCTGTCCACAGAGAAGTGTTGCCGCCGCGGTTCGAAATGAATGCGATCCGCTTTCCGTCCGGCGACCAGCGGGCCCCGACATTGTCAAAATCGCCATACGAAAGCGGGAACGCGTCGCCGCCTTCGGCAGGCAGCACCCAGAGTTGATGCCACTGCTGTCCCAGGTAGGACGCGTAGACGATGCGTTTGCCGTCAGGCGAGAAGTCCGGACGCGCCTTCCAGGCGGTCTCTTCGTAGTGGATTTCGCGCGCTTCCGCGCCGGGCTCGGCTTTCATCCGCCAGAAACCGCCGGTGCCGTAGATGTGTCCGCGATTCGAGACGAAAAGAATTTCCTTCCCGTCCGGCGACCAGGCCGGGCTGATTTCATGGTCGAACTGGCTGTAGTAGTAGCGAGTTGAGACTGCTGCGGTTTTCTCCGGTCAGGCGCTGGACGTTTTTCAGTTCGCCGTCGCTGAAGTCGCCCGCGAAGATGTGGAAGCGTCCGTTGAACGACGTCGAGACAAAGGCGATGCGTTTGCCGTCGGGCGAAAAACGCGGCTCAACATTGACCGCGCCCCCGGTCGTGAGCTGCCGCGTGGCTTTGGTTTCCAGATTCAAGGCCCACAGTTCAACCGCATCCCGGGCATAAGAGGCATACACCACCCAGCGTCCATCGGACGAGCAGTCGGGCTGGTAGTCGTAGCCGGAGCCGGCGGTGACCTGTTCCGCCATCGTCGAGTCGAGTTTCTGCTGCCACAGCGATCCCGCCATCGAGTAGACCACGCTGCGTGAATCCGCAGCCCAGGCCACCGCGCTGGGTCCGGTCGTCAGTTGCGGCAAATACATTTCGCGGAAGTAGTAGGGATGCGGCTCGTCGATCTGCTTGAGCACAGGCTCGCGTTGGGCCAAGACCTGCAGGGAAGCGGCAGCCAGAAAAGCGACGGCGAGCAGAAGCAGCAGGCTAATCCGGTTTCGCTGAGGCAAAGGGTCCTCCGAGTCTCCGCACGGTGGCTCGTCGTGCGCATTATCTTGAAACCACCGGCAAAACAATGCGAGAAGGCCGATGGCGGTCGGTATAAATCGAAATGTGCGCCTTCTGCATTCTTGCCGACGAATTTTCCAGCTCGCCCGACTGCAGATTACGCGAAAAGTTCGGAAAGAAGGTCGCCGAAATCTGTACCCGGATGCGATGGTCCTTCCGAAACACGTTGCTGGTGATCAGGTTGTCGAGACGCAGCTCATACACCCGGTTTGGCCGGAGCAACTGCCGCCCCTTTTTCAGATCGCGATAGCTGGCGCGCAACACGTCCAGCCCGGGACTCATCAGGTTAAACGCCGTGCCGTCCGGCGCCACATCGAGCAGGCGCACCCATAAATCGGCGTCACGGCAATCACAGCGCCAGATAAATCTGCGCCTGGATCGGGCCGGTCACTTCAGTGTCCCGCTCCAGGGGCGCGGAGTCAAAGGTCAGAACATCTTTCTGGTCCGCCAGCTTCCGGTAATCGTGAGCGCCCGATTCATGAAAAGAATTGACCACCGGAGTGGCAGGATCGGAGACGAAAGATACGAACGATCTTTTTTCCCGCGGCGCGGCCAGCGGAAAGGCCACCCTGGCCTTCGCCCGGTTTCGGACTCACCAGATAGTAGGACGCGGCCTTCGCGACCGGCGGCCAGGCGTCGGCCTCGCGCCACTGATTTTCGCCCATCACAAAGTAGCGGACGGGCTTTTCTGTCTCCACGCCATTCGCAGTCCCTCGCAGGTAGTGATCCATCCAGCGCAGGACAACTTCGTCGTAGTCAATCGCCGCCGCAGGTCCAAACTCCCGCTCTCCCGATTTTGTCTTTGCCGTGGACGCCACTCCATGGACCCAGGGGCCGATCAGCAGATGGGTTTGCGGATCGGAAGCGCCGGCCCGCGCTTTCAGCAGTCCGGCAAAGTTGGTCGTGGCGCCTTCGGGACCGTAGTTGTCGTCATACCAGCCCGAGAAATTGAGCACAGCGGCGTGCACTCGGCCGTATTTATTCCGCAAGTCGCACCAGTCCCACCAGGGATCGTCGAAGGGATGCGTGAGCCAGTCATAATAGTAGGGAGCGATCCCGCGCAGCTCTTCCAGTTGGTCGAGCGGCACCGTCGACAGCATCTTCGGACTGGCCTGCGGCCACGCCGCAACCGCTTCGTCCGGGGTTTTTGGCCCGGGCAGATTTCTCTTGGCGCGAATGTCGGGAGCGATGTTGTCCCAGATCCATTCGATCCACGACATGTCCCACAAGCCGCCGGCGTAAAAGAAATTCTGCGCCGACGAAAAAGTCATGGCCGGAACCATGGCCTTGAGGTGCGGCGGATTCTCCACCGCGGCCAGCCACTGCACCGCCCCGGGATAGGAAAGCCCGAAAGTTCCAATCGCGCCGTTCGACCAGGGCTGCCGCGCCGCCCACTCGATGGTGTCGTAGCCGTCGCGGCCTTCATTCTCATAAGGACGGAACTCGCCGGCGGAAGCGTAGCGTCCGCGGACATCCTGCACCACGACCGCGTATCCGTGCTCGACGGCGTGCCGAAAAGTGGTGTAGTCCTCGAGCGCAGGTTCCTTTCCGTACGGCGTGCGATAGACCAGCACCGGGAACGCGCCTTCTCCGCGGGGCCGCAGCACGTCGGCGCGCAGGATTACGCCGTCACGCATGGGTACCGCGACGTCCTTCTCGACCACCAAATCTTCGGCGGAAGAACCAGCTTTCTGGCCCGAGGCGAGCACAACCAAACCGCAAAGCAGCGGCAAAAGAAATTTGAATTTCATGGGACGGCGTAGCCTAGCAGTTTGACGGCGTTCGAGACAAGAATCATGGAACCTGGGCAATGGTGCAGTTTGAAAAACTCCAATAAGGATTGTCATTCCGAAGCGCGGTATTGTCGCGCGAGGAATCTGCTGTTGTTTTTGCCGGCAGCAGGCAGATTCCTCGCCGATAAACCTGGCTTCGGAATGACAAAGGGTGGACCGGAACCTGGTGTCATGAAACAAACGTTTCGCCCTCCCGCCGCTTCCTGACCAGCAGCCAGTTGATCATGGCCACCAGCGCCTGTAGCCAGCAGAATCAGCGATCCACCCAGGTCGACGCCGGTAATCAACACCGCGCAAATTCCCGCGCCCAAAATCGCGAACACAGTTCCCGCCGGAAGGCGAAACATTGCGGCTCCCGGCTGCTTGCGCCGAAACACCGGCAAGGCGGCACAAACCAGGCCGTAATAGAGGAGTCGCGCCACCGCCGAAAGAGTTGCGTTCCAGGTGAAGCTACCCAGCAGAGCGAGCAGCCAACTCAACAAGGAAAATGCCATGATCGAAAAATACGGAGTCCGAAACCGGGGGTGGATCGCGGCGAAGATGGAAGGGAAGTCTCCGTTCTCGGCCAGCGCAAAGGTGATTCGCGGCACGCCCAGCATATTGGCGCTGAGATAACCGACCACCGAAACCAGCGCGCCCACGGAGACGAAGGCGGCGCCGCCGTTTCCGAAAACCAGCCGCGCCACATCCGCCAGAGGACGCTCGCTGTGCGCCGGATCAGGCAGAATTCCCACCACCACCCACTGGATCGCCGAGTACAGCAAAGTGCAGGTGATCAGCGCGGTGAAAAGTGCAAACGCGGCGTCGCGCCGGGGATTCTTTGCCTCGCTCAGCGGGGTGAGCGCGGTTTCGAAGCCGCCATAGGCAAAGACCAGCAGCAGGCAGGCTTTCAGCCAGGCGCCGGTGCCGGCCCCGCCGGGCAATGCGGGCGCGGCCTGGTGGCCTGCCAGCAGATAGAGCGAACCCGCAATCGCCACCAGAAACAGCGGCACCAGTTTCGCCACCGTGAACACGTTGCTGACCTGCGTGCTGGCCCGCACGCCGCGATAGTTGATCAGCGTCAGAACGCCATAGAGAAATGTCAGGATAAGGAATCGCGGCAGCGGATCCTTGGCGTGGGGCCAGAACTCACCGCAATAAATGACGAACAGGTTGGAAGTGGCGGCGGGCGCAGCCAGTCGCACCAGCCAAAGCATCCAGCCCATTTCGATTCCCACGAAACGGCCAAAAGCCGCCCGGGCGTACAGATAAGGACCGCCGGCCTGGGTGAATTGCGAAGCCACCTCGGCGAAGCAGGCCATAATGACGCCCGCCGCCACTCCCGCCAGCAGGACAGCCCAGGGGCTGGCCCGGCCAATGAGCCGGGCCACATCGGAAGGCAAGCCGAAAATCCCGCTGCCGATGATCGAGTTGATCACCAGCGCCGCCAGGCTCCATCGCCCAATGGCGCGCACCAGCCCGGTTTGTTCGCCGCCCGGCAAGACGTGGTTGTACCACAGCTCTCAGCCGTCAGCTATCAGCTTTCAGGAAGAAATGTAGGCGCGCGCCCGCGCTCGTGCGTCGATCTAGCTATAGATGCGGAGAGAAGAAATGTATGGGTTAGGACGCTGAGGTCTGACGACCGAGGACCGACGTCCGGTGCTACGCCGCGTCGTTCTCGATCTTGATGCGCAGCGATTTCAGAAACTTGAGGTCCTGATCGCTGATCTTGAACTCGGGGTTGGTGGTAAGCGTGGTCACCATGGACGTCTTGTCATCGGACTTCTCGCCCGGCTTGCTTACTCCGATGGTCGCTTCCAGCACCAGAAAAATGTCGTATCCGCTGTCTTTGATCTTGGAAACCACTTCGGCAATCTGTTCGCTGTCCGCCAGCGACTCGTTGATCGCCTCGCCCAGTTCTTTCATCAACTGTTTCAGTTGCTGGTCCACGTGGCCCCCTGTAAGCGGTAATCAGTTACTCAGATGCCCGATTGTGGTTTTCGGTTTCGCGACGCCACCGCCGTCTCCCCGTCATTGTAACCCCGAACACTGTTAAAATCGACGCTGATGGTGAACGTCTCGACAGTCCGCAAACTGAGCATAGCGGCTCGCATCGCAGCTCAGCACGCCGGACGCACCCGGACCGTAGGTGCGGTACTAAAAGGCGCACGCACCACGGCGGCCCATTTCGGACGCGTCCTGCGCCAGCTTTGGCTGGAGGTCACGGGCTTTGTTTTCCTGGCTTTAGCCTTCATCGGCGCCGGCGCTTTCTTCCGCGAGTATGCCCGTTACCAGGCCGGCCAGACCACCACGGCCCGAGTCGCAGTCGCAATTATTTTCACACTGACTTTCGCCTGGTTCGGCGCCAGCTCGTTCTGGAGAGTATGGAAAAAAGGCTGAGACCTTAACCACGAAGGGCACCAAGGTACACGAAGGAAATCCCGAGCGGTGCGGAGAACCACGAGAATCCCTTTGCGTATCTTTGTGTCCTTCGTGGTTATTGCCCTTCTCCATGACCAATAAACCTAAAGCCGAAAATCGTGCGCCGGCCGATCCCGAAACTTCCTCCCACATTCCCATCCGCCCGCTCTATACCCCGGCCGATCTGGGCGCTCGAGACCCGGAACGCGAAGTCGGATATCCGGGAGATTATCCCTACACTCGAGGCGTTCAAGCCACCATGTATCGCGGCCGGCTCTGGACCATGCGCCAGTACGCCGGCATGGGCGACGCCGAGGAGTCGAATAAACGCTACAAGTACCTGCTGGCCAACGGGACCACCGGGCTTTCGGTGGCATTCGATCTGCCCACCCAGATCGGCCTGGATTCCGACCACCCGCTGGCGGTTGGGGAGGTTGGAAAAGTCGGGGTGGCCATCGATTCGATCGAGGACATGCAACGCCTGTTCGAAGGCATCGACCTGACCAAAATTTCCACCTCGATGACCATCAACGCGACGGCCTCGATTCTGCTGGCGCTCTACGTCGCCGTGGCGCGCCGCCAGGGCGCCGATATCCGCCAGCTTTCCGGCACGGTGCAAAACGATGTGCTCAAGGAATACATCGCCCGCGGCACCTATATCTTTCCTCCGGCCCAGGCCATGCGAATTATCACCGACCTGTTTGCCTGGACCAACCAGAACGTTCCCGAGTGGAACACGATTTCCATTTCCGGTTACCACATGCGCGAAGCCGGATCGACCGCGGTTCAGGAAGTTGCGTTCACCCTGGCCAACGGCATTGCGTATGTGCAGGGCGCGATCGACGCCGGCCTTGACGTCGACAAATTTGCTCCGCGGCTCTCATTCTTTTTTAACGCGCACAACAATTTTCTGGAGGAGGTGGCCAAATTCCGCGCGGCGCGCCGCATGTGGGCCCGCATCATGCGCGAACAGTTCAAAGCCCAGAACCCGCGCTCGTGGATGCTGCGCTTCCATACCCAAACCGCGGGCTCGACCCTGACGGCGCAGCAGCCGGAGAACAACATCGTTCGCACCGCCTTGCAGGCGCTGGCCGCGGTCCTGGGCGGCACTCAATCGCTGCACACCAATTCCTACGATGAAGCTCTTGCCCTGCCGACGGAGCCGGCCGCGCGCATTGCCCTGCGCACCCAGCAAATCGTGGCTTATGAGTCCGGCGTGCCGCAAACTGTCGATCCGCTGGCTGGTTCGTATTACATCGAGGCCCTGACCAACGAGATCGAAGCCCGCGCCACTGAGTACCTGGGGAAGGTTGAAGCTCTGGGCGGCATGATCAAGGCCCTGGAGCGCGGCTACGTGCAGCAGGAAATCCAGAACGCGGCTTACGAGTACCAGCAGCAGATTGATCGCGAGGAAGCCGTGGTGGTCGGGGTAAACCGCTTTGCCGTGGACGAGGAAAAACCCATCCCCATCCAACGAATCGACGAATCGCTGGAGCGCAAGCAGGTGGAACGCTTGCGCGCGCTGCGCGCCCGTCGTGCTCCTGGCCCCTGGCAGGCCTCCCTCCAGCAAATCGAAGAGGCGGCCCGCTCGGGGGAAAACCTCATGCCGCGAATCCTGGCCGCGGTCGAAGCCAACGCCACCGTCGGCGAAATCTCAGACACCATGCGAAAAGTCTTCGGAGAGTACAAAGAAGCCGTAGTTATCTGACCCTCGCTGTCATCCTGAGCGGAGTAGCTGCTTCGCTTCGCGAAGCAGCTACGCAGTCGAAGGACCCCTATGAGCTTTTCGGCAGCGTCGATCTCCCGCGGGGGCGCTGGTGACGCGAACAGATCCTCGAAAGCGATAGGGCTTATAGGGGTCCTTCGACTCCGCATTTGCGTTCGCCAGCGAACGCAAATGCTGCGCTCGGAATGCAGATGTTCACAGCACGCGGCGCATGATCGGCCTTCCGGCCGAGCGGCGGGCTACTTCCCTGAATCCCGCTTTGCGGAAGGCTGACACCAATCCAGTCCAGGCAAACGTATCCGCCATGGTTCCGGCCAGCGGATCCACCGGATATCCCTCAACGATTTTTGCGCCCTGCCGGCCCGCGAACTCGCAAGCCGCATTCAGCAGAGGCGTGGTAAGACCGCTCCGCCGCTGTGCTCGCGGGATATAAAAGCACGTTACCGACCACACCGGCTGCGCGTCGACGGGCTTAAGTATGCGCGAGTTCCCAAGCACAGGATAGGCCTCACGCGGAGCTACCGCGCACCACCCCACGGGCTGGCCGCCGGCATAAGCCAACACGCCGGTGGGCGCGCCCGAAGCCACGATATTCCGGAACGCCCGCTTGGTTCGGGAACCCTTTTTCTTCTCGTACTCCGATCGCCGGAGTCTCCACCACATGCACCAGCACCCGCCCGAAGCTCCGCGGGGACCGAACAAGGCCTCGAGATCAGGCCAATTTTTCTCCGATAAAGCACAGAAGGTGAGCTTGGTCTGAGGCGCGGCTGTCGAAAGAGTCTGCATGCAGTCCACGAATGATAGACCACAACCAGCTCGTCATGACAACGGGAAGGGTGGAAGCACTGAGGCTTGTGCCGTGAAGTCCGGGCGAGGGGAACCTAGTCAGAAACTTTGTAGCCGCAAGCCTGCCGGCAAGGCGGGCAGTAGTACAGACCGTCGCTGCACAAGCGGATGTCCACCTGACCCTGGCAGGAGCAGCAGTATTTTTCGCAATCGCACTTGTCCTCGGTCATGTCGCACTGCATGCAGTGGTACTTGTTTTTCGTCGTGGTGGCCATGGGCGAACTCTAGCGCGGCTTGCGGAACGTGGAAAGTTCCGTTGGTAACCACCAGTTGGGTGTACCGGCTCAGGCTTCGTCCGTGACGGCGCCGCTCTCAAGGGTGACATTTAATCTCAATGCGCAGGCTGGGAGGGCCGGAGGGCAGAGTTGCAGCACTCTTTGGCAATGCCACGACCTCAATGGCATGCATCGGCTCGGGGTTCATCCACTGCACACTCCACTCGCCCGGATGCACCGGCTGCTCCGCCCCCGGGTTGTCCCGAACGCTGCCGTCCGGGCGGTGATAACGGACATGCGGAGTGCCTCCGCCGGTATCCCAATCGAGGAAGAAGCTCGGCCAGCGGTGATGATGCATGGGTATGGTCGTGCCTGGCGGCGGTACGGTAACCTCAAGCACCCGAACCAAGGCGTTTTCAAAGATGACTTTGTGGCTCTGGGGCGCGGCTTGCACCGCGTCGTAGCCGTCCGGGAAACCCGATTTGTCCTGTCCCCAGACATAAAAGCATCCTGCAATCAGGGCCAGAGAAATCATTAGCGGGACAGCGGCGACAATTCTTAGTTTTCGGGTGCGGAGAGATTCTGTTGGGCGGCTCATGGCGCGAAGTATAACCAGTTTTGGCCACAGGGCACGTGAATCCCGGCGCGGTTTTCGACCCAGGCCGTCTTCTGTCGCCTGGAGAAGGCCATAAGTTGAAGCCATCGCCAAGCGCATGTTAGGGTAATAAGTCTCACCATTTCGCAGCTCAGCCACTGCTTTTGATCGAGGTCTCATTGCCCGCAGTCGAGGCGACCACGCCAGCCATCCGCAAGACCGCGCTTAACCCTGTGCATCGCCAGATGGGCGCGAAAATGGTTGAATTCAACGGCTGGGAAATGCCCGTCGAGTACCCGTCCGCCGGCGGGATTATGGCCGAGCATAACGCCGTGCGAACCGGCGTGGGCATCTTCGACGTCAGCCACATGGGCGATATCCGGCTGGCGGGACCGCAAGCGCTGGCCGCCGTCCAGCACATTTCGATGAACGATGCCTCGCGACTCGCCATCGGCCAGGCGCAGTATTCGGCGCTGCTCTATCCGGAAGGGACTTTCGTGGACGATGTGGTCGTCCACCGCCTCGGCGAAGAGGAATATCTGCTGGTGATCAACGCCGGCACTCGCGAAAAGGATTTCAACTGGGTGCGCGACCACACCCGCCAGTTCGACTGCCAGGTGGAGAATCTTTCCGACGACTTTACCCAGATTGCGATTCAGGGCCCAAAGGCTGTAAATCTGCTGCAGAAGCTCACCGACGCGGACCTCTCGGCGGTGAAGTTCTATTGGGTGACACGCGGAACGGTTTGCGGCCTCAAAAACACTCTAATCGCCCGCACCGGCTACACCGGCGAAGACGGATTTGAGATCTACATCCCCAGTGACGAACCAACCAGCGCCCGGGTGTGGAACCAGATTCTTGAAGCGGGCAAGGAATTCGGAGTGGTCCCCTGCGGTCTTGGGGCCCGCAACACGCTGCGTCTCGAAGCCAGGTTGCCGTTGTACGGGCATGAAATTTCCGACACCATCAACGTATGGGAAGCGGGCCTCGATCGTTTCTGCAAGATGGAGAAGCCGGACTTCATCGGCCGGGCGTCTCTTGAAAAAGCGAAAGCCGGAGGGACGAAACGCGCCTTGGTGGGACTGGAAATGCTAGAGCGCGGCATCGCCCGCGATGGCTATAAGGTCCTCGACCTGGCTAACCGGGAGATCGGGTATGTCACCAGCGGCTCTCCCGCGCCCTTTCTGAAGAAAAATATTGCGCTGGCTTATGTTCCCACCGAGTTCGTCCCTCTGGGCACCGAACTTAAAGTGGAAATTCGCGGGCAGGGCGTTAAAGCACAGGTGGTGCCAACCCCGTTTTACCGAAGGCCGAAAAAGAATTAACGAAAGAGGACACGGAGAAACACAGAGGAACCCGAGAAAGCCAGAAGCCAGGAGCGAGAAGCGATCATGCCCTTTCCGACCGACTACAAGTACACCAAAGAGCACGAGTGGATCAAAGCCGACGGCAGCAGCGCCATGGTTGGCATTACCAGCCACGCCCAGGAGTCGCTGGGCGACATCGTTTTTGTCGATCTGCCCAAGCCCGGCGCGGAGATCACGTCCGGCAAGACGTTTGGCTCCGTGGAATCGGTGAAGGCAGTCTCGGACCTGTACGCGCCGGTTTCGGGCACGGTCACGGAAGTGAATGGGGAACTGGCGACCGCGCCGGAAAAAATCAACAAAGATGCGCATAGCGCCTGGATGATCAAAATCACCATCAAGGACCCGGCGCAGCTGAACTCGCTGCTCTCCGCCGCGGACTATGAGAAGTTCGTCGCCGAAGAGGGCGGGCAGTGATCCCGCGCGCTGATTCAGCAATCGAACTGGCCTGCAGGTACATCTAAACAAGTCCTATGCGTTATTTGCCGAAATCTCCCGCCGACCGGAAAGCCATGCTGCAGGCCATGGGCGCGCGCTCGATCGATGATTTGTTTTCGCCGATTCCCGCGGAGTACCGCCTGGAGCGGGACCTCAAAGTTCCGCGCCAGATGGCCGAGTCCGAGATCGTGGACTGGTTTCGCGAGCGTTCTCGTGAAAACGGCGACCGCTATGCGACCTTCCTGGGCGCCGGCGCCTATTCTCATTACCGTCCGGTGATCATCGATTCTCTGATCTCGCGCGGCGAATTTCTGACCGCTTACACGCCCTATCAAGCGGAGATTTCGCAAGGCACGTTGCAGGCCATCTTTGAGTTTCAGACCATGATTTGCGAACTCACCGGCATGGAGGTCGCCAACGCTTCCATGTACGACGGTTCGACGGCGGCCGCCGAGGCGGTCATGATGGCGGTGCGCCTGACCGGCCGGCGCTCGGTGACCATCGCGCGCAGTGTGCATCCGGAATATCGCGAAGTGCTGACCACGTACGCCCATCACCAGAACCTGCCGCTCGCCACCACGCCGTTGCAGGATAACGGTCGGCTCAACCTGGAAGAGTTGGAGAGATCTATCACGGCGGACACTGCGTGCGTTCTGATTCAATCGCCGAACTTCTTCGGTACGGTTGAGGATGCCGACGCCATCGCTGGGATTGCTCACAAAAAAGGCGCGATGCTGGTGGTGTCGATCGCGGAAGCGGTTTCCCTCGGCATCGTAGAACCTCCGCGCCAAGCCGACGTGATTGCGATGGAAGCGCAATCCTTTGGCGTGCCCCTGGGCTTCGGCGGTCCTTATTGCGGCGTGATCGCAACTCGCGAGCAGTTCGTTCGCCAGATGCCGGGACGCCTGGCCGGCCAGACCACCGACCGCAACGGCAAACGCGGCTTCGTTCTGACCCTGGCCACCCGCGAGCAGCACATCCGCCGCGAAAAGGCGACTTCGAACATCTGCACCAACCAGGCCCTGGTGGCTTTGATGGTCAATATCTTCATGACCATTTACGGCAAAATCGGGCTCCAGGAATTGGCCAAACAGAATCTGGCCAAGACGGCTTACGCCGCCGCGCAATTTGGCAAGCATGCCCGGGTCCTGTTCTCCGGGTCTCCGCGTTTCAACGAATTTGTGGTGCAGACCAGTGAAGATCCTTACGCCGTTAACAGCCGGCTCCTGGGTCACAAGATCGTGGGCGGGCTGCCGCTGAAAAAGTTTTATCCTGAGTTGGGCAATGCGGCTCTGTGGTGCTGCACCGAATTGACCACGCGCAGCGTGATTGACACGGCGGTTGGCCTGGTCGCGGAAAGCGAACGCTCGGTGAGATCCGCGAAGGAAGAGATCGATGCGCAGGAGGTGGCACGGTGAAGTCCATTACGCGCAAAGCCACCCGGCACGTCAGCCAGAACGAAGGCCTGATCTTCGAGAAGTCGTCGGCAGGAAAAGCTGCGTGGAAGCTGCCGCCGCTCGATGTTCCCGAGGTCGATGCTGCGGCGCTCTTAGGGTCTTCCCAAAGAAAAGATCTGGGCCACATGCCCGAAGTCAGCGAAATCGAAATCATCCGCCATTTCACCCGGCTTTCCACCTGGAACTATGCCATCGATCTGGGCATGTATCCGCTGGGCTCATGCACCATGAAGTACAACCCGCGAGTAAATGAGCTGGTGGTACGGCTCGACGGCCTGGCCAATGGACATCCTTATCAGCCGGAGCGGATTTCGCAAGGCGCCCTGCGCATTCATCAAGACCCTGAGCGAGTGCCTCATCGAAATTACCGGAATGGACGCGATCACCCTGCAACCCGCTGCCGGAGCGCACGGCGAGCTCACGGGACTGCTGATGGTGCGCGCCTATCATGAGGCCAGGGGCGCGCCGCGCAAGAAGATCCTGATCCCTGATTCCGCCCACGGCACCAACCCGGCGACCGCGGCCATGGTCGGTTACGCGGTGGAAAATCTGAAATCTAATGCGCAGGGCATGGTGGATGTGGCCGCGCTCGCGTCGCAGATGAACGAGGACGTCGCCGCGCTCATGCTCACCAATCCCAACACGCTGGGAGTGTTCGAGCAGGAAATCCATAAGATCGCCGAAATCATGCACGCCAAGGGCGGCCTGCTCTACATGGACGGCGCCAACATGAATGCCCTGGTGGGCAAAGTCCGCCCGGGAGACTTTGGTGTTGACCTGATGCACCTGAATCTGCACAAAACTTTCTCGACGCCTCATGGAGGCGGCGGCCCTGGCTCGGGTCCGGTGGCCGTGAAACAGAAACTTGAGCCATTCTTGCCGACGCCCGTGCTCATCACCAAGCCCGATGGCACGCTGGGCTTCGAATACAACCGGCCGCAATCGGTGGGACGGGTGCGCGCTTTCTACGGCAATTTCGGAATGTTCGTCCGCGCCCTGGCTTACATTCTGGCCAACGGCCCTGACGGCTTGCGCCAGACCACCGAAGACGCCGTGCTCAACGCCAACTACATTCGCAAAGGACTGGAAGGCGCGTACGATCTGCCCTATTCCACGCCCAGCATGCATGAAGTGGTGTTCAGCGATAAGCTGCAGGCCAAAAAAGGCGTCAAGACCATGGACATCGCCAAGCGCCTGATCGATTACGGCTTCCATCCCTACACGACGGCTTTTCCCTTGATCGTGCCCGGCGCGCTCATGATTGAACCGACCGAGAGCGAGCCCAAAGAAGAGCTGGATCTTTTCATCGAGGCCATGAAGTCAATCGCCGAAGAAGTGGAAGAAGATCCGCAAACCGTGCTGGACGCACCTCACTCCACCCGCGTGTCCCGATTGGACGAAACCGCAGCCGCCCGGAAGCCGGTGCTCAGGTGGAAACCAGCGTCTTAACCACTGAGGACTCAGAAGACACTGAGGGTGGTTCGCCTTGCACCATACGTCGGATTCCATCCCGCAGATGCACGACGTTGAAATTCATCAGCAAGCCGACGTATTTTCCGCCCAGCTTGAGATAAGTAATGAGTTGCGCCAGATGAACCGGAGTAATTGCGTCCACTGCTTTTATTTCGACAACGACGGTGTTCTCTACGAGAATGTCAATTCTGAATCCAAGATCAATCCTCTCGCCGTCGTAGTTCACCGGCAGGGGAAGCTAGGCAGCAGTTCGAAAGCCGCGCTTCCTCAGTTCATGCACCAGGCAAGCCTCATAGACGCCCTCCAGTAATCCGGGCCCCAAAGCCGTATGGACCTTCATTGCGGAATCAACCACCGCGTCACTGATTTCGTTAAAGTGCATAAACTCCGTGTCCTCCGTGTCCTCCGTGGTTCTACAGAAAGATGGAGGCAGGATGTGACGTTCGTCACATGATTAAGGAGATGCGTCACAAAGAACGGCTCTGTGTACTCCGTGTCCTCTGTGGTTAAATTCTTGCAACCGTGCCTGAGAAGCCTCCAGGTCTTTTCTCGTCGCCCGAAAAGCGCAACGTCGTTCTTTGTCTCCTCCTCGTGGTCGCCACTCTTGCGCTCTACAACCCGGTCAACCGCCACCCGTTCGTCAATTACGACGACGACCGTTACGTCACGGAGAATCTTCACGTCCACAACGGCCTGACCTGGGAGACGATCACCTGGGCTTTCACCGCAACCGAGCAGGGAAACTGGCATCCGCTCACCTGGCTGTCGCACGCGCTCGACTGGCAACTGTTCCACCGGAATGCGACCGGACACCATTTCACCAGCCTCCTGATCCATGCCGCGAACGCAGTTCTTCTGTTTCTATTCTTGACTTACGCCACCGGCCGCGTCGGGCCGAGCTGGCTGGTCGCCGCGCTGTTCGCGCTTCATCCCATCAATGTTGAGTCCGTGGCCTGGGTGGCGGAGCGCAAGAACGTGCTTTGCACCTTCTTCTTTTTTGCCGCGCTCATCGCCTACTGCTGGTACTCACGGAAACCAGACTGGCGGCGATACCTCGCCTTTGCCGGTTTGTTTGCGCTCGGGCTGATGTCGAAGCCGATGGTGATCACTCTCCCCTTCGTGCTCCTGTTGCTGGATTACTGGCCGTTGGGCAGAATCCGGGGAGTCCCGGCCGGCACGCCGCCAATTGCGCAAGCGCCGCTGTCCAGGCTGCTCGTCGAGAAATTGCCGCTGCTGGTTCTTTCCGCGGCGAGCGCATGGATCACCATGCAGGCCCAGCGGGAGGGCGGCGCCATGCGCTCCGCCGCGCAATTCTCCATCGGCGTCCGTCTTGAAAATGCGGTGGTGGCCTACGCCACCTACTTGTGGAAGATGATCTGGCCGTCACACCTGGCGCCGCTCTATCCTCATCCCGGTGATTCGCTGGCCGTCTGGCAAGTAGTGGTCTCCGCGCTGGTGCTGCTGGCGGTGACGGGAGTTGTGGCTGGATTTCGTTCCCGGCGATATCTGCTGACCGGGTGGCTTTGGTTTCTGGGGACACTGGTGCCGGTCATCGGCCTGGTGCAGGTCGGCGACCAGGCCATGGCCGACCGCTATGCTTACATCCCGCTGGTCGGAATTTTTGTGATGCTCGCCTGGGGAGCCGCGGACCTGGCCGATTCGCGGCAGATCGGGCTAACCGCCCGATGGATTCCCGCCGCCTGCATTCTGCTGGCTCTCGCTTTCGCCACGCATCGGCAACTCGGCTATTGGTCGAGCAACTACGATCTGTGGACGCATGCGCTCGCGGTGACCGACAGAAATTTCATCGCGCAGGACAATCTGGGTGGCGCACTCCTGTTGCTCGGACCGGCCCGACGAAGCCTATTCACACTTTCAGGCGGCAGCCCAGATCAATCCCAGCGATCCCATGAGCCACTCCAACCTGGGCGCCTACCTGCAGGAACACGGCAAATTGCCCGAGGCTGTGGAGCAGTACGATCGCACCATCCGTCTGACGTCGGACGCCGGTTTGCTGGCCGCGACCTACGCCAACCTGGGCGCCGCCTATCGCAAGCTGGGGGAGGACGAGAAAGCCCGTGAGAATTACGACCAGGCCCTGCGGCAGAATCCCAATCAGTCCTCCGCCTACCTGGGACTGGGCCAGTTGCTGGAAAAACAAAACCAGCTGGATGCCGCCATCCAGAATTATTCAAAGGCGGTGGAGCTGCACCCGACCGATACCGGGTTTCTGCTGCTGGGCCATGCGCTCGAGCGCGCGGGCCGCCGCCCGGAAGCGCTCGCGGCCTACCAGGCTGCGTTGAAGTTGTCGCCCGAAAATCCAGAAGCCCAGCATGCGGTGGATGCCCTCTCGGGAAAACTGCCCTGACTCCACCGCACGCTGCTCATTTCCATGAACCTACTTCTTCTGACTGATGTCGACCGAGGCGCGCGTCTTCTCCCAGTCCATGTGCATGGCGCAGGTTGACCCTGTCTGATCGAAGCCGATGGTGAAGTTCTCCATGGGCGAGGACAACGACGACACTTTCATATCCACTCGCGTGAAATCTTCACCCTCGCCGGGGTAAGGAATTCCCCACTCCCCGGTTTTTTTGCTGATGATCAGGACCCATTTGTCGGCGTTGGGCAGGGCAAAGATCGTGTAACTGCCCGCGGGAACATCTTTGCCCCCGATGTTCAGGTTGGCGTCGGTGACCAGCGTGGTGGCCTCGTTGGCTCCGGCCCGCCACACCTCGCCGTAAGGCACCAGACCGCCGAAAATCTTGCGGCCTTTCATGCGCGGACTGGAATAGTCAGTCTTGATGCTCTTGCCGTCGGCGAACTTACACTGCGCCTGGGCTGCGGGGCTGGGACGCTTGCTGGCATCCTGAGCGCAGGCCAACAAGGCGAACACGGGCAGAATTAAAACGACGATTGCGAGGCGTGTTTTCATGAATCTCTCCTTAAGCAATTGGCTTCTAGCTCCTGGCTTCTAGCAAAGCGGAGCAGAAGCCAGCAGCTGGAAGCTACGTTCTTTGACGTAAGCCGGAAAACTTGGACAGCGAACGTTCGCAATTATGCTCCACGCGACCTGCCCGATACAATCAGACCATGCCGGTATTCGATGAAAAGCAGGAAGAACTGGAACACTACGAAACCATGATGGGCGTTCCGCGAGGACGGCTGGCTGTGACCATGGACATGATCACTGACGCCATGGCCCTGGTGGGTCAGCACGGCGTCTACTGCCAGAGCCAGCGCTGGCCGGGCAAGCCGGTCCTCGACATCCAGTTGGTGATGAAAGGTCTTACCGACGCGAAAGAACTGATCCAGAGCGTGATGGCGGAATTGAGCAAGCAGCCGCGAAAGACTGACTGAAACTTCGTAGCATCCCCCCCGCCGCTAATTCGCGCGCGCCAGCTTCTGCTCGAAGAACTTTGCCATCAGCGCGAGACATTCTTTGGTTTCGGGCAGCTGGAAGTGATACCAGAAGGCGTGCGGCAAGGCCTCAAACACCACCAGCTGCGCGTTATTCCCCGCGCCCAGCAACGCGCGATGAAACAGCGCGGTATCGCTGAGCAATAAATCACGGGTGCTGGTGATCAGCAGGGTCGGGGGCATTCCGCTCAGGTCGGCGAACAGAGGAGACAAGACCGGATCTTTGCGGTCGGTGGCGCCCGGATAAGCATCGTCGGGAGCGCGTTTAGGGTCGAGCGGCTGCAGTTCGCCGGAGAACCCGTCGAGGGCGAAGATTTCCCGCGAGTCGCTGGGGCGGCTGAAGTCGGTCAGCACGGAAAAAGCGCCGAGCGCCGCGGGAAGCGGCAGTCCCAGCTGCTTAAGGCGAACTGCAACCTCGCAAGTGAGAATGCCTCCCGCGGAGGTTCCAAAAATTCCCACGGCGCGCGGGTTGTAGGTTTTCAACAGCTCCCGATAGACGGCAACCACGTCATCGACTGCGGCCGGGAAAGGGCTCTCCGGCGCCAGCCGGTAATACACCGAAACCACTTTGATTTTTGTCAGGTTCGCGATGGGGACGCCCTCGATGAGCGATCCCGAGTCGGACACAAATCCTCCGCCGTGCAGATTGATCAGCACACGGCCGCGATTGGCGTCCGGCATGGCGAGCGGCGTGATGATATCGGTGCGAACCCCCGCGATGCTCGTTTCCTCAATGTTGACCGGGTAAAGCCGGCGCGCTTCGCCGGACCCCCATTTGCGCCAGGCATCGGTGGCGATGCGCCTTTCGGCCAGTGTCTGCGGCTGCGATTTTTTCTTGCCGAGTGAAGCCAGCCACTCCTGCGCCTCCGGACTGATGGTGGAGGGCAGGGGAACCACGCGGATGACGTGGGCGGTGCCGTCGGCGTCAAACGTAGCCGAGTCGGCAGGTGGCGTTGAGGCGGACTGTGCGATCACGGGACCGCAGAGCGCGAGCACGAAGACTGCAGCGCAAGAAAAGTTGGACGATCTCATGCCGACATTTGTAGCAGACCCGGGCGGAGAGTGAAACGGTTAGTCGCGAAGGGCACAACACCAAAGCCCGCATGAAACCCGATAGTTGTCATCCTGAGCGGAGTGGCAGCTTTGCGACGCGAAGCAGCTACGGAGTCGAAGGACCCCTACTCGCTTTACACACTCGCGGCAAAAATCCCCTGCCAACATCTTCTTAGGTCCAACCGCCGGTCGAGATGCCAGTGGTCCCTCGACTCCGGCTGCGCTCAGGATGACAGGCTTGTTTACGCCAGCGTGTACTTTCCTCGTTCGATCACTCTCTCCGCAATCTGCTGCCGCAGCGCAATCGTGTTAAAAGGTTCGTGCTTCACCAGACGGCGCAGGATCGCCAACTGCGTGCGCAGCATGTCACCCTCGGCCACGGCCGCGATGATCTTCTTCGCCGCCGATTCGACTCTGTCCATGGCTTGTGAGAGGTAGATTCGCGTCATGGCGATGGCCGAGGCGGCTGCCGCCTCGCCCTGCTGCTGCGCCATTTTCTGTGCCCGCAGCACCGCCGACTCCATGGCATAGGTCTCAATCACCATGTCGGCGATGGCTCCCATGACTTCCTGCTGGTCCTGGATGGCCTGCATATATTTCTGGGTAGCCGCGCCGGCGGCAAAAAGGCCAAGCTTCTTGGCCTGCGCCACCAGTTTTCGTTCTTCCGCCAGCGGGCCTTCCAGTTCCTCGCTTGCACTAGGCCCGGCGAGCACTTCGTCCATCAGTTTCTTGATCGCGGGCATCAGCGGCAGCTGCCCGGACATGGCGCGTTTGAGCAGGAAGCCAGTGATGATCAATCGGTTGATCTCATTGGTGCCTTCGAAGATGCGATTGATGCGGGCATCGCGGTAGGCACGTTCGGCGGGGTACTCTTCGACAAAACCGTAACCGCCGTAAATCTGGACGGTTTCATCGACCACGTAGTCGATCATCTCCGAGCCCCATACCTTGAGGATCGAGCATTCCACCGCGTACTCCTCGATTGCCTTGCGCGTCTCTTTGGCGGCATCGGCGCTGTTCTTGTCGACTTCGTTGAGCGCCACGTCCATCATGCCCACGGTGCGATAGACCAGCGCCTCGCCGACGTAGATCAAAGTGGCCATATTGGCCAGCTTCTCCCGGACCAGGCCGAAGTCGGCGATGACTTTGTTGAATGCTTTGCGCTGCTTAGCGTAGGCAATGGCGTTCTCCAGCGACAGCCTCGCCCCGCCTACACACATCGCGCCCAGCTTGAAGCGCCCCACGTTGAGAATGTTAAAAGCGATGATGTGGCCCTTGCCAATTTCGCCCAGCAGGTTTTCCACCGGGACTTTGCAGTCATTGAGAATCAGCGGGCAGGTGGAAGAGCCGCGGATGCCCATCTTGTGCTCTTCCGCGCCGACGGAGAATCCCGGGAACGTCTTTTCCACCAGAAATGCGCTGAACTTTTCGCCATCCACTTTGGCGAACACGGTGAACAGGTCGGCAAAGCCGGCGTTGGTGATCCACATCTTCTCGCCATTGAGGATGTAATGTTTGCCGTCGGGCGAGAGTTGCGCGCGAGCCCGGCAGTTCAGCGCATCGGAGCCTGAGGAGGCTTCCGACAAAGCGTAAGCCCCAACGATCTCCCCAGCGGCCAGCCGCGGCAGATATTTCTTCTTCTGCTCTTCGGTGCCGAAATAAACGATGGGCAGCGTCCCGATGCCCGAATGCGCTCCCCAGGTGGTGGCGAAGCCTGCATACTTGGCGATGTGATCGGCGATAACAGCGGCGGTAACTTTGTCCATTTCGAGGCCGCCGTAAGCCTCGGGGATTTCGACTCCGCTGAGTCCCAGGTCCCCGGCCTTCTTCAGCAGATCGCGAGAGACGGAGTAATCCTTGTGCTCCATTTTCTCGGCGTTGGGCAGGATTTCGTTGGCCGCGAATTCCTCGGCGGTCTGGCCAATGAGTTGGTGCTGCTCGGTGAAATCCTCAGGGGTGAAGACTTCGTCAACCTTGCGCTCTTCGAGCAGAAAGCTGCCGCCGGTAATCCTGGTGCTGGGAATTGCAGAAATTGTGGCCATTGTCGCTCCTAGAAAATCAAATTCACCACGGAGCCTCAGAGACACGGAGGAAATCGCTTGGACTATTGTACTTTATGCCATGTGATGAAACAGACCAGCTTGTCAGCGCAAGCATAGGAACCGAATCGCCACGATTTTTCTCCGTGACTCCGCGTCTCCGTGGTTAGCCCAGGTTCTCGAAGATGCCGGCAGCCCCCATCCCCCCGCCCACGCACATCGTCACCATCCCGTAGCGTGCGTTGCGCCGCTTCATCTCGCGGATAATGGTAGCCGTGAGCTTCGCCCCGGTGCATCCCAGCGGATGCCCCAGCGCAATCGCTCCGCCATTCGGGTTCACCCGCTCCGGATCGAGCCCGCCTTCCGTGATGACGGCGAGAGACTGCGCGGCGAACGCCTCATTCAACTCGATCACGTCGATGTCCGAAAGCTTGAGTCCCGCCATCTTCAGCGCCTTGGGGATCGCAAACACTGGACCCAGTCCCATTTCTTCCGGTTTGTATCCGGCCGTCGCGAAGGAAACGTATCGCGCCAGCGGCTTGATTCCGAGCGCCGCGGCCCGCTCGGCCGACATGACCACTGCCGCTGCCGCTCCATCGGAAGTTTGCGAAGAATTGCCCGCGGTCACCGTGCCCTTGGCATGGAAGACCGGCTTCAGCGCAAGCAGGGCATCAAGCGAAGTATCAGCCCGGGGGCCTTCATCCACCTTGAACACAATCTCCTGCCGTTTGGGCTTCGAGCCGTTCGGCGTAGTGAAGCTTACGTTCACCGGCACCGTCTCATCGGAAAATTTCCCGGCCTGGATGGCAGCCAGCGCCTTCTGATGGCTGCGCAGCGAAAATTCGTCCGCCGCCTGCCGCGTGATACCGAAGCGCTCCGCCAAGCGCTCGGCGGTCAGGCCCATGGTGAGATAGGCGTCGGGATAGTGGTCAATCAGCCAGGGGTTCGGCGAAATCTTGTGCCCGCCCATGGGAATCATGGACATCGATTCCGTTCCGCCGGCCACAATGATCTCCGCGCCGCCGCTCATGATGCGCTCCGCCGCCATCGCAATCGCCTGCAAGCCGGAAGAGCAGAAGCGATTGATGGTGATGGCCGAAACCTCGACCGGCAAACCGGCCCGCAGCGCGGCAATGCGGGCAACGTTCATCCCTTGCTCCGCCTCGGGCGTGGCACAGCCCAGAATGACGTCTTCAAGTTCTTTGGGATCGACTTGCGGCACGCGCTCGAGCGCGCCTTTGATGGCGACAGCAGCCAGTTCATCGGGACGGGTAGCGCGCAGCGTGCCTTTAAACGCGCGTCCCACAGGGGTGCGAACCGAGGAGGCAATGACGACTTCTCTCATAACAGTTTCCCGTGGCTGATGGGAACAAGTCTAGCACTCAGCCATCCACACGACATTAGATGCCAGCACCGGCCACGTAGGCCCAGACGTCCTCGTCTGGGCGGGCGAGCGAAGCTCGCCAGGGCGGACTGCGCCGGTGGGCAGATGAGGACATCCTTCGGCTTCGCTCAGGACAGGTTCTGCCCCTACGTGTGCGGTTCAGTTTCGCAGGGTCTTCCCGGTCTTCAGCGTGTACTGAATCCGTTCCTGCGTCTTCTTCTCCCCGCACAGAGACTTAAACGCCTCGCGTTCCAGATCCAGAATGTATTGCTCGCTCACCGGCGTGCCCTGAAGTCAGATTTCCGCCGCACAGAACCTCCGCAACTTTGGTGGCGATTTTCACTTCGTGGTCGGAAATGTATTCCCCCTGCCGCATGATATGCACTCCCAGCCGCAGCGCCGCCAGCACATTCTCCCCGGGCGCAGGGATATCGGTCCGCGGCTGCGGGGGTTCGTAGCCGGCGCGGACCAGTTCCAGGGCGCGGGCCTTGGCGTCGGCCAGCACGCGCTCGCGGTTCATGGTGATGTTGTCGGATTCGTGCAGGAAACCCAGATTGCGCGCTTCGTGGGCGGAAGTCGCGACTTTGCCGGTGGCGATGGTCTCGAAGGCTTTCTTCATGGCTTCCATGAGTTCGATGGACTCGCCGCGTCCCGGACGAATCGCCGCCGCGCTGTCGACCGCGCGCAGCAACATCTCCTTGCAGCCGCCTCCGCCGGGCAGCAGGCCGACGCCGACTTCCACCAGTCCGGCATAGAGTTCGGCGTGAGGCTGGCGGGCCGCGGCGTGCAGCGAGATTTCCGTGCCGCCGCCCAGGCACAGCCCGAAAGGCGCCGCCACCACCGGCTTAGGCGAGAACTTGATGGCTTGCGTCATGCCCTGGAACTGGCGGATGGCGAGGTCAACTTCGTCCCACTCTTCTTCCTGGACGGACATGAGCAGCAGCATGACGTTGGCGCCGACCGAGAAGTTGTCGGCGTCATTGGTGATGACGAAGGCGTCGAAGCCATCGCCCGGTCCATTGGGCTTTAGGGTTTGATTAATAAGACCCACGATGTCGCCGCCGAGCGAGTTCATCTTGGAATGAAATTCGATGCAGGCCACGCCATCGCCCAGATCGACCAGCGACGCGCCGGAATTTTTCTTGACTACGCCGTTGGATTTTTTCGCCACCTCAACCGACCCCACGCCTTCCGCAACTTTCACGGGTTCATACTTCGCCGTCCGCAGGTCAAAATAGGCACGGCCCGAAGCCGCCTTGGGATCATCCAGGTACCAGGATTTTTTCCCTGCCGCCAGCAGTTTTTCGACGTTCGCGGCCACGGTTTGCCCTTCTTTCTTCATGCGGGCGACGGTGGCTTCAATCCCGGCGGCGTCCCATAGTTCGAATGGGCCCAGTTTCCAGTTGAAGCCCAGGCGCATGGCGCGATCGATCTCGACAATTGAATCGGAGATTTCGGGCACGCGGTTGGCCGAGTAGTTCCACAGATCGGACAGGACCGACCACAAGAATACGCCCGCTCGGTCGCCTTTCTGCGGACTGCCCTCAAGCCCAAGCAAGGTGCGGAGCCGCGTGCCTGGGTCCTCGATGTTCTTCGCCATGTCGAGGGCCGGGAACTTCGGTTTCTGGCGGGGACGATATTCGAGCGTCTTCCAGTCGAGCGCGAGGCGCTCGTCTTCACCGCCGGCATTGCCGGGCGAGGACGCCCGCCCCACACTTTTCTTGTAAAAGCCGCCCTTGGTTTTGTCGCCCAGCCATTTGCGTTCGAGCATCTGCTGGTAGAAGTCAGGCAACGGGCTGGGATGAGGAGGGGCCGCCGGTCCGCCGGATTTTTCCATATTGCCGACCACGTGCCCCAGAATGTCGAGTCCGACGAGATCAATGGTGCGGAAGGTGGCGGATTTCGGCCATCCCACGGCATCCCCGGTCAGAGCGTCCACGTCTTCGATGCTCAGGTCCATCTCCTGCATGAGGCGCATCACGTTCAGCACGGAGAACGTGCCGATGCGATTGGCGATGAAGTTGGGCGTGTCTTTGGCGAAAACCACGCCTTTGCCCAGGTTCACATCGCTGAAGTGGGCAACCGCCTCGATGGCGGCGCGGTCAGCCTCCGGCGTGGGGATAATCTCCAGCAGCCGCATATAGCGCGGGGGATTGAAAAAATGCGTGCCGAACCACGACTTGCGGAAATCATCCGAGAAACCTTCGGCAATCTTTCCTACGGGCAGGCCGCTGGTGTTGGTGGTAATGATCGTCCCCGGCTTGCGCATGGCTTCCACTTTCTTCAGCAGGGCCCGCTTGATGTCGAGATTTTCGACGACGGCTTCGATGATCCAGTCCACCTCGCTCACGCGCTTGAGATCGTCCTCGAAATTTCCGACCGTGACCAGGCGCGCCAGTCCGGGCTCGAAAAAAGCGGCAGGCTTGGATTTCTTCGCCGCCTCCAGACCGGCGGCGGCGATTTTGTTGCGCGCGGGACCGTCGGCATCGGGAGGAACGATGTCGAGCAGGTAGCTGGGCACGCCGGCATTGGCGAAGTGGGCGGCGATGCGTGCGCCCATGGTTCCGGCGCCGAGAACGGCAACTTTGTGGATGCGCTTCATGGCATACCTCGGAGGAGCGACGGAACAACGATTGTATAGCGGCGCAAGTCAGTTCAAGTGTGGGTCAGTGCAAGTGTGGGTCGGACACTCCTGTCCGACGCCTTTGACCTTGACCTGGTCTTGAATTTGACTTTCAGTTTTTCAAGTCAACGTCAAAGGCGGCGGACAAGAGTGTCCGCCCCACACGGGCTAAGGCAGTTTGTCGATGGCCCACTCGTCTTCGCCGGCGCGAACCACCACGATCGCCGATCTCTGCGGGCGACTGGACTTGTTTGGGTCGGAGGGGGATGCGAACAGGGCAACCGGGAAGGCATAACGCCCGGCCTTCAGTTTTTTTCCGCGTGCGATTTCGTAAGCGGCATCGTGCCCCGACGAGAAGAAAACCTCCAGGCGCTCCTCGGAGCTGTTTCTGCTTCGCGACATCGGTCAGCATGAGCAGACCGGTTTCGCGGTCCTGGTTCTGCCAGGCCTGCAGAAAGCGATTGGCTGCGGCCAGGGCGGGAGTGTATTCGGAGTCGGGAACTGGAAGGGTAGAAGTGCGTTTGTTCCTGGCGGCGGCCGAAGGGGAGAACAACGACGCCAGGGAAAGAATTATGAGTGGGAAGGCAAGATGCCTTCCCGACAGCCGGCGGGACGCCGGCGCTACGAATTCGGAAATCACCACTAGATTATGCGGGAAGCTGCGAATTACTCCAATCACCAGCGAGGTTCTCTTTGCCGTGCCGATGGAGGACGGGCGTCCCGCCCGTCTCGCCGCCGCGCGGGCGAGGGCGCCCGCGCCACACCCACATTACGAAATGAGTTTGGCCAGGGCGAAGGCCGCGGCTGCGGCCACGCCGCCGATGGTCATGGTTTGCAACGCGCTGCGCGCCGGCCCGGTTCCGGTGTAGCGTCCCTTCAGATATCCGAAGATTCCCAGCGCGGCCAGGGTCACTACCGCGGAATACGCCAGTCCATGCACGGCACTCGAAAGAAGGATGTAAGGAGAAAGCGGAATCAGGCCGCCTGCAATATAAGAGGCGGCAATCGTGGCGGCGCTGGTGAGCGCGCGGCGCGGGTCCGGCTCTTCCAGTCCCAGTTCGAAGCGCATCATGAAATCCACCCAGGCGTCGGGACGGCGGCTGAGCGCTTCGACCACCGGAGTACTTTCGGCGGGAGTCATGCCATAGGATTGGAAGACGCGTCCCACTTCCGCCATCTCTTCTTCAGGAATTTCCTTGATCTCGCGATATTCGCGCGCCCGCTCCTGCTCGTAGTGTTCGGCGTCGCCGCGGGCCGCCAGATACCCGCCCAGGCCCATGGCGATCGAACCGGCCGCTATTTCAGCCAGTCCTCCCACTACGATCAGCCGCGTGTTCTGCACCGCGCCTGAGAGTCCGGCGGCGAGAGCGAAGGGCACGGTCAGGCCATCGGACATGCCGATGACGATGTCGCGCACCAGATTGGTGGACATGAAATGGGTCTCGACATGTTGGTGTGCCACGATCAGACCTCCGGATGGGATTTCAAATACAGTTGCGCGCGCCGGACCACATCGCGTTCGCCCCGGTACGCCAGCTTGCGCGGAGCTTCTTCCAGGGGAATCCACAAGGCGCGCCTGACCTCCACGCGCATCTCGCGAGCCACGTCATCAATCTCTCCCGACTGGTAACGCAACAGGAAAAACGAAACGATCTTGAACACCCGCTGCTGGTCTCCCCAGGATCGCACGTAAACGTACTTGATGTCCGCCAGCTTGGCGACCAGGGTCGCGGTCAGTCCGGTTTCCTCGCGAACCTCGCGCAGGGCCGTCTGCTCCGGCTTTTCGCCGGGATCCACCAGCCCCTTGGGCAGTGCCAGTACCACTTTTCGTGAGGTTTTCCTTGCCGGGCGGACCGAAGACGCGTCCGTCTGGGGCTCAATGACGGCCATTTCCCAGCCTTCGCCGGACCGCTTCACCACCACGCCCCCCGCCGAGATTTCCCGAACCATGGCCCCCAAGTTAACAGGAATGCGGGAGTTAGTCATGGGGACCGGAAATGGGCCTAGAGGTAACACCGGGTGGCTGACCGACGTGCCTGGAACCAATGTCCGGAAACTGGCATCTTAATTCCTAGATTGGGACTGGGGCAGCCGGGAGAAATGAGGGTCCGGTGAAGAGGCAGCTGGGCAAGATCATTCGTTCCGTACAGGCCTTCGGACGCGGCCTGTCAGGCCTGTCCGGGCCGGCGCCGGCGCCATCTTCCGGCATTGGACTGGCCCTGGGCGGCGGCTTTGCCCGCGGCATCGCCCACATCGGCGTCCTCAAAGTCCTCGAAGAAGAAGATATTCCTGTAAGCCTGGTCGCCGGCACCAGTGTGGGCGCGCTGATCGGCGCGGCCTACTGCAGCGGTGTCACTATCCCTGAGCTGGAACAGATTGCAACCCGGGTGCGCTTCAAGGACTTTGCCCGCTGGACGCTGTCGCGTTACGGATTTGCCAGCAACGAACGCATGATCAAGTTTCTCAGCAGCGTTCTGAAGGTCAAGACTTTCGAAGAATTGCAGATTCCCCTCGCCGTGACCGCCACCGATTTCTCCACCGGCGCGGGAGTCGTTTTCCATTCCGGACCGCTGGTGGATCCGGTGCGCGCCAGTTGCGCCTACCCCGGAATGTTTCTTCCGGTAAAGATCCGCGGGCGTCTGTTGGTGGATGGCATGCTGGCCCACGCCGTCCCCACCGTCCCCTTGCGAGAGATGGGCGCTCAGCGGGTTCTGGCGGTGCATCTGCGAGGAACCTGGAACGCCGCCGAAACCGGCCCCCGGCATCTGTTCGACGTGATCGGCCAGTGCTTCGCCATCGCCCAGGAGATGAACTGCGGAGTCTGGAAGGCGGCCGCCGACCTGGTCATCGATCCCGATGTAAACGGATTCAAGTACGACGACTTCGAACGCTCCGGCCGAGCTGATTCGTTCCGGCGAGACTGCAACCCGCGCAGCGTTGCCGGAAATCCGACAGTGGCTGCAGCAGCCCGAGCCGGACCGAAAACTTCAGTCCCTGAGCATCAACCAACCAGTGGCGGCGCCAGCAAAGTAGATTCATTCGCGCCCAGCGCCCGCCCGCGTGGAGCGGCGCCAATAGACACAAGACTTGTCATTCCGAAGCGCCGTAGCGCGCGAGGAATCTGCTGCTGTGCGGGCAGAAGCAGATTCCTCGCCGGAGAACCGGCTCGGAATGACAAGGGTTTAGAGGACGTGGCGACCACTAGAAACCAGAAACTAGAAACTGGAAACCAGAAACTGGAACCCAGAAACTGGAACCCGTTACTTCATCACTCCGCGCGCCGCTATCCCAATATTGTCGCGCGAAGTGTTCTTGACCAGATACATCATCTCATCGGCCTGGCGGATGATTTCGCGCGGAGTCTTGGCATCGTGCGGATAGGTGGCCACGCCCATCGAGGCGCGGACGTTCAGGTTCAGGCCCTCTTCCTGGCAGAACATGCTGGTGCGCAGGCTGTCGCGCAGGCGCTTGGCCACGATCAGGGCGGCGTCTTTTCCGGTTTGCGGCAGCAGCACCACGAATTCATCGCCGCCATAGCGGAAGGCGTAGTCAATCAATCGCAACTGGGCTTTGATCAGGTAGCCAATCTCCATCAGCAGCTTGCTTCCGACCAGATGCCCGTGGGTGTCGTTCACCTGTTTGAAGTGGTCGAGATCGATGAACAGCACGGTGAATTCGTAGCCGTACCGGGCGGAGCGGTAGACCTCGGTTTCGAGCGTCTTGTACAGGTGGCGCGCGTTGTACAGGCCGGTGCAGTCGTCGGTGATGGTGAGTTCCTGAATTTTTTCGACCGCGCGCGCGTTTTCAATGGCAATGGCGGCGTAGTCACAAATCGATTGCAGGAAGAATGATTCCTGGTCGGTGAAGTTTTCCATCCTGACATTGACCAGCTGAATCACGCCCAGCACGCGCAGTTTGGAACGCAACGGGACGCAGATAATGGAGCGCGTCTCCCACTGGGTCATCTCGTCGATCCGTTTGGCGAAGCGGGGATCGGTGTATACGTCAGGCACCACCACGCGCTCGCCGTGTTTCGCCACCCATCCGGCAATGCCTTCGCCCACTTTGAGCCGGACATTCTTCAGGGCCTCGGAGGCCTTGCCCACCGCGATGGCGAAATAGAGTTCGTCGCGTTCTTCATCCACCATCAGCAGCGACCAGTTGTCGGGACGGAAATATTCCGCCATTTTCTCCATGATGGTCTGCAGGATGGAATCCAGATCGAGAGACGAAGTCAGGGCCTTGGCCACATCGTGATAGATGCCCAGTTCCTGCACTTTGCGGTCGGAAGCGGCCTTGGTCATGAACTGCGGTCCTCGATGCGGGCAGGAAGTGTAGAAATTATATGCGGCCCCGGAAAGCGGGGGCAATCAACCTTAGTAACCTGAACCCCTGAAGCCACGCCCTGAAGTACATAGTTAAGCCGGCGCATAGCGCACACCCGGCGGTATCGTTTAACAATGCGGTTCTCTCCCATCCCAAATTCATGGGTCTGGAGCGCCTTGATTAACATATAGTTATCTAAAGATTACTCTTAATCTTGGATGCGGCCAGCGGCAGTTGCACGCGGGGGGAAGACAGCCTCTTGGAATCCTTTGGCGCACGGTTGAAGCGGGAGCGCGAGCAGCGCAAGATCACGCTGGACGACATCTCTGTCGCCACCAAGATCGGTACCCGTTTCCTGGCGGCGCTGGAAGAGGAACGCTTCGACCAGCTTCCGGGCGGTATCTTCAACAAGGGGTTTGTCCGGGCCTACGCCCGCCATCTGGGCATCGACGAAAACCAGGCCATCGCCGATTTCGTGGCGGCCAGCGCGCCCAGCCTGCCCGAGATCCCGCCTGACGAAGAACCTCCGGTACTGGCCGCCATGGCGGTTCGGGTGCCGGAAAGCAAGAGAAAGAGCCGTGATGGCGACGGCATTCCCTGGGGAATCGTCGCGGTTGCGCTGCTGCTTCTGGCTTTCGGGTTCGCGCTTTGGGGCTTCCATTCGCGGGAGAAGCGGGCTCCGAGCGTCCCGGCTCCGCCGCCGGCTACAAACGAATCTTCGACCGCAGTTCCGCAAAAGGCTGCGGCGGAGCCAGTCCCGGCCGCCTCGCAGCCCGCAGTCGCCCGCAGCCCCTCAGTCTGTTCCCGCGCCCTCGGCAAGTGTCCCGGAGGCCCCGCCCCCAGCCGCCATGCCGGAGGCAAACCCAGGAGCCTTCCAGGTGTTGGTCCAGGCGCGCGAGGATTCCTGGGTCAGCATCAGGGCGGACGGCAGGCAGATCTTCCAGGACACGCTGACCGCTTCGGCGGAGAAAGTCTATCGAAGCCCGGAACCAGATCGTGATCAAGACCGGCAACGCCGGCGCTTTGGATTTCTCATTCAATGGGAAGAAGCTACCTTCTCAGGGTGGCTACAACCGGGTAAAGACGCTCACTTTCGACGCGGGCGGCCCGCGTCCTTAGGACGGGAGGAGTTCCTGCGCGCCAGTTGCCGCCTGCCTGGTTTCTGACCCCCGGAATCCCGTGTTTTGCCGGTGGGCTTCGTGTAAATTACCGTCCAGGTGCCGATGCTTGCCGGTGGCTGGCCATAGCCTACCGCCAGGCCCAAAATCGTTGCTTCCCGGCGGCTTCTCTGATAATTTATAGAAGTCCGCAAAGTGCTCATTTATAGACTGTTTGCGTTCTGACCCTCCCGCCAGGTCGTAAAGTCCAGATCGCTTGAAGGAGAAGCTGCTTGTCATCTAGAAACCGTTACCTTTTTACGTCCGAATCCGTTACTGAAGGCCATCCCGACAAGATCGCGGACCAGATTTCGGACGCGATCCTCGACGCCTGCCTGGCGGAAGATCCGTTCAGCCGCGTGGCCTGCGAAACCCTTACCGCCACCGGCCTGGTCGTCATCGCCGGCGAAATCACGACCAAGGCTTATGTGGATTTCCAGTCGCTGGTTCGAGGCACGATTTCCTCCATTGGCTACAACAATGCGCTCTACGGTTTCGACTCAAACACCTGCGCCGTGATCTCGACCATCAACAAGCAGTCCGGCGACATCGCCATGGGCGTCGACACCGGCGGCGCCGGCGACCAGGGAATGATGTTTGGCTATGCCTGCAACGAGAACCCTGAGCTGATGCCCACGCCGATCTCGCTGGCGCACAAACTGACCATGCGTCTGGCGGAAGTCCGCAAGCACGGCCGGCTTCCTTATCTGCGGCCCGATGGCAAGTCGCAGGTCACGGTGGAATACGACAAGAATCACAAGCCCATTCGTGTAGACGCAGTCGTGATCTCCACGCAACATTCGGAAACCGTGGGTAACGAGGAACTGCGCAGCGACATTCTGAAGCACGTGATCCAGGCCACCATCCCCGCCGAGCTGCTCGACGAAGATACCAAGTACCACATCAATCCCACCGGACGTTTTGTGATCGGCGGCCCCATGGGCGATACCGGTCTCACCGGACGCAAGATCATCGTGGACACCTACGGCGGCATGGGCCGTCACGGCGGCGGCGCCTTCAGCGGCAAAGACCCGACCAAGGTCGATCGCTCGGCCGCCTACATGGCGCGGCACATCGCCAAGAACATCGTGGCGGCTGGTCTGGCGGACCGCTGCGAGGTCCAACTGGCCTACGCCATCGGCGTGGCCGAGCCGGTCAGCATTCTGGTGGACACGTTCGGCACCTGCAAAGTGGATCCCGACATTATTCCCGATCTGGTGCGGGCGAATTTCCATCTGACTCCGAAGGGCATTATCGAGTCGCTGAAACTGCGCCGGCCGATCTACTGTAAGACTGCCGCCTACGGACACTTCGGCCGCAACGATCCCGACTTCACCTGGGAAGCTACCGACAAGGCTGCCAAGCTGGCCAGCGATGCCGGCCTGCGCGAGCCCGCGGCGGGCCCGCAAGTAAAGGCTTTAACCACCAAGGACACTAAGGTCCACGAAGGAACCCGAGAACTTGATTTCCTTCGTGTTCCTTTCGTGTCCTTAGTGGTTCAATGATTTTGGTTTAATAAGTTCGATCACAGGAGAGGTATGTCAACGACACCGACGCAATTGAATTGTGATGTGAAGAGCCTGGATTTTGCCGATCTGGGCAAGAAGCGGATTGACTGGGCCAACCAGTCCATGAAAGTCCTGCAGATCATCCGCAAGGAATTCATCAAGAACCAGCCCCTGAAGGGCATTCGGGTTTCGGCCTGCCTGCACGTGACCGCCGAAACCGCGAACCTGGCCATTTGCCTCAGGGACGGCGGCGCCGATGTGGTGCTGTGCGCTTCGAACCCTCTGTCCACGCAGGATGACGTGGCCGCCAGCCTGGTGCGCGATCACAACATTCCGGTCTTCGCCATCAAGGGCGAGGACAACGATACCTACTACAGCCACATTCTTGCCGCCATCGACCACAAGCCCCACATCACCATGGACGACGGCGCCGACCTGGTCACCCTGCTGCATACCAAACGCCAGGACGCGCTCGAAGGCGTGATCGGCGGGACGGAAGAAACCACGACCGGCGTGATCCGCCTGCGCGCCATGGCCAAAGAAGGTGTGCTGCGCTTTCCCATCATCGCGGTGAATGACGCCGACACCAAGCACCTGTTCGACAATCGCTACGGCACCGGCCAATCGACCATTGACGGCATTATCCGCGCCACCAACTACCTGCTGGCAGGATCGAAGTTCGTGGTTGCCGGCTACGGCTGGTGTGGACGAGGTCTGGCCAGCCGCGCCCGCGGCGCCGGAGCTGAAGTCATTGTCACCGAGGTCGATCCCAACCAAGGCGCTCGAAGCGCACATGGACGGTTTCCGCGTCATGTCCATGAACGAAGCCGCCAAATTGGGCGATGTGTTCTGCACCGTTACCGGCAACAAGAGCGTGCTGACCAAGGAACACTTCGACGTCATGAAAGACGGCGCCATCATCTCCAACTCCGGCCACTTCAACGTCGAGATCGACATCGTGGCCCTGGAGAAGATGTCGTCGTCCAAGCGCACCACGCGCAGTTCCGTAGAAGAGTACTCGCTGAAAGACGGACGCAAGATCAACCTGCTGGGCGAAGGCCGCCTGATCAACCTGGCCGCCGCCGAAGGCCATCCCCCGTCCGTTATGGACATGAGCTTTGCCGACCAGGCGCTTTCCGCCGAATACATGGTGAAGAATTACAAAACGTTAGAAAAGAAAGTCTACAAAGTTCCCGATGACCTCGACAAACGAGTCGCCAAACTGAAACTGGAGTCGGTTGGGATCAAGATCGACAAGTTGACTCCCGAGCAGGAAGAATACCTGGCGGGGTGGAGTGAGGGGACTTAAAGAAAGTCGTCGGTCTTCAGTCTTCAGGGGCGGCGTGAGCCGCCCATTTTCTTGTTCTGAGAACTGAGATCTTGGAACTGACATCTGATACCAAAAACCGTTGGAGTCCGCAAAGTTTCGGCATCAAGCCTGCCCAGTGGCACTGTGTTAAATTAAATTTCCCATGAAAATCGTCGCCGACTGGGCCCTCGACGTCGCCGAACATCTCGGCGCATCCTACTCCGACGTCCGGCTGGCCGACGATCGTCACCGCAGTCTCTCCACCAAGAACGGCAAGGTCGGCAGCGCCTCGGTGGCAGAGTCGTCTGGCTTCGGAGTACGTGTCATCGCCGACGGCGCATGGGGTTTCGCTGCCTCGGACGATCGAAGCCGCGCCGCCGTCGAAGCCACCGCCGCGCGCGCGGTTGAGATTGCCAAAGCGTCGGCGCGAGTAAAGCTGCATGACATTCAGTTGGCTCCTGAAAAGGCGATGACAGCCGAGTGGGCTTCGCCCTTCCAGATTGATCCCTTTACCACCTCCGTCGAACAAAACATCGAGTTGCTGCTGAAGATCGATTCTGAATTGCGGTCCGTGCCTGGGGTGACGCTGGCCGAGACCAACCTGAATTTCCGGCGGGAGGAGCAATGGTTTTTCTCTTCTGAAGGCGCCGACATCCATCAGACGAAATACACCACGGGAACCGGCTACGCCGCGCACGCGTTCGCCGGAAGCGAAATTCAGAAGCGATCGTATCCCAATTCCTACGGCGGGCAGTGGCAGAACAAAGGATACGAACTGATCGACGAGCTGAAGCTGGTCGAAAACGCGCGCCGGGTGGGCGAAGAAGCGGTCGCACTGTTAAGGGCCGATAAATGTCCCGAGGGCGTGTTCAACGTCATCCTCGACAGTTCTCAACTCGGTTTGCAGATCCACGAGTCGGTGGGCCATCCCATCGAACTCGACCGGGTGCTCGGCATGGAAGCGAATTTTGCGGGCACGTCATTTCTCACGCTCGACAAACTGGGCAAGCTGCGCTACGGCAGCGACCTGGTGAACATCGTTGCGGACGCGCGGCAGGAACACGGCCCGGGGCTCGGCACTTTCGGGTTCGACGACGAAGGCGTCCCGGCACGGTGCACGCCTATCATCACCAACGGCCTGTTCACCGGATATCTGAGTTCCCGCGAAACCGCCCACACCATCGGCGCGACGCGTTCCGGTGGAACTCTGCGCGCCGACGGCTGGAACCACCTGCCCATCATCCGCATGACCAACATCAGCATTCTTCCCGGCCAGAAGCCGCTGACCCGGGACCAGCTCATCGCCTCCACCGACGACGGCATTTACATGGAAACCAATCGCTCCTGGTCGATTGATGACAAGCGTTACAACTTCCAGTTCGGCTGCGAAGCGGGATGGGAAATCAAAAACGGCAAGCGCGCGCGAATGCTGAAGAATCCATCGTATAGCGGCATCACGACCGAGTTCTGGAACGCCATGGATGCCATCTGCTCCCGCGACGAATGGACGCTATGGGGCACGCCGCACTGCGGCAAAGGCCAACCGCAGCAGGTGATGGGCACGGGCCATGGAGCGGCCCCGGCCAGATTTCGCAACGTGAAGGTAGGCACGGCTTACAAGGGAAATTAGAGCCACGCAACAAGCTGTCATCCTGAGCGAAGCTTGCCCGTTCGCTCGCGAACGGGCAACGAGTCGAAGGACCTGCTGTCTGCCGGATGAGGCACTGTCGTCGCCGGGCATTTTCCACGGCGGTTAGTTTTCCGAACACAAAGAGCTGAATGCTGACCAAAGACCAAGCCGCCGAGATCTTCGAGAAGATAAAAAAGCATTCGACCGCCGACGAGGTCGAAGCCATGATCTATGGCGGCAAGTTCGCGCTGACCCGCTTCGCCAACAACACCATCCATCAAAATGTGGCGGAGGAAAGCTACTCGGTCTCAGTACGCGCAGCGTTCGATAGGCGCACCGCCCGGGCCACGACCAACAAGTTCGACGACGAGAGTCTGCAGCGGGTGGTGCGGGCTTCGGAGAGTCTGGCCAAGGTTCAGCATCCCGATCCCGACTTGCTGCCCATGCCGGGCGCGGGCGAATCGCCCGCAGCCACATCTGCCAGGCCCAGCCGGCATTTTGCCGAAACCGCGGCGCTTACTCCTGAGTTGCGTTCCCAGGGCGTCGAGAAAATTGTGCGCCTGGCAAACCAGCACAAGCTCACCACCGCCGGCATCTTTTCCTGTTCGGAATCCGTCGAGGGGATTTTCAATTCCCGTGGACTGAGTGACTGGCACGCTCAGACCTCGTCCGAAATTTCGATCACCATGCTGGCGGGCGATTCCTCGGGATGGCAGAAGGCGAATTCTCCCGACGTGAGCCATCTCGACCCCGCGGCGCTCGCGGAAATCTCGGCGCGCAAGGCAATCGACTCCGCGGGCCCGCGTGAAATTCCCGCGGGCAAATATACCGTGATCCTCGAACCCGCGGCGGTGCTCGACATGGCCGGCTTCATGTTCTGGGATTTCGGCGGGCTGTCGATCCTCGACCAGCGGTCCTTCTTAAACAATCGTTTCGGCACTCCAATCTTCGGCTCGAACATCAATATATGGGATGACGTGACCCACCCCCTGCAGTCGGGCACGCCCTTCGATGGCGAGGGCATCCCCCGCCGGCGCGTGCAGCTGGTGGAGAACGGCGTGGTCAAACGCCTGGTGTATGCGCGCGCCACGGCGAAAAAGATGGAGCAGTCGGAATACAAAGACAAAGTCGGCCCGGTAGCGCCCACCGGGCACGGCTTCTCGCTGCCCAACGAAATGGGCGAGGCCCCGATGAACATCGTCTTCAGCACGCCGGCCGACCCGAAGACAGTCGAGCAGATGATCGCCTCTACGGAACGCGGCGTGCTGGTCACTCGCCTGTGGTACATCCGGGAAGTGGATCCCTACGAAAAGATCCTCACCGGCATGACTCGCGACGGCACTTTCTACGTGGCGGACGGCAAAGTCCGCCACGGAATCTTGAATTTTCGGTTCAATGAGAGCCTGATCCACATGTTCTCGAATGTGGAGGCGATGGGAATTCCTGTCCGCGCCAGCGGCGAAGAATCCTTCGACATGGTGGCCCCGCCCATGAAGGTGAAGGACTTTAACTTTACGGAAGTCACCAAATTCTGAAGGCAGCTGTCAGCTTTCAGCTCTCAGCTTTCAGTAACACCATGGATTCCGGCCCTCTCTTATCCTGCGGAGATCGAAAGGTCCGATGCGTCATCCGATCTAAGGCTTCGAGTTCACCTGTCGCACTCAAGATTCGCTTTCGGCTGAGGGCTGACGGCTGAGAGCTGACGGCTGATACTGGCCCCAGCCTCCGACAGCACTACTACCTTCCCGCAATTCAATGATCCACAAGGCTTTACCCCTACTAGTGCCGTGACTTCCGTAACTTTTATCGGCTGGTTCCGGGGTGTAATCTGCCTCACGTAATGTCGAACAATGGGCGATTTGCGGAGGACGGGAATCCCGGTGCCGGCGCCGAGGTTCGCGCCCAGGATTCATCGGCATCCCCGGCATCGAGGAAGGCCGCGCGGGCCCGGTATCCCGACATGCAGAGCGCGGTGCGATTTCCCATCAAGCTGCCGATTTCGGTGAAGTCGAAATCCGGCGCCAACGCAGCTGAAACCGAAAATATTTCCGCCAACGGCGTGCTCTTCCATGTGGATTCGGAAATGCCGATTGGCTCGATGGTGGACTTCACTATCTCGCTGCCCGCCGACGTGGTGGGAGCGGAGGCCGATGTGCAGCTCGACTGCCGCGGCCGCGTGGTGCGAAATTTTGCCGAGGATGGCCGCCGCGGCGTCGGCGTAGTCATCGACGAATACCGTTTTGAGCGCCGCTGAGGCCAGGCACTGAAGGGCAAGGAAACCGAATGGCAAGCACTTCCGCCAGCATGGAGATTGACGTCGAACAGCCGCACGAAGTCGACGGCCAGTTCATTCGCGTAATCGTGGCTGACACCCAGGCCATTTTCCGTGCCGGGCTGCGCAAGATCTTCGCTCTGGAAGACGATATCCGGGTGGTCGGACAATCCGAAACCCTTTCGCAGACCCTTTCCGCCGCCAAGAAATTTACCGCCGACATCCTGATCTTCGAAGCTTCGCTGGCGCAGAATCCGGTCGAGGCGGTCTCAGACCTGATACGGCAGACTCCGAATCTCCGTCTGGTGGTCGTGATCCCGGAACCCAACCAGGAACTTACGCTCGAACTGCTGCGCCGGGGCGCGCACGGAATCGTTTCCCGCGACGTCGAACCCGAACTCCTGGTCGACTGCCTGCGCAAAGTCTCGGAAGGCCACCCCTGGCTCGATAGCCGGGCCACCCAGTGGGTGCTCGAAGCCTATCGCACCCAGGGCTCACGCCCCACCTCGCCGCGGCCCAAGGTGCAGCTGACTCCGAAAGAGTCACTCATCGTTTCCTGCGTGACTCAGGGAATGAAGAACAAGGAAATTGCGCTGCGCGTCGGCACCACCGAACAGGTGGTCAAGAATTACCTGCGCAAGGTCTACGACAAACTGGGCGTGGCTGACCGCCTGGAACTGGCGCTGTTCTGCCTGCACAACCGGGTGCTGGATAGCAGCGCGAAAGTGCCGGCTGCCTCGGCAGCGTCATCCGGAAACGGCAGCGTCCCCGAGCTGGCGCCGGAGTCCACCGAAACGGTCACCAAACCTTCCTGAACTGCGCTCTCCTCGCAAAGTTGCGGTTTCCCCACCACGCGCCATAGAATCAGAGAGCAGAAATTTCCCGCCTCCAAACACCTCAGGGAGAGATGGCCGAGTGGCTGAAGGCGCACGCTTGGAAAGCGTGTTTACTCGAAAGGGTAACGTGGGTTCGAATCCCACTCTCTCCGCCACACCTTCACGACAACCGTATAAACATTGACAGGGTCGATGAGTGAAATGATTCCATAACAATGTCGGCTCCCATCAGCCGAGTAGACTTTGGAGGCGCAAACCAACCAAAGGGCTCGGAGGAAAGGAGCCGAACATGCTGATTATAGGTTGTGACTATCATCCGAGCTTCCAACAAATTGCTTATGTAGATAACGAAACCGGAGAGCTCGGCGAACGACGCCTGCTGCATCGCGAAGAAGCCGAGCAGTTCTATAGCAAACTTCGGGAACAGAGGGCGGTGGTGCGAGTCGGGATGGAGGCCAGCGGACACGCACGCTGGTTCGAGCGTTTGCTGCACGGGCTGCAGTTTGAGTTGTGGGTGGGGAATGCCGCCGAGATTCGTACCGAGCGGGTGAGGAAGCAGAAGACCGATCGTCAGGATGCATAGTTATTGCTGCGACTGATGATGGAAGACCGATTCCCGCGGATCTGGATGCGGACGCCGAGAATCGTGATCTGCGGCAACTCCTGTGGCATCGACACCGGTTGGTGCAGATGCGCACGCGCGTGATGAATCAACTGCACGTGGTGGCGCTCAACGAAGGCTTGCGGCGCAAGAAGGCGTTGTGGCGGCCGGCTGGTCGCAAGGAACTGGAGTCATTCGTCCTGGCACCCTGGGCCAACCGGAGACGGCAGGACCTGCTCGACGTACTCGATCAACTCACGCCAAAGATCCAGGCACTCAGCCACGCTCTGGAAGTGGAAGTGGAGAAGCGTGCGGTGACGCGACAGCTGATGACGCATCCCGGAGTCGGACCGCTGACGGCATTAGCGTTCGAGTTGGTGATCGGGAACCCGGGGCGCTTTCACTGCGGCAAGCAGATCGCCAGCTACGTGGGTCTGGTTCCGACGGAAGAGTCCAGCGGCGATCGTCGCCGACTGGGACATATCAGCAAAAAGGGCAACGCACTGCTTCGCTTTTTGTTAGTCGAAGCGGCACAGGTCACGGTGCGCAGCCAACCCGAGTGGCGCAGTACGTTCTTCCACCTGGCCATGCGGCGCGGGCGCAAGATCGCAAAAATAGCCATGGCCCGCAAGCTGGCGGTGCATCTGTACTGGATGTGGCGCCAAGGTTGGGACTACGGCCAGTTGCAGAAGCTCGGTTCGCACGCGGGAGAGCCCGGACATCGCGATGGTGTGCAGTAAATCACCGATGTAATGATTGGGTATCCCGCTCCCCAAACCAGGGGAGTTCGAACAAAGTAATCATGATCGCGGTTGGTGATCGAAGAGATGGCTGGGTCGGACCGAGTTCTTGACCCCAACGATTCAAAGCGAGCCCAGGTTGGAAAGCGCAAAACCTTCTACGAGAGCGAAATGGCGCTCTTCTTTGAGTGCATGCGGTGGTGTGCTCGAAACGTGCTTGACAGTGCGACATTGTTAGAGATCGCGATGTTTCGTCCATCATGGCGGCAGTTTCGCTGTGAAGGTGCCGAGTTGTGGTCTGGTTGCATCGCCTCAACCAACGAAAAGCTCAAGCTTGCTTACGCCGGAAGCATACAATTTCAAAATCGGGATAGCCCTATAAAGGAGACCGTCGAATGAGATCGTATAGCTTTCTAGTTGAGTTGATTGTAGTCGGGTTGCTCTCACTGAGTTACATGAATGCTCAAACTCTAGACAGAACCGATGAAACCGCCATAAGAGCTGTCGTCACGGCGGTTCCTGAAGCTCTGAATCATAAGGACATGAAGGCGTATGCGGACCTTTTCGCCGACGATGCTGATTGGATTAACGTTGTTGGAATGCATTGGATCGGTAAGCCCGCCGTTGTCAAAGCGCACGAGGTGTATCTCAAGACGATTTTTCGAGACGGAGGAATGAGCGCCCGTGACGTGACCATTCGAGCGGTGACTGCAGATGTCGCGATTGCGGTCGTTATTGAAGATTTTAAAGGTGGCGGAATTCTACCGGACGGCGGCAAAAACCCTCCGGGGTCTGGCAGGCTGACGTACGTGCTCGTCAAGCGAGGTGGCAAATGGAAGATCACGCATGGCCACAATACCAGCATTGATCCAAACGCGCAGCCTTTCGACCCGATAAACAGCAATTGGAACGGCGAGGCTCCGAAGCAGTGAATTTTTGCTGTTTCGCCTCTGGATGGATGCAAGTGACCAAGGCGTAAGTGTTGCAATCAGGCGTTAGCACAAGCTTGCGCTGTTTGTTCGCCGGAAGCCGGGGTCGATGAGTGAAATCGCGATTTGACGACAGCTTTTCACGAACGATTCACGGGTTTCCAACGGAAGTGATTTTGACAGCGGACGACAATACTTGCTGAATTCGCTCTTCGTCACGGGCCTGAACTTCGAGGGAGACCACGTAACCGATTAGAAAAATCGCATATATGCCGCGACGGTAGCCGAAGTTTGGCTTTTCAGGCACTTTCAGAACTGCTCCCACAAAGGCCAAACCTGAGATTCTTACCGGGAATTCTTCGCGTTCCGTTGGCATACCGTCTCTTTCCAACTGGTGTCGGACGCTGCGGACATAGACGGTCGTTGTCATTCCTTTAGGATAGTTCTCCAAAGAGTCAGCGAGGAGGCCGATGGTGTAGTTCTTGGCTCCGTCCGGCGAATCGTAGACGATATTGACCAATCGCGCCCGCCGGCCCTCAACATTGACAAGCGACGGAGCGGTGAACTTTGCGGACGGTGCCGTGAGGCTTACTCCAAAGTACGAATTTTTGTAAACGTCGCCGTTCACTTTTCCCGCAGCGACTACCGATGAGATGTCGCTTTTTGCAGCCTGCCCAAGGGTAGCTGCCGTGACAAAGAGGGTTAGACCAATAATCGCCACGTTTTTCAGTACTTCGTTCATCGCTCTCAATGCCCTTTCATTTCTGGCGATTGTAGTTTAAAAGCAATAACTGTTGTAATCAGGCGTTCTCACCAGTTTGCGCTGTTTGTTCGCCAGACCCCAGTCAATGAATGAAATCAACCTTGACTGGCGGTCAAAAGGTGGACCGCATCACCTTACGAAATTGAATTTGGCCGAATAATAACCCCATCAGGCGCCGCGTTTTCCAGCAACAATAATGTCCTCCAGAATGTCCTCCAGGTATCTGAAATTCCGGTTACCAATGGTGTGGCTGGCAGTTGACTGCGGGTTTGCAGGAGAGCATAATCTTGGCGGGTGTTGGAGTTCGCCCTTAACCGCCCACCTTCGGGCAGATGACTCCTACGAAGAATGGAAATGTTCTTGGTAGGGGTCGGTGTTGCCATTCTGGTATCTGCCTCCTACCGATTAAACTTCCATTTGCTTTATGAAGTGACGGACCTGGGGCTGAGGTCCCCGCTGGGTCGTGAGCCTATGCCTGAAGACGCGTCGAATTCGCTGAATGCCAATCATGAGCGGCGCCTCAGCGTAACCTGCCGGCACATCGACAGGCTGCTGTCCGAGATGGAAGGCGCCCTCCATGCGTCTGCTTCCCGGCTGGCCTTTCCGCAATATGTTTCCGACATCGCACCGGCAGAGCGACGAGTGATCGAGGACTTCATCACGCGGATAGCAGGGACCCGGAGGCCGTTGAAACCAGCCGACGGGAAGAACCCGTGGCTTCATGAAGCGGGTGCCCGGTAAATCCAAGAGCGAAAATGCTGTGAAGCGGAAAGGAACAAGACGACTTGCTCAAATATGTGATGGTAGCAATCGGAGGCGGTCTGGGATCGATCGTGCGTTTCTCGCTGGGCACCTATATTGGCAGCAGATGGGGGACCCGCTTCCCGTACGGGACTCTGCTTATCAATATTACGGGGTCCTTTTTGATTGGCGTGATTCTAACTGTATTAGCAGCGAAAGCGGAGTGGAGCCCTTATTGGAGATACCTGGTCCCGATCGGTTTTCTGGGAGGCTACACCACGTTTTCCAGCTTTGAATATGAAACTTTGAGGACGATTCAAGATGGCCAGATCGGCCTCGCACTCCTCTACATAGGCGCGAGTGTAATCGTCGGGTTCGCCGCGGTATGGGGAGGGGTTATCGCAGGGAGAGCACTGCCATGAAGCCAGGTACTTTAGCGCATGCCGTCAGCGTAGTCCTGCGTTCGCCAGGGGCGAGTGCCCTATTTGTGGAATTCTGAAAGATTTTCAATAGGCTCCTGGGATGTGCAGCGGAATTTCTGGTTGGCCAGAGAGGCCTGTAGCCATAGGAGGATAACGTGCTAAAAGCGGGTCCTGGTAAAAAAGTTGGAATCTATGTGGCGGAAGAGCAGCACTACCACGGCAGCTCCGCTTATGGCGCCATTCTGGATTTTCTGTTCTTCCATGGCGTGTCGGGCGCAACCGTGACCCGCGGGATTGCAGGTTTCGGGTCGGACCATCATCTCCATACCACCAACCTGGTGGACCTGGCAGTGCGTTTGCCCGTCAAGGTCGAATTCATTGAATCAGCGGAGAAAGTGGAGAGCCTGTTGCCCAAGCTGCATGAAATGGTCGGCACCGGCCTGATCGAAATGCACGACACCACCATCGTGAAGCCCGCCGAGAAAAAGCAAGAACATGGTGAAAGCCTGGAAGGTCCCGCGCTCAAGCGCGAAGGCAAAGCCAAGATCATGCGGATTTACATTGGCGAAAACGACAAGTGGAATGGCAAGCCGCTGTATGAAGCCATCGTATCCGGCTTGCGCTCCCACGACATCGCCGGCGTAACGGTTTACCGCGGAATTCTCGGATACGGCGCAAACCGCAGAATTCACAAAGATGCCGCACTCAGCCTCTCCCATGATCGGCCTATTCTTCTTTCCGTGGTGGATGCTGAAGAGAAGATCCGGGCGTTCATGCCCGTATTGGATGACATGGTACAGCAGGGCCTGGTGGTTCTCTCCGACGTGGACGTGATCAAGTACACCCCCAATTACAAGCGAGACGAGCGGCGGCAGGAGGCACGGACATGAAGCTGGCCGGCAAGGCAAAAATGTTGCGGATCCATTTTGGCGAAGATGACAAATGGCAGAACAAGCCTCTCTACGAAGCGATTATCATGAAGTGCCGGGAGCTCGATATCGCGGGCGCGACCGTGTTTCGGGGCATCGAGGGCTATGGCGCCAGCACCCTCATCCATCGCTCGCATCTGCTGCGCTCGTCCGACCGCCCCATCATGGTTTCCGTCATCGACGCGGAGCAGAACATTGCCAAATTGCTTCCAGCGCTGGATGAGATGGTGAGCGAGGGCCTGATCGCCATCTCAGAAGTGGAAGTGATCCGGTACGTGCATCAAGACGGAATCCGGTCCCCGGCTTTGTAGGCAAGGCAGGTTGAGCCAGGACGACCCCAGGTTGAGGCATGCAGAATGGCATTGGGTGGTGGTGCAGTTTGAAACACCATTAAGGATTGTCATTCCGAAGCGCGGTATGGTCGCGCGAGGAATCTGCTATTTTGCTGCCGGCAGCAAGCAGATCCCTCGCCGATAAGCCTGGCTTCGGAAGGACAAGAGATTGTTTTTGCGCAAACTGTACCACTACCTGGCATTGACGTAGCTTGACAGCTTGAATGTCGATTTGAGGCAAATCTCCTTGTAAGCCGTTCAACCAAAGGGTATTATCGCGGAAGTGTCGGGTTAACAGCGACTTGCAGGTAACGGCGGTAATAAAATTCCACTCTCTCCGCCATCTTTTCGGTACATCATCATGTCTATTTTCAGGTCGTGCAGGGGGTGAGTCTCGTTGAGAGGAATCAGAGTGATGGGCGGTTCAGTGAGCAAAAAGCGGAAAACCGTCGGCCGGAAAACCATCGACATCGAGTGGGGTGATTGCGATCCGGCGCAGATCGTCTACTACCCGCGCTACTTCGCCTTTTTCGACGCCTGCACCGCCGGACTGTTCAAGAAAGTGGGTCTGCCCAAGCGGCAGATGCTCAAGACCTATGAGATTGTAGGGATCCCCCTGGTGGATGTGCGGGCGACATTTATGGCGCCGTCGCGATTTTCCGACACGGTGATTGTCGAGTCGGAAATAACGGAATGGCGGCGCAGCAGCTTTTGCGTTCGCCACCGGTTGTTCAACCAGGGTGTTTTGGCTGTCGAATGTGTTGAGACGCGGGTATGGGCCGCCGTTTCCGCAACCGACCAGGAAAAAATTGAAAGCAAGCCCGTGCCCAAAGAGGTAATTGAGAGGTTTTCTACCGGCCGTGGCCGGAGCCAAAAGAAATCGCGAATAAAGAAGCGATGAAAATACGCACACAGGTAGGGATCGTCGGGGCGGGACCCGCAGGGCTGGTGCTTTCGCAGTTGCTGTACCGGCAAGGCATCGATTCAGTCGTGGTCGAAGCCCGCAGTCGGCAGTATTGTGAACAGCGAGTGCGAGCCGGAGTCCTGGAGCAAGGCACGGTCGAGCTGCTGACCGAGATGGGCGTGGGAGAGCGCATGAAGCGGGAAGGGCTGGTCCACAATGGCGTGGAAGTTCGCGTCAATGGACGCGGCCATCGCATCGATTTCAAAGACCTGACCGGCCGGTCGATTACGATCTACGCGCAGCAGGAAGTTGTCAAAGACCTGATCGCGGCGCGGCTCGAAGCGGGAGCCAGGATTTTATTCGAGACCGAGGATGTGAGCGTTCATGACCTCGATTCGGCCGAGCCTAAGATTCGGTTTCGCGATCACGGCGAGCCTTCGGAGATCCTGTGCGATTTCATTGCAGGTTGTGATGGATTTCACGGGGTGTGCCGTCCCAGCATAGTGGATGCATTGACCTTGCACGAGCGCGTCTTTCCGTTCGCCTGGCTGGGAATCCTGGCTGCGGCGCCACCTTCGTCCGAGGAACTGATCTACTGCTACCATGAGCGGGGATTCGCTCTGCACAGCATGCGGACTCCGGAGATCACGCGCCTGTATCTGCAATGCGCTCCAGACGAAGATCTGGCGCTTTGGCCGGACGAAAGGATCTGGCAGGAACTGCAGAGGCGGCTGAGCACTCGCGACGGAGGTAAACTGACCGAAGGCCCGGTGATACAGAAGGGCGTAACCGGGATGCGCAGTTTTGTGGCGGAGCCGATGCAGTACGGCAGGCTTTATCTGGCCGGGGATGCAGCCCACATCGTGCCTCCGACCGGGGCCAAGGGACTCAATCTGGCGGTGGCGGATGTTCGCATTCTGGCGGAAGCGATGGCGGAATTTTATCGTTCGGGGAGCACACACCGGCTCGACCGTTACTCGGAGAGGTGCCTGAGGCGAGTCTGGCTGGTACAGCGCTTCTCGCTGTGGATGACCACGATGCTGCACCGGTTTCCTGGCGACGACAGGTTCGAAGAGCACCGGCAGTTGGCCGACCTGGATTATCTGACAAGTTCGCGCGCCGCGGCCCAGACATTTGCCGAAAACTACGTCGGTCTTCCGATGAACTGAGTCGAGATATCATCTGGCAGGGTGAACCGGGCTCTCCAATTGTGAGGAAGATCGCGCGGTACGGTGAGGTAGATATGTCCTCTTCGCTGACTCAGGCCAAAGATCGAGATAGAGGTAAAGACAACGAACCCCGGCGAACCGTCGCTCCCTTCCGGCGGCATGAACCGGGAACGCAGCCTGACTATTTCTATCCCGCCTATCGTGCGACCCGGTTGCGGGCGCCATCGCAACCCTTGATTTTCCTGCCCCATACGCTTTCAGAGGTCACGGGACCGGTCTTTGGACACTCGGATATTCATCCCAACGACAGTGACCTGACACTTGCAGCATGCCGGGGAACCGCTGGGAGAGCGCATCATTGTGCGCGGCCGAGTGCTGGATGGCGATGGGCATGCGGTGTCCAACAGCCTGATTGAAATCTGGCAGGCCAATGCGGCGGGGCGATACGCGCATGCCCGGGACAACCATCCGGCGCCGCTCGATCCGAACTTCAGCGGGACGGGACGAGTCCTGAGCGGCGAGGACGGATCCTACAGCTTTGTAACCATTAAGCCGGGCTCCTATCCGTGGCGCAATCACGACAATGCATGGCGCCCGGCGCACATCCACTTTTCTTTGTTTGGGCCGGCGTTCGTCACGCGCATGATCACGCAAATGTATTTTCCCGGCGATCCTCTGTTTGCGTATGATCCCATTCTGCAATCGGTTCCTGACGAGAAAGCGCGGCAGCGTCTGGTTTCGAAATTTGACCTGGAAACGACCAGGCCGGAGTGGGCGCTCGGCTATCGTTTTGACATCGTGTTGCGTGGCCGTGAAGCCACGCCGTTTGAGGGGCAGGGATGACGACGAATTGGACACCAACTGCTTCGCAGACCGCGGGGCCATTCCTGCACCTTGGGCTCACGGATAACCACAGTGTGGCGTGCGTCGCCGGTAAAGGAGTGAAGGGCGAACGAGTGTGGCTCACTTTTCGCGTGCTCGATGGAGATGGTGTGCCGGTTCCGGATGCAATGATTGAACTGTGGCAGGCCGATTCCGAAGGAGAGTACGTGTCACACGAGGCAACACTTCGGGGGCTTTGGAAGATTGGCGACCTCGGAAGATGGATCGTGCACCTTTGAAACCATCAAGCCCGGGCGCGTGCCGGGTCCGGGCGATAGGCTTCAGGCGCCGCATATCAACGTATCTGTTTTCTGCGCGGGGCCTGCTCAAGAGATTATCCACGCGGGTTTACTTCGCGGGCGAGTCGGCGAACGCCGAGGACCCGATATTGGCGTTGGTGCCGGAAATTCGGCGGGCGACCCTGTTGGCTCAGCCCGATCCCGACAGAGTCGGCGGTTGGATATTTGAGGTGCGCATGCGGGGAGAGAATGAGACGGTATTTTTCGATGTGTAGTTACTTGCGACCCATCGACCGACCGCGCAGCGTGAGTTCTGCTTGGAGTCAGGTTCCGGTAAGTACGCGATCAACGTCATGAACATGCGCTTGATTGAAAGCCTGGCAACCACGCCCGCGCTGGCCGAGTTGTTTTCCGATGAGTCGGTGCTTCGGGCCATGCTGGATTTCGAAGCGGCGCTGGCTCGGGCGGAAGCGCGAGTCGGTGTCATCCCACAAGACGCGGCCGATACGATTACAGCGTTGGCGAAGCCCGGCAGTTTCGATGCTTCTGCGCTCGCTGTCGCCGCATTCCGCGCGGGAACCCCTGCCATCCCCCTGGTGAAGGCGCTCACCGATCAAGTACGAAAGACCAACGCAGATGCGGCGCGATTCGTCCATTGGGGAGCGACCAGCCAGGATGTTGTGGACAGCGCGATGTCTCTCCTGCTCAAGCGTGCCGAGCCGATTCTGAGCGGTGACCTGTTGCGACTGGAGAAAGCCCTGGCGAGTTTGGCCGAGCGGCACAAGGACAGCGTCATGATCGGGCGGACACTGCTTCAGGCGGCGCCGCCCGTGACCTTCGGACTGAAAGCCGCGGGATGGCTGGGCTCGGTTCGCCGGGGAAGACGTCGTTTGCAGAATGGGTTTCGCGCCGCGGCTGTCCTGCAGTTTGGCGGAGCCAGCGGGACCCTGGCATCGCTGGGCGACCGCGGCATGGCCGTGATCGAAGCTCTCAGCAAGGAGCTGGGATTGGGAGCTCCCGTCAGCGCCCTGGCACACCCAGCGCGACCAGCTGGCGACCCTGATCTGCGCCTGCGGAGTGCTGACCGGATCGCTCGGAAAAATGGCGCGGGACATTTCTCTACTCATGCAGAATGAGGTCGGCGAGGCCAGCGAGCCCGCGGGCGAGGGCCGCGGCGGATCGTCGACCATGCCGAACAAACGCAACCCTACCGCCTGTTCGCTGACGCTTACGGCAGCGCACCGGGTGCCCGGGCTGGTGGCATCGTTTCTCTCGGCCATGGTGCAGGAGCACGAACGCGGCCTCGGCGGATGGCAGGCGGAGTGGCCGGTCGTGGCGGCCGTGGTCCAGTCGACCGGCGTGGCCATCGCCTCGATGGCTGAAGCGGCCGAAGGGCTCTCAGTGGACGCGGAACAGATGCGCGCCAACATCGAGCACACGAACGGATTGATTTTTGCCGAGCGCGCCATGATGCTGCTGGGAGCGAAAATCGGGCGTGATGTTGCCCACAAGATCCTTGAAGGGGCGGCGCGGAAAAGTGTGAATGAGGGCAGGAACCTGGCTGCGGTCCTGGCCGAAATTCCTGAAGTGACCGCGTACCTGAGTGCCGCCGACCTGAAGCAGTTGGAAACGCCGGAGCAATATCTCGGGTCGGCCGAGGCTTTTCGAAAAGCTCTACTGGCGGAGTCCGGCCGGATAAACGACGACAAGGAGCAATGATTTGCCCTTCGCAACCGTTCGCAATACGCGGATGTTTTACCGCCTGCAGGGAAACGCGGGACGGCCCGTCCTGATTTTGTCGCACTCGATCGGCACCGACCAGGCGATGTGGGACCCTCAAGTGGCAGACTTGCTGCCCCACTTCCAGGTCCTGCGTTATGACACGCGAGGCCACGGCGCTTCGGACGCGCCTGCAGGTGAATATTCGATTGAGATGTTGGGCGGCGACATTCTCGGCCTCGCGGATGCGTTAGGGATTTCGCAATTTGCGTTCTGCGGATTGTCCCTGGGCGGGGCCATCGGGCAGTGGGTTGCGGTGCACGCGCCCGAGCGCGTAACGCATCTTGTGCTGGCCAACACCTCGCCCCAGTTCGTGCCGCGCGCCAATTGGGAAACGCGAATTGCGGCGGTGCGCCAGGGCGGCATGTCCGCGATCGTCGATCTTGCGATGCAACGATTGTTCTTACCCGCAACGCTGGCGAAAAAAGATCCCAATGCCGCTTCGATCCGGGCGGTCTTGTCAGGAACCAATCCAGTGGGATACCTGGGGTGTTGTGCGGCGCTTCGCGACCTGGATCATGGGAACCTGTTGCGAGCAGATTCAGGCTCCAACCCTGGTGATCGTCGGTGACCACGACGTTTCGACTCCGTGGAACGGCCATGGGGAGCGGCTGGCGCGGGAGATTCCGGGAGCGAAAGTCCTTCACCTGGCGGCAGCGCATCTTTCGAATATCGAGCGGCCGCGGTCGTTTACCACGGCGTTGCTCGAGTTCCTGCTTCCACCGCCGGGATGCGAATGTAGACCCGCTGCACGCGGGATTCGAAGTCCGTCGCAGCGTACTCGGTGACGCCCACGTCGATAAGGCGATTGCAGCTACGACCGACTTTACGCGCGAATTTCAGGAGTTGATCACGCGCTACGCATGGGGAACGATCTGGACTCGCCCTGAACTGGACCGGCGGACCCGGCGGCTCCTGGTGCTGGCGGTAACGGCGTCCCTGGGACGGTGGGAAGAATTTGCCCTTCACGTGCGAGCCGGCCTGGCCAGTGACCTCGAATTGTGCGATTTGAAGGAAGTGCTTCTGCAGACCGCGGTGTATGCCGGAGTCCCGGCGGCCAATACGGGATTTCAAATCGCGAGCGAACAGATCAAGCAGGAAACCGGACCAGCCGAAGAATCGAAATGAAAGTCTATGACGAAATATCCAGCTTGTGCCATCCTGCTGGCCTGCTTCACTTCAGCCGCGATTGCCGGCATGACCGCCGACTCCCGGCGGGTTGCGGCAGTGGAGAACATCTACGCTGATCTGAACGACGCGTTCAGCTTCATCACTACGATCGATTCCAGTTTGTTTACCGCTATCGCGGGCGTGACCGCGCCGCCTGGGAGGTAGCTGTTTTGCACCAAGCAGATTCCTCGCCGATAACCCTGGCTGCGGAATGATAAGAGGTAGGATCGTCGATTGGCCCGGAGTTTGTGCTGCGGAACCAAAAGTTGATAACTTTAGCTGCTCTGAAATCACGAGGACTTGCCCATGTTCTGCAGAAAGAACGCGTTCCGCGCGATCGCTTTCAGCTTCCTGTTGGCGACGCCACTGCTGCACGCCGCCCAAACTTACGAAGTAACCGTCGAGCGCGGGGTGACCGCCAAGATGCGCGATGGCGTCACTCTCCGCGCCGATATCTACCGGCCGAAAGCGGACGGGCAGTTTCCGGTTTTGCTGCAACGCACGCCGTACAACAAGAACAACGGAGCGGCTTTCGGCCTTAAGGCTGCGTCGAGTGGATACGTCGTCATCGTGCAGGATGTGCGCGGCCGCTTTACCTCCGAGGGCGAGTGGTACACGTTCAAGCACGAAGCGGATGACGGCTACGATACCGTGGAGTGGGCGGCGGCGCTGCCCTATTCGAATGGCAAGGTCGGCATGTGGGGCGGCTCCTATGTGGGTGCGACCCAGATGCTGACGGCGATCGCGCATCCGCCGCACCTGGCCGGCATTTGCCCGGTGGTGACTGCCAGCAACTATCACGAAAACTGGACGTACCAGGGGGGCGCGTTCGAGCAATGGTTCAATCAATCGTGGACGTCCGGCCTGGCCCAGGACACGCTCGACCGGGCCGTGCAAAAAAATACCAACGCTCTCGGGGGAGCGTGGAAGCTGCCCCTGGCCAGCTATCCGCTGTTTAATTTTTCTGATCCTTCGGCGGCGCCGACCTCGACGGCCGCGCTGGCTCCATATTTTCTGGATTGGCTGGCTCATCCCACCTACGACCAGTATTGGAAGCAGATATCGATCGAGGAGCACTTCGGCGATATCACCGTCCCGGTACTGACCGTGGCCGCCTGGTACGACATTTTTCAAGGCGGCTCGCTGCGCAACTACATGGGAATTAAAGCGCATGGCGGAAGTGAAGCGGCCCGCAAGGGTCAGCATCTTTTCGTGACCATTGGAGGCCACGCGGGAGGTGGCAGAAAAATTGGCGAGGTTGACTTTGGGCCCGCCGCCGCCGAGTACGATGAAAACGAAATTACTCTGAAGTGGTATGACTACCTGTTTAAGGGCGTGCAGAACGAATTTGCCGGCAAGCCGGTAAAGATTTTTGTCATGGGCGCCAACCAATGGCGGGAAGAAGATGACTGGCCCCTGGCTCGCGCCCAAAGCACGAAATATTTTCTGCACTCCGCAAAGGGCGCAAACTCCCTTCGCGGAGACGGCAGTCTCTCCACGACGTCGCCGCAAACCGAGCCTGCGGATCATTATGTCTATGATCCTTCGAATCCCGTGCCCACGATTGGCGGCCCTTTGTGCTGCGACTCGGTACACCTGCCGCCCGGTCCCCGCGATCAGCGCGCGGCCGAGGCGCGGGACGACGTGTTGATCTACAGCACGCCGGCGTTTACCCAGGACACCGAAGTCACGGGACCGGTCAGCCTGGAACTCTTTGCCAAATCCTCAGCCGTGGACACGGACTTTACTGCCAAGCTGGTGGATGTAGGCCCGGATGGCTTCGCGCAAAATCTGACGGAGGGAATTGTCCGCGCCCGCTATCGGGATTCGCGGGAGAAATCGAACCTGATGAATCCGGGACAGGTCTACAAGTTCACCATTGATCTGTGGTCCACGAGCAACGTGTTTCTGAAGGGCCACTCGTTGCGGCTGGAGGTTTCGAGCAGCAATTTCCCCCGATTCGACCGAAATCTGAACACCGGGGAAGATCCTGCCTTCGCCAAGAACTTTGTGCCGGCGACCAATACGGTGTTGCACGACGCCGAGCATCCCTCGGCGCTGATTTTGCCGTTGGTGCCGGCGCACTGACGGGTACACTTCCGCTAAACTTCGGTAACTTTCGCGCAAATTCTGCCGGTCTAGAATCTTGTCTGTGGCGAGAGAGCGACCGGTGGCATGACGCAGGAAGAATTCCCGACGGGCAACCAGAACAAGCCAGGGGCAGCCCCGATCCAGAGATGGCAGATCGAGGGGCGGGAGTGGTGGCTGTGGGGGCTGGCGGTGGTGGTCACCCTCGTCCTCACCTTTGGCATCGTCTCTTTAACCTATTTCCAGTTACATCCGCAAACCGAGGGTTCGTATTGGACGAACCTCAAGGAATGGGTCCGCGGACTCGCCTTTGTCGTACTGCTATTCGATATCTACACCCTGTACCAGCACTTGCAGCTGCAGCGCATGCGGCGCCGGCTCGCCGAGCGCGACCAGCTCTTTCAACTGATTACCGAAAACGCGGCGGACATGATTGCGGTGGTGGACGGCACCGGCAAGAGGATTTACAACAGCCCCGCCTATCAGCACATCCTGGGATACTCTCCGGAAGAACTGAAGAACACGTCATCGATTGAACAGATTCATCCCGATGACCGGCAGCGGGTACTGGAGGCGGCCCACAAGGCGCGCTCCACCGGCCAGGGGCAGCGAATGGAATATCGAATACGTCACAAGGACGGTTCCTGGCGCATCCTGGAATCGACCGCCAGCGCCATCCGGAACGCAAAAGGGGAGACCGAAAAGCTGGTGATCGTGAACCGCGACATCAGCGAGCGCAAGCGCGCGGAAGAGATGCTGGCGCACCATGCGTTCCACGATGGACTGACTAATCTTCCCAACCGCGCACTCTTCGTGGATCGCCTGCAGCGCGCCCTGGTGCTCTCTAAGCGGCACACGGATTACAAGTTTGCGGTTTTGTTCATCGATATCGACGAGTTCAAGGTTTTTAATGACAGCCTGGGGCACAAGGTTGGCGACGAAGTATTGATTCAAATCGGCCAGAGATTGACGGCCTCGCTGCGCGAGGTGGATACGATTGCGCGCCCCCAGTTCGGCCCCTCCAAGGACGATACCCTGGCCCGGCTCGGCGGCGACGAATATACGATCCTTCTGGAAGATATACGGAATCCCAGCGACGCCATACGCGTGGCCGAGCGGCTGCAGAGCCGGCTGTCGGTCCCCTTCACCATCCAGGGCTACGAAATCGTGGTGAACGCCAGCGTGGGAATCGCACTGAGCACTCCGGCTTGCGCCCATGCCGAAGATTTGCTGCGTGACGCCAATATCGCCATGTATCGGGCGAAAAGAGCGGGGAAGGCGCGCTGCGAAGTCTTCGACACTGCCATGCACGAGGGCGCGGTCCGGCGCCTGGAACTGGAAACCGAACTGCGCAAAGGCCTGGAGCTGGGCGAGTTCAGAACTCACTACCAGCCCATCGTTTCCCTGAAGACCGGTAGGATCACGGGTTTCGAAGCGCTCACCCGCTGGCAACGCGGAGACCGTCTGCTGGCGCCGGCTGCGTTTATTGGGGTGGCCGATGAGACCGGCCTGATCATTCCCATGAACCGCCTGCTCCTGCTTGAGGCTTGCGAACAGTTGCGCACGTGGCAGGGTGAGTTTCCGGCGGACCCGCCGCTGAGCATGAGCGTCAATATCACCTCGAAAGAGTTCGCGCATCCCAACCTGGCGAAGGGGATTGCCGAGACCCTGAAGCAGACCGGGCTCGACCCCAGGCATCTGCAATTGGAGATCACGGAAACCATCGCCATGGGAGATCCGGAAAAGGCCGCGATCGTGCTCTCTGAACTGAAGGCGCTGGGAGTGCGGCTGAGCGTGGACGATTTCGGCACGGGATATTCATCCCTCAGCCGCTTGCAGCAGTTCCCGGTGGATTCGCTGAAGATCGATCGCGCTTTCATTTCTCAGATGGACAGCGACGCCGAGAGCCACAAGATTGTCCAGGTCATCATCATGCTGGCCCAGGCCCTGGGATTGACCACCGTAGGGGAAGGGGCGGAGACGGAAGAGCACGTGAACGAACTCAAAGCCCTGGACTGCGGTTTCGCCCAAGGCTACTACTTTTCCAAGCCGGCCGATCACCACGTCATTTCCGACCTGTTGCTGAAGGTGAATGGGACCGGCAATCGCGCGCCTCAGGCGCAGACAGCTTCGGCGGGCGCGTAGAGCGTGGAATTCTCTTGGAGCATGCATCTGCGTCGCGATTGTCATCCTGAGCGCAGTCGAAGGACCCCTATAGTTACCCGTCTGCTGTCACTTCAGGCATTTTTTCTCGCTTGATGCGTCTCAGCAAACTCCCATCGCTATACTGAGTGCATCGTAGCGATACGGGTCCTTCGACTCCGCTCAGGATGACATGCGCTCATGCGCTCAGGATGACATGCGCTCACGCGCTCAGGATGACATGCGCCCACGATCACATGCGATTACCAGGACGCGAGCGGGGCGCGTTTCCAGGTGTTTTTAGCTACGCAGACGTAGATGAAATTGGCGTCCCAGGTTTCGGTGCCGGGGACGCAGGGATCGGTCGCGCGGGCGGGCGCGATGGACGGAATCGACACTGGAACGGTGAACATCTTGAGCGATGCGGTAAGCCGCTCCAGCCATTTCTTTCCGTCGCCGACATTTCCGATGTAGCTGGAGATCGATTGCGGCGCTCCGAAGCTGATCCCGATGTGCGCCGGGTTCCCGTCTCCCTGATCGTAGCCGATGAAGGCGTCGTTGGCGTCGTTAGTGGGCCGGTTGTTGGCCGTGGCAATCGTCTTCTGGAAATTGGAATCGGAGAGCGTGATGATGTGTCCCGGGCCCGTCCCCAGCGAGGAAAAATTCATCCGTCCCTTGAGGTTCGGCCACTGCCCGCCGTCCCCATTCGATTTCACCGCCATGAGAAACGCTCCCTGCTGATAAAACACTGCCGGAGCCATGGCCGAGTAGCAGCTCACCCACAAAGGCGTCCAGGCCGCGAGCGCATCGCAATTTGAGGAAATGAGGGCGGGTGCAGTCGATCCCTGGACCGCGACCACGTCGGAAGCGGCGCTATCCATCCAGGCCCGCGCTCCGGCTAGAACGCTGCCTGAATCCCCGTTTGACCCCAGCACCAGATTTCCCGGCCAGAAATCGATCAGCGGGAAGTACGCCGGAACCGCCACGCTGTAGGACTGGAGCGCGGCCTGGCTGTCGGTGAAAGTGCACACCGCTTTTGCGCAAACGGCGCCGCGGGAAACGTTGGTTGCCACGGCAAAATTTCCAGTGCCGTAGGGCGCCTGCTCCCGCATTCCCTCGACCGCCGTGACCCGCAACAAGTCGAAACTGGTCGCGCCCGCGATATCGGCCGTAGTGACGACGATGCTGCCCGCGCCGTTGGTCAGCGCCCGGCCGGCGTAGAGCGGGTTTGACGCTCCGTACTTTGGGTTGCGGGCCACAATGTAGTAGCGGTAGTCGGTATTTCCGGTGGCCGCGAACCGCGGAACCCACCCGATCGGAGCTTCGCCGCCTTCAATCTTGACCGTGCCGCCTTGCGCGATTACGCCGGCTTGCCCAATCCTGCCCAGAGGATTTTTACAGTTGCCCACTTCCTCGTAGACGTTGGTCAGCGCAAAGCCGCCGTACCCGCCGCGCCGGGTGCCTGCCCTCACCCCATATTGCGCATAGCCTTGGATCACGCTGTCGGAGATCCGCAGGGTGTTGCCCGCCTGCCAGTCAATTCCGTTGCCGGCGCACTGCAGCGATACGTTCAGGTGCTTCAGCCAGCCCACGCCGGGGAAAGTCGCGAACGGCCCGGGCGCGTAAATCACCGGGTTGCACACCGTCGCGTCGCAGCGCACTCCGTAATTTCCTGCTCCCCCGCCCAGGGTTGTGTCCAGGCCATCCAGCAGGAATGATTCGTCGTCGTCCACTTGCACGTAGCTGCCGAAGGTCCCGCCTCCCGCATTGATTCGCGTGGAAACGTTGAACAGCCGGGTCTTCTGCGCGTTGACCTCGAGGAACGGCTTTTGCCCGTTCAGCACAGTGGGACGCCCGCGCGGATTAATCACCGTGATGTCCTGATAGGCGTTGGCATTCGTAGGGTCTCCCGACAAAAATGCAGGTATCGTTCATCCAGCATTCGATGATCGATCCCGAGAAATCCACGGTAAGGTTGGACGCGCGAATCGAGATCCGCGCGAACGTCTTGTACTCCCCGGGCGGCACCATCACTCTTCCGGATTGCGCACGTGCCGGGCGGATTGGTGGGCGAGAATCGCGCCGCGATGAGAGCCTCCTGCAACCCGCCCGACGCGCTCGAAATTTTTTCTCCGCGGGAATGAACGCTCCGTGACTCATAAACTGCAGCGTGCCGGGACGGCCGTCGCCGGCGCAGGTTCCGCCCGTGACCTTCGCGGGTTCTGCCCCGTTAAGCAGGATCCAATATTCAGGCTCGTTTCCCTTTACCCCGGGAGGACACGCCGCCAGAGAGACGGTCTTGGCGCCCGGCTGACCCAGTTCCTCGACCGGACTGGTTGACCAGTCATACATTGACCAGTCGTGCTCGGGCGCGGGCTTGGCAGGCCTCCCGACCGGATTTTGCGCGAAGGATGGAATTCCAAAGATTGAAACGCCCACCAGCAACAAACTTAGAGCCCTGAAGAAGCCGGTCGTTCTCGCTATCATTGCATCACCATCGGTTGATCGTGCTCGGGACATTCAGGTTTCAGCCATATTACAGGCTCCTTGCCGCCTCGCTAGTGGCTGAATTTGAAATGCAATCTCGAAGTGGTGTCATCCTGAGGGACTTTAGTCCCGAAGGATCTGGCGCGCAGCCGCACAACTGCCGCCTTTCCTTCCTATGAGCTCCACGCCAGATGCTTCGCAAGCTCAGCATGACGTCCTCGCTGACGGAAAAAGGGCACAAGTTCGGCCGCTACCTATCGTCTCCTACGCGTCGGCTCTTTCGCCGGCTCTCCGGTATAATCGCGTGTTTCGTAAATTCGAGCGCAGTGCGAGGGAATGCATGGAGCGAACTGGTTCTCCCGCCGGGAGCACGCGATGAGCCGGGCGGCACGCGCAGTGGCATCTCCGCATGTGGTCAGCATTGGAGATTTCCGGCCCCTGGCCCGGCAACGGCTGCCCCGGCCGGTCTTCGACTATCTCGATGGCGGCGCCGACGGCGAAGTCACGCTGCGTGAGAACTGCCGGGTGTTTGATGACGTAACCTTCCGGCCGCGTTATGCGGTGCCCGTGTCCACTTGCGATTTGAAGACGCGGGTGCTGGGCTTCGAAGTTTCATTTCCTGCGTTGCTGGCTCCGGTCGGCTACAGCCGGCTCATGCATCCGGACGGCGAGGCGGGGGCTGCGCGAGCGGCCGGGAAAGCCGGCACGGCGTACATTCTCTCCACCATTTCGGGGCACCGGGTGGAGGACGTCAAAGCGGCTTCTACCGGGCCGGTGTGCTTTCAGTTGTATTTGATGGGAGGCCGCGAGGCTTCCGAAGCGGTGATCGAGCGGGCCAGGGTGGCGGGATGCGCCGCCCTGGTGGTCACCATCGACACCCCGGTCGCTGGACTGCGAGAGCGCGATTTCCGCAATGGCATGAAAGAACTGATGGGCGGCAGCCTGCTCTCCAAGATCCCGTTTCTTCCCCAGATGCTGGCGCGTCCGGGATGGATTGTCGGCTACCTGCTCGACGGTGGCCTGTCCCGGTTGCCGAATGTAGTCATCCCGGGCAAGGGGCCGATGGAACTGGTCGATGTCGGTGCGGCGCTGGCGCGCTCGGCGGTGACCTGGGACGATTTGAGTTGGATGCGGAAGCATTGGACCGGGCCGATTGTCATCAAGGGCCTGCTCACCGCCGACGACGCTCGCCGTGCGGTGGACGCAGGCGCCGCCGCGGTGGTGGTTTCCAATCATGGGGGACGCCAGCTCGACGGGGTTTCCGCTTCGTTGCGGGCGCTACCCGAAGTCGTGGCTGCGGTGGACGGCCAGGTCGAAGTATTGATGGACGGCGGCATTCGTCGCGGCTCCGATATCGTAAAAGCGATTTGCCTGGGCGCGAAAGCTGTCTTGTGCGGACGCGCCTACGCCTACGGCCTCTCCGCTGCCGGCGAGGCCGGCGTTGCCCGGGCGCTGGAAATCCTGAGGGCTGACGTCGAACGCACCCTTAAGTTGCTGGGATGCACGTCCATCGCAGCCTTGGACCGGTCCTACGTGGACGTTCCCGCAAACTGGCAGTAAGAGCTCTGGGCTGTTCCGTGGAGGACGGGCGTCCTCGCCCGTCAGGCGCGGTCTGTGCTCGACGGGCGGGACGCCCGTCCTCCATCGAATTCGCTTGTTTCCTGATAACCTCAATAGAGATATTAGGAGACCGCCAGCCGTTGCCGCCTATCATCAACGTACAGGGAATTTCTAAAGCCTTTGGTGCGAACCCGCTCTTTCAGAACGTGTCTTTTACGGTCACGGAGGGCGACCGGATCGGGCTCATCGGCCCCAACGGTTCCGGCAAGTCCACGCTGTTGCGCATTCTGGCCGGCGATGAACATCCGGACAGCGGAGAAGTTGCGTTCCGTAAGCGGCTTCGAGTCAGCTACGTAGAGCAGGATTCCAAATTCAAGTCCGGCGCCACCGTGCGTTCCGTGGTGGAAGACGCCATGGAGCGCGGCAAGGTCCACTCCACGGAACGCGGCACTCGCTTAGCTGAAACGCTGGGCCGCGCCGGCTTCGAGGATCTCGAGGTCGAAGCGGCTGCTCTTTCCGGGGGATGGCAGAAGCGCCTGGCGATTGTCGAGGCACTGGTGCAGGCGCCGGACCTGGTATTGCTCGACGAACCTACGAATCACCTCGACCTGGCGGGAATCGAATGGCTTGAAGAGTTGCTGGCGCAAGCCGCGTTCGCCAGCGTGATCGTCAGCCACGACCGCTATTTTCTGGAAAATATTGCCACTGACATGGCGGAGCTGAGCCGGGTGTATCCCGATGGCATTCTTCGGGTGCGGGGCAGCTACAGCACCTTCCTGGAAAAGAAGGAAGAATTTCTGCACGCGCAATCGAAGCGCCAGGAAGCGCTGGAAAATCTGGTCCACAACGAGATTGAGTGGCTCCGCCGCGGGGCCAAAGCCCGCACCCGGAAGTCCAAGGCGCGTATCGGGAAAGCCAATGAGCTGATGGGAGATCTGGCGGACCTGAATGCCAGAACTCGTACTGCCACCGCACAGATCGATTTTTCAGCGAGCGACCGAAAAACCAAGCGGCTTATCGAGCTGGACAATGTGGCTTACCGCATCGGGCAGCGAACGTTGTTTGAAAAGCTCAATTTCGTGCTCACCGCGGGGATGCGGGTAGGCCTGGTCGGGCCGAATGGCAGCGGCAAAACTACCTTGCTTCGCCTGTTGCGCGGCGAGCTGTCCGCCAGCGGCGGCGAGATTCGCCGGGCTGAGTGGCTGCGCATTGTGTACTTCGACCAGACCCGTGAACTCGACTCCAACGTAACTCTGCGCCGCGCGCTCGCTCCCGAAGGAGATTCGGTGATCTACCAGGACCGCGTGATTCACGTGGCTTCATGGGCGGCGCGCTTCCTGTTCACCGGAGAGCAGCTCAATCAGCCCGTGGAACGGCTTTCCGGAGGCGAACGGGCGCGGGTGCTGATTGCGCAACTCATGCTGCAGCCCGCGGATGTGCTGCTGCTGGACGAGCCGACCAACGATCTCGACATCCCGACGCTCGAAATCCTGGAGGAAAGCCTGCTGGAGTTTCGCGGCTCCCTGGTGCTGGTTACGCACGACCGCTACATGCTCGATCGCGTTTCGACGGTCGTGCTTGGTCTGGATGGACGAGGCGGCGCGGAAAGTTTTGCCGACTACCAGCAATGGGAAGTGTGGCAGGCGGAGAGCAGGCAATCGGCCAGGACCACGGCGCGTCTTGCTCCTCGGAGTGCGAGTTCTGAAGCAGCGCCGCCGGTGAAAAGCAAGCTCTCCTATCTGGAAGCCCGCGAATACGCGACCATCGAGCAGCGCGTGGCCGAGGCCGAGCAGGTGCTGCAGGCCAAACGCGTCCAAATGGAAGACCCGGCGATCGCCAGCGATGGCCCTCGTCTGCTGACTGCTCACGCGGAGCTGGAAGAAGCCCAGAACAGCGTGGACGAACTTTATGCCCGCTGGAGCGAGTTGGAAAAGAAGAAGAGCTGAAAAAAGAAGCAATTGGCAATCGGCACTTAGCCTGTAAATTTGTCATCCTGAGCGAAGTGGCTGCTTCGCTTCGCGAAGCAGCTGCGCAGTCGAAGGACCCCTACCCGCTCACCGACTTTCTCCGGTGACCACGAAGGCCCGCTTTCCGCAGCTACGGATGAGCTGCTAGGGGTCCTTCGACTCCACCCGATCATTCGCAAGCGAATGACCGGACTCCGCTCAGGATGACACTGGCAAGGGCGTGCTAATGAACGGGAGAGCATTGCGGGCGCATGCTTTTGGCTAATTGCCAAGTGCCAATTGCCAAGTGCTGATTGCTGATCCTCAGCCCCTGACCAGCGCGAACGCAATGATCGTCTCCCCACTCGCTCCCGTGGCTTCCTTAAGTTCTTTCAGCAGGGCTTCTTCGAGATGGTCGGGGTCGGGATGTATCTCGTGGGCGACGACTTCCTCCGGGGTGGCGCCGACAAAGCACAGTTCGCAATGTCCCAGATCGCCTTCCGACGTGAGTGCGGGCCCGAAGGTGCGGCATATGACCGGCCTGGATTCGTAGAGGTCGCAGGTCCCCTTTTCGGGATCGAGCACCGGGCAGGGTACGTCATTGGCCCATTCGTCCCACTGTTTGCAGGCTTCGTCGGAGTCGTCGGTGTTCAGCAGTCCGGTGGCCGGATCGCCGGGAAAATCATGAGAAAGGCGGGCGACGGATGCGTGGGCCCGTTCGCGAATACGAGCGGCGCGACGCGGATCTTGCTGCTCGAGTTCCGCCAGTCCCTTTCTCAGCCGGATCGCGTCCAGCTGGTTGATGGCAAACACTCCCACGCAACACTGCGAGCAGCCCGGCTTACAGGCCAGCCATTGGCGGCTCTTCTGAAACGCGTCGGCCAGCGCGGAATCCACGATCTGAATCAATTGCTGGTCCCGGGCTGGGGCTTGAAGCGGCATGATTAAGCATAACCCAGCCAACGCTCAGTCCAGGTGTTTTCCTTTGCAGTGACGAGTCCCGTACTACGAGTGGTTGCCGACGCGAGTTTGCGGCTATCATGTCCCGATATGGCTAACAAGGTTCGCTGGGGAATTCTTAGCACCGCCAAAATCGGGGTGAAGAAAGTCATACCCGGGATGCAGAAAGGCAAGTTCTGCGAGGTCGCCGCGATCGCCTCGCGCGACCTGCGGCGGGCTCAAGACGCCGGGCGCGCGCTCGGCATCGCCAAGGCCTATGGGTCGTATGAGGAGTTGCTGGCCGATCCGCAGATCGATGCCATCTACAATCCGCTTCCCAACCAGCTGCACGTTCCCTGGTCGATCAAAGCGGCGGAGGCGGGCAAGCACGTTCTGTGCGAAAAGCCGCTCAGCCTGACCGTGGCCGAAGCCCGGCAGTTATTGGCGGTCCGCGACCGCGCCCAGGTGAAGATCGGCGAGGCCTTCATGGTGCGCACTCATCCCCAATGGTTGCGCGCCCGGGATTTGGTGGTTTCGGGCCGGATCGGCGAACTGCGCGCGGCCACCGGTTTTTTCAGCTATTTCAACAATGACCCCAGAAACATTCGCAACATTCCTGAGTGCGGCGGGGGCGCGATGATGGATATCGGGTGCTATCCCATCAATACATCGCGCTTCGTTTTCGGCGAAGAGCCCACACGGGTGCTGGGACTGGTCGAGCGCGATCCGCAAATGAAGGTAGACCGCCTGACTTCAGCCCTGCTCGATTTTCCTTCCGGGCATTCCACTTTTACCTGCAGCATGCAGCTTGTGCCTTATCAGCGCAGCCAGTTTTTTGGGACCAAGGGGCGGATTGAGATCGAAGTCCCCTTCAATGCTCCGCCTGATCGTCCTTGCCGGATCTTTATCGATGACGGGCGCGACGTGTTTGGCGGCGGCATTGCCGTCGAAGAGTTTCGGGTGTGTGATCAGTACACGCTGCAAGGCGATGCGTTCTCCCGCGCCGTGCTTGAAGGTGGCGAGGTGCCGGCTCCGCTCGAAGACGCGATCAAGAACATGGCGGTGATTGAAGCCCTTTTTCGTTCCGCGGAATCGGGCCGCTGGGAGAAACCTTAGGGGGCCTCTTTCAAACCGCAACCGGGATAGGTCTGTGGAACCCCACCCTTTTTCGCAAAGTGCGCGAAAAAGCGTGGGGCACCCCTTCGTCTGTCATCCCTTCCTTCTGTCACCCGCTCGGTGCGTTACCTTCGGCGCTCCGATCGCGCGGGAAAGGCCGGTCACCCGCATGCCTCGTGATATTCTTATTAGAGAAGCTGCGTCCCCGCCCTTTGGGCAATTCCCGCAGTTCCCGTAAATACCATGATTTCAGTAAGTAATGTGTCCATGCGCTACGGCGCTAAAGTTCTGTTTGACGAAGTATCCACCGGCTTCACGCCGGGCAAGCGCTATGGCCTGACCGGCCCCAACGGCGCCGGCAAGTCCACCTTCATGAATCTTCTGACCGGCGAGCTCGAGCCGCAGAAGGGAACTGTGGTGCGTCCCAAAAAGCTGGGCGTTTTGAGCCAGGACCAGTTTGCCTTCGACAAGTATCGCGTGCTCGATACCGTCATCATGGGCAACAAGCGCCTGTGGGCGGCCATGGAGGAACGCGACAGGATTTACGCCAAGCCGGAGATGACCGATGCGGACGGCATGAAACTGGGCGAACTCGAAGGCGTGGTGGGCGAGGAAGACGGCTATACCGCCGAGAGTGACGCGGCCATCCTGCTCGAAGGTCTGGATATTCCCGACGCGCTCCACGAACGAAAAATGGGCGAGCTGCAGGGCGGACAGAAAGTGCGCGTGCTGCTGGCCCAGGCGCTTTTTGGCCATCCCCAGGCGCTGCTGCTCGACGAACCGACCAACTACCTGGATTTGGACTCGATTCACTGGCTGCAGGGTTTCCTGAACCAGTATGACGGCGTGGTGATCGTCATCTCGCACGACCGGCATTTCCTGAACCGGGTTTGCACCCACATCGCCGATATCGATTATCAAACCATCATCACTTATACCGGCACCTACGATGACATGGTGGTGGCCAAGACGCAGATTCGCTCGCAGATCGAATCGCAGAATGCGCAGCGGGAGAAGAAGATTTCGCAGTTGAACGAGTTTATCGCGCGCTTCTCCGCCGGTACCCGTTCCAGCCAGGTACAGTCGCGGCGCAAGGAAGTGGAGCGCTTGCAGGTGACGGAGCTGGCGAGATCGAACATTCAACGTCCCTATTTGAAGTTTGAGCAGAAGCGTCCTTCCGGGAAGCACATTCTGGAACTTGAGGGTGTGACCAAGTCGTACGACGGCGCTGAGGTAATTCGGAGCTTTACCGCAAGCATCGTGCGCGGAGAGAAGATCGCCTTGATGGGCCGGAACGGCGCCGGCAAGACCACGCTGCTCAATGCGCTGCTGGCGAATTCTCCTACCATCCCCGAAGCCGAGCTGCGTCAGACCAGCGGGTATGACGGGCCTTTTCTGACCGGAGGAAAAGTCATCTGGGGGCATGAAGCTGCGGTGGGATATTTTGCCCAGGACCACAGGGCATTGATCCAGCCCGGAATGACGGCGTTCGAATGGCTCCATCAGTGGGAGCCCGGGGCCTCCAATGAAGAGATTCGCGGCCTCCTGGGGCAAATGCTTTTTCCCCGCGAGGATGGCGACAAGAAGACCGAAGTCCTCTCCGGGGGAGAAGCGGCGCGGCTGATTTTCTGCAAGCTGATGCTGCAGAAGCCGAACGTCCTCGTCTTCGATGAGCCCACCAACCACCTGGACCTGGAATCCATCAATGCGCTCAACATCGCCTTGCAGCGTTATCAGGGAACGGTGCTTCTCTGTACCCACGACGAAGACCTGATCGATGAAGTAGCCACCCGCATCTGGCACTTTGAGGGCAACCGCCAGATTACCGATTTCAAAGGAGCCTACCAGGAATACCAGTCGGTTTCCGTCTGACGCCGTGGAGGACGGGCGTCCTCGCCCGTCATGCAATGGCCTGTACCCGACGGGCGATGACGCCCGTCCTCCATCGTTCTGGGGCGATGCGGCGGCCTGCGCTGCCTGAGCCCCGGGCACGATCTATTCACATATTGTGAGCAACTTTCTCCCGGTTTAGTCATCTTAAATATGTCTACTGCTCTGATCTTCGCCCTGGGGCGGGGTGTCGATGCTGAGATACCCGGAGGTCGGTAATGCTCGCTGCGCAAATCGAGGTCCGGCACGAACTGCTGGCGCGTCTCCAGCAGGCACGCGCCGAAACTGACCGATTGTTCGCCCATGTTAAGCCGGAGTTTCTCTACGAGCGGCCGATTCCAGAGCGCCACCGCATCATTTTTTACGTTGGGCATCTGGAGGCCTTCGATTGGAACCTGCTGCGCGAACGCGTTCTGGCCCAGACCACCTTCCATTCGGAATTCGACAATCTTTTTGCTTTTGGCATCGATCCGGTCGACGGCGGACTGCCGTCCGACCAGCCCTCGGACTGGCCCTCTCTCCCTCAAGTGCGGGAATACGTGAAACAGGTTCGACAGGCGCTAGATGACGGTCTCGCGGTTGCGTTCGCGCAGCCGACCAGCCAGCAAAAAGCCAATCTCGATCAGTTGCTGAATGTTGCGATCGAACACCGCCTGATGCATGCGGAAACGCTGGCCTACATGCTGCACCAGTTGCCGTTCGATCGCAAAGTGCGGAAGCCGCGCCTGCCCGAACTGGTGGTGCCTTCAGTTGAGCCGTGCATGATCGAGATCCCGGCGGGCGATGCGACTCTCGGCATTTCGCGCCGCCACACCAACGTCTTTGGCTGGGACAACGAATACGAAGCGCATACCGTCGCGGTGCCTGCCTTTTCCATTGATCGATACGAAGTCACCAACCGCGAGTATCTGCAATTCATGAACGGAGGCGGCTATGAGAATCAGTCCTTCTGGTCTGACGCCGACTGGAAGTGGAAGACGCAACACAATATCTCCAACCCGGTGTTTTGGAGCCGGGTCAACGGTGAGTGGCAGTACCGGACCATGTTTGAAAATGTTCCTCTACCGCCGGACTGGCCGGTGTATGTGAGTCATGCGGAGGCGAGCGCCTACGCGCGCTGGGCAGGGAAGTCTTTGCCCACGGAGGCGCAGTGGCATCGCGCAGCCTATGGCACGTCCGAGGGAAGGGAGCGGCCGTATCCCCTGGGGGACGGAAGCGCCCGATCGCAGGTTTGGGAACTTCGATTTCGACAGCTGGGACCCCACGCCGGTCGGAGCTTTTCAGCAAGGACAGAGCGCCTTCGGCGTCGTCGACCTCATGGGCAACGGATGGGAGTGGACCGCCACGCTGTTTGCGCCGTTTCCCGGCTTTCAGGCTTTCGAGTTTTATCCCGGCTATTCCGCCAATTTCTTCGATGGCGCGCATTACGTGATGAAAGGCGGCAGCGCCCGCACCGCGGGCTGCATGCTGCGCCGCTCGTTTCGAAACTGGTTCCAGCCGCATTACCAGTACGTCTACGCGGGATTCCGCTGTGTGAGGAAATAGATGAAGCACAAGGGACACTTCATGCTGACGCACGCCATCACCGCCGATCCAACGCTGGAGTTTGCCGCTGAAGTTCGGGCCGGGCTCACGCGATACCCGCAGAAGGAATTGCCTTCCAAATATCTATATGACGACGTCGGGTCGGCGTTGTTTGAAGTCATCAGCGTGCTTCCGCAATACGGTTTGACCCGGGCGGACGAGCGCTTGCTGCGGCGCCACGCGCACGAGATTGTGGAGCAGCTTCCCGGACCGGTGGCGGTGGCGGAACTGGGCAGCGGCAGCGGCAAGAAAACCCGCTGGCTGCTGCAGGCGCTTTGCCGGCGGCAGCATGTCTCCTATTTTCCCATCGAAATTTCTCCCACCGCCCTGGCCATGTGCGAGCGCGAACTGGGCGATATCGACTCCATCAGCATCGTGGGCTTCGAACGCGAATATCTGGATGGTCTGGTTGAAGTGGCGGCGCGCCGTCGCGAGGGGCAGAACCTGCTGGTGCTGTTTCTGGGCAGCACCATCGGAAATTTCGACCGGCCGGCAGCCGCGAAGTTCCTCCGGGAAATGCGATACATCCTGCAGCCGGGCGATTCGCTGCTGCTGGGCACCGACCTGGAAAAACCGGTTCCGCAGCTGCTGGCGGCCTACGCCGATCCCCTGGGAGTCACGGCGGCATTCAATCTGAACCTGCTGGCCCGGATCAACCGGGACCTGGAAGCGGATTTCGACCTCGGGCAATTTGAGCACTTCGCCCGCTTCAATCCCGAGGCCCGCAGCGTGGAGATGCGGCTGCGGTCAAGGCGAGAGCAGACGGTATCCATTCCTCGGGCGGATTTGGCCGTCCCCTTTTTGGAAGGGGAAACCATCTGGACCGAGAGCAGCCACAAATATTCTGCCCAGGAAATGTCACGGATCGCCCGGACGCTGGCTTCTTCTGCAAGGCGCAGTGGATTGATCAGGAATGGCCCTTCGCGGAGAATTTGTTTGTCGCGGAGTGAGTAGCGGGCAACGTAGGAGCGGACGCCTCGTCCGCTCAGCCGAGCGTGGCTCGGCAGCGATTCCTTTTCCGCAAGTCTAAAAACGAGACGGGCTCCGCTCGTCCACCCGGACGAGGGCGTCCGGGCCTACCTGGCCTTCGAAGCACCTCTTCCCGCTTGTAAAAAAATTGTCAACACTGCCTTGCCGAGCTTTGACATCAGGTAAGTGGTAGTAAGCTTGACGGGTATTGTCTTGCTGGCGTGGTGTGGGAGGACGAGCGATGAGACTGGAGCCCAGCCGCGGTGCGGACTTGCAGCGTGATGAGGTGGCGCCGCGCTTCGCGGTTTCATATTCCGGGAGGCCGATGGAACGGATTCTGGTGGTTGAAGACGACCGGGCGGTCCAGAAGGCGCTCAAGCGTCTGTTTGAGGCCGAAGGTTTCGCGGTCGAGATCAGCGCCGACGGAAAATCAGCGCTGGAGGCTTATCGCGCGGCGACTCCTGCCGCGGTCGTGCTCGATCTCCGGTTGCCGGCCATGTCGGGACGGGATGTTTGCCGCGAGCTCAAACAACATTCGCCCGCCCTGCCCGTGATCATTCTCAGCGCGGCCAGCGACGTCTCCGACAAGGTGCTGCTCCTGGAGTTGGGCGCGGACGACTATGTGACCAAACCGTTCAGCCCGCGCGAACTCCTGGCGAGGGTCCGGGCCGCCTTGCGTCGCAGTTCGCGGTCTGTAACCTCGGACGTCAACGGATTCGACGGTATCTCGGTGGATTTCGTGCGCATGGAAGTTACGCGTGATGGCCAGCCGATCGGACTTACGGCCCAGGAATTCAAGACCTTAAAATTCATGATGCAGAATGCGGAGCGGGTGATCTCGCGCGACGAACTGCTCAATGAAGTCTGGGGCTACCAGAATTACCCTTCCACCCGCACCGTGGACAATCACATTCTGAAACTGCGGCAGAAGTTGGAGAAGGACCCGGCCAATCCGGTACACTTCCGGACGGTTCACGGTATGGGCTACAAGTTTGTGCGTTAGTGCGGGTCGACGCGCGAACCGAAGGCTGGCCGGCGGCAGGAGATTCCGATGCTGAAACTTCGCATGCGCACCAAGTTTCTGCTCTCCATGCTGCTGATTTCCGCCGGCCTGACTTGCACCAGCCTTCTGCTGGTGCGGCACAGCGTGCAGCAGCAGGTAAGGCGGGAAATTTTCGCCGATCTGCGCAATTCGGTCAGTACCTTCCAGAACTTTCAGCGGGAACGCGAAACCACACTGACTCATTCTGCCGAACTACTGGCGGACCTGCCTGACCTGCGGGCGTTGATGACCACGCAACATGAAGCCACCATACAGGACGCATCCAGCGGCCTGTGGCGGCTGGCGGGGAGCGATCTTTTTCTGCTGGCGGACCGGACGGGCCGGGTGGTCGCTCTGCACACCGCCTCCCCGGGGCTGACTCGAGAGATGGCGCAACAATCGTTGACCGGCAGCCTGAATGACGAAAGTTCGGGCCACTGGTGGTTTGGCGGACAGCATCTTTACGAAGTTTTTCTCCAGCCGGTTTATTTCGGGCCCGCCGAACAGAACCACCTGCTGGGCTTTCTGGTGATCGGATACGAAATTGACGACCGGCTGACCTCTCAGGTCGGGCGCATTGCGGCCAGCCAGGTGGCGTTTTACTACGGTGACACGGTGGTGAAAACCACTTTGTCCGCGGAGCAGGAATCGGAATTGCCGCGGCAGCGCATTCTCCAGCCGCAGACTGGAATTTCCGGGCCGGAAGAGATTCAACTGGGAGAGGAACGCTACCTCATCACCGCGCTCGAGCTTGCCGGCGCCAGGAATTCCTCGGTGCGCCTGGTCGTGCTCAAGTCCTACGATCAGGCAACCGCGTTTCTCGACAGTCTCAACCGTTTGCTGCTGGCCCTCGGACTGGCCGCCGTGCTGGGCGGGAGCGCGCTGGTGTTTTTTATCTCGCACACCTTCACCCGCCCGCTGGGGAACCTGGTTGAAGGTGTACGCGCGCTGGAGGAAGGCGATTTCAGTTATGCCCTGGATGCGCGCGGCGGGGATGAAGTCGCTGAAGTGACCCGGGCCTTCCGCCGGATGCGTGACAGCCTGCAAAAAACCCAGCAGGAACTGCTGGAAGCGGAGCGGCTGGCCACCATCGGCCGCATGGCCAGTTCGATCTCGCATGATTTGCGCCACTCGCTGGCCGCCATCGTGGCCAACGCGGAATTCCTGTGTGAGAGCCGGTTATCTCCCGAACAGCGGGAAGAGCTCTACCAGGAAGTTCGGGTCGCGGTGAACCAGATGACCGACCTCATCGACTCCCTGCTGGAGTTTTCGCGCACCCGCGAATCCCTGCGGCCCACTTACGGCAATGTCAGAGATTCCGTGGAGCGGGTGGTGGCGGCGGTCCGCTCCCATCCCGACTTTCACCCCGTCCGTATTACGACCAGTCAGGAAGGCAACAGTTCGGGATGGTTCGATCCGCGGAAGCTGGAGCGCGCGTTGTATAACCTGCTTTTGAATTCCTGCGAAGCGGTGGCGCCCGAGACCGGCCGCATCCACGTGGGATTGAATGAGGTCCCGGGCGGAGTCGAGATTCGCGTGACCGACAATGGGCACGGCATTCCGGAGATGATTCGCGGCCAGATGTTCGAGCCTTTCATCAGCCATGGCAAGGAGAACGGTACCGGGCTGGGGCTTACGGTCGTACAAAAGATCATCCAGGACCATGGCGGGGACGTAATCGTGGAAAAAACCTCGGCCGAGGGAACCGTCTTCCGCCTGCTGCTTCCCCTGGCCTCGTCGTTGGAGCCTGGGCCGGAAGGAAGACCCGGGCGCACGCCCCTGGCCCGCACCGAGCGCTCGCAATCGGAGTAGCATTTCAGGGCAGACCGTGAGGCCGACACCCCAGGGTTCACTGGGGCGGTCCGGCAAGAACTCCAGGTGCGCGAGCTCGGGTACTCTTTTTCTGCGGAGGCGAATCGTGAAGCACAAGAATATTTGGCCCGGCCGGATCAGAAGATTCGGCTCGATGATATTGCTTCTGCTTGCAGCAAGGATTTATGGCTGGACGCAGGCCAGCCCGCCGGCATCGCCGCCGGCGGACGCGATGACCGAAGCCGTCCGCCAGCTGCAGGACGAAGTGCGCGAATTGCGCAACGCGGTGGTCGAATTGCGCACGGAAGCCGGCCAGTACCGCGCCGAAACCGAGCAGCTGCGCCAGGAGCTTGAGGCCCGCGGCCCGGCTCCTGAAGCAACCGCGGCGAACCCGGCCAGCGCTTCCACTCCGGCGCAACCGGCCACGTTGGCAGAACGAGTGGCTTCGCTCGAGGAATCTTCCGAACTGCTGACCAGCAAATTGGACGACCAATACCAGACGAAAGTGGACGCGGCATCAAAGTATCGCCTCCGGCTTTCGGGTATCGTGCTGCTCAATCTGTTCAGCAATTACGGGATTGTCGACAGCCAGGACGTTCCCACATGGGCGATTCCCCAGATTCCCAACGTGTCCGGCCAGACTCTTGGCGCAAGCGTGCGGCAGTCGGAGATCGGCCTCGAGGTATTTGGGCCGCATGTGCTCGGAGCCAGAACCTCAGCAGACCTGCAACTCGATTTTGCCGGCGGGTCTCCGAATCTTCCCAATGGCGTCAACTTTGGCCTGGCCCGCCTGCGTATCGCCACCATGCGCATGGATTGGAACAATACCTCCATCGTAGCCGGACAGGACAACGCTTTCTTCTCTCCGCTCTCGCCCACGTCATTTGCTTCGCTGGCCTTGCCGGCTTTCAGTTACGCCGGCAACCTCTGGGGATGGATTCCGCAAGTTCGCATCGAACACCGCTTCAATCTTTCGGATGGGCAGACCATCACGCTGCAGGGCGCCATCATGGACAACGTGACCAGCGAGCTGCCGTCGGCCTTCGCTCCCTTCGCCCAGGCGGGAGAAAGCTCGGGGCAACCTGCCTATGCAACCCGCCTGGCGTGGACCCGCAACATTTTTGGCATGCCCTTGACCCTGGGCGCGGCCGCTTACTACAGCCGCCAGAACTGGAGCCTCGGCCACAACGTGGATGGCTGGGCCGCCATGACGGATTGGAGTGTTCCGCTGGCCAAACGGGTGAGCCTGACCGGCGAATTCTATCGCGGCCGCGCCATTGGCGGCCTGGGCGGCGGCGTGGGCCGGAGCGTGCTGTTCAGCAGCGATTCCAGTCAGGTGAGCCCGCTGAACTCGGTGGGAGGATGGTCCCAGCTGAAGATTTCGGCTAGCAACAAACTCGAGTTCAACGGCGGGTTCGGAGTGGACAACCCGTTCGCCACGGATGTGCGGGGGTTTCCCGTAAGTCCGGGCTTCCCCGCTCCCCTGTTGCAGAATCGCAGCTCGCTGCTAAACGTCATCTACCGGCCACGCTCGGACCTGCTTTTTTCGGGGGAATACCGTCATCTCAGAACCTTCGACATTGACGCCGGAAGCCCTACCGCCGACCAGGTGAACCTGATGATGGGAATTCTGTTTTGAGCGGGCAACTCTCCAAGTTGGGTTGCCGATGCCTCGGCCTGGCAGTTTTGCTCGTGGCTTTCGCCACGGCGCAAGAGGTCACGTTGACGGGGCGAGTCGAGCTGTTGAACGGCGACAAGCCCGTAAAATCGCGGCAAGCGGGAAATGTCGTGGTGTGGCTGGAGCCGGCTTCCGGAGCGGTCAGGCCGTCGGCCTATCATCCGGCTTCGCACCCGCGATTAATCCAGCGCAACAAAAGCTTCGAACCGCACGTGCTGGTGGTGCCGGTGGGTTCGGTGGTGGCGTTTCCGAATCACGATCCGTTCTTTCACAACGTGTTCTCGCTGTTCGAAGGCAAGCGCTTCGATCTCGGACTGTATGAAGCCGGCAGCACTCGCGACGTGCATTTTGACAAGCCGGGGATCTCCTACATCTTCTGCAACATCCATCCCGAGATGAGCGCCGTGGTGGTTGCGCTGGACACGCCCTACTACGGGGTTTCGGACATACGGGGCCAACTCGTGATTGCGAAGGTTCCGAGCGGCAGGTACACCTTGCAAGTGTGGTACGAATCAGCGCTGCCCGAAACCCTGAAGGCCATGAGCCGCGAGGTCACGGTTTCCGAAGCCAACTCTGCTCTCGGAGTGCTGCGCCTGGCGGAAGCCAATTTACCGGCCGCGCACAAGAACCTGTACGGCCGCGATTACGACTCGCCGGCGCCGGACAACCCCGCTTACGTCGGGCATTGACCGGGCGTGCCGACTTAACAAGAAAATGACAATTATGTGACAACCACGGTCGGCGGCCGCCTTAGGCTGATCCCAACCCGAACGGGCGGCCGCTGCTGGCCCGTTCCAAATGGTTGATCCCGGGATCTACTTCGGTTGCTGTAAACGCGTGACCTTCTCTTTCCCAGCAAGCAACGGGCCAGCCCCCAGGGCTGGCCCATTTTTTCGGGTTGGGTCGAGTCTATTGCTTCTTCCCTGCCACCGCGTCGTGCCCGTAATACTCATAGGCGGACATCGGTTTCTCTCCACCCCTTTTCCAGATGCGTCCGTCTTCCGAAAGCTTGCCCAGCGCCCGCGCCATCTCCCTCACGTGGATGGCGACCGAGCCGCAACAGGAACCAATGTAGTTGATCCCGATCTCCCGGGCACGCAGCGCGTAGTCGCCCATCTCCTTTCGCGTAAGCTGCAACGGATCCAGCGCCAGCGGGAATTCCGGCAAGCTGGTGAAGTCGGGCTTGTCCCGCGGCGTGCGATAGGCCACAGGCTGGCAGGCGAGATAACCGGAGACCGCTTTCCTCATCTGTTCCATCGCCGGCAGAGTGTGCTGCGGAGGCCGCAGGCAATTCATGCCAACGATATCGGCGCCGGCATCGAGCAGCGCCTTGGCGGACTCGGCCGCGGACTTGCCATCTGCGGTCTCGTCCTTGTTCTCGAAACAGATGGTCACCATGACCGGCAACCCGGTTTTCTTTGCCCGCTCCACCGCGATCAGGGCTTCGCCCAGCCAGGAAAAGGTTTCGCCAATGATGAAGTCCACGCCTTCGTCGACTTGCACCAGCAGTTGCTCGTCGAAGGTTTTACGCACCCGGTCAGCGGCCGACGGGCTGTCAGGCTCATACATCCAGGTCAGGCTGAGATTGCCCGCGACCAGGCATTGGTCGCCTGCAACTTCGCGTGCGATACGCACCGCCGCGCGGTTCAGCTCTTCGAGCCTGTTTTCCAGGCCGACCGTGGCCAGCTTGTCGCGGCTGGCGTAAAACGTCAGCGCCTGCAGGACATCGGCGCCGGCTTCGCGAAACTCGATATGCAACTCGCGCAGCGCGTCCGGATGCAGCAAAGCAACTTCCGGAGTGAACGGACCCGCGCGCACCCATCCCCGCTTTTCCAGTTCCAGCAGATAACCACCATCGCCCAGGACAGGTCCGTCCTTGAGACGCTCGAGAATGCCTTTCTTTTTCGCCATAAGTGCTCCTTGGATAGTGTAGCGCCGGCGTCCCGCCGGCTGTCGTGAGGGCATCCTGCCCTCACCAGGAGGAGGGCGAGACGCCCTCCGGACAGCCGCCGGGACGGCGGCGCTACCGTTAGTCGTCTTTGTACTCAAACTCCGCCTTGATGGGCTTGCCCGCAGCGAAGCGGCCGGGACAAAACGAGCTGATGTCCACTGTCTTGCCGCGCCCATCCAGCAGCAGCTCCGACATCACCAGGCCAATCGCCGGCGAGATCTTGAAGCCCATGCCGGAAAAGCCGGCGCAGATATGCAAGCCGGTCACGCCTGGAACTTCGCCCAGCAGCGGACGCGAATCCGGAGTCATGTCATAAACCCCGGTGACGCCGCGCATGACTTCGGCGTTCTCCAGCTTCGGAAGGCGCCGGCTGGCCCGCTCGATGATCTCTTCCAGGCCATCGTCGGACGCGCGCTGCGGGAAATTGTCGGGGTCGGCACCGCGCTGACCGTAGAAATCGCCGATCAGAAATTTGTCGTGCGCGTCGGAGCGGAAGTAGGTGGCGCTGACCGAGTCAATGCAGGCGCACCCGCCGCCCTTCATATCCGGAGCGTTCCTCAAGATCGCCACCTGGTGATACTCGGTTTCGATGGGGAGCTCGATTCCGATCTTCTGAAACAGCGGCCGGGTCCAGGGCCCGGTGGCCGCGACCACGACGGGCGCGGCGATCGCGCCGTGATCTGTGTTGATCCCGCGCACCCGTCCGTTTTCCACCAGAAACCCCCGCGCCTCGGTCCTCGACAGATAAGCCACCCCGAGTTCTCGCGCCCGGGTGAGGAAATCGTTGGCCACTCCGGCTCCGTCGCCGTAGCCGGAATCGGGCTCGTAGGCGGCCAGTTCAACTTCGTCGACCGCCCAGTCCGGCTCCAGTTCTTTGAGTTCAGAGCGGTCAATGAGCTTGACGTTCACGCCCAGCCGGCGCTGCATCTCTACGTTTTGCTGCAGCCGCCCGGTTTCACCGGGATGAACAATGCGGACAAATCCGGTCTTGCGAAAGTCTCCTTCTTCACCGACGACGTCGCGCCAGTTCTCGAACATGCGCAAGCTCACCAACGCGAGCTGCACCTCGGGCGGATAGCTGTAGTGCATGCGGATGAGCGCGGAGGAGCGTCCGCTCCCTCCCTGACCGACGTGCCCTTTGTCGATGACTACGATCTTTCCCGCTTTGCGCAGGGCGAGCTGGAACGCGATCGACGCGCCCATCACGCCTGCCCCGAGGATGACGACATCCGCCGTCGTGGTTCCGGCCTCGGACCTGGAAAGGCTTTTCGAATCAGGATTCATGTCGAGGCAACCTCGGACAATTCACAGGCTGGAACCCGAGAGCCGATTCGGCAGGTGGACCACCAGTTTCCAGTTGGCGGTTCTCGGATCTCAGTTGTTTGGCTCACGCCGCGGCCTCTTTCAATCGTCCCTTCTTCCAGTCTCGCAATACCTGGTGGGCGGCGTTGTGGCCGGGCGCGCCCGTTACGCCTCCTCCGGGATGCGCGCCTGCGCCGCATAAATACAGGCCATCCACCGGGGTGCGGTATTGTGACCATCCCGAAACCGGGCGCATGAAGAACAGTTGCTCCAGCCGCAAGTCGCCGTGGAAGATGTTGCCTTCGGTCAATCCGTAAGTGCGTTCCAGATCGAGCGGGGTCAGCACCTGGCGCGCGATAATCGCATTCGGCACATTCGGCGCGTATTCGGCAATCTTCTTGACCACGCGATTGCCCAGCAGTTCGCGGTTCTCGTCCCAGGTCCCCTCGCGCAGATGGTAGGGAACATACTGCACAAAACAGGTCAGGATGTGTTTGCCCGCCGGCGCGAGGGATGGGTCGGCATTCGACGAAACCACGCAGTCCACCCAGAGTTCCTCGGGAATCTCGCCAAACTTGGCAATGTCGTAGCAGCGTTCGGCAAACGCAAGCGAAGGCACAAGCGTGTAGAAGGTGCGTTCGAGGGCCGTTGCCGTGGGAGAGGTTCCGGTGAAACGAGGTTCGGCGTCGAGCACCAGATTCACTTTGGCGCACGGGCCGTCCATCTTGATGCCGCGAATCGAGTGCAAAAACTCGTCAGGCAGTTCGGATGCCGCCACCATTTTCAGGAAGGTCCGCTTGGGATCGGCGTTAGAGAGCACGATGCGGGCGCGAATCTCGGTGCCGTCTTCGAGCACGACACCGCGCGCCCGGCCGTCGCGGACATCGATCTGTGCGACCGGCGCGGAGGTCCGGATTTCAACTCCAAGTTTTTGTCCCGAAGCCGCCAGCGCCTGGGTGATCGCGCCCATGCCGCCCATGACGTGTCCATAAAAGCCCTGCAGTTCATGCTCGCCGCCGCTCAACAGATGGAAGAGCAGGCCGATGGCGGTGCCCGGCTGATAGGGGCCGCCATGCTTGCCATAAACGTTGTTGGCCAGGAACATGGTCTTCATCTTTTCCGATTCGTAGTTGTGATCGAGAAATTCGCCCAGGCTTCCGGTCAGGAAAGAGATCAGCTGCGAAACCTCGTCGCTCGAAATGCCGCGGAATTTTTTTCCCACGCGAAACAGGTCGCTCCAGCCACGCAGGCTTCGCGTGTCAATTTCCGGAGGCGGTTCCATAAAAAACGGCTGCAGGTAGCGCGCCAGCTTTTTCAGGCGGTCGTCCACCGCGACGAAACGTTTCCGCATCCCGGGCGGAAATCTTTTTGAATTCTGCCTTCGCCCGCTCGCGGTCCGCCCACCAGGGGACGACGTGCCCATCGGGGAAGGGAACCTGGATGGCGGGATCGCAGGGCACCATGCGCAGTCCATATTCGGCCAGGCGCAAATCCGAAATCACTTCCGGCCGCAACATGCTGGCGATATAGGAAGTCGTGGATACGCGGCATCCGGGAGCAATTTCTTCGGTGACGCAGCAGCCGCCAACAATTTCGCGGCGTTCGAGGACCAGGGTAGAGAGCCCGGCGCGGGCGAGGTAGGCGGCTGCGGTGAGACCGTTGTGGCCGCCGCCCACTACGACGGCATCATAAATTTTTGCAGACGAAGGCGACGCCACGTTTATGACCCAAAGTTATCAGACTGCTATGGAAGGAAGATACAATACCGCATCCTCCTAATAAATAGAATTGAAATTCAGGCGGTATTTCTGTAGAGTCTTATGACTTGAGGTCAGATATGAGTGGAATTGGCAGCAGTCTCGTCTCCCCACCGCGTTATCGCAGCATGCCTCCACGGCCCCGGTCCGAAGGCAAGCGAACCAGAATCATCGATGCCGCCATGCGCCATTTTGCCGAGCAGGGCTATCACGCCGCCCGGGTCGGAGACATCGCGGCCGCGCTCGGCATCGCCAAGGGTTCGATCTTCCAACACTTCGGCAGCAAGGACGGATTGTTTTTCGAAGTCTACAAGAAAGCCGTCCGTTCATTTCCGCGCTACCTCGACGCGCCGGCGGATGTGCGGGAACGCGGCTTTTTCGAGGTGCTGCGTTACTGGCTGGTGAGCACGGAACACCTGCTGCATGAAGACTGGATCCCCTACCGGGTGTCTCTGCTGGGAAATTATGGCACTGACCTTACGCTGAAACGCGAGATCAACCGTTTTCTGATGGCCGAAGATCCCTATGGCACCGTCGCCTTCGTGCGCTACGGATTGCAGCGCGGCGAACTGCTTCGCGAAATCGACCAGCAGATGATGGTATCGATTCTGGATTGGACCATGGAACGCTTTCAGGATGCGCTGCTCACGGAAGAACTGGATCCCGGGCTGTTCCGCCGTCCGGGTGACCCCCAGGAAAAGAAGGACGCGCGCGTCACGCAATTTCTGGATGTGCTGAAGAGGGCGATCGGAGCATGAACAAGGAGCACAAGTCCGTAGCGGAAATTCTCGCCAGCTACAACGATCAGGCTGCTTTGCCGGACGCCTCCACGATTCCAGCGCCCTGGTATGTGGACGCGCGCATTGCGGAACTTGAGGCCAAAACGGTTTTCAGCAACACCTGGCAAATGGTGGGACGGGTCGAGCAAGTGGAGAAGCCGGGCCAGTTCGTGACCGCCTCGGTTGCGGGCGAACCGATCGTCGTAGTGCGCGGCAATGACGGCGTTCTGCGCGGCTTTTACAACGTCTGCCGTCATCACGCCGCCGCGGTCGTCACCGAGCCTTGCGGGCAGGCCTCCATCCTGCATTGCCCTTATCACGGCTGGAACTATGGGCTGGATGGTTCCCTGAAGGGTATGCCGGAATTTGACGGCGTGAAAAATTTCGACCGCCAGCAAAACGGGCTGCTTCCGGTGATGGCGGAAACCTGGGAAAAATTCGTATTCGTGAATCTAGATCCGCAGGCTGCGCCGCTCGGCGACTTTCTCGGCGGTCTGGTCAAGCGTGTGGCGCCCCTGGGGGTCAGCAAGCTGCACTACTTCGATAGCCGGACCTACGACATTCACTGTAACTGGAAAGTATTCGTCGACAACTACCTCGACGGCGGTTACCACGTTCCGCATCTTCACAAAGGCCTGAGTTCGGTGCTCGATTACAAGGAATACACCATCGAGAACGAAGACCGTTACTGCCTGCAGTCGAGTCCGATGGTGGCAGGAAAGGAAGACGCTGCTACCGCTTCGACCCGCCAGGGCGACCGCGCCTGGTACTTCTGGCAATATCCCAACCTGATGATCAATTGCTATGAAGGTTACATGGACACCAACCTGGTGCTGCCGCTGGATGTCGATCATTGCCGCGTGATTTTTGATTTTTATTTCGGTGATATCAGCGAAGCTCGCCGCGAGTACAACGAGCAAAGTGTCGCGGTGGGCGCCCGGGTGCAGGACGAAGACCTGGGCATCTGCGAGGCGGTGCAACGAGGTCTGAAGTCGCGAGCCTACGGCGCGGGCAGGCTGTCGGTGCGGCGCGAGGCCGGCGAGCACCTGTTTCACCGGCTGCTGGCTGCAGATTTGAAGAGCGGCGTGGAAACAACCGCCGCGGCCGCGGATTGAGCTCAAATCTTCAAGCTACAATCTGAAATCTGAAACTGTTGTCGCCACACAATCAAAAGACTGAGGTGAAGCCGGTGAAGAAGGCTCTCGCATTAGCGCTGGGGTTGACGCTGTGGTGTGCCGCAAATGCAGCTGCCCAGGTGACAGCGATCAAGGCTGGCCGGCTGGTGGATCCGCAGGCCGGCACCGTGCTCAACGATCAGATCATCCTGATTCGCGACAACAAGGTTGAGCAGGTGGGAAAGGGCTTGGCCATTCCGGCCGACGCCAAAGTCATTGATCTTTCGCAAATGACCGTCCTGCCTGGCCTGATCGATTGCCACACCCACCTGGCCGATGGACCCACCGATGATGGCGATCCCTTCTCCCAACTGAAGAAGACCGCGGCGCAGGTTGCCTTCGAGTCCGTTCCCAACGCGCGAACGTTTCTGCGGGAAGGTTTCACCACGGTGCGCGACGTGGGAGTCTATCGCGCGTTGAACGACGTTGCTATGCGGGACGCGATCGCCCATGGTTTTATCGAAGGCCCGCGCATGTATGTTGCCGGGGCCTACATAACGATCACGGGCGGCGCCGGCGCCATGACCGGACTCGCGCCCGACATCACTCTGCCCTGGGACCTGCATTATGGGCAGGCCGACAGCCCGTGGGAAGTGCGGCAGAAAGTCCGCCAGTTGGTGCACGACGGCGCCGACCACATCAAGGTGCTCTCCAGCGGCGCCGTGCTGACCCACGGCAGCAATCCGAAATCGCAGGAGTTTACTCCAGAAGAATTGCAGGCCGCGGTCGATGAGGCCAGCCACTTCGGACTGCGCGTGGCTGCGCATGCCCATTCTCCCGAAGGCATCAAGAATGCCATCCGGGCGGGCGTGGCTTCCGTCGAGCACGCGACCATGATCGACGACGAGGGCATCGCGCTGGCCAAGCAGCACGGCACCTACCTCGACATGGATATCTACGACGAAGAATGCATCCAGGAAGCCGGCAGGCTGGGAAAAATTCCCAAAGATTTTCTGCAGCACGACGCAGAGTTGGGCGAGCTTCACCGGCAGAACTTCCGCAAGGCTGTGAAGGCCGGGGTGAAGATGTCATTTGGGACCGATGCCGGGGTCTGTCCCTACGACCGCAGTGTCCGCCAGTTTGCCTTCATGGTGAAGTATGGGATGACGCCGATGCAGGCGATTCAATCCGCCACCACCTCGGCTGCGGATCTGCTGGGGCACTCCGATATCCTGGGCGACATTAAGCCCGGCAAGTCTGCCGATGTGATCGCAGTCGCGGGGGATCCTTTGCAGGACATCAGCGTCCTGGAGCATGTCCAGTTCGTGATGAAAGAAGGGAAAGTTTACAAACAGTAAGACTGTGATTGTGTGGAGCGGACACTCTTGTCCGCTGCCTTTGACTTTGATTTTTCTCGTGCGCCAAGTGGACTCAGTATGCAGAAAAAGTCAAAGTCAAAAGCGGCGGACAGGAGGGTCCGCCCCCCACACAATCTTACTGGTGTTCGCGCGGGATGGTTTCTTCCCACGTCTTTTGCTTGACCATCTGTCCATCCTTCAGCAACTCCCGCGTGTACTTGTAATAGAAATTCTTCTGGTCGGTGGTCACGGACAAATGTCCGCGCCACCTGAGTTCGCGCCCTTTTAGCACGAAGACGCTTTCCGCTTCTCCCTGGATCGCGCTAACTTCCGGATGAGCGTCGTCCACGTTGTAGACCAGGCTCTCGTAGTCGGTTTCCTTTCCCCAGGGATAGTTCGATTCCGCTTTGCCCTTCCAGTGCACCGTCGCTTTCCGATTCGCTTCATCGCGCTCCAGCGTCCACTCGCCCGGCCAGGGATAGCCGACACTCGTGATGTCTTTGCGTTCCTCGGAAGGTTGCGGCGATTGGAATGCGGGAGGCTGCTCGCCCTGCACGGGCACCACGGGCAGCGTCAACCGCGAGCCGCCGCTTCCCAGCTCGAGTGAGGTTGTCATCGAGTACGGAGTGGGCAGGACCATCGGCCAGAGAGCGTTCGAAATCGCCAGCCGAATGCGATGGCCCTTGGGGAAGATCCAGGACGTCAAGTGCATCGGAATGTCGAGTGCATAGAACCTTCCCGGTTCGAGGTCCCGCGGTTCCGTCATGGACTTGCGCTGCGCACCGTTGATTCCCGCGCCCGTGATTTGGGTGACGGTTCCGTCGGGAGCCACATCGGAGAGCCGCGCGAACCAGTCGGCCAAAGGCGCCGTGGCCGAGGCGCGCAGCAGCGCGCGCGGCCTTCCCAGGATGGCCAGGTCTTCTTTGAGTGGCGCGGAATCGTAGACCAGGCTGAACGCGTCCACCGGACGGGGATCGCTCAGCAACTCACCCCACCAGAACCCGGATTCAACGCCCACCGACGGGATGTATTTGAGTTGGTGAACCTCATCCGGTGGCGCGGATTTTTCCAGGGTGTGGTTCGATTGGGGGAAGAAAACCGTTTCGTGAAGGTCGCGCGGCGGCCATCCATCTTCGCGCCGCCATTCGCCGGGAACGTTGGTCAAATTCGGGTCCGGAGGATGCCAGTGCTGCATATAAATGATCAGCTTCGGATCTCGAAGCACGCCGGTATCCCGTCCCTTGAGCCAGTAGTCCCACCAGCGCACAGCTTCGTTGCGCCACTCGATTTGCGGGCCGGGCACGGCATCATGAGGGAAGGTGTGGTTCCAGGGGCCGACGATCGCCTTCAGCGGGGCCTTGGTTTGCTGCAGCATGTCGGTGACGCTGTCGCGATAGCCGTCGAGCAGGCCGCCAATGACAAAACAGGGAATCTTGATCTCGCTATAAGGACGCACCGGGCTTCGCCAGAACGGGCCGTCATGCTGGTGCTTGAGATAAAGCAGGGACCAGGGCGGAGCGTCGAAGCGCGGACCCAGGACTTTTTCATCGAGCGTGTAATCGGGAGCTCCCGTCATGCCAGGCGCCATGTCCATGTTCAACTCGAATTCATCGATGTGCGCCATGCCGTCGATGTAGTGCACATCGTCGTGGAAGAGTTCCGCCGTGGCGTCCACCGCAATGATGGCCTTGAGCTCGGGCGCGTGTCGCATGGCCATCTGCAGGGAATTGAAGCCGCTCCAGGAAATGCCCATCATGCCCACGTTGCCGTTCGACCACGGTTGATGCGCCAGCCATGCGATGATTTGTATGCCATCGAGCTGTTCCTGCTCGGAGTACTCGCGGCCAGTGGGAATGCCTTCGCTGGCCCCAAAGCCCCGTATGTCGACGCGGGCGCATACGTATCCGCGGCGGACAAAATAAGAATAGAGGGCATAGTCACGCTCGGCGGTGGCGTCGTCTTTGCGGTAGGGATGATATTCGAGCAAGGCGGGAAACTTCTCGCCGGCTTGGCCGCCATCCGGCATGTACAACGTGACCGCAAGGCGAATGCCATCTTTCATCGCAATCCAGCCGTTCTCCATGCGGACGTTGTAGGCCGGCGGAGAAGGCGGCTCGATTGCCCGCGCAGGCAAGGCGCTTGCGACCGTCAGTAGCAGCAGAGCTGCAGCCCAGGTGGAAAAGCCGAACCGGACTTTCATGATTCGTACCAGCGGAAGCCATGACGTTGCTCCTGCTCCAGTTGCTTCACCAGCTTAAGAGTGCGAGAGCGCTGGTGATTGGCACAGGCGACCACGATGACGTTGAACAGCGCCATGGGTGCAACGTACGAAGACCCAATGGAGGGAGTTGCGATGGAGGTGAGAAAGAACTCGTGAGCGAATTGTCCGATGGGAGAAACCAGTGTATCCGTAATACCCACACAGTAAGCGCCATTGGCGCGGGCCTGGCGCAGGCCTTCCACTGTCTGCCGCAGGCCGCGACCATGACTGACGGCAATCACCAGGTCGCGTTTCCCCAGCAGGCGCACCTTGTGCACGACTTCCGCGGGCGAGGTGGCGCTGGTGACCGGCAGCCCGAGCAGGATGAGCAGATGTTCCAGAAAGTTGACCAGGTTCGCGGCCAGGTCTCCGCCGAGCAGAACCACCTGCCGGGCAGCATAGAGGCGGCGCACCAGCCCGCCGATGCGGCGCGGCTCAATGCCCTGGACCAGGCGGTTCAAGTTCTTGACGTCCTGGTCGAGGGACCTCCGTATCTGCGTCGAGATGGCGGATTTTCCCGCTGGGCCGGTCTGCATGGCATCCAGCGAGGTCGCGTAGGCGATGGATAATTCGTGCACGTAGTGCTGGAATTCGCGGTAGGAATCGAATTTCATTCCGCGAACGATGCGGACCATGGTTGCCGGATCGGTGCCCAGCCGTTTGGCCAATGCCCGCACGCTCATCAGGACAAACTCGCGCGGCCGTTCAAAAACCGGGCGAATCACGGCCTGTCGTTTGAGGCTCAGCAGGCTGATGCGCGCCGACGGGCTCATCACGGGAATCGGACGCGCAACTTTCCGCGGCTTTTTCATCGGGCACAAAAGCATGTTGGAAAGCGCCGTTCTTGTCAACACCACGGACCACGTAGGGGCAGATGTCCTCATCTGCCCAGTCGAGCGAAGCTCGACAGAGTTCTTTCGTCCCGCAAATCGCGGAGCTGCGCTCCGCCGGGCAGATGAGGACATCTGCCCCTGCGTGGTCCGTGGTGGATGGCTGCTTCGCAGGATGCGTATAATGCGGGCGCGGTACTCTGTAGACACAAACCAACTGCCGGGGGATACGCCATGGATCCGAAGTCCGCACTCAACTCCCGTAGCCGAAGAGATTTCCTCGCTACCACCAGCCTGTTGGCCGCCGCCGTGGCCGCGCCGCGAACCGCCGCCGCGCTGGGCAGCGATGCAGCATCGACTTCCGCCGAAGAGCCGGCTGCCACCGGCAAACTGCGCAAGATTCCGATCGGCGTCTTCGATCCGGCGTTTCCCAATCTCTCCACCGACGAGATGATTGACAAGTTTGCCGGCTGGGGCGTGGAAGCGGTAGAGATCGGAACCGGAGGCTATCCCAATTCCACGCACTGTCCGGTAAAGGAGTTGCTGGATGATCCGGCCAAAGCGCAAGCCTGGAAAAAGAAATTTGAAGATCGCAACATCCAGGTGGCCACGTTCAGTTGCCACGGCAACCCGGTGTCTCCTGATCCCAAGATCGCGGAGCGCGATGCCGAGTCATTCCGGCGCACGGTTCTGCTGGCGGAGCGGCTTGGGGTAAGCGTGATCGTGGGCTTCTCCGGCTGCCCGGGCGGCAGCCCAACCGACACCATGCCCAACTGGGTCACTTACCGTTGGCCGCCGGAGTACGGTCAAATGCTCGATTGGCAATGGAAGGAAAAAGTAATTCCATTCTGGAAGCAGGCGGCAAAGTTCGCCCGCGAGCACGGCATTCACAAGATAGCCCTGGAGATGCATCCGAATTTTGTGGTGTACAACCCGAGGACCCTGTTGCGTCTGCGCGAGGCCGTGGGGGAGGAGATTGGCGCCAACTGCGATCTCAGCCATCTTTTCTGGCAGCAGTGCGACGCGGTCGAAGTCATTCGCATGCTGGGCAAGCAGGGCGCGATTTTCCACGCCCACATGAAAGACACCACCTTCTATAAACATAATGTCGATCGCTACGGTGTCCTGAATTTCGCTTTCGATAAGAACGACCTTTCCGAGGCCTCGGAGACGTTCCGCGCCGTGGGCTATGGTCACAGCGCCGGCACCTGGAAAGAGATCATGCTCGCCTATATGGAAGTCGGCTACCAGGGAATGTTCAGCGTCGAGAACGAAGACCCGATTCTTTCCGGCGAAGTGGGAGTTGAGCGGGCGTTGTACGTGCTGAAAAATGTGCGAAACGAAATCCTGGGTGCAAAGTAGTTTCCCATGTCATCCTGAGCGGAGGAAAACGTTTCGCTCGCGAAACGTTTTTCGGAGTCGAAGAGCCTGCCCCGAGCGAAGTCGAGGGGACCCCTATAGGCTGATCAGGTCGTGGCAAGCTGGGGCGCCCTCGACCTGTTCTCACCGCGCCAGCCCGGTTCCTTAACGAGGCGTTATCCTGAACGGCCTTCAGGCCGTGAAGGATCCGGCGTGAAGCAGATACACCGCTGCACCGCTGCTTTTGTTGCCGATGCGCGCCAGGCTCTTCGGGACTGAAGTCCCTCAGGATCACTCGGTCGTGAGGGATGGTTTCGAATGAGCGCCAACCCGGTTCGAGCGGCGCTCGCTATGACAGATTCTGCGGGGTAACCGTTGACCTTGCTTCCCGCGACGGCGTAAGCTGCCCCTTCCTGCATTTTTCGGAGCAAGCATGCACAGACGTGAAGCTTTACGACTGCTGGCCTCAGCCGCTGCCCTGCCAATCCTGTCGCGAGAAGCATTTTCGATGTTCCAGGCGGTGCACGAACAGCTTCCGGAACAGGCGGTCCTACGGACGCTCAATCCTCATCAGAACGCCACGGTGACGACGATTTCCGAACTCATCATCCCGCAAACCGACACTCCGGGCGCAAAGGCGGCGCGGGTCAACGAATTCATCGATCTGATTCTCACCGAGTGGTATGACGAAGAGGAGAAATCCATATTCCTGACCGGGCTGGATGAGCTTGACGCCAGCACCCGGAAATTGTTGGGCAAGGACTTTGTGGATTGTGACGAGAAGCTGCAAACCGAGGTTCTTCGAGGTCTGGATGATGAGGTGTCGGCTGCGCGCACCGACGTTCGGCGGGGAAGCAGTCGCCGGCGGCCGCCGGAACGAAATTTCTTTTTCATGATCAAACAGCTCACGCTGATCGGTTACTACACTTCGCAGATTGGATTCGAACAGGAGCTTCATGGCGAGATTATTCCAGCCCGCCACGCCGGTTGCGTCCCTCTGGAAGAGGAGGCGACGAAATAGATCATGGCGGCCAAAATATATGACGCAATCGTGGTGGGCTCGGGGATTACCGGAGGCTGGGCGGCCAAGGAATTGAGTGAAAAGGGACTGGAAACGCTGGTCCTCGAAGCCGGACGCCCCATCGATCCCGGCCAGGACTATGCCGAGCACGTGCCTGAATGGGAAGTCCGCTACCGGGGCATGAGCGACCGCAAACGAGTCGAGGAAAACCAGCCGGTGCAGGAAACCTGCACGGGTATGGACGAGTGGAACAGCAAGTTCTTCGTCAACGACAAGCAGAATCCTTACACGACGGAACCGGGCAAGCCATTCTTATGGATTCGCGGGCGCCAGGTGGGCGGGCGTTCGATTATCTGGGGCCGGCAATCGTATCGCTGGAGCGACCTCGATTTTGAAGCCAATCAGCGCGAGGGTCTCGGCGTGGATTGGCCCATCCGTTATCAGGACATTGCTCCCTGGTACGACCACGTGGAAGATTTCATCGGCGTCTCCGGGCAGCGCGAGGGGCTTTCACAGCTGCCGGACGGCCACTTCCTGCCGCCGATGGAATTCAATTGCGCGGAAGTGGTGGTGAAGGAAGCGGTCGCCAGGTATTTTCCCGGCGAGCGGCTTATGACCATCGGGCGCACCGCGATCCTGACCCAGCCGCACAACGGCCGCGCGGCGTGCCACTACTGCGGGCCATGCGCCCGTGGCTGCATCACGCGATCCTATTTCAGCAGCCTGAATTCGACCCTGCCCGCGGCCCTTGCCACCGGCAAAGTCACCGTGCGTCCGCACAGCGTGGTACACAGCCTGATGTTCGATGCCAAAAAAAGAAAAATCACCGGCGTGCGGATCATCGACGGGCAGACGCGCGATACCATCGAGTTCGGCGGCCGCATCGTCTTCCTGTGCGCCTCGGCGCTGGAGTCGGCTCGCATTCTGCTGAACTCTTCCACCACGGAATTTCCCAACGGCCTGGCCAACTCCAGCGGCGAACTGGGGCGCAACGTGATGGACCATTGCATGGGCGGCGGCGCCCGGGGCCTGATTCCGGGGAACGAAGACCACATCTCGCTGGGCAACCGTCCCAATGGAATTTACGTTCCGCGTTTCCGCAACGTGAAGCAAAAGCATCCGTTGTTCCTTCGGGGATACGGTTTCCAGGGCGGCGCCAGCCGTCCCAAGTGGGAGCGCGGGACGGAAATGCGAGGATTGGGCGCGGAGTTCAAGCACACGCTCAGCCGCCCCGGCCCGTGGACGATGAGTTTTGGCGGGTTCGGCGAGTGCCTGCCCAACCACGAAAACTTTATCGAACTCGACAAGACCAAAGTGGATGCGTGGGGCATCCCGGTGCTCAGGATCAGTTGCGTCTGGCGGGAGAACGAGCGGGCCCTGCTGAAAGATATGTCCATCACCGCGGCGGAAATGCTTTCTGCCGCCGGGGCGAGAGACATTGAGCCTTTCATCGAGGACAATGCTCCCGGATTGACCATTCACGAGATGGGCACGGCGCGCATGGGGCGCGACCCCAAAACGTCGGTGCTCAATGCCCACAACCAGGCGCACGACGCCAACAATCTCTTCATCACGGATGGCGCATGCATGACTTCATCTTCGTGCGTCAACCCATCCCTTACCTATATGGCGCTCACCGCGCGGGCCTGCGATTACGCGGTCAGCCGAATGAAGCGAGGAGAAATCTGATTATGGACCGACGAACTTTTCTGGGCACGATGACCGCCGCCACCGTTCTGTCCCGCCAGCTGGCCTGGGCAGCCGGTGATCACAAAATCGAAAAGGTCGGATTGCAGCTCTACACCATTCGCAGCGTGATGAAGGACGACTTCGAGGGCAAGCTGGCAAAAGTCTCGGCCATCGGTTATCGCGAGGTCGAGTTTGCCGGCTACGACGGCCACACGCCGCAGGAGGTCCGAGGCATGCTCGACCGGCACGGGCTTACTGGTCCCTCGGCGCACATTCCGTACAAGAGCCTGGGGGCGGATTTTCCCAGTGTGCTGGACGCGGCCCACGTGATCGGCCATCAATATCTCGTCAATCCGTACATTGATGACGATGTCCGCAAGGGGCCGGACGGGTGGAAGCGCGCGGCGGAAACCTTCAATCGCGCCGGGGAAGCCAGCCAGAAGGCGGGCATCCAATTCGCCTATCACAATCACTGGTTCGAATTTGCCCCCATCAACGGAAAGCTCCCTTACGACATTCTTTTGGAAGAGTGCGATCCCAACCTGGTGAAAATGGAGATGGATATTTGCTGGATCATGGTGGGCGGACAGGATCCGTTCAAATATTTCAACCGCTATCCCGGCCGCTTCCCCCTGATCCACGTGAAGGACCTGACCAAGATTCCGAAAGTGGATGCCTCCGGCGGACAGAGTTTCGGCGACTCGCTCGAGGAGATGACCGAAGTAGGCAGCGGAATCATCGATTGGAAGAAAATTTTCGCTCAATCCGACAAAGCCGGTATCAAGCACTACTTTGTCGAGCACGACCACCCCAAGGATCCGTTTGCCAGCATCACCACCAGTTATGAATATCTGTCCAAGGTGCGCTTCTAGCGGTCGCAAGAGCGATCGGTCCCGGAGAACCTGATGGCACAAGTCGTTCGTTCACCCAAGGTGTATGACGTCTGCATCATTGGATCGGGCGCGGCGGGGGGCACAGCCGCGAAAGTGCTCACGGAAGGCGGCCTCAGCGTGGTCATGCTGGAAGCAGGCCCGCCGCTGAATCCGGAGAAAGATTTTAAGGAGCACGTCTGGCCTTATCAACTGCCCCATCGCGGAGTTGGCATCGGGGGAGAGTTCAGGCACGAACTAGGCGACGAGTTCATGGCGCCCAACGGCGCCTGGGAAATCGAAGGCGAGCCTTACACCTCAGCGCCCGGATCGCAATTCCACTGGTTCCGTTCCCGCATTGTGGGTGGCCGGACCAATCACTGGGGACGCATCGCGCTGCGCTTCGCCCCGGTGGATTTCAGGGCCCGCTCCACCGACGGCATGGGTGATGACTGGCCCATCACCTACGAAGAAGTTTCGCCTTATTACGATAAGGTAGAGTCCTACATCGGCGTTTTCGGCACGAAAGAGAATATCCCCAGCGCTCCGGACGGCATTTTTCTGCCTCCACCCGTGCCGCGGTGCACCGAAACTATCGTCAAGAAGGCCTGTGACAAACTGAACATTCACTGTGTGCCTTCGCGGATGGCGATTCTTACCAAGCCCGTGAACGGCCGCGCCGCCTGCCACTACTGCGCCCAGTGCGGCCGCGGCTGCATTACGGCTTCCAACTTCAGTTCCAGCCAGGTCATGATTCCTCCGGCGCAGGCCACCGGCCGATTCACTCTGATGACCGGCGCGATGGCGCGCGAGATCGTGGTCGGCAAGGACGGAAAAGCCGAGGCGGTCGCTTACATCGACAAAGCCACGCGATCCGAGAAGCGGGTGCATGCCCGCGCTTTCATGGTGGCGGCCAGCGCCTGCGAATCGGCGCGCCTTCTGCTCAATTCGCGCTCTACGTTGTTTCCCAACGGACTGGCCAATTCTTCCGGCGCGGTGGGACGCTACCTGACCGACTCGGTCGGCAGTTCGGCCGGCGGATATTTCCCGCAACTGGAAAAAATGCCGCCTCACAACCACGACGGCATCGGCGGGATGCATCTGTACATGCCGTGGTGGAGGTATGACCGCAAGAATGACTTTCTCCGCGGATACCACATCGAGTTTGGCGGCGGCCGGGGCATGCCCGGGGTGGGCGAGTTCGACGGGATCTGCAAAGACCACGAAGGTTACGGCGCGTCGCTCAAGCAGCATTGCCGCACCCGGTACGGCACCTACATCGGTTTCGCCGGCCGCGGCGAGATGATTCCCAACGAGCACAGCTATTGCGAAATCGATCCCAACACCGTGGACCAATGGGGCATCCCCGTGCTGCGCTTCCACTGGCAGTGGAGCGACAACGAAGTCAAAATGGCGAAGGACATGCAGGAAACGTTCCGCTCGATTGTGGAAACCGCGGGCGGAAAATTCATCAGCAAAGCCAGGCCCGACGGCCAACATCCTTACGGGATCGAGGATGGCGGCGTGATCATTCACGAACTCGGCACGGCACGCATGGGGAGCAATCCCAAAACTTCCGTGCTGAACAAGTATTGCCAGGCGCACGACGTGGACAACGTGTTTGTGACCGACGCTGCCGCCTTCGTAACCAATCCGGATAAGAACCCGACTCTGACCATCATGGCTCTTTCCTGGCGCGCCTCGGAGTATCTGATCGATCAGGCGAAGAAGGGAAGTCTTTAGAGGAAGAAAACATGGCGACCAAATCCATATCGCGCCGCGACATTCTGAAGACCCTGACCATGGGAGCGATGGCGGGCTCCGTTCTGCGGGTGATTCCGGCGCAGGCTGCCGAATACGCGCACCACATGGTGGCGGCGGAAAAGGCCGCAACCACAGCGGGCGTCTACGCTCCGAAATTTTTCTCGCCCCAGCAATACAAGACGCTCGAAGCGCTCTGCCAGGCCATCATTCCCGCCGACGCCGACTCGGGCGGCGCAAAAGAAGCGGGCGCGCCGGAATTTATCGATCTCTTGACCAGCGAGAATCCCAGGTATCAACTGAGGCTGGGCGGCGGCCTGATGTGGCTGGATGCCGAATGCACGGATCGCTATGGCAAACCGTATCTCGACTGTTTGCCGGAACAACAAAAAGAAATTCTCGATCTGATTGCGTACCGGGAAAATGCCGAGAAAGATCCGGGATTGAGCCAGGGCGTGGAGTTCTTCGCCTTCCTGCGCGAGATGACCGCCGACGGATTTTTTACCAGCGAGATTGGCATCAAATACCTCGGCTACATAGGAAACACCTACCTGCTCAGTTTCCCGGGATGCCCTCCCGTCCCCGAAGCATAGTTGTCATCCCGATAAGCTGTCATCTCAATAAGTTGTCATCCTGAGCGCAGTCGAAGGACCCCTATGGCCAAAATCGAAGTTAGTGATCTTGGGGTCATGCCGCTTCCTGCGAGAAATTAACTCGAGGGCGGGTGTAGGTCCTTCGACTCCGCGGAAAGTTCGCGAAGCGAACTTTCCCCTCCGCTCAGGATGACATTTCATTGGAGTTCGGGATAACGAACTGCAAACTTCACGCCGTTCCGAACGGATCTTCGAGCGACGGGCTCTGCGGCGTGAACAGTGCCGCGCCGTCTTCTGTGATGTGCATGTCATCTTCCAGGCGCACACCGAATTCGCCCGGAATGTAGATGCCGGGCTCATCGCTGAAAGTCATATGGCGTGCCAGCGTCGTGGTATTGCCGCGCACGAGATAGGGCCATTCGTGGCCGTCCATGCCAATTCCGTGGCCCACCCGATGAGTAAAGAATTTGTAATCTGGGCCGTATCCGGCGTCGCTGATTACTTTTCGCGCCGCGGCATCCACCGTCTGGCATTCCACCCCGGGACGAGCCGTCTTCAGCGCGGCGGTCTGCGCGCGATGGACGATTTCAAACACTTGTTTCATTTTGTCGGAAGGCTTGCCGAAGACGAACGTGCGTGTAATATCCGACTGATATCCCTCGACGGTGCAGCCGTCATCGATCAACACCAGCGTGCCTTGGCGGATCACCTGGGGAACCGTTGAGCCATGCGGGAATGAGGAATTCACGCCGATATCGATATCGAGCTCGCCGGGAAAGCCCAGTTGTCCGTACGCGGCCATGATCATGCTTTCAAGTTCCGCTCGCGTCATTCCGTCGTGCACTGTCTGGTAGGCAGCCTGATAGGCCGTCAGCGTGACTTTGTTGGCCAGTCGCATCAGCTCGAGTTCGTGCTCACTCTTGATCATGCGGCAGCCGGCGGTCACCGGCGTTGCACTGGCAATCTTCATTTGGGGCGAGGCTTTTGCAATCGCATCGCTGAAGACGAAGCGCACCGCCTCTTCCATGCCCAGCGTGCCGGTCGAGATATTCAGATCTTTGAATCCTTGTGCCAAAAGCTGGTACGGGTTCTGGTCTTCCTGCCAGGTGCGCACGTCGGCGTTCTTGCCTTCGGGAGAATTCGCCAGCAGTTCGCGCGCCCGGCCTTCTTCAAACGCCGGACATACGCAGAGTGCGCGTCCCCTGGCCGGCAGCACCAGGGCAAAAAAACGCTCGCTGCCCCACCACTGCACTCCGGCAAAGTAGTTGAGCGAAGTGCCATCCGCCAGAAGAATAGCGTCGAGATGGTTGGCGGCCATGAGTTGCCGCGCTTTCTCCTGACGGGCGGCGCGTTCCTCCACGCTGATGGGTTTGGCCAGGTCCCTCATGGACTTCAGATTCGCGATAGACGGCGGCAGGGCCGCGCATTTGTCCTCGGCCCGCAGCGACAACGGGAGTGCGGCCAGGGCTGCGCCCGCGGTGATGGTGCCGGCCTGCAGAAAGCGGCGTCGTGAAACCATGAATCCTCCGGATTGCAGCGGATGCGGGACACGACATTATAGGGGGTCTTCCGATGTGCAATTGGCAAGCGGTATTCGAAAATTGAAAATAGGGCGTCGATGGAAACCGGATTCCAATGCGCGGGCTGCGGCCAGTGGAACCAGACTACGGTCGACGAGTCGGCCGGGCGCACTCAGTCTTATGTTGAGGATTGCCAGGTATGTTGCAAGCCCAATGTCCTGCGTGTCCAGTACGACACTGGGGAGCGCGAATTTTTGATTACGGCGCAGCTGGAATCGTTATAGTAGCTGCGAAGCGGCACGACAACTTCCCGGAGGAAGGATGAACACCATGGCGACAGGCTACGGCGCGCCCGGAAGGATGGTTGCCCACAACATGGTAACCACGCAATTTGAACTCGACGGATTTCGCGTGGTGCGCACTCTGGGAGTGGTGCGCGGCATTGTAGTGCGCTCGCGCTCGATCTTCGGGACCATCGGAGCCAGCCTGCAAACCATTCTCGGGGGCAACATCACCCTGCTCACCCAGTTGTGCGAGAAAACCCGGGCCGAGGCATTCGACTTGATGCTGCAGCACTCCGCGGAACTCGGCGGAAATGCCGTGGTCGGTGCTCGTTACGACGCCACCGAAGTCATGCAAGGGGTCACGGAAGTCTTGGCGTACGGCACGGCCGTGGTAGTAGAGCCGAGCAGGTAAGCGCTCGTGTGGGGACGGGTCTCCGACCCGTCCAGGCCGAGCGCAGCTCGGCTAGCTTTTTATTCTCGATTGCACCGCACAGTCCGGTCAAAAACCAGCCGAGCCTTGCTCGGCCCGGACGGGTCGAAGACCCGTCCCTACACGGTCCGTGGCTATCCCAGCAACCTCTCTAACGCCTTCTGACGATATTCGAATGTTCGTCGCAACTGTCGGCCAACAAAAAGTCTCTGCGCCAACTCGCCCAGCCATCCGAATCCCACGTCGTACTCAATCACGTCGCGCACGACGGTTCCTCTTACCCGGTCCCGCGTTTCTTCTCTGAGTTCGTGGCGATGGTGGAAACTCTTGAATGGTCCCCGCGTTTGTATGTCGGCAAAATGGCGGTTCCACTCAAATTCAGTGATCAAGGCGGTCCACCGGGCGCGGAACGGAAGCCCGGGAACCACGCGAAACGAAGTCACGATTTCAGAACCGGCGCCGGCCAGTGGGGCGCGGTCCGTAATGGCCGCGGCCTCTGCTGGAATCCCTGGAGGCGGCACCAGTTTCAGCTCGACCAGTTCGGTTCTGGTTTGCGGAGGCATGATCCGTGGCAGGTTGCCGGGGTTGGAAAAAAAGAGAAATACCCGCTCAAGCGGCGCTGGAACCCATTGCTCGAACTGAACCAGGTGACTCATAAATCCGAGCCGGTTGCGAGATGATACTCCCGCCACGGTAGACGGCGGAGGCGGAGCCGCGATAAATTGTCCGGGCTCTGTTTCTCAAGAAAATACGATTTTCGAAAAATCATGCCCGCAAAAATTGCCCGGTCTATAACACTGCTCACCCTCTTGACCATACTCCTTTTCGCCGGCGCAGCCCTGGCCTCCTCCTATCAGTACATTCGCATGGGCAACAAGGCTGACAGCGCGGCGACTCCGAATGCCGGGACCGCCATGATGGGCGGCGGCAAAGACCTCGATGAAGCTTTTCGCTGGCTCTGCAGGAAAGCGAACGGCGGCGACTTTCTAGTCCTGCGGGCGCGCGGAGACGATGACTACAACGCCTACGTCAACGGCATCTGCAAACTGAACTCGGTCGCTACCCTGATCATTCCCGATACCGCGGCCGCCCAGGACCCCGCCGTCGCAGACATTATTCGACACGCCGAGGCCGTCTTCATCGCCGGCGGCAACCAGGCTCGCTACGTCGAATTCTGGAAGGGCACGCCGGTGGAAGATGCCATCAACGCAAATGTCGCCGGCGGCAAGCCCATCGGCGGCACCAGCGCCGGACTTGCCGTTCTGGGCGAGTTTGCCTACGGCTGCTTGAAAGACAAGGAAGACGACAATGATCTCGCCTCCACCGACGTGCTGCCCAATCCCTACCACGAACGGGTGACCCTGGTCCGCGATTTTCTGAAGGTTCCGAATTTGCAAAACACGCTCACCGACAGTCATTTCGCCAAACGCGACCGCATGGGACGCACCCTGGGATTCCTGGCCCGCCTGGTGCAGGACGGCTGGTCGAAAGCGCCGCGTGAAGTTGCGATTGACGAGAAGTCGGCCGTCCTGGTCGAACCCGACGGCAGAGGCAGGGTGGTCGGGTCCGGCCATGGCGCCTACTTCCTCGAGGTAAAGTCGGCGCCAGACGTTTGCCGGCCCAATACGCCCCTCACCATTCACGATATTTCGGCTTACCTGGCCCCCACCGGCGCTCATTTTGACTTCAAATCGTGGACCGGCGAGGGGGGAGTAGCCTACGCGATATCGGTTGAGAATGGCGTGATTCGTACTACGCGGCCGGGCAGTGTTATCTATTGATTCAATTGGAGAAACGATTGTTTCATTTTGGTAATTGACTTCCGCTTTCTTCTTTGACAAACTCCCTCGTACCGCGTGGTTGGGGCGAAAAGCATTAGATGGCTGAAACCTCATTTCTTTCCGGCACGACCGCGGACCATCTCGAACAGGTAGTCCATCTGGTTGACGCAGGAAAGGTCGAATCCGGGCTGTGATCGAACCCAGTCCTCCGCGCAAGAACCAAGCTCAAGACCACCGGATGCCGCTTTGCCGGCGCGGCGAAAACAGTTTCAGAGAAAATCAAACGGGGAAAAAACGCATGAAGTCTTGCCGATCTGGATTGATTCTGGTTGTAGCCATCGCGGCGGCGAGCAGCCTGGTCTTCGCCCAAACCTACCAGGGCAGAATTCTGGGTTCGGTAACCGATTCGTCGGGCGCTGTCGTGAGTGGAGCCAAGGTGACCATCAGCAATACGGCCACCGGGATTTCGCGAATCCTGACCACAACCGCGGCCGGAGACTACAACGCGCCCAACCTTGAACCGGGTCCGTACACGGTCACGGCGGAGGCCCCCAGTTTCAAGCGGGCACAACGCGCCGGGCTGCAGCTCGAGGTAGCGAAAGACGTGCGCGTCGATTTGAAATTGGATCCGGGAGCGATCAATGAAACCGTGACGGTTTCGGAAGAAGCCCCCATCGTGAACACGACCAACGACGTACTGGGAGGGACGTTTTCCAATAAGGCGATCAATCAGCTTCCGTTGTTGGGCCGCGACTTCCAGAATCTTGCCATTCTGCAACCTGGAATCCAGAGAACCCCGGGCGGCGGTTTCCTGTCGACTACCGCGAACGGGAATCGACCGGAGGACAACAACTACGTGGTCGATGGCCTCGACGACAACGATGCCTACTACGGAACTACAGTGATCAATGCAGAGGGCGTCGAGGGCACGCCGGCAACCCACCTGCCGATTGATGCCATTCAGGAATTCAACGTTCAATCCAGCCCGGAAGCGGACTATGGGTGGAAGCCGGGCGCCATCATCAACATTGGAATCAAGTCTGGAACCAACTCATTTCACGGTTCCACCTACTACTTCAATCGCAACAGCGCGCTGGATGCACGCAACTGGTTCAATCCCGGTCCGGATCCCGTGGCGGCGCTTAACTTTCATCAGTTCGGCGCCTCCGCCGGCGGGCCGATCATCAAAAATAAATTGTTCGTCTTCGGCAACTATGAAGGTGTGCGCGATGTAGTGGGCAACCCTGGAACGGTGACTGTTCCGGTCACGAACTCGCTCGGCGGCGATCCGGATAACAGTCTCGCGGACGCTCTTGCGCTGTGTACAACAAATGGGAACTGCAGTGACACCAGCAGGAAGCTTGCCCTTCTCCTACCCTTCAACCCCGGGCCAGACACAGTGCTGAATCTGGATCTTAACAATCGCAATCGCGAGGACAACGGAATCCTGAAGCTGGATTACCACTTGTCCGAGAAGAGCAGTCTGATTGGCACCTACTTCATCGGCGACAGCGTGCAGACCGAAGAAGACTCGACCGTGGTGAATCCACTGTTCCTCTCCCAGGCCATGACTCGAGCTCAGGTCCTTGGCGGAGGCTGGGTATGGACGCCCACAGCGCGGCTCACCAACCAATTCCGGGTTGGCTACAACCGGTTCTGGCAACAGGTGGTACAAGCCGATCACAATACCAATCCAATCGCCTACGGCTTGAACACGGGCGTGACCGACCCGACCAATTTCGGGATGCCGGAGATTCGGATTGCCGGATTCACCCAGCACACCTTGGGCGGGAATCAAGATTGGCCGTTATACACCACTCCCAACCAGACTTTGCAGTTTACCGACAGCGCGACTTATGTGATCGGCAAACACAATCTGAAATTCGGCGGAGAATTCCGCACCGGCAGCACCGATAACTTGCGCAACACGTTTGGCTCCGGCGAAATCCGCTTTAACGACCTGGAGAGTTTCACAACCGGCGACGTGCGTCCCAAGGGCGGCAACTTTGTTTTCGTAGGGGACAGCCGGCGCGTGGTGGACCAAAAATCCTTCGGGGCTTTCGTTCAGGACAATTGGCGCGTCACTCCGCGACTGACGATCGATGCCGGTCTGCGCTACGACGTCAGCTTGCCCATTCACGAACAACACGATCTTCTCTCGGATTTCGATCCCACAGTAGGCCTGGTGCAGGTAGGGCGGGGGCTCAATCAGCCCTACCATACCGACTACAAAAACTTTGCTCCGCGTCTGGGAATAGCCTGGGATCCACGCGGCAACGGAAACACCGTGTTTCGCGTGGGCGGCGGCGTGATTTACGAGATCCCGCACATCTCGGTGTTTATCGGACAGAACAACACCAATGCCAATGGCATATCGCTGAATCCCACGGGCGTGGCGGGCGCTCCCGTAGGACCCGGCGGAGGCACGATCCAAGCGGCAACGCTCGAACCTGACCCCAGCCTGATCAGCGCAAACTGGAAGAGCGGCGCGCCGGCGTTTGGCGATCTTTCACCCGGCAATCTCTCTTGTACTTCTGATTTGCCGTGTCCGGTGTTCGGACTGGCAAAGGATCTCTCGACGCCCTACGTCATGAACTGGAATGCGAATGTCCAGCAAGCAATGTGGAAGGACGCTGCGTTAACCATTGCCTACGTCGGTAACAAGGGCACCAGGCTCTATAACATCCGTGACATCAACCAGAATGTCTTCGCCAACGACACGGCTGAAGACGAGCAGTCGGGCAGGCCTTTCGTCACCCAGTTTCCGACCTTGAGCAACATCTACCAACTGGCCAACGGCGCCGACTCCATTTATCACGGGCTGCAGGTAACCTTGCGACAGAACACATCCAAAGGGGTGTATTTTGTTGCCGGATATACCTGGGCCCACGCGATTGATACTTCCGGCGGCAACCGCCAGTTCAACATTCAAAATAGCTACGACCCCGCCGCCGAACGCTCCAACTCCGATTCGGACATTCGCAACCGCTTTACCTTTGCCATGACCTACGACTTACCCTCGAGGTCGGGCTTCGCGCAATTGCTCCAAGGCTGGCATGTCAACGGCATCTTCACCGCCCAGGGCGGAACGCCGATTTTCTTCTATGACAGCTTTGACGATATCAGCGGCACCGGCGAATTCAATGACCATTGGAACATCACCGGAGATCCCTCTAATATTCACTGGTCGAAAGACTCTGCCATTCCGTTTTTTGACCCCAGCACATTCACCACTGACGTGAACGGGCACGTCATCGCTGGCAATACCCAGTGTATTGCCGCCGCCGGCGGACAGGCCGCCGTCGATCAGTTGGCGGAATTTGGCTGCTACGCTCAAGGGGCAACGGCCATCACCCCTCCCGCTCCGGGCGCTTTCGGCAACATGCGGCGCAATATGGTGTACGGCCCAGGCTTTCTCAATCTGGACTTTTCGGTCATCAAGGATTTCAAGTTAGGAGAGCGCTTCAGTCTGCAATTGAGAGGCGAGTTTTTCAACCTTCTGAACCACCCGAACTTCGCCGATCTCGATCATGATTTATCGGATGGCTCCACCCTGGGCCTGGCCCAGTTCACGCCGGACATCGCCGCCTCGAATCCAGTGATTGGCTCTGGAGGCTCACGACATATCCAGATAGGCGCAAAGATCGTCTGGTAGAGCTGGGTTTTGCGGGCGGTCGGTGGGCAATGACAGGTAGCAAGATTCCTGCTGCCCACAGCGGCTTAGATTTCCACAAAATTTCCACAGCGCGGAAGCTCTTTGAGTCCTGCGATCAATCAGGTAACTGCGGGAGAACCAAGACTCTAACCCCTATTCATTGTGGTCATCTAGTCAGTTATCCACAAGATCTCGTGCTTTCTCCTTACCCTCATCTGGCGTCATAGCGACCTATAACTTTCTCATTGACAACAAATGCTTTAGGCGTAGGATGTGGACAAATGTGGTAGAAAGTGGCTTAGACGGTAGTGGTCGTGGGCAGCGTTGGAACTTTGAGAGGCGCCAGTGGATTTTGCAGCTGACACCCCAAAAAACAGCCCGAACGAACCAGAAAAGACCGGCATTTTGGCCGCTTTAACCTCCCTCGCTGTGGCAGCACTCGTTTTCAAAAGATTTCCCGCCCTAAGGGGCAGAACACATGTTTCGCGGCAATCACCCAACTCGCGTCGACGAAAAGGGACGGCTCAAAGTCCCGGCGGAGTTCAAGCGGGTGATCGACGAGAAGTACAACGAGAAATTCTACATCACCAGCCTGGATGGCAAGGTTGGCCAAGTGTATCCCTTCGAGGAATGGGAACGGATCGAGCAGAAGCTGGCCGGGCTCTCCACCTTCAATCCTACGAAGAAAAAGTTTCTGGACCGGGTGAACTACTACGGGCAGATGGTCGAGATGGACGGTCAGGGGCGGTTGTTGCTGCCGCAGTTGTTGCGGGAAGCGGCGCAGCTCAAAGGCGAAGTTGCGGTGACCGGCAATCTGACGCATCTGGTAGTTCGCAACCTGGAAGCGTACCGCACCGAGATTGAGGAGCAGTCGTTCACCTCTGAGGATGAGAAGACGCTCGACGATCTGGGCATCTAGTGGACGAGGGTTTAACAAACACCCCCGAGCGGGGTGGGCATGGTGGAAGCAAGAGTGGCCATGTCCCGGTTCTTTTAAAAGAAGCGATCGACTTTTTAGCCATCAAGCGCGGCGGGACGTATATCGACGCCACGGTGGGCCTGGGCGGGCACAGTTTAGAAATCGCAAAACGCCTCGGCGCACCGGGACATTTGATTGGGCTCGATAAAGATCCTGCGGCGCTGGATGAGGCCCGCATCAGGCTCATTCCTTCCGGGGGGGAGGGATGGCCTGAAGTGAGTCTGCGGCATGGTTCCTTCGCGGAGATCGGAGAGCGGTTCGAAGCGGCGTCAGCCGACGGACTGCTGGCGGACCTCGGCGTAAGCAGCCTGCAGCTGGACACACCATCGCGAGGCTTTAGCTTTCAGGCGGAAGGCGCGCTCGACATGCGAATGAATACGCAAGCCGGGCCCACCGCCGAACAAGTGGTAAATCAGGTGGACGAGGTCACACTCGCGAATCTGATTTACGAATTCGGTGAGGAAAGGAGGTCGCGGAGAATCGCCAGAGCCATTGTCCGGTCGCGGCCAATCCGAACGACTGCGGAGCTTGCAGCCGTCGTATCGGCCGCGGCCCGGCCAATGAATCAGGCGGAACGAAGAATTCATCCCGCGACGCGAACCTTTCAAGCTCTCCGAATCTTCGTAAACCATGAACTGGACGACTTGCGGGAGCTGCTGAAAGCGGCCCCGCGGGTGCTGAAACCGGGCGGAAGGATCGTGATCATCAGTTTCCACTCGCTGGAGGACCGCATCGTGAAAGATGCCTTCCGCGAAGGCGCGAAGCAGGGTCACTACAAGTTGCTGACCAAAAAGCCAGTGACCGCCGGGGAAGAAGAGATTGATCGCAATCCGCGGGCCCGCAGCGCGAAATTGCGGGCAGCGGAAAAGGTTTAAAAAGTTTGGCAAAAAAAGTTTAACCCTGGAAAACCAGCCAGGGCCCCGGCCACAGCCGTTGACGGATGGGCCGGGATAAAAGTTCCGGGGCGGCATCGTCCTCTCACAAACAAGGGCGAAACACAACTCTCTACCTTCTTCGGTGCCGCCCCGGAGAGATGGGAAGGTAGAACGGAGGCCATATGTACACGGGAACACTGATTGACCAGTTGATTGCCACGGTGGAGCGAACTGAAGTCCGAAACCAAGCGCGCACCGACAGGCGCTTGCAGGACGTCCGCTCCCAGGAAGAAAAACTTGCCTACTGGTACGCGGTTGCGCAACAGGAAGTTGCCCAATTCGAATCCAGTCTGGCTGGGGTGGCATAAATGGCGGCGGCGCAGTGCGCAGCTCCAAACCTGCGGCGTAAACGTACCTGGACCGGAACTCCGGAAGTTTACTTTGCCAAGCCCATCGACAATTCGCGGCTGGTCAAAGTGGAGAATCCGCAGCGAAGCCGGGAGATGAAACAATTTGGAGTGGCTCTGAGCTGCCTGTTCCTGCTGGTGATGACATTTGCCTGGCAGCATTTCAAGGCAATCGAATACGGCTACAAGATCGAGACCCTGCGGGTGCAGCGCGACGGACTGGTTGAGATGAACCGGGCGCTGCGCCTGGAAGAAGCCTCGCTGCGCGACCCTGAGCGCATCGACACCCTGGCGCGGAAGCTGGGATTGCAATCCCCGCAAGCCGGCCAGGTAATGCATATGGATACGGTTTTACCGGACGCCGCAACGCCGGAGTTGGCTAGCGTGAACCTGAGTAGCGCCGGCCTCCGGTCGGCCCGCTAGACGGGCGGGACGGCCGCCGGACAGCCGGCGGGACACTGGCGCTACAAAGTTCACTGGCGGCTCCCGGCATCGATGGGCCGCCATATTTGTCTAAGGGGCTTGGGCCTTGGCAGCAAACGCACCCCGTAACCGCGCAAACAAACGACTCTACCTGCTGGCCGGAATCCTGGTACTGTGGGCCGGCGGCATCTGCCTGCGCCTGGTCTATCTGCAGATCTTCCGCTACGGCGATTTCGAGCAGAGAGCGCAACACCAGCAGCAGCGCACCACGGAAGTCGCAGCCCGGCGCGGGATCATCTATGACCGTGCCGGCCGCGAGCTGGCCATGTCGGTCTCCGTCGACTCGGTATTCGCGGTGCCTGCCGACATTCCTGACCTGGCGGGAACCATATCCCTGGTGGCCCGCATCACCAAGGCCGATCCCCGGGAACTGCTGGCCAAATGCCAGGCGGCGCGCACTTTCTGCTGGCTGGCGCGCAAGGCGGATGCCGAAACCGCGGACCGCATCCGGGCCATGAATCTGCGCGGCATCTATTTTCAGAAGGAATCCAAACGCTTCTATCCCAAACGTGAACTGGCGGCGCAGGTGCTGGGCTACGTGGGCATGGACGACGAAGGCCTGAGCGGAATTGAACGCGCCGACGATGACGACCTGCGGGGCAAGCCCGGCCGCCTGCTGATCTCGGTGGACGCCCGCCGCAAGTGGTTCGGCAGCGTCGAGAAGCAACCCGATCCGGGCGAGAACGTGGTCCTGACCATCGACGAGAAAATCCAGTACATCGCGGAGCGCGAGCTGGAAACGGCGATGCAGCAGACCCATGCCGAGTCGGGAACGGTGGTCGTGCAAAACCCGAAAACCGGAGAGATTCTGGCGCTGGCCAATCGGCCGACATTCAATCCCAACCTGGCCCGCGATATCACGCCGCAAAAACTGAAAGACCACGCGGTCAGCGACGTGTATGAACCGGGATCGACCTTCAAGGTGGTCACCATCGCGGCCGCGCTGGAAGAAAAATTGACCCGTCCCGACGAAGTGTTCGACTGCCAGATGGGATCCATCGTCATCAATGGCATGCGCATCCGCGACAGCAAGCCTCACGGGTTGCTGACCGTGGCCGGCGTTCTGGCCGAATCGAGCGACGTGGGAGCCATCAAGATCGCGCTGCGGCTGGGGGAAGAACGGTTCTACAAATACATTCGCGCCTTTGGTTTCGGACAGCAGACCGGTATTGAATTGCCGGGCGAGACCCGCGGCCTGACCAAGCCGCTGAATCGCTGGTCCAAAGTATCTATCGGGGCAATTTCCATGGGGCAGGAGATTGGCGTCACTCCGCTGCAATTGGTCTCCATGGTATCTACCATAGCGAATGACGGTGTCTGGACGGCCCCGCGAATCATTGCCGGAACCACGGAGCCGCAGGGCGCTCCCCAGATGGTCGCCTTTCATCCCGGAGTGCAGCGCCGGGTGATCTCCCCCATGACCGCGGCCCAGATGAAACAGATGATGGAAGGCGTGGTCCTGCACGGCACCGGGAAAAAGGCAATTCTCGAAGGCTACAGCTCGGCGGGGAAGACCGGGACCGCGCAAAAAGTCGATCCCGCCACGCATGCCTATTCGCATACCAAGTACGTGGGGTCGTTCGCCGGATTTGCTCCGGTCAATGATCCGGCCATCACGGTCGCGGTCATTCTCGATTCCGCCGTTGGACTGCATCAAGGCGGACAGGTGGCCGCGCCGGTGTTCCAGCGAGTCGCTCAGCAGGTCCTCGAATATCTGCATACTCCCCATGACGTTGAGCTGCCGGCCAGCCGCCAGGTGCTCATGGCGGAACGGCGGGTGAAAGATCAGGATGTCGAAGAAGGATCGCCGGACCGGCTGGGCGACAGTCTCGAGGCGGTCGATGCCGACGCCGGCAGATGCAAGTTCTCAGCCTGCCAGCGCTTCCGCGAAGCCCGCGCCCGCGAGGCCGCCGCCAGCGTGGTGGTGCCGGCAGCGATGCGCCAGGCTGAACCGGCCGCGCCTCCGGTTGCGGAGCCCAAGCCAACCTCAGCCTCGGAAGCCCAAGTTCCCGAAGCGACGCCGATTCCGGCTCATCTTCCCTCCAGCGGCACGATTGTGTTGGATGTGGAGCAGGGCGGAATCGTGGTCCCATCATTCCTGGGAAAGAGCGTGAGGACAGCGATCGAGATCGCCGAGGAGAGCGGCCTGGACCTGGATGCAGTCGGCAGCGGCCTGGCTCGCCAGCAGTCGCCGCCGCCAGGATCCCACGTAGCCTCAGGATCGCAGGTGACGGTTAAATTCGGGCGGTAAAGCGTTCGCGCTAATCGTCACGAACCCAAAGGTCTGTCATCCTGAGCGCGGTGGGAAGCCCGCTTCGCGGGCTTCACGCGGAGTCGAAGGACCCCTAGCAGCGGCAATGTACTCGAGGCAGGGGTCCTTCGACTCCGCCGAACGTTTCGCAAGCGAAACGTTCAGCTCCGCTCAGGATGACAATTTGCTCTCGCTGCGACATATTTTCGCTATGACAGTTATTCTCGCTGCGACACTCTGCTCTCGCTATGACACTTGTTTAAGCGCCATCAGTGCACTAGAATCCAAAGCAATGACTTTCCTCGAACTCCTGTACGGCGCGGAAGTGCTCTCGCAAAGCGGCAATCCTGGGATCGGCGGACTGGAACACGACTCGCGCCGGATCAAGCCGGGCGATGCCTTCGTCGCCATGAAGGGCGAATCGAGTGATGGAAACAGGTTCATCGACCAGGCGATCGCCGCCGGCGCGGTTGCCATCGTTACCGATTCAGCCACCGAGAAGCCGCGGCCGAACGTGGCCTGGGCGCAAGTGCCCCACGGACGCCGGGCCCTGGCCCGGCTCAGCGCCAATTTCTACAAGAAGCCGGCCGAACGGCTGGCCATCACCGGCATCACCGGTACAAACGGAAAAAGTACGACGGCATTCCTGCTCGAATCCATCCTGAACGCGGCTGGCCGCAAGAGCGCGCTGATCGGCACCATCGAATATCACGTGGCCGGAAAAACTCTGCCCGCCCCGCACACCACTCCAGAAGCGCTCGAAGTCAATCGCATCCTGAACCAGGCCCTGGGCCTGGGCGCAACCGAGACCGTCATGGAAGTTTCCTCGCACGCGCTGGAGCAGCAGCGGGTCTATGGAATTCCATTCGACGTCGCGGTTTTCACCAACCTCACCCGCGACCACCTCGATTATCATCGCACCATGGATGAGTATTTTTCCTCCAAGCAGGTATTGTTTGAAGGCTGCGGGACGGAAGCGCCTCGCGCTGCCGTGATCAATGGCGACGACGAGTACGGCCAGAAGCTGGTCAAAATCAGCAAAAAGCGCAGTTCGGAAGTATTGGCCTACGGCTTGTCCAAGGGCGATTTCCACGCGGAGAAAGTCGAAATCACGCCGCGCGGAACCAGGTTTGAAATGATGACTCCGAGCGGAGTCATTCCCTTGTTCTCTCCGCTGATCGGGAAAGTGAATGTGTACAACATTCTCGCGGCTGCGGGCGCCGCCTACTCGCGAAACTGCAAAGCCGAAGAAATTGCGCAGAGTGTAGCAGCGCTAACCCGTGTCTCTGGCCGTTTCGAGCGCGTGGACTGCCAACAGCCTTTCACCGTTGTGGTCGACTACGCCCACACCGACGATGCTCTGCGAAACCTGACCACGCTGGCACGGGAATTCGTTCAGCAAGCGGGACAGAAGGGCAAAGTGATCACGGTTTTTGGCTGCGGCGGCGACCGCGACCGCGCCAAGCGTCCCCTGATGGGCGAAGCCGCCGGACGGGGCAGCGATTTCGTAATCTTGACCTCGGACAACCCGCGCAGCGAAGATCCACTAGCCATCATCAACGACGCCATGGTGGGGCTGCAGCGCTCGGGCACGAAATACAAGACCGAACCCGACCGTAAAGCGGCCATCGCCCTGGCCGTGGGCGAAGCCAATCCGGGAGATATTGTGCTCATCGCCGGGAAGGGTCACGAAAAAGTGCAAATCACGCGAGACGGGTCGATCCCGTTTGACGATGTGGAAGTCGCGCAGAGGGTCTTGCGCGACGCCGGATACGATTGCAAGTCTTCCAACGCCGCCGCCGGAAAACGAGCATGAAGCTCCCGCTTTCGAGAATCGCCGAATTCATTTCGGCCACTGGCGAATTCGATCACAAGGCGATAGCCCAGGCCTATTCGATTGACTCGCGCACCCTTCAGCCCGGCGAGCTATTCTTCGCGGTCAAGGGCGAGCGCATGGATGGCCACGATTTCGTCCCGCAGGCGCTGGAGAAGGGCGCCGTAGCCGCGGTCGTCCGCAGGGATGAGCTGGCCCGTTATGCGGTAAAGACCGGACTGCTGGCGGTACCCGATACGTTGGCTGCGCTGCAGACCCTGGGGGCCGCGGTGCGCCGTTTGTGGGGGGAACCGCTGATCGGGGTCACCGGATCAACCGGCAAAACCACCACCAAAGAAGCCATCGCCCATGTCCTCTCCACCCGCTTTCGGGTACTGAAGTCGGAAGGCAACTTCAATAATCATTTTGGACTGCCGCTGATGCTGCTGAAAATCGAACCCGAACACGAAGCCGCAGTCATCGAGATGGGCATGTCGCATCGCGGGGAAATTGCCGCGCTGGCGAAAATCGCCCAGCCGGAAATTGGCGTGGTGACCAATGTCGCCCCGGTCCACCTCGAGTTTTTCAACTCGGTGGCCGAAATCGCCCGGGCCAAGTACGAACTGATTGAGGCCCTGCCCGCAGGCGGGACGGCAATTCTGAACGCCGACGACGAGTACGTCTCCCAGTTCGGCCGCGACTTTCACGGCAAAGTCGTGCGCTACGGCCTGCATCCGTCTGCCGATATTCGCGCGGAAAACATCGAATCGCGCGGCGCGGCGGGCTCGGTCTTTGACGTCGTGACCAACGGCCTGCGCCAACCGGCGACCCTGCCCCTGGTGGGCACGCACAATATCTATAACGCGCTGGCCGCGGTCGCCACGGGGATGGAACGAGGCTTGAGCCTTGCCGAAGCCAGCGGCGCTCTGGCGACTCTTGCTCCCGCCGACAAAAGGGGGGCGGTCGTCCAGGTGGGCAACATCACCGTCATCAACGATTGTTACAATTCCAATCCAACGGCCCTGAACGCGATGGTGGATACGCTGGCTGCGATGCCCGCGAAGCGTCGCATCGTGGTCGCCGGCGAGATGCTGGAATTGGGGCCGTCGGGCGGGGAACTGCATCGCCGTTCCGGCCAGCACATGGCGGAAAAGGGAATCGACATTCTGGTCGGCGTGCGCGGCCTGGCGCAGCAGATGGTCGAGGCCGCCCGCCAAGCCGGGATCAAAGCAGAATTCGTAGCCACGCCGGAAGAAGCGGGTCAGTGGCTGCACCGCGAGACTCGCGAAGGGGACGTGGTGCTGCTGAAAGCGTCGCGCGGCGTGAAATTGGAACGAGCTTTGGAAGCAGTCGTCGGTCGTCAGTCTTCAGTCGTCGGCAAATCCAAGGCCGCTGACGACCGTTCCTGACGAGACGGGGTTTCTGACGGCTGAAGACCGACGATTGACGACTGAAACGGAGGCTGATTGCTCTACTGGCTGCTCTACCTGAAGCTGTTCCATTATTTTCCCCCGTTCCGTATTTTTCGCTATTTGACGTTTCGGACAGCATTCGCCAGCCTTACCGCGCTTTTCACCGCGCTCATCGTCGGCCCCATCGTCATCAACCGTTTGCGCGAATTTCAAATCGGCCAGTTCATTCGGGAAGAAGGTCCCAAGGCCCATCAGAAAAAGGCCGGCACTCCGACCATGGGTGGTTTGCTGATTGCGATCTCCATCGTGGTCCCAACCCTTTTGTGGGCCGACCTGAGCAACCTCTTCGTCTGGATCGCGGTCTTTGCCACCTGCGCCTTCGCCGCCATTGGATTCGCCGACGACTACATCAAGGTAGTGAACCGGAGGAACCTGGGCCTTACGTCAAAAGCCAAGCTGGGCCTGCAGATTGCCGCCAGCATCCTGATCGCCGTGGCGCTGATCGCCATGCAGACCCGGGGCGCATACTCGACCAAGCTGATGGTGCCGTTCATCAAGCAATTTCATCCCGACCTGGTGATCGAAAAGCTGGTGAATAATCCCGCCATCTGGCCGCTGGCGTTTCTTCCTTTCGTGGCTTTTGTGGTGGTAGTGATCGTAGGGTCGAGCAATGCGGTGAATCTTACCGATGGCCTGGACGGACTCGCCATCGGCTGCACCGTCATCGCCGCCGGCGCGCTGGCCGTCCTTACCTATGTCAGCGGCCACGCCACCTTCGCGCAGTATCTTGAGCTGCAGCGCATGCCGCTGGCCGGTGAACTGACGATTTTTTGCGGAGCCATGGTGGGAGCGTCCATCGGGTTCCTGTGGTACAACGCCCACCCGGCCGAGGTTTTCATGGGAGACGTCGGTTCCCTGGCCCTGGGCGGCGCCATCGGAACGGTGGCGGTCATGATCAAGCAGGAACTGCTGCTGCCTTTCATCGGCGGCATCTTCGTGATTGAAGCGCTCTCGGTGATTCTCCAGGTGGCGTCCTTCAAATTAAGAAAGAAACGCATCTTCAAGATGGCGCCGCTGCATCATCACTTCGAGCTGCTGGGTTGGTCGGAATCAAAAATTATCGTACGCTTCTGGATCGCGTCCCTGGTGTTTGCCCTGTTCGCCCTGACCACATTGAAGTTGAGATAAAGCTCACCACGGAGGCACGGAGACACGGAGCAAGAGATTCATTCTCGGTGTGGCGCAATTCTGCACTGCGGGCTCGACCATTTTTCCTTTATCCTGTTTTTACTCCGTGCCTCCGTGTCTCCGTGGTATCGGGTCGAAAGATAAGTCTGTGGATCTTGCCAACAAACGCGTTCTGGTCGTCGGCCTGGGCAAGTCCGGGGTGGCCTCCGCCCTGTTCCTGCAGGCGCGAGGGGCGAAAGTCACGGTTTCGGACGCCAAGCCGCAAGACCAGTTGGGCGAAGAGATTCCGGTCCTGCTCGACCACGGCATCGCGGTCGAAACCGGCGGACACGGTGAGCGTACTTTCCGCGGACAGGATCTTATCGTAGTCAGCCCCGGCGTCCCCGTAGATTCCCCGCCCCTGGTGCAGGCCCGCGCTGCGGGTGAGCTTGTGATCGGCGAGATTGAGTTGGCGTCGCAGTTTCTGCCCAGGAACATCGTCGCCATAACAGGTTCCAACGGAAAGACTACGACTACAACTCTGGCCGGTGAAATCATCGCGGCTGGAGGCTTTCCCACAGTGGTCGGCGGGAACATTGGCACGCCGGCGATCTCCCTGGTCGAGCCCGCGAAGCCGGACACGGTCGTGGTCCTCGAGGTATCGAGCTTCCAGCTGGAGACGATCCAGACGTTTCGTCCAAAAATTGCGGTGGTGCTCAACGTTACGCCCGACCACCTGGACCGCCACCGCACATTCGAGGCCTACACCAACGCCAAGGCGCGCATATTCGAGAATCAGCAGGCTGAGGATTCCGCGGTCCTGAATGCCGACGATCCCACCTGCGTGGGACTGGCCGGCCGGACCAAGGCCCAGGTCTTCTGGTTCAGCCGCAAGAACGAGGTAAAACAGGGCGGGTATGTGCGCGACGGCCGAATTCTTTTTCGGGATGCCAAGGGTCAGCGCGAGATCATGCTGGCGTCGGAAATCCCGCTCAAGGGCGGTCACAACCTGGAGAACGTTCTGGCCGCCGTGTGTGTGGGCGCTCTCATGGGTTGCGAGCCCGCCGGCATCGGCAAATCGGTTCGCGACTTCAAGGCGGTCGAGCACCGGCTGGAATTCGTAGCCACCATCCGCGGCGTCGAGTATTACAACGACTCCAAGGCCACCAACGTGGATGCCACCATCAAGGCCCTGGAATCGTTCCCCGCCAATGTCCACCTGATTCTCGGAGGCAAGGACAAAGGCAGTGACTACACGCAGCTCAACCAGTTGCTGAAGCAGAGGGTCAAGCGGGTCTACACCATCGGCGCGGCGGCGGAAAAGATCGAGTCACAGATAAAGGGCGTCGAGGTTGACCACTCGGAGACGCTGGAGACCGCGCTGAGACGCGCCGCGGCCACCGCCGCCCCCGGAGACATTGTGCTCCTGGCCCCAGCTTGCGCCAGCTTCGACCAGTTCCAGAACTACGAGCATCGAGGCAGGGTCTTCAAAGAAACAGTGCATGCCCTGGCCGCGGAGGCCCGCCCCTAGCCAATGTGGGCGCAAGCGCCCGCGCTCGTGCTCCTTCTGGAATCGCCCCCGAACACGTGGGGACAGCCGCCCTCGGCTGTCCGGCGGAGCGAAGCTCCGCGGTCTCGCGCCGAAAACAAAAACTGTCGAGCTGCGCTCGACCGGACAGCCGGGGGCGGCTGTCCCCACGCGGCTTGTGCCGCTTCCAGCACGCGCGGGGCGCTCGCGCCCACATCGGCTGTTTTCCCGGAGGAACCAAGATAGTTACAGACCATCGGGGAAATTCACAGACATTCTTCTCCGTGTCTCTGTGCCTCCATGTTGAAATGAATTCCCCATGGCCAAGCGCGTAAGCGTCGACAGCTGGCTGTTTACCGTCACCCTGATCCTGGTATTCCTGGGATTGGTGATGGTATTCAGCGCGTCCGCGGTCATGGCCAAGGAGCGCTACGGGTCCGGCTACCACTTCCTGTTCCGGCAGTTGGGATGGGCCGCCGGCGGGATTGCAGCCATGGTGGCGGCGATGAAGGTCGACTACCGCCGCTACAAGCATCCCGGGGTCGTGTTTTCCGTGCTCGGCCTCACCACGCTGATGCTGATCTCGGTTTTCTTTCTCGACCGCGCTCACAATACGCACCGCTGGATTCACTTCGGCGGCTTCTCGTTCCAGCCGTCCGAAGTGGCCAAGGTGGCCATCATCCTGTTCCTGGCTTTCTTTCTGGAGAGCCGCATCCACTCCATGAATGACTGGCGAAACACGCTGCTGCCCGCGGTTCTGCCGACCGTAATGTTTCTTGGCCTGATCGTATTTCAACCAGACCTGGGCACGGCCATCGCGTGCGCCGCCATCACCGCCTGCATGCTGTTTGTTGCCGGCCTCGATCTGCGATGGCTGGGATACGCCTTTGTGGCTTCGTTGTTACCTTTGTATTTCCTGATTTTCCATGTGGCGTATCGTCGCGCCCGCATTCTGGCCTTCCTCAATCCCTACTCTGACCCGCAAGGGAAGGGCTTTCACATTATTCAATCTCTCATTGCGGTGAGCACGGGAGGCATCACCGGCCTGGGATTCATGGAAGGGAAGCAGAAGCTGTTCTATCTTCCCGAGCCGCATACCGATTTCATCTTTGCCGTGACCGCGGAAGAGCTGGGCCTGCTGGGATCGCTGGTGGTCCTGCTGCTTTTCGGGATTTTTCTGTGGCGTGGAATTCGCACCGCCCTCCGCACCCAGGACATGTTCGGCCGCCTGCTCGCCGTGGGCATCACCAGCATGGTGGTGGTGCAGGCATTCATCAACATGAGCGTGGTGCTCGGAATCATGCCGACCAAAGGAATCCCGCTGCCCTTCATATCCTACGGAGGCTCGTCGCTGTTCGTGACCCTGGCTTGCGTGGGCGTTCTGCTGAATATCACGAAGCAAACTGACTAAACAGGCCAGGTGGGGACAGCCGACCCCGGCTGTCCGCCCAGCAACGCCTGGCGGTCTGTGCACGACGGGCGGGACGCCCGTCCTCCATTGATGCTGGCGCTCCTTAAGCGTCAACCTCCTGATCTCCTCCGCTGCGACTTCCGGTTTATAGTCAGATCATGCGGGCAATTCTGGCAGGGGGCGGCACCGGCGGACACGTAATTCCCGCGCTCGCCATTGCCCACGAACTCCAGAAGCAGTACAGCGCCGAAATCTTGTTCATCGGCACCGCGCGTGGCATCGAGAACCGGCTGGTTCCCGCCGCCGGATTTCCGCTGCGCCTGGTTCAGGTGGGCGCTCTCAACAAGGTCAGTCTCAAGACCCGGCTGAAAACTCTGTTCGACCTTCCCCGCGCGGTCTGGGATGCGCGACGCATTCTTGCAGAATTTCATCCCGATATCGTGATCGGAGTCGGCGGATACGCTTCCGGCCCCGCCATGCTGGCAGCGATTCTGAAGGGAACTCCGACCCTGGCATTCGAGCCCAACGTGGTGCCCGGCTTTGCCAACCGCATGGTGGCGAGGTGGGTTTCAGGCGCGGCGGTCCATTTCGAGGAGACCGCCCGCTACTTCCGCAACGCCGAGGTCACGGGCGTGCCGGTGCGGGAGGCGTTTTTCCGCATCGCGGGCCAGGCCACCGCGAACGCCCACCCAACTTTGCTGGTATTCGGCGGAAGCCAGGGTGCGAACGCCATCAATCAGGCCATGATTCAGTGTTTGCCGGAACTGGTGAAACAGATACCGGACATTCACATCATCCATCAGACGGGAGAGCGCGGCTATAATGACGCGCAGGCTGCGTATCAGGAAGCCGGCTTGGCCGCTGAAGTCGCTCCCTTCATCACGGACATGCCCGCGGTCTTTGCCCGCGCCGACCTGCTGTTGTGCCGGTCGGGCGCGAGCACGGTCGCGGAAATCACGGCCGCAGGCAAGCCGGCGGTGTTCGTGCCCTTCCCGCTTGCGGCGGACGACCATCAGCGGGTCAACGCCCAGGCGCTGGAGCGTGCCGGCGCCGCCGTTGTAGCCGAAGAGACAAAGCTGGAGCGAGTGTGGCTGGCCGATACCATCGCCGCCCTGCTGGCGGATCCCGGACGGCTGCAACGCATGAGCGCCGCCGCCCGAAGCCTGGCCCACCCCGACGCGGCCCGCGACATTGCAGAGATGGCGGCGCGGTTGGCCGGAATCGAAGACGAAGCGGCCACGGATTTGCACGGACAGTCACGGATCTGATTTCTCTTTCGATACTTCTGTTTTCTAATCCGTGTTCATCCGTGTTCATCCGCGTGAATCCGTGGCCAGGCTTTACCGATTTATGTTTGCCAAAATTCAGCGCATTCATTTCGTGGGTATCGGCGGGATCGGCATGAGTGGTATTGCCGAAGTACTGCTGAACCTCGGCTACAGGATTTCCGGCTCCGATCTGAAGACTTCATCTGTGACCCAACGCCTGGCCAGCCTGGGAGCCACGATCTTCGAAGGCCATGCCGCGGGAAATATCGCGGGCGCGGAAGTGGTGGTCATCAGTTCGGCGGTCGCGCAGGAAAATCCCGAAGTGGTCGAGGCCCATCGCCTTCACATTCCCGTAATCCCACGAGCCGAGATGCTGGCTGAGTTGATGCGCCTGAAGTACGGCATCGCCGTCGCCGGCATGCACGGCAAGACGACGACCACATCCATGGTCGCCGCGGTGCTGGCTGCCGGCGGGCTGGATCCGACCGTCGTAGTGGGCGGGCGCGTCGACGCCCTGGGTTCCAATGCCCGCATCGGCAAGTCGGAGTACCTGGTCGCGGAGGCTGACGAGAGCGATCGCTCGTTTCTGAAACTTTCTCCCGTGCTCTCCGTCGTCACTAACATCGATCGCGAACACATGGATTGCTACCGCAACATGCGCGACGTCAGGAAGGCTTTTCTTGACTTCATGGATCGCGTGCCGTTCTATGGCGTGGTCGTGGTCTGCAATGACGATGCGCCTTTGCGCAAGCTCTTCCCGCAAATTCGGCGGCGCATCGTGACCTACGGGACCCGGCGAGGATCGGATTTTAAAATCAAGCTGGGGAAATCGACGTTCGAGTCGGCGGAACGGCAGCCCATCAGCCATTTTCGCGTGACCTACGGGGAAGGAGACCTCGGCGAGTTTCGCTTGCATGTTCCCGGAGTGCATAACGTCCTGAACGCCACCGCGGCCATCGCGGTCGGAATCGGCCTCGACATCAAAGCTGACGACATCCGCACCGCTCTCGAAAACTTTCGCGGTGTGGACCGCAGGTTCCAACTGCGAGGCAAGGCTGCCGGGATCAGCGTGATCGATGATTACGGCCACCATCCTACCGAGATTCGCGCCACCCTGGCGGCGGCCCGGCAGTGCGGCTTTGGCAAGATTCGTGTCATCTTTCAGCCTCACCGCTACACCCGCACCCGCGATCTCATGGACGAATTCGCCACCGCGTTTGACGATGCCGACTCGCTGGTCCTCCTCGACATATACGCCGCCAGCGAACCGCCCATCGAAGGCGTCACGGGCGAAGCCCTGGCTGGCCGGATCAGCGAAAAAGGGAAAAGGGCGTCATATGCCCGATCGTTTGCCGATGGAGTGGCGCAGGTAGTCGCCGCGGCCCAGCCGGGAGACATGATTTTGACTCTGGGCGCGGGCAGCGTATCCCAGCTGGGTCCTATGATTCTGGCAAAACTGCAGGAAAACGACGCGCTTTCGTCCCCACCTCGGGCGGCAGTCTCGACCCCTTGAACTCTTTTTCTTACTCGGCTCACAAAACATCGCAGGCCTGATAACGACTTTTTCCCTCGCCCGTCTAATTGGGGCAAAGGAAAATGCCATGGAATCCGAAAAAATCACGTACTGGCTGACCCTGGGAGTGCTTGCGATGGCCACCATTACCGGATTCGCGACCGGGCACCGGGGCTGGGAGGATCGCCTCGCCCTGCGGACGATTTCGATGATGTCACAAGCTTCTGAGGTGGCTGCGAACTATGCGGGACTGGCGGACTCTGTGCTGGGACGACAGGAAGATGACCTGGCCAACCCGGCGCTCGCCGTGATCGATGTAAATAACGATATTCAGAACGATGTGCAGGCCCGTCTGGCTTGCGCACAGCATATCCTGGTGCGCCGTCAGGCGGAATTGGTCCGTCTGCAGGCCATGAGAGTCCAGGTGCAGGCGTTGCAGCGCGCTCCCCGCACCATTGTGTGGCCAGCTAGAAATATAGTCGTAGAAATTCCCCAGCCCCCGGAGACACCCGAGGACACTTTCTAGCGTAAGGCATCGCCCTGGCTCGCGCTCGAGCACCACGAACCACGCAGGGGCCGATGTCTCATCTGCCCGGCGGAGCGAAGCTCCGCTTCGTTTCATTACCTGTGCAAAACTCGCCAAATTTTTCTATCTCTCTTGCCTAAAAGCATTTATAGTAATTTTGCTCAGCGGTTCCCTACGACAACTGACCTGGTTTGATGGCGCGGAAATCCGGACCCACCATCTCGCAGGAGGAGTTGTACCCACTGGCCGACGAGCCAGGGCGCGAAGAAGCGCAAGATGCGCGCCTGCTCGACTTGGACGTGGAACAGGAACCTCCCTTCCTGCGTGTACAGAAGCGCGTCTCCGTCCGTCGCGGTTCACTTCCGAAAAAAACTGTCACGCGCCTGACCTGGGCCGCCGCCGCCCTGGCCATGGTCTTCGTCTGCGGATTGACGGTTGCCGCCCTGTACCACTACGGCGAGCGCTCCTGGCGGTTTAGAGTCGAATCGAGCGACGACATCGACATCAGCGGGCTGCAGAACGTTACCCGCGCCCAGGTGATGGAAGTCATGGGCGGCGACATCGGGCGCAACATTTTCTTTGTGCCGCTGCTCCAGCGGAAAACCCAGCTGGAGCAGATTCCGTGGGTCGAATCCGCCAGCGTCATGCGCTTTGTCCCCAACCGGCTGAAAATTGAAATCCACGAGCGCACGCCGGTGGCTTTTGCGCGCGTGGGCTCGCGGATCATGCTGACCGACGCCGGCGGAACCCTGATGGAGCTGCCCGGCAAGAAAAAATATTCCTTTCCCGTGGTCGTCGGGATGAACAGCGGCGAGCCGCCGTCCACTCGCGCCGCCCGCATGAAGATCTACAACAGCGTGGTCAGCCAGCTGGATGCCGGGGGCGCGCACTACTCGCAGGAGCTCAGCGAGATCGATCTCTCCGATCCCGACGACGTCAAAGTGATGGCCAACAATCACGCCGGCGAGGTGCTGGTCCACCTGGGTTCTTCCAATTACCTGGAGCGCTACAAAATTTACGTCACCCACCTGCAGGAGTGGCAGCAGCAGTTCGACAAGCTGGAATCCGTGGACCTGCGCTACGACCGCCAGATCATCGTCAATCCGGATCTGCAGGGACCGTTGAAGCAGCCGCCGCTTTCTACCGAAGCCGCCAGGAAAGCCATGGCGGCCGGAGTAAAGCCGGCCGCGCTGATTACTCGAATGCCATCCGCGCCCCGGCCAGCTCCGGCCTTGGCGGTGAAAACAGTTGGGCCGGCCCCTGCGAAGCCCACCGCACTGAGGCCGGCGGCAAGTGTGAAAACCGCGAAGGCGGCGCATCACAAGCCACGCGTCCGGCAGACCCGGTCTGCGGCCAAAGCCAAAGCGAAAGCGAAAGCGAAAGCTAAAACTGCGGCAGCCAAACCAAAACCCGCGCCTTCAGTGGCGGCGGTGAAGGCGACGGCGAAGCCAAGTCCGGCGATTGCCAAGGGAGAACCACAATAGGAATGGCGAACCAGCACGAGCACCTTTTGACCGCAATCGACGTAGGCAGCGCCAAGACCTGCGCGCTGGTGGCGGAAATTACCGATAACGGTTTGCGCTATCGGGGGCACGGTGTGGCGGAATCGCGCGGCTCGCGCAAGGGCGTCATTGTCGATCTGGACAAAGCCGTGACCTCGATTCAGAAGGCGGTGGAGCAGGCCGAGGATGTAGCCGGCGCCCCCATCGAGCATGCCCTGCTGGGCATGGCGGGCGCCCATGCCCGCGGCATCAACAGTCACGGCGGCCTGAGCTTCGGCGCCCGGGCGCGTGAAATTGGACGCGAGGAGCTGCGAGCGGCCGTGGACAAGGCCCGCGCCATCCCTCTTCCCGACGATCGCGAAATTCTTCACCTGCTGCCGCAGGAATTCATTCTCGATGACCAGACCGGCGTCAATGATCCGCTGGGCATGATGGCGGCCAGGCTCGAAGTCCGGGTGCACATGGTCACCGTCGCCTCGAGCGCTCTGCAGAACGTGGTTACGGCGGTAAATCGCGCCGGCGTCCACGTGGATGACACCGTATTCGAGCCCCTGGCCTGCGCCGATGCCGTGCTCCGCGCCGACGAGCGCGAATTGGGGGTATGCCTGGCCGACCTGGGCGCCGGATCGACCAGCATCATCGTCTTCCAGGAAGGCGCAGTGGCGCACACCGGAGTAATTCCGATTGGCGGAGACCACTTCACCAGCGATCTCTCTGTGGGACTTTGCACTCCGGTCGCCGAGGCGGAAAAAATAAAACGGCTGTATGGCAATGCCATCGTCACCCTGATCCCGGAAGGAAATGAAGTTGAGGTGCCCTCAGTCGGCGATCGCGCGTCGCGGTTGATTTCGCAGCGCATGGTCGGAGAAATCCTCGAGCCTCGCGCCCGCGAACTGTTTGAAATGTTGCGCGACAACTTGCGCCACGCCGGCATGTTCGAGCGTTGCGTGGGAGGCATCGTGCTGACCGGCGGGGGCTGCCGGTTGCCCGGCATTCTCGAAATTGCGGAGTCCGTGCTGCACCGTCCGCTGCGCCTGGCCTGGCCCGCGCCGCTGGCGAAAATGCCGTCCACGCTGGCCGAGCCCGAGTTTGCCACCGTGCTGGGCATGGTTTTCTACGGACATCGCGCCCGCATCGCCCGCGGCATTCAGAACGGGCGCTGGAGCAGCAAGCTGAAGGCCATGTTCGTAGGCAAGGGCGCGTAGGTTTCTTGTAGCGCCGGCGTCTCGCCGGCTGTCCCGAGGGCATCTCGCCCTTGGCGTGTAAGGCGGAAGCAGTGCGGGCGGGGCGCCCCCACAGCAGCCGCCGGGACCGGCGGCGCTACTCGGCGAACGACGAAACGAGATCCGGAGACGGGGAATAGATCGAGTAAGAAAAAATCCACTGAAGGCGGCGTACATGAAAAAAGAAAACGACATTCGCATCAGCTTCAACGAAGACACCCGCAACGACGCCAAAATCAAGGTCATCGGCGTAGGTGGAGGCGGGAATAACGCGGTCAACCGCATGATCGATTCTGGCATGGAAGGCATTGAATTCGTGGTTGCCAATACCGACCTGCAGGCGTTGCGGATGTCGCGCGCCCCCATGAAGATTCAACTCGGGGTGAAGCTCACCAACGGACTGGGCGCCGGCGCCAACCCCGAAGTCGGGCGCAAGGCTGCGCTCGAGGATTCCGACAAGATCATCGAGGCCCTGGAGGGCGCTGACATGGTGTTCGTCACCGCCGGCCTCGGCGGCGGCACTGGAACCGGAGCCGCGCCCATCATCGCCTCTCTGGCCAGCGAAATGGGAGCGCTGACCGTCGCCGTGGTCACCAAGCCCTTCGCCTTCGAAGGCAAGCGCCGCATGCAGCAGGCCGAGCGCGGCATCTCAGAGCTGATGGATTCGGTCGACACCACCATCGTCATCCCCAACGAAAAGCTGCTGGCGGTTGCCCAGGACGCCGGCTTCTTCGAATCGTTCCGCGTCGCCGATGACATCCTGCGCCAGGGCGTGCAAGGCATCTCGGACATCATCACTATTCCGGGGATCATCAATCGTGACTTCGCCGACGTGAAAGCGATCATGGCGGGCATGGGCTATGCCGTCATGGGCACGGCCACGGCCAGCGGAGCGCGGCGGGCGGTCGACGCGGCGCAAAAGGCAATTGCCTCTCCGCTGCTCGAAGCGGGCGCGATCGATGGCGCGCGCGGCATTCTCATCAACATCACCGGTTCCACTTCGCTCAAACTGGCCGAAGTGCAGGAGGCCTGCAGCATCATTCAGGGAGCCGCGCACGAAGATGCCAACATCATCTTTGGCGCCGTGCTCGACGAAAAGGCCAAAGACGCCGTCAAAATCACGGTGATCGCGACCGGCTTCAAGGATTCCGACATCCGGCGCCGCCAAGCGGAAATGCAGACCGGATTTGTTTCTTCCTCGTTTGCGGAAGAGCCGGAGCCCGAGTACCGGCCCGAGCCGCCGCGTCCGCCGATCGTGATGGAAGAGTCCTCAACCCGGCAGATGGCGTCGTCCCACACCGAAGGCGTGGCCGTCGACACCCTGCGCGACGCCATGATCGCCAACTTCGAGAAAGAGGACCTGGACGTCCCGGCGTTCCTGCGCAAGCGCACCGAAATAAGCTAGGAAACGGCCCAGTGGCTTCGAGTTTCCTTCGTGTGCCTTCGTGTCCTTCGTGGTTTAAGGGTTAAAGGCCTCAACCACCAAGGACACGAAGGTACACGAAGGAAATCCTTTCTCCTCAACGACAACCGCCTGGACGGGCATGCGACACATCTCTGCTGTCTTTTCACGTCCCCAGCGCGTCTAATCGCATGCTGAGGGAGAGACGACGATGAATCGACTCCTGCTGTTGAGCTTAACAATTGTTATGTGTCTGGGAGGTTTGCAGGCGGCGGCTCCGAAGTCCGATTCGGGCAAGCCGGAGTACACCAGCGACAATCAATTGCTTCCTCCCAGGAATTTCCGCGAATGGATCTTTCTGTCTTCCGGCCTGGGCATGAGTTACAACGCCGGAAGTTCTGACCACGTGATGTTCACCAACGTCTTCGTGCCACGGTGGGCCTATTCCGAATTCGTCAAGAGCGGGAAGTGGCCCGACAAGACTGTATTTGTGGTGGAGGAGCGAGGTTCAGAGACCAAGGGATCAATCAACAAAGTGGGACACTTTCAAACCGACCTCATGGGATACGGCGTGGAAGTGAAGGACGAAACCCGCTTCCCCGACAAATGGGCCTACTTCAATTTCGACGAAACTTCGAAATCAGCCCAGGCCAATCCCAAGGCCGCCTGCTGGCAGTGCCACGAGGAACATGCCGCCGTCGAGCACTCCTTCGTGCAGTTTTATCCCACCCTGAAACCGGTGGCCAAGAAGTTCGGCACCTACAGGGAAGCGGCAGAGAATCCGTAGAGCGCCAGGGCCTTTGGTGATCAGAGCGGCATGGTCACAGGCTGCGCGAAAACGCCTCGGAGTTTAGAGCGGGGTAGCTAACGACTGAAGACTGACGACTGACTTCAATCCAGCCTGACCAGAAATATCTTGCCTTCGGAGGCCGGGGTGTCGTGGGCGACTTCCTCGGCTCGCTTGCGATCGTCCTGCAATACTCTGACCCGCACCCACCAGTCGCCCACCGGACTGCCGAAACTGAGCACTCTGGCGGTCTTGTAGCGCCGGGAAAGCCGGCTGGCCAAAGTACGCGCGTCCCCTTCGTCGGGGAAAGAGCCGATCTGCACGGCCCATCTTCCACCGTGGTCGAACGGCACCGGCGTCCGCAACACCTCCAGCCGAACCTTGGCCACGCCTGCCTGCCATACGTCAGCTTGCTTGGCGGCGGCCAGCGAAAGATCGACGATTCGCCCTTCTACAAACGGTCCGCGATCGGTGATTCGCACCACGGTGAAATGACCGGTCTTGAGGTTGGTGACTCGCACCGTGGATCCCAGGGGAAGCGTGCGATGGGCGGCGGTCAGCGCATGCATGTCATAGATTTCGCCGTTCGAAGTGCGGCGATTGTGATAAGGCGCTCCGTACCAGCTGGCATTGCCGGTTTCGACGGAAAGAGGCTTCGTTCCTTCCGGTACGGAAAGTTCGCGGGCGATCTCGTCCGCCTTTTCCTGTCTCTTGTCTGCCGCAGACGGGGGCGCTGCTTCGGCCCCTCTCGATGCGGCGGAAGCGGGCGCTGGAGCGGCCGGCGGCGCAACCATGGGCGGCGGGGGTGGCGGGCTGACTCGCGCCTGCTTCTTGCCGCCGCAGCCGCTCAGCAGGACTGCAACCACGGCCGCGGACAGAATGCGGGCGGACAACCGCCACCTCATCGCTGGCCGGACTTGACCTCGTCCAGATAGTCGGCCAGCTTCGACATCTTCTCGGCTGCGACCCGCAACGCCTTGGTGGAGTGTTGCCGGACGGCCGGGACTACTTCGTCGTTCAGATAAGCGATGAATTCTGCCGTCTCCTTCTCCATGCGGTCAGCGGCCTCAGCCACCGATTTGTTTACCCGTGCCGAGGCGTCCTCTACCTTGCGGTTGAAGTCCTTCATGCAGACAGTGTAGCCGTCGCGGCGCAAAAATGCGCCCCCGTCGAGCGCGGATGGCAGGTCTGGTCATTATTCCCCGCCGTCCGCCCACGGTCAACGGGGGAACATAGCCAGTAATCAGTGTCAGTCGTCGGTCGTCAGCCGTTGGTCGTTGGTCGTTGGCCTTTGGCCCTTGGCCATCTGCCTTCCGTCCTGATCTTTGGTCCTTGAATGACCGCAGGTTTGACAAATCTGCGCGGGGCGCGGCCGCCGAGTGGCCGACGACCGACGACTGAAGACTGACGACTGAGTGTAGAATTCTGCCATGAGAAATCGCTTCGCCATTCTTGCGCTTTTGGCCGCCCTCGTGGCGACGCCCGCTTGTACCATGTGGCGCGAGCACCCCGGCAGCAGCAAGTGGACCGATGCCACCGGCGGCGAAGGTCTGGAGCGCAGCTTCTGGAAGGAAGTAAAAGACAAGAAGTGGGGCGAACTGGAACATCACCTGGCAAGCAACTACGTTGCCGTCTCGGCGCAGGGCGGCCGCCTCGACAAAGCCGCTGCCCTGGTCCAGCTCCAGAAGCTGCAGCTCGACGAATACACCCTCGGCGACGTTCAGACCGAACTGAATTCTGACACCTTTGTCGTGACTTATACCATCGCCATGCGTGGCACCTTTGACGGCCAGCCCTTGCTGACCGAACAGCTGCGCATGATGACGGTCTGGCAAAAGCAAAGCGCCGGCTGGATGGCGATTGCCCATTCCGTGCTCGGGCCCTAGCCCGGTGGGCGATTTCCCGCGTGATGGACCGTCCCGCAATGAAATCAAACCACAGCCGGAAATTCGATGGCTCCGCAACCCGTCGCTGGCGACAGCGCCTCCTGTCCTGGTACGACGGCAACCGGCGCGACCTGCCCTGGCGCCATGATCGCGATCCGTACCGGGTTTGGCTTTCGGAAATCATGTTGCAGCAGACCCGGGTCTCCGCCGTGCTGGAGCACTATCGGCGTTTTCTGCAGCGCTTTCCCACGGTGCAGAAACTGGCCTCGGCGCGCGAATCGTCGGTGCTGGCGGCCTGGAGCGGCCTGGGATACTACCGGCGGGCCCGCATGATGCATGCCGCGGCCAAGGTAATCGTCAAACAGCATGACGGAAAATTTCCCGGGACGATCGCCGAGCTGCGCGCTCTGCCCGGCGTCGGCCGCTACACCGCCGCGGCCATCGCCAGCATCGTATTCGACGCCCCTGCGGCTGTAGTGGATGGAAACGTGGAGCGCGTGCTCGGACGTGTTTTCGGGACCGGCCTGGCCGGCGAAACGCTCTGGCAGACCGCCGAGGCGTTACTCAGCCGCCGTCGCCCCGGCGATTTCAACCAGGCCACGATGGAACTGGGCGCTCTGGTTTGCCTGCCGCGCCAGCCGAAGTGTTCCATCTGTCCGGTGTTCAGCCTGTGCGCCACTCGGGGGAAACTCGAGAGGCCGGAAAAATTGCCAGGTCAGAAGCGGCGAGACATCTGCTATGCGCTTGATCAATCTAAGAGCAAAATTTTTCTCGTCCAGCGACCGGAATTTGCGTCGCTCATGCCCGGCATGTGGGAGTTGCCGGAAATTCCTCAACCGGATGTGCCCAGTCCAGTCAGCCTCACCTTGCGGCACTCGATCACGGTAACGGATTACACCGTCCGCGTGCTGCGGGGCCCCGTGCCCGACGAAGGCAGGGGACACTGGGTATCGAAAACCCGGATTCCCCGGTTGCCGCTCACCGGGCTGGCGCGAAAAATCCTGCGGCAGGCGCAGGTCATCTAACACTAAGGCGGAGATCCCATTGCAATGGCTTCGCATCTTCGGAGGACGTACGATGGCAGCTTTGACTCCCGGAACCCAGGCTCCTGATTTCACTTTGCCGTCCATGAACGACCAGCAGTTTTCGTTGCGCGCAGCGCTGGCGCGAGGGCCGGTGCTGGCGGCGTTCTTCAAGATTTCCTGCCCAACCTGCCAATACGCTTTTCCGTTCCTGCAGCGGATCTATGAAGCGCATGGAAGCCAGGCCGTCACCATCGTGGGCATTTCCCAGAACACCAGAAAAGATACACAGGCTTTCATAAAAGAATACGGTATAACTTTTCCCGTCCTGCTCGACGACACCCGTTCCTATCCGGTTTCGAATGCGTACGGCCTCACCAACGTCCCGACCATATTCTGGATCGCTCCGGATGGCGGCATCGAGATCGCCAGCGTGGGCTGGATAAAGAAAGAGATGGAAGAACTCAATCAGCGCGCCGCCCAACCGTCCCCCGGAGCTGCCAAACCGCTGTTCCGCCGGGATGAGCAAATCGCCGACTTCCGCGCCGGTTGAGGGTCGAAAAACTAGCCCGCGGTCGCGGGCTCAAAGCAGACCCCGGACCCCGGACCCCGGACGTCGGACCTCGGACCCCGGACGATTGTCATCCTGAGCGCAGCAGGCCGATTCGCTTCGCGAATCGCTGCAGAAAAGCTCATCGGGTTCCTCCGACCCCGCAGCTGCTTCGCGAAGCGAAGCAGCTACTCCGCTCAGGATGACAAATCTCGTACAATACAAAGTTCCTCAGCCCACTCGGAGCCTCGAAGCATGCGCAAGAAGCTGGTTGTGATCTCCCTGGTTGTCCTGATCTGCGGTGGATTGGCACAGAACTCGTCCCGGCCGATGCCGGTCCATTTCCCGCCTGCCGCCATCGCCGCGTTTCAAAAGATCGACGCCGAGCGCATCCGCGCTCACGTGCGCTTCCTGGCTCACGACCTGCTCGAAGGCCGCGGCACCGGACAGCGTGGCGGTGACATCGCGGCCGAATACATTGCCACCCAATTCGCTCTCGACGGATTGAAGCCCGCGGGCGACAACGGCACCTACATGCAGAAGGTTCCCATGGTCGGCATCACGTCCATGCCGGAAACTACGTTTTCATTTGTCCCAGCCAAAGGCCCGGCGCGGGAGCTCAAGCCGCTCTCTGAGTACGTTGCCACCGATGAAACCCAACAACCTGAGTCCAACGTGAATGCCGAGATCGTTTACGTGGGCTACGGCATCCAGGCGCCCGAGTACCAGTGGGACGACTACAAGGGCGCTGATGTGAAGGGCAAGGTCCTGCTGATGCTGGTGAACGAGCCCTCTTCAGACGATCCCAAGTTTTTCAAGGGCAAGGCGCTGACCTACTACGGCCGCTGGACCTACAAGTACGAACAAGCCGCTCGCCAGGGGGCGGTGGGCGCGATCCTGATTCACAAGACCGATATGGCGAGTTATCCCTGGGAAGTGGTGCGCAATTCAGATTCAGGAGAGAAGTCGTACCTGAAGCTGGACGGGTCGCCGAAGCTGAAAGTCACTTCCTGGATTCATCTGGATGCGGCCAAGGCGCTGGCCGCGATGGCGGGCCTCGACCTGGACAAGATGATGGCGGATGCCCGCTCGCGCGACTTCCGCCCGGTGACGCTTCCGGTGAAGCTGCAAGCCCACATGGTAAGCAAGGTGCGGCCGTTCGAATCGAATAACGTGATCGCCATGCTGCCCGGCGCCGACGCCAAACTGAAAGCCGAAGCCGTCATGTACACGGCCCACTACGATCATCTCGGCATCCGTCCCGAAATGCCGGGAGACAACATCTATAACGGCGCCGACGACAACGCCACCGGATGCGGCATCCTGCTGGAGATGGCGCATGCCTATGCGATGGCGGCGCAGAGGCCGCGGCGTTCCATTCTGTTTGCCTCGGTCACCGCGGAGGAGCAGGGCCTGCTGGGTTCCGAGTACCTGGGCAAACATCCTCCCCTACCGGCGGGAAAAATCGCGCTGGATCTTAACTATGACGATATTCCTCCGCTCGGTTCACCCGAAGAAGTGGAAGTATCCGGCAGCGAACGAACGACTTTTTACCCCATGGTGCAAGCGCTGGCCCAGGAATTCCGCCTGGCGATTCGTCCCGATTCGCATCCCGAAGCAGGACACTATTACCGCTCTGACCATTTCAGCCTGGCCCGCGTAGGCATTCCTGCGTTTTCGATCAACGAAGGAGTCAAATACAAGGGACACGACGCGGCCTGGGGCTTGCAGCAGGCCAACGAATATACCGAAAAGCACTACCACCAGCCCAGCGATGAATATCACCCCGAATCGGACTTCACCGGAGATGCCGTGATGGCCCGCTTCGGCTTCGCCCTGGGTTGGGAGGCAGCCAGCGCGCCCAAAGTCGTAGGTTGGGAGAAGGGCGACGAGTTCGAGGCAGCAAGGCTAAAAGCTGCCACGAACTAAAGAAGGTTCAATGCCAATGGGAGGACGGGCGTCCTCGCCCGTCCCACCTCAAGCGCGGGCGAGTCGCCCGCGACCACATTGAACCATTAAGTTCAGCTTTCCATGACCCTGATCGCTGGACTGAGAATCAGCGTGGGCTCGGTCACCCGCTGCACATCGTCGGCGGTTAATCCCGGCGCGACTTCTTCCAGCACCAACCCGGTAGGCGTGACCTGAATTACCGCCATCTCGGTCACGATCGTATTCACCACCTTTACTCCGGTCAGAGGCAGAGTGCACTTTCTCAGGATCTTCGGCTGAGCATCCTTGGTGGTGTGCTCCATGGCGACGATCACACGGCGCGCGCTGGCCACCAGGTCCATCGCGCCGCCCATGCCTTTCACCATTTTGCCGGGAATCATCCAGTTGGCCAGGCTGCCTCCTTCGTCCACCTCCATCGCCCCGAGCACACTGAGGTCAATGTGGCCGCCCCGAATCATGGCAAATGAGTCGGCGCTCGAAAAATACGCCGTGCCTTTCATCTCGCTGACCGTCTCTTTACCGGCGTTGATGAGATCGCAGTCTTCCTCACCCTCCACGGGATACGGCCCAATGCCAAGCATGCCATTTTCGGATTGCAGAATCACATCCATGCCCGCCGGCACATGATTGGCCACCAGCGTCGGCATGCCGATGCCCAGATTGACATAGAAGCCGTCACGCAGTTCACGGGCAATGCGCTTGACGATGCGCTCGCGTTTGTCGACGTCTTTCATAAGTGCAGTCGTTGGCCGTTGGTCGTTGGCCGTTGGCAAAAACCCTCGGTGTTGAGGTTCTTGGCCAACGACCAACGACCAAGGACCAACGACTATCCTTTTTTCTCACCGTTCTTCGTTCAATCTTCTTTTCGTAAACTTCGCCTTGAAAAATCCGCTTCACGTAAATACTGGGCGTGTGAATCAGATCGGGCTCCAGCTCGCCGACCTCGACCAGGTGCTCAACTTCAGCAATCGTGACCTTGGCCGCAGTCGCCATCATGGGATTAAAATTTCGCGCCGTCTTGCGATAGACCAGATTGCCCCACTTATCGCCCTTCCATGCCTTGATCAGAGCGAAATCCGCTTTGAGTGCGCGCTCCATCAGGTAGGGACGCCCATCGAACTCCCGGGTTTCCTTGTTATCGCCGACCACGGTGCCCACTCCCGCCGGAGTGTAAAAGGCCGGGATGCCGGCGCCGCCGGCGCGAATCCGCTCGGAAAAAGTTCCCTGCGGTATCAGGTCCAGCTCCAGTTTGCGCTGCAAAATCAGTTGCTCGAGCAGCTTATTTTCGCCGACGTAAGTCCCGATGTGTTTGATGATCTGGCCCGCCGCCAGCAGCAGCCCATTGCCCAATCCGTCCACGCCTACGTTATTGCTGATGGTCGTAAGATTCTTCGTTCCCTTGCGGACCAGGGCGCGCACCAGGTTTTCCGGAATCCCGCACAGCCCGAATCCCCCAATCATGATGGTCGCGCCATCGAAGATGTCGTGGATGGCTTCGTCGGCATTGGCTACGACTTTGTTCATCGGACTTATTCGTGGAACAAGGATTCTAAACGAAAGTTACCGGTCGAGGCTTCACATTGATCGGTCCTAATTACTCCGTGTCCTCCGCGTCCTCTGTGGTTTGGCCCCGACTTTTCTCAAATGATGCGCCCGCTCGAACTCCAGCGCCAGCTCCCGCGTATCCAGGTTTTCCCGGATATGCGCCAGCCTCTGTTCCAGCTTCAGCAGGGCGTGCCGGATGTTCTTCTTATTGGTCAGCGCAACGTCCCGCCACATGGAATAAGGACTGGCCGAGATGCGCGTCATCTCGCGCAGGGCTCGCCCCCCGGTCTCGAGCAGGGGAGCGTCTTCGCCGTACTCATCCACCAGCGTCGCCGCCAGGGCGGTGGAGATCATCTGCGGCAGGTGGCTGATCCAGGCGCAGAGCTGGTCATGCGCCCCGGCTTCCATGCTGGCCACGCCTGCGCCGATGGTTTCCACCCACTCCAGAAATTCCCCGCTCGCGCCTTCAAATATTTTCTGCCCCGGCGCCGGGGTTACAAACCACACCGCGCCCTGGAACAGATCAGGGTCGGCACCCTCGACTCCCGATTGTTCCTTTCCCGCCATGGGATGTCCTGCAAGATAGCGGCGGCCAACGTCCTTGCCGAACGTAGCAGTGGCGCGGTTGAGCACCTCGGCCTTGGTGCTGCCGACATCGGTCAGCAGAGTTTTCGGCGGAAGCGCAGGCCCGAGGCGCCCGATCAGTTCGACGATGGCGCCGACCGGAGCCGCCAGCAGCACCACCTGGCTGCCGCGCACCGCGGCCACCGGGTCTGTGTGCCCCTCATCAATCGCGCCCTTGTCCCGCGCCTGTTCCAGCACCGGAGCGCGGTCGCAGCCGACGATCCGCCCGGGGAAACGCCGCTTCTTCAGCGCCAGCCCGAAGGAGCCGCCGATGAGGCCCGTGCCGATGATGGTGATTTGGCGAATTGCCATCTACCTTAACCACGGAGACACAGAGTCACAGAGCAAAGAACGGCAAGGTCAATATCCTGCTCGCGTGCGAAGCATGATTAGCTTTTCTCCGTGCCTCTGTCTCTCCGTGGTGAAAAGGGTTAGGCCACTTTGCGTCCCACGGCCGGCGCGATCATGCGCAATTCCTCCATCAGCTTGGCAAACTGGTCGGGAAAGAGCGACTGGGCGCCGTCGGAAAATGCCTTGTCCGGATCGTGATGCACTTCAATCAGCAGCGCGTCCGCGCCCGCCGCCAGCGAGGCCCGGGCCATGGGTGGCACCTTGTCGCGCAACCCGGTGCCATGCGATGGATCGGACGTCATGGGCAGGTGCGAGAGCTTCTTGATGATCGGAATGGCCGACACATCCAGCGTGTTGCGGGTATAAGTTTCGAAAGTGCGGATGCCGCGCTCGCACAGGATCACTTCGTAGTTTCCCCCGCCATGATGTATTCGGCGGAGAGCAGCAGTTCTTCGAGGGTGGCCGCGATGCCGCGCTTGAGCAGAACCGGCTTCTTGACCTTGCCCAGTTCGCGCAGCAGATTGAAGTTCTGCATATTGCGCGCGCCTACTTGAAAAATGTCGATGTAAGGCAGCATAAGGCCGATCTGCGAAATTTCCATGACCTCGCTGATCACCAGCATGTTGAAATGATCGCCGGCCTGGCGCAGCAGCTTGAGTCCCTCTTCGCCCATCCCCTGAAATGAATAAGGAGATGACCGCGGTTTGAAGGCGCCGCCCCGCAGCACGCGCGCGCCCGCCTTCGCCACGTGTTCGGCCACAGTAAACAGCTGTTCCTTCGATTCCACCGAACAAGGCCCGGCCATGACGACCACCTGGTCGCCGCCGATCTGCACGCCGTTGGCAAACTCGACGATGGTTCCCTGCGGACGAAAACTCCGTCCCGCCAGCTTGTAAGGCGCACTGATGCGGTGAACGTGCTCGACCCCGGAAAGAACTTCGAGATTGCGCGTGTCAAAATCCACCCGGGCGCCCACCGCGGCCAGCACGGTTTGCCGCTCCCCCGTCGTGCGGTGCACGGAGAAGCCCATCCGGACCAGGTGTTCTACCACCTGCTGGATCTGCTCATCGGTCGCTGATTCCTGCATGGCAACGATCATAAGAAAGCCGTCAGCCCTCAGCTTTCAGCTATCAGCGTGTCTTTTAAGACTGACGGCTGATAGCTGATGGCTGAGAGCTGCCTCTAATCATTCACATCATTATCCAATTCCGTATCGCCTCCGCCGTCTGCCGCGCCCTGGGGCGCGATTTCCTGCTGCTGGATGCCGCGCATGATATCCATGATTCGCTCAAAGATGCGCAGCAAATCGCGGTCCGGCAACGGCCCGGGATTGATGCTCTGCACATTGGCGAACACCTTGCGCTCCCGGTCGGGCTCGTAGATCGGCAGGCCGACGCCGCGCTTCAACTTGCCGATCTCATGGGCAGCCTGCGCCCGCCGGCTCAACAAGGTCACCAGCTCGCGGTCCAGTTCGTCGATCTTCGTGCGCCAGTCGGAAATATCCATAGAGCGGTCGTCAGTCATCCGTCATCAATCTTCAGTCCTTGAATGTCCAGCCGGTGGGATTTGCCCATAACTCACCGGAAGCCAACCACCCGTTGCTGTGGAAGGATGTCGTCGTTTCTCTAGCCAACTGGCGCGGGAGTGCTGACGACTGACGACGGACGACGGACGACTAAAAGCTGCCTTACAAATTGTGCCACACTCTCCGCTTCTTTGCCCGGATTGCGTTCGATGGTCTCGACAATCGCGCTGCCCACCGCCGCCGCGTCGGCAAAGTTTCCCACCGCCTCAAACTGCGCCGCCGTCGAAATGCCGAAGCCGACTGCAATCGGCAAGTCAGTATACTTGCGCAGGCGGCCCACGAGCTTGGCCGCGTCTTCAGGCATCTGTCGCCGCGCCCCGGTCACTCCGGTTCGCGATACCGCGTACACAAATCCGCTGGACGCCCCCGCAATAAGTTTCAGTCGCGCATCGGTGCTCGTCGGCGCGGCCAGAAACACGGTAGCCAGGTCCCTCTTGCGCATCTCCTCCAGGTACTCATGCGATTCTTCCACCGGCAGGTCCGTGAGCAAGGCGCCATCAATGCCGAAGTCCTGAACCGCGGCGCTGAACTTTGCCAATCCCATCCGTAGGACAGGATTCAAATAGGTAAAGACGATGAGTCCCGCCGGCGAGCGCCGCCGGATCTCTTTGCCCAGTTCCAGCACCTGCCGCAACGTAGTCCCGTGGCGCAGGGCGCGTTCGCTGGCACGCTGGATCACCGGTCCGTCCGCCACCGGATCGCTGAAGGGAACCCCGAGTTCAAGCATGTCCGCGCCCGCCTCAATGGCCGCGAAGGCAATGTCCCGCGTGGTCGCGAGATCGGGGTCGCCGCAAGTGAGATAGGCGACCAGCGAAGGACGATTGTGGAATCGCAAAGGCATAGGCAACAAGGAAAGCAGAAAAACACTTCTTAAAATTCCCTAATCATCAATTCCCGATTACTAAATTCTTCGCGCTCAATCCAATTTCAGATTCTCCCGCAAAATTCCAATATCTTTGTCGCCACGCCCGGAAACATTCACCATCACCACGTCAGACTTCTTCATCCTGGGCGCGCGCTTGATCGCTTCCGCCACCGCGTGAGCGGATTCCAGCGCGGGAATGATGCCCTCGGTCCTCGCCAGCACGGTGCAGGCCTCGAGCGCTTCCTTGTCCGACGCCGACACGTACTCCGCGCGGCCGGTGTCCTTCAGCCAGGCATGTTCCGGCCCGATCGAAGGATAATCGAGGCCGGCCGAGACCGAGTGCGTGGCCGAAATCTGCCCGGCTTCGTCCTGCAGCACGTAAGAGTACGTACCCTGCAGCACTCCCGGCGATCCTCCGCTGAAACGCGCCGCATGTTCGCCGAGGCGTGCGCCCCGCCCACCCGCCTCCACGCCCACCAGCTGCACTTTCTTGTCTTTAATGAATTCGTGAAAGATGCCGATGGAATTCGAACCGCCGCCAACGCACGCGATGATGGTTTTGGGCAGCCTGCCCTCAGCTTTAAGAATCTGCGCCCGGGCTTCCCGTCCGATCACTTTGTGAAAGTCGCGCACCATGGTCGGATAAGGATGCGCGCCCAGCACGCTGCCCAGCAGGTAATGTGTGGTGCGCACATTGGTGACCCAGTCGCGCATGGCCTCGTTGATGGCGTCTTTCAGGGTGCGAGATCCAGAATCCACGCCGCGCACTTCCGCGCCCAGCAACCGCATGCGGAAAACATTCAGCTCCTGCCGCCGCATGTCTTCCGTGCCCATATAGACGACACATTCAAAGCCCAGCAGCGCGCATACCGTTGCCGTGGCCACGCCATGCTGCCCCGCGCCGGTTTCGGCGATAACGCGATGCTTGCCCATGCGCTCGACCAGCAGCGCCTGTCCCAGGCAGTTATTGATCTTGTGGGCCCCGGTATGGAGCAGGTCTTCGCGCTTGAGATAAATTCTTGCTCCGCCCAGTTGTTGGCTCAGGCGCTGGGCGAAAAACAGAGGCGTGGGACGCCCGGCATAGGTGCGCAGCAATTCATCCAGGCGCCTTTGAAACCTGCGGTCTTTCTTGGCTTTCTCGTAGTGCCGCTCCAGTTCGTCCAGCGCCGCCATCAGGGTCTCGGGAACGTAGCGCCCGCCATAGACGCCGAAACGTCCGGCCGACGTGGCGACGGGCGACGGTCTTTTCCCGCTTGTCACGGCATGTATCCCCGCCCCCTTACTTGGCAGGCGCGCAGTCGAGTGGACGGGCGTTGAGCGTCGGGTACGAGCCGCCGGTCGGGGTTGAACTTTTGCGGTTGCCATTTTAGTTTTTCTCTTCCAGCTTTCGCACCGCGCCGATAAAGGCGCCAACCTTCTCCGGATCTTTCCTGCCGGGCCTGGCTTCCACTCCCGAAGCCACGTCCACTCCCCAAGGCTGCAGTATGCGGATCGCGTCCGCGACGTTGCTTGAGGTCAGGCCACCGGCCACAACGATCCTGAGCTTGTCGGGTCGAATCCCGCTGGCAGCTCTCTTCCAATCAAATACTTTTCCCGTGCCCCCAGGCACCTGGGGCGTGCCGGAATCAAGAAAGATGGCGCTAACGCCGTATCGTCCGACCTCGTTCCAGTCGACGCCCCCATCGATCTCGGCGGCCGACAGAACCAGGAAGATTTTCAGGCTGCCGCCGGCTCTCAGCCCCTGTATGAATTCGGGCTTGCGGGACGCAGCGCCATGCAATTGCGCGCCGGTCAAACCTGCCTTTGCCACGGTCTCCAGAATCGTCGCCACCGGCTCATCTACGAAGACCCCCACCTTGTCGACGTTCGACGGCAGCTTCTCAACGATCTCCCGCGCCGTTCCCGGATCGATCCTACGCGGACTCTTCTCGTAGAACACGAAGCCCAACGCATCCGCGCCCGCTTCAACGGCGGTTAACGCGTCTTGCAGGTTCGTTGTCCCGCATATTTTTACCCAAGTCATGAACCCCCGTTCCCGGTATGCCAGTTGGGAGCTCTCAGCCTTCAGTTTTGTGTGCTGAGCGCTGGCCTCTCGCGGTCCGCGGCCGCTAGTAAAGCTTTCAATGCCTCTCCGGGCGACTCCGCTTTCATCAGAGACTCACCGATCAGGAACGCCTTGTATCCAGTTCCGCGCAGCCGGGCAATGTCGGCGCCATTGTCGATCCCACTTTCCGCCACGGAGATCACGTGGTTTGGAATTGCTTCCGCCAGCCGAAGCGAGGTGTTCACATCCACTTTGAAGGTCCGCAAATCGCGATTGTTGACGCCAACAAGATCGGAGCCCGCGTCCAGAGCGCGCTGTAACTCGTCTTCATTATGGGCTTCGCAGAGCACATCGAGCCCCAGCGCGCGGCTCTTTTTGGTCAGATCCTTCAATTCGGATTGCGAAAGCACGGCCACAATGAGCAGGACTGCGTCGGCGCAGCAGGCTCGCGCCTGCAAAAGCTGAAATTCGTCCACCATGAAGTCTTTTTGTAAGCAGGGAAGCGTGCTGCTGGCGGAAGCGCGCCGCAGGTTGTCGAGCGATCCCTGGAAGAACTCCTCGTCCGTAAGCACGGACAGGGCCGCCGCTCCCGCCGCCTGCAATTCCGCAGCCAGGCCCTGGGGATCAAAGTTGGCGCGAATCAACCCGCGGGAAGGCGAAGCCTTCTTCAATTCGGCGATGATTGCGGGTCCCGTCCGGCTTTCGGCAGCCAGGGCACGCCGGAAGCCGCGAGGTACATGCTGTTCCGCCATCCGCTCCAGCCGCGGGCAAGTCGGCGGAGCGCTTCGCATCCGCGACTCGACGGCGCGTGGCAGCGACGATCTGGTCCAGGCTGGCGGCCATAAGGAATCTGAAGATTATACGGGAACCAACGCGAATACCGCTGCAGAGACGGGGTTGTGTTTGCCTTCGTGTCCTTGGTGGTTAAGGCTTCTAACCCTTAAACCACAAAGGACACGAAGGTACACGAAGGAACCTTGAGCCGTGGATGGCTAAATCATTCGGTAGAAAACTTGAATACCGTCTCCGAATGGAAGGTCTGGCCCGGCCTCAAAATCGTCGACGGAAAGTCGGGATGATTGGGCGAGTCCGGAAAATGCTGGGTCTCCAGGCACAGGCCATAACGCTGTTTGTAGACATGCCCGTGTTTTCCGGTAATCGTTCCATCCAGAAAATTGCCGGAGTAAAACTGCACGCCCGGTTGCTGTGGTGAACACTTCCAACACTCGTCCGCTGGTCGGTTCGTGGACCCGGGCAGCCAGCGTCAGGCTGTTGTCTTTCCGGTTTATCACCCAGTTGTGATCGTATCCGTGTCCGACGACCAGTTGTTCGTAGTTCTCGTTGATGCGAGCGCCGATCGCGGTGGACTTGGTGAAGTCCATCGGCGTGCCCTGGACGGGGCGCAGTTCGCCGGTCGGGATCAGGGTCTTGTCCACGGGCGTGAAGCGGTCCGCGTTGAGCATCAGATGATGCCCCAGAATGTCGCCGTTGCCTTCGCCCGCCAGGTTGAAATAACTGTGCTGTGAAAGATTCAGCGGCGTGGCCTTGTCGGTGGTTGCCTCGTAATCCAGAATCAACTGGTTTTCGTCCGTCAGGGTGTAGCTGACTTTGACCTTCAGGTTCCCGGGATAACCCTCTTCGCCATCCTTACTCAGGTAGCTGAACGCAACTCCAACGCCTTTTGCGTTCTTGAACTCCCTGCCCTCCCATATCTGCTTGTTGAACCCGTTGACTCCGCCATGCAGCGAGTTAGGCCCGTCATTTTTGGCCAGCGTATACTTCACGCCGTCCAGGGTGAAGGTGCCGTTGGCAATCCGGTTGGCGTAGCGTCCCGACGATGACGCCAAAATAGGGCGGGTTGACCAGATATCCGTCGAGCGTGTCGTGCCCGAGCACGATGTCGCCCAGCTTGCCGTTCTTGTCCGGCACGCGGATCGACACAATGATGCCCCCGTAGGTCATGGCGCGGACTTCGAGGCCGTGTGAGTTGGTTAGGGTATACAGGTCGACCGGCCTCCCATCTCCGGTTTTTCCGAACGATTCCTTGCGCACCTGGCTTTTTTGTTTTGCAGGGGCTGCCATCACGACGGCAACAAAAAGAGTGAGCAGCAGGATGTAAAGCGCTGTCGTTTTATGGTTCATCATGGTTGGTTGCGGAAGCCATCGCGGGCTTCCCGTGCATTCTAAGGTTAGCACGCTTGCCATCCTCAGACATATAAAACGTGGCAGAATGCGGCGAAAACAGCCGCTTTTAAAGAGGAGCTACCATCAACCAGAAACCGTGGTGCCATCGAAGGGACTCGAACCCCCACACCCTTGCGAGTACATGGACCTGAACCATGCGCGTCTGCCAATTCCGCCACGATGGCAAAAAGTGACTGGGATGCGGCCATCTTCTCCAGGCCGCCTTCCAGGAAAGGACTACGAGTAATATTCTACAGGGGGAGCGCAGGCTGTCAAACCCAGCGAACGCCATGGAAAACGCCGCCAAGCCGCCCGATGTTATCGCCAGTCTCCGCGCCCTGGCCCACGACCTCAGCAATTCGCTGGAGACCGTGCTGCAAGCCGCCTATCTTTTGCAGGAAGCGAAACTTGACGGCAAGAACAAGAAATGGGCGCAGGCCATCGACGATGCCGCCCACGACGCCGCCCGCATCAATCGAGAGATCAGGAAAATACTGAATTCGCAGAGCTAGCTCTTGGCCGTTGATCGGAGGACGGGCGTCATCGCCCGTCGAGCACAGGCCAGTGCCTGACGGGCGATGACGCCCGTGCCTACGATCAAAGCCAATGGACCAACGACGATCTCACCCTTCCAGCTTCGCCGTCATCGTGATATTCGCCTTGAGCAATTTGGATACCGGGCATCCGCTCTTGGCATTTTCCGCCGCCTTTTGAAAGGCCGCGTTGTCCGCGCCCGGCACGTGCCCCACGACGTCGAGGTGGACCGTGGTGATGGTCCAGCCGGAGTCCAGTTTTTCCAGGGTCAGCGTCGCGGTGGTCTCGATGCTCGAGGCGGTGAGATTGGCGGCGCCCAACTGGCCGGAAAGCGCCATCGAAAAGCATCCGGCGTGCGCCGCCGCGATCAGTTCTTCGGGATTGGTTCCGGGAGTGTTCTCAAAACGCGTCGCGAACGAGTAGGGAGTGTTCGATAACACGCCACTGCTGGCGGAAACCACGCCTTTGCCGTCCTTCAGCCCGCCCTTCCATATTGCGCTTGCCTTCCGTTGCATGCGACTCTCCTGATCTCGATGAAGTGGGATTGCGTCCCGACCATTGTAGACGCAGCCCAGCCCAGATGTCAGGCGGTCAACCTGGCGTGGTCAACCTGGCGTGGTCAAGCAGGTGTGGCGCGGGCGCCCTCGCCCGCGGCCTTTGAACTTGATTGTCGAATTATGGAGCGGGAAACCACAGGCTAAAGGGAAAACCACAGCGGCAAAAACTCTGGGGGAAAAGCCCTGAACCAACACCCGCAGCTTCTGACTTTCCCCTCGACTCACGCGGGCGAGGGCGCCCGCGCCACACAGGCGGGTTATTTCGCGGCCGGCAGATCACTGTTCCAGCAGTTGACTGCCATGCGCCAGATTCCAAGCCGGCGCCAGGTCCGTACAAACTTACCGCGTTCGGCAACGGTAGTCCCGTTGGCTTGTTGAACGGCGGCCGTGTAGCGGCCAATCTCGACCGCCATATCGCCCGATTCCTCCACCCGGATGGTTTCCAGGCGAACATTCTGGTACCCGGATTCTCCCAGCCGGCGCAGCATCAACTCGATCGGTTTCTGCCCCTGCACAGCTTCTCTTTGCGGCGGCATCAGCCAGCCGTCGGCGGTAAACAGGGCCGCCGCCTGATCGTAGTTTCCTGTATTAAATGCAGTGGCAAAATCCTGGGTCAATCCGCGGATCGCAGACTGCACGTCCAGCCATGAATTTACATTAGCTGCGCTGCCAGATGAGGACCGGTACATCCTTCTACCTCCGGGACGAGCAGACGGCGCAATACTTTCCAGGTCGCGCCTCCGGTTGCAGTGATCTTATCTCAAGGCGATGTGGAAAAGTTTGTCTCTTTCCGCTCGCGCTGAGTTCATTTTCATGAACGCCTCGAATTTTGATTCCAGAGGGTATGATTGGTTGCCCGGGTTTTACATTGCCGGTTGCCGGGAAAGGTTCCGCCTATGTATTTCGAACAGTTTTATCTGGGCTGTCTCGCCCACGCTTCGTACATGCTGGGGTCGCAAGGCGAAGCCGTTGTGGTCGATCCCCAGCGTGACGTGGATCTCTACGTGAAGGCCGCCCAGGAAAACGGGCTTACGATTCGTCACATTTTCGAGACTCACCTGCACGCTGATTTCGTTTCGGGACACAAGGAACTCGCCGCCCGCACCGGGGCAAAAATCTATTTCGGCGCCCAGGCCGGCGTCACGTTCCCGCACGTTGACGTTCACGATGGTTTCGAGTTGTGTTTTGGAAAAGCTGCGATCAAGGTTCTCGAAACTCCCGGGCACACTCTGGAGAGCATCTGCCTGGTGGTCACCGATGACGAAAAACCACAGAAACCCTGGGCCGTCCTGACCGGCGATACGCTGTTTATTGGTGACGTCGGCCGCCCCGACCTCTCCCGCACCTACTCGCCCGAGCAGCTGGCGGGGATGCTTTACGACAGCCTGCATAACAAGCTGTTGAAGCTGCCGGATGAGGTCCTGGTGTATCCCGCGCACGGCGCCGGTTCGCTCTGCGGACGCAACATGCGGGCCGAGCGTTCCTCGACCATCGGCACCGAGCGCCTTACCAACTACGCGCTGCAAATCCGGACTCGCGACGAGTTCATCCGGCAGCTGACCAGCAATTTGCCGGCGCGTCCGGAATATTTCCTGCAGGATGCCGAGATTAATCGCGGAGGCGCCCCCGCGCTCTCCGAAATGCCGGAGCTGAAAGCGGTCACGCCCGCGGAATTGAAAGCCGGACTGGAAGAGGGTGTGATCGCGCTGGACATTCGCCCCGGGGAACAGTTTGCCGCAGGCCACGTGCCCGGTTCCGTGAACATTCCTCTGTCCGGACAGTTCGCTTCGTGGGCTGGAACCATTCTCGGTTTGTCGTCGGCACCCGTGCTTATCGCCGAAACCCCCGAAGAGTTGTCGGAAGGCCGTCTTCGCCTCGCCCGGGTAGGCATCGAAGGCGAGCGTGGATACCTGGAAGGTGGCGTCGCCGGATGGCAGCATGCCGGATTCGATCTTGCGACCCTGCGCGAGATCAGCGTGCAGGAATTGCAGCAGCACCTTTCGAAAAACGGCATGCGCGTGCTGGATGTCCGCCGTGAAGCGGAATGGATGGCCGCGCATATAAACGGAGCAGCGTGGTGGCCGCTCGACCGCTTCCGGGTTTCTCCTCCGGAAGTTGATCTCGATCTTCCTTTGGCGGTCCACTGCCAGAGCGGCTATCGCAGCCTGATTGCCTGCAGTCTTCTGCAACGCGCCGGCTTTAAAAATGTAATGAACGTCAGTGGCGGATTCGGCGCCTGGCAGGAAGCAAAATTGCCGGTCGCAACCGGCGCCCCGGTAGAAGCCTGAGTGGGCTGGATGGAGGACGGGCGTCCCGCCCGTCAAGCACGGGCCCATGCTCGACGGGCGGGACGCCCGTCCTCCACCGGACCTCCTGTAGAATGCACCTACCAGATCAATGATCACTCTTGCCGACGTCCAAGCTGCCCTGGAGCGCATTCGCCCATCCATCTATCTTTCGCCGTTTACTCTCTCCGCCACGTTTTCGCAGCTCACCGGCAATTCCATTTACCTGAAACTCGACAACCTGCAGAGGACGGGAGCATTCAAGGAACGCGGCGCGCTGAACAAGCTGCTGACCATGACGGCGGAGGAGCGCGACCGGGGAGTGATCGCCGCATCCGCGGGAAATCACGCGCAGGGCCTGGCCTATCACGCCGGCCGCCGCGGCATCAAAGCCCAGATCTGCATGCCGCTCACGACCCCGTTAATCAAAGTTTCCGCGACTAAATCATACGGCGCCGAAGTCATCCTGCACGGCGCCAACTACGACGATGCCTGCGAAGAAGCCATCCGGCGCGGCCAGCAGCAGCACCTCACTTTTATCCACCCTTTCGATGACGACGCGGTCATCGCCGGGCAGGGCACGCTCGGACTGGAGATGCTGCAGCAGCATCCCGAAATCGAGGCCGTGGTGGTCCCCATCGGCGGCGGCGGCTTGATCGGCGGCATCGCTTGCGCCATCAAGGAGACCAATCCTAAAGTCCAGATCATCGGAGTGCAGACTTCGCGGCTGCCTTCGATGAAGGCTGCGGTAGCGGCAGGCAAACCGGTGACCCTGGCTCCGGCCGCGACCATCGCCGACGGCATCGCCGTCCGCCGGGCCGGCGACCGCACTTTGCCCCTGGTGCAGAAATACGTGGATGAAATCGTCACCGTCGACGAAGAAGAAATCGCCAACGCGGTCCTGCTCCTGCTGGAACGCGAGAAGACCATGGCGGAAGGCGCCGGGGCAGCCGCTATCGCTGCCTTGATCAATCGCAAGCTGCAGATGACGGGGAAGAAGATTGCCGTGCTGGTCTGCGGCGGCAACATGGACGTGACCCTGCTGTCGCGAATCATCGAGCGCGGCCTGGTAAAAGACGGACGCCTGGTGCGCTTGCGCGTCCATCTTCCTGACTATCCCGGAGCCCTGCACCGCCTGACCGGAATTCTCGCCGACCACCGCGCCAACATCGTGGAGACTTCCTACGATCGCGCCTACTACGGAGTGAATCTGGGAGAGACCGCAATCGATATCACCATGGAAACCCGGGGCCCGGACCAGATTGCCGAGCTGCTCGCCGCCCTCGAAGCCGCCGGCTACTCCCACGAACGCGTCCTATAAAAACAACATAAATGTGGGTCGGACACTCTTGTCCGACGCCTTTGACGTTGATTTTGAATTCAGATTTTGAATCCAGCCCTTGCATTTCTGCAGCTGCCGATGTGGCTGATGCCAAAACAAACCCGCACCCCGAAAAAGTCCACGTCAAAGGCGTCGGACAAGAGTGTCCGACCCACACCGGCTACTTCACGCCGGTCAGCTCGCGGATGATTTGGGCTTCTCTTTCCCGGTACGGCTTGCCGTCCGGATAGAACACTTCGTGGAACCATACCGGAGGTTTTTCCAGAACATAGGGCCTCTGCCAGGAGTCCCACGGCAGATAGGTCTGGGTCTTGCCCGCTACCAATCCCCAGTTAATCGCCGCGACGTGCCGCTTTTTCGCCAGCGGCAGGATCGTGTCGAAAGTGCTTCCTATGGGACGGGCCATGTACTCGGTGCAGAGAATCGGCCGGTGATATCGCTCCAGCCATCCCACTTTTTGTTCGAAGTCTTCCGGCCAACCATAATTGTGGAAGGAAACCACGTCGGATTCTTCCAGCTGAACCTTCGCCGTGGCCGACAATTTTTCCGGTGACGACCAATCGCCTTCCCAAACTCCACTGGTAAGCGGCTGCGAAGGATTGGCCGAACGCGCCCAGGCGAAAACCTGGGGCAACAGAGCCAGGACCAGTGCCGCCTTGTTTTTCAGTTCCACTGTCCCGTACGCGCCCCCGTTGCCGTTATCGGGCTCGTTCCATAAATCCCAGGCGAGAATGCGCGGGTCATTGGCGAACGCCCCAACCACTCCCTGCACATATTCCTTGAGCCGCGGATATTGCCCCGGGTCCCGCAGCGCGGCGGCTCCGGGACTTTGTACCCATCCCGAATTGTGCACTCCGGGAATCGGCGGATGTTGCGGCCCGAGCTTGGGAAACGGGTCCCAGCAGGAATCGAACAGAACAAAGACGGGCCGGATTTTATGCCGCGCCGCGATGGTCAGAAAGGCATCGATCCGTTGCTTGAAGCCCGGCGGCATCCTGCTGCCACAACAGATCGTGCAGAAACACCCGCATGGTATTCATGCCCAGGCTCTGCGCCCAGCCCAGTTCCTTATCAATCTCCTGAGGATCGAAGGTGGCCGCCTGCCACATCTCGAGTTCGTTGATCGCGCTGGCGGGAATAAAGTTGCTGCCCACCAGCCAGGGCTGCTGCTGGTACCAGGCATTGGCTTTTTCTTCCGGCCAGCGCTGCGTTTCCGCGAGCAACTGGGCGGAGCATGCCAGCATCAGAAGCAGGACTATGGAGATGGATCGCTTCAAGGCCGCCTCCTAAATACCGAATTTTTGCGTCGGTGGAACTATTTTCCCATTGTGGAACCACATCGTCTGAAAGTGCGCCTCACGGCCTTGTCAGCGCAACTGGTTTCGCGCTCAAATCAGTTGGCGGAAATTCCTCAACCGGTTGATGAAGTCGAACCACTCGAGACCGTGGCATCATCAGGAAATTGTCGAAGAGAGTCGCGATTTCTTTATTGAGTCTATCCGTCGGAAAGGGCATACTCAAGGTCTGGCCAAGTTCAGACCGCTTCGTTCCCAGCCACTTTTATAAGTTCGTTGCAGGCGCGCGTTTCGCCATCGTGCGTCGATGTTCTTTTGGGCCGCATTCTGCCAACTTCGCGGCCCTGGTCGTTCGACCTGACTGATGGGATGACGTCGGATCCTTCGGGCTCCGGCACCAAGCCGCTGCCGATCCTCAGGGCGGCGACGGCCGGTCATCTCCGGCACGAAATCTCAGCACTAAGAACGGGAACATCGCCACCGGGGGCCATTACAGGTAATGATAGTTAAAAATTTCATCATAAAGAATCTCTTGTTCACGCTTTTGCTGATTCTTCCCGTATCCGCGGGGATTAATTTCGTACAGCAGAACAATAAGACTTTGAATCCGTCCGGCTCGTCCGTCGTGGTGGCGTATCCCAGTGCCCAGACAGCGGGAAACTCAAATATTGTCGTGGTGGGCTGGAACGATACCAGCGCTGCCGTGAAATCGGTTACCGACAGCCGTGGAAACAGTTATGCCCTGGCGGTGGGTCCAACCGCGGGCAAGGCGCTCACCCAGTCGATCTACTACGCCAACAAAATCGCCGGCGGCAGCAATACCGTGACGGTGACCTTCAATCGCACGGCGGCGTATCCGGACGTGCGGGTGCTGGAGTACAGCGGGCTTGACCCGACGGCGCCCCTGGATGTCACCGCGGCGGCAGCGGGCAATTCACAAAATGGAAATAGCGGTTCCGCCACGACCACCGCGCTAAATGAGCTGATCTTTGGCGCGGGCATGACGTTTGACATGTACAGCGGGGCAGGGAGCGGATTTACCAAGCGGGTGATCACCAACTTTGGAGACATCGCTGAAGACACGACGGTTCTGGCCATGGGGAGCTATAGCGCCACTGCGCCTCTGCGGTTATCGGCCCCGTGGGTGATGCAGATGGCTACCTTCCGCGGCAGCGGGCAGAGTTCGCAGCCGCCGCCGACGGTGACGGCTATTACTCCGAACTCGGAGGCCGGCAACGGAGGAACCTCGGTGACCATCACGGGCACGGGATTCTCCGCTGGGGCCACGGTACAGCTGGGAGGAGTGGCTGCGTCCAATGTGGTGGCAGCCAGCAGCACGGCGATTACGGCGACCACACCCGCACACGCGGCTGGCACCGTGGACGTCGTGGTGACCAACCCCGATGGCCAGAGCGCGACTCTGCCGGGAGGTTACACCTACGCCGTTTCCAGCGGGCAAGGTGCACAGCCGCCACCCGCGGTGACGGCAGTCACGCCGAACTCAGGGTCGGCCAATGGCGGAACTTCGATGACCATCACGGGCACGGGATTCTCCGCCGGCGCGACGGTACAGCTGGGAGGGGCGGCGTCGTCCAACGTCGTGGTAGCGAGCAGCACCACGATTACGGCCACAGCCCCGGCACACACGGCTGGAGCTGTGGATGTCGTAGTGACCAACAGCGATGGCCAGAGCGCCACTCTGCCGGGCAGCTATACCTACACGACGTCTTCGGGAACGGGCATCAGTTTCGTGCAGGCCAAGTCGGCAGTGGCGCTGTCAGGGTCCTCCTTGGCGATCGCCTATCCGGGGACACAGACGACGGGAAACCTGAATGTGATCGCAGTGATGTGGGGCGACACCACTTCGATCGTGACCTCGGTCACCGATACCGCCGGCAACATCTACGCCGTGGCCGCTGGTCCAACCAGAACCAGCGGGCTGAGCTCGCAGATTTACTATGCCGCGAACATCGCGGGCGGCAGCAATACCGTGACTGTGACCTTCAACCAGACCGCGGGCTGGCCCAATGTGAACGTGCTCGAATATAGCGGTTTGGATCCCGTCAGTCCCTTGGATGTGGTTGCCACCGCGACCGGCAGGGGGACACTCGCGAACAGTGGCTCAGCGACTACCACTTCGGCCAACCAGCTGATCGTTGGGGCAGGCAATCCGAGTACATCGTTCAAGACGGCAGGAAGCGGATTCAGTGCCCGGCTCATCAACTTGTACGGGGGTATCTCGGAGGACGAAATCGTCAGCAGCGCGGGAAGTTACAAGGCGACCGCGACCATGGGCTCAGGGACCTGGGTGATGCAGATGGCCACGTTCCGCGGCAGTGGGCAAAGTTCCCCCGCTCCTGCCCCTCCGGCAGGTCATAACTACACCACCAATTTTCCCCTGACTGAGAATCCTATTTCCGAGGGCGGTAATTGGATCAACGCCGGCACGACCGGCCTGGACTGGACCGACATGCAGACCACGCCCGGTTTTGCCTTCGCCACCCAGACAGGCACGAATCCGGCGCTGTTCGATGACTCGGTCGCCATCCTTTCAGGAAATTGGGGCAACAACCAGAGCGCGCAAGGGACAGTGCAGATTGTCAATCCGATCACGGTTCGTCCCGGCCCCTGCTACCAGGAGTCGGAGATTTTCCTGCGTGCGTCGATTTCGCCTCACAGCGTCAGCGGCTACGAAATCAACGTTGGAAACTGGAGCAACTCCAACTCCTATATTCACGTGGTTCGCTGGAATGGTCCGTTCGGCAACTTCACCACCATACTGAGCGCTGCTGGTTCTCAATACGGAGTCAAAACCGGTGACGTTTTCTCGGCGCAGATGGTCGGCAACGTAATCACTGTATTCATCAACGGTGTCCAGAAAGGGCAGGTCACCGACAGCACTTACGCCAGCGGCAGTCCCGGCATGGGGATGTATATCGAGAGTCCCTCCACCTGCGGCAGCGGCGCTAACAATTTTGGCTTTTCCAGCTACACGGCAACGGATTACTGAGCCTCCAGGCAGATCACGGCAGCGGGATGAGGGCCAGGTTGCAAAGCCCCGCATCATCAATTAATGTTGATTTCCCCGCAGCTTACGACCCGGCCGGGATGGCGGAACTGGCAGACGCAGCGGACTCAAAATCCGCCGGTACTTAGTACCTTGGGGGTTCAATTCCCCCTCCCGGCACCACGTCACTCTGCCGAGAAATTTCGGGTCCCGGGACGGTTGAGGCTGCTCGCGGTTGAAGCAGAATTCGGGGCTTCCTGCACCGCGCTCCCTTAACCTGTGTGGAGACTTCACTCTGGAATCGTGAAATCCCACACTCTGCCGGAGGCCGATCCTCCCGACCGGTTGCCTCCGTGCGCACCTGCCATGGTATTGCTCTGGCCCGTGCCCATGAAAAAGGCGTATTCCCCCGGCTTCAAGCCTTCGTCCGACATTGTGACTTTGTACGTCCTGATCCCGACGTGTTCGGCGCGGAACGGGATTTCCTTGTCCTTCTGCACGCCCGACTTGCCGCCCGTAATACCGCCAAAGGAACCGATCTGGAATTCGCGGTGATCGCTTTTCTTGTTCAGCTTGATCAACACATAGTCGGATGAGTCATCCCCATCGGGAACGTACAGGTAAAAAATCGGCTGGCGGTCCCGGACAACATTTTTTGACGTGTGGCCTTCGATGGTCGCGTCCCAGTGCTGATTCCTAAGACCGTTCGTAAACAAACTGCCAGCCTTGCCGCCCGTCTTGGTGTTGGTCAGCGCCTGACCCTGAACCAGTACAAACTTGCCTTGATCCCGCCAGTACACACCCACCTCGGGTGGCGGGAGATTCGGATCGACCGAGATCGGACTCGCACCCGCCACCACCGGTGCCGGCGGAGGCGCGGGGTTGATCATAACTTTAATGACCGAGTCTGGAACGTTTGCGGCTTTGAGTGACTTCAATCCATCCAGGCTGGTATCAAAGCTGACCGCATCCGTGCCAGCCTCGTACGCCTGGCGAATCTTTGCGATGATCACGTCGTCGGACAGGCCCAACTTGGCCATCTCGATGACGTCCTGGTTGGTGAGCCGCTGGCGCAACGTCGCACCATCCTGGCCGCCCGCAACACAAACGGCAACGAACAAAATGAACCCAGGGAACAGACCCGCCATCACAGTCCGATGGGCAATTCTCATTTTATTGATCACCCTCCAGTGCAGCGTTTTCCGGCTGTCCAGGCCGGAGCGGCAGGGATTATACCCCACGCTTCGCGCCGGTATCATATCTTCCTTTTGTCCGCCCAACCAAGCAGTGAAAGCCATTCGGTTGTGCCCTGGCGGCACCAGCAACTTGGTATCCGCCTCTTGCGGTCTATGCTTGGTCCTGAAAAGAATTGTTGCCTTCAGAATCTCTAGATCAATGCTTTCGGTTACCAGGAGGACTAAAGGAGGACCCGATTTCACGCGCGTGCACCACGAAGCGATTGGGCGCAGGGCCAACGTAACCGAATGGGAAGCAAGTGATCAGCGTCAGTTCTCGGCCATTTGAAGGCCGCAATACACCAGATTCACCAGGGGAGACCACCAATGTGGAGTCCACCTCATACTGAAACTGCTGGCCCGGTATGTCGAGCATGACGACATCACCTGGGCGAATCTCACGCAGGGGATGAAAAAATGTGTCGCGATGGGCGGCGAGTGCAACATTTCCAAATTCGCCCGGCAATGCTGTCTGGGAGAGGTGGCCGACCGCGCGTCGCAGAATCCTGGGCGAATCGCCTTGCACGATGATCGCTTTGAGACCGAGGCGGGCCACTGTGATTTCGCCAATGACCTCACCTTCGGCCAAAACGCGTGGTCGCGCGGGAAGTTTGGAGTATTCAAATCTCCGAGTCTCAATGGTTTGATAGGCCCGCGCTTCGGTCACAACGTACGCGCCGTAAGCGAGCAGAAGCGCGCCGCCGATCATAAGAATCCACGACGCCGCCAGGACGGCCGATCTTTGCGTTGTATGAGGGTGCTCGACGGGTGGTGCGAAGAGGCTTATCATGCCGGCCCCCTGGACGGAACAGGAGAATTATTCTCTCCCGCCGCGGCATAACCGGGCCGGGTCCGTACTTGCATCTTGCCCCGGCCAGGCGCGGAAACTTTCACCTGTACCTTCCGGAACGCGCCGGCGCTGGCCTTCTTTTCGGGCGCATATCCTATCGTGTACTGCTGCCGCAAATCCTGGGCGATTCGGACTGAAATTTCTGTGACCATCTCGACCGCGCCTGGAAAGAAGGCAAGGCCCCCAGTGTCCTTGCAAAGGCGTTCGAGGATCTTAGGGTTTTCTTCCTGCTGTCCGGATTCTCCGACCAAGCCGATGGCATAAATCACGGCTTGCGACTGCCGGGCCAGCGTCAACACTTCTCCATAAGTCCGGCGACTCGCGTTGTCCCCGCCGTCGCTTACGACGATGAGGGCTTTCTTCTCGTGGTGCCCGAGGCGAAGACGCTCAAGACCCTCGTACACCGCATCGTAGAGCGCGGTTTGGCCCTGCGCGGTGACGGTTGCAAGGGCAGTCTCAAGCGCCTTGACGTCATTGGTAAAAGGCTGGCCACCGAAGAATTCCGGCCAGACACGATCACTGAAATCCACCACGAACATCTCATCTTCCGGATTGCTCGAATGGGCAAAGCTGGAGACGGCTGCGGTGACCGCTGAGAGCTTTGGGCCCATACTGCGGCTATGGTCGACGATCAGGCCAACCGTCACAGGAAGGTCTTCGGGTTCGAACAGGGTGATTCTTTGCGGCTTTCCGTCCTCGTATACGTGGAAATTCTGGGACGTCAACCCGGAGACGAAATTTCCGCTTGCATCGGTCACGCTTACCGGCAATTCAACCAGTTCCGTGGTTACCGAGAATGTAGTTTGCGCATCGGCATTTGCGGAAGGGATTGGGGATGGTGACGGCGGTTGCTGACCCACCGCCACGGGAAGAAACAAAAGACTCGCGACCAGTTGCCAGGCCCAGGATCCTCCGCCAGGAATGAACTGTCGCGAGCGAATCACGAACCAACCTCCTCACGCCGCGGAATGGAATGTCCGATGTCCGCGGCGTGAAAGGACTTCGCCTAGGAAGTCCGCTTGACCAGCAGCCTGAGCCCGAACGCCAGGCTCAGAGATACGAAACCGAGCAACCCTACCAACGGAACCGGACTGGCAGTCTTCGGCAACTCTGTTGCCTCAGCGACAACTGCAGGCGGCGTGGTTTGAACTGCCTCAGCAATAGGCTCCTCTTGCTGGGAGGGGGTAACCGCGACCAGCGGAACCGATTCCAGGTTTTCAGCTGTCGGCTCGGCAGTCTCCGCCGGGACGGTTGCATTCGACGCTTCCGCTAACTGGAGGGCACGCGTCTTGGGATACGCGAACTCTTGTCCAAAATTGTCGCCCGGATAGAACCAGGCCCGCAGAGCTTGCGGTTGGGTTCCAGGCCTTTCATGGAAACCGATGACCGTTTCGCCGGTTGGCGTAAGCCGGTAGTTTGGAATGGCGAGGATGGTGGTGAACAAGTGTGTCTCGTCCTCGTTCCAGATCTGAACAATGTGCCGGACTGAAGCCGAATCCTGCAACTTGAACACGTATTTCCCAGCGGGAAGAGTCAGATTGCCGGGAACTTCCATGGGCTGATTGATGGTGACGATTGTTTTCTTGTTCCATTGATCGGCTAGAGCCAGCGGAATCGCGACGCCAATCAGGAACACTACGAGTACAAACCATGCAGTTTTTTCGAATTTCATATTAATCTCCTTCAATCCGTCCGAGGGGAGCTTTACAGGGCTTGGGTCGGTCGGACGCCTGCACTCTACCGGATTTGTGAATTCGGCTCTGTACGCGAAATCACCGTTCGCCGTGACCAGGCTCACCCATGGGAAAATGGCTGGAGACCCAAACTTGGAGGTAGAGGTGTGAGACCGAACTCGTATGTTGCATAAAGCAGAAATGTTGCGGCAGGCGACGCGGTCCGCGGGTGAGCCGGCCGGCCTGCGGACCGCCAGCAAAGCGGTGTCTCCCGAGGGATGGTCAAAAAAATACGGGAGAGACGCCCCCATCGCCATATTGAGCGGGTTGGCGATTGTTGTGTACTTGCTCCTGCACTATGCGTGGCCTGTCGGGCCCCTGGACGTGCTGCCGCTTTATCTGGCACTGCTGGCGGGCGGGATGCCACTGCTGTTTGGACTGCTGCGCCAGGCTCTCAAGCTTGAATTCGGCGCGGACTGGCTGGCTGGGATTTCGATTGTCACCGGAACTTTGCTGCATGAGTATCTGGTGGCGTGCATCGTGGTACTGATGCTCTCCGGGGGAGCGGCCCTCGAACAATACGCCACGCGGCGCGCATCCTCCGCGCTGCGCGCCCTGGCCAGGAGAATGCCCACCCACGCTCATCGCATCAGCCCGGAGGGCTCGGCTCCGATCAACGTGTCGGACATCGTTCCGGGGGACATTCTTGCCGTCTATCCCCACGAGATCTGCCCGGTGGATGGCGAAGTCATCGAGGGCCACGGCGAGATGGACGAGTCGTACCTGACCGGCGAACCCTTCGAAATTGGGAAAGTGCCCGGATCGCAGGTTTTATCCGGCGCGGTCAATTGCAATACGCTGCTCAAGATCCGTGCGACTAAACTGGCGGTCGACTCCCGCTATACCCGCATCCTGAAAGTGGTTGAAGACGCCGAGCAACACCGTCCCCGGATGCGCCGCATCGCCGACCGGCTGGGCGCCTGGTACACACCCCTGGCTTTACTGATCGGCGTCACAGGCTGGCTGGTCGGAGGCAGCGCGGAGCGATTCCTGGCCGTGGTGGTGATTGCCACGCCTTGCCCGCTTCTCATCGGCATTCCCGTGGCTATCATCGGCGGCATCTCTCTCGCCGCGCGGCGCGGCATCGTAATCAAGCATCCAAAAATCCTGGAGCAGATCGACACCTGCCAGACTTTTTTCTTCGACAAAACCGGAACCCTGACTTATGGCCGCCCGGTTCTGACTGACATTTTCTGCCCCGCCGGAACCGACCAGATCGAAGTCCTGGGCTATGCCGCCAGTCTGGAACAATACTCCCGACACCCGTTGGCGCAGGCTGTCCTGGACGCGGCGAAAGCCCGGAACATTCCGCTTGCCGTCCCCAGGGGAGCGACTGAAAAGCCTGGCCAGGGACTGGTGGGCGAGATCAATGGACATCAGATACTTGTCACCGGCAGAAACCAGGCTGTGGCCGGAAGATTGTTATCCGGCGCCGAATTGCCGCCGCCGGCCTCCGGGCTGGAATGCGTGATCTTTGTCGACCAGCGATTTGCCGCGCTGCTTCGTTTTCACGACGAACCGCGCGCCGAAAGCAGCACGTTCGTTCGCCACCTGCGGCCGAAGCATCGGGCCGGACAGGTGATTCTGCTTTCCGGGGACCGGCGCGCCGAGGTTGAACATCTGGCCAGGATCGTGGGCATCGACCATATTTACGCAGGAGCAACTCCTGAGGAAAAATTCAAGCTGGTAACGGAAGAGAGCGCTCGGCACGGGACCTTGTTCGTGGGCGACGGCATCAACGATGCGCCGGCCATGCTGGCAGCCAGCGCCAGCGTGGCCCTGGGAGGCCAAAGCAGCGATGTGACTGTCGAAGCCGCGGACGCGGTGATCATGGACTCATCGCTGCGCAAGGTGGTTGAATTGCTGCATATTGCCCGGCGTACCCGCTCCATCGCGCTGCAATCGGCGGTGGGAGGGATGATCCTGAGTGCGGTTGGGATGTTGTTCGCCGCCGCGGCCGGGGCCATCGCACAGGAGATTATCGACCTCGCTGCCGTCCTCAACGCCCTTCGGATTACCCTGCCGCCCCGCCAGCTCAGCGATTTCTAAAGCCTCGGAGAATCTGGCAAGAACTTTAGCGAAATAGGCAAAGCTCGAAGGATTCCGCCATCTACACTTTTGTATCGACGGACCCGCCCAAACGGTTTGGAATCCGGAACACATCGAGAAGATGACCGGTCTCTAAGGGAGAATGAATGTACGAGGCAAAAGCGCTTCTCCATCGACATGGCCTCTCTCAAATCTGAGTGACCGAAGGCGGGAAGCGAGGAAAGGCCAGGTACGAGACTGCCAGTGCGCGGACACGCATTCTTTCTCGTGCCATGCAATGGGGTTCGGAAATGCCGGATTTACAAAACCAACCCATGCTCGATGCTCTGCTCGACTCGTGGGATCGGAACAACGCCATCCTGGTCAACCTTCTCCGCGCCCTCCCGGAGGCTGGACTGGAGGCCAGGGCGATGGAGGGCAGTCCATCGGTGGCGGAGATGTTCACGCACATCCACTATGTACGTCTGGTGTTCGTCGCCGAGGACGCTCCCGAGTTCGCCACAGAAATTCCGGAGACCGAGTGGAGGGCCGAGCGCGATCCTGGCCGAATCGCGGCCCTGTTGAACGAGAGCGCCAGGGTGGTGCGGGAAGCGGTTAAGGGCAGGATGGAGGCAGGCCGCGGCATGGACCTGCACTACGACCATCCGATCCTCTTTCTTCAGCACATGATCTGGCACGAGGGCTACCATCACGGCCAGATCAAGCTGGCGCTTAAATTGACGGGTCACCCCATCACCGATGACGAGGCTGGCCCGGTCACGTGGAGCGTCTGGATGAACAAGACATCGAAGTGAGCCGAGTTGGGATGCCCACAGCGGCGCTCAATCAAGAAAAGTTCTTCGACCGCGAAGGAGAATTCGGGTGGCCAGGTGGCAAACATGAAAAAGCTAGTCCTGCTCTGCATTGTGTCTTTGTTCCTCGGTATGACGACCGCGCCGTTATCTGCCAGCCCGGACCGCGATCGCGCCGGGAGCAGCCGGAAGCGGTTTGTCGGAGCGTGGCGGCTGGTCTGGCTCGAAGAGCAAGGGGCGGACGGGAAAATTCACCGGGCTGACTGTACCGGGCTGCTGGTCTACACCCGCGATGGCCACATGTCGGTCCAGGTGATGTATCGGAACCCGCAGGCCAGCTCGCAAACCAGTTCGCAAACGACGGCCAACGCTGCGCCGGTGCAATACGCGCAGGGCGGGTACGAGGCCTCCTTTGGCAAATATAGCGTCGACGAACCCGGTCACCAGTTCATCTTTCACGTCGAGGGCGCACTGGTGCGCACCCTTATCGGCAAAGACCTGACTCGCGTATACGAATTTTCCGGCAAAGAGCTGATCGTGAAGTCGCCTAGTCCGGATGAACACTGGAAAGTTGCCTGGGAACGTTACTAATCTGCCTTTTGAAATCATTGCACGCAAAGCTTTGTGGAAAGGATGAGGAATCATGCAAAAACGCAAACTGGGAAAAGGCAATCTGGAAGTATCCGCCATGGGGCTGGGCTGCATGGGGCTGAGCTTTGGCTTGGGTCCAGCGGTCGACAAGCAGACGGGGATCTCCCTGATTCGGGCGGCCGTCGAACGCGGCATCACATTTTTCGACACTGCCGAAGTCTACGGCCCATTCACCAACGAAGAACTCGTGGGCGAAGCCCTTGCTCCGTTCCGCGATCGGGTGGTGATCGCAACCAAGTTCGGCTGGGCGCCGAATCCGGACGATGGAGGCAAGTGGAATGCCCTCGATAGCCGGCCAGAGCACATTAAGGAAGCAGTCGAGGGCTCGCTCAAGCGGCTCAAGACCGACGTCATCGATCTGTACTATCAGCATCGGGTTGACCCCAACGTGCCGATCGAGGATGTTGCCGGAGCGGTGAAGGACCTGATTCAGCAAGGGAAGGTGAAGCACTTCGGGCTTTCTGAAGCCGGGGTGAAATCCATCCGTCGCGCCCACGCGGTCCAGCCGGTCGCGGCGCTGCAGAGCGAATATTCACTGTGGTGGAGAGAACCGGAGCAGGAAATTTTACCGGTGCTCGAGGAACTCGGGATCGGATTCGTTCCATTCAGCCCCCTGGGAAAAGGCTTCCTCACGGGCAAGATCAACGAAGAAACCAAGTTCGATAAGACTGACTTCCGCAACATCGTGCCGCGCTTCACGCCGGAGAACCGCAGAGCCAATCAGGCCCTGGTGGATCTGATGGGCAAGATCGCCGAAGGGAAGAAAGCCACGCCCGCGCAGATCGCGCTCGCATGGATTCTCGCCCAGAAGCCTGGGATGGTTCCCATCCCCGGCACCACGAAGTTGCACCGGCTGGAAGAAAACATCGGAACCGCAGCCATTGAACTGACGCCCGACGATCTCCGCCAAATCGACAGCGCCACTTCGAAGATTCCGGTGCAGGGAGCACGCTACCCGGAGAACCTGCAGAAACTGGTCAATCGCTAAGTCGGCAGGTCGCGGGAGGAGCACACAACCATTCATTTCGTTATTGGGGAATTCAGACGTGGACATCAAAAGAGCTGGCACTCAACCTTCCGCGAAGGGGCCGGCAGAGTGGTTCACCGGCACGGTGCGGATCGATCCACTTTTTCAGGCGCCCGATCCCGCATTTGTTCAGGGCGCCAGCGTGACCTTCGAGCCGGGCGCGCGGACTGCATGGCACACCCATCCGCTCGGCCAGACTCTCATCGTCACCTCCGGTTGCGGCCGGGCACAACGCTGGGGAGGCCCGATTGAGGAAATTCGGCCTGGTGACGTGGTCTGGTTTTCCGCGGGCGAGAAACACTGGCATGGGGCCTCGCCGACGACCGCCATGACGCACTTGGCCATTCAGGAAAGGAAGGACGGCAAGGCAGTCGACTGGATGGAACACGTCACCGAGGAGCAATACCGTAAGTAGCAATCAGGCTCATAATCAGCAACGGGAGATGCACATGCCAGCGCCAAAAGATGGTCTCAGAGACCGGCTTTCGCGATCCAGCGAAATCAATATCACCGTGACCGGCAGAAAGTCAGGACGCGCCATTTCAAATCCGATATGGTTCGTGTTCGATAACGACAAGCTTTATCTTCTGCCGGTGCAAGGTTCGGATACGCAGTGGTACAAGAACGTGCTGAAGAACCCCTCGATAGGGATCGATGCGGGCGGTGCGCATGGCGAGTTTCAGGCCGTTCCCATCACCGATGCCGCGGGAGTCTCGTCTGTCGTCAATAAATTCCGTGAAAAATACGGGGCGGGCGATGTGAAGAAGTACTACGCAAAGTTCGACGTTGCCGTTCTCGCCCGGGAGATATGAGGCAGCATTATGATTCGCAAAAGGGATATTCTGGACGGCGTGAAGGTCAACGGCAAGGCGGGGTCTGTGCGCCAGGCAGGTAACGGAGCGGATCCAAATAAACCAGACACAGCCAAACTGGCCCGCCTCATTGCCGCCTACGCTCCGCATGACGGCAGCTTCGAGCTGCGCATTCCTGGAGTGCATGCCAGCCGCTTTTCACGAGTTAACAAGGAGTGCGTGCATGCGCTCAGCGTGTCGTCCTTGTGCATTGCTCCACAAGGCGCCAAGACCGTCATCGTTGGGGACGAGGTCTTGGAGTACGATTCGTCGCGCATGATCGTGTTTTCGGTTGCTCTGCCGGTTGCGGCCCAAGTCACGCGAGCCAGCCAGTCCGAACCCTACCTTTCCATGAGGCTGGACCTCGACCCGCACAAGATTGCAGAACTCGTCTTAAAAGTGTTTCCCCACGGGCTGCCGCCGGTTCAGGAAAGAAGCGCGGTTTATCTCGCTGCCATCGACGCCAGACATCGTTGACGCCGCGACCAGGCTGATGGAATGCCTGGGACAGCCGGGGGACGCTGAACTGCTTGCCCCCTTGGTCATGGACGAGATTCTGATCCGGCTGCTGCGCAGCCCCATCGGTGTCCGCGTGGCTCAAATGGGCTTTGCGGAGTCCAGCGTGCAACGGGTGGCGAAGGCCATTTCCTGGCTGCGGGACAACTTCTCCCAACCCATGAAGGTCGAAGATCTGGCCGAGATGGTGCACATGAGCGTTTCCTCTTTCCATGAGCACTTCAAGTCGGTCACTTCGATGAGCCCGCTGCACTATCAAAAGGTGCTGCGCCTGCAGGAGGCGAGGCGTCTGATGTTGTCCACGATGATGGACGCCGGTGCTGCGAGTCAGCGGGTCGGCTATCTCAGCCCGTCGCAGTTCAGCCGGGAATACAGCCGCTTCTACGGGAGCGCGCCGGCGCGGGACATCGCCAGATTGCGTCAAGATACCCGCCTCTGGGCGTGACCTGAATTCAAGGGGACAAGATGACAGAACTCGCGGGCTGGGAGAATTTCTACGTAATCGTCGGATCGTCTGCCGGCGCCCTGATCGGATTGCAGTTCGTGGTCATCACCCTCATTTCCGACATGCCGCTCGCGCCCAATCAGGCGCAGGCCGGCGCGGCGTTTGCGACGCCGACCATCGTTCATTTCTCGGCCGTGCTGCTGCTGTCCGGCATCGTAAGCGCTCCCTGGCGCAGGATCGGCAGCGCCGCCGTTCTTTGGGCACTGCTCGGCCTGACCGGGATCGTGTACGAAATTATCGTGACTCGGCGCATGCGAATGCAATCCGTGTACTCTCCTCAATTTGAGGATTGGTTGTTTCATGTTCTGCTGCCCTTCGCGGCCTACGGAACGCTGGCGGCATCGGCCTACGCGACCGGCGGCGACGCGCATCGCGCCATGTTCGGCGTCGCCGCGGCGGCGCTCCTGCTGCTGTTCATCGGCATTCATAACGCCTGGGATGCGGTCACCTACCACGTTTTTGTGAACCGGCCGCAGGAAAAAAAGCTGAGCGGCAGCGCGGAGTAATTCCCGCCTCGGATAGCCGGCTGAAATCCGTTAGAATCCATAGCGCGAACGTGCGGGGCGCGGACGGTCCGGGCACGGAGAGTTGTCCGCCAGCTTGTCCGTGTGCCGCGCCATCGTGCGCCGCAAAATACTTTCGCCGTCGTTTCCATTACCATTTCAACCAGAGGGGATACATGACACTTCGGTGGATGTTCGGCTCACTGCTTGCCATCACTCAATTGATTTCGGCCCACCCCGGATTGGGACAGGCCCCGGTCGTACAACCGTCATCCCGGCTTACGGGATACAGTTCGCAAAGCGCGCCGCTGGAGAGCGACTGGGAGAGGAAATTTCAAAACGGCATTTCGCCGGAGAACATTCGTGAGAACATGCGCCGCTTGAGCGCCCGTCCCCATCATGTGGGATCGCCGTACGACAAGGACAACGCCGAATGGATTCTTTCGAAATTCAAGGAATGGGGATTCGACGCGAAGATTGAAACTTTCAATGTGCTGTTTCCCACCCCCAAAGTTCGCCTGGTCGAAATGCTGCAGCCGACCCGGTTTCAGGCCAGGATGCAGGAGCCGGTCGTGCCCTCCGATCCCACCAGCAACCAGACCGCCGAGCAACTGCCGACCTACAATGCGTATTCGATCGACGGAGACGTTACGGCGCCGCTGGTCTATGTGAACTACGGCAATCGCGAAGATTACGAGCAACTGGATCGCCTGGGAATTTCGGTCAAAGGCGCAATCGTGATTTCCCGCTACGGAGACGGCTGGCGCGGCATCAAGCCGAAGGTGGCAGCGGAACACGGAGCGATCGGGTGCATCATCTATTCGGATCCAAGAGGTGACGGATTTTATAAAGGCGACGACTATCCCACCGGCGGCTGGCGGCCGCGAGAGGGAGTGCAACGCGGCAGTGTGATGGACACCGACTATCCCGGCGATCCGCTGACTCCCGGCGTGGCTGCGACGGCGGATGCCAAGCGGCTGTCGATCCAGGAAGCGAAGACCATCACAAAGATTCCCGTGCTTCCGATTTCCTATGCCGATGCGCTGCCGCTGCTCTCGGCGCTGAAGGGTCCCGTCGCCCCGGAGAGTTGGCGCGGGGCGCTGGCCATCACGTACCACATCGGCCCCGGGCCGGCGCAGGTGCATCTTAAAGTTGCGTCCAACTGGGACATCAAGCCGATCTACGACGTTATCGGCACCCTGGCAGGCTCGGATGGCGGCCAGCAGTGGGTGCTGCGCGGCAATCATCATGACGCCTGGGTAAACGGCGCCGACGATCCGATTTCCGGCCAGGCCGCCATGCTCGAAGAAGCCCGCATGCTGGGCGAGCTGCATCGCCAGGGATGGACTCCCAAGCGCAGCATCATCTATTGCGCATGGGACGGAGAAGAACCGGGACTGCTGGGATCGGTCGAGTGGGTCGAAGATCATCTGGACGAGCTGAAAACCCACGCCGTCGCCTACATCAACTCCGATGGCAACGAGAGAGGATTTCTCTTTCCCGGCGGGACGCAGGATTTGCAGAGCTTCATCAGCGGGGTCGCTCGCGATATCCAGGACCCGGAAACTCACACCACCGTCTTTCAACGCTCGCATCTGGCAAGCATTGCCAAAGCCAAAGACGCGGAGGAGCGCGGCGCCATCCGCAAGAGCGGCGATCTCCTGGTCAAGGCCCTGGGGGACGGATCGGACTACACCGCTTTTCAGGATTTCGCCGGCATCTCGACTTTGAGCGTTGAGTTTGGCGGCGAAGACGATGGCGACCAGTATCATTCCATCTATGACGATTTCTACTGGTACACCCATTTCGCGGATACCGATTTCTCCTACGGCCGCGCCCTGGCGCAAACCGCAGGCACGGCGATGATGCGCCTGGCGGGCGCCGACCTGATTCCCGTCGATTACTCTCCCCAGGCCGAGGCCATTGCGAAATACGAGGCCGAGCTGGAGAAGTTGCTCAAAGACAAGCAGGACGAATTTACCGAACGCAATCTGGAATTGCAGGAAGGCGTCTTTACGGCGACGGCGGATCCCCGCAAGCCCTCGGTGCCGCCTCCCGCCGAGATCGTGCCGCCGTACATGAATTTTTCGCCGATGAAGAATGCGATTGAGCTGCTCAAGAAGAGTTCGGAACGCTATTCGAAGGCGCTGTCGGATTGGCAGGCCAAAGGTTCGCCGGCCCTTCCCCAGCAGTCGCTGCAACAGTTGAATGCGGACGTGCTGAAAATCTCCCGTCTGTTCCTGAATGAAAAGGGCCTTCCGGAACGGCCCTGGTTCAAGAACCAGATTTACGCGCCCGGCGCCTACACGGGATACGGGGCCAAGCCGATCGCGGCCGTGCGGGAATACATGGATGAGAAGAAGTGGAAGGAAGCGGACGGCCAGATTCCGCAGGTGGCGCAGGTGATTCAGAACGCCGCCGCGGGGATCGGCAAGGCCGCGGATGACCTGGAGAATGTGGTGGCGCAGGCCCACTGAGGTTTCATGGAGGACGGGCGTCCCGCCCGTCCGGCCGGGCGGGGACGCCTGGCCTCCACCGAGGATATTGACGGATGATCGTGAACTTCGCCGAGCGCGCGCACAACCACAACTGGGCACTCGACCCGGTTACGCGCTCCCTGCTCGATACCGATTTCTACAAGCTGCTCATGCTGCAGTTCATCTGGAAGCACTATCCCAAGACTCCGGTGTCGTTTTCTCTGCTGAACCGCACTTCGTCGGTGCGCCTGGCGGACATGTTTCCGCCCGAGGAGTTGACCGCGCAGCTGGAACATGTCCGCCGCCTGCGCTTTCGAAAATCGGAGCTGGTGTGGCTGGCGGGCAACACGTTCTACGGTCAACGCGGGATTTTTGAACCCGCATTCCTGGCCTGGCTGGAGCGCGACTTCAGATTGTCGGACTACAAGTTGTCGGTCAAGGACGGCCAGTTTGATCTGTCCTTCGAAGGCTTGTGGACCGATACCACGATGTGGGAACTCTATGCTCTCGCGGTCATTGATGAACTAAAGACCCGGGCCGGCCTGAAAAAGTTGAGCGAGTTCGGCCTCGATATCCTCTACGCCCGGGCGAAGACGAAACTGTGGGGCAAGATCGAACAGTTGATCGGCGTTCCCGATCTGCACGTGGCGGACTTCGGCACCCGCCGCCGGCACAGTTTTCTCTGGCAGGAATATGTGGTTGAAGCCATGGCGTCGAACCTGGGAACCGCTTTTACCGGGACCTCGAACGCCTTCCTGGCTCACAAACACGACCTGGAAGCGATTGGGACCAACGCGCACGAAATACCCATGGTCCTGGCGGCGCTGGCGCCGGATGATCGCGTGCTGAGAGCGTCCCAGTACCGCGTGCTTGAGATGTGGCAAAGTACCTACCAGGGCGAGCTGCTCATCATGCTGCCGGACACGTTTGGAACCACCCAGTTCTTGAAAGACGCGCCGGACTGGGCGGCGGACTGGACCGGCCAGCGCGTCGACAGCAAAAATCCGTATGTCGCGGGCGACGAGTACATCGACTGGCTGAAGGCGCGCGGCCGGGACCCGCACAACAAGCTCATCATTGCCTCCGACACGCTGGACGTCGATGAAATCCTCGGCCTGCATGCCTACTTCGGCGGGACGCTGGGCAGCGGCACGACGGCTAAAGATTTTCGCAGCGCGGCCGATTTCCTCGACCGCAAGAAATGGACGCCGGGGCGGCGGGCGCGGTTCAGCGCCGGCTGGGGCACACTGCTGACCAATGATTTTCGCGGCTGCGATCCGGCCGGCGCCAGCGGCTTCGATCCCGTCAGCCTGATCTGCAAGGTCACGGAGGCCGACGGCCGGCCCGCGGTAAAGCTTTCCGACAACTACTCGAAAGCCCTGGGACCGCCTTCCGAAATCGAACGCTACCGGCGCGTATTCGGCACTGCCGGAGTCAGCGATGCCCCGGTCATCGCATAAATCACGAATCCCTTGCCATCCTGAGCGGAGTGTTTGCTTTCGCTTGCGAAAGCAAACACGCAGTCGAAGGGCCCCTATAAGCGCATCACTGATGGAAAGCCACGAGCGCGTGGGGACAGCCGCCCCGGCTGTCCGGCGGAGCGCAGCTCCGCTATTTTCGCTTCCGGCAAAACCGGTCGAGCTGCGCTCGACGGGACCGCTGAGGACAGCTGTCCCTACGTGGCCTGTGGTGGGTTGCGTGGCAAATCTGCCATCATCGCCTGTGCTACACTCCGGCAGATTTTTCTAAATCACCTTTTTTATGTCCCGGGGTCATATAGATGAACCTTCGCTCACTCGGTCTGCTCACCTCAGCAGTCGCCATTGGGTTGTCTCTCTGCACATCGATTGCAGGCGCGCAAGCGGCGCCGGCTGCGCTCCGTCCCATCACCATTGATGACTACTTCCAGGTGCGGGACGTGGCGGACCCGCAGATCAGCGCTGATGGCCGGTGGATCGCGTACACGGTCTCGACAGCGTCCCTGAAAGACGATGACAACAAGACGCGCATCTGGATGGTGCCGACAGCGGGCGGGGATCCGGTTGCGATGACCTCCGAGGAGGAATCATCCGAGCATCCGCGCTGGAGCCCGGACGGGAAATATCTGGCATTCCTTTCCAAGCGCGATGACGGCAAAACCTACGTCTGGCTGTTGAACCGCATGGGCGGCGAGGCCGAGCCTCTCACGGAGACGGTGCAGGACGTCAAGGAATTCGCCTGGTCTCCGGACAGCAAGCGCATCGTCCTGGTGCTGCAAGATCCATCCCCGGAAGACGTGGAGGCCGCCAAAGAGAGAGCGCAGGAGAAGAGCGAGGGCAAGGCGACCAAAGAGAAGAAGCCGAAAGCCCAGCGTCCGTGGGTGATGGACCGCTACATATTCAAGGAAGATGAGATTGGCTACCTGGAGCGGCTCCGTACCCATCTGTATGTATTCGATATCGGCAGCAAGACCTTGACGCAGGTCACTTCCGGCGACTTCGATGACCTGCATCCGGCATGGTCGCCCGACGGCAAGTTCCTGGCTTTCAGCAGCAAGCGCACCGGCCCCGATCCCGACCGCAACTACGACTCCAACATCTTCGTGGTGGCCGCCGATAACCCCGACAAGGGCGCGCACCTGACCCAGATCACGACCAACCCGGGGTCTGACGATTCGCCGGCCTGGTCGCCGGACGGAAAATGGATTGCCTATACGACGCAGCTCGATCCCAAGTTGCTCGTCTACGCCACCAGTCACATCGCGGTCTCTCCTTCGAGTGGAGGCGAGGCCAAAGTCCTCACCTTGAATCTGGACCGCATGTCCACGGAGCCGCACTTCTCGCCTGACAGCAAATTTATTTATTTCATCGCCGATGACGACGGCACCCAGAACCTCTGCCGGGTTCCGGTTGGTGGTGGTGAGATCACGCGCCCCATCAGCGGCCGCCTGATGCTTTATGCCTATTCGGTCGCCCCGACGGGCGATGTGGCGGCGCAGATCACCACCACGGATCGCCCCAGTGAGATTTTCACCATTCCCGCGGGCAAGCTCACACGGATCACGCACACCAACGACGCATTCCTGTCTCAGGTCAAACTTGTCGCGCCCGAGTACGTCAAGTTCAAGAGCAAGGACGGCACCACGGTCTCCGGCTATCTTTATAAGCCGATCGACTACGTGCCGGGAAAGAAGTATCCGGCTATTCTTCGTCCGCACGGTGGGCCGGTGTGGGCCTACTACGCCGAGTACACGCACCTGGCGCAGCTGTTCGCGGCCAACGGCTACGTTGTGCTGTATCCGAATCCCCGCGGCTCCACCGGCTACGGGCAGGCATACGCCAAAGCGATTGACGCGGATTGGGGCAACAAGGATTTTCAGGACGATATGGCCATGGTCGACTATGCCATCGCGCAAGGCCTGGCTGATCCGGACAAGCTCGGCGTGGGGGGATGGTCGTACGGCGGAATCTCGACCGATTTCATCATTGCCCAGACCACGCGCTTCAAGGCCGCCATCTCGGGCGCCGGCGGCGCACTCTTTGCCTCTCTCTACGGACATGACGAGTACATCCGCGATTACGAAACCGAGCTGGGATATCCCTGGAAAGACCGGGCAGTCTGGGACAAGGTCTCGCCTTTTTACAAGGTCGCGAACATCACCACCCCGACTCTGTTCATGGGAGGCGATATTGACTCGAATGTGCCGGTCCTGGGAGGCGAGCAGATGTATCAGGCATTGAAGAGTCTGGGCCGAGAAACTGAGCTGGTGGTCTATCCCGGCGAATATCACGAATTCAAGGCGCCCTCGCATCTCAAGGACCGCCTGGAGCGCTACCTGGCGTGGTACGCCCATTACGTCAAGGCTGACGGCACGCCGGCGCGGCCAGCAAACTAAACGCTCAATGGAGGACAGGCGTCCCGCCCGTCCAGCTTGTCCCTGCGAAGACGGGCGGGACGCCCGTCCTCCATTATTTTCTGCCGGCGGTCTGGGCGGTGTATCCTAGCTTAGGGCTGTTTATGAAGTTTTTTGACTTTCTGAAGACGGTCAAGTATCCGGAGCATCGGCTGGCCTGGTTGGTGGCAATTGCCGTGGACGCGATCCAGATCGTCGCCCTGCCGCTTTTTGTCGCCGGCGGCCTGTCGCCGGTGGATGTTGCGCTCGACGCCGTGGCCGCCGTGGTCCTTATCGAGCTATTAGGATGGCATTGGGCATTTCTTCCCACGATCGCGGCAGAAGTCGTTCCCGGCTTCGACCTGTTTCCCACCTGGACGGCCGCGGTTTTCTTCGTGACCCGCCAGCGAGTTCACTCCGGCGAACCTGAGATTCTGCCGCCCGGTCCGGCGCCGGCCCGAAGATCCTGACCGCTGGCTCCGTTTTTGCCCCACAAAACGAAACGCCCCGGACCCGGTTAGGTCCTGGGGCGTACGCTGAACAACCTCTCCCCCGAAAAGCTGTTCTCCAGACACTTTTGGCGGCCCAGGGGTGGATTGAAATCCGCTTCTGAGCTTGAGCCTGGCGGGCCTTAAACACCGTCGAGCTCGTATTGCCTGCTCTACTAATCGCAGTTCAATTGCCAAAATCTGAATTCTATAAGTTATTGATAATAAGACACTTTGTGCGGAACAGAATCCCGCGGTCGGGGGCACTGTGCAAAGAGTTGCATAGCCAGCGGCGGCAATCGAACCGCGGGTTCCTAGTGGGCTGGCGGGGCGTATTTGATGCCCAGCTGATCAAAGAGAAAGCTGAGGACATCCGCTTCTTCCTCGATTTGTTCGTCGACGGCGGTTCCGATGCCGTGGCCCGCGTTGGAGCTGGTGCGCAGCAGGATGGGATGGCCCGAGCTGGTCGCAGCCTGCAGTCTCGCGGTCATCTTGCGGGACTGCATAGGATTCACGCGGTGATCGTTTTCGCCGGTCAGAAAAAGAATGGCAGGATACGCGGTTCCGTCTTTCACATGGTGGTAGGGAGAATAGGCGTACAGGGCCTTGAACTGGTCAGGATCCTTCACCGTCCCAAATTCGGTGACGTTGAAGGCCCCGTTGGGATCGAGCTCGACCCGCAGCATGTCGTAAATGCCGACATAAGAGACGACCGCGCGGAAGAGGTCGGGGCGCTGGGTGAAGGCCGCGCCCATGAGCAGCCCGCCATTGCTGCCGCCGATAATCGCCAGGTGGGCTGGCGAAGTGTACTTGCGTTCGATGAGGTGCTGGGCGCAGGCGATGAGATCGTCAAAGACGTTTTGCTTGCGGGTCAGCCGGCCCGCCTGGTGCCATTCTTCGCCATACTCCCCGCCTCCGCGCAGATTGGCGATCACATAAACCCCGCCCTGGTCGAGCCAGGCTCGGGTGAAAGCGCCGAGGAAAAATGGCTTCATGCTGACGCCGTAGCCGCCGTAGCCTTCGAGCAGTGTGGGATTGCTGCCATCGAGCCGGGTGCCGCGCCGGCGAACGATGTTCACCGGGACGCGGGTACCGTCTTTCGAAACCGCAAATTCGCGGACCACTTCGGTGTCGTCGAAGTGAATGGGCGAAGTGCGAAACAGCGCGGTGCGGACAGACTTGCCGGTAGCAGCGTCGAAGCGATACCAGGCCGAGGGCTCAAGATAGGTAGCGACGGTGAAAATCGCATCGCCGCCGCGAGTGGGCACCACCTGGTATACCGCCGAGACCGGCGGCAGGGGCGGCGCGGGCAGGGGATGGCCCTGTAGATCGAACAGGCGGATGCGCGATGGTCCACCCACGATATCAGTGACGTAAAGATGTCCGGGAGCGGGCGCGAAGTCTTCGATTGAAGCCCGGGCGCTTTCGTCCGCGGCCGAGCCTGAGCTTTGCGGCACGATTACTTTTGCGTCGGCGAGATCGAGATGCGCAAGCGGAAGGCGCAGAATCTGGCCGCGCGGCGCGTCTTTGCGGGAGAGCAGGTAAAGGGCGGCGTCCGGGCCCGGCTTGACGGACACGATTCCGTCCGAGAAATGTGTCACCTGGGTCCAGCGTCCGGATGGGTCCATCACATAGTGCGCGAACTCACCGCCGTCGCCGTTGGCTACGGCGGCGATCAGCCACTGGCCATCGTCACTGGCGTGCAGCTGGATCTCGGCGATGCGGGGAAATTCCTTGCCGATGACGTATGTGTCCTGCCTGGCATCGGTGCCGAGCCGGTGAAAGTAAACCTGCTGGTAGAAATTGGCGTCCTCGGGCGGACGCTCGTTGCCCTGCGGAAAACGGGTGTAATAAAAGCCCGAGCTATCGGCTTTCCATTCCAGGCTTCCGCCGGCGGTGGCGAAGTTAACCCGCGGCACGACATCGGAGAGCTCTTTGCCGGTGGCCACTTCAAAGACGTGAGCGGAGCTGTCTTCGGAGCCATTCTCGGAAAGCGCGGCGGCGACGAATTTGCCGTCCCGCGAAGGCACGTAAAAATCCACCGCGGTAGAACCTTTGGCGCTCGACGCGTTGGGATCGAAAACCACCTTCGCGCCCGCGGGATCGTCGGCCGAAGGCAAGGCCACCAGCATGGGCTGCTGCTGGGGCGGCTGATATTTCATGGCAAACAAAGTGCCGCCGCGAAATTGCAGATCGTAGTAGGCGGCGGAGCTGGCGCTGAGCGCCTGTTTGAGCATCTGCACGATGGCCGGCCGCGCCGGCAAATGGTCGAGATACTCGCGGCTGCGCGCATTCTGGGCCGCGCTCCACTGCTTGACTTCGGGATCGTCCCAGTTTTCCAGCCAGCGGTAGTCGTCGCTGACCTTGACGCCCTGATACTCGTCAGTGACCGGGCGCTTGGCGGTCGCGGGCGGCTGGGGAAGAGACGGAGCCTGGGCCATTGCGGCCAGGGTCATCAGAAATATGGCGATTGCCAGACGAGTAGAAGCAGCGACTTTCATGAATGCGCCTTTCGATGGAAGCGGCCGGCGATTGATTCGCGGATTTTCCGATTGAGTCCTGGGACGATGCGCATTTTATACCAATGTGCCGCCGAACTCAGGCTCCGTAGGATTGGGGCGATGGCTCAATTCGAAACCGTCCCTTGGAACGGCGTCATCCTGAGGGACTTCACTGCCCAAATTCGCTTGCCCGGCGTCACGACGATGTGGCAATATCGCCTTCTCTTCCCTCAAACATCCCACAGGAGTCTTATGCGCCATGAGTGCTGCGCGTGGCATTTCTCCGCGGTGCGAAGCGCTTCCGTGGCGACGAGGTGATTTTATGAAGAGGATTCACCGCTGTCTCGCGTTAAGTCTGGTCTTTCTCCTGGCATTCAACACCCAACTGTTTGGCTGGGGTTCAGTCGGACACATGGCGGTGGCGTATATCGCGTATAACCGGTTGACTCCCGGCAGCAAGAGCAGGGTCAGAGCGCTGCTCAAACAAAATCCGGATTACAACAAATGGGTGGGGATGGTTCCGGCCGGCACTGCGCCGAAATTCAAGTACATGATGATCTTTATGATCGCCTCCACCTGGCCCGACCAGATCAAGAGCGAGACGGGTTATACGGACGACGGGCCTGATCCGCATGGCAATCGTCCCGACGGGGCTTCGTCCTCGCTGAACGTCGGATACTCCGACCATCTGCACCACAAGTACTGGCACTTCGTGGACACACCTTTTTCTTCGGATGGCAGCGCGCTGCCGGCGATCCCTTCACCCAACGCGGAGACGCAAATCGCAACTTTTCGGGCGGTGCTGGGGACGACAACGGCGGGCGATGTGAAATCTTACGACCTGGTCTGGCTGCTGCACCTGGTGGGCGACGTGCATCAACCGCTGCACTCCTCGACCCGGGTCAGCGCGACTGATCCGGAGGGGGACAGCGGCGGAAACAATGTGAAGCTGTGCGCATCTCCCTGCCGGAGCGAACTGCACGGGTTTTGGGACCAGCTTCCCGGCACCGGTTCGGATCCGAACAAGGCCGTGTCTTACGCCAAGAAATTACCAGCGGCGGATGCGACGGCGGGAAGCGATCTGGTCGCCGCCGACTGGATCAAGGAAAGCTTCGACGACGCGAAGACTTCTGTTTACGTGACCCCCATCGGAGCAGGAGACGGGCCCTTTACCACCACGGTGGCCTATCGTGCCGCCGCGCGGAAGCTGGCCAAAGAGCGCGTGGCCCTGGCAGGCGTGAGGCTGGCCAACCTTTTGAACGACGAACTGAAGTAAGTTGATTGGCGTGGCCGCGGGCGACCTCGCCCGCGACGGTCTGGCCATCGCGGGCGAGTCGCCCGCGGCCACACAAACGGGTCAGCGGCCGCTACTTCGGCCGGGTGATCGCGCCTTCCGATGCCGTGGACACCAGCGCCGCGTACTTGGCAAACACGCCAGTTGGATATCGGGGCTGTGGCGGCTTCCACTGCGCCATGCGCTGGCGCAAGCGCGGCGTCGCTGACTTCGACCTCGAGCACGCGCTGGTTGACGTCAAAGTGAATGGTGTCGCCTTCGTGCACGGCCGCGATCGGGCCGCCCAGCGCGGCTTCAGGAGAAACGTGTCCGGCCATCAGACCGCGGGTGGCGCCGCTGAAACGTCCGTCGGTCAGTAAAGCCACGGATCCGCCCAGGCCTTCGCCGACAATGGCCGCGGTGACGCTCAGCATCTCGCGCATCCCGGGGCCGCCTTTCGGTCCTTCGTAGCGGATTACCACCACGTCGCCGGGCTTGATGCGTTTTTCGGTGACCGCGGTCATGGCGTCCTCTTCGGAATCAAAAACGCGCGCCGGGCCGCGGTGGCTCAGGCGTTCGTGGCCGCTGATCTTGGCCACGCATCCCTCGGGCGCGAGATTGCCATGCAAGATGACCAGGCCGCCGGTTTTCTTCAGCGGCTTGTCCAGCGGCGCAATCACCTCCTGGCCCGGCGTTTCGACGGAGGCTCCAGCTTCGGCGGACAGAGTCTTGCCACTTACGGTCGGCACGTCCCCATGGAGGTGCTTGCCTTGCTAACAGCCGGTGCGTCAGCAGTCGTATGCCGCCGGCGCGGTGCATATCGGACGCGACAAAACGTCCTGAAGGTTTCAGGTCGGCGAGCAATGGAGTGCGTTCGCTGATCTTCTGAAAATCGTCGATGTGCAGAGGCACGCCGGCCTCGCGCGCGATGGCGAGCAAGTGCAGGACCGCGTTGGTCGAGCCACCGGTGGCGGCGACGCCCGCGATCGCGTTTTCAAAGGCAGGGCGAGTCAGGATGTCTCTGGGACAAACGCCTCCGCGCAGCAGATTCATCACGACCGCGCCGCAGTCGTAGGCAACCTGGTCTTTTTGCGGGTCCATGGCGGGAACGCTGTTGAAACCCATGGGAGACAGGCCGATCATCTCCATCACGGTGGACATGGTGTTGGCGGTGTACTGGCCGCCGCAGGCGCCCGCGGCCGGGCAGGCGACGTTTTCCAGTTCGTGCAGGTCGGAATCTGTCATTTTTCCGGCGGCGTTAGCGCCGACTGCTTCGAATACATCCTGAATGGTGACGTCCTTGCCCTTGTAATTCCCGGGCGCGATGGTGCCACCATAGAGCACGAGGCCGGGAATGTTCAATCGCGCCAGGGCCATGGCTCCCGCGGGGATGGTCTTGTCGCAGCCCACCACGCAGACCACGGCATCGAACATTTGTCCGCGGCACACCAGTTCGATCGAGTCGGTGATGAGCTCACGGCTGACCAGAGAAGCACGCATGCCTTCGGTGCCCATGGTTTCGCCGTCGCTGATGGCGATGGTGTTGAACTCCATGGGAGTGCCGCCCGCGGCGCGGATGCCTTCCTTGATCTTCGCCGACAGCCGGCGCAGGTGGAAGTTGCAGGGCATGGTTTCGATCCAGGTGTTGGCGACACCGATGAGCGGCTTGCTTAAGTCGCTGTCGGTGAATCCGACGGCCTTGAACATGGCGCGGGCCCCGGCCTGGTCGCGTCCGTCGGTGATGCCGTGACTACGGTGTTTGAGGTCCATGGGAGAAAGATTATGACAGAGAAAGGTTCCCGTTAGGAACTGGAGGGCAGAGATAGCCGGCGACTGGCAATCTGGTTTGAAGCTGTATATGCTTTCCGCGGCTGTCATCCTGAGCGGAGTGGCGGCTTCGCATCGCGAAGCCGCTGCGCAGTCGAAGGACCCCTATAAGCGTAACGGCTGTCGGAACTGGTCAGGGATGGAGAAGCGAAGCGTGTGCAGAGGGCAGGGGTCCTTCGACTCCGCGTGTCCGTTCGCAAGCGAACGGACCTGCTGCGCTCAGGATGACATTGGGATAGGGTATGAACGAAAAAGAGGTTTTCTTTCAGATTGACGAGTTGGAGCAACGACGGGCGCTGACGGGGAAGTCCTACCTGGAGTTTCTGCGCGTTCCGGCGATGAGCGCCGGAGTTTATACCTTGGCGGCCGGCGCCACCGATCCGCAAAAGCCGCATAAGGAAGACGAGATGTACTACGTGGTCCGCGGCCGGGCGCGTGTGCGAGTGGGCGCAGAGGAACGGGCCGTCAGCCCGGGAAGCGTGATCTTCGTGGCGGCGGAAGTGCCACATGCCTTCTACGATATTGCCGAAGATTTGATGGTGCTGGTTTTCTTCGCGCCGGCGGAGACCTAGCGAAGTCGGCGGCTGGCGGGATCCTGGCCTAGGTCGCCTTACTTTCTTTCCCCGGAATCCAGTAAATTTCTTCTTTCAGATTTTCCCTGGTGAAGCCGATGCGCTGCAGCATGCCTTTGCCATGCTCGATCATCTGGGGATGCCCGCACAGGTAGCCCACCGAATTGGCGCCGTTCAGGCCCCATAGATCAGCATATTTGCGGATCAGGTCATCCACCCGCCCAATTTCGCCGGTCCATTTCTGATCATCCCAGGGGCGGCTGACCGTGGGAATGTACTTGAGCCACGGCACTTCCTCGGCAAATTTCCGCAGTTCGTCGAGGTAGCCGAATTCCCAGGAGCGGCTGGCGCCGTTGAGCAGAAATAATTTCTGCTCGCCGGAAAACTTGCCCTCCTTCCAGTCTTTGTGAAGAGTGCGAACATAGCTGACAAAGGGAGCGATGCCGGTGACGGTCGAGATCAGCAGATGATTGCTGCGTCCACTTTTGGTGTCGAGCGTGAAGCGTCCCTTGGGAACTTTTCGCATCAGCATCTCGTCGCCGACTTGCAGTTTGTAAAGGTCGGGGGTCAGTTCGCCATGGGGGACCAGTTCGAAAAAGAACTCGATCTCGCTCTCGTACGGGGAGGAGACGATGGAATAAGGACGCTCCGAGCGTTTCTCCGGGCGCTGCAAGCCCAGCGTGGCGTACTGGCCGGGAGCGAACTTGAATTCGCCGTCGGGTTGGACGCGGATCATCCACAGGTCGGACGCGAAGTCCGTGCGCTGGGTGATTTTGGCGCGGAAAAACTTGTCGTCGGCAGTGCTCATTGCGGCCGCCCCTCGAAATGGCGAGCCTATAAGGTGCCTGAGTCAGCGCGCGGATGGCAAGTCGGAACCGTAGGCAGGCATTGACTGATTCTGGGACAGCCAACGCTTCTTCAGGCGGCGGATTTCTCCCGCCGAGCGTCAACATCAGCGCGATTGGGATGCCCGAGGAATTCTCAAACCCTCTGCGCTTGCCGTCCGGTTGGGGCCAGCGTATCGGCGATTAACGTGCAGCGCTGGTTGAGCCTTTGCAGTGAAACTTTGATATTTTCTCCGGCCGCGCCCTGGCCCGGATTGGCGGCTTCCGCGCTCACCCGGAAGGCTTTTTCGGACAGGGTTGCGGCCACTTCCAGCAAGGTCACCAGGGAATCTGCGTGCAGCTTCCACAACGATGGCGAATTCTCCGCCCGCTTGAGCTCTTCCAGTTCCGTGGTCATGCGGGCCACCACGGCCACGATGCGCAGGAGCACGCGAGCCACAGCGCCGCGCGGACTCTTTTCCTCGAGATAATCCGCGCTGCATGCGTCCGCTTCCGCCGTGGTCAGCGTGAGATTAAAGAACCGCATGGGCACCACCTGGCGGAATTTCGGGTCGGCCACGCGCACGAATATCCGTATGGATTCTTCCACCTGCCGGATCTTGGTTTCTTCCGTGGACATCTGTTGCGGCGTGACCGCCGAGCGCATGGCCTGCACGTCGACCGCGGGCCTCTGCGGACGCGCGGGAGGCATTTGAGCGACCGCCGGCCGCGCTTTTCTGGCGGCTGCGGGAGTTGGGACGGAGGCGAAGTATGACATCCGGCGAATCGGCGGACGCCGCTCCAGAGACTGCTTCAGCTTGGACACCCGGCGAAATTTATCCAGGGCGGTACTGTAGTCGATTTTCAGCAATTCGCCGTCTTCCAGAGCAGCCACGTGTTCGACGGTGACGTCCACGCCTTCCACGTTGCCCAGAATGCTGCCTCCCTGCTCCTGCAGGGCCGCGGCGAACTCCCTGATCTCGGCGGCGGCGGCATGAAAGAATTCATCGAACTTCTTGCCGAAAGCCGCATTGTAGGGAGCGATGGTGGCCAGCACTCCGGGATGATAGAAAGACGCATCCAGCGCCTGTTTGAGCTCGCGGACTTTGGTGATGATCTCCGAGTCGAGCAGGGAGTTCAAGTCGCGGCAGTTCTGGGCTTCCTCCTGCAGCGGATCGAAACGCCGCAACAGTTGCACGTGTTCCTCGGAAAGCGAGGGCACGTCTGAGTCGGCCAGAATTTCGATCAGGGCGATCTCGAAGGGCGAAAGCGGAAGCGAACCGTCGAGCCCAAAGCCGCGGCGCTCCCATTGGCCCGGCACGCGGGGGTGGCGGTAAAGAAATGTAGCCACCAGATCGGTCTTATCGCGGTTTACGTCGCTGGTATCTTTCTTGCGGGTGAAATAACGGAGGACGGCTTCGGCGATTTCAGGATCGGTCTCGCTGGTAAACGCGCGCCGCAGCATGGCCGGCGTAATGGCGTGGTCGAGCAGGCGCAACCAGCGGCGCATGCGGTCGAGCGTGGCATGTACCTCGCCGTCGCCCTCCTGCAGGGAGATGGCCTCCAGGCCGGCCGGAACCGGGACTTCGCCTCCAATGGAATCCTGCAGCAGCTTCTCATAGAAGCCCTGCACCGTGGCCAGGATGGCCAACTCCCATTTCGGATCCTCTACCACACTTTCACTCCCGCTGATCTGAGCCTGCGGAATGCTGTGAACACAGGTTTGAATTAGTAAAACCTAATGCAGGCTTCCCGCACAATCGTTTTCCCGAAGGGATGGCACTAAAGTCACAATGGCGGGGGGAAGACCCCGTGTCATCCTGAGCGGAGTGGCTGGTTCGCGCAGCGAAACAGCCGCGCAGTCGAAGGACCCCTATAAGCACCACCGGCCACGTGGGGACAGCCGCCCCCGGCTGTCCGGCGGAGCGGAGCTCCGCAGGGTTTTCTCAAGCTCAAAGACAACCGGCGAACTTTTCGAAATGTTACAGACCAGACTGGCGAGCCTTGCTCGCCTGGACAGCCGATGGCGGCTGTCCCCACGCGGCCTGTTGTGCTCATAAGGGTCCTTCCACTCCGCGTGATCACTCGCAAGCGAGCGATCATGCTGCGCTCAGGATGACAGAGCTACTTTTTTAGGTCTTTCAGGATTTCACGGGCTGCATTGGCGCCCGAGCCGCCGGTCAAACCTGCGCCCGGATGGGTGCCGGAACCACACAGGTAGAGGTTCTGGATGGGAGTGCGATAGCGAGCCCAGTCCAGCAGCGGACGCATGGTGAAGAACTGGTCCAGTGAGAGTTCTCCGTGGAAGATGTGTCCGCCCGTCAGGCCATAGGTTTCTTCCAGGTCCTGGGGAGTGATGATCTGGTGGCTCAGGATCAGCTCCGGCAGGTTGGGCGCGTATTGCGCCAGTGTCTTGACCACCGTATCGCCGAGCGGCACGCGCTGCTTTTCCCAGTCGCTGCCTTTGAGCTTGAAGGGCGCGTACTGCATGTAGATCGACATCACGTGCTTGCCCTCGGGCGCGAGGCTGGGATCGGTGAGCGACGGAATGGCGACTTCGAGGTAAGGCTGTTTGGAAAAATTGCCGTACTTCGATTCGTCGAAGGCGCGCTCGAGATAATCGATTTCCGGGCCGATGTGAATGCGGCTGCTCACAGCGCGATCATGATTCTCGCCTTCGAGCGAGGTGAACTTGGGAAGTCCGGCGAGCGCCAGGTTGACCTTGGCGACGGTGCCCGGCATGCGATAGTGCTGCAGCTTCATCACGAAATCGGGCGAGAGCTGCGCCGGGTCGACAAGTTTCAGCAAAGTGCGTTTGGGGTCGGCATTCGAGATCACGGCTTTGGCGGCAATCTCTTCTCCACTCGACAGCACCACGCCGCTCGCGACGCCGTCTTTGACGCGAACTTCAATGACTTCGGCGCCGCTTCGTATTTCGGCCCCCGCTTGCTGCGCGGCCGACGCCATGGCCTGGGTGACTGCGCCCATACCGCCCGTAGCGAACCACGAAGTGCCCGCGGCCTGTTCGTCGCCCGCGGCGCGTATCAGTAGAACCAGGCTGCTGCCGGCGGACCATGGTCCGAGAAAAGTGCCGAAGATCCCGCGCGCGGCGATAGTAGCGCGCAGCAGTTCGGTCTCGAAATATTCCGCCACCAGGTCGGCGACCGCCATGGGTCCCCAGCGCAGCAGGCGGTACATGTCGCGCTTGCCCAGTTTGCGCAGGGCGCGTCCGGTATTGAGCATGCCCCATAGGTCGGCTTTATTCGGGTTGTCAATGTCGGGCGGAACCAGAGTGAGCGCTTTGCCGATGACCCGGCCCATCTTGGCCAGGGACGATTGGAACTGGGGATACCGGGTGGCGTCCTTCTGGGATAACTTTGCGATCTCCTGGGCTGCCCTTTCCGTGTCCTTGTAAAGCACCAGCGCCCGGCCGTCGGGAGCCAGCGAAGTGACCGCGACCTCGGTCGAAATCATGTTCAGGCCGTGCTTTTCCAACTGCATGTCGCGGACGATATCGGGACGCAAGCGGTCCGGCCGAATGGGCCAGCGTGGAGCAGCGGAAGCCGGGATGAAATTCTTCGGTGATGGCGGCGCCGCCGGGTTGGGCGCGGCGCTCCAGCACCAGCGGCTTGTATCCCGCCTTGGCCAGGTAGAAGGCGGTGACCAGCCCGTTGTGGCCGCCACCGATGATCACGACGTCGCGGTTGTTGGTTGCGGGCACCTAGGCTGCCCCCTTGAAGTCTTTCAGGATTTCGAGGGCCGCCAGCCGTCCGGGGCCGCCCATGATGCCGCCGCCGGGATGCGTGGCGGATCCGCACATGTACAGGTTCTTGATCGGAGTGCGGAATTGCGCCCAGCCGGGCACCGGCCGCAGAAAGAAGAGCTGCTCGAGCGAAAGTTCACCCTGGAAAATATTGCCTTCGCTCAGTCCGAACTCGCGTTCGAGATCGAGCGGCGTCACCACCTGGCGGTGCAGAATGATGTCTTTAATATTGGGCGCGTACTCGGCGATGGTGTTGATCACGTTGTCGCCGAAAGCTTCTTTCTGATCGTCCCAGTTAAGGCCCGGCCGCAGCTTGTACGGCGCGTACTGCACGAAGCAGGACATGATGTGCTTGCCCGGCGGCGCCACCGAAGGATCGGTCAGCGTGGGAATGACCATGTCAATGTAAGGACGGCGGGAGAAGTTGCCGTACTTGGCGTCGTCGTAAGCGCGTTCCATGTATTCGACGCTGGGAGAAATCGAGATGGCTCCGCGCAGATGCGCGCCCGGGCCGGGGATGGCTTTGAAGTTCGGGAGCGCGTCGAGCGCCAGGTTGACTTTGCCGGAAGACCCGCGATACTTGTAGCGGTTCACGTCTTCCAGAAATTCCGCCGGCAGCGTGCCTGCCTCAAGAAATTTCGTGAACGTCAGCCGGGGATCGACACTCGACGAGATGATGTCGGCATAAATTTCGTCGCCGTCGGCAAGCACCACGCCCTTGGCTTTGCCGTTCTTCACGATGATCTGCGCGATGGCGGCCTTGGTGCGGATCTCAGCGCCCGGCTTCGCGGGCTGCGTCGGCGATGGCATTCGAAATCGCGCCGGTGCCGCCGCGGGCAAATCCCCAGGAGCGGAAGGCTCCGTCAATCTCTCCCATGTAGTGATGCAGCAGAACGTAAGCCGTTCCCGGCGAACGCACTCCGAGGAAAGTTCCGATAATTCCCGACGCTGACATCGTCGCCTTGAGCACATCGGTTTCAAACCACTGGTCCAGGAAGTCGATGGCGCTCATGGTCATCAACTGCACCTGGTTGTACTTGTCCTCGCTGGTCATGCCCTGAAAGCGGCGGCCGATGAACAGCAGCTTCATCAGTTCCTTGGGATTGAGCGTTGCCGGATCGGGCGGAACCATGCTCAGGATCGGCTTTACGAAGCGGCACATGGCCTGCATCGCCTTGCCGAATTCGTCGTAGGCTTCGGCGTCAACTTTCGAGTGCCGCGCAATCTCGCGGTGCGTTTTGCCGTGATCGTTCACCCGCCACAGATAGTCGCCGCTCGGCATGGGCGTGAAGGTGCCGTCGAGCGGCAGGATTTCCAGGCCATGGCGGGGCAGGTCGAGATCGCGAATGATTTCCGGACGCAGCAGCGAGACTACGTATGAGCAAACCGAGAATTTGAAGCCGGGAAAGACTTCTTCCGTGACGGCCGCGCCCCCGAGCACGTGTCGACGCTCCAGCACGAGAACTTTCTTCCCGGCGCGCGCCAGGTAGGCGGCGGTGGTGAGGCCGTTGTGGCCTCCACCGATAATGATTGCGTCGTATTTCGTATTGCCGTTGGAAGCCATTTGAACCTTTAGCGCCGGGCGCTGTACCGAAGTCGCGGGAATTCTATCAGGAATGTTCGGGAAGCTGACGGATCGATGGAAAACTAGTGGCAGGAGGTCAGAGCCCGCTTTTGAGGACGGCCCAGCTCAGCATCGCGTTGGAAGAGGAACGCATGATCGTTGCCGACGAGTTGATTGTATCCGGTAATCCTGGTCTCGACAATTTGTCCCGCATGACTGGGAGTCAGGCGCAAACCTTTCAGCAATTGCCGGTAACGATCAAGACTGCATATAATCCAGCACGAGCAGGTTTCCTCCGTGTCCTCGTGTCCTTGTGGCTAACGATGTTTAACCACGGAGGACACGAGGACACGGAGATTCGAAGGAGCTTCCCTTTGCCGGTCGGAACCGCATTTCACGAGAGAACTTTTCCACTTTGCCAAAGCCTGAATTACCGCGAGTGGTCGGGATACTACGCCGTCAGCGTGTACGAAGTGCATCACGAGCACGAGTACAACGCCATCCGCAACGCGGCTGCGCTCATCGATATTTCGCCGCTCTACAAGTATCTGATCACGGGCAAGGATGCCACCAAGCTGGTCAATCGCATCATCACGCGCGATATCACCAAGGTGAGAGTGGGGCAGGTCATTTATTGCTGCTGGTGCGACGAGCAGGGCAAAGTCATTGACGACGGCACCATCACCCGCCTCGAAGACAATAAGTATCGCTGGACCGCCGCCGATCCCAGCCTGCGCTGGTTCCGGCAAAACGGTTTGAACATGGACGTTCAGGTCGAAGATATTTCCGAACAAGTTGCCGCGCTGGCGTTGCAGGGACCGACTTCAGGCAAGCTGCTCAAGGCGATTGCGGAAGCGGACATCGCCAACCTCAAATATTTCCGCATGACGCGGGGCAAAATCGGCAACGTTTTCGTGGATATTTCGCGCACCGGATACACCGGCGATCTCGGTTACGAAATCTGGGTTCCGTGGAACGACGCGGTCAAGGTCTGGGATGCGGTGATGGAGAAAGGCAAGCAGTTCGATATCCACGCCGCGGGAATGCTGGCGCTGGACGTGGCCCGCGTCGAAGCCGGATTGCTGCTGATCGAAGTGGATTACACCAGCGCCAAGAAAGCGCTGATCGAGTCGCAGAAGTATTCTCCCTACGAACTGGGATTCGGAAAGATGGTTCACCTCGAGAAAGAGAACTTCATTGGAAAAGCCGCTCTGGCCAGGCAGCAAAAAGAGGGCGTGCCACGGCAGTTCGTCGGCCTCGAAATCGATTGGCCCGAAGTGGAAGCGCGCTACGAGGAATTCGGACTCACGCCGGCAGCGCCCAGCCAGGCTTCGCGCGTGGCCGTGCCGCTTGTATCTGGGGGAGAAACAGGTCGGCAAAGCTACCACTACCACCTGGTCGCCGGTGTTGAAGAAGATGATCGCGCTGGCCAGCGTGGACACGGCCCACTCGCAAATCGGCACCAAGCTGCAGATGGAAATCACCATCGAAGCCATGCGCCAGCAGGTGACGGCGAAGATTGTGAAGATGCCGTTCTTCAATCCGGAGAGAAAGACGGCGACGCCGGTGTAGCCTTGCCTGTTCCGGACTCTTTACCACGGAGGCACAGAGTCGACGGAGAGAACCTTCATTCTGTCTTTCTCTGTGTCTCTGTGCCTCCGTGGTGACTAACGCCGTTACCCGGTTGTCCGCCCTTTTTTTCCCGGCCCAGTAAATCCAGGCGCCGATCAGCACGAGCAGTCCCGATAATCCCACGATCTTGATTACCGCCAGCAGCTTGTTGGGTTCGTCCGGCTGCGGGATCAGCGACAGTCCGATGGTAAAGGTCGTGGTTGCAAAGCCCACGATCGCGACCAATCTCGCCACCGGCTTGCCGCCGGGGACGCGGATGACGTCCGGCCCGGCGGGTTCTTTCTGCAGCTTGAACATGGCCGCAAATAGATACAGGAATGGAATGAAGTACGTGATCACGCCCATGCTGACCAGCACGTCGTAGGCGCCTTTGATGCTGGTGCCCGCTTGTCCCAGAAAGATGAACAGGGCGCCGAATACGAACTGGGTAAGCAGGCCGACCCAGGGCGTCTTCCAGCGGGGATGAAGCGCTCCGAAAACGGGGGGTAGAAAGCGGTCAATTCCGGCCACGAACGGCAAGCGGGCGCCCGCCGCCAGGTACGCGCCGGCTGCGCCCACGTTGCTCAGCATGATGAGCAGCGCGGCGAATGGAATGATGCCCTCGAAGCCGACGCGCTCCGCGGTCTTCGAAATGGCCTGCATCAGTCCCTGCAGGTTGCCGACTTCCGACGCCGGCAACGCCACCAGCACGCTGATCGTGCCCACGATGTAGCAGAACGTCACGGTCACTCCGGCGATCAACAGCGCGCGTGGAATGGCGCGGCGGGCGTTCTTGATTTCTCCGCCCATGATCGAAGCGGTCTCGCATCCGGCGAAGGCGAAGATCAGCACCGACCAGAAGATCATGTCCTTGATCTGGAAACCGGGCGTCATGGAATGCATCGTGAACGAAGTTGCCGCTCCGTAGCGATGCCAGGCCACCGCGCCCATCGCCACTACGATGCCGACTGGAATCCACATGGCGAGCGCGCCCAGGTTGTGCAGCCAGGTGCCCACGTTGAGCCCGACGATGTTCAGCAGCGTGGCCAGCGTGAGCGCGACCAGGGAGAACACGATGTAGTAAGTCGTATTGTTCGAGAAGCGCGCCCAGTCGTGGCGAATGTAGAGCGCGTTGCTGGCGGCGAAGTAAAGCACGGCAGGGAAGTAGGGCAGGTTGCAGACCCAATATGTCCAGGCAGTGTTGAAGCCGGCAAAATCACCGAAAGCGCGCTTCGCCCAGACGTAAATGCCGCCTTCTTCGGGATAGCGGGAAGATAGTTCGATCACCGAGAGCGCGAGCGGCGTATAGAAGGCGCAGAAACGCGCCGATCCAGATGATGATGGAACTGGGACCGGCCGCCGCCGCAGTGGCGATCCAGCGCAGGCTGACGCCGGTGACCACGTAGAACAGGACGAGATCGCGGAAGCCCATGACGGGCTTGGGCTGGTTGGAACTCTCGGCTTCAGCGACGGGAGTGGGCATCAGATCATTGATGGAATGAGAATACCTATCGAACCACTGAGGACACGGAGGACACAGAGGCCGACTCTACGCCGCTGCCTTCCGGCTGCTCCGTTTCCAGTACAGATATCCTGGCACGCCGACCAGGACAATCGCGGTGCCCCAGAAGGCTTCGGTGGGTCGGGTGAAAATCGTGTTCAACGTCCAGGCGGCCCCGATCAGCACATAGATTCCAGGCAGCCAGGGATATCCCGCGCAGCGGTAAGGACGCGGCATGTCCGGCCGCTTCCAGCGCAGGACAAACAGGCCAATCACGGTCAGCGTGTAGGAGAGCACCATGCCGAACATCACGTAGGTGTAAAGCTGGTCGTAGCGGCCGCTCACGGTCAGGATCGCGCCCCAGATGCCTTGCCCGATCAGGCTGAATGCGGGTGTCCGCCACTTGGGATGGACCTCCGCCATTTTCTGGAAGAAGGCGCCGTCCCGGGCCATGGCGTAATAAACGCGAGCGCCGCTCATGGTGCAACTGGCCATGGCGCCGAAGCAGGAAACGGCAATCAACGCCGACAGCCAGAGCGCCGCCGCGGGCGAGAAAAGAACGCTGGCCGCCGCGTGCGCGATGGTTTCGTGTTTTGCGATCTCACTCAGCGGCAGGGCGTAGACGTAGGTCATGTTCATGGCGATGTAGATGACGCCGACCACGATCACTCCCAGCACCATGGCCAGCGGCACATTGCGGCGCGGTTCTTTGACTTCGCCCGCGACCCAGGTGATGTAGACCCAGCCGTCATAGGCCCAAAACACCGCGATCAAGGCCACGCCGAACGCCGAAATCAGTTGTCCGGGCTCAATCCCAGGGTCAGGCTCTGTCCAGGAGCCGCAAAGTGATGCCAGTCGCCTTTGCCGATGGCGAATCCCAGAACCACAAACGCCGCCATGGCCGCGAACTTGGCCCAGGTGGCCAGGTTCTGCAGTATCGTGCCCCAGCGCAGTCCGACCACGTTGATCCAGGTCACGGCGACGATCGAAATCAGCGCGACCACGTGGGCGCGAGTGAGAACGATTCCGGCGGCCGAGAAAACCACGTGCTCCTGCGAAATCACGGGAACGATACCGCCGAGATATGCCGCCGATGCCACCGAGAGCGCCGCGATGGTGCCGCCATTGGCAACGCTGAACAACATCCAGCCGTAGAGAAAGGCCGGCAGGTCGCCGTAGGCTTCGCGCAGGTAAACGTATTGTCCGCCGGAGTCGGGAAACATCGAGCCCAGTTCAGCAAAGGCGACGCAGGCGCACAGCGAGATCACGCCACCCAGCACCCAGACCAGCAGAAACAGCAGAGGATGCGGCAGCGGGCCGGCAATGTCTTTGGCGGTCAGGAAAATCGAGGAGCCGATGATGCCGCCCGCCAGCAGCAGAACCGAGTCCAGCAACGAAAGGCCGCGAACCAGCGTGGGTTGGGCTTCCGCGGATTTAGACGGCGGCCGAGGCAGGGGCGGTTGAGGGTTCCATCATTTATCCCATCCCCAGTTCGTCGGGAGATTCGAGCGGCGTTCCGCAGCGCCGGCAGATGACCGCGGAGCAGTCGCCGCAAGTCAGAGGATCGGTGACTTCCTGGCTGCACCGTGGACAGTAAAGTGGCTCCGGGTCAGGCTCCGGCTGCGGGGTTGGCGTCATGAGGATGGCAAATGTAGCATATTATTCAGTTTCCAGTTTCTAGTTTCCGGTTTCCAGTTCTCTTGGTTTTTGAAACCGGAAACTAGAAACCAGACACTGCCAAGGAGAGCGATTTGTCCGACAAACCTCCCACTCCGGATGAGAAGCTGCAGCTGGAATTCAACCGCTGGGCGGAGGCCGGTGAAGGCGAGAAGATGCGGAACCATCATCTCGACATCACGGAGAAGACTTTGCGGCTGATGGATCTGCGCCCGGGCGAGCGCGTGCTCGATCTCGGCTGCGGATCAGGTTGGGCGAGCCGGCTGCTCTCGCGCCTGGTGGGCGATGGGCCGGAGGGATTTGGCCAGGTGGTGGGTCTCGACGTTTCCGACGAAATGGTCCGGGAGGCCCGCGCCGCTTCCAAAGACTTCGAAAATATTCTGTACGTGTGGGGATCGGCGCAGCAGATTCCGTGGGAGGAAAACTTTTTCGACAAAGTGCTGTCGGTCGAATCGTTTTATTACTATGCCGACCAGGACCGGGCGCTGTCCGAACTTTTTCGCGTCATGGCGCCGCACGGGCGCTTGTTCATCCTGATCAATCTGTACCGGGATAATCCGTACTCGCTGCAGTGGGTGGACAAGCTGAAAGTGCCGGTGCACGTGCGGTCGGAAGCAGAGTATGTCGAGCTCCTGCAAAAGCATGCTTTCGAAAAAGTCGAAGCCCGGCGCATCCCGGACGACACGCCCACGCCGGATGACTATCAGACGAAATCCTTCCACAGCCTCGATGATCTGCGCGCGTTCAAGAAGATGGGAGCGTTGCTGCTGATGGCATCGAAGCCCGACCTGCGGACCCCAGCCCCGGGCTACACGATTTACTAAGCTCGTCTGATGTGTGAGTGTGGGGCGGGCGCCCTCGCCCGCCGCTTTTGATTTGAGGTTGTGAGTGGCAAATTCATTGGTCTATCCAAGCTACATCCGCTCGGCTCATCCCAACTTCAACTTCAAAGGCGGCGGGCGAGGGCGCCCGCCCCACACCCCACATCCCACACATCACAACATCTACTTCACTAGCCGGTTGTACTTCTTCAGCACCTCGCGCAAGCGGTCGTGAGGGAGGCCGATGACCTCGAAGTCGTTAATCCCCTTCATCGTCTTGGCCGCCACCATGGCATTGACGATGGCTTCTTCCGTGGCTTGTACGGTGGCCAGAAAAATAGGATTCAGGCGCTGGTTGGGGAGCATGGTGAGCTGAGCGCACACCTTTCGATCCGGCGGCGCCGGGGTTGGCGGTCGAGAAGGCGATGAAAATGTCTCCCGAGCCGTCGGAGGCGAAGCTTCCATCCCTGCCCAGTCCCAGCGGATACGTGGCGCGCCACCCGCTTCAATTGGGTCGGAATCAACGGGCGCGTCGGTAGCGACCGACTACGATGATCGATCCCAATTCTTCTTCGCGGACGGTGTGCTCGCCGATCTCGCGTCCCACCGGCACTCCGGCGATGCGCAGTTGGCTGCGCAGGCCGTAATTGCATTGCACCAGCACGCCGACGGTGTAGCCGCCGTACTTGGCGTCGAGCACCCGCGAGGACGTCCCGATTCCGCCCTTGAATTCGTTGCAGATCATGCCGGTGCCGCCGCCTACGCTGCCTTCTTCGACCGGGCCGCCTTTCGCGGTGTCGAGGGCGTGGAAGACGTGCTCCGGCTTGACGTGAAATCCGTTGACGTCGTTCAAGTCGCCATCCCAGGTCTCGGCCACCACCGGCAGCGACCACCAGTAGCCTTCATCGTCCGGGGGAGCATGTTGCACGCGCCAGGCAATCACCGCGTCGCGCACCACGCCCACGCTGTGCGTGTTGGTGATCATCACCGGGCCATCGAGGAAGCCCGAATCTTCCACCCATGTGGTCCCGGTCATTTCGCCGTTGCCGTTGAGGGTGAACCAGCCGGCGAAGACCGAATCCTTAAAATTGTGGCCGCGGGGAAGAATGGCGGTCACACCGGTTCGCACCGGACCGACGCCGACCTTCAAGGGGCCGCTGCCGGAAATCAGCGTGGTCTGGCCGACCTCCACGCCTTTCACATCGGTGATGGCGTTAAGCGGGCCAGGGGTGCCGTCGAAGGGAACGCCCAAGTCACGGGCGCGAGGTTCAGTCTGGGCCGTGGCGGCCGCGATCAGAAATGAAAAAGCCAGCGCAGGGAGCAATAGTCTGCCTGCTTTGAGCATCAAATCCTCCGTGTTAAGTTGGGCAGTATAGGGTATCGGGGTTGGGCCTCGGGTACAATTTCTTTCAAGCGGAGGGCGGAATGGAAAACTGGAAAGTGGCGCTGGTGAGTGGTGCGGCGGGCGTAGGCACGGCGATGTTTCTGAAGAAGAAGTGGACCGCGGGCGTCATTCTGGCTGGTCTCGGGTTGGCCACGCTGGCGTCGGAGTATCCGGAAAAATTTGCTGAAGTGCGCCAGAGTCTGCCCGATTTTATCGAGCGTGGCAACAATTTTCTTGAGGTCGCGACCCGGGTGGGGGACCGTTTGGCGGAGGCCGCGGAGAGTCGCGGCACCTGGTACGAGTCGCTGCTGAGGAGTTGACGTCGCAGGTGAGAAACCGAGGGCGGGACGCCCTCGGGACAGTCGGCGGGAGGCCGGCGCTACTCGATACCTAGAGTTTTGCGGGCATCGGGGCTGAGGCGCTCCGGGGTCCAGGGCGGAGTCCAGACTACGTTTACCGTGGCGTTGCGCACGCCGGGCATTTGTTCCACTCGGGCCTTGACCTGTTCTCCGATTTGCACGTGCGAGGGGCAGCCCTGGGCGGTCAGGGTCATTTCCACGGTCACGTCCTGTTTCTCCTCGGGCGCAGGATCAAAACGGACGCCGTAAATCAGTCCCAGGTCCACGATGTTGACCGGGATTTCCGGATCGTAGCACTGCTTCAACGCGCTTAGAACTTCGTCCTCGGTGAGAGTAGCCATGGGGTCCTCCTCAGATCGGGCACTCCCTGGGCGAGTGGAGTGTTCGTATTGATAGTTTACACGGGCCACTGCTGGCGGTGTCAGGTATAGCCCATGACCTCTGAAGCGAAGCACAAGATCCAGTTGGTGCTGGTGATCGCGATCGCGGTCGCGGCGCTGCGCGCCGGATATGTGGTGTACGAGCGGCATAACGAGCGAGCCGAACAATGACCATCCGCCAAGCCGCCTCCGCCGCTGAATCCTGACTACTACGTCGTTCCCAAGAAAGCTTTATCCCTATGATTTGAAGTCGGCGAAACAACTGACCCAGCAGCCGGTGTGGGTCAGGGAAGGCTATCGCTTTACGTATTATCCGTATGATCGCGCGCGCCACCACGCCGACTTTTCCCACGAGGCGGGCCTGCTGCTGCCCATCCAGAAATTGGAGATCGAGGACGTGGTCACCGACACCACGCCTCACTCCGCCCATCTGGAGCAGGTGATGGCGGTGTTCGAGCAGGAGGGAAAGGCTTACGCTGTCCCGATCGGGTCAAAGACCGGCGACAGCTATACCATCTACTCCGACGAAATGTTTTTCGTCCAGGACCCGCGCGAGCTCTACAAGCACTGGCCGGCGGATGTTTGGGAGTCAATCGACAAACACGAAATCAAGCCGGGGATGAATGAATTTCAGGCGTACTTTGCGATTGGGATGGGGGTGCCCGAGACCGCTCGAGCGATCCTGCGGTGAAGACGGTGCACTATCCCAACGGCGGCAAGCCGGTGACCATTACATTTCGGGACGGCAAGGCGGCGGAAATTACGGGCGGCTAGCCAGCGGGAATTTCAGATTTCAGATTTGAGATTGAAGATTTCCCGCTCTCCGGCAGCCAACTTCGCGCTCGCGGATCTCAAGTCTGCACTCTGAAATCTGCAATCTAAAATCTGAAATCTGCAATCTCACTTCACCACCGGCGATTTCTCGTTCGCCGCGCCCTGGTCGTCGGCGTGGATCTTGGCCGTCTTCGTCGGCATAGAACGAGCGGTGCTCGGCGTCCAGTTGCTTGGGCGTCAGAGTGAGCTCGTAGCCGTCCTTGTTGCGGGCGGAAGCCTACCGAATAGTCGCCTCGATCCGGATTGACCATGCGCTTGGTGAACGATCCGGTATGCACCAGGTCGGCCAGCGAAGCGGCAAACTTGTTGTTCTTCTTCTGATAGATCTTCTGGGCACGTATGACGGTGCGCATGTAGCCGAGGGCCGCGGCCTCCGAATCCGACTTTGCGGGATCGCCCTTGAACTTGGGCTGGTAGGGGGTTTGGGCGGCGGCTGCCAGGCAGAGCGCCAGCACCATCGCCGCGGTCCACTGAATACCTCGTTGTCACCCGTCTAGCTCGATGTTCCATGAGTGGTTACCTGTCTCTTTTTAGATGTTTACCACGTTACCGGCGTAATCGTAATCAGATAGACGAATGTTCTCATCGCCGGCAAATGTAGTTATGCTTAGCCCAGCTTCTGAATAAAGCAGGCAACCCTATCAAACAGGAAACCCTATGAAGGCTGCAACCGCCATGAAGGCTTCACCGGCAAAAAAACCGGCTATCCGTCTTGCTGTGGTGGAGAGCGATCCACTGCGTTTTGTTGGATTTCGCGCCCTGTTTGACTCGGAGACGGACTTCGAACTGATCGCGGCCTCTCTGCCCGACATCGGCAGCCTGCCCAATATCGATCTGGTGTTGCTGGGGAACCGCAACGGGCAGAACCTGTTCGACCTGATGGCCAGCCTGAAAGCCAGCCGTCCTGACCTGCGCATTATTGTGACAGGTTCGGGCATGGACGAGGAAACCATTTTGAAGGCCATCGCTTCCGGGGCCAAGGGCTATGTGGACGAAGCCGCATCGCCAACCGAGTTTGTGCAGGCCATCCGCATCGTGAACCAGGGATCGGTATGGGCGCCCCGCCGGGTGCTTTCCCTGTTTATCGAGCGCGTAAGTTCAGCTCCGGGCCGCATCTTTCCCGCCGGCCGCGTGACTTTCACCGATCGCGAGAAGGAAGTGCTGGAGATGCTGGTCGCGGGCCGCTCCAACAAGGAAATCGGGTCTGCTCTGGGGATCGAGGAACGCACGGTCAAGGCCCACGTGGCCAAGTTGATGCGCAAGGTGGGAGTGCAGAACCGGATCGCGCTTTCGGTGCACGCCATCACGCATTCGCTGGTCACGGCGAAGTAAGGCAATTTTACGAATTTACGGATTTGCGAATTGCCGAATTTAAAGATCAATTCGGTCAATTCGTCAATCCGGCAATTCTTCGATCCGAAAATGCTCGTTGCATCACCCAATCCAAATTCACGGCTTTTCTTGCCTGTCGGCTCGAGGTTACTTTAGGACAATGCCCTGGGTAATCTTGCCGCTTTAACCGGCCCACCGCATACTCGCTCTACCTACCACAGAACCTGGGAGACGGGGTTGGAAGCGGAGATTTAGGGTCACCGCTACTAGCCCCGATTTTTTTGGCCCAGTTACATCTTGCCTAGCCGTAGCCCCGCACCTTGCCGCTGGCTCAGCTCGGACCAAATCCACTACGCTCGGCGTCATCACCGGCGTCATCCTGAAGGACTTTAGTCCTGAAGGATCTTGCGCGCAGTGCCCGCTCGCCCGCGAGGGCGCACATTCGGCACGCGCCGGATCCTTCGCAAGCTCAGGATGACTCCGTCAGAGGACGGCGGGAATTCAACTGTGCCACCACCGCTTTACTTCGTGAAATCCGTTAGAATCAATATATTGATTTCCAAACAATCTCTATCAAGCTGCGGAAAGTAAGGAAGAAATGAAAAAACTGTTGCTTCTGTGTGTAGTGGCTTGTCTCACGGTTTCCATGTTTGCCAAAGATGATGACGACGACCAGAACAAGGCGGAAGACCGCATCAAGGCGGCCAGCACGGTGCTGGACGAGATCGAATCCGCGCCCGACCAGGGCATTCCGGAAGAAGTGCTGGGATCGGCCCAATGCGTGGCCGTCGTGCCCACCATGATTAAGGGCGGCTTCATCGTTGGCGCCCGCTTCGGACGCGGCGTCGCCAGTTGCCGCACCCCGAAAGGCTGGAGCGCGCCGGCGTTCTTCACCATCAAAGGCGGCAGTTTCGGTCTGCAGATTGGCGCCCAGGCAGTGGATTTGGTCATGCTCATCATGAACGACAATGGCATGAAAAACCTGCTGAGCAGCCAGTTCAAACTGGGAGCCGACGCCAGCGTGGCCGCCGGGCCGGTGGGCCGTCATGCCGCTGCCGACACCGACTGGAAACTGAAGGCGCAGGTGCTCAGCTATTCCCGGGCCCGGGGCTTGTTCGCCGGACTGGAATTGAGCGGCGCCGCCATCGACCAGGACAAGGACGCCACCCGCCAGTTCTACGGCCGCATGGTGCCCTTCAAGACATCGCTGACGGGAACCATCGATGCTCCTCCCAACGCGTATCCGTTTCTGAATACGCTCGCCAAGTGGGCGAAGTCGGCAGCCGGTAAGTAAGTTTCTAATGTGGGCGCGAGCGCCCGCGCTCGTGCGGCAGCGTCCCGAAAGCTGCCCGCACGAGCGAGGGCGCTCGCGCCTACATTGACATCCCACTTTCCGCCTTGCTACCGTCACCAGTTTCTCCCCTAAATGCGTCAGCGACTCGAGTACGCGCTCGCGTGGCCTTTTATCAAGATTCTGAGTCTGTTGCCTCGTCCGCTGTCGCGGGCGAAGGCGATTACTTTTGCCTGGCTGGTTTACCTGCTGCATGGCCGCCTGCGGCGGGTGGGTATGCGCAATCTCGCGATGGCCCTGCCGGAGAAGAGCCGCCGGGAGCATGCCCGCATCCTGCGCGGCGAATTTACCTCGCTCGGCCGCCAGTTGGCCGAGGTCTGCCAGTTTCCCCGCTATACCAAAGAAAACGTCAGCCGGGTGGTGGTTTACGACGGCTTCGAGAACTACGAGCGGGCCTTCGCCCGGGGCAAGGGAGTGCTCTTTCTTACCGCTCATTTTGGCGGCTGGGAGCTCTCCGCATTTGTCCATTCGCTGCATGGCCACCCCATGCACGTGGTGGTGCGGAACCTGGACAACGTCTATCTCGACCGCCTGATCCAGCGCTACCGCTCGATGCACGGCAACACCACGGTCAGCAAAGATAATTTCGTGCGCGGGCTCTTGGAGGCGATGAAGGCGGGCGAGGTGGTCGGAATTCTCATGGACACCAACATGACTCCGCCGCAGGGAGTGTTCGTAAATTTCTTCGGCATTCCGGCATGCACGGCCAGCGGATTGGCCCGGATCGCCTTGCGCACCGATGCCGCCGTGGTCCCCGGCTTCACCATCTGGGATCCCGTCCTGCGGAAATACCGCTTGCGGTTCGATCCCGCCGTCAGCCTGGTGCGCACCGGTGACGACGAAAAAGATATCGTCACCAATACCCAGATATTTACGAAAATTACCGAGGATTACGTGCGCCGCTATCCCGACCAGTGGTTGTGGGTACATCGGCGCTGGAAGACGAGGCCGCCGGGAGAGCCGGGGCTGTACTGAGAGGAAGCTCTTAGCTGTTAGCTCTTAGCTTTTAGCGTAACCCCGAATTGTATGAGCTAAAGGCTAAGAGCTAATAGCTAGAAGCTGCTTTTCAAAACCAATCGCTCCTGTAGGCGATCCACCAGCTGGCGTAGGCAATGGGGATGGTCGCAATCAGGGCCCACCATAAGGGGCAGGAGGAAGTCTGCGATGAGGCCCAGCACGGTGAAGGCCGCCCAGAAGATTTTCTTCTCCATGTCCATATTCTAGACCCGGGCCAGCTTTTCTTTCCCTGGCCAAACGTATACAAAGGTGCAATGCAGCGGTCACTCCTTTCGGTTGCCCAGTCAGTGCAAGCGCAGGTACTGGGAGATGGCGGGGTCGAAGTCAGCGGCATCGCCAGCATCACGCAGGCAACCTCGGCGGACCTGGTGTTCGTCGAGGACGAAAAGGGGCTGCCGGCTGCGCTGGCGTCGCGGGCCGCCGCGGTCATCGCCGGTGAGTTTGCCCGGGCGGATGGTTCGAAGCAGGGACCGCCCGCTTCCAAACCCCTCCTGATCGTGAAGAATCCCCGGCTGGCGTTCGCGAGGGCAGCGCGGCTGCTTTGTCCCGCGCCGGATCGCCCGCCCGGAACGCACGCCAGCGCGGTGGTCCATGCTTCGGCCCGGCTGGGCAAGAATGTCAGCCTGGCCGAGCGGGTCGTGCTGGGCGAGAACGTCGAAATCGGCGATGGGAGCTGGATTGGAGCGGGGGCAGTGATCGGGGCCGGCGTTTCCCTCGGAGAGCGATTGTGAAATCTATCCCAATGTGACCATCTATCCGGGTGCGCGGCTGGGCCATCGCGTGATCGTTCACGCCGGAGCTGTGCTGGGCGCGGATGGCTTCGGTTACGTTCGCGACCGGGCCAGCGGACACTACGAGAAATTCCCCCAGGTCGGCCGCCTGGAAATCGGAGATGACGTCGAGATCGGTGCCAACTCGACCATCGATCGCGGAGCGCTCGAGGTCACGCGCATCGGACGCGGCGCCAAGATCGATAATCTGGTGCACATCGGGCACAACTGCCAGATCGGGGAAGACGTGGTGATCGCGGCCCAAACCGGGCTCTCGGGCAGCATCGTGATCGAGAAGAATGTCGTGCTCGGCGGCCAGGTGGGCATCGGAGAACACGCGCATATCGGGGAAGGCGTGATGCTGGGCGGACAGGGCGGCGTCCTGCCCAACAAAGTGCTGCGCGGCAAAGGCGTGGCTTTCTGGGGGACTCCGGCGCGCCCGGTGCGCGAATATTTGAAACAGCTGGCGGCGCTGGCGCGGCTGGCACGGAAAGTAGTCGTTGGCTTTGGCCAAACCAAAATCCGACGAGTCAGGTTGCCAAATAATCTGCAGCGAATGGCCAACGACCAAGGACCAATTCCCATGGCTCTCATCGTGATTGGCGGACACTCGCGCAGCGTGGGCAAGACCAGCGTGGTGGCCGGGTTGATCGCTGCCTTGCCGGAATACAACTGGACCGCGCTCAAGATCACTCAATATGGACACGGCGTCTGTTCGATGGACGGAGAGCCCTGCCACTGCGCGACCGACGATCACAGCTGGGCGATCTCGGAAGAGTTGGATCGCTCGGGAGAATCCGACAGCTCGCGCTTTCTGGCCGCAGGCGCGGCCCGGGCATGGTGGGTGCGGACCGAGCAGGGACGTCTGGCGGAAGCCCTGCCCGCACTGCGGGACGTGCTGGCCGAGTCCGAGAATGCGATCCTGGAGTCGAACAGCATTCTTAAATTTCTGCGTCCCGATCTCTATCTCACGGTGCTTGATCCCGCGACCGCGGATTTCAAGAAAGTCGGCCCAGCAGTTTCTCGATCGAGCGGACGCGGTCATTCTGCACCAGAGCGAAACGACCGAAGTGGCCTGGCGGCAGATTTCACTGAAGCCGGTGGCTCAACGCCCCGTGTTTCGTATTTCTCCGCCGCCTTACGTCACACCGCAGATCATCGAATTTGTTCGGCTGAAACTAACCGCGGAGGACACTGAGGACACGGAGAAAACCTGAGCGTTTTTCTCTGTGTCCTCAGCGTCCTCCGTGGTTATCTTGTGACTATGCCAGCTCCCATCAAGCCCGATGGTTTCTCTTGAAGTACTGAATCAGATTGACATTCGCGTGGGCACGATCCTCGGAGTGAACGACGTGCCAAACTCCGACAAGCTGGTGCAGTTGCGGGTGAGCTTTGGCGATCACGAGCGCACTATCGTCGCCGGAATGAAGACAGAGCGCGCCAATCCGCAGGAGATTGTGGGCAGGCAGGCGCTGTTCGTGGTCAATCTGGAGCCGCGCAGGATGCGGGGCGTGCTCTCGGAAGGGATGCTGTTCGACATCGGCTACGCCGACGGCGTGCGTCCTGGGCTGGCGGTGCCGGAAAATCCGGTGCCGGACGGGACCAGGGCAGGTTAGGACTTGCGCGAGTGTGTCAGTTCCCACACTTTGGCGTATTTCCAGAAAACGTAGACTGCGTGGTAGAGGTGCTGCAGCAATCCTTCCCGCCCATCGAGAAATCCCAAACGGAAGAAATAGTTGTAGACGAAAGTCAGGGGCGGCCGCAGGGCGATATTGATGACGCTGAACCCGGTGCGGCCCTCGGCCACCGCCATCTCGGCCCCCAGCGAGGAGTAGCGGTTCATGTGTTCGATGTAGTCGGAGATGGTGGGGTAGCAATGATGCAGGAGAGCGCCCTGCTTGAGCGCGGCGGTCGGGCCGCTGACTTGAATGGTCTCGTGCACGGCACGATCCTCAAAGCGTCCACAACCGCGGCGGAATAGGCGCAACTTGGGATCGGGCCAAAAGCCGCCGTGCCTGATCCAGCGGCCGAGAAACTCGTTCTTGCGCGGAATCCAGATGCCGGCGACTTCCTGGTCTCCTTCCGGATCTTCGAGCGTATCGGCGAGAGCTCTCTGCAGCGGAGCGTCGAGTTCCTCATCCGCATCCAGGCTCAGGATCCAAGCCCCGGTCGCTTTGTCGATGGCGGAATTCTTTTGGGCCGAGTAGCCCTTCCACTGCTCGGCAAACACCTTTGCGCCGAAGGATTTTGCAATTTCGACGGTCTTGTCGGTCGAGCCCGAATCCACGACGATGATTTCTCCCTGCCCATCGCGCACCAGGGGCTTCACGCTGGCCAGCGTGCGACCGAGATTGGCTTCTTCGTTGTGCGTAATCAGAACGACAGAGAGGTGCACAGGGAGAGCATAAACCGGGATGCGGCCGCGGCGGAATGCCCGCAGGGATGCCTCTATTGAGGCCAGTGTGGGGCGGGCGCCCTCGCCCGCCGCTTTTGATTTTGACTTAAGGTCTTGAGCCTGATGCCGTCATAATCACGGGAAAAACCACAAACAAAACCAACTTCAAAGGCGGCGGACAAGAGTGTCCGCCCCACACCGGCTACTGCGGCGGGGTTTGCGCCGGCATCACCGACGCCGGTACGTCCGGCCGCGGCGCCACGTAGGGAACGGTGGGCATATGCGTCACTTCGCCGCGTTCGGCGTCGGCCAGCAGGATTCCCGAGTGGTCCAGCAGAAGTCCGGTGGCACGATCCAGTTCCACCTGGGCCTTGGCATACGCGGCCATGGCCGACATCAACGTAGATTCGGCCTGCGCCAGGGCGCTGCGGTTTTGCAGCACCAGCGTAGTGGTGGACGCCCCCAGAGCATATTTCTTCTGTTCCGCATCCAGCGACTGGCGGCCCAGGTCAACCGCCGCCTGGGCGGAACTTACGCTGGCCCGGTTCTGCTGCACGGAAAACTGGGCGTTGCGTATTTCGATGCGAACCTGGTTCTCCAGCTGCTGCAGCCGCATCTGCGCCTGGCGGTATTCCAGCACCGAGCGGATCTGGGTAGCCTGCGCTACCCGGTTGCGCAGAGGAATGGTCAGCTGCAATCCGACTCCTTTGTCAGGAGCAGTGGAATTGACCAGCTGGTTGAGCGTGTTGCCATAGCTCACAGGCGTCACCGGATTTGTCGAACACCCGAAAGTGGGGGGCGCCGGAGGCGCCGGACACAGGTTGGCCGCGTTCTGCGCACCTCCCAGTCCCGACCCGCCATAGTAGCCGTACAGATCCAAAGAAGGCAGCAGTGAACTGCGCACCGCCTTCATGCTGATTTCTTCGTTCTTCAGGTTGATGCGGGCTTCCGCCAGCTCCCCGCGATGGCTCAGCGCATCGTTCACCAGGTCCTGGGTCGGAACCACCGGCTCCTGCTGAGGCAGTTGCATGGTGGAAGTCGGGATCACCTCGGCGTCGGCCAGGCGCGGGTCCACCAGGGTGCGGCTGAGCGCATTCTTCATCAGCAATTGCTGCAGTTGCAGGTTGGTGAGCGCCAGCGTGAGCTGTTGTTGGTCACTGGCCACCGTGCTCTGGGCCCGGACGGTTTCAATGGGCGCCAGGGTGCCGATTTCCACCTGCTTCTGAGTGTCGGAAAGTGTCTTCTGCGCAAAGGTCAGGGACTCGTTCTGCACCCTCACGTTTTCGTACGCGTACACCAGGTCCCAGTACATGTTTTCGATCTGGTCCACGGTGGTAATAATCTGCAGGCGGAAGGCCACGTCGGAAATTTCCCGGTTGTTCTTGGCGATACGGATAAAGCGCGTGTTGGGCGCAAAGCCAAAGCCCTGCATCAGGTGCTGGGTAAATCTTGCCTGAAAATTGGAACCCAAAGTCGGGCTCAGCGTGGCAAACGTCGAATCGGTGGTGCTGCGGGTGTTGTTAAATCCCACCTGGAGGTTCGAGCCCCACTTGAAGCCCTGCAGAGTAGGAAAAATTCGCAGTGGTGGTGTTCTGGATTGTGCTGGGCAGGGCAAAGGTGCTGGCTGACAGAATATTGTTGTGATCAAACTGCAAGGAACCGGTAACGATCGGATCGAAGCTGGTGATCTGCGGCCCGCTACCCAGGGTGCTGCTGACCAGGCCGGAAGTGCCTCCGCCGGCGCCCGCGGTTCCGCTCACGCTGGTGCCGCCCTGGCCGGACCCGATGGTCCCGCCCAATCCTCCCGGGGTGCCCCCGGGCGTGCCCTGCAGCAGGCCCAGGCTTACGCCCAGGGTATTCGCGCCCGCGTTGGCGCGCAGCACGTCGGTATCCGCGATGTTAAGGTTGTAGCGGGAAATGGCGATATCGAGATTGTTTTCCAGCGCCAGCGCCACCGCGTCATTCATGGACAGATAGAGCTTGCCATCCCGCAACAGCTGCTCGATGCGCGGCGTGTTGGCCAGGTCCGCCGGGGGCATCTGGCGCGGCAGGTAGGGTCCCACAGGATTGGGAAAGTGCGAGGCGGGGCGGGAATAATCCATGACCGCCTGGCGCTGCGGGCGCGGGCTGTCGGGCAAGGCCGCGGCCGGTTGAGCGGCGGTTTGGGCCCATCCCATGGCGGTTAAAGCGCCGGCGAGGACGACCGCAAGGGTCCGCCGGAAGGCGCACTGCAAAGCAGACAAAAACATTCGATTCTCTCCCTGCTCAATCTGATAATGAAGACGTCAAAGGCTTCTTGGAAATCAAGCGATGGTACGCAAAACACGGCCGCCAGGTTTCATTTTTCTAGCTCTACCGGCGCCCTTCCTGATTTCGGTCCCGGGATGCGATTTGAATGCCATAGTATAGCTGACGCCCGGTGACGTATTTTGCGGCCGCAGCCCTTCCGGCCAGGTAAAACTTTGTAAAGACCGGTAATCACATTGGATGATGATCACCGCCGGTGAGACTCCAAACAATCGTCATGCGCAATCTCAAATTGGTCCTGTCCTACGATGGCACGGAGTTCTCGGGATGGCAGGTCCAGCCCGGCGCGGCCACCATCCAGGGCGCATTGGCCTCGGCCATTGGACGGGTCACCGGAGAAAATGTCCTGCCCCAGGGGTCGGGGCGTACGGACGCCGGAGTGCACGCTCTCGGCCAGGTCGCAAACTTCTCCACGCAATCGCCCATCCCGCCGGAGAACCTGGTGATCGCGCTGAATGATATTCTGCCTTCCGCCATCCGGGTGCTCGAAGCCGCCGAGGCGCCCGCGGAATTTCATGCCCGCAAGTCAGCCCTCGCCAAGACCTATCGCTACCGTATGTATCGCGGCCCCATCTGTCCGCCTTTTCTCGCCCGCTACGTATGGCATTATCCCTATCCGTTGGACGAAGATGAGATGCAAGCGGTAGCGGGCCTGGTGGTGGGCGAGCATGATTTCACGTCGTTTGCCGCGGTCGATCCGGAGCGGGGACGGGAGGAAGTCTCGAATGTCCGGCAGATTTTCAGTTCGAGCTGGGACCGGCAGGGCGATGAATTTGTCTACACCGTGCGAGGCGCGGGGTTTTTGCATCACATGGTGCGCAACCTGGTAGGAACATTCCTGCTGGTGGGAAAAGGAAAACTGCAGGGCGCTGACCTGGCGGGAATTCTGGAAGCGCGTTCGCGGTCCGCCGCCGGAGCCACTGCCCCGGCCAGCGGCCTGTGCCTGGTCAGCGTCGAATATTAGGGGCATGTGTGGAGCGGGCGCCCTCGCCCGCCGCTTTTGTTTGTTGTTTTTCCCAATGGCAACCGATCTAAACATTGCACTTCGCAAGATAGTCTCGACCAACCCGGCAACGGGCGAGGCCCTGCGCGAATTCGAATCCGCGTCAGAAGCCGAAGTCAGTGCTGCGGTTTCGCGCGCGAGTGCCGCACAACCATCATGGGCCGCTTTGGATGTACGCAAGAGAATCGCGATCCTGCGCGAGTTTCAGCATCTCCTGCACCAGAACAAATCCGAAGTCGCGCAGTTGGTTACTCGCGAGGCCGGCAAACCTTATGTCGAGGCCCTGCTGACGGAAGTGCTGGTCGTGCTCGACGCCGCGCGCTTCCTGATCGACAACGCCTTTCGCTTGCTGCGCGACGAACCTATCCCTCACGGCAATCTGGCGATGAAGACCAAGTCCGGCCGCGTGGTCCGCGAGCCCTACGGCGTGATTGGCATCATCTCGCCCTGGAATTATCCCTTTTCGATTCCGGCCACGGAGAGCCTGGCGGCGCTGGTTGCGGGAAACGCGGTGGTGGTGAAGCCCTCGGAGTTTACCTCGCTGGCGGCCCTTCAACTGGCGTCGCTGCTGCACCAGGCGGGCGTACCCAAAGAAATTTTTCAGGTGGTCGTGGGCGATGGCGCGACGGGAGCGGCCCTGACCAACGGTGCCATCGACAAATTGGTCTTCACCGGAAGCGTTCCCACCGGGAAGCATATCGCGCAGGCCGCGGCCGCGCGCCTGCTGCCGGTGGTGCTCGAACTGGGCGGGAAGGACCCCATGCTGGTGCTCGACGATGCCGATATCGAAATTGCCGCGCAAGGCGCGGTCTGGGGCGCATTTGTGAACGCCGGGCAAGCCTGCCTTTCGGTCGAGCGTTGCTACGTGCATCGCAGCTTGTATCAGCCGTTTCTCGAGGCCTGCGTGCGCCAGACCGGACGATTGCGAGTGGGCAACGGCATGGATCCCGAAATCGAGATTGGCCCGCTGATCCACCAGCGCCAGTTGCGCAACGTGGAATCGCAGGTGGAAGACGCCCGGGCGCAGGGCGCGCGCGTGCTGGCCGGCGGAAAGCGCCTGCCGGAAATCGGCGCGAACTACTACGCGCCGACCATCCTGGCGGATGTTACCCACCGGATGCGCATCATGCGCGAAGAAACTTTTGGGCCGGTATTGCCGGTGATGCCCTTCGACAGCGACGATGAAGCGGTACGTCTGGCCAACGATTCCGATTACGGACTGGCCGCCAGTGTGTGGACCCGCGATCGCGCCCGCGGGGAAGCGCTGGCGCGGCGTATTCAGGCGGGAACCGTCATGGTGAACGATGTGGTCTCCTGCTTCGGCATCAGCGAGGCCCCTCATGGAGGCGTGAAGGCCAGCGGCATCGGCCGTTCTCACGGACGCTTTGGCCTGGAAGAAATGGTGCGGATAAAATATCTCGATTCCGACCGTCTGCCGGGAATGGAGAAAGTCTGGTGGTACGGATATGGAAAGGCTTTCACGCGCCAGATGGAAGGATTGCTCGATTTGCAGTTTGCTCGCGAGGTTAGGCCGCGGTGCGGGGTGCGGTAAGAGCCGCGGGAGCGTTGCAAGGCAAGAAACGCGGATAGCGCCGTGCTTTAGATATTTGTCATCCTGAGCGGAGGGACTGCTTCGCTTCGCGAAGCAGTCACGCAGTCGAAGGACCCCTACCCTGACCGCAGGCGTTGCCAGTTTGATGGGTTTTACGAGGTGCTGCCGGTTCGAGGTGTTTGTACAGGTCACGCAAGCGGGTAGGGGTCCCTCGACTCCGCCCGTTCATTCGCGAGCGAATGAACTGGTCTGCGCTCGGGATGACAGAAGTTTTGAATTCTCAATGAGGGAGAAAACGCCATGACTTCCAGTTCTGATCCGAAACGTGAGCTCTTGCGCCACGCCGTGGCGACTCTGGCGTACCGCGGTGGCAAAGCGGTCCGCAATGCGCCGCCGGGCTTTGCTGAATTTCGCGGCTGCGAATCGGGGCGTACAGCAGGGCGAATCCTGGCGCATGTGGGCGACCTGCTCGATTGGGGTCTCTCCATCGCGCAAGGCGCGCAGCGCTGGAACGATTCCAAGCCCTTGCCTTGGGACAAAGAGACCGACCGCTTCTTTGCCGCGCTCAAGCGCTTTGACGACTACCTGGCGTCGGCCGAGCCGCTCGCATGAAACGCCGGAGAAGCTCCTGCAAGCGCCGATAGCCGACGCCCTGACCCACGTGGGGCAGATCGCGATGTTGCGGCGGATGGCGGGCAGTCCGATAAAGGGCGAAGGTTATATCACCGCGGACATCGTCGTCGGTCGCGTGGGAGCGCAGCAGGCCGCGCCCCGGCAGGAATTCGATTGAGGGCGGTGTAGCTCCGCCCGAAACGCCTTCGAGTAAAATGAATCCGTAAAATCCGGCGGCCCCCGGGCCGCAGCGACGAGGATAGCCCTTGCCCACCACCGAAACCGTGACTGCTCCTCCCCAGCTTCCCCATCACAAAGTAAAAATCAAGAAGCCGGGACAGCGTTCCTGCAATGAAAAAGACGCCAAGGGCAAATTCTGCGGCGGACATTTGAAGCGCTGGTTCTATACCACGGACGTGGTCGAGCAGGCCTGTGGCGACGCCGCAGAAGCCTGGGGACCGGACGCGGAAGTCTACCGTTGCGAGCATTGCAAGACGCTCTACCTGCCGAACCAGGAAGGTGTGCGCGGGCTGAACGTGGCCGGGCAGGGACAGACGTCAGTGTTTGGTTTGACCGTAGCGCCGAAGAAGTAAGTTCGTTGTGTGGGGCGGGCGCCCTCGCCCGCCGCCTTTGAAGTTGATCTTGCTTTTAATTGCCACCACCTGCCCGCGAAAGATTCTCTCAGTCCAACTCCAAGTCAAAAGCGGCGGGCGAGGGCGCCCGCCCCACACCCACAAAATCGTTTTAATTGTTGACAGCGCCTTACGCGGCATAATCCAATACGCGGGAATGGCAACCACTCCGACCGGCACTTCTTCTTCCTCCCCAGGCTTGCGGCTTCGCCGATCGCTCACCCTTTGGGACCTGATTCTCTACGGCATCATCGTTATCCAGCCGACCGCGCCCATGCCCGCGTACGGAGTGTTCAGCAACGCCGGCCAGGGCCACGTGGTCACTTCCATTCTGATCGCCATGGTCGCCATGGTGTTCACCGCCATGAGCTATGGCCGCATGGCGCGGGTGTATCCCAGCGCGGGTTCGGCCTACACCTATGTGGGCCGCGAACTGCATCCCTCCCTCGGCTATGTCACCGGCTGGAGCATGACCATGGATTACATCCTCAATCCCTTGATCTGCACCATCTGGTGCTCCAAGGCGATGGCCGACCTGTTGAGTGGAACCCGCTATCAGATTCCGTATCCCGGCCTGTTGTGGCCGATCATATTTGCCGTGTTGTTCACCGCGCTGAACCTGCGCGGCGTGAAGACCTCGGCGCGGATCAATTCAACCTTGTGCGCCATTATGGGAGCGGTGATTCTGGCGTTTTTCTGGTACACCGTCCGTTACATTTTCCATTTGCCGCAATATCCGGAAGCCTACTTCCTGCGTCCCTTTTACAACCCGCAAACTTTTTCGATCAACGGGGTGTTCCACGGCACCTCGGTCGCGGTGCTCACCTACATCGGGTTCGACGGCATTTCGACCTTGTCGGAAGAAGTGGACAATCCCAAGCGAAATATTTTTCTGGCTACTGTTCTGGTCTGCGTGATTACGGGATTTCTGGCCGCGGCTGAAGTCTACGGCGCGCAATTGCTCAGCTCGCAGTACATGTTCTCGGCGGCCGAAGTGGAGAATGCCTTCAGCCACGTGGCCGCGATCGCGGGCGGCCCTCTGCTCACCAAGGCCATCAGCATCACGCTGCTGATCGCCACCGTGGGTTCCGGCATGGGTTCGCAACTGGGGGCGGCCCGCCTGCTTTACGGCATGGGACGCAGCGACGCGATTCCGAAGAAGTTCTTCGGCGCCATCCATCCCAAGACCCGGATTCCCGCCAACAACGTGATTTTCGTCGGCGCCATTGCGCTGTTGGGGGCCTTTCTCATCACCTACGACAACGGCGCGCAGCTGCTCAACTTCGGCGCTCTGATCGCTTTCATGGGCGTCAACCTGGCGGCGCTGACGCATTACTACATTCGGGGCGAAGACCGCACCCTGGGACAGCTGATTCCTCCCGTGCTGGGATTTATCATCTGCCTGTTTATCTGGATCCATCTGTCGAACCTGGCGCTGATCACGGGATCCATCTGGATGATCACGGGGATTGCCTACGGGGCGTGGAAGACCAAAGGGTTCCAGAGCAACCTGGTGAATTTCGATGTGCCTGCGGAGGAAGAGTGAGAACAATTGTCGAATTGCCGGATTTGCGAATTGTCGAATTTGGAGTGAGAGCAGATTGTTGATTGCAGATTGCAGATTTCAGATTTCAGACTTGAACCCCAACTCTTACGTCGCGGGAATTCCAATCTGAAACCCTCAATCTGAAATCTGAAATCAATTCGTCAATTCGTCAATCCGGCAATCGAAAATTACTCCACGTTCCAGCCGCTGACTTCTACCGCCGGCTGAGCCGTCCCCAGTTCCTGCGCCCGGTAGGTGGCCGTGATTTCCCGCTTTTCGCCGGGTAGGAGCGAAATATAGTTGTCCTGCCAGATCACGGGAAGAATTTCGTCTCCGCCTTTGCCCTGGTTCACTTTCAGACGTACGAAGAAGGCCAGGCTCTTGCTGGGATTTTCCAGCATGACGTGCGTGATTGCCTCTTCGCCTTTGCGCTCGGTGTGGTCTGCGACCTTCAGCTTCACTTTAGGCAACTGAGATAAGGCGGTGTAATCGGCATAAGACGCTGTGGGCGTGGTGTACCAGTTCGATTTCTCCCAATCCAGCGTTTCGGGTTTGCTGGAAAGCCAGTAGAAATTCGAACCCACCAGTTTCCCGGAAGAATCCTTCAGGCGGAGCACCAGGAAATATGTCGGGCTGAGCCCGTCGATGTCGGGCAGAGTCAGGATTTTGTTGGTGCTGTCGGCGGCGGCGTCGAGCGAGACTTCTTTGGAAAACTTTTCGCTCATGTCCAGGTTGAGGACCTGGGCCGTGAGCTTCAGCCCGCTGGCGTCCTCATACTGGCTGCTGACCAGCCAGACCGAGTGGTCGTCGTAGCCATAGACGGGATGCAGCGACTCCATGGCCCGCTTGGCGCCAAAATATCCTCCCCCCGGGCGCAGGTAGAAGTCGTAGAGGTGCCAGATCATCGACGGCCAGGCATTGTTGAGCATCCACTGGATCACACCGGTCGAGGTGTATTTGTTCCGGCTGTAGGCCTCGTACATGGCGCGCACGCCTTCATAAGTCTGCAGCTGAGACTTGAAGGCGTAATCCCCGGCGCTGGTGGCGGGGCCGAAACGCGCGTTCAGAGCGTCAGTAAAAACGTGGAGATCTTTGAACGCGCCGCCGCCGGCGTGGTAATTCCAGGTGTCATCGATCGGCCAAAGATGGTCCTTGCCGACCATGGCGCGAATGCTCTCGATCGGCGGCACGGCCGGTCCCATGCTGGTTTCGGTGTTGAAGCCGTAGGCCCCGCCGCAGCCGCCCGGGTTGCACTGGACGGCCGAGGTAGTCTTGTCAGTCTGCCAGTAGGAAGGCGCGACGTATTCATACGGTCCAGTCATCTTCACGCCGCTTTCACCGGAGAAGCCGGCGAGCTTTGCGGTTGCCGACGACACTACCGGATTCGTCCAGAGCAGGTCTTTCTCCACCTTCAGATAGGTTTGTTCGACGTCGGGCGGAGGCGGGTTGTCGCTGCCATTCATCCACGCGATCAGGCTGGGATGCCCGCGCAGGCGGTAAATCTGGTCGCGCAACGATTGTTCCGCGATGGTGAAGTCCTGCGGCTTCCAGTTCGCCCAGTGCTCCCAATGATCGCAGCAGCACCAGCCGGCAATGAGCAGGATCCCGCGCTCATCGGCCAGATCGAAAAACTCCTTCGGTTCCAGCTTGCCTTCGAGGCGGATGGTGTTCAGGCCCATGTCCTGCACATAGCGGAACTGGTCGCGCAGGCGCTGCCGGTCTTCGCGCAGCATCATGTCGGGAGACCAGCCGCCGCCGCGGATCAGAATGTTTTTGCCATTGATCGAAAACAAGCGCCGGTTGGCCGAAAGCACTTCGGACTTGACCTCGCGAATGCCAAACCTGGTTTCCGAGCGGTCTGAAATCTTGCCGTCCAGATCGAAGTCCAGTCTGAGGGTGTAGCGTTCGGGCTTGCCCATTTGCGCCGGCCACCACAGGCGGGGATGGTCGAAGTTAAGCTGGGGAAACTGGTCCGGGGCAAAGGTGACGTCCTTCGACTCGCCCGGCCCAAGTTCGACTTCCTGGGAGAATTCCGTCTTTTCGATCACTCCCTTGAGTGTCCCTTTGATCGGATGCCTGGCGGCATTCTTCAGCAGCGCCGTCACGGTGAGGTGGGCCTTGTCGTTGGCCGGCGAGTCTACCTTCGAAACCACGGCGGGATAGCGCACCGCGACCGGCCCGCTGGTGGTGATATCCACGTCGCGAAACAGGCCCATATTCTTGTCGGGAGGCGCGGGGTTCCAGTCCACGAACGTGATCGCCAAGTCGGTGTCGGTGGGGGAGAAGACTTCCACGGCCAGAACGTTGGGTTTTCCCAGGACAGCGTAGTCGGTGATGTCGAACTCGTAGGTTCGCCACGCTCCGGCTACGTCTTCCGACTTGGCCAGCTGCTTGCCGTTCAGCCAGATGTTGGCGCGGTAGTTGATGCCGCCGAAATTCAACCAGATGGTCTTTCCCTTGAAACTGGCGGGCAGGACAAATTCCTTGCGATACCACCAGGGCACGATGAAAGGGCTGTCCGCTTGCATCGGGATATTGGAAAAATTCGCGCCGATGGGGTAGGTGACCCCGGGAAAAGTCCGCAGGTTCGTCCCGAAAAACGGGTCGGGATACACCTTGTGCTTGACCAGGGCCGCGACCACGGTGGTGGGCACGGATACGGAATACCAATCCTTGGGCTGGAAGGCGGGAGTGGAAACGGTCTCGCCCCTGGCTTCCACTTTGCACGAAGACTGCAGGCTCCAGCCGTCGCGGAGAGCGAGGCCCGCTTCAGGATGGAGAGGGTTCGCCTCCTGGGCAGAAATCAGTGCGGAGAAAGACAGCACCAGGAGGCACAACAGGCTGCTCTTGTTCATCTTCATCAAGCGATCCTTTGCCGGGGAATGGGTTTTCAGGGTGAGCACCGATATGACTCTAGCTTAATAGCACGTAGTATTAATACGTTTCAATGGCTGATTTTTGCAAATGTGGACTCCTTGCGATTCTCTCTCGCTGGAGGAAGGGCGTCCCCGCCTGTGCCTTCGAGGGTTCTGCAAAGACGGGCGGGGACGCCCGTCCTCCAGCGAGCGTCAGCGAGTTGTAGTCTATAATCACAGTTTCCGCTCAAATTCTGGAGTGATAAGAAAATGATTCGATTTCTGCAAACCCCTGGCCCGACAAAGAAAGTCATTCTCGGCGGCATGCTGCTGGTCATTTGCGGGGCCATGGTGATCACGCTGGTTCCAGGCGGTATTGGCGACAGTATCGGACTGGGCGGGCCGGGGCAGGGCGTCGTGGCCAAAGTGGCGGGCGAGCAGGTGACCACGCAGGAAGTGCAGCGCGAGGCCCGGCAGATGCTGCGTCAACAGTTCCCCCGCGGCGGCGAACAAACGGAGATGCTGCTCCCTTACTTTGCTGAACGCGCCGCGCAGAACCTGATCAGCCGGAAGGCCCTGGTCGCGGAAGCGGAAAGGCTGGGCCTGCGGGTCACGGATGAAGAAGTGCGGGACGAATTGGTGCACGGCCGCTACTCCGCCACTTTCTTCCCCGGCGGCAAGTTTGTCGGCCAGCAGCAATACGAGAACATCCTGCAAAACGCGGACCTGAGCGTGCCCGCTTTCGAGCAGGGCCTGAAAGACCAGATCCTGCTGGACAAGCTGCGCAACCTGGTCACCGGCAGCGCGCTGGTCTCGGACGACGACGTGCACCGGGAATTCGAGAAACAAAATACCAAGGTCAAGTTCGATTACGCCGTCCTGCGAAAGGATGATTTGCTGAAGCAGATCAACCCGAGTGAGGCGGAGTTGAAGGCCTTCTACGAGGCCAACAAGGCGTCGTACAACAACTCCATTCCGGAGAAGCGCAAAGTTCAGTACGTCGTGCTGGATACGGCGAAGATCGAGGCCGGAGTCAACGTGTCTCGCGAAGATCTGCAGGCCTACTACGATCAGCATCGCGACGACTACCGCGTGCCCGAGCAGGTGAACGTGAGCCATATCCTGATCAAGACTCCGCTCCCCGGCGCGGATGGCAAGGTTGACCCCAAGGGCGTCGAAGAAGCGCGCAAGAAGGCTGAAGACGTCCTCAAGCAGCTGAAGACGGGCGGAAACTTCTCCGAGCTCGCCAAGAAATATTCCGAAGACCCGGGCAGCGGCAAGAACGGCGGTTCCCTGGGCTGGATCGGCAAAGGCCGCACCGTACCGGAATTCGAACAAGCCGCTTTCTCCCTGGCCAAGGGCGCCACCAGCGGCCTGGTGCAAAGCAGCTACGGCTTTCACATCATCCGCGTCGACGACAAACAGGCGGCGCATGTGAAGACTCTGGATGAAGTCAAAGACCAGATCGAAGGGGCCATCCGGCAACAGAAGGCTGCCCAGGCTGCGGCCAATCAGGTGAATAGTTTGCTGGCGCAAGCCCGTACCCAGGGATTGGACAAGGCGGCGGCAGCCCAGGGCCTTAACGTAATTAACACCGACTTCGTCAGCCGCACCGACGCCCTGCCGGGCATTGGCAACGCACCGCAATTCATGAGCGCGGTGTTTGGCCAGGCCGAGAAGGCCCCGCCCGACCAGGTGCAGGTTGCGCAGGGCTACGCCGTCTTCGACGTGTTGGCCATCAAGCCGGCTTCGACTCCAACGTACGACGAGATTCGCAGCCGGGTGGAACAGGAATTCAGAAACGAGCGAGTCGCCGCCCTGCTCGCCCAGAAAACCCAGGAAATGGCCGATCGCGCCAAGGCCGAGCACGATCTGAAAAAGGCGGCCAAGGAGGCCGGCGCAACCCTGAAGACCAGCGACTTCGTGCTGCCGGACGGGCAGGTTCCGGACATCGGTTCGATGTCGGGCGGCGCCTCGGCTGCTTTCAGCCTGAAAGTCGGCGAGATCAGCGGGCCGATCACCAACGGCACCACCGGAGTGGTGTTGTCGGTGCGGGAGAAACAGGAGCCGACGCCTCAGGATTTTGAGGCCAAGAAGGACCAGGTCCGCGATGCGCTCGTCCAGAACCAGGAGCAGGAAATGTTTGGCCTGTTCGTCACCAATCTGCGGGCGCAAATGGAGAAGTCGGGAAAAATCCAGATCAACGCCGACGAGATGAAAAGCCTGACCCGGGCGCAGGCCGCCCCGGAACAGGGAGAGTAAAACCACGGCCGCCCACCGCGTCCACGATTGCTGGTAGCATCGGGGATAGTTCCGATGATGCTCATTCCCCCGCGCCACCGGTATCCTGCTCCACCCGACATCCTTTCCCGCGCGCGGTGGCATTGGTGATTTCGGCCCAGCCGCTTATGAGTTTGCCGATTTTCTGGCGTCGGCGCGCCAGGGCTTGTGGCAGGTGCTGCCGCTGGGGCCGCCGGCCACGGGGAATTCTCCCTACTCTTCGACCTCGGCCTTCGCCGGCAATCCGTTGCTCATCAGCCTGGAGCGGCTGGCGGAGCATGGTTGGATGGATGCGTCCCAGCTGGCCGGTCTGCCGCGGCAGGCGGGCGCCATCGACTATGAAGAAGTGTTTCAGCGCAAGCTGCCCCTGATTTTCAGCGCCGCCCGGAATTTTCTTCAGAAAGCCCAAGGCAGCGCCCGCCATCGCCTGGAGAAATTCTGCGCGGAGAATACATGGTGGCTGGAGGACTTTGTCCTGTTCGATGCCCTGCGCGAACGCTACCAGCGGAAATGCTGGAAGGAATGGCCGCGCGCCCTGGCTCGCCGCGAAGCCATCGCTCTGGCTGCGGTCCGCCAGGAGTTGGCGGTGGAGATGGACTTGCGACGCGTGATTCAGTTCTTCTTTTACGAGCAGTGGCATGCTCTGCGGCGCTACTGCGCCCAGCGCTCCATTCGCGTGGTGGGTGATATCGCGATTTTCGTCGCCTACGACAGCGCCGATGTGTGGGCGCACAGCGACCTGTTCCGCTTGCGCAAGGACGATCTCGAGCCCGTGGCGGTTTCCGGGGTCCCGCCTGACGCCTTCAGCGCCACCGGCCAGCGCTGGGGCACGCCGCTCTATGACTGGGATGCCATCCGGGCGCGAGGCTACGACTGGTGGATTGACCGCTTGCGCTGGGGCGCGCAGAGTTGCGACTACATCCGGCTCGATCACTTTCGTGGCTTTGACCAGTTCTGGGAGATTCCCGCCGATGAGACGACCGCGGTGAAAGGCCGCTGGGTGGACGGTCCCAAGGACGAGTTGTTCAACAAGCTGCGTGACGTGCTGGGCGGACTGCCGTTCTTCGCGGAGGATCTGGGCCATATCACGCCCGAAGTGCACGCCCTGCGCGAGCGCCACCAGATTCCCGGATTAGCGGTGCTGCAATTTGGTTTCGCCGACGCCGGGGCGCATGTTTATCTGCCGCATCGTCTCACCGCCGATCGCGTGGTCTATACCGGCACTCACGATAACGACACCACGCTGGGCTGGTGGAAGTCGGGCGTGACCGAGAACGAGCGGCGAGCGATTCAAGCCTATGTGGGGACGTGCGAAGACGGTATCCACTGGGCTTTTATTCGCCTGGCGCAGGAGTCCGTCGCCAGCCTGGCGGTGGTTCCGTTGCAGGATGTGTTGGGACTGGGCAGCGAAGGGCGTCTGAACACCCCCAGCGTCACCGAGGGGAATTTCCGCTGGCGCTATCAGCCGGGATCGTTGACGCCCGCGCTGGCTGAGAAGCTCGCGGCGCTCGCCGAAGTGACCGACCGTGTGCCGCCGCCCATGCCGGTGCCGCACGACGAAGACTTTGCCGCGTGAAAACTAAGGTATTCTTTTCAAACTGAGATCCGAGAACTCGAAACTAAGATCTGATGGTCAGTCTTCATGATTAAAGCCGTCCGAGGAACCCGCGATCTTCTGCCGCCGGAGACGGCGTTGTGGAACTTCGTCGAGGCCGCGGTGCGCGATGTTTTCCGCGCTTATAACTTTCAAGAAATCCGCACGCCCATTTTCGAGTCGACCGAACTCTTTGCCCGGGGCGTGGGCGAGGAGACCGACGTCGTCGCCAAGGAGATGTATACCTGGGAAGATCGGGGGCGGGCGCAAAGTGACAAAGGCCAGTCGCTCACTCTCCGCCCAGAAAACACAGCCAGCGTGGTGCGCGCCTACATCGAACACAAACTCTGGGATCGCGGGCTGAACAAGCTTTACTACATCGGGCCGCAGTTTCGCCGGGAGCGGCCGCAGAAAGGGCGTTATCGCCAGTTCTACCAGATCGGCGCGGAGGTCATCGGGCCGGCCAGCGCGGGCAGCGAGTCTCCGGCGCGGGATGCGGAAGTGCTGGAACTGCTGGCGACGCTGCTCGACCGGCTCGGCATCCGGGACTGGACGCTCGAACTGAATTCGGTCGGCTGCGCCGGCGATCGCGCCGCCTACAACGAGGCCTTGCGCAAGGCGCTGGAACCGGTGGTTGGTGGGATGTGCGAGGACTGCAAGCGGCGGGCTGTCACCAATCCGTTGCGCGTGTTCGATTGCAAAGTCCCTGAGGACCAGCCCATCATTGAGACGCTGCCGCGCATCAGCGCGTTTCTGGATGAAGGCTGCCGCAAGCATTTCGAACAGGTGCAGGCGATTCTGACCGCTGTCGGCGTCCCCTTTACGCTCAACGACCGATTGGTTCGCGGACTCGATTACTACACCCGGACTGCGTTCGAGTTCACGCACGGCGCTTTAGGAGCGCAGAACGCGATCCTCGGAGGCGGGCGCTACGACGGGCTTTCGGAATCGCTTGGCGGGCCGAGTGCTCCGGGAATTGGTTTTGCCATTGGCGAGGACCGCCTGGTGCTGGCGCTGCAGGAATCGGCCGAAGCGGTGCAGCGCAAGCCGGATGTTTACATCGCTCCGCTCGGTGCAGGCATGGACCGCGAGGCGGCGCGCCTGGCGCGAGAGTTGCGCCGTCACGACCTGGTGGTCGAATTAGGGGACGAGAATTTTCGGCTTGAAGAAATCGTTTGAGACCGCCAGCAAGCTGGGCGTGCGGTTTCGCCTTGATCGTAGGCGAGAATGAGGTCAAAGCCGGTTCGTTCGCGCTTAAGAACCTGGAAACTGGCGAGCAGGTTTCAGTCCCGCGCGCCGAACTGGCGGTAATGATTCAGTCGAAGTAGCGACGGCGAGTCACTGACATCCTGTTCTTTTTAGGAAGACGTCATGCTGAGCTTGCGAAGCATCTTGCGCGGGGCGGATGTGCACTTTGGCCAGAGTTATGAAGCTGCGCGCCAGATCCTTCGGGACTGAAGTCCCTCGGGATGACGCCAGAAGTGATTAGTTCGATTGAACCGAGACATTTTGCTGGCGGGAGGATTATGAGAAAAGTAAGCTGGAAAAATCTGGCTTTGGTTGGCTGTCTGCTAAGTTTTTCGGTCGTGACCTTCGCGCAGGGTTCGGGGAATGCGTCCAGGCCGCTTAGCCCGCTGGAGCAGGCGCTGATCGCCAGCACCAACGCGGTCCCGGAAGCCCAGAAAAGCAAGAACGTGGACTTTCTGAAGCACACGTTGACCGATGATTTTGTTTCGGTGGGCAGCGAAGGCAAGCTCCACGACAAGGAAGAAATCGTGGAGAGCGCGCGGGACGGCGAGCTCAAAGATTATTACACCTACAATCTGCGAGTTTTACCGGTTGACGATGAAGCCGCTGTCGTCACTTACGATTGCATCATCCACATGCCCGAGGGAGACGCGCCCGGCCTGGCGCCACGTTATCAGCATATCTCCGATCTGTGGGTGAAGCAGGGGGAGCAGTGGCGGTTGAAGTTTCAGCAGGCCACGGCGGCGCGGCCGATTGACTGAGTCGACTCCGAAACCTGGTTGCCGGTTGCGCCGCACGAGCGGGGCGCTCGCGCCTCCATTTATAATCTCGGATTCGGCCTATAACTCCATTCTCTACTGAAGGGCACACTTTGCTCGATTTTCTTGGCGACCTACGACGTACCCATATGTGCGGCGCTTTACGTCCGGCCGACTCCGGCAAGAAAGCCGTTCTCATGGGCTGGGTAAACCGGCGGCGCGATCTCGGCAACCTGATCTTCATCGATATTCGCGACCGCACAGGTGTCACCCAGGTGGTGTTCAACAAGGAGCGCGATCCGGCCATTCACCAGAAAGCTGAGGCCCTGCGCAACGAGTATGTCATCGCGGTGATGGGGACGGCCAAGCAGCGCGTTCCCGACACGGTGAACAAGAACATCGCCACCGGCGAGGTCGAACTGATCGCGGAAGAGTTGCGCATCCTCAACGAATCCAAGCAGCCGCCGTTCCTGCCCAGCGAAACGGTGTTGCCCAACGAGGAGATGCGGCTCAAGTATCGTTACATCGACCTGCGGCGCGATGCCATGCAGTACAACATCGAGCTGCGGCACAAGGTCGCGCTGGCCATTCGCGACTATCTTTCCGCGCAGGGATTTTTCGAAATTGAAACTCCGTTCATGACCCGCTCGACGCCCGAAGGCGCGCGCGACTATCTGGTCCCCAGCCGGGTGCAGCCGGGAAGTTTCTATGCCTTGCCGCAGTCGCCGCAACTGTTCAAACAGATTCTGATGATCTCGGGGTTCGACAAGTATTTTCAGATAGTGCGCTGCTTTCGCGACGAAGACCTGCGCGCCGACCGCCAGCCGGAATTTACCCAGATCGATCTGGAGATGTCATATCCGCAACCGGAGCGGGTTTGGGAAGTGGTCGAGGGCTTCCTGACGGCCGCGTTCAAAGCCGCCGGGCACGAGATCAAAACGCCGTTCCCGCGCATGAGTTACGACGAGGCCATGCGCCTGTATGGCAGCGACAAGCCGGATATGCGGCTGCCGCCGATGGCCGACGTGCGCCCGGCGTTCACGGCGGAGGAACGGGAAAAATTCGCATCCGCATTCAAGGTCAGCCCGGACTTTACTTCGCTGCTGATTCGAATTCCGAAAGCGGGAGAGATTTCCGGCACCGAACGGCGAACCATTGGGACCTACGGGGCTTTCGCGCATGCGCAAGGGACCGCGTCCGTAAGTTTGATGACCGACCCCAATCGTTTTGCCCGGGACTATCCCAATTCGCTGGCACCGGTTCTGAACGCCGCCGGAGTCGAGCCGGGTGATTTGTGGGTACTCGTGGTGCGCAAAGCGGAGTCGAAGCAGAGTGCGCATCAGTTCTTTCAGACTTGCGGCCAGCTCCGGCTGGACCTGGCGCAGAAGTACGCAGCCAAACACGGGGCTTTCGCCAAGACCGGCGATCCCGCCAAAGATTACCGTTTCTTGTGGGTGACCGATTTCCCCATGTTCGAGTGGGACCGGGAATCCCGGCGCTGGAATGCAGCTCATCATCCCTTCACCTCGCTGCATGACGAGGACATGGCCAAGCTCGAGACCAGTTACGATTCAACCGGCGATCCGCAGTCGGCGCTGGGTGAAATCCGGGCGCTGGCTTACGACGTGGTGCTGAATGGCACGGAGCTCGGCTCGGGCTCGATCCGTATTCATCGCCAGGATATTCAGAGCAAGATATTCCGCGCTCTCGGCATGACCGAGGAAGAGGCAAAGTCACGCTTCGGATTTTTCCTGGAGGCGCTGGAGTACGGCACGCCTCCCCACGGCGGCATCGCGCTGGGACTGGATCGCATTGTGATGATCCTGGCCGGCGCCGACAGCCTGCGCGAAGTGATCCCATTTCCCAAGACCGCGCGCGCGGTCGATCTGATGGTGGATGCGCCGACCCCGGTGAGCGAGGCGCAACTGAAAGAGCTGGGGATTCAGGTGAAGAAGTAGGAAGAGTCGAAGTACCTCAGCGGCTAAAGCCGTTCGCATATCGGCCCTAAGATGCAGGCCTGAAGGCCTGCTCCACCCCCAAGCGGAAAAAGGGTGGAGCAGGGCTTCAGCCCTGCATTAGAGCTGCCTAAGCCGCTGGCTTTAGCCACTGAGGCACTTCATCAAGTTTCAGGGTCGCCGAACTGAAGCGAAACTCCTCAGGGATAGGAACCAGGCCCCGCCTCACTGGATTCATGTGAATGTAGTGTCGGAACCGAGAATATTCATTTGCGTCCCGCACTCTGTGATCATAGAAACTCGTCTGCCAGATTTCTCCGACAAAACCTAGTTCTTTCCTGGCTCGATAGGAAAAGCCGCCTTTGATGAACTGGACAGCTTTTTCCAGGGTGACCGTGAATAGGGGTGTGAGAAGAACGTGAAAGTGATTGGGCATTACCACAAATTCATGCAAGCGATATTTGCCCTGATTCTGATAGTGGAATAGGACGTCCACGAACAATTTGGCCATCCGCTCAGATTGAAGAAGGTATTGCTTTTCGCAGGTAGAGGCGGTGACGAAGTAAGTGCCGTCGCCCGTGGTTCCGCGATACGGGATCGTCATAAAGTACCTCAGCGGCTAAAGCCGTTCGCATATCGGCCCCAAGATGCAGGCCTGAAGGCCCGCTCCACCCACAAGCACATTACCGCAGCTACAAGCTCATTGCCGCACTACAAGCACATTACCGCAGCGACGGGAGGCGTGCTAAGCAAAGGCGCACCGTGTCAAATTGTCTTGTCCTGTTTTGAAACCGAGAACTCCGGCTGAAGTTGCGGCCACCAGCTGGCAGCTATTATCCCCGCTTGATGATGAACACGGTCTTGTCGTCGATGCGGTCAGCTTCGCCGCTCTGTTGCAGGTCCTGATCCTGCTTGACCGCATGTTCCAGGATCGCATTACAAATCTCTCTGGCCGACTTGCCGGCATGCTCACGGATCACCGCTTCAATCTGCACCCGCTCCTGCTCGTCGCTGCCGTCGTAGACCCCGTCGGTGTAGAGGAAGAACATGTCTCCGGGACTCATGAGGGTGATTTCCGCCACGTCCGAGGAGTTGATCTGCCTGGTCCTGAGCGCCATGGAAAGGTATTTGTTCCGGTCGGGATGGTCTTCGGGAATCTCCAGTCCGAGCGCCAGGAACTGCACCATTTGGGCGTTATCGATCTCCATGAACTTTTCGTATTCGGCGGAAAAGACCAGCGGGGGCGGATGGCCGAAATTTACGAAGCGAAAATGGCCGCCGGGTCGTATCTCGCCGTACAGCATGGTCGCGATTTCACGGGCATTGTCATCTTTATTCCGTCCGAGCGCGTTGCGGGCCGTGACCGACTGCGCCAGCCGGAGATTGAGCTCTTCGAAGAGATTCGGTGTCGTTCTCCCGTTACGATCGAGTTCGGTGAGCATGAAGGCATGAAACGTGTCATGCACGGTGGATGCGATTTTGGCCGAGATGATCCCGTGGCCCTGGGCATCCACCAGTAACACGCCGGCCGTGGTGTAGAGGTCAGGCAGAACCTCGGCGATCCTTACCTGCTCCGAGCTTTTCGCTCTTCTGTATTCCGCGGCGACCGCCGGGCTGTAGTCTGGCCGCGACTTTAACCACTGCACATGCGCATCCACCGAGTTTCGCGGAGTCTGTCCCGGGGGAAGGGCCTCGAGGTATTCCCGGGACAACTTGAGGGCGCGGGCGATGCGGGCGTCAATGTTGTAGCGCTGCTGAAAATTGATGTACTCGAAAAGGTCGCCGCCCACCTGCCCGGCGGGGATGGAGTTGCCATACATTTCGATTCCCGCCAGCAGCGGAATCGCGCCCTCGACCGGCATCAGCCGCTTGCGCAGATACTCGTCAATGCCTGATCCCATTGGCTCTGTCGCCATAGATATATTCTGGAGCGAATGCGCGCGGTCGAACTCATTTGGAGGCGACGCGCTTGCGGAAACTGCGCAGAATGATCACGCCGCTGACGCCGAAGCTCGCGACCGCTCCCAGGGCCAGCGCCTCGGTGACTTGCGGAACGATGCGGAACAGGTCGCCAAAAAACGCCGCCAGGGCAAAAAGAATGCCCACGACGTTCAGCCACGCCGGCGAGCTGGACGATTGCGCCTGATCGCGATTTTGCAGGCGTAGTTGCAGCAGGACGGCGGCGAATCCCACGGCGCCCATTACCACGATTGCCAGCGGACTGAAGAATGCCCCGCGATTGGTGAACAGTACGACCACAGCCAGGGCCCCGCAGAGCAGCCCCGAGGCAATCACCGTCCAACGGCGCGAGCGCGAATCGAGCATCTTTAGTGTCCCCTCGGCGGAAAACCCATTGTAGACAGAGTTTCTTCCGATGCAAACCAGAACCTCTTGCCTTCCGGGCCGGCGGAGCGCAGGCCCATCGGGCCGGTTGAGGCAGGGCTCAATTCAATATTTGTACCGATGGCCGCGGCGAAGGAGCGGTTTCTCAAAGAACTTCCACGAGATGGAAGCGATCACCAGAGTTTCGGCTATTCCCAGGATTCCTCCGGAGAGCCACGACGCCTGCGGGGAGAGGCTCAACCCGAGCAAAGTCCGGCTGGCCTGGACCAAGGGCACATGGATCAGATAGGAACAGTAGGCAACCGTGCCCAATCCCATGAGCCATCGCTTGCATAACCAGCGTTGGGCGATGCCATTCGTGGTCGAAACAGCAATCAGCAAACAGGCAGTGTAGAACAAAGCCAGCCAGGAATATCCAAAGGTGTTCACCGGCGGTGCGATGATGGTGACGTATCCCCTGTAGGTCATGAATGCGACCCCGGAGAAGAAGACGGCCGTGATCGCATAAAGGGCGACTTGTTGCGTTTGCAACCAATTCCACGCCTTCTTACTCCGCACCAGAAGTGCGGCCAGGACCCCCAGGCATAGGGCGTCCGCACGGCACGGCATCAGCACATAACACGCGAAGTCCCCATGCTTCAGTTGATGGCGAAGGAAAATCCTGAGCAAAGGCGCGCCGATAACCACCAGAATCAGCGCCCAGACCAGTGCCTGACGGCGCATTTTCCGTATCACCCACGGAATCGTGAGATAGAACTGTTCCTCAACCGCTAAGGACCAGGTCACCGCCATCGCGGACTGGCCGAACCATCCCAGGGAAACCATCCAGAAGTTCTGCGTCAAGGTGACGTACGACCACCAGGGAAGGCTCAAGGGCGAATAGTTACCCAGGCTGCCGGGGATAACGCGAAAGGGAAGATGACGGATCAGAAATATTGCGGTGATTGCGGCATACAGCGGAAAGATTCGATAAGCGCGCCGCATGTAGAAGGTTGGGAAATAGCGTGGAGAATCCCTTGCATCCAGCAGAATGCCGCCGATCAAGAATCCCGAAAGCACAAAGAACAGGTCTACTCCGCTCCAGGTCAACTGGCCCAGGGCCAGCAGGTGCGAGAGGAATTTCGAGCTGGTTTCCAGCCCGAATATGGAGTGATGCAACAAGACGAACAAGATCGCGATTCCGCGTAGTCCGTCGAGTGCAGGAATGCGGCGCGACCAGTCGGGTACCGAAAATGGATCTTGAGTGGCGAGCGGCCCTTGCTGTTGATGGGGGCCTGTATGCGCAGGCGCGCCGCCGCTGCGACTCAACGCGGACCCATCGTGGGCTGACGATGAATTCATCGATTTCCACCCTACCGTTCCAAGAAAGGAGATCCTACGTTGCGAAGCCCACAGGCCAATTAGAAATACATATCACGGAATAGTTGCTTTCGGTGCATCGCCCCTGGTGTACAAGAATGAGCTACAATCCCCGGTGGTGTGGGTAGAGGTTGGCCGGGTCCGCCGTTGACCACCTATCTGTTCCGCGACGGTACCTGGGCGCACGCCTAAATGAGAATTCGCAACTGAGGAGGGAATTATGGCAACCGTACTATCCAGCGTTCGAATGGATGACAAGGTCACAAGTTACATCTCCAAAAACCGCAAGATGCTGATCAACGGACAGTGGGTGGAAGCCGCCTCGGGCAAAACATTTCCTACCTACAACCCGGCTACGGGCGAGGTCCTGGCTCGGGTGGCCGAGGGAGATCGCGAGGACATTGACCGCGCCGTCAAGGCGGCGCGCGCCGCGTTCGAAACCGGTCCCTGGTCAAAGATGACGCCGTCGGAGCGCGGACGCCTGATCTGGAAGCTGGGAGATTTGCTGGAGCAGAACCTGGAAGAGTTCGCCGAGCTGGAAATGCTCGACAACGGAAAACCCCTGAAGGTGGCTCGGGTGGCGGACGTCCCGTTAGCCGTGGACCTGTTCCGCTACATGGCGGGCTGGGCGACCAAGATTGAAGGCAATACGATTCCGATTTCCGGGAAGTTTCTGGCTTACACCCTGCGCCAGCCGGTCGGAGTGGTCGGTCAGATCATCCCGTGGAACTTCCCGTTGCTGATGGCGGCCTGGAAGCTGGGACCGGCATTGGCTACGGGCTGCACCGTGGTGATCAAGCCGGCGGAGCAGACTCCGCTTTCCTGCCTGCGTCTGGGCGAGCTGGTCCAGGAGGCCGGCATTCCCGACGGAGTGGTGAACATTGTCCCGGGCTACGGCGAAACCGCGGGCGCCGCGCTGGCGGCGCATCCTGATGTCGACAAAGTGGCCTTCACCGGCTCAACCGAAGTCGGCAAGCTGATTCTGCAGGCCGCCGCCGGCAACCTCAAGAAAGTCTCGCTCGAGCTGGGGGGGAAATCTCCCAATGTGGTTTTTGGCGACGGCGATCTGAAGACAGCCATCGCGGGCTCGGCCAGCGCCATCTTCTTCAATCACGGACAGTGCTGCTGCGCCGGTTCTCGACTGTACGTCGAGAAGAGCATTTTCGACGAAGTGGTCGAAGGGGTCTCGGCCAAGGCGCAAAAGATCAACGTCGGTCCGGGATGGGATGCCGCCAGCGACATGGGGCCGCTGGTCTCCGAAGAACAGCTCAACCGGGTTTGCGGCTTCCTGGAATCCGGGCGCTCCGAAGGCGCCAAGGCGGTGGTTGGGGGCGGGCGGCACGGCGACAAGGGATACTTCGTCCAACCCACTGTGCTGGTCAACACCAGTGAAAATATGAAGGTGGTGCGCGAGGAAATCTTCGGACCGGTGGTGTCCGCGATTCCGTTTACCGACTACGATGACGTGCTCAGGCAGGCCAACGACACGGTGTACGGCCTGGCGGCGGGGATTTGGACGCGCGACATCGGGAAGGCGCATCGCCTGGCCTCGCAACTCCGCGCCGGTACGGTGTGGATCAACTGCTACAACATATTCGACGCCGCTTTGCCGTTCGGCGGTTACAAACAGTCAGGCTGGGGCCGCGAAATGGGCCACGATGTGCTGGAACTCTACACTGAAGTAAAGTCCGTCTGCGCCGCGCTGTAGTCGGGTCGAACAAGATGCATCTGGAAGGGAAGCTTCGGCTTCCCTTTTTTTCACCCCTCGCTCTCTCCCGGTGGTTTGTGGCGATAGTGACCTTATCGAGACTCCCTCGTCTATTCCGGATGAAAATGTTTCGCCATTCTTGGCTCGGCATTCTCCTTCTTAGTCTGACTGTGCTCGCTCAGGATGCCGCGATGTTTCGCGGAAACCTCGCGCACACCGGCGTCTACAAGGCGCAGGGCGTCCCGAAGTTCAGCCAGATCAAGTGGAAATTTCACACTGACGGGCAGGTGATCTCGTCGCCCGCGATTGCCAATGGCGTGATTTTCGTGGGCAGCACGGATGGGAGCCTGTACGCCATTGATCTCGACTCCGGCGTCCAAAAATGGAAACTTTTTACCGGGGTCCGGGTGACGTCGTCGCCCGCGGTGGAGAACGGGACCGTATATTTCGGCAGCTATAGCGGCAGGTTCTACGCCGTCGATGCGGTCAGCGGAAAACTGAAGTGGAAATTTCAGACCGAGGGCGAGAAAAGGTTCGAAGGCAAGCACCTGCACGGATCTGAGCCGGCCGCGGAAACCATGCCTGATCCGTTTGATTTCTACTTGTCGTCCCCGGCGTTGTGGGGCGGGGCGGTTTATTTTGGCAGCGGCGACGGGAACGTCTATGCCCTGGATGCGGCCAGCGGCACGCTGAAGTGGAAATTTCACACCGGCGACGTCGTCCACGCATCTCCCGCGATCTCCGACGAGACCTTGTTCATCGGAAGCTGGGACAGCTACTTCTATGCGCTCGATGCCACCACCGGAAAAGAAAAATGGCGCTTCAAGACCGGCGAAGATCACAACATCTACAACCAAGTTGGCATCCAGTCTTCTGCGGCGGTCATGGACGGAGTGGTCTATTTCGGATGCCGAGATTCGAACTTCTACGCCCTCGATGCCCGTACGGGAGAAAAGAAATGGGCATTCAACAATAAAGGTTCATGGGTCATCACCTCGCCGGCGGTGCAGGATGGCAAGGTTTACTTTGCCACATCGGACAGCGCCCTGGTGTACGCGCTGGACGCCAAGGCCGGCACCCCTGTTTTCTCTCTGAAGTTCGATGGCTGGCCCCTGTTTTCCTCTCCGGCCATTGCCAGCGGCATGCTCTACATCGGTTCGCACCAGGGAAAGCTGATCGCGATCGATCTCGCCAGCCAGAAAACAGCCTGGACATTTGAGACGGACGCCTCACGGCAGAACGGGCCGGCATTCACCAAGCCGGACGGAACTCCCAACTACGAAGCCGCATTTGGCGACAATTTCTACGAGAGCATGGTGATCGGCGTCAACAAGATGTTGAGCGTGGGCGCCATGCTGTCATCGCCGGTGGTGGCAAATAACGTGATCTACGTAGGCAGTTCGGACGGCTTCCTGTACGCCCTGATGTAAGCATCTCCATCCCCGAAGACAATGTAGGCGCGAGCGCCCCGCTGGTGCGGCAGCGCCCCGAACGCGGCAACACGAGCGTTCGCGCCTACATGATCGCGGCGCAGGTTCGGACGGCGTGTGACCCCCGTAATTTTGGTATCCCCTGAAGCTATAGGTTGAGCCATGCGCGCAGGGTTATAGTGGGCCAGTTAGACTGCTGTCTATTCCATGAAGAACTTGTGGCTTATTTTGCTGGTGTGCCTGGTGGGCTGCTCCGCCAAGAAGACGCCGGTGGCGCCGCCTCCGCCGCCGGCTCCAGCGGCCGCGCCGGCGCCCGTCCGCAGCAAGATGCCGCCTCCGACCGCCGAGGTCATCGAGCACTGCGTCGTGACCAAGAAGGAAAACGCGAACACGGTATCGTGCCGCTGCGAACCCGTCACCACCCGGATCGACTCCAAAACCGGACACACCGTAATCGTCTGTAAAAAGATGCCGGAAACAAAATGACGGCGAAAACCTCCGGCCGCAAGAACCAGATTGCGATAAAGCTCCTGAACCGTCAGAACATTCTGATTGCGGGTGACGGAATGCGTGCTGGAAGCCCTTCTCGACCGGGATCAATTCTCCGGAGACCTTCTGATTCCCACTCCCGCTACCCATTCGGCTTGCCGCGAACCACCGTGACTGAGCGCGTACAAGACCAGCTCCACGCGGCTCGAAATACCCAGCTTGTCGAAGATGCGGAACAGATATTTCTTAATGGTGTGTTCGCTGAGACACAGTTCGCGGGCCACCTCGCGATTACTCAACCCGTCCGCCACCAGGGCGACCACCTGTTCTTCGCGCGGAGTCAGCAGGCGCATTCCCCGCGAATTCACCATGTGCAGTGAAGGCACCTGGCTCAGGGCTTCGACCAGGTATTGCATCTGTTCGCTGTTGGCCCACACCTGTCCATGGTGCACGCTCTGTATACATTTGCAAAGCAGGCGAAAAGGGTACTGGGAGAAACAAAACAGTCCGCGCGCGCCGGAGCGAAAGGCGTTGACCACGATGTCGCGGTCGTAGGTGTCGAGCAGAATGATTTTGGCTACCGCGGGATGCGCCAGGTGCAATCGTCGAACCACGGTCAGGTCCGGCCAACCGTCTCTGGGGTTGTCGGCGTTGAGGATGGCGACTTGCACCGGCAGCGAACTGGCGGCGTGCAGAATGACGTCGGGGTCAAGCACGCATGAGGTCACCTGGAATTCCGGGCGGCGCCGAAGCGCGCCCACCAGAAGCTGGCATTGCATCTGGTTAGAGTCAGCGACCAGTACTCGAATCGAAGTCGAAGCCGCAATCGCGATTGATTCCACAAATCCTTTCGGCGCTCGCACATTCCCTGCTCGTCATCCCAGGTACGAGTTGGTGGCAGCCTACAAGATCGCCGGGGCGCTTTTCTGTGACATCTCAACATCGCAGATGGTTGGATAACCTGTGGATCGTTCAGGCCTGAATCGGGAAGGATGTGGCGGCAGGGACTGGGCTTGGCTGTAACTAGATGAGTGGATTGCAGATAGCGTGCCAGCGCAGCACGGAGCCTGTGCCCAGGGGGAATCCGTCAGAGTGCGCCAGTCTACTTTCGTGGGCTCTCCCAAAGAAGATGAGAAGAAATACTCTTGAGCGCCGCCGCTATCCCGGCGGCTAAGGGACGAGCGTCCCGCCCGCCGCACCGAGGACGAGACGCTCTTGCTGCAGCCGCGGATGCCGGCGCCACATTGCAAGCTGCCTACCTTGGTGGACAACACTTCCCAAGTCTTGCCACTCTTTGTTCACAGGAATAATTTGCGAATAACAGAACTGCCGCGACCGAGGCGGTGGGCAGCAAGAGACGAAATGAAACAACTTCTGACTTGCGCGGCGATCATGATTGGTGGGTGGGCCGTGCAGGCAGGTTCGGGGGCGGCCGTGGCTCAGGAGCACAGCAAAGCGACAAGCACCAGCCAAGGGGCGGCGGAGGCCACGAAATCCGGCAGAGCGGACGGTGCATCGAGTCCAGACGAGATGGGGAACCGCCGTCCGCTCTACCGGTTGCAAAAAAGCGATGTGCTCGAAATCAAATTCAATTTCACATCCGAGTTCGACCAGACCCTCAGCATACAACCGGATGGTTTCATCACTCCGCGAGGGCTGGATGAGTTATATGCGGAGGGCCTTACGGTCGCCGAGCTGCGCAGCGCGATAAGCCAGGCCTATGCGGCCACGCTGCACGATCCGGAAGTCACGATCACGCTCAAGGATTTCGAAAAGCCCTACTTCATCGCCGCCGGAGCGGTGGCTCGCCCGGGACGATACGAATTACGCGGCGACTCGACCGTCACCGAGGGTGTGGCTCTGGCCGGAGGGTTCACCGAGCAGGCCAAGCACTCCCAGGTGGTGTTGTTTCGCAGGATTTCCCAGGAGCGGACCGAGGCCCGTGTCCTGAACGTAAAACAGATGTTGAAGGCGCGTAACCTGGCTGAGGATTTCCATCTGCGGACCGGAGATATGCTCTACGTGCCGCAGAACACGATCTCGAAGATCCGGCGCTATTTGCCGACTTCCAGTCTCAGCACCTATGTAAGCCCAACCCAGTTTTAAAGCAGAGGCGAGGAAGGCAACTCCTCTCGAACATCGAACTCGCAAGCCCTTCGGGCTTACCGTGCCCTCAAGCGGATCCAGCCGCTGCCCGATACCAAAAAAAGCGCATTGGAAAATCACCGGGCCGGAGAACTCCGCATGGGAGAAGAGCTCACCATCATTCGTAAGCCTGTACCCGCCATCGCTCCCACGATGCGCGACCTGCTGGCCGTTCTCTTCCGGCAGGGCCGCCTGGCGCTGGTCTCCTTCGTGGCCATCTTCATGGCCGTACTCGGTTATGGCGTATTCGCGCCCACCTATCAGGCCCATATGAGCGTGCTGGTACGGCGAGGACGTGTCGATCCCCTGGTAACGCCCGCGCCCACGCCATCGCCCATGTTTCAGCGTGACGAAATCTCGGAAGAGGAGCTGAATTCTCAGGCGGAGCTGCTGCACGACGACGAGATTCTGCGCACCGTGGCGCAGACTGCCGGACTTATCGCCAAACCCTGGTATGAACGCTTTCTCGGCGGCGGCGAGGAAGTCCGGCTGGCGCGATCGGTCCGGCGCCTGACCCGCCAGTTGACCGTGGAGCCGATACGCAAGACCAACCTGATTCAAGTGGACTATGCCTCGTCCGATCCTGCGCATGCCGCGGCCGTGCTCCATGCGCTGGCGCACGCTTACCTGGAACGGCAACAGCGGGTGCGGCGTCCCTCGGGGGAGTACCAGTTCTTCGAACAGCAGGTGGCGCAGTCCCGGCGCGGGTTGCTCGACGCCGAATTTCGCCTGATGGATTTCAGCAGCGATCAGGGGGTGGTATCGGCGGCGCAGGAGCGCGACATGGCGTTGCAGAAACTCAGCGACGCCGAAGCCAACGACCATCAGAACCAGGTGGCCATGGCGGAGACCCGGCAGCGCATTCGGGACTTGCAGGTCAAACTGCAGTCTCTGCCGGCGCGCACCTTGACCATAGTCCGCAACGCCGACAATCCGCAGCTGGCGGAAAAGATGAAATCGAAACTGCTGGAATTGCAACTCAAGCGCACCGAACTCTTGACCAAATTCGAACCTTCCTACCGCCTGGTGCAGGAAGTGGACCAGCAAATCGCGGAGACCAAAGCCAGTATCGCCGGCGAGGAGCACTCTCCCCTGCGCGACGAGACCACCAACCAGGAACCGAATCATGAATGGGCGAAGTCAGAGCTGATCAAGGCGCAGGTCGAGCTGGGCACGCTCGAGGCCCACGGACAGGCCACGCGCATCCAGGTCGCAGGTTATCGGGACGTGGCGCAGCGTCTCGGGGGAGACGCGCTTCGCCAGGGTGACTTGCTGGGTGAGCTGAAAGCAGCCGAGGAGAAATATCTTCTGTATGTGAACAAGCGCGAGGAGGCCAGGATCGAGGACGCCCTCGACCAGGGCGGAATTCTGAACGTCACCATCGCCGCGGAACCCCGGGTACCGGCGCTGCCGGCTCGCGCGAGTTGGGTCTTCGGCCTGATCGGCGTAGTGCTCGGAGGCACACTAAGCACGAGCCTGGCATTTGCCGCCGACTATCTGAACCCAGGGTTTCGCACGCCGGATGAAGTGGTCGCGTTTTTAGGCACGCCCGTTCTAGCCTCGCTGCCTTAAAGGTTTCGCGAAGGGACAGTTATGAGCACACGGCCGGATTTACTGGAACACGCGCTGGCAGGCGACATCTTCGATGCGGAGGTGCGGGAGCCGCGGGCCTGGGCGACGCGCGAATCGATCGCGTGGAATCCCGACCGTTTCGGGGAAGAGCAGATCCGCAGCCTGGTGCGGCAGGTGTTTCTTCCCGGCTGGCCGAAGCCGGCCCGGCAAGTCGTCTTTTGTGCGGTTGAAGACGGCGATGTCGCCGGAATCTGCTTACGCGTGGGACAGGTTCTGGCAGCTCAAATCTCCGGGACCGTGGCGCTGGTCGAAGCCCATCTCGAATCCGCTGCCGAGAACCAGGACTATGGAACTCCGATTCCGGTGTTTCGTCCTACCGGAACACGGCCCTTGCGAGACTCGGCGCAACGAGTTTCCAGCCATTTGTGGCGGGTGCCGCGTGAAACCTTCATGGGCGAAAACGAGGCGGGTCTTTCCGTGGAATGGCTGCCGGGCAGGCTGAGGGAATTGCGCACTGAATTTGATTACACGGTCGTGCATGGCCCGCCGGCAGCGCTGTGCAGTGATGCGGCGCTGCTCGGCTATCTCAGCGACGGGGTCGTGCTGGTGCTGGAAGCGAATGCGACCCGGCGGGCGGCGGCCCAAAGGGCCGTCCAAATGTTGCAGGCTACGAACGCACGCCTGTTGGGATCGGTCTTGAGCAAGCGAACATTTCCCATCCCGGAAGGAATTTACCGCAGGCTGTAGGCACGCAAGTTATTTACCGGCTTTCTGAAGCCAGTGTCATGTTGTGGATATCCGGCTACAAACACGATTGGGACTCATCTAGCAGAGCTTCGTCCGACCCGCACTGACTCCCCATGACAGTCTACCTCGACCGAATGCTGCCGGAACCCTTGGCTCCCTCTTCCGAATTTTCCTCCTCGGAAACCCCCTGGTACGCGGTCCAGACCCGATACCGTTGTGAAACCAGGATTGCCGCCCAGTTGCAGAGCAAAGGCATCGAGACGTTTCTTCCCTTGTTGCATGAAACCCACCGCTGGAGTGACCGGCAAAAGACCGTTTCTCTTCCCTTGTTCGCGGGATACGTGTTCGTTCGCCTGCACCCTTCGGCGCCCGCGCGCACCAGGGTCTTGCGCACGGAAGGAGTGATGGGCTTTGTGAATGCGCAGGGCGATGCCAGTCCAATTCCTTCCCGGCAAATCGAAGATCTCCGCCGCCTGCTGGCGCAGAAGCTTCCTTGCGCGCTGCGCGCCTTTCTGCAGGTCGGGCAGCGCGTGCGAATTCGCGGTGGTTGCCTCGACGGCCTGGAAGGCGTTCTGGCGGAGAGCAGTCAAAAGACCCTGGTGATCTCGATCGAGTGCATTCAGCGGTCGGTGGCGGTCACGATTGCGGGATACGAACTGGAGCTGGTCTGATGTCCTTTCCCGCCGCATTCAATCCTGAGCGCTCTCATGTCCCAGCTTCGCCCCGGCTGGTTCCGGCGAGGAAACTACAGTCGCTCGTCTGGGACGGAGGCTTCGGGGCTTTTCCAGCCGAAGTCGAATGGAAAAAGTGGCAGAGGCGGGCCGCGTCCCCGCGCAGCCAGCGGGGACGCGGGCGTAACGTTCTCATTGTCGGAGCCGGGCCGGTGGGACGGGAACTGGCCGCCATCCTGGATCGGGAGCACATCGACGGCCGCGTTGTCGTGGGTTTCGTGGATGAAATCGAGACCCTGACCGGCGATGTGCTGGGGCGAGTTGAGCACCTCACCCGCATCGCGCGGGCTGAATTTGTGGACGAAATCATTCTCGCGATTCCCAACCAGCACGACCTGGCGCTGCGGGTCATTCGGGAAGCGCGACGCAGCCGTTTGGACGTCAGGGCTGTCCCCGATCTTTATGGTTATGGGTGGGACCGCGATCGCGGTCCTGAACGTGCCCGTCTGGGCCTGGAATATTTCGGCGACCTGCCCCTGCTCACGCTGCACCAGGAAAAAACTCCGACCTCGGGCCTGTTCTGGAAGCGTTCGCTCGATGTCCTGATTTCAGTTCTCGGTTTGCTGGTGGCGGCCCCTCTGCTGGCGGGGATTGCCCTGATCATCAAAGCTGCTTCCCCGGGAAAAATTCTCTACCCGGCGATGCGCGTGGGCCTCAAGGGCAGAAGATTCATCTGCTACAAATTTCGCACCATGGTCTCCGATGCGGACCGGTTGAAAGACGGCCTGCGCGCGGATAACGAACGCCAGGGCCCTTGCTTCAAGATTGCCTCTGATCCGCGCATCACGCGCGTGGGCCAGGTTCTGCGTCGCTACAGCCTGGATGAACTTCCCCAGTTATGGAATGTGTTGCGGGGAGAGATGAGCCTGGTGGGCCCGAGGCCGCATCCGGTCGACGACTTCGAACATTATCGCCTGGAACACCTGCGGCGCCTCGACGTCACCCCGGGGATCACCGGGTTGTGGCAAGTCACAGCCCGGCGCGATCCCTCGTTCCAGCGGAATATGGCGCTCGACCTGGACTACATCGAGCACTGGAGCCTGGGAATGGACCTCTGGATTTTGTGGAGGACGGTGGGCGTGATCCTGCAGGGAAGCGGTTCCTGAGAATGGCCGCGGCCGGACAAACCACGCTGCGGAATCCGCTGCCCTCACTGGCGCACTGGACGGTGGTCAATGCATTCCGTCCTTTGCATGCCGTGGTAGCGGCGCCGGCGATCCTGTTTCTGGCCACCTTGGCGGTAATGCTCTTTCGTCCTCCGGACCTGCAGTTTTACTGGCTCGATCGCGTCGCATTCCTGTTGCTCTTGTTTGTCGTGATGTTGCGCGTAGTGGCGCTGCGCCGTCGCGCAACCCTTGCCCATCCGGTGATGTGGCCCATGGCGGCCTTGCTGTTGCTGGGATTCGGAAGTCTCCTAGCCCAGCCCTATGACCCGCAGAGCTGGAGTGTGTTTGCCGCCAAGTGGGTTGTGCCCTTCGTTCTCTATCACCTGGCAGGATCTGTTTTCGACAATGCCGCGTCCCTGCGCCGGTTCGAAACCTTTTCCTTCGTGGTGCTCGCCTATTTGTGCCTGATTGCAATCCTGTTCCTGTTCGGCGCAAAAGAACTGATCTTCCCCCGCTACATTCTCGACGAAAGCCTCGGCATCCATGCCGATCGCGCCCGCGGACCTTTTCTGCAAGCGGTGGCAAACGGTGTCACCCTGAACCTGCTGGGCCTGATCGCGCTGGACTCATTTCGACGCGGCCGATTGAAAGGGTTCCCCGCCCTGTTGCTGGCGATTGCCCTGCCGCTGGCCATTCTGGCGACCCAAACCCGCGGAGTGTGGCTGTCTTTTGCGGGCTGCATTCTGATCTTGATCCTGTTTTCTTCCCAGCAACGGGTTCGCCGCGCCTGCCTCTGCCTGGTCTTGCTTGGAGGCCTGGGCCTGCTGACCGCGCTCAGTTTCGAAGACACGAATACTTCTTTCTTTTCCCGGCTGGAAGAACGCAGCCCGGTGGAATTCCGGGTTGTGATGTACCAGACCGGATTGGAGATGTTTCTGGAGAAGCCGCTCACCGGTTGGGGTCTGGGCGACTTGCAACCCGAATTGGCCAAGCGTGTCCACGACTTTCACCAGCCCGCCTTCTTCTTTCATAACTCCTATCTGGAGATTGCCGTGCAATACGGCCTGCTCGGACTGAGCCTGTATCTGTGGATGGCGATCGATCTGTTCCGGCTCGGCAGCCGCCGGCGGCTGCATGCCGCTCCGCGGGACGGCGCATTTCTGGACGGCCAATTTCGCTCTCTCTGGCCGGTCCTGGTCGCGGTCTACCTGTTCAACGGTTGTTTCGTGGTGATGAATTACCAGTTTGTGAATGGATTGCTGTTCACCGTCGCGGGCCTGCTGGCCGCTCAGAATCGCCGCACCGGCGACCGGCCGCTTGCCTTTCCCCTCTGATCCTTGGCCCAATCCGTGCCCACCATGGCCTACTTCGCCAACCAGTTTCCCGCCTCGGTGGAACCTTACGTCTTCGAGGAAATCGAGGAATTGCGCCGGCGCGGAATGCACGTGATCCCTTGCAGCGTTCGCCGTCCCGAGGCCGGGGACCAGGAACTCCGGCTGCAGTCGTTCGCCTCTGAGACGCTGTATTTGTATCCCCTGGGGCTCGCACTGCCCATGCGGGCTTTCTGGTTTTGTTTGTGTCGATGGACGTTGCTCGCCGACCTTCTCGGGCGGGTGCTGACGCAAGGGAACGAGCCTCTCTCCCGCCGCCTGCGGGCGTTAGCGCACACTCTGCTCGGCGCCTGTTACGCGCTGAAACTGCGAGCCCGGGGAGTGCAGCACATCCACGTCCACCACGGTTATTTCGCCTCCTGGATTGCGATGGTCGCGGCGCGCTTGCTCGATATCGAGTACAGCATGACCCTGCATGGTTCGGACTTGCTGCTGCATGGCGCTTACCTGGATACCAAGCTGAAAAATTGCTCGTTCTGTGTGACGATTTCGGAGTTCAACCGGCGCTTCATTCTGCAGCATTACTCCGACATCGAGCCGGCCAACATCGTTGTCCAGCGTCTGGGAGTGGATTCGTCGCGTACCTCGGTTTCTCTTTCACCGGCTGGCCGGGAACCGAAACGCCTGGTCATGCTGGCGGTCGGCCGGCTGCACCTGGTGAAGGACCATGCCTTCCTTTTCCGGGCCTGCCACGAATTGAAGAAACGCGGCACTGATTTTTTATGTCTGGTCGCCGGGGACGGGCCGGAGCGTCCCTGGCTGGAACACCTTATTCCCAACCTCAAGCTTGAGAAGCATGTGAAACTCCTGGGCCATCTGTCGCGCCAGGAACTCGACGCCCACTACGAATCGTGCGACGTGGTCGTGCTCACCAGCCGCAGTGAGGGCATCCCGCTGGTCCTGATGGAGGCCATGGCGCTCGGCAAAACGGTTTTGGCGCCGGCCATCACTGGAATTCCAGAACTAGTGAAGGATGGGGAAACCGGCTTCCTCTATCGCGCCGGCTCCCTGGAAGATTTCACCGCCAAAATCGAGGCGATCCGCAGCTCACCCGCAGCCCTGCCCCGGCTGCGCCGCGCCGCTCGTCAACATGTGCTGGAGCACTTTGACCGGGGAAAAAATCTGGCTGCTCTGGCCGACCTGTTTATTTGCCGCATCACGCAAAAGGTAAGGCATAACCCCAATGAGAATCCTGTATTGCAACAAATATAACTTCGCCTTCAGCGGCACCGAAGTCTACCTGTTCGAACTGATGGACCTGATGCGTTCGCACGGGCACGCGGCCGCCTTGTTTTCCATGGCCGATCCGCGCGGCGAGCCGACCAAGTACGACCAGCACTTTGTCCCCGCCATCGACTTCAAAGGCGCCAGGCCAGGCCCGCTCGCCACTGCCAGGCAGGCCGCCCACGCGCTCTACTCGCGCCAGGCGCGGCAAAAACTGCGCGAGATGGTGAAGGCGTTCCGGCCCGACGTCGCCCACGTGCGAAACATCTACCATCATCTTTCTCCTTCGATCCTGTGGGAACTCAAAGCGCTGGGCGTTCCCGTGGTCTATCACCTGAACGATTTCAAGCTGCTCTGCCCGAGTTACAACATGGTGGCGCAGGGCCGCGTCTGTGAACGCTGCCACGGGGGGAAGTTCCGGCACGTGGTTACCCAAGGCTGCTATGCCGGACCTCCCGGCGCTACGCTCGTGCTGGCGGCGGAAGCGTATCTCCACAAATGGATGCGAAGTTACGAGACCTGCGTGACCCAATTTCTTGTGCCCAGCAATTTCGTGAAGCAAAAGCTGGTGGAAAACGGATGGGCTTCGAGAAAAATCAGCGTGCTGCCGCATTTTCAGAACCTGTCATCGCAAACCGTCCCCGATCCTTTGCCCGGCGCCCCGATTCTGTACTTCGGCCGGCTTTCTCCAGAAAAAGGACTGACAGATCTTCTGCGGGCCATGCAACAGCTCCCCGCCATCCGCTTGCAGATTGCGGGCGAGGGGCCGCAGAGGGCAGAACTCGAAGGGATGTGCGGAGATCTGGGTCTGGCCAACGTCGAATTTGTCGGCCGCGTCGCGGGACCTCAGCTGGCCCGGCTGATTTCGTCATCGCGCTTCACCGTGTTGCCTTCCCGCGCCTACGAAACCCTGGGCAAGACCATTCTCGAATCCTACGCCTGGGGGTGCGCGGTCGTGGCCTCGGACCTGGGTTCGAGAAGGGAATTGGTGCATGAGGGCGAAACCGGCGTCTTGTTCCGGGCAGGGGACATCCCGCAACTGGCGGCAGCGATTTCCTTTCTGGTCGAACGGCCAACCCTGGCGGCCGAAATGGGGGCTGCCGGACGCACGCTGGTGGCGAACCAGTACTCACCCGAGAGCCACTACATCGCGCTGACCGACCTGTACGAGCAGTTGGCGCCGCGATCGAGAGAAGTGGGTGGCCGTGGCCTCAGATCGGTCGCCAAGCCGGCGCTGCGGATCGCCTTCATTGGCGGGCGCGGCGTGGTTTCGAAATACAGCGGAATTGAAACCTACTACGAAGAGATTGGCAAACGGCTGGCCGAGATGGGGCACGAAGTAACGGTGTATTGCCGGACCTATTTCACCCCGGCGCAGTCCGCCCACAACGGAATGCGCCTGGTCCGCCTGCCCACAGTCCGGTCGAAACATCTCGAGACCCTTGTGCATACATTTCTAAGCACCCTCCATGCCTTGTTCAGCGATTCTGACGTCGTGCACTATCAGTGCCTGGGACCCGCGCTCTTTTCATTCCTTCCGCGCTGGTTCGGGAAGAAGACGGTGGTTACGGTGCAGGGCCTGGACTGGCAGCGACGAAAATGGGGACGCATCGCTTCCGCGGTCCTGCGCCTGGGAGAACGGGCATCCATCAAGTTGCCTGACCTGACCATGGTTGTGTCACGGACCCTGCAGGACTATTACCAGTCGCGCTATGGGGCCGAAACTTCGTACGTACCGAATGGCACCACGTTGCGCCAACACCGCAGCACGGGCCGGCTGCGCGAATGGGGTCTCGAACCCGGCGGATACATCCTCTTTCTGGGACGCTTTTCTCCCGAGAAGAACTGCGATTTACTGATCCGGGCCTATGAACAGACGGACACCCCGGTAAAACTCGTGCTCGCCGGCGGGTCGAGTCATTCCGAGGCATACGCCAAGGAGGTGCGCCGGCACCAGAGCGATCGGATTCGCGTTCTGGATTGGGTTTCCGGCGAAGCCCTGGACGAACTGCTCACCAACGCCATGCTGTTCGTCCTGCCCTCCGATCTGGAAGGCCTGTCCCTGGCGCTGCTCGATGCCATGGGAGCGGGGGTTTGCGTGCTGGCCAGCGATATTCCTGAGAATCGCGAACTGGTCGACGGCTCGGGTTTCACCTTCCGGCGCGGCGATCAGAATGACCTGGAACGCATGCTGCAGCTGCTGATCTCCGAGCCAGAAATCAGGAAAGCTGCCGCCCGCAAGGCCCGGGAGAGAGTCTGGGAGCACTATTTGTGGGGCCGCGTGGCGCGAGAGATCGAAGGCAACTATCTGGCGCTGGCCGGGGGAGACAAAGCCCCCAAGCCCGCGGCGGCGCCGGCAACCGGTTACCGCCCGCGGGCCGCATAGCTCCTGCCACGCGGTTCGTGGTCACGCGGGGGGCAGGGTTACCTTCCGTAAACCACGTTCTCTCCTTTCTTTATTACAATCAGAGCGGCGTCGCCGAATGACCACCACTCAGCCCGGCGCGGCCTGCTCACATGGAAAAAGCGATTCTGGTGACCGGCGGGGCGGGATTCATCGGTTCCAACTTCATCCTGCAATGGGCCGAGCAGGAAAACACTCCGGTGGTCAATCTCGACAAGCTGACCTATGCCGGCAATCCCAGTAACCTGCTTCGGGTCGCTTCCGATCCAAAGTATTGTTTTGTGCAGGGAGACATATGCGATCGCGAACTGCTGCGGGAATTGATCAAGCGGCACCAACCCCGCGCCATTGTGCATTTTGCGGCCGAGAGTCATGTAGATCGTTCGATCCACGGCCCTGAGGACTTCATCCGGACCAACGTTTACGGAACCTTCTGTCTGCTGGAAGAAGCGCGGGCGTATTGTACTGAGTTGACGGTCCCGAACCGCCAGGCGTTCCGTTTCCTTCACATCTCTACCGATGAAGTGTATGGCTCGCTCGGCCCGAATGATCCGCCGTTTTGCGAGACCACGGCCTACGCGCCCAACAGTCCTTACTCAGCTTCGAAGGCAGCGGCGGACCACCTGGTGCGCGCCTATCACCACACCTATGGGCTTCCGACTCTAACCACTAATTGCTCGAATAACTACGGCCCTTACCAGTTCCCGGAAAAACTCATTCCCCTCGTGATCCTCAACGCCCGGGCCGGCAAGCCATTGCCGGTCTACGGAGACGGGCAGAACGTGCGCGACTGGCTGTTCGTGGATGATCACTGCGCCGCGATCCGCCGCGTGCTGGCCCAGGGCAGAGTCGGAGAGACTTACAACATCGGTGGAGGCGGCGAAAAGCGAAACCTGGAAATCGTGGAAGCCATCTGCGCCATCCTGGACCAGTTGTGTCCGGACGATCCGGTCACGCCGCATCGAAACCTGATCGCTTTTGTGGAAGACCGGCCCGGCCACGACCGGCGCTATGCCATCGATGCCCGCAAGATCGAGCATGAACTGGGATGGAAGCCGCGCGAAAGTTTTGCCAGCGGCATTCGCAAGACCATCGAATGGTATTTGCAGAACGAGGAGTGGGTGAAAGGGGTCACCAGCGGCGCCTACCGAAAGTGGATTGCCACCCAGTACTCATAAAGTTGCAAGGCCCGCCTCGGCAACGCAGAGAATAAATCACATGCGAATCACCATTTTCGGCGCCACCGGCTTACTGGGAAAAGCGCTGATGCGGGAATGGAAGGAAGACGAAGTCACGGGACTCGCCTCGGCGGACGGAGATATTCGGAACGCGGAGCAAGTGCTGCACCTAGTAGAGCGCAGCCGTCCCGATTGGATTGTCCTGGCAGCGGCCTACACCGACGTCGACGGCTGCGAGATTCATCGTGACCGGGCCTTCGAGGTAAACTGCCGCGGTGCGGTCAACGTCGCGCTCGCGGCCAAGCAGCAAGGCGCTCGCCTGCTTTTTCTCAGCACCGACTATGTCTTCGACGGCACGAAAACGACTCCCTACTCCACGGAGGATCCCCGGTCACCTCGCAGCGTCTACGGTCAATCGAAAGCCGAGGCGGAGATTCAAATCGGCGAAATTCTTCCGGCATGCCGCATCGTACGGACTTCGTGGCTCTTCGGCGCCGGTGGAAAATGTTTCCCCGACACAATTCTAAAGCTGGCCGCCAGCCGGCCGCAGCTGGAAGTCGTTGGCGACCAGCGCGGCTCTCCCACTTACTCGGTCGATCTGGCCCGCGCCCTGATTCAACTTTGCCGCCAGCAGGCGAGCGGCCTGGTGCACGCCACCAATCGCGGGGAATGCTCGTGGTACGAGTTTGCCCGCGAAATTATCGCGCGCTCGGGCCTCGACACGGTCGTCCGCGAAACCACGAGCGACAAGTTCGTGCGCCTTGCCGAACGTCCGAAGTATTCCGTGCTGTCGCCCGAAAGTCTGGAGAGGCGCGGCATCGCCATGCCGGTCTGGCAGGACGCGCTGCAACGATACCTGGCGGAGAGATCGTCTTCGTAGCGCCGCCGTCCCGGCGGCTGTCGTGGCGGCGTCCGAGTCTCCTCCCGCGCGGAGGGCAAGATGCCCTCCGGACAGCCGGCGAGACGCCGGCGCTACGAAGAAAGAGCATGGTGAACTACAACTGCGCGCGGAGGGCGGTCTGCATCTTTTGCTGGTGGCGAAGGTCCAGCTTGGCGCCGGCACACGTCACATGGAAAACGTCGGTGGCGGTCTGCCCCTGGGTGTCGATGATCGCAACTTCGATATTACAGCCCAGTTCGGCCATGGCGGAACTGATGTCGTAGAGCAGACCGGGACGGTCCTGGGCGATGATCTCGATCAGCGTGCTGTGCTGTGAACAGTCGTTGTCGATCTGCACGCTGGGCTCGACCGTGATCTTCGGGCTCTGCGCTCCCGGCTTAAACTTCGTCTCCATCAGTTCCACAACATCGATTTCACCTGAAACGGCTTCCGCGAGTTTCCGCTTCAGGCGGTCGATCTCGGAAGGATTGAGTTCCAGGGTGCGGAACCGGTCAGAAAATCTAAGGGTGTCGAGCACCACGCCGGCCTTGTTGGAAAATGCTTCCGCTTTCAGGATGTTCATGCCCCAGGACGAGAGCGTTCCCACCACGTGGGAAAACAAACCCGGGCAATCCAGGGTCAGCAGGACAAGTTCGAAGTAGCCATCGCGCCGCAGTATGTCGATTTGCGGTTCATCATCCTTCTGTTTGAGCCGATCGTACATGCGGCAGTGGGCCACGATCTCGCTCGAAGTGTGCATCAGCAAATAGCGTTTGGGGAAACCTTCCAGGAACGCAGTGATGTGCTTCGCATCCGTTTCGCCTGCCGCGGCCACCGCTTCCCTGATTCTTTCGCTGTTGGAAATGCTTACCGTGAGGCGCTGGTCGTCCACGCTCCGGCTCAGATGGTTGAACGCGGCCGCATAGAACTGCCAGAGCAGTTCGGCTTTCCAGGGCGTCAGGGCTTCCGGGTTGACCGATTTAATGTCGGTATAGGTCAGCAGCGTGAGCATCTTGAGCCGTTCGGTGGTGCCGACGCACTCGCTGAACTCGGCCACCACCTTGGGATCGAAGATGTCCTGGCGCATGGTGGTCGATGACATGCGCAAATGATTCGCGATCAGGAAGACGACGGTCTCGCGGTCAACCGGTTCCAGGCGAAGCCGTTCCAGGGCGCTGGCCGAAGCCTGCAGGCTTCCGGTCACATGGTCATCCGCCGGCATGCCCTTGCCCACGTCGTGGAGCAGGAGGGCTAAAAAGAGCAGGTCGGGACGTTCGAGCCCGTCCAGAATGTCGCGGTAGCGGCGTTCCAATTCGCCGTCGGGAGTTCGCAGCGCATGTATGTTCTCGATCGCCACCAGGGAATGTTCGTCCACCGTGTAGCGGTGGTAATAGTCGCGGATGACCAGCGAATCCACCGCCTTAAATTCAGGAAACAGCACCACCAGCACGCCCAGCCGGTGCATGGCACGCAGCGCGGCTCCAGCGTGCGGCGACACCAGGATCCGCCTGAAGTTCGACCACACCTCCGGAGACTCCTGGGCCCATTGCTGAAGCTGGGGCAGCGACGCTTCCACGCATCGTTCGGTTTCGGAAGTCAGCTTCAGGCCGTGACGTCCGACGAATTCAAAAAGGCCGAGAAGGACGGTTGGGTCCTGGACGGAAGAAAGCTGGCGCAGAAATACCCGGCCTTCAACCACGGAAAAATCGGCATTGGACAAACGAGATTTGCGGTTTTCGAACAGGCGGTACAGGCCCGATCGCGACGGCGGCACTTCGTCGAACAGGACGGTCAGCCGGTAGATCGAGCGGACGTGGCGGAAATAAGTTCGCATCCAGGCTGCGGCTGCGACCGGCGCTCCCTCCGGCAGTCCGATTCCGGCCGCAGCCGCTTCCGACTGCAATTCATAGCTCAGCTGATTCAGGTCGCGGCCCTGGCGATAGTGCAGAAAGCAGCGCACCGCCGACAGAAAGTCCAGCGCCGCGCCGCACTCCGCGCGAAACGCTTCCGGCAGCAGGCTCTGGGGCGCGGGCCAGGCCCCGGTCTTTTCCAGCTGTGAAATCAGGCTGAGCCAATTTGCCACCTGATAGTCGCGCAAGCCGCCCGGACAGTCCTTGATGTTGGGTTCGAGATGAAAGATGGTATGACCGTACTTGTTGTGGCGGGCGGAGGTCAGGTCGATCAGCCGCTGCTGCAACTCGAGGGCCTCGCGGGCCACCATTTTCGGAATCACCTGTGACCGGAGCTGTTCGAAGAGATCCGCATCGCCGCAGATGTAGCGGCAATCCAGCAGGGAAATATTGAATTCGAGGTTGTCGCGATAGAGCTTGCCGCACTCCGCCAGGGAACGGGTGGTGGGACTGACCCGGAGGTGGAGGTCCCAGAGCGCCTGCGAGATTCGCGGGATGACGCGCCTTTGCGCATCCTCGCTCAGCGCCGCCTCATGCAGGAACAGCACATCGACGTCGGAACAGGGAAACAGCGCACGGCGGCCGTAGCCGCCCAAAGCAGCGATGCATATCCTGTCCGACGAGCCTGGGGAAGATTGATTCCACAACTCGCCCAACAGTGAATCGGTCAGATTCGAGCGCTCATGGATTGCGGCCTGTCCGTTGTGTGAGCGCTCGAATCTTTCTCGTATGCTTTCCGACTCGGTCTGGTATGCGTCCTGGGATATCGCGCGATTCGCCAGTACTGTCATCGGACTCCAGTGGTCTGCCGTGACGGCCGGTTAGAGTGCCGCCACCCCGCGCTCGTGATTCCGAATCCTGATGGCTTCATCGACTTTGGAGAGAAAGATCTTGCCATCGCCAATTTTTCCGGTGCCCGCGCTCTTTACGATCGCGTCAATGGCGGCGCTCACCAGGTTGTCGGCCAGCACCATTTCCAGCTTGATCTTGGGCACGAGATCGACGGTATATTCACGGCCACGATAAACCTCGGTGTGGCCTTTTTGTCTTCCATGTCCGCGCACGTCGGAAATCGTCATGCCGTCAACCCCCAGTTCCGCCAGGGCTTCCTTGACGGCCTCAAATCTGGAGGGCTGGATCACCGCTTCAAGTTTAGTCATTGTGTTTGTCCTCAATCATTCAATTTTCAGATCACACAGATTATAGTCCGCGATACACTCCCGTTCGGTCGATCGACCACGCCGGTCCTAGCGCAGCCACTTCAAAACAGCGCTTTCAGCATAAAGAATCACGGCGATCACGCCCAGCATTTCCACGATCACCGGTGTCATCTCCCTGATCCACTGCACCGGCGTGTACTTTGCGTCCACGTCGCGCTGAATGAAGGCATAGGCCACCACCGATTGCGCCGATCCGATGTGAGTCCAGCATCCGCCGAGCGCATAGCCGGCAATCTGGGCGAGCGCGAACAGGTGCAGGGTCGAAGTCTCCAGGTTATGCAGGCCGCGCGAGGCGAAGTCGGCCACGATGTTGTTGTCCAGGATGGCCGAGAGGAAGGTGCAGCCGAGAAATTGCGCGAAGGCCACGTGGGCCTGGCCCAGGGTCTCAATCCCATGATGGATCAGGCCCTGCAGCCGGCCGAAAAAGCCGGCGTTGGTCAGAAGCGTGATCGACAGGAACAGGGGAAAGAGAAAGTAATATTCGGCGTACTCCTGCCGGGCTTCGCGCAGCGCCAGGGCGCGCATCTTCGGAATCGCAGCCACGCCCAGCACCGCCACCGCAAATCCCGCGAACGACGCCAGGAAGAGCGGCGTCTCATGGTGGAAACCGTGGAGCACGAGGAAGCCGGCAAAGGGAAGCAGGGCGAGGGCCCCGATCTTCTGGGCGCGCCGGCGAACATGGGCCAGCGAAGCCAGCGTTTCGTCGACCGACCGCTCCGCCTCCAGAGCCCCCTCGTGGTCTCCGGCCGCGTCGAGAATGTAATGACGGTCGAGTGAGTCCGCGAGGTCTTCGCTTACCAGATGGCCCAGCAGACTTTTTCGGGTGGCTTCCGGCACGCGTTCCCGCACCAGGGCGAGGCCCAACGAATCACCGCCTCGCAGGCGCTGCAGCACAAGCTCGGCCTTGCCGTCTAATTCCGCGGCGTGGTCTTCAATGAGTTCAACCGGAGTGACCACTTCGCTATGCCGTGTCGCCTGAAGAAATCGTACGTCCTCGGCATTGGCGTCGATCACATCCATGGTATCGAGATTCGACCTGCCGGCCACGCAGTCGCTTACGAATGTGCCGCGCGACCACCAGATAGGACGCAATCGCGACGGGAGCGCAATAGATGAGGAAGAAGGCGTTTCCCAGGCGGGGATACAAGTTCGCCTTCATGATCAGGTTGGGGGGCTCGCCGTAGGCCAGCCAGATGCCGCAGATGGTCGTCACCGTCGTGCAGACCATGACCGCGTGGCGGATATCCGCCATCGGCGCCGCCGCCAGCAGCAGGATGATGACCAGAGTTCGGATGGTCAGGCCGATCATCGAAACCCCGTCAAGCACGCCCGAAGCCACGGCCACAACCGCCGTCACCGCAATCACGGTGGACAGGATATTGCCCCGGTTGCGCCGGAGCAGGGAGAAAGTGAGGCCTTCCAGGAGCCGGGTTTGCGCAATCACGGAGACGAAGAAAGTCAGGCCCAGGATAAACAGCATGGTGTCCGCGTGGACCAGATCGTCCAGTCCACGGAACGAAAGCAGGTGCTGTTGTGTCCAATACCACCACCCGCGCTGCGCGATCTCCAGGTCGCCACTCCGACGTCTGCAGCCCGCAAAACGTGGAGACTACGATCAACAACATGCCGTAGGTGAGCGCATTCTTGTGGATCTGATATTTGAAGGAGCCGAAAAGAAACAGCCCCAGGATCGTAGCCAGCACCTCCGCCCCGAGCAGCCACATGGGAAGAAATGCGACCCGGCCCACCAGCCCTATCAGGCCGGCAACAATGGCACAGCCCAGCACGAAATTCCGTCCCGACAGCATGACCACGGCGGCAGCGTCCGGCGCGCTGGTTACGGGCGGGTCAGGCAGCGGACTGGCGATCGAAGGCATGGCTTCACGGTCCATGTGGCTCTCGCCCATGGTATCCGGATGCATGGCTTCGTCCACTACCCCGTCGATCGCGTCCGTGCGTGACATCAGGGTTTTCATTTGTCCGAGTTGCACCACTGAAGACGGTCTAAGCCTCTCGAACGGGCGATTTTCCCATCCGATGAGGCCACGCCCGCAGGACGGAGATCCCGACCGCCAGCAGGCATCCGGCGAACACCGGAAGGACGGGCGCATGTCCGGCAACAATCAGAAATAGGCCAACGATCACGGCCCACGACCAGGCCATCTTCTGTTTCTTCAGGACGTCGAGCAGCGTGTCAAGCATCTGGGGCTCCTTATCCTTACCAGCGAACATGCAGCAGCAGCGCTCCGATGACGGCTGCCAGCCCGCTGCCCGCGAGAAATAGTCCGGGCTTGCTGTACGACTTGTTGAACCAGGGCCGCGCAATTCCATTACGTTCGCGGGCCCGCTCTTCCTTGAGCAACTGGGTCAACATCTTGCGTTGTTCCAGGGTGCTCACGCAGCGCAATGCCTGCTCCGCGGCGACATAGCCTTTCTGCGGTATCCGCAGCTTGAAATTCAACTGTGCCAGCGAGTAATGCGCCGCAAAGCTGTCCGGCTGCAGCTGGGTTGCAAGTTCCAGGTGATCGATCGCCGGATAGATGTTGCTGGTCAGCGCGTTCGCCAGGCCCAGAAATACGTGGGCTTCTCCGAAGCTGGGCGCGAGTTCGGTGCTCCGGGAGAGCGCGGTGAGCGCCGCCCCCGGATCGCCAGTTTGAAGCCGTTCCACGCCTTCCCGGAAACACTCGATGGCCTCGGGAGGGTAGGCCAGCCCGGACGGACATTTCCAGGTCACGGAATGTCCGCCCAATTCGCCATTGATGGGAAATACGCTGGTCATCAGGCTGTCTCCCGCGCGACCTGCAAGCCGGCCTTGAAATCGCCCGCCGCGCCGCTGTGTGTCGTGTCCGGCTTCAGCACGAACTCGGGATAGCACAGGGCACCCATTTCGGGGATGTCCAGACCTTCGAGTTCAGCCGCTGCCGAGACCCGCTGCCCGACAATGGCGTGAATCGCCGTGTTCGCCACGTACGAGGCAGTGAAAACGAAACCCAGCAGAGTACCTACGCCAATCAGCTGCGCCACCAACTGAGTCGGATCGCCGTAGAACAATCCCTTTACGCCGTTGGTGCCGTCGGCAAACAGACCGACGGAAATTACTCCCCACAGGCCGCAGGTTCCGTGGACCGAAATGGCTCCCACCGGATCGTCGACTCGAGCCACGCGGTCGATGAACTCGACACTCAGGCAGACCAGGAGGCCGGCTGCGAAACCGATAATGACGGCGCCCATGGTGTTGACATAACCGCTGGGAGCGGTAATCGCCACCAATCCAGCCAGCAGGCCGTTACCGCACATGGAGGCGTCCGGCTTGCCATACTTGATCCACATGTAGAGGAGCGCGCCGAAAGATCCGGTGCAGCCCGCCAACATCGTGTCTACCGCGATGGTGCTGATGCGCAGGGCGCCCGAGGCACCGAGCGTGCTGCCCGGGTTGAACCCGAACCAGCCGAAGGCCAGGATGAAGCAGCCGGTCAGGACGATGACCAGGTCGTGCCCCGGCATTGCATTCGACGACCCATCGCGGTTGTACTTGCCGATGCGGGGGCCGATGATGATCGAGACCGCCAGGGCAGAAAGACCGCCCACGGCGTGCACCACGCCCGATCCGGCGAAGTCGGCGTAGCCCGCGCCCAGTCCGTAGTTTGCGCCCAGTTTAGAAAGCCACCCGCCGCCCCAGGCCCAGTTGCCGTAGATGGGGTAGATGAGCGCTCCCAGAACCACCGAGGAGACGGCAAAGGAAACGTACTTCCATCTCTCCGCCGCCGCGCCGGTCACGATGGTCAGCGCCGTGTCCATGAAGACCATCTGGAACAGGAAAAGAACCATGACCCCGACGTCGTAGGTCGCGCCGGAAAGGAAGAAACCCTTGGTGCCCCACAGGCCCCAGTCGTGTCCCAGCAGATGAATGGTGAATTCATGACTGAGGGGGCTGACGCCTCCCAGGATCGAGGTGCCGGCGGCGCCGCCCATCTGGATGGCGAAACCGCACACCCAATAAGCGAACAGGCCGAAGCCGTAGACCATGAAGTTCATCATCATGGTGTGATTGGCGTTCTTGGCGCGGCACAGCCCGGTTTCCACGATGGCGAAACCGGCCTGCATGAACATGACCAGGAAGCCGGTGACCAGCGTCCATACGAAATTGATGGCGATGCGGTTCTGTCCCGCCTGGTTCACCAGATCCACCAGGGTGAGAGGTTTATTGGGATCGGCGTGCACCACGTCATTCGCGGTTCCGGTCTTGGTTCCGCTGGGGTCGCCGGCGGCCAGGTCGTCGGCGGAAGGTCCGCTGACCGGCAAGGGTGCATCCACTGCGAGCGGTGGCGGGGTCGGGGCAGCGGCGGCCGGGGCAGCCGGGGCGGCGGCTTGACCGTGGGCCCCAGCCGGCAGACCACATACGAGCAGCGCTACCATGGCCGCCCACAAATATGGTTTCAACCAAGTGCAACTTTTCATTACGTGTCTCCTCGTGAGGTTGAACGCGAGCTTGACAGTTGCCGCGCCCTCGAATGTGTTAAGTGTCCGGCCAGGCTGCACCGATGCCGTCGTCCTACTGTTTCCAGACCGCTTCCTTCTCATGCGCCTTGTTCAGCACGCTCAAAATCGCGACCAGCGTAATGCCGATTCCCAGAATGCAGAGAAACATCCTCACTCCGGTGGAGGATGTCATGTTGAGCGCGACCACCGGAAGCAGCCATCCAAACACTGCCAGCAAAACTCCAACGAGCTTCATGGGGTTCCTCTCTTTAATTGGTTCTAGGTTGAGTCGCTGTGATCTATACCGCTTTGATCTTGTAAAAGCCGGCCGCAGAGACGAACAGCAATCCTGCTCCGACGATGGCAAACACCACACCCAGGCCACCGCCGCTGTGCAAGCCCGCCACGAAGGAAGTGAAGCCAATCAGAGTCGTGCCCAAATACGTTCCCTGCTTTGCATTCGCACCCATTGCTTTGCTCCTTACGTCGAGTATTTGAACCGGGGCAAGCTTCGGCCCCGGTCCACTGCGTCGGTCAGAACTTGAAGGCAAACCTGCCTCCTGGGCCCCGGTTTACCTGCTGCAAAATCACAATTGGCGCGGGCACGGCTTGGGCGCTGGTACTAGGGGTGGTTTGAGTTGAGCCCAAGCCGTGAGCCCACATGACAGCGGCATCGCTGCCGCTGGGTGAAAATCGTTTTACCGGCGTGCCACGGTTCTCGGACACCCGGCGAACCTGCCATTTCAATCCGGTTATCTCCTGGCTATTTGGCATCGGCGCTCGTGAAGGCATACACCATGCCCAGGGTCACCGTGTTCTGCGCATCCTTCAGCAACCCAGTCCGGTACGGGAAAACGTCGTGGTCCGACATGTCGCGGCGGAATTCCAGCCGGGTCATGAGCTTGCTTGCCAGCATGCGCTGCAAGGTGATGGTGAATTCGCTCAACTTCTGCGGAGTCCCGGTCTGGGTGCCGCCGTTGTCGCTGAAATACTCGCCGCGCGTTGCCAGCGCCCACTTGTCGTTCGGCGCGTACTTGATGTACCCGGCAATGCCGCTCCAGTGGACGGAGGTGGAAGCGATCAACGGTGAACCACTGGGCACGTGATCTTTGCCGTAGTCGTAGTTCGCCATCAAGGAAAGCTTGGCGTTGGGCGAATACGTTGCAACGGTGTCGAACAAATGTCTGAAATCGCCGTTGTCGTTGGTCTGCTCCGGACCGACCAGATAGTTCTGGACCAGGCTGAACTTGGCGTTCGGAGTCCAGGCAGCGCTGAAGCCGGTGGTCTTGCCGCTGTTGTTGTCGACGCTGTTGTTCCACCCGTTTACCAGGTATCCAGTAACCGCGAACTTGGGATTGAACGCGTACTTCGCGCTCGCGCCGAAGTGAAAATAGGGAATCGCGAGGGCGAAGAGCAGGCCGCGCGAATAGTTCCAGTTGTCCTTGGTCTCGATCACTTCCGCTCCGGCCGGGGTCACGAATTTACCGACGTTAATCTGCAAGCCCTTGCCTACCGGTGCCAGGTATTCCAGATATCCTTCCTTCAGGTATTGATCGAAGTTCGCCTCGGTTCCGCCGGGGCCAATCTCGGTCGAGTTCACCGCGTTCATGGCTTGTCCGAAGCCCAGCGCGACGTGGTAACCCAGTCGGCTTGCGGTCGCGTCCGGTGCTTTGTCGGCCACCAGTTCGATCATGTTCAGGCCGAACTGGCCTGAGTTGATATCAAAGTTGCGAAATGCCGTGGTGCGGCCGACGGGTTGGTTCGAGTTATAGCCGTAGTAGACGTCAACAAATCCGCTCAACGTGGTTGGCCCCAGCAGACCGGCGAGCCCGGTGGGTGCGGGAGTGGCTGCGCCCGGCGCAGCGGCGGGGAGCGCGGCCGCGGCCGGGGCTGGCGCCGCAGCAGCAGCGGCTTTCTGCGCTTCCATCTGACTCTTGAGATCCGCCAGCTGTTTTTCCAAAGAATCGATACGGCTGGAAAGATCGGAGGCCGGCTCGGTTTGAGCCAGTGCGGTACTCCCGGACCCGCAAACAATTCCTAGACTTACAGTGAGAACCAAAACCCTCCAACGGAAGGCACTCATCATCTGGACGACCCTCTTTCTCCCCTAGCCACGTTTGTGGTGCACGGAAAGTGCACACCCCGGTAACCAGCGTGGTGCACAGTACCGCCCTGCGCCTGTGAGAGTCCAATGCATAATTCTTTTCGCGCTTATCACAAATACTTTTAAAAACATTAATTTATGGGCGAGATAAGAGAAATTTATTGCGTCATCGCTGGACTGGGACGGCTGACGGTCGTTGGCCGACCAAAGGCCAACGACCAAGGACCAACGACCAACGACCAACGGCCAACGACGGGGCCTCCGCTTGCCAGGCAATTGGTACCCTGGTACACTGGTACCCAGATGAGTGACGACAGAATCCCGGTAGAGCGGGTACAGACCGGCGTTCGCATGGAAAAACGCCTGCTCAAGGTGCTCAAGGCGTTCGCCGAGTACCGCGACTTAACCCTGGGCGATCTGCTCGAAGGAATCGTCTTGCACGCTTTTGACGGCAAACTCCCTTTCAGCCGGGCGTCTCTTGACCGGATCAGAGAGTTGAAAAAGTTTTACGATCTGGAACTGGACTCCCGGCACAGCCATCGTTTGCAAGAGCGTGTCGCGAAAAAGTTTGCCATCAAACGGCGCCCCGCCCGATGACGGACCAGGAACTGATCGACCGCTTTGAGGATGGCACTCTTCCCCACGAGTGTTTTCACCATCGCGAACATGTTCGAGCCGCGTTTCTCTATCTGGCAAAATACCCGGTGCTTGAAGCCCTGCAGTCATTTTCCAACGCCTTGCGAAGATTCGCCGAGGCCCATGGCAAGCCCCAGCTTTACCACCAGACCGTGACCTGGGCCTACATCCTTCTGATCCAGGAGCGCAGGGCGCGGAGCGGAAAGAAGCAGGACTGGGAAGAGTTCGCCCGCAATAACCCCGACCTGCTGACGTGGAAGGACGGCATCCTGACGCGATACTATCTCCCCGAGACGCTCGCGTCCGGCCTGGCGCGAGCCGTCTTTGTGTTTCCCGACCGGTGGCCAGGCGAGCCGTAGCGTCCGGGCGCATCTGACGGCAGGAGCAGTCTCCATGACACAGGAAGAAATACGGCTGGCGGAATCCGATGCGCGCCAGAAACATTGGAAGCGCTGGGGGCCTTATCTCAGCGAACGCGCCTGGGGAACGGTCCGCGAAGACTACAGTCCGCACGGAACCGCCTGGGAATTTCTGCCGCACGATCACGCCCGCTCGCGGGCCTATCGCTGGAATGAGGATGGCCTGGCGGGTATCAGCGACCGCAGGCAGACGGTGTGTTTTGCCCTGGCCTTGTGGAACGAGCGCGATCCCATCCTGAAAGAACGCCTGTTCGGGCTTACCGGCAACGAGGGAAACCACGGCGAGGACGTGAAGGAATACTACTTCTACCTCGACAGCACGCCGACACATTCCTATATGAAATATCTCTACAAGTATCCCCAGGCCGAATTTCCCTACACAAACCTGGTGGAGGAGAACCGGCGGCGGGGCAGAAGCCAGCCGGAATACGAACTCATGGACACCGGCGTCTTCAACGACGATCGCTACTTTGACGTGTTCGCGGAATACGCCAAAGCCGATATCGAAGACATTCTGATCAAGCTCACGGTGTCGAACCGAGGCCCGGAAGCGGCCAGCCTCCACCTGTTGCCCACCATCTGGTTCCGTAACACCTGGTCCTGGGGCGACGGCGAGCGCTGAACCTCTACTCAGGCTGACGCATCATTTGTCTGGCCCCGCAATTGTTTTGGACCACCCTGAATCGGGCCGGCGCTGGCTGTATTGCGAGGGCTCCCCGGAATTGCTCTTTACCGAGAATGAGACCAACGCCCAGCGCCTGTTTGGGGTCGGCAGCCGCACGCCCTATGTTAAGGACGGCATCAACGATTACATCGTGCACGGCGCGAAAGAGGCCGTGAATCCCGAGCATTCCGGCACCAAGGCGTCCGCGCACTACAAGCTAAATGTAGGGGCGGGCGAGACCGTCGCAGTGCGGTTGCGCCTGACCAATACCAACCTGAAAGGCAAAAATGTTTTCGAGGGTTTCGACCAGACTTTCGCGTTGCGAATGAGCGAGGCCGACGAATTTTACGCGGAGGTCATTCCCCATGACCTTACGCCGGACGCGCGGAACGTGATGCGCCAGGGCTTTGGCGGCATGCTGTGGTCGAAGCAGTTCTATCACTACGTGGTGAAAGAGTGGCTGGACGGTGACCCGGGCAATCCGCCCCCGCCTCCAGAACGCCGCCGAGGCCGCAATCACGAGTGGCTGCATCTTTACAACGCCGACGTGATCTCCATGCCGGATAAGTGGGAGTATCCCTGGTACGCGGCCTGGGACCTGGCATTTCATTGCATTCCGCTGGCCCTGGTGGATTCGGATTTCGCCAAGGAACAGCTGGTCCTGATGCTGCGCGAGTGGTACATGCACCCCAACGGACAGATACCGGCCTATGAGTGGGCATTGGGTGATGTCAATCCTCCGGTCCACGCCTGGGCGGCATGGCGGGTGTACAAGATCGACAAGAAGCGCCGAGGCAAAGGCGATCGCGAATTTCTGCAGCGCGTCTTTCACAAGTTGATGCTGAATTTCACCTGGTGGGTGAACCGCAAGGACGCCGACGGCATGAACATCTTTCAGGGCGGATTTCTGGGACTGGATAACATCGGCGTGTTCGATCGCAGCGCGCCCCTGCCCACCGGTGGTTACATCGAGCAATCCGACGGCACCAGTTGGATGGCCATGTACACCCTGAACCTGCTGGCCATCGCCCTCGAACTGGCGCGGGAAGATCCGGCGTATGAAGACGTGGCCAGCAAGTTCTGGGAGCACTTCATCTATATCGCTCGCGCCATGAGCCATCGCGGCCACGATGGCATGGGACTGTGGAACGAAGAAGACGGGTTCTTTTACGACGTGTTGCGGCTGCCCGACGGCACAAAATTCCCCATGAAGATCCGCTCCATGGTGGGTCTGATCCCGCTGTTTGCGGTGGAGACGCTAGAGCCCGACATGCTGGACCGGCATCCCGGCTTCAAACGGCGCTTGGAGTGGTTCGTGGAGAATCGTCCCGACCTGGCCGACAATGTTGCCTCCATGATGACCGAAGGCAAGGGCGCCCGCCGGTTGCTGGCCATCGCCGATCCCGACCAGCTTCGCGAAATACTCAAGTACATGCTGGACGAGCGGGAGTTCCTTTCTCCGTACGGCATCCGGGCGCTGTCGCAATTTCACCGTGACCAGCCCTACGTACTCAATGTGAATGGCATGGAGCATCGGGTGGACTACGAGCCGGCAGAATCGCGCACCGGCCTGTTCGGAGGAAACTCCAACTGGCGCGGCCCCATCTGGTTCCCGACGAATTTTCTCCTGGTGGAGTCGCTGCAAAAATTCCATCACTACCTGGGAGACGACTTCAAGGTAGAGTTTCCCACCGGCTCGGGCAAGATGATGACCCTGTGGGAGGTGGCGGGCGAGTTGTCGCGCCGCATGACCAACATATTCCTGCGCGACGAAAAAGGACGCCGCCCGGTATTCGGCAACCTGGAGAAATTTCAGACCGATCCGCACTGGCGCGACCTGGTGCTCTTTCACGAATACTTCCACGGTGACTCCGGCGCCGGAATCGGCGCCAGCCATCAGACCGGCTGGACCGGAGTGGTCACCAAGTTAATCCAGCAGAGCGGAGAATCGCGCACCCGCAAGCACCCCACGTCCCAGCCGGCCGAAGGTCGCATCCACAAGTTGACTTCGCCCCACGAGAGCGATCAAAGTGTCAGGCGGCGGAACGGTCCACGTAGGGGCAGGTGTCCCACCTGCCCGGCGGAGCGAGAGCTGCGCGAGGGTTTGACCGCCCGCCGGACGAACGCGGTCCGGGGTTACGCGGATGCGTGCCTCGGTGGAGCACCATGATTCAATTCAACCAGGAAACCTGCGGCAATCTGGAGGCCGCGCTGCGCCGTGAGTGGCTCGAAACCAACGGCCTGGGCGGCTTTGCCTCGTCCACCATTACGGGCCTGAACACGCGCCGCTATCATGGCCTGCTGGTAGCGGCCACCCGGCCGCCGGTGGGGCGCGAAGTCCTGCTTTCCAAGCTGGAAGAGACCCTGGTGATCGATGGCCGGCCGTTCGATCTCTCCTCCAATCGCTATCCCGGCGTTGTCCATCCCCAGGGGTTTCGCTACCTCACCAACTTCCGCCTCGATCCGTTTCCTGTCTTTACCTTCGAGGTCGAAGGCATCGTGATCGAAAAAACAGTCTTCATGGTCCAGGGCGAGAACACCACGGTCGTGCAGTACGAAGCTGAAGAGCGCGATGCAACTGCCGCAGAGCCTGCGTCTCGAGATCCGGCCGCTGGTCGCGTTCCGCGACTATCACAGCACCACGCATGCGAATGGCGCTATGAATGCCAACGTGGAAGAACGAGCCGGGCTGGCAGCCGTGACTCCTTACCAGGGACTGCCGACTTTGTACCTGGCCCACAACGCGCTGGAATTGCAGAAGACCGGCGACTGGTACAGAAATTTCGAATACGACGTCGAGCGCGAGCGCGGTTTGGATTTCGTAGAGGACCTTTTCAATCACTTCATCCTGCGTTTCGATCTGCTTTCAAACGGACAGGCCTCGATCGTCGCGTCCATCGAACCCCGCGAGGTTGCGAAGGCGAACGTATATCGTAACGGCGAGATCAAGCGCCGCCAGGCTGTGCTGCAGGGTTCTCCCCTGAAGGACGAATTCGCCCAGGCCCTTACCGCCGCCAGCGATCAATACATCGTGGCCCGGGGCGACAAGAAAACCGTCATCGCCGGCTATCACTGGTTCAGCGACTGGGGCCGCGATACCATGATTTCCCTGCCCGGCCTTACGCTTCCTACCGGAAAGTATGACGTGGCTCGCAGCATTCTCAGCACGTTCGCCCGGCACGTGGACCAGGGCATGCTGCCCAACCGGTTCCCCGATGCCGGCGAGACCCCGGAGTACAACACGGTCGACGCCACCCTCTGGTTCTTCGAGGCCGCGCGCGCCTACCTCGCCTATACCGGAGACGAAGAGTTTGTCCGCACGGAACTCTATCCCGTGTTCGCCGACATTATTTCCTGGCACGCCCGCGGTACCCGCTACGGAATCAAGGTAGATTCAACTGGCTTGCTGGCGTCGGGCGCGCCCGGAGTTCAGCTTACCTGGATGGACGCCAAAGTCGGCGACTGGGTGGTGACCCCGCGCCAGGGCAAGCCGGTGGAGATCCAGGCGCTCTGGTACAACGCGCTTTGCATCATGGAAGAACTGGCCCGCAGGTTTGGAGACGGATGCCGGCCAAAAGCGTTACCATCAAATGGCGGCCATGGCGAATTGGAGTTTTAACCGGCTGTTCTGGAATGAGAAGGACAATTGCTTGTACGACGTTGTCAACGACGGCCCCCCGGATGCTTCTCTCCGGCCGAATCAGATTTTTGCGGTCAGCCTGCCCTACACCATGCTGTCGCCGGATCGGTCCCGACTCGTAGTGGAGAAAGTCCGCGAACATCTGCTCACCCCGTACGGCCTGCGCACTCTGGCGCAGGGCGATCCGCAATATCGCGGCCGATACACCGGCGGCCCGGTGGAGCGCGATGGCGCATACCATCAGGGAACGGTGTGGCCGTGGCTGATCGGGCCATTCATCACCGCGTATGTGAAAGTGAACGGAGCCACCGACGCCGCCCGCGGACAGGCGGGCGAATGGCTCCGGCCTCTGCACGATCATCTCTCGGATGCCGGTTTAGGTCACATCTCCGAAATCTTCGATGGCGATGCGCCCCATCGCCCGGCAGGATGCGTGGCACAAGCCTGGAGTGTGGGTGAAGTCCTGCGGACCTACGTCGAAGACATAAAGAAGAGAATGGAGGACGGGCGTCCCGCCCGTCCCGCAACTGACGGTTCGCAGAAATCAATTTAGTAGCGATGCTTCCCCGTACGGAGTCAACCACCCGTAGCCTGATTCGTCTCCGATCAAAAATACCCGCATCAAAAATAATAGAGAACGCGGAAATCACAACAGAAAACTCATGGGAAGGCCGGATCGAAGGCGAGGCTGACCCGCCTATACCGTCTGACAAAAACTGTCATCCGGTTGATTCAGAGCGTCATCCGGACGGGAAAAGTCATGCGTCGCGGCCGGTCGGCGCCTCTAAATCTCTGATTCTGCAAGCTCCCGAAAGTTGCCGCGTCGCCCCTGGGTGGCCCTTTAAGTGCGGATGCTAGCCGGGCGACAAGTATCTATCTGGCCGCGTCGGGGGCTTCCTTTGGGAAAAGGTAATCGGCGGTATAAGCGGATCAAAATGGTTTTGCCCGTGCGGATCTCGGGGAAAGACTCGGCCAACAATCCCGTCAACGAACTGGTGCACACTCTCGATATCACTCCCAACGGGGCCCGCCTGGGTTCGATTCGCCAGCTGTTAAAGACGGGCGACAAACTCACCTTGCAATATCGCCAGCGCAGGATCCAGTTCCGCGTGGTCTGGGTAAAGCCGATGGAAGGGACCAGCGAGTATCAGGTCGGCCTCGAAGGGCTCGGCTCTGTCGGTGAAAACTGGGGACTGGAATTGCCAGATTCGAATCTGGCAGATGAATACCAGACCTCCACCAGTTCCTAGTCGTCCCGGCGAAAAGCCGCGAACCGTCAGCCGGGGGAATGCGTCTTCCGCCCCGACCCGCCAAGGAAAAGCACAGCTACGCTGCAGTCCCGTAGAGTTGGCGCAATGATTTAACGTTGGTAGCCGGTTTCTCGTGCAGCAGCAGTTCCGTGGCCTGCACCCGCAGGTCACTGTGAAACCAGCGCTGGACCACGCCATCGTGCAGGAAGTTGGCCAGAGCAATCAGGCTCATGCCCTGGTGATGCGCCATCCAGCACCGCACCAGCTCATGACGATGACGCCAGGAACGGCGGCCGGAGGTGGAGCTATAGTCGGCTGCTTCGTAGAAACCGTACGCGCCCACCCAGCCATCGCCTTCCATCCGGCGCAGGTTGCGCAGGGCGGCGGAAGCGTCCACGTGCAGCGCCAGGAACGTGGAATACGGAGAGATGACCAGACAGCTGGGTTCGCCCTGGTGCAGCGAAATATCGGGAAGGCCGAACGCCTGATACTGGTAGTTGCCGGCCTCGTCCCGTTTCGCGTAGGCCGATTCAGAAATCCCCCACGGCACTCGCTTCTCGTCGCCATAAATCTGTTGCAAGCGCACCGCGGCAATGCGCGAATTGTCCAGCAGCGTATTGGGGTAGGTGCGCATCCAGAGCACCGGCATCAGGTATTCGAACATGGTCCCGGTCCAGGAGAGCAGCACCGGAAATCCGTGCTCGCGGGTGTGCGACCGGCCCAGCAGAAACCAAACGTCCTGCGGGATATCTTCTTTGGCGATGGCGGCGAATACCGCGATGCGCGCCTCCGAAGCCAGCAGGTCGTAGCAGGCGGACGGGTGCTTGCCGGTCTCGACGTCGAAACCGAGCGACAGCAGCTTGCGCCGCGGATCCAGCAGGAAACGGAAGTCCATCTCGTCCGCGAATTTCCCGGCGGTGTCCGCGATTGCTTTGAGATCTTCAATGAGAGCAAGCGCCCGCGAGCGCGCATCGGGCAACATGGCGAGCAGGCGCGGATACAGGGCCGTGCGGTCGCCGGATCCGTTGGCATGGTCGAGAGCGAACTGCAAGCGGGCGGTCAGCCGGTCCACCACCTCCGGCAGGCGCTGGATGGTCAGGCTTTGCGCATCGAACTTAAAGTCGAGCGTGGCGTCTTTCCACAGCGGGATGAATTCCGGCAGCATCCAGGGAACATAAACCTGAACTGCTTTCCGGAGATTTCTGACCCGGGCAAGCGACTCGGCCGCGAACCAGTGAACGTCCGATTCGTGTTTGGGGTCTTTGGTCTCGAGGTCGGTCTCCAGCAAGCCCTCTTCAGAAGGGGCCAGCAGGCGCTGCAGCCAGCTTCTTTTTCTGACCTGCGCCAGAAAATTCCGGAAGCGCTTCTGCGGAAAGGCATGCCGGTCGACCAGTATCCGGAGATGATCGGCCAGGCCATCCGCCAGCTGTTTCTCCAGCAAGGGACGCTGCAAAAGATCCAGGCAGCCTTGCTGCAAGGTCCACAACGACGCCACCAGGTTGCCGCTGTCCACCGACGAAACGAACCGGGGCCGCAGCGGCTCGAGAGTGCGGGTGTCGTACCAGTTGAGCAGGTGGCCGCGCGACCGCGGAAGCTTTGCCATTGTCGCCAGCGTCCGCAAGGTCTGTTCGGCGAATTCAGGCACGGTCAGGAAGCCAAACTCGCAGGCCACCTGGCGGGCGTTCAGAAGAAATCCCAGGTTGGTGGGCGACATGCGGCCGGCGACGGCCGCCGGCTCTTCCTGCACATTGTCCGGGATCAGCCAATTGTGTTCTTCCGTGCTGAACTCGGCGAAATACCGCCAGGTCTGGAGCGCGGTTCCGCTGAGAAACAGTTCGTCCTTGTCGGAGGTTTCGCTGCGCATGGCCCGCGACGGCAGGTTGAGCCACATCGAGAACCATTTGCTGCAAGCCCAGAGCAGCAGGATGGGCAACGCGGCGAAAAAAGCCCGGCGGCCGGTGAAGAACACCAGAACACCCAAGGCCAGGGCCAGCGCCGGCATCCAGTCGAGATAAATGTCCACCGGCGTCCGCTTGCGGGTGCTCAGTTCGGTTTCCGCGGCGGTTTCCCATTCCAGCAGCCGCCGCCGCGTCACCAGTCGCCGGACCAGGGTTCGTACCACGGCATCGAGCGAGAGCAGCATCTGGTGGGGCAGGAACGACAGCGTAAAGAACATGCTGGCGTTGGCCGTGATCAGCGCGGACCGCGCGTCTTTGACGACTTGTGATTTGCGCTCGACCGCCGCCCGCACCAGGTTGAACAGGAACTGGAACCAGGCCGGAACAAACAGGATGGCCAGGGTTGCCAGGGTCCAATAGAGGGGTTTGCCGGGCAGCACCAGCCAGCCGAAGACCAGCAACAGGAAGGTTGCCGGCTCCACCAGGCTGCGGCGCAGATTGTCCAGAATCTTCCACTGCGAAACCAGCGAGATGGGATTCGGCACCTTGCGTCCCGACTCATCCGGTACCCGCGAAAGCAGCCAGCCCGTGATTTGCCAGTCGCCTCGCAGCCAGCGGTGCTTGCGGCGGTTGTAGGCGCTGTAGTGCGAGGGATAGTCCTCGATGATTTCAATGTCGCTGGCCAGGCCGGCGCGCGCGTACGCGCCTTCGATCAGGTCATGGCTGAGCAGGGCATTGCGCGGAAAACGCCGCTCCAGCACGCGCTGCACCGTGTCCACTTCGTAAATCCCTTTGCCGGCGAAGATGCCTTCCCCATACAAATCCTGATACACGTCGGAAATGGCGCGGGTATAGATATCGAAACCGGTCTCACCCGAATAGAGGCTGGCCAGCCGGGAGCGCGAGGCGCTTTGCACACTCACTCCCACCCGCGGCTGCAGGATGCCGTAACCGGCAACCACAATGTTCTTCTCCGGGTCGGGATCGATGATGGCCTGGTTCAAGGGATGGGCCATCGCTCCAATCATGCGATCGGCGGATCCGCGAGGCAGTTCCGTGTCCGAGTCCAGCGTGATCACAAAACGGATCTGCGGCAATATGGAGAGATCGCCCACCTTGACCGGGAAGCTGTCATGCTCGCTGCGCAGCAGCTTGTTCAGGTCCATCAGCTTGCCGCGTTTTCGCTCCCAGCCCATCCACACTCTCTCCCGCGGGTTGTACACCCGGTGGCGGTGGAAGAGAAGAAACGATCCCGATGCCTGGCTGGCATATTTCTCGTTGAGTTCGCGCACCAGTTGCGCGCAGTAGTCGATCAGCGGGTCATCCTCAGGCGCGGGAACCGGAGAATCCGGCAGGTCGGTGAGCAGGGCGAAATGAATGTTGGGATCGTGATTGCCCAGGAACCGCACTTCCAGGTCTTCCGCCAGGCGGCGAACCTGTTCGTGGCTGAACAGCAGGCTGGGAATGGCCACCAGCGTGGTGCAGTTGTCGGGAACGCCCTCGGAAAAATCAAGCTTGGGTAAAATCTTCGGTTCCAGCAGGGAAGTGATCAGATAGTTCACCAGCTGGATGGCGCTCTGCGAACAGGGCAGAAGCAACATCACCATCGAAACGAAGATCAGTTCGGGAGAGGTATAAGTGTTGGTTAAGAGCAAAACGATCGCCGACATGAGGGCGAGCGTGAGCACTTCCGTGCCGGGCAGATAGAACTCGTTGGGATGCCGCCGCAAGAAAGATGCGATGCGCGGTCCCAGGGGAGGCCGGAAGCCCACTCTTTCGCACAGCGCGGTCGACCCTTCGGCGAGAAGATAGTATCCGACGTGCCCGCGCCGGGCCGCCAGGCGCGGGCTGGCATGTGTCTCCTGGTGCGCGGATCGCGCCAGGGCCAGGGCGGCGGCGGCAACTTCTCCCTCGGACAGATCGGAGTGTTCCGCAATGCGCCGCGATCTCCTTGCGGTAAAGATCGCGGCTTTCAAAATCCATCCGCGCGTAGGCCCCCGCCGGGTCCTGGCGCAGAATGCGATCAAACAGGACCATCGGCTCGAGAACATCTTTCCAGGATGTGTGACCAATGTCGCGCAGGCTGCGCACGCAGACTCCGGCCCCGTAAGAACCGCCGGGATCCGCCGCTACTTTCGAACCGCGGGCGGCAATCTCTTCCAGCAGGACCAGCTTCAGCGCCGGAACCAGCGCCCACAGCTCGACCAGCCGCAACACCGTGCTCTGCTGAAACGCCTGCACGTAGGCAACCAGCGAGCTCTCGCTGAAATCGTAGCCGCGGGTGGCCAGATATCCCGCGGCCAGGGCCACCATGCGCGGAGTCACGGCGCCGTCCGGCGTGCGGACATGCGGCAGCTTGCGCACCAACTTGAAGCCTTCCTTCGTGCCCCGGAGATCGGCATGCAGCAGGCGAAGGTTGTCGTTCAGCCAGCGGAAATCGTCGCCCACTTCTTTCTTCGGTGGCGGTCCCTGAAAATCCCGCAGCACCGGTTTGAGGGCGCGGCAGAGAGCTCGATAGCGCTCGGAGAAAAAACGGGGAGAGTGCGAACCGGGCAGCCACACCAGCCTTCGGCCCAGGTCAGCCGCGGCCAGGCCCAGGGCTTCCGGGCTGGGCCCGGTTTCTTTCGGGGGCTCAGGCAGATGCTCCGCCTCGGCGTTCAACATCTCGATATGGGTGTCGGGTGGCATTCGTTGCGAATATTACGGCTGTTGCCTAACGATAGCTGGCGGCCTGCATTTCGAACATTTCCTTGTACCGTCCGCCCAGGCGCGCCAGTTGTTCGTGACTGCCTTCTTCCGCGATCTTTCCGTTTTCGAGGACTACGATGCGGTCGGCCATGCGCACGGTGGAAAAGCGATGCGAAATAAAGAGCGCCATTTTCCCCGCCGTGAGCTCGGCGAAGCGCTGGAAAACCTCGAACTCGCTGCGCGCATCGAGCGCCGCGGTAGGTTCGTCGAGGACCAGCAGCTGGGCGTCGCGCAGGTAAGCTCGCGCCAGCGCGACTTTCTGCCACTCTCCGCCGGAAAGATCGACGCCGGTTTCGAAGCGGCGGCCCAGCATCTGATCGTAACCGCCGATCTTGGCAATGACCGCGTCCGCCAGGCTCTTTCGGGCGGCGGCTTCAAGCAGCGCCAGGTCGTCAATTTCCTCAATTCGTCCCACCGCGATATTTTCCCGGGCCGTCATCTCATAGCGCATAAAGTCTTGAAAGATAACGCCAATCTCGCGATACAGGTCTTCCAGACGATACTCTTTCAGGTCTACGCCGTCGAGCAGCACCTGGCCTTCGGTGGGATCGTAAAGCCGCGTGATCAACTTGACGATGGTGGTCTTGCCTTCGCCGTTCTCTCCGATCAGCGCCACCCGTTCTCCGGGGTGAAGATGAAAGTTCAACCCGTTCAGCACCAGGCGCGAGCTTCCCGGATAGCGGAAGGACACATTGCGGAATTCAAATCCGCGAATGATCGGCCGCGGCGCGGGCAAAGCGTCGGGTTTCGACCGGATGGTGGGCTGCATGTCGAAGAAGGCCAGAAGGTCGGTCAGGAAAAGCGCCTGGTCGGCAATGCCCGACACGGTCGAGAATATCTGCTGGATGTTACTGCTGGCCTGCAAAATTGCGCCCGACAGCAGGTACCACAACCCGAGGCTGTACGCGCCCGTGACCGTCCGCCAGATCACGAAGGCATAGGCGGAGTAGTAGCCCATGAAGGCGATGATGGAGAGGAACGCGCCGGCGATCAATTTCTGCCGTGACAAGGCAACGTTCTCTTCGTAGATCCCGTCGGAAAGTTTTGTGAAGCGATCAGTCAGGAACTTGCTCAGGCCGAATAGCTTGAGTTCCTTGGCGGCTTCCTTGCTGCCTCCCACCTGCCGCAGATAGTCCAATTGCCGCCGGATGGGAGTCTGGCGGAAATTCTTGGCGTATCCCAGAAAAGCGAAATGACTCTCACCCAGGAATGCCGGCAGCACTCCTGCGATGAGCAATAACATCAACCAGGGCGAGTAAACCACGATCGTGACCGACAAGGTGATGGTCGTAATCACCAACTGGATCAGCCGGCCGATTTGTTGAATCATGCCCAGGCGATCGGTGGCCTGCACTCGTGCCCGTTCGAGCCGATCGTAAAATACCGGATCTTCGTACGCGATCAGGTCCAGCTCCGCCGCGTGCTTCATTACCTGGATGCTTACGTGGCGGGTGTATTTGTCCGCGAGCAGCGAGTCGGAATAGTCGATGGCGCGTGCCAGTACGCCGCCCAGCACTGCGGTCCCGAATTCCGCGGCGACCAGCCACCACAATCTGGGAGATACAGCCTGTTGCGAAACTTTGGCATGCACAATGGCGTCAACAATCAGCTTGGGAATCCACAACAGGGCCAGCGGAAGCAGCGCGGCAAACAGGCGAGATACCAGCCCGAAGACCACCACCCCGGGCCCGGATTGCCACACGATCTTGAGCACTGGCGGGGTGTTACGCAGCGCCGTTAGACGCTCCTGCCAGCTGCTCAGGAAACTCTGCTGCTTCGCCATGCATGAATCCTAATCAAGTTCCTTGGTTTCTTGAAGCTATACCGAAAAATTAGAGCATGAATCGCCCGCCGGGCGAAGCCGGAAGCAGACACGGGAGGACCCGTTTTGCACCGGGAATAGATGCTCCAGAAGCCTGTAAGGTTCGATGGGCCAGGGACTTATAGCGTTCGGGCTTGCCGGGGCAGAGCCGGGCGCGACCGGATTCGCCTCTTCTCAGGATACATCCGATTGGTCAGGTAAGAGCGAGCACTCTTGCTCAGAAGAAAGGAAATGCAATGCTTAAGCTGAAAGCCGTGGCCACCCGAAACCCGTGGCCAGCCGAAACCACGACCACGGAGGAAACTTCAATGACAACCGCCGAACTCGAACTGACCAAGACTGCATCTTCTCCAAGCGCCAGCCCAACCATGAAAGCGCTGGTCTATCACGGCCCGGGCAAGCGGGCCTGGGAGGACAAGCCGCGCCCCACCATTCAGGAGCCGTCGGACGCCATCGTGCGCATCACCACTTCGACAATTTGCGGGACCGATCTTCATATTCTGAAGGGAGATCTGCCGGCGGTGATTGATGGACGCATTCTCGGCCATGAGGGAATTGGTGTCGTCGAGCAAGTCGGAAGCGGCGTCTCCGAGTTTCAGGTGGGAGAGAAGGTCATCATCTCGTGCGTCACCGCCTGCCTGAAGTGCGACTTCTGCAAAAAAGGCATGTATTCGCACTGCCGGCACGGCGGCTGGATTCTCGGCTACACCATCGACGGAACTCAGGCGGAATACGTCCGCATTCCGCAAGCGGATGGAAGTCTCTACAAGTTCCCAACCGATGGCGACGAAGAAGCCATGGTGATGCTGAGCGACATTCTGCCGACCGGTTTTGAGTGCGGCGTTCTGAACGGGCAGGTGAAGCCGGGCGACACGGTCGCCATCGTAGGCGCGGGGCCGGTCGGTCTCGCGGTTCTGCTGACGGCGCAATTCTATTCACCGGCGGCGATCTTCATGATCGACCTCGACGACAAGCGCCTCGCGGTCGCCAAAACCTTTGGCGCAACCACGCTGATCAACAGCACCGATGGACACGCCGCCGATCACGTGATGGAACTGACCGAAGGCGCCGGCGTCGATGTGGCCATCGAAGCAGTCGGGCTGCCCGCTACCTTCGCCATCTGCCAGGCCATCGTCGCCGCCGGCGGACACATCGCCAACGTAGGCGTCCACGGCAAACCGGTGGAACTGCACATGGAAAAGCTCTGGGACCGTAACATCTCGCTGACCACGCGGCTGGTGGACACGGTGACCACCCCGATGCTGTTGAAGGTCGTGCGCTCGGGCAAGCTGCAGCCCAGCAAGCTGGTAACCCATCGCTTCGCGATGAACGACATCATGAAGGCCTACGACACGTTTGCAAACGCGGCCAAGGAGGGAGCGCTCAAAGTGGTACTCACGAATCCAGCTTCTCGTTGATATTTGCCGTGGCTATCTGATTTCGATCACCGCCAGGCCGTTGGGCGGAAGCGTCAGATTCAGCTCACCGCCCTTTAGTTCCTGGATCTCCGGCGCGCCCAGCTTGGCCGACTCTCGCAGCTTCTGCAGTTGCGCCTCGGTGGGATAGACGGGCGAGCCCATTTTTTCGTAAGCGGGATGCGGATCACCGTGATCGTGGTCGACCCGCGAGATTACGGCCTGGTGCGAGCCGCCAAGATTCTTGAATTGCAGAACCAGCGACTTGGCCGCGCCGGTTTGACCGGAAGGAATCAGGTTCCACACCGCGACCACCAGCGAACCATCCCGGGCGCGAGTCGCCAGCGCGGAATCGGAATCGAGCGCCAGCCGTTCCTGACCAAGCTGATGCAGAACTTTGAACGCCGCGAAAGCCGGCTTGGGAATCCCTCCGGCGGCAATCAGGCCATAGCCTCCATAGAACGGCTGCTTCACCACGCCCTGCTCTTCAAAAACATCGGAGAAGCTCCAATACGACATTTCATCCACCTGGCCGTCGCACTGGCGAATGGTGTCGGCCATCCACGGCCCCATATAGATGGAGTCGGTAATCTCAGGCTCATTCTTGTAACTGGCGTTGAACTCACTCCAGATCAGCGGAAGGCGGGGCAGGGCAGAGGCCTTGATCTGTTCATGCACCTTCTTGACTGCCCGGCAGACCATGCGCTCGCGCGGTATGTTTTCATTGGTGCCAAACACGTCCTGTGCGCTGTCATTTCCATAAACGTGGGTGGAAACAAAATCAACCGGGATGTGCTTTTCAACGCAATGCTGAATGAATGCGTCGGCCCACGCTGCCTGTGCAGTTGCCGGACCGCCAACCCGTAAACGCCCGCTCACGCGCTTGACCGCGGCCGCGCTGTGATCGTAAAGCTCGAAGTAACTTGCCTGCTTCGGTTCACCAACCCAGAAATCGATATTCGGTTCGTTCCAGACTTCGAAGTACCACTGCGCCACTTCATCGATGCCGTAGCGATCGACCAGATGCTTCGTAAACTGGTAAATCAGGTCGTCCCATTTGGCCCAATCTTTGGGAGGGGCAACATTCTGCTTGTACCAGAAAGCATGCGGGGCATCCCGGGAGGCCAGCTTCTTCGGCATGAAACTCAGCTCGACAAATGGTCGCACCCCATTCTGCAACAGACCGTCGTAGACCTGGTCAACATAGGAAAAGTTGTAGACCGGGCGGCCCGCGCTGTCCTCGTCGTAGACGCCCATATCGTTGAGAAAAATCGCGTGAAAGCGGATGTATCCCACATCCGTGACCGCTTTCACCTGGCGCAGGTCCTGGCGATAGCTTTCCCGCAGCGTCAGGCTGGCCCGGCCCGAGCCAAACATGTGCTCCCAGAAATGCGGGAAGGGATGAGCGGGCGCGGACGCGTCAATCACCACTATTTCCGGCTGGCTCGCCGCAGGCTGGGCAACCGCTACAAGAGATAACGCCAGCATCACCCAGAGAACCAAACGAAGCGGATTGCGGTAGCGCTTAATCAAAATTTTGCTCCTTACTCTTAGTGGGTCTGATTTGCCGGCGCCACATTCGGGCCAGCCAGAAATCCGCCATCCAGGACCAGGCTTTGCCCGGTCATGAAGCCGGCCGCGCTGGAACACATCCACAAGACCGCCTCCGCCACTTCGACAGGTTCGCCAAACCGGCTCAGCGGGTAGAACCCAAGCACCTTCTCGCGCACGCCGGGACCTCCAAACAAGCGGTCAGCCATGGGTGTCTCGATCGCGGCGGGGCAAACCGCGTTGACCCTGATTTTATTTCTCGCAACCTCAAGGGCCGCACCTTTGGTCAACCCCAGCACCCCATGTTTGCTGGCCGCGTAGGTGGTGGATCCATAGCTGCCAATGAAACCGGAAATCGATGCGTTGTTGACAATCGCGCCGCCGCGGCCTTGCTTCAGCATTTGCTGAAGTTCGTATTTCAGGCACAGCCATGTGCCTTTGAGGTTGATGTCGATGGTTCGGTCCCAGTCGGCCTCGCTCTGCTCGACGATGGGTATCCAGTTGCCCTCGATGCCGGCGTTATTGAAGGCATAATCCAGTCCGCCGAAGGCCTCGACCGTCCTTTTGATAAGAAGCTCGACATCGGAAGCGCGAGACACATCCGCTTGAACGAAGATGCCCTGGCCTCCCGCGCTGCGGATGAGGTCGACGGTCTCTTTGCCTTCCACTTCACGCCGGCCCGCGACCACGACCCGGGCGCCTCTCTTCGCGAACAGGACCGCGGTCTCGCGTCCGATGCCCGAAGTTCCGCCCGTCACCAGCACGACTTTGCCTTCGCACTCCGCCATGTTATCTCCCCGCGTTCGCAGCCTCCCGGCGTTACGGGAACGATTCTACATGCAAGTGATAGCGCGGCTGACGATTCAACCCGGGCGAATTGTTGAGAGCGAACCTTGGCGGGCGACTTCGCCAGGCCAGAAAGCCCTCTGATTACAGTTTGATTTGAACCGATGGGGAACTGCGGACCAGCTCAGCTTGCTGCCTCGCTCGTAGGCGGACAGGGGTTCTTCATATGCTCATCCAGCGCTCGATTCAGCCGTTGGATAAGGTCCATCAGCTTCTCGGGGTTTTCTTCATCACGCGCCGCCTCGGCCAGTTGTTTCCAATCATGACAATCCAGTTCAGTCATGCGTGTGTCCTCCTGGAAGATTTGAGCAATCAAGTTGGTTGCAGTTGATTTGCCAAAGTGCCAGGGCATGTATTTTCTGTCAGTTATGGAAACCATTGAGGCCCGGTTTTCGTTCGACCGCGCAATTCGTACCTACTCGATTTACTGTAGGCGCCAGCTGATGGCCGGTGGAAAATTACGAAATTCCATTCCCGGATTTTATTCAAGCTCGTGTGGAACCGCGACCCGTATGCATCGCATAAAGAAATTCGATTGGACACGGTTTGTGCACCCTTCTAAGGTTTCCCCGGGGACGCCAACCCAGAACGGAATTCCTAACCGATTTGGAACCTGGTCACCCGCAGGCGGCGCAATCAAAACCGGAAGCGCAATATTTTGCTGCGCTTACGCAATGACCGCAGGGTTCACCGTCGTCCTTGAACGGGAGGTTGTCATCTGAAACCGGCGCGCCGTGGGCGAGGGAGCCCAATCGTAAACTAGTCGCTTCATGTTCCAGCAGTTACACTAGTGGGGGCGAGCAAGAACGTCATACGTCCTAACTTGAATTCCAACAACGAGATCATTCAGAACATGAGCCAACCCGCTCCCGCGCAAGATGAGAATTACGTCCTGACCCTCGAGGAAATCGCCAATCTGGCGGCTGAAGGTGGCAAGTCGGCTGAGACTCTGATGAACGTAGTCGCCTTGATTGCCAAGCGCTTTCAGACCGATGTCTGCTCTGCCTACCTGCTGGAACCCGACAGGGCCAACCTGGTTTTGGCTGCCACTCTGGGGCTTCGCCCCCAGTGTATTGGCACCCTGCGCATGGGAATCCATGAAGGTCTCGCGGGGCTGGTCGCCGAGCGCGTGGGACCGGTCGCGGTGGAACAGGTCAGGAACCATCCGCGCTTCAAATACTTCAGCGAAGCCGGCGAAGATGCTTACCAGTCCTTCCTGGGGGTGCCGCTGATCGATCGCGGCGTTCTGCAAGGAGTCTTAGTAGTCCAAACTATCGTGCCCCGGGTCTTTCGCGAGGACGAAGTGCGGATGCTGACCGAGGCGGCGGCCCAGGTCGGGTCGGTGGTGAGCGAGGCGCGGACGCTCGATCGCTTTATCGCTCCCGCCCAGGAACGGCTGTGGGCGCTGGCCCGCAACCTGTGGTGGTGTTGGGACCACGACACCAGCAGTTTGTTTCGCGACCTTGATCCGGTCCGCTGGCGCCAGCTCAATCACAATCCTGTCGCACTGCTTTCGGAGATTCCCCTGGCCGTGATGGAACGCCGCGCCCAGGAACTGGTGCTGCACAGCCGCATCAACTACGCCTATCGACGGCAGCGCGAGTATCTCGATGCCGACCGCACCTGGGGAGCCCGCCACGCCGGCATTCTGCGGCCCCGTCCGGTGGCGTACTTCTCGGCGGAATTCGGTTTGCACGTTTCCATCCCGGAGTATTCCGGCGGCCTCGGAGTTCTCGCCGGCGACCACATCAAGAGCGCGTCCGACCTGGGGATTCCCCTGGTGGGCGTCGGTCTGTTCTACGGCCAGGGATATTTTCGCCAACGCCTCGACCGCTCGGGCTGGCAGCAGGAAGAATACATTCAGACGGACATCAATCAGCTGCCTATGGAAGCGGCCATCGGGCCTAACGGCGAACCCGTCACCGTGCAGGTCGAGACTCGCGGCGGGACCATCCGGGCAAAAGTCTGGCGCATGAAGGTGGGACGCTGCGATCTGCTTCTGCTCGACTCCAACATTGAGGGCAACCATCCCGAAGACCGTGAACTCACCTCGCGGCTGTATGGCGGCGACTCGCGCATCCGCATCCGCCAGGAATTGTTGCTGGGGATCGGAGGTTTCCGCGCCCTCAAGGCCATGGGCATCACCCCCGGAGTCCTGCATCTGAATGAGGGCCACAGTGGATTTGCCGTTCTGGAAGCGATTCGTGACCGGCTGCAAACCGAGGGGATTGGTTTTGATCATGCCGTCCGCCGGGTTTCCCGCGAAACTGTTTTCACCACCCACACTCCGGTGCCCGCAGGCCACGACCGGTTTTACGCCGAACTGATGGAGGAGCACCTCGGTCCCATGCGCGATGCCCTGGGCATCTCGCAGCAGAAGCTGATGGAGTTGGGACGGGAGAATCCCGGGGACCAGAACGAGGACTTCTGCATGACCGTCCTCGGCTTGCGACTCGCCCGCCGCGCCAACGCCGTCTCCGCTCTGCACGGAGAGGTCTCGCGGCACATGTGGACCGGGCTTTATCCCGGCAAGCCGGAAGACGAAGTTCCCATCGGACACATCACCAACGGCGTGCATGTGCCTTCCTGGCTGGCGCCGCAAATGTTCCGTCTTTACGACCGCCACCTGGGGACGGGCTGGCAGGAGAACAATGCCGACCCGGCGATCTGGGAAGGCATCGAGAACGTGGACGATGGCGAACTCTGGGAAACCCATCTTCACCTGAAATCCCGCCTGCTGGATTTTGTGCGTCACCGGGTGGTCGAACAGGCCGAGCGCCGCGACGAATCTTCCGAAATGCTGGTGCGCCTGGGCCGGGTGCTGAGTCCGGATGCGCTGACCATCGGATTTGCGCGCCGCTTCGCCACCTACAAGCGGGCCGACCTGATTCTGGCCGACATCGAAAAACTGACTTCCATGGTGAACGATCCCAAGCGGCCGGTGCAGTTCATATTCGCCGGCAAGGCCCATCCCCGCGACGAACCCGGGAAGAAGGTGCTGCAGCAGATTGCCAAACTGATGCAGCAGGTGGAGTTTGCCGACAAGTTTGTCTTCGTCGAAGACTACGACATCAACGTGGGCCGCCATTTCGTGCAGGGAGTCGATGTCTGGCTGAACAATCCCCGGCGCCCGCTGGAGGCTTCCGGCACCAGCGGCCAGAAAGTGGTGTTGAACGGAGGCCTCAACCTTTCGGTTCTCGACGGCTGGTGGGCCGAGGCTTATGACGGGCTGAACGGGTTCGCCATCGGCACCGGCAGAACTCATTCCGACATGAGCATTCACGATAATCGCGACGGCGAAGATCTTTATCGGGTGCTCAAGGAAGAAGTGATTCCGCTCTACTACGAGCGCGACCGCGATGGCCTGCCGCGCGGCTGGATCAAGCGCATGAAGCGCACCATCCGCACCCTGGGCTGGCGCTTCAATGCCAATCGCATGGTGATGGATTACACCTTGAAATGCTACGTGCCCGCGGCGGGAGGCATGTCGAGCGATCTCAGCAAGAAACTGTAATCGGCCTGACCGTGTGGGGCGGACACTCCTGTCCGCCGCCTTTGACTTTGGTTTCAGGATTTTGACTTCAGGATTTTGATTTTGATCTTTTGGATTTCCGCGCGGAGCTCAATGGCAAAACCAAAATCAAAGGCGACGGACAGGAGTGTCCGTCCCACATGGTCGCAGGATCAATCGGCGGCGAATACTTCGGCAGAACTTCTCGTTCCGAGCGCGGCAGAGTTGCCACCACCTGGGTGCCGTGGCTGTCGGAATCCATTTCCAGTTGACCGCCCAGTTCGTGAATGCGTTCGCGCATCCCCGCCAGCCCTACTCCGCCGTGTGCGTCATTGCGGCGAAAGCGGACCAGAACGTCCGCGGGGATGCCCTTTCCGTAGTCTCTGACCCGCAGCACCACCTTGTTCTCGGTCAGCCTTAAGGAGACATCCGCCCGCCGGCTCTTGGAATGGCGATGCACGTTGGTCAGGCTTTCCTGCAGGACGCGGAAAAGCGCCAGCTCCAGCGAACTGGGCAGGCGGCCGAGATCTTCGGGCATGTCGAGACTGGTGGGAATGCCGCTGCGTTTCGCAAATCCTTCCACATACCATCTGGCGGCCGAGGCAAAACCGGTTTCATCCAATAATGGCGGATGCAGTAGATGGGAGATGGTGCGGGTCTCGGTCATGGCCTGATCGAGAAGCTTGATGCATTCCGCGATCAGCGCATTGTCCGGCACCGACTTGCCCAGCATGGCCAGGTTCATCTTCGCGCCCACCAGGTATTGTCCCAGGCTGTCGTGAAGTTCGCGGGAGAATCTCCGGCGTTCCTGGTCCTGCAGCTCCAGCAAGCGCACGCTGAGAGTGCGCAAGGAGGCTTCGGCCTGCTCTCGGGCTTTCAACTCCGCGTTGAGCATGCGGTAGTGCAGGAAGAACAGCGCCAGGGTAACGATGAAGGCAGCGCACAGGATGTACGCGGTGATGCGGAACAGCCGTTCCGACCGCGCCCGGCGGACGTCCAGAAGCTGTTGTTCCTCGTTCTGCATTTTCTGCAGCAGCCCATCCGCTTGCGCGGACACATCGATAATCTCCTGCCGCAGCCGCACCTGCTCCTCGGCGTCGGGAGACTTGCTGTGCTTCAACTGAACCGACCGGTCGAGCAGATCCAGGCGGCGGTGGGTAATGCTTTCGAGATTCTTCCAAAGATCGACCTGCTCGGGATTGTCGGACGTTAGTTGTTCGATCAGCTTCAATTTTGCGGGAATTTCGCCCGCCGCCGCTTGATATTCTTCGAAAAAAGCATCGTCGCCGGTATCGATATAGCGGGTGCGTGCCCGTCCGGCGCGAGCACTGATGTTGTTGATGTCGGCCAAAGAGGATTGAACGTCGCGGGTATGGCTGACCCAGCGCTCCGCGGTGCGGAGCCGGACCGCGGTGACATACGCGGCCATGCCGCTGAAAAGCAGCAGAATGACAGCCGCGCCAAATGCGAGTTGGGTTCGCGTCCGTTGTGACACTCGTTGGTTCACGGGCCCTTTGCCTTTGACTTCCGAAGCGACGGGAAAAGTCTTATTCAACGGTTGCGACGCCGTGATCGGTGTCATGATCACGCGCATGAGGATTTTATACCACTTCAGGCAGAAGATTGGCGGAAGCGTGTGCGAGTCGAACGCACCGGCGACGGGGTGACCCGCCGCCCGCCGGTTTTGAAGACCGGGAGGATCACCGGACCCCATGCGCTTCCAGAGACAAACTAAAGCGGCCACGGATGTCGCGGATTTCCACGGATCAGAACTTCTTAAAGGAAAAACCTTGAAAATATATCCGTGCAGATCCGCGAAAATCCGTGGCCGCTTTTATTCCTTATTAGCTACTTCGGCTGGGGAACGATGCGCAGATACGGCTTGGGTGACTTCCACCCGCCGGGATATTTCTGCTGCGCGTCGTCGTTCGAGACCGACGGCAGGATGATGACATCGTCGCCCGGCTTCCAGTTCACCGGCGTGGCCACCTTGTGCTTGGCGGTAAGCTGCATGGAATCGAGCACCCGCAGCACTTCGTCGAAGTTACGGCCCGTGCTCATGGGATAGCTGAGCTGCAGCTTGATCTTCTTGTCCGGGCCTACCACGAATACCGTGCGCACGGTGGCGTTGTCCGCGGCGGTGCGGCCCTCGCAGGTTTCGCCGGCCTCGGCGGGCAACATGCCGTAAAGTTTTGCGACCTTGAGCTGCGGGTCGCCGATCATGGGGTAGTTGACCTTATGGCCCTGCGTTTCCTCGATGTCGGCCGCCCACTTGCCATGGCTGCTCACCGGGTCAACGCTGAGCCCGATGATTTTTGTGTTGCGCTTGGCGAATTCCGGCTGCAGCCCGGCCATGTAGCCGAGTTCGGTGGTGCACACCGGAGTGAAGTCTTTGGGATGTGAGAACAGGATGGCCCAGCCGTCGCCGATCCATTCATGAAAGCGGATCGGGCCTTGGGTGGTTTCGGCGGTGAAGTCCGGAGCTACGTCGTTAATGCGAGGGACGCTGGGGGTTTCGGTTGCGGTACTCATGGTTGCTCTCCTCAGTGACTGATTTGGATGATCCCGGAATGCCGGAATTTTGATTGCTCCCGACCAGGCTTTCATGGGCGGGTGAGAATCAAGGCAAAAAAGAACCCACCCGATTTCGGCCGGGTGGGTGTCGGAAAAACTTGCTGCGCTACCCACACCCCGGCGTCCGCCGACAACAACACAGGACGCATGAAGTGCAGTTCATTCGCATTCAGACACAGGATACGCGGCCGAGGATATCCCGTCAAACTGCGGTGGTGGCTCAACTCGAAACCACCCCTCTGCAACGGCGTCATCCTCAGGGACTTCAGTCCCGAAGGATCTGGCGCGCGGCGGCACCAAAGGCAGCCGGGAGCGCTTTCCCTGAGTGGTCTGTGGTGAATCGCGCGAAACATTGTTGATGCTGTTATGCATCTCGGGCGGGATGGAATTTTGAAATGGAACACCTTTCCGCGGCCGGTTCGAGGCTACAATAAAATCGTCATGCCACCCGAACTTCGCCGCTTTCCTTTCGTGCAACTCGATGTTTTTTCCTCACGCCCGTTCGAGGGCAATTCCCTGGCCGTGTTTCCCGATGGACGCGGCCTCAGCGACCAGCATATGCAGGCCCTGGCGCGCGAGATGAATCTTTCCGAGACCACCTTCGTGCTGCCACGCGACCCCGCTACCGAGCGGGAACGCGGAGTCAGAGTCCGGATTTTTACCGTGCAGGAAGAGTTGCCCTTTGCCGGCCATCCCACGCTGGGCACGGCGTTTGCGCTGCGCGGTTCGAGTGGCGCCGGCGAAGTGGCCCTCGAACTGAACGTGGGCAGAGTGCCGGTCCGTTTTGAGGAGAAGGCGGGCGAGCCCGTCTTCGGCGAGATGACCCAGGTGGAACCGAAGTTTGGGATGATTCACGATCGCGAAGCTGTGGTCCGCGCCGCCGGCCTGCGCGACGGTGACATCGATCCCTCACTTCCCATCCAGACGATTTCGACCGGCATGCCCTTTACCATTGTTCCCTTGCGAGGCCTGGACGTTGCCCGCCGGCTGCAAGTGAACCTCGCCAGTTCGAGCGAGTATCTGCAGCAGTCGAGCGGAGGCAAGTTTTTTTATTTCGTGACCCGGGAGACGGTCGATCCCGCGGCCCGGCTGCACGCCCGCATGCTGTTCTACGGCGGTGAAGACCCCGCGACCGGTTCCGCCGCGGGCTGCGCCACCGCCTGGATGGTGGCGCATGGCGTGGCCCAGCCCGACGAGCGTGTGCTCATCGAGCAGGGGATCGAAATGCTGCGGCCCAGCCGGATCTTTGTGCGGGCCTCGCGCCTGGATGACAGAGTGGTTAACGTTCGCGTGGGAGGAAATGCTGTGGAAGTCCTCCGCGGAGAAGTTTTTTTCTGAACCGCGGCGCTCGATTGCCGCGAAAAATTACCATCAGCACAAGCGCGAATTTTTTTCAATGGGGCTAATTGACCATTAGCATCGGCGGCACTTTACAGCCGGCCCTTCTGCCTTTAGGATTTTGTCTCGTTCTTGAATTCTCTACATCAACCGAAAAAGCATATGACCTCTGGCGCCCTCATCAGGTTCAGGCTGCCATCTCGGAAGCAGGACTAAAGCCGGAATGAAGCCGAAACGAACCATTCTTTGCGTAGACGATAACGAACAGTCCCTTTCCATCCGCAAGGTCATGCTGGAAACTCGCGGCTATCGCGTCATCGCCTGCGGCAGCGGCGAAGAGGCACTGGAGCAATTTAAAAAGGGCGGGATAGACCTGGTGCTCACCGATCTGATCATGCCCGGCGTGGACGGCAGCAAACTCATCGACGCCATCAAGACGCTCTCGCCGCAAACCCCGGCGATTCTGTTCTCCGGGAAGGTGAGAATCTACGATCGCGACACCCGCGCCGATGTATTCCTGCCCAAAGGCATGTACGCACCGGTGGAATTGCTGGAGCGCATCCGCCTGTTGCTGGTGCGCAAGCGCGGTCCCCATCGCGCCCACTCCAAGGCCCAAGCTGCCGGACGCCTGGGCGCTGCCTGAAGCATTGACCCTCCCAACTTCTGTAAACCCGCGGCGGTCCCGCGCGGCGCAGGCTTCGTGTAATATCGAACTGCTGGATGCCTGCCTTCATCGAAGCCGTGGAACTGCGCAAGACCTACCGCGTGGGCAAAATTGACGTTCCCGCCCTCCGGGGAATCTCTTTTAATGTGCAAAAGGGAGAATTCGTCAGCGTCGTCGGCCCTTCGGGCAGCGGCAAATCCACGCTTTTCTACCTGCTGGGCGGCCTGACGCGCGCCGATTCCGGCCACGTGATCATCGATGGCGACGACTTCGCGCAACTCTCCGACGCCGAGCGTACCCGGCTGCGCAAGCGCAAGATCGGATTCGTCTTCCAGAAATTCAACCTGTTGCCCACGCTCGATGCCCAATCGAACATTGATATCGCGCTGGATATTGCCGGCGCGAACGGGACCCGCGACGCCACCTACTTCGACAAGATCGTGGGCCTGTTAGGACTGGACAAGCGCCTGCATCATCGACCCTCCGAACTTTCCGGCGGTGAACAGCAGCGGGTGGCGCTGGCCCGGGCCTTGATCAACAAGCCGGCCATTGTTCTCGCCGACGAACCCACGGGCAATCTGGATTCCAAAAATTCCGAAATCGTTTTGGCCATGCTGCGGCATTCCAACCGGGAACTGGGCCAGACCGTGCTCATGATTACGCACAACCCGGAAGCCGCCGCCTATGGCGACCGTATCATCCATATGCGCGACGGGGAGATCGTGGCTCCCGACAAGGACCCGCAGTGGACCGGCCACTCAGACTAGCTGCAAGGTGCGGAGTATCGGCGAAAGCCGGGCGCGGCGCTTCCTGCCCGTGGTGAGGATGCTTGAGTTGTCCGCTGACAATTCACTGTGAATACCTCCGAACTCATCTACGACTGGAACCAGAAGGACGCCGCCACGTTGCGCCTGGCCGGCCCGGTACTGCTCAACGATGAGACCCTGCGCGATGGCTTGCAGTCGCCCTCGGTGCGCGATCCCTCGATTGCCGAGAAAATTCAGATCCTGCATTTGATGGAAGCCCTGGGCATCAACTCGCTCGACCTCGGGTTGCCGGGCGCGGGGCCGCGCGCCCTGGCCGATTGCGAAGCGCTGGCCCGCGAGATTGTCCGGCACAAGATGAAGATTCGCGCCAACTGCGCCGCCCGCACCCACGAAAATGACATCCGGCCGATTGCCGACATCGTGCAGCGCACCGGGCTCAACATCCAGGCCGCGACTTTTATCGGTTCCAGTCCGATCCGCCGTTACACCGAGGGTTGGACCGACGACTTCCTGGTCGAGACCACGGAAAAGGCGGTGAAGTACACGGTCTCGCTGGGCCTCGATCCCATGTATGTGACCGAGGACACCAGCCGCTGCGATCCGGCAATGGTCAAGCGCCTGTATTCGACCGCGATCAGCTGCGGGGCGCGGGCCATCGTGATTTGCGACACCGCCGGGCACGCCACTCCCATGGGAGCGTTTGCCCTGGTGCGCTTCGTCATCGAAGAAGTGGTAAAGCCATCGGGAGAAAAAATTCGCGTGGATTGGCACGGACACTGCGACCGCGGCCTGGCGATTGCGAACTCGATGGCGGCGCTGATGGCGGGCGCGGCATGCGTCCACGCCTGCGCCCTGGGTATTGGCGAACGCGTCGGCAACACGCAGATGGATCAGATGCTGGTGAATCTCAAGCTCATGGGCATCGCTCCCTGGGCCGAGCAGGACCTGACCAAGCTGAAGGAATATTGCCAGGCGGTGTCGCAGGCCACGGGCGTGCCTATTCCAGCGAACTATCCGGTGGTGGGCGACGACGCGTTCCGCACCGCCACGGGAGTGCACGCTGCGGCGGTCATCAAGGCTTACAAGAAGAAGGATATTGAACTGGCAAACGCGGTCTATTCCGGTGTGCCTTCTCAGATGTTTGGACTGGAGCAGATCATCGACATTGGCCCCATGAGCGGCAAGTCGAATGTGCTGTTCTGGCTGGAACGCCACGGCGTGCCGGCCACCGACGAAGTCGTGGAGCGAATCTACCAGCGCGCTAAAGCCTCGAACCACACGTTAAGTGAGTCGGAAATTCGAGAATGTATTACGAATTGACACAACACTTGTGGGCCTTTCGAAACGAGACCCTCAATCTGCTAGGGAATGTCGGTTCTCTCTGCCGAGGTCACCGTGAGCACCGATAAACCAATTCCGGTTCCACCGGGGACGATCATAACGGTCGCGCAAAGGCCAGACAACCCGTACTCGCACCTTTCCGGCAGTAAGATTCGCATCGGGTACTACAGCGAGCAAGACGGCCTCGACTGCATTTGGCTGGTTTACCCCAACGGAAAGTATGGCGAGACCACCGATCACGATCATCTTTATCGTTTTTTCGTGGTCGAAGAACTTTCGAACGAATCTGATCTGTACGGCGGCAGCAAGGAGCCGTTCGGCCCGTTGTCAAATTGATGGATCACTGGCCCGCTTGACAATCTCCAAATACGGAGTAATATGTATACATTATTGGAGATACTGTGTCGGCCACTCCTAATACGCCCATCGCTGGAATTGCCTTTGAAACGCCCGCGGATCTCTCCAGCAGGAAAATCCAGGAAAAACTAAGCCCTTCTGCCATCATGGGATTTTTCCGCCTTGCCGACCTGTGGCAGCTGCGCGACGAAGACGCCCGGGCACTCCTGGGCGGAATTTCCAACGGCGCGTATTACAGCCTCAAGCGGCGTCCGTCCAAGACTTTGGATCAGGACAAGCTTACCCGCATTTCGCTGCTGCTCGGAATTTTCAAGGCTTTGAACATCCTGTACAGCAAGAAGCTGGCTGACGCCTGGATGCAACTGCCCAACAGCAACCCCATGTTCGGTGGGGAACCGCCCCTGGCCTCGATGATCAAGGGCGGAGTGCCGGCGATGATTCGGGTGCGGCAACTCGTGGATGCGCGTCGCGGCGGCCGCTAGTGGCGCCTCCCATCACGCGGCTTCATCAAGACGACACCCATCGCCTCGTTCCCGCGCGCTATAGCGAAGGCGGCGAGAGCATGCTGGCGAGGCTTACCTCCGACCCGCAGCACCTGCAGGATCTTTTCCAGATCGAGGGCGCAACCAATGAACGGTTGCTGGGAGAAGCGAATCTGCTGCCCGGGATCACCGTCCACGAACTGGTATTCGGAATTCCCAACTGGCATATCGTCAATGCCGCATTTACTCATGCGCGTCCCGAAGGCAGCCGGTTCAATGGCGCGGATCGCGGGGCTTGGTATTCCGCCTTCACGCTCGAAACCGCCCAGGCTGAAGTTGCGTTTCACTTTGCCCAGGGTTTGCGCGAGGTGAACTGGGAAGAAGGCGAAACCGCCACTTACCGTGAATACCTGGCCGACTTCCGTGGAGGATTTCACGACATCCGTAAGAGCTCTGCTTACGCCAGCTGCCTTGATCCGGCGAGCCATATCGCGTCACAAAGACTCGCTCGCGAGCTCCTGAATCAAGGCTCGGCCGGACTGATCTATCCCAGTGTTCGCCATCGCGGAGGCACCTGCCTTGCCTGTTTTCGTCCCGCGCTGGTGATCAACGTCCGGAAAGGTTGGGTCGTCGAGCTGGAGTTTGCCGACGCCTTTGCCGAGCCGACAGTCCACATCGAGAAGGTTGGGAAGAAAACATAACCACCGGCCAGTGCAATGCGGCGTAACGATTACTGGTCCGCCGTAATCAATGGGCGTCGAGCGCGCTATCTCCAACTCCGGTGGGGCGTTGTAAGATGGGAAACCAGTCTTCAGTCGTCGGTCGTCAGCCGGTAGTTCTCATTGGGCAGTGTAGCGCACCACGTGCTGATGAAGAACGCAGGCGATTCTGACCGACGACTCACGACTGACGACCGACGACTGAAGACTGAAGACTGATGACTGACGACTGATCCATGCCGAGCTCGCAACCCGAAGTGTCGGAGCTGTTTCCTGGCGTGCAGCAGGAAGTGAGCCATCTTTGTTCGTTGCCCGAGATTCGCTCCGCCTTCACCTGGTTTCGCGCCCAGGAGCCGCAGTTCGCGCAGTGGCAGCTGGAGTTGGCGCGCATCCCAGCGCCTCCCTTCGGCGAAAGCGCCCGGGGACAGTGGCTGGCGGACAAGTTTTCTGAACTCGGCCTGGAATCGGTTCACAGCGACGAAGTCGGCAATGTTTTCGGCACGCACGCCGGCTACGGACACGGCCACGTCTCGCTCAGCGCTCACCTGGACACGGTTTTTCCCGCCGGCACGCCGCTGAACGTCCGGCAACAGGGCAGCCGGCTGTACGGCCCTGGAGTTTCGGACAACGGCGCCGGAATCACCGCCATGCTGGCCATGGTGGCGGCCTTGCGCGCGCAGCGCATACGCCACGCGCTGCCTCTTCTGTTTATCGGTAACGTGGGGGAGGAAGGGGAAGGCGACCTGCGCGGCATGCGCCACATTTTCTCGCAGCCGCGCTGGAAGGATCAGATCCACTACAGCCTGGTGCTCGATGGCGCCGGCGCCGACACCATCGTGGCCGAGGCCCTGGGCAGCCGCCGCTTTGAAGTGATCGTGCGCGGTCCGGGCGGACACTCCTGGAGCGATTTCGGCGCGCCCAATCCCATCGTGGTGCTGGCGCGCGCGATCCAGGGGTTCGCGCAAACTCCGCTGCCGGCCTCGCCCAAAACTACTTTCAATGTGGGAGTGATTCGCGGCGGGACTTCGGTGAATTCGATTCCGGAATCGGCCAGCATGCGGGTGGACATCCGTTCCACGTCCATGGCGGAGATGGAACGCCTGGAGCGCGCCCTGCGGCAGGCGCTCGATCAGGCCGCGGAAGAGGAGACGCGGGCCACCGAGGCGCGGACGGCTTCGCGGCGGCGGCCTTTTGGACTCAGTTCCGAAGTGGTCGTCATCGGAAATCGCCCCGCCGGCGAGCTCTATCCCAATGCCCGCATCCTGCAGGTAATTCGCGCGGTGGATGCGCAACTGGGCAACGCGGCGCAAGTGCAACGCGCTTCGACGGACGCCAACATCCCGCTGTCGCTCGGACTCGAGGCCATCGCCATCGGCGGCGGCGGCGCCGGGGGCGGGGCGCACACTTTGCAGGAATGGTTTGACTGCAGCGGACGCGAGCTTGGCCTCAAGCGCATTCTGCTGACTTTGCTCGGTCTCGCCGGAGTCGCCTTATGAAACTGGGAAGCGAAAGTTTTCTGCTGTCTATCATTGCGACTGCGACCCTGGCGACCGCTGGGGCGCAGAACCTGCCCACGCAACCCCGGGCTGACGTCATTTTTACCAATGCCAACATCTACACCGGCGTGGTGGATACGTCTTCATTTCACGCGGTCGAGCGCGCGGAAGCCATGGCGGTGCGCGATGGACGCGTTGAGGCCGTGGGCCGGAACGACGAAATCATTAAGCTGAAAGGGCCATCCACTGAAGTGATCGACCTGGGCGGGCATTTCGTCATGCCCGGCTTCAATGACGCCCACGTGCACCTGGCCAACGCCGGCTTTCAGCGGCTGACTGTTGACCTGCTGGGAGTGAAATCGCTGACCGAATTTCGCGACCGGATTCGCGCACGGGTCGAGAACGCCGCGCCCAATGAGTGGATTGTAGGCGGCGGATGGGACCAGACTTTGTGGCCGGTAAAAGAACTTCCCAGCCGCTGGGACATTGATGAAGTCACCACCGATCATCCCGTGTTCCTCGAACGCGTCGACGGCCACATCGCGGTGGCCAACACTCGCGCCTTGCAACTGGCGAGCATCACGGTTGCGAGCAAGGACCCGGCAGGAGGCAAGATCGACCGCGACACCACCGGTCAGGCCACCGGCATCCTGCGCGAAACTGCGCGCCAGGCGGTGACCGCGGTTATCCCCAAGCCCAATCATGACCGGCGCCGGCAGGCCATTGAAGCCGGGTTGCAGGACCTGGCCCGCAGCGGCGTCACTTCGGTGCAGGACAATTCCGATTACCAGGACTCGAAGCTGGCCTGGGACGATTTCCAGATCCTGGAAGAAATTGAGCGCGAGGGCAAACTCACGGCCCGCATCACCGAATGGTTAAACTTCAACGATCCCGTGGCCGTGTTGCAGGAGCACCGCGCGGCGCATCCCCAGTCCGACCACATGCTGCACACCGGCATGCTCAAGGGTTTCATGGATGGATCGCTGGGCTCGCGGACCGCGGCGCTGATTGACCCTTACGCCGACGACGCCGCCAGCTTCGGACTGCCGCAGTATCAGCAGGACGAACTGACACGGATGACGAAAGAGCGGGCGAACGCAGGATTCCAGATCGGTTTCCACGCCATCGGCGACAAGGGCGTGCAAATGGCCCTCGACGCCTTCGCCGCCGCCGAAAAAGACCAGGTGGCAACGGACCATGCGGAAACAGACCATGTGGGGACGGGTCTCAGACCCGTCCAGGCCGAGCGCAGCTCGGCTAAGCCGGCAACTGTTCCAGACTTCCGCTTCCGCATCGAGCATGCCCAGGTCACTACCCCGCTGCAGATCGCGAAGTTCAAAGAGCTGAAGGTAATTGCCTCCATGCAACCCAGCCATTTGCTGACTGACATGAATTGGGCCGAGGCCCGCCTGGGTCCGAAGCGGGCAGCCTACTCCTACGCCTGGGCGTCATTTCTGAAGAAGGGCGTAACGCTGGCTTTTGGAACGGACTATCCGGTCGAACCGGTTGCGCCCTTCCGCGGCCTCTACGCTGCCGTCACCCGTAAGAGCGAGGACGGCAAGAAGGAATACTATCCCGAACAGAAACTGACCATGGAGCAAGCCATCGCTGCCTATACCACAGGTTCAGCGTTCGTCGAGTTCGCGGAAAAAGATAAGGGCACGCTGGCTCCCGGCATGCTGGCCGACCTGGTCGTTCTGGATACGGACATCACCTCCGTGCCCCCGGAAAAAGTTCTCGCCACCAAAGTGCTGCGCACCGTGCTGGGAGGAAAGACGGTGTACCAGGCCAAATAGAAAATTGACGAATTTTCGGATTTCCGGATTTTCGAATTGAAAATCTCACCATCCGCCGCTTATCCGGGTTTTCAATTCGTCAATCCGACAATTCGTCAATTCGCCAATCCTGAACCAATCTCTACTGCCCCGGTCTCGTTTGTTACTCTAGCCTCGTGTCCCGCTCGCTCAAAGCCCACATTCTTCTGGTTCTGATCACGCTGATCTGGGGCTCGAATTTCGTCGTCATCAAGAATGCGCTGGCGGATATTTCTCCCCTGTTTTTCAACGCGGTCCGCATGAGCCTGGCGGCGCTGGTGCTGGCCGCGGTTTTCTATCGCGAACTCGGCCGGATCACGGCCAGCTCGCTGCGTTCCGGATTACTCGTAGGCGTCTTCCTCTTTATCGGGAACGAATTGCAAACGGTGGGCCTGAAATATACAACGCCCTCGAAATCAGCTTTCCTGACCGGCGTCTCGGTGGTTCTGGTTCCGGTATTACTGGCTTTGTTCTGGAAGCGCTCTCTCAATCGCTGGACCTCCGCCGGCGTGGTTCTGGCGTTTGCCGGCTTGTATTTGCTGACGGTGCCGGCGTCCGCCGGAGGCGGCCTCAATCTGCGCAGCATGAATCAGGGCGACCTCTTGACCCTGGGAGCCGCGCTGGTCTTTGCCTTCCACATCATTTTTATCGAGCACGCAACCCGGACTCAGGGCTGGCAGCAGATCACCGTGGTGCAGGTTGCTGTAACTGCCATCCTGATGATCCTCACGGTCCCGCTGGCCGAGAAGGTTTATATGGTCTGGTCTCCGCGGGTGCTCTGGGGAATCGGGATCACGGGATTTTTGAGCCTGGCGCTGGCCTTTGCCATCCAGGCCTGGGCGCAGCAATTCACCCCCGCCACGCATACGGCGCTGATCTTTACCCTGGAGCCTGTCTTTGCCTGGCTCACTTCGTTCCTCTTTCTGGGGGAACGGCTGGGCGGGCGTGCCGGGTTGGGGGCAGGCTGTATCCTGGCCGGACTGCTGATTTCGGAAGAGAAGGCGAGCCCGGAGTCGATGGCGGTTTCTCCCGACCACGCCGCGGTCCCCGGCCAGCACGGCTAGCCCCCCGGGCCGCTACCACAACACTTTTCCAGGAATTTGCGTCTAACTCACTGGAAGTAAGGTTGCTGACTGCTGTTGGCGGGAAGGTATAATCAGCAGGGCAGATTATTATCGGAGGAAGTCATTATGAATCAGCGCGCAAGCGCTCTTTGGGTACGTTTGAAGGCGAACCGTCTCGCGTACAGCATTTCCATCCTGATCACCTTGACCGTGGGAATCCTGATCGGGACCGTGATCTCCTCGGGCGTGAAGGGCCAGGACAAGAAATCATCCTCCGACGTGGCCCCGCTGACCGTGCCTTCTCCGCAAGTACTCTCCAACCAGTTCTCCCAGATATCCAAGCAGCTCGAGCCCAGCGTGGTCAACATCAACACGGAATCCACGATCAAGGCACCCCGCCGGCGCCGCGGCGTCCCCAATGGGGACGATGACGCCAACCCGTTTGACGACTTCTTCGACCGCTTTTTCGGCGGACAGGGCGGACAGGGCGGTTCGGGCGGCGGTTCCATTCGCGAGCGCTCTCTGGGTTCGGGCGTGATCGTGGACCCCAAGGGTTATATCGTCACTAACCGGCACGTGGTGGAGAAGGCAGACCGGATTCGGGTAAAGCTGCAGGACGATCCGCCGGGAATGCTGCATGAGGCCAAAGTGGTGGGATCGGACCAGGAAACCGACCTGGCGGTCATCAAGATTGAAAGCGACAAGCCGCTCCCGGTGGCAAAACTGGGCAATTCCGACAGCATGCAGGTGGGTGACTGGGTGCTGGCTGTAGGCAGTCCGTTTGGCTTGCAGGAGACCGTGACCGCCGGCATCGTCTCGGCCAAAGGGCGCAACATCGTGCCCCAACGTCAGTTCCAGTCCTTTATTCAGACCGACGCCGCTATCAATCCGGGCAACTCGGGAGGTCCGCTGGTGAATATGGCGGGCGAAGTGATCGGCATCAACACCGCCATCCTCACCGATACCAACGCCTACGCCGGCGTGGGATTTGCCTTGCCCTCGAACACGGTGGCGCAGGTTTACAACCAGCTGGTCGGTCCCGAGCACCGGGTGTCGCGCGGCTCGATTGGAATCATGTTTAACGCGCTCGACAACCCGGCCATCGCCAGAGTCTATGGAACCGGCTCCGGCGTGACCATTTCGGATGTGACCCCGGGCAGTCCGGCGGAACAGGCCGGCCTCAAGGTCGGCGACACCATCGTCGCGGTGGACGGCAAATCGGTTAAGAACGGCGATGAACTGGTTGCCGACATTGCCGCCCGCAAGCCCGGCTCGAAAATCGCAGTCGGATTCATCCGCGACGGCAAGAAGCAGGAAGCGAACGCCATCGTGGCCGACCGGGCCAAGCTGTTTGCCGCGCGCCTGGGCGATGAAGATGAAGGCGGTCCGGAGAGCGGGCCCAAAGAAAGCAAACTCGGCATCACGGTTCAGGCCCTTACCCAGGAGCAGGCAGACCGCCTCGATGTTCCCGCCGGCAAGGGTGTAATCGTGAAAGACGTGAAGACCGGGTCGTTTGCCGAGGACGTGGGCCTGAGCCGGGGCGACATTATCCTCGAAATCAACAAACAGGCGGTGGACACCGAAGACCAGTTCAACCGCATTTCGGGCACCTTAAAGAGCGGGCAGGATGTTGTGTTCCTGGTACGCCAGCGGGGCGCCGGCCGCGATGGTGGAACCATCTTTCTGGCCGGTACACTTCCGTAACCCGAAGCTGGCACAATGAGGGCTGGCAGAGAAGCCGGGAATGGTTTACCCTGCCTGCTCGATCAGGAATGAGCCAGTAACCGGCACAGGGTTACTGCCGGACCGTAAAGTTTGAGACTGAACAGCTCCATTTCGACGGCATGTTTGAGCGCGGGATGCGTCGTGCTCCTGGCCTGGGGCACGCTCGCGGCCCAGACGTCAGCCTCGGCTAAAAACAAGCCGGCGGCGAAATTGCAGAAGGTGTCTGCGCACTCGACTTCCGTCAAGAACAGGAAATCACGCAAACGAGCAAGCTCGCGCCGCGGACAGCAGAAGATCGATCCCACACGCGCCCGCGAAATACAGGAAGCGCTGATTCGCGAGCACTATCTCGAGGGCAGCGCCACGGGCGCCTGGGACGCCAAATCGCAGAGTGCGATGCAGCGCTACCAGGCCGACAACGGCTGGCAAAGCAAAGTGGTTCCAGATTCCCGGGCCTTGATCAAGATGGGTCTGGGCCCCGACCACGAACATTTGCTGAACCCGGAAAGCGCCATGACCTCGCAGCCTGAACCACCCCATGCTTCGCCGATGCTGGGCCAGTCCCCGGCCATGGCACTTCCTCATCAGAGGTAGAAGCGGGCGTCGGACTTCAGACCTCAGCCCTCGGCAAACCCTCACTACTCGAGAGTAATGGAGGACGGGCGTCCTCGCCCGTCCCAGCAACGACGGACTGGTCCAAGCACTGGTCTCAGCAAGACGGGCGCGGACGCCCGTCCTCCACCATCCTCCGGAGGTCCGAAGTCCGAAGTCCGGGGTCCGGTCTACCGCCCCTTCTTCATCACTGGATTCGGAAAATAGGGCAGGGGCTTGTCACCGATGATGGCGCGAGGATTGTCATCAACCAGGGCCCGCGCGACTTCTTCGCCGCAGAGTTTGGCGACCTTTTCTCTTGCTGCCGAAAGCGAAGGCACACGGTGCTTGGTGTCATGGGCGTCGGTGGCCAGCACATGTACCGCGTCTCGCTCGAGCAGCCACTCGGCGGCGCGCCCGACTTTTTGTCCCCACATGCCCGTCACCGCCGAGGCGGTCACCTGCACGGCGCAGCCCTGATCGACCCACTCGAGGACCCGCTCCTGCGTCTGCTGCAGGATGGGATTGCGTTCGGGATGAGTAATGACCGGCGTGATGCCGACATCAGCCATCCGGGTAAAGCACTCGTTGATTTGTGACGGGATACTGTAGTTGCTCAGCTCCACCAGCAGGTAGTGGCTGTCCTCGATGGTGTAGCGTTGCGGCGAAACCAGGACGTCCTGCAGGTTGTCGTAAGAAAGATGGAAATCGCAGCCCAGGCTCAGTCGCGGCGTCGGGCCTACCAGTCCGCGGAGGTATTCGAGGTTGCTGGCCAGATCGTGCCGGTTATATTGAAAGCGTTCGTTGGCGTGAGGAGTGGCCACGATGTGCTCGATGCCGTCGGCCGCAGCCATGCGGCACATTTCGAGCGACGTGTCCCACGACGTGGGACCGTCGTCCACCTTGGGCAGAATGTGGCAATGGATGTCGATCACTTGGATTTCCGCGGGGAAGAGCTGTCAGGTGATTTAAGCAGATTTTGAGCCAAAGACCAAGGGATTGGGATGCGCCGGGTTATTCTTCCTAAACTTTCGTCATCAGGGTAACCAGAAACATAGGTCTCAGCCGTCAGCCTTCAGTGAAATCGCAATTCCGGCTGAGCTGAGATCTGAGAACTGAGAGCTGACAGCTGACTCAGCATAAAAGCTACTTGCCCATGGTCAGCACGACCCGGAAGCGGGCGCGTCCGCTGATCATCTGATCGTAGGCTTCCGCGACTCTTTCCAGCGGAAAGCGTTCGATCATGGGGCGAACCCCGCTCTGCAAACTGAACTGTAGCGTGTCTTCGGAATCCTTGGCGGTGCCGGAAGGCCATCCGCGAACCGTTCTGCGGCCAAAAATGAGTTGCAGGGGAGTGATGGTAAGAGGCTCGGGGCTGGCCCCAACCACGACCAGCTTTCCATCCGGGCCCAATCCATCCACCAGGGCAGAAATCGCTTTCGAATCGGGTGCGGTAGCGAGAATCACGCGGGCTCCGCCCAGAGCCTGCAGCGCCCCGGCCGGCGCGCTCGCATCCGTGTCAATGTAGACGTGAGCGCCCAGCTTCCTGGCCAGCGCCTCTTTGTCTCCGCCGCGCCCAATCGCGGCGGTGCGAAAGCCCATCTGACGCGCGTATTGGATGCCCAGATGACCCAGCCCGCCGATGCCTTGCACCGCCACCAGATCGCCGGCCCACGCTCCGGCGTGGCGCAGCGAATTGAACACGGTAATGCCGGCGCAGAGCAGCGGCGCAGCCTCGTCCGCCGGCAGATCGTCAGGCATGGCGGCGACCGCCTCGGCCGGGACCACCACGTATTCGGCATAGCCGCCGTCAAAGCTGATTCCGGTAATTTTTTCAAACTGGCAGAGAATGAAATGGCCGCGGCGGCAGGGATCGCACTTGAAACAGTGTCCGCCATGCCAGCCGACGCCCACCCGCTGGCCGGGTTTCCACTGGGTGACGTCCGCTCCAACCGCATCGATGCGACCGGCAATCTCATGGCCCGGAACCCGCGGGTATTGCAGTCCGGGAAAGCCCGACTGCTTGACGATGGCATCGCTGTGGCAGACTCCGCAGGCTTCAACCTTGATCCGGACCTGGGCGCGACCAGGCTCGGGAATCGGACGTTCGATGATTTCGAAGTTTCCACCAGGCTTGCTGACTTGCGCGACTTTCATGGCTCGTCCTCAGGAATCAGAGAGATGAGATTTGGTTTGGAAGCAGATTTTGGGACTACCCGGTTATAGATGGGAGAGGCGACGGCGAAGATGCAGAAATCCTGGCTGTAATTTTCCGGTTTTCCCCGGATGAAGCTGTGGCGTTGCCGCACGAGCGAGGGCGCTCGCGCCCACATTTTTTACTTGTATCGCTCTGCGATGAACTCGCCGATCGCCTGGTAGGCCTTGGTCAGCGTCGGCTCGTCGGGTAGGAACACAATGCGGAAATGGCGGGTGCCGGCCTTCTGGCCAAAGCCGGAGCCGTGGACTACCAGCACATGTTTGGCCCGGCACAATTCCTTGACGAAGACGTCGTCGCCTTCCTTGATGTCGATGCGAGGGAAGGCGTAGAACGCGCCGCGGGGAGACACACAACTCAGGCGCGGCGTCGCATTGCACCACGCGACAGTGAGATCGCGTCCGGCGCGAAGCTTGTTGCGGACTTCCACCAGGTGGTCCTGGGGCCCGTCCAGCGCGGGCTTGATGGCGTACTGTTCGGGATGGTTCGCGCACAGGCGCGCCCGCAGCAAACGATGAATGCCTTCGATATATGGTTTCACCGCGGCCGCGTCGCCGCTGACCACGCCCCATCCGATGCGCCAGCCCGGCGCCAGATAGTTTTTGGAGAGGCCGCCGAACGTCACCACCGGCACATCGGGCGCGATGGCCGCGATCGAAAGATGCTGCTGTTTCTCGTCCAGTATCAACTTGTCGTAAATCTCGTCGGCAAAGATCACCAGATTGTTGCGCCGCGCCAGTTCGGCCAGTTGTTCCAGCATTCGCCGGGAGCACATCGCGCCGGTGGGGTTGTTGGGATTGATCAGGACAATGGCGCGAGTCCGCGAATTGATCTTGCGCTGAATGTCGACCAGGTCAGGCTGCCAGCCGTCGTCTTCGTTCAGATCGTAAGGCGTGACCGCAATGCCCAGCTTGCACAGCACCGCGGAATAGAGCGGGTAATCCGGACTGGGCGTCAGAATATGCTCGCCGGGATTGACCAGGGCGGTAAGCGATACGTCCACCGCTTCGCTCGCGCCCGAAGTCACGAATACATCCTGGATGGTGGAAATGCCCTTGCGCGCGGCTTCGCTGCGAATCGCTTCGAGGGCGTCCGGAATGCCGGAGGACGGAGCGTAGCCGTTCTTGCCCTCCCGCATCGCCTTATGGACAGCTTCGATCAGATGCGGGGGAGTTCTGAAATCGAAGATGTTGGGATCGCCGACATTGAGGCACAGGACCTTGTGACCCTGGCGGGTGACCTCGTCGGCAACGCACGCCAAGTCGCGAATGGCGTAGCGGACGTTGTCGAGGCGCTGGGCGGCGGCGACTTCGCGGATTTGAGTGCTGGGCATGAGGTTCCGTCTAATCTAAGCAAAGCTCTTAACCGCAAAGATCGCAAAGACCGCCGCAAAGTTCGCAAAGGAACCCGGTCGCTTCAACGGGTAGCCAACGACCAAAGGCCAACGACCAGCGACGGGTTTCAGTCTACGCGATCGATCTGCGCTTTCTGCAGGCGGTCGGAGTAATCCACGTACACCGCCTTCCACTCGGTGTAGAAATCAATCGCGCCCATTCCGCCTTCGCGATGGCCGTTGCCTGTTGCCTTCACCCCGCCGAAGGGCAAATGCACTTCAGCGCCGATGGTGGGCGCGTTGATGTACGTGATGCCGGCGTGCAGATCTCGCATGGCGGTAAACGCTTTGTTCACGTCCTTAGTGTAGAGCGCGGACGAAAGTCCATACTCGATGCCGTTGGCAATGGCGATGGCATCTTCCAGGTCTTCGCAGGGGATGATGGACACAACCGGCCCGAAAATTTCTTCCTGGGCGATGCGCATTTTAGGATCAACATCGACGAAAACTGTCGGCTCCATGAAATAGCCGTACTGGTATTCGCCCTGGTCGAGGCGGTTGCCGCCGCACTTCAACTTCGCGCCTTCTGATTTGCCGATTTCCACGTAGCTGAGATCGGTCTTGAGCTGGGCTTCGTTGATGGCCGGGCCCATCTCCGTGCTTTCGTCGATGCCATTGCCCACTTTCAGGCGCTTGGCGCGATCGACGTAGCGCTCCACGAACTCCGCGTAGACGCCTTTCTGCACGATGATGCGGCTGGTGGCGGTGCAGCGCTGGCCGGTGGTTCCAAAGCCGCCCCAGAGGCCGCCTTCGATGGCCAAGTCGAGGTTGGCGTCGTCCAGAACGATCATGGGATTCTTGCCGCCCAATTCCAGCGAGCAATGCTTGAAACTCTTCGCGGCGGTGGTGCCAACGATGCGCCCGACCGCGGTCGAGCCGGTCAGCGAGATGGCGCGGACTTCAGGATGCTCCATCAGCGGTCCGCCCACCTGCGGGCCGAATCCGCTGACAATATTGATCACGCCCTTGGGCACGCCCGCATCGGACAGCGTGCGCACCAGGTTGTAAGTGGAGAGCGGCGTGTCCTGCGCCGGCTTGATCACACAAGTATTGCCGCAGACGATGGCGGGAAGAAGCTTCCACGATGGAATCGCCATGGGAAAATTCCACGGCGTGATCATGCCGCAAACTCCGATCGGAGTCCGCACCGCCATGGCGAACTTGTTGGGCAGTTCTGACGGCGTGGTGGGTCCAAACATGCGGCGGCCTTCGCCGGCAAAGTAGTAAGCCGTGTCGATGGCTTCCTGGGTGTCGCCGCGAGTTTCCTTAAGAATCTTGCCCATCTCGCGGGTCATGTCGCGGGAGTATTCTTCCTTGCGTTCGAGCAGCATCTCAGCGGCGCGGAAGACGATCTCAGCGCGGCGCGGGGCCGGCACCAGGCGCCACTTGGCAAAGGCGTTTCGGGCGGCCTCGACGGCGTTGTCCACGTCTGCTTTTGCGGACTTCTGAAAGATGCCGACTACGTCGCGCGTGTCGGCAGGATTGCGGTTTTCAAAAGTCTCGCCGGTCGAGGATTCCACCCACTCGCCGTCGATGAAGTTCTTGTAAACCTTGGTGGTATTGCTGCCGAGCGTGTCGGGGCGGGTCAGAGTTTCGGTTGCCATAAGTCTCCTGAGCTGCAGGGAAGAATGCGTGAAGCTCTATGCTACAGGCGGGGTTGAGGATCGGGCAAGCAGGCCAACCACGGAGGGTAGAGAGGGAACGGAAGGTAAACCCTCCGAGCAAAGCTCTGTGTCCTCCGTGTCTCCGTGGTTATGGTTTGTATCCGCGCCCGCCGCTTGACAAGGCCCCGACGAGAGTACAAAATCGCGAACTTCCCGAGACCCAGGGGAACCATTCAGCCTGGGGCAACGTATTGAGTCGAGGGCGCCATGGCGTCCCCAGGAGCGAATCTTCGTGGAATTGCAGATCGAGAATCTATCCAAAGTCTACGGCAATGGCGTGCGCGCGCTGGACAACGTCTCTCTGACCATTCCGGTGGGGATGTACGGCCTGCTCGGCCCCAACGGCGCGGGCAAATCCACCTTGATGCGCACCATTGCCACGCTGCAGGAGCCGGACAGCGGCCAGATCCATCTGGGAACGCTCGACGTTCTGCGGCAGAAGCAGGAACTGCGCAAGACGCTGGGCTATCTTCCCCAGGAGTTTGGCGTGTACCCGCGGACTTCGGCGCAGGAAATGCTAAGTCACCTGGCGTTGCTGAAGGGCATCACCGACTCCAGGCAGCGCAAGGACACGGTCGAGGCGCTGCTGCACCGCACCAATCTCTACGAACATCGCAAGAAGGCCTTGTCCGGATTTTCGGGCGGTATGCGGCAGCGCTTTGGCATTGCACAGGCGCTTCTCGGCAATCCCCGCTTGTTGATCGTGGACGAGCCGACGGCCGGCCTCGATCCCGGCGAACGCAACCGTTTCTACAGCCTGCTTTCGGAGATCGGCGAAGACGTCATCGTGATCCTCTCCACCCACATAGTCGAAGACGTGATGGAGTTGTGCACCAACATGGCCATCATCCATCAGGGCAAGGTGCTGTTTTCCGGCGCCCCGAACGAGGCCGTGAAATCGCTCGAGGGCCGCATCTGGCAGAAATCGGTGGCCAAGGCCGAGGTGAAAGACTACGAGCAGCGCTATCGCGTCATCTCCAGCAAGCTGATTGCGGGCAAGCCGCTCATTCACATCTACTCCGCCGAGAATCCGGGCGATGGCTTCACCCCGGTGAGCGCCGATCTCGAAGACGTATTCTTCAGCCGCATTTCCGGGATCGCATGAAGCCGGCCATGTTCAAACAATTCTTCACCTTCGAGCTCCGGTTCTGGCTGCGTTCATGGATGCTTTGGGTATTTTTCCTGATTGTGGCGCTGATGTTCTTCGGGGCGGCCAGCAGTGACCAGATCATCGTCGGCAACTCGCTGAACAATACGTACCGCAACGCTCCCTGGGTGGTGCAGAACTTCTACGCGGTTTGCAGTCTGCTGACGCTGCTGATGACCACTGCGTTCGTGAACTCGGCAGCGTCGCGCGACTTTGCCCACAATACCCACCAGATCATCTTCACCACGCCGATTCGCAAGATCGACTATCTGGCGGGAAGGTTTCTGGGCTCGGCGCTGGTGGCGGTGATTCCGCTGCTGGGCGTATCCGCGGGGGTTCTGGCCGCAAAATATATGCCCTGGGTGGACGCGGAACGCTGGGGCCCAGTGGTGTGGGCGGCGCACTGGAAGGCGATTCTGGTTTTTGCGGTTCCCAACACGCTGTTCATCGCGGCGGTGATCTTCGCCATCGCGGTGTTGACCCGGAGCACGGTGGTTTCGTTTCTGGGTAGCCTGGCGCTGCTGGCGGGCTACGGAGTTTCCCGCGTGCTCACCAGCGACCTGAAAAACCAGAAACTGGCGGCGCTGATCGATCCCTTCGGCATCGATCCGTTTCTGTATGCCACCAAGTACTGGACGGTGGCCGAGAAGAACACCCTCTCCATCGGCTACTCGGGATACATGTTGTGGAACCGGCTGATCTGGCTGGGCGTCGGCGCCCTGATCTTTGCCTTTGCATATTGGCGATTCAGTTTTGCGGAGAGAAGTCCGCGGAAGAAGAACGTCAAAGCGCAGGAGATCGCATCGATCACTTCCACCACAATTCCAACGGCAGAAACGCATTTCGGCGCCGCTGCCGAGTGGCTGCAATTCTGGGGGACGGTAAAGATCGAGTTCAAGCGCCTGGTCAAGACGACGTCGTTCATCGTCATCACCGCTTTCTCTTTGCTGAACTGCGTGCCGGCGTTGATTTTCAGCAACACCGAAGGGTTTGGCAACACGTTCCTGCCGGTGACCTACCGCTTGCTCGAGGTCATTGCCGGGACGCTCTACCTGTTCCTGATCGCGATGATCACCTACTTCGCCGGCGTCCTGGCATGGGAGGAGCGGGACAGCGGCACCGACGAAGTGCACGACGCGCTGCCCAACCCGGAGTGGCCCACCTATCTGGCCAAGCTCACGGCGCTGATGAGCAGCATCGTGATCATTCTGGCCGTGGTCATGTGCGCGGCCCTGCTGGTGCAGTTCTTCCATGGCTATCATCGCTACCAGATCGGCCTTTTCGTTGCGAACCTGTTTGGCATCGATCTGCTCGGGTTCGTCTTCCTGGCCATCCTCGCGTTTTTTATTCATGTGATCTCGCCCAATAAATACGTGGGCTACTTTGGGTACATCACGTTTCTGCTTCTGACCACGTTTATCTGGCGGCCGTTGCATATCGCCACCTACCTGGTCCAGTTCGGGCAAGCCCAGACCATGACCTACTCGGATTTCTACGGCTACGCTCCGTTCCTCAAGAGTTGGTCGTGGTACATGTTTTACTGGACGGCGTTTTGCGATTTCCTGGCGGCAGTCACCATCCTGCTGTGGCAGCGAGGACGTGAAACCAGTTGGCGCAGCCGGATCAGGAATGCGCGCCTCCGCTATCACGGGGCGGTGCGGTTCATCGCCATCGCGGCCGCGCTTTGTTTCGTGGCCAGCGGCGCCTGGATCTTTTACAACACCAAAGTCCTGAACACGGTGCGCAGCGAAAACGACAACGATCGCCTGCAGGCCGATTACGAGAAGACTTACAAGAAATTCGAGAAGCAGCCCGAGCCCCGGGTCACGGACGTGAAGTACGCGATCGACCTTTACCCGGAATCGCGCAACATGACCATGCGCGGCCAGCAGACCATCGTCAACCAGACTTCCAAGCCCCTGACCGAGATCCATTTCACGCTGGACAAGGATTACGAAACCAGCATCGAGATACCGGGAGCGAAGTTGTCCCAGGATGACCAGCGCCTGCACTACCAGATTTACGCTTTGACCACGCTCATGCAGCCCGGCGAGTCGCGCCTGCTGCAGTTCACCATGCAGACCCGGGTGCGGGGCTTCGAGAATACGCTGACCAATCGCGCTGTGCTGCCGAACGGCACCTTCATTCACAGCCAGATCGTTCCCCAGATCGGGTATCAGCCGGGCAACGAGTTGACCGACAAGAACAAACGCAAGCGCTTCGGCCTCAAGGAAAAAGACCTGATGCCGGCGCTCGAGCAGAACTGCACCGCCGATTGCCGCGACAGCTACATCAGCAATAACTCCGACTGGGTGAACGTCGAAACCGTGATCAGCACCTCGCCTGACCAGATCGCGATTGCCCCGGGCTCGCTGGAGAAAGAATGGACCGAAAACGGGCGCCGCTACTTCCATTACAAGCTCGACCATGTGGGGTTGAACTACTACTCCTTCCTGTCGGCCCGTTATGAGGTCGCGCGCACCGAGTGGAATGGCATCCACATCGAGGTGTACTACCTCAAGGAGCATCCCTGGAACGTTCCCAAGATGCTGAACTCGGTGAAGAAATCTTTCGACTACTACACCAGGAACTTCGGGCCTTATCCCCAGAAGGAAGCGCGCATCATCGAATTTCCGCGGCTGGCCGCCTTTGCCGAGGCCTTCCCCGGGACCATGCCGTACTCGGAATCCATCGGATTTATCGCCAGCATCCAGAAGCCGGATGACATCGACATGGTCTTTTACGTGGTGGCGCACGAAATGGCGCATCAATGGTGGGGCCACCAGGAAGTCGGAGCAAACATGCAAGGCGCCACCCTGCTGGTGGAGACCCTGGCCCAATACTCCGCCCTGATGACCATGGAAAAAGAATACGGCCGCGACACCATGCGAAAGTTCATGCAATACGAGATGGACAATTACCTGCGCAACCGCGGCGCGGAACTCCTGAAGGAGCGTCCGCTGTTGCGGGTCGAAGCGTCGCAGGGATACATCCACTATCGCAAGGGCAGCGTGGTGATGTACTACTTGCGCGAAATGATCGGTGAGGACGCGGTCAACCGTGCAGTGCGCAAAGTGCTGAACAAGTATGGCTACGCGCCGCCGCCCTATCCCACGTCGTATGCGCTGGTCGATGCCCTGCGCGAGGAAACGCCGCCGCAACTGCAATACCTCATTCAGGACCTGTTCTACGACATCACGTTATTTTCCAACCGGGCGTTGACCGCGACCGCCCACAAGGGACCGGACGGCAAATACCAGGTCACGGTTGAGACCGAGGCGCACAAGTTCAAAGCTGACGAAAAGGGCAACGAAACCGAAGTTCCGGTCGATGACTGGATCGAGGTTGGAGCGCTCGCCGCACCGGAGAAGGGAAAGCGCTTTGGCAAGGTCCTGCACCGTGAGCGGGTCCACATGAGCAGCGGCAAAGCCAGCTACACCTTCACCACAGACGAAAAGCCGGACAAAGCCGGAATCGATCCGCTGCTGCTGCTGATCGATCGCGTCCCGGATGACAATATGGTCGAGGTCACGATCCAGCCCTAGCGATTGCATCATTACCGCTGCCCCCCGCACCGCGGTACATGACCGCCGGAGGTGCGACCCAAGGTAATCAACCATGCCCCGCCAGTTATGCTTGTGATACTCTCGCAAATACCCCATATTCTTAGGGTTTGACTGGCGTCCGGTGGCCTTTGTGTCTTCGAGTAACAAACCTGGAATCCATGTAGCGTGGAAGACTGTCACCTACCGCAGCGTGGCTTTGGCGGTGCTTTTCGCGGTGATTGTGCTCGCGGTGGGCATGAATTTCGCCTTTCCGCAGTTCACGCAAAAGGGCATGAAGTCGGTCAGCAACCTGGGGGGAAGCCTGCTGGAAGCGATCGCGGGAGCCGGGGGCAAGGTCAAATCCGGCAACCTAAGTTCGCAGCAAGCCCATATTACGGCTCTCGACGGAACGGTTCGGGTGAAGAAAGCCAGCAGCAACAGCTGGGTGACGGCTGACTACAATGTCCCGCTGGAAAAGGGCGATGTGGTGCAGACGGGCTCGGAAGGCATGGCCAAAATCGTATTCAGCGATGGCACCAATTACACGGTGAAACAGGATTCGCTGATTGTGATTGAAGAGAACTCAGCCAATGACCAGCAGCAGACCAACGTATCGGTGGCCGTCAGCACGGGAACGGTGGACCTGACCACCGCCACCTACGTCCAGGGATCGAAGTCCCAGGTCATTGTGGCCGGCGCCACGGCCTCCCTGGCGCCGGACAGCGCGGCCATGGTGCACAATGACCCCAAGGGCGACCAGCACGAGATTCTGCTGAAGAAAGGTTCGGGAGAAATCAGCCGTAACGGCGAGGTGGTTCACCTGGCGGAGTGGGAGAAAGTCGGGTTCCAGGCGCAGTCGCCGCGCATGGCCAAGGTGAAGGAAATCGGGCCGCCCACGCCGATTTCGCCGGCCAACATGATGCCGATCTTCACTTCGGGAGCGTCCAAGCCGGTGGAGTTTTCCTGGACCCCAATGACCAACGCGGTGGGATACCGGTTGCGGATTTCGCATAACCCGTATTTTTCTTCGACCATTGTGGATCGCCGGGTGAACACGGCCGACGTGATCGTCTCCGGTCTGGGGGAAGGGGCGTATTACTGGCTGGTCCAGTCCTACGATGCCGAGGACAAGGAGTCGGTGGAAAGCCAGAAGAACCGGTTCACCATCATTCCCAAGGGCCAGAACACCACCGCCATCAACCTGGAGCTGGATCCGTTCATGCAGCACGGTAACGTGATCGAGTTGACCGGAAAGACCGAAACCGGGGCGCGGGTCATGGTCAACGGGAGGGAAGTGCCGGTGATTGGCGTGGATGGCAGCTTCCACTACTTTATGCCGCCGCTTCCGCCGGGCGAGAGTGTGATCACCATTACGGCGCAGAATGCCAAGGGTGGGGTCAATACCGTCCAGAAAAAGATCGTGATCCAGTAGGGCCAGCACCTCCTCGAGGACGAATTCCCGAGGTACTGGGACTTTGGTTTGACGGCAAAACGGGGTTCTTCCCATAGAATTATGGACACGGCCCCCCATCCGCGCAGAAGCAACCGGGTTCGCCCGGTAATGACAGCGGTTCGAGAGAGCTAAATCGCGTATGTCATCTAACGGATTCCATTCTTCGACGCGCCTGCACAACCTGAGATCGCTGTTCAGCATTTTCTCCAGCGATCTTGCCATCGACCTGGGGACGGCCAACACGCTGGTCTACGCGCGGGGCAAGGGCATCGTGGTCAATGAGCCCTCCATCGTGGCCATCAACAAGAACACGGGTGAAGTCGAGGCCGTGGGCAAAGAGGCCAAAGAGATGCTGGGCCGTACGCCCGGCAACATCGTGGCTATCAAGCCCATGAAAGACGGCGTCATCGCCGACTTCAAGGTCACCGAGAAGATGCTCAACTACTTCATCCAGAAAGCGCACAACCGCAAGATGCTGGTGCATCCGCGGATCGTGATCGGCGTGCCTTCGGAAATTACCCAGGTGGAAAAGCGGGCGGTCATGGATTCCGCCTATCGCGCCAAGGCCAGCGAAGTGTATCTGGTCGAGCAGGCCATGGTGGCAGCCATCGGCGCCGGGCTCCCGATTACCGAACCCAGCGGCAACATGGTGGTGGATATCGGCGGCGGTACGACTGACATTGCAGTCATTTCTCTCAGCGGCATCGTTTATTCCCGTTCCGTGCGCATGGCCGGCAACCAGATGGACGAAGCGGTGATGAACTATCTGAAGCGAAAGTACAACCTACTGGTCGGCGAACGCACTGCCGAACAGATCAAGATGGAGATTGGCTCCGCCTATCCGCTGGAAAAGCCCCTGACCATGGAGATCAAGGGCCGCAACCTGATCGAAGGCGTGCCCAAGACCATCACCGTGGACGACAGTGAAATCCGCGAAGCCCTGAGCGAATGCGTTTCGACCATCATGAACGCCATCCGCGTCGCGCTCGAGCGCACCCCGCCCGAGCTTTCCGCCGACATCAGCGACCGCGGCATTGTGCTGACCGGCGGCGGCGCGCTATTGAAGAATCTCGATAAACGTATTCGCGAGGAGACCGGATTGCCGGTTTCGATCGCCGACGATCCGCTGTGCAGCGTGGTGCTGGGCACGGGCAAGATGCTCAGCGATTTCAAGCTGCTGCGCAAGATCTCAATAGAATAGTTTCTAGTTTCCGGTTTCTAGTTTCCAGTTTGTTTCGATGGAGGACGGGCGTCCTCGCCCGTCTCCGCGACCGTCCCTGGCGCCGCCCGTTTTTTGAAACTAGAAACCTGAAACTAGAAACTTGAAACTGTAGTTCGAAACTGCAGTCCAATGGAAAACCTGATGAGCCGCTACCGCAACGTCACCATCCTGGTAGCGATCCTGTTTGCCCAGGTATTGGGGCTGGCGGTACAGGTCAAGCGCCGGTCGGGCGCCGACGAATCTACCCGCATCATCCGCTTGTGGACGGCCAGCGCGATCACTCCTTTCGAGAAAGCCATCGTCTGGTGCCAGAACGGCCTGGGCGGCATGTGGAACAACTACGTCTACCTGCGCGGAGTGCGGCAGCAGAATCGCGACCTGAAATTCGAAATCGAGCAACTCCGGCTGGAGCGGGTGCGCCTGTCGGACGACGCCCAGCAGGCCCGCCGGCTGCAGGCCTTATTGGGTTTCAAGGAACAGTACATCGCGAAGACCGTGGCGGCGCAGGTCATCGGTTCGAGTGGCAGCGAGCAATCGCGGTCCGTCTATATCGATAAGGGCACGTCGGACGGAGTCGAAAAGGACATGGCGGTGATTACCGCCGATGGTCTGGTGGGCAAAGTTCTGCGGGCGTACGGGTCCTCGGCGCAAGTGCTGCTGATTAACGACCAGAGCAGCGGCGTGGGCGTCATTCTGGACAAGTCGCGGTTGCAGGGAGTGATCAAAGGCACGGCGGCGGGCGAGGTCGTCCTCGAAAAGGTCATGACCGACGAGCAGGTATCGCCTGGAGACCTGATCGTGACCAGCGGCGGCGACCAGATCTTCCCCAAGGGCATTACCGTCGGCACCGTGATGAAGGTTTCGCCCGGGGCCGATCTTTTTCTCAATATTCGGGTCAAGCCCTCCGCCAACCTGAGCCGGCTGGAAGAAGTTCTCGTGATCACGAAAAAAGAGGACCGGGCGCCTTCGCTGGCCGAGACCAACTCGGTGCGAGCGGTGGACATTCTGACCCAGCGGTTGCCTTCGGTTCCCGATAAGCCGGCGGCGGATGCGAACCAACCGGTGGCGGAGCCCCCGGCGAGTGCCGCAAAACCCTCAAACGCTGCCACCAAGCCCCAGGGGAACGCGGGTTTGAACCACCGGGCGGGCGACCTGGCGGGCCCGGCAGGGATTAAGCCGGCCGCGCTGCAAAAGCCGGTCCCGGCCGCCAAAAAGGCGGCGCAGCAAACCTCCAGGCCGGTAGCCACCCCTCCGGCGACCGAACCCGCGGCCGCCGAAACCGGGACCACGGAGGATAAGCCGCACTAACGTGCCCATCACTTACACATCCCAGGAACAGGTAGAGGTTTACCGCTTCAGCGCTCCGGCGGCCATCATCATCCCGCTGGTGGCGCTGTTTCTACAGGCATTTCTGCCCCTGCGGCTGCATTTCTTTTCGCTCTTCGACCTGCCCTTGCTGGTGGTGATTTTCTTCGCCGTGGCGCGGCGCAGCCCGGTGTCGGGATTACTGACCGGGGCGCTGATCGGCCTATTGCAGGATTCGCTTACTCATCAGCCGATTGGGATCTACGGGATCGCCAAGACGGTGGTCGGATTCGGCGCCTCGTCCCTGGGCGCGAAGCTGGACGTCGACAACGTGGGGGCGCGCTTCCTGGTGACCCTGTTTTTCTACGCCGTCCACGAAGTGGTGTACTTTACGGTGGCACGCGGCCTGGTGAAGCTGACCTTGCAATGGAGCTGGGGACACGAGATCGGAGGCGCCCTGCTCAACGCCGCCACGGCCGCCATACTGTTCACCCTGCTGGACCGGTTTAAGCAAAGAGCGTGAAGACGGGCGTCGGACCTCGGACGTCAGACCTCAGACCTCAGACCTCAGACCTCAGACCTTGACTGCCATGTCTGGAAGCTGTCCATCGGACGTCGAGGCCCGAAGTCCGAGGCTCGACGCACGAGGTCCGCTCTTAACGTCCATGTTCTTCCGTCACCGAAAGCGCAACACAACCTGTTTGCCGGGCGCGTTACAATTAAGTTAACTTTTTCCTGAAAGGATTTACCGCCGTTGCAGCTTCGGGTCCGGCGTCTGAGGTCTGACGTCCGAGGTCCGAAGTCCGGCGCCCGCTCTCCATGTTTGGCCGCGACGAAAAAGTATCGGGTTCCCGCCTGACTGCGGTGCAATACATCATCCTCGTCGTTTTTCTGGTTCTAGCCTACGGGTTGTGGCGGCTGCAGGTGGTGCAGAGCGATTTCTATGCGGCACTGGCGGAGAAAAACAAGACGCGCGAGGTCCCCATTCTCGCGCCCCGGGGCAAGATCCTCGACCGCGAGGGACGCGTCATTGTCGACAACTATCCTTCCTTCACCGCTCTGCTGCTGCGCGATTCCACCCGCGACCTTTCCGGGGACGCGGACCTGATCGCGCAGGGACTGCATCTTGATCCCAAGGAAGTTCGAGAGCGCCTGAAGAAATTCGCCGGAACGCCGCAGTACCAGCCGATTTACCTCAAGGAAGACATCACGCCGGACGAACTGGCCTTCATCGAATCTCACCGCAACGAACTGCCTGAGCTGGACACCATCATGGCGCACCGGCGGCTGTATCCCCGAAACGGCTTCATGGCCCATCTCATCGGGTACGTGGGCGAGGTGAGCGAGCAGATGCTGAACCAGGCGCGCTGGGAGCTCTACAATCCGGGCGATGTGGTCGGGAAATCGGGGGTTGAGTTGCAGTACAACCAGCTCTTGATGGGTAAGAACGGCTCGCGGCAGGTACTGGTAAACAGCAAAGGCAAGGAAGTCGGGGAACTGGACGAGAAGCCGGCCGTCCCCGGGCATAACCTGAAGCTGACCCTGGATATCGATCTGCAGATCGCGGCCGAGGAAGCCATGGGAGACAAGAACGGGGCGATGGTTGCCATGGATCCGCACACCGGAGAGATCCTCGCCATGGTGAGCCGGCCGACTTTCGATCCCAACGATTTCGCGGTCCGCATCTCCCGCGGCGAGTGGAACAAGTTAGTCACCGACCCCGACAAACCGCTGCTGAATAAAGCCATTCAAGCCCAGCTCGCGCCCGGCTCGACCTTCAAGATCCTCATGTCGGTGGCGGGTTGGCAAGAGGGTATTGCCCAGACTCTGAATGTCCACTGCAATGGGGGGGCCACGTTTTATGGCCGGCGGTTCGGATGCTGGGTGAAGACCGGCCACGGCGCGGTCGATCTGACCAAGGCGATTTATCAGTCTTGCGACGTTTTCTTCTACACCCTGGCGGAAAAGCTGGGTATCGACCGCATTGCCAAGTATGCCACTGCGTTGGGGCTGGGCCAGAAGACCGGCATTGATCTTCCGGAAGAAGCCAGCGGCGTCATGCCGTCGGAAGAGTGGAAGATCCGCAACTTCAAGCAAAAGTGGTACGCCGGCGAGACCATTTCAGTGGGCATCGGACAGGGGGCGGTAGCCACCACGCCGGTGCAATTGATGCGGGCCATTGCGGCCATCTCGATGGACGGCCGCATGGTTGTGCCCCATGTCGCCAGCCCCACCGGCCTGCCCTCCGAGTACCTCGAGACCCATCACTATCTGGATGTGACCAATATTCCCATCAGCCCGGACGGATTCAACCTCATCACGGATGCGATGGCGCGGGTGTTGCTGCCGGAAGGCACGGCCCCGTCGGCGCACATTCCGGGAGTCGATATCGCGGGCAAGACGGGGTCGGCGCAGGTGGTATCGCTGGCGGTGCGCGCCCTGCACCAGAACAACGAAGCCCTTAATCAGAATGGCTGGTTCGTGGGATTCACGCCGCGGCGCAATCCGGACATCATTGTCGCGGTGCTGTTCGAAGGCGGCGAGCACGGCAAGCTGGCGGCACGCCTGGCAACCCAGGTAATTAAGGCCTACGTGGACAAGCAGCGCCGGCAGCCCACCAAGGTGGCCAGCTCCGGCAACGTGGATGTAGGAGCACTGTGGAACAGCGGTTCCGATGGAGAGGACGAACTCCACGGAGGCCATTTTGATTTAGAGGTGACAAAGAATCGCGCACCGCTGGCGGTCGCGGCGCCAGGATTAGAGTAAGTGTTTGAGTAGCGCCGCCGTCCCGGCGGCTATAGTGAGGGCGTCCCGCCCTCGGTGTCTGAGAAGAAGTAAGGACGGTCGGCTGCAGTTGAGGGAGATAGGGGTCTTTCGACTCCGCTGGAGATGAAAGAGGAGGAACCGAGATAGTAAACAAGACTGCCGGAGGCCAGGGGGAAACGGGTTGGCCAACGACCAAGGGCCAACGGCCAACGACGAATCCTGGACGACCGACGACTGAAGACCGACGACCGACGACCGACGACTGACGACTGACGACTAGAACCCCATGTCCCGCTATATTTCATTTCGCGATTTTGACTGGCTGCTCTTCACCTTCGTCCTGCTGATTTGCGGGCTGGGCGTGATGGAGATTCGCAGCGCCACCTCGCACACCAAGTTCGCCGGGGCGCACATCCGGCAGATTTACTGGATCCTGGGCGGCGTGGCCGGCATGTTCCTGGTCAGCCTGATCAACTACCAGAAGCTGCTCGATCGGGTGCACTGGCTCTACATAGCCGCCATTGTTTCCCTGATGAGCGTGATGCTGTTCGGGCAGAAGTATCTGGGGGCGCGGCGCTGGGTGAAATTGCCGGGAGGGGCGCACTTTCAGCCTTCGGAGTGGGTGAAACTGATCCTGATTCTGGCGGTGGCCAAGTACTTCGCCGATCTGCACCAGAGAGAGCTTTCGTGGCCGGACTTCATGAAGGCGGGCGCCATTGTGCTGGTGCCGATGCTCATGGTGCTGCGGCAGCCTGACCTGGGCACCAGTCTCACCTACCTGCCGATCGCCGTCATCGGCCTGTTTCTGGGCGGGGTCCGGTTCAAACAGGCGGCAATTGTGACTCTGGCGGCGGCCCTGCTCCTGCCGCTGGCGTGGCATGCCTTAAAGCCTTACCAGCGGGACCGCCTGACCAGCTTTATGCATCCGGAAGCTGACAGTCAGGGGTCTGGCTACCAGGTCAACCAGTCGTTGATTGCGGTCGGCTCGGGAGGGATTTGGGGAAATCCGGAGGGTTCGCAGACCCATTTGGCGTTTCTCCCGGTTCCACAAACGGACTTTATCTTTGCCGCTTTCGCCGAGGAACATGGTTTTGTAGGAGCCTTGGCGGTAATGCTGTTATACTTCATAGTGCTGATGCGATTGACCCAGAACGCGCAAACGGCGCCCGACCGCGCTGGCACGTTCGTGGTCATGGGTGTGGTGGCGGTGCTTAGCTTCCATATCCTGGTCAATGTCGGCATGGTGGTCGGCTTTATGCCGGTCACCGGAATACCCCTGCCGCTGATGAGTTATGGCGGGTCTTCTGTCCTGTTTATGTTTCTGGCGTTGGGCATCGTAATGAATGTCCGCATGCGCCGGTTTGTAAACTGAAGCAGGAATGAGGAATGGCAGGGGGTTAGCCCGCGCTTGCCATCCGCGCGGAACCAAGATTAATTACGATCGCCCTCGCGTAAAGAGGGCACACGCCGGCTAGAAAAGCAGTTAGAGCCGGGCAGGATCAGGCAAAGGCGCTGCCAGGCCGGTAACGGCCCCCTCAGAGTTGAGAGAGCGGTCACAAACCTGGCGAAGCGCAATGCGATAAGTGCAAAAGATTCCTAAGCTTACGCAACGGATTCGGCCACGGAGAGAACTCCGGGGCCCGGGCTGTCCCTTGTCCAGGGCGGCTATCGCAGCGCTTGATCCTCCCAGACTTTTCCTGCCTTCCATCCGGTGATCCCGAGGCCGCCTGACGGCCCGGGACCGGAGTTCGCATGACAAGAGAATTATTTGTGTCTTCCACGCCTCACGAAACCAAAGTGGGGCTGGTCGAAGACGATCTGCTCGCTGAAATCTACCTGGAACGCGAGAACGAATACACCCTGGCAGGTTCCATCTACAAAGGGCGCGTCACCCGCGTACTTCCCGGAATGCAATCGGCTTTCGTGGACATCGGCCTGGAGCGCGACGCGTTCCTTTACGTTTCCGACTTTATGGAGTTGGAAGATTCCGAGGACCTCGACGAGGTTCCCACCAACCGGCCAGCGCCGGAACGCTACCAGCCCCAGCCTGCGGCCGAAGCCCATGCCGGCGAAACCTTTGCCGCACCTGTGGCAGCAGAATCGCAGCCCCAGGAACACTTGGAAGCCGGCGCGGAGAGCCGGGAACCGGTTGCGCCCGGTGAGTCCCACCGAAAATCGTGGTGGCTTTCGCGGCCGCCGGCGACGTCGCGGACGGCGCGGAGAGCGGATGCCAGAATCGAGGTTCGCCAGCCCAGCAGCGGAAGCGCCGCGGGAGACTCCACGTGCTGAGCGCCCCGAACGGACCGAACGGAATGACCGGCCCCAGCGGCCGGAATTTTCCGACCGCGGCGGACGATCCGAACGGCCGGCAAGAACGGAGCGCTCCGAGCGCTCCGACTACGGACCGCCGCCGGGATATCAGCCGATTATTCTGCCGGGAGAATCCATCTCAAAATATCGAGGGATGAGCCAGAACCGGCCGACCCGCCCGAGCGCCAGCGAAAGCGCCGCGGCGCCGGTTCAGGACCAGCCGGCGCGACCGCTCGCGGAGATTTTCGCGGACGATGAGCCCATCTTTGCCGCGGCTTCACCTTCAGCACCTTTCTCCGCTGCGCCAGTTGAATCGCAGCCTCAAGCTCACGAGGAAGTCCCGGCCCAGCTTGACAAAGACCTGAGTGACGACTCGTCGAGCGACTGGGACCGCGAACAGCAACGCCTGCACCAGATGAATGTGGCAGCGGTGTTCGGCGGTGAAGCGGCGGAAGCGGACAACGAAACCATCGACGACGGAACCGACAGCGATCTGACGGTCGTGGCCGAGCGTTCCGGTCAATCCACTGCGGCCGCGGGCAAGGTCGAAGAAGAAGAAATCGAAGAGGAGGAAGCCGACCTGGCCCACTACGTCGAGGACCTCGAGGAAGATGCCGCCTTCGAAGAACTCGAAGAGGAAACCCACGCCGCCGGCGAACACGAACCCGCTCACGAGCACCAGGCGCGGGAAATCGCGGCCTCTGCCGAGCCTTCATCGGCGGACGCTGTACCGTTCTCCGCGGAACCGGTTTCCTCGGAAGAGGTCGATGTAGCGGCGGCCGACGAAGTTGACGAAGAAGCGGAAGACGAAGCCGAACTCGATGAAGCCCAGGCGGAAGCCGAAGCCGCACTGGCCGCCGAAGCCGGGGGCGCGGGCATGACCGAAGCCCGCGCCGAAGTTCGCGCTCCGGCGGGGACCGCGGGTTACACCCAGCGCGCGCCGCGTCCGGGATACGATCGCCGGCCCCAGCGCGGCGGCCGCCGCGGTGGTGGCGGTGGTGGACGCCGCTCCCGCAGCAATCAGCAGCAGAACCTGCCGCTGATCACGGACCTGCTCAAGGAAGGGCAGGAGATTCTGGTCCAGATCGCCAAAGAGCCGATCGGCAAAAAAGGCGCGCGCATCACCAGCCACATCGCATTGCCCGGCCGTTTCCTGGTGTACATGCCGACCGTGAATCACACCGGAGTTTCCCGCAAGATTGCTTCGGAAGAAGAGCGCCAGCGGCTGAAACGCATCATTCAAAGCGAGCGCGAAAACGGCCACGGCGGATTCATCGTGCGCACCGCGGCCATGAATGCCGCGGAAGAGGATTTGCGCGCCGACATCCGCTTCCTCAAAGGCCTGTGGACCGAGATCAAGTCCCGCGCCGACGCCGGCAAAGGGCCCACGCTCATTTATCACGACCTCAACGTGGTCGAGCGCGTGCTGCGCGACCAGGTCACTTCCGACTTCTCCGCCATCTGGGTGGACAGCGACGAAGAGTACGAACGCATCCTGCGCTTCGCCAACCGCTTCCAGCCCGCGCTGGTCAAGCGGGTCAAGCTCTACACCAAGGAAACGCCGCTTTACGAGCAGTTCGGCCTGAGCGAGGAAATCAACAAAGCGCTCAAGTCGAAAGTCTGGCTGAAGAGTGGCGGCTACATCGTCATCAACCAGACCGAAGCGCTGGTCGCCATCGACGTCAACACCGGAAAATACGTCGGCAAGACGACGCGCCTCGAAGACACCATCGTCAAAACCAACGTGGACGCCATCAAGGAAATCGTGCGCCAGATCCGGCTGCGCGATCTGGGCGGCATCATCATCATCGATTTCATCGACATGGATGAACGCCGCAACCGGCAGAAGGTCATGCAGGCGCTGGAAGAAGCCCTGCGCAGCGACCGGGCGCCATCCAAGGTCCTTCAGTTTAACGACTTCGGACTGGTGGCCATCACCCGCAAACGGGTGAAGCAGTCGCTCGAGCGCACCATCGGTTCACCGTGCCCCTACTGCCAATCCACCGGCTTCGTGAAATCGGTGACCACGGTGTGCAACGAAATCTATCTCGAGATGCGCAAGATCGCGAAACACCTGGAGCATGCCGACGTGATGCTGCGGGTCAATCCCGATGTGGCCAAGGCGCTCAAGCTCAACAACGGAAAAGCCCTGATCGAGATGGAAGAGATGACCAAGAAGACCGTGATCGTGAAGAGCGATCCCGCGCTGCATCAGGAGCAGTTTGATATCAACTGAAAGCAGCTTCTAGCTCTTAGCTTCTAGCTAGTTCCGTCAACTAAGAATGGAGAACGGGCGTCCTCGCCCGTTTTTTCCTCTCGTCGGACCACAAGCCCAGACCGCGATAACTCAGCCCAGACCTGCGTTCATGCCAGAATGGGACTGTCGGCAAAGTAATTCGGCGAATGGGCAACTCTAAACCCCGATTTTCAATCAAAATGGGGCTGTCGACAAATTAGAGACGGGAGGGCTGCGTGAAACTACGACGCCTCAAGGGGCTTGCAGTAACAGCAGTTGTAACGGCGGCTTTGGGCACGGCTACATTGGTAACCGCACCCCAGGCCTATGCGGACGACCACGCCAGGTGCCAGCGCCAGATTGAGCGCGCGGAGTCAAGACTCGACCAGGCGATTCGCAAGCATGGCGAACGCAGCCATCAAGCGGAGCAGCGCCGGCGCGACTTGAATGCCGAGCGGGAACGCTGCTGGAACACCTACCACGGATGGTGGAACGGCCACGACCATCAATGGCATGCCGATCGCGACTGGGATCGTGACCACGATCATGACGACCATCACTGAAAACCGCTTTTGACCAGGGTAAGAACGCGAATTCAAGGGCCTCGATTTAACCTCGGGGCCCTTGCTCTTGCCATCAAGTTTGCGTTCCAAATAATTCGCGATCGAGCGTGGCTGATTTATTTCGCTCGGCGGTAGTCCGCATCAAAAACTGTTTCCCAGCTCTGGCCCGCATCCCGCGAAATTTCGATCACCTGGTGCACCCGGCCGCCCGGCAGGGGAGTAAGCGTGGTGCGATCCAGATGCGACTTGCCGTCGAGTTGAGGAATTTCGCCCTGGAAGCGCACGCCGCCATCCTTCAACTCTTCGATCAGCTGTTTCTCCTTGATCGGTCCGGCGTCGGTCACCCACACTTGCTTCCATTGCTTCCTGGCTTTCAGGTAGTAGAACAGGCTCTTGCCCACGCCGCTGCCGTCCGCTTCCCGCCAGTTTTCCACGATGGCGCAGCCGCCCACAATTTTCTCCACCACATCAGTGCCGTTCAGCGTGCCGTCATGATTGTCGTAGACATCCCAGGTCCCAACCCAGAAGTCGAGCTTGCGGTAGTCAGGATCGCCTTCACAAGGATGGACCGGGGAAACAGCAGCGTGTCCAGTGGTTGATTGGGCGCAAAGAGACGTGGCCGAAGCCAGAGAAAATAGCAGGACAACCACTCCGACTCGCAATCGCATGCCGCCTCCGGTGCAGAATCAAAGACGGGCGAGGCGGCAAAATGTCAACCGGGAGAAAACTAGCTCTTGCCCCGGCCCGCGATCATGAGTCCGGCTCCAACCACCAGGATGACCGCGCTGATAGCGGGCGAGACTTTCTCGCTGTCATGGGTCTGGACGCCGATGTTGACGTCGCCCGCTTTGATACCGTGATTTTCAGAATGTGGAATTGCCACGAAAAACGACAGGATTCCCAGGATCACCACTGCCAGCCCCACTAAAAATAGAGCCTTCATTGGAAGCCTCCAGATTGAGAGTTGAGTGCATGGACCCGAGCGTCCATCGGCCGCTTAAGATGCCGCCGGGCGCAAGCGGGATGCTTCTCACCCCTTGCTATCGGCAAAGTCGCGGGCAAACTCCACCAGGCTGCGGAGCGCGATTCCAGAAGGGCCTTTGGCGATCCAGGGCTTCTGCTCTTCGGTCCAGGCAGTGCCGGCGATATCGAGGTGCAGCCAGGGGGTGTCCTCGGCGAACTCCTTTAGAAACATGGCAGCGGTGATGGCGCCGCCATAGCGGCCGCCGGAATTGACGATATCGGCGATGTTGGAGCGGATGATTTCCTTGTACTCCTCGTCGAGCGGAAGGCGCCACATTTTCTCGCCCGCCGCGTCGAGAGCTTTGCTGAAACGGTCGTACATGGCGTCATCGTTGGCGAAAATTCCTGCATTGATAGAACCGAGCGCGACCACGACCGCGCCGGTGAGCGTGGCGGCGTCAATCAGATGCGTGCAACCGAGCTGGCGGGCGTAGTAGAGACCATCAGCCAGAACCAGGCGGCCTTCGGCATCGGTGTTAATAATCTCAATCGATTTGCCGGACATGGCAATCTGCACGTCTCCCGGCTTCTGGGCTTTGCCTGAAGGCATATTTTCCGTCGCTAGAATAATCGCCGTGATTTTCAACTTGGGTTTCAGCAGGGCGATGGCGCGCATGGCGCCGATCATGGTGGCGCCGCCGGCCATGTCGTATTTCATCTTTTCCATGCCGTCGGCGGGCTTGATCGAAATGCCTCCGGTGTCGAAGGTGATGCCTTTGCCCACCAGTCCCAGCAGGGGCTTTTCCGGAGCGCCCGCCGGTTCGTAACGCAGGACAATAAGAGCGGGCGGTTCGTCGGAACCCTGAGCCACGCTCCAGAAAGCTCCCATCTTGAGTTCCTTGATCTTGGCCTCGCCGTAAACATCGCACTTCAGGCCGACTTCCGCCGCCATCTTTTTCGCGCGGTCAGCGAGGATGGTAGGCGTCATGCGATTGGAGGGTTCGTTGACCAGGTCGCGGGTGAAATTCTGCGACTCGCCGACGATGCGAGCCTCGTCCACGGCTGCTTGCAGCCGGGTTTGATCGCCGCGAGCGACGACGGTCAGCGTGTCAATCTTCTGGTCCTTGCGGTCGCTCTTGTAATAGTCAGGATCGAAATTGCCGATAAAGGCGCCCTCGACGATGGCTTTGACCGAGTCCTCCATCTTCAGCCCGGCTTCGGGCGCGAGGATGGCGAAGCTGCGCAGTCCTTTCGATTTGAGCGTGCGAACGGCAGCGCCGGCGAGGCGGCGCAGGTCGAAAGCGGAAAAAGTCCTGGCTTTGCCGCCGCCGAGAAGCAACAGGCGTTTGGCTTTCAGCTTCGCCGGGCGATGGACGAGCGTGGTTTCAAAAGGCTTGCCGGTGACCTCGCCGCCCGCGATTACGTCGGCGGCTGCGTCTTTAACCGCGGCGTCGGGAGTCTCGATCGAGACCTGGACTTTTTCTTTTTCACCACGGCCCTTTTCTGTTTTGTCGAGCACGATGGCGACCAGGCACTCGGTTTCTACTTCTGCAGGATGGGAGAGAGACAGATTCGTTTTCATGATTGTGTGTGGTTCCAGTATCGTCGGCGGGAAGGGAATTGCGCAAGAGGCCGGCGGATGTTGTAGTTGTCGGGCTAGACCACCCACCACCGGCGTCATCCTGAGGGACTTCAGTCCCGAAGGATCTTGCGCGTACTGCCACAACGCCCCGCCGCCAGCGTTTGCGCTTCACGCCAGATGCTTCGCAAGCTCAGCATGACGCCTCGGGAGGAATGACGACGTTCAGCGCGCGACTCCCCGGTAATCACAGCACGACAATCGTGATCCCCTGGTTGCGCCGGCCCAGATCGGTGTCACGTTTCAGGTCGGGCCGGGCGTTGATCAGGGCCCATGCCCGTTCGTCCGATTTGGCCCAGTCCTCGCCGAAAATGCAGGCGCGAATGTCGCCTCGACTGGTCATCTCGGCCAGGCGTCTCTGCGCCGCGATGCGAATTTCGCCGCCGGCGCCGCTTGATCCATAGCCGTGGATCAGCTTTAAGACTCCGCATCCGCTTTGCCGGGCGCGCGCCAGCTCGCGGTCCAAATGCTGCAAGGCTTCAGAGACCGTCGGCATCCCAATTTTGAGGTTTACGGTTTTGATTTGGACTCCTCCTGTATTGTCGCGACAACCATATTAATCCGGCGGCCATGCTCACTCTGTCATCCCGAGCGAAGTCGAGGGACCTTGCGTTCTGCTGTAAGTCTCACGAGAGCATGTGTCCGAGGTGCTGCCGGCAAAAGCAGATCTTTCGACTGCGGCCAGGAACTCGCAAGCGGATCCCTCCCCTCCGTTCAAGATGACAAGATCGAGAGGTGTGCTTCTCCAGCCACAGTGTGTTTCGCGACCCACAGCCTGCGAACTCTCACCTTCTCTTAACCCCTGTCAAATCAGCGCCCTCCCTCGTGGCGGCTCTCGTGCGATCTCGATGGGCGGGCGACGACCCAGGAGGAAAATATGACGAACCTTAACTTGTCCGGCAATCAGTCCAACGATAAGCAGCAGAAGCCAGCTGCAAAAAATGAAGATGAATCGATCAAGAATCAAACCGTGGGCGCATTGGGCGCGCTGGCGATGTTTGCTGCCGTGATCGTGATCGGCAGTTGCTCCACGAGCAAGCCTGTAGCGGTGCAGCAACCTGTGCAATCAACTGCGCCAGTCTCGGCGCCGGCTCTCTCAGTTCCAACTCCGGCTCCAGTCCCCACGCCGGTAGTAGCAAAGGCGAAAAAACACCGGGCGGCAACCCTTTCCTATGTCAACCGCGAGTACGGACTCTCGTTCAACTTTCCGCGAAACTATCATCTGGAGACCCAGCTCAGAGCGGCCACGGGTGACACTGAAACGCAGGCCACTTCTACTGCGACCGAGCCGTTGCCGATGAATTTCGTTCATCCCGGCGGAAGGGCGCTGGCAGCCTTGGAGATGCCCGCCAACTCGTATCCCGGAACGGATTTCCAGTCCGGCTTCATCAGCGTCAGCGTGAATCCCGGCATGGCCGCTGAAGCCTGCGCTCAATTTGCGCCCGCGGAGACGAACGGCGTAGCGGATGCTTCGTCCCCAGCTAAGATCGTGCCGGTAAAAATTGGCGCTCTCGAGTTCCAGCAGGTGGAGAGTTCCGGCGATGCCACGATGAAACCCGCCGACACAAAGTACTATCACGTGTTCGGCAACGGCGGTTGCTATGAATTCGGGTTGGGAATCGCGACCAGCGATGCGGGTAACAGCGACGGCGGCGAAATCACGCCCGTGGATCGTCTAGCGGTGTTTGCCCGGCTGGAAAAGGTCCTGGCTACGGTAAAAATTCGGCCCGTCGTGATGCCGGAAACTCCGGCGCCGGTTCCCGCGGTCGCCACTACCGCCCCGGCGGACTCTTCAAACACGGCACAACATGAGGCGGCCGCACCGAACTTCTAGCCGGTGGGTGAACCTGCGACGGAGTTGCCTGGACTGCCGGCGGTCGACGGCAGTCCAGGTTTTTGATTGCCCGGCTGGTAGGTCTTGAAACCGGCGCGTTGCATGCCCCGGATCGCCTCCGGGTTTTTCATGAAGGTTTCCCAGACAAAGCCGGTCCGGGCGTTCTCCGCCATGAGCAGAGTGATTCCAGTATCGATGGCGACTACGTCGTTGTCATACCAGGGCTTCAACGGGTTAAAGGCGTTCACGAACCCGTAGGTACACCAGGCATTGGGATATCGATTCCTGATATTGCGCAGAACCCGCATGACCGGTTGCGGCAGGAATGGCAGTGAACCGCCGGCCGCGCTGGGGACCACGGTGCCATCGATCGGACCCATGGCGGGAGGACCGCCCCAAACCACATAGCCGGATTCCGAATCCGACGCGGTAATGCCCCAGAGATCATCGCTGTAGTCGGGGAATTGTTTCCCTAGCTCAAGGCAGAAGCGGCGATGCACGTCGGTGGCAATGGCGGAGTTCTGGAAATAATCCGCGTAACGGTCGCGCTTTCCCCGGAAATCGAACCAGGCCTGCGAATACTGGTGAACGAACAGGGGAGCGAAGGAGCCGATGTAACGCAGGCCATCATATTCAAAAATGTTGCGCTTCCACGCATCCCAGGCTTCCGGCTTCAGGGGATGCGAGGACGAGCCCATGCCCAGGAGATACATCATCATCAGTTCGCTGTAGTAATCCCAACGATAAGGCAGGAATCCGGCCTCAGGCAGCCATCCGTGGGGCAGCAGGGTGGTGTCTTCCGAGAGCCAAGTCCAGTCCACGCGATCGAAGATGTCGAGCGCGAGCTGGCGGATTTCAGGATTGTCGAAGTGCTGGCGGCAGCACAGGATGCCGCAGAGCAGAATGGCGGTATCCACCGAAGAGATTTCCGAATCCCACAGTCTCTCGCCGGTATTGACGTTGGCGAAGTGGTAGAAAAATCCCCGATGCTGGGGCAGGGTCTTCCAAAGAAAGCGCAACGAGTTCAGCACGCGGGTGCGCGCTTCGGCGGGAGAAATAAAGCCGCGCTTCTCTCCAATGCACAGCGCCGAGAGACCGAAGCCGGTGGCCGCGATGCTGGCGACGACGGCATTGTCGGTGGTCGCTTTCCGCGCATTGCACCGGTCCTTGACCAGGCCGGTCTGGGGGTTGGCCTGCTCCCAGAAGTAGCAGACGTTGACCCGTTCGAGTTCATCCAGAAACTGGTCATCGTCCGGCGAAAGGTAAGTCTTGGCGGGCGGAGGCGCGGGCCGGGCATGCTGCTCGGGCGATGGTGGCAAGAACGAAGCGAATGCCGATTCCGCGAAGGGCAGGCAAATCCCCAGGCTGGCCATCTGTCGGAGAAACGCGCGGCGGGACCGGACTATGGGGCCAAACTTCCTCTCATCCACAAGACAAGCCTAAACGATCCTGCCCTGAGGAACGATGGGCGAAGCCCGCACCAAGGTAACAGGGATGGTTACACCGGCTGAGACTAAAGGCCTTGACGAAAGATGAGGCGCGACTAAAAATCCTGGTCGGGGAGCGGGGCGTCGTAGAATATTCCGATGAAGGTTGCTGGATGACGGGAAAGCGGCGGCTGGTCATGTGGACGGCCACGATTGTGATTGCGGGGCTGATTGCCGCGGCGATCCTGCTGACCCGTCCGCGCACCCGGCCCATGATGTTGCGCGGCGCCGTGATCAAGCAGGACGCCGACCCCACCAAGGAACTGCCGCTGGCCGATGTTGAGGTGGCGGCGCTCTACAATGGCGCGGTCATCGGCGAGGGCAAGTCGGACGCCTCCGGCGCCTACACCGTTCTATTGCGCAACCGGATCTGGATCGGACGGCCGATCGTGCTCCAATTTCGGCATTCCGACTACGCCCCGCTGGACCTGAAAGATTTCGTGGGCGACAAGCTGTACGTTGGCCGCATGGTGCCCCTGCCGCACGATGGAATCGCCGCCAACCATCCCCCGATTGTGGTGTCGAACGTTCTGGCTCGATATTCGATCAAAACCACCAACACCGCCAATGTGGGCAGCGCGGTAAAGACCTTCGAAGTGGCGAACACCGGAAATATTCCTTGCCGTAAACAGCCTCCCTGCTCGCCCGACGGGAAGTGGAAGGCGACGATCGGCTCGGCAACGCTCGATGCCGGAGAAGGAAATGAATTCCGCAATGCCCGAACTTCATGCATCGCGGGGCCGTGTCCCGTTCACCAAGATCGAAGAGGAGGATTTCCTGAAAGGCGGCCGCGAGGTAAAGGTATCGGCCAGGAACTGGTCGGACACCGCCACCTTCCTGCTGGAGGCTGAAGTCTTTCGGCCCATGGTCAGCGACATGGTCCGGACTTCGCATCCTGTGATCTTCGGCCAGACGTTGAACTTTACCGTGCCCGGATCGGCGGAAGGGGTCAGCATTCTGGCCGAAATCAACGGCGAGACCATCACCTTCCCCTTCGGACCGAATCTTTATTTGAGCTGGGCAGATTGCAATGCACGCGTGAACAAGGATCAGACGAAGGTGTATCGCTGCGAGCTCAAGCCCGGGTATAAGTTCCGGTAGATTTGGGAGTGTGGGCGCGAGCGTCCTCGCTCGCGCGGCAGCGCCGCGGGTGCCGCCCCGAGGTCAATATTCCGATGCGACAGGTGTCGCGCGCCGCCACGAGCGTTCGCCAAGTCCTAAAACAGCTCCACGGTCGCCGCATGGCCGGAAGCAGAAGCCAGTCGCCGGTCTCGCGTAATGATCGGCGCCCCGAGTTCTTCGGCCAGCACGATATAGGCAGCGTCATAGGCAGAAAGATTGTGACGCAGTTGCCAAATCCGGGGAAGGAGCACGACGTGAGGATACCGGGCCATGCGGAGATCCAGCAGGTCGCGCACCGCCTCCTCCGCTCGGTGCGCTGAGACCACTCCTTGCCGAGCCAGACGCCGTAAAACCTGGGCGACTTCAAGGTCCAGAAGATGGGGGGTATGCAGGGTTTCGTGACGCGAATATATTCGTTTCTCAATGCTCTGTCCCGCGGCGGTCTGAAGAAGCCAGTCAACCGCGGCAGACGCATCCAGAACAATCATCGGGCCTCGCGCTCTTCTCGTACCAGACGAGCGGTATCGAGCGGCGCCGAGACCGGCTTGCGCCCATGCAGGCGCTCTCGCAGTTCTGCCAGGGTTGGCCTCTCCGCGATCTCCTTGAGCTCTGCTAACAGGTAGTCCGAAAGTGACATGCCCGCCATGGCAGCGCGAGCTTTCAGGCCCCTGTGCAAAGCGTCGGGCACATTCCGTACCTGAATCATCTTTGACATGTTGTTAGCGTACTTTCATGTGTAGCACATGTCAAGAGGAGGCAGCCAGCCTCCTTGGTATTTTGGAAGGCTCTCCCCCTGGGAATCTTTCGCAGCCCCCCGACGCCCTCGCTCGCGCGGCAGCGCCGCGAAAGCCTCCGCACGAGCGGGGCGCTCGCGCCCACGTGGTCCTTCTAGCGCCCTTTACGCGAGCGGTTGACGGCTTCTCTGGCTTCTTTGTCGGCGGTGCGGCGGCGTTCGGTTTCGCGCTTGTCCCACAGTTGCTTGCCTTTGGCCAGGGCGAGTTCAACTTTCACCCGGCCGTTCTTGAAGTACATCCGCGTGGGTATGAGGGTCAGGCCCTTCTGCTGGGTCTTGCCGATGAGCTTGCGGATTTCTTCCTTGTGCACCAGCAGCTTGCGGGTGCGCAGGGGCGCGTGGTTGAAGATGTTGCCGTGGTCGTAGGGGCCGATGTGGCAGTTGAGCAGCCAGAGTTCGCCATCTTTCAGCAGGCCGTAGGAGTCCTTGAGGTTGGCTTGTCCGGCGCGGACTGACTTGACCTCGGTGCCGGTCAGGGCAACCCCGGTCTCGAATTTCTCCAGCAGGAAATAGTTGTGCGAAGCCACCCGGTTGACCGCAGCGTCACGCTGGCCGGCGGCCGTGGGGTCGCGGCGGGGGTTCTTCTCGGGATTGGGCTTGGTTGGATGAGCGGTCGCGCGCGCCATGGGGATAACTAGCTTATCGTATTCGCGGCCATGTGGGGACAGCGGGGGGCGGCTGTCCCACGCGGCCGCGAATGGTCACTTACCTTGACCCTTGCTCATGAACCAGATTCTGCATCCCAACACTTGGGGGGTGATCCCGAGAGCAAACTTAACTCTCCCGAAACGGTTTTGGCGGTAACGCCTTTGGGACTAAGCCTAATGAGTAACTGCTACCAGAGCAGTCACTTCCATGGCTGAAGGCCGATGCTATAATCAGCCAGCTAACTTCTAAAATCAGCGCATTTCCAGCGGCCTGGCCCGGGGTTTTGGCCGATCCCCGAGGGAAGACTGCCTGCGAGGGACCCAGTGAAGACACGCCTGATTCGCCCGGCAGCCATCGCGTTGCTCGTCGTCGCCGTGACCCTGCCTATCGGCGCCGCCGACAGCGCCAAGTCGCTCTACAACAAAGGCAAAGACGCCGAAGCACGCCAGAATTATGAAGCCGCGTTCGATTTTTACCGCCAGGCCTACGAGCAGAAGCCCAGAGATTTAGCCTATCGGACCTCATATGAGCGGACCCGGTTCCTGGCCGCGGCCTCGCACGTCCATCGCGGACAATTGTTGCGCGATGCCGGCAAACTGCAGGAAGCCCTGGCCGAGTTCCAGAAAGCGGGGGAGATCGATTCCTCGAGCTTCATCGCGCAACAGGAAATCCGCCGTACCCAGAAGATGATCATTGACGCCAGCAGCGCGCCGGGGCCGACTTCCGTGGAGCGGCCGCCGACCGGGCTGGAGAAGCGGGTGCAGGAAGCCCAGGGACCGGTCGATCTGGCGGCCATCGCGAATGTCCCCATCACCCTGAGAATCGGCCCCGAAGATACCAAAATCATTTACGAAACCGTGGGCAAGCTGGCCGGAATCAACGTGCTGTTCGACCCGGACTATACCTCGCGGCGAATCAAGATCGAGTTGAACGGGGTCACGCTGCAGGAGGCGCTCGAGATTATCGCGCTGGAATCGAAGACGTTCTGGCGGCCGGTCACGCCAAACACCATTTTTATCGCTTCCGATAACCCCGGCAAGCGCAAGGAAATTGAACAGAGCGTCATTAAGACCTTCTATCTGGCGAACCTGTCGCAGCCCACGGAGTTGCAGGACGTGGTCAATGCGCTGCGCCAAATCCTGGAAATTTCCCGCATCCAGCCCCTGCCTTCGCAGGGCGCGCTGGTGGTGCGCGGGACTCCGGACCAGATTGCGCTGGCGGAAAAATTGGTGAGCGACCTGGACAAGGCGCGTCCCGAAGTCATCGTGGAAGTGGCCATCATGCAGGTCAGCCGCGACAAGACGCGAAACCTGGGCATCAGTCCTCCCACCAGCGCCACCGTGGCCTTGCAGAACAATCTCAATACCACAAGCAGCACTTCGACCACGACCGGCACCAGCTCGACCACCTCGGGGACGGCGAACCAGGTCAACCTCAACCGCCTGGGAAACCTGAACGCCACCGACTTTACGGTCACCATTCCGCCGGCCACGGCCACCGCGCTGTTTAGCGACAGCAGCACCAAACTCATTCAGAACCCGCAGATTCGCGCCGTGGATGGGCAAAAGGCTTCCCTCAAGATCGGCGACCGGGTGCCCATCGCGACCGGTTCATTCCAGCCCGGCATTGGCGGTGTGGGCATCAATCCGCTGGTCAACACCCAGTTTCAATATCTGGATGTCGGCGTGAACATTGACATCACACCCAAGGTGCATGCCGGCCGCGAAGTCACCTTGAAGGTTGCGATGGACATTTCCTCGGTGACCGGGCAATCGAACATTGGGGGCATCAGCCAGCCGGTGATCGGCCAGCGCAAGATCGAACACGAAATCCGCCTGAAAGAAGGCGAAGTCAATATCATGGGCGGAATTCTGGAGGACCAGGACATCCGGTCGCTGAACGGAATCCCAGGGCTGTCGCAGATTCCGATCCTGAAATACCTGTTTTCGCAGAGCAACGTCGAGCACAAGGAAAACGAAATTGTCTTTGCCCTGATTCCGCACATTATCCGGACGCGAGATGTCACCGACCTGAACGAAAAGGCCCTGGAAGTGGGAACCGCATCCGCCATCGAATTGCGGCGCGCCAGCCAGGCGCCGACCGCGGCTCCGGGGAACGAAGCAACGCCGGCGCCCGCGCAGGCCGCGATGCCGGTGCCGCCGGCGCAACCCGCGCCTCCGATGGCGGCGGGCGGAGCCAGTTTCGTGTTTGATCCGGCCAACGTTACGCAGGCGCCCGGGTCCACTTTCGCCATCAACGTGTTGCTCAAGGGCGCGCAGAATGTATATTCCGTCCCATTGCAGGTAAGTTACGATCCCAAAATTCTGCAGGTGGTGAACGTCTCCAACGGAGGCCTGCTCTCACAGGACGGCCAGATCGTGACCCTGGTGCATCGCGATGACGATACCACCGGGGCCTTGCAGGTCCAGGCAACGCGGCCGCCGGGAGCGACCGGTATTACCGGACAAGGGGTCGTGGTGACTCTGACCTTCATGGCAAAGGCAAGCGGACAGTCCACGCTGGCCATCTCAAAAGGCGGAGCGCGCGATCCGGCGATGCAAGCCCTGCCGGTGGCCGGAGCGGCGGCCACGGTCACGGTGCAATAGCGGGATAGGCTTAAAGTCCGCGCCGTTTTCGACGATAATATTCTGATGAAGTCCGCCGCCTTGAAACCCGGTTCCGCACGCGGCCCGCTTGGATTCACGCTCATTGAGTTGATCGTGGCCACCGCCATCCTGGTGATCCTGACCGGGTTGGCGCTGCCGCTGGCGCGAGTCGCAATCAAGCGCGAAAAGGAACGCGAACTGCGCAACGACCTCTGGGAGTTGCGCGATGCCATCGATCGCTACAAGGACGCCGCCGATCGTGGCGCATTCCAGATCAAGGTGGGCACAGAAGGATATCCGCCCGATCTGGACACGCTGGTCAAGGGCGTGGATGTGGGCGGCAAGAAAGTGCGCTTCCTGCGGCGGATTCCCCAGGACCCGATGACCAACAGTACGGAATGGGGCATGCGTTCCATGCAGGACGATCCCGATTCGGATTCCTGGGGTGGGCAAAACGTTTTTGATGTGTTCACCAAATCGCAGGGCACGGGGCTCGACGGCACCGAGTACAAGACCTGGTAATGGCTAAAGCAAGACACAGGCGGGAACGCGGCTTCACCCTCATCGAGCTGATGATCGTCATCAGCATGATTCTGATTCTGGTGTCGATCTCGATTCCGGCCTACAACCAGTCCATTCTGCGGGCCAAGGAGTCGGTGCTGCGGCAGGACCTGTTCGAACTGCGCTCGCTCATTTCGCAATACACGCTGGACAAACAGAAGGCGCCGCAGTCGCTCGACGACCTGGTGCAGGCGGGATACATCAAGCAGATTCCGATCGACCCGATGACCGGCAGCAACGGCAGCTGGACCGTCGATCAGGAAGATACCGTGATGTCGGTGGACCAGGAAGAGCCCGGCATCAGCGATGTGCACAGCGGTGCGGCCGGCACCGCGAGCGACGGCACGGCGTACAGCAGCTGGTGAAACCGGGCTTCAGACCTCGGGCTTCACACCTCGGACCTCGGACCTCAGACCTCAAGCCTTTTGCCCCACAGTTTGAACACTTCTATCCAAAGCACTAACATCTAGTCATGCCGGTTGAAACCGAGATTACTGCTTCGACCTACACTCCAATCCTGGCGCCGCGCGGGAACCAGATCACATGCAAAGGCTGGCAGCAGGAAGCCGCGATGCGCATGTTGATGAATAATCTCGACGAGGAAGTCGCGGAACGGCCTAAGGATCTGGTGGTCTATGGCGGCACCGGGCGAGCGGCGCGGAGTTGGGAGGCGTATCACGCCATCGTGGCGTCGTTGAAGAATCTTGAAAATGACCAGACCCTGCTGGTTCAGTCGGGCAAGCCGGTCGGCGTGTTCAAGACGCACGAACATGCGCCGCGAGTGCTGATCGCGAATTCCAACCTGGTGGGGCACTGGTCCAATTGGGAAAAGTTCAACGAACTGGAACGGGCCGGCCTGATGATGTATGGGCAGATGACGGCGGGTTCGTGGATCTATATCGGCTCGCAGGGAATTGTGCAGGGCACGTTCGAAACCTTCTCGGCGGCCGGGGAAAAGCATTTCGGCGGCGATCTCGCCGGCCGGCTGATCGTCAGCGGCGGCATGGGCGGCATGGGTGGCGCGCAACCCCTGGCTGCGACCATGACCGGCGCGGCATTTCTGGGGATCGACGTTGACGCCGAACGCATCAAGAAGAGGCTCAAGACGGGCTACTGCGACTTCATGGTCACGACCCTCGACGAAGCCTTGCGCATCCTGAAAAACGCAATCCGTAAAAAAGAAAATGTTTCCGTCGGATTGGTGGGAAATTGCGCCGACATAATTCCCGAACTGGCCGAACGCGGTGTGCTGCCCGACATCCTGACGGACCAGACTTCGGCGCACGACCCGCTGAATGGTTACGTCCCCAACGGAATGACTTTGCCGGAAGCCATCGAGTTGCGGCAGCGCGATCCGAAGGCTTATCAGGAGCGGTCTCTGGATGCGATGGCCCGTCACGTCGAAGGCATGCTGCGCCTGCAGAAAATGGGTGCGGTGACTTTTGATTATGGAAATAACATCCGGACATTTGCTTTTCAGCGCGGTGTAAAGAACGCGTACGACTTTCCCGGCTTTGTTCCGGAGTACATTCGTCCTCTGTTCTGCGAAGGACGCGGACCGTTTCGCTGGGTCGCGCTGTCGGGCGATCCCGCGGACATTGCGGTGACCGACGACCTGGTGCTGGAACTGTTTCCCGAAAACAAAATCCTGCGCCGCTGGATTGACCTGGCGCGCAAGCGCATCAAGTTTCAGGGTCTGCCGGCGCGTATCTGCTGGCTGGGCTACGGCGAACGGGCACAATTCGGCCTGGCCATGAACGATCTGGTCAAGAAAGGCAAGCTCAAGGCGCCGATTGTGATCGGCCGCGACCATCTCGATTGCGGCTCGGTTGCGTCTCCGTTCCGCGAAACCGAAAGCATGAAAGACGGCAGCGACGCAGTCGCGGACTGGCCGCTGCTCAATGCCCTGCTCAACACCGCGGCTGGAGCGTCGTGGGTTTCAATCCACAATGGCGGTGGCGTGGGCATCGGTTATTCCCTGCACGCCGGGCAGGTCACGGTTGCCGACGGCACCGAGATGATGGCGAAGCGCATCGAGCGCGTGCTGACCACCGACCCCGGCATGGGCGTGATCCGCCATGTGGATGCGGGCTACGAAGAAGCGAAGGCCTTTGCGAAGAAAAATGGCGTGAAAGTGCCCATGGCGAAGTAGGCGCCGCCACAGCCCATGTAGGGACGGGTCTCCGACCCGTCCAGGCCGAGCGAAGCTCGGCAGGCCCTTCTGTACCGGCACATCGGGGGAGACGCTTTCGGCTGAAAACCCAGACGAGCTGCGCTCGGCCCGGGCGGGTCAGAGACCCGTCCCCACACGGTCCAGCCCTGCACGATTCCTCCCACACAATCCCTCCCTGCGCAGTCGCTGCTAAACTAACCAGCGAATGGCGCCTCCAACCAAAAGCGGGACCGCCGATCGCGCATTGCTGCTGATCAACATCAGCCAACTGCTGACCCTGCGGTCTTCTTCCCGAAACTCCGGCCCACGCCGCGGAGCCGAGCTCGGCGAACTGGGCATGATCAAAGATGGAGCCGTACTGTGCGCAGGCGGAAAAATTGTCTCGGCCTGCAAAACCAAAGACGCGCTGCGCGATCCCTGGATAAAACAAAATCGCAAAAAGATTGTCGAAATCGATTGCGCGGGACAGGTTGTTCTTCCCGGATTCGTGGACTCGCACACGCATCCCGCATTTGTCACGCCGCGACTGCTGGATTTTGAGAAGCGCATCGCGGGCGCGACCTACGAGCAGATCGCGGAAGCCGGCGGCGGAATTCGTTCGAGCGTAGAGGGCGTGCGCCGGGCCGGCAAAAAAGTGCTGGTGGATAAAGTGCTGGACGCGCTGCGCGAAATGGCCGAACAGGGCACGACCACGGTCGAAGCCAAGTCAGGCTACGGACTGACGGTCGACGCCGAGATCAAGTCGCTTGAGTCCATCCGAAGCGCAGCGGCCAAATGGCCGGGAACGGTGATTGCAACCCTGCTGGGCGCGCACGTTGTCCCGAAAGAATTTCACGGCCGGGCGCAGGCCTACGTTGACCTCGTCTGCCAACAGATGATTCCGCTGGTGGCGGAGCGCAAGCTGGCAAGGTTCGTCGACGTATTCACCGACCGCGGCGCCTTCAACCCGGAAGACACGGAAAGAATATTTGATGCCGCCAAGCAAAACGGCCTGGGGGTGCGGGCCCACGTCTGCCAGTTGAGCGCGACCGAGTTACGGCCCCTGTTGCGCTTCCACGTCGCTTCTCTCGACCACCTGGACCAGGTCACTGACGCGGATATACGGCTTCTCGCCAGGACCGAGACGATTGCGACGCTGGTGCCGGGCGCGAATTATTTTCTCGGCCTGGAGAAATTTCCTCCGGCCCGCAAACTGATCGACGGCGGCGCGGCGGTCGCGCTGGCCACGGACTACAATCCGGGGTCCTCTCCGACGCTCAGCATGCCCTTCGTGCTGTCGCTGGCCTGCACTCATCTGAAGATGTCGCCCGCCGAGGCGATTGTCGCCGCCACGTGCAATGGGGCGTGGGCGTTGCGCCTGCAGGAACGAAAGGGGTCGATCGAACCGGGGAAAGACGCTGACCTGGCGGTGTTCGATGTGGCCGACTATCGAGAAATCGCCTACTGGGTAGCGTCGAACCGCTGCGCATTTTCAGTTCTCAACGGCGCCATGGCGGACTCGCGGCCTCGACGCCCCAAGCCGGCGGCCACGATTTGAGCGAACCCAACTCCGTTGCTATAATCGTGACTGTTGAAACGCTTCCAGCTTGTCGTCCGCCTGCACTGACCGGCAACTCCGTCCAAGTCCTCGCGTGCCCCACGACGCGCCCGGCGCCGGCAGACAAGCTGTGAGACCAAACGTGGCCAGGTAGCTCAGGTGGTAGAGCGCAGCCCTGAAAAGGCTGGCGTCGGCGGTTCAACTCCGTCCCTGGCCACCATCATTCCAAAGAACTTAGCGGTACAGAGCCTAAATCTTCCACCCCCGATCCCACCCACGATTCTCACTGAACTCGCTCCGTGAGCAGGTGGATTTTGTCCCCCATTCAGCTGTTCGAGAAACTTCCGTTGCGCATCCCGCATGGACTCCATATCGGACTGGGCATACAGGTCCATGGTCGTTCCGAAGTCCTCGTGACGCAGCACACCTTGCACGGTCTTGGCATCCACTTTCAGCTTCACCAGCGATGTTGCCAGGGAATGCCGAAAGTTGTGAAAGCCGAAACGACCGTTCCAGCCTGCCGAGATCACACCCGCGCTGATGGCTGCGGGCCGCAGGTATTTCTGCACCATGACGGAGGCCGACAGCGGTTTCCTGCCTCTGCAGCGGCGCTTTCTGGCAGACTGTGCGCTGGCTCACAGGCTCATGGGATTGCTTGCCGACATTCTTTTTTCGTATATACCTTGACACGTATATTCGTGGTGGAGTATATGAAGAGCATGGAATCTGCGTTCGAAATCATTGCGGAGCCCAACCGCCGCGCGATACTGAGCCTTCTGGTTGCGTCACAACAGTCGGTGGGAGAGATTGAGCGTCGACTTCGTATGCCGCAGCCGACCGTGTCCAAGCACCTGCGGGTGCTGCGCGAGGCCGGTTTCGTCGAATCCACGGTGGACGCACAGCGCCGTCTCTACCGGCTGAAACCTGGGCCATTTCGCGAGGTGGATGCCTGGCTGGCTCAGTTCCGGCGGTTCTGGTCCGCTCATCTGGATGCTCTTGAACGCCACCTCGATCGGATGGAATCGATGAACATCAAGAAAAAAAGCAGGCTGAAGACGACGCGGCCCGCAGGGCGATCCTGACAAAGGAGAACGAAATGAAAATCAAAGTGACCAGCATATACGTGGACGATCAGAACAAGGCCCTGCGCTTTTATACGGAGGTGCTGGGCTTTGCCAAGAAGACCGATTTCAGTCAGGGCCCATATCGCTGGCTGACCGTGGCCTCGCCCGAGGAGCCGGACGGCACCGAGTTGCAGCTGGCGCTGAACAGCAACCCCGCGGCCAAAGCGTATCAGCAGGCGATGTTTCAACAGAGCCAGCCCGCGGCCATGTTCTTTACCGGCGACATCAAGGGCGACTACGAGCGGATCAAAGCCCACGGCGCCGAGTTCACCATGCCGCCCACCAACCTGACCGGCTCGACCATTGCGATGCTGAATGACACCTGTGGCAATCTCATTCAGATTACCCAGCTGATGCGCCGGTAGGGCGACGCGAGGAGAAGAATATGAGCGATCGCGCTCCCTACACACCGGGTCCGGCCAGCGGGGCACAAGTACGAAAGAGCCGGGGACAAAACGGTGAAGAGAAGTGGACGCTCATTCTGGTCCGCGAGCTGCGCCACTCGCCGGAAAAAGTCTGGCAGGCACTTACCGACCCGGCGCATCTGCGCGAGTGGGCTCCCTTCGACGCCGATGGAAGTCTGGGCACGGCTGGAAGCAAGGTGAAGCTCACCACGGTGGGAGCACCCACGCCGCGGATCTCCGAAACCACGGTGACGCGAGCCGACGCTCCCAATGTGCTTGAGTACAAGTGGGGCAGCTTCGATATGCGGTGGGAACTCGAAGCCTGTGGCGGCAGCACGCGCTTGACGCTGTGGACCAACATCGGTCACCGCTTCATTGCCATGGGCGCTGCGGGGTGGCACATCTGCTTCGATGTTCTCGATCGGCTTCTCGCCGGCCAGCCCATTGGACGCATGGTCGGCCCCGACGCCGTGAAGTTCGGCGGCTGGCAGCGATTGAACGCCGAGTACGCCCGGCAGTTCGGTATAGAAACGCCCAACTGGCCAGGGCAAAAGTTGTGAATCGAGGAGGTCGCAAAAACAATGCCGACGACCAAAGCGTCGAGTGGAAAAAGGGAGTTGTCAGCGGAACAACGTAGAGAACTGCTCACAGCATTGAAAGCCCGCTTTGAGAGAAACATGAACCGCCATAAAGGCACCGAATGGACTGAAGTACGAGCCAGGCTGGAAGCTGATCCTCGCAAACTGTGGTCACTCCATGAAATGGAAAGAACTGGTGGTGAACCGGATGTTGTGGGTCTCGACAAGAAGACGGGCGAATACATTTTTTACGATTGTTCATCAGAAAGTCCTCAAGGTCGCAGAAGCCTTTGCTACGACCGTGAAGCGCTGGATGCGAGGAAAGAAAATAAGCCAAAGGGCAACGCGACTGACGTTGCCGCCGCCATGGGCATCGAGCTTTTGACGGAAGAACAATATCGAGAGCTGCAGAAACTTGGAGAGTTCGATACCAAAACGTCGAGCTGGGTGAAAACACCCTCGGATATCAGAAAACTCGGCGGCGCCCTCTTTTGTGATCGCCGCTTCAACACTGTTTTCCTGTATCACAACGGTGCGGAATCTTACTATGCCGCCCGGGGGCTCCGCGGCTCGCTACGGGTCTAGCGACAACAGTCTCATGTCTTACACGCGGACGGGTGGCCCACTCAAGCCGGTTTTGGCTTGAGCGGGGCAGTTCGACGCCCGACGGTAGGGGCGTTGCCGAAGAATAGAGGGCAGATTCATCATGAAAGAAGTCACCCAACGTTCGATTTTTCGCTGGATTCACATCATCTCCAGCATTCCGATCCTCGGTTATATTTATAGTCCGTTTGACAAACTTCCAGGCTATGCCCTCCGGACTCGGTATGTGTTCTTCCCCGTAATGGTCGTCACAGGATTGTGGATGTGGAAAGGCCATGTGGTTCGGCGACTTATTTCGACGAGATAAGCCACCCGCCCCGGGAGCATGTCCCGTTTGCCCGGATTAATCGTCCGCCTCCTGGAAGACACCGTATCTTCTTGTCTTGAGAAACCAGAATGCCGTATCTTTAGAAGCGCTTTTTCTTTGAGACGAGGGATCTCAACTGCGGAGCCTTTGCCTGGCTCGTCAGCACTGAGAGGCGACCGATGAAGATGAAAAAGTACGCCAGCTTTGACGACTATCTGAATGACCAGCCGGCAAAGAACCGCTCGATCATCCGCGCCCTTCGCCGGTTTGTGAAGCGTGTGGAGCCCGGACTCGAGGAGTCGGTGAAGTGGGGCAACGGCTGCTGGGTTAAAGAGAAAGTGCCCAAGGGGAAGGTATTCGTCTCTTACGTTTACTCCGCGCCGGATCACGTCCAGTTTGGCTTTGTACGCGGCTCCGAGTTAAAGGATCCAAACGGCCTTCTCGAAGGCAACGGCCAGTACGTCCGGCACGTCAAGGTCCGCAAGCGCTCCGACATCGACGAGGACGTGTTCAAAGCGTTCCTGCGACAAGCGGCGCGCTGATCGATTCCACGCGCATCCACCGAAAACCCCGACTGGCGGCCCATTGAAGCCCGGTTTTGGCTCGAGTGGGGCAGTTCCAACTGGACAGAGTGTTCCCGCAGCTCATTCGTGGTTTCGCATACATCACTCCGGCTGAGTATCCCCGTCCGTCGCCGCAAGAAAACACCAGGTCCCTCCACTCCGGTGATCATCGCCTTCGCGATGATCGGCTCCGGTCGGGATGACAGATTTGGAAAGATTTGAAATTCCCACTCAAGGCCGAATGCGGCTTGAGTGGGCCACCCGTCCTGCCGGCTTGCGGAGGTTATCCGAGACCTACCGGCGGGCGCGGCCTGATCGCGCCAATTCCGCGACCAGGTGCTGAAAATCGGGGGGAAGTTTGCAGTCAATCGAAATGTTCTCTCCGGTGCGGGGATGGACAAACTGAAGATGCGCGGCATGAAGCGCCACGCGAGCAATGAGCGGCTCCGACGATTCCTCACGATGGTATTTCCTATCGCCGATCACCGGATGGCCCATGGCGGAAAATTGCGCTCGGATCTGGTTCTGCAAACCGGTCACCAGCTCCACGCGGACGAGCGAAGCGTCCGGAAAAAGGCGTTCGACGGAATATCTCAATTCGGCGCGGGCCGCCTGGGGGTCTCTCGCCGTGCGCAGCTGCTGATACATTCCTTGCCGCCGGAAATGGTGCACCAGGGTGCCTGCTTCCACGCCGACGCGGCCGCGCAGCACCGCAAGATAATGCCTGACCGGAGTGTGCGCGAGAAATTGCCGGACCAGCGCATGTCGGTCTTTATCGGTCTTCGCAAACAGCAGAAGGCCGGAAGCGAAACGGTCGATGCGGTGCACGATCAGCGCCCGCTGCCTCTTCGGCTTGAGTCTTGCGATCAGCAAAGACAAAGCCGACGGAGCATCCGAACCCTCGATCGGGACTGCCAGAAGCCCGGCCGGTTTGTCGATGACGACCACCGCATCGTCTTCGTAGAGCACGGAAAGCGCCCGTGAGAAACGGGGTCGGCGCCGGTCTTCGGGGACCGAATCCCGATCCGGCTTTCCCGTATGGCGGCGAACCTTGCGCGGAAGCTTCTTCATAGGCGGGCAATCTGGGTCAGGGCATTATCGAATCATTCCGCGGATACCGCAAACCAACGACAACCCAAATGCGAAGACCGCGACCCTGTGGCCCGTGGCCCGGACGACCGCCGGATCCATAACGAAATTTTCATCTGACCGAAACAGCATCACCAATCTAATGGGTGTAGGATCGAAAGTGATTCAGATCCAGAAGTGATGGAACAGGAGAGCATTTTGTTATGACCCCCGTTGCCTCCGCCGATCCCGCCCCATCCGGAATCTCCAACCAGCCTCTGACTTCGGAAGAAGTACGCAAGATAAATGCCTATTGGCGCGCCGCCAACTATCTTTCCGTGGGCCAGATCTACCTGTATGCCAATCCGCTGCTGCGCGAGCCCTTGAAGATCGAGCACGTCAAGCCCCGGTTGCTGGGACATTGGGGCACCACTCCGGGACTCAACTTCGTGTATGCGCATTTCAATCGGCTCATCAAGAAATACGACTTGAATGTGATCAACATCACCGGGCCCGGACACGGCGGTCCGGGCATCGTGGCCAACACCTATCTCGAGGGCACGTACACCGAGCTTTACCCGGATATCCAGCAAAATGAGGAGGGCATGCGAAAGCTGTTCAAGCAGTTCTCCTTTCCCGGAGGGATCCCCAGCCATGCGGCCCCGGAGACGCCGGGTTCGATCAACGAGGGCGGAGAACTGGGCTATTCGCTCGCGCATGCGTATGGAGCGGTGTTCGACAATCCCGACCTGCTGGCCTGCTGCGTGGTTGGCGATGGCGAGGCTGAGACGGGAGCGCTGGCCACCAGTTGGCATTCCAATAAATTTCTCAATCCCGCGCGCGACGGCGCGGTGCTGCCCATTCTGCACTTGAACGGTTACAAGATTGCCAACCCGACAGTGCTGGGGCGTTTAAGCGACCACGAACTTACGCAACTCTTTAACGGATACGGTTACAAGCCCCACTTTGTGGAGGGCCATGAGCCCGAGCCCATGCATCAGCTCATGGCCGCCACGCTGGAGACGATCATTGCCGAGATCAAGGTGATTCAGGAAGACGCGCGTTCGCGTGGATCCCAGGCGCGCCCCATCTGGCCGATGATCGTGATGCGCACGCCGAAAGGCTGGACCGGACCCAAGGTCGTGGATGGGAAGCCGGTTGAAGGCACCTGGCGCGCGCACCAGGTGCCGGTCACGGACTTGGCCACCAAGCCGGGTCATCTCAAGATCCTGGAAGACTGGATGAAGAGCTACCTTCCCGAGGAACTATTCGACGAGACGCGGCAAATTTCGTGCCGAACTCGCGGAGCTCGCGCCCCGAGGCGAGCGCCGGATGGGCGCCAATCCACACGCGAACGGCGGCTTGTTGCTCAAGAACCTGCTCATGCCAGATTTTTGTGAGTACGCCGTGAAAGTTGCGAAGCCCGGCAGGGAAACCGCGGAAGCGACCAGGGTGCTCGGCACTTTTCTGCGCGACGTCATGAAGCTGAATCTCGAGGCAAGGAACTTCCGCGTATTCGGTCCCGATGAGACCGCTTCCAACCGGCTGGACGCGATATACGAAGTCACCGGCAAAGTTTTGCTGGAACCGTACTTGTCCACTGACGAGAACGAGTCGAGCACGGGACGGGTCATGGAAATGCTGAGCGAGCACATGTGCCAGGGCTGGCTCGAGGGTTACCTGCTTACCGGGCGGCATGGCTTCTTCTCCTGTTATGAAGCTTTCATCCACATCGTCGATTCCATGTTCAATCAGCACGCCAAGTGGCTGAAAGTGACGCGCCACATTCCCTGGCGGCGTCCTATCGCGTCGTTAAACTATCTGCTGACCTCGCATGTCTGGCGCCAGGACCATAACGGTTTCAGCCATCAGGATCCCGGGTTCATTGATTTTGTAATGAACAAGAAAGCGGATGTGGTGCGGGTTTATCTGCCGCCCGATGCCAATACGCTGCTTTCGGTGGCCGATCATTGCCTGCGCAGCCGGCATTACATCAACGTGATCGTGGCGGGCAAGCAGCCAGCTCTGCAATACCTCGATATGGACGCTGCCATCGAACACTGCACCAACGGGATCGGAATCTGGTCATGGGCCAGCACCGATCAGAACGCCGAGCCCGACGTGGTGATGGCCTGTGCCGGAGATGTCCCGACGCTGGAAGCGCTGGCCGCCGTAGATTTGCTGCGGCAGAATTTCTCCGACATCAAAATCCGGTTTGTGAACGTGGTGGACCTGATGACGCTCCAGCCTCCATCGGAGCACCCGCACGGAATCTCCGATCGTGAGTTTGATTCGATGTTCACCACCGACAAGCCCGTCATCTTCGCTTACCACGGCTATCCCTGGCTGATTCACCGGCTCACGTATCGCCGGCACAATCACGACAGCTTCCACGTTCGCGGCTACAAGGAAGAAGGCACGACGACCACGCCTTTCGATATGACCGTGCTGAATGAACTCGATCGCTATCACCTGGCGGGCGATGTCGTCGACCGCGTGCCTCGCCTGCAGCGCGTGGGTGCGCACTTCAAACAGTTCCTGCGCAATCAACTGGTGGAGCACAAGCGCTACATCGAACAGCATGGCGACGACATGCCGGTCGTGCGCGACTGGACCTGGCCTTACTGAACCTGGCCTACTAACCGATGAAAATTCTGGTGCTGAATTCGGGCTCCAGCAGCCAGAAGAGCTGCCTGTACGAGATTGGCGACGTTCTTCCCGAGGATCCGCCGGCCCGGCTCTGGCAGGGGACGATCGAGTGGGAAGGCGAGTCCGGTCAGAGCCGGGATCAAGAATGGACGCGGCTTCAGTCGCAGCGAGCAGCTCAAGGTTTTCTCTCGCTCCGAAGCCACCGCTCACCTGCTGGACACTTTGTGGAAAGGGCAAAGCGCCGCCGTCTCCGCACTCTCCGAGATTGATGCCGTCGGGCACCGCATCGTGCACGGCGGGCCCGCCTTCGAAGATCCGGTCGTCATCACCCCTGAAGTAAAATCGGCGATCGCCGCGGTTTCTGCCATCGCTCCTCTCCATAATCGCGCGGAACTTGAGGGGATCGAAATCGTTGAAAAACTGTTGGGCGCTGTGCCTCAGGTGGCGGTTTTCGATACCGGATTTCACAAGAAGATGCCGCTCGCGGCCGCGGTGTATCCGGGGCCTTACGAATGGTTCGCGGCTGGAATCCGCCGTTATGGTTTTCATGGGATCAATCACAAGTATTGCGCCGGGCGCGCGGCCTACCTGCTGCGCAGAGATCCAAATTCGCTCAAGCTGGTGACTTGTCATCTGGGGAATGGTTGTTCTCTCGCCGCCATTCTCGATGGAAAGAGCGTAGACACCACGATGGGGTTCACGCCGTTAGAGGGCTTGATGATGGGCACCCGCTCCGGCTCGGTTGATCCCGGAATCCTCACCTACCTGATGCGTCAAAGCCATCTGACCGGAGATGAACTCGACAAACTTCTCAATCAGCATTCCGGCTTGCTGGGAATCTCCGGCATTTCCGGAGACATGCGCGAAATTCTCGCTGCCGTAAAAAAAGGACATGAGCGGGCCACGCTGGCGTTTGAAATCTACGTCCACCGTCTACGCGCGGGAATCGGCGCCATGATCGCGGTGCTCGGCGGCATCGATGCGCTGGTTTTCACGGCTGGAGTAGGAGAGAACTCACCCGAGGTGCGGGCGGCAGCCTGCCAGAACCTCGGGTACGCCGGGGTGAAACTTGATGCGAAGAGAAATTCGGAATCGCCGCCCGACCAGGACCTCTCGGATCCAGGTTCACCAGTTCGCGTCCTGGTGGTTCGCGCCGGCGAAGACTGGGAGATTGCGCGCGACTGCTGGAAGCTCCTGCGCCGCTCCGTCTTAGGCCGCCGCCAGATAAATGTAGCGCAGGATGAACAGGATGGTCAGAATCCAGATCAGCACATTGATCTCGCGAATCCTTCCCGCCGCAATCTTCACTACCGTGTAGGAAATGAGTCCCAGGCTGAGGCCCGTGGCGATACTGAAAGTGAGAGGCGTGGCCAGCATGGTGATGAATGCGGGCACGGCTTCGCTGAAATCCGCCCAATCGATGTGCGCGATGGATTGCGTCATCAACGCGCCCACCAGGATGAGAGCAGGTGCGGTGGCGTAACCCGGAATGGCAGAGGCCAGGGGCGAACAGAACATGGCGAGCGCAAAAAGCACGGCGACGAACACATTGCTGAGCCCGGTCCGCGCGCCCACGGCGATGCCGGCCACGCTCTCGATGTAGCTGGTCACGGTGGAGGTGCCGGCCAGCGATCCCACAATAGTTCCGGCTCGCATCCGCCAGGAGCGCCCGGCCAACGCGCGGTATTTTCCCGTCCTTGATAAATCCGCCCTGCTCGCACACTCCCACCAGGGTGCCCACGTTGTCGAAGAGGTCCACAAACAGGAAGGCAAACATGATCTCTAAAAGCCCGAGATGAATGGCGCCGCGCAAATCAAGTTGCAGGAATGTAGACGACGGGTGGGGCAGGGAGACGATCGCCGAGGGCCAACTGGAGATGCCGCGCAGCATGCCGACCAGCGCGGTGCCCACGATGCCGATCAGGATTCCGCCATTAACTTTTCGCGCCATCAGAATCAGCGTCAGGACCAGGCCGAAGCAGGCCGTTTGCACGTCGCGGTCGGCAAAACTTCCCAGGCCGACAAACGTAGCCGGGTTGGCCACCACGAGTTTCGCGTTCCTGAGGCCGACGAATGCGATGAAGAAGCCGATTCCGGTCGCGGTCGAATGCTTGAGGCAATCCGGCATCCCGTTGACGATCTGTTCGCGGAGCCGGGTGACGGTGAGCACGAGGAACACAACCCCGGAGAAAAAAACCACGCCGAGCGCAGTGCGCCACGGAACGTGCATGCTCAGGCAAACGTAATAAGTGAAGTAGGCATTGAGCGACATTCCGGGAGCGAGCGCAATCGGATAGTTGGCGTACAGCCCCATCACCAGGGTGCCGATCGCGGCGGAGAGGCAGGTGGCAAAAACCACGCCCTCGACCGGCATGCCCGCCTGGGCCAGGATTTGCGGGTTGACGACGATGATGTAGGCCATCGTCAGGAATGTTGTCAGGCCGCCGAGAAATTCCTGCTTCACGGTGGTCTGGTTGGCGGTGAGTTTAAAATAGCGATCGAGCAATCGTCTTTCCTCGGTTGAAAAGAATCGGTCTCCTCGACTCTCGCCCGCGCCGGGCGCTCAATACCGTATCTTGTCGGACTTTTCCCGCCAGGCGCGAAACGCGGCCAGCGCTTCTTCGCGCATCAGCTGAATCATCGGTATTCCACGCTCGGGGCGGGGCTGAGCAATTTCGCGGTAAATAAGGGAATCGTCGAAGCCGGCCTCGGAGGCGTCACTGGCGAGGCTGCCGAAATAGACGCGAGCAAGGCGCGCCCAGTAAATCGCGCCCAGGCACATGGGGCAGGGCTCGCAGGAGGAGTACAGCTCGCAGTCCTTCAGTTCGAAAACTCCGAGCTTGCGGCAAGCTTCGCGGATGGCGAGCACCTCGGCGTGCGCGGTGGGATCGTTGCTCAAAGTCACCCGGTTCGCCGCTTCGGCAAGGATGGCGCCATCCTTGACGATTACCGCGCCGAAGGGGCCGCCCTGCCCGGAGCGGACATTGTCGGTTGCGAGTTCAATGGCGCGCGCCATGAAAAGATCGTTCATAGGAGCGGACGGATGCTGCGCAAGCGCGGCCGATCCCGCTGCCCAGCCTGCGCTAAAGAGAGCAAGTATAAGCGGATGCCGGAAGGGCGTGAGAATTTTCTGTTTCGATTTCTCGATCACGGTCAGCGGGAAAAGTTGTTGAAGGCGACGGAGGTAAAAAAACAAAGCGACTGTTAGAACCAGCAGCACCTTGGCTGCGCGCAGATCATGGCTTTTCCTGTGGCGAGAAGGTTCGGAAGTAAGCCAGGAGGGCCTGAATGGTGGCATTGCCGTAAGTGGGATTGCCGGGCATCTGCGCATGCGGGTTTTTGGCTTGCGGGTTACGCACATAGGCAGAGAAATTATCCGGCGAAGCCGCTGCCCAGGCTGAGAGCACGACCCATGAATAACCCGCCTTCTGGCCGCCTTCCTGTCCCAGGTTGTGGCAGCGGAAACAGTTTTGTTGCGCGATCCGATAACCATCCTGCACCGCTGGTTCTGCAGCGTGAGGCCCGCGCGGCGCAATTGCACCGAAGACAGCCTTCTCATTGCGGAACTCGAGCCGTACCACCCCCCAGGGAATTTGCGGCTCGTCCTGATGCGCCAGGACCTTGAAGGCGGGCGAAAAGCTGGGATGCGAAATCATATAAGGGCCCATATCCTTGTCGTGGCCTTCCGAATCTTTCGGCCAGCCGGAAGGAGGCTTCCCGTTGATGGTCAACACCAGCACGGGATGGTGGGCCGCGATGTAGGCCCGAGGATAGTTGGCGCGGTACTGGTCTTCGCATATCGCGACGATCAAATCCGAGTCAGGAGTAGCGACCAGATGGCGGACCAGTTCCTCGAGGGGCACGCCGCTGATCCGGGTTGGACCCGTGAAATTGGCGTCGTCAGTCGCCGTGAAAGCCACCTGCGGCAGAGCCAGCAGATCTTCACGCGTAACGTAGCGCGTCGTTCCCGGGGCCAGACGCGAAAGCTCGCCCCTTACTTCGAGGTCCAGGGGCGAGCGGCGCTTGCGATGCAGTGCCGGGCCGAAACTCGCGGGTTTCGCATGGGCTGCGGAATCAAGCGCTGTGCCGGGGATGAGAACAGTAGTGGCTGCCAGCAAAGACGTACACAGCAGTCGCATGGCCCATGGTAGCGTGCAGGCGGGCGAACGCAAGCAGGAATTTCGGGGTCGAACCGCGCGCCGAATCAAAACTGCCGCAGGGCGCCTCAATTAAACTCGAGGACCTGGCCTTTGGTCGAATACTCTGGTCAAAAGTGACCATCATGCGGCGGGGCGAAGCTGCATGATGAGGCTATGAAGGTCACGAACAGGAAGGCGCTGGCGATTCGCTGTCCAACGTGCGGCGCGAAACCTGGAGAGAGATGCGAGCTGGGCACGGGTCAAGCCCGGACCGAGCCTCATCGCGATCGCCGCTTGCTGGCGTCGGACAAGGACCTTCCTGCTGTCCGGCTAACTCCCTTCAGTTGAACGAATGGTCGATCGTCCTCAGCGGCCGCTCTGGTTCTCCTGCCCATCGGAATTTCAAATCGAGCATGTGCAGTTTTGCTCAGACCTGAGGAAGTCCTAATGAGATAGTTCTCAATCATCACGGGGAGAACAGGCTATGTGGAACCTTTCGCGACATCAAACCGGGCAGCAGCCGCTCAGTCAATCTCGTTCTCAACTTGAATTGCTGGTGGTCGAGCGTACGGCTGAACTGCAAAGTCTTTCACAACAACTTCTCCGGGTGCAGGACGAGGAAAGGCGCAGGGTGGCCCGCGACTTGCACGACAGCGCTGGCCAGACCCTGAGTGCGCTGAAGATATCAGTTGCCCTGGTGCAGCGAAAACTGGGAAACGACAAACGAGTAGCCGATGAGCTCTCCGCAATCGCGCGTTTGGTGGATGAGGCGCTTCGGGAAATCCGCACGACTTCCTATCTACTCCACCCGCCCATGCTCGACGAAGCAGGTTTCCCCTCTGCGGCGCAGTGGTATGCCGAGGGGTTCGCGCGGCGTAGCGGGCTGAAGGTTCGGATGGACTTCATGCCGGGGATTCAGCGCTTGCCGCCCGCCACCGAGATTGCCTTGTTCCGGGTGTTGCAGGAAGGGCTCACCAACGTGCATCGCCACTCGGGCACGTCTGAGGTGGACATATGCTTTCGTTTGGAGGCCCAGTCCGTGATCCTTGAACTGAGAGATTATGGGCGCGGCATTCCCAGAGCATGGTCGAGCCCCATGGGCCAGCCGGTTCAGGCGTCCGGCGTGGGTTTGGCCGGAATGCGCGAACGGTTGAATGAGTTGAGAGGCGGATTGGAGATAGAGTTGGCCGACCCCGGCACCAGGCTGCGGGCCATCGTCCCCGTCTGCCATGAACCTGGTCGCGGGCAACCGGCTCAGGGCTTTTCTCCGCTCTCTTGTCCGATTCCTTCTGACGCCAGCCGGGCCGCTCCATCTTGCTGATCTGAATGTCTGCGTCATTTGCCTGGGCTCGCCCAAAAATCCAATGATTTACCTACCTTGAATATGACTCCCAGAGCCTTCCCTTCGTCGCCTTCTTTTACGCAGCAGTTTCGCTTCCGACAAGGTTCGCATCGCTTTTCCGTCTGGTTCATCCAACAGAACATGGGAAATCATTTAGCCGTTTCTGTATTGGACCTCGTGGGCATGCGAGCGGGTGAGGCTGCGGGCAGCGCCATTGCCCGGTCGGTGGACCTGGCGCAACACGCGGAGCAGTTGGGATACAAGCGCTTCTGGCTGGCCGAACACCATTCAATATCGGGACTGGCCTGCTCCGCTACGCCGGTGCTGATCGGCCATGTGGCCGGGGCGACCGCGAAGATTCGCGTGGGCAGCGGCGGCGTCATGCTGCCGAACCACGCTCCTCTGGTGGTCGCGGAACAGTTTGGGACGCTGGCAGCGATCTATCCGGGACGAATCGATCTGGGGTTGGGACGCGCTCCGGGCTCCGATTCTCACACCATGCGGGCGCTGCGACGGGATTTGCGGCAGAGCGGCGAAGATTTTCCCGCGCTTCTGCAAGAGTTGCAGACCTACCTGGCGCCGGAACGGCCGGGTCAGATCGTGAAAGCGATTCCCGGGCAAGGGAGCAACGTGCCCATCACGCTGCTGGGGTCGAGCGGCTTCAGTGCCCAACTGGCCGGCAGGCTGGGATTGCCGTTTGCCTTCGCGGCGCACTTTGCTCCGGAATATCTGTACGCCGCGGCCCAACTCTATCGCGAGCAATTCCGGCCCAGCGAGGCGCTGCAAAATCCTTATCTGATGGTCGCGGTGCAGGTGATCGCGGCCGAGACCGATGCCGCCGCCCGGCGCCTGTTCACCACGCCCCAGCAACGTTTTCTGCGATTGATCCGAAACCAGCCGGTGGAACTGTTGCCTCCGGTGGATTCCATGGAGCCGCTGTGGCAGGACATGGAGAGGGCTGCGGTGGAGAGCAGGCTCAGCGCGGCGATCGTAGGCTCGGAGGCAACGGTGAAAGCGGGCCTGGAGAAGCTGGCGGCTGAAACGGGAGCCGACGAAGTCATCGTGGTTACCGATACCTATGAGCATGCCGACCGGCTGCAGTCCTATGAACGGGTGGCCCGCGTGGCCGCGAAGATCGAGGTGAAGGCAGCCGCGGCGGTAGAAGCCTGACATCAACCCAGCACCTGAATCCAGTAACCAGATCCATGCAACCCAGATCGAGTAACACAGGAGAAAAAATGGCGCACCTGTTTGAACCGCTGACTCTGCGCGGAGTCACTCTTGCGGAATCGTATCGGGGTCTCGCCCATGTGTCAGTACAGCTCGGAAGACGGGATGGCGACGGACTGGCACCTGGTTCACCTGGGATCGCGCGCCGTCGGCGGAGCCGGCCTGGTTTCGGTGGAAGCCACGGCAGTCGAAGCGACCGGGCGAATCTCTCCGCAGGACATGGGCATCTGGTCGGATCGCCACATCGAACCCCTGGCGCGGATCGCGAAGTTCGTAGCCGCACATGGGGCGGTGCCGGGAATCCAGTTGGCGCACGCCGGGCGCAAAGGGTCGAAGTCGCGTCCGTGGGACGGAGACCGCTCCCTCACTGACGCCGAAGGTGGCTGGGATGTGGTTGCTCCCAGTGCGCTCGCCTTCGCCGAGGGCTGGCGCGTCCCGCATGAGTTGACGGTGCACAGAAATAGCGGCCATTCGCGAGTCCTTTCGCCGGGCGGCGATCCGCGCCCGGGAAGCCGGATTCGTGTGGCTCGAAATTCATGCCGCGCATGGATACCTGCTCCACAGTTTCTATTCGCCGCTCTCCAATCATCGGACTGACGAATACGGAGGCAGCCTGGAGAACCGCATCCGCTTCCTGCTGGAGACGGTTCGCGCCGTTCGCGCGGAATGGCCCGAAGATCAACCTGCTGGCCGTTCGCCTCTCCTGTACCGACTGGGTGGAGGGGGGATGGACGCTGCATGATTCCATTCAATTGGCCAAAGCCCTTAAAGCGGAAGGCGTCGATCTGATTGATTGCAGTTCGGGCGGCGGCAGCCCTCTCGCCAAGATTCCGGTCGGTGCCAGTTACCAGGTCCCGCTGGCCGAGGGAATCCGGAACGGAGCCAGGATTCCGACCGCGGCCGTGGGCATGATCACCGAAGCCATGCAGGCCGATGACATTGTCAGAAACGGACGCGCCGACCTGGTGTTGCTCGCGCGCGAATTTCTGCGCGATCCTTATTGGCCCTTCCGGGCGGCGAAGACGCTGCATTTTCGCGGGGAAATGCCAGTGCCCCCGCAATACCTCAGGGCTCTGTAGCTCCTCGATCCAGACGCCTCGGAGAGGACTCTATCTGCGGTCAGATTGGTTTGGGGTCCCTGGTCGCCACCAGCACCGCCAATACGACCGCGGTGTTGCGAACGCTTTCTGCGATGGTGATGAGCGCTGCCGACACCGGTGGATGTTGCTCCGCCAGTCCCTCCAGACGCGAACTCACGCCATGGAGTTGCTCGACTTCGTTCAGGATCGCTTCAAAAGGCATGGACACCCCGCTCTTTGGAAGAAACCTAAGGTATGGAAGTACTTCAGATGGACTGGCTTAGGTCAGAAGACCTGAAAGAGGAGAAGGTGTTAACCACCTCAACATTAACCATAACACGGCAGGAGCGGATTAGCTCGTTCCGAATTCAACCTGAAATTGGCTTTAATTGCTTATCCAATCCTCTCTTAACTCTTAAAGATTGTTACGGTTTGCAAGGAGTTTCCGTAGTTTTAGGCTGGTCCGCGGCCAGTCCCAATGGCAAACCAGAGCCTTGGACTGGGATACGATTTCCGCTACTTTGCCGTCTTTTGGGGATAAGATGGTGAACATGAGGCCTGCCGCAATAGCGAAGAAAGGCCGCGAATTTGATCCCAACACCTTCCTGGCAACCATTGGCGAGGGCAGGAAGAATCTTGCGGTTCCAAAAAAGCAGGTCATCTACGCGCAGGGCGACGTTGCCGATGCTGTTTTCTATATTCAAAAAGGCAAAGTAAGACTTACCGTTGTATCCAAAATCGGCCGGGAAGCGACCATCGGCCTGTTGGGCGAAAAGAATTTTTTTGGCGAGGGCGCGCTGGCCGGACAGTCTCTCCGCATGGGATCCGCGGAGGCGATGACCGACTGCGACGTGCAGCGGATCGACAAGAAGGCCATGATGGCCGCCCTTCACCGCGAACACGCGTTCTCCGATATGTTCGTGGCTTATCTGTTGGCGCGTAACATCCGCTATGAAGAAGACCTGGTGGACCAGCTGTTCAATTCCAGCGAGAAAAGGCTGGCCCGTGTACTCCTTCTCCTTGCACATTTTGGCAAGGAGGGTATTCCTGAGACCGTGGTCCCCAAGATCAGTCAGGAAACCCTGGCAGAAATGGTCGGTACCACTCGTTCGCGGGTGAGCTTTTTCATGAACCGGTTCAGGAAGCTGGGCTTTATTCACTACGCCGGAGGCATTGAAGGCGGGTTACAGGTTCACAGCTCACTGCTGAACGTAGTTCTGCACGACTGAGCAAGTCCGCGCCGGTTTTTTCCTCGAAACAACTCTCTCGGTAATGGGGAGCCTGTCCGGCGCGTCCACGGCAGTGGCCTCGGTAATGTGGTAGTCCTGGTAGTCGATGGTGAAATTAGCCTGGCCACCCAGCCGGATTGCGCTGGTGCTTCGATTGGACTCCGGAAGCCAGAAATCGCCGACTTTCCTGTAGACCTGTACGATTTTGGTTTCCTTGGTCCAGAACGACGGGTTTTTCGCCGGGGTCCCTTCAATGCGAGTCACGGCAAAGTCTTCCGCGTCGACCCAGATCTGGCCGCGGTACAGGAGCTTGTTATTGGTCCGGGGCTCCACATAAAGAACGTAGGCCGCACCCGCCGGTGTGCTCTCGTATCCCGTCAAAGTAAAGCTGTAGTTGTCCTGGTTGAGGGCGATACGACTCTGGTTCTCCTCCGTCACCGCCTCTTTTTCGCTCTGCAACATGCGTTTAAATACTCGCTCAATGATCAGCTGAGAACCTTTTTCCGACCGGATGCTGAAGTCTTTCGCCCCCGGCGTGCGGTAGGTTACATCCACGATCATCTCCGCGCTCCTGGACCCCGGGAAGCCGTGGTAGTCAAGGCGATAGACTCGAGTGCCCTGGTACGCGCCCAGCGCGCGGGCGCGTTCCAGATTTCTCTCCACCAGGTGGGTTACGATTTCCTCCGCGCTCAACCGGACCGGATGCGCCGGGGCGTGAGCCTGCGAGAGCTGCCCGGCTGCGCCCTGCAGGCTGCCGAGGCCGAGGACCACGGATAAAGATAAAGTCACTCCAGCGGAACGGATGTGCACGCCCATCAAAGAACTCCGTTCACTCAACATACTCCGGCCCGTTTCTTGAAAAGTGAGCAATTTTGACCACTTTCTCAATGGGAAGGCCACAGGAGGATTAGGTCAGAGGTAATCCCCTGCCGGCGCCAGATCCAAGGTACACCTCGAAGTCCCCCGGGACTCATGCGATGCCGCGCCGTCCGCTCAGCAGGTTAATGACCAGTACCACCAGCGCGATCACCAGCAGCAAATGGATAAGGCCTCCGCCCACGTGGAGAGTGAAGCCCAACAGCCACAAAATCACCAGAACGACACAAACGGTCCAAAGCATGTTTGTTTCTCCTCTGCGAAATGTCAGCGCGACCCGAGGTTCCGATCCGGTCGAAGGCTTGTAGTCGAAGCTTTCCGGGTCTGCCGCTTCCTGAGTATCCCCGATTCGCACGGGCCATGCTGAGCAGGATTGCTCATAGGCGGCCGATTGTGCGGCTGCAAAAGAAGCCGGCCAAGTAATGAGCTTGACCGGCCTTTTCATGGCGCGGCACCTGGACTCGGGTTATGGCTGCGCCGCCGGCTTTGCCTTTTTTCTGGTCCCTGCCGGTGTCGCTCTCCGGGTCCGTTCCTGCTTAAGCAGAGTCAGGGAATCCGCAGCGTTAAACGGATATTGCCGGACCGACTGCTGCCCCGTGGTACTCAGAGTGATGTCCACGCGGCGGTTGCTCGCCAGGATGATGGTTGTCATGTTATCGAGCACCCGCTGTCGCTCCGCGGGAGTTAACTCGGGATTCTGCTCCACCGCATCTCTCACCTGGGCATCGGTCAGGTTTTCTTCCTCCCCGAATGCCTTGGTTTCGATGCTGGCGGCGGGAACGCCGTGCTCGGTCAGGAACTGCCGGACGCGTTCCACGCGCCGTTCCGAGAGCGCCTGATTGTATTCCACGGATCCGCGCGGATCGGCGTGGCTTCCCAGAATCAGGTGAGCATCCGGCCGAAGCTCCCGATACTTCTCGAAATCGATGGCCAGCGTGATGAGCGTTTGTTGCTGGCTCTCCAGCAGGCCGCGTTCGGGATTCTCGCGAGAAGGCTTGGCCGTAGCAAAGTAAATGCTATGCAAGGCCAGCCGGCTTTCGAGTCGCCTCACCTCAGGCGAAACCGGGGGAGGGTTCTCTACCATGACCTGCGCGGTGGCCGGAGTATTCAGTCCGCGCGAGTCGCTGCAAGTCGCACTCACCGTGATGGGGCCCGCGGCAACGCCCGTCGTCTCGAGAGCGGCCGTGCTGCCGCTGCCCGAGAGGCTGCCTGCGCTCGCGCTCCAGCCAGCCACCGCAATCGGGACGTTGTCCGGGCTGGTGCAGTTGCAATCGATGGCCGAAGATGCGCCTGTCTCCACCGTCGAAGGACTCGCCGAACAGGACATGGTCGGCGGATTCCTGGGGGGCTCGCGCACCGCGAAAGTCGAATTGCAGATGGCTTCTCCACTGCGCTGCCGCCTGGGATCCGACACGCGGGCGGTCACGGTGTAACTCCCGCCGGCCAGGCCATTGGTGTCGATGCTGGCATCAGCATCTCTCGAGCTGATCTTGCCTCCGGTGCTGCTCCAGCTATAAGCCAGAGAGTGTTTGGGATTGAAGTTGCTGGCGGTGGCAGTAGCGGTGACCGGCTCGCCGGCCATGACGTCACTGGGCCGCAATGAGCAGCTTGCCGCAACCGGCATGGCGGATTCGCCGCCGAACATGATGACCAGGCCACTCTGCAGTCTTACACCCCGGATTTCAGTGGCCGGCGTCGTGGTCGAAGGGCCGTAGCGATAGTCGGAGTAGACGAAATCGGCGCGCAGCAAGCGCAACGCCACATGCCGCGTCAGGTTGACATCAAGGCCGCCGCCGGCCATGACACCCAATTTCTGGATGTCGTGGAAAGCATCCGCCATCAGGCGATGGTCGCCCACCAGCACTTCAAGAAATGGCGAGAAATGAGCGTGCCGGAAAGTTATCTTCGGACCCAGCGAAAGGTTGGAGAGCGCGGTGTCGTCGACTCGGTCCGTTCCGGTCTCGCCGCTATTCCAAAGCGTGCTGCTATCGAGAGTCAGTCCAAACCATCGGTTGAAGTCATAAGTAATGCCCGCCCCGATGCCCCACGGATTCGCTTCCAGACGGCTGCTCACCGGGAGCAATCCCAGGGGAAGCACGCCGTGCACGTCGGCGCCGGGATGGAAGAAAGAATATCCGCCGTAGAACTCCCATTTGGGTCCGGGCGGCTCCTGTGCCGGCGCAAGGGTAGCGACGCTGCACAGCATGGCAAATGCTGGCCAGCAGCACGATCCCAACCGGACTACGATGGCTGCGAGAGTGAGATGACATACGAAAATTCCTCCGACTTAGTGACTTGCAAATCGTTTCAGCCCAACCCGCGTTGGGGCCGGCCTCAGGCCGGCCCCGCTCCGGATGCGCAGGTCAGGGCGCAGTCACGGTGTTGTCGTCGAATGTGACTGCGGCATTGCGGGCCAACGCTCTGCCTTGCAGGCTGGCGCCGGTATCCAGAGTGATGGCTTGAAGCGCCAGAATCGTTCCCTTAAAGATGGAGTTGGTCCCCAGGGTCGCGGAACTGCCGACCTGCCAAAAAACATTCTTGGCTTGGGCTCCGCCGGCCAGGACGACCTGAGTGCTTCCCAGGGTGGTGAGCGTAGACGCGATCTGGAAGATGAAGACCGCATTTGCGTTACCCTGGGCGTCGAGCGTGACATTCCCGGACGACAGCATGACCGTGCTCGAGTTCTTGTACAGGCCAGGAGTGAAGGTCAGGCCGCTCAGATCCCCGGGCAGGGCCGCACCTCCGGGCAAGGATTCCACGTAGTTATAGGCGATGGTTACATCGAGTTCGCCCTGCGCCGCGGCTGGATCGGTGACGTGCATCACCGCCGGGGCGATGAGCGTTCCGGGCGGGAATCCCGTAACCGCGCTTCCCGGACTCAGCCCGAGATCGCCGCCAGCGATGGTCGTGGGACCGGTATTCGTAACCGTGGAGCCGGCGACGGCATCGAAATTCGCCGCCGTTCCCAACGGTACCGGCGGTTGACACGCCAGGGTGGCCGTGCTGAAGCTCCAGGTAAAGTCACTGGCCAGCCCGTTGCCGGACGGGTCCTGGGCCCCGGTCGTGACCTTGGCCGTATAGGTTGTGTTTAGCGCCAGGTCGGCGGACGGGGTAAATGACGCAATCCGGTTGGTGCCATCCAGGGTGACAACTCCGACCACCGGGGTTACGCCCGGGCCGGCCAAGGTCACCGTGGTCGCATTTATGGTGGCTGCGTTCATCGCCTCATTAAACGTGGCGGTGACCACCGCGTCGGGACATACGCCGAGGGCCGCGGCCAGAGGACTCTCGGAAATCACCGTGGGCGGCGGGGCCGCAGCGCAGGTTGTGGGGGAGGTGGTGAAAGTCCAGACAAAATCGCTGGCCAGACCATTACCGGACGCGTCCTTCGCCCCGGTGGTAATGGTGGCGGTATAGACCGTGTTGAGCGCGAGACTGGCCGTGGGCGTGAAAGCGAAAATCTTGTTGGGCACGTCGTGGGTGATGGTTCCGGCAACCGGAGTTACTCCTGGTCCGGTCAACGTGAAGGTGGCGGCGTTGATGGTTGCAGGATTCATAGCCTGCGGGAAGGTGGCGACCACCACGGCGTTGGAGCATATTCCGGTCGATCCGCTGGGCGGGCTGACGGAGCTGGGCGGGGACGGTGGCAGGCACAGCGTTGCAGCCGTGGTGAAAGTCCAGACAAAATCGCGGGCCAGAAAGATGCCTCGCAGGTTTGAAACTCCGGTGGTAATCGTGGCCGTGTAGGTGGTGCTCGGTACCAGGCTGCCCGCGGGAGTGAAGATCGCGTTGTTGCCGGTGGCGTCGTAGGTGACTTGTCCGTTCACCGGCGTCGTGCCCGGTCCGGCCAGCGTAAAGGTCGAGCTATCGATGGTGGAGGGGTTCATCGCCTCGCTGAAGGTCGCGGTGACGATGGTGTTGGGACAGGCACCGCCGGCGCCGCTCGGAGGCGCCACCGACATCACGGCAGGCGGGGCCAAAGTCGGGTTCCCGCCGCTTTGGTCCGGATCGCTGCATCCGGTCGCGACAACGAGCAGCAGAAACGATATGAAGCAGATCGTGTGAGCGCTGTACCTTCGCATGACTGTGGTCCTTCTTGTTCAAATCTCGGCTGAAGTGCCGCCGGACAACAGAAATGCAATTGGGTGACCGAACCGCGCAGCGAGGTTCGCCCGCTGCGTCCGCGACGCCGTTTCGGTAACCATCCCATGCTCGGGCGGGCCACCGCCTTTCGCCGTTCCTCCTACGCATCGAACAACTTGCTTCCACTCGCACCTGCCCAATGGCAACCGGTCTGCCTGAATTATTTTGCGCAGCGGATTGCTCGGAGAGGGGAATCGCGGGCAAGACAGCGGGCGCAGATCCAGCCCATCCGTTCCATGTTGGGAAAGAAGAATCCCACTTGCGGAAAGAGAACTTTGAGTGGGAAGTAGACGAATCGCGCGGAGCGAACCGCGCTAGTCGGTGCTATTGAGGCTGTGACGCCGGATGGACCAGACCGCCACCAGCGCGATCGCAGCGTTTCACGCCGGTTTGAGCGCTTTGCCGCACTCCAGGCAGCAGGTTCCGTGGCGCGGGGTGATGAGTCCGCAAAATGGGCACATGCGCTGCGACGCGAAATCGCCGACTCGCGGCTCCATGCCCAGTGACCTTCTTAGCCACGCGGCCAGGAAGGCACGCAGACTTCGCGCATTGCCAAGAAGCGCTTGCAGGGGGGAAATCATGGCTGAAATTCCGGGTTCGGTGCTGTCCAAAGAAGCAGCGCCGCGGTAGGGCATAGAGGCTGCACCAGCAACCACGCCCGATCCACCAGGGTAAGCTTGACACGTCCAGGCTTCCGAGGCTGAGCAAGATTGCTCTCTTTTCGCGGACGCGGCCGCCGCATGGTTCCGGATTACGGCTGTTCCATTTCAGGCCGGAGCGCGGAAGTGAGCAATTCAGACCAGCTATTTCCTGCTTCCGGACCCATGATGATGCTGGAGTTGAGTTCTACTTATCGCTCTTTCAGGTCTTCTGAACTAAGTCAGCCCATCTGAAGTTCTCTTCCCTTAGTCTCGCAGCCTTTAAAGGAACAAACACATGAAAAAGACAATGTCATTGTTGTTGATGGGCCTGATGGGCCTGTTTGGAACGCTCGCCTGGGCGGGTACGGCCCGCGAAGATACGATCGAACGCTTGCATTCGTCGGTTGACGTTCTGCACTCGATCATGGAAGCTCCAGACAAAGGGATTCCGGAAGAAGTATTGAGCAACGCGAAGTGCATCCTGGTGGTTCCGAATTTGATCAAGGGCGGCTTTATCTTTGGCGGCAAACACGGCCGCGGAGTCGCCTCATGCCGCACCTCCGAAGGCTGGAGCGCGCCTGCGTTCGTGTCCATCGGCGGCGGCAGCTGGGGATTGCAGATCGGCGTCGAAGGCGTCGACCTGGTTGTGCTGGTCATGAACGACGAGGGTTTCCAGCATCTGCTTTCCAGCAAGTTTGCCCTTAGCGGCGAAGGATCGGTAGCCGCGGGACCGGTTGGCCGTCATGCTTCCGCGGGAACGGACTGGAAGATGAACACCCAAATGCTGACCTACTCCCGCTCTAAGGGTGTGTTCGCCGGCCTCACGCTCGAAGGCGCCGTGATCGAACAGGACAACGATTCCACCCGCGCTATCTATGGCAAGCACATGACCTTTCGCAACATCCTTTCGGGCAAGGTATCAACCCCGAAAAGTGCGGAAGCTTTCATGAGGGCAGTGTCCCAAGCCGGGCACCAGGCGGCTATCGCCGAAGTGAACGACAAGAACTAAACGACAAGAACCAATATGAGCCGCCACCCTCTGGCCGAGACCGCATGCTGGTCTCGGCCAGAACCTTTGTCCACTGGTTTGCCGGGCGCCGCGAGGCGCCTTTGCCATGAGAGAATCGAGAGGTAGAAGAGCCGAGTCCTGGCTCGGCGGGACGGCCGGGAGCGGTTGTCCTCAAAGGAAAAACCCATGCCAGATACAGGCGAGAGGCGAGAGATCACCCGCCGGGTGAATGCGAAGGAAGCAGAAACCGTGCAGGAGTCGAAGCGGCTGGTATCGAAAACCAGGCAGCTTTCCGCTGACGCGGAGGCGAAGCGCACAGCGCGAGGCGCCGGAAAAAAAGGCGGCACCGCCAAACCGAAGGCGTCGCGCTAGACAATTAATTAATTCAAGATGAGAACGCTCACAAAGGCTCTTTTCCTCCTTATACTCTCGCTGTCCCTGGCGGGAGTCAACCTAGCCCAGACCCAGGCCCCACCGGCCAAGCTGCTCATCACGAATGCGCTTCTCTTAACCATGGTCCCGGGGCAAGAAAAGCCCTTCACTGGATACATCGTTGTCGGGAACGATGAAACCATCACCGCGATTGGCACTGGCTCGCCTCCGTCCGGCTTGTCCGCCACGACTACGTACAATGCAGCCGGAAAGTGGATTATTCCCGGATTCATTTCCGCGCACAGCCACTTGTGGCAGAGCGCGTACCGTGGCCTCGCGGCGGACAAAGAGCTCGATGGTTGGCTCACGGTTCTGTACATCGAACATGCGCCTAAATCGAAAGCGGAGGATTTCTACTGGTTTACCCTGGATGGAGCGCTTGACCATCTTCGCCACGGCATAACGGCGGCCTTCAACTTTGACTATGCACCCAGTGACCTGGGCAGCCGTAGGGGCGACCAGAGTTTCGATCGCTCGGAGTTTCGTGCGGAATCAAAGTCGGGCATTCGGTTTGTCCATTCCATCAGCATTGGCCAGTTGGGTCCGGAATGGTCGGCGGACCAGGCGACTGCCTACGTGAAGAGCTTCATGGATTGGACGAAAACGCAGCCCTCTTCCAGCCGTTTCCTGAAAACCATGCTCGATGGTGGCGGCGCATACGCGGAAAATGCGGACCAGGTGCGGGCGGAAGCGCGAATCATGCGGGAACTTGGGGTCGGAGACGAGCAGCACTATCTGGAAACTGCGGCGGAACAGGTCAAGGAGAGATCGCTGTTTCCCTGGTTCGTGGAGAGCGGCATCCTCGGCCCAAATCTGGTCTGGGGACATTTCGTTCATCCCGATCATAATATTCTCGAGCAGACTGCGAAGTTTCATGTAGGGGTGAGCTGGAATCCGCTCTCGAACGGACGGCTGGCCTCGGGCATTGCGGACATTCCTGCGTACTTGAAATTGGGAATCCGGGTTGGAATGGGGGTGGATGGGGAGGCGAGCGCCGACCGCGCCGATCCGTTTGAAAACATGCGCATGGGGTTGTATCTCGTCCGCGCAAAGTATGAAAACGCCAGCGTGCTTTCGCCTTATCAGGTATTGCAATTGCAGACTCTCGGCTCCGCCGACGTTCTCGGCGTGGCGGATAAATTGGGGAGTCTCGCGAAGGGCAAGCTGGCTGACATGGTTGTGATTGACCCAGGTGAATTCGGGCATGTGTTTGATCCCTATGCCAGCCTCGTATTTGTTGGCGGAGTCGAAGATATCGATCGTATCTACGTTGGAGGCGACCTCGCGGTGTCGCACGGAAAAGTATCCGGGCAGAACCTGGACGAGGTGCGTCATGAAGCAGAGAGCAGGGTACGCTAGGACGCCTTCTTCAACCAGCAACTTAAACGCCCCGCGTTCCCGCCGTGGCTCGATCTTGTCGATCTTGAAGACTCGACCGGCTTATTATCTCCGTCTCAACCCGGTTCCATCTGATCACGGTTCGGTTGCGCTCGCGCTGCTGGGCGGCAGCTCCGACCGGATCAGGGATTCCGCCCGCTCCCACACCGTGGCATCACATTCGATCTGGGTGTGGGCCTTCACCAAGACGCGGTCATACCAGGGATAGTGTTTGCAGGTGTACGGGCTGCCTGCGTAATCAGATACAAAGTTCCCGATGATGTGGGTGCGGGCAGGATCCGCCGCGCGAATGGCCGGCTGGCCGTGAAGAAGCCCGTTCGGTTGGTAGAAATTGACGGCTTGAGCTACGTTCGCGGGGATGACCCGATCATCGCGGTAGATCCTGGAGATGCTGTCCACCTGGACGGTGAGAAGCACGGGGATGCCGTCTTTCTCCAGTTCGCGCGCCAGGGTGATCGCTTCCGAGCCACCCCAGCTATGCCCGTAGAGGATGATGCGGGCGTTCCGTTTTTCGCCGGCGCTCAAAATCCCATCGTGGTTGGTATCGAGCAGTTGCCGGACCCGTTGCCGGGCTTTCCGCCGGTGGTAGCTCTCAAAGGTCTCTACGTCCACGCCCAGGGGATAAGCCTGGCGCAAGCGAGCTGCCAGCTGCACTTCGCTGTGAGCAAGATCGTCGTGCTGGATGAACCCGCCGACGAAGCCAATAACGATGACCGGCGGCAGGTCAGGGACAACGGTTGCCGGAACCGGTTGCGCCCGGCCGGCCTGGCCCAGGGCAAGAACAGCGACGGCTACGAGGCAACGGATCGAAGTGCGGACAGAAATCACGGTGCGGTACGGCCCGCCAGAACAGGGACCGGAACCGGAGCCAGGGACTTCAATTCGTCCAGCGCGGTCAGAACCGCTTGCCAGTGGGCCTCATCCTTTTTGGTTTCGATCGGCGCCGAGAGATCGGAATAGAAGTGCAGGATGTTGTCCCGCAATTCCGCCGTGGTCAGGTTGAATTTCCGGCCGGAGATCTGGTCCAGTAACTTGGCGTAAGCGTCATCGGTCAATGAGTATTCGGCCGCCCTGGTTTCGTTGCCGGTATCGAAATCGCAATTAGGGAGCGCGAGTGAATCGGTGCGCACTTGTCCCAGAAAGATCCGATATTGATCGACCGTCAAATTGATGCTTTTGATGTACAGGTCTTCGGTTCGTGGAGTGGGGTTATTGAACGCCATCCCTTTGAAGGGGCCGATCTTCGGCATATAGCGCAGCAGGGTCGACAGAATTCGCGTGCCCAGGCCGGGCTTCACATAGTCCTTGCCCCACTCCTTTTCATAGTCGGAGCGGGAAAGGCGGTAGAGGAATTTCCGTTTGGCAAAGTTGGGGGTCTCGCGCATCAGGTCCTTTTTATGGGTCTGCAGCGCGACCTGGGTCATTTGCGGGATCAGCCGGCTGACCGAGTAACGATAGGAGCCGATAGCCAGATCCTCGTGGGTAAGCACGTCGTTCAACGGCACCCCGTAGACCACGGGAAAAACCCGCTCCAGCAGAGGCTTCGACACCTGGAACCCAATGAAATCGTGGTACTGCTGCGAGGCGTAACGATTCTTCGCTACCTGCGCCATGTCGAACCCGAACTCGGTTTTCAGATGGGCGGTCTTGTCCTGGGCGTAGCGGACGGACTTGCCAAACTTCGCCCGCAGCTTGGGATACTCGATCGCGACTGCCTGGTTGACCGCCGGGTGGCCGGCAATGTCCGAGGCGTAGTGCGACAAGGCGCCCAGGGCGAAGGCGTACTCGTTGACGTCCTGGCTTTCGAGCAGCAGCTCACGCACAAAGTCGCCGCTGCGGACGTAATGCACCAGATTGCTGAATTCCCGGCTGCCGAACGGGTAGTAGCCAAGGTCCTGGATGACGGCGCCGCCGTAGGCGTAAGCGTGGGCCTGGGTGATCTGATCTTCGGACAGGCCGGGATAGCGCTGCAGAAGCAGGGGGCGGATCGCGTCCGTCCATAGTAAGTCGACGATTTCTTCGTGGGTCAGGACCGAGTACGCGGACGAGCCTCCACTGCACATCAGGAGGATGAGAAGCAGCGCGCCGGCGCGCCGGGCCAGCGCAGCCCAACTCCTCATCCTGGCGCCGGGCGAGATCGAGGCATACCGCATGGTTTCAAATGCGCCCCAGCACCAGGAGAACGATAACAATAAGAATGACCACGCCCACGCCGCCGGTGGGAGCGTATCCCCAGTTCCGGCTATGCGACCACCGCGGGAGGGCCCCAAGCAGGGCCAGAATCAGGACCACGATCAGGATAGTTCCAAGCATATGTGCTCCTTAATCCCTGAATGGATAAAGTGCAGCTTCTTGCGAAGCTGCACTGGACTGAACCGCTACAAGCGTGATGTTGATCGCAATGCCTTCGACCGGGATACCTGCGGTTATAGAGGTAGTACCCGTTGTCGACGTAGTCGACGTAGACGTCGTCGTTGTCGTACCAGTCGTCCCCCCAGGCTTCCGGCCAGGGGTCAACCGCGCTGATCCAATAACCGTCGTACTGGAAGCGCGGGTATCCGCCTACAACCATGAAGGGAAGGCCGTAGATGCGGAATCCGTGGCTGGGGCCGAAGTATCCGCGGTAGCGGTCGTCAGGAATGCGGTAGCCGCGATAGCCGCCACGTTGCTGCCAGGTGCGGTGATCGGACTGCCAGTTTTGCGAGCGATGCTGCTGCCAGGCGCTCTGCTCGACCCGCTGCTGTTGCGGGCTGCGCTGGGACTGCTGCCGAGCCTGCTGCTGGTTGTGCTGGTTCTGTTGTTGCTCTGCTGGGCCTGCTGCTGGTTGTTCTGGTTCTGTTGTTGCTGCTGCTGGGCCTGCTGCTGGTTGTTCCGGTTCTGTTGTTGCTGCCTCTGCTGGGCCTGCTGCTGGTTGTGCTGGTTCTGTTGTTGCTGCTTCTGCTGAGCCTGCTGCTGGTTGTTCTGGTTCTGTTGTTGCTGCTCTGCTGGGCCTGCTGCTGGTTGTGCTGGTTCTGTTGCTGCTGCCTCTGCTGGTTCTGTTGCTGGGCGCGCTCCTGCTGCTGGGGTTGGGCCTGCTGCTGGGGCTGGGCATGCTGTTGTTCAGGCGGGCCTTGCTCGTGCCCGCCCTGCTGTTGGCCGTGATCTTGCTTCTCGCCCTGCTCTTCGTGCTGAGCGTAGGCAGGAGCCGCAATTCCGAGAAGCAAGGACAGAATGGCTGTGCTGGTGATTCCAATTATTTTCATAGGTGCTACCTCCGTTGCTGCTGGTTACGCGCGCCGCTCTACCGCAAACTTCCGGTTTGCGCGTTGACCGGGTTGCCGATGGCTTCGCCGGATACGAGAAGTTCGACTCTCCGGTTCTGCTGCCGTCCGGCGGCGTTGTCGTTGGTGGCTACCGCCAGGCTGTTGCCAAAACCTTTCGCGGTCACGGAATCGGACGCGACTCCTTGCTGTACCAGGTAGTCGCGCACCGAGCTGGCACGGTTTTCGGACAGGGTCTGATTCATCTGATCGCCGCCTACGTTGTCGGTGTAGCCGCCGACTTCAATGTTGAGTCCCGGATAGGCCAGCAGAATGCCGGCGACTTTCGCCAGCTTCTCCCGCGCTCCCGGCTTTAACGAGTATTTTCCGGTGTCAAACAAAACATCGGACATGCTGACGATGAGACCGCGGGCGGTGTCCCGGGTCTGGAGGATCTTGTTCAACTGCTCGGACAATCGCACGCGCATGGCCGCCTTGTCGGCATCCGCCTGCTGGGCGCTGGCCTGGGCCTGCTGTGCCGCCAGGCGGGATTGGTCTGCATCCGCCTGCGCGGCGGAGAGGGCGTCGGCTGACGCCGCCTGGTTGTTCGCCATATCGGATTTGGCCCGGTCGGCGTCCGATTGGGCCTGGGCGGCGCCGGCCTGAGCGCTGGCGGTATCAGACTCTGCCTGGGCCTTGGCGGCTTCTGCCCGGGCCGTGTCAGACTCGGCTCGCGAGCTGGGCGCGCTCGGCTCGGGCCTGGTCGGACTGGGCCTGTTCCTTCTGCCGGGTCGCGTTGTCGGCTTGCAACTGGGTCTGGGCCTGCGCATCGGCCGCAGCTTGACGTTCATTCTCCAGCCGTTCCTGATCGATCTTCTTGACGGTGATGGCGCGGGCATCTTCCGCGGTCTGCACCACTTCACGAGCCACCCCGATCATGGCTTTGCGGTCGGTGTGCTTGGTGGTGGCATCTTCGTCGACCTGGTTCATCAATCGGACGGCATGCTGATAGCTGTCGTGGGCGTAGGTGTCGGCGCCCTCGGATTGCGCGATGCGCAAGGCGTTGCGCGCTTCGAAGAATTCGAGCGGCAACCGGGTATTCAGGATCACGGGATCGAACTTGTAGCCGGTCGGGATGTAGCCGCCGCGCTCCAGAAGTTCGTACTTCGTGTGCATCGCCTCGATCGTCCCCTTGGTGTCCTCGCGGACCACGTTTTCGAGCACGACCACGTTGCTGGGCTGGCGCACCGCATAATAAGGTTCGGCGGTGACCACCAGGGCGAAGGCCTGCAGGTCGGTGGTGACGTCCACCTTGCTGCGGTGGTTATCGCCCACCAGGATTTCTCCCAGGTTCACGGCCCGGCCCTCGGGCGAGATGGCCCACAGGATGTAGGTCAGATACTCGTTGCCGAAAGTCGTGGGTTTTTCCAGGTTGGCAAATTCCACTTCGATTTCGATGTAGCCCTTCTTGCTCTCCACTTTGGCTTGGCCGCGGGCCGCGGGCATCAAGTCGGTGCCGGCGAAATCCATCTTGGTGGCCCCGCCGCGATGCTTGTAGTTGACCGCCTGCACGCTGCGGCTGACTACGGTGACCCGGAACGTCGGGGTATGCTCCATGGGTTCGACGACTTGAGAATTGGATTGCGCGAACGCGCTCAAACTGAGGCTGATTCCGGCGATTAACAAAAGCTTGGTTTTCAAAGTGTTCTCCTTGATGCAGATGTCTGCCGTGCTGTTGCTCTAGTGCTCTAGTCTCGACCTTGGGAGCATCGCCTGGCGATTAGGAAGCGCTCACAATGCGCTTATCCCTTCCCAACGCGGATATGCGAAAGCGAGTGAAATAGCCCAAAGACGTTCAGCAGCCACAGGACCACGGCGATGACCACCACGCCATTCAGAATCGACTTGATGGATGACTGCATGGGAATGAAACGGTTTACCAGCCACAGCAGAACGCCTACCACAATGAGAACTTCCAGGAGTTGAATTAAAGGCATGACTTTGACCTTTCTTGTTGCGCGACCGACACTCCTCTCGTCCCGAGGTGTTGACCCGTTCCTGTTTTCGAGAGTTCCAGGTCTGAAAGGCCAGGGTCGAAAACCCGTTGTCGCGGAGTTCCGCGGCACCACGTGGGCGAAGAATGTCAAATTGCTGGATGCGCTGACTTCGACTTGAATTGGCTGGGACCTAACCCGCCGCAACTAAGCTGTGAGAGCAACGAATTTAGGGTTGTTGCTCTCTTTACACATTCAGCAGAATAGAGAATGACAGACGAGGACTTTAGTGTCTGAGCAAGATAGCTCACATGCGGCTGGTGGCCGAATTTGAAATGCAATCTCGAAGTGGCGTCATCCTGAGGGACTTCAGTCCCGAAGGATCTTGCGCGCAGCGGCCCGATCGCCGCTTTCTTTCCTGTGAGCTCCACGCCAGATGCTTCGCAGGTTCAGCATGACGCCCTCATACGCAGATTGGGTCGTGCTTTCCGGTAACGCATCAAATGACGGGAGCTTCGGAACGCTCGAACTCCCGTCCGCACTTGAAGCAGACCTGGTAGGTTCTGCCCTTGATGGTGAATACGCGGCTGAGCTGGCGGTGGCGGCAGCGGAAGACAAACTCGAAAACCCACAGCAGCGGGTTCATACGTCCTGCGATCGCCGGCGGTCGCAGCTTCCGTTGGCGTCGAGCCACTCCAGCAGAGCCCGCACGCTGGCCCGAGCCAGGGCAATCGAGCAATCGGCGGCGCCGTAGTAAATATTCACGGTGTCGCCGTCGGGATTCATGGTGTATCCGCAGGGGAACACCACGTCATTGACATCGCCGTTGCGCTCGTAGTCCGCCTCCGGCCCAAAGATCCACGAGTCGCCTCGCAGCAGGCACTTTTCCGGATTCTCCAGATCGAACAGGGCCAGGCCCAGGCGATAGAGACAGCCGGAAGGCGTGTGCCGCACGCCGTGGTAGAGCACCAGCCAGCCTCGGGAAGTCTCGATGGGCGGCGGGGAGAGACCAATCTTGTTGGCGTCCCACCAGGCGCCGCGCCGGGCTTCGAGCATCAGCCGGTGCCTGCCCCAGTGGCGCAGGTCGGGAGAGTAGGAAATCCACATGTGCGCCCCGAGCGGCGTCATGGGGCGGTGAATGAGCGCCCAGTATCCATTGATTCTCCGCGGCAGGAGCGCGGAGTCTTTGTCATCCGGCGGCATGATGACGCCGTAGCGCTCGAAGCTGCGGAAGTCCTTGGTCAGGGCCAGCGACACGCCGGGCCCGCCGCGCGAGTAGGAAGTGTAGGTGACCACGTATTGCTGCAGCTCGGGCACGAAGGTGATGCGCGGGTCTTCGATGCCCCAGATTTCCTCGGGATACTCCTTGGGGCTGGGCATCAGCGTCGGTTCGCGGTCAATCTGCCAGTCATCGACGCCGTTGCGCGAGCGGGCGGCGCACAGATGCGACAGGCCGCGCCGGTCTTCGATGCGGCACAGCAGCAGGGTGGTTCCGTCCTGCAGCAAGGTTGCGCCGGCGTTGAACACGCTGTTGATGGAATACGGCCAATGCTTGCGCGTCAGGATCGGGTTGCCCGGGTGACGCAGAAGCAGCGGCGGATAGTGATTGCTTTCGACGTTCACCAGCGTGGTTTCAGGGGCGGTCATGAAGGGTCTTCCAGTCTTTCCGGCGATTTTTCAAGAGTGTTGTAGAGAGCGCATTTCGAGCAGCGCCATCAGGAACGAGAGCGTGGATTCTGCTCCCTGATTCTGATTGGCGCGTTCGGGATGGAGACCGTCCCGGCAACCGCCGGTGGCGGAATCATAGAGAGGAAGCTGGAGATCGTTGTCGCCGAGGAACCAGTTGAACGCCGACCATGCCGCCGTGCGCCAACGATTGTCGGCGGTCACGCGGTAAGCCTGTAAACAAGCCGACACCGCGCCGGCGGCTTCCACCGGCTGTTGATCGAAGCGGGCCTGTTCTCCACCCTGGCGGATAAAAGCCTTGCGAGCCGATGGGCACAAAGTGTCCGCTGGGCCGGGCAACGCTGCGTTGCCATCAGCCATTCCAGGGAATCGAGGCCGGCGGAAAGCATGGGTTCGTTGCCGCAAGCCGATCCCACCAGCAACATGGCCTGGGGCAGCCTGGCGTTCCCGTACGCCACCACATTTTCAAACCACTTCCAGTCCGGACGGTGGATCGACTCATACATAGCGAGCAGCCTTTGAGCCAACGCGAATCGTACGCGCTGGGCGTCGCGGTCTCCAGGGTACGAATGGAGGTATTCCTCAATTCCGAGCACGGCGTAGGCGCAGGCCCGCGGGCTGTGGAACTCGACCACGGCGGGCAGCGAGTACTCGAACAAACGCCCGGCAGCGCCCCGCAATCCTGAATTCGCCGACCGGCCCAGGACGGTTCCCAGAGCCCACAGGGCGCGGCCGTGAGAATCTTCCGATCCCTGCTCTTCCAGCCAGCGATGGTCGTAGCCGAGAAAGTTTCGGAACCTTTTGTTCTTGGGATTGAAAGCGTGTTCGAGAAATGCCAGGTAGCGGAATGCCCAATCGGGATTGGCGGCTTCGGCGGCCGCGGACATGGCGGTTTCCTCGCCGGCCAGCTGATTCATCAGCACGGTAAAGATGAGGGCGCGCGCGTTGTCGTCGGTGGTGTATCCCTCGGCCCGGTTGGGGATGGTAAAGATCGCGTGCTGCAGCATGCCGGTGTCATCGGTCAGCGCATTCACATGATCGAGTTTCAGTGCGGGCAGCAGGTTCAGCGATTTCCCGGTCGCGCGGGCGGAGAACTGGACCCGGGGATTCTCCATGCGGTCGCTGCGCACCCGGGCAAAACTCCCCATGTAACCCTGCGCCGCTTTTTTCCAGACCATATCGCGTCCGAACAGGTAGGCGCGTTTGCGCATGGCATGACGCAGCGCCGGCGTGGTCAGAAGTTCGATGGTCTTTTGCGCGATGGCGTCAGGGTCCTGAAAGGGAACCAGGGCGCCCCGACCGTCGTCCAGCAACTCAATGGCGTGCCAGTAAGGAGTGGAGATGATCGCTTTGCCCGCTCCCAGGGCATAGGCCAGGGTTCCGGAAACCACCTGGGCTTCGTGGCGGTAGGGAGTGATGTAGATGTCGGCGGCGCCGATGAACTCCGCCATTTCCTCCGGGCTGACAAAGCGGTCGTGGAAGATCACCTGCGATTCCACTCCCATTTCCTTCGCCAGGGCCTGCAGGCTGGCGCGATACTTGTCGCCCTCGCGGCGCAGGATGTGAGGATGGGTCGCACCCGCCACCAGGTACACCACGTTTTCGTGTTTCGCCAGGATCTGCGGCATGGCCTGAATTACGTTTTCAATGCCCTTGTTGGGCGAGAGCAGGCCGAAGGTGAGCAGCACCGCTTTGCCTTCCACGCCGAAACGGTCCTTATAGAAATTGGGATCGAGAAAGGGCAGGTCGGGAACGCCGTGCGGAACCATGTCGATCTTGCTGCCCGGCACCTTGAAGATTTCCTGCAAAAACTGTGACGAGAGCTGGCTCATGACAATGAGGCGGTCGGAGAGCTCCGCAATCTCTTTCATGACGCTGAGCTGGTCGGGATTGGGCTCGCGCAGAACGGTGTGCAGCGTGGTCACCACCGGCATCTTCAAACCGCGCAGCAGATGCAGGATATGGCTTCCGGCCGGACCGCCGAAGATTCCATACTCGTGCTGCAGACAGACCATATCGATATTGTGGAAGTTCAGGAATTCCGCGGCCTCCTGATACGAGGCTACGTCATCCTGCGCCAGCGACCATCGCACTCGCGCGGGATAGTCGTATCCTTGTTCCGTGTCGTTCACCGGCAGCGCCAGCAGCCGGGCAGTGCCATATTCCGCGGAGATGGCTTCGCACAGGTCGGTGGTGAAGGTGGCGATTCCGCAATGGCGCGGAAGGTAATTGCCGATGACCGCAATTCGACTGGGCATCGAGGGCTGGGCATGCCATCGTGGGCGGACGACCGCCATCTCGGGCGGGGCCACGCGGCGGGGCGAGATGACTTCCAACATCCCTCGGGAAAGTATTGTCTTTGGCAGCGACATTAATTCCTAAGTCGTGAGTTCTGCTGATTAACGGGTGGTGGAGGATTGGCGGATTATGAGATTGTCGAATGTTTCGAATTAAAATCCGTCAATTCGAAATAATTCTGCAATCCGACAACGAACACGCAATCCGACAATCAGACCGCTGGTAGAATTTAGCTATCCCCAGTATCGAACGGCAGAGCGTTTGAGGACTGGTCAAAATTGACCAGACATGCGCGGCAGACTCTGAGTCCCGGAGAAAATCATGTCCATTCGACCCGTTAAACGTTTGGTGAAGGCCAAACCGACTCTCGAAGGCGCGGGCGTGCATCTACGGCGCGCGTTCGGCTTCGGCAACACCTCCGACTTCGATCCCTTCCTTCTGCTGGACGACTTTCGCAATGACGTTCCTGAAGACTATCTGGCGGGCTTTCCCTGGCATCCCCACCGCGGGATCGAGACCATCACCTACGTGCTGGCGGGAACGGTTGAGCATGGCGACAGCATGGGCAACCGCGGCGCCATCGCGTCGGGCGACGTGCAGTGGATGACCGCCGGCAGCGGCATCATCCACCAGGAGATGCCCAAGGGCGACCAGGCGGGCCGAATGCACGGCTTCCAGTTGTGGGCCAATCTGCCGGCCGCACAGAAGATGACGGCGCCGCGCTACCAGGAAATAAAGGCGCCGGAAATCCCGGAGATCAAAGACGACGACGGCACCCACGTGCGCGTGGTTTGCGGAACGTTCTGGGGGAAGACCGGTCCGGTGGAAGGAATTGCCACTGACCCCACGTATATCGATGTCTCGGTATCTCCGGGCAGGAGGAAGACGCTTCCGGTTGAAACCAGTCGCCACGCGTTCGCCTATGTGTTCGCCGGAGGAGGGAAATTCTGTAACGCGTCCGGTCCGCTGACGGTGCCGACGGAGGCCATCAAATGGTCGGACACCAATCCTCCGGTTGAGGCGGACAACCGGTCGCTCATCCTCTTCGACCGCGGTGACGAAGTCACGGTGCAGGCCGGAGACGATGGCATCCGTTTTCTTCTGGTGTCGGGCAAGCCGCTGGAAGAGCCAGTGGCCTGGTACGGCCCCATCGTGATGAACACGCAGGAGCAGCTGCGGCAGGCGTTTCAGGAACTCGAGCAGGGAAAATTTCTGAAGTAGGATGTGGGCGCTCGCGCCCACATTTACTGACCTTTACTTTGAGACGGGCTCCGCAATACCGCGGTATTTCAGCATGGGTTCGATGCTGGGCTCGGCTCCCAGCCAGCCTTTGTACAGGTTGGCCAGGTCTTCCGTGTTGCCCCGAGACAGCACCATCCGGCGGAAACGATCGCCATTGGCCCGGGTCAAGCCGCCGTGATCTTCGAACCACTGGAAGGCGTCATCGTCCAGCATCTCGGCCCACAGATAGGCGTAGTAGCCGGCGCCGTAGTCGCCACCCCAGATGTGAGCGAAATAAGTTGAGCGGTAACGGGGCGGCACGGCGCTGAGCGCCAGGTGCGTCTTCTTCAAGGCCTCGGTTTCAAAACTGTCCGGGGTCTGCAGCGGCGTGCCGGCGGGAAGCGTGTGCCATTGCATATCGAGTTCGGCCGCCGCCAGCACCTCGGTCAGGGCGTAGCCCTGATTGAAGGTTTCAGCTTTCTTGATCTTGGCGGCGAGTTCCGCGGGCATGGCCGCGCCTGTCTTGTAGTGTTTCGCGTAGTGAGCGAACACCGTGGGATAGGTCGCCCAATGCTCGTTGAACTGGGAAGGGAACTCGACGAAGTCGCGGGGCACCGCGGTCCCGGAAAGAATGGGATATTCGCTGTCCGCGAGCATGCCATGCAGGGCGTGACCGAATTCGTGGAACATGGTGGTCACATCGCGGAAGCTGAGAAGAGCAGGCTCGCCGGGCGCGGGCTTGCTGAAGTTGCAGACGTTATAGACCACCGGCAGCGTGCCCAATAGTTTGGACTGGTCAACAAACGTGCTCATCCAGGCGCCGCCATTTTTGTTGTCGCGTTTGAAGTAATCGCCGTAAAAAAGCGCCAGGGGACGGTCGTCAGCGTCGAACACTTCGAACACGCGCACGTCCGGGTTGTAGACCGGAATGTCCTTGCGCTCCTTGAAGGTGAGCCCGTAGAGCTGGCCGGCGGCATGGAACACGCCGTTCTCGAGCACGTTGTTGAGCTCGAAATAGGGCTTGATCTGCGCTTCGTCCATGTCGTACTTGGCTTTGCGAACCTGCTCGGCGTAGAAGTTCCAGTCCCAAGGTTCGAGTTTAAAGCCCGCTTTCTGGCCGCCGCCGTTTTGCGAATTAATGACGGCCTGGATGTCCCTGGCTTCGCGGATTGCGCGCGCGGATGCTCCCGCCACCAGCGCATCCATGAACTTCTGCGCCGCCTCCGGAGTTTTCGCCATCTGGTCTTCCAGCTTCCAGGCTGCGTAATTCGGGAAGCCCAAGAGCTTGGCTTTCTGAGAGCGCAGCTGTGCCAGCCGAGAGACGATCGCGCGGGTGTCGTTCGGCCCTCCCCTCTCGGCGCGGTTCCAGGAGTTCTCAAAGAGAGTCTGCCGGGTGGAACGCCGGCTGAGCGAATCGAGGTCAGGTTGTTGCGTGGTGTTCTGCAGCGGCAGAACATAGCCTTCAACTTTGCGCTCTTTCGCGGCCAGGGCGGCGGCTGCGATTTGCGCTTCGCGCAATCCCGCGAGAGCGTTTTTGTCCTGGGTTACGTAGGCTGCATCCTTGGTGGCGGCCAGCAGTTTGGTGGTGAAGGCATTGCTCAGGGTCGATTCCTCTTCGTTGAGCTTTTTCAGCTCGGCCTTGTCGGCATCGGACTGGTTGGCCCCGGAGTGCACAAATTTCTTGTAGTAGAAGTCGACCAGGCGCAGGGATTCCGCATCGAGGTGCAAGGAATCGCGTTCTTTGTAGATGGCCGCGACGCGCTGAAACAATTTGGAGTCGAGATAGATGGCGTCCGAATGCGCGGCCAGCCGGGGGGCTTCGAAGTCCTGCACTTTTTGCAGTTCGGGATTCAGGTTCGCGCCGGTGACGCCGTTGAACGCGCCCATCACGCGGTTGAACAGCTGGCCGGTTTTTTCCAGGGCGACCAGGGTATTCTCGAAAGTGGGCGGAGCTGGATTGTCCGCAATCGCCCGGATTTCCCGGCGCTGCTCCGCCATGCCCGCGTCAATCGCGGGCTGGTAATCGCTGTCCTTAATCTGGTCGAAGGGCGGGGCGTGAAAGGGCAAGCTGCTGGCTGCATAGAACGGATTATTCGGTCCAAAATCCATAGGTTTATCCGACGGGGTCGTGCTGGCGAGCGCCATGGCGCCGGCTGCGATCAGGGCCGCAAGTCGTGGCATCATGAGTTTCAATCTAGAATTGTAAATGACGCGCAGAGTTTTTGAACTGTCCGTGTGGGGCGGGCGCCCTCGCCCGCCGTTTTTGACTTTGATTTTGAGTGGGCTGCGAAAATCAACATCAAAGTCAAAGGCGGCGGACAAGAGTGTCCGCCCCACACATTCCAATCTAGACTGCCTGGCGGCTTAGCGCCTCGCGGCTGGCGGACCAGCGCATCACTTCTTCGATGACGCGTTCCACTTCCTGGTTGGTGAGTTCGGGATACATGGGCAGCGATAAAACGCTGGCGGCGGACTTCTCCGTGACCGGCAGCGAGGCGAGCCGGGCGGGACGTCCCCAAGGAAAGCCTTCCTGCTGATGGATGGCGATCGGGTAGTGAGTGAGCGCGGTAATCCCTTTCGACTGCAGGTAAGCTTGCAATCCGTCGCGGTCGTCGCTGTCGATGACATATAGATGATAGACGTGCTGGTAGCCGGGAGGGGTGAAGGGAAGAGTCATCGCCGCGTCCGCCAGGCCTTCGTCGTAGAGGCTGGCAATCTCCCGGCGGCGCTGGCTCCATTCGTCCACGCGCTTCAGCTTGACCCGCAAGACCGCGGCGTGAAGATCGTCCAGGCGGCTGTTATAGCCGATGCTGTGATGGGAGCGTTTCACCGAGCCATGATTGCGCAGCTTGCGGATCTCGGCGGCAAGGTCTTTGTGGTTGGTGGCCACGGCGCCGCCATCCCCAAAGCAACCCAGGTTTTTCTGGATGATGAAACTCAGGCAGACAGCATCGCTGAGTTCTCCGATGGCAAAGGTGTCGCCGCGGGCCCCGATGCCCTGGGCGCAATCTTCCACCACGAATAAGTTGTGCGCCCTGGCGATCCGCGCGATCGCCGGCATGTCGGCGGTGAGGCCGTACAGATGCACCGGCACGATGGCGCGGGTCTTCGGGGTGATGGCGGCTTCGATTTTGCTTACATCGATATTGCGGGTGCGGGGATCGGAATCCACGAACACCGGAGTAGCGCCGGCCAGCCAGATGGCTTCCGCGGTGGCGAAAAACGTGTTGGAGGTGGTGATGATCTCGTCGCCCGGGCCGAGGCCGAGCGCCAGAAACACCAGCCACAGCGCGTCGGTGCCGGAGTTTACGCCCACGGTTTCTTTCGTGTTCAGGTAGCGCGCCAGTTCTTCCTCGAATTTGACCAGTTGCGGGCCCAGCACATAGCTGCCGCTCTCCAGCACCTCGAGGATGGCCTGATCAATTTCAGCCTTCAGATTGTGGTACTGCTTCACGTGGCCATAAAAGCCGATATTCGATTCCGGCATGGGAGAACCTCCTGGAAAGTGCGGTTTGTGCGGAGGCGGATTGAAAGCCAGCCCGGCACTATTGAAACGATTCACAAGCTGGGAAAATTGATCTGGGAGACTTTGTATCCCTTCAGGACGGTTTCACTAAACTCAAAAATCTGATGCGGACAATTCAAAAAACTGCTGGAAGGCGAAAGGCGGAGAGGAGACTACTCGAGGTTTGGACAATCTGAATGCCCTGGGAGCAGTCTTCAAAGACCGATCCGTGATAATCCGCAAAATTCCGTGGCGCTCTTAGGAAAAATTACCAGATCAGCGTTTGCGATCCAGCTGGAACGCAGCTGCCTGGTAGTCTCCGCGCAAATCCAGCTGCAGACCGTGGCGCATCCACCACGCGCCTGAAGCGCTGGTTGGAGTTTCCGGCACGGCCTTGCCTTCGATCCAGCCCAGTTTGTATTCGGCATCCGGATCGAGACCCTCGAGTTGCAGCAAGGGGAAAGCCGCGGCCTTGCCGGGTGGCGTTGGCGAAGGCGAAGACAACTGCCTGGTTCTTGTCGCTCGAAACCGTTTCGGTTGCGGACATCTGACTGCCGTTGCGCGGGCTGATCAGCCGGTAGAGGTCGCCGCGCACGATGGTTCGCTGCACTGCGTGATAAGCGGCGATCAGGCGCTTGGCGGTGGCAAAGTCTTCAGGCGTCCAATGATTCAGATTGGCGCCGATACCCAACGAACCCTGCATCGAACTCAGCATGCGATAGGTGAGCGAGGTGGAGCGGAAGTTGAACCAGTGTGGCGAGTCGGTCACCCACGCCATCATGATCTGCGGGGTGTAGGCATAGCTGAAACCGTCCTGCATGGCCAGCCGGTCAAAGGGATCGGTGTTGTCCGAGGGCCAGACTTCGTCGGTGTAGCGCAGGATGCCGAGATCGACGCGCCCGCCGCCGCCCGAACAGCTTTCGATTTCGATCCGGGGATGCTTTTTGCGCAAGTCGGCAAGGATCGAATAAAGATTGCGGATGAACTCAACGTACACCCCGCGCTGCTCGTCGATTGGGACCTGATCCCATCCCGGCTCCGACCAGTTGCGGTTGTAGTCCCACTTGAGAAAGGCAATATCGTTTTCGGTGAGCAGCTTGTCGAGAAAACCCTCGACGTAGTCGCGTACATCGGGACGGGCCAGGTTGAGCACCAGCTGGGTGCGCGATTCGGAACGAGGACGTCCGGGAAAGTTCAGGACCCAATCGGGGTGCTTGCGGTAAAGGTCGGAATCCGGGTTGACCATTTCAGGCTCGACCCACAATCCGAAATCCATGTTGAGGGAGTGAACCTTGTCGATCAGCGGCTTCAGGCCGTGAGGAAACTTTTCCGGATTCACGTACCAGTCGCCCAATCCGGCATGATCGGTTTTGCGCTGGCCAAACCAGCCGTCGTCCATGACAAAGCGGTCCACCCCGATGGACGCGGCTTTTTCCGCCAGCGCCATCTGTCCGGCCTCATCGACTTTGAATTCCGTCGCTTCCCAGGAGTTGTAAATGACTGGACGCGGCTTGGGGTCGGGCGCCTGGGGCAGAATCCGGGCGATTTCAAAGTGGTGCAGCAAGCGCGAAGCGCCGCCCAGGCCGTGATCGGAATAGCCGCCGTAAAAGACCGGGGTCTCCAGATGCTGGCCGGGTTTCAGTTTGTAGCCGAAATCGAAAGGATTGAAGCCGCCGGTCACGCGCACGGCATCAAGCTGGCTGCGTTCGACCGTGATGCGCCACGATCCCGACCAGGCCAGCGCGCCAAACCAGACTTCGCCATGCTCTTCGTCGGCGAGAGCGGGCCTGGAGGTGTCCTGGCCGCTGTCGCGGGAAATGGCAAACCATGGATTCGCCTGATGGCTGGTGGTTCCCCGGCGGCTTTCAATGACGCGCGCTCCGCCCTGAATCAGTTCCTGATTCAGCGTCCACTCGCCGGCCCAACGGCCGGTCAAATAGCTCAGCGTGTAACGGGCGGGTGGCAGGGTCCACTGCGCGGCGGCGGCTTGCTCGATCATGACCGGCTGCTTCTCCCGGTTTTCAATACTGGCGGAACGCGCCAGAATGCCGCTCTCGGGATCCATGGAGTAGCGCAGGGTTACGTAGATCTCGCGGGAAATGTCCTTGAGCTGCACTTCAACTGTATGAGAATCGTTGGGCGTGGCTTTCACGAAATGAAGCACCAGGTCGCGATTGCCGTCGGCAAAACTGACTTTGAGAGCGGGCTCGGTGTACAATCCCGCCCCCCAGCCGGCGTATTCCTGGGGTGTGGTGGTGTAGGGCGAATCGAACGAAGCCCACTCGGGAAGCGAGTGTGCGGGAGGAATGCTATCGTGCGGCCCGACGCGTCCACCCCAGTAAAGCGTCTGCAACTCGCCGCGTTCGTTGACTCCGAAAGCATAAGTTGAGTTGCCGCCATCGAGGCGGAAGACCGGCGCGGTCTGGGCGCTCGAACCGGCGGAGAACAGCAGCGCGAGGCCTGGCCAGAGAATGAAATAGAGCCGCAATTTCAAAGATAATTTCATGACGCCGTATCCTAGCACTGGCTGGTGCGCAGCGGATACGCATGTGGAAGACGGGCGTCCCGCCCGTCGCGCACGGGTCATTGCCTGACGGGCGAGGACGCCCGTCCTCCATTAAGATGGATGGATTACGGTTACAGGATTTACATTAATTCGGCTGGTTAAAAATCCTGGGAGAGAAAGAAAGCATGCGCCACCGGGCACTTGGTCGTACGGGATGGAAAGTTTCTGAAATCAGTTTTGGCGCCTGGGCGATTGGCGGTTCATGGGGCCAGGTGTCGGATGAAGAATCGATGGCGGCCCTGCACAAGGCGATCGACTGCGGAGTTAATTTCATCGACACCGCCGATGTCTACGGAGGCGGCCGCAGCGAGCGCCTGATCGCGCGGCTTAAAAAGGAACGAAAAGAGGAGATCATTGTTGCCACCAAGGCGGGCCGGCGGCTGCCGCGCCAAACCGTGGAGGGTTACACCCGCCAGAACCTCGCGGCGTGGATCGACGACAGCCTGCGCAATCTTTCCACCGACCGGCTTGATCTGGTCCAGTTGCACGGTCCTCCGACCGAGCTCTATTCACGCCCCGAGGTCTTTGGGATGCTCGACGATCTGGTCGCCGCCGGGAAAATCCGATATTACGGAGTCAGCGTCGAGAAAATAGAGGAGGCCCTGAAGGCGGTTGAGTTTCCCAACGTGCAGACGGTGCAGATCATCTTCAACTGTTTCCGGCAGCGTCCCGCTGAAGTCTTCTTCGCCCGAGCCAAAGAGAAACGCGTCGGCATTCTGGCGCGGGTGCCGCTGGCCAGCGGGCTGCTGACCGGCAAGCTGAAGCCCGACTCCAGGTTCGCTGCCGACGACCACCGCAACTTCAATCGCCAGGGGAAAGCTTTCGATGTGGGCGAGACGTTTTCCGGAGTGGATTACGAAGTGGGGCTGGCGGCGGTGGAAGAAATTCGGCAATTGCTGCCGGCCGGGGTCTCGATGAGCCAGTTCGCGTTGCGCTGGATCTTGATGTTCGATGCGGTCACCTGCGCCATCCCGGGCGGCAAGCGGGCGGAGCAGGTGGCGGATAACTGCGGCGCGTCCGAGCTTCCGGCGCTTACGCCGGAGGCGATGGCCGCAGTGCGGCGGATCTACGATGAGAAGATCCGGCCGCTGGTCGGGCATCGCTGGTAAACAGTAGTAATGGAGGACGGGCGTCACGCCCGTCTTGCGGTGGCATGGTCTCGGCAAGACGGGCGTGACGCCCGTCCTCCATTAAAATGGCGGGCGCATGAACGTACTCTTTATTGGCGGCACTGGAATCGTCAGCAGCGCCTGCACTCGCCTGGCTCTGCAACGCGGCATCCAGCTCACCCTGCTGCGTCGAGGAAAACATGCGGCCGACTGGACTGCGGGCGCGGAAACTCTCCATGCGGATATCAACGATCCGCCCGCGGTGGCGCGAGCGCTGCAGGGGCGGCGGTTCGACGTGGTGGTGAACTGGATCGCATTTACTCCGGCGGACATCGAGCGCGATCTTGAATTATTCCGCGGCCACACCCGGCAATACATCTTCATCAGCTCCGCCAGCGCGTATCAGAAACCTGCCACCGACTACCTGATTACCGAGTCGACGCCGCTGGCCAACCCGCACTGGGACTATTCCAGAAACAAAATTGCCTGCGAGGAGCGGCTGCTCCAGGCATATCGGGACGAGGGATTCCCCATTACGATCGTCCGCCCGTCGCTTACCTATGGCGAGAACTTAATCCCGCTGGTCATCAATAGCTGGGAGCGTTCCTACACGGTCGTGGACCGGATGATCAAAGGCAAGAAGGTAATCGTTCCGGGAGACGGCTCGTCGCCCTGGGTGATCACTCACGACAGCGATTTTGCCAAAGGCTTTGTGGGGTTGCTGGGTCACGAACAGTCGATCGGCCATGCCTTTCACATCACCACCGATGAAGTGTTGAGCTGGAACCAGCTCTATCGCATAGTGGGAACGGCCGTCGGCGTGGAACCGCGGATCGTGCATATTCCATCCGATTTCATGGTGGCGTGTTTGCCCCAAATGGAAGGCACATTGATCGGCGACAAAGCGGTAAGCGTGGTGTTCGATAATCGCAAGATCAAGCGCTTTGTCCCGGATTACGTGGCCACCACGCGCTTCGCCCAGGGAATTCGCCAGTCGCTGGCCTGGTTTGATGCGGACCCCGCCCGCAAGCTGATCGACTCCGAAGCCAATGCCACCTGGGACAAGCTGATCGACAACTACGAAAAGGGATTGCAAGCAGCGGTGGCCAGCTTCCAGCGGTCTTGATGGAGGACGGGCGTCCCGCCCGTCTTTGATTTTTATCATCTTTATCTTTAAATCTTTGCCTCCGCCAAGCGAGACGGGCGGGACGCCCGTCCTCCATTTATTTGGTGATTGAAGTTCCCGGAATTCCACAGCGAGGCCGGCGCCGGGGCGAACTCCGGAAGCGTGACCGTCGTGGGATACGGCTCCAAACCGCCCAATCCACGCCATTTCCGGCCCGGCGACGGTTTCGGGACGGCGGGCCCACAAAAAAACGAAAAAGGGGTTGGCAGCGCAGGCAAGATGATCTATCTTGGCAGGCACAAAATCTAGGCTCCGGGGGCGGAACACAGAAAAACGGGCTTAGTTCGATTCCGGCGCGGTGACGGCAACTCGGGCCCGGGTCAGATACCTGACGTCACTCGCTAGAGAACATCCCTTCAGTCCCTGGCACCCTGCTATTTGGTATCGAGTCATTCGTACGACTTGTAAGGAAGGGCCAGCCGTGAAATCTCCTTGCCTCCTGCTGAAGGCTTCTCTCTCTATTTCCCTGCTCCTGTGCGCAAACGTTTACAGCGCCGGGCTCCGGGCGTGGTCCGGCACAGCATCCGATACTTCCGCCAGCGCCCAGGCGCCCGAGGTTCCACAACCGGGGACGATGACGGCCAGCGTTTCCATCCCCGGACCACTGCGTTCATTTCTGCGCATGGCCGGCATCAGTCAGAAGATTTCGCTGGAGGAAGTGTTGCCGCTTCTATCGCGGAACATCGCGGTCGAAGGTTATCAGGGGCGCAAGGACAGGACGGGCACACCCACGGAGTTCCTGATTTTGCTGAAACGCTATGTGGGGCAGGCCAGGCAACTGCAGGCCCTGGCTGGACCGGAAGGAGTCATTCGAGTCGCCAATTGCGACCAGGCGGGACCGCTGTTGGACATCCTGGGATACCGGCTTCGACAACCTTGCGGAAAAGGCGCGGCCCTCGAAACCGCCGATCCGGAGCGCGCCTTTCTGACCATCGATTCCGGGTTTCCGCTGGCGGAACTGGAACAGACCCTGCAAGGCGGCAAGGCTTTGGCGTATCCCTTCGCGGCTTCCAAGGTGCCGCTCCTGTTCTCGGCTGAAGATTGGACCCAGGCGGGCGAGCGCGTGGCGGGAAGCGACGTGCTGGACGCCTTGCTCGACGACCCGATGCTGGCCCGGCTCTATTGGGCCATGTCCCGGATGGATGCTGAAACCGCGGCCAGCTTGCGGCAATTTGCGGGCGTATCCCCGCTGCTTCCGTTCGCCTCCGTTCTCGACTTTTACAGCAGTCATATTTCCATTCGAAATGGACGCATGGTGGTGCCCGGAGGGCCGGCAGCCGAAGCTGCCTGGAAGGAACTGGCGGGCGCGAGTCCGGATTCGCCAAAAGAATTCGTGGCCCGCCTGCTGGCCAAGGACGACGGCTGGCTGGCCGCCTATTTCGACACGCTGGCGCGCCTGACTCCGGCCCAGCAAGCCTATTTTACGGAGCGCTCACCGCTTGCCGCGTTTTTACGAGGCGCTGCGCGGGACGAGATACTTCGCCCGGCCCGGCCCGTCCCGTGTTCCGGCCCGCCCCCGACTTGCTGCTCCTGGTGACGCGCCTGCAAGTGGATGCTTCGGGTCAGGCCATGGTTCCCGGCAATCTCGAAGTGTGGGAGCAGATTCTGCACCAGAAGACCGATTCCAAGATCGTCCGCCAGTGGGCCCGGCACGCCAATCATTGGAAAGATCCCGATCAGCTGGTGGAAGCGTTGTTCGCCTTCTCGCGGCAGAGTTCCGACGACGGGCCGCTGCGCATCTACCTGATGCTGAGCGCGATCGATATGGGACGGCCGGCGGGCCAGCGTCTGAGTCCGCAGACCGTACACCTGCTGGCAGAGAAATTTTCCCGGTACGGCAGCCAGTACCTGATTTTTTCGGAATTTCCCGGGCTGAACGATGATTCAATCGCCCATTTTCTGACCACTGCGGATGCCATCGACCGGGTTTCCAATATCACGCTGCGGGCCAACACCCTCGGTATTTTTCAGTCAAACGTGGGTCTGTGGCAAATCCTGGCGCGCCAGGAACAGATTCCGCGCGCCCGGTTGAATGAATCCTGGCAGGCGGTGATTCGTCCCTTCGCCAGCGGCATATCCTCCTCGGCGCAACTATTCGACACCGCGCGGGCCTCGGTGCGGGAATTGTGGCAGTCCGCGGCGGGCCGGCCGAATCTTTCCCAGGACGAAGTGGTCGCCCTGCTGGCAGGCCCCAATCAATCGAGTCCGGACGGTCAAAGAGTCCGGCAGGAACTGGCCGACAGGATGCGCTCGGTGCTCGAGGGGCAGCGCCTGGTTTCGCTCGATACCCTGCTGGCCCTGGGCGACGGACTCAACGAGATGGCGCAAGGCAAGGACGTGGGCGACACCCTGATTCCGCTGGCCGGACAGCTGCGCGAGTTTGAAATGCCCCGCCCCATGTTCACCAGCAGCGAACGCAGCGAATGGGCAGCCGGGTTCTACAACACCCGCCACAGTTCCCTGCAGACCCGGACGGACCTGGCCAAGATCATCAAGTCCCCAAATTCCCGCAAGGAGTTGGGGGAGGCGCGCGGGCTGGTGGTGCCGTTTCTGCGAGACACGCTGGTGGGTTTGAATTACGCCTACTACGCGCCGCCCGGCGCCCAGATCCTGTTCAACAATCCTCTGTTCGTGCGCTCGCACGACTTCTCGGGCGAGATGGCGATTGGAGGAGGACAGTCCTGGCGTGTGCCTCACGTATTCGGTTCCGGCCTGCCGGCTGGCGGAGGCGCCCACCTGGCGGGCTCTCTGGCGGACCTGCCTTTCGTTCTGGCGGAAGCTGAGCAGGATTTTATTGTCCCCGAGAATGTGCAGGCCTTGATCTGGCATGAGTTGGTGCCCGGCCTGATCAGCAGCGCGACCCTGCCGCGCTGGTGGGGCGTGACCCGAAACGAGCTGCACGCGGTGACTCTCTACCAGCGAACGGGTGAAGAGTTGCTGAACAGCGCGGCCAGGGATGAAGCCTTGCGGCGGACCGTGCTGGATATTCTTTCGCAGCGCATGACCCCGCAGCGCTCCGAGCAAATCGAGAACGCGCTCCGGGCGGGAGCGCCGGAACAAGCTCTGGCTCACGTCCTGCCGGGGGAGACTTTCTACCTGGCGGCAGAATTCCGCCAGAGGTTTCCCGGGCCCAGCGCCCATTGGGGAAAGGCCGGCGAGGAACTGGAGAATCTTTCCGCCCAGTATCCCGCGGAAGTCAGCTGGAAACGGCTGTCCGAGGATTTCGGGGTGCCTCATCCGGCGCTGGCGCAAAGTTATTCTCGAGAGTTGCTGAACGTGAAGCCGTTTCCGGCGTTCATGGGTTACTCCAGCCGGCTGCTGGCCGAGTCCTGGGATTCCAACAATTTGTACTGGGCTCGACTGGCGGACGAACTGGGTTATTCGCCAGCCATGCTCAATCGGCTGGTTCCGGAGCTGACCCATCGGATGGTGGAGAAGATTTTTGCCACCGATTTCGAAGACTGGCCGGCAATGCTGCGCGCCATGCGGGAAACCGGAGACGAGTTCCGCCGCGGCAAGATCGACGCGCTGCCCAAAGTTGCGTTGAGCACGACCGTGCAGTGACGGTTTCTGGTGCACAGAATTTATCAGAGTTCCCGGGCCGTCTGAGAACGGCCCAGGCAGGGTGATCAGACATATGGCAAAACAATTCTTTCTTGCTGTCTTGGTTCTGGTGGGGGTTGCATCCATCGTTCCCGCGGCTGCCCAGGAAGCTGAAACCAAGATTCACGTCGAAGTCAACATGGTGCAGTTGAATGTGGCGGTCATGGACAGCAAGGGAAACTACGTGACCGGCCTGCGTCCTTCGGACTTCGTGGTCACCGAGGACGGCATTCCGCAAAAGATTGCCACCTTCGGCGAAGGCAACGAACCCACCCGGAAAGTCACGTCCAACGGGCCGGACGCGGACCCGTCGGGCCAACTCCGCATCCGGGGCAAGAGCGGTTCCGGGGATGCTTCGCAGGAATCGTCGGAACTTGGGTCCGAGCTGGGCTCCATGATGGCGGGCGCCAACGTTTTCATCCTGTTCGATACCAGCAACTACATGTACCGGGGATTTGTGTTCGCGCAGGATGCGATTGCCGAGTTTGTCCGCTCGCTCGACGGTCCGGACCGGGTGGCGTTTTATTCCTACAGCCGCGATCTTTCCCGGGCCACGACGCTGACCGCGGACCGCTCCCAGGTGCTGCACGGAGTGCGCACCACCGTGGCCGGGGATGATGCCGCCCTGTACAACGCCTTGCTGATGACGGTCCGGGACGCGGGCGAGAATACCGGCAGGAAAGTGATCGTGGTCTTCTCGAACGGCCCCGACAACTTCAGCATGGTGCCGCCCGAGGATGTGGCCGAGCTGGCGCAATCGAAGGGCATCCCGATTTACATGATCAGCACCCGCGAAGCCAAGCTGGAACCGGTTTCGAGCACCGTGTTCAAGCGCATGAGCGCTGCCACCGGCGGCGAAGCGTATTTTGCCAAGACCTGGAAACAGCAGCAGCGGGCCTTTGCTTCGATCCGCAACGACCTGGCTCACCTGTATTCGGTGAGCTACTACCCGCAAGCCAATCCCAACCGGGGATGGCGCGCGATCACGGTGAAACTGGCGGGCGACCGCGCCCGCGGCTGTCGGGTGCGGACCCGCAATGGCTACCGTCCGCTGGCGGCACCGGTGTCGGCGGAGACGGTCACGCCTGCGTCTGGATCGGGCTCGACGTCCTCGGCGTCGAACTGATCTTTCGTTCTTGGAACGCGAGAGGATTCCGTCCTTTCGCGTTTTCCGCGAAATGGTGGGTCACCGAGGTAGCGAGACAGAATCCAGCAAGCGCCCCTAGGGATCGGAGTCCGTGGAATCCCACCCTTGCAAAGAACGCAAGGGTGGGCCACCCGGCCCGGCAACAAGAAAAGGATAGCGGCCAGCCGAGCAAACGTTTACTATTTTCCCGCCTGCTGGTAAACGCTCTCAGGAGATCGCCAAATGTTTTCGGCCAATCGACGTCGTTTCCTGCGTCAAGCTTCTACCGCCGTCATCGCCGGCTCCGCAAACCTAACGTTCGGCCGCTTCCTCTCTGCCCAGACTCCGCCTTCGAATCCCAGCGAAGTTGCGAAAATTTACATCGACACGCGGCGCACCGTGGCCCCTCTCGATCGCAATCTCTTTGGTTCGTTTCTGGAGCACCTGGGCCGCGCGATTTACGAAGGCATTTACGATCCCGGCTCGAAGCTGTCGGATTCCAACGGCTTCCGCAAGGACGTGATGGACGAAGTGCGGCAGCTGGGAGTTCCCATCGTCCGCTATCCCGGCGGAAATTTTGTTTCGGGATACAACTGGCTCGACGGGATTGGCCCCAGGCAGGATCGTCCGCGGGTGCTCGACAAGGCGTGGAATTCGCTGAACACCAACCAGTTTGGCACCGACGAGTTCATGGCCTGGTGCAAAGCGGTCGGAACCAAGCCCTTGATGGGCCTTAATCTGGGCACGGGAACCCCGGAGCAGGCGGCGGCCCTGGTGGAATATTGCAACGTGGCGCAGGGCACAAAATGGAGCGATCTGCGCCGCAAGCATGGCGTGGCGGAGCCCTACAACGTAAAGAACTGGTGCCTGGGAAATGAGATGGACGGGCCCTGGCAGATCGGGCACGTGACTGCCACCGAGTACGGCATGAAGGCCCAGGATGCGGCCCGGCAGATGCGCGCCATCGATCCCTCGCTCAATCTCATCGCTTGCGGGTCGAGCGGACCCTTCATGCCTACTTACCTGGAATGGGACCGCGAAGTCCTGGAACAATGCTACGAGTACGTTGACGCGCTCTCCCTGCATCGCTATGTCGGAAACACTGCCGAAGAAACCGGCAACGACAGTTCGAAGTTCGTGGCCATGAATCTCAGCATGGAAAAGCAGATCGCGGAAACGCTGGCGGTAGTGGATCTGGTGCGCGGGCACAAGCGGTCTGCCAAAAAACTCTGGCTCTCTTTTGACGAATGGAATGTCTGGTATCGGGCTCGCAGCGGAGATGCCACGAACGGCCACGGCAAGGAAGCGCCCCATTTGCTGGAGGAGGTCTACAACCTGGAAGACGCCCTGGTGGTGGGCGGAATTCTCAACACGCTGATGCGCAATGCCGACCGCGTAAAGATCGGATGCCTGGCCCAGTTGATCAATGTGATCGCTCCCATCATGACCAACGCGAATGGCTTGTTCCGGCAGACGATCTACTATCCCTACAGCTGGGCGCTGCAATTCGCCCACGGTTCCGTGCTCAACCTGCTGGTCGAGTCTCCCACTTACGAAGTTTCGGGAATGGGGCAGGTTCCGTACCTGGACGTGGCTGGAACGCTCAGCCCGGAGGACGGCAAGGTTTCCCTGTTCGTTCTTAACCGGGATTTGTCGAAGGCCCACGCCGTCGAAGTCAATTGGCAAGATAAGGCGCCGTCCAAAACGCTGTCTTCGGTGCTTCTGACGGGAGACGATCTGAAAGCCTTCAACAGCTTCGAGAACCCGCAAAAAGTGGCACCGCGAAGCCTGGACAAACCTTCGATCACGGGCGGACGGGCGAAGTTCGAAGTGCCGGCCCGATCGTACGCCGTTATTCAATGGGGAGCGTGAAGTGATTGGACGCAGGGAGTTCATCCGCAACAGCGTGGCCGGCGCAGGGTACGTTTGGCTCAACCGGCTTGCGCCCTTCGCCGCCACCGCTGCCGGCGCGGACGACTCGCGGATCGAGGTTCTGCTGGGAGAACCTCTGGGAACCATCTCGCCCAACATCTACGGACACTTCACCGAAAACCTGGGCGGCGTGATCTACGACGGCGTCTGGGTGGGCGAGAAGTCGAAAGTCCCCAACCTGAACGGCATCCGCAAAGAGTTGGTCGAGGAGATGCGGAAGATCAAAGCGCCGGTAATCCGCTATCCCGGCGGATGCTTCGCCGACAGCTATGACTGGCGTGATGGCATCGGGCCGGCTGACAAGCGTCCCCGGCGGACCAACTTCTGGGCCCAGGAGGAAACTCGCCGCAGGTCCCGCCAGCCACAAGTACGACCCCAATCAATTCGGGACCAATGAGTTCGTCCAGTTCTGCAAGCTGATTGGAAGCCAGCCTTATCTGGCGGCGAATGTGCGCAGCCTTCCAGCCGCGGAATTCTATCGCTGGGTGGAATATTGCAACTCGCCCGCAGGCAGCACGACGCTGGCGGAGATGCGCGCCGCAGCCGGATATTCCGAGCCTTTCGGCGTGCGCTACTGGGGCGTGGGCAACGAGTCGTGGGGTTGCGGCGGAAATTTTACGGCGCAGGAATATGCCGTGGAATTCCGCAGATACACCGCCTGGGTGCCGCAGTACGGACAGAAATTGTCGTTCATCGCCTCCGGACCCAGTGACGACCACTGGGATTGGACGCGCGGTTTTCTGGAAGAGATCGTTCGCCATTCTCCCGGGGACATCCGTTCCATCTATGGCCTGGCGCTTCACTACTACGCCTGGAACCTGAGCCGGGGACGCACCCCAAGCTGGATCGAAGGCAAGGGCGACGCGCTCAAGTTCGACACCCTGGACTGGTACGAACTGCTGCGCCAGGGCGACGTCATGGAGTCCCTGATCAACGGGCACTGGCAGGTGATGGGAGAATTCGACCGCGAACATTCCATCAAGCTGGTGGTGGATGAATGGGGACCGTGGTACCGCCCCGGCAGCGAGGCCACGCCCGGCGACATTCTCGAACAAACGCCTACCCTGCGCGACGCAGTGTTCAGCGCCTTGACCCTCGACACCTTTAACCGTCATCCGGAAAAGGTGGCGATGGCCAACTGCGCTCAGCTGATCAATTGCCTGAACAGTCTGTACCTGGCGCACGAGGACAAGTTTTGCGTCACACCGGTCGGCCATGTTTTTGGCATGTACGCCGCCCATCAGGGCGGACAGTCTTTGCGGACGATCTTTTCTGCACCCGCGGTGAACTATGACCGCGACGGGAAGCCCGCATCATTCTGGGGGCTGAACGGCTCCGCTTCGCTGCATGACAAGGAGTTGGTGCTGACGGTGGTGAATCCGCATGTGAGCGAGCCGCGCGGAGGCTAAGATCGGGATTCGCGGCGCGAGTTTGAAATCGGGCACGGCGACGACGCTGACCAATTCAGATATGCACGCGCACAACACATTCGATCAGCGGGAGGTTGTGACTCCTCAGACCAAGGCGCTCGATTTCCAGCGGGGAGATCTGGCCTACAGTTTTCCGCCTGCTTCCGTAACCAAGCTGACTCTCTCGCTCGAGTAGGGAATCGAAGGCAGCGCAGCCAGCGTTATGCTCGCAACCGAGTTCAACGCCGTTTCTCCGCCAGCTTCGAATCGGCTGAAATCAAAGCGGTCGATTCGCGCAGCACCAGGTTCGTCTTCAGCATGTAGTCGGTTCCGTTGGGTGACGGCGTTTCGCGCTCGACTTCGGCCAGCAGGGCATGGAAGGCAAGTCGCGCCAGTTCGGGCTGGGACATCTGCACCGAGGTCAGCGGCGGCAGCATGAACTGAGCCAGGCGGATGTCGTCAAACCCAATGACGGAGAGGTCGCGGGGAATCGAGATGCCGGCGTCGTGGCTCTTGCGCATCACCCCGATGGCGGTCATGTCGTTCGAGCACAGCACCGCCGTGGGCCGCACCGGTCCGGCCAGCAATCGGGTAAAGGCCGTCATGCCGCCTTCCACGGTGTGGTCGCCTTCGACCACCAGATCTGCGTCGGTCTCCAGGCCGATCTCCTGCATGGAGCGCAGGAATGCCTGTTTCCGGGCCATCGCGGACTTCAACCGGGAGGGCCCGGTAATGAATGCAATTTTCTCGTGGCGTAGAGCGGCCAGATGCTGCACCGCCTGGCGGATTCCGTTGAGATAGTCGATCCGAATATTGCTGACCCGGGGGCGGGGTGGCCCGACATCGACAAAGACCAGAGGCACTTTCCTCAGCTTCAGGTCTTCCAGCAAAACCTCTTCCATACCGAAGGTCATGATGGCGACGCCTTCCACCCGGCGCTCGATCATGCGCCGGACGGCGCTTTCCATTCGTTTCGGGTCATTTGCGGTGGAAGTGAGCAGAATTTCGTAGCGGTGCTGGACCGCGATGGTTTCGAATACCTGGACGATTTCCGGAAAGAAGGGGTTGGTGATTTCCGAGATGATGAGGCCAAAAATCCGGCTGCGCCCGGAGACCAACGCCCGCGCCTGGGTATTCGGGTAGTAACCCAGTTCCTCGACTACGCTCCAGACCCGCTTGGCCAGCGCCGGATTGACGGTGGGAACCCGGTTAATGGCGCGGGAGACGGTAGCGGTTGAAACCTTGGCCCGTTTCGCGATTTCTCGTATATCCATGAGGGTTGAGGCGTGGTTTCGCGACGCCTCGGATTTTAACACGGCAAACGTTATCCCGGAGGCCCGGGAGCGCGGGGGAATCGGAGAGCGGGGCATGAATGGAATGGAATGCCATAACATGCTATCTTCGTGCGTTCGCTTTCGCTGAGGACGGAAAATCAGGGCCCAGGCCAAGGGCGATTTTGAGAGCGGTCATGAGCTGATGGCAAGGAGTGAGGAAACGTTTGCCGAGGCGCTCCCGGAAGGCTCGGCACGACCGTGCCGGCCGCCTTCGTCGTCCTCAGAATTAAGGGATTACGGGAAATGCCATGAAAACCGATCCATCGAACCGATAAACGTGATTGACAAAACCGGTTACGTACACTATTTTGAATTTTTCAAATAGTAAACGATTACTCGCCGCACGCACATGCATCTCGGGCTCAGCTAACTATTCATTATGCTTTTGCCTCGATTAAGGGAAGAGGTGCTGGAAGCGAACCTGGAGCTGGTTCGAAGGGGATTGGTTCTTTTTACCTTCGGCAACGCCAGCGGCATCTCCCGGGACCAGAACCTGGTCGTCATTAAACCCAGCGGCGTTCCCTACGAGACCATGAAACCAGAGCACCTGGTGGTCACCGATCTCGAGGGCAAGATCGTGGAAGGCGATTTACGGCCCTCCTCCGACCTACCCACTCATCTTGTCCTCTATCGGGCCTTCCCGAAAATCGGCGGCGTCGCTCACACCCACTCCGAATACGCCACCTCGTGGGCGCAGGCGCGGCGGCCGATTCCATGCTTCGGCACCACCCACGCCGACTACTTTCACGGGCCGGTCCCGGTCACGGAAGTGATGGCGGCGGGCGAGATTGCCACCGAGTATGAGAAAAACACCGGGCATGTTATCGTTCGAGCCTTTGAGAAGGTGGGCTATGCCTCGGTGCCGGCCGTCCTGGTAGCCAATCACGGTCCGTTCGCCTGGGGCCCGGATCCGGCGGCGGCGGCGCATAACGCGGCGATCCTGGAGGCGGTGGCGCGAATGGCGTATTTCACCATCAACATCGATCCTGCGGCGAAACCCGCGGGCGGCGGGTTGCACGACAAGCACTACCTGAGGAAGCACGGATCCAACGCGTATTACGGGCAGGCAAAGGAAAAGAAATGATGCCAGCTTTTGCGATGTTCGCCGTGACGCAGCTTGTGCATTTGTCCAGAGTCGATGTCGTCATCATTGCTTTCTACTTCGCGCTGGTTTTGGCCATCGGCTTCTACCTGCGCGGGCGGGCGAACACCGGCGAAGACTTCTTCATGGCCGGGCGCGAGATGACGGCCTGGGTGGCCGGCCTCAGTTTTCTCTCCGCCAATCTGGGCGCGCTCGAACTGATGGGCTGGGCGGGATCGGCCTACCAGTACGGCATTCTGGCGACCCACTGGTATTGGATCGGCGCCATTCCGGCGATGCTGTTCCTGGCGCTGGTCATGATGCCGTTCTATTACATTTCCAAAACCCACTCGGTCCCGGGATATCTGAAGTTGCGTTTCGGCGAGCCCAGCCGCGCCTTGTCGGCGATTTCTTTCGCCTTCATGACCGTGCTCATGAGCGGCGTCAACATGTTTGCCATGGCCAAGGTCATGCAAATCGTGCTGGGCTGGGACATCAATTTCAGCATCTGGGTGTCGTCGCTCACGGTTGCGATTTATGTCACGCTGGGCGGGCTGCGCTCGGCCATCTTTAACGAGGTGCTGCAGTTCTTTCTCATCTGGGCCGGCGCGCTGCTGATTCCGATTCTCGGATTGTATGAAGCCGGCGGCTGGACCAATCTCAAGCTGCAAATCGCGGCCCGATCGTCGGAACAGTACGTCCATCTCTGGTCCGGTCTGGGCTCATTCACTTCGAATCCCGATGGGCATCCACTGGACCGGCATCGTGTTTGGACTCGGCGCCGTCATCTCCATGGGCTACTGGACGACGGACTTTCTGGTGGTGCAGCGCATCCTCGCGGCCAAGGACATTCGCAGCGCGGAAATGGCGCCCATTATCGGCGCCGGTTTCAAGATGCTGGTGCCGATCATCGTGATCCTGCCCGGACTTCTGGGCTTGGCCGTGCTGCCGATGAAACTGGTGCCGGAGTCGGTTGCGGCGGCCACCGGTCAACATAGCTACAACGACGTGCTTCCTCTCATGCTGGCCCGCTATTGTGGTCCCGGATTGCTCGGCCTCGGAATCACCGCGCTGATTGCGGGTTTCATGTCAGGCATGGCGGGGAACGTAAGCGCCTTCACCACGGTCTGGACCTACGACATCTACCGCCCGCTGATTAACAGCAAAGGCACCGACCATCATTACGTAAACATGGGCCGCTGGACCACGGTGATCGGCGTCCTGATCAGCGTGGGCACGGCATATCTGGTGATGCAGTTCGCCAGCATCATGGATTACGTGCAGGCGCTGTTCAGCTTCTTTATCGCTCCGCTGTTTGGCACGGTCATCCTGGGCATGCTGTGGAAGCGGGCGACCGGCGCGGGCGGCTTCTGGGGATTGTTGTGCGGAACGCTTTCGTCGATCGGCATGTGGGCCTGGGTCAAGCTCGATCCCACCGCGCTGCGTTACGTGGCGCTCTCGCCCCATGCCAAGGCCCTGGCCCAGGACATGTATCAGGCGCTGTGGTCGTTCATTGTGTGCGTCGTGGTCACCGTGGTGGTGAGTCATGGCGACGAAGCCGGTGCCGTACAGCGAATTGGCCGGCCTGGTGTACGGTGAGACCGAAATTCCAAAGATTGGGGACGTTCCCCTGTACCAGAGGCCGCTTTTCTGGGCCGGCGTCGTAGTGGTTGTGTTCTTTGTGCTGAATATTATTTTCTGGTAGGTGAGATTTTAGTAGCGCCGCCGTCCCGGCGGCTGTCGTGAGGGCGTCCCGCCCTCACACCGAGGGCAGGATGCCGGCGCTACGGTAAACCGTGGTTTTGAGAGGCGCGCAACATGATTTCAATCTGGTTTTTTATTGGCATCTCGCTGGCGGTGAATGGCGCGTTGATTTGCGCCGCGGGAATCTACCAGGTGATCAATCCTCCGGTAAATCCGGATGTAGTCCTTTTCAATTTGCACGCCAACGTGTGGTGGGGCGGAGTGCTTTTTCTTATCGGTTTGCTCTATTGCATAAAATTCGCTCCGCGGCGGCAGTCCTGAAGCAGTCGATTTCCTAAAGGCAGGGTATGACGACCAAAAAAATGACGATGGGCCTGATCGTAGGCAACCGGGGTTTTTTCCCGGATCATCTGGCCAAGAGCGGCCGGGAAGAAATGCTGCGGGTGCTGAGCGCTGCCGGCATGGATGTGGTGGCGCTGACTCCGGAAGAGAGCCACTACGGCGCGGTCGAAACCCGCGAAGAGTCCCGGCGCTGCGCCGACCTGTTCAAAAAGAATCGCGACCGCATCGACGGCGTGATCGTGACTCTGCCGAACTTCGGGGAGGAGCGGGCGATTGCCGATGCCTTGCGCCTGGCCGACCTGCATGTACCGGTGCTGATCCAGGCCACGCCCGACGATCCCAACAAGATGACCATCAAGTTCCGCCGCGACAGCTTCTGCGGCAAGATGTCGGCCTGCAACAATCTGCGGCAGTACGGCATTCCGTACTCGATTACCACGCTGCACACCGAGAGCCCCGACTCGCCCGAGTTTGCCAAAGACCTGCAATGGTTCGCCGGGGTCTGTCGCGTGGTGAATGGCTTCCGCAATCTGCGCGTGGGAGCGATCGGCGCGCGTCCCACGGCGTTCAATACGGTCCGCTACAGCGAGAAGATCCTTGAAGCGCAGGGCATTTCGATCGAGACGCTCGATCTTTCCGAAGTGCTGGGGCGCATCGAGCGCATGAAAGACAACGACGATGCCGCGCAAGCCAAACTGGCGCTGATCAAGAAATATGTGGATTCAAGCGGAGTCCCCGCGCCCGCCCTGATGAAGATGGCAAAACTCGGCGCCGTGGTTGATCAGTGGATGGCGGCGACGGAAGTAGCCATCAGCGCGGTGCAGTGCTGGACTTCCATCGAGGAGAATCTGGGCGTGGTGCCTTGCACCGTGATGAGCATGATGAGCGACAGCCTGCTCTCGAGCGCCTGCGAAGTGGATATCTGCGGCGTGCTGGGCATGCACGCGTTGCGGCTGGCGTCGGAAACGCCCTCGGCCCTGCTGGACTGGAACAATAACTATGGTTCCGATCCCAACAAGGCGGTGTGCTTCCATTGCTCGAACTTGCCCAAGCATTTCTTCCGCTCGGTGAAGATGGATTTCCAGGAAATCATCGCGGGCACCGTAGGCAAGGAAAACACCTTCGGCACCTGCGTGGGGCTGATCAAGCCGGAGAAGATGAGTTTTGCCCGCTTCTCCACCGACGACACCGCCGGCAAAATGCGCGGCTACGTGGGCGAAGGAAGGTTTACCGACGACCCGCTGAATACTTTTGGCGGCGCCGGCGTGGTTGAAATTCCCCAGATGCAGAAGCTGCTGCACTACATCTGCGAGAACGGTTTCGAACATCACGTGGCCGCCAACCTCTCGAGTGTCGCGCCCGCCGTGTACGAGGCCACCACCCGGTACCTGCACTGGGACATGTATCACCATCCGGGGAACGACGGAGCCTGCTGATGGCCATTGTGGCTGGCGTAGACTTCGGTACTCTCAGCGTCCGCGTGTCGATCGTGGACAGTGAGCGCGGGCTGCTCGAGTCCGCGGTAGCCGAATATCCTCTGCACCGCAAACGTGAAGATCCGGAATACGCCACCCAGTCGCACGCTGACCACATGCGCGCGCTGGCCGCCGCCACCCGCGAGGCGGTGAAGAAGGCCGGCATCTCCGGCGACCAGGTCGAGGCCATTGCCCTCGATACCACGGGCTCCTCGGTCATTCCCGTGGGCAAAGACATGCAGCCCCTCGACGAGTACTACCTGTGGTGCGACCATCGCGCCAAGGGCGAGGCGGCGGAAATTACCGCGGCCGCGCATCGCGAAGGCCTGGAAGCCATCAACTGGTGCGGCGGCGTGTATTCGTCGGAGTGGGGATTTTCTAAACTCCTGCACTGGCTTCGCCACAATCCTGCCAAACGTTCGGAGTTCGTCTCCGCCTTCGAACACTGTGACATGGTGGCGGCGACGCTGTGCGGCATCACCGATCCCAAAAAAGTAAAACGCAGCATCTGCGCCATGGGCCACAAGTGGCTCTGGAACCGCGCTCTCGGAGGCCTTCCTCCGGAGAGTTTCCTGGTTAAAGTCGATCCTCTGCTGGCCGGCGTGCGCGAGAAACTGGACGGCGAATACGCCGCTTCAGACCAGATTGCGGGAACGCTCTCGAAGAACCTGGGCCGAGAAGCTTGGCCTGAAGGCCGGCATTCCAATTCCCGTGGGCGCATTCGACGCGCACTGGGACGCGATCGGGGCCGGTTGCGGCACCGACGACATGGTGAACGTGGTCGGGACGTCGACCTGCATCATCGGGATCACGCCGTCGGTGAATCTGGTTCCCGGCGTGTGCGGCGTGGTGCAGGGAAGCGTGCACCCGGGCCGCACTGGCATCGAAGCCGGGCTTTCGGCGGTGGGCGATATCTTCAACGCGATTGCGACCCGCGCCGGCACCGATGTACAGACGCTCAGCCAGGGCCTGGAAAACTATCGTGCCGGACAAACCGGCCTGCTGCGCATGACCTGGGACAATGGCGACCGCACCGTGCTGGTCAATCCCAACTTGCGCGGCATCACTCTGGGATGGAACCTGCAAAGCACGGCGCAGGATGAGTTGTTTGCCGCCATCGAAGGCACGGCATTCCATACCCGCGTGATTCTCGACCGGATGGCGGGGAATGGCGTCCACATCAAGCGTGTCATCAATGCGGGCGGCATTCCGCAAAAGAACGACGTGTTGAACCGGGTCTATGCCAACGTGCTGGGACGCCCCGTCCTGGTGCCGAGCAAGAGCGTGACCAGCCTGGGTTCGGCCATCTTTGCGTTTCTCGCGGCCGGAACTTTCAAAACCATCGAGGACGCGCAGAAAAAGATCTGCCCGCCGAACCGCGTCTTCGAGCCCGACAAATCCGCGCAGCGGGTTTACGAAGAGCTTTATCCGCTCTACAGCAAGCTCTATTTCTCCCTCGGCGATCCGCAGGATAATGCCGGCTTCGGCGCGGTGCTGCCCACGTTGATCCGCGTGGCCGAATCGGTGCATAAGCCGTCACAGGCGTAGGTCGTTCCGTTACATGTCATCCTGAGCGGAGCGATGGCTTCGCTTCGCGAAGCCATCACGAAGTCGAGGACCCCTATAAGCGCATTACTGCGGAGGTCCCCCACGAACCCTGTGGAGACAGCCGCCCCCGGCTGTCGGCGGAGCCGCTCGGCTATTTTCCGCTTTCGGAAGAAGGTCGAGCTGGGCTCGACGGGACAGTCACTGTCCTACAAGGTCTGTGGTGACGCCGCACGAGCGCGGGCGCTCGCGCCCACATAATTGACTTAGAATAGTCAGTCTTGGCCGGTTCCTCTTGAACTCGATCGTCTGCGCGTGGTGCTGGTTTCGTCGCGCAACCCGCTCAATATTGGCGCCGCTGCTCGCGCCATGAGCAATTTCGGTTTCTCCCGGCTTCGCGTGGTGAATCCTTACGAAAAGGCGTTCCGGACGGCAGTTTCCGCGGTCGGCGCGTCGGAACTGCTGGCCAGCGCGGAAGAATATGACGCCGTGGCCGATGCCGTGGCTGACTGCACCCTGGTGGTGGGAACAACTGCCGTCAGACACCGCGAATTGCATCACCCGCTGCGGCGCCTGGAGAACGGCGGCCGCCTGATCCGCAAGCATCTGAGATCCGGCCCAGTCGCCCTCTTGTTTGGTTCGGAGAGATACGGGCTCTCGAAGCAGGACCTCAGCTATTGCCACTGGCTCATTCGTATTCCTACCCTGGAACAGAACATCTCGATGAATCTGGGACAGGCGGTCGCAATATGCCTGTACGAATTGATTCGCGACGGCAAGGCGGCCGGAAGGTCCGAAAAGCAAGTGCTGGCGACCGCAGGTGAGATCGAGCGCATCACGGCTTTGCTGGCCGACGTGCTGAGCACCAGCAGCTACATGCTGCCGCAGCGGGCCGCCGAGACCGAGCAACGAATTCGCCGCATGGTCTGTCGACTCAAGCTTTCGGCCCAGGATGTTGAAGCGTGGCTGGGCATCCTGCGGCATGTTCAATGGCAGTTGCGCTATGGAAAAAAGAAGACGGACTGATCATTCCTTCGGATTCTCAGAACGAAAAAATCATTTACACTAGAGTCAAATGTCTGACCGGATCGTCTGCTCTTGCATAACCTGCCCCAAGTGCGGCACTTGGGTGGTGGTCGAACGCGAAATGACCAGGGAAGCCAAAAAGGAAAATCTGAACACGACCTGCCCGGGTCCCGAATGCGGCAAGCAATTCTCCTTCGCCGTGGGGGAAACCAAGGTCTTCGAATTGCCGATGAGCCTGTTTGAACGGCGCCATTTCTACCGCTCCGAGTTGTCCTGACCCGAGTCCTGCATTGCTGATTGTGCGGTTGACGATTTGGCGTACACTTGGGTGCAGTGTCGAGTACGCCAACGACAACTGAATCGCCTCCCGCTACCGGGTCACCCCCGCGCATTGGTTCAATTCTGCTTCTCGCCATCTGGTTCGGAATCGCCGCCGGCCTGGTTGAAGGCACCGGCCTGTTGCTGTTCCAGAGAATCAACTGGGAGCGCTGGGGGCCGAACCTGCATGTCTCGGCGCCGATCATCTGGATCTCGCCCGATGGTTGATCTCATCTGGTTTTCGGTGCTTGGCGCTGGCGCTGTGGACGGTGGGGCTGCTGATTCCGAAGCTTCGAACCTTGCAGGCCGCGATCGCCTTGCTCAGCGCGCTTACCCTGTACGACTGGCTCACGGTGACCGGCCGTCTTTCCCATCTCAGTTGCCTGTTGCTGGCAACCGGCGTGGGAGTCGCCTTCAGCCGTTGGGTGGCAAAGCACGACGCGGCCACGCTGCAGTTTGTAAGGCGGACGCTACCGCTGGTGCTGGGCACGGCAGTCCTGGCCTGGGCTGGAATCCAGGGCAGCCGTTGGCTCAGGGAAGCCAAGGGCAGTCGCGGGGCTGCCGCCGGCCGCATGCGAATGCGCCCAATGTTCTGGTCATCGTGGTGGATACTCTTGCGGGCCGATCATCTCTCGTCCTTCGGCTACGGCCGGAGCAACCAGCCCCAATATCGATCACACGGCCACGCAGGGGGTGTTGTTTGAGAACGCCATCTCTCCATCGTCGTGGACGTTTCCCGCGCACGCATCTTTGCTGACCGGCCGTTATCAGTATGAACATGGCATGGACAAGATTGGGCAGATGCCGGTGCTCAGTTCGGAAGCGTTCAGTCCCAACGGCTTGCCGACGTTGGGAGAAGCGCTGATGAAGAAGGGGTATCGCACCGGCGCTTTCTCCGCCAATCGCACCTTCTTTACCCGGGACCTTGGTTTTGGCCTGGGCTTTGTCCACTTCGAAGACTATTTCCATTCGCCCAGCGATATGTTTATCCGCACTCTGTACGGCAGGGAGTTTGCGCGTCTTTATCTCAACCGCAGCGACAAGAGCAAGGTAAAGCGCGCGCTTCGTTTCCTGGGAATGGATTCGCTGCTGGACAAGGATTCGGAGGGCTCGGGAAAGTACGGCGGCGCACAGGGTGTGCGCAAGCGCGGCGACGTGGTGAACCAGGAGGTCTTGCGCTGGATTGACCGCGGCGGCGACCATCCCTTCCTGGCATTTCTTAACTACTTCGATGTGCACTATCCCTACGGCGGTCCGCCAACCTATCCCAAACCTGACTGGGACCACGGCAGCCGTATTGACCAGTACGATGCCGGCATCAAGTACGCCGACGACGCCATTGGGCGCCTCATGCAGGCGCTCGATCAACGCGATCTCTCGAAAAATACCCTGGTAGTCATAACCGCGGACCACGGAGAGTCGCTGGGACAGCACGGCCTGGCCTATCACGGCCAGGCGCTGTATTGGGAACTGATTCATGTGCCCATCGTGATCCGCTATCCGGGACATGTTCCGGCCGGTGTGCGGGTACGCGTGCCGGTAACCAGCACAGCTCTTCCGGCGACGATCATGGCGCTGCTGGGTCGGGGAGGACCGAAAATCTTCCCAGGTCCCCCCTTGAATGCTCTCTGGACCACCTCCACGGCGGCGCCGGACTGGCCCGATGCGCTTTCGGAAGTCTCAAAAAACGACATCATTTCCGATGAGAACAAGGCAGTCGGAAAGCTGATCGCCACCGCCGCCGACGGCCCCATGAAATCCGTGGTCACGGCCCGCTGGCACCTGATCGTGCACAAGGAACTGGGAGACCAGCTCTACGACTGGGTCCACGATTCCGGCGAATCGAACAACCTGGTTAACACCGCCCTGGGTCAGCAGGTGGCGCGCGAATTAAATTCGCAGCTGGAAACCCTGCTGGCGCGATCGGCGCAAAGCGGCCGGACAACGACCTCGATCGCGTTGCGCAACGGCCGGTTTGATGCTCGGGAAGACAAGCTCCGGCACGAGCCAACCCGAGCCATCGACGATTACTACCGGCTAGAGGCGGAGCCGGGATCGAGACTGGCGGTCGAAATCCGCGCCGAACCCCTGAGCCCGGCAAACCGCCTGGATCCCGTGGTTGCTATCCTGGACGAGAATGGGCAGCTCTACCAGACTTGCCGGAACCCGGGCGACGATCACACCCCGGCGCCGGGAATCGCCGACCCGACGCCCGATGCTTTCGACGACATCTGCGTGAATGACGATATCGATCCCGGGGTCAATACCAACGCCCGGCTGGAGATTTTGGTGCCGGGAAGCGGTAAGTCTCAAGTAGAATTAGAGATACGCGTATCCGACTGGAACGGACAGGCGGGAGTACAGATGCCGTACCAGCTGCAGCTCCAGGAAGGCATGGTGCCGTCAGAGGCGGCGGCCAAGGCTGTGGGCCAATAGGCCGCATGCGCACTCGCCTCGCGGCGCGGAGCCAGCCTGCTACTGGGGATGGAATGCCAGCGATGTTAAGATCGTGGTCGGGATATTCACACCAGGTTTAGGCAGAACCAGGTCACAGGAGTTTTCATGAGATTCGATCTACTGGCACTCTACGCTGGTCCCGACCAGGTGATGACGGTGACGTCCGGGCTGGCCAGCGTGCTCGGCCTTTTGCTGATCTTCTGGAACAAGGTCGTGGGTATCTTTTTTAAAATCGTACGGAAATTCAGCCGCTCGGCTGCTCCTGCCGCCGTCGATTCTCCCAAGGATAGTCCCAAAGGAACTTCGTAATTCCGGGTCCGCTGCTTGCGCAGAAAAGTCATTGTCATCGGTCTGGACGGGCTCGAGCCTGGCATTGTGGAAGCAATGCTGGAACGTGGAGAACTCCCGAACCTCGCTAAGATTCGTTCCTCCGGCAGCTATTCCCGGCTGCAAACCACTTACCCGGCGCAAACCCCCGTGGCCTGGTCATCGTTTGCCACCGGCGCCAACCCGGGCGCGCACGGGATTTTTGATTTCATCTGTCGCGATCCCGAAACCTATTTGCCCGACGTGGCGCTGACTCGATTCGAGCGGCCCAAAAGCATGCTGGCCCAGCCCCGGGTGGTGAACCGGCGCAGCGGCGTGCCCTTGTGGCAAACGCTCTCGGCGGCGGGCATTCCCAGCACGGTTTTGCGCTGTCCCTGCACTTTCCCTCCGGAAGCTTTGCAGGGCCGGATGCTCTCTGGAGTGGGCGTTCCCGATGTGCGCGGCAGCCAGAGCAAAGGAACGTTTTATACCCAGGACAGAACGGCCGTGGCGCAGGAGAACGAGCAGCTCATTTTTCTCGACTCGCCTCCCGACTCGGGAGCTGAGGTCGTGACCCGGGTGATCGGGCCGCGCAACACGAAAGCGTCTCCCGCAGCCGATACTTCCTGCGAAGTGCGTGTCCGCGTGGACAAGGCGGCGCGTCGCCTGGTGATTCAGACCGGCGGCTCGCCGGCGAAAATTGAAATTCCGGAAAAAGGCTGGAGCGAGTGGGTACGATTCAAGTTCAAGTTTTCCATGTTGCAGTCGGTGACGGGCATCGCGCGATTTTATTTCCGGCAGCTGGAGCCCTGCCTGGAGTTCTATCTTTCAGCCGTCAACTTCGATCCCGCGGCGCCCATGTTTCCGGTTTCCGCTCCGGCAGATTATGCGCGGGAATTGGCCGACAAGATCGGTCTGTTTTCGACGCTCGGCATGGCGGAAGATCACAATGGCCTGAACAATGGCCGGCTGGATGAGGCCGCCTACCTGCAGCAGTGCGAACTGGTGCTGAGCGAGCGCGAGCGCGCCATGCGTTTCGAACTGGATCGCTTCAGTGAAGGTTTCTTCTTCATGCTGTTCGATACGCCGGACCGGGTGCAGCACATGCTGTGGCGTTTCCGCGATCGTGAACATCCCGGCTTTGAGCCGGACCTCTCACCCGAACTCGCCACCCGGATCGAAGAACATTATCGGCGCTGCGACGCATTACTCAGCCCGGTGCTGGACAAGGCCGACGAGAATACCTTGCTGATCGTGCTCTCCGATCACGGCTTCGGAACCTTCCGTCGCGCCTTCGACACCAACACCTGGTTGTGGCAGAACGGGCTGCTTGCGCTGAGAGACAGCCGCAAGCCGGGAGAAGATCGGGGCGACGGATTCGCCGCCGTGGACTGGTCGAAGACCTACGCGTACGCGGTTGGCCTGGGAGGCATCTATCTGAACTTCAAAGGGCGCGAAAGCGGCGGGATTCTGGAAGAGGGAAGCGAAGCGGAGCGAGTGCGCACCGCGATCCAGACCGGCCTGGCCGGCTTTCCCGATCCGCAGACGCAGCGGGAAGCGATTCGCAGCGTGTCGCGCCGCGAGGCGTTATACTCGGGGGCGTTTGTGGAGAATTCGCCCGATCTGCTGGTAAATTTCCATCGCGGGTTCCGGGTCTCCTGGAAGAGCGCGGTGGGCGGCTTTTCGCATTCCATGCTGGAAGACAACATGCGCCGCTGGAGTGGAGACCACATTGTGGATCCGGAATCGGTTCCCGGCATTCTGTTTATGAATCGCGCGAGCCTGCACAACCGGGCTCGAATTATCGATCTGGCGCCCACCGTCCTGAAGTATCTTGGGGTGGCGGCGCCCGAATCCATGGAAGGCGCGTCCTTACTTTGACCGACACGACTCTGACCCGCATGACTCAGCCCTCATGAAAATCTGCGTGCTCGGACTGGATTGCGCCGCCCCCGAAGTCATCTTCGGCGATGAGCGGCTGGTGAACTTGCGCCGCCTGATGGATCTCGGCGTCTACGGACGCCTGGAGAGCGTCATCCCTCCCATCACCGTCCCCGCCTGGATGTGCATGAGCACCAGCCAGGACCCGGGTTCGCTCGGCGTCTACGGATTCCGCAACCGCGCCGACCATTCTTACGACAAGCTTCAGTTCGCCAACTCGGCGTCCATCAAGGCGCTCGCCATCTGGGACCAGCTGGCGCGCGAAGGCAAGAAGTCGATCATCGTCGGAGTGCCGCCGAACTATCCTCCGCGCAAGGTCAACGGCATCAGCATCGGCTGTTTTCTTACGCCGGACACGGTCAAGAATGACTTCACTTATCCGCCTGCCCTCAAAGCTGAGATCAACGAGCTGGTGGGCGAGTATCCGGTGGATGTGAAAAACTTTCGCACCGACAGAAAGGACTGGCTCAAGGAAGAGATTTTCGCCATGAACGGCAAACAGTGGGCGGTGGTGCGCTGGTTGCTGAGCGGCCAGGAATGGGATTATTTCCACTTCGTCGACATAGGTCTCGATCGCATGCACCACGGCTTCTGGAACTATTTCGATCCCCGCCATGTGCAGTTTGAACCGGACAATCCTTATCTGGACGCGATTCCGGAATACTACCGCCTGCTCGATGAGCAGATCGGCAGCGTTCTCGAATTGCTGGACGACGACACCCTGGTGCTGGTGGTTTCAGACCACGGAGCGCAGCGCCTGGACGGCGGCTTTGCGATCAACGAATGGCTGATCCGCGAGGGCCTCCTGGTGCTCAATGAATATCCCAAGACATTGACGTCATTCGAAAAGCTGAATGTGAACTGGAGCAGGACGAAAGTCTGGAGCGAGGGCGGATACTACGCGCGCGTGTTTTTCAATGTGCAGGGACGTGAGCCGCAGGGCGTGATTCCCGCCTTCCGAGTACGAGTCTTTCCAGAACGAGATGAAAACCCGCCTCGAGGCGCTGCCGGGCGAGAACGGTCAAGTGATGAAATCGCTGGTGTTCAAGCCGCAGGAAATTTATCGCCATGTGCGCAACGTGGCGCCCGATTTGATTGTCCATTTCGGAGAGCTGTACTGGAGGTCAATCGGAACCGTCGGGCACGCGAAACTTTACCTTCAGGAAAACGATACCGGCCCCGACGGCTGCAACCATGCGCAATACGGAATGTTCATTCTGACGGCGCCGAATTGTCCGCTCAGCGGCGAGTACGAAGGGGCGCGCCTGCTCGACATGGCGCCTACTCTGTTGGACCTTGCAGGGTACGAGATTCCAGAAACGATGCAGGGCCGTTCGCTGGTTGCCGGTATGGAAAAGAAGGGCCCGGGCGGTGGGTCGGATGAAGAATCACAAAAAATCGTCCACGACCGCCTGGCCGGACTGGGCTACGTTTAAAGATTCGTTTGATCGTTTTTCCAGGACCAGTTGTTTGGAGGAGCCACGTTGAGAAAGTCATGGTTGTTCTTATCAATCGTCCTTCTGGTGCCGGCATTCGGGCAAGAGAGCCAGTCGTCGTTTGACGGCAGAAGCTGGTGGGGGCACATAAAAGTCCTGGCTGCCGACAACATGGAAGGGCGCGACACGGGAAGCCCCGGACTGAAGCGAGCGGAAGCATACGCCGTCGATCAATTGAAGGCGGCGGGTCTTCAGCCCGCGGGCGTGAAGGGTTACTACCAGCCGGTGAAGTTCGAGTCGCGGCAGCTGGTGGAAAAGGAATCGAGCGCCGCGCTGGTTCGCGATGGCAAGGCGGAGCCGCTGGCGCTGGGAGAAGATGCGATCTTCAGCACGCGGGTTGACCTGGCTCCGAATGTCAATGCTCCCCTGGTATTTGCGGGCTACGGCTTGAGCATTCCAGAAAAGGACTTCGACGATCTCGCCGGGCTGGACCTTAAGGGCAAAGTCGCGGTCGTGATCACCGGCTCGCCCTCGCAGATTCCCTCGGCGCTGGCCGCGCACCATCAAACCGCGGGGGAGCGCTGGAAGGCCTTTCACGAAGCGGGCGCGGTGGGAATCATCTACATCCCGAACCCCGCGTCGATGGACGTGCCCTGGACGCGCACCTCCCTCAACCGTCTGCATCCCAGCATGGAACTGGCGGGAGCGGAGTTCAACGAGACCGCAGGCGAGAACCTGGCGCTCTATTTCAATCCGGCGCATGCGGATAAATTGTTTGCCGGTTCCGGCCATAGCTTCGCGGAGCTGGCGGAGCTGGCCAAGAGCCGTCAACCGCTGCCGCGGTTCCCGCTGAACGTCTCTATTCAGGCGAAGGCCAAGGTAAAGAAGAAAACGGTGGAGTCGGCGAACCTGGTTGCCCGGTTGCCGGGGAACGATGCTCAGTTGAAAAATGAGTACGTCGTTCTCTCCGCGCATATCGATCACGTGGGAATTGGCGAGCCGGTCAATGGCGATCGCATTTACAACGGCGCCATGGACAATGCATCCGGCGTTGCCGTGCTCCTCGACGTGGCCGCGTCGCTAAAGCAACATCCCGAGAACCTGAAACGTTCACTTCTGTTTGTGTTTGTCACAGGAGAAGAGAAAGGTCTGCTGGGCTCGAAGTATTTCGCGGCCCATCCGACGGTGGACCGAAAATCCATGGTGGCGGACATCAACATCGATATGTTCCGGCCGCTGGTCCCGCTCAAGATGCTCACCGTGCTGGGAATGGCCGAATCGGATCTCGGCGATGCAGCGCGGCAGGTGGCGGAGTCGGAGGGCGTTTCGGTCCAACCGGATCCGCAGCCGTTGAGAAATGTGTTTGTCCGCAGCGATCAGTACAGCTTCATTCGTCAGGGCATCCCCGCGCTGGCGCTCGATATTGCTCCCACCACGCCGGAAGAGAAGCAGATTTACCAGGACTGGCTGACCTATCGCTACCATGCGCCGTCGGACGACCTGAATCAGCCGGTTGACCTGGGAGCGGCCGGCAAGTACGAAGACATTATCCGGAAGCTCATGATCTACGTGGCGAACGACGCGGAGCGCCCGCAGTGGAAGCCGGACAGCTTTTTCCGCCGCTATGCGGAAGCGAAGGAGTAGGCAAGGTTCGACAAGGTGTTTAGAATAGTGCCTTCCAGAAGGACGGATATGCGCCAGTTCTTTCGCTTCTTTACGACGCTCGGCCTGGTCGGTTGCGTCATCGGCTCGGTGACCTCGGTGTTCGCGGCCGCGCCGGGCCGGCTGGGGGCATCCGCGGTGTGGCAGTTGCCGGGACCGTTCATGGCCGGCGCCCATGCGGCCTGCGACAAGTCGGCACCAGACCGCTTCGCCGCATGTGTGATCGACCAGATGGCGAAGGCCGGCGCTCCGGCCGATGCCGTAAGCTTCACCCGCGAACTTTACCAGCAGAGTCACGGCGATGTCGGCATCATGACGGGCTTCCAGGCAGTCGGACCGGTTGATTTTGCATGGATCACCTATCCTTTGCGCGCGAATACCAACCACGGCCTTCTGCTCATCAACGGAGATCCCCGGATCGTAAACGTGGAGAATTTATCGCAGCTGGATCGAAAAGGCATGCAGAAGACTCCTCAGTTCAAGAACCTGCAGGTGCAATTTCCGCAGGTTGACGTGTGGCCTGGGGACCGCGATGGGAAAACCTGGCCTAACTCGCAAACCGGTCCGAACGGCGGCGTGCAGTTTACGGTGGGCTATCCGCTGATCAACGGATGCCACGCCTGCGCGCATGCCGGGTCCGCCATATTCACCTGGAATTTCACCGCTCAAGGCAAATTTCTAGGCACGACATTCGTAGGCATGACCCCTCCGCCCCTGCAATAGTGCGATGCGTGTGGGGCGGACACTCCTGTCCGCCGCCTTTGACTTTGATTTGTTTTTGAATCTGGTTGTGCTCGACATTCCGCTGAGTCATGATTACTTCAAAGTCAAAGGCGGCGGACAAGAGTGTCCGCCCCACACGGGCTGGAAATTCAACAATTTCTATGCAGGTGCTATCCTGTTGCACCCATGGGAAGCGTTTCCATTCTCGCGAAGTATTTCGCGCTTGCTTTCAGCGCTCTGTTGCCGCTGATTAACCCCCTGGGATCATCCCTGGTATTGCTCGGACTGGTGGGCGACGCACCCGCGTCCATTTATCGCGACCTGGCGCGCAAGATCGCAATCCGCACCACGCTTTTCCTGGCGGTGGTGGAGTTGGTGGGAACTGCGATGCTGGAATTCTTTGGCATTTCGCTTCCCGTGGTACAGGTCGCAGGAGGACTGGTGCTGGCTTCCATGGGTTGGGGATTGCTGAATCAGCATGAGGCTCAGGCCGACCCCGACCGCACCCAGGTGGCGGAGACCAGCTTCGGATCGCTGGAGCAGAAGGCTTTTTATCCCCTGACGTTTCCCGTGACCGCCGGTCCGGGTTGTATCGTGGTGATGCTCACCTTGAGCGCCCATGCCTCAGTCAAGGGCGTGCTTAGCGATGTGTTGGCCCACGTGGGTGTGTTTATTGCCGTGGTGGCTTTGGCCCTGCTCGTGTTTGTCTGCTATGCCTACGCTCCCAAGATCACAGCGCGCATTCGGCCCCAGACCGCGCACGGCATACTCCGTGTCATCGCGTTTGTGCTCCTGTGTATTGGTGTGCAGATTACGTGGAATGGCGTGGAATCTTTACTGAAGACGGTGCTGAAGTCATGAAGCCTGAGCTCATCCGGACCGGCCTGGATTGGCGGGCAGGTATTCATTCACTAAGGCGAGCAATTCGTCGCGTAACAGCGGAGCGCACGCCAGGAGGCCAGAAAGCAACGGCGACTCGCGGTTACAGCGCAAAGGCGAATTCTCCAGCGTGCTGACGAAACCGCCGGCGCTGCTCACCAGGGCCGCCCCTGCCGCGATGTCCCATTCGTGCTTCGGGGTGAGAGTGAACGTAATATCGGCCAGGCCCGCCGAGACCAGCGCCAGTTTGTAGGCCACCGAGCCCATGGGACGGACTTTTACTGCGGCCTTCTCGAAGCGTTTCCACTCTCCGCGTTTAGTCTCGCTGCGGCTGGCCAGAATGACCGCGCCCTTGAGGATACGGTGCTGGCTGGCGCGGGCTGGTTTTCCGTTATAGGTCACGCCGGAATCCAGAGCGCCCAGGAAAATCTCGTTGGTGGCGGGATTGCAGATTCCTCCTGCCACCGGAATGCCATCTTCCACCATCGCGATCGAAACGCAGAATTCGGGAATGCCGGCCACAAATTCGCGGGTGCCGTCCAGAGGATCGACGATCCAGACTCGCTTCTTTTCCAGGCGCGACAAGTCGTCCACGCTCTCTTCGGACAGCCAGCCTTCCTCTTCGCGCAGCAATTCCCGGCGCAGGACGGCATCCACCGCCCGGTCAGCTTCGGTGACCGGATCATGGCCCGCCTTGAACTCGGCTTCGATGGCGCCCAGAGTGAAACGGGTGAAGACCTGGCGGGCGGATTCCAGCGCGGAGTGGATGCGCTGCAGAGTTTCGGCGTGAGAAGAGCTGCTCATGAATGGGCAAATCGTTCCTTCGTTCTTTGCGACCTCGCAGTCGTCAGTCGTCCGTCTTCAGTCGTCAACAAATTCCGACGACCTACGACTGACGACCGACGACTGACGACTGCAGAGCCTGCGGAGCTTCGCTCCGCGGGACAGCCGAGGGCGGCTGTCGCCACGTGGTCTGTGGTTACGCGCGTTCTCCGATGGCGCCGAAGAATCCTTCGCGTTCCAGATGCAGAATGATTTCCTGCGCCGCTTCCTCGGGAGTCAAATCCGCTGTGTTGATGACAACCTCGGCGTCTTTCGGTTCTTCGTAAGGATCGGAAATGCCGGTGAATTCCTTGAGAATTCCAGCTCGCGCCTTGGCGTAGAGACCCTTGCGGTCGCGCTGCTCGCATACCTCGACCGAAGTAGAGACGTGCACCAGGATGAATCCGCCGACCGCTTCAATCAAACTGCGCACATGTTTGCGAGTTGCGTCGTAAGGCGCGATCGGGGCGCAGATCGCGATGCCGCCGTTCTTGGTGATTTCAGAAGCCACGTAGCCGATGCGGCGGATGTTGATATCGCGATGCTCCTTGGAGAATCCCAGTTCGGACGACAGATGCTTGCGCACCAGGTCGCCGTCCAGCAGGGTGACCGGACGTCCTCCAGTCTCCAGAAACTTGGTCAGCAATACGTTAGCGATGGTGGATTTGCCCGACCCCGAAAGTCCGGTGAAGAAAATCGTCACACCCTGCCGGTGCCGCGGCGGATAGCTGCGCCGCAACTCCTGCACCACCTCCGGATAGGTAAACCAGTTGGGGATGTCGCGGCCTTCATTCAGGCGCTGGCGCAGCTCGGTGCCTGAGATGTCGAGAACGCGCGCCCCTTTGGGTACTTCGTCGGTGGGGAAATATTTGTCCTGGTCTTCGAGGTAAACCATCATGTTGAAGGGCACCATGGTCACGCCGATGTCGGCTTCGTGCTTCTTGAAGACTTCCTGGGCCTCGTAGGGACCATAGAAAGGCTTGCCGTCGGTGTCCTTGCCGGGGCCGGCGTGATCGCGGCCGACGATGAAGTGGCTGCAACCGTGGTTCTTGCGAATCAGCGCGTGCCAGATGGCCTCGCGCGGTCCGCCCATGCGCATGGCGAGCGGCAGCAGGGAAAGCTTTGCCGTTCCCGGCGGATACTTCGACGACAGCAGCTGGTAGCAGCGCACGCGAGTGAAATAGTCCACGTCGCCGGGCTTGGTCATGCCCACGACGGGATGGATCAAGAGGCTGGCTTCCACCTGTTTGGCGGCGCGGAAAGTGAGCTCCTGATGGGCGCGATGCATGGGATTGCGCGTCTGGAAAGCGACGATCCGCCGCCAGCCCAGGCGCGCGAACTCGGCGCGCAGTTCCGCGGGGGTCAGTCGCAGGGAGCGAAAATCATAGTGCGCGGGACTCTGGATGCCTTCGAGGCGGCCACCTGCATACCAGGGGTTGGCCTTGTTCATCACGTAATCCGCGCCGGGATGGGCCTTGCTGGTGCTGTTGAATACGGCCTTGGCTTCGGCCTGGCGGTCGGGCTGCCAGACGTCCTCAACGTGCAGCACCGCGAGCATGACGCCTTCAGGATCGCGCAACGCGACCTTGCTGCTGCCCGGCTTCAGGGATTTGGCAAACTCTTCGCTGACGTCCAGCGTGATGGGCATGGGCCAGAGCAGTCCACTGGCCAGCTTCATGTTTTGACAGACGCCTTCGTAGTCGGCGCGATTCATGAATCCACGCAGGGGAGAAAAGCCGCCGCTGAGCAGCAACTCAAGATCGCAGAGCTGGCGCGGGTTGAGGTCCCACGAGGGCCACTCGCGGGAGCGGGCTTTCAGGTCGTTGACGGTTTCGGGTGGGGCGGCAAGGTCGACAAGTTCTCCACCGTGCGGCGGGATAAGGTGACTGCTCGAAGTGCTCAAACTCTTTGGCCTCCTGGAAGCTTGAAGTAGTTCCGATGTAAGTTGTGGCGCGGCATTCCGGCAGGCAAAAAACCTGCCCTCACTGACGGGGTAAGGCTGCGTCCTTGGCTATTGCAGCGCAGCCGTTCCTTTGCAGCGTTGGAAATTCTGGAGCGAGATCGCCGGCACGCGTCCGCAAGCGCGAGCGATGTATGGCGCCCGTTACTCATCGCGGTGACAACCGGCAATTTCGGAACGGGAAGTACTTTCCAGTTTAAAACAAAATGGCCCCACTGCCAGCGCAACAATCGCGGAATTAACGAGTCACCGCCAACCAAGGTTTGTCCCGATCGGCTTTTCATTTTGGGGGCGACCGCTGCACAGCGGGTGCTACCGCGCAGCAGAATCGGGAGTAACCGCAGAGTTATTTTCGACTGTGACCGGGAGTTAATTCTTCCGTAATCGGGTGAAAGGTGTAATTAGTTCCAAGTAAGCCTGTAGGTGGGGGAAATTTTTGCTCCCTTGGCACCGTTCATAGCCTGAAGATAAAGCACTTAGCTGTTTGACCCTCCCTCCAGAACCGTGCCGAAACGTCGGCAGGTTCGGCAAATTGAGACAGAAATCACGGCCTTCCGCAGCGCGGAACCAGCTGACAAATACCCAGGCTACAGCGCGATCACTTTCTTCTTCTGGCCGGATTCAGGCATGGCCCGCAATCGAACCTGCGATCGTCTCGTCAGGATGCAGAAAACAAATAAGTTGCCCAGGTTTCGGACGAATAACCGGTGGGCACCTCTGGCGCGACGCCGGCGAAGCCGAAAACGTCAGATTTTCTGTTGAAAAAGGGAATCCACCGGCAGCTTGGCAGTGTGCATGCTATGAATTTTGGGAGAAATCAAAAAACATCCTTGGAGTACGGAGTGATTCGGACGCGGCAAGATTGTTCCGTCACAAGTTACTTCAATGACCGAGTGTCCGAATCGGGCTGGCATCATCGAGCCTGAGTTACCAGGACCTGAACTGTTAGGCCTGAACGATTAAACCAGGGGGGAAGCCGAAATGAACGAAAGCTCGATTCGGCTGGGTCCGCGCGAACAGCAGATTGCCGAACTGCTGCTTCAGGGTTGCGACAATTCGGAGATTGCCCGACAGCTCAAGATGGCCCGGCGCACGGTGAAGGCGCATTTCAATCGTCTTTTTTTACGCTTTGCAATTACTGGCGGTATCAAGCGAGTCAAACTCGCAACCATTCTCTATCGGAGGCAGTTATGTTCGGAGATCAGCGTTACGGAAACCGGATTCCCAGCGAGCGAGAGCATCAAGTCATCGAGCTCGTTGCCCAAGGACTTAAGAACCGCGAAGTCGCGGACGCCATCGGCACGACGGAACACGTCGTCAAGAACTACCTCCGAACCATCTACGACAAGCTTGGGCTCTGGAACCGAGTCGAACTGGCCCTCTGGTACGAAGCCCGCCGGCAGGAAGTCCCGGCGAACGCCTGAGGTTCTGGAAAGCTGGGAGCAGAATATTCTCAATCTCCATCATCCGGGCCCGCGCCGCAATCATCTTCAGCGCTGAACGAGAAAGTTAAGCCAAAACAAAAGACCCTCGAGCCTCGAGGGTCTTTTTCTTTCCCGGGATGTTTGATCCTTATTGACAGCCTTGAGATTCCAGATTGCGCAATTGCTGGGCAGCCAGCGGAGAGCCGCGCTTGGCCGCAGCCACCAGCAGGAGCCGGGCCTGGTCACAACTCCGAGGGACGCCATCTCCTCGCATGTAGAGGTCGGACAGCAGGATCGCCGCCGTGGCGTTCTGTTTACGCACCGCCTTCCACAGCAATTTTGCCGCTTCGGAAGGATCCCGAACGCCCATGCTTCCTCCCAGATAGCGCTGGGCCAGGCGCAGGTCGGGGGAACTGCTCTCCAAGCCTGCAGCCGTCGAATGCCCGGCTGGAGCACTCGGCAACGTGGATCTCTGCGTGGCCGCCTGGACTCCCGGAGGCACGACCGCCCGATCACCAGGAGTCCGCGGTCACAGGCGGATTGTGAGCGTCTCGTTTCCTGGACTCGATTTTGGACTCGGTTCCGGACTCGGTTTTGGATTCGGATACGATTGCTTGCGGCGCAACCGTTTCCGCCGGAGCCTTGGCGTCGGCCGGTGAAGAATTCTCCGGCGGCAAGTGGGGCAGCCGGTGCGACTCACTTGCGGCGTTCTGGCGGTAGAAGCCACTCTTGCCCGGAACTCCGGGGCCCAGTGCAGATAGGCCAAGCCGGCCAACACAATCATCACCGCGCCTGCCAGGTATTTCCATCCGCGTCCTGGCGACGCATTCGAATCATTCCAAGCCGCTGAACGCCTGATCGCGCAGCCATGGCACGTCGTTGCGGAAGGTTGAGGGAAGCGCTTCAGGAATTTCTGGCGCGCCCAGATTGCCTGCCGGGCCAGGCTGTCCCGGACTGAGAAGCTGGCCGCACCGGCTGCAGAATTTGTGGCCGGGCGGATTCTGATGCCGGCAGGCGGCACAAACCGTGCGCTGAAATTTTGGGTCGGCCGCAAATTTCGGGTCGGTCGCAAAATAGGGACGACCGGACTGGCGCAGCGGCCGCCCCCGGCCGATTCCCGCTTGATTTCCTCGAGAAGATTGCTCACGGCCTGTTCGCGTTTCGCGGGCGGAGTGCCGAAGTAAACCCTGGCCCAGCGTCCCAGATGCTGCTCCAGGAGCGGATTCGTGAGCGGGTTCAGTTCGGACGGCGAGGGCGCTTCTGGCGTCTTGTCCCAGAGATTTGGCACAGTCATTCTCCAACCGACACGGACACGATATTACACATCAAACGGCCGATTGGCCGCGTGAATCGGACATGTGGAAAAGTCTGAAATGTGGAAATCTCACCCCGGAATCAGGCGCAGCGTTTAAGGGCAAGCCTTGCGGTTCGCCGGCTCAAACTGGTCCTGCTGAGCATCCCGCTGGGTGGTAAATTTTCCGTCCGCGGTCTTGCCGAACAACTCGCTGCCGGAGCAGTAGTAGAGAGCGGTGTGGACGTCGACCCACACTTGCGCTTCCGGATTTCCCAGGTCGACGGGCGCGGGCGGAGGCTCCGCCAAACCAAGATTTACCATCAGCTTTTCAAACAACGTCAACTGCGGTTGAGGCGGCGTTTGCGGCTGCGTGCTCTGTGCCGGGAGATGCATTGCCCGCCGCAGTCGTCCCGGCCGGGCGGATGCCCCATCCGGAGATCACCAGCAGCAGGATGACGGCCGCCATCACCAGGTAAATATTTGCCCGCCGCCTTTGCCACTGTTGCGCCAGCCACTCCGCGCGCGGACCCTGGTGGGTCTTTACCGTCTCCAGCCACTGCTGCGCTTTCTTGGCCGAGCCCCAGGGATAGGGCTTGAAGTCTTGTCCTGCCGGCGCAAGCGGGTCGGCGGGAGTTGTTTCCGCGGGAACGATGCGCAGCGGGTCCGCGCCCGCGAGAGGCGGCTGCTGAAATTGAGTTGAAGGCAGAGTCAGAGGGCTGGCAGGTTCGGTCGGAGTCTTGGGCCCGCTCGGCGCGGCGGGCTTCGTATCCGGTCCGGTCAGGGTGGCGACCGTGTTCGAGCGCCGCTGCGGCCGGCAGCTCGGAGCCTGATGCCGGGGATGGCGTGGCAACTCACACTCTCGGCCGGCGGCGGGTCCGTGGCGATTCCATGCGTCGGATTTTCCTGCCCGTACGGGATCAGCCACGACGGAGTGTCAAGCTTGGTTGAGACCTCCGGGTGGGGGACGAGGAGGGGCGGCGCGATCGGGCGCGCGGCGCCACAGGTGCCGCAGAAAGATTCGCTCTCGTCAAAAAAATCGGCGCCACAGGCAGCGCACTGGGCCGCCAGTTGGGCTGGAGGTTCGCGCCTCGCCACCGCTCGCTCGCCGATTGAGGTGGGTCGCGCCGTCCCCACATCCGCCAGTGACAGGGAATCGTTTCCCAGGCGCTCGATCTGCGGTTTGATTCTTTCCAGAGCCTCCAGCATGCTCTGCCGTTCGGATGCGAGAGCTTCCTTCCACTTCATGCGGGCAGCGGTGACCATGGCCTCGCTCAACAATCCCGCCATCAGTTCAGCGGTGCGCAGGTCGGCTTCGCGGAACGAATTGGGCTGGGCAAAACGCAACTCGAGCACGCCCGCCACCTGGCCCGCGTGGTAGACCGGTACCGCGATGAAGGCCTTCACATTGCGGCTGCGGAAAAGGTCGGCGCGCACGTGCAGGCTCGAAGTGACGTCGGGATAGTTCAGGGCAGAGCCCTTGCTCAGGCAGTCGCCGGAGAGCGCAGAAGCGGGCGCCAGGCGCGTTCCCGCGTCAATGGCAGCGCTGCCCGTCGCGGTGCGATAAAAGAGTTCGCCTTTTTCGAGGATCCCTATCGCGGTGCCCGACGCATTGGTGACTTTCTGGATTCTCTCGGCAACCAGTTCCGATGCCGCCGCCAGATCCAGTTGCAGGGTTTGGATGAGTTTCTGGGTTTCTACAATCGCGGACAGATTTTCCGCGAAGTCGGCCTGCGATCCTTTCGCCCGTAGGCGATCGTTGTGCTCCTGGAGCACATGCGCGGCAGACAGAAGCTGCTGAAACGAAGCCTCGTCGAGCAGAGGCTTGCGTTGCGGGCTGGTTGCAGTTTGGGTCACGAGAGCGAAATACCCCGCCAGCCGGTGAGGGATCCCGGTGATTCTATTGTAATGCAATCCACAATCCAAACTGGCTTACCAAAGCGTGCACTGAAGTTTGCCGGTCTTTATGATGTCGATATCGGTATTCGGGTTCGAAGGCGGCTGTAAGTAACTGTAAAGTAAAAGCCTTGCCGGTTGCGGGAGGGACTGCGGCGGCCCTGGCCGCTCGATCTCGTGCCACGGATTGACGCCCCGCCGGCGGAAGTGCGCAAAGTTATGCACTTTGGTTTACGCCGGGCGGTCCTCGGGTCGGCTACGGTTTGACTTCCTGAGCCCCGAGAAAGAGGCGGACCGCGGGAGTGACGATTAACGAGAGCGCCATGGAGATGAGGATTCCTCCGATCACCGCGATGGCGAGAGGCTGCAACATCTGCGAACCGGCGCCCAGAGCGAAGGCCAGGGGCAGCATTCCGGCCACGGTGGCGAGGGCTGTCATTACGATCGGGCGCAGGCGTCGACGGCTGGCTTGCAGCATCGCGTCTTCCGCGGTGAGCCCGAGCCCGCGAAACTTCTGATCTGCATCGAGCAGCAGGATTCCGTTCTTGGCCACGATGCCGACAACCATAATCATTCCCATGAACGACGCCACATTGAAAGTAGTGCGCGTGATGATCAGGGCCAGGAAGACGCCGGAAGTCGAAAGCAGCGCCGAAGCCAGAATCGCGACCGGAGCCGCGAAGGACCGAAATTCGAACAGGAGAACGATGAACACAAGAACGATGGCCAGAACAAATACGAATACCAGATCGCGGAAGGACTTCTGTTCTTCCTTATACGTTCCACCGTATTCAACTCGAATGCTCGACGGGAGATGCAATCCGTCGACTGCCTTTTGCACCGCCGCGACCCCGCTGCCCAGGTCGGTGCCTTCGAGGCGGGCCGTAACCGCCACATCGCGCTGCAGATTCTCGCGCCGGATTTCGATCTGGGGCGGAAGCTCGGTAATGGTCGCGAGAGCTCCCAGAGTTGCAGTTTTCCCGCTGCCGCTGGTCAGCAGGGTGTTGCTCATGGTCTCGAGCGAAGTGCGATTGCTGTCGGGAAAGCGTACTCGCACCACGTATGCGCGGTCGTTGTTTACCACCGGCGTCGCTGCCGGTTCACCTTCGAGAATGGCGGCTGCGTCAACTGCGACTTCCTCCGGCGTAAATCCGGCGCGGGCGGCGGTGCTGGGATTGATCTGAAACACGACCGCGGGTCCGCTGATGGTATTTTCAATTCCGTCGAGGACATCGACCACGCCGTCTACTTTTCGGATGGCAGCGGCGACTTTCGGCGCCCAGGCCTCTAACAACGCCGGATCGGGTGAAAACAGTTTGATCTCGACTGGTTCCGGAGCGCTGGTCAGGTCGCCGATCATGTCCTGCAACACCTGCACGAACTCCACGCGCACCGCCGGTTCCTGGACGGCCACTTTCTCGCGAACGTCTTCCATCACGTCGTCAATCGAGCGGCTGCGATCTTTTTTCAGCTTGACCAGGATGTCGCCGCGGTTGGCTTCCGTGACCGCCGCCAGGCCCAGTTCCATGCCGGTTCGCCGCGAGCTGCTCTCGACTTCAGGAGTGGCGTTGAGAATTTGCTCGATCGCAGTGACCATGCGATTGGTTTCGGCCAGGGAGCTGCCGGCTGGCGTCCAGTAGTCCAAAGTAAAGCCGCCCTCATCCATTTCCGGCATCAAGTCGGAACCGGAATATCGATAGCAGACATAGGTGACTGCAATCAGCACCAGGCTTAAAGCGGCGAGCCACATGGGCTTGGCCAGGGCGCGGCGCAGCCAGTGTTGGTGGAAGTCCACGATCCTGCGGAAGAACGCGCCCAGAGAGGCCTCTTCGGCGGCCTGCAGCCTTTGGAACGAGGTTTCTTCAGAAAGGCTTTCGTCCGTACTCTGGGCGATGGACTCCGCGCCGGTACGCGCACCGATGAGAGTATTGGCTCAGGTTCGGCGTCCAGGTGAGCGCCAGGGCCAGCGATGCCAGGAGCGAGACTCCCATGGTCACGGCCAGAGCGCGGAAAAACGTTCCGGTAACTCCGGTGATTGAAATCAGCGGCAGGAATACGACGATGGGCGTGACCGTCGAGCCAATCAGCGGAATGGTAATTTCCTGCAAGAGCGCTGTGAATGGCCTGCAAGCGTTGCTGTCCGGAATCGCGGTGAATGACGATGTTTTCCACCACCACGATGGCGTCGTCAATCACCAGCCCGACTGCGGCGGCCAGTCCGCCCAGGGTCATGAGGTTGAAGCTTTCACCGAGCAGTTTGAGCGCGATGAAGGTCACCGCAATCGTGACTGGAATCACCAGGCCCGCCACCACCGACGTGCCCCAGTCGCGCAGAAAAACCACCAGAATGATGGAAGCCAAAATCAGTCCCAGCAGGATGGCGTCGCGAACGCTCTTGATGGAATCGCTGACGATGATCGACTGATCGTAAAACGGCTGAATCTCGATGCCGGGCGGCAGCGATTTTTTTATCTCTTCGACTTGAGCGTGAACTTCGTCCGCGACCCGCAGGGTGTTGCTGTCGGGCTGGCGGTTGATGTTGAGCAACACTGCCGGCTTCCCGTTGGCGGTCACGATGGTGTAAACCGGTTTGACGCCGGGCGCCACCGTCGCTACATCTCCGACACGCACCGGAACGCCGGCGGGAGTGTTCTTGATCACGATGTCCGCGATCTGTTGCGGGGTGCGCACCTGAGCGCTGACCAGCGCGAGCACCAGTTGATGATTGCGCTCGAACAGGCCAGGCGAATCGATGAGGTTGGTCCGCCGCATGGTGTCCAGAATGTCGGTGACCGTGACGCCCGCGGCCAGCAGTTTCGAGGCGTCGGGCCGGATGTGAAACTCGGGCTCCTGGCCCGCCCTGCACCAGTACCGTCGACACGCCATCCAGCCGGTTCAGTCGCGGCTTGATGTCGTAGGTGGCCATCTCCCAGAGCTGGGTCTGCGGAACGGTGGCCGACGTAAGGCTGTAGCCAATGATGGGAAAACTGGCGAAGGTCAGGCGGTTCGCGACTACGGTTGCCGTCGGCGGCAATTCGGGTTGGACGCGGGAAATCGCCGCGTTTACGTATTGCAGGGTCTGGAACATGTCCACATTCCAGTCGAAAAACAGATCGATCTCCGCCGACCCGCGGCTGGTGATCGAGCGCACATCCAGCAGCCCGGGGACACTGTTCATCCCCTCTTCGAGGCGGCGCGTAATCGTCACCATCATTTGATCGGTGGGCATGACTCCGTTGTCGACTGCGATCAGGATGCGGGGAAAGTTGGTGGCAGGAAAGACCGCGACCGGAATGGTGAAAGCCAGATAGCCGCCCAGCAACGCCAGGGTCAGGATCAGAAAAATCACGGACTTGGAATGTCGCGCAAACCAGTATGAAGATTCCGGCGGAATGGAAGCCCCTGCGCTGCCGCTATTTTTCATCGGGCTTCCCGCTGCTTGTCCTGGTTCAGTCCCGCGGCGGGGGTCTCGGCCTTGACTTTGGTGTTGTCCGGCAAGCCGTAGGCCCCGGAAGCGACGATGCGATCGCCGGCTTGCAGTCCTTCGATCACCTGAATTTCATCGCCTTGCCGCACGCCCGGCCTTCACGTTTTTCTGATGGGCGCGATTGTCGGCGCTGACCTGCATGACCGAAGTGGCGCCGTCCTGCGCGGTCAGTAACGCCGCGGCGGGGATGACCAGCGCGTTCGGAATGGTCTGCGCCAGCATGGAAAGGCGCACGCTGGCGCCCGGCTTCAGCCGCTGCTCGGCATTCTTTGCCTGCACCCAGATCTCGACCGTGGTGCTGTTGGGGTCAAGCGCCGGGCTGACTACGGTGATCTTTCCTTCGATCGGAGTCTCCTCGCCCGGCACGAGGATGGTGGCCGGGTCGCCAACTTTCAGCAACGCGGATTCGGGTTGCGGAATGTGAGCGCGGGCGACGACTTGGGAAATGTCCATCACGGTCAGAAGGGGTGTGCCGGCGGCAGCCATCTCTCCGGGATAGAGCGGTCGATCGGCTACCACGCCGTCAATGGGACTGCGGATTTCCGAATAGCTGAGTTGCGCCTCCGCGCCCAGATACTTGCCTTTGGCGGATTCCAGTTGTCCCGGCGGCCGATTTCAAAGCCTGTGCTTTCCCTACCTTCATCAGCGCGTTGAGATGCTGCTGCGCGATTTCATATTGGTTGCGGGCGTTGGTCAGGTCCACGCCGGCCTGGTCGAGTTCCTTGCGCGGCATCGCGCCTTGTTGAAAGAGTTCCTTTCGGCTGTTGTAGATTTTCTGTTGCGCGGCGAAAAGTTCTCTGGCAGCCTGCGCGTCGAGTTGGGCCTTCTTAACTTCCTGCGGCAGATCGGAGACCGTGGTGGTCTCGTATGCGGCCTGGGCCTGGTCATAGGAGCCCTTGTTCTCCTGGGCTGCGGCGGCCAGATCGCTGTTCTCGAGCACCGCCAGCAGCTGGCCTTTGCGGACGCGGCTGCCGCGCTTGATATAGAAAGCCTTGACCGGGGCGCTGATCTTCGGAGTAATGGCGGCTTGTTGCAGCGGGAACAGAATGGCCTCGGCCGTGACCGTGCGCTGGATGGTTTCTTTTTGGACGGTGACCACCTGCACCGGAACCGCAGCGTCTTTTTCGGCGGAATCCCTGGAGCAGCTGATCGCGAAAAGTAAAGGAAGAATGGCCAACAAAATGGCGGTGTGCGGCCACGGCTGCTTTCGCCCTTTCAGGGCGGGCTTATTTCCGGCTTTTATCCAGGGCTTGCGCCCTGGGCTGCATTCTGTGGCCGCTTCGCGGCTGGCGTATCGCATGCTCAGAAGTTCCCCGTCAGGGTTTGCAGATTCGCCAGCGCCACGCGATACCGCGACTGGCCGTCACTGAAAGCATTGCGCGTCAGTGTAGCGGTATTTTGCGCATCGACCACTTCGAGCACGGTGGCCTCTCCTGACTGATAGCGCAGCGTGGTCAGGCGCAGGCTCTCCGCCGCCAGGTCCGCCGACTGGTTCAGCGAATCCAGCTCGGAGCGGGCAGTCTGGGCTTCTTCGTACAAGGAGTGCAATCGTGCCAGCAACTGGCGCTGGGTGAACGTCAACTCCACCTGCGCCTGTTCGCGCTGCAGGCTCGCCTGCTTCAATCGGCTGCGATTCGAGCCCCAGTTCCAGACCGGCAGTTGCAGCGTGGCGGTGGCAGCGTATCCCAGGTTGCGCACGGCCAGTTGCGAAACCGGATCGAACTGGCGAGTGGCGAAATGATTGGCGTCAATGCCGTAGAAATAATCCAGTCTGATCGAGGGCAGGAATCCCGACCAGGCCGCGCCGACTTCCTGCCGAGCTTCCTGCAGCACGCCCAGCGCAGCTCGCAGTTCGGGATTCTGCCGGGCGGCCGCCGCCTGGGCCTCGGGCAGAGAGGGCAAAGGCTCGGGTGTCTGCAGATCGTCCACCACGCCGAAGTTCTGGTTGAAATCGGTGAAGACCAGTACTGCGAGTTCCAGCCGGCTGCGGTTCATTTCGAGCTCCGCTTCCTGCAGGTCGCGCTGCTGTTGCTGAAATTGAATCTGGGCCTTGATGACATCGGAGTGCGCCACTTCGCCGCCCTGCTCCAGCTTTTGACTGATATCCAGAAAGCGCCGGCCCTGGGTCGCGGCGCGCTGGGCGGTATCGTACTTTCGCTGGGCCACGACCAAGTGATAATAAGCCTGCACCACGGTCACGACCAGCCCGCGAGCCGCAATTTCGGAACGGGCCTGCGCCACGGCCTCAGCCGCCCGGGTGCGCCGGTATTCCGCGATTCCTTGCAGCGAAATGTCCTGATGAACATTTCCCTGGCTGAGGTATTCGTGCACGCCGTTGGCGGCGACAAATCGCCCGGAAGCTGTGCCATTTCCCTGGGTGTAGAGAAATCCCGGCGTCGTAGTTCAGGCTGGGAAGCAGGGCGGCGCGGCCTTGTACGCGATCTTCTTTCGCGGAACCATACGCGGTCAGCGCGGCGCGATACTCGGGATTATTCTTCCGGGCGCGGGCGATGGCGTCCTGCAAAGTCACAGTCAGCGGAGCCGCGCTCGTCGCCTGAGTTGGGCTGGGGTCGGGGTCAGCCGCGCTGCCGGCGTTTTGAGCGGACGCGGTCGCCAGCAGGCTTAACATCATCAAGACGAATCCGACAGGTTTCCTGATCGTGTCTCGGCAAACATAATTTGACATAGGTTTCACCATAGTTGCTGGCCGGGGAACCTAAGATGGTACCGGAACCTACCTTAAGGGAAGCTGAAGCCGGATTTACCGCAGTCAGGCTGCCCAGGGCCTGGCGATATTCCTCGATCACGGGTCGCGCGATCCGCATCCTCTTAGCGCCGAGAAACCGGGAGTTCCACCGTCATGCGCGTGCCTTGACCGGGAGCGCTCTCCGCGGCGATGCTGCCGCCGTAGGCTTCGACCAGCGCCTTGACGATGGCGAGGCCCAGGCCAAAGCCGCCGGTGGCGCGGGTCCGGGAGGGGTCTCCGCGATAGAAGCGGTCAAAAATCCGGGGCAGGTCGCTGGCCGAGATGCCGGCGCCGTGGTCCTGAAAAGTGATGCGCGCCTTATCGCCGGCGCGAGCCACCGCGACCTCGACGGATGATCCCCCGGGGCTGTAGCGGACGGCATTCTCCAGCAGGTTCGTCCACACCAGTTGCAAGTCCTCGGGATCGGCGAGGATGGGGACCCGGCCGTCGGTGGCAAGATGGATGCTGGTGCTGCGGGATTGCGCCAGGCTTCGAATTCTTTCCACGGCCTCTTCGCAGGTGGAGTTGAGGTCGATGACGTCGAGCTCGCGCCCTTGCGCATTCTGCGCCCACTGTTCCGCGCGGGCCAGCCGCAGCATCCGTTGCAGCAGTTGCTCCAGCCGGTCGAGGTCCTGAAGCGAGGCCTGCACTCCGGCGAGATATTCTTGCGAGCTTCGCGGCCGCTGCGACAACGACTGCAGAGTTGATTTCAGCACCGCCACCGGCGTCTTCAATTCGTGCGCCGCATTGCCCACGAATTCCCGCTGCTGTTTGAAGGAATACTCCAGCCGGGCCAGCATCTGGGTCATGGATTCGGTCAGGGGGCGCAGTTCCTCGATGTCCTCGGCTTCCCGGGGCGGCTGCAGCTTCCAACTCTGGGTGGAGACGAGAGCGGCCTGCCGCGCCAGAATCTGCAGCGGCAGCAGGCCGTGTCGAATCCTCCACGACGCCAGCCAGGTGGTGGCGCCCAGCAGGAGCAGGCTGGCGAGAACAATGGAAGCCAGCGCGGCCTTGACTTGCTGCCGGATGCGCACCGTGGGCGAGGCGTAAACAATGGTCAGAGTTTGCGGCTGGAAGGCTTTGCCTTCTTCCCGGTCGAGTATGGGAACGTGGTCCAGGCGCAGGGCGTGATAGGGAACTCCCGCCCAGGTAAAGTTCCAATGCTGGCTGGGGCCGGGCTGAAACTGCAGACCCTCGGGCCAGTCTTCCGAACGGGTGAGATATCCGGTGCGGTCGGCCCACACCATGAACTGGTCGGGATGATTGGGATCAATCGACTCGGGCAGCAGGCTGTTGTCGAAGTACACGTGCCCGCTGGCATCTTCGGTATAACGCACCAACACCGCCACGCTGGTGGCGTGGGCCTGCATGGAGACGTCAAGAGTAGAGAGCAGGCGCCAGTAGGTGACGACCACGCCGATCACCATCAGGCCGGCGGTCAGGATCGCCTGGGAGAGCAATACTGAAGCGATCAGCCGCCGTTGGATGGAGTCGCGCCGCATTTTGGTTCGGGGCAATCAGTCCTGCAGCATGTAGCCCTGGCCGCGCAGAGTGCGGATCAGTTGCCGCGACGAGCCCTCGTTCAGCTTGCGCCGCAGCCCGGAGATATAGACTTCAATCACGTTGCTGAATTTTTCCCAGTTGTAATCGTAAAGATGCTCCAGCAGTTCGGTCTTCGAGACCACGGCCCGGGGACGATGCACCAGGTACTCGAGCACGCGATACTCCATGGCGGTCAGCGTGATCGCCCGGCCGCCGCGCTGCACCGTGCGGTTGACCGTATTCAGTTCGAGATCGCCGATGGTGACCACGGGCGAGGGCTGACCCTTGCCGCGGCGGATCAAGGCTTTGGTGCGGGCCAGCAGTTCACCCAGGTCGAAAGGTTTGGTCAGGTAATCATCGGCCCCGGCGTTGAGCAGGGCGATGACGGATTCCTTGTCGTCGCGCGCGGTCAGCACCAGGACCGGCGTGTGCTGTCCGGATTTGCGGATTCTGCCCAGCAATTCCATGCCGTCGAGCTTAGGCAGCATGAGGTCGAGCAGGATCACATCGTAGGCGTTCGATTCCGCCAGAAACAGTCCTTCCTGACCGTCCCCGGCAACATCCACGGCGTAGCCGGCGCTCTCCCGCAAACTGCGGGCGACGTTTTCGGCCAGGCGTATCTCGTCTTCGACTACCAGAACGCGCAATGCTGTGACCCCTGAGGAGATTCTATCCGTGATTGGGACTGTTTTGGGACGCTCGGTTCCAGTTCAGGCTCGATCAGCCCGGCCACGGCCCATGGGTCGTAGACCAAAATACGGCATTCACAAGGGTTTGTCCCTTCGTGTGGGGTGGCGAATCTTTGGCGAATAAGTTGCTTCTCATACTGGCGATCGCACTGGCGATCGCGAGCTAATCGTAATGGTCAGAATCGTAGTCGTGAGAACAAGGAAACGCCATGCTAAGCCTGAACCACATCAAGATTACACCCCGCGATGAACAGGTCTTGCTGTTGTTGATGCAGGGCTGCAGTAACAAGGAGATCGCTGCCCAGCTGAACATCAGCCCGCGAACCGTGAAACAGCATCTGCGGACGTTGTTTCTGCGGGCCGGCATCCGGGACGGCAGAAAACGGGTGAAGCTGGCGACTGCCATGTTCGCAAAGGAGCAGATGAAATCATGCAACCCCGTGAGCGGTTAACTGCCAAGGAAATGCAAGTCGCGGCCCTGGTCTGGGAAGGCCAGACCAACCGCGAGATTGCCAAGGCCATCGGCACCACCGAACAGGTGGTGAAGAACTACCTGCGCAACACCTTCGACAAGCTGGGAGTATGGAGCCGTCTGGAACTGGCCATCTATGTCGCCCGGCACGGCGGTGAAAGATGGCGGGAAGAACCGGCGATGCGGCCGATTGATGTCTTGTCCGGGACGATCGCCTCCTGATCGGATTGAGGCCCCGCGGGGGCCGCGCGGGTTGGCGAGAAGTGAGGTCCAATTCAAATCCAACTGAGATGGGATTTCCTTCGTGAACCTTCGTGTCCTGGTGGTTCAGGAATTTATGGCGTCAGCGATCGTCATCGGTTTTCGTCACCCGAGTGTACGGAGATGATGGTCAAGCTCGAATCCAGATATCGGGTGAACCAAAGGACTGCGCCGCGACCAACGCGCCTAGTCTGTGGAGCAGTCACCCATTCCAGCGCAAAAAAGCGCGAAGGAGTTGGGCGACTGGCAGAGGCTCAAGCGAAGCCTGACCTCCCGGTCGGGTCCTTCGAGGCACGCCAAGAGGCGCTGAACTCTTGGTGGCTTTCCCACTCCAGGATTTTTGATCCGGAAACGGGACGCAACTGTGGTCCGGCTTCTTTCCAAGTCCTTCTTCCTCAACAGCTCGAGTGTGGCGATTCCATTGCCTAGGACTTTGGCATCGCCGGCGTTTCGCCGAAAAAATGGAGAGATTGATCAACATGAAAAGGTATCTGGCCACACTAGCGGTTCTCGTCTTCGGGACATTACCCAGTTTGGGTTCACCTACCCGGTCTGGTTATCACAGTCAGTTCCATGTCCCGCCCGCCAATCAACCAGCAGCAGCACACGCCCAGGCCATGACCCGGAGAGAGTCTGGCGCAAGCGGCGCAGGCTAAGAGCCGCTTGCAGGGGAGGACCACAGCGGCTCATATTGCGCACGCGACGGCGCACGACGGGGTTGCCAGCACGCTGGGTTTTATCAGCGCGACCCAGGTGCCGGCAGGCGGCGCGGCTTACAATCCCGCCATCCAGGGGGACTTTAACGGTGACGGCAAGGCGGACCTGCTCAGCCTGGTGCATAAACAATGTGGGTGGTTTCCCCAACGCGGTACGGAGCCACGCGGGCAATGCCGGCAAGGTGGCACGAGCGAACGATGGTGGCAACGATGTGGTTTCGATTTCCGCCGTGCTGGGCAACGGCGACGGCACCTTCAAGCCTGCCGTGCTGACCACGGTCCTCAGCGCCAAGACCCGATTCTGGTGGGCGACGTGAATGGGGATGGCAAGGATGATGTGGTCCAGGTCCACCCTTTCAAAGTGCCATCCACCATCGACGTGTGGCTGAGCAACGGCGATGGCACCTTCACCCAGGGGCAGAGTTATCAGGTTTCTCAGGTCCCGCTTCAGGGCGGCGTCCTGACCGATCTGGATGGCGATGGCAAGCTGGATCTGCTGGCGGTGGACGCGCAGACTCCCGGCCTGGTGCGCACCCTGCTGGGCAATGGCGACGGCACCTTTCAGGCGGCGACGTCGGTCACACTGTCCACAAAAGCGCCGGCCAACTTGCTATTCGCCGATTTTAACGGCGACGGAAAAGTTGATTTCGCCGGCACCGACAGCAACGGTCAGGTGAATATCTATCTGCAGGCGGGAGGGAACTTCGTACTGACCGGCACTCCCCTGACGAATCCGGACAGCCAATACGCGATTTGCGATCTGGAAGCGCGGCGATCTGGACCACGATGGCGCGGCCGAAGTGGTGACCGCGAACTGTTCGGACGGCCCGAACGCCAACACCATTAGTGTTTACCTCAACCACGGAGACGGAACCTTCGCCCCTGGCGTGTATTACGCCACGGCCGCTTCGGGAGGGGAGAGTCCGGCCAACCTGTATCCCTACGCTGCGACCGTCGCGGACGTCAATGGCGATGGCAAGAATGACATCGTGGTCACCAACTATGACGCTGCGGATATCACGATTCTGACCGGCAACGGCGACGGCACGGTCAACGTCCCCGACACCGGCTACGCGATCGGTGGCGACTTTCCTTATTACCCTGCCATCGTGGCTGACTTCAACGGGGATGGCAAGGCCGACATCGTCCAGATTGACGACAACTACAACTATGCCTACCTGCAAGGCTACGGAGACGGCACCTTCCGCGCCGCCGTGGATTACTACGGCGCGATCAACGATGGCAGCTGGCCCGAGGCGGTGACGGTGGCCGCGGGCGACTTCAACGGCGACGGTTTCACCGATTTCGCCGTGGGCAGCTGCTGTTCCCCCACGACCGGAATCACCATCTTCCTCTCCCGCGGAGACGGAAGCCTGCAGCACGGGGTGAGTTACGGTCCGGAGGGCAATAGCAACGGCAACATGCTGAATGTCGCGGTCGCGGACTTCAACGGCGACGGCAAACTGGACGTGGCCGCAGTCGACGGCGAAAACGGCCTGGTGCAGATATTCAACGGTGTCGGTGACGGCACCTTTACCATCGGGTCCTCGTACAACACCGACGAAGGCGATGGCTCCCCGTGGGGGATTGTCACCGGCGACTTTAACAATGACCAGCATACTGACATTGCCGTGGTAAACGAGGGAAGCCCCGACGTCGCGGTCCTTCTGAACGACGGCAGCGGAGGGTTCACGGTAGCCACCTACGGGCTCTCCACCACGGGGTTCGCGATCGCGGCCGGCGACATCAACGGCGACGGCGTTCTGGACCTGCTGGTGCCCCTGAATAACGGCGCGGCTGGCGTTGCCGTGTTGCTCGGCGACAGCCTCAACCCCGGGAGCTTCAAGGCAGAAACCGATGTCGCCCTGGTCAATGGTTCCGCAACTTACCGTAACCCGGCCTACATCACGGTGGCGGACTTGAACGGCGACGGCAAGCTGGATTTCGCCGTCACCATCGATGATTATTCCCAGGGCAATCAGGGAATTGCGGTGGCGCTGGGAAACGGGGACGGGACCTTCGGGACGCCCTCTCTTTACTCCACCACCCGACAGAACTTTGCCGACTTTGAATGGCCCTATCCGGCTTACGTGCGGGCGGCGGACATCAACGGCGACGGCAAGGCCGACCTGGTATACACCAACGAAGACTTCTCCACCGTGGGCGTGCTGTTTGGCAACGGCAATGGCACCTTCGGTACTCCGAACGAGTATCCGGCCGGGGAAGATGCCTTTGGCTTTGCGCTCGCCGATGTGAACGGAGACGGAGCCGTCGATGTGGTCACCGCCGACTTCGATGCGGCGCAAGTCACGGTGCTGCTGAACCAGAACGGCGCCGGCGTGCAAACCAGCTTCTCGCTTGCGACCAATACCTCGACCGCAACCGTGACCGCTGGTTCTCCCGCAACCTACAACCTGGGCGTGACCGGAATCAACGGCTACACCGGAACCGTCACCTTCGCCTGCAGCGGTCTGCCGGCCCACTCGAGCTGCTCGTTCAGTCCGGCGTCGATTGTGGCCAGCGGCGTTGCTCAACCCGACACACTCACCATTACCACGATGGCCGCGGTGGCTTCCTTATCACGGCCGGCGCTTCCCAATTCCAAACCGGGCGCTCCCACCCTCTGGGCCAGCCTGGGCGGATTGGGAATCTTCGGCCTGGTACTGGCCGCAGAGGGTAAAAAACGCAACCGCCGCCAGATGGCGATCGTCATCGGGATTCTGCTCCTGGTGATGACCTTCGTTCTGGTGGGCTGCGGCGGCTCCAGCTCGAAATCGGGCGGGGGCGGGTCGGCTGGAACTCCGGCTGGCACCTATACCGTCGTAGTGACGGCAACTGGCACCGGCAACGGCGTTCCAACCCATGCCGTAAACGTGACGCTGATCGTTCAGTAACACAAGGAAGGAGAACGCACCGATCATAGCGACCAGCAAAACCAGCGGCCGGGATACTCTCCCGGCCGCTTTTCCTTTCCGGAACAATTCCATGGGTCGCGCCGGGCGCCCAGCAGTCGGGAGAAGCCCCTGGGGCCCGGCTGCGGCAGAACCTGAGGGCTCAGCGGCGTCTCCCCCGGGGCGCGGCCGGGGAAAAGACTGCAAAAGCTTGCATTTTAGCTTTGGGCCACCTTTCGAAATATGCCGCAAGTGATTGATGAATAACAATCTATATGCCTGCGGCCGACCGCCCGGTCCCGGCAGTTCAATTGCTTTCCTGGAGGTGGGGCGTGATCCCAGGATCGTCCGGCGCTTTCCCCTGAGCCAGCCAAGTCCGACCCCTCGAGGCAATGATGGCGTACAAGGAAACGTTTTGGATGGCTTGCGACTCCACCGAACAACTGCGGGCCGAATACGGCCCCTTTCACACCCGCGCCGAGGCTGAACAGGAAGCCAGAAAATTGGCCTTCGGCTATCTGCTGCGCTACGAGCACATTATTGGCGATAACGAAGACATCCAGGAAGTGCGCTGCATCTTCGTCGAACTGCCTCCCGGGCCGGTGGCCGTGCCTGCTCGCGCGATCCGAAAGCTCCATACCCGCTGCGCCACCTGCGGCGAAACCGCGGTCCATGATGAAGCCTGGCAGGCCGAAGTGTGGGCTGACATCCACGAATTTGAGCATACCCGCCACCGCGTCCGTCTCTTCGAACAAACCCGGGTGGACGGACTGAAGGAAATCCCCGACTGGCGCGACACCTGCGCGTGAAATGCAGTTTCAAAAAAATATCGTTTCAAAGTTTAAAGGTTTCAAAGTTTCAAGAGCCAAACGTGAAGGAACCCTTGAAACCTTGAAACCCTTGAAACCTTGAAACCCTTGAAACCTTGAAACCCTTGAAACCCTTGAAACCCTTGAAACCTTGAAACCCTCTGAAACCCTTGAAACCCTTGAAACCTGACCTTCCAGGGCTTTTTTTGCTAATCTGTTGGGCATGACTTCTGGCAACGGACTTCTCCGGGAAAAATCATGATGCTGTTTATCTCGGTCCTCCTGGCGCTAATTCCATTACTCGGCATTGTCTGGATCGTTTTCTACGGTTCGATCACCACCGTGGATGGGCTGTTCATGTCCCTGATCCTGGCGACCATGTCGGCCATCGTGGGGTTGAATGTCCTTATCGAGCTCAAGAAAAAGCGCTCGGAAGCGCCGAGCTCTTCGGCGGCGGCGACCGCAACCTCCTCCGGCGGACTGCGGCAGCGCGGTAAAGTGGAGAGCGTGCAGTTTTACGAATCAGGCGTGGGCCAGCCTAACAAGTCCATCGTGACCCTGTCCGACGGCGACCGCGCTTCGAATCTGCTGGTCTTCGAGGGAGACATGCGAAATGCGCTTCCCGCAGGCCAGAGGGTAGACGTGACTTTCCGCAAGGAGAGCGGGCACAACGTGCTGGTGGACGTAGACTACGCCTGAAGGGACTGTTTTGTGTGGCCGCGGGCGGCCCGCCCGCGAAGGCAGTACTACCGGCGAGTGCGTTCCCGGGGTGGGGAGACGCCCGACAGGCGGCGAGACGCCGGCGCTACAAACTTCGCAACACGCCTGGTTCCGAAGCCAGATTACGAACGTAACCGTCGAAGGGCTTTTTCCTGCTCTTTGCCCGCCCCGCCTGCAGTACAAATTCTAAGGACTCGTGTTCCAGGACGGGGAAACCCGTGCGCCCATAATTGTCTGCCGAAGGAGAGGGAATGTCGCAATCCGGCGAAGATCGTCCCACCCAGCCTTCGATGCTGGTGCGCGCGGACGAGATCCAGCAGCAGATCCAGCAGCTTTCCGGGCGCGATCTTCAGCTGTGGTCGATTGGAATCCTGGTCATCCTGGTGCTGACCTCCGGCCTGCTGGCACTGCTGGTGCCGAATCTGGTGTGGGCGCAGCGCATGGTCCATGTCGAGCATTCTTACCTGCCACAACTGTTTTTTGGACTGATCTCGCTCGTCCTGCTCTTCAATATTTATCTGCTGTCACAAAAACGAACTCTGAATAACACCCGCCTGGCGCTGATTCGTGAGCTGGTCTTAAACGAGCGGCTGGAGAGCTTGTCCCTGATTGATCCGCTGACCCAACTCCTGAACCGGCGGGCCTTGAACGAACTGGTGCCTCGAGAAGTGGCGCGAGCCAACCGGGTGGGCACCGGCCTGACCTTTATGGCGATCGATCTGAACGGGTTCAACGACATCAGCTCCAAGTTCGGCGCGCTCGAAGGAGACAAGGTACTGGTCGACTTCGCCAAGATATTAAGGACCGTCTTTCGCGGCGCCGACCTCGCCTTTCGCCAGGGTGGAGACCAGTTTCTGATCATGATGCCTGACACCACGGAAGAGCAGGCTGATTTTCCGGTGCAGCGGATTCTCCGCGAAGTGGACCAGTGGAACCTGGCCAGCAAGAAAGACTACGAACTCTCGTTCAGCTGGGCCCTGGCGCCGTATGTCACCGGCTCGGACGCGGAAGATGTCCTGCGCACCGTCGATCGCAAGATGTACTCCAAAAAACACAACCTGGTGCCGGTGTTCTAGGGCGTTCCTTAGTGGTGACTTGGACTGCTCCTCACGCTGAGCCACTATCCATCGGGAGTTTTTCCGTGGGCTCTCACCTTCGATGGCTTGTTCGCTGGCTCTTCCTGCCTGTGCTCGCTCTGAGCGCGATTGCCCATGCCTTCGCCGACGATGCTCACTGGATTGAAGTCAAGTCTCCGCATTTCTCCGTGGTGACCGATGCGGGTGAAAAGCGTGGTCGAGAGACCGCCATGCGTTTCGAACAGATGCGGGCCGTCTTCGGCACCCTGATGACGAAGGCGAAGGTGAACCTTCCCATACCGCTGCAAATTGTGGCCTTCCGCAATTCCAAGGAGTTTCGGCAGTTTGCACCCTTGTGGAACGGGAAAGCAGTACAGCTGGCGGGATTGTTTCAAGGGGGCGAGGATCGCAGCTTCATCATGCTCGACATGTCGACCGAGAATCCCTGGAGCGTGGTTTTCCACGAGTATGCCCACCAGCTCATGAACGGCGTTCTTAGCGCCAGGGTCGATCCCTGGTTTGAAGAAGGGTTTGCCGAATACTTTTCCAGCATCGAAGTCGACAGCAAGGAGGCTCGAGTCGGCAAGATCCCGGAGGATGAGTATCTGGTGCTGGAACAGAACGGCATGATGAAGGTCGCCGATCTTTTCCAGGTGCAACAGAATTCCTCGACCTACAACGAGAGCGGCAGCCATCGCACCGTGTTCTACGCGGAGTCAGGGATTGTCGTGCACTATCTCTACGACAACAACCTGATTCTCAAGCTGTCTCAATATTTCGATTTGAAGATGAGCAGGAATGTGCCGGTCGAAAATGCCATCCAGCAGGGTCTGGGAATGAGTGCAGCCGATTTCGACAAGGCCTTGCACAACTACGTCAGCGGCGGCCACTTTCAGTATTACCGCATACCGACGCCTGCGAACATAGTGAGTGGCGAGTATGTGACGCGGCCGCTCAGCCCGGCGGACAGCGGCGCTGTCCTCGCCGATATCCATCTGCACTCGCGCGACTACCGGGAGAAGGCCATCTCGGAGTTCCAGGAAATCCTGAATACCGATCCCAACAACGCCTCGGCTTGCCGCGGTCTGGGCTATGCCTACCTTCAGAAGCAGGACCTCACCCGGGCAGCGGAATTCTTCAAGCGTGCGGCGCAGGGCGATTCCAAGGATCCGCGGGTGCATTATTACTCGGCGCTGTTGATGAGCCGCGAGGGCGCTTTCACCAACCATTCCGACCTGCCGGAGATGATCAGGCAACTGGATACGGCCATTGCTCTCGATCCCGAGTTTGCCGACCCCTATAGTCTCCTGGCGTTTGCCCAGATGTACGCTGGAGATCCGGCCAAGGGACTCGTCAGCATGCAGAAAGCAGTTTCGCTGAGTCCTCGAAACGAAAATTATCAATTCGATCTCGCGCAGATGTACTTGAATAACCAGCAGACGGGGCCGGCGATCGCAATATTGCAAACGTTAACCCGGAGCAGCAGCCCGGAAGTCGCGGCCAGGGCCAGCGGAACGCTGGAGCAGGCTCAGCAATTTGAAGGATCGCTGAAAGAACAGGCGGCATCCAGCTCCGAAATCGCGCATGAGAAGGACGGAGAAGCAGCGGAGAATGGCCCGATGCGAGTTGACAAAAGCTCGACCGCCGAAGATGCTGTGGGCTCAGTTTCAAATCAGACCGCGCCCAACTTTCTTAAAGGCACCATCGTTGGCGTCGATTGTTCCGCGCTGCCCAATGCAACACTGACGGTGGTTTCCGGTGGAAAAACCTGGAAGATGCAGGTATCGGACAGCAAACATGTGTTGCTGATCGGCGCGGATGTGTTCTCGTGTTCCTGGAGCAAACAAAAAGTTGCGCTCAACTACCGGCAAATCGGCGCGGGAGCGGGACAAGTGGTTTCAATCGAGGTTCAATAAGCCGGCGGAATTTCCCGTCAGCCATTCCGGCGGGACAAGGTGCCGGCCGCGGGCTCATCCACCATCCAGATCAGTTTGCCGTTCACTGGCCGCACCTTTTGGGACGGCAGGTCCGCGGCGGTGTTCTCCAGAACATTCTGGAGAATTGGGGCCTTGTCGGCCCCACTCATCACAAAAATTACGCAGGCCGCGGCGTTCAGGACGGGGAAGGTGAACGTGATGCGGTCGGTATTGAATTTGGGTACCCAGTTCGCGACCACCAGGCGCTGCATTTCGGTCAGCGCCGATGTCCCGGGAAAGAGGGAAGCGGTGTGGCCGTCCGGTCCCACCCCGAGGAAGATCAGATCGAAGCGGGGAAATGTTCCCGGGGACAAATGGAAAACATCCCTGAGGGTCTGCTCATATTGCAGGGCGGCTGCGGCCGCATCTTTTTCCTCGCTGTGAATGCGAAAAATATTTTCCGCGCGCGCCGGGACCCTGGACAACAGAGCTTGGTTGGCCATCCGGTAGTTGCTCTCGGGGTCGTCGGGAGGAACGTGGCGCTCGTCGCCCCAGAAGAAGTAGATCTTGTCCCAGGGGATGCCGGGCTTGGTGGCCAGCAGGGAGTACAGGGTTTTTGGCGTCGAACCGCCGGAGAGGGCCACGGTGAATTTGCCGCTGTCCCGTACCGCGGCGGAAGCTTGAGCCGCGAACTCGGCCGCCGCAGCTTCAAACAAATCGGCAGCATTCTTCAAAATTCGAAGTTCAGGTTGCGTCGGCATGTTGAATCTCTGGCATCGCCGCGGATTTGACCAGGGCGCAACGGGCGGCGCCGAGCAGCGCGATCCGGTCGTTGGTGATCACCCTGACCGGCATGGATTCAAGCAAAGCTTGCATTCTGCCCTTGCCGGTGAAGGCCTGCATGAACAATGGCCCGGAGAGTTTGGAAAGCATTTTGGGAGCGATCCCGCCGCCCAGATAAATCCCGCCGGTCGCCATAATCTTGAGCGCCAGATTACCAGCTTCGGCTCCGTAGATCGAGACAAACAGGTCCAAGGCCTGTTCGCAGAGGCCGCACTTGCCCTCGATGCCGGCGCGGGAGATTGCCGCTGCCGGATCGGACCGGGACATTTCGTCAGCCAGCCACTGCGGGGGCGCGCCGCGCCCGCTGTCGCGCAGGAAGTTGAAGACATTGACCAGGCCCGGGCCGGAAACGATGCGCTCATAGCTGACGTGACCGAAGCGGGTATGAAGATAATTGAACAGCTCGACTTCGAGCTGGTTGCGCGGCGCGAAATCGGCGTGCCCACCCTCGCAAGCGAAAACGTGATACTTCGCGCCGTCCCAGTACATTCCTGCCTGTCCCAGGCCAGTTCCGGCGGCGATCACCGCCTGATTGCCTACCGGCTGTCCCTTGACCTGGTTGAGCGCGACCACGTCCCTGGCGTCGAGAGCGGGGATGCCCCAGGCGTTGGCTTCGAGGTCGTTAATCAAGAAGGCCTTCTTGATCTTGAGTTCGTCGGCCAGGCGATTGGATTCGATGATCCAGGGAAGATTGGAAGCTTCCACCCGCCCATTACGCACCGGGCCCGCGATGCCGAAGCAGGCGGTGTCAGGATGCAGGTTGGACGTCTCCACGAACTTGGCGACGATTTCGTCCAGGCCGGAATACTCGCGGCTGGGAAAGATGGAAGCGGAGACCAGGCTGAAGCGGCCGTCCACGGCATCGAAGAATGCCAGCCGCGCGTGGGTTCCTCCAATATCGCCCGCAAGAATCATTTCTCGAAATCCCTCCAGTGGCGGCCGTCGCGTCCGAGCAGGTCTTCGGCCTCTTTAGGGCCCCAGGTGCCGGCGGCGTAGTTGGGAAAATTGCGTGCCGGTAATGCTTTCCAGACATCCAGGACGGGGCTGACAACACACCAGCCGGCTTCGACCATGTCCGCGCGCTGGAACAGGGTGGCGTCGCCCATCATGCAATCGTGCAGCAGCCGCTCGTAACCGGTGCTGGCCACGGCCTTGAAATAGTCGGTGTATTCGAAGCTCATGTTGACCGCGCCCAGCCGCATGGCCGGTCCGGGTTCCTTGGCGGCGAAGCGGAGCGAAATGCCTTCCTCGGGCTGGATATGCAGAACCAGTTGATTGGGCATTAAGTTTTCCACCGGCGTGTCACGGAAAAGCACAAAGGGCGCGCGGCGAAACTGGATGACGATGCTGGTGCTGCGGCTGTGAAGATGTTTTCCGGTGCGCAGGTAAAAGGGAACATCGGCCCAACGCCAGTTGTCGATCAGCAGCTTCATGGCGACGAAGGTTTCGGTCTTTGAATCCGGGGGGACGCCGGGTTCGCTGCGATAAGCGGGGGTGCGTTCTCCGCCCACGATGCCCTCGCCATACTGACCGCGCACGGTCCGGATGAGCACGTCTTCGGAACTCATGGGCTGGATGGCGTGCAGAATCTTGGCTTGTTCGTCACGGACGGAATCGGCGCGGAAGGATACCGGCGGCTCCATCGCGGTGAGGCTGATGAGCTGCATGATGTGGTTGGGCACCATGTCTCGCAGCGCCCCGGCCTTGTCGTAATACCCGCCGCGCTTCTCCACGCCCACCGTTTCCGTCACGGAAATCTGAACATGATCGATATAGCGGCGGTTCCAGACCGGCTCGAAAATTCCGTTGGCGAAGCGCAGCGCCAGAATGTTCTGTACCGTTTCCTTACCGAGATAATGATCGATGCGGTAGATCTGTTTCTCGCTCGCCACTCGCAGCAGTTGCTGGTTCAACAGCCGGGCGGACTCCAGATCGTGCCCGAAAGGCTTTTCGATGACGACCCGCCGCCAGTGCTCATTGTCCTCCTGCATCAATCCGACTTCCGCCAGATGCTCGACTGTGGGGCCGAAAAATTCAGCCGCCGTTGCCATGTAATACATGTGATTGCCGTGAGTCGAATGCTCCTGGTCCACCTTTTCGAGCAAGTCCTTCAGCTGCACATAGAAGTTCTTGTCCCCCATATCGCCGCTGTGATAGTAAAGGCGGCGAACGAACGACTCCCAGATCTCCGGGTCCACTTTCTCGGTGGCAAACTGCTGGATGTCTTCGGAAGCCTTCTTGCGGTAATCCTCGGAGGACATGGGCGAGCGCGCCACTCCGATCACCGCGAAATCCTGCGACAGCAATTTATTTTTTGCCAGATTGTAGAGCGCTGGAATCAGCTTGCGGCGGGTCAGATCGCCGCTCGCGCCGAAAATCACCATGGCGCAGGCATCGGCCGGCTTGCCGATCCGAGGCTGCTGGGTTGCTGGCATTGCTTCAGTCTGGGCCATATCTACTTCATAACCGTTCCGGCTGGAGGTGAACCGCGATGCGGTGGAGGCATCGCGGGAACACGCTTTAGCCAATATTAAATCGTTTCTATAGCCACCGCTACTGCTTTCGATGGTTATGGCTTGCACCAGTTTAGTATGCCGGGACGGAAATCAGGTTAGGGCTTGATGAAACGCAGCTGACAAGCGGGCGAGGCCCGATGCCAGATCTTTGCCCAGATGAACCCGCAAAGCCCGGCGTCCTCGTTCGGCAAGGACCTGGAAGTCGCCCCGGGCCTGCGCCGCTTTGACCACGCCAAAGGTGTAGGTCTGTCCGGGCACGGGCAGGTCGGCGGCATCGTCGCAGGTGACCTGGAGGAAGACTCCGCTGTTCGGTCCGCCCTTGTAGGCCTGACCGGTGGAGTGGAGGAATCGCGGGCCAAACTCGAGACAGGTGGCTACGCGCTTCTTATCACGTAATGCCTGGCGCAATTTCTGCAGAAGGGTTTCGTGCGTTTCATCCATCTGGATGTAAGCCAGCAGGGCAAAGTAATCGCCGGCGCCCACGCGCTTGAGATGGGCGCGGAGATATCCAGCCAGGGTTTTGTCGCTGCCCGCGGCTTTGGCCAGCGCCTCGGCGTTCACCGGGTCGGTAAACAGCTTGATGCCGTTGTCTTCGAGAACCGGTTTTTCAGCGGGCAGGGAACCGGTCTTCTCGTATTCGTTAGTCAAGTTGCGGGTCGCAATCTTGCTCGCTTCCACATCGGGCTGGTTGAAGGCGTTGATTCCGATGACGGACCCGGCAACCGCGGTCGCGATTTCCCAACGGAAGAACTCCTGGCCCAAATCGTAAACGTCTCCCAGGAGAATGCGGACTACGGGATGCCCGGCCTGCTCGAGCGCCGCAACCTTCGCTTCTTGCGCCTTGTCGGGCGCGGATTCCAAGCGTACGTAGGCAAACACGCGATCGCTACCGTAAACCTCAGGGGATCCAACGTCCTCGCGGTCGATGGGGACGATGCCCTTGCCCTGTTTGCCGGTGGATTCAGCCATCAACTGTTCGAGCCAGGCGCCCAGCGAGGAGATCCCCGGTGAAGTGATCAGGGTGACTTTGTCGCGTCCGTTGCGGGCTGCGGTGCCGAGAATGACTCCCAGCACCACTCCAGGATTCTGATCGGCGGGAACGCCGGCTCCGCAAGCCTCAACCATTTCCTGGGTGCGGCCCAGGAAGCGGCTGAGATCGAGACCCATGATTGCGGCGGGCACCACACCAAAGTTCGAGAGCGCGGAATAGCGCCCACCGATGCTGGGCAGGCCGGGGAAAATATGGCGGAAGTGATCGCCTTCCGCAACCTGCTGCATTTTCGATCCGGGATCGGTGATGGCGATGAAACGGCTACCCGCTTTGTCCGCCCCGATGGTTTGCTTCACCCGCTCGAAGAAATATTGCTTGAAAATGTTGGGTTCGAGCGTGGTTCCGGACTTGCTGGAAACGATAAATATGGTCTTGGCCAGGTCCACTTCGTTCTCGAAGGACTTGACCTGTGCCGGATCGGTGGAGTCGAGCACATGCAGTTGGGGGAAGCCGCCAATTTTGCCGAAGGTCACTCGCAGCACGTCGGGGCACAAGCTGGAACCGCCCATGCCCAGCAGCAGGATGTCGGTGAAGTTTTCTTTCTTCACATCGGCGACTGCGGCGCGCAGCTTGTCGCTGTGAGCGATCTGGTCGGCGGTGACGTCCAGCCAGCCCAGCCAGTTGGCTTCGTCCGTTCCAGTCCAGAGTGAAGCGTCGTGCTTCCACAAACGTCGGACTTTGTCGCCGGCGCGCCAATCTTCGAGGTTGGTCTTTACCGAGGCCGCCAGGGCCGCGGGGAGTTTGTAGGTCTGAATGCCGACTTTGGGGCTCATTTGGATTTAGAGCTCTTTTCAACTGCATCGAGCAGCTTTTCGAAAGCCTCAGAGAAGAGGCGGACGCCGTCATCCGTGAGCTTATCGGTTACTTCCTTCATGGAAATACCAACCTTGGCCGTGTTCTCCATCGTCTTATGGGCCGACGCAAGATCCTCAGTAAGACTTTGGCGCAGTTTTCCATGATCGCGGAAGGCGTCGAAGGTGGCGGGCGGAATGGTGTCCACGGTATCGGGCCCGATCAATTCTTCGACGTAGAGCACATCGCGATAGGCCGGGTTCTTGGTGCTGGTGCTGGCCCAAAGCACGCGCTGGGTCTGCGCGCCCTTGGCGGCCAGAGCTTTCCAGCGAGGCGTGCTGAAGATTTCCTGGTATTTCTCGTAAGTCTGCTTGCCGTTCGCGATTGCGACTTTCCCTTGAACGCTCTTCAGCAGTTCCTGCTCTTTCGCATCCTTGGAAGCTTTGAGCTTGGCGTCGATGATGGCATCCACCGCGGAGTCAATGCGGCTGATGAAGAAGCTGGCTACGCTGGCCATCCGGCTGACGTCGCCACCGCCCTTGGCGAACTGCTCGAGCCCGGCGATGTAGGCTTCCGCCACCTTCACGTAAACCTCCTGCGAGAAGAGCAAGGTCACATTGACATTGATGCCTTCACTGATGGCCTGCTGGAAAGCCGGGATCCCCTCGGTGGTGCCGGGAATCTTGATCATCACATTCTCGCGTCCCACTGCCTTCCACAGGGTGCGCGCTTCCGCAATGGTGCCCTTGGTGTCGCGGGCGAGGTAGGGCGATACTTCGAGGCTGACGTATCCGTCGCGCCGCTTCGAGCTGTCATACACCGGCCGCAGGATATCGGCGGCGTCCTGGATGTCACGGATGGCGAGAATCTCGTAGCGCCCTTTGGCGTCGAGATCGGTCCGCGACCGCAGCGAATTCAGCAGATCGTCGTAGAGCTTGCCGCCGGTGATCGCCTTTTCGAAGATCGTCGGGTTCGAGGTCATACCGCGGAGCCCATCTTCGGCGATCAGGCGCTTCAGTTCGCCGCTGGTGAGCAGGTCGCGGCGGATGTAGTCCAGCCAAACCGATTGACCGAACTTGAGAAGCTCCTTGAGAGGATTGGTGGCTTTGGCGGTATCGAGAACTCCTACTGGTTGCATAAATGCCTCTTTTCTTGGTCGTCGTCAGTCGTCAGTCTTCAGCATAACCCTAACCCATGCTTTTCTAAAGACCGACGACTGACGACCGATGACTGATGACTGCCTCTTACTTTCCCATCGCTTTTCGGGCCGCCGCGACCACGTTCTCGGTGGTGAACCCGAACTTCTTCTGCAAATCCTTGATGGGCGCCGACGCGCCGAACCTGCGCATTCCGATCACGATGCCGCTGGGCCCAACATATTGCGACCAGCCGAAGGTGGAAGCCTGCTCCACCGCGACCCGTGCCTTGACCTCGGGCGGCAGCACCTTGGCTTTGTACTCGTCGCTCTGGTGGTCAAAGAGATTCCACGACGGGATGCTCACCACGCGGGCCTTGACGCCCTCGGCCTTGAGTTGCTCATAGGCGCTGACGCATAGAGAAACTTCCGTGCCCGTGCCCATCAAAATGACTTCCGGTTTGCCGTCGGGCGCATCCGCCAGGATGTACGCTCCCTTGGCGACGCCCGATGCAGCGGCATATTTCGAGCGGTCGAAGGTGGGGACAGCCTGCCGGCTCAATACCAGAACCGCAGGCTCGTGCTGCAATTGCATGATCACTTTCCAGGCTTCGACCACTTCGTTGGCATCGGCCGGACGCAGCAGCATTAGTCCAGGCATGGCGCGCAGCCCGGCCAGCTGTTCGATGGGTTGATGCGTCGGGCCGTCTTCACCCAGGCCGATCGAATCGTGGGTGAAGATAAAGATGGTGGGAATTTCCATCAACGCGGCCAGCCGGATGGATGGCTTCATATAATCGCTGAAATTGAAGAAGGTGCCGCCGAATGGACGGACCTTCGAAACCGCCATGCCGTTCAGGGCTGCCGCCATGCCGTGTTCGCGGACTCCGAAATGCAAGTTTCGCCCACCGTAGCTGCCGGCCTGGAAATCTCCCGCGCCGCTGAACTTCAACCGGGTCCGGTCTGAGCCCGCCAGATCGGCCGAGCCGCCCACCAGCCAGGGAACGTTCTCGGCAATCAGGTTCAACACGTTTCCAGAACTCTCGCGCGTGGCCATGCCTTTTACGTCTGCCGGGAAGGCAGTCAGCTTCTTGTCCCATCCCTCGGGCAGCTCGCGTTTTTGCATCTGCGCGATCTGTTTCGCCAGGTCGGGAAATTTCTTTCCGTAGTCGGCGAACGATGCATCCCACTTCTGCCGCAGCTCGCCGCCGCGCTTGCCGATTCCGTTCTTAAAATTGTCCAGCACGCCATCGGGAACCAGAAACTTGGCGTCCTCGGGCCAGCCGTAGAATTTCTTTACCAGCCTGACTTCTTCTTCTCCCAGAGGCTCGCCGTGGGCGGCGCTGGTGTCCTGCTTGTGCGGCGATCCGTAACCGATGTGGCTGTTCACCCGGATCAGAGTTGGGCGATCGTTGGTCTTCAGGAAGCCACTGTAGGCCTGAGCCAGCGCCTCCAGGTCATTGGCGTCGGGGACATGCTCAACATTCCAGCCGTACGCTTCGAACCGTTTGCCCACGTCCTCGGTGAACGACACGTTCGCCAGGCCATCCAGCGTGACGTGGTTCTCGTCGTATATCCAGCAAAGATTGGAAAGCTTCAGATGGCCGGCCAGCGACGCGGCTTCGCTGCCAATGCCTTCCATCAGGTCGCCATCGCCGCATAGCGCGTACACGTTGTAGTCAAAGATCTCAAAACCGGGCTGGTTGAAATGCGCTCCCAGCCACTTGCCGGCAATGGCCACGCCGACACTGTTTCCTACGCCCTGGCCGAGCGGGCCGGTGGTAGTTTCGACGCCCGCGGTCCAGCGATATTCGGGATGTCCAGGAGTCTTGCTGTCGAGCTGGCGAAAATGCTTGAGGTCATCCATCGAAACGGCCAATTCGCCGAGGCGCTCGCCTTCGGGATTCACGCCACGCACTTGCGCCAGGTACAGCATGGCGTACAGCAGCATGGAGGCGTGGCCGTTCGAGAGAATGAAGCGGTCGCGGTTAGGCCAGGTCGGATCCGCGGGATCGTAGCGAAGGTATTGCTGCCAAAGGCTGTAGGTTACCGGGGCCAGGCCCATGGGCGCGCCCGGGTGTCCGGAGTTCGCCTGTTGTACGCCATCGATCGCCAGGGTGCGGATGGTGTTGATGCACAGTTGATCCAGCTGCTTGCCGGTGGCTAAAGTCTGCTCAGTTGCTGCCATGAATGACTCTCCGTCGGGAGGGTACGTCATCAATCGACGCGAGTGTAAATATACGATTCCTCAATAACAACATGAGAAACCGCGAACCCCGTTTCTGCCGGTTGCAGTCTACCAATTTCTCTCGACTCTTGCTCGGGATTTTGCCGGACCAGCCAATACGTCTTTGAGCGCCCGCGCGGCGGCTCATCGGGGAAGCGCCGGAGTTAGAATGGCGGCGAAACATCTATAGTAGTGCTTTTGTTTACAATAAGTTATGGTAGATTTACGATCTAGCGCTTTAGCTGGCTGAGGTAGTTGTGCTCGCTGTTGTAACCCTTGGTCGTGCTTTCCACAAACTTGAGAAAGTGCCGCAGGTTCTCGCGTTCAGTGGCTTCTAGTTCGGAGAACTTTATGCGCACGCCGAAGGAGGGACTGCTTTTGGTGACAATCCCGGTGAGGATGATGCCCTTGATCCATATCTTTCCATTAGCCAGCCAGAGGCCGATTTCGACGCTTACCCCGGAGGGTACGGGGGTGGCGGTTTCGACAAAGCATCCGCCGATGCTGGTGTTGGACAAGTTCCCCCAGATTGGAACGCCGGAGTCGCCCAACCGCAACTCCACCGCAACGAAACATCTGAGGCGGGCGTGGCGACGGCGGTCTTGCCCCCATGTAGGGGTAAAGATGTCAGGCTCGAATGGCGGAGTGGCTGCCGGGCTGGTGGCGACGGGAGGCGCCGGTGCCGTCTGCGCGATGGCAGCGGGCTGCGCCTGTGCCGCGGCCGCCGCCGCTTTTGTGGCCGCGACGACCTTTCCCGTGCCGCCCTTGATGTTGCGCATCGCCTCGAGCAGGGCCTGGTCACGCTGCTCCGCGGGAGTATCGCGATAAACCTGCAGCAACTCTCCGAGATGGCTCACGAGGGCCGGGTCGGTGAGAAGCTGTGTCCAATCCGCACCGGTGCCGGAATACTTAGGGTCACTCATAGGATAGAAATGTTTCCCGCCAACTTACGGTGATGCCTCTACAAGATTGAAGCAAGGAGCCTGCCCGAACAAGATGACTATAGTCACACGTCCGGGTAACCGGGGATGGTCGTCCCGAAACTGCCACGGAATTGAGGAGGCTTCATCAAAAGCTTGATCTGCGGAACGTACCCGAGTGACGCGATTGCGGCTTAGACCGAGTGTGACCACAGTCATCGGGCGAGCCGACCATCGGCACCCGGCCACGCGGAGCATACCTGCGTCCCTCCGCACATTTTTTTTGGTATTCCAGCACTCGGTGGGTTGCAGACTGCACATCGGCGGGGCTGGATTCCGGTCAATGAGTGTAAGGGCGATTTCCCGCTAACTGATTGCCTGGCTCAGTCATGCGGGGCTTCGGACAATTACCGGACAGATGGAAATCTAAAACTACGCGAAGTCGCACAGACTGAAGTCTCGATGTGCCGTCAGGAGAACTGGGAATATGGCGATTCGTAGAAGGGAATCCTGTAAACGACGGAATCGTATTTTGGATTCGTGCGGTTGCCTATGATCTCGCCGTGAAGATTCTCAGCGATACGCCTGCTGGCGGTGTTTTGTATGGCCACCGGATAGATGAAACTTCCTTTCCCGAGAGTTGCGTGTCCCCACTCAACAAGTGCGGCCACGACTTCTCGGCCAAAGCCCTGCCGGTGTGCGCTTTCCTTGAGCCAAAGGCCGAGTTCGGGCGAAACAGAATCCGCGTCTTCCAACGAGGCCATGCCAAGGCATTCCCTGTTGTGGAGCCGCCGGATGACGAAAGAAAACTTGTTCCGTTCCGCAGCCTGCACTCTCTTCTCGCATCGTGTCACGTACTCGCTCCACGATGGCGGCTCCCATGGCATGAATTTGGCGATGGCGGGCGTGATGCATCCAAAAACCTCCTGTGCATCCATCATCTGGAACTCGCTGAGCTGCAATCTTGGGGACTGGATGACAATCACTGTGTCAGCCCATCAACGACGGATAATACGTGAATTGACAGTTGGCGAAAACAGACGGGATGAGAAGGCCGGTCTCCGAACGGGATGCTGTACGCTCCCAAGTTATCGACGTGCTCCAAGCACAGATGGAAAGGAGACGAGCAATGAAGAAGGTTAGCACCTAGCGACGAAAGCAAAGCAGAAAATCTCAGAACAGAAGTTAACTGTCGGACTGGACCAACGGTCGCAATCGCAGCGTACTGGGTTGGGACAGTCTGGGCGCGACGCCTGGACGCTCGCCCGGATCGCGGGGCACAGCTCCATAACGATTTCCAGCCGATACGTTCACCCCTCAGAGGACGCGCTACTCGCGGCCATGTCTCGGCTGGGTGGGCACAATTCTGGGCACGGTGCAGAAACACCCAAATCTCCGTCGAGGTCAGGGTGCCGAGAAGTGATTGAGGCAAAAGGGAAAAACTGGTGCGCCCGGAGAGATTCGAACTCCCGACCTATTGCTCCGGAGGCAATCGCTCTATCCATCTGAGCTACGGGCGCGCTGAAATAAGTTTACATGGCCTAGCAGTGACCAGCAATCAAGCGGATCGGGTAAATGAGGAGCGGCCTATTTGACGGGAAAGATTCGGCATCGAGCAACCAGTTGTCGAGCCTTGACCTCTGAGGCCCGATGCCTGGAGCAGGCAGGCCAGCCTGGTGCGCTGGGAAATTGAGAAGTCAGCTTCGGCTGACCAGAGCGCGACTAGTAGCGGCCTCGGCCACCGCCACCACCGCCGCCACGACCGCCGCGGTCCCGGCCGCCGCCACCGCCACCTCCGCCGCGCTCTACCTTGGGGCGCGCCTCGTTGACGTTCAGCGTGCGCCCGCCTACCTGGGTTCCGTTCAGGGCGGCGATCGCCTTGTCTCCTTCTTCGGCGTTCGTCATCTCGACAAAGCCGAAGCCGCGCGAGCGGCCGGTGTCGCGGTCGGTCATGATGCTGACCCGGTCCACCTGCCCGTGCGCCTCGAACATCTGCCGCAGCTCTTCCTCTGAAGTATTGAAGTCAAGGTTCCCAACAAAGATATTCTTCAAGCGAGTCGCCTCTAAGTGAGCTATCTGAGAGTGCTGAACTTCGGCGGAAAAGCTGGGGCTGGTTGGCCGTCTTACAGCCGGAGCAGTTGAACAGTCAAATGCGTGGGGAAGTATAGCAGGTCTTTCCGGGAAGGGAAGTTATTCCGCGAGGCGTGCAAATCCTCACAAAACATGCGGGTGCGCTCTGCGGCCACTCAGCACTCGTCCACCTTCCAATAGCCCGCGCGCTGATAGCCGAGCTGCAGCAACCGGTTTTTCGGGTCATGCCGCTTGCCGCACTGGGGGCATTTCAAATAGCGGCTCCAGGCCGTCCCCTGACGATCGTAGTTCCCGGAAACCGCAAACGTGGTTCCGCAACTGCAGGGGACGAGAAACATCCGGATGGGCTTGGCGTCGACCGTGGGCATATCTAGAGGGAAGTATACAATCCGCTCCAAGATCCTGAGGGCGCCCCGTCCTCGTCTCTCCGTCTTTTGGGGAGACAGGGCGGGGATTTTCTGCCGCTGTCGCACGGTGCTTGAGAATCGAAATTACAGTGCTCGTCCTCACTACTCACTCATGGGGCAGCTGTCCCATCCGACCACTTGCCGACCGGAATCATAAACACTGTCAGCCGGCCCAGCGGGTCCTGGCTTGCTAAAACCGGGGAGCCCGGCAGACCCGCGCCCAAAACTGCAGGCTCTGTGAGGGGAAAGAAAAACATCAGGTGAGGGTGCCAGTGCCCGCCAACGTCGCTCAAGTATTGTTGCTTTGACATCATGTAGCACATCGCGCCGGACTCCGGCGTCAACAATTCCTTCCTGTCGAAAGCGGCTTTGACGGCCTCGGACATCTGCTCTTTGGATCGCGAAGCCAAGATCACCTCGGTTTTCTTGAGTGTGAGTTGAACTTGCGATCGCGCGGCCAGCGTGTTGAGGCAGGCCGGGCCCCTCAGTTTGGGATTCCAAAAATCGGGTTCATCAGTTCCAGACATCCACGATCGCCACACCAGGCACGTGAAATCGTTCTTGCCTTTGATGGCGGTTTCGTAACCGTGCTGTCCGAGGACCATGATTTCCGCATCCCGTGAGATGGATTCCGGAGCCGCGCTGCGGGCCATGGCGATCTCGGCATTTCGTTCCATCAGGTATTGCTCAAGCGGGGCCATACTCGGATACGGCGTTTTGGCTTCCTGTGCCTGGGCCTGCCACACCAGGCCTAGCAGGACAACCAGCAAAAAGCTTCGTAGCGCAATCTTCCAGACCACATTCTGCTTCATCGGTTTCTCCGGAGAGAGACGGGGCCGGCACTGGCGCGGATAAGGTTAACTAGAGCTTATGGTGCAAGCCCCCACCCTGTCTGTCAAAAAATGGAGAGACGATGACGGGGGATCCTACTCTTCGACCGCGACCATCGAACTCTTCTTGCCCCGTTTGTTGGCGGGCAGGACTTTCTTGCGCAGGCGCAGCGATTTGGGAGTGACTTCGACGTATTCATCGTCGGTAATGAATTCGATGGCCTGCTCCAGGTTCAAATTACGAAAGGGGACCAGTCGGATCGCCATGTCGGAAGTGGAGGAGCGCATGTTGGTCAGCTTTTTCTCGCGCACCACGTTCACGTCGAGGTCGTTGTCCTTGGCATTTTCCCCTACGATCATGCCTTCATAGACGTCGATGGTGGGACCAATAAAAAGCTCGCCGCGTTCCTGCAGATTGTAGAGAGCGTAAGGAGTGGTGACGCCATTGCGGTCGGATACGAGCGCGCCGGTCAGGCGGTGAGGAATTTCGCCCTGCCACTCGATGTAGCCGTCGAACAGGGAATTCATGACGATGGTGCCGCGAGTGTCGGTGAGCAACTGGCTGCGCAGTCCGATCAGGCCGCGGCTGGGGACGCGAAACTCAATGCGCACCCGCCCGTAGCCGTGATTGTGCATGTTGAGGACTTCGCTCTTGCGCGCGCCCAGTTGTTCCATCACCACGCCGACGAATTCTTCCGGCACGTCGACGGTCAGCTTCTCGATGGGTTCCATCAGCTTGCCGTCTACCCGCTTGGTGACGATCTCGGGCTTGCCCACCATGAGTTCGAAGCCTTCGCGCCGCATCATCTCAATCAGGATGGAAAGCTGCAGTTCGCCCCGTCCCATGACGACGAATGAGTCCGTGCTGTCGGTATCCTCCACGCGCAGGGAAACGTTGGTCAACAGCTCCTTCTGCAGGCGTTCGCGCAAATTTCTGGAAGTAACATAGGTGCCCTCGCGGCCGGCGAACGGCGATGTATTCACCGTGAACAGCATGGCGATGGTGGGCTCGTCAATCGCGATGTGGGGGAGCGGCGAGGGATTCTCCGCGTCGGTGATAGTTTCGCCGATGGTGATGCCTTCCACCCCGGCGACCGCAATGATGTCACCCAGCGTGGTCTCGGTGATATCAACCCGCTTGAGGCCGGAGAAGGAAAAGAGCTTGGTGATTTTGGTTTTGTGCAGGGTGCCATCCAGGCGGGCGATGCCGACATCCTCGCCGGTATGCATGGTCCCGTTGAACACGCGCGCGATGGCGAGGCGGCCCAGGTAGTCGCTGTAGTCGAGATTGGCCACCAGAATCTGCAGCGGTCCCGCCGGATCGCCTTTGGGTTCGGGTATGGTCTTGACGATGGCTTCGAACAGCGGCTGCAAGTTTTCCCCGCCGCCCTTGATGTCCGTCGAAGCCGTACCGGTTTTGGCGTTGGTATATAAAACCGGAAAGTCGATTTGCTCTTCCTTGGCGTCGAGGTCGATGAACAGGTCGTAGACCTCGTTCAATACTTCCTGGGGACGGGCATCGCTGCGGTCAATCTTGTTGATCACGAGAATCGGAGGCAGGTGGGCTTCGAGAGCCTTGCTCAGCACATACCGCGTCTGCGGCAGCGGGCCTTCGCTGGCGTCCACCAGCAGCATGACGCCATCCACCATCTTGAGGGCGCGTTCCACTTCGCCGCCAAAGTCGCTGTGGCCGGGGGTGTCGACGATGTTGATTTTTACGTCGTGATAGAAGATGGCCGTGTTCTTGGCGAGAATCGTGATGCCGCGCTCACGCTCCAGATCGTTGGAGTCCATGACGCGTTCAATCAAATGTTCGTTGGCGCGAAACGTGCCGCTTTGCCGCAGCATGGCATCCACCAGAGTGGTTTTGCCGTGGTCGACGTGCGCGATGATGGCGATATTACGAATGTTTGAAGTCAAAAGTCAGTTGCCTTCCTGAGGCTCACACAATACAGCGCTGCTACTACTTTACTATGTATGCCGGTTTAACAGGGAGTTGGCGAGGCGTTGCCGGCTGCGATTCGTCCCGCAGAAGGAATTACCGGTCAATGATGGGATGGGCAGGCGGGACGCCTGCCGGCCAGCCGGCGGGACGCCGGCGCTACGCCCCTGCATCGGTTTGAACTTCCGAACCCGCTCTCAGCCGGTACCAGGTCACGATTGCAGCCAGCGAAAAAACGAAGATGATCGTGGATATCGCGTTGATCTCCGGCGTGATGCCGCGGCGCAGGCGTCCCCAGATTTCGAGCGGCAGCGTGTTGTCGCGTCCGATCAGGAAAAAACTGACCGCGATTTCATCCATGGACAGGGTGAAGATCAAGAGCGCCGCGCCGATGATGGATAGCCGCAGGTTGGGAAGGGTCACGCGCCAGAAGGTCTGCCAGTAGTTGGCGCCCAGGTCGAGCGAGGCTTCCTCCTGCGCGCGATCGAGTTTTTGCAAGCCAGCGAAAACTTCGGTGGTCGCAACCGAGATCAGCGCCGTGCCGTGGCCCAGAACAATCGTAAGCAGACTCAGTTTCACATCGGCTTCGCGAAACAGCATCAGCAGGGAAAGTCCGGTAATGATGCCGGGCAGGATCAGGGGCAGCAGGACGAGGCGGCGGAACAGAGTCTTGCCGGGGAAGTTGGCGCGATCGAGGGCCAGGGCCGCCGGGATGCCGAAGGAAAGTGAAATCGCCATCGCCGCAAAGGCAACCAGCAGACTGTTCAGGACCGACGTCCATATCGCGTCATCGGCAAACAGGAGGCGGTACCAGTTCAAGGTCAAATCGCGCGGAGGAAATCCGCCGACGCCCGAACCGTTGAAGGAGTAGACGATCAGGGTGACGATCGGCAGGTAAAGAAAACCGAAGACGACGATGGCGTGCGCGGGCAGCCAGCGCGAAGTTGGCACGGTGCGCTCGCGGGTCATCTTTCGGACCTCATCGAAAGCTCCATTTCTTTTCCAGACTTTCCGAGAAGAACAGCAGGGCCAACACCAGCGCCAGCATGCAGAACGATATGGCGGCGCCCAGGGGCCAGTTGTAGGCAGCCCCGAACAGGCTGACCACGATATTCGAAATCATGATGCCGCTGGGACCACCGAGCAGCAGAGGAGCCAGAAAATCACCCAGGCTCAGCACGAAGGCAAAAGTCGCTCCCGCCAGAACTCCGGGAATCGAAAGCGGGAAGATCACCCGCCAGAAAGTCTGGAACGGGCGATGCGCCCAAATCGTGCGACGCCTCGACCAGGTTGCGCGGAATGTGTTCGAGCGCCGCATAAATCGGCAAGAAGGTGAACGGCGTGTAAATGTGCGTGAGCGTCAGCACGACCGCGAACGGGCTGTACAACAGAAAATCGAGTGGATGTTTGGTCACGTGCACATACTGCAGCAGTGTGTTGAGGACGCCGTCGCTGCCCAGGATCGTCTTCCAGGCATAGGCACGCACCAGGTAACTCACCCATAGCGGGATGATCACCAACTGGTATAGCAGTTCTTTTTTCCTGGCGTGAAACGACAGATAGTAGGCCAGCGGATAGCCGAGGAATAGGGAGAAGATCATCACCCGTGCAGCGATCCACATCGAGCGCAACAAGGTTTGCCAGTAAACATTTACCTGCAGGAGTTGGCGGTAGTTGTCCAGCGTCCAGGTATGGACAATTTCCTGCGATGACGAAACCGACCAGAAGCTGTAGCAGAGAAGTATCGCGTAGGGAACGAGCAGGAACACCGCCACCCACAGCAGCGGCGGGACGGTGATGGCGACGCGATAGGCGCGGGAGAACATAAAAGTCAAAAGCGGCGGGCGAGGGCGCCCGCCCCACACATTCAGGTCCCTTCCGAGGCTCGGACCGGCACTGCATCGGCCGGCGAAAACTCGAAGTCGACCTCTCCACTCCAATTCTCCTGGCTGGCGGCGCGAATGGAAAGCACCAGCCCACCGGCGCACTCGACCTGGAGCAGTTCGGTGGCCCCGTGAAATGCCTGCTGCATGATCTTGCCGCGAAAGCGTACCGTCGAACCACCGCCGGCGCTTTGGCCCACTCGAATATTTTCAGGACGCAACGAGAACAAGCCGGGGCCATCGCGCAAGCCGGTTCGCCAGGACAGCGATTGGCAACGCGCCACTCCGTCTTTGACTTCTCCGCTAAGCAGATTGGTGTGCCCGATGAACTGCGCCACATAGGCGGTCGCCGGCCGGTTGTAAATCTCCCGCGGAGACGCGACCTGTTCCAGTTCTCCCAGGCGCAACAGCGCGATGCGGTCGGACATGACCATGGCTTCCTCCTGGTCATGGGTGACGAACACGAAAGAGATGCCGACTTCGCGCTGCAGTGATTTCAGTTCCACCTGCATCTGGCGGCGGAGACTGGCGTCCAGCGCGGAGAGCGGCTCGTCCAGCAGCAACAGGCGGGGACGGTTGACCAGGGCGCGGGCCAGGGCGATTCGCTGCTGCTGCCCGCCGCTGATTTTCGCCGGCTTGGACGCGGCGTAGGCGGTCATCTTGACCATCTCCAGCGCCTGCTCGACCCGGGTGGCAATCTCCTGCTTCGGCAGCCGGGCAACCTTTAATCCGTAGCCAACGTTTTCCGCGACCGTCAAATGAGGGAACAGCGCGTAGTGCTGGAACACGGTGTTGACCCGGCGCCGGTAAGGCGGCAGGTTGTCGAGGCGCTCGCCGCCCATGAGAATTTCGCCGGAAGTCGCGCTTTCGAATCCGGCGATGATGCGCAGCAGTGTCGTCTTGCCCGAACCGCTTTCGCCCAGGATGGTGAGAAATTCTCCCTCGGCCACTTGCAGCGAGATGTCGCGCAACACCGGAGTTTTCCCGAACGATTTGGCGACATTGCGGAGGTCGAGCAGCGAGGCTGTCGAAGCCGAGGTTGCGAGTTCGCTGATCGTGGCCAATATCGGTAGCCCTCGGTAGGGTGCCCTATCCTCGTCTCTCCGTTTTTTGGAGAGACAGGGTGGGGTTTTTGATCTTGAATTTCCCGCCCTGTCGTTCCACAAAACGGAACGACGAGGACGGGGCACCCAGTTTACTGTGCGGCCTTTACTTCGTTCCAGATTTCGTTGTACTTGGCGCGGCGCGGAACATTTTGCCAGAAATAGAGACGCGCCTGATAGTTGTCCACGTCGTCGAGGTGGAGGCCCTTGATCTCTTCCGGCGTCATGAATTGTGCCGCCTGCGGATTCGCCGGAGTGTACCCGGTAACGTCCGCGACCTTTTTCTGGGTTTGCGCCTCGACCATGTATTGCAGGAATTTGTAGGCCAGTTCTTTGTTCTCGCTGCCGGCGGTGATCATCAGGTGATCGATCCAGCCCGTGGTGTTTTCCTTGGGGATGGTTTCGCCCACGGGAAAATTGATCTTGCGAAGCTGATTGGTCATCAGCGGCCAGCCCATGGCCGCCACCACCTCGTGATTCTGGAAAAGGTTGGTCAGTTCGCCGCCGGTCGACCACATCTTTCGGATGTTGGGCTTCAATTCCAGCAACTTTTTCTTGACTGCATCGAGTTGTTCGTCGGTGAGGTTGTACAGCTGCGAGGGATCGGGTTTGTCGTAGCCCAGAACCTGCGCCGCCATGTAGATGGTCGAAAGATCATCCCAGACTGAAATCTTGCCGCGATACTTCGGGTCCCAGAACACCGTCCAACTCTCGGGGGGCTTGGGGAAAACCGTGGTGTCGTAGAGCAGTGGATCGGGCCCCCACATGAACGGCACTCCGTAAACCTGTTCTTTGATCCGCACCAGGGGCAGGGAAGTGAGCTGCGGCGAAAGGCGGCCGTAACTCGGGATTTTAGAAAGATCGAGCGGTAGAGCCAGACCCGCGGCCGCGATGGAAGTCGCCACGTCGCTCGAAGGCGAGATCACGTCATAATTTCCCGCGCTTCCGCCCCGCAGCTTGGCTACCAGTTCATCGCTCGATCCCATGTAGGAAGCTGAAATCTTGCAGTGATACTTTTCTTCGAAGCCCTGCACGAAAGATGGATCGGCATAGCCTTCCCAAACCAGCAGGTTCAAGGTGGGAGTCTTCTTGCCGCAGGACGCCAGCAGAAGCGACCGCGGCAAACAGGGACAGCGAAACTGCTAGACGCCGAATCATGGCTTCATCTCCCCTGCGGCCGCGGTTGCCGGCCACTTGGGGGCCTGGTAAACAACTTTTCCGCCGACCATGGTCAGCAATATTTCCGTGCCAGCGATCTGGTCAGGTTCAATTTTGAAAAGGTCTCGATCAAGTACGATCAGGTCGGCTAGCTTGCCCGGCTCGATCGAGCCTTCGATTTTTTCGCGATGCCCGGCAAAAGCCGCGCCCAGAGTGTAGGCCTTGATGGCGTCTTCGAGGCTGATGCGCTCCTGCGGCACAAAGCCGCCGGGAGGATTGCCCTCGGTGGTTTTCCGAGTCAGCGCGTTCTGCACGCCCGGCCAGGGATTGAGGGTCACCACCGGCCAGTCGCTGCCGAAAGCCAGCACACCTCCGGTGCTCTCGATGCTGTGCCACACCCAGGCGCGTTGCGCGCGCTCCGGACCGGCGTTTCGCGCCCAGACATTCAGGAGATTTTCGTTGGGATAAGCATGCAGCGGTTGAAAACTGGCAATCACTCCCTGTTTGCCGAAGCGGGGAATATCTTGCGCGCTGATGGTCTCGATATGTTCGACGCGGGGACGCGCATCGCGGGTGTGATTGGTTTCAGCCGCTTGCTGGTAGGCATCGAGGGCCAGGCGAACCGATCGGTCTCCGATGGCGTGGGTGAAAATCTGCAGTCCGCGGCGATCGAGTTCGGTGATGGCTTGCTGATATTTCGCCGGCTCCCAGAACAGCTTTCCGGATTGCTGCGGATCGTCGCTGTACGGGGCGAGCAGGGCGGCGGTGTGGGCCTCAATAACGCCATCGAGCATGGTTTTGACTACGCCGCCCGAAATCCAATCGTCGTGATAGGTGCGGCGCGCCTGTTCGATCTTTTCGAGATCAGCGGGTCTCAATTCCGGCGGATCGAGAAAGTAGGCGATATAGAATCTGAGCGACAGCTCCTGTTTCTGCCACAATTCGTCGTACAGGTCGAGGTATTCGAAATCCTGGCCCGCGCTGTGCACGCGCACAAGGCCAAACTTGTTGGCCTCACGCATGCCCAGGCGCAGCGCCGCCAGGCGCTGGGCGCGAGTGGGTTTGGGGATGACTCTAGCCACCAGGTCGCCGGCTGTTTCCTTCAGCGCGCCCGTGGCTTCGCCTTTTGCGTCACGGACAATCTGGCCGCCCGGTGGGTCCGGTGTCTCGCGCGTAATGCCCGCCAGGGAGAGGGCCTTGCTGTTGGCCCATGAGCTGTGGCCGTCGTAGGCTTGCAGATATACCGGCCGGTCGGGCACGATTTCGTCCAGGAACTTCTTGTCCGGCAGAGCGGCGGCGCCGAAGGTGGAATAAAGCCAGCCCATGCCCTGAATCCATTCCTCCCTGGGATGGGCGGCCGCGTATTCCTTCACCCGTTTTTGAATCTCGGCCACCGACTTGGTTCCGTTGAGATCAACCTGGGTTAGGCCGAGCGATCCGTCCATGAAGTGGATGTGGCAGTCGGTGAAGCCCGGCAGAACCAGCTTGCCTTTGGCATCGATGACCTTGGTGAAGGAGCCGCGATAGGCGCCAATCTCCCTGGTGCTGCCGACTGCGAGGACCTTGCCTCCACTGATGGCGACCGCCTCCGCCCAGGGCTGGCCGGCATTGACGGTATAGACGCGGGCATTCACGATCACCGTTTCTGCGGAGGCTGGCGCGGACTGTGCGCTTGCGCCAGGCAACAGTAACAAGGTAACGGCGACCAAGACGAATATAAGGAGATGACGCGACCTGATCCGAAGCTCTTTGGACTCGACCAAGATTCCTCCCGTGCTTTGCGGTCTTAAAAATATCGCGGCCGTTAGAAGGTCGGCGGCGTGTTGACCCATAACACCCAGGTTTCGCTGCGGCCCGGATTTTTCCAGCGGTGTGGCGTGGCGCTCTCGAAGTAAAAACTGTCGCCGGGCTGAAGATGGTACTCCTCGCCCTCCAGCGAAATCTGCAACTCGCCCTGCAGGATGTACAGAAATTCCTCGCCCTCGTGGTGGTAAGACTCGCCGCTGCCGGACTGGGGAGCGATGCGGAAAAGATGAGGTTCCATCACCGTATTTCCCCAGGCGAGCAGTTCCATCCGCACTCCGGGACCGGCTTCGAGCACCTTGCGCTTCTCGGGAGACACCAGGCGGATGTTCGATTCCGCGGGATCGAAGAAACCGAGGATGTTGGTCTTGTAAAACCGCGCCAGCTTGCGCAGGGTGGATACGGAAGCACTCATGTGAGAGCGTTCCAGGGCGCTCAGGAACCCCACAGAAATCCCTACCGCTTTCGCAACCGGCGCGAGTGCCAAGCGTCGGCGGGTACGAAGCTGGCGCAGACGCGTACCGATCCCGTTGGACGCGCCATTCGGAGCCGAACGCAGCAAGCCATCGCGCTTGAGCATCTGTACGATGGCCGCCGCATTCAGGCCGTGCACCTTGCGCAGGAAGCGGGCCCGCTTGAGCAGTTGGACGTCTTCCGGCGCGTACAGACGGTACTTGCTGGCGGTGCGGTGTGGACGGGTCAGCCCCAGGCTCTCCCAGGAGCGAATGACCGAGGGTGAAACGCCGACCAGGCGGGCCACGTCGCCGATTTTCAAGTAACCTTTTGGCTCGGGCCGCTTCATGCCTGGAGTTTCCCTCGAACCGCCGGCTAAACTCTCATTCCACCCAATCTGACCCAGGGTTTCGATGTGTTTTGCGGATGCGGCGTAACGCTATTTTTTGCTTGACAGTCTCCGCGGATTGCCTCTAACCTTGCGCGATTATAGCAAGGTTTGTTTTACACGCAAGCCTTGCAATTTTCAAAAAATTGAAACTTCCACCCGCAGCCCGGAGATTCCCCATGATTTCGTCGACAGCGCGCTGGCCAGCCCTTGGGCTGGCCGTGTTCTTTTGCCTGATATGTCCCACTGTCATTCTGGCCCAGAGCACGGCGGGCAGAATCGTGGGCCGGGTCTCCGATCCCAGCGGCGCGGTTCTCAGCAACGTGAAGGTCACGGTGGTCAACGAAGCCACCGGCGCCAGCCGCGAGGCCGTGACCGGCGAAGGCGGCGACTACGTCCTGGTTGAAGTGCAGCCCGGCAGCTACCGGGTGGAGTTCGAAGAGACTGGTTTCAAGAAGAGTGTGCAGAAGAACGTAATCGTTCAGGTCAACCAGGTGGTCACGCTGAATACCACCTTGCAGCTCGGAGGTACGCAGGAAGTGGTTGAAGTGACTGCGGAAGCTCCGCTGGTCGAGACCACCAGCACCCAGATGGGTGCCGTAGTGAACCAGCGCGCTGTCTCCCAGTTGCCGCTGAACGCCCGCGATACGTACCAGCTTCTTCAGTTGCAACCCGGCGTGCAGTCGCAAACCGGTTCCGATCTTTTCTACGGCAGCGACAATGCGGGCGTGGTTTCGGTGAATGGAGGCCGCGGGCGTTCCAACAATTTCAGCGTGAATGGTGGAGACGCGAACGATCAGTTCGCCAATCTGCCGGCGGTACAGCCCACCCCGGATTCCATCGAAGAGTTCCGCGTGCTGACCAACACGTTTGACGCGGAATACGGACGCAACTCCGGCGCGGTGGTCAACGTGGTGACCAAATCCGGAACGAATGCCTTTCACGGCAACGTGTATGAGTTTTTTCGCAATAAGGTGCTGAATGCGACCGGCCCGCTGGATAGTGAAAAGCCTGACTTCAAGCAGAACCAGTTCGGAGGCACCTTTGGCGGTCCCATTAAAAAGGACCGGACGTTCTTCTTCGCTTCCTACGAGGGCCGCCGCATCCGCCAGGGGATTTCGTCCGACGCCATTCAGGTGCCCACCTCCCAGGAACGCGCGGGCGACTTCTCCGGGCAGAGTGTTTTTTCGGGCACCTTGACCGATCAGTTTGTCGCGGACACGTTGAACGCGCGCCCGGGATGCGCGGCCGCGGTCTCCAGTGCCGGGGGTGCCCCCATTGCGGCGGGGACCGCCTTCGCCAGCATTTTCACGGGCAATGTGATTCCAACCGAGTGCATGGATCCGACCGCAGTCGACCTGATGAATCAGTTCGTGCCCGCCTCCAATGTGTCCGGCGGACTTTTCCAGACGGTGGCCGGTATTCACCGGGATCGCACCGACCAGTTCACGGTCAAGTTCGACCATCGCATCAACGACCAGCAAAACTTTTCCGCTTATTACTACTTCAACGACAGCACCCTGTACGATCCTTACTCACGTTTTCAGGCGGGCGGTGCTTCGACGCTGGGTTTTGGCGCCAACACCAAGGAGCGCTACCAGCAATACAACCTGACCCATAACTGGACCCTCAGCAACAACCTGGTAAACGAGGCCCACTTCACGTATTTCCGCGAAGCGCAGGGAAATTTCCTGCATCCCCAGCGTACCAACCTGGTACAAGATTCCTGCGCTACAGTCCCCGCAAACCAGTGTTTCAGTGACGGCACCACGGCCAACGATACCGGTATACATCCCCGACTCGGCGCGGGCCGCGAAGGGGTGCCCTTCGTGGACGTGTCCGGCCTGTTTTCTTACGGCAATAACTTCGAAGGCGAACTTCCGCAAGTGGGCAACAGCTTCCAATGGTCGGACAGTTTGAGTTGGGTCAAGGGAAGTCACACCTTCAAGTTTGGTGGCGATGTGCGCCGCCAGCGTTTTGATCAGACCCTGTACTACAACATCAACGGTCTCTACAGCTATTACGGCGGCAGCGCGAATGACGTGGGCAGCGACGATCTGATGCCAAACTATCTTCTCGGCCTGCCCGACAGCTTCAGCCAGGGCTCCGCGCAGGTTGAGAACGTGCGCAGTTCGATCTTTGCGGTGTTTGCCCAGGACAGCTGGAAGATCAGGAAGAACATAACTCTGAACTACGGCTTGCGCTGGGAACTGTTTACTCCGCTCACCGACATCAGCCAGCATGTGCAGAGCTTCCGCCCGGGACAGGTGAGCACAATTTATCCCTGCCAGTTCACCGATCCCGTCATGACAACGATTTTCCAGAATGCTGGCGTGGCCAATCCGGATTGCACCAATACCGGAGTGACGCCCACGGGCCTGGTAGTGCCCGGCGATAAGAACGTGCCGGCCGGCCTGACCAGCACCTACTACAAGACCTTTGCTCCGCGTCTCGGTCTGGCGTGGAGCCCGGGCGACTCCGGCAAGACCAGCATCCGCATGGGTTGGGGCCTGTTCTACAACCCGATGGAACAGTTAGTGCTGGAGCAGTTCAGCGCCGAGCCTCCATTCGGAGGCAGCAACATCATCAACGCTTCTCTGTTCAACACCCCGTATCTGCAGCAGGACGGCACGCAGAAGCCCAATCCGTTTAACGGGATCCTCAATCCGACCCGGGGACAGCCGGTCGACTGGGCGCTGTACCGCCCGATCCTGCTTTACGGACAATTCCAGCCGCACCTGCGGACCCAGTATTCGACGCAATACAACCTGAACATTCAGCGCGAACTGACCAAGGACCTGGTGCTGCAAGTAGGCTATGTGGGCTCTCAGGGCCACCGCCTGCTGGCCAGCCATGACGTGAACTTCGGCAGTGCCCAGACGTGTATCGACTTGAACTCGGTTCTCGGCGACGGAACCTGCGGCCAGTTCTATGCGGACAGCGCGTTTACCATTCCCGCCGGCACCACGCTGCCGGTCCCGTTCCATCTGCCGTACTCGGCGAATGGCGGCGGCCCCACGGTCATCCCCCAGGGCACGACGCTGGCCAACGATCTCCAACTCGTGGGCTTGCGGCGATATTCGTCTCCCAATTGCGATCCTCTGACCGGAACCGGATGTCCGCAGGACGGCACCCCGGTTTTCTCCAGCATCTTTGCCGAAGATACGATTGCCAATTCCAACTACAACTCGCTGCAAGTGTCGCTGGAGAAACGCTTCTCACATGGCGTGCAGGCCCAGTTGGCGTACACCTTCAGCAAGTCGTTTGACCAGGCCTCCAGCTTCGAAGGCGAACTGAACCCTTTGGATCCGCACGGCACTTACTCACTCTCCCAGTTCGATGCCCGCCACCGCCTGGTGCTCAGCTACGTGTGGCAGTTGCCCATCCCGAAGTATTCGGGCGTCGCCGGCAAGGTGCTCAGCGATTGGGACCTTTCGGGCATCTACACCTATCAGTCGGGTTTCCCCATTCGTATCACTTCGTCTGCTGATAACGAACTGATGTACAGCGCATTCTTCGAGTATCCGGGAGAACCCAATCAACTGGCTCCATTCCATAGAACCGATCCAAAAACTACGGGCGGCTACTGGTTCGACCCCAACAGTTTTACCGAAAATGCTTCCGACAACAGCCAGCCGCCGTGTTCCGCGGGCGCCGTCTTCAATTGTTACGATCCGGGCTTGTTTGGCCAGATCGGGAACGCGAGGCGGACAATCTGCTGCGGGCCGCCGGTCAACAATATCGACTTCGCCGTGCACAAGGTGCTTCCGGTGGGAGAGGGCAAACGTTTTGAGTTCCGTGCCGAATTCTTCAATCTCCTCAATCACTCGCAATTCAACAATCCGGACGGAAACACCACCGATGGGTCGGACTTTGGTCGTATCCTGCGGGCCAAGGCTCCGCGCCAGATTCAGCTGGCGTTGAAGTTCTACTTCTAGCCGGAAAGCGGTAGAGTAGATGTAGCTTTCAAACCCGGGCGGCTGCGGTCGCCTGGGCACTCTAATGGCCGCGATCAGAGCGGCTTGAGCCATTCCTGGAGACCCGATGTACCCCGCATTGCAGAAAGAGCTCGAAACTTTCGAGCGTCGCACCCCGAAGTCCGCCGTTGCTCACAAGAAGAACCTCAAACGCATACCGTTGGGAGTCGCCAGCAACTATCGCGCTTACGATCCCTATCCGATTTTTGTAAAAGAAGGGTCAGGCAGCAAGTTCCGCGACCTCGATGGCAACGAATATATCGATCACAACCTGTGTTTCGGCGCGCTCATGGCCGGACATTGCCATCCCGCGGTCATGAAGGCGGTGGAGAAGCGTCTCAGCACCGGCACCATGTTCGGTATGCCCCACGATATGGAATGGGAACTGGCGGAAGAAATCTGTAACCGCTTTCCGGTTGAGATGGTGCGCTTCGGCAACAGCGGTACGGAAGCTACCATGCACGCCGTCCGACTGGCCCGCGCTGCTACGGGCCGCGACAAGATCGTAAAATTTGAAGGCGCTTACCACGGCTTGCACGACTCCGCTCTGGTGAGCGTGAAGCCGCATGCGCCGGATTACGGCGATATCAACGCTCCTACTTCGGTCACCGGTGGATTGGGCGTGCCGAAATCCGCGGTGGCCAATGTGCTGATCGCGACTTTTAACGACTTGGCCAGCGTCGAGCTGCGCTTCAAGCAGAATCCAGGCGAGATCGCGGCCATCATCCTCGAGCCGATTCTGATGAATGTGGGCCTGTGCATCCCTCAGCCCGGCTTTCTGCAGGGACTGCGCGAGATTGCCACCAGAAATGGCGCGTTGCTGATCTTCGACGAAGTGAAGACCGGCGCGAAGCTGGGATGGGGCGGCGCTTCCGAGTACTTCGGGGTCGAGCCGGACATGATTTGCCTGGCCAAGTCGATCGGCGGCGGCTTGCCGCTGGCGGCGTTTCTGGCGCACAAATCTGTCATGGACCTGATCTCGCAGCACAAGGTTTTTCACGGCGGCACCTACAACACCAATCCGGTCTCGATGGCTGCGGGCCTGGCCACATTCCGCGAAGTGCTCACTCGCGAGAACTACGTGCACGTGGACAAGCTCAGCAAAAAGCTGACCGAAGGCTACAGGAAGATCGTCGCCAAGTCGGGATTGCAGGGCTACATCGCCAGCGCCGGAGCCAACGGCGCCTTGATGCTCTATCCCAAGGAGATTCGCAACTACCGCGACTGGGAAGCCGTCGACGTTGACCTGTGGCGGCACTACTGGTTCGGCATGGTCAACCGCGGCGTGATGGCGCAACCCTACTGGTGGGACGAGCAGTGGACCATTTCCGTCCAGCACACCGAGGCCGATATCGACAAGCACCTGGCTGCGTTTGAAGACGTGGCCCCGGCGCTGGCCAAGGCGCAGCAGGAACGTGTAGGGGAAGTTGTAGCGGTAGCGCACTAGATTTTTGAAGCGCCGGCATCTTGCCGGCTGTCGCGAGGGGATCCTGCCCTCGCAGTGGGGGCGGGACGCCCCCACGACAGCCGCCGCGACGGCGGCGCTACGAAACCCAAAACCCAAGGAGCAGGTATTGTCCGCGACCGATCCTGACCAGCCTCACCTCAAGCGCGTGCTCGGCCGCGCCGACCTGGTCCTGTTGTTCGTGGTCGCAATCTTTAACCTCAACGTGGTTCCGTCGATTGCGGCCAACGGCGGCGTGACGGTCTGGCTGTGGATCGTATCCCTGATCCTGTTCTTCTGGCCGCAGGGCATCGCCGTCATCGAACTGGCGCACCGCTACCCGGGAGAAGGCGGCGTTTATCTTTGGGCCAAGGAAGTGTTCGGCGACTTCCACGGTTTCCTGTCCGGATGGTGCTACTGGACGAACAACATGCTTTACGTGCCGACGGTGATGCTGTACTTCGTCGGCGTATCGGTGTTTGTTTTGGGCCCGGGCCATCAGGCGTTGGCGGACAACAAGCCTTTTGCCCTCGCGGCATCGCTAGCGCTGTTGATCGTTCTGGTGGTGCTCAACATCGTGGGTTTGGGCGTAGGGAAGTGGGTCAACAATCTGGGCGGCATCGGCACCGGGGTTGCCGCCGCCACCTTGATTGGCCTGGGATTGGTGATCTGGATGCGATTTGGCACCACCGTCAGCGCAGCCGACTTCCGCATTCCCGCCAACCCGCGCTTTGTGCTGAATTCGTTTGGCGTAATTTGTTTTGGACTGGTGGGCCTGGAACTGGCCTCGGTCATGGGAGACGAGATCCAGGACCCGCAACGCACCTTGCCGGGAGCGGTGGCCTGGGGTGGCGTGCTTTCCGGACTTGCTCTACATCGGCGCGACGCTCACCTTGCTGATTGCGGTGAGCAAGGACCAGATCAGCGTGCTGCAGGGCATTGTGCAGGCCGTGGGCAGCATGGCGGAAAGAGTTGGAGCCGGATGGATCCTGGCGCCATTTGCTCTCCTGTTGAGTTTTTCGATTGCGGGAATCGGCTCAGCATGGCTGGGAGGCTCGGCGCGAATCCCGTTTGTCGCGGGTCTCGATTCGTACATGCCGGCATGGATGGGGAAAGTGCATCCCCGCTATGCGACTCCCTATGCCGCGCTGATTGTTCATGCGGCAGTTTCGATGGTCCTGATCGTGATGAACTTCATCGGGGCCGGAGTGCAGGAAACGTTTCAAAAGATGTTGTCGCTGGCGGTGGTGCTGCAGTTGATTCCGTTTCTCTACATGTTTGGGGCGCTGATCAAGCTGGCCTTGGATTCTTCCGCGGGAAAGGGACACTACAGCAAAACGACGCTGGTCCTGGCGGGCATCAGCGGCCTGGTGACGACGACCTTGGGAATCGTGCTGGTATTTTTCCCAGCACAACAGATCAGTTCGTTGTGGTCGTATGAAGTATGGATGTTTGGCGGCACGCTGTTCTTCATTGGCCTGGCCGCATTCTTCTTCTACGTGTACGGCAGCCGCAAAGCAAAACATGTGGGCGCGGGCGTCCCGCCCGTGCGGCCGAGCGAAGCTCGGCAGTAAGTCGACAGCGAAAGGAGGCCTCATGCCCGGCGGAGTGAAAACCGACGTACGCACCTACCAGCTCTACATCAACGGCGAGTGGGTCGACAGCAAATCCAACAAGACTTTTCCGGTCTACGATCCTGCCAGCGAAGAAGTAATCGCGCAGGCTCCGGACGCCAATGCCGAGGACGTGAACCGAGCCGTCGCCGCCGCCAAGGCAGCCTTCGAGGACGGCCCCTGGGCAACCACGACTGCGCAGGAACGGGGCCGCGTGCTCTTCCGTCTCGCTGAAAAGATCCGCCAGAACACGGCCATGCTCGCCGAACTCGAATCCCGCAACACCGGCAAGCCGATCGTTGAAGCGGAATACGACATTACCGACGTCGCCACCTGCTTCGAGTATTACGGCGGACTGGCGACAAAAATTCTCGGATATGTGAATCCGGTCCCCGACAACGCCATGAGCCTCACGCTCAAGGAACCGATCGGCGTCGCAGGCCAGATCATTCCGTGGAATTATCCCCTGTTGATGGCCGCCTGGAAGCTGGCGCCGGCACTGGCCGCGGGCTGCACCTGCGTACTGAAGCCGGCCGAGCAGACTCCGATTACTGCGCTGGAGATGGCGAACTGGCTGGCCGATGTTGGCCTTCCGCCGGGCGTGGTGAACATCATCACCGGTTTCGGGGAGACTTGCGGCGCGCCGCTGGTGCAGCATCCCGACGTCAACAAGATCGCTTTTACGGGCAGCGCGGCAGTCGGGAAAATCATCGTCAAGCAGGCCGCCGACACGGTCAAGCGCGTGACTCTCGAGCTCGGCGGCAAATCGCCCAACATTTTCTTCGCCGATGCCGATTTCGAAGCCGCCATCGACGGCGCACTATTCGGCGTCTTTATCAATCAGGGCGAAGTCTGTTCCGCCGGCAGCCGCATCCTGGTGCAGAAGCCGATCTACAAGAAATTTGTCGATGCCATGGCGGCGAAAGCCAAGACCATCAAGCTGGGCGCGCCGCTCGATCGCGACACGAAAATGGGACCGCTGGTGAGCAAGGAGCAGTACGACCGGGTGCGTTCCTACCAGGAAGTGGGAAAGAAAGAAGGCAAGCTGGCCGCCGGCGGCGGACGCGCCGAGAAATTCGCCAAAGGCTACTATGTTGAACCCACCATCTTCTACGATCTCGACAACAGCGCCCGCATCGCCCGCGAAGAGATTTTCGGGCCGGTGGCCGCGGTGATCCCCTTCGACGACGAAAAAGATGCGGTGAAGATCGCCAATGACTCGCCCTACGGGCTGGCGGCCGCGGTCTGGACTCGCGATATCTTCAAAGCATTCCGCACCGTGAAGGCGTTGCGCGCCGGCATCGTCTGGGTCAACCACATGCAGCCAACCTACGTGGAAGCGCCGTGGGGCGGCTACAAGCAATCAGGCTTCGGACGCGAGCTGGGCCCCTGGGGAATCGAAGAATATCTGGAAACGAAACAGGTACACATCAACCTGAACGAGGCCCCCATAGGCTGGTACTGAGGAAGGCAGTCGTCAGTCATCAGTCGTCAGTCGTTGGCCGAACCAAAACAGGAGACGAACGGCCAAAGGCCAACGACCAACGACGATTTTGAGAACTAAACATGTCAACCATCCAACTACGAACTTCGATTCCCGGACCGAAGTCGAAAGCACTGGCTGCTCGTCGTGCTGACGCCATCCCGCGCGGGCTTTCGATTGGCACACCCGTCTACGTGGCCAAGGCAGAGGATGCCTGGCTCGAAGATGTGGACGGCAACCGCTACCTGGATTTTGCCGGCGGCATCGGCTGTCTAAACGTGGGACATCGCCGCGAGCCGGTGGTCAACGCGATCAAGACCCAGGCCGATCGTTTTCTTCACACCTGCGTCCAGGTTACGCCCTACGAGGACTATGTGCGCCTCGCCGAGCGCATGAACCAGGTCACGCCCGGCAAGTTTCCCAAGAAGACTCTTTTTGTGAACAGCGGCGCCGAAGCGGTGGAGAATGCGGTGAAGATTGCGCGGGCGCACACCGGCCGATCGGGCATCATCGCGTTCGAGGATGCCTTCCACGGTCGCACCATGATGACGCTGTCGCTCACCAGCAAGACCCATCCATACAAGGCGGGGTTTGCGCCCTTTCCTGGGGATGTTTACCGCATTCCGTACGCCTACTGCTATCGCTGCTCCTATTCGTTGAAGTATCCCTCGTGCGATCTTTTCTGCGCCCGCCACCTTGAAGACACTTTCAAACGCGTGGTTGCGTCCGAGGATGTGGCTGCCGTGATTGCCGAGCCGGTCTTGGGCGAAGGTGGATTCGTGGTTCCTCCCCAGGATTTTTTCCGGGTGCTGATGGAGATTTGCCACAAGCACGGCGTCCTTTTTATTGCCGACGAAGTGCAGAGCGGCTTCGGGCGAACCGGCAGGCTCTTTGCCAGCGAATACTACGGCATCGAGCCGGATATTGTGGTGAGCGCGAAATCGCTGGGCGGAGGACTTCCGCTGGCGGCCATTACCGGGCGGGCCGAGATCATGGACGCGCCCGGCCCCGGCGGGCTGGGCGGCACATTTGCCGGCAATCCACTTTCCTGCGCGGCGGCGCTGGCCGTCCTGGATATCTTTGAGCGCGAGAATTTGCTGGCCCGCGCCAACCAGGTGGGCGACCAGTTCCAGAAGCGGGCGCGGCAGTGGCAGAAGCGCTGGCCGATTATCGGGGACGTTCGCGGCCTGGGCGGGATGCAGGCAATCGAACTGGTGCGTTCCCCGGACACGCGTGAACCGGCCCCGGAAGAAACCAAGGAGATCACGCGATACTGTTACGAGCACGGCCTGATTACGATTACGGCGGGTTCGTATTCCAATGTGGTGCGCGTGCTGGTTCCGCTGGTGGTAACCGACCAGCAGTTGAACGAGGGCATGGACGTGCTGGAATCAGCGCTGCAGGTGGTGTACGAAAAGAAGGGCACCGTCGCCCAGCCGGTTTAGTGTGCTCGCGTTTGTGATTGTGTGGTCGCCTCCTGACAGCCGACGGGATGCCGGCGCTACAATATCCCTGAGATAATTTATGACGGTTGCTACTCCGACTCTGACCAAGGTCCCCAACTACGTGAACGGCCAGTGGATCGATTCCCAGGCCACGGAATGGCTTGATGTCACCAACCCGGCCACCGGCGAGGTAATCGCCCAGACTCCGCTTTCCAGCGCCGGTGAAGTCGCGGCTGCGATTGAAGCCGCAGCCTCTGCCTTTCCGGAATGGCGGCGCACTCCGGCCGAAGATCGCATTCAGCCCTTATTCAGGCTGAAGCACATCCTCGAAGAGCAGATCGAGGACCTGGCGCGCATCCTCACCACCGAGAACGGCAAGACGTTTACCGAGGCCAAGGCCGAGTTGCGCCGCGCCATCGAAAACGTGGAAGTCGCTTGCGGGATTCCCACCATGATGCAGGGCTACAACCTGGAAGACGTGGCCCGCGGTATCGACGAAATGATGATCCGGCAGCCGCTCGGCGTGGTGGCCGCCATCGTTCCCTTCAATTTCCCCGGGATGATTCCGTTCTGGTTCCTGCCTTACGCCATCGCTACGGGAAATACTTTTGTCCTGAAGCCATCGGAGCGCGTGCCGCTCACCATGAAGCGGGCCTTCGAGATGATGGAAAACATCGGGCTGCCGAAAGGCGTGATCAACCTGGTGAATGGCGGCAAGAGCGCCGTCAACGCGCTGCTCGACCATCCCAAGGTGCGAGCCATAAGTTTTGTCGGTTCCACGCCGGTGGCGCGATACGTCTACGCGCGGGCGGGCGAGAATGGGAAGCGCGCGCAATGCCAGGGCGGAGCGAAGAACCACGTCATCGTACTGCCCGATGCCGATATGAAAATGACCACGCAGATCATCGGCGACAGCGCCTTTGGTTGTGCCGGACAACGTTGCCTGGCGGTTTCCGTGGCGGTGACGGTCGGAGAAGCGCAGAAAACATTTCGCGATTCGATTACCGAGGCAGCTGCGTCCTTGCGCGTGGGCAATGGTCTCGACGAAGGTGTGCAGATGGGTCCGGTAATTACTCCCCAGAGCAAGATGCGGGTCGAAACCCTGATCGCGACCGGCGAGAAGCAGGGGGCAAAGGTCCTGCTCGACGGACGCAATTCGCGCGTCCCGAAGGGCGAAGCTGGAAATTTCGTGAAGCCGACGGTTCTCGACGCAGTTCCCGCCACCAGCGAGCTGACCGAAACCGAAATTTTCGGTCCGGTGCTGAGCCTGGTCCACGCCAACGATCTCGACGAGGCGCTGGCCTTCCTCGAGCGCAGCCCGTATGGGAACCAGGCGTCTCTGTTTACTTCGAGTGGAGCTGCCGCCCGCCGCTTCCGTTATGAAGCGCCGGCCGGCAACATCGGCATCAACATCGGCGTGGCCGCTCCCATGGCGTACTTTCCCTTCAGCGGGTGGAAAGACAGCTTCTTCGGCATCATGCACGCCCAGGGACGCGACGCCATCGAGTTCTATACCGAGAAGAAAATCGTGGTCGAGCGCTGGGCCAAAGACCATTCGCGCAAGTTTTAGGTCGGCACAGACCACGTAGGGGCAGGTGTCTCACCTGCCCAGCCGAGCGAAGCTCGGCTAAGATCCAGCGTGAGAAACCCATGCGAGCTTTGCTCGCCCGCCCGGACGAGGGCGTCCGGGCCTACGCGGATTGGGGAAATTGAGGCGCTCATGTCCGATACCATCCAGAAATACAAAGACTACGTAATGACCGGCTTCATGAAGTCGGTTGTGCCCATTGTGATCGACAAGGCCAGCGGTGTTACCGTCACCGACATCGACGGGCGCGAATATCTCGATTGCTTTGCCGGCATTTCGGTGGTCAATGCCGGCCACGGCAATCCCAGCGTGATCGCGGCCGCGAAGGCGCAGATGGACAAGCTGGTCCACTGCTCGTCCTACATTTATCACGTGCAACCGGTGGCCGATCTGGCGGAGAAGCTTGCTCAGATCACGCCGCAGGGCCTGACCAAGACGTTTTTCGGCAACAGCGGCGCCGAAGCCATCGAAGGGGCCATGAAGCTGGCGCGGCTCTGTACCGGCAAGCATGAATTCATCGCTCTTCACGCCAGCTTTCACGGACGCAGTTGGGGCGCGCTCAGCGTCACCGGCAACATGGGGCGCAAGAAGCGCGGCGGACCCTATGCCGCGGGAGTAACTTTTGCGCCTGCGCCCTATGCCTATCGCTCGCAGTGGCGCAACGATCCTGAAGAATGCGGACGCCAGTCCGCCCGGGCCATTGAGGACGTGATCCGCTTCACTACCGCCGATGACGTGTGTGCATTCATCGCAGAGCCGGTCATGGGCGAAGGCGGGATCATCGTGCCTCCGCCGAATTATTTCAAAGAAGTGAAGAAAGTCCTCGACCGCCATGGCATTCTCTTCATTGCCGACGAAGTTCAGTCCGGCTTTGGCCGCACCGGAAAAATGTTTGCCATTGAACACTACGGCGTGGCCCCCGATATTCTGGTCACCGCAAAGGGCATTGCGGATGGCTTTCCGCTAAGTGCATTTACCACGCGGCCGGAGATTGCCGCCGCCTACAAACCCGGCGACCATCTTTCGACTTTTGGCGGAAATCCAGTCTCTTGCGCTGCGGCTCTGGCCAACATCGAGTTTATGGAGCGGGAGAATCTCCCGGCGCGTGCCACCGAGACCGGCAACTATGCCATGGCGAAGCTGCGCGACTTGCAGAAGGGCAATCCCCTGATTGGCGAGATTCGCGGCTTAGGATTGATGATCGGCGTCGAGCTGGTGAAAGACGAAAAGCTCACACCGGCCACGGCTGAAGCGGAGGGAATTCGCGACGGTTTGCTGCGCCGGGGCGTGCTGGTGGGCGTGGGCGGTGTGTACGGCAACGTCATCCGCTTCCAGCCGCCGCTCATCATTACTCGACCGCAGATTGATCGAGCCATTGCCGCCTTTGCCGAGGCCCTGCAGGAAGTCGCCCAACCGGCGCACGTCTAGTTCTGACGGCTATCGGTTTGTGGTTGTCCGCCATTCTTTCTGTGCGCTTCGGAGATCACATAGACGATCAGAATCCCCAGCTCCGGCTCAATGGGATGTCGATAGCGGGGATGCGGGAACACAGCGTAATACACTGCGGGGTAGAGAAGAATGAGCCAGAAGAAAAGCCAGGCTCCGGGCCTCCGCTTGCGCAAGGCCCGTCCCAGGCCCCAGAAGGCCAGCACCGACGAGGCCAGGAAGACAGAGTTTTTTACCGGAGCCAGCGCCGGAATCTCCGACAATCGTGGAACCCCGCCCCAGTAATAAATGAAGCGTTTCAGACAGAGGCCCAGGAAGCGCGGATAATCCTCGCGAATGAAAGCCACCGCCTCGCGCTTGCGCTCGGCAACGTAGGCAATCTCGCCCAGCTGGCGATAGCGGCGCATCTCATAAACGTTCTGGGTGGGATGCAGGTATTCCCGCCAGGTCCCGTCCGCGCCCGGCCCATTTCCAATTCGTAACTCGGCGCCGAAGTTCGAGCGTAGAGACGTCACGCCTAGGGTCCGTTGGTTCCGCGCCAGCCAAGGGGCGATGCAGGCGACAAACACCAGCCCGGACAGCACAACTCCACTCAGCGAAGATTTGCCGCGCTTCCAGCGCCGGCGCCACGCCCACAATCCGGAAGCGGGCAGAAACGCCAGCAGGGAAGTGTTGGTCAACGCGGCCACACCCCACAACAGCCCAAACCCGATCCAGGGAGTCAGTCCGTCTCTTTCTTCGAGGACCAGCGTGAGCCAGAAGAGCAGCGCCAGCAGCAGCGCCGCCAGACTCGTTTCCCACACCCACCTGGTGCACCAGTACATGACCGGCGGCATCACTGCCCACAGCCAGCCTGTCCAGACCGCCAGCTTTTCGTCAAAACATCGTTTGGCGATCAGGAAAACGGGGATACAAGTCAGCGCGGAAAACAGGCTATTGATACTCAGCAGCGCCAGCGCCGAAGCTCGGGTGTAAATCCCGAAGAGCTTGAAAATTCCGGCGATGAGAAACGGATAGAGCGGCGGCTCCCAGGCGGTCGGCCCCGTAGTCTCGCTGAAAGGATTGCTGAAACCCTGGCCTTGCGCGAGGGAACGGCCGATGCGGCCCATCTCCCAGCCAAAGCTGAAGTTGTCGTCAAAAGTCTTGAACCTGTAAGTGTGGGCGACAACAATCCAGCCAAAACGCAGCGCGAAGGCGACCAGGACCATCCAGAAAAAGGATGTGCGGACTTCACTCCACCAACGGCTGAGCGGGCCCGGGCCCTGCGTGGCTGTCGAGGGAATCGTTGTGGCGGCATCAGCCATGAATGGCCCGGCAGGATTCCGGATGTTCCATTTGTAGCTGATACGGCTGAGACCGGCAACAGTTGAGTGACGCGGCCCGCACGAGCGGGGCGCTCGCGCCTACATTGTGACCGTTGAAGTACCGGGCGGGGACGCTTATATTGTATCGGGATGCTTTAGCGCCGCTCCCGGCTTTGCGGCGGAGATCGAGGACACTCCATGGGCTGGCTGCAGAACAAGTTCGAAAAGAATTTCATGATCACCACGGTGGACTACGTGTTCAACTGGGCGCGTAAGTCCGCGGTCTGGCCAATGACTTTCGGCCTGGCGTGCTGCGCCATCGAGATGATCGCTTCTTCGACGGCGCGCTTCGACATTGCCCGCTTCGGCTCTGAAGTCTTCCGCCCCAGCCCGCGGCAGAGCGACCTGATGATCGTCGCCGGCACCGTAACCTTGAAAATGGCTCCGGTTGTGAAGCGTATCTACGACCAGATGCCCGATCCCAAGTGGGTGATCTCGATGGGCGCGTGCTCGTCGGTGGGCGGTCCATTCAATACCTATGCCGTGCTGCAGGGCGTGGACAAGATTGTGCCCACGGACGTTTACGTCATTGGATGCCCTCCGCGTCCGGAAAATCTGTTCTACGCGCTGCTCAAACTGCAGGACAAAATCGATCAGATGTCGCTGGCCAAGCGTCCCACCGAAGTCCGGCTCGATCCCAACATGGTGGAGAATTTCAAGCGCCAGGTGATGATCGCGCAAACGCTGCAGCCGAAATAGTCGTCAGTCGTCGGTCTTCAGTCGTCGGTCTTCAGTCGTCGGCACCGGCCACGTGGGGACAGCCGCCCCGGGCTGTCCTGGCCGAGCGCAGCTCGGCAACGCATTACCATCACTCTGAAAGGACTCATGTCCAATTTCGTAAGACTTGCCGCTCAATCCGAACTTCCTCCCGAGGGCGAAGCCAAAGAATTTCCCCTGGGAGACAAAGTAATCTGCGTCGCCAACTTGAATGGGACGATCTCCGCCATGGACAACGTTTGTCTGCATCGCGGCGGTCCGCTGGGGCAGGGTGTGATCGAGGGCGACAAGGTGGTCTGCCCCTGGCACGGCTGGCAGTGGGACCCGAAAACCGGCCAGGCCGCGCACAATCCGGGCGCCAGGGTCACTGTTTATCCGCTGAAGGTGGACGGCGACGACGTGATGATTGAAATGTAGGCGCGAGCGTCGCGCTCGTGCGTCAGTACCGCTGACCTGCACGAGCGAGACGCTCGCGCCCACATTTAGCCCAGGTAGTTTAAGAACTTCTCTGCCCGGTTGTCGAACGCCGGGAACACCTGATTCAGCGCCTGGTTCCCCAGATGCCGGTCGACAGCTTCGCCCAGCACGCGGCGGAAATCCGTGGTCACGGCCAGATCTCGTCCTTCGTAGAGTTGCGATTGATCGAGACCAGGCCAGCGGCCGTACACCTTGCCGCCTTTGACCGGACCGCCCATTACGAACATGACGTTGGCGTGTCCGTGATCGGTGCCGCGATTGCCATTTTCACGAGCGGTGCGACCGAACTCCGACATGGTTACGACCACGGTGTCTTCGGCCAGGTCGCCGAGATCAGTCCAGAAGGCGCCGAGAGATTGCGAGAACTCGCGCAGCACGTTGGCAATCTGACCCTGAGTGCTGCCTTCATTGACATGATGGTCCCAGCCGCCAATGTCGGCAAACGCAACTTGCACGCCGAGATTGGCTTTGATGAGCTGGCAGAGTTGCCGGAGGCTGTCGCCAAAACGTCCCTTTGGATAATCCGCCCCGGCTGCCGGCTTGTACTTCGCGGGATCGGCCGCCTTCAACATCTTTACTGCTTCGAAAGTCTCCTGGCCGGTGCCGTGCAATACTGAATCCACAGAGTTCGCGTACATGGCTTCAAAAGTGTTGGAGACAGGCGCCGCATTCGGATTGCGGCCGCCCACACCAAAATCGTTGATGTTGTTGACCGCGACGGCCGGTTCAGGTCCAGCGAGAATTCGCGGCAGAGATGGCCCCAGACCGATGGCGCGGAACGCTGACTTGTCAGCCGGCCCGGGCAGTGATCGCAGGGCCCGGTTCAGCCAGCCGTCCTCGGTGGCTTTGACGCCGGGCGTGCCGGACTCCATAAAGTCCTGAGCGTCGAAGTGGGATCGGCTGGGGTCGGGTGAACCCGCCGCATGCACGATCGCCAGATGCCCCTGGTTCCACAGTGGCTGGAAAGCCGACATCGCTGGATGCAGTCCGAAGAAGCCGTCCAGATCAATTACTGCGCTGCGTGGGATATTGATCGACGGCCGCATGGCGTAGTAGGCCTGCTCGCCGTGCGGGACCACGATATTCAATCCGTCAGCCGCGCCTCGCTGAAATATGACCACCAGGCGCTTATGGCTCGCGCCCGGGTCAACCGCCGAGAACGCCGCGCGGGTTAGGAAAGACGGGGATGGCAGCCGTCCCCACAACCGCCATCGCGCCATTGCGAAGAAATACTCTGCGAGTGATGGACATAAAAACAGCTCCTGGCTTCTAGCTCCTGGCTTCTAGCCAGCGACCATTGACGACTGACGACTGACGACTGGTCCTACCTTCTCTGAAACTCCGGCGACCCCAACAGCAGGCCCGCAATCGTACCCGTGTTTGGCGGGCGGGCTGGATCATCCAGCCGCCGCTGGCTGATATTTGGATCGTTCATCTGCGCCGCAATCGTATCGTGTGTTTGGCGGGACACGTTGCCCCCGAGCAAACCATTTTCGAGCGCCGTCAGGGCGGCCTCGGAATCTGCAGGTGCAGTGCCGGCCGCAGGCATCTGACCGGAGTCCACCTGAACGCCTTTAAGTTTTCCGGCAGTCAGCGCCAGTGCGAAGTTCATGCGTCCCAAGAGGGCGGACGAATTGACCCAGGCATCGGCCTTCATCGAATAACCCGTCGGCGGCTGCATGCCGTACAGCGGCATACCCATGGTCTGCAGCTGGCGCGCCAGGGGCAAGGCATCGCTGACTTCCGCGCCGCTGGTTCGCACGGCTGAGACCACAAACTCAAGCGGAGTTTTTACCTTGGCCCGGTAGGCCTCAGGGGCCCAGAATTCGGGGGAACGGAACATGGTCTTCAGCACTTCACTGATGTCGCCGTTTTTCTTCAAGAAAGTTTGAGTCATGCGGGCAATCAGGGCGGGCGGCGGATCGTCCGAGACGAAGCGCATAGCCAGCTTGGTAGAGATAAATTTCGCGGTGGACGGATGGTGCGCCAGAATGTGCAGCACCTCCCGGCCTTCGTTTTCGCCGCCGGATTTGATGCGATGCCCCAGCACGTGTTTGTCGCCCGGCTCGTGCATGCGTTCTTCGAAGACGAAGCCGCCGCCCTGTCGCGGCTGCTTGAGCGTCCAGCCGGTCAGGACGCGGGCCACTTCGGTGACATCTTTCTGGGTGTAGCCGCCATTCACGCCCAGGGTGTGCAGTTCCATCAGTTCGCGGCCATAGTTCTCGTTCAGGCCGCTGCGCCTGCCCTTGGCCTGTTTCGCCGGCGCGGGACGCCGTGGTCGAGGCGGCCGGCGCCAGTTGTAGTTGTTATTACGCCGAATCCCGTTGGCAAAATCGGAATCGGGTCCCACGCTCAGCCAGTTATCGAGATAAAACAGCATGGCCGGACTCTGCGCCGTCGCCACCAGCAGGTCTTCAAATTTGCCCAGGGCGCGCGGACGAATCACGTCGCGCTCATATCCCGTCAGCATGTAGCGGTCAGCGCCTTTTCCGATATAAACATTGAAGTGATTGAACCAGAAATCGGTCATCACTTCTTCCAGTTGGCGCTCGCTGTAAATGGCGCGCAGCAGCTTGCTCTGCACCAGTTCGCTGGTCACGACCTGTTGCGGATTGTTCAGCGCCATCAGCGTTTCGCGCTGCTGCGGCTTCATTCCCTCCATGAACTCGTCCCGCTTGCCGCCCTTCAGCGAAGTTCCGATCGCGCGCTGGTCTTCGGGCGACATTTTCAGAATCGCTTTCATGCGCTGGTCCGGCGGCAAGTCCAGCAGGTCCTCGGTTTTAAGATCGGCGTAGAGGCGGTCTTCGCGCCGGCGGGCTTGTTCTTCGTCACTCATCGGAGCTGACTTCCCGGACCCTGCAGCGGACGAGGCATCAACGTTTGCGGCCTCCTGCTTCTGTTCCTTCTTCTCCTGATACTTTTCCAGCTGCGCTTCGTACACGGCGCGCCTGGCGGGATCGGAGGGCATCGACTCCTTGCCTTCCGCTATGGCTTTGATCACCGCCGGCGGCGGAAAGTTCTCTACGATCTCGCGCGTGTTCATGCGAAGGGTGCGAAACGGCTCCAGGCGGGCATCGAGAGCATGGTCGTCGATCTTGTCCGGGTGCAACTGTTGATCGATCCACTTGTCCACGCCCATCGCCGCCACCCGCTCGACATCGCCCGGCCGAGGTCCGAAGGCCAGCCGGTTGAGCGCATGCAGCGCGCGCTGACGCTCATCCATCGGTGGGGCGGCCGGTTCCTGCTTACCTTTATTGGCAATGGCCAGCTGGACCGAGACGGCCAGCCCCAGGATCGGCACCGCAAACAGGAGGGCGATTTGTCGTCGCAAGAGATTCATGCGGGGTGTATCCACGCGGACCAGGCCTTGAGTATTGTTAACCCGGGCCAGCGGAAAAGTTGCTCACGTCGCGGGTTCACCGTAGCGCCGGCGTCCCGCCGGCCCGATGGCGGACGAAGTCCGCAGGGCAGACAGATTTAGGACCAATCGCAAGATGGCGGATCGTAGCGGGGATTTTATGAAGATAAGTGCAATCAGAGGAATGAGTTAGGTCAGGTACAGGCGGCCGTGAGTGACTTTGTGTTGCAGCGTGGCGGCAAGTTGGTCGATATCCCCGGCGGCGATGTTCACGGCCATGCGGTCCTGGAGAAACGGGTGCGGTTGCTGCCGACCGAATCGCGCCGAATTTGCAGCAGCAGTCCATGGACCGCGTTGGGATCGAACTTCTGGGGGGAGAGACGCACGATTTCGCTGAGAGTGTTGCCCACCGAAAGCGGTTCGCGATAAGGCCGTTCGCTGGTCATGGCGTCGAACGTGTCGGCCAGCCCGATGATGCGGACCGGCATGGCGACGTCTTCCATCATCAGCCCATCGGGATATCCTGAGCCATCGCCGCGCTCGTGGTGAGAACGCACGATTTCAGGAATGCGCGGCCAGGGAAATTCCACGCCGCTGACGATCTGATGCCCGACAATCGTGTGGTCAGCCATCTCGCGAAATTCGGCCGCGTCCAGTGAAGTAGGTTTTCCGAACAGGCGTTTATCCACCGCGACCTTGCCGATATCGTGCAGATAGCCCGCGGAGCGCAGGGCGGCAACGTCATTGGGTTCCATGCCCATGGCTTCTCCGATGGCCGAGGCATAGCGCCCCACCCGCAACGAGTGGCCGTGAATGTTCACGTGCTTTACGTCGATTGCGGTGGCGAAGGCCTCGAGCGCGGTGTCGTAAAAGCCGTGAAGCGACGCCAGCAGACGCAGGTTCTCGGAAACCCGTTGCGCCAGGGTCTGTGACAGCACATGATTCTGGATCGCGATCGCCACGTAGTTGCACAACAGATCGAGCGCGCCCAGTTCTTCGTCGTCGAAATGCGCTTCGCCGTCGCGGCGGCCCAGCGCGACCATGCCGACAAGCTTGCCGCCGACCTTCAGCGGGGCGATGCACTTGAACAGTTCAGGCGCAACATTCCCATTCGAACTCAGGAAGATTTCGTAGGAGCCGGCATTCATCACCACCGGTCCGCGCGCCGAGGTGAGCGCATGCACATGCTTCGGCAACAACGGCATGATGGCGGGCTCGGGCATCAAGGCGAAGCCCTCGGAAGCGACCGAGGAAAGCATGGAAGGCTTGTCGCTGAAGGTGAAGAGCACGGCCTCGCGCGCGCCGCCAGCTTGAAGCAGCGCCGAGACCATGGCCCGCGCGGTCTGCGGAAACTCGCGCTCCGCCGTCATCTCAGGGCCGAGATCGGACAGAGCTTCCACAGTTCGCAGCAGCCGCCGCAAATTGTTTTTCTGCACAGCCACGCACGGATGCGGGCAAAAGACCAGAGCAGAAAAAGAGTAACATGCGGCGAAACAGCGGGATACGGAGCTTGTTGGTTAGTTTGGTGCTAGGAAAGCAGCCGTCAGCTTTCAGCCTTCAGCTGTCAGCCAAATCCGCTCTGTCATCCCGACCGGAGCGAAGCGCAGCGAGCGCAGTGGAGGGACCTTGTGTTCTTCACTCGAGCGCGACACTAGAAGTGTGTTTGCAATTCCGAGAACTTTTCGACCACCAGCAACCGCCTCGGTGGCTCCGCTGAGTCCACTTCCTCATGCTCCAACACCCAGGTCGCGCCATGCGGCACGAACACTGCGTTCAAACCCGCAGCCAGCGCGGGATTGATGTCGGATTTCGGGCTGTTGCCGATCATCCAGCTGGCATCGGGATCCAGACCGTACTTGGAAATGACGGAGCGATAGGTGGGAACATTCTTTTCGGACACAATCTCCACCGCCGCGAAATATTCTTTCAGGCCGGAGCGTTCCACCTTGCCGGATTGTTCCGGCACCGCGCCCTTGGTCATCAGGATCAGGTGATGGCGTCTCCGACAAATACTGCAGGGTTTCGGGCACGTCCGGCAGGAGTTCAACCGGATGGCCGGCAATGGTATGGGCGAATCCATTGATGGTCTCGTGCAGTGCAGGGGTAAGCGGTTCGACTGCCAGGCGCTCGAAGGTCTGGACCAGAGAATGCGCGAAACTGTGCAGCCCGTAGCCGTGGCTGACGATGGACTCGCGCTCCACCTGGTTCAGCACTTCACGCACCTGCTCGGTGCGTGTACTCGTGGTGATTCAGAAACGAGATGAAGTTGGCAATGGCGCGCTCGAAGTAGATGTTGTTTTCCCAAAGCGTATCGTCGGCATCGACGAGCAGCGTCTGCGCGCCATTCGAACTTGAGTCCACGAGCATCGTCTCAACATGATAGCGGGGAAGACGAACCTTGGCGAGGTGCCTTTGCGCTCTTTGCGGTTAGAGATTAAACGCAAAGAGCGCAAAGAAATTCCGCAAAGAACGCAAAGCAGATTCCGGTTTGCTAAAATCAGGTCGATGATCAAACAAGGCTTCTTCCTTCCCCTGCTATTTATTGCTCTAATGACTTCTCCCACCTCTGCCCAAAAGACTAAGAACAAGAAGTCGATGACGGGCTCTGCGGCCAGGGGCGCGGCTTCCGGCGGCATGCAGGTGGCCCCGGATCTGGCGCAGCGCCTGGCGAAATTTCGCCGCGTGGACATGCCTTTTCACTCCGCCGGGCTCACCGAGCGCGAGAAGAAACTGGTGGAGAAGCTGGTCGACGCTTCCAGCTACCTGGAGGACATTTATTGGCGGCAGATCGACCCCGAGGCTCTGACGCTCTACCAGTCGCTGGCGAACAGCAAGAGTCCGAAAGATCAGGAGCTGCGGCATTATCTGTGGATCAACGGTTCGCGTTTTGACCTGATCGAAGAGAACCGGCCTTTTGTCGGAATCGCGCCCATGGCGCCGGGACGCGGCTTTTATCCCGAAGGCCTGACCGCTAAACAGATTGAGCAATACGTGCAAGCCCATCCCGACAAGAAGGACGAAATTTATAGTTCGACCACCGTCGTACGCTGGCACGGGGATCGCCTCGAAGGAGTGCCTTATCATCTCGCCTACCGTTCGTTCCTGGAGCCGGCTGCCAAGGATTTGCGTGAGGCTGCCAGCTTAAGTGACGATCCCGCGTTCGCGAACTTCCTGCGCCTGCGGGCCGATGCCTTGTTGACCGACGACTACTTCAAGAGCGATTTGGCCTGGCTCGATCTGAAAGATCCAAAATTCGACGTGATCTTTGCGCCCTACGAAACCTACGACGACGGCCTGCTCGGAGTAAAAGGCTCCTACGGCGGAGCGGTGCTGGTGCGCAACGAAGCGGAGAGCCAAAAGCTGGCGCTGTTTCAGAAATATGTTGCCGACGTTCAGGATGCGCTGCCCCTGGCCCCGGAGGACAGGCCTTCCAAGCACGGCCTGGAAACGCCGATGGAGGTCATGGACGCGCCCTATCGCGTGGGCGACCTGCGCCATGGCTATCAGGCCGTGGCCGACAACCTGCCAAACGACCCGCGCGTCCACGAGCAGAAGGGCAGCAAGAAAATTTTCTTCAAGAATTTCATGGATGCGCGAGTCACCTATGTAATTCTCCCGCTGGCGCAGTTCATGATGCCGCCGGAACAGGCGGCCAAGGCCTCAGCGGAAGCCTATCTGCTGTTCACCATCATGCACGAGATGGCGCACGGACTAGGCCCGGCCTACGCGCGCACTTCCGCCGGCAAGGTGTCGGTTCGCGAATCGATCGGTCCGGCTTACAGCGGCCTCGAAGAAGCCAAAGCCGATGTGGTCGGCATGTTCGGCCTGAAGTGGCTGGTGGATCACGATGTACTGCCCAGGGAAAAGCTGGAAGAGTACTACGCCTCTTACGTCGCCGGAATTTTCCGCACCGTTCGTTTCGGCATTGCAGAAGCCCACGGCCAGGCCCAGATGATGGAGTTTAACTATCTTTCGGAACGGGGCGCGGTCAAGCGGCAATCCTCGGGAATGTATGCCATCGACTACGCCGCCATGCCCGGTGTGCTGGCCGACTTGGCCAAGGAACTTCTGGAAATTGAAGCCACCGGAAACCGCGAGCGCGCGGAAAGCTGGTTCAAGAAGTACGATGCCATGCCGCCGGACCTGCAAGTCTCGTTGAGAACGGCGTCGAAGGTGCCGGTGGACGTGGACCCGGTATTTTCGTTTCCGGAGAAAATCAAGTGAAGCTTCCAGCTTCTGGCTGCTAGCTTCTAGCCGAGCCATGGCTGCCCGGTTTTAGCCAGAAGCCAGCAGCTAGCAGCTTTTTACACAAACTCCACTCTGGCTTCGCGCGGAATAATTCCTGCCTTGTATCCCATGTCCAGCAGCCGGCGTACCGCTTCGCGGCCATCGGGTCCATAGTCCAGGGTGCGCTCGTTTACGTACATGCCCACGAATTTGTCCGCAAGCTGGGGATCGACGTCGCGGGCGAACTGCATGGCGTAGGCGAGGGCCTCGTCGCGATGATCGAGGGCGTATTGAATGCTGTCTCGCAGAGCTCCCGTGACTTTCGCGGTCAGCTCGGGCCCGAGACTGCGGCGTATTGCATTTCCTCCCAGCGGCAGGGGCAGGCCGGTGATTTTCAGCCACCATTTTCCCAGGTCCACAATGCGCTGCAGACCGGCTTTCGAGTAGGTCAACTGGCCTTCGTGAATGATGAGGCCGGCTTCGTATTTGCCTTCCACGATCTGCGGAATGATCTGATCGAAGGGCACGACTTCGGTCTCAATTCCGGGCGCGAAAAGCCGCAGCGCGAGATAGGCGGTGGTGAGCGTGCCCGGGATCGCAATCTTTTTGTTTTTTACTTCGCTCGGAGAAAATCCCTGGGTGGCCACAATCATGGGGCCGTAGCCGTCGCCCACGCTGCCGCCGCAGGGCATCAACGCATAGTTGTCCTGGATATAGGGATAGGCGTGAAACGAGATGGCAGTGACGTCATACACGCCGTCGCCCTCCCGCGCCTTCTGGTTCAAGGTTTCAATGTCGCAAAGGGTGTGGGTGAAGCGCAGGCCGGGGACGCGCACCTTGTTGGTAGCCAGCGCGTAGAACATGAAAGCGTCATCGGAGTCGGGACTATGCGCAATGCTGATTTCACGGGTCGAAGAGTTCCCGCGCAATGAGTCTTTCGCTTCCGGCGCGAGCGCGGCGGTGGCTGTATTTCCGGATGGGGTTTCGACAAAACTCATGCCTGCTCCTTGCGGACACGCTGCCATCCGGTCGAGACTCCGGCCGCCAACATGACCTTGATTACTTCTGCGAACACGAACCAGTAAAGCCCGAAGCGGGCTGCCTGGGCGAAAGAGTGGGTCAGCACCGCCAGCCAGGAGAGGCCGCCTGCGAACAACACGACTTCAGCCAGCACGCCGGCGGCGGCCGCGCGAGCGAAGCTTGCCTTGCCGCGCTCCATAATCCAGCCCGCCAGAGCCGCGACGAAGGGATAGGCCAGCAAAAAGCCGCCAGTCGCGCCCAGAAGTTGGGCGATTCCGCCCGGCCCCGCGGGATTAAACACCGGCATCCCCGAGGCTCCTTCCACCAGGTAAAGCGCCAATGCAGCAAAGCCGCGACGGCTGCCCAAGGTGAGTCCTACCAGCAGCACGCCAAAATTCTGCAAGGTCAGGGGCACCGGAGTAAACGGCAGTGGCACGGTTACGCGCGCGCACAGGGCGACAAACAGGCTGGCGCTCAGCACGATCGCCGCCTGTTCCGCCCAGTAGAGAGCGCGATTACCTTGGTCGAGAGCAAGACTAGCGGGCTTCGCCATGTTGTGAGGTTCTCCGTGTCAATTCTGAAACGAATGCGACCTGCCTAACGGAAATGCTGTGGTCAATCCTTGCCGTGAGGTGTCTCTGGAGGCGTCCTTCATATGGCTGCGCACTCGAAGGTAGGCCGCTAATCCGACCAGAGAGACAGCTACGGTGCTCAGGGCCAGGATCAGGAACAACCAGATCATCCGCACGATGTCCTAGGATATCAAAAGGAACTGGAATGTGCGTGGGAAGGTCAGACCGGCGTGCTCCGCAGCCGAGCCGCGCAGCGGCGGAAAGAATAAAGCCCAGGGCGCAAGCCCTGGGTAAATGGGGAAACGATCCAGCCCCGAAGGGGCGAAAGAAGGTGGGGCACTACTTGCCCGCCATGGCGTGCTCGACCTCATCGGCCGTATGCGGCAGATTGCCCGTCAGGTTGATCAACTTGCCATCCGGGTCCACGTAAAGAATGTCTTCGATGCGCACTCCCAGCTTTTCTTCCGGGATATAGATCCCCGGCTCGAGAGTGAACACCGCCCCTGGACCCAGCGGAGCGTCGTAGTCGCCGGGGTCATGGACATTCAATCCCACGTAGTGCCCGAGCCCGTGAATGAAATATTTTCCCAGCGGCTCGCCGTGCAGGTCTTTGCCATGGGTGTTGATGTAGTTGTAGGCCACATCGTGGAGAGAATCCGGCCGGTCTCGCCGCAAATACGACTTGCCCGACCGGAACGCGGCAGCGGCGGCCTGTTGCGCCCCCAGAACGATGTCGTAAATTTCCCGCTGCCGCGCCGTGAACTTTCCGGACACCGGCAGAGTGCGAGTGATATCCGAGGCGTACATGGAATATTCTCCCGCCGCGTCGATCACCACCAGGTCTCCCGACTGCATGGTGCCCGAGTCCTCGGAATAGTGCAGCACCGTGGAATCGAAACCCGAGCCCACGATCGGAGCGTAGGCGGGACGCTCGCAGCCGCGTTTACCCCACTCGTACTGCATCAGGGCGGAGATCTCACGCTCGGTCATGCCCGGCTTCACCGTGTGCATGGCGGAAAAATGCGCGGCGATCGAGGCGTCGGTGGCGTGACGGATGCGCTCGATTTCTCCGGAGTCCTTATACGTTCTAAGCGACGCCAGCATGGGCCGCACATCCTGGAATGACACGCCGACGGGGAAGGCGTTGGCGCGTTTCAACCAATCCAGCGGCACGGCTGAATTCGAAATCTCATCGCCGGCGACGATGTCGGTGAAGACGACCGCTCGCTTCAAAGGGAGCAAGCGGACCAACTCGGAGCGCAGGTTGTCGAGAACCTCGACGTGGTCGAACCCGGTGATCTTGCCGGCATCAGGACTGTCCGCGCCCAGTTTTGGCCCGGTCCACTTTTCCTGCGAAGGATTGTGATTGGGGAGAAAGAGGATTTCGGTGTAGGAGTGATCGCCGGCTCCGGCTCCGCCCACGATCAGCAGCGCCGCTCCCGGCTCGCTCCAGCCGGAGAGATAGAAGAAATTGTCGTCGGGACGGTAGCCGTAAAGATCGTTCGGGCCCTCGGCCTCGTTCGACGCGAACAGCAGAACCGCGCCGCCATTGGCCTTGCTGGCCAGGGCCTGCCGGCGGAGACGGAAATCAGAATTAGGTTGTCGATCCAGTGCCCATGTAAGTTGGGAAAGAAGAAAAAGAACCAGCAAAGACCTTGCGCATTCAGAGTCCCTTTGTTCGACGGCGAAATTTACTTGGTAGTGCTGGTCACCGTTTTGCTGGCCGCAATCAGTGCGTCCACGTTGGTTTTGTCCACCAGCGACGATCCCGTATCCACAAAGGCCGGTATGGGCGCGAAGCTGTCTTTCCCCCAGTCGTTGCTGAGCGTTGACAACTTGTGATGGTAGAGGTCATCCAGCATTTTCAGCCCGACGAAGCTCATGGTGTAGGGCTTCTGCGAAATCGTGGCCGCGATCACGCCCTTCTGGATCCAGGAGAGCGTGTCCTCGTCGGTGTCCATCGCCAGAATGATCTTGTCCTTGACCTCATGCTGGCTCAGCACCGTGGCGACTTCCTTGCCCGCCAGCGCTTCCAGGCACACGAAAGCATCGGTGTGCTCCTTCTTGTCGTTGCCTAGAATTTCGGTGGCGGTGTCGAAGGCGACGCGGGAATCGCCCTTCATATCCACGACGCGGGTGATCTTGATTTGCGGAGAAGCCTCGAGCGCATCCCGATAGCCGCGCAGGCGCTCCTTCAGATTGGCCTGCTCGGGGATGGTAAACACCACGACATTACCCTTGCCATTCAATTCCTTCGCCAGTCGCTGTCCGCCAATCTGTCCGGCATGGTAGTTGTCGGTGCCGATGAAGAAAAGCCGCTTGCTGGCGGGCGCGTCCGAGTCCACCGTGATTACGGGAATGCCGGCGGCGATGGCATGGTCGATATCGTCTTTCATCATGGCCGGATCGGCCACCGAGATCAGGATGCCGCTGGCTTTGCTTTGCACCGCTTCCTGCAATGCCTTCTGCTCAGCCTTGGGATCGTAGCTGTCCGGACCCGCGAATTCGGAACGCACCTTGAGTTGCTGGGCCGCCTGAAACAAACCGGCGGAACCGGCCTGCCAGTAAGGAATCTTGACGTTGGTGGAAATCAGGTAATACTTCTCATCGGCATCGTGCCCGGTTCCACAGCTGACCAGGAAAACCAGCAGCATGCCGAGGGCGACTCGGGAAGGTACCGTGAGGTGGCGCATCGGATCCTCCTTCCGAACAGACGTGACCGCGCCCATCCGGACGCGAAACGGTACGGATTCTAAACCTACACGCAAAGAAAGGGAAGGAATTGAATGGAGGACGGGCGTCCTCGCCCGTCCGGCACGGGCGGGACGCCCGTGCTCCATGATCACAACCTACACGCCCACAGGAAACGGCTTGGTATGGGTTTCCGCGCTCAGGGACAAGCCCGAGAAGCGGCCTTGCAACAAAGACATCAATCCCGTGTACCAGTAGCCGAGCACGAACAAAACCAGAAAGGGCACCGTGATGTAATTCTCGTTGGCGATGGCGTAGTAGACCGTGAGCGCGAAGTAGGTGCCGATCAAAAGTTCGACCCACGGCACCCAGCCCAGGCGGCGCCGGTACTTGGTGGCGTTGATTCGGTCCTTTTTCGATTCCACCCGATACTTCGGAGTGCGCGCGAAGGCCGACTTCTGGCCGACCAGCGCCTCCAGCACGGCGCGCGTGTTGGTAATGGTCAGGCCTATGCCGAGCGCCATCAGGAAGGGAAGATAAAGCAGCGCCCGCGGCCAGGTTCGGGGAAACAACTCGCGCTGCGAAACCAGATAGAAGCTGGAAATCGAAAACGTAGACGCCATGAACAGCGGCAGGTCGATGTACAGCATCTGGAACCATCCCTGGTAAAAGCGGATGATCATGGCCGGCAACAGCAGCACCGAAAGCACGACCATCAGGGGATAGCTGAGATTCGCGGTCAGGTGATACCAGGCCTCGATTTTTACGTGAAACGGCTGCTTGCTCTTCATCACGCTGGGCAGAATCTTTTTTGCGGTCTGAATCAGGCCCTTGGCCCAGCGCGCCTGCTGGGTCTTGAACGCCGTCATTTCTACCGGCAGCTCGGCCGGACACTCCACATCCTGCAAGTAAATAAATTTCCATCCTTTAAGCTGGGCCCGATAAGAAAGGTCGGTGTCTTCAGTAAGCGTGTCGTGCTGCCAACCCCCGGCTTCCTCGATCGCGCTGCGGCGCCACACTCCCGCCGTGCCGTTGAAATTGAAGAAGACGTTGCTGCGGGCGCGTCCGGAATGTTCCAGCACGAAGTGCCCGTCGAGCAGGATGGCTTCGACCTCGGTGAGAAAAGAATAGTTACGGTTGATGTGGGTCCAGCGGGTTTGCACCATGCCGATTTTTGGATCGGTCAAATGATGGATGGTCCGCATCAAGAAGTCTTCAGGCGGAACAAAATCGGCGTCGAATATGGCGATGAACTCGCCTTTCGCCGTTTTCATGCCTTCCGCCAACGCACCCGCCTTGAAGCCTTCACGATTGGTGCGGTGATGATAGGTGACGGGAAAGCCGCGGGCTGCATGTTGCTCGACCAGGCTTTGGGCAACCGCCTGGGTCTCGTCGGTCGAATCGTCGAGCACCTGGACATCGAGCTTGTCCAGCGGATACTGCAGCCGGCAAACCGCATCCAGCAGGCGTTCGATGACGAACTGCTCGTTGAAAATGGGGAGTTGCACCGTCACCCGGGGAAGGTCTGAAAAATGCCCAGCCGGATCGACGGTTCGATTCTTCCGGTGCTTGTAATAAAGGTACACCAGCACATAGCGGTGCATACCGTAGGAGGCCAGCAGGATCAGCACGATGAAGTAAGGAACCAGCAACGCCATGTCAAACGCGTTGGCGTGATAGAGGCCCCTGAATGTGGTGTCGAGAAAGTGCTGGCGAATGTACTGGCCGATGCCCCGCGAGGCCACGAAAGCGCCCAGAGTTTGAATCGAAATCGATGCGGTGCCCAGGGATCGTCTCCAGTAGCTTTGTATTCTACCTTAAGGCAGGCGGCAGACTTCGAAGCTCCAGCCAGTAAGCGATTTGCAGAGAAGCACTTACCAGCGGCTTGACGAGTGGGGCGGGCAGAGTGTCCACCCGCGCCGCTACTCTGGATTTCTCCAGCCCCCGTTTGCCGCGGTGAGCTTTTCGGCTTCGGCAGGGCCCCATGTGCCGGGTTCATAGGCGCGAACTGGAGTTGCGTTGTCGAGAACCGGCTGCACAATCCTCCAGGCTTCTTCGACATAGTCTTCACGGGCGAAGCGCGTGGGGTCACCGTGCATGGCATCATCCAGCAGTTCCTCGTAAGCAGACAACTCGGCTGGATCGGAACTTTGGGCGGCCAGAAGTTCTACGTGATCTCCCTGTCATCTCGTCCCCGGGTTTCTTGGTCAGCGCTCCGATCGCGATGGCCAGGTCGGGCGTCACTCGGAATCGCAGATAATTGCGAGTTGGGGAATTGTCCGAAAAGATTCCGGGAGGCTGCCGCAAGGTGACGTTGACCTCGGTGACCGTCACCGGCAACGATTTTCCCGCCCGAATGAAAAATGGCACGCCCTGCCAGCGCCAGGAATCAATCTGCAGGCGCAAGGGCCACGTAGGTTTCGACGGTTGGAATCCGGCTTCACGCCTGGCTCGCTGCGATAGCCATTGAATTGCCCTCGCACCACGTCGCCGGGCGCCAGCGTCCTGATCGCCCGCAGTACTTTCACTTTTTCGTCGGGCAGACTGGGATTCGTCATGGCCACGGGGGGCTCCATGGCAATGTTGGTAAGCAACTGGAAAAGGTGGTTCTGCACCACGTCCCGGATCGCGCCTGCTTGCTCGTAGAACGCTCCTCGGCCCGCGACCCCGAAGTTCTCCGCCATCGTGATCTGAACGTTTTCCACGTAGTGACGGTTCCAGATTGGTTCCATAAAGGTATTCGCAAAACGAAAAAAAAGAACATTCTGGACCGCGTTCTTACCCAGGTAGTGGTCGATGCGAAAAATATTCTGCTCCGGGAACGCGGTGTGCAGAGTGCGGTTCAGCTTGCGGGCGGATTCCAGGTCATGTCCGAAGGGCTTTTCCACCACCACCCGGGCGCCCTCCGAGCATCCCGACGATTTGAGTTGCTTCACCACCTCGCCGAAAAGGTTCGGGGGGATGGCGAGATAATGCAGCGGATGCGCAGCCTGTCCCAACTGCTGGCGCAGCTCGCGGAAAGTTGCCGGGTCGGAGTAATCGCCGTCAATGTACTTCAGCACTTTACAGAGTTTGGCAAAGGCCTCCGGGTCCAGGCCGCCGTTGTGCTCGACGCTGTCTTGGGCGCGCTGCTTGAGCTGTTCCAGCGTCCAGCCGGACTTGGCCACTCCGATGACCGGCAGGTTCAGTTCATCGTGCTTGGCCAACTGCTGCAGGGCGGGGAATATCTTCTTGTGGGCGAGGTCGCCGGTTGCCCCGAAAAATACCAGTGCGTCGGAGATTACGTGACTCATAAGCCTAGGCTCGTTCCGCTACCATCCTCGGCTGGTGAGGATGATCGTCTAACGGTGGATATCCTTGCCGGAACCATCCCGCTTCGCACGCTGGCCCGCGGGTCCATGTCGCCGGCTGATGTTGAGTGCCGTGTTGATCAATGCCACATGCGAAAATGCCTGGGGAAAATTGCCCAGCAACCGCCTGTTTTCAGGCGAGTATTCCTCGGCCAATAGTCCGACGTCGTTGCGCAAGGTCAGAAGCTTTTCGAAAAGCTTCTGGGCTGCCTGTTTTTGGCCGAGCAACACATAATTGTCGGCCAGCCAGAAACTACAAGGCAGGAACACACCCTCTCCGGGCGGAAGTCCGTCTGCTGCCGTAGTGGTGTGGTAGCGCTGGACCAGACCATCGCGCACCAGGTCGCGCTCGATCTTTTCGATCGTGCCGCGCACTCGGGGATCCGACGGCGGAAGGAATCCGACGAGCGGAACCAGCAACAGGCTCGCATCCAGGTTCTTGGATCCGTACGATTGCACGAAACTTCCAAGATCCGCGTCGAAGCCGTGGCGGCAAACGTCGTTGTGGATCTGCTCTCGCACCGCGCGCCAACGCTCGAGCGGCGCCTTGAGGCCAAACTCTTCAACGCTCTTTATGGTGCGATCAAACGCCACCCACGCCATTATTTTGGAATGGGTGAAGTGCCGTTTCGGACCCCGCACTTCCCAGATACCTTCATCGGGTTCCTGCCAGACCCGCTCCAGGTGTTCCAATAGCGTTCGCTGCAGTTCAATGGCCGGCTCATTCCTCGGCAGCTTACCCTCCCGCGCCTGATGCAGAGCGTCGGCGAGTTCGCCGTAGATGTCGAGTTGCTGCTGAGCGAACGCGGCGTTCCCGACGCGAACCGGTGATGCCCCCTGGTAGCCGGCTAACCAGGGCACTTCCCACTCCGCCAGGTGCCGCTCTCCGGCGACCCCGTACATGATCTGCACCTGCGCGGCACTGCCGGCAATGGCGCGCAGAAGCCAGTTCTGCCACGCTTCCGCTTCGTGGTAGTAGCCGGCATGCATCAGGGCCAGCAAAGTGAAAGTCGCGTCTCGCAGCCAACAGAAGCGATAGTCCCAGTTGCGGACGCCGTGCGGTCGCTCCGGAAGGGAAGTCGTGGGAGCCGCCACAATCCCTCCGGTCGGGAGATAGGTGAGCGCTTTCAGGGTGATGAGAGATCGGCATACGGCTTCCTCCCACGGCCCACGATAGGTGCAACGGTCCGCCCATTTGCGCCAGTAGGCTTCGGTTTGTTCGAGTGCCCGCTCGGCATCGAGCGCGGGAGGAACCGGTCCGTGGGATGCGCCGTAGGACAGAACGAACGGAACCGTCTCTCCTTCATTAACGGTAAATTCGCTGACGGTTGTGAGGTTTTCGCCTCGAAGGGCTGCCGGAGTGCGAAGCGCGATCATGTCGGGCCCGGCAATGGCGCGCATGGTTCCGTCTTCCAGCCGGGTGACCCACGGGATGGTTCGACCGTAGTCGAACCGTATCGTCAGTTCCATCCTCACCCGCACCTTGCCCCGTTTCCCCTGCACCAGGCGGACAAGGTGAGAGTGCTTCCCGCGCAGCGGCATGAAATCGACCAGCGTGAAGGCGCCTTCGTGGGTCTGAAAATCTGTCTCCAGGATCAGGGTTCGATCGCGATAATGCCTGGCGACCCGCGCCGTGCCGACCGCGGGCGAGAGCTTCCAGCGTCCATTGTCGGGCGTTCCCAGGAGCGACGCGAAGCAGGCCCCCGAGTCAAACCGCGGCCAGCAAAGCCAGTGGATGGATCCGTCGTTTTTGCACAGCGCCGCAGTCTCGCAATCGCCGATCAGCGCGTAATCTTCGATGCGGCCAGGCATTGAACTTTGAGGCTGTACCTCGACCGTGGAGTTGCACGGCGAGAGAACGCATTATCAGTTCAGGAAGTAGGTGCGATACAGCGTGTCCCGCTGAGCCGGTTTGAAACCTGCGTCCCGGATGATGCGGCGCAGCTCTTCTTCCGTGGTGCAGTTGGTGACGCCGGCGGCGCGCACCACGTTTTCTTCGAGCATGACCGATCCCACGTCGTTGCCGCCGAAGCGCAGACCCATCTGGCACACCTTCAATCCCTGCGTCACCCAGCTCGATTGAACGTTCAGGAAATTTGAAAGATACAGCCGGGAAATGGCCAGCACTTTCAGGTATTCGACCGCCGTGGCCTCATCCCAGTGCCGGCCGCCCAGCGCCGTGTTGTGGGGCTGGAAGCTCCACGGGATGAAGGCAGTGAAGCCGCCGGTTTCCTCCTGCAATTCGTAAAGCCGCTGGAAGTGGTTGACCCGGTTTTCTATGTTCTCGCCCACTCCGAACATCATGGTGGCGGTGGTACGCATGCCCAACTGATGAGCGGTGCGATGCACGTTGATCCAATCTTCCGTCAGGCACTTGAGCCGGGCGATCTTATAGCGGACTTCATCGTCGAGAATTTCTGCGCCGCCGCCGGGAATGGAATCGAGTCCGGCATCGCGCAGGCGCGCGATGGTGTCGCGAATGCTCAACCCGCTGTATTCCGCGATGGCGATGACTTCCGACGCCGAGTAGCAGTGCAGGTGAACTTTTGGGAAGCGCTGCTTGATGCCGCTGAGCATCTTCTCGTGCCAGTCGATCTTGAGATCCGGATGCAGGCCGCCCTGCATCAGCACGCCGGTGCCGCCGAGTTCCACCGTCTCCCGAATCTTCTCGTAAATGGTGTCGAATTCGAGGATGTATCCCTCTTTGGCGGCGGGGCCCTTCAAGGGCCGATAGAAGGCGCAGAAGGTGCAATACTCGGTGCAGAAATTGGTGTAATTGATGTTGCGGTCGATGACGTAAGTGGCAACGCCTTCGGGATGAAGCCGGCGCCGCACTGCGTCCGCTTCCATGCCGATGCCGATGAGGTCGTCGGAGCGGAACAGATCAAGGGCCTGCGGTTTGGTCAGGGACATGGCTATCGCACCACTGTTTAAGATTCTAACGGACTTGTGGGCTGGTGCAAAACGGCATGGCTGGCTCGATCCCTGCCGGGCGTTTCGAGCCGGGGTCGCGCGGTGAGCGGTAAGTCGAGGCTAACCGCCGGCTAGCTGGATTTGGCGCCTTCCGTCATGGCCTTGCGCCGGGCGGCCAGGTTGGTTTCCATGCGTTGCAGAAACTCGCGACTTTTCTTCGAACTCATGATCAGCGATTCGATGCCGGCGAGAAACTGTGGGTTCTTCATCTTCTCCCGAAGCTCTTTCAGAAATGGCTTAACCTTGGCATAGATCAGGACCATCTCTCCGCAAAAGCTGGGCTCGAGGAACAGTTCACGGTTCAAGGCGCCCTGGTTCACCAGCGACACGGCAATGCCCCAATATCCCATGACCTGGCGCAGCCAGTTGTTCTCTGGCGTTCCGAATGCGCCCGAGACTTTCATGAAGTCGTCCGCAGTCTGGGGCGAGAATGTCACCACCCACCAGTGGCGGGCCTTGCGCAGCTCAGCTTCACGGCGGAGATCGTACAGTTTAAGAATCAGTTGTGCGTCAGCGGCAGTTGGTTTCGCCATTTAAACCCTCGCAGTGTATTCGGCCTAGTCGGTCGTTCGTGGCGCTGCAGCAAGAGCGTGGGCGCTCGCGCCTACATTGAATAAGAACTTAGGTGGTCGACGATGCGGAAGCGGCTTCCACCGGGACCTCGCGCTCATAGTCACATTCTTTATTAGGACACGCGATCACGGGACCCGCCTTCAGCATTTTCTCCACCAGATATTCGCTGCCGCAGCTCGGGCACTTCTCGGCCAGCGGTTTCCCGGCGGAAGTGAACTTGCACTTGGGATAATTTCCGCAGCCGTAAAATGTGTTGCCCTTGCGCGCCTTCTTCTCCACCAGGTCGCCGTCTTTGCAGAGCGGGCACTTCACGCCGATGTAATTCTGCTTTACATACTTACACTCGGGATATCCGCTGCAGGCGGTGAACTCTCCGAACCGGCCATGGCGGATCATCATGTTGCGGCCGCACTTGGGACACAGTTCGTCGATCGGAATATCGGGAACTTTCTTGCCTTGATCGAGCCGGCGAGTGGTCTTGCAGTCGGGATACCCGGTGCAGGCCATGAACTGGCCGAAGCGTCCCCGCTTCAGCACCATCACCCGGCCGCAGTTCTCGCAATATTCTTCCTGCGTGGTTTCCTGGATGTCGGCAGAATCCAGGTCGGGCAGGTTGATGGGATTTTCCTTGGTGAAGTTGCAGCTTTCCGGATTCTCCTTATCGTAGGAACTGCAGGCGTAGAACGATCCGTGCTTGCCCCACTTGATGACCAGGGGCGAGCCGCAGCGCTCGCACTTCTCGTCGGTGGGCTTCTCCATCCGCTTGACGTTCTCCATATGCTTTTCGGCATATTTGAGGTCTTTGGCGAATCGCTTGTAGAAGCCGGCCAGCGCGTCCGTCCAGGTTTCCTTGCCTTCTTCGATTTCGTCCAGCTCTTCTTCGAGCCGCGCGGTGTATTCGACATCGAAGATGTCGCGGAAATTCTCCACCAGAAGATCGGTGACAACCAGTCCGATCTCGGTGGGCGAGAACTTTCCGCCCAGCTTCTGCACGTACTGACGTTCCTGAATGGTGCTGAGAATCGCCGAGTAGGTGGAAGGCCGGCCAATGCCGCGTTCTTCCAGTTCCTTGACCAGCGAAGCTTCGTTGTAGCGTGGCGGCGGCTCGGTGAAGTGCTGTTCCGGCTTCAGTTCCCGCAGCGTGAGCTTCTGTCCGGGCTCGAGCGGCGGCAGCTTGTGCTTGAGTTCTTCTTCTTCCTCGTCTTTGACGTCCTTCGCTTCTTCGTAGACTTTGAGGAAGCCGTCGAACTTCAGGACTGAGCCGGTCACGCGGAACCAGAAAGTTTCGGCGCCGGATTTGGCGTCGATGTCCACCGTGGTCTGGTCGAAGACGGCCGGCGTGATCTGTGAGGCCACAAAGCGCTGCCAGATCAGCTTGTAGACCTTGAATTCGTCTTCTTTCAGATATTGCTTGATCTGGTCGGGATGGCGCATCGCCGAAGTGGGACGAATGGCTTCGTGCGCCGCCTGCGCCGCCTTCTTCTCTTTATAGACGTTCGCCGTTTCCGGCAGGTAGTCCTTGCCGTATTGCGACGTGATGTACTCGCGCACCTCGGCCAGCGCTTCGTTGGAAACGCGGGTGGAATCGGTACGCATATAAGTAATGAGGCCGACCGAGCCTTCCTCGCCCAGTTCCACGCCTTCATAGAGACGCTGCGCGATCATCATGGTGCGCTTCACGCTGAAGCGCAGCTTGCGCGAGGAGTCCTGCTGCAGCTTGCTGGTGGTGAAGGGCGGAGTGGCGTTGCGCCGCCGTTCTTTGCGATCGACGGTGCGGACCAGCCAGTCGGCTTTCTCCAGCGCGGCGCGGATCTTCTCCGCGTCCTCGCCGTTCGTGACTTCGACCTTCTCTTCACCTTTGCCGACGAAGCGGGCATCGAACGCCGGCGGCTTGGGCCCGGCCAGGTGAGCGTCGATGGTCCAGTATTCAACCTTCTGGAAGGCCTTGATTTCCCGCTCGCGTTCGACGATCAGCCGCAGCGCGACGGTCTGGACCCGGCCGGCGGACAGGCCGCGGCGCACTTTGTCCCAGAGCAGCGGAGAAACCTGGTAGCCCACCAGGCGGTCGAGCACACGCCGCGCCTGCTGCGCATCCACCAGGTTCTGGTCGATGTCGCGGGGATGCTCGAAAGCCTCCTGCACGGCCCGCTTCGTGATCTCGTTGAAGGTCACGCGGCGGATGCGGTCGGGCTCGTCGCCATCCTTCTTCTTCTTTCTTCTTCTTGGCTTCCGTCGCCCAGTTCCTCGGCCAGGTGCCAGGCGATGGCTTCGCCTTCGCGGTCCGGGTCAGGCGCCAGGTAGATGTTGTCCGCGGACAAGGCCAGCTTCTTCAGCTTGGCGAGAACTTTCTCCTTGCCCGGAATGACGATGTATTCCGTCTCGAATTCGTTGTCGATATCGACGCCCAGCGTGCTCTTGGGCAGGTCCTTAACGTGGCCGAACGATGCTTCGACAACGTAGCCTTTGCCCAGATATTTCTGAATGGTTTTCGCCTTGCCGGCGATTCGACGATGACTAAACCTTTAGACAATGTGTCCTCTGATGGTGGTTACTGGTTTTGAAGCTAGCATGAATGCGGTGGAAAAAGCTATTAGCTCTCAGCTGTCAGCTATCAGCTTTCAGCTTGTGGATGAGAGCTGCCAGCATCTTCTTCACCTCGATCACTTCGCCCGAAAGCCGCTGAAAATCAAGAGACTTTATTATTTCCAGGTCGCGCGCCAGGAGCAATTGGTACTCCAGTTCACTGGCTGACCCCATCGCAATCTGCAAAAAGCGTCCCAATTCGATGTCACCTTTTCGACAACATCCCTCGGCGATGTTTGCCCCGATCGAAGCCGAGGACCTCCGCATCTGACTCGTCAACCCATAAAGCTCGTCCCGCGGAAATCCATTGCTGGACTTGTACACATCAAGCGTAAGGATGTGTGCTTTTTCCCAAACCTTCAAGTTTCTGAAACTCTGCATAATCGCCTCGTATATCAGGCTTCCGCTGAGAGCTGAAAGCTGATAGCTGACAGCTGCTCTAGAAGCTCTTCACAAAATTCTTCCCCGGCATCTGCTTCACCTTGCCTGCCAGCTCCAGCTCGAACAGCGCGGCGAAGATTTCGGAGGACGACATATCCAGTTCCAGCAACTCGACAATTTCGTCGATGTGGGTGGCCTCGTCGGCTTTCAGCAGCTTCAGGATCTTTTTTTCGTGCGGAGGCAGTTCGCTTTCCCCGAATAGAGATGCAGTCTGGCCCGCTTGCGATTCATCGCCGGTGGCGGGAGTCAGCGCAAGTCGTACTGCTGTCGGGAGTTCTTCCCAAACGTCCTCCCAGGTGGCGGTCAGCTTGGCGCCCTGTTTAATCAAAGTATTCGGCCCCCAGGAATTCTTGTTGGTGACGTTGCCGGGGACGGCAAAGACCTCGCGGTTCTGTTCCAGGGCGCAGCGCGAAGTGATCCGGGTGCCGCTGTATTCCGCGGCTTCGACCACCAGCACGCCAATCGAAATACCGCTGATGATGCGATTGCGAATGGGGAAGTTTTGCGGCGCGGCGAAAGTGTTCATGGGGAACTCGGAGATCAGCGCGCCGCCCAGCGCCAGCATCTGCTCCGTGATCCGCGTGTTTTCCTTGGGATAAATAATGTCCACGCCAGTGCCAAAGACCGCCACCGTTTTTCCTTTGGCGTTGATGGCGCCGCGATGCGCGGCCGCGTCCACGCCGCGGGCCAGGCCGCTGAAGATGACCAGCCCCCGGCTGGCGAGATCGCATGCCAACCGCTCAGCCATCCCCAGTCCGTAGGGAGTGGGATGGCGCGTGCCTACCACCGCAATGCCCGGCTGCGCGATCGCGTCCACGTTTCCGCGGACGTAAAGAACCAGCGGCGGATCGTAGATCTGCTTCAGCGGCTCGGGATAGGTAGGAATCATCGAGACAGACGACGGAGACTCCGGCGGCGGCAACGCGTCCCATTTCGTCGTGCGCCAGTTCCATCGACTGGCCGGTGCCGAGCGATTGCGCCGAGACGGTTTGGATGCCGGTGGCCTCCAGTTCGGTCAGCGACGCCTTGAAAATGTTCTGCACCCCGCCGAAGTGTTCGACCAGCCGGCGCGCTCGGGTAGGACCCAATCGAGGGGTCAGGGCAAGAGCCAGCCACTGCAGGGCAAGGCTTTCGCTGGGTCTGGGGCTCACGGCCAGGGCTTCCGGCACTTCTCCACCTCCACATCGTCTGACTCGCGGACTCTATACATCCGCAAAAAACGATGTCAAGGTCACATGACACACCGCTCTGTTAAAATCAAACATCGGCCGCATGAAACGCCTTCGCATTTCCGCCATTTCCTACCTTAATACTGCGCCCCTTATGTGGGATTTCGAGCATGGAGACGCAGGCGCGGCCTTCGACATTTCCTACACCGTACCTTCGCAATGTGCCGCTGACCTGGCCGCCGGCGCGGCGGATATCGGCATCATTCCGGCTGCGGCTTATGCCACCATTCCAGGGCTGGCCATCCTGCCCGGGGTTGCCATTGCTTCGCGGCGGCCGGTTCGTTCCATCCTTCTGGTCAGCCAGGTCCCGCTGGACCAGATCCGGTCGGTTGCGCTCGATACCTCTTCTCTCACCTCGGTAGCGCTGACCAAAGTGTTGTTCGCCAAATGGTGGGGCCCGGGCCGCCGTTTCACCCCTATGGCGCCGGACATAGAAAAGATGATGGCAGAGCACGACGCGGGCCTGCTCATTGGCGATCCCGCGCTCAAAGTGGATCGCTCCCGCTATCTGACCTTCGACCTGGCGGAGGAGTGGATTCGTTTTACCGGCAAGCCTTTTGTCTTCGCCTTCTGGGCCATACGCCAGGCGGCCTTGACGGACGTTCCCGCAACTCTCGATCTGGCTGCCACATTTCAGGACTCGCGCGATCACGGTTTGCGGCCGCCGAGTCTCGACCGGATCGCTCGAGAATGGGCGCCACGCCTGGGTTTGAGCCAGGCCGAAATACGCGCCTATCTGACCGAAAATATCCACTATGACCTTGATCCCGCATGCCTGGACGGCTTACAGCTCTTCTACCGGTACGCCGCCGAATGCGGTGCGTTGCCGGCGGCGCCGCCGTTGCACTTTCTTGATGTGGCGAAAATTGCCGCTACCTAGCGCCCGTCCAGTCCGGCTGTGCCACTCGCATCTCGAAGAGTTGCTTCTAAGGCGGACATGTCAGCCCAGCTTCACTTCTTGATTGCCGTTTCGGTCTGGAGCCGGCTCCGGCACCTGGGAGGAGTCGGGCTGATCTTGTTGGCCTTGGCCGACAACTCGGTCATACCGTTGCCCGGGAGCATGGACGTCTTGACCATTCTCCTGGCAGCCCGCCACCCGGAGTTGTGGTGGTACTACGCGTTTATGGCCACCGTGGGCGCTGTCATCGGCGGCTACATCACCTACGGCCTGGCGCGGAAGGGCGGCAAGGAGGCCTTCGAACGCAAAGCTGTCGAAGAAAACAGCCGGGAAAGTATTCAAGCGGGTTGAGCGCTGGGGATTCTTTGCCGTGGCGGTGCCCGCATTGCTGCCGCCGCCCTTTCCGATTGTTCCGTTCCTGCTGGCGGCGGGCGCTTTGCAATACTCGCGCCGGAAATTTGTGGCGGCGCTGGCCCTGGGACGGGGCGTTCGCTTCACCATCCTGGCCGGACTGGGAGCGATTTATGGCCGGCACATCGTCCGGTTCTTCTCGCGATATTACATGCCGGCATTGATTACGCTCATTGCGCTGGGCGTGATCGCCGGGGCTCTTTCTCTCATTCAGTATTATCGCTACAAGAGCAGAACGGCCACGGCTTAGGCTCTGTCTTCCTGAGCGGCGGAGTTGGAGGATCCCCATGTCTCGATACGGAGGCGGAGGATCTTCTGCTGGGATATCGCAAAGAGCACTCAGGCCGTGCTAGCTGGTAGGGGTCCTTCGACTGCGCAGCTGCTTCGCGGAGCGAAGCAGCCACTCCGCTCAGGATGACACGTGGCTGGAAGCTAAAAGCTAAAAGCCAGAAGCCAGAAGCCCTACGCAATGTATTCGCGGATGTATTCGTCCCGGGTGCGTGCCAGTTCGTCCACATCGCCGTCGAAGATGACTTTGCCGTCGCGCAGGATGAGAAAGGCCATGGGCACTTCGCAATGTACTCCCTTGGGCAGCGGCATCATCCGGTTGGATTTGCGATCGAAGTAGTGGGTGGCCATGATGAATGCGTCCTGCAGGCGATGCGTGACCATCAGCGAACTGGTCTTGTACACATCGCGCTGTTTCACGATCAGTTCCACGATGGTGGTGGAGGTCACCGGATCCAGCCCGCCCGTGGGCGAATCGTAGAGCAGGATTTCGGGCTGGGTGACGATGGCCCGGGCAATGGCCACCCGGCGCCGCATTCCGCCGGAAAGTTCCGAGGGAAACATGTCCACGGTTCGTTCCAGTTCGACGAAACTCAGGGCCTCGCGCACCCGGCGCTCGATTTCTTCCTCGGAGACATTACCCTCTTCGATCAGACGGAAGGCGACATTTTCCCGGACGGTCCGCGAATCGAAAAGCGCGCTCTCCTGAAACACCATGCCGATCTGGCGCCGCAGGTCGAACAATTCATTTTCGCTCATCTCGGTCACGTCTTCGCCGAGAACGTAGATGCGTCCGGAGTCGGGCTTCATCAATCCCAGCGCCAGCTTGAGAATCGTGCTCTTTCCCGAGCCAGCGACGCCAAAGATGGCCTTGGTTTCCCCGTGCGGCAGCCGGAAAGAAATGTCGTCCAGCACCACCTTGTCGTCAAACGCGAGCGTCACATTCTCGAAGCGGATGGCTTCGCTGCCCTGCTGCTTGGCGGCATGGCGCGGCCGTATCGAGCGGAAGCGTGGGAGCTGACATCGTCTATCGGTACCCCAACAGGGTGATGAGCAGCTTGGTGACAAAGAAATCCACGACCAGAATCATTACCGACGCGACGACCACCGCCTGGGTGGTGGAGCGCCCCACGCCTTGCGTACCGCCGCGCGTCGACATGCCGAAGTAGCAGCCGACGGTCGAGATCACAAATCCGAACAGCACGGGCTTGATGAGCCCGGTGGTTACATCGCGCCAGACCAGGGACTGCCAGGCCGAAGTCCAGTACTGCCGCGAGTCCAGGCCCAGCAGCAGGCTCGAGACCATGTTTCCGCCCACCAGACCCAGGAGGTCGGAGATGATGGTCAGAAAGAAACAGCATGACCACGGTGGCCACCACACGCGGCGTGACCAGCTTTTTCGTGGGATCGGTGCCCAGGGCGCGCATGGCATCGATCTGCTCGGTCACGGTCATCGAGCCCAGTTCGCTGGCCATGCCGGAAGAGTTGCGGCCGGCCACCATGAGCCCGGTGATGACCGGTCCCAGTTCCGTGACCATGCCGACCGATACCAGTTGGGCGATAAGAGTGAGCGACCCGAACCGCGATAGCGTGCTGGCGCTGTTGAGGGCCAGCACCGCGCCGGTGAAGCCGCCGGTCAGGATCACGATGGGCAGCGAACCCACGCCGATCAGGTCGGCCTGCTGAATCATGTCGGTGACGTACAAGGGCCGTCGGAAAAGATTGGCCAGCGACTGGCCGGTGAGCAAGGCGTAGTCCTGCAGCGCCTTGACCTTCTCTTTGGCGAATTCAGCGGGCGATATGAGCGGGACCTGGAAATCCCCAGCTGCCATGCAGTGTGGCCTCTATCTGAGGAACTATAGCAGAAGGCGGGCGTCGGACCTCGGACCGCGGACCTCGGGCGTCAGCCCTCGGACTTCGGACCTCGGACTTCGCTCTTAGATATTTTCGGGGATTGCCTTCAGACAATGCGGCGCACAATCTCTCTTACGAGACCGCGATGCGATGGAAAGAGCTGAGGTCCGAGGCCTGAGGTCCAAGATCCGAAGTCCGAAGTCCGAGGTCTGACGCCCGAGGTCCGACGTCCGCTTTCCTACTCCCTGACCTTCTTCTTGATCTCAATATTCAGGCGCTTGATTTTCTGGTTCAGGGTGGAGAGCGGCACGTGGAAGCGTTCGGCGGCTTCGGTCTGGTTCCAGCTGCACTTCTCCAGCATGTCGAGGATGATGTGGCGCTCGCAGTCTTCCACGATATCGAACAGGGAAGCGTCGCCGCGATGTTCCATCATCGGAACCGGAGTGCCCGCGGCCCACGATCACGTCGGGCAGAAGCTCGGGTCCCACATCCTGGGTGGAGGAGAGCACGACCGCCCGCTCGATCACGTTCTCCAGTTCGCGGACGTTACCCGGCCAGGAATAGGAGAGTAACGGACGAAGCCCTTCGGGCGTCATTCTCCGCCGCGGACGCTCGTTTTCTTCCGAGTACCTCGCCAGGAAGAAATCCACCAGCAGAGGAATGTCTTCTCTGCGCTGTCGCAGCGGCGGAAGATCGACCGTGATCACGTTCAGGCGATAGAAGAGGTCGTCGCGGAACCTGCCCTCGCGGACCAACTGCTTCAGGTCCACGTTGGTGGCGGCGATGATGCGCACGTCCGCCTGAATTTCATGGACGCCGCCCAGATGCATGAATTTTCGGTCTTGCAGTACGCGCAGGATCTTGCTCTGCGTGTCCATGCTCATGGTGCCGATTTCGTCGAGGAACAGAGTCCCCCGGTCGGCAATCTCGAACAGGCCTTTTTTCGAGGCGATGGCGCTGGTGAACGCTCCCTTGACGTGGCCGAACAGCGTGGATTCGAGCAAGTCCGGCGGCATCGAGCCGGTATTGACCGGGACAAACGCCCGGTCGCGCCGCGGCGAGTTCAGGTGGATGGCTTTGGCGATCAGCTCTTTGCCGGTCCCGCTCTCGCCCTGCAAGAAGTATGGTCGAGCGGCTGGGCGCAACCTGCGCCACCAGATCAAAAATCTTCAGCATGGGCTCGCTCTTGCCCACGATGTTTTCAAAGTTGTAGCGCTGCTTGAGCGCGCGCTTGAGCTGGACGTTCTCTTCTTCGGTCCGGTGGCGGGCCACGGCGGTGCGAATGTCGGCCAGCAGTTTTTCGTTGTCCCAGGGCTTCTGGACGAAATTCGTGGCTCCGGCCTGCATGGCCTTCACCGCGTTTTCCACGGTGCCGTAGGCGGTGATCATGATGACCGCCAGCTGCGGATCGTGAGTGTGAAGCTCCGCCAGCAGATCGATGCCATTGCGATCGGGCAGCGCCAGGTCGAGCAGGACCAGGTCGTAGGGGCGGCTGCCGATCCGGCTCATGCCCTCGTCGGCGGTGGCAGCCGACTGCACGTCGTAGCCTTCCATCTCCAGCAAAGTCTCCAGCGACTCGCGGATGGCGGCTTCGTCGTCAATGATCAGCACGGAACCCGCGGACGAACTTTCGCCCAGGTTGCGTCGCGGCATCGTGGCCAGCTCAGACATTGACAGCCTTCCTCGTCAGCGGGAAATCCAGATAAAAGGTCGTGCCCCGGCCGGGATGGCTCTCCACCCGAATCTTCCCGGCATGCTCCTGAATAATTCCGTAGGTCACCGACAGGCCGAGACCCGTGCCCTTGCCCTGGCCCTCACGCGGCGCCGCCTTGGTGGTAAAGAACGGATCGTAAATGCGCTGAATGTGTTCCTGCGCGATGCCGGTTCCGGTGTCGGCCACGACCACGCTCACGCCGTCTCCATTCGAAGTGGCCACTCGGAGCGTGCCCCCTTCGGGCATGGCGTCGCGCGCATTCAGGAACAGATTCAGGAAAACTTGCTGCAGGCGTCCAGGATTGCCGCTGATCAGCGGCAGATGGTCGGCCAGTTCGTCCTCCACCCGGATCTTGGTGATCTTGAACTGGTGCTCCAGCAGCGCCATGGTGTCGCCGATGATCTTGTTGATGTTCACCTCGGTGAATTCCGTGCCGCTGGTGCGCGAGAAATTCAGCAGGTTGTTCACGATTTCGGAAGCGCGGAAGGTCTGCCGGGTAATTTTTTCGAGCAGCCCTCCTTTTTGCGGATCGTCCTGCAGCTGCTTCGAAAGCATCTGGGCATAGGAGGAAATGACGGCCAGCGGCGTATTGACTTCATGCGCCACCCCGGCTGCCAGCAGGCCAATCGAGGAAAGCTTGTCGGCCTGCGAAAGCTGCGATTCCAGGTCGATGCGTTCCGTGATGTCGTCCACAATGATCAGCCGCCCGATCACGTTGAACTTCCGCGTGACCAGGGGCGCGATGGCAACGTTCACCATGCGGCTCTCGCCCGTCGGCGTCGCCAGGCGGAACTTGTACAGGTTGTTGATCCCGGGATTCTGCCGGACGCGGTAAAACTCCTGCACGAACTCGGCCGGAAATACCTCGCTCAACGGCCGGGTCAGGGCCTGCCAGCGGGGAAGCGCGTACATCACTTCCATCTGCGAGTTCCAGGATTCGATGCGGTCTTCCAGGTCGACCGCCATCACGCCCACGTTGATCGACTCGACGATGTTTTCGTTGAAGTCCTTCAGGCGTTCGTACTCGGCGACTTTCTGTTCGAGCGAGGCATACAGGCGCGCATTCTGGATGGCGATGCCAATATAGCCGGCCAGGGTTTCCAGCAACTCGATGTCTTCGCTGGTCAGGAAATCGCCTTCCACCGTCTTGCCCAGGCCGAGGAATGCGATGGTCCGCTGCTGGGCGCGGCAGGGAATGTAGTAGTTCAAGTCCAGCTTGGCGATGGTTTGCTGCGCGCTGGCGGTCTCGCGCGGGACCTGGTGGACGTTTTCGAGGAAGAGATGTCCCGCCTCGGTTTCCGGCCGCGGGAGCGCTCAGGAAATTCAAATCGAGGCCGCTGGTCTGGGTCATGCCGAAGGACGTGGCCAGAAGGAACTGGGCCGGGTCGCCCACCGCCAGGAAAATGGCCATGCGATCCACCAGCAGCGTCCGCGACAGGCGATCGACCACCGAACTCAGCATCCGGTCCAGATCGGTTTCCGAGCTCAGCTCGCGCCCAAATTCGATCAGCGTCTTGCGGTAGTCGTAGCGGGTGCGATAGAAGAACTGATCGATACGCTCCTGGATCCATTTGCGCACCGGGTCAAAGAGCAGCGCGGTGACCACCATGGCCAGGACCAGCCCGACCGGTCCCGAACTCGGGACCTGGGTGTGGACCAGTTCCGCGACTCCAGCCACTACCGCGAAGTAAACCCCGACAATCGCGGCCGCCGCCAGCGTGTACACCATGCCCCGCTTGAAAATCAGGTCCACGTCCATCAGCCGGTAGCGGAAGATGGCATATCCGAAGGTCAGGGGCAGCAGGCCCAGCGACAGAACGGAAACCTTCATCGCCGAGCTCGGCATCGCTCCCGTCAAATAGGGAATCACATAGAACAGCGTGAAGGGCGCGATGGCCAGAATGGTGCCGCGCGTGACCCATTTGAGTTGCTGCCGCAGGATCGGCGTGCTGGCCCGGCGATAGCTGTCCCACAGCACCGCCGCCGCGATCACGAAGAACAGGGCCAGGTAGCCCATCTGCACCCGGTCGAGGTTCCAGCGCACCCGCTCGGTGGCTTTCAATACCCGGAGCGCGAAGATGTGTATTCCCAGCAGCAGCATCCCGGGCACGTAAATGGCGGGAATGATCCAGCGATTCTTGCGGACAAAGGCGCGCTTCTCCGGGAAGGTCAGGACGAAATGCAGGAACAATGCGGGCTGAAGCAACCATGCCGTAACGTTGCCCCAGTAGATAATCCAGTCAAACTGGTTCAGCTTTCCGGTGAACTTGAAGGCGTAAAAGATGAACGAGACCAGGCAGAAAACATAGAAATGCGTGGAACTCGGCGCCGTCCAGCGTCGCAGCAGAACATAAAGCCCGATCCCCAGATAGATCAGGGCGATGAACCGAAGCCAGTAGTTCAGCGAGCGTTCGGCGGGAACCAGGATGACGGTCGTGTCCAGCGGGACCGATTGCCGAACCAGGGAGTAAGTCGCCTTCGACCACGCGCCCACGCGGTAAACCTGCCGCATCCGGGCGGTGGTGTCCTTTACGTCGTGCTGGTTGATGGCGATCAGCTGATCACCGGCTCGAATCCCGGCCTTCTCGCCCGGGCCGTTCGGCTCCACCCGGTTGGCGACCAGGCCTCCCTCGCCTCCGGTTTGCTCCATCCACCAGACGCCATCCGACGGAATCTGGAACTCGGCTTCTTTTTGGAAATTGATCCAGGCCAGAACGACCGCGGCCGTGGTCAAAAGAATCAGCAGACCGGCTGTAAAGCGGATTTGGAAGTCCCGGTTCATCGACCGCAACGGCTCCTGGTTGAGGGCGGGGGAAAGACCCGAAGAATGGTTAAGCACGTCGGGGGCCACGGCAGAGCGCAAGGGAGAACCTCTAACTCACTTCAAAGAAAAGACTTTACCGATTATAGAAGCGCTGTGGAAGTAAAGCTACGTTTTTTGGAAGGCTTCTGTGGGGTTTGGTAACTCCATGCGTAACAGAAGTTTAAGGGTACCGGGCGTAGAGCGCCGGTCAGGATAGTCGCGAAGAAAGTCGCGGGAGCCTCCGCAGTCCGACTAGAATGACCAGGTTGACCCACCCATCGGAAGCCAAAACTACGCTGCCAGATTCGATCCCATCAGAGAATGCTGGTCCGTTCTCGACGGCTATCGCATGCGCTATCTCAGCGGCGGCTCCGGACCGCCTCTGCTCCTCTTGCACGGCTTGCTGGGATACTCGTTCTCCTGGCGCTTCGCCCTGCCCGCCCTGGCCGAGCGAGCAACAGTGTACGCGGTGGACATGCCAGGTGTGGGTTTTTCCGACCGGCCACCCAACCCGGATTGCAGCTTCCGGGCGCACGCCGAGCGTCTGCTGCGATTTCTTGACGGACGTTGGGGTTGCGTCCTGCGACCTGCTGGGGACCTCCCACGGAGGCGCGATCGCCATGATGGCGGCTGCACTGGCGCCGGAGCGGGTGCGGCGCCTGATTCTGGTCGCACCGGTCAATCCCTGGTCAGCGCACGGCAGGCGGCTGGCGCCCTTTCTCAGCAGCCCGCCGGTTTCGTGGCTGCTCCTGCGCCTCGAGCCGGCCCTCGGAATTGTCCACGACACACTCCTGCGTCGCTTTGTACGGCGACCCTCAACGCATACGTCCCGGCACGCTCGCCGGTTATTCGGCTGCCTTCAAGATCCCCGGAACTCTTAATTACGGGCTGGGTGTGGTGAGTTCCTGGAATCGCGATCTCGCGGACCTCGAAGCCGCCTTGCCGAGCATCGCCAATATCCCGACTCTGCTGCTCTGGGGCAGCGAGGATCGGGCGGTCAGTCCCGATTCGGCGCAGCGCTTGCGCCGGCAGTTCACCGATTGCCGGGTCGAAATCTTTGCCGGGGTCGGGACATTTGCCGTACGAAGAAGTTCCGGAGCAATTCAACTTATCGGTGCTCGGATTCTTGTCCGAGCTTTCGCCGAACAGGGTTGACCTCGCTGTCCCAAAGGTATTTCCGCAGCCAGCCCACCGCCTGATACCTTGAAGAGAGGAAGAGAGAGAAACGAGCCGAGAGTTTGTCGACGTGAAAGCCTATACCAAACGAATCCTGCTGCTGATCGCGGGCTGGGGCTTCATTCTGTTGGGAATCCTGGGCTTGTTTCTGCCCTTCCTGCAGGGTGTGCTGTTCCTGCTGATCGGATTAATTATTCTGTCGTCGGAATATGTCTGGGCGCACCGGTTATTGAACCGGGTGCGGGAGCGTTTTCCCCGGATCGGCCGCACCGCGGACCGGGCGGCCGAGAAGGCGGCGACGTGGCTGAGGCGCATTTCTGGTCAACCCAAAACGGATTGATGGGCCGTCGAGGCGGTGCTAACCTCGAAACAGCGAATCGCGCCCATGGCTGATCCCGTAATATCCGCAGAGCCGGCCCCGGCCGGCGCGATTCGATCGCGCGCCCGCCTCCCGCGTTTCGAGATTCCTGAAATCTGGAAACGCTTTTTGCTGGCCCTTCTGGGACTGATCCTGGCCTTCGCCGCCGCGCTGTTTTCCACGGTCGCGCGCGAGTCGGGCAGCCTCTGGACCACTGTCATCCTGGCTTCGCTCGCCCTGACCCTGGCGGTCGTGGTGGGCCTGACCACGGTGCCCTATCTGGCGCGGCGGGTGGCGGGCGGCCGGGTCCGCGACGCCTTCAACTACGACGTGACTGGAGTGGGAATCATTTACGTCGTAGCCGTCCTGCTGATCGGGGTGGCCGCGCTCAATACTGGCAACAACCTGCTCTACGTGATTGTGGCGGCGATGCTGGCGGCGATCCTGGTATCGGGCGTGGCGTCGGCCATTGTGCTGCGCGATCTGGAACTGGATATTCGTTTGCCCGAACAGGTTTTCGCGGGCCGTCCCACGCTGGGAAAGATCGTAATCCGGAACCGCCGCCGCTGGCTGCCGTCATTCTCGATCAGCGTGGTTCCTCTCCAAGCAGAAGCCCTCGGGAAAATGGCAATGGGTGCCCACGACCTTCGGCTTTCCGCCCAGCCAGCCCGCCGAAAAACAATGGGTAAGGCTACCAGACCGTCAACTTCGCCGCGTCGCCGCGGGCGCGACTCCGCCTGGCATCTTCACCCAGTCGGCATACTTTCCTTACATTCCGGCTGCCGCTGAACTGAGCGCCGAGTTGGAACTATGCTTCCCGCGCCGCGGTCGCTATCAACAGAACAGTTTCGGCCTGGCCACCCGTTTCCCCTTCGCTTTTCTTACCAAGACCCGGCGCGTGCCTCTGCCGCGGGAGATCCTGGTGTATCCGCCGGTAGAGGTAACCGACGAATTCTTTGAAGTGCTTCCGTTGATCACCGGCCAGTTTGAAACCTTCGCCCGGGGGCGCGGCGACGACCTCTATCTCATTCGCGAGTACCTGCCCGAAGACTCGGCCCGCCACGTGGACTGGAAAGCCACCGCTAAGTCGGGGTCGCTGAAAGTGCGCGAGTTCAGCCGCGAGGACGAACGCAAGCTCCGCCTCGTCTTCGACAATCCCGGACCCGGAACCGTTTCCGAGCAGGCCTACGAAAATGCAGTGACCGCGGCGGCATCCCTGGGCTGGCATTTCGCCGAAGCCCACGCTGAGCTCAGTTTCGTGGCGCAGGGTTATCGGGGAGGCGCGGAGATTCATGACTTCCTCTCGTATCTTGCCACGGTGGCTCCGCAGCCGGCGCCGTCGGTGCTCGACACCCTGGAAATTTCCGGCGACTACAACATCATTCTCACCGCACGTCCGGGCGAAGCGATTCCTGCCAATCTCTGGGCTTGCTCGTACTTCATTTTCATCGGAACAGAAAATTGATGGGCAGATTGTCCAGGATATTCATGCAGCCACCGGGCATCGGCCCGCATCCCAAGAAGGACACGCCGCTTTGCCTGGCCAGCCCGAAACTTCAACGAGGTGAATGGGACATGAATCGCAAATATTTCTCGGCATGAGCGCGGGACTGATGTCTCTGCTGCTGGCTCTCGCGCCGCTGCCCGCGCAGGCGCAGAAATCTCTCGACATTCCTTCCGGCACGTCCATCCAGGTGCGCATGATCGACAACCTGAGCAGCGAACAAGCCCAGGCTGGAGACACTTTCCGCGGCACGCTGGACGCGCCGATTCAAGTGAACGGCAGAGAACTTTATCCCAAAGGCGCCGATGTGATCGGGCGAGTCACCGATGTGCATGCCACCGGCCGGCTCAGTGAGCCCGGAGAACTCGACCTGGTGCTGAATACCGTGAGCTCGGGAACCATAGCGTCATCGATCAACGTAGAGCCGCTGGTGATCAAGGGCGAGTCGCACGCCAAGAGCAACGTCACCAAGATCGGCGGCGGGGCGGCCCTGGGCGCGGTGATCGGGGCGATTGCAGGCGGAGGCAAAGGCGCTGCCATCGGCACTCTGGCGGGCGGCGCCGCCGGCACCGGTGCGGCCGCGGCCACGGGAAAAAAGCCCGCGATCGTCGATTCCGAAGCCGTCCTCACTTTTGTCACCGCTTCGGCATCGCAGCCGGCAGCGGCGCCACCCGCCAACCCTCCGTCGAGTGAACCAGCGCCGGCGCCGGCGCCCGCACCCGCCGCTCCGCCCTCTGATTCCGCCTCAACTCCGGATTCGACGGCGACCCCGGATGACAACACCCCGTTGTTCACTCTGCGCGATCGCAGGACCATCCGAAGCTGCGTCAATGAACATGCCTCCGATCTGCCCGCCGCAGTCACCCAGCGTCCCGAACTGCCCTCTGGGTCAGAACGGCAAATACGCCGCGGCGGAACCTTGCCTTCCGAGGTTCAGAACCAGGCCGAGTCCCTGCCTTTGGCCTGTGAAGAGCAGTTGCCCCGGCTGCCCAGCGACCTGGAACGGGTTATCTACAGCGGACGGGCATTGTTGATCGACAGCAAGGGTCACGTGCTGGACATGTTCTATCTCGATCAAAATCAATAATCTAGACGTACCACGTGGCGACAGCCGCCCTCGGCTGTCCGGCCGAGCAAGGCTCGGCTGATTTTTGGCCGCCGGAAGGGACGCGTCGAGTCACGCTCGACCTGACAGCGGCGCTTGAGCCGTGCTGGCGCCGGCCTTTCACGTTATTCCGGTAACCATTACTTCCTATTACCTTGGTACATTGACCCTCGGAGCCGACCTGCTAAGGTTATGCATAAGAGAGAGTCTAATTCGCAGCATTCCGTCAACCGTGGCGCCCCCGGCTGGCAGAAAAACTGGTTGATGACTGTTGATACCCAAACCGCGCTCTGGATCGCCCACCCCGTCCTGCAACTGGCGGTGGCGGCGGCGATGTTCCGCCACAAACTGCATCGCCTGTTTCCTGTCTTCTTCGCCTACATCTGCTTCCAGATTGTCGCGTTTTGCATCCTGTTCCCAACCGAGCAGTGGGCAATTTTCGGTTACACCGCCTACTTCTGGATTTATTGGTCGTGCTCTGCGGTCAATCTCGTCCTCGGTTTCATGATCATCTATGAGATCTTTCTGGACGTGTTTCGTCCTTATCACACGCTGAAAGATCTCGGGTCGGTGCTTTTCAAGTGGGCAGCCCTGGTCATGTCGCTGGTGGGCTTTGTGGTTGCGGCCTCCAGTCCGTTGGGCGACCAGGGACCGATCGTGCAGGCGGTGATCACCGTCACCCGCTGCGTGCGCGTGGCGCAGGTTGGACTCATTCTGTTTCTGCTGGTTTTTGCCCGCTATCTCGGAGTCTCGTGGAAACAACATAGCTTCGGACTTTCGCTGGGCCTGGGCTTATCGGCCGGAGTCGAATTGGGCACGCTGGCTTTCCATGTGAGCGGCCACGCGTCGGAGACCATCGTCCAGGTGATCAACCTGGTGGCGTACAACCTCGCCATCCTGGTCTGGTTGTCGTATGCCCTGGCCAAGAGCGCGGCGCGGGTGCCGGGAGCGGAACTTTTCGCGCCGCAGCGCTGGGAGCGGGGCCTCACCGATCTGCAGAGTTCAAGCGAAGGCGATTCGCTGATTCCCATGTTTGAAAGCATGGTGGATCGTGCCTTTTCCCGAACCCAGACCGACTATTCGCCCCGCAAGGCAGCGCAGGATTCCGTGCCGGAACCGGCACTCTCGATACGAAGCGCAATCCACTCCGTTCCTGTCCAGAGCCGCCGGGTTCAGTAAAATGTTTCACTGCGTGATGATTTCGTTTCACCGCTGCCCGACGACGCCCCGCTGATCCCGACCCCAACCTCACCTACTACTTGAACAAGAACCGAAACCTGATTGCAAGCGCGAGACAAGCGCCGCCTCCGGTGTGGCCCCGCAGCGGGACCGCAACGGGTCTCGTCCCAGTCAAAAGCGTCGCCTTTGATAGCCAACTTTGCGGGTGGCCGAAAGGCGCGCATGGGAGAAAAGACTGGACGCAAGGTCGCTCTTCTGTATAATTCCGCCACCGTGAGGTTTCCTCCCAGGAGCCTCGCAGCGTAAGGAGAACACCATGAAGCGTGCGGTCAGGATGTTGATCCTGATGGTAGGTTTGGCTTGCACCTACGTGGCAATCGCGACCCCGATACTCAACGCAGAACTGGGCCCGATGCCACTGTGCAATCCCGCAAATCCAAACTGCAAAAAGCCTGGACAGCAAGTGCGGTAGTACTTGTAACCAGTTTGCGGATGTGGCATTGACCCTTTAGGGCTCGCCGATTGCCAAGAGCGCGGTCAGCCCTATTTTTTTGCTTTTGCAAGTTCCGCATCGATCCCGTACTTCCCACAGGCCAAACCAAACCCTGTCATCCTGAGCGGAGTGGCGGCTTCGCTTCGCGAAGCGGCCGCGCAGTCGAAGGACCCCTACCCTCTTATCCGCGGCCTGCGCCGGAGATTTTGGATCCCGTTTTCGTTCGATCCACTTCCCGTTCGATCCAGCTCTCGTTTTCTCAGTTCTTCAGCGCAATGCCCAGACTGCGGCGCAAATGCTCGGGATCGAAAACCGGGGGTTGGCAAGTGAAACCGGAGCAGACCACCGCCACCGACTTGCCCTCCTTGATCGCGGGCAGTTGGGGTATGGTCTCTGCCAGCGCAGGCGGCAGATTCTGCGGAACCGCGTTGGTGGCCGCGAGCTTCAGCACCGTCTTGGGGAATGCGAAGAAGCCGGTCGCGATGGCAGTCAGAGCCTCCGCCGAAGCATCTTCTCCAATGACGACGACCTGAGTGTGGGGACAGACGAGGTGGACGGCTGCAATGCCGTAGGTTGCGGCGAAGATCCCGAATTTTCCTACGAGCGCCGCCGGCAACTCAATCGTCTGCTCGGCCTTCTCGCGATAGCCCGGCTGGTGGGTCAACCCGTACAAACGCAGCAGCGCGATCGCAGCCACTGAATTTCCGGCGGGAGTGGGAGAATCCTGAAACGGCTTTCGCCGCGTGCCCAGCACTCCCAAAACTTTTCCGGTTCCGTGGGCGGCAGTGTCGAAAAAGCCGCCGGACACGGGGTCGAAGAAGCGGTCGACCATCTTGTCGGCAATGCTTTGCGCGAAATTGAAATAGCTGAGGTCAGCCGTGGCCTCATAGGCATCAAGGCAGGCGACCGCGGTAAACGCGTAATCGTCGAGCAAGCCAGGAACCAGGCGCGGCTCAGCGGCGGGATCGGAATAGGCGAGCACGTGCCGCAGGCCCTGCTCCGGCTGCCACGCTTCCGCGAGAACGCGGTCCAGCGAACGCAGCGCGAAGTGTTTCGCTTTCTCCAGGTTCAGCACTTTCGCGGCCTCCAGGTAGGCCGATACGCACAGCGAGTTCCAGCCCACGTAGACCGTCTTATCCACGTAGGGCGTCGGCCGCTTCAGACGCGCGGCATACATTTTCTGCCGGGCGGATTCGAGTAAGCTGCGCACTCGTTCGACGGGCAGCTTCAGGCGCTGGCCAATTTCCTCGACCGACGCCCGCACATACAGAACATTTTTCTCCGGATTGTGGTGCATCTCGCCGACTTCATTGACGTCGTAGTGCAGACCGGCAACCGCCGCTTCCTCTTCGCTGACGACAGCCTGCATCTCCGCCCGGGTCCAGGTGAAGTAGTCGCCGTCATCGTCCATCGAGTAGTCGGCATCCTGGGAGGCGTAAAAGCCGCCCTGCTCGCGGTCGCTCAGCCATTCATCCATCCAGCGAACGATGTCGCGAGCTACCGCGGCGAAAAATTCCGAGCCCGTCACCTGGTAGGCGTGGACGTAATTCTTCAGCAGCTCGGAATTGTCGTAGCACATCTTCTCGAAGTGCGGCACGATCCAGTGCTCGTCCACCGAGTAGCGGTGAAAGCCGCCGGCCAGCTGGTCATACACGCCGCCGCGCGCCATCTTCTCCAGCGTAGGGACGAATACTTCGCGCAGCTTCTCATCGCCCGAGCGGGCGTACTGCTCCATCAAAAGATCAAGAACAGCGGGATGCGGAAACTTGGGCGCGCTCCCGAAGCCGCCATTCTGCGGATCAAACATCTTCAACGCCGATTCCACGATGGCGTCGATCACCTTGGGGGAGAAATCGCCACCGCCGCCGGCAAAAGACTCGGCCCGGGAGATGGCAATTTCTACCATCTGCGCCTGGTCCACCACTTCGGTGTTTTTCTGGTGATAGGCGTCGGCGATCGACTGCAGCACCCGCTTGAAACTGGGACGTCCATAATTGTCGTCGGGAGGGAAGTAAGTGCCGCCGTAAAACGGCTTGCCGTCGGGCGTGAGAAAAGCCGTCAGCGGCCAACCGCCCTGCCCGCTGATCGCGCTCACCGCGACCTGGTAGCGGCTGTCAATGTCAGGACGCTCATCGCGATCCACCTTCACCGCCACGAAGCGTTCGTTGACGATCTTCGCGACTTCGGGGTCGTCGTACGATTCGCGATCCATTACATGACACCAGTGGCACCAGACCGCGCCAATGTCGAGCAGGACCGGCTTGTTCTCGCGCTGCGCCGTGGCAAACGCCTCCTCGCCCCACTCATTCCACTGGATGGGCTGGTGCATGGCGGAACGCAGATAGGCGGAAGAGGCCTTGGAGAGGGAGTTGAGGGTCTGGGTGGTCATGATTCAAGTGTAAACGGTCTGGAGAGTCTCGGGTTTCGGACCCTAGCGCCGCCGTCCCGGCGGCTGTCCGGAGCGTCTTGCCCGCCAGGCCGAGGGCGGGACGCCCTCGCGACAGCCGGCCGGAGGCCGGCGCTACTTGCTTGGCCGTATGGGGGGCCAGACCCTTTTCACAATCTACAATCTCAAATCTTCAATCTGAAATCACGCCAATAGCTGCCGCGCGATCGAGCAGTACAGGTCCACCGCATCCTGCAACTGCTTTTTCTCGACGAATTCGCCGTTGGTGTGGGCCACGTGAATCGACCCTGGGCCGACCAGCAGCGGCTGTCCCCAATTGCTGAGCGCGGGAATGTCCGTGGTGAAGGCCGCGACCATGGTGGGCAGCCCATCCAGAGTGCGCAAGCGGACGAATGGAATCTCCAGCACGAACTCAACTTTCGCCAGGCCGCCCACCGCGGCCACGATCTCCTGCTTCAAGCGCTCGGCCGGGCCGACCAGCCGGTAGAGTAATTGCGCCCGGGCTTTGTCCGGGATCACGTTAGGGGCGCGTCCGCCTTCGATCACGCCGATGTTGAGGGTGCAGGGTCCAATCCCTTCCTCCGTCGGCAGTTTCATTTCGCGCAGGCGGGCGAGCGCGACCAGCAGCTTGTCAATCGCGGACTCGCCTAGCTCGGGATAAGCCGAGTGCGCCATGCGGCCTTCCGCGATCACTTCCACCCGCAAGGCTCCTTTGGACGCGACCGCGACCCGGTTCTCCGTAGGCTCTCCGTTCACCAGAAACTTGCAGCCTGGCGGATTCTGGTTGGCCCGCTTGGCGCCCAGGCTGTCGCGCTCTTCGCCGACTAGAAAGAGCAGTCCGACGTGAATGCCCTCTGCGCGCAACCGTTCTGCCGCTTCCACCTGGGTCGCGATGATTCCCTTGGCGTCGCAGGAGCCCCGTCCGTACACCCGCGCATCATCTTCGGATGAGGCAATGAATGGCGGGACGGTATCCATGTGAGTAGAGAAGACAACCGTGGGCCGCGGCTGTTCGGGAAATACCGCGAACACGTTGCAGCGCGTGCCTTCGACTGGAATCTTCCCGGCCTGGAAACCTCGCCGGAGCAATTCGCCATGAAGGAAATCGCCCACCGCGGCCTCATTGCCGGTGATGGACTCGATGTCCACGAGTTGACGGGTGAAGGCGACCACATCCATGCGCGACAGGATACCGTAGTCCCGCGCAGTGCAGAAGGGTCACTCCGTGTCCTCGGTGTCCTCCGTGGTGGAATTCGCTTCTCAGCACGGAGGAGACTGAGGCAAATCCGATTCGCTGCTATGCTTAATCGGCCACATGGAAACGCCCGCCAGCACAATCCGCTCCCTGTTTCTGGAAGGCCCGGCCGGCCGCATGGAGGCCCTGCTCAACGCGGGCAGTGCAGACGCCCGGTACGCCGCTGTGGTTTGCCATCCCCATCCTCTGTTCGGCGGCACGCTGCACAATAAAGTGGTTTTTCATGCCATGAAGGCGCTGAATGGCTTTCGGCTTTCCGGTGTTGCGCTTCAATTTTCGGGGCACCGGGCTCAGTCAGGGCGAGCACGATCATGGCAACGGCGAACTGGATGACGTTCGCACCGCCCTGAATTGGATCGACCAGGAATTTCATTTGCCGCTGGTTTTTGCCGGATTCTCCTTTGGCGCGGCGGTGGGTTTGCGCGCGGCCTGTCCGGATGAGCGGGTGAAGGCCGCGATTGGCTTGGGCCTGCCGGTATCGCCGATTGACGATCGCACCTACGACTTCAGCTTTCTCCAGTCCTGTGCCAAGCCCAAGCTGTTCGTAAGCGGCGATCGTGATCAGTTCGGGACTCCGGCGCAACTGGAGAAGCTGGTCGCCGGGATTCCCGATCCGAAGAAGCTGGTATTGATCGCCGGCGGCGATCACTTTTTCGAAGGACGGCTGCGCGAGTTGCGAGATGCCATCGAACGCTGGGTCGAAAGATACGTTGAATTTGTAGAACGGGGTCATTTCGCTCAGGCCTGCTCAGTAGCTCACGCAACGGTTTTTCTGGCGAGGGCGGGACGCCCTCGCGACAGCCGGCGGGACGCCGGCGCTACAAAGGGCCGACGCGCTACGAAACGCCTTTTATAATTCTTGCCCATGCCTTCACCTGCTGCCGACCGCGAGAAACTTGCCCTGGACATGCGCGTCACGGCGCGTCACCTGTTCGAACACGCGCTCGCGGAAGCCAGCATCGACCGCGCATTTCAGCGCCATGTGGACTGCGATCGCGGAGTGCTTCGCATCTGCGAAGACCTGCATGACCTCGATTCCTATCAGCGCGTGCTGGTGATCTCCATCGGCAAGGCGGCTCATGCCATGGTCAATTCGCTCGAAATGCAGGCGGGCAACCGCTTCGAAGGAATCGTGGCCAGTTCCGTCGGCCCGGTCTCGCAGGCGCGGGGCTTTCGCTACTTCCGCGGCGGCCATCCGCTGCCCAACCAGGAATCGATTCGTGCCGCCGAGGCCATGCTGAAATCGCTCAGCGCGCTGAATGCGTCATCGCTGGTGATTTTCATGCTCAGCGGCGGCGGTTCGTCGATTGTCGAAAAGCCGATTGACGATGAAATCTCGCTGGAAGATCTGGTCGCCACCTACCGGGTCCTGGTGCACTCCGGAGCGCCCATCGCCGAGATCAATGCCATCCGCAAACATCTTTCCGCCGTCAAGGGAGGACGGATGGCGGTGGCGGCCTCAGGCGCCCAGCAGGTGTCGCTGCTGGTCTCCGACGTCCCCGACAAAACTCCGGACGCGCTGGCTTCAGGGCCGACCATGCCCGATTCCAGCACGGTCGAAGACTGTTACACCGTGGTTGAGAAGTACGGCATGCTCGAACAGTTCCCGAATTCGGTGCGCGAGTTGTTTCAACGCCACGCGCTCGAAGAAACTCCCAAGCCCGACGACCTGGCCTTCCACCGCTCGCGCTGGTGGCCGTTACTGTCAAACGCTTCGCTCCTGGATGCGGCCGAGGCGGAAGCTCAGCGCCACGGCTTCAGCGTCGAAATCGACAACAGCTGCGACGACTGGGATTACGCTCGCGCGGCGGATTATCTTCTCGAACGTTTGCGCCGCTTGCGTCAGAAATCCGAACGCGTCTGCCTGCTTTCCGGCGGAGAAGTCACGGTCAGGGTGGAAAATGGCGGGACCGGCGGCCGCAATCAGCAATTTGCGCTGGCCTGCGCGGCCAGAATTTCGGGCGAAGCCATTACCGTGCTCAGCGCCGGAACCGACGGCATCGACGGCAACAGCCCCGCTGCCGGAGCCATCGTGGACGGCGCCACGCTCGAACGCGCCCAGGCCCGCGGACTGGATCCCAATGCCCACCTGGCCGGTTTCAATGCTTACCCATTTTTTGAGTCGCTCGGGGATGCCATCACGACCGGGCCCACCGGGAACAATCTGCGAGATCTAAGAATTCTGCTGGCTTATTAAGTGTGGGGCGGACACTCCTGTCCGCGGCCTTTGAAGTTGGTTCTGCTTGGTTTTGAAATGATTCCTCAATTCTTCTGAATGGCTAAAGTCAAAGGCGGCGACAAGAGTGTCCGCCCCACACAGGCCCTCAGAAAAACCTGGTCACGCCTTCTTCCAGCACGAACACCCGGTCTTCCACCCCCGCCGCCCGGGCTTCTTTCTCCAGCAGTTGCAGGGGTTCCTCCATCGGTTCGTGGGAGAGCCGGAAGGTACCGTAATGCATCGGGACCATCCAGCGCGCATTCAGGTCAGAAAACGCCCGCAGGGCATCCGCCGGGCTGGTGTGAACGTTGCGGAAGGAAGGCGGATGGTAGGCGCCGATCGGCAGAAGCGCCAACTCCGGCGCCAGGCGCCGTCCAATCTCGCGAAAGCCGGAGAAGTAAGCCGTGTCGCCGGCGTGATAGATCGAATGTTTGGGGTCGCGCAGCACGTAGCCGCCGTATCCGCGGTGGGAGTCTTCGATGACCCGCGCCCCCCAGTGCCGCGAGGGCACGTGGGTCACGGTCAGGTCGTGATGACCGTAACTGTTCCACCAGTCCAGTTCCACGACATTTTCGAAGCCCAGGTCCGACACCAGGTCGAAAACATGGTGCGGCACCAGGATGGTCGGCGATATCCCGCGCCGGCGTTTGGTTTGCTGCACGATGGCGCGCAGCGACGGCCGGTGCAGATGGTCAAAGTGGGCATGGGTCACCAGCACCAGGTCAATGGCGGGCAGGTCGCGCACTCGCAGGCCCGGCTGCCGCAGACGCTTAAGAATGAAAAGCCAGCGCGCGAAATTGGGATCGATGACAACATTCTGGCCGCCCACCTGAAGAAAAAAACTCGAATGACCAATGAAAGTCACTCCCATCTCGCTGTTGGTCACCAGCTTCGGCTTGTAGCTGCGGCCGGTCCGGGGAGTAATCGCCGACCGCCGCACGAGTCTGCCAAACTGGCGGGCGCGGTTGCGGAGGGCGCGGTTCTTGAGGGTCGTTTTTAACATCGAGCCTGGCTGTATTCACCAACAGGACGCGGTGCAACCAGTTTCTCAGCACTGCGCCTTCACAAAAGGGCGCGAAAAAAGTGGGATACGTAATCATTCTAGAACAATGCGCGCCGGGTGTGGTGCAGTTTGCGCAAGAACAACCCCACCTGTTGTCATTCCGAAGCCAGGTTTTATCGGCGAGGAATCTGCTTGCGCCGGCAGAAAAACAGCAGATTCCTGGCGCGCCCATACCGCGCTTCGGAATGACAATCCTTGTGGGAGTTTTCAAACCACCACGACCGCGTGCCGGATTACCTTGACCCTGCTGCCGTCGTCGGTTCTAATCGCTGGTGGTCATTATTATCCTCAGGAGACATTCCGGATGCGCGTTGCCTTTTTAGGTTTGGGAATCATGGGACGGCCGATGGCCTCCAATCTGGTCAAGGCTGGTCACGAAGTTGCGGTTTGGAGCCGCACCGCGGGCAAGGGCGTAGAAGGCGCGCGCAGCGCGACTTCCCCTGCCGATGCGGCCCGCGGCGCCGAAGTCGTGTGGATGTGCGTGTCTGACACCAATGCGGTAGAGAGCGTCTTGTTCGGCCCGCAAGGGGTGGAGGAAGCACTGGCCGAAGGCATGACGATAGTGGATTCCAGCACGATTTCTCCCTCCGCGACTCGAAAGTTCGCCGAGCGGGTTGGCTCACGCGGCGTGCACTACGTGGATGCGCCCATGACGGGCTCGAAGGTGGCGGCTGAAGCCGGAAGCCTCATTTTTATCGTCGGCGGTGACGAAGCCGTGATCGAATCGCTGAAACCCCTGTTTGCCGCCATGGGAAAAGTGTTTTTCCGCATCGGCGAAACCGGCATGGGACAGTCCGCCAAGCTGGTCATGAATCTGCAAATCGCGCTCATCTATGAAGGCTTCGCCGAAGGCCTTACCCTGGCCACCAAGCTGGGAGTGGATGTCGAGAAACTCATGCCCGTGATTCAGGCCTCGATGATTCGATCCGGAGTTGTCGACTACAAAGCGCCCTTCGTGCTGAAGCGCGATTTCACCCCCAATTTTCCGCTGCGCCTCATGCACAAAGACATCCGCCTGACCCTCGAGGCCGCAAAAGAAGTTCGCGTCAAACTGCCGGCGCTCGAAACCGTGGAAGAGATCTACGAATTGGCCACCGAAGAAGGACACCAGGACCTGGACTACGCGGCCACCCTCACCCTGCTGGAGAAATGGGCCGGGGTCGAAGTAAAAGGCGCCTCCGCCTGAGGAGTTCGTATGGCCGCGCGCGAGTCGCCCGCGGCCACCCGTGCAATACGTGCTAGTACCTCGGTAACGCCGTAAGCCCTTCTATTACAGAAGTTTTACACGCGCTAATTTCCCACCCTGCTAACTTAAGTCTTGGAAGCTCAATACCGGGTACAGGGAAAAAGAACATGGCGATGGACCTCGAAGTCTTGGATCGCAAAGCAGCCGCGGACGACGAAGTGAATTGGGTAACCGCGATTTTTATGGGCCTGTTCCACGTAGGCGCCATCGCGGCCCTGTTCTTTTTTACCTGGAAGGCATTCCTGGTCTCGATGTTCCTGTGGTGGGTTTCGGGAAGCCTGGGCATCGGCATGGGCTATCACCGGCTGCTCACCCATCGCGGCTACAAGACTCCCAAGTGGGTCGAGTATGTCTTGACCACGTGCGCCACGCTGGCGCTCGAAGGCGGACCGATTTTCTGGGTGGCCACGCACCGCATTCATCATCAGCATTCCGACCAGGAAGGCGATCCGCATTCGCCCCGCGACGGCAAATGGTGGGCGCACATGGGCTGGATCCTTACCGGCAAGTCAATGCACCATGACACCACCACGCTGGCGCGTTACGTTCCCGATCTCGCCAAAGATAAATTCCACGTGTGGATCACGAAATATCACTACGTGCCCATGATCGTGCTCGGCGTCGTGCTGTTCGCCATCGGCGGCCTGCCCTTCCTGCTGTGGGGTGTTTTCTTCCGCACCGTGATTGGGCTGCACACCACCTGGCTGGTTAATTCCGCCACGCATAGCTGGGGCTCGCGCCGTTTTGTTACCCGCGACCTCTCCACCAACAGCTGGTGGGTGGCATTGCTCACGTTCGGCGAGGGCTGGCACAACAACCACCACGCCCATCCGGTTTCGGCCCGACATGGTTTGAAGTGGTACGAAATTGATTTCAACTGGTACGGCATCTGGGCGCTGACTAAGTTGGGCCTGGCGCGCCAGGTCTACCGGGTAAAACTCTCCGAACTGCGCCGCCAGGAAGAAGAACAGGGAGCGCCGGCGGAAGCCCGCGCCGAACTGGTCTCAGCCTAGTCGTCGCTGAATGGAGGACGGGCGTCTCGCCCGTCCAGCCGGGCGGGACGCCCGGCTTCCACTTCCTCGATTGTGTGGCGCGGACACTCTTGTCCGCCGCCTTTGAGTTTGACTTTAGACAGTCAAAGCCCCTCAAAGCCTCGCAACCGAAAGCCAACACCAACACCAAAGGCGGCGGACAAGAGTGTCCGCCCCACACATCTACGCGGTAGAATCCTGCCATGCGCATCAGCAGCCGCCGCAGGGCAATTGCCTTCTTCGTCGTTCTGGGCGTTTGCCTGGTGCTGCTGGCGGTCGGACTGAATGTCGGCTGGATCATTCTCAACTGGCGTGAAGGCGTCCTGCTCTTCCTGGGTGTAATTTTCTTCGCCCTGCTGATCGCCGGGATGATCGTGAATACCAGCTTCCTGGTGCGCGAAATTCGGCGCAACGAACAGCATGACAGCTTCATCAATGCAGTCACTCACGAGCTCAAAACTCCCATTGCCTCCATCCGGCTTTATCTGCAAACCTTGCAGCGCCGCGACGTGGATGAAGCCCAGCGCCGCGAATTCTACCGTCTGATGCTGGATGACACCGACCGCCTGATGGGCACGGTCGACCAGGTCCTCAAGGCGGGCGAAGCTGGAAACAAGCGCCAGGACCGGCGCGTGCCCGTGGACTTCGGCGGCCTGGTTCGCGACTGCGTGGAAGTAGCCCGCAGCAGCCACCACCTCCCGGCTGAATCTCTGCGCTACGAGCAATCGATCAACCACGGCGCCGCCGCAGGCGTTTTAGGAGATCCCGAGGAACTGCGCGCGGCGGTTTCGAACGTGCTGGACAACGCCGTAAAGTATTCCGGGGAGCGGGTCGAGATTTCGGTGCGTCTCGACACTCCCGACGAAAAACTGGTAACCCTAAGCGTCCGCGACCAGGGGGTAGGGATTCCAGCGGCAGAGTTGAAGCGAATCTTCAAACGTTTTTACCGTGTTTCCCATCGCTCGCTGAGCCACGTGAAGGGAACTGGCCTGGGCCTTTTTATTGTGCGGGCGATCGCCCGCAAGCACGGCGGCCGCGTGTTCGCCGAGAGTGAGGGCGAAGGCCGAGGCGCAAGAGTGGTCCTGGAATTGCCCCGTGTGAATCTGTAGCTTGTGTGGGGCGGACACTCTTGTCCGCCGCCTTTGATTTTCTGTGTGTGCCTCAATTGACCGACGAGGTTGGAAGCGGTCCAAAGGCGACTTCAAGATCAACTTCAAAAGCGGCGGACAAGAGTGTCCGCCCCACACTGGATAGAGAGACTGGCATGAGCCACGTTTTGATCGTCGAAGACGAAACCCACCTGGCCAAAGGCTTGCAGTTCAACCTGGAGGCTGAAGGGCACACCGTCACGGTCGTGGGCGATGGCGAGCGTGCCCTGGATTTGCTTTTGGGGCGGTCGGGCGAGCGCACCGAATTCGACGCCGTGGTGCTCGATGTCATGCTACCCGGCAAGGATGGTTTCACGGTGGCCGCGGAACTGCGAGCAGCCAAGCAATATGTGCCTGTCCTCATGCTCACCGCTCGCGGACGGCCGGAAGACGTGCTCAAGGGATTTGCCTCCGGCGCCGACGACTATCTTCCCAAACCTTTCGAGCTCCCCATCCTGCTGGCTCGATTGCAGGGCCTGTTGCGGCGCCGGGATTGGATGCGCCAGAGCCCGGCCGCCAAGGCGGCCGCAGCTGTGGAGTACGAGACCTTTTCGTTTCACGGCCGGACCATCGATTTCGGGAAGCTGGAGTTGCAGGTCAACGGGACCACCATCCAGCTGACGTTGATGGAAGCGGAACTGCTCCGCCATCTCATCCGGAACCAGGGCCGGATCGTCTCCCGCAAGTCGATTCTTGAAGAAGTGTGGGGGCTGCACGAGGACACCGACACCCGCGCCATCGACAACTTTGTGGTTCGGTTGCGGCGTTACATCGAAGACAATCCCTCTGAACCGCGACATCTGCTCACGGTTCGCGGCGTGGGTTATCGCTTTGTGGCGGAACCTGACACGGAGTGAAGCGCTGCCGCTAAGCGCTGCTGCGGCGTCCCAGACTGGAGATGAGATCTTCGCGATGATTCAGGGCCATGCCATCCACTCGGTCCAAAGCAAAAATGTAGATCGCGCAAGCGAGAGCGGCGGGCAGGAGAAAGATTACGACTTCCAGCCAGGAATTCGCATAGACGCGTGAAAACCAAAACAAAAGCGCCGCCCCTCCGAACAGCGCCCCTCGAATGACAAAGCTTGACAGCACAGTGGTCAGGGAAGCTCTTTGCCGGCCAAACACGCCGGCCTCGATCCGGCTGGGAGAATAGATCGAGAACAGGTTTCCGGCGGCGAGGTCAATGGGCAGGACAAACAGAATACTCGCGAGCGTGGCCAGGGCAACGCCGAGGGTCGGCGGCCGATAAAGCAAACACGTTCCCAGCAAAACCAGCGAGACCTCCACGGCAAAAACGGCGACATGCGCCAGGTTTTTCCCCAACATAATTTGCTTGAAGCGCACCGGTGAAGCGAAGAAGAACTGGGTACCGCCACCATCAGCTCCAAAATTGTTATAGGAAAGATTGGTCAGCAAGAGTAGCGAGTAGGCGGCACCCAGCGGAAAGGTGAGGCCGGGGGCATGCGCGAACAAGCCTTCGGTGGTTTCTGAACTTCGAAAAACTGCCAGCATGAACAGAGGCACGATCAGAGTAAAGAGCATCGGCCCACTCCGGCTGAGGTAGCGCAACTCTTTTTCAAAGACGGCGGCAACGGGTCCGGGAACTCCGGGTAAATTCCAACCCCGTCGGACCGCCGGTAGCCCTCTGGGCATGGCCCCGCGTCCCGCCGACTCGCTCAGATTCTCGCCGCGATACTCCGCGCGCAAACGAAAGTTCAAGAGCCAGAGGAAAGCAATTCCATAGAACACCAGCAGCAGAAATGGAAGCAGGCTGGCCGTGACTACGCCGGATCCGGGCAGCCGCGCGACGGCTCCCGCAATTGCAGCCGCGGCCAGGCCGGGTGGAAGGGGCCGCTGCGCATTGGAAATTTTCTGGCCCAGGATTCTGGTTTCGGGGACCGGCCGATGTTCGTAAACCGCGGCCAGCGGCCCGATCAACTGAAAACTCAGGATAAAGAGAAAGAAAAGAATGCCCATGACCTCGCGCGTGCGGCGCTGTGCCAGCCAGCGTTCCAGCCAGGCGAACAGCATTCGCGCCAGAACAAGATTCACCAGGGCAAAGGTCAGCAGCACAATCGTGGCCCAGGGAAGCAGCCTGGGCCGGGCGATTCCGATGCCGATATCGATTCCGAGCAGCCACAGGCTGGCCACCGCGGTTGCCGGATCGAGGGACCCGTAGGCCAGGCGGATCAGAAAGTACAGCCGGTACGTCAGGGGGAAGCGCAGAAGATTCGCGGACTCGATATTCTGCGTGAAGGCGGTCGCCATCAGGGGAAAGAGCTGCCAAAAAAGAAAAACCGGCCAGAGCAGGCCACCAAGCCACTCCGCATCTCCCTGCGTAAATACGAACCAGGCAGCCCCGCCCAGTCCGACCGCGCCGCCGATACCGCCGGCTACAAGCGCCAAAGCGAGAAAGATGCGCGAGGCCAGCTCCATGCGGCCGCGAAAACTCCCCAGAGAGTTGGCAAAGATTCGCCAGCGCAGTTCCGCCACTGCCGCCACTTGCTGACGTGCATGCGGAGCCAGACTCAGCCGGGGTGTCATTGCTCTGTCATCCTCGCTCAACCCGACAGTGGAGGACGGGCGTCCTCGCCCGTCTGGCGCGGGCCGGTGCATGACGGGCGGGACGCCCGTCCTCCATCGGCTCTAACCCAACCACGACAATTCCTGGCCATTCGTTCGCGATCCACCTACCGTGAGAAGAAATATCTGTTCCAGAGTCAGCTTCTCCCCGGAAGCGGCACCCACTGCGACCGCAAGGTCCGCCGATCGTGCTTCCACCCCGGCGCGCAATTCCTCGATCGAACCTTGCGCCACCAGCCGTCCCCGATGAATGATGCCGACGTGGGTGCACAACCGTTCTACAATCTCCAGCACGTGCGAGGTCAGGAAGACCGTGGCGCCGCGCGCGATCATGCGTTGCAGCATGGCTTTCAAGGTGCCGGCGGCGATCGCGTCCACGCCTTCGAAGGGTTCATCCAGAAACAGAACTCTCGGCCCGTGAATTACGGCCGCGGCCAGCGCCAGCTTCTTCTGCATGCCATGCGAGTAGTCCGTGACCAGCGCCTTGGGCTGGTCGGTGAGCTGCATGAAGTCGAGCAACTCGGCGGTGCGCCGGGCCGCGGTTTCGCGGTCCAGACCATACATGCGGCCCACGAAGTTCAAATATTCCGACCCGGTCAATCGGCCAAACAAGGCCATGCCTTCCGGCACGACGCCGATCTGCCGCTTCACTTCCACCATGTTGCTCACCAGATCGAGCCCGAGAATCTGTATCCGGCCGGCGCTGGGCGCAAGCAAGCCGGTAAGCATCTTGATGGTGGTGGATTTTCCCGCGCCATTGGGTCCCAGAAAGCCGAAGAACTGGCCCGGCGCCACGCTAAGGTTCACATCTTCGACGGCGACCAGGTCGCCAAAGCGCCGCGTCAGGTTTTCGGTGGAGATGGTGGGAGCAGGCATGAAAGTTCCGACTCTAGCACAACCGGAGACTGCTCGAGGGGCTCCGGCGGTCAGAGATCTTCCGGAGTGAGTCCTGTACGCTTCGCGATGCGCGAAAGCATCTTAGGACCAATTTCTTCGTTGTCATGAAACCCGAACATGTAATTTCCGTACTGAGGGTGCGTGAGTTTAATGTGGGAGCTTTTTTGGGAGAGCACGCGCCAACCTCGTCGCAGCAGGGCGCGAAAAACTATATTCGCCTTGGCGCTGGGCCACTGGCTCAAGCGGGAATGCGATGGATACTGATAGAGTCGGGAATTTCGTTGGATTTTTCCACGTCATCTGCCACGGCGTACAACGCCAGGGCATACGCCTTTGCTTTGGCTTGTTCTTCGGTCTCGCCATATGCCACTGCGCCCGGAACTTCCGGGATCTCGGCGATCCAGCGACCGTCGTCCTCGCGTTCAATTTCAAATTGGAATCGCAAATCTCGGCTCCTTACGCTGTTCTGTGGTTTGCGCTCACTCATAGTCCTAAAGATGCGCCGTTAACGCTCCGGCTGCACGTTACGGAGGTAATTGGAGAATTAACAGGTAAAGCATAGCCGATTTAAGAATGTTAAGGCGAGACATTTTGGTGCCGGTGTCCGCAGGTTCATGCTGACGCCGCGATTGTCTATACTGAACTCCCGCGAATCACCGCTATAATGTGGCCGCTATGAGGCTGCTGCTGAAGTTCAACCTGATCCTGATACTGGTTTTCGGATCGAGCGTCGCCCTTGCCGGATATTTCTCGCACCAGTTCCTGGAGCGAAGCGCGCGCAGCCAGGTGCTGGAACAAGCTCGCCTGATGATGGGAGCGGCGGGAGGGATGCGCACTTACACCTCCGAGCAAGTGGGGCCGCTCTTGAATGGGCAGCGCGGCCGCGGATTCCTGCCCCAGGTCGTGCCCGCCTACTCGGCCGCCGAGGTCTTCACCTATCTGCGCGCCACCTATCCCGATTACAGCTACAAGGAAGCTTCGCTGAATCCCACGAATGTGCGCGATCGCGCCGCCGACTGGGAGGCCGACGTCATTCAGATTTTCCGCGATCATCCCCAAAAACAGGAGTTCTCCGCCGAACGTGAAACTCCCGCCGGCCGGGTGCTTTTCCTGGCGAAACCTCTGTTCGTGGACATGTCCTGTTTGCAGTGCCACAGCACGCCCGACAAGGCGCCGCCGGCAATGATCAAGATTTACGGCGCGGACCACGGTTTTGGGTGGAACGTGGGCGAAGCCATCGCGGTCCAGCTGGTTTCAGTCCCCATGGCGATCCCCTTGAAAATTGCGGACCAGGCTTTCAAGGGTCTTATGCTCTCGCTGGGTGGCATTTCGTTGCTGACGCTCATCGTGCTCGATCTGGCGGTCGCACTGGTGGTCATCCGCCCCGTGACCCGGCTCTCCAGCACAGCCGACCGCATCAGCACCGGCGACCTGAATGTGCCCGAGATTCCGGTCACTGGTTCGGACGAGATCGCCGACCTGGCGCGATCGTTCAACCGCATGTATCTCAGCCTGGTAAAAGCCATCCGCATGCTCGGATCGCAATCGGAATGAGGGATCGCTGGTAAGCAGCGCTAATTCGCGGATTCAGGTTCAGAGCGGCCGGGAACGCAGAAATTTTTCGCGGTCCTGCGTCGAAGGAATTTCCGCCGCCAGCGCCTGGTAAAGGTCTTCCACCGAGCGCGCGCGGCTTGCCGCCTGGCCCACGATAATTCTCGCCAAGGGTCCAATGTAGACGGCGAGCTTCTTTCTGGCGGTTTCAAGCACGGCCGGGTCCAGGCGCTCGAAGCTGCGGGACGGTGTCTTGGAAGCAGGCGCAAAGTGCGGGGCCACTACGGCTGAAGCGGTAGGAGAATCGTGGTCGGACGGTTTCTCCAGGTTCAAGTCCTGCAAGGCGATGCGAAACTCATCCGCTGTCTGGAAGCGGTCCGCGGGATCTTTCTCCAGAGATTTTTCGATGATCGCGGAAAGCTCCGCCGGCAGGTCGGGGACGAGTTCGTTCGGCGGGGTCGGCCTGCGTTCCAGGTTGGCTTTGAGCACGCTGTAGTAGCTGTCCCCGCGGAAGGGCACGCGCCCGGTAATCATCTCGTACAAGGTCACTCCCGCCGAGTAGAGATCGGCCCTGCCATCAATGGGCAGAGCTTTCATCTGCTCGGGCGCCATGTAATACAGGGTCCCCACCGCTCCGCCGGTTATGGTCAGGCCCGGATCGGCGGTCAGGCTGGCGATTCCGAAATCGGTCAACTTCACCCGGTCGCCGGCGCCGATCAGAATGTTCGACGGCTTTACGTCGCGGTGCAGGACGCCGCACCGGTGCGCGTGACCCAGCGCGCTCAGCACCTGACAGGTGTAGTCCACCGCACGCCACACTTCGAGCCGGCGATGGAGCTGCCGTGAGAGCGAACTCCCCTCGACGTATTCCATGATCATCAGCAGCTCTTCGTTTATCCGGAAAGCAGTTCGAAAGGACGTGATGTTCGGGTGTTCCAGCCTGGCCAGCACCTTGATTTCACGGAGGAACCGTTCCGCCGTCTCCGAATCTCCATCGCCGTAGGAGAGCAGGCTCTTCATGGCGTCAACCCGGTCGGAGATGAGGTTGCGCACCTTGAAGACCTGACCCATGCCGCCGTGTCCCAGCAGGGCGATGATCTCGTAGTCGCCTACTGTTTTGCCGACTTCAAGGTTGGTTGCAGGCAACGGAATACCTCAAACTCGGAAGCATTATACGGCGGAAACTTGATCTTCCGGCTCCGTCCGGCGGGAGCCTGGGGAAGGCGGGCAGGTTATTGCCGGGAGGCGGAAGCTCCGGCAGCCAGTTCGCGCAGCACGCTGAGAAATCCTGCGGCTGACTGCTCGTCGGAAAGAGCGTCCAGCGGGACGGTGGCGGCAATGTGCGGCGATTCGGAACGGAAGCGCACGCTGATCAGGTTGTGTCCGCGGGCCGTCATCAGGGTGTTTACGACGGGCGAAAGTTCCTGGGTCCAGCGGGTGCGTGTGGTCAGAACCACCGGCCCGGGGCGGGAAACCGACCAGTCCCGGGGCTCCGACGCCAGATGGCTGTGACGCTGGGAGAGCCAGCGATGGCGGAACACATCGAGATGGAAGCTGGGCGTGTTGTCCAGGTCAGCTTCAAAAGTCAGGGTCTCTTTTTGCTTGTTCCAGATGCTGGCAAACCACTTGAACGGGATGGCGCGAGGCCGCAAACGGATGGTCACCCGGGCGTTATCGAACCAGTGAGCGGTAAAGCCGAAGCGCGCCTGAAGAAGAGTCTGGCTGAGCCAACGCGAGTCCAGCATCTGGCCCTTGCTGGAACAGGCTGCTTCGACCAGGTGCAGCGCCGTGGCGCCCTTGCGGCGGTTGTAGCGCGCAAAATAAAAAAACCATACCGCCAGCAAAGCAACTGCGCTGAGCGCGTCAATGAGCAGCAGCCGTCCCACAAGCCCTCTTGGCAAATACTACGACGTGGGATGCAAGTACCGCAACAGCTTCCCCTTCTTTTTTCCGCTTGCCCCTGCCCATCCGGGAAGACACCGGCTTCGCGGCTACAATGAATCGGTGGAATTCGCCCTGAGAGACTTCCGGCCGGAAGAATTCGAAACTTTGTGGCGTATCGACCAGCAGTGTTTCGCGCCTGGAATTTCATACAGCCGTCTGGAACTCGCCACCTATCTGCAGCGGCCCGGCGCGTTTGCCCTGGTAGCGGATGGGTCCCAAGTCAGTGACTCCGGCGGTTTAAAAGGAACTGCGAAGCAGGGCCAGTCCTCGCCCGCGATCGTGGGATTTATTGTTGCAGAGGCGGGAAGCCGCGGCAGCGGTCACATCATCACTATCGACGTACTGCCCCAGGCCCGCCGATCAGGCCTAGGATCTCAGTTGCTCAGCGCCGCCGAAGGCCGGTTGTTGGACGCCCGCTGCCAGTCGGTGATTCTGGAAACCGCGGTGGACAACAAGGCCGCCGTTTCATTTTACAAACGGCATCATTACGGCGTGATCAAGACCCTGCCCGGTTACTATTCGAATGGCGTCGACGCCTTCGTGCTAAAGAAAGATTTGCTTTCGCCGCCGGAGACAGCTAAGTTGCCCCAGGGACACCGAACCCCATGACCAAGACGATGAAAATTGCCATCCAGGGCGAGGCCGGCTCGTTCAGCCACGAAGCAGCCCGGCGCATGGTTCCGGGCTGCGACATTGTGCCCTGCGCGCGCTCGGTCGAGGTCTTCGATCGGGTGCGGCGCGGTTCGGTGGCGGCCGCCGTTATTCCCATCGAAAACTCGCTGGCGGGATCGGTGACCGAGCATTTTGATCTTTTGCTGGCCCGCAAGGTTTTCATCGAAAAGGAATTCCTCTTGCGCATAGTGCACAACCTGATTGCGCCGCCGGGAGTCAGGCGCGGCGATCTGCGGCGCGCCTACTCGCATCCCGTGGCCCTGGAGCAATGCCGCGACTTCTTCGCGAAGAATCTGAAGATTCAGCCGACGCCGTTCTATGACACGGCTGGCAGCGTCAAGCATGTGATCGAGGACAAACTGCGGGATGCCGCGGGAATCGCCGGCGCCCAGGCAGCCAAGGTGTACAAGGGCCACATCCTGGCCGCCGGCATTGAAGACGACAAGCGCAACTTCACTCGTTTCTTTCTGATCCGCAAGACACGCCACGTTCTTCCTGGCGCCAACAAGACTTCGATTGCCTTCAGCGTCAAGAATATTGCGGGCGCGCTCTTCAAGGCGCTGGCCGTATTCGCGCTGCGCGACATCAGCCTGACCAAGATCGAATCGCGGCCGCTGCGCGGACGTCCCTGGGAATATGTGTTTTATGCCGACTTTCTCCGCGGAGACGACGACTCCGCCCGCAATGCCCTGCGCCACCTCGGCGAGGTCGCCGACCTGGTAAAGGTCCTGGGAATTTACCCTGCAGCTTGAGAGCTTACTTGAGAGCTTATATGGGTCGGACACTCCTGTCCGACGCTGTTGGGGTTGGTTTTGATCCTGATTTCTCCGGTTGTTGGTGAGGGCTAAGAAGGTCAAAGACCAAGTCAAAGACGTCGGACAGGAGTGTCCACCCACACTTGCCCATTTCGGGTCGTCCAATGGTCACCAATCGGTCTCAGCACTTTCGATTGGGTACAAACTGCTCGAATAAGGTTTAGAATTCAAATACTTTCAAGTAGATAGTGGGGCCTGCATCCTTCCGGGCCTTTATGTCATCAAAACTTGAGCACAAGACACTCAAGGTGAAATATGGCAGAAAAAACGCGCACTGAGCGCCCTACCAAGCCAAAAGAAGAAGAAACGGGGATTCTGCCCATCCTGCCGGTGCGGGATACGGTGCTTTTCCCTCATGCCGTGCTGCCCCTGACCGTCGGCCGGGAGAGCTCGGTTCAACTCATTAATTCTTTGGGCGAGGACAAGACCATTGTGGTGGTGGCGCAGCGCGAAGCCCGCGTTGACGCTCCCCAGGCCAGCGACCTCTACACCGTAGGGACCCTGGCTGTCGTCCACAAAGTAGTCAAGATGCCCAACCAGAGCCTGTTCGTTTTTGCCGAAGGCCTGGAGCGGGTGCGTCTTACCGAGTTCTCCCAACTGACGCCTTTCATGCGGGGCCGGGTGGATTCCGTGCCCGAGGCCATTCCTCCCAAAAGTTCCGAGGTGGAAGCGCTGCAGCGCAACGTTCTTACCCTGTTCCAGCAGATCGTGGCCGGCTCGCCGACGCTCTCGGACGAACTCTCTACCGTGGCCATGAACATTGACGAGCCGGGCCGCCTGGTGGATTTCATCGCCTCCTCGCTGCCGTCGCTCTCAACTGCTGACAAGCAGGACACGCTCGAAACCACCGATGTTCGGGTTCGTCTGGAGAAGATCAATCAGCATCTGGCGAAAGAGCTGGAAGTCCAGCAGCTGCGCAACAAGATCCAGTCCGAAGTGCAGGACCGGGTGCAGCAGACGCAGCGCGAGTACTACCTGCGCGAGCAGATGAAGGCCATCCAGAAGGAACTGGGTGAGCAGGACGAAGGCGCGCGCGACACCGAAGAACTCAAGCAGAAAATTGACAACGCGGGCATGCCCGATGAGGTCAAGAAAGAAGCCCTAAAAGAACTGGGCCGGCTGGCCCGCATGTCTCCCATGGCGGCGGATTACTCCGTGACCCGCAACTATGTGGAATGGCTGGCCGCATTGCCGTGGGCAAAAACTTCCGGCGGCGAAGTTGACATTCTGAAAGCCAAGGAAATCCTGGACACCGATCACTATGACCTCAAAAAGGTCAAAGACCGCATCCTGGATTACCTTTCCGTGCGTCGTCTAAAGCCGGGGATGAAGGGGCCCATTCTGTGCTTCGTCGGGCCTCCGGGCGTGGGCAAAACCTCGCTGGGTAAGTCGATTGCGCGGGCCCTGGGACGGAAATTTGTCCGCATCTCGCTGGGCGGCGTGCACGACGAAGCCGAAATTCGCGGCCACCGGCGCACCTACATCGGCGCATTGCCAGGGCAAATTATCCAGGGAATCCGCCGCGCCGAGACCAAAGATCCGGTCTTCATGCTCGACGAAATTGATAAAGTCGGGCGCGATTTCCGCGGCGATCCTGCTTCCGCGTTACTCGAAGCCCTGGATCCCGAGCAGAACTCCACCTTCCGGGACAACTACCTGGATGTGACCTTCGATCTTTCGAAAGTGTTGTTCATCACCACCGCGAACATGCTCGATCCCATCGCGGAGCCATTGCGCGACCGCATGGAGATCATCGAACTGCAGGGTTACACCGAGGAAGAGAAGGTTCACATCGCCTTTCAATACCTCATTCCGAGGCAGATTGAAGAGAACGGCGTGACTGCAGAGCACATTGAATTTCCGGAAGAAGGCGTCGGCTACATCATCCGGCACTACACCCGGGAAGCCGGAGTGCGCAATCTGGAGCGCAATATCGGCACCATCTGCCGCAAGCAGGCCCGGCGACTGGCGGAAGGCAAAACCGACAAGCTGATCGTGACCAAGGAAGTCGTCCAGGAATTTCTGGGCGGGATCAAGGTCCGCAGCGAAGGCGAGATTGCCGAACGCACCAAGCGCGCCGGCGTGGTTGTCGGCCTGGCCTGGACGCCTTCCGGCGGCGACGTTTTGTTTGTCGAAGCCAACACCATGAAGGGCAAGGGCGGCTTCACCATGACCGGACAAATCGGCCAGGTGATGCAGGAATCCATGCAGGCGGCCCTGACCTGGGTACGGTCGAATGCGGCCATACTTGGCATTCCGGAGAATTTCTTCGCCGAACACGACATCCACATTCACGTGCCGGCGGGAGCGATTCCGAAAGACGGCCCTTCGGCGGGTGTCACCATGGCAACCGCTCTGGTGTCGTTGCTCACCGGCCGCCCGGTGCGTCCTCTGACCGCCATGACCGGTGAGATCACGCTCAGCGGCGACGTTCTACCCATCGGCGGGGTGAAGGAAAAGGTCCTGGCGGCCAAACGCGCGGGCGTCCATGACGTTATTCTCCCGGCGGAAAACAAGACGAACGTGCAGGAAGATCTGACCCCCGAGCAGCTCGACAACATTCGAGTGCACTACGTGAAGACGATTCACGAGGTCCTCGAACTGGCCCTGCCCGCCACCCAGACGGAAGAGAAGCAGGACGAAGAGGAGCGGGAAAAAGTGCTCAGCGCCCAGGGCGCCTCATAAGTCTTCCTGTTCTCGATGGTCGGGGACCGGCTTTTGTTTTAGTCTGCTTCTAAATCACCGCCTGCGCGATAGACTACTGGGAACCGGGAACTCGATACTGGGAACCGGTTTCTTATGCAAGTCCGCGTCTTATTTTTCGGCGTCCTCAAAGACCTTGCCGGCAAAGCCAGCGACTCGATCAGCCTCCCCGAGAACGCCACCCTGGGGGATGTTCTAAGCCACTACGAGCAAGTCATCCCTCGACTGAAAGATACGGCGTCGTCGCTCGCCATGTCAGTCAACCAGCAGTACGCGGGGCCGGCCACCCGGCTCAGCCCAGGAGACGAAGTCGCGCTCCTGCCGCCAGTCAGCGGGGGCTCGGCGGACGGTGTTGGCAAGCCCGGTGAGGAAAAACGCAGGCCACACGCAGCCATCGTCCGCGCGGCGATTGAGACTGCCTCTATTCTGAAAAGCCTCAAACGGCCTGAAGACGGGGCCGCCGCCGTCTTCGAAGGCATAGTTCGCAACCACACCCGCGGCCGCCGCACGCTCTATCTCGAGTACGAAGCCTATGAAGACATGGCCCTCAAACAGATGGAAGACCTGGCCGCGCGAGCTCTGGTGGACTTCAAGATTCGCGATGTCGCCCTCGTCCATCGCCTGGGACGCCTCGAAATCGGCGAAAGCAGCGTACTCATTGTGGTGGCTTCGGCCCATCGGGCGGCGGCCTTCGAGGCCTGCCGCTGGCTCATCGATACTCTCAAACGCACCGTGCCCATCTGGAAGAAGGAGCATTTCGAAGATGGCGCGGTCTGGGCCGATGGCGAGCCCTTTCCGGATGAGATTGCCAGCGCCCAAGGCACCCATTCCGGAAGGCGTGCATCTAAGTGACCAGCCGGTTTGGCTGCATCCTCCGTGGATTCTGTTTGCGATTGGTATTCCGCCCACTAACCAGCGGGCTTTTTTTCGCAAGGATTCCGCCGAGCGGCGCCGCGAGAACGCAGAGAAGTGCCCCGACTTTCCCGATGAAACCAGCGGCAACTGCAAGTGTTCTGCTAGTTCTGTGCCTTGTCTCCATCGCCCAGGAGCCTGATACCACTTTCAAGGTCGACGTCAAGCTGGTCAACGTGTTCGTCACCGTGACCGACGAGCATGGCGCCCCGATCGCCTCCCTGAAGAAAGATAACTTCCAGCTGCGGGAAGACGGCCAGGAGCAAAAAATCGCTGTCTTCGACAAGGAATCGGCTTTGCCGCTGTCGATTGTTCTTGCCATCGACACCAGCCTGAGCACGCGCAAGGACCTTCCTCTCGAGCTGGCTTCGGCACGCCGTTTCGCCCATGCCATCCTGCGTCCGGTGGACGCCCTGTCGCTTTACCAGTTCAGCGAGACGGTGAGTGAATTGACCTCCTTCACTTCAGACCTCAGAGTGATCGATCGCGGCATTGACCGGGTCCGCATGGGCTCGGCGACCGCTCTGTACGATGCCCTGTTCCTTGGCTCGCAGGCCCTGGAGCCGCGGGTGGGCCGGAAAGTGATGGTGGTGATCACCGACGGCGGCGATACCATGAGCAAAGTCGATTACCAGGAGGCGGTCCGCGCCGCCGAGACCGCCGAAGCCATTCTGTACAGCGTCATCATTGTGCCCATCGAGGCCAGCGCGGGACGCGACACGGGCGGCGAGCATGCCCTGATCCAGCTTTCCGCGGACACCGGCGGCAAGTATTTCTATGCCGCCTCGTTGTCGCAGCTGGATGAAGCCTTTCACCAGATCAGCGATGAACTGCGCACCCAATACCTTCTGGCGTACTATCCTTCACAGCGCTTTTCGGATTCAGACTTCCGCCACATCCAGGTCTCGGTCGCAGGCGTGCCCGCAGATTCCGGTTTCAAAGTGAGGCATCGGACGGGCTACTACACGTCCAAGTCGCATTGAATATGCCAGTGTGGGGCGGACACTCCTGTCCGCCGCCTTTGAAGTTGATTTTGAAGGTTGATCGTGGTCAGTCGCACAGCTGCAAAAGTCAAAGTCAAAGGCGACGGACAGGAGTGTCCGTCCCACACGGGCGGTTGACGGGACAAATTCTGGTATGAAAGTCTTGTAGGATTGCGTGCGTCCGGCGAATCTTTGTAAGGAAGGTAAGCGAGACGAATGTCGAGCAATACTGGTTGTGCCCGTTCCGTCTTCAGGCAGTCAGGTCTGTGGGCCGGAGCGATCGCGGTCCTTCTCGTTATTTCATCCCTGGCTTACGCCCAGGATTCCTCCACGGGCAACGTTTCCGGCACGGTCACCGGACCCCGCGGCAGCTCGGTGAGCGGAGCGGCCCTGACCATCACCAACAAGCTGACCGGACAAGCCGCTCGCACCACCACCAGCCCGGCCGGCACCTACGCGCTCCGCGACCTGGTTCCGGGAGAATATATTCTCCACATCGAGGCGAAAGGGTTTCAGCCCGCCGATCTTCTGATCAGAATCCAGGCGGCGGCCACCGCCACCGGCGACGTCAAGCTGGCGCGTGTGGTTGCGCCAGCCGCCAAGCTGGTTGACACCGAGACTCCAGAAGTGCGGGGCTCGGTCACCAGCGACCAGATGGAAAAGATTCCCACGGACCGCGGGTTCCTCGATCTGACCCGCCTCGAGCCCGGCGTACAGGAGCTTGACGGCCAGGTGCTGGCACCCTCCAAAAGCGGCTTGACCGCCGCCTCCATCGTGGGACGCAACGGCCGCACTACGCGGATGATGGTGGACGGCATAGACATTACCGACGAAGCCGTGGGCGCCACCACCATGAATATTCCGGTGGGCGCCGTGCAGCAGGTTGGAGTTGAGCAATCGCTGCTTCCACTTTCTTCCGGGCTGGCTTCGGCGGGAGCGGTAAACGTAATCACGAAATCTGCTACGGATGAGCTGCACGGCCAGCTCTTCGGGAACTTTCGCGACAAGGCTGCCGGCGGCGCCGGTCTTCCCGGAGGTCCGGACAATTCCTACTCCCGCGAAGTTTTCGGCGGAAATGTCGGCGGCGCCTGGAAGAAGGACAAACTCTTCTATTTCCTGACCGGAGAATATCTCCGGCAGAATCTCGACGCCCCAGTGGCCTTCAACGCTCCGTTTGATGTTCTCGACGGAACTTACAAAGCTCCTTTCCACGAGACCGAACTCGCGGCCCGTCTCGACTACAAACTCTCAACCCGGTCGCAACTCTTCTACCGCTTCACTTATGACAATGGCAGCGACGTCAATTCGTTCGGCGGCAACAACTTTCAGCCGTTCAAGAGTCGCGACAACACGTTCGGAAATGCGGTCGGTTTCGATTTCACCCGCGGACCCTACTTGCACAGCCTGCGCTTCGCCTACGACCGCTACTCCAACAAAATCGCGGACGCCGTGGCCGGAAGCAGCATTTTCGATCCTGCGCCGGGCATCAGTTTGAATTTCGCGGGCGGCTCCGGATTCGCCAGCGGAGTCAATCCGCAGGCGCCGCAGCAGACCAAACAGGCCAATGCCCAGGCTCGCTACGATGGCACCAGGACCTGGGGAAACCACACCCTCCGCTTCGGTCTGGCGGTGAACAAGATTGACAGCCTGATTTCCGCCGACCTTTTTGGTTCAGCTCCGCAGATCGGTTCGGATACCAATGCTTCTTCGGTTTTGTTGGCAGGGGTGGGGCCTTTTGCCGGCGGCGCGGGCAACCCCCTGAACTATCCGGTGGACAGCATTACTTTGGGCAACGGCTTCAGCTGCTTCAGCGAAAAATCAGGGCTGGGTTCTTCCTGCGGCGGGTTCAACGACACTCGCCTGCAGGCCTATCTCGGCGACAGTTGGAAGTTCTGGCCCAACCTGACGGTGACAGTTGGAGTGCAATACGTTCGCGACAGCGGGCGCAGCGATTCTGATTTGCCGGCCATTCCGTGCTCGGCCGTGGCCGCTTCCTACGGCGCCCAGGCCCCTTGTACCGGCAGCGGCGACCTGCTTACTCATTTCGGAGGGAATGCTGGCTTGGGCGGCCGGGTGCGCCAGCCCAACCTGAATTTTGCTCCGCAATTTGGCCTGGCATGGGACCCCGGGAAGAACGGACAAACCGTGATCCGGGCTGGGATCGGTATGTACTACGACGACAACGTGTTTCGCAACCTGCTGGGAGACCGGGTGGCGCGCCTGGCCAACGGCCAGTTCAACGCCCAGGCCAATGATCCGTGCGCCAGCCACGGCGTCGTCATTTTCCCCGGCAATGTCACCCAAAGCGCCGCCGGCCTCTGCGGACAGCCCATCGGAACCGTGGCGACGGCAGTGGAGGACTTGCAGACTGCCTTCCAGGCGGCCAATGCAGCGCTGAGTTCGAGTTCCCCGAACCCCAGCTTCCTGGGGCAGGCCTTGAACAGCCAGCAGGGCCTGCTGGCGCCTACCTACCAGACTCCGCGCTCGCTGCAGATGAACATCGGGCTGCAGAAGCAGTTGTGGCCGTCCACCCTGTTCAGCGCCGACTATGTGCGCAACGTGGGCACCCACTATCTGCTGGGATACGACACCAATCATGTGGGCGACGCCTCCCACCTGAACACCAACGCGGCATTGAACGCGATCAACAACACCCTGGGCTCAAATCCCTTAAGCCTGGGTTGCGCGCCCGCGGCGAGCGTCGGTGCCAGTTCGCAGACCGCCGTCAATTGCTATCTGGCCTCGGTGCCCGGCGCCGGCATCGCCGATTTCGCCAGCCACGGCCTGGATTCCGGCGGGCAGTTTCTGGCCGGCGCTCCAGCGTCTTTGTTTGGCCTGACTCCGGATACCGGCGCGGCTTTTCCCGGAATCAATCCGCTGGTGGGACGCAACACCATGTTTTTCCCCGCCGGGCGTTCACTGTACAGCGGAATACAACTTTCGCTGCGCACCCATCTGACCAATCCGGTGCGCGGAGTTCTCGGCGGAAGCCTGCAGTTTTCCTACACCCGCTCCAGTTTCCGCAGCAACGTTGCGGGAGGGATTGGCGACCAGGACCTGCTGCCGCTGGCGGCGGATTTCAACCACCCGACCGCGTTCTTCGGCTCCGCCTCGGAGGACCGCAAAAACCAGTTTTCCCTGGGCTCGGTCCTGGACCTGCCGCGAGGCGTTCGGCTGGGACTGGTCGCGCAAGTGGCCTCGCCCTTGCCACAAACTCTCTTTGTTCCCGCCAGCGGCGGGGTTCCGGGAGAAATTTTCCGAACTGATTTGACCGGCGATGGGGCGTTCGGCGGGCAGAGCCAGACCGGCGCAAGCGCCTACGGCGACATTCTGCCGGGAAGCAATATCGGATCGTTCGGACGGGCCGTCACGGAGAGCAAGCTGAACACCGTGATCCAAAACTACAACACCACTTTCGCGGACCAGCTGACTCCCGCCGGCGCGGCCCTGGTCAATGCCGGGTTGCTTTCGCGCTCGCAACTGCTGCAGCTCGGCGCGAACGCCCCCACCATCGCCAGCCCCCCGCCGGGCAGCGTCGGTTTTGCCTGGATGAAGACCTTGGACGTGACCCTGGCGCGGCCTTTCCGGATGGGAGACCGATTGGTTGTGGAACCCAGCCTGTCGGCATTCAACGTTCTCAACTTCGCCAACTTCGACGGTCCGGGCAACCGCCTCACGGGTGCCCTCAACGGGACCATAGGTTCCGTGAACGGCACGTCCGCGACCGATCGGATCACCAACCGCATCGGACCTGGTTCAGGATTGTTTACCCTCGGTGCCCCGCGCCAGATCCAGTTCGGGGTAAGGCTTACCTTCTAGCGCGGGTTCACCGGCTCGCCCGTCCGCGTGTAAGATAGCTGCCATGCCTTTTCAAGGACAAGGACCCGGCGCCCCCCGCAAGGGCAGGCCCGCCCCGCCCGAGCAGACCTCGGAAGAGGCGGCCTACCTGAAGTCTCTGGGAGAAAAACAGAAGCCCGTAAGCATCAAGCTGGCGGACGGCGAAGTGGTCCGCGGCTGGATCGAATACTACGACAAAAATATGGTGCGGCTGACCCGCGAAGACCAACCCAACTTGTTTATCTTCAAGCACGAGATCATGTACATCGCGGAAGACGGCGCCAAGCGCAAGTAAGAACTTTGCGGACCGAATGTGCGGTCCGGCGACTCGCGCGCATCTAAACCCCGCGGGCGAGTCGCCCGCGACCACACAGGTTCCGTAAGGACGCAGGAAGCAGACCATCTCTTCATGACCCCATCGGATCACAACGACTTTGTTCCCGGCATGGCCGAAATCGCTCGCGAGGCCGGCGCCCTGCTGATGGATTACTTTCAGCAGCACGTAAAGATCGAGTACAAGGGCGACGCGGACCTGGTCACGGTTGCCGATCGCAAGTCCGAGATTTTGATCCGGGAACGCATCAAGGGGCGATGGCCCAGCCACGATATTCTTGGGGAAGAGCAGGGCCTGGTCGACACCGGCAGCGACTACCGCTGGTACGTGGATCCGCTCGACGGCACCACCAACTTTGCCCACGGGTTTCCGGTATTTTGCGTTTCTCTTGCGCTGGAGCACAAGCACCGGCGAATTGCAGGCGTGGTCTACGATCCCACCCGCGATGAGCTGTTTGCAGCCGAGCAGGGAAGCGGCGCCTATTTGAACCAGCAGCGCATCCGAGTGTCGAAGATTGCGAACCTGTCGGAAAGCCTGGTGGCCACCGGTTTTCCCAGTCACAAGCGGCACAAGAACCCCAACATTCACTTCTATCACCAGATCACTCTGCGTACCCATGGCGTGCGGCGAGCGGGTTCGGCAGCCCTCGACCTGTGCTGCGTGGCCAGCGGACGCTTCGACGCCTTCTGGGAATTCAATCTCAATCCCTGGGACACGGCCGCGGGCGTGCTGATCGTCGAAGAGGCCGGCGGCAAGGTGACGGATTTCCAGGGCGGACCCTTCCCCATCAACAGCCGCGAGACCCTGGCCTCGAACGGCCTCCTGCACCCCGCCCTGCTCCGCGAATTTGCCGAGATTTTCCAGGGACGAGGCCTGGAACCTCTGCCCGATATTCAACAGTACGGCAAGGAACGAGTATGAAACGCAAGCTGGGAGCGATATTTCTTGCTGTTTCCATCCTGTGCGGAATTGCGTCCGCCGCGGACAAAATCCACTCCGCCGTCGATCCTGCCTACCAGCAGTCATTCGAGAAATGGAAAGGCGAACTGGTGGACGATCTCAAGCAGGAATGGTTGCCGCTGGCCGGATTGTTCTGGCTCAAGCCCGGCGAGAATACTTTTGGCGCTGATCCGAAAAATGCCATCGTCTTCCCCAAGGGCCCGGCCCATGCCGGATCGTTCACTCTGCAAGGGAAGACCGTGACTGCCAGGTTTGCTCCGGACGCCAATGCAGTCATTGCCGGCAAGGCGGCCACCACGGCGGAACTCCAGCCCGACACCAGCGGGAATCCTACCATCGTCGAACTGGGAAAGCTGCGGCTGCACGTGATCGTGCGCGGCCAGCGCGTCGGCATCCGGTTGAAGGACCTTGATAGCGACGCGGTGCGCCAATACCAGGGGCCGCAATTCTTTCCCCTGGACTTGTCGTATCGAGTGACCGCGACCTGGCTGCCCTCCGATGGCAAACAGACGGTCGACGTTCCCAACGTGCTCGGCGATGTCTCTCCCACGCCGATCGCTGGGACGGCAGTTTTCAAAATCAACGGCCAGGAACTGAGGCTGACCGATCTGGGCGGCGACGCCGCCACCGGCCTGTTCTTCGTCTTCAGCGATCCCACCAGCAAGACGGAGACCTATCCCGGCGGGCGATTCCTCAAGACTGATCCGGTGACCAACGGCACGGTCGTGCTTGATTTCAACCGCGCCTACAATCCCCCGTGCGCGGTCACTCCCTACGCCACCTGTCCCCTGGCGCCGAAGCAGAACCGCTTGAGCGTCGCCATCCCCGCGGGCCAGGAATACGACCACAAACACGGCCACCATTAAAAGGCCTTAACCACCAAGGACACGAAGGAATTCCTTAGTGAACCTTCGTGTCCTTGGTGGTTGAGGCTTTTTCCTTTACCGAGGCTCCGGCGCTAAAATAGGAACTGTGATCAACTCGCTTCTGGATCGAAAGATCGACAAACGTCCTGACCAGGTCCGCCTGCACGGACGTATTCTTTTCCTCACCGAAGACCCGGAACTGATCAAGCGCCAGCTGGCCGGCGAAGACCTGCCCTGGGACAGCCAGAACCCGGCCAACAATCCCAAGCTGCGCGATGACATCTCGACCGATGAGATCACGCCCGCGCACTACTGTTTCTATTTCGACGAAACCCTGGGCGAGATTCCTTATCTGGGCTTGAAGTGTGGAGACGTACTGCCGATTGGCCGCAGCGACGTAAAAAAAGGTGGCTTCGTTTGCGCGTCAGCGGCAAGCGGCGAGGCAAGGGCTCGAGCCGGGAGCAGTCGCCCTACGCCGAAATGTGCGCCGGGATCCAGTTGGTGATCGCCGAGAACATTGAGCGGATTTACAAACAGAACTGCCAGAACCTGGGCTTGCTGACTTCGACCAACTTCTCGCTGATTGAGAAGGTCCGCGCCGGGGAAGAGATACCCCTTACCGAATTCACCGCCGGGGAAGACGAAATCACACGACAAGTCATCGAGTACGGCGGCTTGTTTCCCTTCAACGTCGCGCGCCTGCAGAAGAAGATCTTCCTCCCGCCCATTAAAACCGCGAAGCGCCCGATGACCGTGGCGGAAAAAATCTTCGCCCGCCACATGCTCGACCCCCAAGCAAATGGAGGGACGGGCGTCCCCGCCCGTCCAGCGGAGCAAAGCTCCGCTCAGACTGTCACCGGCGCCGTAAAACCCGGCGACACCGGTTTCGCCCGCGCCGACCTTCGTTTCAGCCACGAATATGTCACCCCCATGGCCGCCATCTTCTTCGAGCGCTACGTGGGTAAGGACGCCAAGGTCAACGATCCCTCGAGCATTCTGTTTTTCCGCGACCACCTCACCTTCCTCGACGAAGTAATCTCCGAAGAAAAGAAGAAACTCGGCCTGCTCGACCTGGCTACTCAACTCAAGCTGAAGCAGCAGGATTTTGCCGCCAAACAGGGAATCAGGCTGCATGGCGAGTTGAAGGACCGCAAAGGATCGGAAGGCATCTGCCACTCCATCGTGCTGGAGAGTTATGCGCTGCCTGGACAGTTGAATATCGGTTCCGATTCGCATACTCCGCACGTGGGCGCGATCGGATGCGTGGCCTTTGGCATCGGCACCACCGACGTTTTCAACTCCTGGATCACGAAGGACGTGCGGGTCAAGGTGCCGGAATCGGTGAAGATCATCATTCGCGGCAGGAAGCATCCCAATGTGACGGCCAAGGATTTCATCCTGAAAATTCTCAGTCTCGATTACGTGCGCAGCGGCAAGGCGCTGGCCAAAGTGATGGAGTACGCCGGCGAGGCCATCGAAGAACTGAGCGTGGACGAGCGCGCCACCATGACCAACATGGCGGCGGAAATCGGCGGCTTCACCGGCATCGTCGCGCCCGATCAGAAAGCTGTCGATTTCCTGGTGGAGCGGCGTGGCATGGACCGCAAGAAAGCCGAATCTTTGATCGAGGGCTTGTACAGCGATCCCGGCGCCGAGTATGCGCACATCATTGAACTCGATGCCGCTGACATCACGCCCATGGTGGCGACACCCGGCGATCCCGGCAATGGCAAGTACGTCCGCGAATTGCATACGCCGGTCCCGATTGAGTTGGCCTACGGCGGTACTTGCACGGCAGGCAAGAACGAAGATATGGACATGTATGCCCGCGTGCTTGCCGATGCTTTGAAGCAAGGCAAGCGCGATTGCCGACTCGGTGAAGTTCTACATCCAGTTCGGATCGCAGGAAACGCGCGAGTACTGCATTCGCAAAGGCTATCTTGAGATCTTCGAGACAGCCGGCGCGCACGTGATCGAGCCCAGTTGCGGGGCGTGCATCAACGCCGGGCCGGGAGTGACTACGCGTCCCGAGCAGGTGGTGATCAGCGCGCAGAACCGGAATTTCCCCGGCCGCAGCGGGCCTGGGCAGATGTATCTGGCCAGCCCCCTGACGGTTGCGGCAAGCGCGGTCGCGGGATATATCGTCGAGTACGCGCCGAGCACGGAAAGGGAATTGGTGTCGGCCGGTCGCTGATCTCCTAACTCCAGCCCAGTGTCATCCTGAGCGTAGCCAGTTCATTCGCTCGCGAATGAACTGGTGGAGTCGAAGGACCCCTATCATCTTAAAGTGACGTGCGCCAGGGTTTAGGTAGCGCCGCCGTCCCGGCGGCTGTCGTGTGGGCGTCTCGCCCACACCGCAAGAGACCCCGCGCCAAACCAGCGGCAGGATATCGAAAAGGCCGAGGGCGAGACGCCCTCGGGACAGCCGGCGAGACGCCGGCGCTACGAAAATCGCTGCTCATCCGGTATTGTGCAGGCCGGCGGCGATGCCGTTGATGGTAGCGCCCAGGGCGTAGTCGACGCCTTCCTGGTTGCCGCCGGCGCGCTTACGGCGGAGCAGTTCAACCTGCACCAGGCTCATCGGGTCCACGTAAGGGTTGCGCAGGCGAATCGAGCGCGCCAGCACGGGATTTCCCTTCAACAGTTCCCCTTGATCAGTCACCTTCAGCACCATCCGGCGGGTGCGTTCAAATTCTTCCGCCAGCATGCCCCAGACCCGTTCCCGCAGCCCCGCGTCAGGGACCAGTCCGGCGTAGAGGCGCGCGATGGTCAAGTCAGCTTTCGACATGGCCAGTTCCACGTTGCGGATCAAGTCGGAAAATAGCGGAAAGCTCCGCATCATGTCGCAGAGTAATGATTGGTTGGCGTCGTCCTGCAGCACAAAGCGTTCGAGAGCATGACCCACTCCAAACCATGCCGGAACCGCGTGACGGCTCTGCATCCAGCCGAAGACCCAGGGGATGGCGCGGAGGTCTTCCAGTCGGCGTCCCTGCCCGCGGCGCGGAGGACGCGAGCCGATGCGCGCATGCTCCAGTTCGTTCACCGGCGTGGCCTGCTCGAAGTATTCGATCACCTCGGAATTCTCGGCGATGTTACGCCGGTAAAAAGCGAAAGCGTCGTTGGACATCTTCTCCAGGGCCGGCGCCCAGCGCTGATCGGCTCCGGGCGCGGGTCCCCGGGTGCGGGTGAGCGCTTCCAGGCAGGACGCGACCATGATTTCAAGGTTCCACTCCGCCAGCACCGGGTCGGCATATTTCCAGTTGAGCACTTCGCCCTGCTCGGTGATGCGGATCTCTCCCGAAAAACCGCCCACCGGCTGGGCGAGGATCGCGGTGTGAGTGGGGCCGCCGCCGCGTCCGACGGTGCCGCCTCGGCCGTGAAACAGGCGGAGCTTCACATTGCACTCGCGCGCCACGCGATGCAGGTCGCGATGCGCCTTGTATAACTCCCAGATACTGGTCAGCATGCCGCCATCTTTGTTGGAATCGGAATAACCCAGCATGACTTCCTGCCAGCGTCCCCAGGAATCGAGCGGCGGCTGGTAGTCGGGGGCGCGCCATATATTTTCCATGACCGAAGCGGAAGCGCGCAGGGCTTCAATCGATTCGAAAAGCGGCACCGGCATGAGTCCCGGGTCATCGGCGGAAGCCGCGACCTGCACATCGCAAGCGGCCGCCAATTTCGTGACGGCGAAGACATCATCTTCTGTCTCCGCTCCGCTGATGATGTAGCTGCGAATTGCGCAGGCCGGATACGACTTCTTCAGGCGAGCTATTTCGCGGAAGGTCTCGAGAACATCCTGGGTTGCGGGGGATATTCCGTCAATGTGGGCGCGAGCGCCCCGCTCGAGCGGACTGCTCCCGTGGCTCTGCCGCACGAGCGGGACGCTCGCGCCTACATTGGCTTTAATCTCGGCCAGCGCCTGGGCGTGCACCCGAGCGTGCTGGCGGATGTCGAGGGTTGAAAGATGAAAGCCAAAAGTGCGCACCTGGCGCAGCAGGGGATCCATCACCAGTTCCGCCAGCCGCACCCCTCGATTCACGGCCAGGCTCTCGCGGATCAGAGAGAGATCGCTCTCGAACTCTTTGGCCGAAGGATACGACTTGGGATCGGTAAGTCCTTCGCGGCTGTAACGCAGGCGAACAACCATTAAATTCAGCAGTCGACGATAGAGCTCGGAACTGGAAATCCGGGACTGGTGGGCGTATTCGTCGCCCATCTGGGCGCCATATTCCGCCAGCCGGCCGCGGACAGCGTCGGACACCTTCACCTGGCGCAGCGAGGCGCTGAGCTGGTCGGCGGCGCGCTCCAGTTCCGCGATGTAATGGCCAATGATTGTATTTCGCGCGCGCTGCAACGCTTCGCGAGTCGAGTCCGGGGTGACGAAAGGATTGCCGTCGCGGTCGCCGCCGATCCAGGAACCGAAAAAAAGCAGGTCGGGGACCTCGCGGTCTGGCAAATCAATTTCGTAAACCTGGCACAGGGAATCCACCAGCTCACCGTAAAGACGGGGCAAGGCGGCGAAGAGCGAAAAAGGATAATGGTCGAGACCCATGCGGATCTCGTCGGTCACCAGCGGCTTTTCCAGGCGAACTTCATCGGTTTGCCAAAGCGAAGTCACCTCCGCAAAGATCAGCGCTTCGAAGCGGCGGGCGTCGGCCTCGGTGAGTGGCAGGCGATCCAATCGCTCCAGCTGCTTGCCAATGCGGCGGCGTTTGAGCAGCACCGTCCGCCTCGCAACTTCGGTGGGATGAGCGGTAAAAACCGGTACAACTTTTATTTTGCGCAAGACTTCCAGCGCCTGCCCCGAGTCGATTCCGGCGGCGCGCATGCGCCGGAACGTGCCGCGGAACGAGCCTTCCAGGGCGGGCTGCTCGGCATGCAGCTTGCTGGCGCGCCGCCGCCGCTTGCGATGGTTAGTCTCGGCCAGGTTGGTGAGCTCGAAATAAATCGCGAATGCCTTGGTAACGCGGTGGGCCTCGTCGATGCTGAGGCGGGAAACCATTTCCCGCGCCCGATTCAGCAGAGGGTCCTGGAAATCCGGCGCGGCGGCGGGAGAGCGCGGCTGTTCCCGATGCTGAATGAAGATGCGCCGCAACTCCTCGACCACGCTGAGTAAAGACTCACCCACCTGCTCGACCAGCACCCGGCCCAGCAAGATTCCCAGCAAACGTACGTCGCGACGAAGAGGGAGATCCTTGGCAGGATTGGTGGTGCCGGCAGTCAGCTCGTCAAGCCGGCTGCGCTGGTCACCTGTATTCCAAAGTGAGGGCTCACCCATATCCAATCATAATTGAAGCGGGCCTGATTGTGTTTACGGGCGCGGGCTCAACCGGCGCACGATTTCCCGAGGCTCCGGCCGCTGAGTGTAATCTTCGTCGGCAGAGGCGTAAAGAATTGTGCCGTCACGATCAAGCATGAAAGTAGCCGGGATGGGGAGTTCCCAGCTGTTATCACCATTGGCGAAAGGCAGATTGACAAAGGCCCGGCGGTAAATGGCTTGCTGGTCGTCCGGCACGCGATACGTGAGCCCAAACTTCCGCGCCACCTGGTTTCCGGCATCGCTCAGCAAAGGAAAGCGCAGCTTGTGCTGGTCTACCATGAAGAACGACTGCTGAACCGTCTGCGGCGAGATCGCGACCAGCGAGGCCCCGGCCTGTTCGATCTGGGGAAGAACCAGGTTCATGGCTTCCAGTTGTCCCACGCAGAAAGGACACCAGCGCCCGCGGAAAAAGCAGATCACGAGAGGGCCCTTGTCCAGCAGGCCGGTCGATGAAACGGGCTTTCCGTTGTGGTCGTCGAGCTCGAAGGTTGGAGCTTTGGCAGCCGACGGTTAGAACGTTGTCAGCCAAGTGCTTCTCTTTGAGCTCCGCGATCACGCGGGCATGGACAGCTCGCGTTTCGGGCAGGACGTATCTGGCTATGAGATTCTTGCGCTCAGTATAAATGTCGCCCAGGGAACGAGGATCCGTCCCGGGCGTGGATTCCTCAAGTGAGCGCCACTTCATCAGTCGAACCCCTGAGGCACGTGTGGGGCGGACACTCTTGTCCGCCGCCTTTGACTCTCATTGCACGTCTTTGTCAACGTTTTCCCACGGGCACTTCCGTTGAGATCAAAATCAACCGCAACCGCGGCGGACAGGAGTGTCCGCCCCACACATGCACGTCAAGCCGAGGTCCGAAGTCCGACGTCCGCCTCACGGCATCTTCATGCCCGCCATCCGGCGGGCGAAGCTGGGCTTGCCGATTTGCTTGAACATTTTTCGCATCTGGGCATACTGGCGCAGCAGGTTGTTGACTTCCTGCACGCTGGTTCCGGAACCGCGGGCGATGCGCTTGCGCCGGCTGCCGTTCATGACTTCATGGTGCAGACGTTCGTGCTGGGTCATCGAGTTGATGATCGCTTCCACCCGGCCGAGCTGCTTTTCGTCCACTTTGTCGGCATGTTTCTGTATCCCCGCGAAGGGACCGACGCTGGGCAGCATGCCCATCAGGTTCTGGATCGAACCCATTTTCTTCAGCTGGCGCAACTGGTCGCGAAAGTCTTCCAGCGAAAAGCCGTCGCCGGTGAGGGCGCGGCTGGCCATCTCCTGGGCCTTTTTCTTGTCAACACTCTGTTCCGCTTTTTCGATCAGCGAGAGAATGTCGCCCATGCCCAGAATGCGGGAGACGATGCGATCGGGATGGAAGGGTTCGAGCGCATCGTACTTTTCACCTGTGCCGATGAACTTGATGGGCTGGCCGGTGACCTGGCGGATCGAAAGCGCTGCGCCGCCGCGAGCGTCGCCGTCCATTTTGGTGAGGACAACGCCGGTCAGAGAAAGCTTCTTGTGGAACTCGTCCGCGGAGTTGACCGCGTCCTGGCCGGTCATGGCGTCGGCGACGAACAGGATTTCCTGCGGATTGAGCATCCGCTTGAGCAACTGCATCTCGTCCATCAGTTGATCGTCAATGTGCAGGCGGCCGGCCGTGTCCACGATCAGGACGTCCGACCCGGTGTTGATGGCTTCGCGGCGCGCCTCCTTGGCCAGGCGTTCGACGGTCGCGGTATTGGCCTCGCCGACTTCACCTTCGTAAATGTTGGCCTTGATCGCCTGGGCGACGACTTTCAACTGCTCGCGGGCGGCAGGACGATACACGTCCACCGAAACCAGCAGGGGACGATGCCCGCCCTGCTTGAGCCAGTTGGCCAGCTTGCCCGAGGTCGTGGTCTTGCCGGAGCCCTGCAGGCCGGCCATGAGAATGACAGTCGGCGGTTGCGAGGCGAACTTCACCTTGGCGGTGTCGTGGCCCAGGATCTCGATCAATTCATCGCGGAGAATCTTGATGACCTGTTCGGCGGGCGAGAGCGCGGTCGCCACCTGCTGGCCGACGGCCTTCTCTTGGATGTGATCAATGAGCTGCTTTACGACCTTGAAATTGACGTCAGCTTCAAGCAGCGCGAGCCGGATGGCGCGCAGCGCCTCCTGCATGTTTTCTTCATTGAGGGTGGCCTCGCCCCGCAGGGTCTTGAAAGCGCGCTGAAGTTTTTCTGAAAGATTCTCAAACATGGCTGATGCTTATTCTACCAGTCGGGTGCCCCGTCCTCGTCGTTCCGCAGTTTGGAACGACAGGGCGGGGATTTTCCATTTCTCAGAGATCGGAATCCCGACCCCGTATGTCATCCTGAGCGAGCGTGCCGGTTCGCTTTGCGAACCGTCGCGGGAGTCGAAGGACCCCTATAGCCACAACCGGCAGTGATGTTCTGGGGGATTCGGCCACACACGATCTTCAGCAGCAACTAGACGGCAGGGGTCTTTCGACTCCGCGATGGCTTCGCCCAAGGCGAAGCCATCACTCCGCTCAAGATGACAGATTTAATGGGTTGCGGTGGCGAACACTTCTTTCGCCGCGATCACGGTGTTGCAGTGAATCGTCACCGTGTCTTCAACCTTTCGCGCGTAGCCGCCCGCGTAAGTGACCATCACCGGAATATTCCGCGCCCGGGCCACGCGAAATACCAGCTCATCGCGCCGCTTTAGTCCTTCCAGGGTGAGCGCCAGGCCGCCCAGTTGGTCTTCGCGATACGGGTCCGCGCCTGCGATGTAGCAGATCAACTCCGGCTCGAACTGGCGCAGGCCCGAACTGAGCGCGTTGTCGAGCCAGGCCAGGTAGTCGTCGTCACCCATGCCATCGGGCAGGTCGACATCAATCGAGGAATGCGGCTTCCACGCCGGGTAGTTGTTGTGCTGATGCAGAGAGATGGTAAATACGTCGCCGGCGTGCGCATGACGTATCTTTCCCGCACGGACTGGAGCCGGCGCGGCCGAGGTTGAAGGCAGGGGTTCGCCGGGAGTGCGTGTACCTGCAAAGATGGCAGCCGTGCCGTTGCCGTGGTGAACGTCGCAGTCGACCGTCATGGCGGTGCGAATCTTGTCATCACGCTGCATGCGGCGGATCGCCACCGCCACGTCATGGATCATGCAAAAGCCTTCGCCGTGATCGGGGAAAGCGTGGTGAAAGCCGCCGCCAATGTTGAAAGCCACGCGATCGCTGAGCGCATGCTGCGCCGCCAGGATCGAACCGCCGGCGGCCAGCCAGAAGGCGCGCACCAGTTCCGGCGAGTAGGGAATCTCCATCTCCTGCTGTTCACGCGGGGAAAGGGTCCCGGTTTTCAGCTTCTGCACGTACTGCGGAGTGTGCACCAGCAGAATATCCTGGTCCGATGCCGGCTGCGGGGAGATGAAGTCTGCCGGTTCAGCCACTCCAGTTTGGATCAGTCGGTCATGTACCCGGCGATATTTCTCAGCCGGGAAGACGTGAGCGCCGATGGGCAGGAAATAGTCGTCGCTGTAGATGAGCTTGAAGGGAAGCATAAAACCAGTTGTCGGTGGTCAGTTGCAAGTTCTCAGCTAGCGCTTTCTGACGGGCGGCGCCAGGTGTCGTCGCACCGGCACGATCGCGCCCTTCGAGGGATCAGCGGCAGCCGTGGCACGCGACAGCACTTCCTCCTGGATGTACTTCACGAAGTCGTGAATCTGGACCTGCATTTCTTCCATGCGCTCTCGCATCTGGAGAATGATGGCGATGCCGCTGATGTTCACGCCCAGGTCGCGGGCCAGCGAGAGAATGAACTCCAGGCGCTGCAGGTCTTCGTCGGTGTACAGGCGGGTATTGCCCTCGGTGCGGGACGGCTTGAGCAGCCCCTCTCGTTCGTACAGGCGCAAAGTCTGGGGATGGATGCCATACATCTCGGCTACCGACGAGATCATGTAGGCGCCCTTGGATTTGCGCTTGGTCATCCCTACTACTTTACCCCAAAAGACAAAGGCCACGGATCAGCACAGGTCCTCACGAATAAATCCGTGAAAATCCGGTGTTGATCCGTGGCCTGGTTTTCTTAGGCTGCGGGCTCAGGTTTCTCCGCGGCTGCGCCCCAACCTGCCGGCTTGAGAGTTACGTTCACCAGATAGGCCACGCCTCCGGCGGCGATGAGGAGCAGTCCGAAAGTCAGGGCGCTCATGCCCAGCACGCGCGCGCTTTCGCCCCGAACCACGGAGAAGCCCAGCAGCAGCATCGGGGCTACACCGACCGCAACCGCTCCGAACATTCCACCGGGAACGCGAAAGGGACGCGGCAGCTCGGGCTCACGGACGCGCAGAACGATCAACGCCACAAACTCCAGGCTGAGGCTGACGCCGTACAGCAGAATGTCGATGATGACCAGGCGCTCGAAGCCCAGGCCCAGGCACATGGCCCAGCCCGTGGCACAAACCAGAATGGTCACCCAGGGAGCCCGCGAGCGGGGATGCAGCTTGGCGAAGACCCGTGGCAGCATGCCATCCTGCGCCATGGCCAGGGGCAGGCGCGAATAGCTCATGACCAGGGCGTTGAACATGCCAAAACCGCTGATCATGCCTCCCAGGGCAAGGCCGACGCGCAGCAGCGGTCCGCCCAGCATGCCGGCGATGTCCGCCCAGGAACCGGTTTCCCATGCGCTCGATGATAGCCCGGTCATCCACATGGCCCCCACCGGGACGATGTAGCTGAGGGCCACGATCACGACCGCGGCCAGCATGGCGCGGGGATAGGTCCGCTGCGGGCGCTCCACCTCGGTGGCGATGGTCGAGGCATTGTCCCATCCCATGTAGTTCCACATGCAGATGAGCAGGCCGCCCAGGATGTCAACCGTAGAGGTGGTCGGCCGGGTCACGGCGTGGGCGAGCGCCCCGAACTTGAAAGGCGCGATGGCCACGATGAGGATGAACGGCGCCGACAGCGCGAAAAACAGCCACAGCGAGGTCGTCGACACCACCCGAACTCCGGCAATATTCAGCAGTGCGCAAATAATTACCACCGCCAGGGCGACCATGGTGCCGCGATGTCCCTCGGCAAACCACGGGAACAGGCGATCGAGATACAGCACAAACAGCGTGGGATAGATCGCCATGTCGAAAATCGAGGCCACCAGCGACAGCCAGGCTTCCTGAAAGCCCCAGAAATTGCCCATGGCGCGCCGTACCCAGGCGTAATAGCCGCCTTCGAAGGGCAGCGCGCTCGACAGCTCGCCGATCATGAACGCGGTCGGCAGACTCCAGAGAATCGGGGTCAGCAGGAGAATAAGGATGGCTTTGCCATAGCCGGCGCCATGCACAATATCTTCCGTGCCGTAGGTGCCGCCCGACACCATAAAGAAGGTGGCGGCGACCAGCGGCCAGAGCGTGAGGCGGACCGATTTTTTCCGGCTGGGGATGACGGTGGGTGAAGGAAGATTCTGACGCGGCGCGCTAGCTGTTGCCAATTTCGACGGCTTCCTCCCGGGGCGATCCTTGCGCTTTCAGAATTCGGCTGGAAGCAAGTTCGCAGCCGTGAGCATACGGGAAATTAGATGCAGAGTAAAAATAATTTTTGAAGTATTTTTTGCGGCGGGGCACCGTGGTAATGCAGTCGTCAGTCGTCGGCCGTCAGTCGTCAGCCAGGCATCAGCTTGGTCGACTAGGTCTGACGACTGAAGACTGACGACTGACGACTGCTTCTAGACGTTCTTCCAGAGCTCCGCCCGGGGATCTTCCGGGTTCAGCTTGGCCAGTTCGCGCAGGATTTCCTTGGAGCGCTCATCCCGCGGCATGGGGACGGTGAGCTTAATCTCGACAATCTCGTCCCCGCGAGTGCCCTCCTTGGTGGCCGAGGGCACTCCCTTCTCGCGCAGGCGAAGCTTCTGTCCGGACTGGGTTCCGGGCGGAATCTTGAGCAGGGTGCGGCCGTCGATGGTGGGAACCTCAATCTTGGCTCCCAGGGCCGCTTCCGTGGCGGTTACGGGCACGGTGATGCGAATGTCGTCGCCTTCGCGATGGAAGACGGGGTGCTCCGCCGTCCGGATGATCACGTAAAGATCGCCGCCCGGACCACCGTGGGTGCCGGCATTGCCCTTGCCGGGAACGCGGATGCGCTGGCCGTCGCGGGTCCCGGCCTTGATCCGGACTTCGAGCGGCTCGGTGCGTTCCACCGTGCCTTCCCCGTGGCAATTGGGGCAGGTAGAGATATTTTTCCCCGTTCCGTGGCATCGCGGACAGGGGACATTGAATTTCATTCGTCCGCCGGTCTGCGTGACCTGACCCTTGCCGCCGCATTCCGGGCAGGTGCCGCCGGCTTCGATGAAGCCCTGGCCGTGGCAGTGGGCGCAGGTATCGCGCCGGGTAATATTCAGCCGCATCACGCCGCCCCGGATGGCAGTCCAGAAGGGAACGTTGACCTGATATTCGAGGTCCGATCCGGGCTCAGGACCCTCTTGCGCGGCCCCGCCCCGTCCGCCGAAGATTCCGGAAAAAATATCGCGGAAGCTGCCCGTGCCCGAGGGGCTGGCCTTTCTACCCTTGGCGTTTTCGAACATGTCGGTAAAATCGAAGCCGCCAAAATCGAAGTTCGGGGCCTGGCCGCCGCCACCGGGCGGGGCTCCCGGGAACCCTGCGCCGGGTCCGGCCGCGCCGCCGCCGGCCCGGGCATAAGCCTCGGCCGTGGCGGCATCGATGTTGTCGGAGTAAAAGCCGACCTGGTCGTAAATCTTCCGCTTCTTGGGATCGCTCAGGACTTCGTTGGCTTCGGACAGCGCCTTGAATTTTTCCTCGGCGGCTTTGTCGCCGGGATTGACGTCGGGATGATACTTGCGCGCCAGCTTGCGAAACGCCTTGCGGATATCGTCCGCCGAGGCGGACTTCTTCACGCCCAGAATCTCGTAGTAGTCTTTTTTGGGGGTGGTGGCCATTCTTGCTTATGAGTACAGTTCAACAACTCGCGAACAGGCTATGGCTCTTCAGTTCTGAATATTGTGCCGGTTCTTTCCCAGAATGCCAAAGCGCTCGTACGACGGCGAATCCACGTACACGGGAATGCGCTGGACGCCGGTCAGCGTAGGCGCCAACACGTACCAGTAGGCTTCATCTTCCGCGAAATTCAAAAAATACTCTTGACCATTGACTTCAAATTGCAATTTGTCTTCTCCCTAAACCTGTAGCGCCGGCGTCTCGCTGGCTGTCCCGAGGGCATCCTGCCCTCAGCGGTGGGGGCGGGACGCCCCCACGACAGCCGCCGGGACGGCGGCGCTACGAAAACCACCGCGGGCGAGTCGCCCGCGACCACACAAAAACAAAGGCCTGCCGACCTTCGGTCGGCCTGGGCGGGTCTGAGACCCGCCCCCACATGGCCTGTGCTAAGAGCTAAGAGCTGAGAGCTTACTTCTTGTCTTCCACGTCCACGTACTCGGCGTCGATCACGCCTTCGTCTTTCTTCGGGCCGCCGTTGGCGCCGGGCTCCGGACCTGCACCTGCGTCCGGCGTCGGACCGGCGCCCGGAGCTTGCGACTGGGCCGCCTTGTACATCTGCTCGGCCAGCTTGTGCGAGGCCTGGGTCAGGGTCTCGCGCGCCTTGTCCATCGCTGCCTTTTCGTTCGACTCCAGCGCCTTCTTGGCGTCGGCAATCGCGTTTTCGACGTCGCCACGCTCCGAGCCGGAGATCTTGTCGCCCTGTTCACGCAGCATCTTCTCCACGCTGTAGACCATGGAGTCGAGCTGGTTCTTGGAGTCGATCTCCTCGCGCTTGGCTTTGTCCTCGGCCGAGTGCGCGTCGGCTTCCTTGGCCATGCGCTCGACTTCGTCCTTGCTCAGGCCGGAAGACGAGGTAATCGTGATCTTCTGGTCCTTGCCCGTGGCCGTGTCTTTCGCGGTCACGTTCAGGATGCCGTTGGCATCGATGTCGAACGTCACTTCAATCTGAGGCACGCCACGCGGTGCGGGTGGAATCCCGGTCAGGTGGAACTTGCCCAGAGTGCGGTTCTGCGCCGCCAGAGGACGTTCGCCCTGCAGCACGTGCACTTCAACCGAAGTCTGACTGTCAGCCGCGGTCGAGAACGTTTCCGTCTTCTTGGTCGGAATCGTCGTGTTGCGCGGAATCATCGGAGTGGCCACGCCGCCCAGCGTTTCAATCGCCAGCGACAGCGGAGTCACGTCCAGCAACAGCAGGTCTTTGACTTCGCCCTTGAGCACGCCGCCCTGGATGGCCGCGCCGATGGCGACGACTTCATCCGGATTGACGCCCTTGTGGCCTTCCTTGCCGAACAGGTCTTTCACCAGCTGCTGAATGCGCGGCATGCGGGTCTGTCCGCCGACCAGCACGACTTCGTTGATCTTGCTGGCATCCACGCCGGCATCTTTCATGCACTGCTTGCAGGGGCCGACCGAGCGCTGAATGATGTCTTCCACCATCGACTCCAGCTTGGCCCGGGTCATCTTCTTGACCAGGTGCTTGGGGCCGCCGGCATCGGCGGTGATGAAGGGCAGGTTGATCTCGGTCTCCATGGTGGTGGAGAGTTCGATCTTGGCCCGCTCCGCCGCGTCACGCAGACGCTGCAGCGCCATCTCGTTGCCCTTGCCCCGCAGGTCGAGGCCTTCGTCCTTCTTGAATTCGTCGATGAGCCAGTCCACGATGCGCTGGTCGAGGTTGTCGCCGCCCAGGTGAGTGTCACCGTTGGTGGCTTTGACTTCGATCACGCCTTCGCCGACTTCGAGAATCGAAATGTCGAAAGTGCCGCCGCCGAAATCGTAGACGGCGATGGTTTCATCCTTCTTCTTGTCGAGACCGTAGGCCAGCGCCGCCGCCGTGGGCTCGTTGATGATGCGCTTCACTTCGAGGCCGGCAATCTGGCCGGCATCTTTGGTGGCCTGCCGCTGGGCGTCGTTGAAGTACGCAGGCACGGTGATGACCGCCTCGGTCACTTTCTCGCCGAGATAGTCTTCCGCCGCCTTCTTCAGCTTCTGCAGAATCATCGCGGAAACCTGGGGAGGCGTGTACTCCTTGCCTTGCGCCAGCACCGCGACGTGGTCGCCCGACTGCACGACCTTGTAGGGCACCATCTTGATTTCTTCGGTCACTTCGTCGAAGCGGCGTCCCATGAAGCGCTTGATCGAGTAAACCGTGTTTTCCGGGTTGGTGATGGCCTGGCGTTTCGCCACCTGCCCCACCAGCCGCTCGCCGGTCTTGGTAAAGCCGACGACCGAGGGCGTCGTCCGCCCTCCTTCTTCATTGGGGATCACCTTGGGCTCGCCACCTTCCATGACAGCAACGCAGGAGTTGGTGGTTCCGAGGTCAATACCGATAATCTTGGCCATGTTCTGACCCTCCTTGATACATATAAGTGCTTTTTAATCAACGTATTAAGTACTCCAACGTCCAGAATCATAAGACTTGAGTGGATCATTGTCAAGGTTTAGATGCGGGAAAGCGACGCTTGGATACAGGCATTTTGCCTATGTGGGGAATTGCCATTGCGCAGCTTTAGAAGGCTGCTGGCCAAAAGCGGCGGGCGTGGGCGCCCGCCCTACACCATCCCACAACGCTAGTCGTACTTCTCGTTCAGGATTGATTTCCGGTCCCAGCCCAGACCCTTCAGAAGCTCGCGGTTGGCCTTGATCATCTTGTCCAGTCCGCAGACGTAGGCGTGCATGTCGGTGCGGCCTTGGACGATCCCGGGCAGGTGTTCCTGCACATATCCGCGCAGACCCCGCCATTCGGGAGCGCCACGGCTGAGGGTCGGCAAATAGTGAAAGTTGGGTGCAGCGCGGCTAGTTCCAGGAATTCTTCATGGTAGTAAATATCGGCTTCAGTACGGTTGCCAAACAGCAGCCAGAGTTGCCTCTCCTGATGACGAACCGGATCCGCCAGCAACCAATGCAGCATGGAGCGAAACGGCGCCACGCCCGTGCCGGTGGCGATGAAAATCGTATCGCGCAAGCGGCGGCCGCAGGATGAAGTCGCCGAAAGGCCCCTGGCAGCTGATCTCTTCGCCTACGTTCATGTCACAGAGGAAATTCGACATGAAGCCGTCCTGCACCCGGTTGAGGCAGAGTGCAAAGCGATTGTCCTCTCCCGGCGGGGAGGCAATGGAGTAGGCGCGGGTGATTTCCTCGCTATCGGGCTTGTTGGTCTTGAAGGACAGCCATTGCCCGGCGACGAAGCCGAAGCGCGTCACACCGGCTACCTCGAATTCCAGATGCTTAGTCTGGGTTGAGAGAGAAACCGAGCGAACCAGATGGGCAGCGAAAGTCTGAAATGGCGACATCAACTATGTAGATGACCGAGATGCGCTCTGGGACGCGAGCCCATCCCTGGATCCTGCACGGCAGTGGCCGTTATAGGGGTCCTTCGACTTCGCTCAGGATGACAGAACTGAGATCTGAGAACTGAAAACTGACAGCTGCTCTTACTCGACAGTCACAGACTTCGCCAGGTTCCTGGGCTGATCTACGTCGCAGCCGCGGCGCACGGCGATGTGGTAGGCCAGCAACTGCAGGGGAACGATTTCGAGAATCGGCAGCAACTCTTCCGGCGCCGGAGGAACGTACAGCACGTGGTCGGCGGCTTCTTTGATGTCTTCGTCGCCTTCGGTGGCCAGCGCGATGATCATGCCGGAGCGGGCTTTCACCTCTTTAAGGTTGGAGCAGGTTTTTTCGTAGCGGGTCATTGACAGCGCATCCTTGGGATCGCGAGTTGCAATGATCACGACCGGAAGATTTTCGTCAATCAGCGCGTTGGGGCCGTGCTTCATTTCTCCGGCGGGATAGCCTTCGGCGTGGATGTAGGAAACTTCCTTCAGCTTGAGCGCGCCTTCAAGCGCGATGGGATAGTGGATGCCGCGTCCCAGGAACAGGAAATCCTGCGAACGCGAATACTCCTTGGCCAGGTCTTCACATTCTTCTTCGCGGGTCAGCAAGTGTTCGAGCTTGCCGGGAATGCGGGTGAGCTCCTGGATCGCCTCCTTGGCCTGATCGGCGCTCATGGTGCCGCGTTGCTGGGCCAGGTAGAGCGCGAACAGGTACAGAGCGGTGAGTTGCGCGGTAAAAGCCTTGGTGGACGCGACGCCGATTTCTGGGCCGGCGTGGGTGTAGATGGTCCCGGCAGCCTCACGCGTGATCATCGAACCCACCACGTTGCAGATGGCCAGGGTTTTTGATCCCTTGGCTTTGGCTTCGCGCTGGGCCGCGATGGTGTCGGCGGTTTCGCCCGACTGGGTGATCAGCATGGTCAGGGTGTCGGGCGCGATGATGGGGTCGCGATAGCGCCACTCGCTGGCGTAATCGACTTCAACTGGAATCCGCGCCATGCGCTCGATCATGAACTTGCCGGCCTGCGCGGCATGCCAACTGGTTCCGCAAGCGGCGATGTTGATTTTCTTCGCGGCCTTGAACTCGGCTTCGGTGATCTCCATCTCGTCGAGGAAGACGTGGCCGGTTTCTTGCGAAACCCGTCCCAGGGTGGTGTCACGCACCGAACGCGGCTGCTCGTAGATTTCCTTGAGCATGAAGTGTTTGAAGCCGCCCTTTTCCGCCATGATCGGGTCCCAGGTCACATGCTGCACCTGGCGAACGACGGGTTGTCCGTTGAAGTCGGTGAGCTGCACGCCTTCCGGCGTGATCACCGCCAAGTCGCCGTCGCCCAGGAAGAACAGGTCGCGGGTGTGATAGAGAATCGCGGGCACGTCGGAAGCGACGAAATACTCGTCCTTGCCCAGGCCGATGACGGCGGGCGGGCCATTGCGGGCGGCCACGATCTTGTTCGGCTCGTCGACCGCGATTACGGCCAGTGCGAACACCCCGGTCAGCTGGCCCACCGTTTTGCGGACGCACTCTTCGAGCGACGGACGATGTCCGTTCGCCGTTTTCAGAAAATATTTCTCGACCAGGTGAGCGATGACTTCCGTATCGGTCTCGGTGGTGAACTTGTGGCCTTCTTCGATGAGCTTGCGCTTCAGCGAAACATAATTCTCGATGATGCCGTTGTGCACCACCACGATGCGTCCGGTGCAGTCGCGATGCGGGTGGGCATTCTCTTCCGTGGGGCGGCCGTGGGTGGCCCAGCGGGTGTGGCCGATGCCGTACGTGCCGTCGAGCGGCTTAAGGCGAATGACCTCTTCCAGATTGCGCAGCTTGCCCTCGGCCCGGCGAATCTGCAGACCTTCGCCATTGCCGCACACCGCGATTCCGGCGGAATCGTAGCCCCGATATTCCAGCCGCCTAAGTCCCTCGATGATGACCGGTACGACCCGTTTCTTGCCAACGTAGCCCACGATACCGCACATGCGAATGCTCCTATTTTCGGCCGGGGGGTAAACCGAAGAATGTCGTTGTGAGTTAGAAATCCGGCCACTGCTTCGGAAGGCTTACTTCACCTTCCGCAATCTACCTGCCGCAGCAGGAAAACTCTGCCTCACCGAACCGGGGAATTCGGCCAGTCGTCGTTCATTCTTCGAGGGAGAAACGAAACTCTTCAATCACCGGATTGGTCAGAACGTCGCGGGCGATGCGGGTCACTTCCGCCTCAACTTCGCTCCGGTTCAGTCCGCCGTCGAGGGTGAGCTCGAAATATTTGCCCTGGCGAACCTCTTCCAACCCCTTGCATCCCATCTTCTTGAGCGCGCCCTGGATGGTTTTTCCCTGCGGATCCAGAACGCTCTTCTTGAGCGACACGTATACGTAAGCTTTCATGGGGGATTGCAACCATTATACTGGAGAAACATTCGCCCTCAACTAATCCGTAGACCTAGCCCAGACGTGCCAGCCGCTCGTCCAATTCTGCCAGGGCGATTTCAAGCATTTGCCGGTGCCGAGGCTTGGCCACCGCCTGGAGTTGCTGCAGGACGCTCCGGCGGGACAGTTCAATCGCCTCCCGAGCCTGCCTGCGAGCTGCCTGTTCCGGCGTAAGTTGTTGTTTCGATTCGACCTGTGCGGTTGCGGCCGACTGCTGTTCCTCCACCGACTTGCTCTCCCAGCCACGCGCCATGACCCAATTATAGACGCCCCGCGTGAAAATTCGGGACGGCTAAAACCATGGATGTGCTGCCGCAGAGTGCTGGCCCGGATATCATCGGCCGGTCGAAGAACCGATCCACAGGATCACAATTTTGAGCTGGGATAAAAGTCCTTTGCAAGCTAGTAAACTTTGGTTTATTGTTCGCTGCCAGACGCTGCCGTCACCGGGCATGATCGATAACGGGCGGATCGCAGCGACCGCAATCCACTCTCGGGGTTTGATCCTCGGATTCAGGCCTCGAATCCAATAGCCGTAACCGGGGGAATCCGGAGCGTTCCTGATGCAGGCTCCTGAAAGTCGAATTGCCATCCTGGCCGCTGGACTGAACCTACGAGGTGTACGCGAACGCCTTGGCCTCACCATGCGTGAAGTGGAAAGCGCCAGCATTCGCATCGCGGAACGGCACGGCAACGATGAATTCGAGCTTTGCCCCAGCCGTTTGTCCGACATCGAAACCAAAGGACTGGTTCCCAGCGTCTTCCGCCTCTACTCGCTGTCCGTCATTTATCGCTGCGATCTGCGTGAAATTCTGGCTTGGTACGGGATTGATCTGAGTCTGTCGGCGGCTGATTTGCAGCTGAGTCTTCCGCCCAAGTCGCATTTCGAAGAAACTTCGCTGGGTTCCGCCTCGGTCGCGATACCCACGCGGCTCGATCCCGCGTTCGATCCCCGTCGCAGCGCCAACCTGAGCCGCATCGTCGAGCAGTGGGGATTGGTGCCGCTGGCGTACCTGGCCAACCTGAGCAATGACAAGTACATGTATGGCTACATCGGCAGCGAGGATTTCACCATGTATCCCCTGTTGCCGCCGGGCACGTTTTTGCAGGTGGACGAAAGCAAAAACAAGATCGTGCCCGGAATCTGGCGCTCCGAACTGGAGCGTCCCATCTACTTTGTAGAGATGCGCGAAGGCTACACCTGCTGCTGGTGCAGTCTGAAAGGCGAGCAGATTATCCTGCAACCGCATCCGCTCTCGCCCGTGCCGGTCCGGATGTTGCGCCATCCGCAGGAAGCGGAAGTCATCGGTCAGGTGGTGGGCGTTGCCCTCAAGCTGGGGGAATGGGTTCCGACGGATTCTTCGACGGGGCCGAAACCAGAACCGAAAGCGCCTGCAGCACTGAACTGAAATGCCGGGCGGACCCACCGCCCAGGTCGGATGGCAGCAACGCCTGCCCGCGGCCGCGAAGCCGTTCCAAATACTCCGCTGCAGTCATCTGTAACGCCCCGCTCGAAATGATTACGTCGTCGCGCAAGGCCCGCAGGGGAGTGCGCAGCAGTTTGAGAAACATCAGGCGATGCGCTTCCGCCAGGGCCTGCTGCGCCGCGGTTTCTCCGTAAGCCCGGGCCAGCCCCCAGTGCGAATAAGAACCTGACGCCGTATCGCGCAAGCTGGCGACATACTCAACCTTTCCGGCAATTCCAGACACCCCAGCAAGCGTGGTTCCCAACAAGTCCTCGAGAGCTGATTTCAGCGCCATTTTCCTGATTTCAGAAAACCGCACGGGTTTCGATTTTGTGAAAAAAACCACCAATTAGAGCCGACGTTACCACGGTTGAACTTCCCAATCCACTCGAAAAGGAGTTCCATCGTGAAAAGATTCCTGCTCTTACTCGTCGGCAGCCTGTTGCTGGTTGGCGCACTTTCAAACTCAAACCCGGTGAAGGCGGATGGAGGTCCGAGACCGCAATGTCCGCCGGGACAGGTCTGCAAACCATGAAGCAAAACCGGCCCGGCTAAGCCCGGCTGGCAACAAGAGGAAGATCGACGGCAGGGCAAAGCCTCGGGTCTGACCCGGGGGTGCGGACTTCTATTGTCCAACACGGAATGGGTTTGCGGGTGATCGTGAAACGGGATATAGTTCCCGCCATCCGCCATGTACCCGCACTCATTCCTGTGGCATTACCTGTGGCTCGCACCCCATGCGCTCCAGATTCCGATCGCCATTGTCATGTACCGGCGAGGCTGGTTTCGCCAGTTTCCCGTGTTCTTCGCCTATACCCTATTCCAGCCGTTGGAGGAAGGGACCCTTTTTATTCTGGATCACAGCGCGGCGGTGTCCCCTGTCCATTACTGGTATGCGTACTGGGCGGGCCTGGCCATTGATGTCACTCTGCGTTTCGCCATCATCCGTGAAATTGCCTCCGGCGTGTTTGAGAAGTACCCCGGGATCAGACGGCTGGGGCGGATCGTTTTCCGGGCTGCCGCTGCGGTTCTGCTGTTGACCGCGGTCGCGGTCGTGGCCCGTGCTCCTCAGGGCCACCCGCTCCATCTGCTCTCCCGCGTTCACCTGCTGGATCTGGGCGTGAGTGTGGTGCAGAGCGGCCTGTTGCTGGTTTTGGTGGGGTTCTCCTCCTATTTTCGTCTTTCCTGGCGCAGCTTCGCTTATGGCATTGGACTAGGCCTGGGAATTTTGGCCAGCGTCGATCTGGCGACGGAGACCATGCGGGTTTGGACCGGGTACGTGGCCGGTTACGCCTTCGACTTTGTCACCATGGCGACCTATCACTGCTGTGTCCTGATCTGGCTGGTGTATGCTCTGGCGCCGGAAAGGCTGCATCGAACCGTGCAGGAGTTGCCGGAACACAACCTGGAGCAGTGGAACGCTGAACTGCAACGTCTGTTACTGCAATGATTCTCTCCTTCACTCTGATTTTCGCAGCGCTGGCGATTCTGCTTCTGCTCCTCTACCTGGAAGGGGGGCACAACTCCTCCGTGCATCGCATGGAAGATTTGGCGGGACGCACCCGGCCGGTTGACCTCGAGGCTTTCAGAAATCTTGTGGACCCGGGAGAAGAGGACTTCCTGCGTGTTAACCTCGCTCCGCGGCAATTTCGTGCCCTGCAGCGGGAACGGATGCGTGCCGCCCTCGAGTATGTTCAGAACACCGCCCACAATGCGGCTTTCCTGCTGCGTATCGGCGAGGCTGCCAGCAAAAGCTCCGACGCTCAGATTACGCAGGCGGGCAAACAGTTGATCGACAGCGCATTGCGGCTGCGCGCCTACGCCCTGATCTCCGGCGCCAAGCTGTATCTCCGCATAGTGTTTCCTGAAGCCCGGCTTTCCTATGGGAGATTGGCCGACCGGTACGAGAGTCTCAGCGCGTTAGCCGGGCACATCACCCGAATGCAACAATCCACCCAGGCGCCGCACGTCTCGGGCTTGCTCTGAGGCCGGCGCCCTGGCGATCCCAGCTTGTTCTGAAAACCTGAATGCCGCGCACTCAGAATTCGAGAGTCTTGAACCGCGCTTTGTTCCGGAAATGGAACAACCCACAAAATAATTCGGTTGAGGACGACCCGCGGGCTCTATAATTCCCGCGTTTGCCGAGGGGGAGAAGTTGGGGCTCGCGCAAATTGAGTGCAGAAAGTCATTTCGATTCTGACGCCGATCTCCGGCGTTACGAAGCTCTGCTCGAGATGGCGGATCTTGTGGTTCACCACCACAATCTGCCAGAACTGTTTGCCGCGCTGGCTCAACGCCTGGGCCACGTAGCGGCAGCTGACGCCGGCCACTTCGCCCTTTACGATCCCGTAAAAAATGTGATGCGCGGTCACTTCTGGGAGAAGAATGTGCTCTCCGCGATGGAAGCCGAGAGGGCGGTGAATGAATCGCCGTCGGGGTGGGCCTGGCAGAACCAACAAGCGCTGGTTGTGCCCGACCTGGCGGCGGACTCACGATTCTCCCCGGTGCTGAGCATGCTGCGCGAGAGAGGATTGCGCTCGTACTGCTGGTTGCCATTGACCACCGCGCAAAAGCGTTTGGGCACGCTGGGCCTGGGCAGTTCTCACACCCATGCCTATGGCGAAAAGGACATGCGCCTGCTGCCCCGGGTGGCCAAACTGGTCGCTGTGGCGGTGGAGAACGCCATGACGCGCGAGGCCCTGGTACGTGAAAAAGAGAGACTGCACGTGCTGCTCGAGGTGAACAACACGCTGGTCACCAACCGCGACCTGCAAAAACTATTTCCCGCCATTTCAGGGTTCATGCGCCGCATGATCCGCTACGACTATGCCAGCGTCGCTGTGTACGATGAAGCCGCCCACTCCCTGTCGTTCTATCCGCTGGATTCTCCCTTGACCGAGGGACTGGCGGGCATCGATACGACGCTGCCGGTAAAAGACACTCCGGCGGGACGAGCCTTGCTGGAACGGGAGACCAAGATTTTCAACCGGGAAGATTTGCTGGGAATTCAGTCTAACTACGTCAGCCAGATGCTGGAACACGGCATCGAGTCGCTCTGCTGTATTCCCCTGACCACCCGCAAAGGCGAGCTTGGTACTCTGAATCTCGCCAGCCGGGAGGCGAACGCTTTTGCCCCACCCGATATCGGTTTTCTCCAGCAGGTGGCGGCGCAGGTGGCGGTAGCGCTGGACAATGCCCGCTCCTATCGCGAGATTGCGCAACTTACGGAAAAGCTGGCCAGCGAGAAACTCTATCTCGAAGAGGAAATCCGTTCCGAACTCAACTTTGAAGAGATTGTGGGAGAAAGCCCGGCGCTGAAACGGGTGCTGTCCCAGGCCAGAACGGTCGCACCCAGCGACGCGACCGTATTGATTCTTGGCGATACGGGAACCGGCAAGGAACTGATCGCGCGGGCCATTCACCGCATGAGTTCCCGCAAAGACCGGGTATTCGTCAAATTGAACTGCGCCGCCATTCCCACCGGCCTGCTGGAAAGCGAACTCTTTGGGCATGAGAAGGGCGCTTTCACCGGGGCCATCAGCCAGAAAGTCGGACGCCTCGAGCTGGCCGACAAAGGAAGTTTGTTCCTGGATGAGGTGGGCGATATTCCGCTGGAGCTGCAACCGAAGCTGCTGCGCGTCCTGCAGGACCAGGAATTCGAACGCCTGGGCAGCACCCGCACCATCAAGGTCGACATTCGCCTGATTGCCGCCACCAACCGCGATCTGGCCCACGCGGTCGCGGAAAAAGATTTTCGCAGCGACCTGTACTACCGGCTGAACGTGTTTCCCATCCGGATGCCGTCTTTGAGCGAAAGGAAGACGGATATTCCCGCGCTGGTGCGGCATTTCGTGCAGAAATTTGCCCGCAGCATGAACAAGCAGATTGAGGTCATTCCCAGCGCCACCATGAGCGCCCTGGTTAATTGGGAATGGCCCGGCAATGTACGCGAACTGGAGAACCTGATGGAGCGGTCCGTCATCCTCACCGCTGGCCGGGTCCTCAACGCTCCCTTGGTCGAGCTGAGAACTGGCCACGAAGGCCTGGACAGCGACGGCACACTAGAAAGCCTGGAGCGGCAATACATCATCCGGGTCCTGCGCGATACCGGCGGAGTGATCGCCGGTCCACGGGGAGCCGCAGTGAGGCTGGGGATGAAACGCACCACGCTCCAATCCAGGATCTTGAAAATGGGGATTTCCCGCCAGGAATACGAATGACGGTTCCAGCCATAAACGACGATGTATCGGCACACTGCCGAAGCATCGGCATCACGAACGCCCTTCCAGTCTGTCCGTAGCCATTCTCCTTTCATGCATTAGCGTGTATTTGCTTCAACTTTGGTGCAGAGCGAAGTTTGGCACGCCAACTGCCATGAAGATCGCGTCCGGCACTCACCCGTAGGTGCCAAGCGAAATCCAATGAAAACATGCGAGGTTGCCACGATCAGCTGGCTTATGAGCTGTTGCACGCCGGGAGATGAGGATCGAAGTGTTGCTTTCAGAGCGCAACCCGCAACCGAACCGAACGACCCGAACGCGAGCCCTCCCCCTTACCGGGCTCATCCGATCCGTTGTCTTCCGAAGCAAAGCCCGGCGCTACCAGGAAGCGGGACGCCGGGGAGTTGCCATAGGAGTGGAAACGCCCCGCAACCGGGTCCCTTCGAACCGTCCCATTGAGCAGTGTATCGATCCCCTGTACCTGTTCGCCTGCGGCCTGTCATGGCGCAAGCGCTCAAATACCACCGCCGGATGGGAACTTGTCCGGTGTCTCAGGTCATCAGGGCAGGATGCGCGGATCGCGGCCGCCTTGCTCGCACTGCCAGAAAATATCCGGCCGCCACGGGCCGCGGTATCCGCCGTCGACGCTCCGCCCAAGACGCCCTTGCGGCACGAAGCCGGACTGCCGAGGTCGGCGAGGTGGTGGCTATGATGAACACGCCCTACGGACTGGATATTATCGAGAATTGTGTCAGCTGCAAGCTGAGGAGAGACAAGTGGTTCTGCGGCCTGTCTCCTGATGTGCTGAAATCCTTCAGCGCGGCCAGCCATCTGAGCACTTATCCCGGGGCCGCGATCCTGTTCGTGGAAGGCCAGACTCCTCGAGGCATCCAGGTGCTTTGCTCGGGCAAGGTCAAACTCTCAACCACTTCGCGTGACGGCAAAGTGCTCATCCTGAAAATGGCCGAGCCGGGCGAGGCGCTGGGCCTGAGCGCGGTAATTTCCGGGACGCCCTACGAAGTCACGGCGGAAACAGTGGGGCCGTGCCAGGTGAACTTCATCGACCGTCCCGCCTTGATGAAGCTGCTCGACAAGTACGGAGAGCTGGGGCTGCACTCGGCGCAGGCGCTGAGCCGGGAATTTCAGTCGGCTTACCGGGACATCCACGAATTGGTGCTGGCGCGTTCATCCGCGGGCAAGCTGGCCCGCCTGCTGCTTTCCTGGAGCGGCGGGCATGAGATGGACATATCGGGTCGGGAAATTCGCATTCGCTCCAGCATGACCCACGAAGAAATCGCCCAGATGATCGGCTCCTCGCGGGAGACGGTTACCCGCCTGCTCAGTGAACTCAAGAAGAAGGAATTAATCCGTCTGGAGGGATCGACTTTGGTGATTCGCAATCGAACAGCTCTGGAAGCGCTGGCTGCGTAGCAGTCGATGGCAGCCCAAAAGGCGGCCGCGGCCTCCCAGCCGGCCGCCTCCCCCCGTTTGCAATTGCAGATTGCAGATTGAAGATTGAACCCATCTGGTTGAGCAGGGCAGGGCGCCGGGTTCAACAGTCTGCAATCTGAAATCAACAATCTGAAATTGCTTCTACAGGCCGAAGAGTTCGCGCAGGCGTTTGGTCTGGGCCCGGCTGACGGGAATTTCAGTCTGCTTCTTGTCGTCCATGCGCAGCTGATAAGAACTCTTGAACCAGGGAACGACTTCCTTGATGCGGTTGATATTCACCAGGTAGGAGCGGTGGGCCCGCCAGAAAAGATTGGGATCTAGACTGTCCAGCAGCTCTTCCAAAGTACGGCAGTTGGATTGGCCCTCGATGCCGTTCACTCCGCTGGTCACCACCGTGATCACGCCTTCCTCGATGGAGGCGAAGCCGATATCTTTCTGATTGACCAGAAAGAGGCGGCCGCTGGACTTGATCAGAATCTTGGACGCTTGCGGTTTCTGCGACTCCAGCATGCGGACCAGCGTCTCCAGCTTGTCCGATGAAGTGTTGCCCGATTCCATCTTGGCGCGCACTCTCTGCACCGACTGCGCCACCCGCTTCTTGTCGAAAGGCTTGAGCAGATAATCCACGGCGTTCACTTCGAATGCCTTCACCGCATACTGATCAAAGGCGGTCGCGAAAACGATCTTGGGCAGGACGACTTTCTTGTCGAGCAGTTTCTTGATGACGCCAAAGCCATCGAGGCCGGGCATCTGCACGTCGAGAAAGACCAGGTCGGGATTGTGCTCGCGGATAAGGTTTACGCCTTCGACCCCGTTCTTGCCCTGGGCCACGACGTCCACGTCCCCGACATCTTTCAGCAGGAAGGCAAGTTCGTCACGGGCAAGCTGTTCATCGTCCACGATGACTGCGGACAGAGACATTCCATCTCCTAAAGCGGTGCAGTCAAAAGTATAGCGAGTGGGGGTTGAAAGCGCTACAACCGGACCTCGGACCCGTTCGGCCGAGGTCTGACGCCCGAAGTCCGACGTCCGCCTCCCGCTGTCGGGTAAACTTACATATCGATGAATTACATCTATGGGATCAATGCCGTTGCCGAAGCGCTGAAGGCGCGGGGGCGATCGTTCGAGTGGGTGGGCGTATTGAAAGAGCGTCACGACCTGCGCTTGCAGCGCGTGGTGGACGAATGCCGGCGAAACGGTGTCGCCGTTCGGTTCCTGCCTCGGGTCGAGCTTGACCGCATGGCGGGGAACAATGCCCACCAGGGCGTGGTGGCCATCACCTCGGGCAAGCAGTACAACGATCTGGATGACGTGATCGCGGCCAAGCGCGGGCAACATTCGCTGCTGGTGGTGCTGGATGGAATCGAAGATCCTCACAACCTGGGCGCGATTCTTCGTACCGCCGACGCTTCCGGGGCCGACGGAGTGGTGATCCCGGAGCGTCGCGCGGCCGGGGTGACCGCGACCGTGATCAAGGCGTCGGCCGGAGCCAGCGAGCACCTTCCCATCGCCAAGGTGACCAACATTGCCCGCACGCTGGAAGAGCTGAAAGAAAAGCATTTGTGGATCGTCGGGCTGGACGAGCGCGGCACCCAGAATTACGACGCCCTGGACTACAACATGGATTGCGCCATCGTGCTGGGCTCCGAAGGCAAGGGGGTGCACGATCTGGTCGCGCGGAAATGCGACTTCCTGGTCTCCATTCCCATGCTGGGGAAAGTGCCGTCGCTGAATGTGTCGGTGGCGGCCGGAGTCATGTTGTACGAAATCGTGCGCCAGCGCAGGATAAAGGCTGCGAAGGCGAAATGAAGGTCCTCGGGGTCCTCTGCGTCCTCGTTGGTTTGATAATTCAGGCTCGAGCCCTTGATCGTGAAGCTTTCACCTTCACCAGCTACAACCTGGACGTCCGCATAGAACCTGAACAACAGCGGCTGGCGGTGCGGGGGAAGATCACTTTGCGGAACGACTCCGCCGCTCCGCAGAAAAACCTGCCACTGCAGATTTCCTCCAGCCTGGATTGGAAATCGATCCGGCTCGAAGGCCAGCCGGCTCAGTTCGTCTCTCAGCCCTACACGTCGGACATTGATCACACCGGGGCGCTTTCGGAAGCGATTGTGACTTTGCCCAGCGCGGTCCCGCCGAAAGGCGTGGTGGAGTTGGATATCGGATACGAGGGAATCGTCCCGTTCGACGCCACCCGGCTGACACGAATTGGAGTGCCGGCGAACGTGGCCCGGCACAGCGACTGGGACCAGATCGACAAATCGTTCACCGCCGTGCGCGGCATCGGATACGTGGCCTGGTATCCGGTCGCGACCGTGTCGGCCAACCTGTCGGAAGGCAACAGCGTTTTCGAAACCGTCGCGAGATGGAAGAAACGCGAACTGCAAGCGCAGCTGAAAATCAAGCTGAGTCAGTCGGGAGAGGGAACGCCTCCAACCCTGCTCTGCAATGGGGAGGCGGGGGGCTTGCGATCCTACGAACAGATGGGCGCGGCGTACGAAAATGTGAACCAGTGCGCGTTTCAACCTCTGGGCGAGACCGTTCCGCTGTTCGTGATCGGCGCCTACGACACTCTGGACGAGCCTTCGGTGAATATTTCCTATCTGCCCGACCATAAGCCTGCTGCCCAGACCTATGCGTTGGCGGTGCGCCTGGCAGTTCCATTCGTCACCGAGTGGTTTGGCTTGCCGAAAGGACGAGCCGAGGTTAAAGCGGAAGTGCTGGAGTTGAGCGATCCTGAGGCGGCCCCGTACGAGAGTGGAAGCATGCTGCTTACGCCTCTGAACGGCGACGCAAAACTGGCCCAGCTCACGGCGGTTCACCAGCTCACGCATGCCGCATTCTTCTCTCCCCGGCCGTGGATCTACGAAGGGCTGGCCCATTTTGCCCAGGCCGTCTATCGCGAACAGGAGAGCGGCCGCCAGGCGGCGCTGGACTTCATGGGCCTGCACCGTACTGCGCTGGCGGAAGCGGAAAAAGCGCTGGCGGCAGAGCGCGGCCGGAATCCGGGAGCCGGCGAATCGCTGGTCAACACCAGCATCGAAGACCTCTACCGCAGCAAGGCGCTTTATGTCTGGTGGATGCTGCGCGACATGGTCGGCGACGACGCGCTGAAGAAGGCGCTGGCTGCATATCGTCCCGAGGCGGACACGACGCCGGCCTACATGCAGCATTTGATTGAAGCGCAAACCAGGAGCGACCTGGGATGGTTTTTCGATGACTGGGTGTATCGCGACCGCGGTCTGCCGGATTTCGAGGTGGCAGCGGTCTATCCGTGGGAGGCGTCAGGGAATGCCCACGTGGTCACGGTTACAGTCGAGAACCTGGGGAACGCGGCGGCCGAGGTTCCACTCATACTCAAGATGGAAGAAGGCCAGGTTACGAAGCGGCTCCTGGTACGCGGACGATCGAAAGCCATTCTCCGCATGGAGGCCATTTCCGCTCCCCGGGAAATTGTGGTAAACGATGGCAGCGTGCCGGAGAGCGACATGAGCAACAATGTGCAGAAGATTGACGCTCCGGCAAAAAGAAATTGAAGATTTCAGATTGTAGATTGATGATTTAAGGGCACGGCGGCATTGAGAAGCGCGGGCGGGACGCCCCCGCGACAGCCGGCGGGACGCCGGCGCTACTTTACAATCTGCAATCTGCAATCTGAAATCGCTCTTCCGTGGAGGATGACTCTTGGCCTACATCCAGTTTCTCGGCGCGGCCGGTACCGTGACCGGATCCAAGCACCTGGTCAACACCAGTGCAAATCCTGATGGCAACAACGGCTTTCAGGTCCTCATCGATTGCGGCATGTTCCAGGGCGCGAAGGAGTGGCGGCTGCGCAACTGGCAGCCCACGCCGGTGCCGGCGTCCGGCATTGATGCGGTGGTTCTGACCCACGCTCACCTCGATCACTGCGGCTGGATCCCGCGTCTGGTCCGGGATGGCTTCCGGGGCCCGGTTTATGCGACGCCCTCCACCATTGATTTGTGCGGCATCATCCTTCCTGATTCCGGACATCTGCAGGAAGAAGATGCCCGGTTCTACAACCGGCACAAGAAGTCGAAGCACGACCCTGCCTTGCCTCTCTACACCCTTGCGGAAGCGGAAGATTCACTGCAGCATTTCCGTCCGGTGCAGTTTGAGGAGACCAGGCAACTTTCGCCCGAAGTTTCCTTTCGTTTTGTCCCCGCGGCCCACATCCTGGGATCGGCGATGGTGGAGCTGACGCTTAACCTGCAGGGCCAGGTGAAAAAGCTCCTGTTCAGTGGAGATATTGGCCGCGTCCGGGACCAGAACAGCGCACCCGGCAAAGTCGTGCGTACGGGACCGACCGAAGGCGAGGCCGCCGACATTCTGGTCATGGAATCAACCTACGGGAACCGGCAGCACCCCACGGACGATCCCCGGCCCGAATTAGCCGCGATCATTCGCCGCACGGTGCAGCGCGGCGGCAGCGTGATTGTGCCCGCATTTGCCGTCGAACGCACCCAGAAGTTTCTGTTCATGATTAAGGAACTGATGGAATCCGGTCAGATTCCCCGTATTCCGGTTTATTGCGACAGCCCCATGGCGATCAAAGCCGTCGAAGTTTTCCTGAAACACTCGGAAGAGTGCAGCGACGAAACTTGCCGGCTGATCAAACAATACGGCTCGCCTTTGCAGTGGCCGGGTTTTACTTTCGCCTTGACCATCGAAGACTCGAAGAAAATCAATGCCACAAACTTTCCCGCCATCATCGTTTCCTCGAGTGGCATGGTGACCGGCGGACGCATCCTGCACCACCTGATGCAGCGGCTGCCCGACCCGAAGAATACGGTGATATTCATCGGTTTCCAGGCGCCGGGGACGCGGGGAGCCATCATCAAGAGTGGCGCGCCGGAAGTGCGCATCTTTAGCGATACTGTGCCCATCCGGGCGGAAATAGCGACGCTCGAACAATTCAGCGACCACGCCGATACCCCGGAACTGCTGGAGTGGTTGCGAACCTTCACCCAAAAGCCAGCGACCACCTACCTGGTGCATGGCGAGCCCGCTGCGTCGTCCCTGCTGCGTGACACGATGACGAAAGAGTTAGGCTGGAACGTGCAGGTGGCGGAGTGGATGGAGAAAGTGGAAGTGAAATAATTGCCAATCCGTAAATGATGGAGTTTTCTGTGACGGAAAGCGAACTGAAAAAGCACCTCGAGGCGGCGGAAAAAAGTCCGAAACAGGTTGCGGCGGCGGTGTCGGGCCTGCCGGAGAAAGTGTTGCGTTACAAACCGGCGCCGGACAAGTGGTGTATCCAGGAGATACTCGGTCATCTTGCCGACATCGAGATTGTATACGCCTACCGCCTGCGCCAGATGCTCGCGGACAAGAAGCCGAACATTGCGCCGATGGACCAGAACGACTGGGCCCAAAACCTGGGCTGCCTGGAGACTCCGCCCGCCGAGCTGGTGGCTCTCTACGGGCTCAATCGCCATTCGAACCTTCGCCTGCTGCAGCGCCTCAAACCCGCAGACCTCAGCAAGTCGGCCTATCATCCCGAAACCAAAGAGAACTTTACCGTGGCCCAGCTGATCGAAAGAATGGCAGTCCACGGGACGAGCCACCTGGAGCAGATTGAAAGACTGAAGAAGGAAGCGAAAGGGCGGACTTCGGACGTCAGACCTCGGTCCTCGGCGAACTGAAGCCGGGGTCTGAAGTCTGAAGTCCGACGCCTGGTCCATTTTACATGTATGTGCTGGTGAACTGCACCAGCGCATCCAGTTTCGCGACGGCCGCGCCGGAATCGATGGACCGCGCCGCCAGCGGCAATGCATCACCCAGGTGTTCAGCTTTGCCGGCTGCGACCAGGGCGGCGGCTGCGTTCAGCAGGACTACGTCCCGCCGCGGAGACCTCTTTCCCGCAAGAATCTCGCGAATAATGGCGGCGTTCGCCGCGGCGTCGCCCCCGGAAATATCTTCGAGCCGGGCGCGCTTGATTCCGAATTCTTCCGGCGTGACCTCATAGGTGCGGACGTTTCCGTCGCGAACTTCGGCGATGCGGGTTGGTCCGGTAATCGTGATTTCGTCCAGGCCGTCCAGGCCATGGACCACCAGGGCGCGGTGGGCGCCCAACATGCTGAGCGCCTCAGCCACTTTTTCGACCAGGTCGAGGGAATACACGCCCACCACCTGCGCGGAGGCTTGCGCCGGATTGGTGAGCGGTCCCAGCAGGTTGAAGATTGTCCGCAGGCGAAGCTCGCGCCGGGCGGGCTGCACATACTTCATCGCCGAATGCATGGCCGGCGCGAACAGAAATACAATGCCAACTTCTTCGAGACAGGTAGCCAAGACTGCGGTGGGCAGGCTGATCTTTACGCCCAGGGCCTCCATCACGTCGGCGGAGCCGCATTGGGAGCTCAAACTGCGGTTGCCGTGCTTGGCCACGCGCACGCCAGCACCGGCCACCACGAAGGCGCTGGCGGTGGAAATATTGAAAGTGCCGTGAGCGTCTCCGCCGGTGCCGCAGGTGTCTACCAGCGCATCCCGTCCAGTGCCGCTGACGGAGAGGGTCGAGATTTCGTGCAGCGGCAGCGGTTCGGCGGCAGCCCGGATGGCCTCGGCGAAGCCCACGATCTCCTCCACCGTCTCGCCCTTCATGTGCAGCGCGACCAGCAGGGCGGCAATCTGGGCGTCGGTGGCGCTTCCGGAGAACACTTCCGTCATGACCGCGCGCGCTTCTTCGCGGGTGAGGGATGCTCGTTCATTGGCAATGCGCTGCAGGGCTTCCGTGATCATGGGACCGGCTATAAGAGTAGCATTCCAGGTTGCGGGTTAATCTGCAAACCATAAACCACCAAGGACACGAAGGTGCACCAAGGAGATCCTTGGACCCTTCGTGGACCTTCGTGTCCTTGGTGGTTTATGGTTTGGACGTTTGCCCTATCGGGAGCGCTTCTATAAAATCAAGGGTTGAACTGCTGCCCTGAACCGCAAGCCAGGTTGTGCCGATCGGTCTAGTCGGGAATCATTTATGAAAATTCATGAGTACCAGGCCAAGAATATCCTGAAGAAGTACGGGGTCGCGGTGCCGCGCGGGGAAATGGTCGAGAGCCGGGAAGCGGCAGAGGCTGCCGCCCGCAGGCTTTTCGAAGCGGGAGCGACGGGGGTGGTGGTCAAAGCCCAGATCCATGCCGGCGGGCGCGGCAAGGGCGGCGGCGTCAAGATCGCGAAATCGGTCGCAGAAGCCGCCGAGCTGGCGGGCAAGATCCTCGGCATGACTCTGGTCACGCATCAGACCGGGCCTGAAGGCCGGGTGGTCCGGCGGCTGCTGATTGAAGAGACGCTGCCGATCGAGAAGGAACTGTATCTGGGGATCGTGATCGATCGCGCCCAGGCGAGGCCAGTGTTCATGGCGTCGGCTGCGGGCGGGATGGAAATCGAGCAGGTGGCGGCGGAGAACCCCGCGGCCATTCTCAAGGAATACATCGATCCGGGCATGGGCCTGGAAGCATTTCAGGCGCGCAAGATCGCATTCGCGCTGGGGCTGAAGGCGGCGCAGATCAATCAGGCGGTCCAGTTCATGACCGGCCTGTACCAGGCTTTCGAAGAGACCGATTCTTCATTGATGGAGATCAATCCGTTCATCACCTGCACCGATGGCCGGCTGTTCGCCCTCGATGCCAAGATGAATTTCGATGACAACACCATGTTCCGGCACCCGGAGCTGCGCGAGCTGCGCGACGTTACCGAGGAAGATCCGCTGGAGGTCGAGGCCTCGAAGTACAGCTTGAACTACATCAAGCTGGACGGGAATGTGGGCTGCATGGTCAACGGTGCGGGCCTGGCCATGGCGACCATGGACATCATCAAGTACGCCGGCGGCATGCCGGCCAATTTTCTCGATGTGGGCGGCGGAGCCAACGCCGAACAGGTCACGCATGCCTTTGAAATCCTGCTCAGCGACAAGAATGTGAAGGCGGTGCTGATCAATATTTTCGGCGGCATTCTTCGCGTGGATACGCTGGCGACCGGCGTGGTCGAGGCCGCGCGAAAGACCCACATTCAGCTTCCCATCGTGCTCCGGCTCGAAGGCACGAACGTCGAAGCGGGGCGAGAGATTCTGAAGCAGTCGGGACTGAATTTTATTGTGGCGGAAACGATGAGGGATGCGGCGGAAAAGGTAGTGGCGGCAGCGCGAACCGCATAGTACACGGCTGCTTGGAGACGGTAGGGGTCCTTCGACTCCGTCGAGCCATTCGCAAGCGAATGACTCGGCTCCGCTCAGGATGACAACCGGGTTGGGAGCAGAGACGAATTCATGAGCATTCTGGTTAACAAATCGACGCGGGTGATCGTGCAGGGACTTACCGGGCGGGAAGGCACATTCCACGCTAAAGCTTGCGCGGAGTATGGAACGCAGATTGTCGGCGGCGTGACCCCGGGCAAGGGCGGCACGACGCACGAAGGTTGGCCGATCTTCAACACGGTGCAGGAAGCGGTGAGCCAGACTGCGGCGGATACGTCCGTGATCTTTGTTCCGCCACCGTTTGCCGCGGATGCGATCATGGAGGCGGCCGATGCCGAGATCGAACTGATTGTCTGCATCACGGAAGGCATCCCGACGCTGGACATGGTTCGCGCCTGGGAGTTTCTGCAAAACCGACGCTCGCGCCTGATCGGACCCAATTGCCCGGGCATCATTTCGCCGGGCCACTGCAAGATTGGCATCATGCCCGCCCGCATCCACAAAGAGGGTTCGGTGGGTATCGTTTCGCGGTCCGGCACGCTGACGTACGAAGCTGTCTATCAGCTCACCACCCGCGGGATCGGACAATCGACCGCCATCGGGATTGGCGGCGATCCCATCATCGGCACCAACTTTCTGGACGCGCTCGAGCTGTTCAATCGCGATCCTCAGACTGAAGCCGTTGTGATGATCGGAGAAATCGGCGGCAACGCCGAGGAAACCGCGGCGGAGTACGTGAAGATGCACATGAAAAAGCCTGTAGTCGGCTTCATCGCCGGACAGACTGCCCCGCCGGGACGCCGCATGGGCCACGCGGGCGCGATCATTTCCGGGGGCAAGGGAACTGCCGCAGAAAAGATCAAGGCCATGGAAGCGGCGGGAATCCGTGTAGCGAAATCGCCGGCGGAGATTGGCGAGACTGTGGCGGCGGTGATGGGTGTGAAAGTTTAGGACCCCAGTTTCCAGATATGAGTTCCCGGTTCTCAGTAATACCAGCGATTAAGGAATGATCAACCACCAATGAAAACACTGCAACGCACTTTGACCATCGTTAAGCCTGATGCCGTCCGCAGGCAGGCCGTCGGCGACATCATCGAGCAATTCGAGAAGAATGGCTTTCAGATTCTGTGCATGAAGATGCTCGAAATATCCAAGCATCAGGCGGAGCAGTTCTACGCGGTGCACGCCAGCCGGCCGTTCTTCAGTTCGCTGACTGATTTCATGTCCAGCGGGCCGATTGTTGTGCTGGCCCTGGAAAAAGAAAACGCGATCGCGGATTTGCGCAAGCTCATGGGCGCGACCAACCCGGCCAACGCCGAGGAAGGCACCATTCGCAAGAAGTGGGCCACCAGCATCGAGAACAATGCCATCCACGGCTCGGATGCGGACGATACCGCCCGCTTCGAGCTGAGTTTCTTTTTTGCGGGATACGAACTGGCGCAGTAGTTTTGAGCCAATAGCCAGGAGCGATTTCCATGCCCTTAGTGCAAGTCACGATGCTGACCGGCCGTACCACCGATCAGAAGCGGAAGCTGGCCCAACGCATTACGGACGCGATGGTGGAGGAAGCGGGAGCTCGCCGCGAAGCCATCGTGGTGGCTTTCAACGAAGTGTCGAAAGAGAGCTATGCTTCGGGCGGGGTCTTGATGGCGGACAAGCAGAAGTGATTGAAACCGCGGGCGAGTCGCCTGCTGCCACACGAGCCCTTTACCCTAGCGGTTCGAACAGATTTCCTTCCACCCGGTCGCCTAGTTTTGGAAGTTCTTTCTTGGCGTATTGCAGAAAATGCGAGGAGGCGCGGTGCGCCTCGAGCGCGGCGTCGTCCTTGTACTGCTCATAGACCAGAAAGCGTCGTGATTCAGTCTTGTGGCGATGCGCCACATACATCACGCACCCGGGCTCTTTGCGAGACCCCTCGGTCAACTTGGAAAAGACTGCGGCCATTTCAGCTTCGCGGCCAACTTTTGCCATCCAGGTCACCACCAGGACAACCATCATGCGCTCCGTTTTTTCAGATTGTTGCTGAAGCCTCAGTTCTCTGTCCAGTCAATCCCTTCAGTTCGGCGGTAAAGCCATCCACAAACAGGGTCTGCTCGCGCCCCGGCCCGGTGGAAACCATTCCGATGCGGGCGCCGCTCTCCTTCTCCAGAAAATCCAGGTAGTCGCGTGCCGCCGCAGGCAGTTTGTCCACGTGGGTGACTCCTTGCGTGGAAATGCGCCACCCCGGCATGTTGCGGTAGACGCATTCGATGGCGTCATAGCCGCTGCCGTGTGCCGGAATTTCCGCGGTCACCTTGCCATTGATCTTGTAACCGACGCAGACCGGAATCTCGGCCAGTTCGTCCAGCACATCGAGCTTGGTCACGACCAGCCAGGAAATCCCATTAATCATGCCAGCGTAGCGCAGGAGTGGCAAATCGAGCCAGCCGCAGCGCCGGGGGCGCCCGGTCACCGCGCCGTACTCATTGCCCCGCGCCCGCAACAGGTCCCCGCTGGCGTCCAACGCTTCGGATGGAAACGGTCCACCGCCCACGCGAGTGCAATAGGCTTTAGTGACGCCGATCACCGCGTTAATGGCCGTAGGAGCGACCCCCGTTCCAATGACCGCTCCGCCCGAGGTGGCGCTGGAAGAGGTCACGAACGGATAGGTACCGTGATCAATGTCGAGCATGGTGCCTTGCGCGCCTTCGAAGAGAATGGACTCGCCGTCCAGCCAGCGCCTGATTCAGCAGGGCGGCGGTGTCGCACACGAACGGCGCAACTTTGGCCGAAGCGTCAGCGTATTCCTGATACATCTTGTCCGGATCGAGCGGCTCGGAATTGAACAACGCGTGCGCGATCATGTTTTTTTCGTTGCAGGCGTTTTCGATGTGGGTGCGCAGCAGCTTCAGGTCGAGCAGGTCCGCCACGCGCAGTCCGCGGCGGCCCATTTTGTCTTCATAGGCAGGCCCGATGCCGCGCGAAGTGGTGCCGATCTTTACCCGCCCCGGAGCATTTTCCGAAGCCAGTTCGATCATGCGATGGTAAGGCAGGATGACGTGGGCGCGGTTGCTGACGAACAGGCTGCCATCCACCCGGACGCCGGTTTCGCGCAAAGCCGCGACTTCCTTGAGAAAGGCGATGGGATCGAGCACCACGCCATTGCCGATCACGCTGCGGCAGCCGGGGCGAAGCACCCCGCAGGGCACCAGTTGAAGAATGAATTTCTTGCCGTTGATGATGACGGTGTGCCCGGCATTGTGTCCGCCGGCATAACGGGCCACGACCGAGAAATTTTCGGAGAGAACGTCGACGATCTTGCCCTTGCCCTCGTCGCCCCACTGCGCACCTACGATGACCGCAGTCTTGCCCTTCTTCAAAGTCAGCTCCGTGGTCCGAAATCGCGGCCACCCCGGCCGCATTTGCAGGGTCGCACACACTCCAAGCCCACGGTGAACTGCGCTACATTGAATTACAAGGATTTGCAGGGCTGATGTGTACCGACAATGATAACCCGCCGGACTGTGGATGAGCAACGTAGTCGTCAGTCGTCAGCATAGGACCTGGCTGACGACTGAAGACCGACGACTGTAGACTGTTTTCCATGCCTGAACTTCCTGAAGTCGAAACCATTGCCCGCGGCCTGGCCAGCCGGGTCACTGGAGACATTATCGAATCAGTGTGGCTGGGATCGAAACCTGAGCCCCTGAAATCTCCGGCCGCGGAAATCGTTGCCACGCTCGAATCTCGCCGGATCGCAGGCGTGCGCCGGGTAGGGAAGCACATCGTATTCGATCTGGAACCCGCAGCTGGTGTGGGGCGGACGCTCTCGCCCGCCAGGGGGCGGAACCGAAGCCGCGGTCGGTCATCACGGAAAAAGGCGGGCCAGGGCGCCCGCCCCACGCAATCCCAATGGATCGTTCACCTCGGGATGACCGGGCGCATGCTGGTCTGCCCACCGGACAGCGAAATGGCAAAGCATACCCATCTGGTGGCGAAGCTGGCGTCGGGCAGGGAACTGCGCTTTGTCGATCCGCGGCGCTTCGGCCGGTTGAGTGTGGCGCAGGGCTTCGAAGCCTCGGGATCGGAACCGCTCGAGGTCCAGAAGGACGATTTTGTCAGCCTCTTCCAGGGACGAAAAACGCCCATCAAGAGCGCGCTGCTTAACCAGAAACTCTTACGTGGCGTGGGCAATATCTATGCCGACGAGTCGCTTGTTCCGCGCCGGGGTGCGACCGCGGCGGCGCGCTTCCTCGCTTACGCGGGAAGACCTGCGGCGGCTTTACCCGGCAGTCCAGCAAGTCTTGCGGGAAGCCATTGCCCTGGGCGGCTCCTCCGTTTCCGATTATGTTGACGCGGACGGTGAAGAAGGATTCTTTCAACTGCAACACCGGGTTTACGGCAGGGAAGGCGAACCGTGCCTGGTATGCAAGACTCCGATCAAGCGGGTGGTGATTGCAGGCCGCAGCAGTCACTATTGTCCCAAGTGTCAAAAGTAGCGCCGGCGTCCCGCCGGCTGTCCGGAGGGCATCCTGCCCTCGGTGTTGCGGGCGAGATGCCGCGCCAGCGCTGAGCCGTTTTCTACCTGAAATTTGATACGCTACTGGCCTATGCAAAATTTTTCGATCGGTGTCGATCTCGGCGGTACCAACCTGCGCATTGCGGCGGTCAACCAGCAAGGCGACTTGATGGAAAAAGTCACGCTGGGCACGCGCGTCGCGCTGGGCAAGGACCACGTCATCGGCGAGATGTGCGATGCCATCCGCGTTCTCGCCGCCAAGTATCGCGGCGCCGGCACTTTGCAGGGGATCGGCATTGGCGTGCCCGGCATCATCGACTTGAAGACGGGCATGCTGCGGGAGTCCCCCAATCTTCCGGGCTGGGCGGAAACTCCGGTGCGCGACGAAATCGAGCGTCTTCTGGGCACCAGAGTGATTCTGGAGAACGACGCCAATGTCGCCGCCCTCGGCGAGAAATGGCTGGGCGCGGCGCGCGATGTGGAAGACATGGCCATGTTGACTCTCGGCACCGGCGTGGGCGGAGGCATCGTGCTTCGGGGGCGTATCTGGCACGGCATGACTGGAATGGCCGGCGAGTTTGGTCACATGACGGTCGAGCCCGACGGTCCTCCATGCGGCTGCGGTAACCGCGGATGCGTCGAACAATATGCCTCGGCCACGGCGGTGGTCAGAATGGCGAAGGAGGCGATTGCCTCTGGCCGCGCGCCGGGACTGGCGAAAGCTGCCAGCACGGACCCTGAATTCAGCTCCAAGGCGATTTACAACCTGGCCATCCAGGGCGACGAAGAAGCCAAAAAAATCTTTGGCCGGGTGGGACGAGCGCTGGGCATATGCCTGGCAAACCTGGTCAACGCCTTCAATCTCAATATGTATGTAATCGGCGGAGGCGCGTCGAGCGCGTGGGAAGCATTTTCCCCTTTCATCTTTGAAGAACTGCGGCGGCGCTCCCTGGTGTATGCCGCAACCACTCCCGACCCCACACTCTCTGGCGGGGCCGGCGCTCCCGCGCCAGTGGGGACGGATGTCTCAACCAAGACGATTATCACGCTCGCGTTGCTGGGCAGCGACGCCGGACTCTACGGCGCGGCGCAACTGCCGATGACGAACAGCTAAGGGATCTTCAACTTCTTCAGCGATTGCAAGAGAGCGTCGTTCTGTGCGGGTCTGCCTATCGTGATGCGGATGGATTCGGGCGCGCCCCATTGCTCGAGAGACCGCACCAAAATTCCCTCCCGCCGCAGATTTTCCGCAAAGCTTCTGGCATCCCGGCCCAGGTCGCAATAGAGAAAATTTCCCCAGGTGGAAGTGACCGCATATCCGTCCGCTGCCATCGCACGGAACAATCGTTCCGCCTGATCCGCATTGTTTTCGACGGTCTTGCGGATGTGGGCTGAGTCCTCGAGCGCCGCCAGCGCCCCCGCCTGGGCCAGCGAGGAGACGCAATACATCGAACGTTGACGCGAAATTCTCGCGATCAACTCCGCCGATGCAATCCCGTATCCCACCCGTGCGCCAGCCAGTCCATGCGCTTTGGAGAAGGTTCGCAGCACCACGACATTGCGTCCCGCCCGCACGTGATCCAGGGAACGAGAATATTTGACCCCACGTCTCCCTGCAAAATGTTCGGCGAATTCGTAATAGGCCTCATCCAGCACCACCACCGGTTCCGGAATGCGGTTTAGGAAATGATCCACCTGGTCCGCCTCGACCAGAGTACCGGTGGGGTTGTTGGGATTTGCCAGGAAAATGATTCGCGTGTTGGGATTCGCGGCCGCCGCAATTCCATCCAGATCGAATCCGTTTCGGCGCATCGGCACTTCGATCAGTTGCGCGCCCGTGGCTTCTGTTGCCATGCGGTAGACGATGAATGAGCGCTGGCTGGTGACCGCGTTCAGCCCGGGCGCGAGGAACGTCCGCGCCACCATTCCCAGAAACTCAGTCAGTCCGCCGGCCACCAGGACTTGCTTGACGTGCACTCCGTGATGTTCCGCAAGCTTGAGGCGTAAAGCCGACGCATCATCGTCCGGATACTCGCTGCATCCCGAAAGCACGTCTTGCATGGCCTTGAGTGCCAGGGGCGACGGTCCAAATGGATTTTCGTTGGAGTCGAGCTTGATGAGTGTAGACATCCAGTATTTCGAACATCCAGTATTTCGATGTGGGCGCGGGCGCCCCGCCCGTGCGGTTCCCGGCCAACGCCGCGCTCTTTAGAGCCGTCCGGCGCCGCTGACCTTCGTAGCCGATTTCAAGCGGGTCACCTCTTGCGCCGTCAGATGTCGAAATTTCCCGGGAGGAACATCGAGCTGCAGCGGTCCGTAGCGCACCCGCTTTATTTTTTCCACATGATGCCCAACGCTCTCGAACATCTGCCGGATCTGGCGGTTCTTGCCTTCGATCAGCGTAACTTCGTACCAGGGATTGTCGGCCTCGCGAATGGGCTTGATCTTGGCGGGCGCCGTCTTCTGACGCCGGCCGCCCTTGCCCTGAATGTAGACTCCGGACCTCAACTTGGCCAGACCGTCGACCGAAGGCGTCCCCGCAACCTTGACCAGGTAGGTCTTGGGAACGTGGGACGAAGCCTTCATGAGCGCGGCCGCGAGCTCTCCGTCATTGCTGAGCAGGAGCAGGCCTTCACTGGCGTAATCCAGCCGCCCGACCGGATACACGCGCACGCCCACGCCCCGCAGCAGATCCATCACCGTCGGCCGTTTTTCCGGATCGGTCACTGCCGTGATATATCCCTTGGGCTTGTTCATCAGCAGATAGACGTTTTTCTGCGCGCCGCGCAGCAGCTTGCCGTTTACCCGGATGTGATCGTGCTCGGGGTCGGCCTTGGTGCCCGGCTCGGTCACCACCTGCCCATTGAGCGACACCAGGCCGCCGGCGATAAGCTGCTCCGCCTTGCGGCGCGATGCGATACCGGCAGCAGCGATAATTTTTTGCAGACGTTGGGCAGGCATCAGGAACTTCTTCGACCAGGCGTTACACGCGAGCTTTTTGGACGGAACTCAGTCGGCGCGGACCTAGGCAGCAGGATCATTCTCGCCGGCATGCGACCCGGCTGGAACCGTTTCCCCATCGGCGGCCGGAAGCTCAGTCTCGGGTTGCGGAGCGCCGGCGCTGACCGCGGCCGTTTCCGCGCCATTGTCCGACAGGGGCAGCAATTCGTTCTGGAACGATTCCGCCACCAGCTTTTCGAACTCTTCCATGCTGGGAAGCTCGCCCACGTCTTTCAGTCCAAAGCGCAGCAGAAATTCTTTGGTGGACTTGTAGAGAATCGGCCGGCCAATGACTGCCTTCCGGCCCGCGGTGGTGATCAACTTTCGATCCAGCAGGGTCGCAATGACGCCGCTCGAATCCACGCCGCGGATTTCGCTGATCTCGGGCACCGTGACCGGTTGCTTGTAGGCGATGACCGCCAGAGTCTCGAGGGCCGGAAGAGAGAGCCGGATTGGCGGCTTCAAACTCTTGGCAAAGGCCCGCACCACGTCGTGCTGCTCTGGCTTGGTGGACATGCGATATCCGCCCGCGATCTGGCGGATCTCAATGCCACGGTAGGCGGCCGCATATTCGTCGATCAGTTCTTCGAGCGCGACGCGGACGTGCGATTTGACTTCGTCCTCTGTGGCGCCTTCGGCTACCACCGATTCGCCGACCAACTCGACCATATGATCCAGCGTGATCGGCGTTTCCGCCGCGTAAATAATGGCTTCAAGTTTAGCTTTAAGACTCATGGTTAAGTGCCCTGTGTAGTCCTGATCTATTGCTCTGACGACCGGCGACCGAAGACTGCCTTCTATCGCCAATCGTCGCGTACCGCCGCCTGTTCCGCGATGATGGCGTCAAATCCCGTATGTTTGCGCAGCAAGATTTCGCCAAAAATTCGGTCCTGCCGCAACTGGATGGCCTGCAACCGGACCATCTCCAGAAGCGCCAGAAACATGCAGACCAGCGCCTGGTGCGAATTCACGTTGCGCAGGATCTGCTTCAGGCGAAGCGGACGGTCCTCGAGCGCCAGCCGGCGCTGCAGATAGTCGATCATCTGTCCGACCGTGACCGTCTCTTCGTCCACCTGAAGCAGCGGGCGTGAACGGGCGCGCTCCAGAATCTGCTGGAACGTTTTCACCAGGTCAATGACGTCGGCCGCGATCTCGGGCTCGGTGCCCTCGGCCTCCATGAATTCGCGGATGGCCGGGTTCGACCTTACGGCGTCTTCGATCTGCTGCTTCTGCATCAGCATCTGCGCCGCCGACTTGAACTTCTCGTGCTCGATCAGGCGATTGACCAGTTCCGCCCGGGGATCGTCCTGCGCGTCCGAGGCCGCCGCCGGGTCGCGGGGCAGCAGCATTTTCGACTTGATGTGAATCAGCACGGCCGCCATGTAGATAAACTCGGCCGCTACGTTCACATCCAGTTCCCGCAGCTTTTCCACGTAGGCCAGGTATTGCGCGGTGATGCGCCCGATCGGAATGTCGTAGATGTCAATGTCCTGCTTGCGGATCAGGTCGAGCAGCAGATCGAGCGGTCCCTCATAAACATCTCCCACGGTCACGGAAAAAGGGAAGTCGCTTTCCGGCGCCGGCTTCTGCGCAGCCGGCATCTGCACAACCGGCGCGAGCGGGCTTCCGCTTTCCGTCGCAGCCAGGTTCGCGGACGCGAGTTTTAGATTCTCAGCCATGCTTCTCATCGTACTCGAGCGACATGCCCATCGCCTCGCGAACCTCTTCCATGGTGGCGCCGGCTACCTTGCTGGCGCGGGAAGAGCCTGCCTCCAGAATATCCCAGGCGAGGCGTGGATTGTCCTCATATTTCTTTCGCCTCTCCTGCATGGGATTGAGGATGCTGACCAGGGCGTCCGCGGCCCACCCCTTGCACTCGATGCAGCCGATCCCGGCGGAGCGGCAGCCCTCGTCAACTTTGGCGATGGTCTGTCGATCGCTGAAGATCTTGTGCAGGTCGCCCACCGGACAAACGTCGGGATTGCCGGGATCGGTGCGGCGCACGCGGGCCGGGTCGGTCACCATGGTTTTCAGCTTCTGCCGCACCACCGGTTCGGGATCGGTCAGCAGGATGGTGTTGCCGTACGACTTCGACATTTTTCGACCGTCGGTCCCCGGCAGCTTGGCGGCCGGAGTCAGCAGCGGCTGCGGCTCGGGGAAAACGTACATGCCTTTGCGGGTGTAGAACATGTTGAAGCGGCGCGCGATTTCGCGCGTCAGCTCAACGTGCGGCACCTGGTCTTCGCCCACGGGGACGAAATCACCCTTGTAAATCAGGATGTCTGCCGCCTGCAGCACCGGATAGCCCAAGAATCCGTAGGTGGCCAGGTCTTTCTCCGCGATATTTTCACGCTGCTCCTTGTAGGTGGGAACGCGCTCCAGCCAGCCCAGCGGCGTGATCATGGAAAACAGCAAGTGCAGTTCCGCGTGCTGCGGGACGTGCGACTGGATGAACATGGTGCAGCGCTCGGGATCGAGCCCGGCGGCCAGCCAGTCGAGCAAGACTTCCAGCGAGTTTTCCTTGATCCGCGAGGTATCGGCGTAGTCGGTGGTAAGCGCATGCCAGTCGGCCACAAAGAAAAAGCAATCGTACTGGTCCTGCATGCGGACCCAGTTGTCCAGCGCCCCGACGAAGTTTCCCAAATGCAGCCGGCCGGTGGAGCGCATGCCGCTGAGCACGCGTTTGCGTTGGTTTGTGCGAGAGGTCATCAGATTCTCAGGAGGATGTCGTTAAAAAATCCGATGGCGGGAGAGATCAGCCGGGACAGAAGTCCGCCGCCCCAGAACACCAGGATAAACAGGCCAAACATGCCGACCATATCGTAAATCCGCAACGCTCCGGCCGGCAGAAGATGGCGAACGACGTGGCTGCCGTCCAGGGGCGGAACCGGTATGAGATTGAAAACCCCCAGCACGACGTTGATCACCATCACTTCATACAACAGCAGACACAAAGGCAGCAGAAACGAATCGGTCTCCGTAGCAAAACCTTGCGCCAGGATTTGCTGCCCCAGAGGAGAGACCAGCTTCACCAGGGCGAGGACGAGCACGGCGCCGGTTGCGACCACGAAGTTGCTGATCGGACCGACCACTGAGGTGAGGATGTCGTCCAGCACCGGATTCTTAAAGTTTCGCGGATCCACCGGAGTAGGCTTGGCCCAGCCGATCACGGGAGCGTGAAAGTACATGGCAACCGCGGGCAAAAGCAGGGTTCCTACCGGATCAATGTGCCGGATTGGATTGAGCGAAATGCGCCCCAGCATGCGCGCGGTGGGATCGCCGCGCAAATTGGCCATCCAGGCGTGCGCTGATTCGTGGACGCTGATCGCAAACAGGAACGCGATCAGCTGAAACACCATGTCAATATGTTGCAGGGTCATGCGAGATTGGTTTCGATACTAACACGCGGACCCGCGATTCCGCGCGGTCCCGAGCGTGAGCCGAGGCAATCGCAGAAGCTAAGGTTTCTCCAACGATTTCCGCAGTTCTTCCGGCGCGATGGATTTTATCTTGATCGGCTTGGCCGGAATGCCGCCGACTACGGTAAACGGATCGACATCTTTCGATGCAACTCCCATCGAGCCCACCATCCCGTGCTCCCCGACTTTGACCCCACTCAGCACCGTGGCGTGATAGGTAATGCGTGCTTTGGGGCCGATCTCCGTCTTGTGATTGCTGACGATCATGCCGTCATTGAGATCGTGGGCGTGCGAGTAGATGTTGGCATAGTCGGAAACGGAAGATCCTTCGTGGATGATGATCTCTCCGCGGTCATCGAGCAGCACATACTTATGGATGGTGCAGTTGTCTTCGACCGTCAGGTTGTAGCCGAACGAAAACTCCACGCCATGAAAGATTTTGACATTGTTGCCGCAATGCTTGAATACATGGCGGGCCAGCATGGCGCGCACCTTGTGTCCCAGCCAGTGGTTCAGGCCGACCGGAGAACGGTCATACATCATCCAGAACCAGATGAGCGGCTTGCGCTCTCCGTACTTGGCGGCGTCGGCATCGCCGTAGGTCTCGGGCTCCAGCGTGGCGTTGCACGGATCAAGCGAGTGGACCAGAGTCTGCATCGCCAGCGGCGCCGCCGGATCGGGCGCGGCATAGGGACGTCCCAGATAAAGCTGGTGCAGTTCCTCGCGGACGACGTTGCTGCGATGCTCAGGGTCGCGATTCGCGAATTGACGATCGAGTCCATCGATCCATTCCAGGAACGCCTTTTCCGCTGCCGGAACTGGCTTCAGGACTCGATATTCGTATCGGGGCATGGGGCCGCCTCGCTGATTTAAACGGAGAAGCTAAAACATAACATACCGGCTGCAGAAGAATAGATCGAGTCCTTGGCTCCGCAACTGGGAGTGTGTGGGGCGGACACTCCTGTCCGCCGCCTTTGACTTAGATTTTCTGCCAGGCGTCCATCCTGCCTGCTGACCGCAAACCAAAGGCCAACCCCAACATCAAAAGCGGCGGACAAGAGTGTCCGCCCCACACTGCGGCATGTTCTATAATGCGCGCGCCTATGAAATCCAGAAAAGCCGCAAAGCCGCATCCCATGCCGGTGGATGCGCTGGTGTATCCCCGCTTCTCCGGCGTGCCCACGTTCATGCGGCTGCCGCATATTCCGCGGGCGGCCGATCTCGACCTGGCATTAATTGGCGTTCCCTTCGATGGCGGCACCACGTACCGCCCGGGCGCGCGTTTCGGCCCGCGCAACATTCGCGTGCAGTCGGCGATGATTCGTCCCTGGAATCCGGTGCTGAAGACGAATCCATTTGAAAAATGGCGCATTGGTGATTTTGGCGATCTCTCGATCAACCCGCTGTCGATCGAAGACACTTACCGGCGGATCACCGAGCAACTGGGCGATGTCTTCCGCGCCGGCGCGCGCTCGGTCTGCGTCGGCGGCGATCATTCCATTCTCCTGCCCATACTGCGAGCCATTCATCGCCACTTCGGGCCGGTCGCGTTTATTCAGCTCGACGCCCATGGGGACACATGGAGCGGCTACTTCGGAAGTCCGCACTCGCACGGCACGCCGGTGAAGTATGCCATCGAGGAAGGACTGATCGAAAAGGGCCACGCCCTGCAGGTCGGTTTGCGGGGGCAGGTTTATTCCGAAGGCGATTTTGATTTCGCCCACAAACACGGTATCAAGATCGTGACCTCGGAAGAGTTTCATCACGGGGGTGTCGAACTGGTCAAGCGTCACCTGAAAAGGTTGCAGGGCCGCCCAGTGTATCTCACGCTGGATATTGACGTCGTAGACCCGGCGTTTGCTCCCGGCACCGGCACGCCGCAGGTGGGCGGCCTTTCCAGTGCGCAAATTCTGGACCTGGTGCGGAGCCTCAAGGGGCTGAAGCTGGTGGGATGCGATCTGGTGGAGGTGTCGCCGCCCTACGATAACGGTGAGATCACATCGCTGCTGGCAGCTAATTTGCTTTTCGAGTTGCTGTGCTTGTTCTAGGGGAGCAGCAATTAGCAATTGGCAATTGGCAATTAGTAAATACCAATAAGAAGCCGGCATCGATGTTTGGCTAAATGCCAATTGCCAATTGCCAATTGCTAATTGCTAATTGCTAACGGCCACCTGCCATGATCACTCTTGCCCGCAAACTTCGCGTCGTCGACTACTTCACTCTGGGCTGGGGCACCATGGTCGGTGTCGGCTGGCTGGTCGTCATGGACGATTGGCTGCTGCGCGGTGGGCCGCTGGGCGGGGTCCTCGGATTCGCCATCGGCGGCTCGCTCCTGTTGCCGATTGGCTACGTCTACGGCCAACTGGTGACGGCCATGCCCGACGCCGCCGGCGAGGTTGCCTACACCGCGAAAGTTTTTCCCCGCTCGGTCAGCTTCGCCACCGGGTGGATGATGATCCTGGCCTACTTCATCGTCTGTCCGTGGGAAGCCGTGGCTGTGGGGAAGATCGCGGGCTACATCTTTCCCGGTCTGGATTCGATGGAGCTCTACCGCATTGCCGGACGGCCCGTCTATTTGCCCCACGTCATCATCGGGCTCGGGCTCACCGGCCTTCTGACCGTGCTGAACTATCGCGGCATCCGGCTGAGCGCCATCTTTCAGAACTGGACGACCTTCGGGACGCTCGGCCTCTTCATCGTGTTCGTCGCGGTCGGGGTAAGCCGGGGCGCGCCGCAGAATTTTCCGCCCCTGTTCACCCACAGCGGATTCGTTTCTGTCCTGCTGGTCATTCAAATCGTGCCGTATTACATGACCGGCTTTGAGTCGGTGGTGAAGGGAGCGGAGGAATCCAGCCCGGAATTCCGCAGCGGCGGGTTCTTCAAGGCCATCTGGATGGCTATCCTGGTGGGCATTCTGTTCTACACCATCGTGATCGCCGCCGTGGGATACGTTGCTCCGTGGCGCGAACTCACCGGCGAAAGATTCATGACCGCGGTCGCTTTTGAGCACGCGGTGGGCGCGCGCTGGATCGTCAGCGTGATCCTGGCGGCGGCGTTGCTTTCGTTGTTTAAAGTGTTCAATGGAAACCTGGTCGCAGCCAGCCGGCTGGTGTTTGCCATGGGACGCCGTGGGCTGGTGGACGCTCGCGTTGCCCATGTGCACCCCCAGAATCAGACTCCGTCCGTGGCTGTGGTTTGCGTGGGATTGAGTACAGCTGCGTGCATGTTTCTCGGGGACGCCATCCTGGTGCCAATTTCGGAGGTGGGCTCGCTGGCTTCGGCCGCGGGTTGGCTGGCGGCCTGCGCCGCGTATTATCGGATGGCACCGACTCGTGGTCAGCGCCTGGTCGCTGCCCTGGGAGCCCTCATCGGACTGCTGATGATCCTGATGAAAGTGGTTCCATTCGTGCCCGGACATTTCAGCTCCTACGAATGGCTGGCTTTCGGAATCTGGGTGGCATTGGGCGCGATCTCAGCCCGGCAAGTCAAAGCGTAGCGCCGGTGTTCTTCGATTCGGCTCAGGGCTGGCTTCGCCGGCTGTCGGGCGGGCGTCCCGCCCACCCACCTGTTTAATGTAAGAACGGAGAAATCATGAGAAGCGGCAGGCTGACGAAAAGTTTTCTGATCATCGCGATCTTTCTTCTGACCTTCGTGCATCTTTCGCGGGCGCAGGCCTCGAACCAAGAGTTCGACATCGTCATCACCAACGGCCACATCATCGACGGCACCGGCTCGCCGTGGTACTCCGGCGACATCGGTATTCGCGGCGGCAAAATCGCAGCTATCGGAAATCTGACCGGCGCGCAACGCGCGCGCACCATCGATGCTCACGGTCAGGTGGTTGCTCCCGGCTTTATCGACATGCTGGGCCAGTCAGAACTGACCATCCTGGTGGATCCGCGCCTGCCCTCGAAGATCTACCAGGGCATCACGACCGAGATCACCGGCGAAGGCGATTCGGTCGCGCCGCTGAATGACGCCATCATCAAGGCTGACCGCCCCAGCTACGATCACTATCACATCACGCCCGACTGGCGGACGTTTGAGCAATACTTCGCCCGCCTGGAAAAGCAGGGCATGGGAATCAATCTGGCGAGCTACGTTGGCGCGACCCAGGTACGGCGCATGATCCTGGGCGACGGCGACACCCAGCCCACTCCCGCCCAGCTGGAGCAGATGCGTGAGCTGGTCAGGCAGGCCATGCGCGAAGGCGCCGTGGGGGTTTCAACTTCACTGCAGTACGCGCCCGCTCCCTACGCCCGAACCGACGAGCTGATCGCGCTGGCTTCTGAGGCCGCGAAATTCGGCGGCGTTTACGCCACTCACATGCGCAATGAGAGCAATTCCGTCCTGACCGCGATCGACGAAGCGCTGCGCATCGGACGCGAGGGCCACATCCCGGTCGAAATCTGGCACCTCAAGGTTGCCGGCAAAGCCAACTGGGGACGCATGCCGGAGGTGGTGGAAAAAATCAGCGCGGCCCGAGCCCAGGGCGTCGACGTCACCGCCGACACCTATGCCTATACCGCATGGTTCAACGACTTCTCAGCATTCATCCCGGCCTGGGCCCACGACGGCGGCAACGCCCAGCTGATCGAACGCCTCAAGGATCCGGCGATGCGCGCCCGCATCCGCAAAGACATGATGACTCCCTCGAACGACTGGGACAACGAATGGCAGGAAATCAGCGGCCCTCAGGACATCCTGATCGGCGTGGTTAAGAATCCTCAGCTGCTGCCGCTGCAGGGCAAGAGGTTGTCGGAGATCGCGAAGCTCGAGAACAAAGATCCGCTGGACGCCCTATTCGATCTGCTCATCGCAGACAATGCTTCTACCGAGGTGGCCGTCTTTGGCATGTCCGAGCCGGATGTTGTTCTCGCCCTGCAGCAGCCGTGGGTGGCCTTGGATAACGATTCGTCCGGCACGTCACCGCAGGGAATTCTGGGCCAGGAACATCCACACCCTCGCGCCTACGGCACCTTCCCGAGGGTTTTGCGCAAATATGTCCGAGAGGAGAAAAAACTTACGCTGGAAGATGCCATCCGAAAATTCTCGGCATTGCCGGCGCAACGCATGCGTTTGACCGACCGCGGCGTGCTGAAGGCAGGGATGTGGGCCGATGTCGTGGTTTTCAATCCCGCCACCGTCCGCGACCTGGCGACATTCGAGAATCCAAACCAGCTGTCGCAAGGCATGGAATATGTTCTGGTGAACGGCGTCGCGGTGATCGATCAGGGCAAGCAAACCGGGGCGCTGCCGGGAAAGGTCCTGCGCGGGGCAGGTTACGTTCCGTAGAATCGTTGAGAGTGGATATGCGCCCGGCTATTTCTGGGTAAGGGTCACACGATGCAATCCAACCGTGGCGGCGTCCACGCGGGCGGGCAAGACAAAGCGCGAGTCGATGCCGATATTGGGGTACTTGGGCTTGAGGTATTTCTCCACAAACAGCTCTAACACGAATTGCGGAACCTCGACCCCATCGAGGGAAACGGAATCCACATGCACGAATCCTTCTCTCCCGGCGCCGTGGGCGTGAGCGGCCACCACCACGTCGTGCAGGCCGCTGAAAATGGAGAGCAGGGGATTGTAGGAATTCTTGCCGGCCTTCAATTGATCGAAATCCACCCGCGAAGTTCCGATGACCACTCCGGGTTGTTCCTGGAAAACCACGGACTGCACGCCCACCGGCAACTCGACGCTTCCCGATGCGAAGTAGGCATTCATCTCCGGCTCGGAGAATTCGGTGGGTGAAGTATCCGGCTGCGACTGCGCTCCGTTGGCCTCTACATGCTGCAGCTTGCGCTCGAAGCTGGCCAGTGGTGGGGGATTCGAAGCGGAACGCGCCAGAGAATGCAGGGTCAGAAGAGAGCAAGCCGTGACCGCGAGAAGCAGGGCGCAGCAGGCCTTCATGGTTTGAGCGCGGCCTGAGTTTCCGGAGCTGTACTGACGGCCACATGCGGCTGGCTTACGGTGCCGGTGATATTGAGGCCGCGGGCGCCATCCCGCGCCAGCTTGAAATCCAGAACTCGACCCATAGAGGCTGTGCCGCTCAACTGATAGATGCCGAGCGGAGTCTGAAGTTTGCCTTGCTCGATTTCGAACTTCCCGGCGCGCAGCAGCAACCGCCCGGTGAAGCGGTTGATCCGCAGCGGACTGCTCTCTCCCGCGAGGATGAGATGGGACAGCGAACCATCGCGAGCTTCCACCTGAAACCCGGCATCGGCATGGGACAGCAATTCCGCCCTGGTCCAGCCCAGGGTGTCGGCGCGATATTCGACGTTGGCCATGCCCGTGATCCATTCGTCATGCATGGCCTCGGCGATTTGCCCGAGCGCAACTTTTTCGAGAGAGCCGGTGCCATGATAGGTCGGAGGACTGACCGTAAAATCCACGCGCCATGCGCCGGTGTGCCGTCCGCCCAGCAGGTCGCCCCGCAGGTCTGACAGCTGAAGGCGGCCCTGTTCCAGTTCGACCTCGGCCGAAACTTCCTTGGCGACCAGGTTGTGAATCACGACTCGATTTGCGGCAAGCCTTCCGACCGCATGCAAAGAGGCCAGATAGGGCTTAGGTTGCGTCGGCGACGAAAGAAAGCGATACCACGGCTGTTTTCCCGGAACTTCATTCACCAGGCTGCCCAGTCCATTGGTCGAAAACTCGTCAGCGTGAAGATCGAACTGAATCGGGCAAGCCTGACTCTTTTCGCACTGCCGGGGAATGCTCAACGAGCCGTACCACGAATTGCCGGCCACCGAAGCAGTCAGCTTCCGGACTTCAGCGTTATCGGGGGTCAGCTCAACGCTGGCGGAGGAAATTTCGACAGGCTCGTTCAAGCCGCGAACCCGGGCGCGGACGGAATGCAATTGGGCTGTCCCGGTCACCGCGGCGGCCGCAAATCCAGCCCAGCCGCCGCCCACCCGAAGGCTGACTCGAGCTTCGCCGGTGGCCGAGGTCTGCAGCGCCGGCAAGCCGATGGTGCGAGCCACTTCCAACAGGCGTTGCACTTCGGCATCTCCCTGCACCTGGAAGTTGTAACCGGAGCGCGTAAGCTGGCCGCGCACGATGGCGCTGGCCGGCCTGCCCAGGGCCAGATTGAACGGACCGACGTCCACCCGAGGCTCATCCTGGATCGGGATGGCTGAGCGTCGGCTTGGCGCGCTCAGGTTCAACGCCGTGTTGCCATTCGAAGACACGGTGAAGGGAATCTTATCGAGTGCGAGCCTGGTATTGGTAAGCGGAGATCGCACATTCAAGGCCAGTACTTCGCCGCTGCCCTGCCAGACCTGATCCTGAGGGCGATGCGGTGGTTCGCTGCAAGGCGATACTTGCGTCCAACTTGCCGGTCGCAAGAATGTCGCTCGGCACATCCTTCTTCACACGGCGCGCGAATTCCACCAGCGGCTGCAGGGGCAGGTTCTTGAGGACCGCGGTCAAATCGTAGGATCGCGATCCGGGCATTGGGGCAAGGCTGCCGCTCAGCGCGATTTCGCCGTCGCCAACCGGGGCGCGGCAAGCCACTCCGGAGAAAACGTGATCGCTCGAACTGTAATGGCTGCTGCATCGCGCGGCCAGGCGCAGCGCCTGATCGCCGGAAATGTCATAGCGACGGAAGTCATCAATCGAACCTTCCGTGTGGATCGTGAGGTCCTTGGGCGTGCCCGTGAGGTTGGCGGAGAGCCGCACGCCGCCTCTCCATCCCTTGTCCTCGCCCATGGTGAGCTTGGTCACCTGCCCCAGCTGCGCTCCTTCCCACTGCACGGTAAATTGCACCGGAGTCTCATGCAGATTTGCCGAGCGTTGCCAGGACCCGTCAATCGCCAGCACGCCGGTGTCGCTCAGGTTGAAATCGGTTCGCGTCGGTTGCGCCTTGAGCCGCATGCCCCAGGTATTTTCGGAATCCTGCCACAAGGCGAAATTTGCTTCGGTCAGGGAATAAGGTTTCTTTTCCTGTCCAAACTTGAAGTTGATGCGGCCGTGATCGGCTTCAATGTAGGGGAAGCCGGGACGGGCCTCGCTGCGTGCCTTCGAAGTCGGGGCCACCGGCGTGCTGGCCGCGCGCTCCACCAGCTTTTCCAGGTTCCAGCGGCCTTCGCTGTTGCGCACCAGGTTGATGCTGGGCTCGGTCAGGCTGAGCCGGGCGATCTCCAGCCTGCCGCGCAACAGGGAACTCACGCGCACCGTGGCCACCACATCGCTGGACTGCAGGACCGGCTCGGCGCCGAACGCCGGATCTTCGTGGACCACGAAATTTTCCAGGTCGAAGCCCGGTTGGGGCAGCAGGCGGAGCGTCACCGATCCCACGTCGACGGGTCGTCCCAGGGCCAGGCTGATCGAGCGCACGATCCGGGTGCGCAGCCGTTGCGCTCCAGGGCGCACCAGGAAAAGCGCCAGCACCAGGACGATGCCGGCGACCACCCTGCCGCGACTGGAGCGCAGAAATTTCATCGCACCACCTTCAACGTGCGCCGCCAGCGCGTCAGGTCAAAGAAATGGATGACCACGTGCGCCAGAAATCCCACCCGCTCGCTGATCGCCGTATGCAGGTACTGGTTCGGCGGCGTATCGAACGACCAGTAGATGAACATGGGTCTCCCGATCACATTTTCTTTCGGGATAAATCCCCAATAGCGGCTGTCATAGCTTACGTCGCGATTGTCTCCCATGGCGAAATAGCTGTCCGCGGGCACGACCAGGTCGTCGCCCTGGATGTATTGCGGCAGAGCCTGCTGCCAGTCCGGAAACAAGCGGTTGTAATCGGACGGAGGCACGGCGGGGAAGTTGTCGCGATACTCATTCGGCCCTTCGTCGCTGTTGTGGATGACATAAGGCTCATCCAGCTTCTCCCCGTTGCGAAACACCACGCCATTGCGTAAATGAATTCGATCTCCGGGAATGCCGATGATCCGCTTGACCACGTACAGGCCCGGTTCCGCCGGAGAAAGAAAAACCACGATGTCCTGACGCCGTATATCCCGGTAGGGAAGCAGCGGCCCCATCCAGTGCGTGGCCGGGGCAAACTGCACCCGGTTGACGAAGACGTGGTCGCCGATCAGCAGCGTGTTCTCCATGGAGCTGGACGGAATTTCAAAGGCCTGCAGCACGAACGTGATGATGAACAGCCCGGTCACCAGCACCGCCGCCAGCGAGGCCAGAAACTCGACCGTGGTCTCGCGCGGCTTTTCTTCCGGCTTGTTTTCTTTCTTAGGCTCTCGCTTGGGCACTGTGCCTTTCTCGCTGCGGACGCTATTTCCGCCCTATCGCACCACTCGAAATGTGCGGTCCCACCGGGTCATCTGGAACAAATGGGTCGCGGCATAGGCGAAGTGAGTAAGTTTATCACTCGGCGGTGGGGGAAGCCGGCATGTCCGAATCCGCGTTCCGCACCGACCAGTAGATCAGCAACGGACGCCCGATCACATTCTCGTGCGGCACGAACCCCCAGTAACGGCTGTCCAGGCTCTCATCCCGGTTATCGCCCAGAACGAAATAGTTTCCCTGCGGAATAATCAGCTCGCCGTCCTCGACCAGTTTCTTCATCTCCAGCCACCAGCCGCCTTCGAGACCGGGAACGGGCAGGTCGAGGCGGGGGAACTCGTCGCGGAAGGTGTCGTGGGTACCGGAACTGTAGCGGACGTAGGGCTCCTGCAGAGGATGGCCATTGACATACACCTGCCGGTTGATCAGGCGGACCCGGTCTCCGGGAACGCCCACAACGCGCTTCACAAAATGCTGGGTGGGATGGACGGGATAGCGAAAGACAATAACGTCTCCCCGCTTCACTTCACGGTAGGGCATGAAATAGTCCCAGACACTGCCTCCGCCGTAGCGCAGTTTGTCGACCAGCAGGTAGTCGCCGATCAGCAGCGTGTTCTCCATGGATTCCGAGGGAATCTGGAACGCCTGCACCACGAAGGTGATGACAAAAACCGCGATGACCACGGTCGCCAGCAGCGATTGCAGCGAACTCAGGGTGTCCGCCGGAGGACGCTTTTCCTTTACTTCGATGGTTGAGGGTGTGGCGTTCACTGGGCCTGCTCGCTGCGCTTGGTCCGGCCGTTCGGCTCCAGGGTAACGGTGCCAAGATATTCCAGCACCTGGCGGGCGGCGTCCTGTTCCGCATTTTTCTTGGTGGAACCGTCCGCCCGGCCCACGAATTCCGCTTTGCTGGCATGGTCCAGCGGCTGCAGGCGCGCCTCCACGGTAAAAGTCTTGCTATGTTCCGGGCCGCGCTCCTTGACCAGCGTGTAGGTGGGCTGGGGTCTTCCCGTGGCCTGCAACTTTTCCTGTAAGGCCGATTTGTAATCGGTCACCGGCAGGCTGCTGCCATTCGATGCAATCCGCACCAGTTCCGGAGTGACGATGGTCTCGAGCACCAGGCGGCGCGCGGCGTCCAATCCGCCGTCGAGGTAAATGGCCGCCAGCACGGCCTCGAGCGCGTCCACCAGCAGCGCGGTCTTGTTGCGGCCGCCGCTCTTTTCCTCGCCCCGCCCCAGGTTCAGGTAGTGCCCTAGTTCCAGCTCCTGGGCCACTCGGATCAAATGCTTTTCGCTTACCAGGTGGGCCCGGAGTTTGGAGAGTTCGCCTTCGCGAAAGCTGGGAAAGCGGCGGCAGAGTTCCTCGGTGGTGACAAATCCCAGCACGGCATCGCCCAAAAACTCCAGTTGCTCGTTGTCGCCCACCCGCGGGCCGCCGGCCGCTTGCAGCGCTTCCAGTTCGCGCGCCTGGGAACTATGGGTCAAGGCCTGCTCCAGCAGCTCCACCCGCTGGAAACGGTGGCCCAGAGCTGCCTGTAACAGCGCAATGTCACGCGGTTTCATGATTTGGAAGAGCGGACGCCGGACGCTCGGACGTCGGACCTCGGCAAATCCCGAGGACTGAGGTCCGAGGTCCGAGTCGACGCCCGGTTCCTAATTCTTAGGCGCCGGGTTCTGCGCGCTCGCGGGCGGCTTTCCGGCGGGAGCGCCACCGGTCAACTGAACCAGGCGATCACGCTCGTTGCGTGACAGCGTGGACAGTGTGGAACCCTGGTTGGCGTCCGTCAGTTGTACGGCCTGGTTGGCGTACTTCAAGGCTTCCGGATACTTCTCCTGCTTGTCGAGCGAGAGCGCCAGGCGCAGCACGGCCAGCGGATCGAGCTGAGACGGGAAGGCATCGATCGACTTGCGGAAGTAGCCTTCGGCTTCCGGCATACTTTTCCCGCGTGTACTGGATTGTGCCCAGCACGTAGTAAGCGTTGGAACGCAGGAATCCCTTGTACGCGTCGACCTTGTCCTGCGGAGTCCCGGGCGGTATGGTGATATCGGTTTCAACCGTTTCGAGCGCGTGCTGGGCCAGTTTCGTGCCTTCATCCAGGCGTTGGTCCTTGTCCAGATCGCTCTCCCGCGTGCGCTCCGCCAGGACCTGGGCCACACCCATCAGCGCTTCCGGATCATCGGGATCGATCTTGAGCACTTTGCGTCCCATGTCCATCATCTTGTCGGAATTGTTGGCCGTCTGATAGTCATGCATGGCCACGCGATAGAGCAGGATGCGCAGCTCGCTATCGGGAAACTTGGCGGCGAAATCGTCCGCCGATTTTTCCAGGGCCGCGCCATCATTGCTGTTGGCGGCAGCCGCTTTGTAGGCGTCGAACTCGGCCTGGGTCTTGGCTTGGGGCGGTCGCCTGCCCTGGGGCGGAGGGGGGGTGGCCGCGGTACCTGCCGGCGCGGGAGGCGTCTGGGTTTGCGCCGACACAAATGTAGCCAGCGCCAGTATCACGACTAGCATAGCTGCTCGCTTCATGCTCTCTCCTTGGGCAAAGTGCGATTCGTCCTGTTCGATGATTGCCGTCGTCCTTTACTGCGAGCGGCGGGTGGGCTCATAGGGCTTCTGCAGCCCCAGCTCGGCCGCTGCCTTGGCTTCCGGCAATCCGGAGCCGGCGGTTACCGCTGCCCGGTAGTGGTCCATCGCCGCCTCCCGGTCTTCCTGCAAGTCAAAAATTCTTCCCAGGTAAATATGGGACCAGGCCACCACCTTCGGTTCGTGCGCGACTTCGAGCGCGCGTTCGAAATAATTTCGCGCTCCCTGCATGTCCGAGTTGTGGGTGGCCACTTCCGCCAGGATAAAGAGCGCCCGGCCCTGGTCTTCATTCTTTTCGTCCAGCGCCTGCTGCGCCAGCTTCTGCGCGCTTTCCGTATCGCCCGCCGAAAGCTTTTGTTCGGCGGCCACCAGCAACCGGGCCTGGTGCGGGCGCGAAAGATGCAGGAGCTCGGTATCGGACGTGGAAGCAAAGGTTACCTGCGCCGCCCGCTTGCGTTCTTTCCCCACGTCGATGCCGCTGACCAGATCGCCATAGGCATTGCTGAGGCTGGCCGGGTCCTTTTCAAAGCGCAACAGCGCTTCATAAAAATACGTGGTCAGGATGAAACCCTGCTGGACGGAATTCTGAACCGCCTGCGCGCGCTCCGTTTCGGGCGCTTTCTTCGATCCCGCCGTGCGCGCCTCGATCGCCCGGATAAAGCACTCCGTCGCCAGCAGGGAAACATCGCTCTTGAAGCTTTGGTCCATGGGCGCCGACTTGACGGTTTCGAGCAGGGGATCCAGGTGCTTCATGGTCGCGGGATACTTCATGGCCAGCGGGTCCAGCAAATAGTGCAGATAGGTATGGCGGATCTGCTCCATCTTGAGGCCCGCTTCCGGACCCGGAGAAATCACCACATAATAATCCGATCCGTAATTGCGGGCGTTGGTTTGCCCCGGCGCTCCCATGGGATCCACGTACACCGTGAAATCCCGGCCCAGCCGCGAAGACGACGGCAGCTTCAGATAAATCTCCGTGTCGAACAACATCTTGGCCAGGGCTTCGTGATAACGGCCGGTCAACGCGGCAAAGGCTTCGCGGTTGGCCTCCCAGATGTTATGCAAGCCTGCCGTTTCGTAGAATTTCTGCAGCAGGGGAAGGATTCCCATCACCAGCGCGGCATCGGGAGGCATGTCCGCGTCTTTGACTTTGGCGGTCAGAGCGGGCGGCGGGTTCAGGTAGAGGGCGAGGGACACATACTCGGCCAGCGCTCTCGATGCCTCCGGCTGCAGATGCTCCTGATAGTACTGGCACATCGCCTGAGTCGCGTCCTCGGCGCCCGGAGAGTCCTGGCGGGCCTTGGCCACCTCGGCGCGCACCCGCGAGCGCAGCGGGTCTGAGACGTCCAGGTCCTGGTCATATCCACAGGTGTTGATGGCGGTAAGCACGGTGAACAGAGTTTCGCTGGTGTCGAGAGCCACCGGGCTCTGATTTTGCGCCGGCGACAGCTCGGCCAGCAGGGCAAACAAGGCCGCGTAAAGCGAGCATTTAAACCTACGACTCAGGGAAACCTCCTGCAGGCTGGCCGGGATGCGGGCTACGTTCCATTTAGTGTAAGGGGTGCCCGCCGCAGAATCAATGGACGCTGTTGCAGCTTTTTATTCGGAACGCTTTTTGGCGGTTGGTGTGGTCGCGGGCGACTCGCCCGCAATGCAGTGCCACAATCCTTGCCGCGGACACCCCGGCTGGCGGACCAGCCGCCGCAGGCGTTACCCCTTCACGCTCACTTTGGAGAAAGACAAAATCGCCCGCCCCGTAGTCGGCCGCCCCATCGAAAGCGCGGGACGGAAGGTGGTGAAGGTGGTGAAGATGAGCATGTTCTTCTTTACTTGCGGCAGCAACGCTTTATCTTCCTTGGACTCCGAAAGAATGCGGTAATCCTGCACCCGTCCCTGCGAGTCCACATAGGCCTCAATCACCAGCGAGTCGTCATTGATGGAATCCAGGGTCGACCCGAACGCCGACTGCTGCAGTTGCGGCGCGGTGTGAAGCATCAGGGGGACATCGGAATTGTCCGCCTGCAGGGGCGCCAGAAATCCCATCAAAACCACAAAGATCACGACCGCGGCGGCCAGGCCTACGGTTGCCGGCAGCATGAAGAGAGCCAGCGCGTTGTCCAAACGGACGCGTACGCCTTCCAGGTACCGCCGCCGGGAGTGCGCCGCTTCCTGGGAAATCGCCACCCGGAGTTTGAGCGCCAGGTCGGCCGGGGCCTTGCGCGGGCCCACGCGCGCCAGCAGGTTCTGGGTCTGCCGCAGCGACGCGTACTGGTGGCTGCAGCCTTCGCAGGCCTCCATGTGCCGGCTGAGTTCGCGCATTTCCCTGCCCGTAACCGCCCCGTCGAGATAGGGAGAAAACAGCGGTCTGGCTTGGGCGCACGTCATCGTGTCACCTCAATCGCAGGAATGGCGCAGCGCTCCTCGCGCCCTTCGGTTTCTCCCGGAGTTCGCAAACCGAGTTGTTTGGCATGTTCCACAACATATCCTGTCAGGCGCCGCCGCAAGGCCTCCCGGCCGCGGGTCAGTCGCGACTTCACCGTTCCCAGCGAAACGTCAGTGATTTCCGCTATCTCTTCGTACGACATGTCTTCCAGATCGCGCAAGATGACCGTGGTGCGATAGGGCTCCGAGATTTGCCGCAATTCTTCTTCGACCCGGACCCGGATTTCCTGGTGCACCACCATGTCGAACGGCGATTCGCTTTCGTCCACCAGCGTATCGCACATGCCCGCTGCGCCGCCGCCGCTCTCGTCCAGGCTCGGCTCGATCGAAGTCTCCTTCGCCTTATGGCGGAACCACCAGCGCCGGCGGTTGGACGCTTCATGCACCGCAATCCGGTAAATCCAGGTCTTCAGGCTGGACTCGCCGTGAAAATGCTTCATGCCGCGAAACACTTTCAGGAAGACGTCCTGCGTGGTATCCGCCGCGTCCGCGGGATCGGTGACGATGCGATATACCAGGCTGTAAATCGGCTGGTGGAATTCGGCGATGAGCCAGGCGTAGGCGTCTTCCGAGCCGGCCTGCAATTCGGCAACAATCGCTGACTGCTGGGCCCGGATTCCGATCGGAACTGCCAGATCACCCAAGGTGGTTGCTCCCGCCACCAACGTCATGGCGTCACCTCCCATTATAGGTTCTTTCCAGCCGCGAGCCCAAGGTTAAAGGTGCGCGATTCCCCGCCCAGAAAATGCCGCATATAGCTATAGACCCCGGCCCGGCAGGTAGAGTTCCACACGCCTAAACACAATGATTTCATCAGATTAGGGCGATCGATTATGGGTTGTTGCGGCCGGGCAGCGGTCCCCGGGGTGCGGGCGGCGGGAGCGGGCGCTCAGGGTTGGACCCTTATTTCGGAGGGACCGCGGTGCTGGCGGGGGCGCCGGCAGAGGCGGGCGCAGCCTTGGGGGCAGACTTCTTCCTTACCGGTTTCTTGGCCGGCGCGGTGTCGTCCACCACGATCTTCTTAGGGGGCGTCGGCGGCGTGTTGGCCTGGGCGCTCTGCAGCGCAGCACGCAAGCGGGTGACCTCGACTTCTTTGGCCCCGGCCAGCGTCTCCATGCGGTCGGCCACCGAACGCCGCCCTTTCTCGAAGACGCTCACATCGTTTTCGAGCGACTGGAACTCGTCCTTCGACCCGAACGCTCCCGCCGCCTCCGCCACCGATTCGAACACATCGTAAAGCGCGTCCAGATTGCGGTAGAGCTTGAACGTGAAGGTAAGACTTTCTGGCGACGCCTTCAGTTCCGCGATTATTTCCGGCAACGCGGACTGCAGGTTGCGCTGAATGGAATCCACGTTTCCCTGGGCCTGCCGTTTGCTGCCCGAGTCGGTCTTCCATCTTTCGATGCGCATCTTGGCCAAATCCAATTGCGCCGCCTGCGATGCCTCTTCCAGTTGCGCGAGCAGGGTGTTGAGCTGACTCGCGGAAGCATACGAAACCGGACCCTGCGGTGCGGGTTGGTTGGAGGAAATAACCTGAGCGCTCACCGCCAGACAAAGCGGCAACAGGGACAAGTATCGAAATCGCAAGATGGAGGTTGGTTTCATTAAGGTCGCCGCAAGCGTCCCTCAGGATACTAAGTTTCCCGGCTTTCGCAAAATTCAGGTCCACTAGAGATGCAGAGAGCCTGCAGCGGGTTTGACTATCGATAGCCAGTAGGCGAGAATTGAATTGCTTTAGCCCCCTCGTACATCGTTTCTCATGTGGGCCTGTGGCGCAGCTGGGAGCGCGCTTCCATGGCATGGAAGAGGTCGTCGGTTCGATCCCGACCAGGTCCACCAATAAAAGCTGTTTCCAGTTTCTGGTTTCCAGTCCGGCGAACTCACAACAGAGAACCAGTAACTAGGAACTGGAAATCAATCCTCGTTCCAGGTCGAGAGCAGCCTGCTGCAAATCTTCCGGCCTTCCCAGATCACGCCAATAATATTCATCGGCCCGAAAGGCCATGATTTTTTCGTCTTCGGATGCCAGTCGCAGGTAAGAGGTGACGATGGAGAATGCCCCCTCTTCCACCAGCATCCGAATCAGGCGCGGTGAAATCACATGGATACCGGCGAAGGCGAGTGCTTCGGTCCGAGGTGAAGGACGAACCATTTCAGTCTTGCCATCGGGCCCCGAGCGGCGGCCGCAGAGCCGGAGTCCCTCGTCGAACAACAGGTAGCGCGAGGTTTTGCGATCCTGCACAGCCAGGGTGGCCAGGGCCTGATGGTGGGTATGAGATTGCACCATGCGCTGCAAATCAATGCGTGCTGATGACGTCCACGTTGTGCAGAATGAACGGCTCATCGGGATGGCTGGAAGCCCCGAGAAAGAAATGCCCGGCCTTTTTCAGGCCTCCGCCGGTGTCGAGCAGGACTTCCTCGCGCGAGATTTCAATTCGCATTCCGAAATTGTCATTGGCCTTCAGGTAGGCCACAACCATGTCGGCGAAGTGATGCACGTTGATGATCACTTCGCGAATCCCAAAAGTGCGCAAGCGGGACAACGTGATCTCGAGCAGGGTGCGTCCGGCGATTTCCACCAGCGCCTTGGGGCGGTCATCGGTGAGCGGCCGCAGCCGGGTGCCGAGGCCGGCGGCCAGGACCATGGCCTTCATTGGCCGGGCGTCTCCAGTTCACGATGCCGCAAGACCACTTCGACGCCACTGCGGCCGCGCAAACGCTTGGCCAATTGCTCGGCCAGATAGACCGAGCGATGCTGCCCGCCGGTGCAGCCGAACGATACCATCAGATTTTTGAAGCCGCGGCGCTGATACTCGCTCACGCTGGCATCCACCAGCGACAGTACGCCGGCCAGAAACTGGTGCACACTCTCCTGCTGATTCAGATAATCGATCACCGGCGCGTCTCTGCCGGTGAGGGCCTTGAAGCGCTCCTCGCGGCCGGGATTGGGCAGGCTGCGGCCGTCGAATACGAATCCGCCGCCGTTGCCGGTTTCGTCCTTGGGCCAGCCGCGATGAAATGAAAAACTGAAAATTCTCACCACCAGATTTTCGTCGTCGGAAGCCAGGCTCTGCAGTTTCTCCGAACCCAGCATGCTGTTGAACGCCTCCATCAGCGTGGGGAGCTCGATGGGCAGGGCGACGTTATGCAGCAGCCAGCGCAGGTTCTTCAGCGCGTACGGGACGCTCTGCAGAAAATGGGCCTTGCGCTCGTAAAAACCGCGAAAGCCGTACGCCCCCAGGGCCTGCATGATGCGGACGTAAACGTAGGCGTAGTAGTACCGCATGAACTCTTCGCGATCGAACTTGATGAAGCCGCCAAGCGCGTCGAGATAGTGGTCGAGCAACTGCCGGCGCAGTTCCGGAGGGAGGTCGGCCTTGGCGTCGTACAAGAGCGAAGCCACGTCGTATTGCAGCGCCCCTTTGCGTCCGCCCTGGTAGTCCAGAAAAAACGGCTGGCCGTCGCGCCACATGATGTTGCGCGACTGGAAATCGCGGTAAAGAAAATAGTCATGCGGCGCGCTCAACAGGAATTCCGTCAGGCGCCCGAAATCGTCTTCCAGCGCCTGTTCGTTGAAGGGAATGCCGGCCAGCCGCAGGAAGTAATACTTGAAGTAATTCAGGTCCCAGGCGATCGACTGGCGATCGAAGCTGGCGCGCGGATAGCACAACTTGTAGTTGAAACCGCGGGCCGCCTCGACCTGAAAGCGGGGCAGCACGGCAATGACTTTGCGATAAGCCGCAACCGCCAGCGGGGCAATTTTATCGCCCGTGCGATTCTTCGAGAGAAACTCAAAGAGCGTAGTGTTGCCGAGGTCTTCCTCGAGGTAGGCGCCCTGGCTCAGATCTTCGCCATAAATTTCCGGGACCGGCAGGCCGTGACGGCGGAAATGGCGGGAGAATTCGAGGAAGGCGACGTTTTCTTCACGAACGTCATACAGAATACCGATGGCGCTGAATGTCCCGCCGCTGAGCCGGATGATCTTGCGGCCGGAACCGCCGAGCTGCCCCTGCAGCGGCTGCACCTGCGCGCATGGCGCGTGGAAATGCTGCTCGAAGAGCTGTTTGAGAATGTCCATGAAGATGCCACAAAGATAACATTGAACGTGGGAGCGAATGGCGGAAAGGCCGGCGCGGGAACTTTAGTGAGCAAGGGGACGGGTTGCAGTCGATTGGGGTGAAGCGCCCGGCGGTGACGGGACAAAAACAATCGGCCGGGCCGACACGATGCCCTTACCTTCCTGCACCGTAATGAACTGGTTGGGCCCAACGTTGGCGATCGAATCTTTTTGGCCGCTGGGCCATACGATGGTCAGGCTTACCGTCTTGCCCGCCTCCGGTTTGCCCAGCCCGAAGGTCAGCGGCAGTTCGCTCTGGGACAGGTAGCTCGAACCCGTTTTCACCATGGCAAAAAGCCGCGCACCCGAGTTGGTCTTCACCGTCACCTTCGCGCCGATGCCGTCACGATTGGAGCGCGTGCCCACGGTTTTCACGCGCAACATGTCGTTCTGGTTGCCATTGTCGTTGCGCAGCAATCGCGCCGGCCCGTTGTTGGTGGTAATCAGCAGATCGAGGTCGCCGTCGTTGTCGAAGTCGCCATAGGCCGCGCCGCGGCCGACAATGGGACGCGGCAATGCCGTGCCAACCCTGCCCGTGACTTCCTCAAACTTTTTCTTGCCCAGGTTGCGAAAAAGATGCGGCGGCTGGGCATATCTAAGGGTCGGCTGCACCACAGCGACATCATCGGAAACGTGGCCATTGACTGCAAGAAGATCGAGTTGACCGTCGAGATCGTAATCAAAGAAGAACGTCCCAAAGGTAAGCGATTTGGTCGAAATCCGGGCAATGCCGGTCGCGGGGGCTTCGTCGGTAAAGAGCCCCGAGCCGTCGTTGTGATAGAGCGCCATGCCCTCATTGGTGAAATTGCCGATGACCAGGCTCTGCCAGCCGGAATTATCGTAATCCGCGGCATCCGTTCCCATGCCCGCGCGCACCGTGCCCGCTTCGCCATAGGCAATGCCGGCCGCGACTCCCACGTCGGTGAAAGTACCGTTGTGATTGTTGTGATAAAGCTTGTTGGGCTCGGTGTCGTTGGAGACGAGAAGGTCCATCCAGCCGTCGTTGTCGTAATCCAGCATGGCCACGCCCAGCGACTTGCTGGTGGGATCGTAAAGACCCGCGCGCTTGGTGACGTCCTCGAAGGTTCCATTCCCCTTGTTGTGAAACAGGGTTGCGCTCTGGCCTTTGTATCTCTGCGGTGTGCAGTAGGACTTGTTCTTGCTGTCGAGCGAGCAGTATTGGTCGGTCTCAATCGACCATTCGATGTAGTGGGCGACGAACAGGTCGAGCTTGCCGTCGTTGTCATAGTCAAACCACAACGCGCTGGTGGAGAATCCCGGGTCGGCCACGCCTGCTTTCGCGGTCACGTCGGCAAACTTGCCATGACCCAGGTTGCGGAAAAGATGGTTTGACCCGACCGCGGTGATGTAGATGTCAACCTTGCCGTCGTTGTCGTAGTCTCCGACGGCGCAGCCCTGGCCGTAGACTTCGAGCGCGAGCCCCGCCTGTCTGGTGACATCCGTGAAAGTTCCATTCTGATTGTTGTGATAGAGCGCGGGATAGGATTTTCCGGTTTGGTGCCCGGGCCAGTCCATGGAATTGATCAGCAGGATGTCCTGCCACCCGTCGTTGTCATAATCGAGGAAGCAGGCGCCGCTGCCCATGGTTTCCGGCAAGTATTTTTTCCCAAATGCGCCGCTGTTGTGTTTGAAGCGGATGCCGGCCTGGGCGGTCACGTCGGTGAACTCGATCGGTCCCGAAGGCCGTGCCGGAGCGGCGGGAGCCGGCGCGGACGCGGGTGCTGGAACCGGCGTTGGCTCCGATGGCGGTGAAGTGGCGGCCGTTTGCCGAGAAGGAGCTTCCCGCGTTTCCGAAGGCCGCTGGGTGCAACCCGCGAAGGCGAGAAGGACCACCAAAGCTGCACAACACGAGATCCGGGTTCGAGACATCGGAGGATCGGTTTCCTTTTTCGCCAAGAACTTGACAAAGAGCCTAGCGGGCTACCGCCAGCTTTTCCGCACTGGCGCGCCGCGAATCCAGCCAGATTTCGATCAGCATGGCGATTGGTCCCACGATAAACAGCGCGTAGAACGGCGCATAAACAATCTGGTTCATCCGCATGATCATTTCAACCAGCGCGACCAGAAACACCACCACACACTGCCAGGTCTTCGACCGCACCGTAGTCTTCGGATCGGTAATCATGAAGAAAATAAAAAGCTGGTACATCGGTCCCGTGATCGGCGCAATCTCAGACTGCCAGGGGCTTCCCGTGAGCCAGCTGCGCATAAATCCGAAAGCCACGAACGCCGCTACATACGTAAAAGTGATATGAAAGCGGCGCAGGCGCCAGATGATCACCGAGCCCAGCACCCAGATCACCAGCATGGGCAAAAGATAGTTTCCCCACTGAATGCTCAGGCCGGCCACAGCCTCAGGAACGAGAAAAAGCATGGCCGAGATGCCGAAGTTCGATGGGTTCCAGATATGGCGCCCCTTGATGCGCAGCACGTATTTCGACATGATCGAAATGGCCGCGCACAGCGCATAGGGCCAGAACGCGGGTGAGCGCAGCAGAATTCCGACGCTGATACCGCTGATGTAGGCGCTGGCCGGATGCACCCACTTGTGAAAGAAGATGCGGCCCAGCGCCAGTTCGGTCGCGATGCTCACGACAATCGCCAGCAGCGTCCGCTGATAGCTTTCGAGGATGCCGAACGACAGGTGCCCGACCAGCAGGATGCAGGTGATGAAGATGGGAGCGATGTAGCGATTGTCGAGGCTGATCAGTTGCTTCCACCGGACCGGCGCGGGCGACGGCGAGGTCAGGGGCGCACTCATCGGCTGGCTCATGCGGGCTCCTTAATCTTGTACAGCTGGCCGGCCGCGGGCTTGTCGATGGTCTGCAGCTTGCCGGAGGGCCAGCGGATTACTGCCTTTTCCACTTGCGGATATTTTCCCAGTCCAAAATGCAGCCGGCGCTGATTTTGCGCGGCGAAACCACTGCCCCCGGAAACTTCCTGCACCTGCTGCTGGCCGTTCCAGAACAGCGTGACCTGGGCGCCGATCGCGCTGCGATTGCTGGTGGTCCCTTCCAGTTCAAATTCGATCCACTCATTCTCCGGGGTGACCGTGTTCTTGTAAACCAGCAGAGGGCCTTTCTGGTTGGCCACCACAACATCGAGCACGCCGCGATTCCACAAGTCGGCAAGCGCGACGGCGCGGCCGTCGTAGGTGTCGCTGACTCCAACCGCCTGCGCGACATCGACAAACTTGCCCGCGCCATCGTTCAACCACAGCCTTTTGGATTGGTAGCCCGATAGACTGCGGCCCTCAAACGCCGGCCAGTTCCTGGCGTCGCCGATGATCGTGCTGTTGCCGCCGGCGACTTTGGAAAAGTCGTACCAGTAACTGCGATTGCGGTCGAGCGAGATATAGCCGTTGGTGAGGTAGAGGTCGAGCGTCCCGTCGTTATTCAAATCGCCAAACTGCGCGCCGAAGCTCCAGCCGCCGAGTTCGACGCCGAAATCGCGCGCCAGGTTTTCGTACTTGACGGCGTCACCGCTGGTTCCTTGTTTCGGCACCCAGAGATTGTTTCCCTGGATCAGGATGCCGTCTTCGGAAATATTGGAAACGTAAACCGCAGTATCTGCCCTGGTTCAGGATGTCGCCGAACGCGACATTCATTCCGCTCTTGGGCGCAAAGCCCACTCCGGTTCGCTCACCCACTTCGTGAAATCTTTTGCCGTCGTTGAAATAGAGTTCAGAAACGCCGTAGTCGTTGGCGATGAACAGATCCGGATGCCCGGTGCCGCGCAAGTCCGCAGCGGCCGCGGCCAGGGCCCAGCGCCGGCTGTTGATGCCCACTTTCTCGGTGACCTCTTCAAATTTTCCGTTGCCCAGGTTGTGAAACAGATATTTTCGTCCGCCATTCTTGGCGTACTCGAAACTCTCCGGCATGATGCGCGTGGTCGCGATGTGCCAGAGGTCGATATTTTCGGCATAGTAACCGCCGACGAAGAGGTCGAGCAGCCCGTCGCCGTCGTAGTCGAACCAGATGGCGGTGTTGGCATTGATCCAGCGCGGCAGCCCGGCTTGCTCGCTTACGCGGGTGAAGCCGTGGCCCTGGTCGTTGTGATAGAGCTCAGGGCGTCCCCACTTGATGAGGAACAGGTCTTCGTAGCCGTCGTTGTCGTAGTCGCCCCAGACCGCTCCGGTGGAAACTCCGGTGCCCGGCTGATTCACGTCCGCAATGCCGAGCTCAGGGGCGACGTCTTTGAAAGTGCCGTCGCCCAGGTTGCGATACAGAGCGTTCTTGCTGCCGATGGCGCTGTTGACCACGTAGATGTCGGACCAGCCGTCGCGATCGAAATCGACAATCGACACCGACGCGCCCATCGACGCAACTTCCGGCATGATCGGATTCGAGCTTGGGATCGAGCGTCGGGCGCCTGATGAACAAAGCGAATGCCGGCAGCCTGAGAAACTTCCTGCAAGATGGAAGCCATGCCGCGCCAGCGCCGTCTTCGCATCGGTTTGGGATCGTTCCGCCGCGCGCCGCGCGGACAACCGCTTGATCACCAGCGGGGCCGCCAGCAACGCGATGAAAACGATAGCTAGAATGGCCCTTGCGACGCGGGTGCTGGTCATTGGGACAGTCCGCTCCGCAATGCATTCTTGAAGACCTGCGGCGTCACGTAGCGAGTGTGATAGTTCTGCCAGTCTTCGGGATGCTGGCGATAGACCCATTCATCCTCGAGCGCGCCGGGCCGGGTGGTGTATTCGTTCTTGGCGTGATAGGGCAGCGGCAGCACGGTCTTGGAGAAAGTCGAATTGAAGTCTCCGTCCTTGATCCAGCCGTCGCCCTTGATGACGAAATCGCGCACCCAGCCCGCGGGCGGAGGCGGCTGCTCGGGAAAGCGCAACGACATTTCGTCGCCTGAATTTACGATGACATAGCGATCATCAATCTTGTGGATGAGTTCGCGAATGTCTCCGTAGCGGGTGTAGTAACCGATCAGGTCGCGCCAGTGCTGCTTGGTTCCTTCGATCTGGTTGTAGTCCGGAACTTCGGGCGCGCCCGCCCCTACCGGCATGTGCATCACGGAGTAGCCGCGATAATGCAGATCGGCTACCGCCGGATCCAAAGTTGTTTCTTTCAGGGGAGCATCGGGCGCGCCCTGCGCCCAGTGGATCGCGTCCCAGTAAATTTCCAGATTCGTCCGCAGTCGCACCTTGCGCGGCGTTCCGGGACGAAAAACATTGGTCAGATTAAACAGGATCGTCTTCTTGCGGCCCGCCGGGAAACCCAGGTTGTCCTGGGCCGTGATCCAGCCGCCGCGACCGTCGGGCACTTCAACGCTCAAACCATGAGCGCGCCAGCGATTGCCCTGCGTAATGGCGACGTTCACCGAAGACTCGGTGTCATGGATCGATCCCTGCGCGACCAGGTAGAGCGGGCCACTCATGGGGGCATCGTCGCCCAGGTCGACTTCGAGATAGTGGTCGCGAGTCACGCCCTGGAACTGACCGCGCCCGAAGCTGCTCACCGCTTTTCCGTCGAGCGCGCCGACCAGGTCGGTGACGTCCTGGCCCGTGTCGTCGATCGCGCGCGCGATGGCGTGGGGTGTTGAAACTACGGTGATGCCAAGTTTCGCCGGCGGAATCACAAAGCGCTCGTCGACAAAAATCTCCGTGCCGGCAGGATGGTCAACCGTCATGAGCGCCAGGTAGTCGTAGTAATAGACCTCCCACAGTTCCGCGGTTACGCGGATATCGTAGAAACCGTCGTGCGGCACAAGCTGGTCGCGCCCGATTTTGTACCACTCTCCGGTGGCCGCGATCTGCGCCGAGCCCAGGGTGTTGATGCGCAGGCCGATGGCCGAGCCCCAGGGAACCGCGTCTTTCACAAACTCCATTTGCTTGCCGTTGTAGGCGAACAGGAACGGACAGGATGCCTTCAGGCGCTGCTCGGTCACAACTTCCTGGTCGGCCTTCACTCCAAACTCGGCGCGCACCGTGCCATTGGGCCAGATGACCCGCACCACTTCCGTTTCTGTCTGCTCCCCCAGACCGAAATGAAGTTGGGGCCCGGTGATCGGCTGTTTCTGTACCAGCAGGCCGGAGCGGATTTCGATTTCGCCGCCTACGCCGAACGGATTGATGCGCTGATCGCCAACCGCCTGCACCGCATGCGGCCGCACCACCTGCCAGTGATAATTCTTCGGGCTCTGATTTACGCCCTGCGCCGCTTGCCCGTCGGCCGAAAGGCCGAGAAGATCGAGATGGCCATCATTGCCCAGGTCGGCGGCGTCAAAGACCAACGCCGGTCCCGCCGGGTGAGGCTGCAAGGTGAAGGTGCCGTCGACGTCGCCCAGCCAGACCAGAGCACCGGCAGCGCCGCTGCCCTTGGGTTGCTCGGTAGGCGAAAGAAACAGATCGAGGGCTCCGTTGTTATCCAGATCGGCGACGTGCAGCCGGACCTCGCCGGCCAGGGCGCTGCCGGGGTCCGGAACCCGGGCAATTTCGGCAGTCACCCAGCTTTGTCCTTCGTTCTTGTCCGAGATTCGCAGGATCGCGCCGTCCGCTTGCACCGCGAGAAGATCGAGAATCCCGTCGTTGTTGGCGTCCGCCACCGCCACCGCTTTTACCGAAGACAATCCAGGTGGCAGCGAACGTTCCTGGAACTGTCCCTGCCGAATATTCATGAACACGTGAAGCTTGCCCGCGCCGTCGATGATCGCGGCGTCGGGATTGCCGTCACCGTCGAGGTCCGCCCAGGCAAAACCGCTCAGGCCGGAGATTCCGGCAAAGGGATGAATCGGCAGGAACGTGCCGTCGCCATTATTTCTCAGGACTGTCGGCGTGCCGTCCTTGGCGCCGAGCACGATATCGAGATCTCCGTCAGCTTCAATGTCCACCGCCCACGCACCGGTATAGCGGCCATTAACCACCGCTTTGGGCAGTTTGGCCTGTGCGGTTACGTCGGTGAAAGCAGCCGGGCTGTCCTGTCGCAGCAGGCGCACGCCCCCGGCGCCGGCCAGGACCAGGTCCGTCTTGAAGTCGTAGTTGAAATCAACCGGCACAATGCCTTCGGGCAGCGGCGGAACGCCGGCAGTTCCGCCAGGAAATGGAATCGTGGCGCCGGTCGACAAACGCACTTCGCGGGCATTGGCCACGGCCACCACGGGCGCGCCATCAGTGCCCAGCGGAATCGCTCCTACCCAACTCCAGTGATCGTTACCGGACTTGCCGGCGACAACGTTCGAGATCGGTTGAAGGTTGAAAGTGAGTGCCGTGTCTGCCGGAGCCGGCCGGAAGACAGGCGACTCGAGCAGCAAGAAGTGGGTGAAAGGTTCAGCTTCATCGCCGGGAGGCGCCTTGATCGCCGTCAGGCTCTGACGATACTCGGGCACTCGCATCATTACGTTGCGCAGAAATGTGGTTTGGGTAGCGGCGGCATGAAGGTCTGTGCCGGCGGCGGCGGCCTGGACCCCTGCCAGTTGATGTTGCACCTCCGGCGGCCAGGCTGCCGAACGGGCGCTGATCTGGGCGATCGCCGCGTGCAGCGTGGCGGCGTCTCCCCGCTTGGCTGCGACCCGGCTCAATTCCAGCAGGGCGGCCAGGTTGTCCGGTTGAGCGGCCAGGATCTTTTGCAGAAGCTGTTGCACTTCCGCGGCCCCGTTTTCATCGCCTTGCCGTTCCGTTTCTTCCGCCAGGCGGTAGATGGCGCGCAAGTTTTTCGGATTCAGCTCCGCCGCTTTGCGCAAGTCGGCAATCGCCTGGGCGGATTGGCCGCGCTGGCTCTCCAGGATGCCCAGCAGGTCGTAGATGCGATCGTTCCGCGGGGCCAGGTCGCGCGCCCGTCCGAGCCGCTGCGCCGCCAGATCGTAATTCCGCTGCCGAAGGGCAAGGATCCCCCAGTTGGCCCACCCGGCGGGCTCGCCGGGGACAAGCTGCGTCACCTCCGAGAGCCGGCTGTCGGCGTGCACATCATCGCCAACCTGCAACGCCGCCAGGCCGACATAGAACGCCGACACCACGTCGGCGTATTTCTTGGACGACCGGTCGGGAAATTTGGCGGCGGGATGACAGCCGGGAGTGGTGGAGAGCACGGTCGCCAAAAGAACGAGCAGAAAAGCATCTCGAGAGCGCGCGTGCTTCCGGCCGCAGTGAGTGCGGTACGGTCCTGCAGAACTGAAAAACTTCCGCGACAGTCGGCGATCATTCGTCATCATTTCTCTCGTCTGCAAACTACGTTCGTCTCTTCCGACCTCGTCAATCTTCAATTCTCTGCTCGGGCCGCAGGCCATGTTCTTGGGCCGCCTCGCGGTTCTATGCGGCCTGCAGTTTCTTCATGCGATTTCGCCGGCGGGTAATGCCTCGAAACCAGAGGAACCCCACCGCCAGGAAAGGCAACAGGAAAAACAGGAGGTCCCATTTTCCGAAACCGACCGGGGTTGCTTCCACCCGCGAAAACTCTTCTCCCCGGCCCTGCGAACTTTCGAGCACCAGGCGCACTCGCCAGAACTCGTCGCGATCGAACTGAACCGCGGCGTCGTACGCCAACTGGCCACCGCCGGTGTCCCGCGTGGTAGGATAGACGACCTCGTGCAGTCGACCGCTTTCCGGTTGGACGCCGATCTGGACTCTCAGGTCAGCGGGAACCGTTTTCCCCGGAAGCGGCTGCACAAACACGAAAAAGGTTCCCGTTCCTACATCGGGATGCGTCCACAGAGAAATGACGCAAGGGCCCACTGTACGGTTCTCGATGATGGGGAAGGGCGGGCCGTTGTGGGCCTGGGCCAGCGTGGGCAAGATCAACCAAATCAGCCCTGCCAGCCCGCACGAAAGTCTTCCCACCCTAGTTTGGCGTTTCATCATCAGCTCGACCCGGCCACCCCGCTAAAAAACAACTGCAACGGCATCGGACAAGAGTGCCCGGTCCACACACTACCCTCCCATCAGCGTGGCCCGCATTTCCATGGGCTGGAACAGCAGCCACAGGGACGCGACAAACAGAATCATGCCTACGGCCGCCCAGGGAATGAACGCGCGCAGGGGCTGACGGGGTGAATCGTCCTCGGCGAGACCATACGTCACGGTCAGCGAGCCCGCCAATCCCAACAGCAGAAATCCGATTTCGATCATCAGCACGATATTCGCCGGCAGACCGGTAAGGGTCCAGCGCGGCTCGCCTAAGACGGGCCATCCCAGACTCGCCAGCGCGCTCTGGGTCACCGGAATGACGGTGTAGAGTCCGGTCAAAAAGTGAAATCCGTAGTGGGCCAGCCACATGCCGAAGCCCATGGGCACGAGGCCGTAAGTGTATCTCACCGCGAGCGGCAGCCATGCGCGCTGGCTACCCGCGAGGGCGCGCGTCATCCAGGCGGCCAGTCCCAGCAGCAGGACCGGCTCCACAACGAGAAAGAACGCAAAGATAATGCCGAGCACCGGCGCTTCATGACTCACGTGCAGCATTCTGCCCAGCCAACTCTCCACCGCGTAAACCGGACTGACCATGCCAAAAGCATTCAGCAGGGCGCCAAAAGTAAACACAATGGCCAGCGCGGCCAGGTCGGGGCGGCGCGAGAAGTATCCGATACCCGAGCGCAAGGGATCCGTGAGCAGCTCCTCGCCGGGCATGCGGCTCAGGATTCCGATGTTGTCATGCGGACAGGCGTGAACACAGTCCAGGCAGAATGTGCAGTCCATGTTGCCGACTTTGCGGGGCTGAAACAGCGCCAGCTCGCAGCCGCGAATCGTAACCAGTTCGGAAGCCGGTTCGCGCCGGCCGCGAATGCAGTCCAGAGTATGGCAGGTGGTGCAGACCTCCGGCTGCCGCACCTTAACCTCGAAAGGAGAAAGGGTGGAAGCCACGAAGTTGAACTGTCCGATGGGGCAAACGAATTTGCAGAATGAAGCGTGCTTGAAAAAGCCGTCCACCACCAGAACGGTCAGGAAGTAGGCAATGATCAGCCAGGCGGTCCACCAGGGCGAGGACCACAGATCGAAAAGCTCGTAAGTGAACAGGATCAGCACGAAGAGCGCCACCGAGACCCACTTATTACGCAGGGCCCGCGGCCAGTCGAATCGCGGCTTGAAGAGGCGCCGCGCCGCCTGCCGCACCAGCATGAAAGGGCAGGCCAGACAAAAGAAGTTTCCCGCCGCCAGCAGGACCAGCACCAGCACGCCGCGAAAGTGCAGCCAACTGAGGGTGGTGGCTAGGTTCTTGGGCGCCAGGCTGGGTCCGAACAACCCATGCAGGATCATTACCATGCTGACGATCAGTAACGGCAACTGGAGCAGCGGACGGGCATAACGCCAGCCCAGCAAGCGCCCCAGGCCCGGGACTCTCATCAAGTCAAAGGGAGATGAAGCGGGGGCGTCCAGGGCCGGGATGGAGGGAGGATTCAATCGCGTACCTGGTTGGGGCGAACTCCGCCAACGTTGAACTGGCGCTCCAGCGTTTGCCCGCCGGCCAGCCGGACGTGCAGCAGGATGACCCAGTCTCCTGCCATGCCGAATTTGAGGTGAGCCTCGTACTGACCGGGCCCGGTTTCCTGGGTTTCGGCAAATACGGGAGCCATGCCGGCGTGCGACATGTCGGCTTCCAGCCTAATCCGTGCTCCAGATATCGGCTGGGCCGTCGCGTCGGCCAATTTCAGGATGACGGTCGCGGGTCCGACCTGCGGAGGTTCGGGAGAGATTGCGTGCTCAACCGTGACGGCCGGCGAGAAAGCGACCGGCCGGGAGCACCCATTTCCCAGCCCAGCGGCCACGCAGGCGAGCAGGAGAAGACTTAAACGGAAGTTAGAGGATCTCCGCACGCTGGCGCTGCAATACCAACCGGGAAGAATCACAGGCATAGCTTGATCCGTCAATAATTGATTCATACTAGACAGGCGGTTGTTCGGTGTCACCCGTTTCGCAGAAGGCCGACTGTAAATACCAGGAAATTTAATCTCTTATCGATACCTCATGGCAGCGGGATTTGCCGCGATGTCTGTTCCATACGCTGCCGCGCGGGCGGGTCGCCCGCGACCACATGGCCGTTTGTCGCCGCATGCGCGACCTCTTAACCTTCTCAACAATTACATCGGTAACTTGTGCAAGCGTGACTAATTTCCTAATCTCGCAGAATCGCGGTTCAAGTTCAGTCGCAGGATTAGAGTCTTCGTGGACCGATCCAAGACATCACGGTCGATGGGCTGGGCGCGCCAAACCAGCGTGGTTCTCTGCCTGATCGTGCTGATATTTGTTTCTGGGGCCGCGGTTGAGGCTCAAAACCCTCCCAACCTGCGCAAACTGGTTTACAAAGTGGCCCCGAAATATCCTCGTGAATTGAAACAGAACGCCATCGGCGGGGTGGTGCGGTTATCGATTTCGATCAGTGCCAGCGGCTCCGTGGGAAAAATCTCGCCCATCGGTGGGAATCCCATTCTTGTGGACGCAGCGACGCTGGCGGTCCGGCAATGGAAATACGTGCCCGCAGATCATCCCACGACCACCGAAGTTCAATTGGATTTCATTCCCGGCAAGGAGTAGCCGTTCCGTGGCGGGTTCGCCCACGGCGGATTGTAACTCTCGAACTCTCTGTGGAATGCTAGGCTGGAGATGGAGCCTCCCAAATTGTTGCCCTCCGCCCTCAACCGCTGCTGCCTGGTGCTGGCCTGCGTCGCGTTTGCCGCGCCACCGCCCGCCATGGGCAAGACCGTCAGCTCATCCACGACGCTCAAGGCCACGCGAAGCTGGGACATTCGCCGGCAACCCGAGCAGCTGGTGAATGGATCTCCGGTCGTGATTGAAGTCCTGCCGCCGCTGCGGCTGACTGCGCTCTCCGCGACCTGGCTCGGCCATGATGTGTTGTTCAGCTACGACTCGGCCACCAGAACCTGGTACGGGATCGCGGGAGTCAGTCTAGAAACTCGTCCCGGCATCTACGCCCTGGAGCTAAAAGGCACAACTTCCAAATCAGCGGAAGTCAAGTTTTCCCAACGGATCAAGGTCCAGGCGGCGAAATATCCCAGTATTGCCGTGACCGTGGCCAAGCGATTCACCGAACCCAGCAAGGAACAGCTGCAACGCATTCAGCAGGACAAAGCGGTCAAGCACGACGTGTTCGAGCACACCGATCCGGAACGGGAGTGGGCAGGGAAGTTTCTTCGGCCAGTCAGTGTGCCGGTTTCCGATGTCTTCGGTACCCGCCGGACTTTCAACGGCAAAGTGCAAAGCATGCATCAGGGACTGGACTTCGCCGCCCCGACCGGCACGCCCGTCCTGGCTGCAAATTCCGGAACGATTCTGCTGGCTGGACCCCTATATTTCGAAGGCAACTGCGTGGTGATCGATCACGGGCAGGGACTGCTCACGCTCTATCTCCACCTTTCGGACGTCGCGGTGAAGCAGGGAGAACGGATCGCGCGCGGACAGCAGCTCGGCCTGAGCGGAGGCACGGGCCGGGCTACCGGACCTCATCTCCACCTGGCGGTGCGCTGGCAGGGCGTTTACCTGAATCCGGCCACGCTGTTGAACCTCAAGCTGCCTTGAGGGCGACGGTTTTCCGTCCGCTTCACACCCTGTCATCCCCGATTCCTCCCGCCACGTTATTCCCGCGCAACATGGAGGAAGACCGGACCAGGCTTCGCAAGTTCAGGTTTCTGACCAGCCGATGAAGGTAGTTGGCATGCACCCCCAGGATTTGAGCAGCCGCGGTGTAACTGCCGTTGGCTTCCTCCAGGGCAGTAAGGATAAGGCGTTTTTTCAATTGCGTCACCGACAGGTGATACCTGGCCTCGTGCACGCCGGCCAACGGAGCCCCCTTCACCACCGCCTCGGGCAAGTCTTCCGGAAGGATGGAATCGGAAACGCCCAGCACCAGCGCGCGCTCGATGGCATTTTCGAGTTCGCGCACGTTTCCCGGCCACTCGTAATTCATCAGTGCTGCCATGGCCTCGGGAGAAATTTTCCGGGCCCTCGCGTTGCACTTGGCGGCAAATTTGGCGACGAAGTGCTCCGCCAGAAGGGGAATGTCTTCAAGACGCTCGCGCAATCCCGGCAGGACCAGTGAAACCACGTTCAAGCGGTAGTAAAGGTCCTCGCGAAAGGTTCGGGCCTTTACCGCCGCCGCCAGGTCTTTGTTGGTGGCTGCGATGAGACGCATGTCGATCGAGATCGCGCGCGAGCCGCCCAGGCGTTCGAACTCCCGCTCCTGCAGTACACGCAGCAGCTTGACCTGAAGCGCCGGCGCCAGTTCCCCAATCTCGTCCAGAAAAACTACGCCTCCGTCCGCCATTTCCAGCCGGCCTTTCTTCCGGCCCGCCGCGCCCGTGAACGCGCCCCTCTCATAGCCGAAGAGCTCGCTTTCCAGCAGACCTTCCGGAATCGCCGCACAATGGATGGCGACAAAGGGCCGGCTGGCCCGCGGGCTGTTGCGGTGAATGGCCCGGGCCACCAATTCTTTGCCGGTGCCGCTGTCCCCGCCCACCAGCACGGTTGACTCCGTCGGCGCCACGCGGGAAAGGAAGCGGTATACCTGTTTCATCGCCGGGCTGTCCCCGACCAGGTTGTGCTGCGCGTCGATGACTATCTCGGCTGCCGGAGGATCCGCGGCTACTTGATTTCTGGGCTTCACTGGCTGGCGCGCCTCGTTCGCGATTCAACGATTAACACACTCTCCGGGCCCGCCGAACCCGGACAACGATTTTGTTCCACTATCCGAACAGATATGCCTCTATCCTTTTGGATAGAAGTACTGGCCTCGAGTCAAGTTCAAGCCCATCGAGTCAATGTCACTAAAATCAATGACTTGCAGGTTGTGTGCCAGGTCATGGCCCAACGGCGGGATACGTGCTCTAAGGCGGGCAGCGCTGGCCCGGCGAAAAGCGATGGGGGAAGCGCTTTCAGAGATTCTGCCGGGATGCGCGGGTCGGGAATCCGGGGGACCCCCTCATCGGGTTCCCGATCTTATCTTTCACCAACGAACAACTAAAAACTGACATCCGAGAACCGATTTCAAAAAGTCTCGGTCCCGAGCCTCGCCGGCGAATCTCTCTACTCGCCCATGGCGGTCAATCGCGGTGAATCCGGCGCGTCAGTTTCGCGCACGGCAACTCCATCGCGGAAGGCGACGGTCTTCCCCGAGATGGCCGGGACCCGCTCACCCGGCAGCAGGATTCCCACCAGGTTGAGAGGATCGGCGGCCGACAACACAATCGTCTCTCCCGTGAGCGCCAGCTTACGAGTGGCGCGCAACGATTCCACCGCTACGGGCAAAGCGAACTGTTCGCCGATGAAACCATCCACAAAGCGTCCGCCTCGAATTTCGCCGCGATCTTCCAGCCGCCGGAAAGCCATCTGCATTTCGCGCCATTTGGGAAGATTGGTCTCGCGCGCCAGCAAATCGCGGAAGACGATGCCGTAGCGCTTCAGCAGCATCCAGCAGGTGGCTTCGACGGCGCGATTACGATCGGCTGCCGCGTCCGTGTACAGCAGGGCCCAGCGCCCGGTACTGTGCCGCGGACGCGCGGTCCGCCCAGTGCCTTGCCCGGCGCGGCGTTTGGGATCGATCAGCGAGCGCAGGTTGTCGAAACCATCGGCCGTGATGAGCCCGCCGGCGACCAGCTCCCAGAGGGAAGTTTCGACCTCGGCCTTGAGCCGCCCGGTGCCACGCACAATGTCGGCGAAGAACGAAGCTCCCCGCTGCCGCAGGAAATCCAGAACCTGCCGCGCGGCTTCGCTCAGACCGCGGGCCTCGGGCTGTTCCATGCCGGAACCATGGTCAGCGCGATGGGGAATCATCCAATCGGCTTCTTCGCGCACGAAAAACGTGATGGGCGCCACGCTGGTCGGAATCACGCGCCGCTTGCCGGCCGCGGTATCGTCGAGCGTAGCGGGATGCGGAGACAGGCGTCCCCAGCCGACCGCGCCGGTAAGGCAAAGCTGGTCGAGCCACTTGGGATCATAGTTGGCGATGCGCCGCCCCAGGACCTGGCGCTCCCAGGCGTTGGCCGGAATCTCAAATCCCTGCAACTGGCGCAGCACATCCAGCGTGGCCCGTTCACCCTGGACCTGCGCTTCCGCCGCGACATGCTGCCAGCGCAGAAGCCAGCGCATGAACTGCGCCGCCGTGACCGGCTCAATCTGCTTGCGCAAGGTGGCGACAGTCAGTCGGTGAATGCGCGCCAGCAGACGCCGCTCGCACCACTCAAGCTCGGGTTCGTGTTGGTGTGGCGCGGGCGCCCCCGCCCGCGAGGCAGTGCCGCTGAACTGTCCTCTCAGCACGGCCCCGGAGGCTTCCATCCGAAGCAACGCTTTTTCAATCTCGGAAGCCGGAAGCCCAAGCAGCTCGCCCAGTTGCGAAGCGGTAGCCGGCCCCAGGTGCGACATCCAACCGGTAACCAGTGCCAGCAGGGCATCGTCGGCAGATGGCGTACTCGCCTTGATTTCCGCGACCGAACGATCAAAGCGAGCGCCCGGGAACAGCAGAGAAAATGCAATCGCCCGTTCCGCCGCTACCCAGTAACTCTTCCCGGCATGCTCGGCCCGGGCAGCGCGACCGTGCTCCAGCAATCTCTCGAAAAATCCCTGCCACTCGATCGCACCACGACTCACGTGGGGACAGCCGCCCTCGGCTGTCGGGTCGAGCGCAGCTCGACGCTCTGGTGAACGATCAGACTGCGCAGTGAGCGTCAGCCCGGCCCGTTCCGGAAAGAACTGCTCAGCTTCGCTGAGCCGGACAGCCGGGGACCTGCCCTGAGCGAAGTCGAACGGGGGCTGGCCCCCCTTGGTTTGTGGGAATGCAATCAGTGTGTGCAGCACATCGTGCAACTCATCCGCGTCGCGCACATCGGGCCAGGCTTCTTCCCGCACTTGCGCGATGGCCGCCGGATCGAGCTTGCCCACTTCCTCCAGAACCGACTCCGGCAGGATGCGGCGCATCTCAACCGCGCGGGCCCGCCGTTCTTCGAGCGGGGCGTCATCGAGATAGGCATAGGGATTCGCATTCAGAATCTCGTGCGAGAACTGCGACGGCACCGGCGTATCGACCGCCAGGCAGCGGATCCGTCCTTCCTGAATGCCGCGCAGCAGCGCCTTGCAGCCCATCGATATCCATCGCCTCGGTGAGCACGTCTTTCATTACTTCGTTCACCAGCGGATGATCGGGAATCTTGAATATCGCCCACGATGTTTTCCTGGCACGCAGCTACATCGGGAAACACCGACGCCAGCAGATCGTCCGAGCGCATGCGCTGGATCTGCGGCGGAACTTTCTTGCCGCCCTGAAAGCGCAGCAAGGCCAGCGCGCGATTGGCGTCCCAGCGCCAGCGCGTGCCAAAAATCGGCGAAGCCAGCGCGGCTTGCTCCAGAATCGGGTTGCACGGTTTCAGCGTTCAGGAAATGAAAAACGTCGGCCAGCGGAAAACTGTGCTGCTCGGCCAGCGCGATGTTCAGGCCGTTGTCGGTGGCCGCCGCCTGCAATTCAAAATTGAAGCTGCGGCAGAAACGCTTGCGCAGCGCCAGTCCCCAGGCTTTGTTGATGCGTCCGCCAAAGGGCGCGTGGATGATCAGTTGCATCCCGCCGCCTTCGTCGAAGAAGCGCTCGGCGATGATCGTGTCCTGCGTGGGAACGTCGCCCAGCACGGCGCGCCCTTGCAAGATGTACTCGATGACCTGCTCGGCGCCGGAATCGTCCAGCCCGCATTCTTCTTTCAGCCAGCGCGACGGTTTCGGCCACGACCGGCTGGCTCTGCGAAACCCCGATCGGAGAAGTGTCACGGCAGACGGTCGCTGATTTCTTTGCCGCAGACCAGCCACGTGCGCCGAAAGTTCCTGGGTGCGGGCCGGAGCCTCGCCGCGCCAGAAGGGAACGCTGGGCGGCGCGCCATGAGCATCTTCGACCAGCACGCGTCCCGACTTGCCCTCTACGCGGCGGATGCGCCACGAGGTGTTGCCCAGCAGCATGATGTCGCCCGCATTGCTTTCGACGGCGAAGTCTTCGTCGACCGTGCCGACCACAACGCCATCCGGTTCGGCGACCACGGTGAACAGCGCGGTCTCGGGAATCGCGCCGCCGCTGGTGATGGCCGCCAGCCGGCTGCCCCGCCGCGGCCGCAGTTTCCGGTTCACCCGATCGTGATGGAGGTAGGCGCCGTAGCGCCCGCGCCGCGAGGCGATCCCTTCGGAAAGCATTTCGAGGATCGAGTTGTAAGTCTCGCGCGAGAGATTGCGATAGGGATAGGCGCGCTTCACCAGCGCAAACAGTTCGTCTTCATCCCATCCGCCATCATCTTCTGTGCACGTGTGGCGCGGGCGCCCCGCCCGCGTCTCGAGAGCGACAGAGGTCATGCGGCTGGCATCGACCGGTATCGTACCGTTCACCCAAAGTTCGTCCTTAGAATCATCCGCTTCTGACACGGCTTCCGGCGTTCGCGGGCGAGGCGCCCGCGCCACACGGGCGCTGCTGCTCTCGGCCGCACAGGCGGCCACAATCTGCTGCGCCAGAATGTCCAGCGGCGCATCCGGGAATGATCAGGCGGTCGAGATCGCCCTGCCGGATGGCCCGCACCAGCGCTGCGCATTCCAGCAAGATCGTCGCGCGTGGTGGCGAAGAATCGTCCCTTGGGGACGGCGCCGCGCCAGTGGCCGGAACGTCCTACGCGCTGCAGCGCGACCGCAATCGCCCGCGGCGAACTGATCTGGCCACCAGGTCCACGGTGCCGATATCAATGCCCAGTTCGAGCGATGCGGTCGCCACCAGCACTTTGACTTTGCCTTCTTTCAGTTTCTTTTCCGCCGCGAGGCGCAGCTTGCGCGACAGGCTGCCGTGATGCGCGGCCACATTGTCTTCGCCCAGCCGTTCGCCCAGGTGGTGCGCGATGCGCTCCGCCAGCCGCCGGGTGTTGACGAACACCAGCGTCGACCGATGCTGCTCAACCAGTTCCACGATGCGGTTGTAAATCTCGTCCCACATTTCGTTGGTGGCGATCGGGCCGAGCGGCTGAGCCGGGCACTTCGACCGCGAGATCGAGCTTGCGCTTGTGCCCGATGTTGACGATCACCGGATCCGGGCGGCCGTTGCCGGTCAGAAAGTGCGCGACTTCTTCGATCGGCTTCTGCGTCGCCGAAAGCCCGATGCGGACCGGCGGGCGCTGGGTCAGCGCCTCCAGCCGCTCCAGCGAGAGCGACAGATGCGCGCCGCGCTTGTCGTCGGCCACGGCGTGGATTTCGTCCACGATGACGGTCTCAACATCGCGCAGGATGGCGCGGCTCTTCTCCGCCGTCAGCAGGATGTAGAGCGACTCGGGCGTGGTGACCAGAATGTGCGGCGGCCGCTTCAGCATGGCCCGCCGCTCGTGCATCAGCGTGTCGCCGGTGCGGACGGCGGTGCGAATCTCCGGCATCAGCAATCCGCGCTCGCCCGCCATCTGCAGAATTTCGCCCAGCGGCACTTCGAGGTTCTTCTGGATGTCGTTGCCCAGCGCCTTCAGCGGCGAGACGTAGAGAACTTCGGTGCGGTCGTGCGAGATCGCCCGCCAGCGCCTTGCGCACCAGGCGATCAATGCAGGCGAGAAACGCAGCCAGCGTCTTGCCCGAGCCGGTCGGCGCGGAGATCAGCGTCGTGCGCCCGGCCAGAATGTGTGGCCAGCCCTGCTCCTGCGGCTCGGTCGGCGTGCCGAACTTGCTGGACAAACCACTCCGCAACCAGCGGGTGGGCCCAGGCGAGCGAGGAGGGTAGGGAAAACATGGTTGGATATTCTAACACGGGACTTTCGCAAAACGTTCGCCACGAGCCGGTGCGAATCTCACCAGGCGGTGAATGTATTTGACGATGAGTAATATGCTGAGTAATAATAAGTAGGGGTTGCCAAAATGGCGAGCGCAAAGGTTTCGGTTCTTACCAGGCAGGACATCGCTACAACTGCGGGGAGCTTTCAATGGCAGCGTCAATTGCCGAAGTGGACCGTGATTATTGATGGGCGGGAGCTTCCGGCCAGGCCGCTGGTATTGGAGGCGGCAGGGGTGCCTCCAAATGATCCTACCAACTCGCACCAGGCGGTGGCCATCTTGCAGGACCGGGGATTTGACGTTCGTTACCTGGGCAAGCCAGTGCACAGAGAACACGACGATCGGTTCGTTGAACCTGTCAGTGATGAGTTTATCCGCAGCCTTCGCGGTTGCCTCAAAGGGGAGGACTCGCTGGTTGAAGCCCGGGAGCGCGAGCACCGAATCGAGAAGGACCGCGGCACACGATGAGTAGGACCTATGTGCTGGACGCCAGCGCGCTGCTCGATTTTGTGGAAGATGGACCCGGGGCCGAACGGATTCAGCAGCTTTTCATAGACGCCAGCCGCAGCCACACTCCATTGCTGATGTCGGTTCTGAACTGGGGAGAAGTTTTCTACCACTCATGGCAACAGCGCGGGGAGGAATCCGCGCGGAGGACAGTCGCAGGCCTGTTGCGCTTTCCTATCGAACTCGTTCCGGTGGACCTTTCTCATGCCCTGAAAGCGGGCGAACTCAAGGTCGTCCATAAGATTCCTTATGTCGACTGCGTGACCGCCGCATTGGCAGTTCTCAACCAAGCCGTCCTGGTGACTTCCGACCGCGACTTCGAAAAACTCGGAAAGCAGTTTCCCATCTTGTGGATCGCCCGCGCATGAATGCGGTATGGCCTGAGTGCTAAAATCCCGGCAATGCCGAAAACATCTTCCGCCAAAGCCCGCGCCAGGAAAATCAAGCTCCTTCTCTTCGACGTAGATGGCGTCCTCACCGATGGCAAGCTTTTTCTGTTTCCCGTTCCGACTGCCGGCCCAGCCGACAAACCCATCGTGGTCGAAGCCAAGGGCTTCCATGCCCAGGACGGCGCCGGCATCTCGATCGCCCGCATTGCCGGCATCAAAACCGGACTGATCACCCGTCGCAACTCCGAGACCGTGGCCCTGCGCGCGCGCGATCTCAGGCTGGAACACGTTCATCAGGGCAGCCAGGATAAGTTAAAAGTCTTTCGCCAGATACTGGCCGACGAGCGACTGAACGCCGGCGAAGTTGCCTTCGTCGGGGACGACGTGATCGATCTGCCTGTAATGCGCAACTGCGGATTTTCGGTTGCGGTCGCCAACGCCCGCCGCGAGGTCAAGGAAGAATCACATTATGTGACGCCTCACGCCGGTGGCGATGGCGCTCTGCGAGATGTAATCGAGTTCATCCTCAAGGCGCAAGGGAAGTGGAAACAGGCGGTGGAAACATACATCGGGAAGGATAACAGCGGCAGCAACTGAAACCAGCTATTAGCCTTTAGCTATTGGCTCTTAGCTTGGATCAAAGGCCAAAGAGCAGCTTGCAGAGGTCGTAGAGTTGAAAGGTTTAAGGGGTCGGCTAAAAGCCAAGAGCTAATGGCTAAAAGCTCGTCTCCCAAAACAAAAACCCACCGGTCGTCTGCTTGGGGCGTGCTCGGGTCGACGACCGATGGGCTACCGTTTCTCCTTACTCACCCTGTTGTTTTCAGGAGTAATTGAAACCATTAAACACCACGCGGAGCAAAAGTTTCGTAGGTTTTTGTAAATATTTGTAAGCCGAATATTTACTCTGGAATGGCCACCGGCCGGGCGGCCATCAGCTCGGTGAACCGTGGGTCTTTGCGAAGTCCGGCAAATTCAGAGTCTTTGTACACTTCGTCGATCCCCTTATAGCCTTCTTCCATGGCTCGGCGCAGGTATTGCAGCGAGCGGTCGGTGACCCCGCTCTTGGCATAGAGTTTGGCCAGCACATAGTAGAAATGCGCCCGGTCGCCCGGGGATGACATCTGGGCCAGCACGCCGGCGTGGGAGGTCCGCTCGAAAATGTCGGGATCCAGTTGCAACGCCTGGTTGTAGGCCAGGCTGGCTTTCACGTACTCCTTCTTGGAAAAGTAAGCGGCCCCCAGGTTGCTGTAGAAGGACGCCGAATCCTCGCGCAGCTTGATGGCGTCTTCGTAGCGCTTGATGGCGGCGCCATATTTCTTCTCGAGATAAAAGATCACGCCCAGATTGTTGTGCGCGTCGGCAAACTGGTGGTCGATTCTGATCGAACGCTCGAAGTCCTTGCGGGCCTCCCGGAAGCGGGCCATCTGCAGCTCGTTGATGCCGATTTTGTTGTAGAGCGGAGCGCTGCCGGGATTCTTCGCCAGGGCCGCCCGGTAGTAGTCGAGGGCGTCCAGGTAGGCTTTTTCGGACCGCAAGGTGTCGCCGCGCTCTTCCAGGGCTTTGGCGGTGGCGTCGGCCGCGGGAGCTTCGGCTCGCCGAACCACAGGCGAGCTGACCTCTACCTGCTCGGAAGAACGAGTCTGATCGAAGTGATGAATCTGAGCCAGCAGGGTGGGGGTGGGGAAAATCGCTGCCAGCAGGACGTACAACAGATATTGACGACCCATAAGTCCGCTCCTGAAGACAGAGCCAACTCGGTGCGGGCTCGTCTACTGAGGACTCTTACCGTTACCGCCTGTGTCCGCCGGTTTGGGCGGCGGATCGTTAGACGGTTTGTCATCCCTAAAGATACCCGCAATCTTGCCCAAAAATCCTTTTTTCTTTTTAGAGGGATCTTCGGCGGTGGCATTGGCCGGGGTCCCGGGGGTCGCCGGTTGGGCTCCGGGGGGTGGGGGTGGAAGGGCCTTGTCGCCGCCTAAGCCAAAGACTCTACTGAAGAAACCGCGCATTCCGGTGCCCTGGTCGCAGGTCTCGCTGGGCTCGGTGCCCGCAATGAAGGCCGCGTCGTAGTCCTCGGGACAGGCCGGCGTGGCCAGCAGGTTGGTGGTCTTATCGAGCTGCACGTCCACCACTCCCGCCGGTTGGGAGAACGGCTGGGCGTCGGCGTACTGGGGCAAGGTGATGGCTTTCTTCATGAATTCCGCCCAGATGGGGGCGGCGGTCTGGGCCCCGCTCAAGCGAATGTCGCTGTAATCGTCGTATCCCACCCACACGATGCACAACAGATTGCTGGTGTAGCCGGCGAACCAGCCGTCATGCGAGCTTCCTGTTTTGCCCGCTGCCGGAGCCGTGAAACCACGCAGCCGTACCGGGTAGGCGGTTCCGAAATTCATTACCCCTTCCATCATGGTGGTCATCAGGTAGGCCACGCGAGGGTCGAGCACCGGGTGGGTTTCCGGCTTGAAATCGAGAATGATATCGCCGCTCGCGTTCCGCACCGAGTTGACCAGGTTCGGCGCAATCCGCACCCCGGAGTTGGCGAAGACGGTGTAGGCGGCCGCCATGTCCATGGGTGTGGCGTCGTAAGCGCCCAACGCCATGGCGGGCGTGGCTTTCACCGAGGCGATTCCCGCTGCCTTCGCCAGATCGGCCACCTTTTCGTAGCCCACTTCTTCCGCCAGCTTGACGGTTGCATTGTTCAACGACAGGGCCAGCGCATAGCGCGCAGTCACGTCGCCGTGGTACTCCTCTTTGTAGTTGCGGGGCTCGTAGATCTGGTCGCCGTAGGCAAACGAGCCGGGCGCATCCTGGACAATGGATGCCGGGGTGAACACGGGATTGGAGCCATCGAGAGCCGTGTTCATGGCGGCGGCGTAGACGAAGGGTTTGAAAATCGATCCGGTGGGACGCTTGGCCACCGCGTGATTCAGCTGGCTGACTCCGTAGTTCCGTCCTCCCACCAGCGCCAGCACCTCGCCAGTGTGCGGATCCATCACCACCATTGCGACCTGCGCCTGGGGCCCGGGCAGGACTTTGGTCTCATACTTGTTCTTTCCGATTTTCGTACGCCGGGTGCGCAGCTTGGTGACCTGGTCGTCGACCAGTTTCATTCCAGTCTGGACGGCCGCCGCCGCGGCTTTCTGCAGGTCGGGATCGATGGTCGAATAGATGCGGTAGCCCTGGTCGTTCATCTGGCGTTCGTCGAGTTTGCTGATCAGCGTTTCCCGCAGCAGATCGACGAAGTAGGGCGCATCACTGGCTTCGACATTGGGCGGCGCCAGCTTCAGCGGCGTAGCTTTGGCTTTCTCCGCATCCGCCTGGGTGAGGCTGTGAGTTTCGACCATGGCGTCCAGCACCAGGTTGCGCCGTTCCAGGGCGCGCTCGGGATGGCGATAGGGCGAGAGATAGCTGGGCGCCTGAATGATTCCGGCGATCAGCGCGGCCTCCGCCGGGGTCAGGTCTTTCAAATCTTTGTTGAAGTAGGCCCGCGCCGCCTGGGCAAAGCCGCTGATGGTGAACGAACCGCGCTGGCCCAGATCGACGCGATTGGCATAGAACTCAAAAATCTGCTGCTTGCTGAGCTTCTGCTCCATCTCGAGAGCAATCAGCATTTCCGACAATTTGCGCTTGACCGTCTTCTCCGGCGTCAGGAAAAACGCCCGGGAGAGCTGCATGGTAATGGTCGAACCGCCCTGCTCATGCCGTCCGTGAACCAGGTCGACCCAGGTGGCCTCTGCCAGACGGATGAAGTTCACACCGCCATGCTGAAAAAATCGCCGGTCTTCAATGGCCAGCACGGCGTCCACCATCAGCTTGGGTATTTCGTCGTACGTAACCAGCTCGCGCTTGGAGCGCTGCCCCGCGTCGAACAGCGACGTGATCATCTGCGGTTCGAGCTCATAGGCGGAAAGATCGCCCGACTTGCTGGTGATGCTTTGCACCTTGCCGCCCTGCACCCGGATCACGGCCGACTCTGGACTGTGATAGGAGTCAGGGCCGGGTTTGATCTCAATCCCGCCTTCGAACAGGCGATAACTGCCCATCGGCGATTTGCCGTCGCTGTCGGAATAGCCGGCGCGCCGCAGCTGGACGGCTATGTCTTTGGGTTCGATCTTTTCGCCCAACTGGACGGGGCGCGAAATGGCGTAAATCCTGGCCGAGTTGCCAAACACTGGCCCCTTGAACCGCTGGTCGATCATCCGCCCGAACTTGACGTAGTAATAAGTGAGGAAGACGCCGCCGGTGGTGGCCAGGACGAGGAATATCACCAGCGCCGCCTGGAGTAGCGGGTCGCGGGTGAACCATCCGGTCCTGCCTACCTGCCTGCCGGTCGGGATCTTGAGTTTTATGGCCACAATTCGATGAGAGGACACGCCTCTACTGGCTTAGACGACGAAGCGTACAACTGCCGTTATCCGAGATGAAGAATTCTCTTTTCCGGCCAAAGCAGCCCGGCCAAACCAACCGAGCTCTCCGCTTTGCGATCACTTCAGCCCGACTGCCTTCGGATAAAGATAAGGCATTTTAACCTGCCGGCACGGGTTTTGAACCTGCCGCGGGGTTGGCAGCCAGATGCCCTCCAGCGCTTAAGGCCTTAATCGGTAGGCGCGAACGGGACCGCATCATTCGAAACGGTCAAATCCGTCACCGTGTGCGCCAGGGCGCCGGTGGAAGTGTTGGTGTCCAGGACCGAGAACGCGCTGCTCGCGACGTCGGCGCAGAAGGCTTCCCCGCCGCCCTGGTCCCACTTGCAATCTGCCACGATGGACAGAGTGGTGAAGGGCGAGTTACTCAACGCAGTCAGCGCCCCGCTGCTGGGATCGATGGCAAAGCCTTCGAGGGCCGCGAAGTTACTGTTGCTGTCGAGTCCGAAGCTATAGACGAATTGGCTGCTGGGATGAATCCGCAGGTTGAGCGGCGTAGAGGTGACGGTGGCGAAAGGAGAATTATTCACTGCCGATAGCGCGCCGGTACTGGGATCAATGGCGAAAACGTAAAGATGGTTGTCCCCCGTAGTACCGGTCAGCCCGATCGCGAACTTGCCGGTGAAATCGGTTCGCACGCCCGCCACACCCAAGAAAAACGGACTTCCCACCGCCGGCGAAAGCGCGCCGTTATTCTGGTCGATGGAGAAGGCATAAATCGGCAGGGCCGGCAGGTCTTGGCCCACGTACAAGAATTTCCCCGTTCCATCCACCGCCAGAACCTGCGCAAAATCAAGATTGAAAGCGGAGAACGGAGAGTTCGGTGCCGCCACCAGGGCCCCGGTAGTTGAGTTGATCTGAAATACCGACACTTGCCCGGTAGTGGCGTTACCTACGAACAGGAAACGGCCCAGGGGATCGCTCGCGACGGAGTCCGCGCCCGCGGTGGGGAAGGGGCTGCCGTTGATCGCCGTCAGAGTGCCGGTGGCGTGATCGATGCTGAATGCCTGTATGGTCAGGGAATCGCTTTGCGGCAGGTACAGAAATTTCTTGTTCACGATGACCATATCGTTGCCGGCACTGCTGGGAAGGGTCGGAGGCGTGAACGGAGTCAGGTTGCTGAAGGTCCCCGTGGTGCTGAGGCTGGCACCCAGAATATTGCCGCTGCCCAGGTAGTAGAGAAACGCTGCAGCATTTCCTCCTCCGCCCGGGTTTGTTCCCGGCCCGCAGGCCGTGCCGCCGGTAGAAGTTCCGCCGGTGGAGCCGCCAGTACCCGCGCTACTGGTCAAGGTAGTGGTCGGACAGCCGCCGCCACAACCTGCCCAGCCCAGCATCGGCATGGCCGCCAACACCAGAAACAAAACTCTATTCCCTAACTTCATACATCCTCCGTACAGCCTCAGACGTCGTGTACCGTTGCGGTTGATGGTGCACTTGGAATGCCCGACGGGCGAAAAACGCCGGCGCCGGTATGCCCAAATGGGACGCTTCGGCGCAGGTATTCCTGAATGGTAGGTAGTTACCGGATTGGGAAACAAGAGTACGGAAGTAAGAGGCAGTTGTGTTCCAGGTTCCCGCTGAGTGTGTCCGGAATTCCTGGGCGGGCGCTCTACAGTACGCCCTTGTTTCTGGTCGTGGGATCGAAGTTCAGATCCAGAGGATAGCCCGGCAGACTTATATGCACGATATACGGAGCTTCGATGCTGACTGAGCCCGTGCCGGTTACGCCGCTGCGCAGAACCTTGATTTGTTCCCGGGTGACGGGAACATCCAATTCCTGCGCTTTCTTGAAGATGGCGTCGCGAATCTGGTCTTCCGTCTTGGTGTTGTAGGTGTCCATTTGGGCTTCGGTCCGCATGGCGTCCTCAAACTGGTAGTTGGAGAAGAAGGGTGGCGCCAGGACAGCGATCAGGTAGATCGAGGTCACGATCACGATAATGCCGAAAACCATTTTCATGGCGCACTCCGCATCCGGTCGCGCACCCGACGGATCAGCGCGCAGACCGCAGACTTTTCTCGAAATATTCGGTTATTGCGGAAATGCTAGCATCCTCCACCTGTCGAGTCGAGCGCCGAACCACTTCCACAGTGCCTTCGGTAACCTTCTTCCCGACAGTGATACGAAAGGGGATACCGACCAGGTCCGCGTCCTTGAACTTGACCCCGGGCCGTTCATCCCGGTCGTCCAGCAGGACCTCGAATCCGGCGGCCTCGAGGCGTCCGGCAATGTCGACGGCCGTGCTCAGGAGTTTCTCGTCGCCCACGTTGGTGGGCGTAACCACGATCTCAAATGGCGCAATTTGCGGCGGCAGCCAGAAACCGTTTTCATCGTTGTCCTGCTCCACGGCGGCAGTCAGTATGCGCTCGATCCCGATGCCATAGCTGCCCATAATGGGCGTGACTTCTTTACCATTTCTGTCCAGCACGCGCGCGCCCATGGACTCGGAATATTTGTACCCAAGTTTGAAGATGTGTCCAATCTCGACCGCAGTGTCAATGCGTAGCGTCCCCTCACAATTGGGACAGTCTTCTCCCGCAGTCACGCTGCGCAGGTCAACATAAGCGGTGGGCTGGAAGTCGCGGCCCGGCGTGATGTTCTTGAAGTGATAATCTTCTTTATTCGCTCCTCCAATCAGGTTGGAGCGGCCTTCGAGCGCTTTGTCCACCAGCAACGCCGGACGTTCAACCTCCTTCATGTCCTTGGCCCAGGCGATACCGACGGGTCCCAGAAACCCGGCCGGAGAATTAAACAGCTGGCGGATTTCCTCTTCCTGCATGGGCCGCGTGTCTGTGCCACCCAGCGCCGCCGACAGCTTGACCTCGTTCATCTGATGATCGCCGCGCATCAGCAGCACAACCGCGCGCACCGACGCCTTGCCCGTTTTGGGATCGGCACGCTCCATCATGAGCGCCAGCGTCTTCATCTTGTTCTTAGGCGAGACGCCCAGAAATTTCGCCACATCTTCGATGGTCTTCATTCCCGGGGTGTGCACTGCCAGCGGCTTGCCGTCGCCCTCCGGCTTGAGGTCCTCGACCGCGGCCAGCTTCGACGTTGCCTTGTCGAGGTTGGCGGCGTACTTGCATTTTTCACAGCTCACGATCCGGTCTTCGCCCGCCGGCGTCCGCACCATGAACTCGTGCGACTGCGATCCGCCCATGGCGCCCGAGTCGGCCTCGACCACCATGTACTTCAATCCGCAGCGATCGAAAATGCGGCAGTAAGCGTCGTAATGTTTTTGATAGGAAACATCCAGGCCGGCGGCATCGATGTCGAAAGAGTACGAATCTTTCATGAGAAACTGCCGCACCCGCAACAAGCCGGACTTGGGCCGGGCCTCATCACGAAATTTGCTTTGAATCTGATACCAGATCTGGGGCAGCTGCTTGTAGCTGCGCAGCTCCTTGCGAGCGATTTCGGTCATGACCTCTTCGTGCGTCATGCTTAGACAGAGATCGGCGCCCTTGCGGTCTTTCAGCCGGAACATGGTGTCGCCCATCACGGCCCAGCGCCCGCTGGCTTCCCACAGCTCCCGCGGATGTATCGCCGGCAGATAGAATTCCTGCCCGATCTTGTCCATCTCCTGGCGAACAATGCCGATGATTTTGTTGAACGAGCGCTGTCCCATGAAGAGGTAGGAGTAAATGCCGGCAGCCAGCTGGCGGATGTAACCGGCGCGCACCAGGAATTTGTGGCTGGCGACTTCAGCGTCCGCCGGCGCCTCGCGCAGAGTAGGAATAAAGAGTTGCGACCAACGATGCATAGTTAGGGATCCTGGATAGCAGGGATTGATGATTGTAAATGATGGACGCGTGAATGTAGGCGCGAGCGCCCCGCTCGTGGGTCAGTGTGGGGCGGACACTCCTGTCCGCCGCCTTTGATCCTGTTTCTCACTCGGCTGCCGCGGGGCCGGAGTTGTTCTCGGTCCGGCGCTGCCGCACGAGCGGGGCGCTCGCGCCTACATTAACCGTCAGGATTTACGCGCTACGATTTTGGTCCACTAACCCGCCAGATGCTTTAAGATTTCTTTCCCCAGCTTCTGCGCCTCGCCGAAAAACTTCTGGTATTCGACGAACAGGCGGTTCAGCTCGAGCGATCGATCCGGCCCGAGCTTCTTGCGCAAGATCATGTCGCGCACGTGCACCGGGTTCGGCAGGGTAGCGTCTTCGGTGAGTTCTTCGAGCGCCGTATTTGGATCGTAGTGATACATGAGAACCTCATTGTGCAATTTGGTAATTGTGTAATTTGGTAATTGAAAACCCTTCCTTTCGCGGCGGCGATTGAAGTATTTTCAATTACACAATTACCCGATTACCAAATCACTCAATTCTTCAAATCATCTCCGTTCCCCACAAATCGTGCAGGTGGACAATTCCCAGCAGCGTCTGTCCGGCGTCAACTACCACCAACGACGTGATCTTTTTTTCTTCCATCAAGGCCAGCGCGGTGGCGGCGAATTCGTTGGCCCCGATGGTTCTAGGCTTGGTGGTCATGCACTCGCCCGCAGTCAGGTCCAGCACATCCTTGCCGCGTTTTTCGAGCAACCGCCGGAGATCGCCATCGCTGATCACGCCTACCAGCTTATGGCCGTCGACCACCGCGGTTACGCCCAGCTTCTTGCGCGACATCTCATAAATCACATCCGGCATTTTGGTTTGCGGCGCGACCCGCGGCACGGCTTCTCCGCTGTGCATCAGAGACTCGACCTTGGCCAGACGCTTACCTAGCTTCCCCCCGGGATGCAGATTGGCAAAGTCTTCCTCCTTGAATCCACGCTTCTCGGCAAGAGCCATGGCCAGCCCGTCGCCCAGGGCCAGCATGGCCGTCGTGGAAGCAGTCGGCGCCAATCCCAGGCCGCAGGCCTCCTGGGCGACAGAGCAGTCCAGTGCAACTTCCGCCGCGGCCGCCAGGGTAGATATTTTCTGGGTTGTTGGTGTGGTCGCGGGCGACCCGCCCGCGGCTTTTGCCGGAGAGCTCCCAAAAACCGCGTCCCCGGTCATGCTGATCAAAGGCACCTGCAGCCGCTTGAGGGTCGCCAGCAGCCGCAAAATTTCTCCTGTTTCGCCGCTGGCGGAGAGCGCCAGCACCACATCGCCGCGCACCACCATGCCAAGATCGCCATGCACCGCGTCCACGGGATGCATGAACAGCGCCGGCGTTCCCGTCGAACTCAAGGTGGCCGCGATCTTGCGCGCAATAATGCCGCTCTTGCCCATACCCGTGACCACAACCCGGCCGGCGCAGGAATAAATCAACTCAACCGCCCGATCGAAAGCCGCAGCCATGGGGCCTGCGATCCGGTCGGCCAGCGCGCGCAAAGCGTCAGCTTCGATCCGGACTACGTTTTCGCCAACCTGGTTCATGGAGGAAGAAAAGATGGTAGCACGCGGAATCGAGCTCTCAGCTCTCAGCTGTCAGCTTTCAGCAGCTTGCTCAAGACTTCCCGGCCCCAGCTTCGGGGCGACTGAGAGCTGAAAAGCTGACGGCTGACAGCTTCTTCAGAAATGATCATCCATGCTCTGCACCCGTCCCACGAGACTTCTGGCTTGTATAGCGCGGTCCCAGGGGCCGGCCTGCCAATTATCTTTTTGCCGGTCGGGATGAATCCACGGCGGCAAAGTGATCGACAGATTCAGCGCAATGGCCACGGCATAGGACTCATACTGCGACCGGAGATGGGCCAGCTTCTCCTCAAAGGCCGCGCCCTCACGCAGTTTTACGCCCCGTTCCGCCAGTTGCTGGCGCAGCCGATTCAGCTCCTGCTCGGGCAGCCGGTCCGGGGTGTTCGGGTTGTAGCGCGCATTGACCACCTGGGCCAGGTCAACTACCGCGTGCCGGGCCATGGCGAAGGTGATCTTGGCCTGCTCGGGGCGCAAGCCATCGACGCCCGCAATCACCAGCGCGCTGGCATCCAGAATGGTGATCAGCGCTCCCAGCCAGGATTGATTGTTGTGCTGCGAGCGAAAGAAACTGAGCGCAGGATATGAAAGATGACTCTCCAGCACCTCGGCCGCCCAGCGTTCCCAGTCTTTGAAAATCTGGTCGAGTACCGCCTGTTGCGGACAGTTTCCGAAGCGGGACAATAATTCCGCGGCCGATGGAGGCGAGCCCGCCCGAGCGTCGAGCAGGGAAATTTCTATTTCGCGGCGAGAAAACGAAGAATAGATGGTCGGCAGATAACCGATCACCACGCCCAGAAAGCCGAAGCCCAGGCCGGCTTCCACCACTGACAGGGCGCGGGCCAAACCGGAGCTGGGAATGATGTCGCCGTAGCCGAGAGTGAAGAAAGTTTCACCGCTGTGGTAAACCAGGACGCCAAAAGTAAGGGGCTCTCCGCTGAGGCGGAAGTGCTCCCCTACTCCGTATTGCAGCAGGGCGAAGCCAAAAATCAGTCCGGAAGCCCACAAGATCAGCAGGAAAATCAGGGACAGCGGTCCAAAATAGCTGAGAAAATTCTCCCGCCGCGCGCGGGACGGAATGCGGTTGGCGATTGCCCGATAGGGGATCCAGGTACGCCGGTAGAACCAACTGGTCAGCCGGAAGCTGCGCTGCACCCGTCGCGGCAGCACGATGGTCTCGAACGCATCCAGGAGGATGCCAAGTATGGAGAGAATTCCGGCAATGGTGCAGAAGATGTGCATCAGGTGAAATGAGAATGTAGGCGCGAGCGCCCCGCTCGTGCTGCAGTGTAAATGACCTGGCGTTCCAAAGGCATTTCGTAGGGCAGCACTTCAACGCTGCCGCAACGAGCGCGGGCGCTCGCGCCTACATTGCGCGCAGAAAATGGTAGCAGATTCAGTGGGAACTCACTGCGGCCCGCCATCCGCGAATCGAACCGCCTTCCCTGAGGCCGCCGAGCGCCGGGCCGCGTCGAGAATTTCGGCGACGATCACATTGGTTTCGAGAGATGAAGGCGCGCCGGGCGCGGCTCCATCCAGCACGACCGCCCGCAATAATGACAGCGAGTCATCATAAGGAGCAGGCACCGGCTTGGCCGGCACCAGATGCTCCTCTCCACCCTTGAGCCGCACGCGCACGTCGTCGTGGCGGACCGTCATCACATAGCCGGTCTGGCCATAAACTTCCATATCCTTCCGGTCGAACGGCCAGTTCCATGACGGCTGCAGGATGGCCACCGCTTTGGAATAGGTCAGGATGATGGTCGCCTCGTCGTCGACTCGGGGATAGATATCCGGCTTGATCTGCTGGGTGACAGCGGTGACCGAAATCGGCCGGGCTCCGTCCATCAGCCAGGTCATCAAATCGGCGCCGTAACAGCCGAAATCGTAGAGCGCTCCGCCGCCGTCCAGCTTGGGATCGTTGAGCCAGGCCAGGAACTCTGGAGCCACGTTGATTTCCTTCGGTCCCTGATGGCCGTCGTGGACCACGACTTTGCGAATGTCGCCAATCGATTTGTCGTGGACCATGTCATAAGCCGCGTGATTGCTGCGATACCACGAAGTCTCGTAATTCACCAGCACCGGGATCTTGCCCTTGCGCGCGGCGTCGGCGATGGCGTGCGCATCTTCGGCGCTGACTGCCAGCGGCTTTTCCATCATCACCGGCACGCCGTGGCGGGCGCATATTTCCACGATTTTTCGATGATCATAAGTGTTGGTGTACGCCAGGACAGCTTGCGGGTGGGTCTTCTGCAGCATGTCTTCAAGATCGGCAAAGATCAGACTGCGGTCGAGACTGAACTGCGCCGCGTAACGCATGGCCACCTGGGTGTCAGGTTCGGCGAATCCCACAATCCGGATGTCGGGCCGGTGCAGCGAATGTTGGAGAAAGCCTTCAACGTGACCGTGAACCATGCCCGCGATAGCGACCCGAAGCGGGCCGGTGGTTGCGGCAGTTTGCGCGCCAGATGCAATGAAGGTGGTAAATAAACCAGCGCCGAGGAGTGCCAAAGAAAAATATTTCATTGCGGCCTCCGAGGAATAGGAAATGCAAGACTAATGCACGGCGGCCATGGTAGCAGATGAGTTGACGGCGGCCGTTCAGAGGCAGGACTTAGCAATTGGCACTTGGCAATTAGTCTAGGGCTGGCCAATTGCCAATTGCGGTTTTCAGTTCAGGGCTTGGCGTGGGCGGCGGTCAGCGCATTCTGCACCGCCTGCAGCTCTTTCAAGAGCCCGCGCAGTTTGGTCGACTCCAGCGCATTGGCTCCATCGGACTTGGCTTCCCTGGGATTGTCGTGCACTTCCAGGAATATTCCGTCAACGCCTGCGGCCACGGCCGCGCGCGCCAGGATCGGGATGAACTCGGGCTGTCCTCCGCTCACGGCATGATCTCCGTCGGCGGCGGATGAAGGAAGCTGTACCGAGTGGGTGGCGTCGAAAACCACCGGAACAAATTTGCGCATGATGGCGAGGGAACGCATATCCACCACCAGGTTGTTGTAGCCGAAGCTCGATCCGCGCTCGGTGACGAAGACTTTGTCGTTGCCCGCGGTGCGGCATTTCTCCACGCTATGCCGCATATCGGCGGGCGAAACGAACTGGCCCTTCTTGATGTTCACCACCCGCTCGGTCATGGCCGCGGCCACGATAAGGTCGGTTTGGCGGCACAGAAATGCCGGAATCTGCAGGATGTCCGCAACCTCCGCAACCCTGGCAACGTCGGCGGTTTCGTGCACATCGGTGAGGATGGGCACGTGCACTTCGTCTTTTACTTTTTTCAGGATGCGCAGGCCTTCTACCAATCCCGGGCCGCGATAGCTGCGAATGGAAGTGCGGTTGGCCTTGTCGTAGGAGGCCTTGAAAATGAAAGGAAAATTCAACGAGCGGGTTACGCCTTTGATCACTTCCGCCATGAAAAGAGCGTGCTTTTCGCTCTCAATGACGCAGGGGCCGGCGATGAGAAACAGATTTCCTGAACCGATACGGACATTGTCGATTTGGAAAGATGTGGTCATCATCAAACCACGGAGGACACAGAGAAAATTAATATTTTGCTGAGGTTCCCTCGGTGTCCTCTGCGTCCTCCGTGGTTAACTATCTTTTTCCGACATTCTCCGGCCGGTGGAACATTTCGACTTCCGAGGCCGCCTTCTCCGCCCGCCGCTTCAAGCCATGGTCATAGGCGGCGCCCACGAATGTCTTGAACAGGGGATGCGGCTCCAGCGGCTTTGACTTGAATTCGGGATGGAACTGGCAGCCGATAAAGTGTGGATGGTCGGGCAACTCCACCATTTCCACGTAAGTTCCGTCCGGCGTTGACCCGGAAATCCGTAGTCCGCCGGCGGTCAGCGTTTCCTCGTACTCGCGATTGAATTCGTAGCGGTGGCGGTGACGTTCGCTGATTTCGAGCTTGCCATAGATCTTGTGTGCCAGGGTTCCGGGCTCGATCTTGCACGGCCACGCCCCCAGCCGCATGGTGCCGCCCAGCTCCTCAACCCCGCGCAGCTCGCGCAGTTTGTAGATCACGCGGTGCGGCGTTGCCGGATCGAATTCGCTGGAGTTGGCGTCGGCCAGCCCGCACACGTTGCGCGCAAACTCGATGCAGGCCGTCTGCATGCCGAGACATATGCCAAAATACGGGACCTTATATTCGCGCGCGTAACGGATCGCCAGCAGCATGCCTTCGATGCCGCGCTTGCCAAAACCGCCCGGTACCAGCAGCCCGTCATAGTCGACCAGTTGTTCTTCGTAGGTGCGGTCTCCGGCTTCGAGCCCTTCGGCTTCGATCCAGTTCAGGTTCAGTTTCAGGTTGTGCGCCAGCGCGCCGTGGACCAGCGCTTCTTTCAATGACTTGTAGGAATCTTCGTACTCGACGTACTTGCCCACGATCCCGATTGTGACTTCGGCCTTCGGGTTGTAGACGCGCTGGACAACGTCCTCCCAATCCTTGAGATCGCGGTCCTTCGCCTCCAGGCGCAGGTAACGAAGCACCAGGGAATCCACGCCTTCACGCGAAAATACCAGCGGCACCTCATAAATGGAGGCAACATCCTTGGCGGTGATGACCGCCTCTTCTTCCACGTTGCAGAAAAGCGCGATTTTCGATTTGATCTCTTTAGAGAGGAAGCGGTCGGTGCGGCACAGCAGAATATCAGGCTGGATTCCGATGCTGAGCAGTTCTTTTACCGAGTGCTGCGTCGGCTTGGTCTTGAGTTCCTGCGCCGCGGCGATAAACGGCACCAGCGTCACGTGCATGAACAGGGTGTGATCGCGGCCCAGCTCCTGCCGCATCTGCCGGATGGCTTCCATAAAGGGCAGCGACTCGATATCACCCACCGTGCCTCCGACTTCGACGATGGCCACATCCACATCCTGCGCCACCTTCTTCATCGCGGCCTTGATCTCATTGGTGACGTGAGGAATGACCTGCACGGTCTTGCCCAGATAGTCGCCGCGCCGCTCCTTGGCGATGATCTGTTCGTAGATCCGTCCCGTAGTCCAGTTGTTATCGCGGGAGAGCTTGGCGTGAGTGAAGCGTTCGTAGTGGCCCAGGTCGAGATCGGTTTCCGCCCCGTCGTCGGTAACAAATACCTCGCCATGCTGGAAAGGCGACATGGTCCCCGGATCGACGTTGAGATAAGGATCAAACTTCATCAGGTTGACCTTCAACCCGCGACTTTCGAGCAAGCAGCCCATCGAGGCCGCTGCCAGTCCTTTGCCCAACGAAGACACCACGCCCCCGGTCACAAAGATGTACTTTGCCGACATCGATTCCTCACCTTAAATTGTCTTTGAGATTTTGTGCAGGATGGGTGCACAACCAATTATGCCAGAAATGCTTTCCTCTGACGAGAAATAGTTTCTCGTCGCGGAAATGGAGGCCGGGCGTCCCGCCCGGCGCGACGGGCGAGACGCCCGTCCTCCACCTTCCTGAGATGGCCCTCCGGAGTACACTGGGCAACGGAAGGCTGCATCCAACTCATTGGATATTATGCGTCAGGTTTATGGGCTCGCGATCGGCTTGCTGGCAGGCGCTGCATTCTTCATCACCGCGGCCACGCCCCTGCCCGCGCAGGAACTCTCCAAACGCCTCATCCTCACGGATGGCACGTATCAGCTAGCCACCAAGTGGGAGGTGAAGGGCGAGCGCGTGCGCTACCTGAGCGCCGAGCGCAATGAGTGGGAAGAAGTTCCCAAGTCGATGGTGGATTGGGCGGCGACCGACAAGTACGAAAAAGATCGTGCCGCCGGCAAGCCCGCCCCGGAGGCGGCGGCGCTCGACAAGGAGCTGGAAGCTGAACGCCAGGCCGACGAAGCCCGGTCACCGCATGTGGCGCCCGGCCTGCGTTTGCCCGACGACGGCGGCGTGATCCTGCTCGATACTTTCCAGACTCAACCGCAGTTGGTCGAACTGCAACAGAGCAGCGGCGAGCTCAACAAGAACATGAAGGGCAACATCCTGCGGGCCACCATCAATCCCATTGCCGGATCCAAGCAGATCATCGAATTGCCGGGATTGCATGCCAAAATTCAGGCGCACGTCACCGTGCCCGCGATTTATGTCAACCTGGAGCAGCAGGACCAACTCGACAAGGCAGTCCAGATTGCCGAGAAAGCGAAAGAGCAGGACCTGCCCTGGGACCGTTTCCACATTGTGCGGCTGCAAAACAGCAAAGATAAGCGCATTGTCGGGGACATCAAGATCGCGATGTACGGCAAGGTCAGCCAGGAGCAGAAGCTTGTTCCTACAACGGCGACCAAGCTGACCGGCGGCTGGGTCAAGCTGACGCCAGCGAGCGATCTCGATCCGGGAGAGTATGCGGTGATCGAGTTGCTGGGAAAAGATGGAATGAACCTATACGTCTGGGATTTCGGCGTAAACCCGTCCGCGGGCGCGAACAACACTGCCTGGAGGCCCGACCCTTCGGCCACCAATCCGGTTCCCGACAAGCCGAAAGAGTTGGAAAAGAGATAGCTGCTGTAACCAGGCGGGTGGGCACTCAGAATACGAATCGATGAGTGTAACCGCGATTTTTCGCCAGTTAAACAACGATGATTGATAACCCGAACGGAATCTCCAACTCAACGAAGATTTGTAGCGAGGTGTGTGGAACCTCGACTCCGGCGGTTTCACAATCGGAGCGGTATCCGAGAAACACATCCACCGTTGCTTGCTTTTTGAGTTCGAGCAGGTACTCCTTGTGCGGTTCGATGCTTTCCCAAAGCGCGTCGATGTGCTTGTGCAATGGCTCAGACTTGTCAAGCGGTGGGTCATAGGACCACATGTCATGTTCCCATGGGGTTGGAGAGTGTCCACGTTCGCCCTTGCGGTGGATATACGTAGGCTGAAGGTTCAGAGCGGCGGAAATTGCCGAGAAGTCCAGCTCCGAGCCAACAACACGCAGTCTCGCTGAATACGCGAAGTAGCACTTTTCCTTGTTCGTGTCCGTTCTGTCCTCGACTGGCGGCTGAGGGTCCATGCTGATAATCGAAATACGTTCAAGCCCTTGCTGGCGAAATCAGGCGTTCTCACGATTTTGCGCCGTGCGTTCGCCAGCCCAGGCCAATCAGTGAAATGCCGATTTCTCAACAGTTGGTCTAAGCGGCGCGTATATTATAAGGCTCGGCGCTGGTGGGGAGGATAAAGTGGCACCGGAACTCGGTGACGATCACTTTGTCGGGCGACAACTCCTTTTTCATTGTTCCTGTGGCGCAACTATCGAGGTGAGGCAGAAAAAGGAAACCTGCCCTGATTGTGGTGAGACCGTCGAGGTTATTCGGAGCGTAGCAACTGCCAAAGGAAAGAAGTACGCTTTGAGGGTTCGCAAGCGCCGAAAGCGCTGGAACATCGAGCCTCCGGTCTGGCCTATGGACGTCGTCTTGGCGGCGGTGAATCCCCTCGGAGCGCCAGATAAGCAGAAATTGCGTAGCCGCACCGATACAACGCAGCCAAGTCCGGACCAAACACCCAACATTGAAAAAGGCTTCAGGCGGTTAGGTTGGCTGATGCTCTTGCTTGGAGCGCTCTTATTAGTCCCGCTCACGGTTGGACCAGAACAACTCGCAATCGTTCTGTCCCAGAAACCGAGCGATTGCGACTGGCTGACCCTGCCGCTGGGCGAGAAGCACTGCCACTATGAGGGTAGCGCTGTCCACATCAGGAATCCGAACGGCGATCACATCAGGGTAGAGTGGCAGCGTGTGAGAGATTATTAAACCGGCCTGGCTGAGGTTAATAGGCGATTATCCCTCATTGAGTCCTGCCCGGCCCAAAGACCAATGCCGGTTCTGGTGTGTGATTCACGAAGTTTCTATGCCCCTGATGGCTATTCTCCAAAGCCGTTGACCCTCCCCGCGCCTCTCGTTAAACTTGGCCTCGATCTCTTCTGACCTTCAGGACTCGCCCTTGAAAGTTTATCGTCCCAAACGCCAGCTGTTGGCGGATGTCGATCGCTTGCTCACGGCCAGCCGGCCGTCGGCGCACGTTTCTCCGCTGGAGGATGTGATCGATCTGCTTTGCCGTGGACGGCACTACGCCTGGGTCGGCATTTTTCTGGAGGTCGGAGAGAACGCAGCCCAGCAGTCATTGGGCGCCGGCGGCGATGCCCCAGGTGAAGTCGCGCTTCCGGAAACTCGCTCGAAGATACTCATTTCCATGAAGTTGGCTTCGCGTGAATTGGGAGTTCTGAGTGTTGAGAGCGATCGCGAAAATGCTTTCGGCGCGGAAGATAGAGTATTGCTCGAAGCCGTGGCCGACAAGCTGGCGCGTTTCCTGGCGGGGCGGGGGAAATATCTTGCCCGCAGGGCTCGGACGCAAACGGCGAGCTTGGGGGATGGGTGTGGGGCGGACACTCCTGTCCGCCGCCTTTGACGTTGCTTTCGAGTTTATTTGACTAACCCGTCGTTTTGGAGCGACGGGTCTTGAGCGCAGCGGCGATCCGCCGCCGGAAAATCTAAACTCAACTTCAACAGCGGCGGACAGGAGTGTCCGCCCCACACTTTGCGGCCTCTTCCTGGATCCGCTTCCAGGCCTTCTCCACGTGGCGCCCGGTGGTATTTGTCTGCCCCACGCACAGCCGGAGGGTGAGACGATCGTTCAGCCGCGTATGCGTCAGATAAAGGTCTCCGCTGCGGTTGAGCCGGTCCATCAAAGCCTGATTGTTTTCATCCCCACCCTTGTGGCGGAAGCAGACGAGATTCAACGGCACCGGCGCGGCCAGTTCGAAGCGTTCGTCATTTTTGACCCATGCGGCAAACTGCTGCGCCAACTCGACATGCTTTCGGATGTGATGCTGCAGCCCTTCTACTCCGTAGTGCCGGATCACGAACCACAACTTGAGCGCGCGAAAGCGCCGGCCGAGGGGAATCTGCCAGTCGCGATAGTCGATCACCGCCCCGGTTTCGGTGGCTTTATTGCGCAAGTACTCCGGCAGCACGCTCAGCGTCTGGATGAGCGCCTTGCGGTCCGCGACATAGAAGCAATCGCAGTCAAAATTGGTGAACATCCATTTGTGCGGATTAAAGCAGTAGCTGTCGGCAAACTCCAAGCCGGCGTGAGTGTGGCGAAATTCTGGACAAAGCGCCGCCGTGCCGGACATGGCCGCGTCCACGTGCAGCCATAGTTTGTGCTCGCGGCAGATACGGCCAATTTCAGGCACAGGATCAATCGCATTCGAAGAAGTTGTCCCCACGGTGGCGCAGACAAAAAACGGCACGAGTCCCGCTTGCCGGTCCTGCTCGATCTGCCGCGCCAATGCCTCTGGACGCATGGCGAAAGCCTCGTCGACCTCGATCAGGCGCAGATTGTCCCGTCCAATGCCGGCGACCTGGGCGTCTTTCTCCAATGAAGAGTGCGCTTGCGACGACGTGTAGGCTACCAGCTTGCCCTCGCATCCACGCTGATTGCTGGCGAAGTTTGTGGCCCGCTCCCGCGCCGCCAGCAGCGCGCACAGCGATGCGCTCGAAGCCGTGTCCTGGATCACGCCACCGCCGCTATCCGTCGAAAGAAATTTCCGCGGCAGATCGAGCATATGGACCAGCCAGTCGAGCATATGCGTCTCCAGCTCTGTGCACGCCGGGCTGGTGGCCCAGAGCATTCCCTGCACCCCCAGGCCGGAAGAAAGCAAGTCGCCGAGGATTGCCGGGCCGGAAGCGTTCGAAGGAAAGTACGCGAAGAAGTTGGGTGATTGCCAGTGCGTGATGCCGGGAAGAATCAGTCTTTCGATGTCGGCCAGGATGGCCGGAAAAGGCTCGCCCTGCAACGGGGGATCGGGAGGCAATGACGCCCGAATCTGACCAGGCTCGGCCCGCGAAAGCACGGGGAACGATTCGATGCGCGCGTAGTAGTCGGCGATCCAATCGACTACGGTATGCCCGTGGCGCCGGAATTCCTCGGGCGTCATGTGAAACGTCTTCTCGCTGGCCATGCTCTCTCCGTACCCGGATTTCTTCGTGTACCTTCGTGTCCTTGGTGGCTAAAGCCGTGAGCCGGCAGCTCAACCCAACTGTCCGTAATACACCCGGGTGTCGTACTCGAACCGAACTCGACCGTCGATCTGATGCGCATCGAATACTATCCGCAATTCGCGCAGCATGGGCATGTGGCCGGCGTCGCCGGCCTGCGGCGTGTAGGAAGAAGACAACAATCGCCCTTCGAGCGCGGGATAATCGAAGTCCTGGTGATAGTCGAAAGCGCGCACCTGAAATCGTGAAGGCGCAAAGAAAGTTTCAATCTGCCCGGTAGTACGCTCGGAGCGCACGTCCTGGTAGTCGGTGCCGTGCTCGACCAGCAACTGCTCGTAGGCGCGGAGGAATGGCGTCGATCCGGTGCGCCGCTCGTTCCACAGCAGCACCGTCCACCCGCCGGGGCGGCCGATGCGAATGAACTCGCGGCGCGCCTTTTCAGAATCGAACCAGTGCGCCGCCTGGGCGGCAGTGATCAGGTCGACGCTGTGGTCGGCAAGAGTGGTGGCTTCCGCCGTCCCCGCCACGCTGGTGAACTGGGGATACGCCCGCAGAAATTCCTCGCCGGCGCGGCGCATGTCAGCATTGGGCTCCACGCCATAGACGCGGTTGCCGTTCTCCAGCAACATGCGGGTGAAAATGCCGGTGCCGGAAGCCATATCGGCGATCACGGATGCAGCGGTGAGCCCACACTCCTTCGTGAGCAGATCGAGAACCGCTGAAGGATAGGCGGGCCGATAGCGAACGTAGTTTTCCACCCGCGAGGAAAAGCGCCGGGTCGAGTCTTTCACCACCATCAAAACAGTTTAGCGCGAGAAAACCCGATGTGGGGCGGACACTCCTGTCCGCCGTTTTTGACTTTGATGTAAGTGCGAGGGGGTAAAACCCAATTCAAAAGCGGCGGACAGGAGTGTCCGCCCCACATCGGGCGCACGAGCCTACATTCGCCCAAATCCATCTAAATTGTTAAATTAGAAGTCCACCCATGCGCCTGGTCGTCAAAGTCGGCACCAGTCTGATCGCCCCGGGCGGCCGCATCGACACCTTGCGCATGCGGGCCCTGGTCGACCAGCTTGACCTTTCGCGCCACGAATATCTGATCGTCAGCTCCGGCGCCATCGCTTCCGGCATGACCCACCTGGGGCTTCGCCAGAGACCATCGACCGTGCCTCTGATGCAGGCCTGCGCCGCGGTCGGGCAAAGCCTGCTGATGCACACTTACGAGCAACTGTTTTTCGGCAAGAAAGTCGTGGCCCAGCTGCTGCTCTCGAGCGACGACTTCACTTCGCCGATCCGCTACCGGAATCTGCAGAATGCGCTGCATGAATTGCTGAAGCTCGGAGTGGTGCCTGTCGTCAATGAGAATGACAGCGTCTCGGTGCGCGAACTGGTGGGAGCCTTCGGCGACAATGATGAACTGAGCGCGTTGCTGGCTACGGCAGTCCAGGCAGACTGGTTGCTGCTGCTCACCGACGTTGACGGATTCTACTTTCCCAACGGTAAGCGGCCGCGCCTGCTACGCACGGTGCGCAAGTTGACCGCGCCGATGGAAGCAATGTGCAACGGTCAGGGCAAGCTGGGCACCGGAGGCATGCGCTCCAAGCTGCGCGCCGCCAAACTGGCCAGCGAAGCCGGCGCCAACGTCGCCATCGCCAATGGACGCCATGCCCACGCCATTCCCTGGGCCCTCGAGCGCAAGATAGGAACCTATTTTCCGCCGCGGCCCAGAAAGTCTTCCCATGGCAACTAGCGTCCGCACTCCCAGCTCGACTCGCGAGAAGCTTGTGCGCGCCCAGAGCGCCGCCGCCCGGATGGCGCAGCTCTCGACTGTCGAAAAGAATGCCCTGCTGCTGGCCATGGCGGACGCGATTGCCGCAAATTCGGCGAGCATTATCGAGGCGAACCGCGCCGATCTGGAAGACTCCGGCCTCGCGGGCGCGATGCGCGATCGTCTTCTCCTCACTCCCGAACGCATCGCAGCGATGGTAGCGGGCGTGCGTGAAGTGGCCGGTCTTCCCGATCCGATCGGCGAGACGATCGCGGAGTGGACGCGGCCCAACGGATTGCGTATCCGCAAAGTGCGCGTGCCCCTGGGCGTGGTAGGCGTGGTATACGAATCGCGCCCCAATGTCACGGTTGATTGCGCCTCCTTAGTGCTCAAGACCGGCAACGCGATTGTGCTGCGGGGCGGGAAGGAAGCGGCCCACAGTAATCAGAAACTGGTCGAGATTATGAACCAGATTGATGGCGTCCCCGAGGGCGCCATCGAGCTGCTGGATTCGAGCACTCGCGATTCCGTGCACGAGCTGATCAAGGCGCGCGGCCTGGTGGACGTCCTCATTCCCCGCGGTGGTCCGGGGCTGATTTCCTATGTCGCGGACAACGCCACCGTCCCGGTGATCGAGACCGGGGCAGGGAACTGCCACATCTTCGTGGACGAGTCCGCTGACTTCGAAATGGCGGATGCCATCGTGGTCAATGCCAAGACGCAGCGTCCGTCGGTGTGCAACTCCGCGGAAAAGCTGCTGGTGCACCAGCGCATCGCGCCCCAGTACCTTCCCCGCATCGTGAAGAAGCTGCTCGCGAGCGGCGTGGAAGTTCGCGGCGACGACGAGACTCGCCGGTTGTCGGCGGGCATGCCTGTCGGCCGCGCCGAAGCTGATGACTGGAGCGAAGAATATCTGCGGCTGTGCATCGCGGTCCGGGTCGTGGACAATATCGACGACGCGATTGCCCACATCAACCGCTATTCCACGAAGAATTCCGAAGCGATTGTGACCAGCGACGAAGCCCATGCGCGCCAATTTCTGCGCCTGGTGGATTCGGCCGTGGTCTACTGGAACGCTTCCACTCGCTTCTCCGATGGCGGAGAATTCGGCTTCGGCGCTGAAATGGGCATCAGCACCCAGAAATTGCACTGCCGCGGACCCTTCGCCCTGGCGGAGCTGACCTCGGCAAAGTACGAAGTCATTGGCAGGGGACAGGTGAGGTAAAGCGGCCTTGATGTGCCCGTGTGGGGCGGGCGCCCTCGCCCGCCGCCGTTGACTCATGTTTTGCTTTTGCCCAGCTTAGATCAAAACCGGCGGGCGAGGGCGCCCGCCCCAGATGGGCGATATGAGGTGAACGACGTTGTTGCAGGCCGGCGACATGGCGCCTGATTTCGAGCTTCCAGTTCTGGTCGGCGGCGTCAGAAAACAGTTCCGCCTTTCCGAACAGCGCGGCAAGCGCAACCTGGTGCTGGTCTTCTACCCGGGCAACCGGGAGCCGGTCAGCGCGCAGCAGATGGTCTCTTACCAGGTGGAGCGGGAGAAATTTCTGGCGCGACAGGCGGAAGTGCTCGGCGTCAGCGTGGATTCGATCATGAACACCACGTCATGGGAGCGCGAGATTGGTCCGTTCGATTTCCTGCTGGGCAGCGATTTCTGGCCGCACGGAGCCGTCAGCCGCCAATACGGCGTGCTGCGGGAGGCCGATCCCTTCCGGGGGGCCAGTGAACGTGCGATTTTCGTGATCGACAAAGCCGGCAAGATCCGGTTCCACAGGATCTATCCCTTGGACCAGCTTCCGAATCTTGAGGAAACGCTCAATGCGCTGCGCGAGCTTGCCCGAACGTGAAGTCGCGTGCGCGGGAGCGCCGTCACAGGAGCCCGATGAAATTTATTTCTGCGGTGGTCTTCCCCGGTATCTTCTTTTCCATTTTTTTCCTCGGCAATGTAAATGGGACCTCGCAATCCGCCGCGACCGCGAAGGACACAACCGTCGCTCCACTTTTCGGTTTCCGGAACTCGGCGGACGAAATCGCGCTGGAAAGCCGTTTCCTCGCTGTGCCCGACCCTAAACTAGCCGAAGAGCACCTGCGCGTCCTGACCCAGGCGCCGCACATGGCGGGCACTCCCGAGGACAAGGCCACCGCCGACTACGTTGCGCAGAAATTTCGCGAGGCTGGTCTCGAGACCGAAATCGTCGAGTACCGTGTCTGGATGAATTATCCCGCAGAAATCAGCGTGGACATGACCGCGCCTGCCGGCGTCGCCATGCATGGCCCCACGCGCGAACGGGTCAACGATGATCCTTATCAGGATGATCCGCGCGTGGTCACGCCGTTCAACAGCATGTCGCCGTCGGGAGATGTCGAAGCCGACGTGGTTTACGCGAATTACGGGTCGCCCGACGATTTTCAGAAGCTGGAAGAGAGGAAGATCGACGTGCGCGGCAAGATCGTGCTGGTCCGCTACGGGGAAAACTTCCGGGGAGTAAAAGCCTTTGTGGCGCAGGAACGCGGGGCCGCGGGCGTGCTGATCTACTCCGACCCGGCGGACGATGGCTGGCGGCACGGAGACAAATATCCGCAAGGCCCGTGGCGTCCCGACACCGGCGTGCAGCGCGGATCGATCGGCTACATGTTCGAATTTCCCGGCGACCCGACGACGCCCGGGATCGCCTCGGTGCCATCGCTGCCGGATGCGCAACGCACGCCTCCCGCGCAGTCGGCGCAGCTGCCGAAAATTCCCGTGACGCCGCTTTCCTACGCGGACGCCTGGCCGATCCTCGAACATTTAGGTGGACCCGACTCGCCTCGCGACTGGCAGGGTTCGTTGCCGTTCACTTATCACGTCGGTCCGGGGCCGACCAAGCTGAAGATGCACCTCAAGCAGGATTATCAGTTGCGTACGATCTGGGATGTGATCGGGCGCGTTCGCGGCAGCGAGCTGCCGGATGAATGGGTGGTTGCCGGCAATCATCGCGATGCCTGGGTCTACGGCGCGGTCGATCCCAACAGCGGCACGGCCGCCATGCTGGAATCGGTGCACGGAATCGGCGAGCTGCTGAAGTCAGGCTGGAAGCCGAAGCGCACCATCGTGGTCGGGAGTTGGGACGCGGAAGAAGAAGGACTCATTGGTTCCACGGAATGGGGCGAGCAGCACGAAGCCGAGCTGGCAAACGCCGTCGCCTATTTCAACGTGGACGTAGCCGTTTCAGGATCAAAGTTCGGCGCGTCGTCGGTGCCCACGCTCAAGCAGTTTATTCGCGACGTGACCAGGGCTGTGCCTAGCCCGAAAGGCGGCAGCGTCTACAGCGAATGGCAAAAGAGCAGCCAGCCGGGGACCGACGGCGAGCGCCGGCCCACGCAGGACATTGGCAACACCGAGCGAGTTCCGGCCGCGGCAGGCAACTCCGATGTGCCGGTCGGAGACCTGGGCAGCGGCTCGGACTACACCGTATTCCTGCAACACCTGGGAGTGCCTTCCTCGGACGTGAGTTCGAGCGGATCCTACGGCGTCTATCACTCCGTCTTCGACAACTTCAACTGGTTCAAGAAATTTGGCGATCCCGATTTTGTTTATGAACAGGAAATGGCCCGCGTCTTCGGGCTGGAAGCCATTCGCATGTCCAATGCCGATGTCCTGCCCTATGACTATGAGCAGTACGGCAGGGAAATCGCCTCCTACGTCGAAACTGCGCGGAGGAAATCAGAATCGGTGTTCGGCGGGCAGGCCCCAAACTTTTCCGAGGCAGTCCACGCCGCCCATCAGTTTGAGCAGGCGGGAGCCAAAATCCGCCGCAGGCAGGAAAGTCCCGGGAATGACGCGTCGCGTCTCAATCAGGCGCTGCGCCGGGGGGAACGCGCCCTGCTCACTCCGGACGGGCTGCCCAACCGCCCCTGGTTCCGCCACGTCATTTACGCTCCGGGCCAGTACACTGGCTATGCGGCAGTGGTCATTCCAGGCGTGAACGAGGCCATCGACAAACACGACCTGGAACGCACCCGGCAGCAAATCGCGGTCCTGGCCGCGGCGCTGAATCGCGCGGCCAAAGTCCTGGAGGACTATCGCTGATGGCGGCAGGAAATACCGTTGAACAAATTCTGAAGACCCTGCCTTCGGCAGCGGGAGCCACGTTTCTTGCCCTGTTTCCTATTGTGAATCCGTTTGGCGGCGTGCCGCTGTTCTTTGCCCTGACCGCCGATTTCTCGGACCGCGAGCGCAACCGGACTGCGTTGAAAACCGCGATGTACGTTTTCGGCATCCTGGTCGTCTTCATGTTTTTCGGGCGGTTCGTGCTCAACTTCTTCGGCATTTCTCTGCCGGTCTTGCAGATCGCGGGCGGGCTTATCGTGGCCCACACCGCCTGGGGCATGGTGACCGCCTCTACCCGCATCACTCCCGCGGAAAGCGATGAGGCTGCCGAGAAGACCGATATTTCCCTGACTCCGATGGCGATGCCGATGCTCTCCGGGCCGGGCTCGATCGGCGTGGTCATGGGCCTGGCAGCCAATGCCGACAGCATGACGACTTATCTGGGCATGGTGATCGGGATCACAGCCCTGGCTCTCAGCGTTTACTTATTCCTGCGCCTGGGAGGTCCGCTGGTTGCCAAGCTGGGCCCGGGAGCGGTCGCCGGCATCACCAGAATTTTCGGCTTCCTGATATTTGCCGTGGCCGTGCAGTTGGTCTGGGATGGCGTGGCCGAATTCGGAAAGTAGACAGTGTATGTGTCGAAGGGGCGCCCTCGCCCGCTGGTTTTGACTTATCTGGGTGGTCGTGACGAATCTAAAAAGCGGCGGGCGAGGGCGCGCGCCCCACACAACCACTCGACCTACTTCAGGCTGACCAGCTTGTCTACCAGTTCCGAATAATCTTTCTTCTCCAGCCCGTGTTCCTTCTTGTTGTACTCATCCACCTTGCTGGAATAATTCATCGAGCAGAATTTCGGGCCGCACATGGAGCAGAACGCCGCCTCTTTGTAGAAATCGTCGGGCAGGGTCTCATCGTGCATCGAACGCGCCGTCTCGGGATCGAGCGACAGCGCAAACTGCTTTTCCCAATCAAACTTGTAGCGGGCGTAACTGAGCGCGTCGTCGCGATCCTGGGCGCCGGGACGATGCCGCGCCAGGTCGGCGGCGTGGGCCGCGATCTTGTACGCGATGATGCCGTCTTTCACGTCTTTCTCGTTGGGCAGGCCGAGGTGTTCTTTGGGCGTGACGTAGCACAGCATGGCCGCGCCGTGCCATCCGATCATGGCGGCTCCGATGGCCGAGGTGATGTGGTCGTAGCCGGGCGCGATGTCCGTCACCAGCGGCCCCAGGGTGTAGAAGGGCGCTTCGTAGCAGAGCTCTTTTTCCTTGTCCACCTGCTCCTTGATCTTGTCCAGGGGCACGTGGCCCGGGCCTTCGATCATGACCTGCACATCGTACTGCCAGGCTTTCTTGGTCAGTTCGCCCAGAGTCTTGAGTTCGGCGAACTGGGCCTCGTCGCTGGCATCGGCGATGCAGCCGGGCCGCAGGCCATCGCCCAGAGAGAAGGAAACATCGTGCTTGGCGAAAATTTTGCAGATGTCGTCAAAACATTCATACAGAAAATTCTGCCGGTGATGATGCGCCATCCACTGCGCCAGAATGGCGCCGCCGCGGCTGACGATTCCAGTGATGCGCTTCGAGACTAAAGGCAGATATTGAATCAGCACGCCGGCATGGATGGTCATGTAATCCACGCCCTGCTCGGCCTGCTCTTCGATCACTTCCAGCATTACATTCTTGTCGAGATCTTCAATCCGCTTGACCCGCGAGATGGCTTCGTAGATCGGCACTGTTCCGATGGGTACAGGCGAGTGCCGCAGGATGGCCTCGCGAATTTCATGGATGTTGCCGCCGGTCGAGAGGTCCATCACGGTATCGGCGCCGAAGTGCACCGAGGTGTGCAACTTCTTCAGTTCTTCTTCGATGTTCGAGGTCACTGCCGAATTACCGATATTGGAATTGATCTTGCAAAGCGAGGCCACCCCGATGCACATGGGCTCGAGTTCAGGGTGATGGATGTTGGCGGGAATAATCATCCGCCCGCGGGCCACTTCGTCGCGTACCAGTTCGGGCGCCAGCTTTTCACGGTGGGCGATATAGGCCATTTCCTCCGTGATTTCTCCCCGGCGAGCGTAGCGCATCTGGGAGAAATTGCCGTCAGTATTCTTGGATATCCGGCCGGCGATCCACTCTGCCCGTGGCTTGGGAACACCGTTTCCGTTGCTGCCATTTGAGGAAGTCATTGTGACCGTTTTTCCTTGGTTTCTGTCCTCAGATTATACTCCGCGAAACCGGAGACGATCCGAAGGCAAATCCTACCCGCAAAGAACGCCAAGAAAATCCGCAATGGACGCAAAGCAAAACAGGCAAAGGATTTCTTTGCGGTAATGTTTTTGCCCCTGATCCCTCACATAACATTTTCCCCGCTTGCCCGTCTAAGCCCAGGGCCCTAAAATCAACGCTTCGTCCATGAGGTCTTTCATGCGCTCATTGCACTTCCTGGCAGCATTTCTCTTGTTGCTGGCCGTTTCCAGCATCGCCCAGCCCGCTCCCCAACCCTCGGTCAATCTCGATGCGATCGACAAGACGGTCGACCCGTGCGTCGATTTCTACCAGTACGCCTGCGGCAACTGGCTGAAGACCACGGAGATTCCCGCCGACCAGACGTCCTGGGGAAGCTTTGTCGATATTCGCGAGAGAAATTCCGCCATCATGCGCCAGATTCTGGAGAAAGCCGCTGCCGGCGGCGCGGTGCGCGATGCCGTCTCCCAGAAAATCGGCGACTACTACGGATCCTGCATTGACGAAGCGGCCGCGAATGCCCACGGCGTGGACCCGCTGAAGCCGGAGCTCAAGCGTATCGCTAATGCGAAAGATAAGACGGCGCTGATCGAAGCCGTGGCCCGGGTACAACTGATTGGGCCCAACCCGCTGTTCAACTTTTATTCGGCGCCTGACCTGCACAGCGCGAACGACGTAATCGCCTACATTGACCAGGGCGGCTTGTCCCTGCCCGATCGTGATTACTACCTCAAGGACGATCCCAAGATGGCCGCCGCGCGCCAGAGCCTCATCGAGTACGCCACCCAGTTGTTCACGCTCACCGGGCAATCTCCCAAGCAGGCCGAGGAGTCGGCGCAGTCGGTATTGCGCATCGAAACTGCCCTGGCCAAGGCTTCCATGGACCGCACCGCGCGCCGCGATCCCAAGAACCGCGATCATAAGATGACCCGCGCGGAAGCCCTGGCCCTGGCCCCGAATTTCCATCTGGATCGCTATTTCACCGCCATGGGCACGCCCCAGTTTTCCAGCCTTAACGTTGCCAACCCGGACTTCTTCAAACACGTGAACGGGGTTCTCGAGACCGAGTCGCTCGATGCGCTGCGCACTTACGTAAGTTTCCACCTTCTGGACGGGACAGCCGCCTGGCTCTCCCAGCCCTTCGTGGACGCCCAGTTCAAGATGCAGAAGGCATTGACCGGCCAATCCGAGATCAAACCGCGCTGGAAGCGCTGCGTCAGTTCCACCGATAACGAACTGGGTGAGGCGCTGGGCCAGCGCTACGTGGAGCAAGCTTTCGGGGCTGAGGGCAAACAGCGCATGCTCGCCATGGTGGACGCGCTCGAGAGAAGCCTGGATCAGGACATCAAAGCCCTGCCCTGGATGACGGAAGAAACCAAGAAGCAAGCCAAAGTGAAGCTGGACGCGATTCGCAACAAGATCGGTTATCCTGACGTCTGGCGCGATTACCGTTCGCTGCAGATTGTGCGGGGTGACCTGGTGGGGAATTTTCTCCGGGCCAATGAATTTGAAGCCCGCCGCCAGATTGCCAAGATCGGCAAGCCGGTGGACCGCAACGAATGGCAGATGACGCCGCCCACGGTCAACGCCTACTACAGTCCGCCGCGGAATGAGATTGTGTTTCCCGCGGGCATTCTGCAGCCGCCGTTTTTCGACAAGCAGGCCGACGACGCCACCAACTTCGGCGGCATCGGGCTGGTCATCGGCCACGAACTGACTCACGGCTTTGACGATCAGGGACGCAAGTTCGATCCGCAAGGCAATCTGCGCGACTGGTGGACGGCGCAGGATGGCACGGAATTTGAAAAGCGCGCCAGCTGCATCGCCGACGAGTACAGCGGTTTCGTCGCCGTGGACGATCTGAAACTCAACGGCCGCCTCACCCTGGGCGAAAACACCGCGGATAACGGCGGCGCCCGCATCGCCCTGATGGCTCTCGAACAAATGATGGCGGATGACAAGACGGGTGCGGCCGCGCAGATCATCAATGGTTACACCCCGGAACAACGTTTCTTCCTGGGCTTCGGCCGGTCCTGGTGCGAAAAACGGCGTCCGGAGTATTCCCGCATGCTGGTCAGCGTCGACCCGCATTCCCCGGGGAAATACCGGGTGACAGGCGTGGTCGAGAACATGCCCGAGTTCCAGAAGGCGTTCAACTGCAAGGCCGGCCAACCCATGGTGCGGGAGAATGCCTGCCGGGTGTGGTGAACCGACCGCATGATTGCGCCGCACTAAATTAGGTGGAGCGGCCCTCATCCTGCACACCAGTGTTGCCGCGCGATGGGCCTGAACTGGAGACAACGGTTGTAAACGGGCGATTACACTCAAAGCTTGGTCAATGAGTGTAATGGCGATTTTTCGACAATTAAGTGGCCACGGGCATTTCAACAGTCAGTGGTGCAGCCTTTCGCGCGGTCACCCGCACCTTGATCCACACTTGATTGAAATTCGGTTTCACGAAGCGCAGGTAATAGATCTTTCCCTTAGGTCTCACAGACAGCGCCCAACGGCCATCAGAATGCGCTGTCGTGCATTCCAGTTCCGTTTTCCAACCAGCAGACATACTGCAGACTTGCGCGTCAGGGATCGCTGCGCCGGTTCTATCTACAACCATTCCCGATAAGGTCGATACGTTGCGAGTCTTAGAGTACTGAACAACCTCTTGGCCTGCTTCGCAGATGCCCAGCAAACAAAAGACAAGCAGGACAGTCGTGCGGATTCTCATTTTCCTGAACTCCTATGCGTCCCACAGTGATCGCGGGTAACAGGCGATTTCGCTCCTTGACCGCCACGAGTGTGTCTTGATCTATTGCGCCAGTTCAGCAGACTCGATGTCCGATGCTGCAAAAGTGTATGCGGCTAAACGATCCCGGTAACGCTCAGGGGTTGAGGTTTCCAGAACATCGACGATCAGATCGTCGTATTCCTCATCAACCACACGCACCCGGACCTTGGCAGTCTCGCCGTTCGTCATATGCAGGGTTACTGTTTTATCGAGGAATTGCTTCAGGTCGCTAAGCGTCATCGCTTCAGCATTATGCCGTAAAACCAGAAATAGGTGTCGTTAACAGGCGTTAGCGCAAGTTTGCGCCTTTTGTTCGACAAAATCCGGGGTCAATGAGTGAAATCGCGATGTTACGACAACAACCGTTCAGCGCCCTCTACGAATGGGTTGAATGATCTAAGACGGGGATGTTGTCACGCCTGCAGACTGGCTTTCCGCTGACTGTACCGTCGATAAAAAAACAAGCCGATGCTTACGAGCAAGACACAAAGGCCGCTCCCCGCGAACAATAGCAACGGCATCATCCAGAGAATGAATAAGCCAGCGACGCCCAAACTTCTTTCCCCGGGAGTGAGCGCTTGTTCTCGGGCTGTGGTTATCACCAGCCCCAGCCCCATCAATGCAGACAAGAAAAGTAGAAACAGACCAGCGAGAAACGTTTTAGACCGCAAGAGGCGTGGCTGACTGGTCGGCTTCACATTCGTGTCGTTGATTCTATTCGGTTACGACTGCGGCCACAATTGATGGTTGTTGTTAACAGGCGTTATCGCAACTTTGCGCCTTTTGTTCGCTAGATAGGCGAGAGGAAAGCGCAAAACTTGTGCTATCGCGATATTTTCGCCAGGCAATCCATTCCAACACCCGGCAAGCGTTGTCATTCACAAATCCACTTCTTATCTTTTCGGTACTTGAGGTGAAATTGTCCTGCGAGATGAAGTGCACCGAAGTCCACCTCATATTTCCCTGAAGCGCGTTTGTCATTTGGATTCCCTTTGTCCAGCCATATTCTTGCGCGAGCGGCTGATTCGCATTTTCCTTCCGGTGTGCATCGTTCGGCGAAGACGTTTTCCCAAGTCTCTTGCGGTCGATAAGTGCTCCACGTGAATTGTTGTCGCAAGTTCAAGTTGAGTTTCTCGCCGGAGGACAGGCCGTCGACATCTGAGAGATAAAATGAGGCCCCGTCGCAATGTGGCGAGAACCAGCCCGAAGCACCATTTGCGCCCCAGAGCAGCGTGGCGCAGGCCAGAACAACAACCGAAAACACGGACAATCGAATGCGTGCAGACATTGAGCTTTGTGTGATTGTATAGAATGGTTACCGATAACAGATGGGATGAGAAGGCCGGTCTCCGGACGGGATGCTGTACGCTCCCAAGTTATCGACGTGCTCGAAGCACAGATAAAAAGGAGACCGGCAATGAAGAAGATTAGCACTGTAGCAGCAATGCAGAGCAGGAATTTTTTTCAACCGAAGCTGACGATCGGATTGGACCTGGGCGATCGCTCGAGCTGGTATTGCGTACTGGACGAGAGCGGGCAGATCCTGCTGGAAGCGAAGGTTGCGACCACGCCGAAGGCGCTGCAAGGCGTGTTTGGAGGCATGCCGCGCAGCCGGATCGCACTGGAGACCGGGATGCATTCGCCGTGGGTGAGCCGGTTGCTAAGCGGGTTGGGGCATGAGGTGATCGTGGCCCATGCGCGCAATGTGCGGTTGATTGGAGAGAGCCGAAAGAAGGACGATCGGCTGGATGCGCAGACGTTGGCTCGATTGGCCAGGATCGATCCCCAGTTGTTGTGTCCGGTGAAGCATCGGAGCGCGAAGGCACAGGCGGATCTGACGGTGATCCGGGCGCGAGCCGGGTTGGTGCGTGCGCGAACGGCGCTGGTCAACACGGTACGCGGACTGGCCAAGAGCTACGGGGAGCGGGTGCGCGGGTGCAGTGTGCGCAATATGAATCCGGAGAAAGCCCAGGGGCTGAGTCCGGAACTGCAAACCGCACTGCTGCCGTTGCTGGCAGGAATCGAGTCCCTGAGTGAACAGATCCGGGAGTACAACGAGCGCATCGAGACGCTGGCGCAGCAGAGTTATCCGCAAGTGGCGCAACTGAAGCAGGTGAAGGGGGTGGGCACGCTGATCGCGCTGACCTTCTTACTCACACTGGAAGATGCGCATCGCTTTCGCAAGAGCCGGGACGTGGGCTGCTACCTGGGGCTCCAGCCGGGACGGAGAAACTCCGGTCAAAGTGAGCCGCAGATGCACATCAGCAAGGAAGGCGATCCCTATCTGCGAACCTTGCTGGTGCAGGGAGCGCACCACATTCTGGGGCCGTTTGGAGCGGACAGCGATCTGCGGCGCTGGGGGTTAAAACTGGCCGAGCGCGGCGGCAAGAGTGGAAAGAAACGAGCCATTATTGCCGTGGCGCGAAAGCTGGCCGTCTTGCTGCATCATCTGTGGGTAAGCGGAGAGGTTTACGAACCCTTACGCCCTAGCAAGCAGAGAACGATGCCGGCGGCGGCATAAAACCAAAAACGATCTGCGAAAGGAAAAGCCAAAGCCTAAAGCCGAGTTCCGGTGACTGCGTTAATCGCCTGGCCCAGCTTTCATCTGCGAGATGGAACCGAGGTCGATAAACAGGTGGCAGCACCGGCTGAAACGAGAACACCCAACTTGCACCGAGCGAACCAAAGCCGCTCATTGAAGAGTGCGGATGGAAGGGTGGCGACAGTGGCGACTCGGCCGAAAAGAAACAGCGTGACCAACAAATACCAAAACGAATCCCCTTGACTCCGACCGGCCTTCTCATGGAAGGCGATTACACTCATTGACCCACCGTTACCCGCACCCGGCACCTGCACGCTCGGCCCGTTAACTCTCTAGTACACCATGTCAACAGACGCTATTGAGGTCACTTTTTGCCGTCGTTGTACACCATCTCCTTACCTACGTTGACTTTATTTCCACCGCACCCCTAAGATGGCTCACCCGAATTCTGGCTTCGGCGCTGCAGGGCAGCCACTTCATGGGCGAAATGATCGGTCAAAACATCTCTTACTACCGGGTCATCGAAAAGCTCGGTGGTGGCGGGATGGGTGTGGTTTACAAAGCTGAAGACACGCGCCTGCATCGTTTTGTCGCCCTGAAGTTCCTTCCCGAAGACGTCACTCGCGATACCACGGCTCTCAGCCGCTTCCGCCGCGAGGCCCAGGCCGCATCGGCCCTGAATCATCCCAACATCTGCACCATTTATGACATCGGCGAGGAGGGCGACCAGGCCTTCATTGTCATGGAGTACCTGGAAGGCGAGACGCTGAAACATCTCATCGGCAATCGCCCGCTGGAGATGGAGCAGCTGCTCTCGATCGGCATTGACGTGGCCGAAGCGCTGGACGCCGCGCACGCCAAGGGCATTGTGCACCGCGACATCAAGCCGGCGAATATCTTTGTGACCACGCGCGGAGCGGCCAAGATTCTCGACTTTGGTCTCGCCAAGGTGGCGGACGACGGGAACCGCGCTCTCGACCCCTCGGACGTGACCAAGACCGAAGGGGGCAACGCGCATCAGCATCTCACCAGCCCGGGATCGGCGCTGGGTACGGTGGCCTACATGTCGCCGGAGCAGGTGCGGGGCAAGACTCTCGATTCGCGCACGGATTTATTTTCTTTTGGCATCGTCCTGTACGAGATGGCCACGGGCGCGGTGCCCTTTCGCGGAGAAACCTCGGGAGTCATTTTCGATGCCATCATGAACCGCGCGCCGCTGGCGCCGGTCCGGTTAAATCCGAACCTGCCGCCCAAGCTCGAAGACATTATCAACCGCGCGCTCGAAAAGGACCGTGAGCTGCGCTACCAGCACGCGGTCGATATCAAGTCGGAGTTGCGGCGTCTGAAGCGGGATTTGGAGTCGGGACGCAGCTCGGCGGTAAGTTCGTCGTCCGAGGCCACGTACGTCGAAACCGCCACGCCGGCGGAAGCGGCATCGGCAGCGACGCACAGGACGAGCGGGTCGGCTCGGGCGGTTGTGCCGGCGTCGTCAGGCGCGGTCGCGGCAGCGCCAGCGCCCATTCCCCCGCCGCCTTCGTCGTCATTGCGCAAGTTCATGATTCCCGCCGCCGTGGTCCTCCTGCTGGCCGCGATTGCCGGCGGATTCTACTGGCGCAAGCATCAGGCGGTGCAACTGACCGACAAAGACCAGCTCATTCTCGCCGACTTCACCAATCAAACCGGCGACGCGGTCTTCGATTCGACGCTGAAGGAAGCGCTGGCCATTCAGCTGGAACAGTCTCCGCTGCTGCAATTGGTAAGCGATGCCGAACTGCACAGCAACCTGCAATATCTGGGCCAGTCGGGCGCGCAAAGAATTACGCCGGAGCTGGCGCAGCAACTGGGCCAGCGGCTGGGCGTGAAGGCTTATCTAGCGGGCACCATCGCCAACCTGGGACCGTCCTATGTCATTTCGATTAATGCGGTGAATTGCGCCACCGGAGAAGTGTTCGCGCGGGAGCAGGTAACCGCTCCGGATAAAACGGCGGTTCTGGCGGCGGTTGCAAAAGCGGCCACGGCGATGCGGGCGCGCCTGGGCGAGTCGATGGCGTCGATTCAGAAGCTGTCCACGCCCTACACCAACGTGACCACCACTTCACTGCAGGCTTTTCACGCATTTTCCCTGGGAGAGGAAGAGCACCGCATGGGCCGGGACTTTCCCCAGGCGTCGTCCTTCTACCAGGAGGCCCTGCGCCTCGATCCCAGTTTTGCCATGGGTTACGCGCGCCTGGGGGTGGCGTACGGGAACCAGGGTGCGTTCACCAAAGCCATGGAGTATCTGAAGAAGGCTTATGACCTGCGCGAGCGCGTGACCGAGCGCGAGCGCATGTACATCGAGTCGCAATACGCGCTGCAGCAATTCGATTTGCCCAAGGCCCTGCAGTCCTACAAGCTTTTTGTAGCAACTTATCCGCGGGATGCTGCCGCGTGGAACAACCTGGCCAACGCCTACGGGCTGGTGGGGGACATGGAACAGGCCCTTACCGGTTTCAAGAAGACCTGGGAAATTGCCAAGTGGAACAATGTCGCCGCCAATAATGCAGCGGGTACGCTGATTGGGATGGACCGTTTGCAGGAAGGCGAGCGCTACCTGAAAGAAGCGGTGGACCAGGGCGGCAGCGACGACACCAACTACCACAGCAATGCCATGACGGACGATTTCCTGTCCAACCGGCCGGACTGGGACAAGCACGTGCAGTGGGCTGCCGTCCGTCCCGACGGATTTTCCATCGAAGCGGGGGCGGCGACCATTTATTTTTCCATGGGCAAAATGCATGACGCCGACCGGCTGTGGGAGCATGCGGCGCAAAGAGCGGAGCAACAACACCTGCCCGACGCCGCGGGCGGACTCTATTCGGTCAAAGCAGTACACGATGCCCTGGTTTCGAACTGCTCCGCGGCCCGCGATTCCGCCCGCCATGGGCTGACACTTGACCGTTCGACCGCGACTGTCCCTGACTCGGCGCTGGCTTTGGCCCTGTGCGGCGACACCGGCCCGGCACTTGCGGAAATACAACGGCTGGCCGCGGAAGTGCCCAACAATACCCTGGTCAACGAAATCTACCTCCCCGAAGTGAAGGCCGCCGTTGCGCTCCTGCAGCATCATCCCGAGCAGGTCGCCGGGCTTCTGTCTCCGGCCGCCCCCTACATCCTGGTGTCGAAGGTTCCTCAGTTAGCCGGCCGGGCATCGTTAGAGATGAAGAATCCGCAGCAGGCGGTTACCGACTTTGAGCCCGGCATCCGCTATCGCGCGCTGTCGCTCGGCGAAGGCGCGAATGGGACATCGCAGGTCGCCGACTATGGCCTCTGCCTGCTGGGAACGGCGCGGGCCCAGACCCAGACCGATCCGGCCGCGGCGGCGCGGACCTACGAACAGTTGCTCATGCTCTGGAAGAACGCCGACCCCGACTTCATTCCCGCGCAGGAAGCCCGGCGCGAGCAGGCGGCCCTGGCGGCGCAAAAGAACTGAACTCTTAGTGGGCCCCGCCAAATCCCTTGAAGCCCTTGCGGCGCTGCTCGCTGTAGCGATGCAGGGCATCGTTGATGATGGGATAGGCCTGCGCAGCCGGCTGGATTTCATCCACTTCCACGGCCTTGCCTTCCAGTTGTTTGTAGTCCTGAAAAAAGCGACGCAACATGAGCGAGCGGTGGGGCGGCATGTCCTGAGCTTCGCGGTAAGTGTTGAATTCCGGGTCCTGGGTGGCGACCGCGATGATCTTGTGATCTTTCTTGCCGGTGTCGATCATAGTCATCAGCCCGATGGTGCGGGCGTGGATCAGCGTCAGCGGGACCACCGCCTCCTGGCATAGCACCAGCACGTCAAGCGGGTCATCGTCTTCAGCCAGCGTCTGCGGAATAAACCCGTAGTTGGCGGGATAGTACACGGCGGAGTAGAGAACGCGGTCCAGCTTGATCATGCCGCTGGCCTTGTCGAGTTCGTACTTCACACTCGATCCGAAGGGGATTTCGACGATGCTGTAAAACTCCTGCGGCAGTTTGTCGCCGGGGGTCACGTCATGCCAGGGATGCATCATTCAGCCTCGTGGGGTGTAGGGTCTGTCGGCATTATAGATCGGCCATCCGGACATCTTGACCTCGGCCCCGAGCCGGAATAGAGTTGGGACGGCGGTTTTTATGGCAAGTGATGCTCGGAAGTACCTCAAGTTCGGCGGGGCGGTGGCGCTGATCCTGGTGTCGATGGGATACCTCGCCTATACCGGCGTGCAGGAGAGCAAGAGTTACTACGTCACCATCAAAGAACTGCGCGGCATGGGCGACGGCGCCTACACCAAGCATTTGCGGGTGGCCGGAAATGTCCAGCCCGGTTCCATCAAGCGGACCGGTACGCGGGTGGAATTTGCGCTGGTGGAGAACGATCAGCTTCTGCCGGTGGTCTACAACGGAACCGAAGCCCCGCCCGACACTTTCAAAGACAACTCCCAAGCCCTGGCAGATGGCAGCTTTGGCCGCGACGGCGTCTTTCACGCCAAACAGCTGCAGGCCAAATGCGCGTCCAAGTATGCCCCCCAGCAACCGGGGCAGACGGCCAACGCCGCACCCTCCATGTAGAACTAGAAAACTGAGAACCGAGAACCATCAACTGATAACCGGTTTTCCATTGTCTTGATATTGTCTTCAGTCGGCCGATACGGCGATATTGCCTTTACTTGCGCGAGTCCGCGCAAAAGCTCGGTACTGGATTTTCCGGCACGATTGGCCCGTCTTCGTTATCAGCATCGCGGGGCTTCGCTCCAGCTCTCGACTTCACCTCTGCCTTCGGCTATCTTCCATTACGCATGCCCGCGGATCCATCACCCATTATCACGCTCGCCGCCGTGGTGAAACAGTTCGGCCGCTTTGCCGCGCTGCGCGGTGTCAGCGCTGAATTCGCTCCGGGGCGGCTCTACGCCGTCCTGGGCGACAATGGAGCAGGGAAGACCACGCTGTTGCGCGTGCTCGCCGGCCTGGCGCAGGCCACTCGCGGGCAGGTGTCGATTCTGGGAACGACGGAGCTGCGGACGGTCTGCCATGAGCTGGGCTATATGGCCCATCCCTCGCTGCTGTACGACGAGATGAGCGGCCTGGAGAACCTGCGCTATTTTGGCCGCCTTTACGGAATCAACGATGACTCACGTGGCGTCGCCAATATGACTGCTGTCGGCCTAGATCCCGGCCTGAGCCGTCCGGTGGCGCAATATTCGCAAGGCATGCGCCAGAGGTTGTCGCTGGCGCGAGCCCTGCTCAACGATCCCAAACTACTGTTGCTGGACGAGCCTTTTTCCAACGTCGATGCTGGCTCGGCTCGGGAAATGGTCGCACTGCTCGGCCGAATGCGCGCCGCCGGGAAGACAATTTTCGTGGTTACCCATCAGGCCTATTTGCTCGACGGCGTGGCCGATGAGTTTGTCTGGATGGAAGCCGGCCAAATCACCCATCGCACCCGCGAACTGGGGCCGGTGGAGAGGGCGCGATGAGCCCGTCGGCCCGCGTCCCCTCAGGCGTCACTGCAGCGACCTTAGCGAAGGATCTGCGCCTGGAGTGGCGATCAAAAGACGCTCTCAACTCCATGCTGTTTTTCTCCCTGCTGGTGGTCGTGGTCTTCAGCTTCTCCTTCGATCCTAATGCTGAAGAATCGCGCCAGATTGCCGGGGGGCTGGTGTGGGTGGCGTTTCTTTTTGCCGCGGTGGTGGCGCTCAATCAGACCTGGGCGCGCGAACTGCGCAATCATGTGCTCGACGCCTATCGCGTTTCGCCCGCCCCGGCGAATTCGCTTTTCCTGGCCAAGGCGCTGGGCAACTTTATTTTTGTCGTGGTGCTGGAAGTCCTGATGACGCCGCTATTCATCATGTTTTACAAGCTGCGGGCGCTCGGCCCCGCCTGGCAGCTGATCCCGGTGGCTGCCCTGGGGACGTGGGCGCTGGTGGTGAATGGCACGTTCTTTGCCGCCATTTCACTGCGCACCCGCAGCCGCGAGATCATGCTGCCCCTGCTGTTGTTCCCCGTTTCCATCCCGGCGCTGCTGGCCATGGTGAACGCCACCACGGCGATTTTGACCGGCGAGCTGTCGGCCAAGTTCTGGATTGTGTTGCTTAGCACTTACGACGTGGTGTTTACTATCGCTTGTCTGTTGTTGTTCGATCGGGTCTTGAACGCCGAATGAAGCTAGCGCGAAATGAAGCCTGAATGACAGACTGAAATGAAAATGAAAAGAGTATTTCCGATTCTCGGCGTGTTGACCGCGGTGCTGCTGAGCTACGCGCTCTATGAGGCGCTGGTGGCTGCTCCCACCGAGCAGACCATGGGCAACGTGCAGCGCATTTTTTATTATCACGTACCTTCGGCCTGGACGGCGTTTCTGCTGTTTTTCATCAATTTTGTCTGCTCCATTCAGTACCTGGTGCGGCCCAACCCGGTGGCCGACAGGGTGACGAACTGGACGGTAATCGCGATCGGAATTGCAGCCTGCATCGCAGCCTTCGTGATCCGACCTTTGCCGGAGGGCATCGAGCCGTCGTCCGTGGCCACCACCGGGCTGGCCATCGTTGGCCTGTATTTCCTGATCAAGAAGTTCTTCTCCCCGGAGAGGACGGATGCGCTGGCCGTGGTTTCGGCCGAAGTCGGCGTCGTGTTCTGTACCGTGGTGCTGGTCACCGGGCCGCTGTGGGCGCGTCCGGTGTGGGGCATCTGGTGGACCTGGGACGTGCGCCTGACTTCCACCCTGGTGCTCTGGCTCATTTACATCAGCTATCTGATGCTGCGCCGCTTTTCCACCAGCGGGCAAACCCCGGTCCTGGCGGCCGCCCTGGCAATCTTTGGCGCGCTTGACGTTCCCCTGGTGTACTTCTCCATCTGGATATTCCGCACCCAGCATCCTCAGCCGGTGATTGGCGGGGGCGGCTCGATTGATCCCCGCATGCTGCAGGTGTTGCTGATCAACTGGCTGGCATTCCTGTGCTTCGCCGCGCTGGTCTGCTGGTCCCGCTATCGCCTGGAGATTCTGCAGCGGGACGTGGAAGAAACCCAGGCGCTCGAAGCGCTGCTCGAACCCCGGAGCTCCCGATGAATTTCCTTTACGCCGCCTACGCCGCCACCTGGATTATCCACATCACGTATCTGGGGATTCTGGTGCGTCGCTACCAGCGCCTGAACAAAGAGATTGAAGAGTTGAGGAAGAAGTAGGTGGGAAACAGCATTTAGCAATTGGCACTTAGCAATTGGCTAAACCTGGTGGTATTGGGGATTTGGCTAAGTGCCAAGTGCCAATTGCTGCTTACCGCATTCCGCTGCTGAACTCCGCGGCGGTATTGGAACGCAGGAACTCGTACTCTTCGATCATGGCGGCTACGCCGATGCTCGAAGCCGAGTTCGAGTTCTCGACCCGGACCACCCGTGCCGTGAAACGTACCCGGACAGGTTCGGTGAGAGTGACGTGGGGCGGGAAGGTCATGGTCACTTCGATGCGGGCGCCCTCGGCCAGAGGACGATCAAGATAGAAAAAGACGCCACGAGCGCTGACATTCTGGGTTTCCGTCAACAGGTCGTGCAGACCGTTGCCGGCCAACCGCACCGAAGCCGGCAGCCGCATGTCGAAGCGGCGCATGGTGCGGCGCTCCGGGGCGGCGTGTTGCATCGGATTTTCTCTACGCAGCTGCATGAACCCAGATCCACCCAAATTTCACCCCAAACGGCGGGCACCACCCACTGGCTGGAAAGGCGTGGTCCCAGATTTACTGATTTAGCAATAGTTTGCAAGCGCAAAACGCACGGGGAACAGACTCGGTTAACGCATCTATCGCGGGGAGGGCCTGGGGAAGGAATCCCGTAAAAAAGCACACTTGGGACGAAGTTAGGGTGGTTGCACGCGCAGTACCATCGACAGACTTGCGCCGCCTGGACGTTTGGCTCATGAGGCCGAACGAGTTGCGCCCCTAGGCTCGAGGCGTCTCACAAAGCTCCGAGTGAAAGAATTTGCAGACGAACGGAGCTATCCCGGTCGCCTCGGCGCCGGTTTTCCTCCTTGCGGCCGAGTTTTGCGTTTTCCATCGGCATCTTAAATCGTTGCTGGCTGCATCTGACCATCCCAGGATGCGGGATCGGTGCGTGGCTTGACAGTCTATCCGTCAGATGTTTAAGTAGTTACTTATTTTTGCCCTTATTCTGGTGACAAGTACGCATGCCGCTTGGCGGACGCGCGCCGGGATGCTTCCTGTGTGCCGTTTTTCTTCCTCTCCATGAATCGGGATATTTCGGAGGAGCTAGTGAGATTGAATTTCCGGGAGTTGGGAACAGGATATTGCCCTGTCCTGCTGTCGTTCGCCGCGCTGCTGCTGTTGGGCGGTTTAGCTCTCCAGTCAGGGGTTGCAGTTTCCCGGCCGGCAGTTTCGGGAAGCAACCCGTCCCCTCTGGCAGACGTTGCTGCTCCTGACCTGGCTGCGAGCCGCGCGGGTGTCCGCATGAATTTTGGCCAGCTTCCACTGAGCTTTGAGCCGAATCAAGGGCAGACCGATCCGCGGGTTAGGTTCCTGGCGCGCGGCGCTGGCTACGGAGTGTTCCTGACCTCCGATCAGGCCGTTCTGACGCTGCGCTCCAGCGCCAAAAAATCGTCCGTCGTCCGCATGCAGCTGGCGGGGGCCAACCCGGCCGCGGACGCGACTGGAACCAGTCAACTTCCCGGCAGGAGCAACTATCTCATTGGGAATGACCCCTCGAAGTGGCGCCGCGACGTTCCCCAGTTTGCGCGGGTGCGTTATCCCGGTGTTTATCCCGGTGTCGACCTGGTGTACTACGGCAGCCAGGGACAGCTGGAGTACGACTTCGAAGTCGCTCCCGGCGCGGATCCCAGCCAGATCGCTTTACGCTTCCAGGGCCAGGAAAGCGCCCACTTGGATGACGGCGGCAACCTGATCCTGGCCAGCGGCGGCGACCAGGTGAAGCTGAATGCGCCGCGCATCTACCAGAAATTTGGCGACCAGCAACGGCCTGTGGCCGGACGCTTCGTTTTGCAGCCGGATGCCAGGGTTGGTTTCGCGCTTGCGGCCTATGATCGCAGCCGCACGCTGGTGATCGATCCGGTGCTGACCTACTCGACCTATTTCGGGGGCAGCGGCAACGAGGCCTGTTCCACTATTCTGGGGGTCGCGTCGCCGCCTTCGGGATGTCCTGCGGTGGCGCTTGACGCTTCCTCGAACATTTACATCGCAGGTTCGACCACTTCCATAGATTTCCCGGTGGTCCCGCCGGTGGCGACTCCGCCTGCGGCATTTCAGACTTCGCTGGCCGCGGCCCCCGACGTTTTCGTGGCCAAGCTGAACGCTGCCGGCTCCGCCATTGCATTCTCCACTTACCTGGGCGGAGACGGAGCCGACACCACCGCCGGGGTGGCGGCGGATTCCGCTTTCAACGTGGTGGTTGCCGGGACCACGATGTCCAGTAATTTTCCCACCACCGGCTCGTCGGCTTTCCAGGCGGCGCGCAGCAATGCGGGCGCGCATGCTTTCGTCAGCGTCCTCAGTCCGACCGGAGAAAACCTGCTGTACTCCACATATCTTTCGGGCGACGGCACGGAATCGGCGCGCGGGCTGGCGCTCGACCCCAGAAACAAGATCTACGTCATTGGCACCACCACCTCCAAGGACCAGCCCGATGCAACCCATTCGTTTCCCGCCACCGTGGGCGCGATTCAGGTGGCTTCGCTGGGGAACAGCCAGTTCTTCGTCAGCAAGATTGACCCTACCTTGATTGGACTTCCCAGCCTGGCCTATTCCACCTACTTTGGCGGCGGCAATCCGGTCAACGGACTTACCCTGGGCGGCGCCATCACCGTGGATGCGAATTCGAACGTGTACATCACCGGCGGCACCAACTTCCAGCACACCGGAAGCACGACCGCCGATTTTCCCATCATCAATGCTTACCAGGGTTGCCTGGATACGCCGCCGCCGGCGACTCCACCGACCACTCCGGCGAATTGCGCCACCAACCTCACCGCGCCGGACGCCTTTGTGGCCAAGATCAATCCCGCCGCGGCCGCGGGAGCGCAACTGCTCTACTCCAGTTATCTCGGCGGCACCGGAGATGATGTGGGATTCGGCATCGCTGTAGACTCCGGCCTGAGCGCTTACATCACGGGCTCGACCACCTCGACGGATTTCACCATCCCGACCAGCACTACGCCGTTTCAGAGATGTTTGGATAATCCCACGAATCCCTCGTCCTGTCCGGGCGGCGTCACTGCCAGCGACGCCTTTGTCGGCAAGTTCGGAACTCCGTGCACCGGGTCCAGTTGCACCACCACGGCCGTGCCTTTCACCTACTTCTCGTATCTCGGCGGCTCCGGCGTAGACGTCGGTTTGAGCATCGCGGTCGATAGCCTCCAGGGCGCGCGCATCGCCGGCTGGACCAATTCACCGAACTTCCCGACGCCCAACAATCCGGTGCAGGCGGGCCCCAGCGGGCTGACCGACGCCTTTGCGTCGCGCATCGACACTACGGCAAGTTCGACCCTCTCGCTCGGTCACTACGGCACCTACCTGGGCGGAGGCGGCAACGATTTCGGGACCGGCATTGCCACCGATGCGCAGGGCACCAGCTACATCGTGGGCGAAACTGCCTCGGGCAACTTTCCCAAGGCAAACCCGATCCAGAATAATCTGAACGGAGGCAGCGACATATTTGTGACCAAGCTGGGCCCCACCCTGAGCCTGGCCGTCACCGAAGCCGTGACTCCGCTCACGGTCGGCGTGGGCAATAATGCCACCTTCACCTACACCATTACCAACAACGGGGACCTGACCACCGGAATCATCTTTACCGACGTTTTGCCGTCCACCGCAACTTTTGTCTCTGCCAACAGCTCTCCCGGCCAGGCCAATTGCCCGGCGGCGACCAGCAGCACGGTCACCTGCACCGTCGGAACTTTGAATGGCGGGGCGGTCGCAACCGTGACCGTGGTGCTGGCTCCCACGCTGCCCGCGCTCCCGCTCCAACCTGGTTCGGTGAGCGATGGCGGCAAGATCACAATCTTCGGGACGCCTACGGTGGTGACGCCGGCTGTGCCCGCGGTCGCGATCGTGAATAATTTCGGCATTGGCGTTTCGCCCACTACCGTCACGGTGCCGGCCGGCGTGCCCGCGAGCTACACCGTCACGGTTACGCCCACCGGGAATATTCCGAATACGGTATCGTTATCCGCGTCGGGCGCGCCTACCGGGGCGACCACGTCATTTCCCAACGGCACTTCATTCAGCAACCTGAGCAGCGGGCCGCAGAGCCGTCAGCTGGTGGTCAACACCACCGCGCGCGTCACCACGCCGGCCAGTCTGTTTCCCGTCGGCCGGCCTTTTTATGCGGCATTGTTCCCGGTCTCCGGATTGGCGCTACTGGGCGCCGGCATAGGCGGGAGGAAATCGCGTCGCCGGCGGGTGCTGATGGCGGCGCTGCTGGGCTGCTTCTTCGCGCTCGTCCTGGTCCAGGTGGGCTGCGGCAACAGCAGCACGAGCTCGACGACCTCGGGAACTCCGGCAGGCACCTACAATCTCACCGTTACCGCAACCTCCGGCACGGCCACGCGGACGCAGCAGATCGTGCTGGTGGTGCAGTAGAGCGGTTTATGGTTTCCAGTTTCGGGTTTCAATTGCCGGAAACTATCCCAGGTTTCGCCCGAGAGGTTATTGCGGGCTTGCGCTCAACTTCAGGTCCCGCGACGACGACCCGACGTTGACGCGCCTTGGACCCGCTGCCATCCAACGATTGCCCGCAACCGACCAGTATTCCAAACTTCGTGGCGCCACGTGCAGCGTAACTTCCCTGGCTTCTCCCGGGCCGAGGGTGACGCGGTCGAAAGCCGCCAGCGTGCGCACCGCAAACTGCACGCCCTGCGGACGCTCCCCGGGCGCATCCAGGTAGACCTGCGGCACTTCGTCTCCGCTCACCTCGCTGGTATTTTTGATGCGGACCGAAACCTCCAGGCCGTTGTCTGACCCTCGCGTCACGTGAAGGTCGGAGTAGCTGAAGCTGCTGTAGGAAAGCCCGTAGCCAAAGGGAAACAGCGGCTCAAGCTTCTGCTTGTCGAACCAGCGATAACCGACGTCCACACCTTCAGAGAACGTTGTTTTGCCTTCCACTCCCTTGGCCGAGCGTTCCGGATGGGCGGGGTCGGTTGCCGGATAGTCTTCGAGGCGTTTGGCCCAGGTGAACGGCAGCCTGCCGGCGGGATTCACTTTGCCGAGCAGGACGTTGGCCGTGGCCCATCCGCCTTCATCGCCCGGCCACCACATCTGCAGAACGGCTTTCACCTTGTCGAGCCAGGGCAGCGGGATCGGCTGGCTTACATTGAGCACCACAATCGTGTTGGGGTTGACCGCGGCAATTTCATCGACCAGTTTGTTTTGTTCGCCAGGGAGGCCGAAGGCCGGCTTGCCCCGCGTCCAGAGAAAGACCACGGCGGTGTGCGCGTTCTTTGCGGCATCAATCGCCGCCTGATGATCGCCGACGCGCTGCTGGGGCGTCATCCAGTTCAGGCGGATCTGTTCGGGGTTGTTCGAAGTATCGCCGCTTGCCTCCACCGTGATTTCGTGGGGACCCGCGGCCAGTTGAACCGAGCGGCGCACATTATCCAGTCCGTCAACCGTGGGAAACCCGTTGTCCTGGGTCGCGTGCTGGATGTCGCCATGCACGGTTCCCTTGGTGGCGCCGGTACGGCCAATGAATTTGCCATCGACGTTGAGCTCACCGCGCGCTCCCAGCGCCTGCAGATAAATCCAGTAGTCTCCCGCGTCGGGCACGGTGAGCGTTCCCCTCCAGGTGAAGGTTTCATTGGCCGGAAGCGACTTCTGGTTGCTGTGGGTGAAATTCAGCTGGGCATCGACCGCGGTCTTGCCGCTGCCATCCGTACGCAGCAGGCCGGGCTGTCCGTCGTGCGAAAGCAGTGCCGCGGGAATCGGAGTTCCCGTCATGTCATCGTCCACGGCCAGGACGACACGCGCCTGCGGGGCATTTTTCTGCAAGGCTTCGAAAGGACCGATCTGCCGCTCGGTGAGTCCGCCGGAGCGTTCTCCGAAGGTGCCGATGGCGGCGACTTGCCCGGCGCCCGGCCCGATGAGCGCCAGCGATTGCAGGTCGCTCGCTTTGAGCGGAAGGGCATGATCGTTCTTGAGCAGAACCGCCGCGTCTTCGGCAGTTTTGCGAATGACTTCGGCATTCTGCTCGACGTCCTGTGCTGTCACCGTGTGTTTCTGCTTGCCATCCAGATATCCGAAACGATCCATCTCATAAAGCACGCGCCGTACGGCATCGGTGATCGTGGCCCCGGTGACGGTGCCTTCTTGCAGCGCGTCCCGCATCGTCTTGGAGTCATTATCGCGAGGAAAGGCGGAAAGATCGAATGCGGCCTTCGCCGGTTCTTCCGGAATGCTGCCCCCCAGCAATCCCGCCAGCTGAGCCTCGTTGAGCTTGGTCGGCATGGCCGCGCTGGCAGGAGCGGTCTGAAAGAAGGTATGCATCATGGCGGCGAACGGGCTGTCCGGAGGCACGATCCCAGGCATCTCCATGTCGAGCCCCTGGTTGATAAAGGAAACGCTGTGCACCGCGCCCCAGTCCGAGGTAACGAAGCCCTTGAATCCGAGCTGTCCCTTAAGGATGGTCTTGAGGGTGTCGCTATTGCCGCAGGCGAAGGGACCGTTGATGCGGTTGTAGGAACACATGATCGAGGAAACGCCTGCCTGCACGGCCTCGGCAAAGGGCGCGACGTAAACCTCATACAGGGTCTGCTGGTCGACGAAGACGTTATAGGAGTCCGTGTCATAGGCAACGTAATGTTTCGCCTGCGCCATTACGCCCTGCGACTGCGCCCCGCGAATTTCCGCCGCTCCCATCGCTCCGGTGAGCATGGGATCTTCACCGAAGGTGTTGTAGCCGCGTTGAAAAGTAATATCGCGATCAATATTGATGAAGGGCTGCAGCACCACATCGATCCCGAGCGAACGCGCCTCGCGGCCGATCACCACACCGTTGGCTTCGGCATCCTTGACGCTGAAGGTCGCAGCCACGCCCATGGTCGCCGTTTCCGCTTGGGCGGGAACCCGCGTCAACAGTCCTGGAGGTCCGTCGGCGAAACGCAGCGAAGGAATATGTAATCTGGGCACACCCGGCAGGTATCCCGCTTGTCCCTGATAGACGGCGGGGTCTTCAATGCCCCCGCGGATGAGATCCATTTCTTCCTCGAGGGTGAGCTGACCGAGCAATCCTTCGATGCGAGCCTCATCAGCTTTTTCCGGGGGAACGGCCTGTCCGAGGGAGGTGCCGCCCGCCAGGGCGAGCGAGAAAAATGCAACCAGCCACTGCGTTCGCGTCGAGAACATTGATCGAATCCTTTGCTATTTCGAAAGCGGGACTTCCGGCTTTCAGTGGAGGTCGGGCCAAGTGGCAGCAGGAGATGGTCTGGCCAGTCACTGGCGCGAATGTTACGAGCGGAGGCGGAACAAGTCAACGAAACCGCGGAGTTGGACGCGTCTTAAATGGCGGGAGTCGCCTGAATCCAATCGCAGATTTGCGGCCTAGCCTAAGAAGCAGCGCGATCCGCGCCGGACTATGCGCCCGCGGTGAGCTTGTGGCTCTTGGACTGGGCGATGCCGTACTGGCGGATCTTGTAGAGCAGGGCTTTGTAGCTGATCTGGAGCAGCGCGGCCGCCTGCTTGCGGTTCCAGTTGGTCTGGTCGAGCGCCACTCGGATGGCTTCCGCCTCGGCTTCGTCCTTGGCGCTGCGCGCCACTGACTTTAATCCACCGCCGGGCTCGGCGGCAGTGTGCGCCGCTTCAGGTTTCACCCCGTGGCCATCATCGCGCGGCTGCAGTTCCTGGATCGCCAGCTTCTCGTCGCCCAGCACCAGGTAGCGCTTGATGAAGTTATTCAATTCGCGCAGATTACCCGGCCAGGAATAATCCTGACACGCCTGCAGCATGTTGGGCGAAAGCGGCAGCGGCGGACGGGCGTACTGTTCCGCCATGCGCGACATGAAATGCTTCAGCAGAATGGGGATTTCTTCCTTGCGCTCCCGCAGCGGCGGCAACTGCATGGTGAAAGCATTCAGGCGGTAGTAAAGATCTTCGCGTAGACGCTTGCTGGCCAAGGCTTCCGGGATATTGATATTGGTCGCGGCCAGGATGCGGACGTCCACCTTGATCACGGACCGGCTGCCCAGCCGCGAGAACGTCTGGTCCTGCAGGACGTGCAGCAGCTTGGCCTGCAACAGGGCCGGCATCTCGCCAATTTCGTCGAGCAGGATCGTGCCCTTGTTGCAGAGCTCGAACTTGCCCGGCTTGGCGTGCGTGGCTCCGGTGAAGGCGCCGGCTTCGTGACCGAACAACTCGCTTTCCAGCAGGTCGCCGGGAACGGCGGCGCAATTGACCTTGAGGAAGGTCCGATGGGCGCGCGGCGACAGTTTGTGAATCAGCCGCGCCACGACTTCCTTGCCGGTGCCGCTTTCGCCCAGCATCAGCACGGGAATATCCACGTTGGCTACGAGCGCGGCCTGGGAACGGATCTTGCGCATGGCCGGGCTGGCGGCCACGAAGAACACGTCGTCGTAGAGTTCCTCGACCTCGCCCGGCAAGTTCGCCTGGTTTTTCCCCAGGCATTGATCAATGACCGTGGTCAACTCGGCTTTCTGAAAAGGCTTGGTCAAATAGTCCTGCGCGCCCAGGCGGATGGCCTGCACCACCTTGCGGGTATCGCTGACGCAGGAAAGCATGACCACTTTCAGTCCCGGCACCAACCCGCGCAACTGCTCCAGCGTCTGCAAGCCGTCAATTCCCGGCATCAGCAGGTCGAGCAAAACCAGGTCGGGACGCAAGCCCTTCTCCACCTGCTGCAGGGCCTCTTCGCCGGTGGATGCGGTCTGCACGCTGTAGTCATCCACCTCCAGCAGGGTGCGGATGTAGCGCAGCATTCCAGGTTCGTCGTCGACCAATAAGATGTTGACCGCTTCGGTCATTTGTTCTTTCCTTTGCTCGGTGCGGTGGCAACCGGCTTCAGTGGGACGATGAAGGAGAATTTTGCGCCCGCCCCCAGTTCGCTCTCCACCCAGATCTTTCCGCCCATGGCGCTCACCAACCGGCGGGCGATAGCCAGACCCAGACCCATGCCTTCAGTGTGCTCTTCGTTCTGCGGCAAGCGGAAGAAATCGTCGAAAACCTCGATGTGATACTCCGCGGGAATTCCCGGTCCGGTGTCGGACACGCTGACCTTGACCGAATTGGGTAGAGGATTGTTCTGCTGCCGCCGCTCGCGCGGAATCGCCGAGGCATTGGGATTGCGGCGCTCCCACATGTAGGGCTCGGCGTGCAGCCAAACCGTACCCCCGGCCGGCGTGAACTTGGAAGCGTTCTCCAGCAGGTTCGAGATCACGCGCTGCAGCTTGGCCGAATCAAAAGCCAGCTCAGGCAATTTCTCGTTGGCCAGAAAGTAGAGCGCCAGACCCTTGTCCTGAAAACGGTGCGACCATAGGCGGCAGACCTCGGACAGGCAGGGATTCACGTTGCCCGTCTCGTACCGCATCTTCATCTCGCCGGTTTCGAGTGCGCTATAGCTCAGGAAATCCTGGATAAAGCTTTGCAGGCGCTGCCCGCTGGTGTGCATGTCGCCAAGGATTTCCCGCTGCCGCTGGTTGAGCGGGCCTAACTTCTCATTCTGCAGTAGTTCGATGTAGCCGTTCAGAATGGAGAGCGGTGTCTTAAGGTCGTGGGCGGCTGACGCCAGGGCGTTGGTGGTGCGTCCGGAACGCTCCCGCAGCTGGTTGTATTCGCTGAGCAAATCGTCGTAAGTGAGGGGATCGCCGGCAGGTCGCTGGGCCGGGGCGGAAGCGGTGCCGGTGGCCGCGGGCTCTGTCCCCCGAGACACAAACGCGTTTTCTGGCGCCACTCCCATATGTGGAAAACCCACTCATTTGGCTTGCAAAGGGGAGGGGACAAAAATAGCCAAGCTTATTATTTTGAGTGCTGACGAATCGTATGATAGAGCCCTTACGCTGTCAACGGAAAATGCAACTCCATGGTAGTGGATGAGCAAAACCTTGCACTCCTAAACGCTTCATTGCCATCGGATAAAGGCCTTTTAACGGGCGAACATAAAGAGAATATAATCAGGGTCTGATAGGGGCTTAATGGCGGACTTATAGAGAAATCACCCCGAATACTTAGGGTTTCTTGCCTACATCGACAAGCCCGGCCTGGCTGGTTTGGCCCCCAAGGTGCGAGGAGAAGGTTATCTCGTGTTCAAAAGGGGTTGGTTTGAAGCGTCTGAAACCCGAAGCAGAGCGTCGTAAGTGGCCCCGTCTTCCGATCGCCATACCCGTATTCGTGCGCAGCCGCGACGAAAAAGGTAAGGAGATTCTCGAGTTTGCCACGGCGCTTAATGTCTCCGCCGGCGGCGCCCTGGTTGCCGTGCGCCGGTCTTTGCCGCTCGCCACGCAGGTTTTGCTGGAGATACCCAGCGCTCCCCTGGCCGTCACCAATTCCTTGCCCAAGGCAGCCCGCAACTTGCGGGCCCGGACCATGCGGGTCACCCATGCCGATGGCTACCACCTGGTGGGCCTGAAGTTCTCCCGTCCGCTGGTAAACCCGCCTGCCCCCCGCGCCTCCCACCCAAGGAAAGCCGCTTCCGCGCTGTGAAAACATTTTCCCATAGGTCCAATACGTTTCAGGGCTGACCGCTTGGCTTAAGCGGATGACACCCCGTCCGCCATGAATCCTTGCAAATCATTGAATGTAATTAGGTTATTAATAATTTGGAAGCTGCCCGCCCGGGCGTGCCGAGTTTGGCTCTCGGGGTGCACATCCAAGGCCCGTACGAACGGGCCCAGGGGCCACTCGATTACTCATGACAACTATTCCTTCTGTCACTTCGCTGGCTACTTCACTCGGGGAGTTTCCCCCCGAGGGGGTCATTTTCGGTCACTCTGAGGTCATGCAGTCGCTGCGTGACCGCATGGACAAAGTTGCGAGCGCCAACGTCCCCGTCCTGATCCAGGGCGAGAGCGGCACTGGCAAGGACATCATCGCCCGCATGATCCACGGGTTATCTCCGTGGCGGAGCGGTCCGTTTGTCAAAGTCAATTGCCCGGCGATTCCGGGCACGCTGCTCGAAAGCGAACTCTTCGGATACGAAAAAGGTGCCTTCACCGGGGCCTACGGATCGAAACCCGGGCGCGTCGAGCTGGCCCACCGGGGCACGCTCTTTCTCGACGAAATCTCTGAGCTCGACCTCGGCCTGCAGTCCAAGCTGTTGCAGCTGCTGCAAGACGGCCAGTTCTGCCGCATCGGCGCCCAGGAGGACAAGAAAGTCGAAGTGCGCGTGGTCTGCGCCACCAACCGGGTGCTGGAAGCGGAAATCGAAAGCGGCACTTTCCGCCAGGACCTGTTCTATCGCATCAACGTCGTGAATCTGCAGATGCCGCCCTTGCGCGAACGCAAAGGGGATATTCCGGACCTGGTCACTTATTTCCTGGAGTACTACAACCGTAAATACAACTGCCGCGCCCGCACGCTGTCTGGAGATTTGATGGCGGCATTGCAGAAGCACCACTGGCCGGGCAACATTCGCGAACTGGAAAACCTGATCAAACGCTACGTGATCCTGGGCAATGAGGAAGTCATCAGCAGCGACCTGGTGGCGCATCAGCAGGAATTTCCCACGCTCGATCTGAATTTCGATGGTCCGATCGCGCTAAAAACCATTACCCGCCAGGCTACCCGTGAACTGGAGCGTAAGGTTATCCTGAAAGTTCTGCAGGCCCACCACTGGAATCGCAAACAGGCGGCACGCGCCCTGAGCATCAGTTACCGGGCGCTGCTGTACAAGATCCGCGATGCCGGCCTGCCTCCCAACCGCTCGTCCCGCCGCCGCGTAGACCCGCTTCCTCCCCAGGATGTCGCCGCGGACTAACTAGATCAATGAATGTGGGGCGGGCGCCCTCGCCCGCCGCTGTTGCTTTTCTGTCCGCTCCGCGCCCTGCGCTCCTGACCTTAAGGCCCGCCCTTTGCACCGAAATCAAAATCTAATTCAAAGGCGGCGGGCGAGGGCGCCCGCCCCACACAGGGTGTTATAGTTTCTCTCGCAGTGCTGCGAGGCTAACGTGAAAGGTGATCCGAAAGTCATTGCAGTCCTGAGCGAAGTGCTCAAGGCCGAATTGACCGCCATCAATCAATATTTTCTGCATGCGGAAATGTGCGAAAACTGGGGTTATGAAAAGCTGGCCAAGCATACCCGGGCAGAATCCATCGAAGAAATGCAGCACGCGGAGAAGCTGATCGAGCACATTCTGTATCTCGATGGCACTCCCAACATGAGCGACTATTTCAAGATCAACATCGGACAGAACGTAAAGCAGCAACTGGAGTTTGATCTTCAGGTCGAATACGAAGCCGTAAAGCGGCTAAACACCGGCATCGAAACCTGCGTCAAGGCCGGGGACAACGGTTCAAGGGTCCTTCTCAACACGATCCTCACCGACGAAGAAGCGCATATCGACTGGCTGGAAGGGCAACTGCACGCGATCGCCGAGATGGGCCTGCAGAATTACCTGGCCCAGCAACTGCACGAAACCGAGAAGTAATCAGGGAATGTAGGCACCAGCGCCCCGCTCGTGCGGAGGCGTCTGGGGCGCTGCAACACGAGCGAGGGCGCTCGCGCCCACATTATTTTCACACTCTCCAGTAGTCCGGCCTCCACTGCGTGATGGCTTTCTTGATGTCCGCCCGGGACAAGTTTTCCGCCAAGGCCCGCGCCGTCAGTGCAGGAAGTTCCGCGTCGGATGCGAAGCGCAGACCCACCAACTGCGATTCCGTGAGCTCGACAATGCGGGCGCGCAAGGGCTTGTCCAGGAGAATCGCCATGCGCAGCCGCTCCTCCAGCCGGATGATCCGGTCCTGCACCTTGAGTGCGTACATGCGAGCCTTCAATACCGCGGTCGTGGCGGCGATCGAGAACACAACCAGCCAGGCCGCGTGCAGATTGGGATGCATCACCAGATGCACGATGGTGATGATCACGGTTATGGCAAATACCGGCAGAACGAAGAAGTGAAACGGCGGATCAAAGCGGGTGTGATTGGCGAAACTCTGAGGCATCTTCTCGGCCATGAAATCGCTCCTTAAGGAAGAACGTCGTCGGTCCTTGGCCCTTGGTCGTTGGCCTCTAGCCACAGGGGTTGATCTTAGCCAACGACCTACGGCCAACGACCAATGCGTTCTGGAACGCTCGCGCCGACATTAAGCCCGAGGTCCGACGTCTGAGGTCTGCTCTTCTACTGCTTTTTCTTTTTTCCGAATAGGCCGCCCAGCGCATCCGCGGCCGAGCCTGCGGGAGAATTCTTGCCTCCCGTCAATCCGCCCAGCGCGCCGCCCAGGCCGCCTTTCAGCTGACTTCCTACCATGCCCTTCACATCCGGCACGAAATGCGGATCTGAAGTCGTGCCCTGGATGAAGAAGGGAATGCCGCCGCCCTTGCCGCCCATCCCCGCCAGTTGCGTAAGCCCGCCCACCGCGCCGCCGGAAACACTGGCTTTCATTTTGTAGTCGAGCGCGCCCGCCGGACTGATGGTTCCATCCCCTGTGACCGTGCCCAGTGAAGGTACCGTCAGGTTAATGTTCTGCGTGCGCACACCTTCGGGAGCGACCCGCGCATCCGTACTCAGGTTCTGGATGGATGTATCGGATCCGCCCTGCATTCCGGTCAAGGCCGAGATGGAAGACATCTTAGAGGCGAGGTTGAAGCCCGCCAGCTTGGTTTGCGACAGGCGAATCGGCCCGACGATCACCAACTTGTCGACCGGCCCGGTGATGCCCACGTTGACCGAAAGCGTCCCGCCCTCCAGCTTCGATCCCGAAGGCAGAACGATGCCGAGCGCAGGCAGCATGGTTTGCAGGTCGTCGACCGGCATGCCGTCGGCGTTGAGCTTCATGTTCAAGATCGTGGACTCGCCCTGGCTCTGGTAAGTCCCGGTAAGTTTGGCCAGGGCCTTGCCCAGTGAAACGTCGCCCTGGGTGAGGGTTCCGCCCTGCTTTTTCAGGTCGAAGTCGGTGGTGTACTTCACCGTCACCGCCTGGGTCGCGGGCGTGCCCTTGACCGCCAGTTTGAGTTTGTCAGCCTTGAGCGTGCCGTTGGTTTTCAACACCTTTCCGTCGGAGTTGAGGGTTCCATCAAAGTCGGCGACGCCAGCGATTCCGGTGGAGGGGTCAACGAATCCCGAGGCCGTCAGGTCCAGTCCCTTGACGGTGATTTGCGCCTCGATAGGGCTGGCCGCCACGTCGGCCGAGTTGAGCGGTCCGGCTTTGCCATCCAATTTCGCGGTGCCGCCGGCAGGCAGGTTGGCGGTGATTTTGAAAGGGAACTGCGACGTCGGCGAAAAGTCACGCACGCTGATGTCCACGTCGTCATACACGTGAGGTTTGATGGAGGAGTTCGCGCGGTTGACCGACAGCCGGCCGTCCTTTACGTCAAGCTTGCTGACGGAAAGATCGGGCGTCGACGACGGCCCGGTCGCGGCCGGTTTCGCAGCCGGCTCGGACTTGCTTCCCAGGCTGGAAAAATTCCATTTTCCGGCAGCGTCGCGCAGCAACGCGATCTCCGGCTTGTCCAGCGTGATATCGGTGACGTGCAAGGCCTTGGAGAAGATCAGCGGCATCACCTCCACGCCTACCTTCAGCGACTTGGCCCGGATGAAAGGGTCCTTGCTGAACGCCGGATCGTCGGCGATCGAAAGGTCCTCCGCCGAAACGCTTCCGGAAAGGATGGAAAGACTCAGATTGCCGACTTTAACCTGCCGGCCGAGAGCTTCGGTGAGCGCCGACTCGAGCTTGGGGCGGAAGCTGTTTACATTGATCAGGAAGGGAAGAGCGATGACGATGAGCAGCAGGATCACTACCACAATCCCGACAATTTTCAGTGCTTTCATACCGGAACTCCTTCACGAACCTTGAATTCTTGAGAGCGGGCAACCACGGTGGAGTAGGCCGCGAGTGGCAGCCAGTCTATCAAAAAGTGAGACTACTGGGGTTCCAGGGTAAGCTCGGGATTGGGCGCGGGGCCGCCATAGAGTTCCTTCTGCCGTTTGTCCCGCTGCTGGTTCATCATCCGGGTGGTGGCGTCCATTTCGGCGCGGGCTTCCTGGGTCCGGCCCAGGCGTTGCAGCAATTGCCCGCGCAGGTAATGGACACTGGAACTTCCGGGATCGAGTTTGAGCGCGGCATCAATTTCAACCAGCGCCTGACTGTATTTTCCTTCACGCTGATAAACCTGAGCCAACTGGTAGCGTGAACTGGCCAGCGAAGGGTCCAGCCGCAACGCCTTTCGCAGATTGCTTTCGGCTTCCGAATTGTTCCCCTGCAGGGCATTCACCAGGCCCAGCTGGTCGTAGTTGTAAGCCACGTCGGGCTCGAGGACTGCGTCTTTGAGAAACTCTTCTTTGGCCCGCGCCAGTTCTTGCTTCTTGTAGTACGCGATCCCCAGATTGAAGTGCACGAACGGGAGCCTGGGATTGGCCCTGGCGGCGAGATCGAGCTCCTTGATGGCGTCGTCATACTCTTCGCGATTGATGTGGGCCTTGCCCAGCAGCAGATGCAACTCGGCGGAGTCCTGGCCGGTTTCGACGAGGCGGCCCAGGGCGCGCTGTTCGAGGTCGGGGCGGGCGGACTTGCCCGCGGCGATTCCCAAAACGTACAGATAGTTCAGCTGGCTTGAAGCCTGCGGCCAGAGCGGTTCCAGCATGGTGGTGGCATCGGCATAGCGTTCGGTAAAGAAATAGCAGAGTCCCAGGAGGTAGCGCGCCTGGTAGGAATCCGGCGCATCGCGCACTACGGTTTCAAACGGGGCGATGGCGGCGCGAAAATTATTTTGCCGGTAATAGGCCAGGCCAACGTTGAGACGAATTCCCGGGATTTGCGGCGCCAGATGTTCGGCCTTCTGCAACATCTCCAGCGCCTGCGGCCATTGCTTGCGCCGCATGCAGATGACGCCCAGATTGGCGTAGGCGCCGGCGGCCTGCGGGTCCTGCGCCAGCACGCCGCGAAAAGACCGTTCCGCCAGGTCGAGTTGGTTTTTCCGGAGGGCGCTTTCGCCCTGCTGAAATAGTTGTTGCGGGCTGGCGGCGGAGGTCCGCGGCGGCGCAATCTGGGCCTTCGCGCCCGGCGGGAACGCGAACACCACGAGCGCAAGCAGCCTTGACAGTGATTTCACTCTGCTGTAGTGTCCGCCAGCGACGGCCTGAAATTCAAGCGGTGGCAACTAGCGCTTGGCAATTAGCAATTGGCACTTAGCTAATTGCCAAGTGCTAATCGCTAATTGCCAATTGCTGATTCCGGTTTTCTTATGGTTAAGACTTCAGTGATTACCATTCGCGACGTGGCCAAGGAGAGCGGCTTTTCCTCGACCACGGTCTCCATCGTGCTCAATGACGCTCCCCTGGCGCGCTACATTCCGCCCGCCACCAAGAAGAGAATTGAGAAGGCAGCCAAGAAACTCGGCTACCGTCCCAACCTGTTTGCCCGTTCGCTGCGCAGCAAACGCAGTCACACCGTCGGCGTCATGGTCTTCGACATGACCGACCCGTACTGCACGCTGATTCTGCGCGGCATTGAAAATTCTCTCTATCAGTCTTCCTTCCTCCCCATTCTCACCGATGTGCACAACGAACGCAGCCGCTTCGAACGCTATCTGGAGATGTTGCTGGACCGGCGCGTGGAAGCGTTGATCGTCCTGGCCAACTGGCTGTTCGTGGATATCGATGTCCTGGCCGATCTCGAAAAGAGCAGCCTTCCCAGCGTGATGATCGCGCGCGAGCTGCAGACCGATACCGTCAGCTCGGTAATCGTCGACAACGAGATGGGAGGCTACTCCGCGGTCGAGCACCTGCATTCGCTGGGACACCGCAAGATTGCGTTCATCCGCGGGCCCAAAACCTTGGGGGACAGCGCGCCCCGCTGGCAGGGGGTACGCTCGTTTGCCAAAAGCGCTGGCCTGGAACTCGATCCGCGGCTGATCGTGGACCTGCCGGAATCGCGGGATCCGATTTCAAGTTTTGAAGCGGGCTACAAATTGACCGAGGAACTGATCAAACGGAAGCGGCCATTCACCGCCTTGATGGCCTTTGACGACATGACGGCGTTCGGCGCCATCCGTGCCTTGGCGAAAGCTGGTCTGCGGGTGCCCGAGCATTGCTCGGTCATCGGCTTCGACGATGTTGCGGCTTGCAGTTTGTACACCCCGCCCCTCACCACGATTCGCCAGCCCATGGAAGCGATGGGAGCGATGGCGGCGAACCTGGCGATTGAACGCATTAACGCCGTCCTCGAAAAACGGGAAATATCGGCAGTACACCGCAAGATGGCCCCCGAATTGGCGGTGCGCGAGTCCACCCGCAGCCTGCTCTAGGCAAAAGGACGGGTAAAACCTCTATTTTGCCGGTCATCTAAAAAGCTGATGGGTATCATTTCCTGCCTTTTTTTCTTGACACTGGCCTTGCCATTACCGCAATATTCAGGCCATTGATTCGTTTTAATAAACGGTTTCATTCGAAACAGCCCCAGCCGGACCTCCGGGCCCTTTCGATGAGAACGTTTCTTCCCGTACGGCTTTTCGCGGGCGGCCGGGCAGGGTTACCGGACAGGTGCCGGGCTCAGATGGTTCCGCGTAAAGGTTAGAAGAGTACTAGGATTCCGATAGGAACAGTCTTTCAGCAATTCTTAGCCGATTGAAAACTTATTGGGGGATCTATGAAAACCCGCGCGCTTTGGCTGGGTGTTTGTCTGTGTCTTTCGCTCGCTGCCTGGGGGCAGGATTCCGCTTCGATCACCGGTACGGTGACCGATCCGAGCGGCGCCGCCGTCGCCAACGCGCAGGTCACGCTGAGCAGTCCGGACCGCGGGGTGAACCGCGCCAGCCAGACCAACGAAAGCGGCGACTATCTGTTCGGCTCCGTGCCCGGCGGTACTTATGACCTGAGCATCGTGCGCCGCTGGATTCAAGAAGTACCAGGCCACAAGCGTGAAGCTGCAAGTGGGACAAAAGGCCCGGGCCGACGTGGCGCTGCAGGTAGGCGCGGCGAGTACCACGGTGACGGTCGAAGGCTCGAGCGTGGCCACGGTCGAGACCCAGATCGTCCGATCTCTCCGGCACCGTCACCGGCAAGGAAATCACTCAGCTGGAACTGAATGGACGCAACTTCACCCAGCTGGCCACCCTGATGCCCGGAGTGAGCAACCAGTCCGGACAGGACGAAGCCGGCGTCGGCGTGGACGGCAACGTTTCCTTCAGCATCAACGGCGGCCGCACCGAGTACAACAACTGGGAACTGGACGGCGGCGACAACATGGACAACGGCAGCAACACCACGCTGAACGTCTATCCCAGCATGGACGCCATCGCCGAGTTCAAGGTGCTGACCTCCAATTACGGCGCGCAGTACGGCCGCAACGGCTCGGGCACGGTGGAAGTCGAGACCAAGTCAGGCACCAGCCAGTTCCACGGCGACGCCTACGAATTTGTCCGCAACGATATTTTCAACGCGCACCACTATTTCCGCAGATCGAGCGTGCCGCCGTACAAGAAGAACGATTTTGGCTACACCATCGGCGGCCCGGTTTATCATTCCCGGGCACTACAACAAGGACAAGCACCAAGACCTTCTTCTTCTGGTCGCAGGAATGGCGCAAGGAGAGCGTTCCCGGCCAGTCTGTTCAGCGTGACCGTCCCTTCGAAGGCGGAACGCGGCGGGCAATTTCAGCGATCTATGTCCCAATCCCGGCCGGAGCGCAATTCCGGACTGCCCAATTGATCCCGCGACCGGCAATTGCCTTTCCCGGACAACATGGTTCCAGTCAATACCGTGAACTGCGCCGCGCTGCTGCCGGAGATTCCGATCGCCAACGCAGGCGGCCCGGCACGGCCTGTGCAACGCCTCCCCGACTCAGCCCACGAATTGGCGCGAAGAGTTGTCTTCGCGTCGACCAGAATTTACGGACAAGGTGCGCGGCATGTTCCGCTATATCCACGACTCCTGGAACACGGTTATCCCACGCCGCTATGGACCAACGGAACCAGTTTCCCGACGGTGCAGACCAACTTCACGGGCCCGGCGTCAGCATGGTGGCGCGGCTGACCGGGACCGCTCTCGCCGACTCTGCTGAATGAGTTCGTTGCCAGCTACACCACCGACCACATCACGTTCGATTCCGACGTCGGCGCATGGCAGCGGCCGGCCAGCTATGACGCATCGAGCAATTTCTCCAACAACGGTTCGGGGGCAAGGTTGCCGGGCATCACCCTGGGCACGGCGGCCTATGGAACTTCTACGAAGACCGACGGCTAATTGCCCAACGGTCCGTACAACTCCAACCCGACTTATACCTACCGCGACAACGTCACCAAGATCATTGGGCAGCCACAACCTGCAGTTTGGCGCTTATTTTGTCGCCGCGCAGAAGAACGAGCTGGGAGCGCCCGGCGTGGCGAACGGATACCTGAACTTTGACACCAGACAACACCAGTTCAGCACCGGCAACGCCTTCGCCGATCTGCTGATGGGCAAGATCGCCTCAGCTTCAGCCAGAGCAAGCGCGCAGCCCAAGTTCTACAACCGCTACAAGATCTTCGAACCGTATTTCCAGGACGACTGGCACGTACCACGCCAGCTGACGCTCAACCTTGGCCTGCGCATCAGCATGTTCGGCACCTACCGCGAGCGCTATCACAACGAGTACAACTTCGACACCCACGCCTACGTGCCAGCGGCAGACGAGCAGCGTGGATCCGGGATTAACCGGGTCTGGTCATCGGCAATCCGTTCAACGGCGTGGTGCAATGCGGGGTGACCGGGCGTTCCCGCAGCTGCATGAAGGGCCATCTGTTCAATCCCGGCCCCGCGCATCGGTTTCGCCTACGATCCATCGGCAACGGAAAGACGGCCATCCGCGGCGGTTACGGATTTTCTTCGAGCACACCAACGGCAACGAAGCCGAATGCCGAATCGCTCGAGAGCGCGGCCAGTCCAACCGTGCAGACCACCAGCGTGTTCAACGTGACGGCATACAACCAGATCGTGCCCACGCCGGCCGGCACACTCCAGCCCGCTGTCGATGATCTCGATTCCCAACAAAGCGGTGTGGCCGTACGTGCAGCAGTGGCATCTGGACGTGCAGCATGAGTCATGAAGAACACGGTTGCGACGGTTTCGTACGTGGGCAGCAAGGGCACGCATCTGACCCGGTATCTCGATCTCAACCAGGTCATCCGACGCCGGCGAGTCAGAATCCTTACAAGATCGGGGAGCCGATCGGCGGCGGCACGATCCGGCGACCGGAGATCCACCACGACTTGCGGAACTTCGACACCCCCAGCGGCGTACCTGTCACCGGGCAGGCGCTGATCAATCTGCAAATCGCTTGCGGAGCGAATCCTGATCCCTTCCGCACCAACTTCCCCGGAGTAGGCTCGGTGCAGGGGCTGCGGGAGCAGGCCTCATCCACCTATCACGCACTGCAGATCTCCGCGCGGCAGAAGCATTGGCGGACTGACTCTTAATGCCGGCTTACACCTATAGCCACTCCATCGACGATGCCTCCGATCGCGATGACGGCGCGTTCGTCGACTCCTACAACCCGCATGGCAATCGCGCGAGTTCGAGTTTCGATGCCCGCCATCTGCTGAATATTGGCTACGTCTACGATCTGCCCTTTTTCAAACAGCCCGGGCTCAGCCACACGCTGCTCGGTGGCTGGCAGTGGTCCGGTATCGTGGGCATCCAGACCGGAACGCCTTTCAGTGTGACGAACGGAACAACCTACGGCGACAATGCTGGTGTCGGCAACGGTGTTGGAACTGGATCCTACGCGGATCGGGTCGGCGATCCCAATGCCAATGTTCCACCGCCACCTCCTCCGGGCACTGGCTTTGCCGATTTCTCTACAATCCCGATGCGTTTGCGACGCCACGCGGGCTCACCTTCGGAAGCCGGGCAGGAACTCCTTGCGCAATCCGCGCCGCACAAATTTCGACATGGCGCTCTTCAAGCGATTTGTCGTCAAGGAGAGCATCGCTTTCGAGTTCCGCGCCGAAGCCTTCAACGTGTTCAACCACACTCAATGGGCCGCGCTTGCGGGCGCCATACGGCGTTCTGGAGCCCAGCACCACTTCGTTGCCGGAACGAACCGGACTGGGCGCCGGAGCAACTGCCTACAGGTCGGTGCGGCCCACAACCCCCGTATCCTGCAACTCAGCGCGAAGTTCATCTTCTAACCGCGAGAGGGATGTCACAAAGAAATGTGTCTCGAAGCGAGCGCTCGCGTCGAAGGCCTGGCTCCGAGTGAGCCAGGATTTCGTTTGAGCTTCGGAAGCCTAAGCATCCGCGAATGACGGAGTCTAGTCTCGCCGAACACCCACCTACTCCCGTGTTGCGGGGCGAGACCACCGTCAGCGCCTGCTCCAGGTCGGCGATCAGGTCGTCCACGTTCTCGATTCCCACCGAGAGCCGGATCAGTTGCTCGGTGATGCCCATCTTCTGCCGCTGCTCGGCCGAGATCATGGCGTGCGACGTCAGCACCGGAATGCTGACCAGGGAATCCACGCCGCCCAGGCTCGGCGCCAGCGTGAACAGATGCAGCGCCTCGGCTACAGGCGGCGGGCGTCTTCGCCGGTGCCGTCCACTTCGAAGCTGAGCACGCCGCCGCCGCCGCGCATCTGTTCCATCGCCAAGCGCGCGCTGCGGGATGGCCTTCGAGAAAGGGATAGTTCACGCGCCGCACCTTGGGATGCCGCGCCAGGAACTGGGCGACGCGCAGCGCGCTTTCATTCTGCCGCTGCACCCGCACCGCCAGCGTCTTGATGCCGCGCAGCAGCAGCCAGGCGGCGTGCGGATCCATCGTGCCGCCGAGCGTGGTGCGAGTTTCGTGAATCTTCTCGATCAGATCGCGGCGTCCGGCGACGATGCCGCAGATCAGGTCGGAGTGTCCGCCGAAATATTTCGTGCCGGAGTGCATGACCAGGTCAATCCCGAAGTCCGCGGGGCGCTGGTTGATGGGCGTGGCGAAGGTGCTGTCGATCAGCGTGATCAGGCCGTGTTGCTTGGCCAAGCGCGGCCATCTTCTCCAGGTCGACGACCCGCAGCGTCGGGTTGGTCGGCGACTCCAGATAGAGCAGTCTTCGTGTTGGGCCGGATGGCGCGAGCGTGCTGCTCGTAGTCGTTGGTGTCGACAAACGTGGTTTCGATGCCCGAGCTTGCGGCAGCCATGCGCTGAAGAAACTTCGTCGCGCCGCCGTAGATGTCGCGCTGCGCCACGATGTGGTCGCCGCTCTTCAGCAGCGGCAAAAATTGAAGTCGTGATCGCGTCCATGCCCGGACGCGAACAGCAGCGCGGCGTCGGTGCCTTCCAGTTCGGCGATGGCCGCTTCGGCCACGGTGTGGGTCGGATTGCCGTAGCGCGTGTAAAACTGGTCGGTGCAGGTGGCGCGCACCTGCTGCTCGTTGTCGGTGACCTCGAAGGTCGAGGTCTGATAGATGGGCGTGGAGAGCGGCCCGTTTTTCTTGTGAGGTCGGTGCCGCCGCGCACGGCTTCGGTTTCCGGGCGATGCTTGTGCGGTTTCATGACTGCTCCTTCAATGCTGGGCGTTCCAAGGGTAACGTCGCGCACGACTAGCAAGGGCTTCTGTGGCGGACGCTCTTGCGGTCGTTTTCGACTCTTGCGTTCGATTTTACCAGCACAGGTCTGAAAGGACCGGCAGAGGCCGCCGAAGCGCAAGTACGCGGCGGCGGACTCTTATCATTCCAGGGGAAAGGTGACCGACATGCAAAAACGAAGGGGAAGCCTGCCGCGAGGCAGCGCAAGCATCGCGAAGCCAGGCGGTCGCAAGACCGCCGGGTCCACGAGCGCGGGCGAAGCGGCGACGAAGAGCCGCGCCCGCAAGATGGAACTGAAGCACGTTCCATGGCATACCGTCGAACTGGAAGACCTGAACCCGCTGCTGCAGCGCCAGTTTGTGGTCGGCCACGACATCATGGTGGCGCGTGTGCTGATGAAGAAGGGCTGCATCGTTCCATGGCACAGCCATCACAACGAGCAGTTCACCTATATTCTGGAAGGCGCGCTGAAGTTCTGGGTGGACGGCAAAGAGATCGTAGTGAATGCGGGCGAGGTGCTGACCATCCCTCCGCACATGCCGCACAAGGCGGAAGCCCTGGTGGACACGGTTGATCTCGACATTTTCAATCCGCCCCGCGCCGACTGGATTAACAAGACTGATCAATACCTGCGCGGAGACAAGTGATTCATCCATCCCGTATGCTAATAGCGGAATGACTGACCAGGCCGCATTGGCCTCACAACTGGAAGCAGGCGTATCGCAATTGCGCTGCATTGCGTGCGGAGCTGTGGGCAAAGACGGCGCCAAGAGCGTCCGTTGCGCGCAGTGCGGCGATCTGCTGGAAGTGGCTTTTCCCGGCTGGAAGACGGACGCCGGCATGCGCGCCGGGGCCTGGACGCAGCCGGTCTCAAGAAGCTCTGGCTGCAGCGCCGCACTTCCTGGAATCCCCTTGATCAGAGCGGCGTCTGGCGCTTTCGCGAAATGCTTCCCGCGCTGCACGATGGAACCAGGTCATCACTCTGCGCGAAGGGAATACGCCGCTGTATGAACTGCCGTCCTGCGGGCGCGCCGCCGGAGTGGAGCGGCTCTTCGCCAAACATCAGGGCATGAATCCTACCGGGTCGTTCAAGGACACCGGCATGACCGCCGCCGCGTCGTTCGCCCGGCAGGGGGGCTTTCGCTGGGTGGCTTGCGCCTCCACCGGCAATACGTCGGCTTCCATGGCGGCCTACGCGGCGCGCGCCGGAATGCGCAGCCTGGTGCTGATTCCGGACGGCCAGATTACCTGGGGAAAACTTTCGCAGGCGCTGGACTATGGCGCCGTCACCTGCCAGTTGAAGACCGACTTCGACGGCTGCATGCGTGTGCTGGATGAAGTGGTCCAGCGCATGCCGGTTTATCTGCTGAACTCGGTGAACCCGTACCGTCTCGAAGGCCAGAAAACCGCCGCGATCGAGTTGCTGGAGCAGTTCGACTGGCAACCGCCGGACCACATCATCGTCCCGGGCGGGAACCTGGGGAACTCTTCGGCGATCGGCAAGGCGCTCCTGGAGATGAAGGAACTTGGGCTCATCACGCGGCTGCCGAAGCTTTCCGTGATTCAGGCCGAGGGCGCCAACGCTCTGGTGCGGACCATGCGCGAGACCGGAGGCAAGAAGCTGATTCCCGTCCAGGCGGAGACCATGGCAACCGCCATCAAGATTGGAAGTCCGGCTTCGTGGAAAAAGGCGGTGCGCGTGCTCGAGGCCACCGGCGGCACGGTGGAGCAGGTGAGCGAGGTCGAAATGGCGTTGGCCAAGGCGGAAATCGGCGCGGATGGCATCGGCTGCGAGCCCGCGTCGGCGGTCACGCTGGCCGGATTGAAGAAACTGGTGAAGCAGGGTTTCGTGAAGAAGAACGAATCGGTGGTGCTGATCCTGACCGGCAATCTGCTGAAGGATCCGGACTTCACGCTCAAGTTCCATCGCGGAGACTTGTTCGCCGGCACCGAGCATGAAGAGAAGCGGCCGAAGTTCTGGTCCGCGGCAGCGCGCTCCCATGGTGCTCGATGCCAGCGCGAATGCGGTGGTGAAAGTGCTGGAGTACGCGGAGCAGACCGATCCGAGGAAGTGAACGCGGCCATGTCAGCCATTCTCAGCTCGGAGTCATCCTGAGGACTTTTCCGAAGGATCTGGCGCGCGGCGGCACGAGATGCCGCTCATCAGCATATGAGCTCTCGCAGATGCGGCGCAAGCTCAGCATGACGCCTCTGAGACGCTAACCGGTAAATCCGACGAATGAGAACCACAAGGAAAAATCGCGCAGAACCGCTCACTCGAGCTTGTGCTGCCCGCAACGTCCGCCAATCTGGGACCGGCGTTTGACGCGGCCGCGCTGGCGTTCGGACTGTTTCTGAAAGTCCGCGCCACGGCCGCGGACGAATTTTCCATCACGGCATCGCGGTCGCGACCCCGAAATTTGCGGCCGGGTCGAAAACCATCTCATCCTGACGACCTATCGCGAAGTGCTGCAGGAGGCCGGCAAACCGGTGCCACCGCTCGCGCTCGAGATCGACAACCAGATTCCCATCGGCAAGGGATGCGGTTCCTCGGCGGCGGCGCGCCTGGCCGGAATCGCGCTGGCGGTGCACTTCGGCAAGCTGCGCTGGACGGACAGCCGAATCGTCGGCGAAGCTTCGCGGCGCGAACATCATCCCGACAATGCGGCAGCCTGCTGGATGGGCGGACTCGCGGTGGCAAGAATGTCGGCCGAGAGCGAAGCTCAAGTCGCCAGCGTGATTCCGAAAGGGAAGTGGCCGCTGCTGCTGGCGGTTCCGGACGAGGCGCTGCCCACGGAAGAAGCCCGGCGCGTCCTGCCATCGCATTATTCGCGGGCCGATGCCGTGGCCAATGTGCAGAATTCCATGCTGCTGCTGGCGGCTTTCGTGCAGGGCCGGCGCGATCTGCTGGCTTCGGCGCTCGAGGACCGCATGCACCAGCCTTATCGTGCGGCTTTGTGTCCGTCTGCTTGCCGGCGTTACAGAAGCTGGCGGCAGGCACGTCCGGAGTTCTGGGTGCGGTTCTGAGCGGAGCCGGACCTTCGGTGCTGATTTTTCTCGATGGAAAAGCTGGCGCGGAACGCGCCAAGGCACAAGTGCGGAGGCAGCTTCACGATCGCGGACTGAAAGCGGAACTGGTGGCAACTGCAATTACAAAACAGGGAGCCGGCCAGGGCAAAGCCTGGACTCGGCGACGCTCCTAACCGCGGCGGCGCTCTTCTCCCTCCGCCATCCGGCTGCTGGCCGCAAGGCGAAACAAATGCTGTTCAAAACTCAGATGAGGTTCGCGCGCAAAGCGATCCGCATAAGAGTTGAGAGCTCTCTTGAAGTGCTCGATCTCCCGCCGTACCTCGCGCTCGAGGGCAGCGCTCGATGAGGACGGCGTGATCCGACGATGTTTGCTGGTTTTCATTTCCACCACTCCTGGGACTCTTTCCCGTCCGCTCCGCCCAATGACACGGGCGCTCACGGTATCATCCTGTGGAAGTACCAATAGTTGTCCGGCACGCTTCTCTACAGAATCAGGGGAAGGCAGTAAACTACGGTCGGCGCCCGAAAGTGTAAATGGCACTCTCGTGCCATATGGGGAATTGGGGTCGGTTGAGGGCAGGAAGGGGCTGTCTCCCCAACCGACCGCGCTTTTCTAGCGGCTGGCGGGCGGAATAATGCCGTTCAGACGCAGGTATTCGACCATCTGTCCGTAGTGATCGAAGCAGTGGCCGACTGCCCCCGTGGCCAGTGCCAGGCGGGTCGCCGTGCCTTCGCCGAAGGGGTTCTTGATGGGAGCGACCAGGTTCGTTTCGTTGACGCTTTCCGCTGCCTTATGAAGGTATGCGAAGGAATCCTTCAAGTATTTGATGATGTCTGCTTTGCTCTTGATCGAGTCCGGGCCGTTCTCTCCGCCGGTGTCCACCGGAGACTTCTCACCCAGGATGCCGCTGCCCAGTATGTAGTTGACGGCGGCCACGTGCTTGACCTGTTGTCCGAAGGTGCGGACGCCCTTGAACTCGCCGGTGGTCGGGACGAAAGCGTACTTGTCTTCGGGCATGGCTTCGGCAGCGGGGACGAACTCACTGTTCGACGTTGGCGACGGAACGGTCCAGGACCTGGCTGACAGTCTGAGGCTCGCTGGTTTGGCGGCTTGAGCGAGCGCGATCCCGCTCAGTAAGAGTAAAGAAGCGACATACCGTTTAAATATTCTTCATTAAGTTCTCCTTTGAAATGTGACGAACGATCGCTCGTACGAAGCTACGCGTGCCGGTGACGGCCGACGGCGGCGTCTACACGTGTCCTGGTCAGTTTCCGCACGAGCGAGGACGCTCGCGCCCACATTCAATCTCTGACTACCGACGGCGTTAACTCCAGTTGCTGCGACGTAAGGCGATGCCGGCGGACGGCCAGCAATCCCACCACCAGCGCTACCGCCGAACACAACAGAGCTGCCGGAACTCCAATTCGAGTCGCCAGCGCTCCCCAGGCCGTGCTGCCCACGGCCATGCCACCCTGCAGAACCAGCAGATACATGGACAGCGCCCGCGCCCGCAGAAACGACGGACACATGGTCTGCGCCGCCACGTTCAGGCAGGCCAGAATTCCGATCCATGCCGTGCCGCCGGCAAACAATACCAGACAAAGCAGGGAAAATGTCTGGACGCGTCCGGCGGCGAAGGTCATGGCGGCAAACAGCAGGATGTCGAAGGCCACCACGCCATCCACCGAGAGACGAGTGCGCACGCGCGGCAGAACGGCTGCGCCGGCCAGCGCGCCCAGGCCAAAGAATCCCAGCAGCAGGCCATACCCGGTCGCGCCATGCGGACGAGCCAGGATCGGCAGCAGCGCGGGCAGGGAACTCGCGGCCACGCTGAAGGCCCCGGTTCGAATCAGGATGGACCGCACCTGGGGCGCGCCGCGCACATAACGCAGGCCGGTCACCAGGGCATCGCGCACCCGTCCGGTCGCAACGTGCTCGATATGGGGACGCTTCCAGCGGTACAGAAAGAAGATCACGCCGAAAAAGGATGCCGCATTGAGCAGGAAGGCCACGCCCGAGCCGGCCGCCGCAATCACCAGTCCGCCCAGCGCCGGACCGACGGCGCGCGCCACGTTGAAGCCCACCGAATTCAGGGCCACCGCCGGCGCATGATTTTCCGGGCAGACGACTTCCGGCGTGATGGCCTGCCAGGCCGGATCGTTCATGACCGCGCCCAGGCCCGAGGATGAAAGTAAACAGCAAAAGCATCCAGGGCGTGACGTGGTGGTAGAGCGTGAGCACGCCCAGCGCTCCGGCGGCGACCACCATCCAGCTCTGGGTGATGAGCAGAAATCGCCGCCGGTCCACCATGTCCGCCAGAGCGCCCGCCGGCAGGATCACCAGAAACACCGGAAGCGTGGTGGCGGCCGTGACCAGGCTGACCATCAACGGCGACATGGTGAGCTGCGTCATCAGCCAGCCCGCGCCGACGTTCTGCATCCAGGTGCCGGTGTAGGAAATGACGGCGGCGATCCACAGCGAGCGGAACAGCGGCTCGCCCAGCGGGGCCCAGGCGGAATGTGCCGGGTGGGGAGGCAGGTTCGCGGGCGCCGGTATTTTGATCGCTTCCGACATGGTCAGTGGCCCGCCGTTCCCTCGGCAGCAATCGGGCCGGCTTCAAACGGCCATTCCCGATTTCGCCACGCCCGCACCAGATAAATGGCGATGCCGGTAATCAGAATGACCAGCGCATAGCGGACCTGCTTCAACGAGTTCGTGCGCGAGACCAGCACGAAGATAAATCCGATGGATGCCAGCAAGGCGGGCAGCGGATACAGCCACATGCGAAAGGGACGCGGCAAATCAGGCCGCCGGATGCGCAACACGATCACGCCGATGGCCTGCACCAGGAACTGCAGAGTAATCCGAATCACCACCAGCGCGGCGATCACGTCGGCCAGCGAGAAAAAACAAAACAGCACCGCCACTCCGCCCAGCGCCAGCAACGAAACGTAAGGGAAAGCGGTGCTGCGGATGCACCCGGGCGAAGGCCTGGAAATAATTGCCGTCAAGCGCCGCGGCGTAGGGCACGCGGGAGTAGCCGAGCAGCAGCGAGAAGACCGAGGCGAATGCCGTCCACATCACCAGGGCAGTGACCAGATTCGCCGCCCAGGTCCCGTAAATCTTCTGCATGAAAATCGAAACCACATACAAACCGCGATTGGAGTGGCCCGGTATGGGTGATTTCCTGCCAGGGCACCACCCCCAGGATGCTGATGTTCATCAACACGTATAGACATCCCACCAAAAGAATGGATAGCAGCAGCGCGCGCGGGATGGTCCTGCCCGGATCCTTTACTTCGTCGCCCAGAAAACAAACGTTGTAGTAGCCCCAATAGTCGTAGGTGGCGATCAGCATGGCCGAGCCCAGCCCGAGGAAGAAATTGCGAGACAAGGTGAAAGCGCCCGGCGGAAAGCTGAAGGCGCGTGCCGCATCGAAGTGGGTGAATCCCGCGACGATGATCCAGCCAATGGTGATCAGCACCCCGGCCAGGAGCAGCTTCGACATCCAGCCGATGCTGGTGATCTTGCGATAGAGCAAGATCACAGCCAGCACGACAATACCAATGGCAACAAACGTAGCGCCCGACATCAGCCAGCGCACTTGCAGCGGTCCCAGCAACGGGAGATGCAATTCCCAGAGATGAGTCGGCGTATTGATGTTCGAGCCCGGGCCAGAAGTAGGACGCGTACCCGGCCAGCCCAATCGCTCCCGAGGCCATCGAGAGCGGCGCGCTGAAAGAAAGCTGCCAGATAAAGAGAAAAGAAATCAGCCGCCCCAGGCGACGCGGGCCGTAGATCTCGCGCAAGATAGTTGTACGATCCGCCCGACCTCGGCATGGCGGCGCCCAGTTCCGCCCACACCAGGCCGTCGCACATGGCGAAGATTGCGCCCAGGATCCAGCCCAGCATGGCCTGCGGCCCGCCCATGGCGCCCACGATCAGCGGGATGGTGATGAACGGCCCCACCCCGATCATGTCGATCATGTTCAGCGCGGTGGCGCTGCTCACGCCGATGCCGCGGATCAGGGGTGTGGGAGGAGTCGTCGGTCTCGGGGACGTCGTCGGTCGTTGGTCGTTGGTCGTTGGCCTTAGCCATAAGCTGCATTTGTGAGAACGCCAGTTTCGTCTATCGCGGAAGTCGATCTGCGTTTGGCTTCCACATCGTACCCAGGCGGCCAGGGGCCAACGACCAAGGGGCAACGACCAACGACGACTTACGACCAACCACCAACGGCTAGTGACTGCTCTCGTGTCCCGCGCCCAGCAGATTCACATACAGTCGAATCGCTCCCGGAACGCCGGCCGGCAGTTGGCGGAAGAACGCGTACCCGGTGTAGATATACGTGCCCTTGCCGTACTGGGCGCGCAGCATCCCGCCTTTGAGCGGCTGCTCGCCCGGATCATGAGATGACAGCAGAGGCCTGAAGTTACTGTCCCACGAGTCCATGAAATACAAACCTCGCTCCTGCACCCATCCGTCGAAGTCGCGGGCCGTGATCTGGTTCGGATAATGGAAGACGCTGTCCTCGGGAGCGAGAATCTCAACCGGCGCCTCTTCGACCGAAACCCGGCCGCGGCTCAACTGCGCGGGGAACGGGGTGAAGTGGCCGCTATTGAAGTCGCCGGCGCCGGCGTTGTACTGCACGATCAGGGTGCCGCCCGCCGAGACGTAGTCCAGCAGCTTCTTGTTGTTGGCCGCGACTTCCTTCTGCGTGTCGTAGGCGCGGATGCCCAGGACGATGGTCCCGTATTGCGCCAGGTCTTCGCCGGCGAGCTTTTCCGCCGGGATCACGGTCAGGTCAATCCCGATCTGCTGCAGCACGGTTGGAATTTCGTCGCCCGCGCCGGGAATGTATCCCACCTTGAGATCTTTCGGAACCTTCACATCCACGATGCTGACTCGCTGCAGCGCGGGTTGGTAGTAGTAGGCGCTGGCCAGGTCTTCGCGGGTCACCAGGGTGTAGCCTTCGCTGTAATTCTTTCCGCCGGCCGCGAGCACGGCGCGAATCTGGGTGTGCTCTTCTTTCAAGCTGCCGGGAATCACTTTGAATTCAAAATGCTTCTTTTCTCCGCGCTGGCCGAACTCCACGGAAACCTCTTTGGGCTCGATACCCCAACCGGCGGGGGCCTCGAGGCGGAGACTGCCGCGGGAAGCTCCGGTCAGGTTCGAACTCACGCCGACCTTCACGCGTACGTTCGGAACTATTGGCGATGGGGACGATCTGCTCGCCCGGTTCCAGTTCGACGGAGAACGCCGGCACCACGGCCAGCAGGCGTTTCTGCTCCGCGCCTTTCTCGTCCGCAAACGACACCAGCACCGGGGCTGTAATTTCAGGCAGGACTGCCGCCGTCTTACTCGCGGAACCAGCAGTGGGACCGTGAGCGCCCGAGGCAAGTTCGGGGATGTCATAGCGGGCGCTGACGCGAAACGGCGGGGGCGGAAACGGCAAGGTCTGGTATTGCGGCTCGTCAACGGTGTAGACGCCGTCGCGCTCCGGATCATTGCGGTGCAGGGCGGGTCGAGTGGGTGGCGTGTTCAGGGGCAGATCCACATGGAAATCGGTCTGGTAGTCCTGGCCCGGCCGCAACGCCGGAATGTGCTCCTTGGCGGCGCTGTCATTCACCTGGCCTTCCAGAAACAGGGAACGCAATTGCACCGGGTGGGTGGAACCATTGTGCAGCTTTACCCTGACGGTGAATTTCTGGCCCGGCGAAATCGCGGCCAGGGGATCGTCTCCCGGCGCCGGTGGCGCGGTTGAGCCCGGCGGCGAAACCAGCGTGGCCTCGAGCGAAAGATTGAGCGCCAGATTGAGAGCGGTCCGGGCCTGCGATTCCTTTTCCCGCAGACGCATCAGCAAACCCTGCCGCTGGTCGCCGCTCGCGGACCTGGCTTTCAAGGCGGCCGAGCGAGTCGATCACGGACAGCAAGGGCGTAGCCGCGCTGCCCGGATCTTTCTCCGCATTGGCAGCTGCCTGTGCGATGTTGCTCTCGATCCTGGCCAGCTCTTTGGCTCCGGCCGCATCGAATCCGGAACTCAGGCTCAACAGGCTGGTATCGATCCCATCGAAAAAGTCCTTTTCGTGACCCTCTTTGTCCGTAGTCGGCGGCAGGACCGAATCCACCAGCTTGTAGTAGGTGTAGCGATCGCCGGGCTCGACCGACCAGCCGCCGGCGCCCTGCGAGAGTTGGTGCCGCAATCCGGACATTGAGAACTGGATGTACGACATGCCGAGCAGCGGATTCTTCACTCCGGTGTTCAGCCTGACGGTATAGTTTTCGGCCGGGCAGCTGCTCGCTCCAAAACCGCACACGTTGCCGATGTAAAGTTTCCGGGCCTGCCAGGGTTGCAGGCCTTCCTTGATCTGCTCCGGGAAACGTTTCGGATCGGCCGCGGCGCGGAAGGCTTCTTTGGTAAGAATGGCGGACGCCTGGTGATGGCCGTGCCCATCGCGATCCGTCCCGGAGAAGCGGGCAATCAGCACATCGGGGCGAAAGGTGCGGATGACACGCACCATGTCGCTGAGCGGAATGTCGTGGCCTCCCCACTTCTGGAAGGTCTCATCAGGATTCTTCGAGTAACCGAAATCCGCCACCCGGCTGAAGCGCTGTTCGACTCCGTAGTAGCGATCGGAAGCGGTGAGCTCCAGGGTGCGCAGCACGCCCAGCACGTCGAACAGATTGCTTCCGACTTTGTTCTGGCCGCCTTCGCCGCGAGTCAGCGTCATCAGCAGCGTGGCCACGCCTTTGCCGCGCGACTCCAGGGTCAGCATGCCGCCGTCTTCGTCGTCGGGATGCGCGGTGGTCTGCATCAGGCGGGCCGTGGTCTTCAGGCGAAGCAGCATTTCCTGCAGGCCGGCGGCGCCGGTGTCCGGGAGGCAGGGGATCGACGGCGCTGGGCGGGCTTGCGGGAGCCTGAGCCAGCGTGGGCACCGCCAGCGCGCCCAAAACCGCCAGCAGCGCGAGACTCAGCGCCCGCGTCAGATATTTGTTCGAGGCAGAGCGCTTAAGTGGAGGACGGGCGTCCTCGCCGGTCATCGTCATTGCACCGGCGACGCCTGGACGGGCGGGACGCCCGTCCTCCATGCGCAAGCGCAGGAGTCGGTGAACAGCATTTGTCATATGTATGCGATTGCAGTTGTCGGGGATGGGAGGCAAGATTTTTCCTGGTGTTCCTCTTCTTGTATGTCTATGGACTGCGGGCGAAACCAAGAGTTAGCCGCTGACCGTGCGCTTAATCCTACCTGAGTCAGCTGGCCCGGCGGCGTGCTGGGTGTCAGCATGGCCTGCTGGCAATCATGGGCGGCGGTCAGGATATCGTCGAACTCGCGCTCCCGGTGCAGGCTCCGTAACAGGGGATCCGACAGCAGGTTGGAGTAGGCGCAATAATTCAACTCGACCGCGGTCTTGAGCATGTGGAGGGCGGCGGCATTTTTTCCGCAAGAGGCGAAGATCGGTTCCCTGGTAATACGCCAGCTCGGGGTCGGGATCGGAAGGCTGGCCAGTCTCGGCGTCATGCGCCATCTTGTCCAGTTCGGAGGCAGGCCGGAGCCCGAGACAGGCTTCCAGAAGATCGCGATGGTAGTGGGGCGTCTGCGACATCCGCTTGACGGCCTCACGCGCTTCCGCGGTTTTTCCTTCCCGCAAGAGAAGCGAAGGCGTGACGTAGGCGGCCCATTCCGTTCCGGCGTCGAGCAGGATGTAATCCCGGGCGCGGTCGAATTTGCTCAGTTCCATGAAAGCCCAGGCGCACGAACGGAATTGATAGTTGCCGGGATCGAGCGCCAGAGCGTTATCGCACTCGCGCTCGGATTCTTCGAGCATTCCGCCATAACGGTAGACCACGGCCAGGGTGAAATGGGCCTGCGCGCTTTCGGGACGGCGTTTGACGAATTCCTTGGCCGACTGATAGGCCTTGGCGAGTTCACCGCGCTCCACGCGGTTGGTAATGAACTGGCCAGCCGCGACCATGCGGTTGGGATCGAGGGTGAGCGCGCGCTCATAGGCCGCGTTCGAGCGCTGGAACAATTCTTCTCCTCCATCCGAATAGGTTGCATCGTAGTAATAGCGCAGGCCGAGCGCCTCCCAGGCGGGCGCGTATGAAGGATCCATTCCCACCGCGCGTTCCAGCATCCGGATGGCTTCTTTGTTGGGAGTGGCGTCGTGGGGCACCGCTACACTGCGCAGATAAAGATCGTAGGCTTCCTGATTATTAGGCCGCGTGCCAGTCTCCAGGAAACCGCCGGCCGCGCCCATCATCGGCAGCAAGCCGGAACGGACCTGTTTGGCCAGCTGATCTTGAAGGCCGATCAGGTCCTGCGTCGAACCCGTAAGATTGGTTTGCCAGACCAGACGCTCCGTGGCCGTATCGATTGCTTCCAGCGTGACCAGCAGGCGGGTCCCCTGCTTCTGGAAGTGCCCGGTCAGGACGGTGGCCACGTGCAGCTCCTTGCCCACCGCCTGGGGATCGAGATCGGCGCTCACGTATTTTCGGGTGACGGTGGAAGGGCGAACGTCCAGAGTGCGGGAGTAGGTCAGCGTATTGGCGATTTCGTCGGCCAGCGCGTAGCGCAGGTAGTCCACGCTGAAATCGCCGTTCAGGTTCTGCAGCGGCAGCACCGCGATGGAATTCTTGTTGGCTCCAATGTCGGCGGCGCGATGCTTCAGAAACCAGGTTCCCACCGCGGCCAGCACGGTGAGCAGCAAAGCGGTCACTGCGATCAGGAGGTAATTTTGTGGCTTGCCGGAACTCTGGAAGGTCTTGCTGACCCCGCGCATGGGAGATATTTCCCGCCCGCCGGTCCGGGTCAATCCCGACTCGGTCTCCTTCTTCAGGTGCTGCAGGTCGGATTTCATCTCCACGGCGGTGGCGTAACGTTTGCCGCGGTCTTTCTCCATCGCCTTGCCGATAATGGCCTCAAGTTCCTTGGGCAGGGCAGGGTTCAGCGTGAGCGGCGAGGGTGGCTTGGTGTGCAATACGGCATCCAGGGTCATGACCACGTTGTTGCCGCTGAACGGCTTCTTCCCGGTGGCCATTTCGTAGAGCACGACGCCGAAGGAAAACAGGTCGGTTCGCGGATCGAGCTCCTCGCTGCGCGCCTGTTCCGGAGACATGTAAACCGCGGTTCCGGGAATCACCCCGACCGCGGTCAGGGAATCTTCGATCGGGGTCTCTTCGCTGGTTGCCATCCGCTCATTTCGCAACAGCTTGGCCAGGCCAAAATCGAGGACCTTGGTCTGCCCGCTCGAGGTAATAAAGATGTTGGCGGGCTTGATATCGCGATGAATGATGCCCTTGGCATGGGAGGCGGAAAGCGCATCGGCAACCTGGATGGAGACATCCAGCAGATCGTCAATGTCCATGGCCTTGCCCCGGATACGCTGCTTCAGGCTTTCGCCCTCCAGCTTTTCCATCACGATGAAGGGATGGCCGTTATGGTCCTCGACTTCGTGGATGGTGCAGATCGACGGGTGATTGAGCAGGGACGCGGCCCGGGCCTCACGCTCGAAACGCTCCATGGCTTTGCTGTCGCCGGTGAGATTGTCGGGAAGGAATTTTATGGCGACATGGCGGCCGAGGCGGGTGTCTTCCGCTTCGTAGACCACGCCCATCCCGCCGCCGCCCAGCTTGCCCAGAATGCGGTAGTGGGAGACCGTCTGGCCGATCATGGTCGTGCTGCTCGAACTTTGGCCAGACGCTTCGCGGTCCATGGCTAAGCTCCGCCCCTTTAGGCGGTCAATGTTAGGCCGTGGGTCGTTTCTGGTCAACTATTTGAGGGAAGGACGGTGGAAATCCACTCCGTACGCCGGGTGACCTATCCTTGCGTACTTTGCAAGGGCGGGATTCCACGGACTCGTGTAGTGGAGGATCTTTCCCGGTCGTGGGACCGTTTGTGACGGACGCGCAAGATCCCCACTCTTTCGGAGAAAGCGCAAAAGAATGTGGCACCCTCGGGTTCTGATATCACTGCCAGGGTCGTACAGCTCAATTAACGCTATAATTCTCGGCCACTCATGGCACTTTCCTCAGGAACGAAGCTAGGCCCTTACGAGATTCAGTCTCTGGTGGGCGCGGGCGGAATGGGCGAAGTGTATCGCGCCAAAGATGCCCGGCTGGATCGCACGGTCGCGATCAAGATTCTTCCCGCGTCTTTCTCCGCGGACCCGGACCGCATGCAGCGCTTCGCGCAGGAGGCGCGAGCCGCGGCGGCGCTCAATCATCCCAACATTCTTTCGATCTTCGATATCGGAGAGGAGAAGGGCTCGCCCTACGTGGTCTCGGAGTTGCTGGAAGGGGAAACCTTGCGCGAGCGGCTGCGGAACGGCGCGCTTTCGGTCCGCAAGGCGATTGAATACGGGCTGCAGGTGGCCCGGGGACTGGCAGCGGCGCACGAAAAGGGCATCGTGCATCGCGACTTGAAGCCGGAAAACCTGTTCATCACCAGCGATGGCCGGGTGAAGATTCTGGACTTCGGCCTGGCCAAGCTGACCCGCCCGGAAGCCGTGAGCGGGGCCGATGCGCCGACAGTTCACGCCGTGACCGAACCCGGCCTGATCATGGGCACGGCCGGTTACATGTCGCCGGAACAGGTGCGAGGCCAGACGTCCGACCCGCGATCTGACATTTTTGCCTTTGGCGCAATCCTGTACGAGATGGTTTCGGGCAAGCGCGCCTTCCACGGCGAGACCTCGGCCGACACCATGAGCGCCATCCTGAAAGAAGAAGTGCCCGAGCTATCTGAAACCGCGCGCAACGTTCCCGCGGGTCTCGAACGAATAGTCCGGCACTGCCTGGAGAAGAATCCTTCCCAGCGTTTTCATTCCGCGGGTGACCTGGCGTTTGACCTGGAATCGCTGACCGAGATTTCCGCCACCAGCAGCAAATCGGGCGCGCAGGCAGCGGTGGCGCAAGTCCGGGGCGCAGAGTCGCGCCGCAAACTGGCCTGGCTGGCCGGCGCGCTTGCGCTCTCGGCGGCGATGATCGGTCTGGGCTGGTGGCTGGGACGGGGCATCGGCGCTGCTGCCTCCTCCTGAGTATCAGCAGATCACATTCCGCACCGGTTCCATTGGCGATGCCCGGTTCACTCCCGATGGGAGCATCGTCTACAGCGCTTCCTGGGACGGAGGCAGTTGGCAGTTGTATCTGGCCCGCACCGATGACAATGGTTCGCGCGAACTGGGGCTAAAGGATGCAGACCTGCTTTCGATTTCGAAGCGCGGAGAACTGGCAATCCGGCTCAACACCACGTATCAGGGCGGCTATGCCCGCGTAGGCACGCTGGCCCGGGTCCCCTTGAGCGGCGGAACCCCGCGCGAAGTGCTGGAGAATGTGCAGGACGCGGAATGGGCGCCTGATGGCGAGAACATGGCGATCGTCCGCTTTGTTCCCGAGAACAGCCACTGGAGACTGGAGTATCCCGTGGGCAAGGTGTTGTTGGATGGCATCAACTGGATTAGCCATCCCCGGATTTCGCCCGACGGCAAGCGGGTGGCATTTGCCGACCACGAAAACACCGGAGGGGACGACGAAGGTTCTGTGGCGGTGATCGAGCCCGATGGTCACGAGAAAAAACTTGCGTCGGGGTTTGTTTCGATCGAAGGGATCATGTGGTCAAGCGCGGGCGATGAGCTCTGGTTCACCGGCACTCGCACCGGCAGCGCGGAGAATCTTCGCGGAGTGACCCTGGCGGGCAAGGAGCGGACGATCACAAACGTGCCCGGGGGCATGTGGCTGCAAGACACGCGCAATGGGCTGACGTTGATGGTTACCCACCAGATTCGTATCGGAATCCGAGGCGCGCCGCCGGGCGGAAAAGAGGAACGTGAACTGGGGTGGCTGGGATGGTCCGTCCTGAGAGATGTTAGTCGTGACGGCAGAAAAGTTCTGTTCGAGGAAGACGGTGACGGAGGTGGGCCGAAGTACACCGTCTTTGTGCGCGATACGGACGGGTCACCTCCGGTTCGGATCGGTAACGGCACGGGCTCGGCCATTTCGCCGGATGACAAATGGGTGATCACCAGACCGGCAAAAGAGGGCGCGCTGTTCGTAGTCCCAACCGGCGCGGGCGAGGCCCGACAGTTGACCCACGACAGCATAAGCTACGACTCCGTTCGCTATCTGCCGGACGGCAAACAATTGCTGGCCAGCGGGATCGAGGCTGGACATGGTGCGCGGGACTACCTGATTGATCTGGGTAACGGCAATGCCAAGCCAATCACCCCGGAAGGGGTTGCGGGCACCGTACTCTCCCCGGACGGCCGCAGCGTTGCGGTCCAGGGGCCGGATCGTACGTGGGGTATCTGGCCGCTGGACGGAGGCGGCCTGCGCCCGATCCCGCAACTTGATGCGAAATACACAGTTACAGGCTGGACCCCGGACGGGGCATCGCTATACCTGATCTCCAACAATCTGCGGACCAGGACGGCGAAGATTTATCGTGGGAATATCGTTACCGGCAAAATGGAATTGTGGAAGACCTTCGGGGAGAACATGCCGGTGGGGGTCACGCAAGTGGGCGGGCCCATCTTCTCAACTGACGGAAGCGCGTATGCCTATGTCTACGGTCAGGCGCTATCACAGGCATATGTGGTGAAAGGGTTGAAGTAGTCCAACCCGAACCCAGAGGGTGCCCCGTCCAGGCTACGCTTGGGCGGGGTTTTTGATCTTGATGTCACTTCAGTGCAAACAAAATCCCCCCAAGCATAGCTTGGACGGGCACCCTCGAGAGAAGTTAAGAATAGAAGCCCGACGAAGAGCCCACCCATTCCATATTGCGATTGTGGTCGACGCCCATCATCAGTCCGCGGCCCATGCGGATGATGGTCATCACCGGCAGCAGTTCATCCAGCCAGATATACATGATGCGTACTTCCGCCTTGTTGCCGCCGAAGGGTGTTTCCACCACCGGCTCAAAATTCATCCGCTGCTGCAGTATGTACTGGGAACGCTGGTCCTTGGGAATGGCTGCGATGTCCCGGGGTTTGAGATTGATGATCACGCCCAGTCCGGCGAAGGAGAACAGCGGTTTGACCACGTAGTTTTCGAGGTCCTTCGGTATCTGATCCACGCGATCGAGAAACCAGGTCTTGGGCACGCACTCGTGTTTCAGATACGGCAGCGAAAACTTGCTCAGGCGGAAGAACCAGTTGGGATGGCCCGCCCACTCCACTTCCACATCGTCGGTGAGCTCAAAAGAAAGCTTGAGGTCCTTCGCGCATCATCTCATCCACGATGGCCCGGTTGTAAATGCGCATGATCGGGGTGCGCTTGCCGGCGTTTTCGTAGAACAGGAACTTGCCTACCTTGCGGACGTCGGTAATCGCGACGGTTTTTATTCCCAGCAGCTTCTCGGTGAGCAGAAAGTCGGGCAGAGTTTTCTGATGCAGCGGGTCGATTTCCATCAGAATGACGCTGACGGGGATCGTGGTCGGCGACAATGGCCCGCCGCAACAGATTCTTGTAGCCTTCCCAATCCAGTCCGCCGAGCAGATATTTCAGGTTGTGGTTGAGCCCGAAGACCTCTCCGTAGGATTGCGAGAGCATCGGCTGGTAGGCGTAGAGAGAAGGGAAGCCCTGCAGTTCAACCAGCTTGGGCTGCAACTTGCCTGATGGGTCGCGCACCAGTCCAAAATCCACCTGCACAAAAAGCGGACGTGCCGGCTCGCGCGGGACCCGGAACTGGTCTGGAATTGCCGCCGAGGAAGCTTTGCGGTACTCGATTCCGTTGAGCTGCTGGATCAGTTCCTTGCCGTACTCGCACATCTGGTCGAGCAGCGGCTTGGGGAGGAAAACCGGCGTTTCGCAGACGCGGAACTTCACCAGCGTTCCGCAGCGCTCTTCCAACAGCTTAAGCAGACGCTGATATTTTTCCGGAGTGTAGTTCGCGTTGAATTGCTGTCGCAGGGCGGGAATCATAGGCTTCTACGGCACTGTCATCCTGAGCGGAGTAGCTGCTTCACTCGGCGAAGCAGCTACGAAGTCGAAGGACCCCTATGCCCGGCACGAGACGTCAGCAATGTGCCTACGCCTCGAGCAAAAACTGCCCATCCCGCATGATCTGCTCGCCGTCGACCCAGATGTCGAAATTCCGGCCCACCACATCGATGTGGGTCGACGAGTACCACTCGCGCCCCGGTGTGCGCGCCGTAGGGATTGCCAAACGCAATGTGCACGCCGGGATATTTCTCATCCTGCAGAATCTGGCCGATCACGTCTTTCAACTCGATGTTGGTGCCGATGGCGAATTCGCCGACGCGGTCGCTGTTCTCGTCGGTATGGGTGTAGCGCCAGAAATCGTCTTCCAGTTCGCTGATTCGCGGAATGCGCTTCGGTCAGGCGATTGCCCTTTATCTGGATGGTCAGCGGGTGTCGCCTCAGGTCGCCGAACTTCGCGCACAGGTAGTCGCCCACCACGCCATCGATGACGAAACGTCCCGTTGACTTCGCCCGGCGTGGTGAAGACTTCGCCGCCGGGCAGGTTGCCCCACTTGTCCGGGCTGATGATGCCGCTGGTCTTGAGCCACCGGTAATTCGGATTCAGATCGGCGGCAAGATCGGTGCCCGGCGGATGTCTTGGCGCGCATTTCGCTTGGCGCCGCCGCACCATCTCCACAACCTTGCGTGCTGATGCGATCCACCTTCGAGGAAGTCCGCGCGCATGCCTTCCAGCATGATCTGCTGGTTGATGTTGACCATGTGGGCGTGGCGGATTTTGCGGCGGTTCACGACGTCGGTCATCTGCATGCGCGACCGCAGTTCGTTGGTCTGCGCCTGCACGGCGAAGATGCTGACCTGGCTGGTTTCCAGATCGTCGAGCGATCGCGCGCGGCAGATCGGTCAGCGGCCGCGGCGCCAGCTCTTCCAGCACCCAGGCGTGATAGGGAGCAGCCCAGCGCCTCGAGTTCGCGGACGATGCTGGCCGCGATCTCCAGGCTCGCTTCGTCGGTGATGACGGTCACTTTCTCGCTGGGCTGGATGCGCAGGCACACCTCGCACCGCATTGCGCGCGCCGGGCGTAAGTTCCGGATCGAAGGAGAGCGTGCTCAGCTGCGCTTGGCTTCACTGGCAGGAAATGTCATTACCGCTGCTCTTCTGACAGCGAGCCTGGGCTTCCGTCTCGGCCACGTCCCACTTCCGTTTCTTCAATGATGTAGTCCACCACCTTTTTCAGGTCGCCGGTTTCTCGAAACACGCGCAATTGCCGGTCGGCGCCGGTGCCGTTCTCCAGGATCTCGCGGATGTAGTTCATCTCTTCGCGGCAACCCAGTTCGTCCACCACGTCGTCGACGAACTCCAGATATTCTCAGATCAGCTCGCGCTCGGGCACTTCCGTCTGCTTGCCGAAGTCGATCAGCTTGCCGTTCGATGCCGTAGCGCGCGGCGCGCCACTTGTTTTCCATGATCAGCGACGCGGCGATAGAGCCGGAAGCCCTGGTTCTGCGGTGTAGAGCTTGTACAGCTTGGCCACGGTCGCCTGGATCAGCGCCGCCAGCGCGATCGTCTCCTCCACGCGCATCGGAATGTCGCAGACGCGGAATTCCAGCGTGTTGAAGAATGGATGCGGCCGGATGTCCCACCAGATTTTCTTGGCGTTGTCGATGCAGTTGGTCTTGATCAGCAGCTTGACGTAATTCTCGTACTCGCCCCAGCTGGGAAAATAGTCCGGAATATTGGTGCGCGGGAACTTGTCGAACACCTTGCAGCGATACGATTTCAACCCGGTGTCCATGCCCAGCCAGAACGGCGAGTTGGTCGAAAGCGCCAGCAGGTGCGGCAGAAAATAGCGCGCGTGGTTCATCAGCTGAATCGCGGTCTCGCGATCTTCGACGCCGACGTGCACGTGCAGGCCGAAGATCAGATTGGCGCGCGCCACCAGTTGCATGTCTTCCACGATGTTCTTGTAGCGCTCGTCCGGGGTAGATTTCCTGCATCCGCCAGTCGGCAAACGGATGGGTGGCGCCGGCCGCCAGGCGCAGGCCGTTTTCGCGCGCCAGCGCGATCATGTGCGCGGCGCAGCTTCTTCACTTCTTCCTTGGCTTCCTTGATATTGCTGCAGACCGAGGTGCCGACCTCGACCACCGACTGGTGCATCTCCGCCTTGACCCGCTCCTGCAGGAGCAGCTTGCCCTTCTCGATGATCTCGGCGTGAATGTGCGAGCGCAGATCGCGCGTGTCCGGATCGACGGTCTGGTATTCCTCTTCGATTCCGATGGTGAACGTCGGATTCATGGGCAGCCTTCCTGAAGCGGGGATCAGTATAGCAATCCTCCGCCGAAAAGCCGAAGGGGCGTCTTTGCGAACTTTGCGGCCTTCGCGGTCAAGAGCTTTAACCGCACAGGCCGCAAAGAAGGTCGCAAAGTTCGCAAAGAAAACCGGGGCGATCCGCGAGTTACGCTTTGGCTTTCTTCTTTGCCGAAGCCTTTGCGGTGGGAGCTTGCGCTGCATTTCCGCCCGCCAGAAACGACGACCAATGCAATTCCTTCGCCGGATTCTCGTCGCTAAGCGCTTTGGCGACCGCCATTTCCGCCACGGCGTTCACGATCCACTCGAAATTCTCCTGACCCACGGAGTTGATATCGGCATCCGGCGCCGGATTCATGAAGTCGATGGCGTACGGCACGCCATCTTCCACCGCGAACTCGACCGTGTTCAGGTCGTAGCCCAGCGCGCGGCAGAGCGTCAGCGCAGTCTTTTACCATGCGCTCCAGCAGTTTAGGGTCGGCGGGCGCAGGATTTCCTTCACATAGCGCTCGTGATGCGGCGCCTTGGGATCGTAGTGCATGACGTGCACCTTCTCCTGCCCGACCACGTAGCAGCGGAAATATTCCTCGAACTCGACGCCGTGCTGCAGCGTCATGCACAGGTCGCCGGTCTGGTTGTAGTGCTGGAAGAACTCCTCCGGCGAGTGCACCTTGTACACGTGCTTCCAGCCGCCGCCGGCGTACGGCTTCAGGAACGCCGGGAAGCCGACGTAGTCGAAAATCTCCTCCCAGTTCAGCGGATACATCAGGTTGCGCATGGACTGGTCGGTCGTGCCCGGCGGGATGCTTCTGGTGCGGCAGAATCACCGTGGGCGGAATCGCCACGCCCAGCTTGCGCGCCAGCGCGTAGTTGAAGAACTTGTCGTCGGCGGTCCACCAGAAGGGGTTGTTGATGACGATCGTTCCCGTCAGCACGGCGTTCTTCAGATAGGCGCGGTAGAACGGAATGTCCTGCGAGATGCGGTCGATGATGACGCGATACCCGCTGGGATCGGCCATCTTGACGCCGCCCACCTTGACGAACTCCGCGGTCACGCCCTCGACCTTCATGCTGTTGATCTTTTCCACCAACGCCGGCGGAAAGGTATTTTCCATCCCGAAAATGATTCCGATTTTCTTCACGATCCCCCCTGTCATCCTGAGCGGAGTCGCTGCTTCGCGAAGCGAAGCCGCCGCGCTGCGTTTGGTAGCGCCGCCGTCCCGGCGGCTGTCCGGTGGGCGAGAGGCCGGCGCTACAAGTTCACTCAGGATGACAATCCTAAGAGAAATACTTTACCGCCATCCGCTGCCACAGCGGCCAGTCGTGCTTGGAGTTGTCTCCCCACACATCCAGCCAGTGCGGAATTGCCTTGGCATGCAAAATCGCCGACATCTTGACGTTCTGCGTCGAGACACATGTCCCAGTCGGCCGATCCCAGCACGATGTTCATCTTCCGGTAGCGGCTCAGAAACCAGTCATCGCTCATGTGCGGCAGATAGTCGGGGGGACAGTTGAAGTAGCAGTCGTCGTCGTAATAGCCATCGAGAAATTGCTTGATGTCGAACGCGCCGCTCATGCTCACGCAGTACGTCACCACGTCGGGATGCTTGCAGCGAAAAATTCATCGCATGGTAGCCGCCGAAACTGCAGCCCGTCACCGCCAGCCGCGGGGCCTAGTTCTTCCAGCGCAGGAAGGGAAGAATTTCGTGCAGGATGTAGCGCTCGTACTGCAGGTGCCGCAGACACGCGCACCCGGGGATGCACGCCCTTGTTGTACCAGCTCTCGCTGTCCACCGCGTCGACGCAGAAGATCTGCAGCTCGCCGGCGTCTATTTTCGGCGCCAGCGCACCGATCATGCCCCGGTCTTCATATTCGAAGAACCTGCCCATGGAGGTGGGAAAAACCAGCAAGGGCGTACCCGCGTGTCCAAAGACCAGCGGTTCCATGTCGCGATGCAGTTCAGAGCTGTAACCCTTGTGATATTCGCGGTTCATGATGGGCGAGACCGTGCCCTGAGGACGGCGCGAAGTATCTTACCTGATCGCGCCGCTGAGGGCTATGCGTGCGAAGATCTCGCGACCGAGGAGCTGCTCGTGGTGTGAATTAAGCGGAGCCACTAGATGATTCGTGGTGTCAGCCGCGGCACTCCCTTACTTTCCGCGCCTCGAATGATCTAAAATAAAAATCGTCCTCCCCGATGATCGAGCCTGCCCAATCATGAACGTCGCGAGTTTGAAAGCCTTCACCCGACAGCCTCCCGTGATCGTCGCTGGGCTGGTGGTGATCGCGGTATTGGCGTTTCTGGGAGTTAATCGCTTGGTTACCCGTTTTCGTGAGCAGGAGAAGGCGCTGGCCCGCCATCTCTACGAACGCGGCATCCAGGCGCAGGACGCGGAACAACCGGAACGCGCGGTCGGCGATTTTCGTGCGGCGCTCAGCTACGCTCGCGATAACTTTGACTATCAGCTCAGCCTGGCTCGCGCCCTGAGGGACACCGGACGGACCGCGGAATCGGAAACCTACCTCATCAGCCTGTGGGAGCGCACGCCCCAGGAAGGGGCGGTGAATCTGGCTCTGGGACGGCTGTTTGCGCGCGAGCAGATATTGGACCGGACCATTCAGTATTACCACAATGCGATCTATGGTTTTTGGTCCACGGATCCGGACACCAGGCGGCGGGACGCGCAATTTGAATTGATCGGGTACCTGGTGCAGCATCAAGCTTATCCCCAGGCGCAAGCCGAGCTCATTACCATGGCTTCGGCCCTGCCGCACGACCCGGAGTTGCGCCTGCGGGTAGCCGCCCTGTTCGCGCAGGTCCAGGATTACGATCATGCTCTCAGTCAATTCCAGGATGTGTTGCAAACCGACCGTGATAATCAGGCGGCGCTTTACGGAGCTGCGCAGGCGGCTTTCCGGTTAGGCCGCTATCGCACGGCGCAAGGCTATCTGCAGAGCGCGGTGCGCGCCGATCCTCAAAATGCGGCGCCTTCACAGCTGCTGAAAACCGTCACCCTGGTCTTGCAGGCCGACCCATTCGCCCCGCGCATTTCCGATGCGGAGCGCAACCAGCGCCTGCGCTCCGCATTCCAGGCCGCGGGCGACCGCCTGGACGATTGCGCGATGACGAAAGGCATTGACTTGAGTCCGGAGTCGCCCGCCGTCGGACTGCCTGCCTTGAAAGCGCAATGGTTGGAGTTGGCTCCCAAGATGAAACGAGTGCGCCCTACCCTCGATAGCGCATCGCTGGACCCGGTGATGGACCTGGTTTTCGAGATTGAGCAGCAGACTCGGGACGTTTGCGGACCGCCCGGCGGCCGGGATCAAGCCCTCCTCCTGATTTCACAAGACCGGACCGGAGTGGAGCGATGACTGGCCCTGGCGCTCCCGTGGATCCGGACGAGACTCTCCCCGATGCCACGTCGGACAACGGTTCGCCTCTTCCCGATGAACATCGACTCTCCTTGACTCGATCCTCATCCAGTCGATCATGGTTCACGCTCAGCAGCACTCGCGAGGAGCGCTTCTTTCTACTCCTGGCCGTGTTCATCGGGTTGTTCTCCGGCCTGGCGGTGGTGTGTTTCCGGCTGGCGATTGACTGGACTAGGATCTGGTTGCTCGGTCCGGTGCTGGAGCCACACACCTGGCGTCTGATTGTCACCCCCGCGGTGGTCGGCTTGATCGTAGCTCTTCTGGTCATCCATGTCTTCCCGCTGGTGCGCGGCAGCGGGGTGAACCAGACCAAGGCCGCGCTCTACATCTATAACGGCTACATTCCGTTTCGCACGGCGGTGGGAAAATTCATCACTGCCGCCATGGCCATCGGCTCGGGGCAATCCCTCGGACCCGAAGACCCATCGCTGCAGATCGGCGCCAGCCTGGCCTCGGCGCTGGGGCGGCGTCTCGAACTTTCCCGCGAACGCCTGCGCCTGCTGGCCCCGGTGGGAGCTGCCGCAGGATTGGCGGCGGCGTTTAACGCCCCCATCTCCGCGGTGCTGTTCGTGATCGAAGAAGTGATCGGCCGCTGGAGCGCCGGCATTCTTGGCTCGGTGGTCCTGTCGGCAGTGTCGAGCGTGGTGGTGGTGCGCTGGTTTCTGGGCTCGGAGCCTCTTTTCCGCATCCCGGCGGTGGGCCTGATGCGGCCCACGGAGTTGCTGGCGTACGCGTTTCTGGGAGTGGTCGGTGGCCTGGCGGCGGTTATCTTTGCCAAGGCGATTGGCTATTTCCGCCCGCGCCTGCGAGCCTGGCCGCGCTGGACGCAATATTTCCAGCCTGCCGCCGCCGGACTCATTATCGGACTGATCGGCTACCTGGGCGCTCCCCAGGTGATGGGCGCGGGCTACGATTATATGGACCAGGCCATGCATGACCAGTTCACCTGGAAAATGCTGGCCACGTTGGCCCTGCTGAAAATCGTGGCCACGACCCTATCGTTCGTCAGCGGCGCGCCCGGCGGAATGTTTGCTCCCACCCTCTTTGTCGGCGCCATGCTGGGGGGAGCGGTCGGAGGCCTGGAACGAGCTTTATATCCCGGGCTCACAGGTTCTACGGCTACCTATGCGCTGGTCGGCATGGGCGTGCTTTTTGCCGCCTTTCTGCGCGTCCCCATGACTTCGGTGTTCATGGTGCTGGAAGTCAGCGGCAACTATTCCATCATCGTGCCCGTGATTGTAGCCAACACGCTGGCTTATGTGATCTCCCGCGGTCTGCAGCCTACGCCGATCTTCGACCTGCTTACTCGCCAGGACGGACTCCACTTGCCCTCACTCGAAGAGCAACGGGAGCAGACCGTGCTGCGCGTGGAAGACGCGATGAGGCCGGCCCCGGCCCTGGTGTTGGACGCTCGTGATTCCGTCGAGCAGGCAATGCGCCGGGCGCAGGACCTCCCGGGAACTTTTCTGGTCCGCATGAGCCCCAGCGGGTGGGGCAGCGTGACCGCCGATGAGCTGAAGCGGCTGGGAGGCGAAGGCAAAGGGCAAATGACGCTAGGATCAACTCTGCTGACCCGCAACCTTCCCTTCCTTCATCCCGACATCACCCTGGAAGCGGCGTTGCGCCATGTCTATCACGTGCCGCTGGTGCCGGTGGTTCATCGCGCCGATTTCCGGCGACTGGAAGGCGTGATCTCGCGGGAAGACGTCCTGGAGAAATACAAGATGACAGAAGAAGATTGAGTGTGTAGGGCAGGCTTGTTCTACACACATATTTGTGTGAGATTGTTCACATGGCAACGAACCTGGCACTGGACGACCGCTTGATCGAAGAGGCCCGGCGTATCGGCGGACACAAGACCAAGAGAGAAGCCGTGTTCGCCGCACTGGCCGAGTACGTCAAACGGCGCAAGCAACTTCGTATCCTGGATGCTTTCGGAGCCGTGGACTTCGACCCGAAATACGATTACAAAACCGAACGCCGCCGCTGAAACTCCACGGCGGTCCATCAGCAAGATAGTACCCGTTCCTTTTCAATACTTTACACACCGCCCAATGCGCCATTCCCCCGCTAAACCCCCATTTTTCCCCTTTCGTTGACATCTGCTCGTCCCTTCCCCCATGTCTTCAATAACATAAGGTCAGATTAATCCATCAGGCGGCAGACGCTAACCAGCGCTCCCCGGGTGAAGCTTGCACCACGGCAGGAAATTCCGGGTTCATTTCGGGAATTTCTGGTGAAACACGAACTGCCGCGGCATACCAGCACAGGAAAGCGAGAACGCATGCACAAACCAGTGAAGTACGTGGAAAAAGCAGTTACAGTCGCCGCCAAAGGCGCGTGGGTGGTGTTCAATAGCCTGAATAAGATCAAGCAGAACCCCTCGCCGACGCCGAAATGGTCGGAGAAACCGCTGCTGAAGTCCTACGAAAAGACCAAGCCGCCTCTGGGCTGGCCGCGCTCCACTGACTCTCTCTGCCCCAAGTGCGTGCCCGAAATCCGACAGCAGATTCTTGACGGCAAGCTGCCTTACGAAGTGCTGATGAATGAAAAGGTCGGCGAGATCAAGGCCGAAATCGTGGAGCGCGACGGCAAGATTCTGATGGTGAAAGACTGCGCCATCCACGGCCACTTTGAAGACGTGATGTCGATCGACACCGAATTCTCGAAGCACCTGGAAGATGTGTTCCCCGGCCGCGATATCCGCGCCCACAATGACGAGAAGCTGCATCACCACGGGTCCTCCACGGTGAAGTACGGGCGCGGCTCGGTGCTCACTATCGATTTGACCAACCGCTGCAACATGATGTGCGATCCCTGCTTCATGGACGCCAACCAGGTCGGCTTCGTCCACGAACTGAGCTGGGAAGACATCAAGACCATGCTGGACAACGCCATCACCATCAAGCCGCGCCGCCAGATGTCGGTGCAGTTCTCCGGTGGCGAGCCCACGCTTTCACCGTATTTCCTCGACGCGGTTCGCTACGCCCGCAAGGTTGGATACAACTCAGTGCAGGCCGCGACCAACGGAATCGAATTTGCCAAGAGCTTCGAGTTTGCGCAGCAGGCTGCCGAAGCCGGCATGCGTTATGCCTATCTGCAGTTCGACGGAATCGGGAACGCCGCCAACGCTCACCGCAAGGTCGGCAACCTGTTCGATGTGAAGTTGAAGGCGATCGAGAACATGCACAAAGCCGGCATCGAAATCGTGCCGGTAGTGACCATCGTCAACGGCATCAACAACGAGCAGGTTGGGCGCATCATCAAGTTCGCGCTGGACAATCCCAAGACCATCGGATTCCTGTCCTTCCAGCCGGTGTCGTTTACCGGACGTGACGAAGCGGTCACGGACGACCGCCGTCAAGCGCAGCGCTACACCCTGTCTCATCTGGCGCACGATGTGAAAAATCAGACTGGCCTGGGCGAGCCTGCCCGCGACTGGTTCCCGATTTCGTTCATGGGAACCTTCTCCGACTGGGCCGACCTGATGCACGTCAACGACTCGAACAACGACTGGGGCCAATTGAGCTGTGGCTGCCATCCGAATTGTGGAACCGGCATGGCGCTCATGATCGACAAGGAAACCAAGGAAGCGGTTCCGGTCACAGCCTTCTTGAAGGGCGATCAGCTGGCCAAGGACATTGCCAAGGTCAATGACGCCGCTCGCGGCAAGTTCCTGACCGTGGTCGGCATGGCGCTCTGTCTGATGAAAAATTACGACCCGTTCCAGTCGCCGACGCACTTCAAGATGATGGATCTGCTGAAGAAGTTCGACAAGAACTTCAACGCCACCGGCAAGAACTATGGAAAAGTCGGTCCGGACCGCACCATTGACGACGTCATGAAGCGCCGTCAGGACCGCTGGAACTTTCTGTTCATCGCGGGCATGTGGTTCCAGGACCTGTTCAACTACGATTTCCGGCGCACCGAGCAATGCATCATTCCCTACGCCACGCAGGAAGGCGAAATTTCCTTCTGCGCCTACAACACTGGCGTGGGCTGGCGCAACATTATCGAGAAGATGCACATGACGGCCACGCTCACCAAGTGGTACGACGAGCATGGACGCCACGAGATCTTCGCCGGCGGAAAGAACGTGAAGATGGAATCAGTCGAGCACGGACTGGTCCTGAAGGAAGAACTGGTCACCAACGAAGAGCAGCACGATCTGGAAAAGCTTGGTATTGCCAAGAACTCGCGCGAGGAAAAGATGCGGGCTCGCGATGCGAAACAGAAAGAAGATCCGGCGTACAACGCACGTATGGCCTCGCTTTATCGCGAAGTCGTGCTGAAGGAAAAGCCGGTGGTGGCAGAGAATGGCTTCATTCCGCTAGGCGCGCTGACCAACCCGTCAAATGGCGGCATCGCTCCTGCCCCGACGAAGTCGGAAGCCGAGCCGGTGCTGGGAGACTAGGAGTCAGTTTCTGGTTTCCGGTTTCTAGTTTCAACGGCCGCCTGCGCAGGCGGCCTTTTTCTTTGCTTCGATGGAGGACGGGCGTCCCGCCCGTCTTTGCCGCGGGACGGGCGGGACGCCCGTCCTCTAACCAGGCCTCGCTAGCTTGACTTCTCGGCGGGCTCTCGGATAACCTCCGGCCACCTCCGGGTTTTTCCTTTTCGTGCTTGGTGGCAGGCCCTTCCAAAAATCTGAAGCAAGTTTATCTGGCGACCGAGGAGGTCAGCATCGATGAAAAAGATCACAGGATTGCTGTTGGCGTCATTTCTGTTGGTGGGGGGACTGAGCATTGCGGCGGCGCAGGAAATGTCGGGGCCGCCCAAGGTGTTCTCAGTCATTCGAGAATTTGTCAAACCGGGCAAAGGCGGGGCCATGCATGAAAAGACAGAGAGCGCGTTCGTGCAAGCCATGACGCGCGCCAAGTGGCCGACGCACTATTTCGCGGTAAGTTCGATTACCGGCAAGCCGCGCGTCTTATTTTTGACCGGCTACGATTCATTCGAAGCCTGGGAGAAGGACGTGCTGGCGACACAGAAGAACGCGGCGCTTTCCGCCGCGGTCGACCGGGCGGCAGTGGCGGATGGCGACCTGCTAAGCGATTTCGATGCCAGCGCATTGATGTATCGCGAGGAATTCAGCCTGAACGCGCCGGTGGAGATCGCGCACATGCGCTACTTTGAGATCTCCCTGTACCGCGTGCGCGCCGGGCATGAAGCGGACTGGGAAGCCATTGTCAAACTGGTGAAAGCGGCTTACGCGAAGATCCCCAACGTGCATTGGGCCACGTATCAGGCGGTGTATGGCCAGGAAGGCAATACCTATGTAGTGTTCTGGCCGATGAAGTCGGGCGCTGAAATTGATCAATCATTCGCCAATAACAAGGAGTTTGCGGCCGCCATGGGCGAAGACGGCATGAAGAAGCTGAAGCGCAGCTGTCGGCCTCCTCGATCGAGTTCAGCCAGCACAACCTGTTCGCCTTCACTCCGTCCATGAGCTATCCCCCGGATGAATGGATCAAGGCGGATCCGGACTTCTGGAAGCCCAAGCCCCACGCCGCCGCGCCCGCCAAGAAGGCGGAAGAAAAGCCAGCCCAGTAACAAGTAAAGAGTCAACGGGATAGCGGCCGCCCTCTCGGGCGGCCGCGCGTGTTCGATGGAGCACGGGCGTCCTCGCCCGTGTTTGCTGCAGACGGGCGGGACGCCCGTCCTCCACTAGCAGACTCAGTTTAGGCTCGAAACGCGAAGCCACGCTGCCCGGCGTCGACATCGCTAAGTGAATCTTAAGAATGAACTTGCCCGGTCAGTCCGATAGTTAACCCAGGGCTTGGATTCTTGTACCGCATTCGAAGGTTTTCGCATCTAATTGGCCTATGGACAACAATGCGATATTCGGGGAAAGATACAGAGTTATCGCCATTGACGATCAGAACCTCGTTCTCCGGGGGATCCGCAGCGGAGACGTCCTGACTATCAAAAATGCGGATCCGGAAAATCCCCTCAGCGAAGCCGATTATCCGCCGGGGAAACTGATCGCGCTCAACGATCCGTCAACGGATACCCAGAGTTAGTCGGTTTTGTGTGGGGCGGACATCCCCTTCGACTTCGCTCAGGGCAGGCTCTGTCCGCCTCTTTGACCTTGATTTGCGTCGTCTACCCTGGTTCCGGGTGTTTCGGGACTTCAAAACCTAAAATCCAAGTCATAAGCGGCGGACCAGAGTGTCCGCCCTACACCGCTCCTGGCTTACAATACCCACCGCAGCGATTTCAGGAACTCCGGGTTCCGGTCCGGCTGGAGGGCACATGGGTCTGCGAAGAATCATGTTTATCCTCGGGGTGATCGTTTTTGGCGGTTTGCTGCTGGGAGCGAGTGACGATAGCCCCAGTCCTGCCAGGGAGGTCACTTTCAACCGAGACGTGGCCCCGATTTTCTTCAAGAACTGCGTGGTCTGCCACCGTCCCAACGACATTGCCCCCATGTCGCTGATGACGTATCAGGACGCGCAAATGTGGGCGCGGCCGATTCGCGAGGCGGTGACGAGCCGCAAAATGCCGCCCTGGCATGCCGATCCCAAGGTGGGCGATTTCATCAACGATCCCCGGTTGTCCGACGCGGATATCGCCACCATTGACGCCTGGGTGAGAACCGGGGCCAAAGAAGGCGACCCCAAGGATCTGCCGGCAGCACCTGTGTTCGCGGCGGGCTGGCACATCAAGCCCGACGCGGTGTTCACGATCCCCGAGTTCCTGGTGACCTCTTCCACCATGGACGATTACGAATACATTTATGTTCCGACTAATTTCACTGAAGACAAATGGATCCAGGCGGCGGAAGTGCTCCCCGGGGACCGGCGCGTGGTGCATCACGCCACCGTCTCCGTGATCGCGGCCGACAAAGTGGCGCAGAAAGAAGAAGAGCATGCCAAGTCCAACGCGGGCGAAGACAAGTACGACTACCGCACCGGGAAAGTCCTGCATATCCGGAAGGATGCTCCCGTGCTCGATGATGGCTGCGCCTCTCCCGATGGCGGTGGATTTCCGGGCGAGGGAGCCGGGTACTTGAATATCGTGCCGGGAATCTACCTGCCTGGACACCTGGCAGAGACGCGTCCTGCTGGCTTCGCATTGAGAATTCCGGCGGGCTCGTACCTGCAGTTTCAGGTGCACTACAGCAACCACAGCGGTGAGGACGTAAAGGACCGTACCAGCATCGGCCTGGTGTTCGCCAAAGAACCGGTGAAGCACGAGATCGCGCAGTACGAAATCTGGAACAACCTCTTCCTCATTCCGCCGAACGACGACAACCATCGCGTGACCTCATGTTTCACTCTGCCGAAAGACGTCACGGCCGTGGCCTACACTGTACACATGCACTTCCGCGGCAAGAGCATGAAGACGGAGGCCTTCTATCCCGACGGCCACCATGAGGTGATCCTCAACGTGCCCAAGTATGACTTCCGCTGGCAGGAAACCTATTTCCTGAAGCACCAGTTTCTGTTACCCAAAGGGACGGAACTGGTGACCACGGCGTACTTCGATAATTCGTCGAAGAATCCGCAGAATCCCGATCCCACGAAAGCGATTCGCTGGGGCGAGCCCAGCAATGAAGAGATGATGGGCTTCTGGCTGCAATTTGCCGATCCGAAGCTTGTGAATGCGAAGCCGGCGGTGGCGCAGAAGTGATGGTCGAGATATAGGACGTCATCCTGAGCCTGCGAAGGATCTGGCGTGAAGCGGGACGGTACTTCTTCCGCAATCGGAACACCGCGCGCAAGATCCTTCGGGACTGAAGTCCCTCAGGATGACGTCAGGTGTAGAGGGAGAAATCAGGAGTATTCCCTATGAAAATCACACGGCGAAGTTTTCTGGTCGCCGCGGGAGCCGCCGCGGCTGCGGCCCCCGTGTTTCTCGGCGCGACCGACAAGGCGGGCACCAGGCCGCCTATCCTGGGAGAAGGCGAGCACAAGTACGAGGCCCTGCATGACTGGGGCGAATTGCCCCGCACCATCCGCTATGGCAACACGCACGGAGTTTGCGAGGATTCGCAGGGCCACATTTATATCCATCACACGGTCAACGCCAGCAGCGAGAGCCTAGACACGATGGTGGTGTTCGACCAGTCGGGGAAGTTCGTCCGCTCCTGGGGACGGCAGTTCAAGGGCGGCGGCCACGGGCTGTCCATCCGCAAAGAAGGAAATGAGGAGTTCCTCTATCTCTGCGACTACCAGCACGGCATCGTGACCAAACGGACGTTGAAGGGCGAAGAAGTATTCACCCTGGGGTATCCCGCGGAATCGCCGGCCTACAAGCCCAAAAGCGATGGATCGGCCATTGCCTACCGGCCGACGAATGTGGCCATCGCTCCCAACGGCGACATCTACGTTGGGGATGGTTACGGATCAAGCTTCATCAACCAGTACAACCAGAAGGCCGAATTCATTCGCACTTTTGCCGGGTTGGGCAAAGGGGACGATCAGGTCGATTGCCCGCACGGCCTCTGGGTGGACACCCGCTCCGAGACGCCCATGCTGGTCGTGACCGACCGCGGCAATAGCCGTCTGCAACGCTTCACCCTGGAAGGCAAGCATATCGGCTTCATTCTGGGCACGTCGAAGATGCCGTGCTTCCTCGACGAGCGGAGGGGCGACGTCGTGATCGCGGACCTGATCAGCAAGGTGACCATTCTCGATCGGCAAAACAAGGTCGTCGCCAGCCTGGGAGAAGGCGAATATTCGAAGGCGGACTGGAGCACGGTTCGAAATCAGGCCCCAGGGACATTCGTCCCCGGGCGGTTTGTCTGTCCGCACGGCGCCTGCTTCGATCATGAAGGCAACATCTTTGTGGTGGAGTGGGTGGAGGCAGGCAGAGTCACCAAGCTGCGAAAAGTTTAGCGATGTCCTCCCGAGCGCACACGGAGCCGCGATTGCGCGGCGAGACAAGTCGATTGACCCCTACCTAACCGCGGACTGATCAGATCGCAGGGGTCCTTCGACTGCGTAGCCGCTTCGCGAGGCGAAGCAGCCACTCCGCTCGGTATGACAATAGATTGGATTGTGCCTGCCCCAAATCTGCCAATCAATGGTAAAAGATGTAAGCATGTGCCAGCCCGCGGGCTCTCCCGGCGCGCTCCTGTGATCGTGGTGCTGATGGGCGTAACCGGCGCGGGCAAGACGACCATTGGGGTACTGCTGGCCCAGCGGCTCGGCTGGGACTTTGTCGATGCCGACAGTTTCCACTCGCCGGCGAATGTTGAAAAAATGAAGCAGGGAATCGCGCTGGACGATGCCGACCGCGGCCCGTGGCTCAAGTCTCTGCACGACGCGATGGAGAGCTGGGCGGCGGAGCACAAGAACATGGTGCTGGCCTGTTCGGCGCTGAAAGAAGTTATCGCGATGAGCTTTGCGTCGCCGGGCAGACGAAGTTTGTCTACCTGAAAGGAAGCTACGACCTCATCTACCGGCGGCTGCGCCAGCGGCATGGTCATTTCGCGTCCGAGGCGATTTTGGCCAGTCAATTCGCGGCGCTAGAAGAACCTGATGACGCGATCACCGTGGATATTGATCACACCGAGGACGAGATCGTGGCCGAGATCATGCGACAGCTCGGCGCGGATGCCGGCAATAAAATGCCTTGATGTGATGGGCGATGATCCTGTGACCCGACGAGCGTGCACCCTATGCAATCGCTGACTGGACTTGAAATGGGCACCGTTGACCTTGGCACCAGGGTCGTCGCCAAGCTTACCCGGCGCTTGCTGCCCTTCCTGTTTCTGCTCTATATCGTCGCCTACCTGGATCGAATCAACGTCGGATTCGCCGCCCTGCAGATGAAAGGTCAGCTGGGCTTCAGCGATGAAGTCTACGGCTTGGGAGCGGGAATCTTTTTCGCCGGGTATTTCTTTTTCCAGGTGCCGAGCAATCTCGCGTTGGCCCGCTTTGGTGCGCGCAGGTGGATTGCCGTCATCATGGTGGTATGGGGCATCATTTCTGCTTCGATGATTTTTGTCGGCAGCCCGCGCGGCTTTTACCTGCTGCGCTTTCTGCTGGGCGCCGCCGAAGCCGGGTTTTTTCCGGGGATGATCCTCTACTTGCGGCAGTGGTTTCCGTCCGCCGCGCGGGCCCGGGCGATCGCGTTGTTCATGACGGCAGCGCCGCTGGCGGGAGTGATCGGCGGTCCGATCTCCGGCCTGCTGCTGGGGGTGCATCGAGGCCATCTGATGGGGTGGCAATGGTTATTTCTGATCGAGGGTTTTCCGGCAATTTTGCTGGGTGGAGTGGTGCTCGTTTTTCTGACCGACCGGCCAGAAATTGCGGCCTGGCTGACGGAGGAACAGCGTGCCTGGCTGATGGAACAACTGGCGGGCGAAGAGAAGCCGCAACCTCGGGCCTCGAGCCATGTGTTCTCGGCACTGGCCCAGACCAGAGTGTGGATGCTGGTGGTGGTGTATCTGGGCGTGACCACTTCGGCCTATGGGATCGGTCTTTGGCTACCCAGCCTGCTGAGCGATGTATCCGGCACCAGCAACTTAGTCGTCGGATTGCTTTCGGCCATTCCATACCTGGCCACGGTTGTGGCCATGGTGCTGGTGGGCATCAGCTCGGACCGCACCCGGGACAGAAAATGGCATCTGGCGGGATCTGCGTTTGCCTGCGCCATTGCGTTGGGTTGCGCCGCCTATTCCACTTCAACCACTGCGGACGTCATCTTCCTAAGCGTGACCTTGATGGGAGCGTTTTCCATGAATGGGCCGTTCTGGGCCACCACCACTGAAATGCTGACCGAAACCTCGGCGGCAGCCGGCATCGCGGTGATCAATTCGCTGGGCAACCTGGGCGGATTTCTCGGTCCCTACACCATCGGGCTGGTGCGCACCTGGACGGGGAGCTTTCGCGGCGGCCTGCTGGCTGTGGGCGGGCTTTTGGCAGTGAGTGGCGTTCTGGCGCTGCTGGCCTACGGCAAGGCTCCCCACGTGGCGTCTACCCCTTAACCGTAACCAGGCAGGATATGCGGGGGCTTGCCTTCTTCGTCCTCTTGACGCGATTGTTTACAATAGGTTTCGGCCTCGGCAGGCCGCTAAGTATCAGGACGAAAACGATTTGGAACAGTCAAACCACAATCCTAGCTCCGCCCGGGTGTACTGGCGAGTGGAAGGCAGCCTGCTGGAACTGACCACGGTCCGGCCCATTGCCTTCTTCACCTGGAACGCGCAGACCTTTATGGAGCGCTGGGTGCGCCGCGGACTGGTGCTGGTGATGGCGGTGTTGCGGCCGTTTCTTTATGCCGCGAACCGGGTATTCGCCACCCGGGTGGTGCACACCGTGCTGCGCGGGATCAGCCGCGACCGGCTCGATCTGCTGGGCGAAGAATACTTCCAGTACAAGTTGAAGCCTCACCTAAAAGCTGATGGCATGGGAGCTGCTTAAATCACGCATCGAGGCCGGGCGATGAAGTGGTGCTGGTGAGCCAGGGACTGGACCACGTGATGCGGCCGCTGGCGCAGCATCTGGGAGTGAAGTGGATGATCGCCAATCGCCTGGATTTTCGCGACGGCATCGCGACGGGACGGTTGCTGGATCCGGTGATTCGTCCGCGGGGATCTGTTGCCGGCATCACGGCGCCGGACCCGATGGCCGGCGCGCGGGAGCGACTGGTTCGCGATCTCGGCCTGGCGAACCCTCAGGCTGCTGGCAGTCGGCGGTTGTTCCGGCCGCACGTCAGAACCCCAGTCCTGGAGCGTCCCATCGTTCACTTCGACGGCGATCCGTCAGACGCGGCCCGCTTTCGGTGCGCAAGGCGCTGGCCGGGAAGCACATCATGCTGATCGGCGTGACCGGATTCATCGGCAAGGTCTGGCTGGTGAATACGCTGATGGATTTGCCGGAGATTGGGCGAGATTTATCTGCTGATCCGGCGGCAGAAGTCGAATCCGGCGCAGCGGCGTTTCGAGAAGATGGTGGAGGAGTCGCCGGTCTTCGATCCGCTTGTTCGAGCGCTACGGCGCGAAGCTGCCGCGTTTCTTGCAGCGAACGGGTGGAGGTGGTGGAGGGCGATGTCTCGCAGCCGGGCCTGGGGCTCGAGCTCGGAGTTCGGCAGCGCCTTGCGAAAGAATCTGGATCTGATCATCAACAGTTCCGGGCTGACGGATTTCAATCCCGATCTGCGGGATGCGCTGGCCACCAATGTGGATGCGGCGGTGCACGTACTCGAGTTCGTGCGCCAGTCGGATCACGCCGGCTTGCTGCATCTTTCCACCTGCTATGTGGCCGGGGCGCGCGATGGCCGGGTGGGCGAGACGTTGCGTCCGAATTACACGCCGCCGGCGTTGCCGGATTTCGATGCGGAAGCGGGAATGGCAGTGCGCTGCACGAATTGATCGCGAAGCAGGCCGAACGAAAGGCGGAGAGCGCCGAGGTCACCGAGGAACTGCGACAGCAGGCGCTCGGGAAAGAGCATGCGGCCAAGGATCTGCAGCGGCGCGGCGCTGGAGAACCAGATTCGCAAGAATCGCATCCGCTGGCTGCGCAATTATCTGACCGAGGCAGGCAACCGGCGCGCGCAAGGAACTGGGCTGGCCGAACACTTACACCTTCACCAAGAGCCTGGCGGAGTCGCTGATCTACAAGTACGGCGCCGGCCTGCCGATTGCGGTGGTGCGCCCGCGATCGTGGAAACTTCGGTCGCAGAAGCCATTTCGCGGATGGAATGAGGGCATCAATACTTCGGCGTCGCTGTCGTATTTGCTGGGGACTTCTTTCCGGCAGCTGCCGTCCAACGAGACGCAAGCGGCTGGACATTATTCCGGTGGATTCGGTGTGCCGCGGGATGACGCTGATTGCGGCGGCGGTGGTGGAGCGGCGGAACGATCCGCTGTATCAGCTGGCGACTTCGGTGACGAATCCTTGCGACATGCGGCGGTCGATTGAATTGACCTCGCTGGCGCATCGCAAGCACTACCGCGCGCAGGAAGGCCTGGAGTACTGGCTGCGGTTGCGGTTCGATGCGATTCCGGTCTCCAAGGAGCGCTACAACCGGATGTCGGCGCCGGCGCAGAAGGCGATTATTCAATCGATTCAGCGGATCATGTCTCCGTTGCCGTTGCGCAAGACGCCGCTGGCGCAGGCGGAACGCAGCCTGGAGAGAGTGGAAAAGCTGATCGAATTGTTCGAGCCGTTCATTCTGCACAACGAGCATGATTTTGTGCGGACAATGTGGAGAAACTTTCCTACGCGCTGGTGCCGGACGAGAAGAGCCAGATTCGGCATACGACACGCGCTCGATTGACTGGTGGGAGTACTGGATCAATATTCATATTCCGGCGCTGCGCAAGTGGACGTATCCGCTGATTGAAGGGCGTCCGCTGGAGGCCCGGCCGGCGCGCAGCCTGCAGTTCCAGCTGGCAGTCCGAAAACGGAGACGCGCGTCAAGACCGGTACAAACGGAGCAACGTGGCGATATTCCTGACCGGTTCCACCGGATACATCGGCGCGCACGTCGCCGCCAATCTGCTCGAAGGCAGCACGGCGCTTCGCTGAACCTGCTGGTGCGGGCGCCGCGATCCGCATGAGGCGGAGGCGCGCCTGTGGCAGGCGCCCTGCAGCTGCACCTGGATTTTCCGCGCTTCTACGAATATCTGCAGACGCGGATCCGGATTTTTCGCGGCGACCTGACCGCGCCCCGCATTCGGTCTGCTCGGATGACGACTACGACCGGCTGATCCACACCACCGATTCGGTGATTCACTGCGCGGCGTCGCTGAACCGCAAATCGGAAAAAAGCTGCCTGAACGTGAACCTGCGCGGCACGCTGGAAGTCGTGCAGCTGGCGCAGGCAGTCGCACTACTATCACGGGCTGCGGCGCTTCAGCCATGTGAGCACGGTGGCGGTGGCGGGCAAGCGCAGCAACGAGGTGGTGACCGAAGACAAGTCGATTGATTGGGACCGTTCGGATTACGATCCCTATGCGCGCACCAAGAAGTTCTGCGAGCACATGATGCGGCAGCTTCTTGCCCGAGGTGCCGCTCGACGATTTTCCGTCCCAGCATCGTGCTGGGCGACAGCCGCTATCCGGAGACCACGCAGTTCGACATGGTGAAGGCGTTCGTGTTTCTGGCGGGACTGCCGGTGCTGCCGTTTCGTCGCAGACGACAAGATCGACATCGTGAATGTGGATTTTGTGGCGGACGCGATTGCCACCCTGCATCAGAAAGAAAATCCGCAGTACGATACCTATCATCTTTCTCCGGCGACGGATTCGCAGACTTTTCGCGAATTGACCAGCCGCGCTGGCGGCGGCGCAGAACAAGCGCGGCCCCGTTTTTCTGCCGTTTCTGGAAGGCCGTTCGACGTCGACGGTGAATTGCTTGGCCAACCGCAAAGGCACATTGGGTCACGGCGCCTCGCTGATGAAAGTGTTCATGCCTTATCTGGTGTGGAACACGGTGTTCGACAACACGCGGGTGACGCAGGAACTTGGGACGCAAGCCGGTGCCGTTTTCGCAATACAGCTATCCGCTGCTCGAAGTTCAGCCGCGAGAACAACTTCACCTACCCGTACCAGGGACTGGCCCAGCACGAAAGCGGGAGGGTCCGCCGCATGATGGACTTCGTTCTGGAAGCCTGGGTGAGCAGCATCATCGAAGCCGCCAAGCTGGGCTGGATGCTGGGCAAAGGCAAGCCCTGGCAGCCGGGCGAAAAACTGAAGCTGCTGTTTGCCGGCTACAACGGCACGCGCAACACGGGATCGGATGTGCGCGTGGAGGAGATGTTGCGGCAGATCCGGCACATTCTGGGCGCGGAAAACGTCGCCTTCAGCGTGATGACGCAGAACTTCAAATTTACCGCACGGATATTTCGAGGGCACGCGCAGGTGCATCTGCCGGATATTTTTCCGCCATTTCTGTCGGACGAAGTGCCCAAGCATCATGGCGTGGTGGCGTGCGAAGGGCTCGATGTTCAAGAGCAAATTCGCCAACGCGCTGACCACCATGATGATCGGATCGCTGGGCATTGCGGCGGCGCAGAACAAGCTGTCGGTCGGCTACGGCGCGGAGGCCGGACACATGGATCCGCTGGTCGCCAAGATGTGCGCGCGCTATTGCCAGAATTCGCTGGTGATCACGCGCAACGAGGAGTCGCGGACAGTGCTGCGCGAGCTGGGCGTGCCGACCGAGTTGGGCACCGATACGGCCTGGACGTTCGAGCCGGCCCCGGCCGAATATGGCCAGAAGGCGTTGCGGGAAGTGGGCTGGGACGGCAGCACGCCGGTGCTGGTGGTTTGTCCGATTAATCCGTTCGAGTGGCCGGTGAAGGCTTCGGTGGCGAAGTTCGCGGCGCACAGCCTGACCGGGGCGTACAAGGACAGCCACTACCGGTCGGTCTATTTTCACAATTCCGGGCCGGACGCCGATCGGGCGCTCGAGCACTACCTGACTGCGATCGCCAATGCGGTCGACGCATTCCGCAAGAAGCGAAAAGTTTTTGTGATCCTGGCGGCGACGGAACGCCTGGATGCGCGTCCCGCCGGCCGCATCTCGGAGAAGCTGGGCGGCGTGCCCGTGCTGACCTCCGACGACTACAACATGTACGAACTGGTGAGCATTCTGCGGGCGTGCCACATGATGGTGTCGTCGCGCTATCACGGCATTGTGACCTCGATGCCGGGGCTGGTGCCGTCGGCGGGAATCACCATGGATGAGCGCATCCGCAACCTGATGCGCGAGCGCGGGCATCCGGATCTGCTGATGAACGTGGACGATCCTGACCTGGAGCCGAAATTGCTGGCGGCGCTCGAAAAGCTGGCCACGCAAGGCGAAGCGATCGCGGCGGGAATCGGACGGACGGTGGTGCGGAACCTGAAAGTGATGGCGCGCATGGGCGTGTACTTCGAGGAGGAAGTGCAGCGGCGGTATCCGGAGTTCCCGACGCGCCAGGGCGAGTGGAGTTGGGAGGATTATTTGCCGCCGATGAGTACGGGATTGCGACAGTTGGTAGAAGCATTCGGCTAGCAAGAACCACCTAGGCCCGGACGCCCTCGTCCGGGCGGGCGAGCGCAGCTCGCCAGTCGAGCGGGAGTCAAGATCGAGCGGAGCTACGCTCCGTCGGGCGGGTGAGGGCACCCGCCCCTGCGCGAACATATGAATTTTCTGGAAGACATTTTCGCCCAGCTTGGAGCGGCCGAAAATACGTTGGTACTCTGGGAGCTGTGCGATCAGCAGGCAAGCTGGGGCCTCGGCGGGCACGGATTGTTGAAACGCATAGCGCAAGCCCGTGCGTTTCTGTTGTCCAAGGGTCTGAAGACAGGCGACCGCTGCGCCCTGCTGGCGCACAACAGCATCGACTGGGTTGCGCTCGATCTGGCGATCATGGCGGAAGGTCTGATCGTGGTTCCACTCTACGCGCGGCAGGCCCCGGCGGAACTGTCAGCCATGATGAAGGACTGCTCTCCCGCATTGGTCTGCTGCGGTGACGGCGCATTGCGCGATGGCATCCTGCAAGACTGGCCGGACGCCCCTCCGCAGTATCTGTTCGATGAAATATTTTCCCATCCTGGCGCAAGCGTTAACGGCAATCCAAGGCTGGCGGATTCTGACCCGGTCACCATCATCTATACCTCGGGGACATCGGGCGAGGCCAAGGGCGTCATTCTGACCGCCGGCAACGTCGGCCACATGCTGGGCTGCACTTCCGGACGTCTCGATCTGCTGATGGAAAACAAGTCCGGGCAGGACCGCGTGTTTCACTATCTTCCATTCTGCTTTGCCGGCTCGTGGATCATGCTGCTGACTTGCCTGCTGCGGCGCAGTCTGCTCACGTTGAATATGGACCTGAGAAGGCTCGCGGGCGAAATGCGCGGCGCCGCGCCCGATTACTTCCTCAATGTCCCGGCCCTGCTCGAACGCATGCGCAAGGCGGTGGACGAACAGCTCTGGAAGACCGGCGGCGTCGCGCTCACTATCTACCGTCGCGCCAAAGCAGCATGGATGCGCAGGCAGGACGGGCACGCGCGCCTCTCTGACGCAATCTGGCTCGCCTTGGCCAACGCAGCCATCTTTCCCACCATCCGCAAGAAGATGATTGGCGACAACCTGAAAGCCTTGATTTGCGGCTCGGCGCCGCTGAGCCTGGAGACTCAGCTTTATTTCAATATGCTGGGCATTCCCGTACTGCAGGTTTACGGGCTGACGGAGACCACCGCAATCTGCACCCTGGACGATCCTCGCAGCGTCGAGCCGGGACGTGTGGGGCCGGCGATCAGCGGCATCGAGATGAAGCTCGGCGAGAGCGATGAGATCATGGTACGCGGCCCGAATATTTTCCCCGGATACTGGAATCGTCCACAGGAAACCGCCAAGGCGCTGCGCGATGGCTGGTTTCACACCGGGGACCAGGGAGAAGTGGATGGCACAGGGAACTGGCGGATTATCGGGCGCATCAAGAACCTGATCATTCTGGGTTCGGGCCACAACATTGCGCCGGAACCGATCGAGGATGAGATGCTGAAGTATTTGCCCAACGCGCAGCAGGTGGTGCTGGTGGGCAACGGGCGCGGATATCTTTCGGTGATCGTGACCGGAAGCGTCACCCGGGAGCAGGTGCAGGCGGCAGTCGAAGCGGCAAATCCGCACTTGCCGCACTACAAGCAGGTTCGAGCTTTCTACATCCACGCCGAGCCCTTCTCGATCGACAACGGACTGCTGACCGCAAACGGAAAGCTCAAGCGTGATCTGATTGCCGCACGCCTGCAGAACGAAATCGAAACGATGTACGCAGTCAAGCAGGCTTCATGATGGAACTATTGCCTGATTTACGGATTGACGAATTCCAATTCGAAAATCCTCAAATTCGCACATTCGACAATTTTTTCCGTCAACGAGTCTGATAGATACTGGTAGCCGATGAATCCATTCAAGGGCAAGACGCTCTCCTGGGAGCTTAAAGAAGGCGTGATCGAGCTGGCTCTGCATCGCAGCCCATGCAATGAGATCGGTTCGCTCACGCTCGAGGAGTTGGAGGAGTTTGCCTCTGCCCTGGACCGCATGCCGGCCGAGGCTCACGCGCTGATCATCTACAGCACCTTGAAATCCGGATTCTGCGCCGGCGCCGATTTGCGCGAGCTCTATCACGGCGCACAAGGAATGGAGAGACAAGCGGCAGGCCGCGGCGTCCGGGAATTTCTGGAACGCATTCACAAGGTAATGAACGCGATCGACAGCTCGCCGCTGACCACCATCGCCGCGGTTAACGGCGTGACTTTCGGCGGCGGACTTGAGCTGGCCCTGGTCTGTGACCTGATGATTGCCGACAAGATGGCGCGCTTCTGCTTTCCCGAGCTGCGCCTGGGCCTGATTCCTGGATTCGGCGGTATCCCGCGCCTGAAGCGCGATCTGGGGAACGCAGTGGTCCGCGACCTGTTGCTTACCGGACGCAGTTTCAACGCCACCAAAGCTCAGCAGGTCGGACTGGTAAGCCAGGTAGTGGGAGAAGGCGAGTCGTTGAAAGCGGCCCGGAGCACGGCCGTTCAACTGGGAAAGTTCGATCGCCGCACGGCGATTGCGGCCAAGAAATTTATCAAGCCGATCCCGTATGAAGAGTTACGAAGGGAAATTGATATCTTCTGCGAGCTCTTCTCCCAGCCGGCGGTGGAGGCTGGATTGAAGAAGTTTGTGGAGAGCAAAGACGCCCAACCCTACTTGCCGTAATCGCTTTCGATTAAAATAAAATGAGCAAACAGCAATGATCGACAATAAGAAGACGCTGGAAGAGATCCTCAACCTGGCGGCGGCGCAGTTCAAGGTGCCGCGCGAGAAGCTGACTCCCGACGACGATTTCTTCAAGACGCTCGGGATTGACAGCCTGCAGGCCCTGGATTTGCTTACCCGGCTCGAGCATCATTTCAACGTCGAGCTTCCCGATTACGAATTGCAGGGCGTGTCCGACTTCAGAACCCTGGCCAGCCGGATCCAGGCCAGGTTGTAAGGCGCCGCGGACAGGCCCCTGCAAAAGGGTCGATCATCCACTCTGGGAAGTGACGGATAAAGAAAAAATCGGTTGTCAGCTTGCAGTTCTCGGTTCTCAGTTACGGGGTGGTAAGTTGATAACTGGCCGTTTTCTTCGGGTCTCTGGGGTGAAATTGAGCATTCATGCTTAACCTCGACCAATACAACTGTCTGGGCGCAGCACTGCGCGAGGCGCTCGACCGTTGGCCGAATGAGACTTGCCTGATCGAATCCGATCGCGACAAGGAAAAGACCCGCCTTACGTATTCCGACTTCAAAGAAATGGCGATGCCCCTGGCGCGTTCGCTGGAAGACTCTGAATTCGGTGCGGGCGATCGGGCGGCGATCATCATGACCAATCAGTCGAAGTGGCTGATCTCAGCGTACGCCATTTTTCATGGCGGCGGAGTGCTGGTGCCGCTCGATTACAAGCTTACCGCGGCCGAGCACCTGCAATTGCTGGCGCACAGCAAACCTAAGGTCCTGGTGGTCGAATATTACTTGTGGCGGGCGATCATGCAAGCGCCGGAATTCAAGGCCAGCGCCGTGCAGACGGTCCTGGTGACCGAAGCGCCGCCCGGAGCGGATCTCGCGGGTGCGATCCGCTGGGAAGATTTTCGGCGGAAAGGGGAGCCGGTATTTGTTCCGCGGCAGCGCCAGGATGTGGCCTGCATCGTTTATTCATCCGGGACCGGCGGGCGTCCCAAGGGATGCGTGCTTACCCATGAAAATTATCTGGAGCAGTGCAAGGCGCTGATTTCGCTGTTTCCGTTCTGGCCGGGCGTGCGCTATTTGAGTATTCTGCCCACCAATCACGCCATCGATTTTATGGTTGGCTTTATCGGGCCCTTTGTTTGTGGCGCGTGTGTGGTGCATTTGCGCACCCTGCGGCCCGAGTTCGTGCGCGACGCGTTCGTGCGCTACAAGATCACTTATGTGAGCCTGGTTCCCCTGGTGCTCAAGAACCTGGAGCGCGGGCTCAAGGCCAAGCTGGAAGCGGTGTCCAAGCCTAAGCGTTTCCTGCTGGAGCGGTCGATCGCGGTAAACAAATTCTTCACCCGCTGGCGTCCCGACGTTCGTTTGAGCCGGGTGCTGCTGCGCCAGGTGCACCAGGCTTTTGGAGGGGAATTGCGTGCCATGTTCACCGGGGGCGCCTTCATGGAGCCGTCGACCCTGCAGTTTTTCTACGACCTGGGCATTCCCGTGGCCAACGGATATGGCCTGACCGAAGCCGGCACCGTGCTCACGCTCAACGATCTAAAACCGTTCCGCGCCGATAGCGTGGGCAAGCCGCTGCCCGGCGTGGAATTGCGGGTGCTGAATCCGGACTCGGAAGGCATTGGCGAAGTGGCGGCGACGGGCAAGACCGTGATGTCGCATTACCTCGATGACCCCGAACTGACCGCCGAGACGATTGTGGATGGCTGGCTGCTCACCGGCGACCTCGGCCGTTTTGACAGTAGCGGACATCTGCAACTCTTTGGCCGCAAGAAGAACATGATTGTGACCGAGGGCGGGAAAAATATTTACCCGGAGGACATTGAAGCAACCTTCGACGGGCTTCCAGTCAAGGAGTACTGCATCTTCGCGGCCAACTACATGTGGCCGGCAAAGAGCCTGGGCCACGAAATGCTGATTCTTGTCCTGCGGTTGGAAGCAGAACAGGAAGGCCAGGTTTCCGAGCTCAGTGAAGAGCTGAAGCAGGAAATCGTTGCCCGCAACCGCCGCTTGCCCGATTTCAAACGAGTGGGCGGGTGCCTGGTCTGGGAGAAGGATTTTCCGCACACCGCTGCCATGAAAATCAAGCGCATGGCTCTGGCCGAGGAAATCCGCAAGACCCTGAGCCGCGCCGCCGTCGTCGAACTATAACCGCTATGAGCGACCCACGGTGATCGATTCCGGAACGTTTCTCGCGGTGGTCAACCCGGCGGCGGGCGGCGGGCGCTGCCGCAAACTGCTTGGACCTGCGCTGGATCGATTGCGAGCGGGTGGAATTGATCTGGCCGTGGTCGAAACCGGCTCTCCGGGCCAGGCGACGGCGCTGGTCCGCGACGCTTATGCCCAGGGGTATCGGAAGTTTATCGCCGTCGGCGGAGACGGGACTTCCTACGAAGTCGTCAACGGGCTTTTTCCGCCGGCCGGTGAGGCCGCGACGCTGGCCTTTCTTCCCCTGGGAACGGGCAACTCGTTCTTGCGCGACTTCAGTGACAAGGGTGTAGAGTTCGCGATTGATGCGTTGCTTGCCCGGCGCTCAATACCTTGTGATGTTCTCCGGTTGACCCACCAGACTGGAGTGTTGCACTACATCAATCTGTTGAGCATGGGATTTTCCGCCGACGTGGCCACGTTGCGCGCCCGCCGCTTCAGCGGCTGGGGAGAGATAGGTTACCAGTCATCCATTTTCATCAGCCTGGCGCGTTTTCGACGGCGTCCCTTTCCCCTGCGGGTGGATGGAGAGACTAAAATCGACCGTCGTCCGTGCCTATTCCTGACCTTCAGCAACAGTAAATTCACTGGCGGCACCATGATGATTGCTCCCAATGCGGAGATCAATGACGGGCTCATCGAGTTCGTGCGCTGGGGGCCGATCGGGCGCATGGGCCTGATCCGCAATCTGCCGACGCTCTATGACGGCACTCATATCAACCATCCGCTGGCGGAACGGCGGCCCGCCAGGCGCATTGATTTCGAACTCGACGCGCCCGTCGATGTCATGGTGGATGGCGAGGTGCTCACCTTGCACTGCCAGAGTCTTGACGTGCTGCCGTCCGCTCTGAACGTCGTGGTATAAAAAGATTCCATGTCAAAAGATGGCAGGAATCGCGGAGAAGACTCACAGCCAGGATCGTCGCCGGTGCGCCAGATCGTGACCGTGGTGCTGATTGTCGCCGCCTTTGCCGTGGTGATCTATGTGGGTCTGCGCAAACGCGGCAGCCGCCTCGATAGCTTCGCGAAATGCCTGGCGGCGAAGCAGGTCGAGATGTACGGCGCCTACTGGTGCCCGCATTGCGCGGACCAGGAGGCAATGTTTGAAGCCTCCTTCAAGTACATTCCGTATGTCGAATGCGGCGTGCTGGGCTCGCGCGAGGAGGCCACCCTCTGCAAAGAGGCCGGCATAAAACATTTCCCCACCTGGCAATTTGAGGATGGAGAACGCCGGGAAGGCACCCAGTCCTTGCCGTCGCTCGGCACCAAGACCGGATGCAGCCTGCCATGATGTTACCGGCTACGCCGCGCTTTGCCCGGCGCATTCTCCAGTTGATTGCGGTGTTGGCATTGGGTGGCGCGCTGGTTTCATCCGTGTCGCTCTACCATCACTACGGCCACTCGGCCACTTCCTACTGCGATATTGGAGAGAATTTCAACTGCGACATTGTGAATCGGAGCACGTACTCCCAGATTGCCGGCATTCCGGTGGCCCTGATTGGGATTATCGGATATCTCGCCGTGCTGACGTTGGCGACTCTTTATCGCAACCAGGCCGGGACGCCGACAGTGCTGGCGATCGGATCGCTGGCGGGGCTGGGTTTCGCGCTCTACCTCACGTACGTCGAAGGCTTCGTCCTGGCAGCGTGGTGTGTTTTGTGCCTGTCGTCGCTGGCGTTGATTTCGAGCATCGCAGTGCTTTCATGGGGGTTATGGATGCGCGCCCGACGGACTGACTGATTCCTCATGGAAGAAACTTCGTCATCCCCAACCTCAAAAAGCGAAGACGCGCCGGACTTCGCAGGAGAGCTGCGCTTGCACGAATTGCAAAGCCGGATTTTTCGGAACATGCGCAGGCTGCGGGTATGGTTGCCGCCGGGATATAGCGCGCCCGAAAACCAGGGCCGGCACTATCCGGTGTTCTATCTGAACGACGGACAAAATCTCTTTGATCCAGCTACGGCCTACATTGGAGTCGACTGGCAGGCCGACGAAGCTGCCGATCGCCTGATCCGAGAAAACAGAATTCCTCCGCTGATCATCGTGGGGATTGATAATGCGCAGAAGGAGCGCGCCAAAGAGTATCTGCCTTACCGGTCCTTTAGTCCGCCGGTCATGCGGCCCCAGGGCAAGCGCTATCCCGATTTTCTGTTGAACGAGGTGATGCCCCTCATCTATCAGCATTACCGCATCGCCCGAGGCCCGGAAAATACGGGACTGGGAGGATCGTCCCTGGGGGCGATCATTTCCCTGTACACGGTGATGAGCCGTCCCGGGGTGGTCGGCCGCTTGCTGCTGGAGAGTCCGTCGTTGTTCGTCTCCAATCGGCAGCTGGTGAAATCCAGCCGCGCCTTCCGGCAGTGGCCGGCCAGGATATACATGGCGATCGGAACCAGGGAAGCCGGAAGCGAGGATCGCGATCAACAGGTGGTGAACGATGTTCGCAACCTGGAACACGTCCTGCACCGCGCCGGTCTGAGAGATGACCGGTTGCTGGTGAGGATTGACGAAGGCGCGACCCACAACGAAAGGGAATGGGCCAAACGCTTTCCGGAAGCGCTGACATTTCTCTTCGCCGGGTCATCCAGAGCGGAGTAACTGCTGCGCGAAGCGAAGCCGTTGCGCGGAGATGTCAGCGCTTCGTGCGACTCTCGGTAGCGGCGAGGGTAGCGTTGCGTTGGATCTGCCGGGCCTTCTCGCCATCTACCACCGCCCCGTCGCACTGTCATCCTGAGCGGAATCTTTCCATTCGCTTGCGAATGGAAAGATGAAGTCGAAGGACCCCTATGATCGGCACGTCTCCGTAAGCCTGCGGGGTTTTCGGCTGGGTTTAATTCCCCTCCCTTGCGGTCCGTGCCGCCCATAGGGGTCCTTCGACTGCGCAACTGCTTCGCTTCGCGAAGCAGTTACTCCGCTCAGGATGACAGTGCGTGAGAGCTGCCAGCGAGCGATCGGATCACGGTTCCAGCCGGGTTGGAGACTGGTCGCCGTTCAAGTGCCATACCTTCCGGTCGTGAAAATACTGGAGCAATTCCTGGTCTTCCTCCGGGCTCATGGCGCGCGCCCACACGATCTTGGCGCCGTCGATGTCCGCCGCGTTGTATACCCATTCCCAATCCACATCATGGTGTGGACCGTAGCTGACGATGACCAGATGGCGTCCCGGAGTGGCTTCCAACTGGCGGGTGATTGCCAACCGATCCAGATTGCCCCGGGGCCACGCCGGCTCGATCTGGGCGTGGGCCACGACGGCTCCGACGCGCAGCAAGACCATGGCGCAGGCGATGGCCGGGATGGCCCGCACCAAAGCAACTCCAACCGGCCGTCCGCGCCAGTACCACAACCGCAGGTGGCGCATGCACTGCAGCAGTAGAAGATAGATGAGCCCTGCGGCAGGAGCCACGTAGTGAGGCATGGTCCAGGTTTCGACGGCCAGGCCAAGCATGAAGAAGGCGCCCACGAAAAGGGGAAAGCGCATCTTCTTATCGCGCAGGATCCAGGGAAAAGCCAGCAGGGGAATGGTAAGCAGCGGGCCAAAGTAATACTTCCACACTCCCACCAGCTTGTCCCAGGTGCGGGAAGCGGCTCCGCCGAACGTTTGGTATCCCTCGAACCGCGCCAGTTCCCAGCGATAAAAATCCCGCATCAGCGCGTGGTGGTAGACCGGCTCTGGCCGCGGAGACTGCCACAAGAAATAGGGCGCGGTCGCGTAGGTGTCACGATTCACCTGGTACGTCATGCGGAAAGGATTGCCCGTGACTCGCCAATAGTAATAAGCCGTGCCCGCGCCGGTGATCGCCAGAACCAGAATTGCCGGCAACACAAAGCGGCGGAAAGAAACCGAAAATGGAGGATGCGCCTTGGCAAAAATCCAGATGACCACCGCCGCTGCCACGGGCAGGCTGAATATCAATCCTTCATAGGGACGGCTGTTGGCCAGAATGGAAACACCAACGGCCATGACGGCGGCATCGCGCACGCGAGTGTATTTCTTGACGCGAGGCAGGGCTCCCAGCACCAGCGCGCCGCCCAGAGCAACTACCGAACCGCTCCAGTAGCCATTCATCCAATAGCTGAGAATTCCCAGGCGCAGCACTGCCAGCATCCCGCCCAGGAGGGCCCAGGTGGGCGGCAACCAGCCCTGGAGCATCCAGGTGAACGCCGAGCACATGAGCGCCGTGACCAGCAGCTGACCGATCCAGGGATGCCCGAGCCGCGCACCGGCGGCCAGAAAGAGTCCCTGCGCGGGAGGGTACATGGACATGTAGGTTGGCCGCTGAATGATGTGGAAACTCTCGAAGTGCACCCACATGGGATGGGTGGGATTGGTCACGCGTCCATGCGCGAAGGTGTCGGCAGCCAGCAGGTAACTGAATTCATCATTCCAGCGCGGCGCGGGAATTCCAAGGACGGGGATCAGGGAAACGCGAACGGTAACTACCAGCAACCCGACGGTGACAACCGACAAGGCTTTTCTTCGCGCCAGCTGTCGAAAGCGGCTTTCAACGTACGCGAAGCCGGCGGACTTTGCCCGCGCTCGGCCGGCGCGGCGCGAAGCAATGGCGATTGTCGCCAAGGTGGCGATCACCAGAACTAATTCGATGAGCTGGATTAACGACGGCGCGAGGCGGGCCATGATCATCGGACTTCGGAGTTCGGACGTCGGACCCCGGGACGTCAGACCTCGGGGCGTTTAGCTAAGGTCCGAGGTCTGACGGCTGACGTCCGCAGTCCGGGGTCCGCTACTTTCCTACCGTCACCTTGTCCGCAGTCAGCTTGTCGAGGATGCCTGAGGCCACGTCGATCATTTCCTGGTCGACGGTGCGGTTCTTGGAGATGGCGTCCGTCAGGGGCACGGAGACGATCTTGTTGCCGCGCAGGGCGGCCATGCAGCCGAACTCGCCGCGATGGACCATGTCGATGGCTCCCAAACCATAGCGTGTGGCCAGCATGCGGTCGAAGGCGCTGGGAGAGCCGCCGCGCTGCATGTGTCCGAGGACGACGGTGCGAGTCTCGAAGCCGGTGCGCCGTTCGATTTCGCGGGCGAGGATGGTGGCGATTCCGCCCAGCCGGGCGTGGCCGAATTCGTCTTTGCCCATGTCGACCACGATGGGCGCTCCGTGTTTAGGGTCAACATCGGTGGAGAATTTTGCTCCTTCGGCCACCACCACGATGCTGAAGTAGCGGCCGCGCGCGTGCCGCAAGCGGATGGTTTCCGCGACCTTGTCAACATCGAACGGAATTTCGGGGATGAGGATCACATCCGCGCCGCCGGCGATGCCGCTGTACATCGCGATCCATCCGGCGTCGCGTCCCATGACTTCCACCACCATCACGCGATTGTGGGCTTCGGCGGTGGTGTGCACGCGGTCGATGGCCTCGGTGGCGATGTTGACCGCGGTGTCGAATCCGAAGGTGAAGTCGGTGCCTGCCAGATCGTTGTCGATGGTCTTGGGGACGCCGACCACGTTCAACTCCCTTTTCGTGCAGTTTCTGGGCCACCGAGAGCGTGTCATCGCCGCCGATGGCGATCAGCGCGTCGACCTGATGTTTTTTCAGCGTGGCCATGCAGCGCTCGAGTCCATCTGCTTTCTTCGCGGGATTGGTGCGCGAAGTGCGGAGGATGGTGCCGCCGCGGGGAAGAATTCCGCCCACGCTGGAGAGATCGAGGGGCATGGTTTTGTCTTCCACCAGGCCGCGCCAGCCTTCGAGAAAGCCCACAAATTCGTCTTCGTAATGGAAACAACCTTTGCGCACCACGGCGCGGATGACGGCGTTCAAACCGGGGCAATCGCCTCCGCCGGTCAGTATGCCAACTTTCATTGCCTGCTCTCCTGGGTACACTTCTGCTGGAATCGCTTGCAACGGAACCTAAAGATTACCATTAAACGGCGCATTTTTGTGCCGCCAGACCACGGCCCGTCTGCGCAAAATGTAGGCGCGAGCGCCCTCGCTGGTGCGGCAGCCCCGTGGGGACAGCCGCCCTCGGCTGTCCGGTCGAACCGAGCTCGACAAAGGTTTAGCACACACATAGCGGAGCCTTGCTCCGCCGGAGAGCCGGGGCGGCTGTCCCCCGTCGTCTGGGGCGCTGCCGCACGAGCGTGGCGCTCGCGCCCACATCCGAATCTCTCTTGCCGATTGCGCCTTAGCCACGGATTCGCCACAATATCTCCGCACTCGTACTCCACGAACCCATGCCGAAAACCCTGCGAATTCTGATCTGGATGGCAGTCGCGCTGCTGGGCGCACTGGCTCTCGCCACCGTGGCTTTCCACCGCGGCGAACAAATCAATGCCATGTGGCTGGTGGTGGCAGCGGTCTGCAGCTACGCGCTGGGCTACCGCTTCTACAGCAAATTCATCGCCGCCAAAGTCCTCACCTTGGACGCCCTGCGCGCCACGCCCGCCGAACGACTGGACAACGGTCGCGACTTTGTTCCCACCAACAAGTGGGTGGTCTTCGGACACCACTTCGCCGCCATCGCCGGGCCCGGGCCGCTGGTCGGTCCGGTGCTGGCGGCGCAATTCGGATACCTCCCCGGAACCCTGTGGATCCTGGCCGGAGCGGTCCTCGGCGGCTGCGTGCAGGACTTCGTCATTCTGCTGTTCTCGGTGCGGCGCGACGGCAAGTCGCTTACCGAGATGGCGCGTGAAGAAATTGGCCGGCTGGGCGGACTGGTGGCCTATGTCGCCGTGATCAGCATCATCGTGATCCTGCTGGCAGTGTGCGCCCTGGTGGTGGTGAATGCGCTCAAGGCCAGTCCGTGGGGCACTTTCACCATCGCCATGACGATTCCTATTGCGCTTCTGATGGGCGTGTATTTGCGCACGCCTGCGGCCGGGCAAAGTGCTGGAGACTTCGGCGCTCGGCTTCGTCCTGGTGATGCTGGCGATCTGGGGCGGACAGTGGGTCTCACAGACTGCTTCGGTGGCGCAGTGGTTCACGTTCTCCGCCCCGGTCCTGGCGATTCTGATCATCGTCTACGGATTCGCAGCGTCCGCGCTGCCGGTCTGGCTGCTGCTGGCACCGCGCGACTACCTGAGCACGTTCGTGAAACTCGGAACCATCTCGCTGCTGGCGCTCGGAATCGTCGCTCTGCGTCCCACGCTGCACATGCCGCCGCTGACCCGTTTTATTGACGGCTCGGGCCCGGTGTTCGCCGGAAAAGTGTTTCCGTTCGCGTTCATCACTATTGCCTGCGGAGCCATCAGCGGCTTCCACGCACTGATCTCGAGCGGCACCACTCCCAAGCTGATCCGTCGCGAAACCGAGGCCCGCATGGTGGGATACGGCGCCATGCTGGCTGAATCCATGGTGGCCATCATGGCCATGATTGCCGCCTGCGTGCTCCAGCCGGGAGTCTACTTCGCGATCAACAGCCCGGCTGGAATCGTAGGGCAGGCGCCGGAGGCTGCCGCTGCGACCATCAGCAACTGGGGATTCCCCATCAGCCGCCGCCGAAATGCATGCCCTGGCCCAGTCGGTCGGCGAGCAGACGCTGTACAACCGTACCGGCGGCGCGCCCGCCTTTGCGGTTGGCATGGCCCACATCTTTTCCAACAGCCTGGGGGGACAGGCGCTGATGGCGATCTGGTACCACTTCGCCATCATGTTCGAAGCCCTGTTCATTCTCACCGTGCTCGATGCCGGCACGCGGGTGGGACGCTTCATGATCCAGGACGCCCTCGGGCACGTATGGAAGCCGCTGGGCCGCACCAGTTGGTATCCCTCGATCCTGGCTACCAGTGGGCTGATCGTGGCTGCCTGGGGACTCTTCCTGTGGCAGGGAGTAAAGGACCCGCTAGGCGGGATCAATTCTTTGTGGCCGCTGTTCGGCATCGCCAATCAACTCCTGGCCACGGTTGCCCTGTGCGTGGCCACAACCATCGTCATCAAGATGGGCCAAGCGCGCTACGCCGCGGTCACGCTGGGGCCGCTGCTGTGGCTGGTTGCCGTGACCTTCACTGCTTCCTGGCACAAAATTCTTGATCCCAATCCCCGCATCGGTTTTCTGTCGCACGCGGCTCAGCTGGCCTCTGCTCCCGCCGCGAATGCCCGGCTGATCTTCAACGACCGGCTCGACGCCGTGGTCACCGGCGCCTTGATCGCGATGGTGGGAATGATTCTGGTCGAGTCGGCGGTGGAATGGCTGCGCGTGCTTTCCGGCCGCAAGCAGGCCAGAGTCAAAGAGTCGCCATTCGTGGCCACGCGCTTCGCCGAGGAGCAAGGATGAAAGACCAGATCACAACCACGAGCCACGAGGGGACAGCCGCCCCCGGCTGTCCCCTCGAGCGAAGCTCGACAGGTGTTGCGTGCGGCACCGCGAAGCCTGGCCTGACCTTACGCCTGGGAACAATCAAGCGCTTGGCGGCGCCACTCAAGTCCTTTTCCCGCATCTTTAGCGCCGCTCTCCGCGAAATTTTCGAGGAGTCGGCCTACGCGCGCTTCCTGAGTCAAAGACAGCTGGTATCTTCTCGCGCAGCCTACGCCGCCTTTCGACAGGAATACGAAATCGCAAAAGCGCGCCGGCCCAGATGCTGCTAAGCGAATTTACGATGGAGGACGGGCGTCCCGCCCGTCTCACTTGGGACCCTGCAAAGACGGGCGGGACGCCCGTCCTCCACTAGAACGTGGAATGCCAACAGGCATCTGTGAAAATTGGGATAAACTCTTCTCCATGCGCGTGCTGGGCGTCGATTGCGGCACCGAGTACACCGGTTTCGGGGTGGTCGAACTCGGCCACGACGACACTCTGGTTTGCCTGACCTGCGGAGCCATCAAACTCTCGCCGCGTGATCCGCTGCCCCGGCGGCTGGCCACCATCTTTGATCGCCTGGCCATGATCATCCAGGAACACAAGCCCGACAAGGTCGCCATCGAGGACGTGTTTTACGCGTTGAACGTGAAGTCCGCTCTGAAGCTGGGACAGGTGCGTGGGGTGGCCATGCTGGCCGCGTCCTCGGCCGGGCTGGAGGTGGCTGAATATTCTCCCCTGTCCATCAAGTCCGCGGTGGTCGGTTACGGGCGGGCGGAGAAGCCGCAGGTGCAGCATATGGTGACGCGCCTGCTGAATCTGGCAGAAATCCCTGAGCCTCCCGATGCCGCGGATGCCCTGGCCATCGCCATCTGTCACCTGCACACTTCCGCCACGCTGGTGCGCCAGCGCGCCGTGAGCGGATGAACATCCGAGCGTTTTTTTGGCATAATCTCTCTTCTATGACAGCCTTCAGAAATGTAGGCGCGAACGCCCTGCTCGTGCCACTGCCAGCACGAGCGGGGCGCTCGCGCCCACATCGGATTGTTTGTTTCTTACTCCTGGCGCTGGGAATCAGCCTTCCGGCACGGGCGCAGGCGCAGACCGTCGTAACCTTCACTCTGGATTTTCCCGGCTCTGAACCCTCGCACTACGAGATTGCGGTGTCTTCCAACGGCCATTCCACCTACGATTCCGATGGCAAGCTGAGTCCCGATTCCGACGGCGATCCTTTCCACCTGGATTTTTCCGTGTCCAGCGAAACCAGCCGGCGGATTTTCGATCTGGCCGAGCGCGCTCATTACTTTCAGGAAGACATCGACTCCAGGAAGAAGAATCTGGCCTCCACCGGGGTCAAGACGTTGACTTACAAAGACACGCGGCGCAGCGCGCGAGCTACCTACAACTACTCGCCGGTGGTTGCGGTGCAGCAACTCACACAGCTGTTCCAGGGCCTCTCGACCACGCTCGAATTTGGACGTCGCCTGGAGTACTTACCATCGCTACCAGAAACTGGCGCTCGACGAAGAGTTGACGCGCATGGAGGATCTGGCCAACCGGGACGATCTACAGGAGTTGGCCGCAGTGGTGCCGATTCTGCAGCGGATCGCGAATGACCAATCGGTGATCAATCCCGTCCGCGCCCGGGCCTTAAGGCTGATTGAGCGGGCTGGGCCCCTAAAGCCATGACTCGGCTGGGTCGATTTTCTGTGCTGATGTGCATTTTGTTGACAACCGCGAGGGCCGAAAGGTGTTCTAATCAGTTAATCGGGTGGTCTTGGGAGGTCGCTCATGTCGCAACGCACATTGGCCGGTCCATGGATTCTTACGGTGATTCTGGCGGTTTTGCCGGGCGGGTTGGCAATTCCATCCGTTGCCGACTCACAAGCTCGTATTGTGCGCCTGAGCCAGGTGGACGGCGATGTTCAGATTGACCGCAACCTGGGACAGGGCTACGAAAAGGCTTTCCTCAACTTACCCGTAACCCAGGGCGCCAAACTGCGTACCGGCGCGGACGCGCGCGCCGAAATCGAGTTCGAAGATGGCAGCACCCTGCGCCTTACCCCCGGCTCAGTCCTGGAGTTTCCCGAGCTGGCGCGGCGCGACTCCGGCGCCCGGGCTTCGACGATCGAACTCAAGGAAGGCACCGCCTACCTGAATTTCAAGGGCGACAAAGGCGGGGTCTTCAGCCTCGGTTTTGGGCGCGAGTCTATCACCCTGGCCAAGCCGGCGCATCTTCGAGTGGCGATGAAGGACTCAAGCGCCACCGTTTCCGTGTTCAACGGCAAAGTGGAAGTCAGCAGCTCGTCGGGCCCGGTGGACGTCGGAAAGAAGCACAGCGCAACCTTCGACCTGTCCGGAGCAAGTACTTATACCCTGGCCAACAATCTGGAACCGGATCCCTACGACAACTGGGACAAGCAGCAGGACGGATATCATCAGCAATACAGCGGGAACGGCTACTCGCCCTATGCCTACGGGGCCAGCGACCTGAACTATTACGGCAGCTTCTACAACATGCCCGGTTACGGGATGATGTGGCAGCCCTACCTGGTGGGAGCGGGCTGGGATCCTTTCATGAACGGCGCCTGGATGTGGTATCCCGGGGCTGGATACGCCTGGATTTCCAGTTATCCGTGGGGCTGGACGCCGTATCGCTACGGTTCCTGGACCTACCTTCAGCCTTATGGCTGGTTCTGGCAGCCGGGAAGTACGTGGACGGGTTGGAACACCGGTCTGCGAATCGTGAACCCTCCGCAAACATTTCGCGCGCCCCGTCCGCCGGCCACGCCGGGACAAACCTTGCTGGTCAGCCGCGGCCTGCCGTCGGGCGCGCTGGGTGTGTCCCAGGGCAGATCGGATTTACGCCTCAATTCGGCAGGTCTCGGAGTTGCCCGAGGCAGCGTTCGCAACCTGGGCCGGGTCTCGCAGCAGATTCAGCGGCCCGCGTCCGGGATGGGAACGGTGCACACTCCGCCGGCCGGGTCAGCGATGCGCTTGCCGTCGGGAGGGTCCAGACCTTCGCCGCGGAGCGGGGCTTCATCCATGGGTGGGAGTCCGCGGATGAGCGGCGGGTCGACATCGTCTGCTCCCAGTTCGCACGGTACTTACCATAAATAGGGGTTGGGAATGATGGTTGTGAGGAATTGGCTACAACTGGCTCTGGTTGCAGCCGCATTGGTCATTTTCAGCCCGCGCAGCTCGGCCCAGACCATTTCCTGCTCTTCCGACAATGGCCATCGCCACTATTGCCCGGCGGATACCCGGGGCGGAGTGCAGCTGTTGAAGCAACGCAGCGGCTCGGCATGCGACCAGGGCAAAAGCTGGGGGTTTGACCGCGGAGGGGTTTGGGTGGATCACGGCTGCCGGGCGGACTTTGCCATCAATGCCTACCAGTATCGCGGCCCGGCGCCAGACAGCATCGGCACGATCTCCTGCTCCTCGGACGACGGCAAGCGGCACTATTGCACGCTTGATTCCGGGGGCAGAGTCCGATTGCAGCAACAGCGCAGCGGTTCCCCCTGCCGGGAAGGCTACAGTTGGGGCTCGGATGACAAGGTGATCTGGGTGGATCACGGCTGCCGGGCGGATTTCGCCGTCGAAGGGGGCCAGGGCGGCGGAGACCGGACCCCCTTTGGAGACACCCAGTTCGGACGCAGCGACTACCTGGGAGGGCAAGACCTGGTGATCTCATGCTCCTCGGATGACATGCACCGGCACTACTGCCCGGCCGACACGCGGGGCGGGGTGCAGCTGGTGAGACAGCGCAGCGAGTCCTCCTGCCGGCAAGGCCGCAGCTGGGGCTACGACCGCAGCGGCATCTGGGTGGACCACGGCTGCCGGGCTGATTTCCAGATCAATCGCTAGCCCCGAACGGGAAACTCATGCGACCCAGCCGGCGGATTCCAAAATGAGCAGAGTCTGATTCCGCAGGCCGAGGCCCGCACAGAAAACTGCGTGGATCGCTCAACGGCGGAACAGGCCCCCAGAATCCACGGCAAAGTCCGCCCACATCACTACAGAAAACCCCTTTTCAATTACTACAGTCACTTGAGGCCGCGACCCGCCGCACGTAGGCTCTAAGAACACCCTTTCAGCTTTCAGCTCCCAGCTCTCGGCAATTCCAATTTCGCTGACAGCTGAGAGCTGACAGCTGAGCAGCTGTGATCACCTGGAGGTTTCATGGCTACACCGGGCCGGGCGCCCCTTGCCAACGCCGCTCCTGTTCCACCCACGCCAGCGCTGTTGTTGTCCATGCTGCAGGTCTCGAGCCATGTCAGCGATCTTATTTTTTCTCCCGGAAGCCATCCCCACGTCGAGGTAAGTGGGCAACTGGTCGCGGTGAAAATGCCGGGTGTGCCGGTTCTGGGCCCGGGAGACACGCAACGCATCGCGCAGGAACTGATCGGGGAAAACAAGCAGGCGATTGCGACGCTGCAGAACCAGGGCTCGTGCGACATTTCATACAGCTTGCCGGGCACGGCGCGTTTCCGGGTAAATATTTTCGTGCAACGCGGCAGCCACGCGATTGTGATGCGGGTGATTCCCAAGAGCATTCCCACTTTCGACGAACTGAAGCTGCCGCAGGAACTCGCCCACATCGCTGACATCAAGAACGGCATCGTGCTGGTCACCGGCCCCACGGGTTCGGGAAAGTCGTCGACCCTGGCGGCAATTCTCGACCGGATCAACGAGACCAAGGCCTACCACATCCTCACCATTGAAGATCCCGTCGAGTTCATGCACCGCCACAAGCGTTCGATTGTCCATCAGAGAGAGTTGCACAGTGACACTCCCAGCTTTGCCCTGGCGTTGCGGGCGGCCTTGCGGCAGGCGCCCAAGGTCATCCTGGTGGGTGAAATGCGCGACAAGGAGACCATTGAAATCGCGCTGGAAGCGGCCGAGACCGGCCACCTGGTGCTCTCTACGCTGCATACCACCGACGCCTCGAAAACGGTGGAGCGCATCATCGGAGTGTTTCCGCTCACCGAGCAGCACACCATTCGCAACCGCTTCGCAAAAAGCTTCCGCTACATTGTTTCGCAGCGCCTTCTGCCCCGCAAAGGGGGAACCGGACGGGTGGCCGCCATCGAAATCCTCAAATCCACTCTCCGCACTCGCGAGTACCTGGACAAGGGCGAGGTGGAAGGAAAAAGCCTGCTGGACGCCATGCGCGACGGAGACACCGAAGGCATGCAGCACTTTGACGGAGAGATCGAGAAATTGATTCGCGCCGACATGATCGACTACGACACCGCCATGGCTTACGCCACCAACCCGGGCAATTTGCGGCTGCTGCTCTCCGATCTTCTGGGAGAGCTTCCCGCCGCCCCGCCGCCAAAAGCCGCGCCCCCGGCGAAGGGCAAGCAGGAGACGGAAATCGAGCTCGAGTAGGAAGGGGAGTTGGGAAGCAGCCTGGCGAACTATCGCACCAGAATGCCGGCGTACCCTACGACCCGTTGGCGGTCTCCTGAAATATCTCCCGAAGTGGCGTAGCTGACCAGTTCCGTGCCGGTTGCGCCCAGTCGCCCGACGGCGGTAAGCATGGCGACGGCCGGTCCGAATCCGCACATGCTGATCTGTTCGTTCATCACCACGTCATACAGGCCGCGCGCGTCCGTGACCAGAATTCGTTCGATGGCTTTCTGATCCTTGGCCCGGGTAACCGTGTCGCTTTCGTAATGATTCATGTCGCTCGAAGCGATCAGCAGCACCGGTTCACCCGCGGCCTGTACCGCCTCCGCGATCACGATACCCAGGGCCTGCAGCACCTCGTAGCGGGCAGTACCGAGAGCGATAGGGACAAAGGTACAGTCCGGCCTTCGGACCTGCAGGAACGGCAGCTGCACTTCGGCGCCATGTTCGGCGCGATGCGCCTCGGCGTCCTCTCCCAGGAGCGGGAAGCGTTGCATCAGGGCGGCGGCCAGCGGCGCGTCGATGGGAACCTGGCCCAGCGGCGTTTCCCACGCGCCCGCGCTCATGATCGCCAGCGGGTGTCCGATGCCGGTGTGGTTGGGGCACATCAGGATGCAGCGCCGCGGGAGATTGAGCCGGGCATAGACCGCGCCCGCCACGTGTCCGGAATAAATGTAACCGGCATGGGGCACGACGCAACCAAACGCCGGAACCGTTTCCCGGGGCGGAGACAGATAGGATTTGACTTCGGTCCGGAGGTCATCGGGATCACGCGGATAAAAGCGCCCAGCAACGGCGGGATGGCGGATCGGCGACGTCATGGCTGGCATATCTCCCCGGTTACGGCACGCTGTCATCCGCTTACGGCCGCGGTCATCTGCCTACCGCCCGCGGTCATCCGCTAACGCACGCCGTCATCCGATCACCGCACGCTGTCATCCTGAGCGGAGTGAAAAGTTCGCAGCGCGAACTTTTCGCGTAGTCGAAGGACTCCTATAAGCTAAGCGGCAGCCGGTCGCTCGCAACGTTTAATAGCGACCGGCCGGGTCCGGAACGTATCCCCTCTTTCGGAATGAGACCGGTGGCGGCTATAGGGGTCCTTCGACTCCGTAGCTGCTTCGCTTTGCGAAGCAGCCACTCCGCTCAGGATGACAGGCCACCCGTCCGCTCAGGATGACACTTACGATGACACCCCCGAAAGCGCGCGAAACAGGGCAGCACTCTTTTCCAGGCTCAACCCTTCCGCGCGCACCGTCGGCTTCACTCCGGCTTTCTCGAAGGCTGCCCGCAAAAGTTTCGGCTCGTATTGCGCTTTAAGATTGTTCGAAAGAGTCTTTCGTTTCTGTCCGAAAGATAATTTAAGAAAGCTGATAAAGGCTGCTTCAGGCACGCGCAAACTCTCGAGCTTCGATGCCATCCTCAGCCGCACCACGGTGGATTCCACTTTGGGTGGCGGCGAAAACGAAGATGGCGGGAGGGTGAACAATTCTTCCACGCGCGCGTAAAGCTGGGCGGTGGCCGAAAGCAGGCCATAATCGCTCCGTCCCGGCGCTGCCGCCAAGCGCTCCGCAACCTCGCGTTGCACCATCAGGACGATGGTTTCGAAATATTGCCGAAATTCAAACAGCCGCAACAGGATGTCGGAAGTAATGAAATAAGGAAGATTGCCCACAACGCGCGCGGGTTCGGGCTGGTGCGCGATTCCCGGACGCGTGCTTCCCGGTTTGGGCCCGAACAGGGTGTGGAAATCGATGGCCAGCACGTCGCCCTCGATGATCTCCACGTTCGGCTCCTGGGAGAAATTCATGCGCAACTGGGCGGCCAGCACGCGATCGATTTCGATCGCGATCAGCCGCCGCGCCCGCCGCGCGAGCATCGCGGTGAGAGCGCCGCGCCCGGGACCGATCTCGAGGACCGTGCTCTCCGAGATGTCTCCCAGGGCGTCCACAATGCGGGCGGTGGCGCCAGAATCCACCAGAAAATGCTGGCCCAGCTTGGGTCGACGGTGGGGCTTCTCCGCGGCCGCGATTTTTGTCACCATGACCCGCTTTCCTGCCGGTGCGCCGGCGTTTAAACTGGCGAGTTCGTTCTGCCGGTTTGTGCAGCCGGCAGAGTATGCTGTAAGCAGCACCCTATGATAGCGTGTGCCGGCACTGCCCGGGCCGGCACTTTATAAGGAGCGGCCTGATGCACATCGCTTTTGCGGCCTCGGAGTGTGTGCCCTTTTCCAAGACTGGCGGACTGGCCGACGTGGTGGGGGCGCTGCCGCGGGCCCTGGTGGCCGCCGGACACCAGGTGAGCGTCTATCTTCCCCGCTATCGCGAAACCCTGATCAAGGACGCCCGCACCGTGGTCAACAGCATCACCGTGCCCTTTGATGACCGCTACCGCTTCTGTTCGATCCTCAGCGGCGGGGAACGCTCCGGAGTGAGTTTCTACTTTGTCGAGTATCCTCCGTTTTTTGACCGCGAGGCGCTTTACGGCACCTCCGCCGGCGACTATCCCGACAATGCCGAGCGCTTCGCTCTGTTTTCCCGCGCCGTGCTGGAGGCTTCGAAGATTCTGGGCGTGCCCCAGATTTTTCATTGCCACGACTGGCAGTCCGCGCTGGTCCCAGTGTTGCTGCGCACGCAGTATGCGGAAGACCCGGCTTTCCGCGACGTGGCGACCGTTTTCACCATCCACAACATGGGATATCAGGGCCTGTTTCCTCCCGACACTCTGCCGCTGCTCACCCTGCCCTGGGACCTTTTCACCATCTCGAAGATGGAATTCTTCGGCAACGTCAACTTTCTCAAGGGAGCCCTGGTATTTTCCGATTTCATTACCACGGTGAGCCGGAAGTACAGCCAGGAGATCCAGACCACGGAGTTCGGCTTTGGCCTGGAAGGCGTGCTGCGCGCCCGGTCCTCCACCGTGACCGGCATTCTGAACGGGGTGGACTACGACGAGTGGAGTCCTGAGACCGACAAGTTCATCGACGCGCGCTACTCGCCGCAGGATTTGTCCGGCAAAGTCGAGTGCAAACAGGACCTGCTGGCAAGCTTCGGCATCACCTCGGCGGATTTGAGCCTGCCTGTGATCGGCATGGTTTCCCGGTTCGCGGCGCAGAAAGGCTTCGACCTCATTGCCCAGATCATGGAACGCCTGGCGCGCGAGGAAATGATCATTGTTGCGCTGGGTAGCGGCGACAAGACCTACGAAGAGATGTTCCTTCGACTGAGCAAGCAATTTCCGCAGAAAATTGCGGTCAAAGTGGCCTACGACAACGCCGTCGCGCACAAGATTGAAGCGGGCAGCGACATGTTTCTGATGCCATCCAAATACGAGCCTTGCGGCCTTAACCAGATCTACAGCTTGAAGTACGGCACGGTCCCCATCGTCCGCGCCACCGGCGGCCTGGACGACACCATTGAGCATTGGGACGCGCGCACCGGAAAGGGGACCGGCTTCAAGTTCACCGACTACAACGGCGAAGCTCTGCTGCTGACCATTAAAGAAGCGCTGCGCGCCTTCCGCGATCAGCACTCCTGGCAGCAGCTCATGCGCAATGGCATGAGCAAAGATTTTTCCTGGAACGCCTCGGCGAAGGAATACATTCGGGTATACGAACGCGTCCGGCAAGGGCGGGGACCCGCGACGGAAGTGCGCTCCAGCAGCGGTAACCCAAGCCTGGCCCTGGTCTAGCTCCGCCGAAGGGCGCGTGCTATTGGCGGTTGCCCGGCGGATTCGTCGGCAGCGCAGAGCCATCCCGCAACAAATCAACCATGATGATGTCTCCTGGTTTGAGTTTTATCTCACGACCTTTTTGCAGAAGAAGAAACGTAGTGCTGGCAGCCAGGCCATACCAGCGGGCGCTGCCGGCGGTGGTGGCCAGGACCTCCTCCGAGAGATCGTCTGCCAGCTTTGCCACCAGCGCGGTGCCGCCCAGTTGAATGGCCAATCGCTTCTTGCTCACCGTGGGGTGGACGGTCCCCTCGCTGTCGGTCTTCGCCGAGTTGCTTTCGGTGGAAGAGAGTTCGAAGCGGGCGGGTTGCACCGTGCCATCGGGCAACTTGATGCGATCGAAGACCATGCGCAGGGCGCCCCGGCGCATCATGTGGCGGGCCGGAATGGTCTCCAGGTGGCCTTCGACCAGCGTCCCCAGGGGCAGCACCGGCTTGCCATCCACCTCAACCGTGTCCTCGAGCTTCGCCATGAACGACGAACCGCTGGGAGACTTTGAGCTGATGGGCGAAAGCAGGGCGAGGCGGGCCTTCCGTGCCTTCCAATGAGGACTGCCTGGGCGAGCCGGTTCTCTGCGGATCCCCCGCCGGCGGTTGGGCTTGAGCAAACGCGCCGGCGGCGAGCGCGATGTAGCACGCAAACAAACAGCAGCGCAGCAGAGTCGTCGAGGGCCTCGTCATGACGGTAAAGAATATAAACGATATCTGACGGAGGGTGCGCGGGGATGGTTTTGCGAAACTTCCCACGATCGCGCCCGCTTCCGCCTTGATAAAATGACGGCGTCCTCCCATGAGCACTTTTCCCAGGACGATCTTCCACGTCGATATGGACGCCTTTTTCGTGTCGGTGGAAGAGCTGTTCAATCCCGAGTTGAGGGGGAAGGCGGTAGTCGTGGGCGGGCAGCGCGATGAGCGCGGCGTGGTTTCCGCAGCCTCGTACGAAGCCCGCAAGTTTGGCGTGCACTCTGCCATGCCGCTGCGTACGGCGGCCAAGCTGTGTCCGCAGGCTATCTTCGTGAACGGCCATCCCGACCGCTATCGGGAATGCTCCGAAAAAGTGCACCAGGTGCTGAACTCGTTCTCGCCCCAGGTCGAAATGGCCTCGATTGATGAAGCCTATCTCGATATGACCGGCACCGAACGGCTGCACGGCCCGCCGCTGCGCGCTGCCCACCTGCTCCACCAGAGGATGAAAACCGAGACCCGGCTTAACTGCTCGATCGGGATCGGTATCTCGCGTCTCATCGCGAAAGTCTCCTCGGCCCGGGCCAAGCCCAACGGCGTCCTCTGGATTGTGCCCGGACAGGAAGCGAATTTTCTGGCGCCGCTCGACGTGCGCGAGATTCCCGGCGTCGGCAAAGTCACCGAACAAAACCTGCACGGCCTGGGCATTCATAAGGTCGGAGACCTGAGTCGTTTCGATGAGGCCTTCCTGGAAGAACGCTTTGGAAAATGGGGGCTGGCGCTGGCGGGAAAAGCCCGGGGCGAAGATGCCGGCGGCTGGTTTGACAGCGAAGTCGGGGCCGATACCGATCCCAAGTCGATCAGCCACGAACATACCTACAACGAAGACACCGCCAGCACGGAGCAGCTGGAAGCGACGCTGATGCGCCTGTCAGAAATGGTGGGTCGCCGCCTGCGCGAAGGCGGGCTGTATGCCCGCACCCTCCAGCTCAAGCTGCGCTACAAGGATTTCACCACCATTACCCGCGCCCATACGTTGCCGTCTCCGACTCAACTCGACACTGAAATCTTCGAGCAAGTCCGCCTGCTGTTTCGCAGAGAACTGGCGTAAGGGCGCACAGGTGCGGCTGCTCGGGGTGCAGGCCTCGTCGTTCGAGGCCCAGGCCGGGCAGCGAGACCTGCTGGAAGACGGACGCCGCCAGCGCTGGCAGCAGGCCTTGTCGGCCGCCGACCGGCTGCGCGACAAGTTCGGCGAGTCCAGCGTGTCGCTGGCCAGCGGCCTGCGAGGCGGATTCCGCGAGCGCATCCACGAGAACCCGGCGGCATTGCCGGGCAAGGGGAAGGGAAAGAGCTCTTAGGCTTTTGACTTCTAGCGCAAGACGGGCGAGACGCCCGTCCTCCAAAATCTAGTGCGCGGCTGCCAGCAGCGATCCCACTCCGGGTTTGTATCCGTAAAAGTCTGCTACCCCGTGGAGATGCTCGATCACTTGCTGGGCGTATTCTTCCTGCAGCGGCTTGGTCAACAGGTTGTGTTCCGCGTTCGGGTCCTGGCTCAGGTCAAACAGAAAGCTCTCCGCGGGAAAGTCATACGTCGTATACAGGAACCTTCCATTATCGGCCAGCAAGCCGTAGACCGCGCGCTCATCGGAGGCCAGAAAAAGTTCAGTCCTGCGGTACCTGTCCAGTTCTTCCCGGGTTTCCGCAAACAGCGGACGTCCGAACAGCGGGTTGGATCGAATCGGCCGGTGCCCCAGCAGATAGTAGAGCGATGGCGTAATGTCGGTCAGCGCGGAGAGCCGATTGTCATCGTACAGCAGCTTGCTGCGCATGCTCACCGGCAGGTGCACGATCAGGGGCACGTGCATGATTTCGGGGAAGATCCAAATGGAGTGCCCGCGCCGCCCAAACTCGCCGGTGGCGTCTCCGTGATCCGACGTCACCACGATAATGCTCTCGTCGTACAGGCCATGCGCTTTAAGATAGGCGAAAAAATTGCCCAGGCATCCGTCCACCTGGTGGACCTCGTGTGCGATGCGATCGTTGAACCCCGGACGCACATGCCATTCGGGATCGTTGCCCATGGGCTGGTCGTTGCGGGCAAACTGGTGGACGTTCATGGGCTGCGCGTAAAACAGCACTGGGCGGCTTGCATCCGTGCGAGCGTCGAGCGTCTTCTCCAGTTGCCCCAGCGTGGAGCAGGCTTCGAAACGATTCCACAGGGGTTTGTCGGTATCGAGCTTGGTCAGATTGTCGGACGGAGAAAGGATCTGGCTCAGCACGGTATCGTAGCTGACCACCATTTGATAGCCGTCAGTGTTCGCCAGCTTCTCCAAACCGTTTACCCGGGAGAATGGCTGCATGTAGTGGGCGTGCAGCAGCATGACGCCTGACCAGATGGCAGGTTCGGAAAGCGTGGTGCCGGCATATTGGGTGAACACGTTGCGCAGCGGAATGCTTTCGCGCGCGAATGCATCCAGGTTGGGAGTGAAGTCCACCTTGGGGTTGTAAGCGCCCAGGTAATCCGGGCGCATGGAGTCGATGACCAGGATGAAAATATTCGGACGCTGGGCCGTCGTCGGAGCCAGGTCGTCCACCAGGTCAACGTCGGTCTTGGCCTCGGCGTCACGGATATTGGTGTACTGCCGCAGGATCCGGCACAAGTCTCCGCAGGGCAGCTCGCGGCTATTGCCCAGAATATGGTGGGCCAACTGAAAAGAAGTGTCCTGCCCGGCGTATGTTTCCATGGCGCGCGCTACATCATCATCCGTCGAACCCAGGGCGCGGGCCCAGAAGATCTCGCTGGCCTGCAAGGCCTTGTAAGTGAACCCGGCCAGTAACAGCACCGCGACCACGGCGGCGGCGGAATACCTTTGACGACGCGGCCGCAGGGTGTAAACGCAGAGGCTCAGGACGATCCAGAAAAATATGGTGAAGGTGCTTTGCTGCACTCCGTTCCAGTCACCTCCGCCGATGATGGTTGGCATGACAACCGCCAGCCCGCAAAGAACCACGGCAAAAGGCAGAAGCATCGACCGCAGCGGGAATTTGGACAGTCCAGCCGGCGCCTCCCCGGCTGCCAGGAACGGCGAGACCAGATAGCCGAAGAAAAGCGTGAGCGTGACAGCAAAGAGACCGGCGTAAAGGTGGGCCGCCCAGCCTTCGAAGCTGAGAGCACTCGCCAGGAAATGATCGAGCACGGTGCCAATCACCAGGGCAATCGCTAATCCGTTCAGAACCAGCCGCAAGCTGGTGGGACGGCTGGCATGCCGGGTGGCCAGACGGACAAGGTTCAGGGCCGAGATCACGACAATGGCCACCAGAACATGCGAGAGCAAGCTCCAGGCTATGATTTCCAGCCTGCCCAGTCCGAAATTGAGCGGAACTTTCTCGGCGTGGCTGTGCACAGCCGCGCCGGCCCCGTAGATCAGGGCCACGGCAATCGCCACCACGGTTCCACTGGAATATTCCAGCAGGGAAATATCCTTGTGCTCGTTCTTTGCGTCCGGCCAATGCAGGCGCAAGTCCCAGGCCGCGGTCATTGCCAGCGGCAACAAGGCAATCAAACTCCACCAGTACGCGGCCCAATTATTTTGCAGGGTGGGCATGAAGGGCCGAAGGGCGAGGTAGATTCCCGCCAGCGCCAGAGGTGCAAACAGCAGGGCATCGGCGCGTGTCTTTTTTCCCAATTGACTCGCGGTCGCGGCCGCGAGCAGCGCCAGCCAATACAGAGGCCTGTGATGCTGCGCAAACCAGGGCATCCAGGAATAAGCGGGGGCCTTGATCAGGGCAAAATAGGTGTACGGCAGGAACGCCAGCAGGCAATAGATCGAGGTAAGGACCAGGAAAATTCCCCAGAGCAATTTCAGGAATGTAGCGGCCCAGCTTCGCACGGCGAAGTCCTCGTTCCTCACGGCTGATTTTCCAGTTAAGTCTCAATTGTGTCGGAAGGGAGGAATCGCAGCAAGGTGCCGAGAGTCCCAGGGCGGAATTTCGAAGTGACGAAAGTACCCTTTTCCGGCAACTGAAGTACGGTTAAAAATGTACGACTCCGAAAGCCGTCCAGTGTATGGTTGAAGTGACGGTACCGATCGGAAAAATAAAGGGTGATCAGGGATGTCGAAATCGCAAACTGCTGTGCTCCGCGCTCCCGCTTCATCTCGCCGGTTTCTGTTCGCGCTCAATTTCTTCAAGTCTCCCGCCATGCTGGGCTCGCTCATCCCCAGTTCGCGATTTCTGGTGAATGACGTTCTGAACCAGGTGGACTGGGACAAAGCCCGGGTGATCGTGGAGTACGGGCCGGGCGTCGGAACCATTACCCAGGAAATTCTCAAGCGCATGCGTCCGGACGCGGTTCTGCTGGCCCTGGAATTGAACGAGGAGTTCGTCAGCTTCCTGCAGGAAGAAATTGTGGATCCCCGCTTCCATGCGGTGCACGCTTCGGCTTCGGATGTCCGCAAGGTTCTGGCGCAACTGGGATTGCCCTGCGCCGACTACATCATCTCCGGCATTCCTTACAGCACCATGCCGCATGCCGTCCGCTCGGAAGTGATGCAGGAATCCCGCCAGGTGCTTCATCCCGAGGGTGCCTTGCTGGTCTATCAATTTACCAAGACCGTGCTGCCGTATTTGAAGTCGAGCTTTGGCAGCGTACGGCAAAATTTCCAATTCCTGAATATACTGCCGGCGCGAATCTTCTACTGCACACCTTAGGGTTGACGCCGGAATGGGCCATCCTGTCCAGAGGCGTGGGCTAAATAACTGCCGAACCCATAAACACGAAAGCCGGAACTCGGAATTGCTTCCGATTCCGGCCTGCGTTTTCTTCAGCGTCGTTTAATAGCTACCGGCAGACGGGCGCGGACGCCCGTCCTCCATTTTGATCAATTGCTGGGTGTGGCGTTGGCTGTGGTCGATCCCGGGTTTGTGCCGTTTCCGTAGCGGGCCAGGCGCGGGAAGAAGGGGGTCACCTCAAACGGCATTTTGTCGCGGGCTGAAGTGATGGCTACCGGCGAAGTCTTGATCAGTTCCACGTGGTCATCCCAGGCATTCAGCTTGACGCGTCCGCCCAGGGGCAACGCCGGAATCTGGTCCAGCTTGTTGGGATCGAGAGCGGGCGCATTCGTCATCAGCGCTGCCATGCGTTCGACGCCGCCCTGGGCATTGGTGAGGCTGTTACCCAGATGAGGCGTGAGCAGCGCGGAAAGAGCCGGACCTCGTTCGCCCAGCTCTCTCAGGAACAGGCCGGCCGAGTCCAGCTTCTGGGCATAGGGCGAGTTCTTCAGCATATCGATGGCCTTCTTGTCGGCCGCGGCTTCTTCTTCCGGGACGTGCCTGAATCCGAGATTCTGGTAGGTTGACTCGTCGGAGAAGAGCATACGGTCATTGAAGGCGTAACGGCTGCCCAGGTTGTGTCCCAGGACGATGTGCGCCAGTTCGTGCGAAAGCACCATGGCCAGGCTGGCTTCGTCGGGCAGGACGTCGATCAGTCCGCGGCTGATGATGATGGTGTTGCCCACGCTGAAAGTCTCCAGCGGTGAGGTCAGCATCACCCGGGTGCGGACCGGACGCGGCAGTTCAATATTGTTGGTCACTTCCAGATTCGTAACCACGGTCATGAGGATCTTGTCGACTTCACCCTGAGGGGCGAGCAAACCGGCATTTTGCAGGCGCTCGACTACGTTGTCTTCCGCCTGCTGCTGCCATTCCCGCTGCGCCTGCAATGGGGAAGCGTCCTGCGCGGTCGGGCTTTCGTCCTTTACGCTCGAGTCCACCAGCACCTGGGTGAGTTCGTCTTCCTTGTTGTTCTTCTTCAGGTCATAACCCCAGATTCGGGTTTGCGCCTTGAAGGCCATTTTGTCCTTCGAGCCGGAGCTGAAATCTCCCTCTTCGCTGTAGATGTAAGTCGGAATCCAATAGCCCGGAATCAGATTCAGGCGCCAGCTGTCCATGTGGAAGAACTGGGCATTGCGGGGCCGGGGCGCATAAGTACCGTTGAGCCTGACGATGTTGTAATCCTGGTCTTCCACCCAGATGCGGCCCAGGAAGCGGCCCTTGCCGGCATCTTTCTTGGGGGTCACGTCGAACACGATGCAGCGCACGTCGCCCTGAAATTCGCGGTGCACGTACTTGAAATCGTAGTGGGCGCGGTCAAAATCGTCGCGGTCGGCAAAGATCATCCAGGAAAAGCCAATGGGCTTGTATTCGAATTTGAACAGCTTGGTCACTCCGCCCAGCATGCGGCCCTGGAAACTCGAATCCTTCGAGAGATAGTCTTGCCGGTCCACCGAATCGCTCAGGTCCAGGCGGCCGAAGAAATAGTGGTCCTCGCGGGGCGACGGCCCCATTTGCTGGTCGAGCTTCAGGTTTTGCAGGTAAGTCTCAACCAGAGGGGTGCGAGTCTGCAGGAAAGTGATGAGGGCGTGCTCGCGCAAAATGGCCCGGTCGACCACCTGGTCCATGGTGGTGGGAGCGCCCATAGGAGCGGGTGCGGGCGTGACCGCCGCCGGCTGCGGAGCGCTCTGCAGCGGCGCGGCCGGCACCTCGGCCGGAGCGGAGCTCGAGGCGGGCTGCGCCGACGGCATGGGCGCTTCGGAGGTCGAAGCCGGTGCAGCCGTCTGCTGCGCCATCGCGCTGAACGCCATCAGCAGGGAAGCGGTGATCATCCATTTCCAAGTACGCATAACTCAAATCCTCTCTCTCGTGCTTAGTACGCCAGCTGGAAAACCACATGCACAATCGCCGTTGAATCTATAGGCTGATTGTAATGCTGGGCAGGCTTGAACCGCATCTTGTTGGCGGCCGAGATCGCGGCTTCGTCCAGGCCGTGACCCAAACCGCGCACTACGCGATTCACGTGCAACTGCCCATTGGCGCCGAACGATACTTCCAATAGTACTTCACCTTGCAGCCTGAGCTGCCGGGCTTCCTCAGTGTAAACCGGATTGGGTTTGGAGATGATTTCCACAGGTGTCGTAGCTGGTCCACTTTCTGCTTGCTGGGGCCGGCCCGTACCCTGGCTGAATTGCTGGGTCGAAAAGCCGGCGGTCTGAACCGTGGCTCCGCGACCGTTGCTGCGACCGTCGCCCTGTCCGGCTTGTGCAATTCCGTTGCCGAAACCGGCGCTGGCGATGGTTCCCTTAATGCCTTTGGTGCCGCCCGCTCCGTTGCCGTTTCCCGCTCCCGGAGGCAGATCAAACGAACCCGTGCTGGCGGCCACCAGATGTGCGTTAGGCTTGCCCTCGCCTTTAAGTCCTTCAGGATCGCCGAAACCGCCGGTTTGTACCTTCTGGATCGGAGCATTGACGGTGGGCGTCGCCGAGCTGCCAAACTCGCCGGTATGGACGATCAGCGTCGGCCGGGCTCCTCCGGTTACCTGCTTGACCACCGCAGGGGTGAAGCGATTGACCTCAATTTTGGGCGGCGCCACTTCCGGCTGCTCCGGCCGGGGCGCGCGAATCTCTCGCGGTACGGTCAGCTTGGGAGCCTCAAAAACCGGCGCCTTGGGCAGCAGTTTGGCCCGCAGGGTGCGCGGCGGAGTCTTCATCTTCAGGGGCTTAGGCTGCAAGCTGGGCATCGGGATCAATTCGGTGACGTGATACTGCCGCCTGATATTCAGGCTGTCCGGCCAGATCCAGCCGATGTTGATCATTACGATGATCAGAAAGATCAAGAAGCCGTAACTGACCGCCAGCGCGCGCCGATCCATCTTGCGCTCCGGCAGAATCCCTAATTGAAAGCCTGCGGACGTAGCCATGCAATGAACTCCAAAATTTGGGACCCGAGCCTGGGGGGAATGCACCGGGTGGAGGTTTTAAGCTACGGGAGAAAGCACGAAGGGTAAACGTGCCCGGCGTGGGTGTCCTTCAGTAACCCTCGTAATGTCGAAATGAAAATCGCCTGAAAACCAGCGTGCGGCGTGGAAATTCAGGCATCCGCCGATCGCTTCCGGGCAAAACCATAAAAGACAGGTATGCCGGCCAGAATCACCAGGCAACCGATGGCGGAATTGGGGTAATTGTCTCGGAAGGTAAAGTACAGCAGGATTGCCGAAGCCAGAACGAAGAGGGCCGGGACCACGGGATATCCCCAGACCCGATAGGGACGGACCGCCTGCGGGTCGCGCCGGCGGAACACGAACACGGTAGTGCCGGCGATCATGTAGAAAAGCCACTCGGAGAAGATGGCGAGCGAAAAGAACTGCCGAAAGCTGCCTCCCAAGAGCAGGAGAACGATCGCCAGCACGGCCTGCACAACAATCGCCACCGAGGGGGTACGGAAACGGGGATGCACTTCCGCCAGCGCGGAAAAGAAATACCGGTCCCGTGCCACGGCGTAAGGCACGCGGGCGCCACTCATGACCGTGCCGTTCATGGCCACGAGCATCGAAAGCGCCATGCCGGCTGACACCATACCCGCTCCCAGGCTTCCCAGCACCACCGCCATGGCATCGGAAGCTGGCCGCGGCGAAACCGCGATGGCCCCCGCCGGCAGCACATACTGCACCGCCGCATTCACCAGCATGTACAGGACGCCCACCAGCGCCACGCCAAAGATCAGGGCTCGCGGGATGTTGCGTTCCGGATGGCTGATTTCTCCGGAGACCATGTTCAGGTCATTCCATCCGTCGTAAGCCCAGAGCGCGGCCACCAGCGCGGCCATGAACCCGGCCATGCCGCCTTTGGCGCCGGTAAAGCTGCTGGCGAAGTTCTGCCAGCTGCCGCCGCTGTAGCTGAAACCGATGACCACGATGCTGAGAATGATGGCAACCTTCAAAAAAGTGAACACCAGCTGGAAGTCGCCCGCCTTCTTGATCCCGATGTAGTTGAGGATGGAAATCAATGTGGCCGCTGCGACCGCGACCAGCTGTCCGTAAGTAATCGGAAGGGGGCCAGAAACGATGTTGCGCGCGAAGAAGCTGAGGGCAGGGAAGTTTCCCAGGACGCGCACGAAGCCGGTGGCCAGCGTTGCAATCGATGCCGGCTTGGCGATGAGGAACCAGGTCCAGGCATAAAGAAATCCAGCCAGCGGCCCGTAGCCGTCGCGAATGTAAACATACTCGCCGCCGGCCTGCGGCTTCATGGCACCAAGTTCGGCGTAGGTCAGTGCTCCGAAGAAAGATAGCAGGCCGCCCACCAGCCAGGCCAGGTAAACCAGCTTGGCCGATCCGGCGGCCTGCATCATCTCGGCCGGAACCAGGAAGATGCCGCTGCCGATGATGGTGCCCACCACAATCGCGCTGGCATGGCTCAGCCGAAGATCGCGCGCGAGTTCGGTGGGCCGGGCCATAACAGGATGGGAAAGTATATACGGACGAACCAAGTGTGGTTCGGACACTCTTGTCCGACGCCTTTGACGTTGATCTTGTTTGACCCAGGATCGATAGACTTATAAAAAGGGTCAAAAGCGGCGGACAAGAGTGTCCGCCCCCCACTCCGACTTACTTTGCCGTTAGAACCCTTTCTCTCATCATCAGACTGACCCCGTACCCCACCCCGAACGTAACCACAGTTCCAATCGCCACGTACCAGGTCCAAGGCACTCGGGTGAAAAGCCAGATATACAATTCAGTGACGAACCCAAACAGCATCCCCACCATGGCTCCCGACTGATTGGCCCGCCGGGTCAGCACTCCCAGCAGAAAGACTCCCAGCAACGCCCCGTAAGCCACGGATGCGATCTGCAATCCCACCTCGATGACGCGTCCGACTCTGTGTAGAGAAAGCACCGCCAACCCGAACAGCAGCAGCGCCCAGAACAGGGTTGCCATGCGCGACAGCCGAATCTTGCGGCGTTCGTCCGTCTGCGGATAACGTTGCAAATAGAAGTCAATGATCGAAGTGGACGAAAGCGAGTTAAGCGCGGCGCTCAGGTTCGACATCGCTGCCGCCAGGATGGCCGCGATCAGCAGTCCCGAAATTCCGTGCGGCATCTGGCTGACAATGAAAGTCGGGAAGATCCTGTCGGCTCGCCCGAAAGTTACCGACGGCACGTGATAAAACGCGAACAGCATGACGCCCACGATGAGGAACAGGGCAAACTGGAACAGAATCGCCGCTCCGCTCGAAAGCAGCGCGGTCACCGACTGCCGCTCGCTCCGGGCCGCCAGGAGGCGCTGCACAATCAGCTGATCGGTCCCGTGACTGGCAGTGGTCAGGAAGGCCCCGCCGATCAGTCCGGCCCAGAATGTGTAGGGCTTCCAGAAGTCGGGGGTGAAATCGAATACCTGCAGCTTGCCCGCGCTCTCAGCCAGATGGTGAATCGCCGGCCAGCCTCCGGGAACGAGATGCAGAATCGTAAATAGTCCCACCAGCGTTCCACCGACGTAGATCACCGTCTGCACCACATCGGTCCAGATCACCGCCGCCAATCCGCCCTCGAAGGTGTAGACCAGCGTCAGCGCGGTGATGATCGCGATGGATGCGACCTCTCCTGTTCCCAACGCGATAGCCACCACGATCGAAACAGCGTATACCCGCACTCCCTCAGCTGCCGCGCGCGTTACCAGGAAAAGGCCCGCAGTCAGCGAGCGCAGTTTCTTGCCGAAGCGGCGTTCGATCAGTTCGTACGCGGTGTAGAGATCGCCACGGAAATAGTGAGGCAGCAGGACAAAACTGATGATGAAACGCCCCACCACGTATCCCATCACCACCTGCAGAAATGTCAGATTGGTGTCGTATGCCAGGCCCGGAATGCTGATGATGGTCAGGGTGCTGGTTTCCGCCGCGACGATGGAAAGCGCAATCGCCCACCAGGGAATATTCCGGTCGGCCAGAAAGTAATCGCGCAGGGTGCGCTGCTTTTTGCGGAAGCGCAATCCGAATAGGGTGATTCCAGCCAGGTAGAGCGCGATGATCGCGAGATCAAGCTTGTCCAGAACCATACTGTAGCGCCGGCATCCTGCCGGCTGTCGCGAGGGCATCCCGCCCTCGCCGAATGATGCCATCCCAGAGTAGCGGGCTTTGCGGGCTAAGCTCTGTCGATCTGCCCTCCAGGTACCTACCTCGTCAAGCTCATCTTCTGGAAAATCACCACGAATTGCTGGTACTTCGGTGCCGGATGAGAAAACAAACTCTTATGGTAGAAATACGCTCGTGGCCATCTTCCTTGGCATCGACGGCGGCGGCAGCAAGACTTCCTGCCTGGTCGGCGACGAAACTTCGGTCCTCGGGACGGGGACTGCAGGGCCCAGCAACCTGGTCCGGGTCGGCGAAGCGCAAGCACGCGAAGCGTTGGCTGTGGCGATTCGCCAAGCCTGCACGGTGGCCAATCTCAAGCCGGCTGAGATCGGCAGAGTCTGCGTCGGACTGGCGGGCGCGGCCCGACCCGAGATCAGCGAAGTGGTAAGAGGGATCATAGCCGAGATCATTTCAGGCGAAGCCGGGCCAGGGGAAATCGAGACCTCGCAAATCAAAGTGGTCGGAGACAACGTGATCGCTCTCGAAGCTGCCTTCGGAAGCGGACCAGGCGTGATTGTGATTGCGGGCACGGGGTCGATCGCCTACGGACGCAGCCGCGACGGTCAGACTGCGCGCGCCGGCGGTTGGGGCTTCGCCATCTCGGACGAGGGATCCGGCCACTGGATCGGCCACGCCGCCGTGGCCACAGCCCTGCGTGCCTGGGACGAAAATCAGGATGAGAATGCGCCTCTGCTGTTGGGCGTGATGAAATCGTGGGGCCTCAAAACTCGCGAGAGTCTGGTGCTGGCGGCAAACGCCACGCCCTCTCCGGATTTTGCCGCGCTGTTTCCTGCCGTGCTGGCCTTGGCGGATTCCGGCGATCGCAGCGCGCGCGAGGTCCTGGCCCGAGCCGGCTCGCAGCTCGCGGAATTGGCGGGGATCGTTGTCCGACGCCTCTTTCCGGATTCTGGCGCGGTCCGGGCGGCCATGTCCGGCGGTGTCTTTGGCAGTTCCGCGCTGGTGCGCCAGGTTTTTTACAATGGCCTGCGTTCGGTGCAGCCCGATGTGGCCCTCAATCCCGGCGTAATTGAGCCGGTTCGAGGCGCGCTGGAAATGGCGCGCCAGGCCGCAGCGAAATAGTTTGGGAGTTGCCTTTGGGCTGGCGGTTAACACTCATGTCTCTCGAACCTTCAACCAGCGCTCGTGCCATTGCGGAAGACTCCCCGTTTTCTCTCCCGGAGGCTGTGCGCAGCGTGTCTCCAGACGTTCTGGCGGAAGCGGCATCTGACTCCGCGCTTAGCCGAAGATCTTGCGCTGGTCCTTTTGAAACAGAGCGATTTGCCCACCCAGGTGCTCGACCGCCTGAGCCGGAACCGCGGCGTCATGAAGAGTCGCAAGGTGAAGCTGGCCCTGGTCGAACATCCCCGCACCCCGCGGCACATTTCCGTCCCCATGGTCCGGCACTTGTTCACTTTCGATCTCATGCAAGTGGCGCTTATGCCGGTCGTTCCCGCCGACATCAAAATGGCGGCCGAAGAGTCTCTCATCAACCGGCTGGAAAGACTCTCGCAAGGAGAACGGCTTGCGCTGGCGCATCGGGCATCGGGACGAGTGGCGGCGGTCCTCCTGCTCGATGCGGAGCCGCGCGTGATTCATGCCGCGCTGCAGAATTCCCGCCTGACTGAATCGGCGGTGATCAAGGCGCTGATGCGCCGTAATGCCCCGGAAGCATTCGTCAGGGCGGTCTGCCATCATGCCAAGTGGTCGCCGCGGCGGGAAATCCGCATTGCCCTGTTGCGCAACGGCAAGACACCGCTGAGCCGGGCGCTGGAATTTTCGCGGTCGTTGCCCCCTGCCCTGGTGCGCGAGGTCCTGCAGGGCTCGCACTTGCCGGCTGCGACGAAAAAGGGTCTGTTAAAGGAGGCGGCGCAGAGAGGTGGCCGCTCGACGGAGCGCGATTTCTAGCGAGCGGTCTGCGCGCTGGCGGCGGGCGCGGAATCCTTTTGCCGCCCGTGCAGCAACTCCACCAACGCCTGGTACAACTTGGTTTTCGTGGCGTGCCGCTCGCCGGCCCGCGTGATGTAGCGCACGTGCACTTCGATTCCGGAACTGGTGGGACGCAGGCTCACGGCCGGGGCCGCCGATACGGGTTGCGCCCGGTAGCGGCTGGCGGCGCGCTGCCATTCCTGTTCGGCGGCCAGCACGTTGGCCTGGGTCTGCTCGGTGATCATTTTCTGGATGGCATCAATGATAGGGTAAGGATTCTGGCTGGCCGGCACCAGAATTTCGACTTCATCCCAAAGCCACTGCCCGGTGGTTGAGAAGTTAAAGAAGTGACCCTCGATCGCGAAACTGTTCACGAACGCGACTTTGCGGCCGGTGGGGTGTCCGCTGTCCGTCCAGTTTCCGGTTTCGAGCAGTACCGTGCGCAGCAGGCCGATTTCGACGACTTCGCCCACCACTCCATCAATCTCAACCCAGTCGCCCACCCGAAGCCCGTTGCGGCCCATCAGCAGGAACCAGCCGATAAATCCCATGATGAAGTCTTTGCAGGCCACGGTCAGCCCGGCGCCCGCCAGCCCAAGGATCGTGGACATCTGACTGGGCAGGCCAAACAGGATGAACATGATCAGGGCCAGGCCCAGCGCCTGTACCGAGAAACGAATTACCCCGCGCAAGGTGTGCAGGCGGGTGCGTTCCACCGCCAGTCCGACGAAGAAATGATCGACCAGGCGATCGCCCAGGTAGACGCCGAAAATCACCAGCAAAATCAACATCGCGGATTGCAGCAACTGGTGCTCAACCACGCGCTGGCGGACCTTGACGACATCAATCCAGCTGCTATACGCCGTGGCCAGATCGTCCTGGTCCTGAATGCGCTTGTCGAGATCGCTAAGGTCTTTCTGGTCGACAGAAATCTGGTGCAGGGAAGTGATGGCCGAGGCCGCGCCGTTGGCGCCATTGCTGCCGTCGCCGGATGTGGCCTCGAGCTGGTCTTTGGCCTTTTGCGCAATCGCCTCCTTGTTGGAGACTTCCATGGCTACCTGGGTCTGGAGCCCCAGGCGGTTTTGCTTGAGGCCGTCCCCGGCCTGGCGGGCTTCATCCAGGGCTCGCTGCAATTGCGTCATCTTTCCGCGTAAGGCCATCCAGGCGGAAATCTGGGCGATAGCCGCCGATGAACCAGTTTGAGGGCTGGCGTTCGTATTGGCGGCGCCCGCCTGAGGATTGCTGGTCTCGTACTCCTTCTGGGTGGCCTCGTGACGGTTGAACTGACGTTGAATCCGGCTGAGACGGTCAGCCCCGGAACGGATCAGCTCGCCTTTGACGTTGTCCAGCTCATCCTGGTCGAGTTCCAGTTGGGCCTTGGTCAGGTCGATCTGCTGCTGCAAGGTGCCACGACCGCGATCGTCTTTCGCGCTGGCCAGTTGCTTCTGGAGTTGGTCGATCCTGTCCTGATCGGCTTTGACCGCCGATTCGCCCTGGTGGGCCTGAGCGTAGAGTTTCTTGCTCTCGGGCGTGGGCGGGGCCGGATGCTCGATGGCCTGACGCATCTCGTAACTGAAAGCGATGTCCACGGCATGGTCGGCCAGTTTGAGGGCCTGACGGGAAAATCGCTGCTCATCCCAGTCCGCGGCCAGAGGAGCCATGGCGCGGGCCGTCTTCAGCGGCTGCTCATTCACGATCGGAGGCCTGCGCCCGGGCGACATGCTGGAGGTCGACTCTGCCGCCTGACGAGTGAAAATCAGGCCCACGGCAGCCGCCAGCACCAGGGCCAGAAGCCCCAGGGTGACGATCCATTGATGAGCTTTCATCCACATATAGCCGTCGGAACCAAGCGCAGGCGTGATTATACGTCTCGAACGTCGCGTGATGAATCTACTCAGAAGGGCATCGTCGATGCTCCGACGCAGGAGCACTGCGGTAACCTGTCTCGCGGAGCGCGATCCAGCTACAATCCGGCGGATGGGCGAGTACTTGCAAAGCATATGTGGCGCAAGACTGGCGGCCCACCTCGCGCTACAGCGTCGCGGCCTGGGTAGTCTTCTATGTGGGATTCCTGATCTACGCTTTCAGCCGGCACGGCGCCTTCCTCTTTATCGACATGGCCAACCTGGTGGTCCACGAAGGCGGACATCTTTTATTCGGCTGGTTTGGTCCCACGCTCGGACTCTGGGGAGGCACCATTCTGCAATGGCTGGTGCCACTCCTGCTGGCGACGTACTTCTTCAGCCAGAGACAGACGACGGCTTTCGCTTTCTGCTCATTCTTCTTCTTCGAGAACTGGCTCTACACCGCAACCTACATGGCAGACGCGCGCGCCATGCTTTTGCCGCTGGTCACCGCCGGCGATTCCGATTACGTGGAGCACGACTGGCACACCATTTTCTCCAACCTGGGCGTGCTGCAGTACGATACGAAAATCGCCGCTGTCGTAAGTTTCCTGGGCTGGCTCGGAATGCTGGCAACGGTGTTCTGGCTGATACGGAAAAGCCTGAAGGATGTCCCCGCGCAGCCAGCGTAGGCGAAACCAGATGTTCTCACCCGAACCACGTAGGGACAGCAGTCCTCAGCTGTCCAGTCGAGCGGAGCTCGACCCGGTGTTCGCCGGAAGCTAGACCCCACAGCGAAGGTTCGCTTCGCCGGACAGCCGGGGGCGGCTGTCCCCACGTGGCTTGTGGAGATTGCGCCTGAGATCACAGCATCCTCCCGCCGCCCGAGTGCCAACCTTGACCGGTTTTGGCGAGGGTGTTAGTTTCGGGTTCACACCTGAATGTCCAAGGGGCGTCAGTCTGAGTCGGGCAGGGAAGAGGCGGCATCTTTTCCCATTCATGATCCAGCGGACTCCAGCCGCCGCGATTTTCTGATCCGGTGCTGTCAGGGAGCCTCCGCGGCTTTAGTCCCAGCGGGTTTTCGCGGCCTGGCCTTTCCTTTCGCGCAGGCTTCCGATTCACCCACTCCGTCACCCGCCGCCGATTTCCATCTGCATCCGAAGTATCGCGCCCAGTTGCCGCTCGAAGCCACGCTGCTCAAGACGCAAGCGGGCCTGGATGACTTCGTCACCGAGAAATACCACGATCAGATTGCCGCCATGCTGGCGGAATGGAGCGCGGGCTTTTTACGGTCTCCGCAGGATGCGCAGGCGGTGGAAAGAGCTCTTGCTCCCGATTTTTCGGGATCTTCGTTCCGTCCGGTCGAATCGCGGCTGGCGCGCCCCGGACCGGCGGTTGAAATCCGCCAAAACAAATTTGCCCGCGAGCCTGCCCTGGCGAAGGAAGCCTTTCTCGCGGACTTGCGCTCCGCGATGGCTTCTTTTTCGACGCTCATCGCTGCTGAATTCCAAGTGACAAGTATCGACGCCGGGCCGGCATCAGATTCGGCGTCCAATCTTCCAAGCCGGATGCGGACGGTGGTGCGATATGAACTGGTCGGTTCGGGCAAGGATTTCTATCGCGAACAACGCGTAGGGAATTGGGAACTGGAGTGGGTATCGACAGCCCGGGGCGATTTCCGGCTGCGCAGCTGGCGCCTCTCCGACGAGACCCAGAGCCGTTCGGCCGATCCTGTCTTTGCCGACGTTACGGCGCGGGCCTTCGCCGGCAATGCATCCTATTCGTCGCAGTTGCTGCGCGGCGCGGACTACTGGCGGAGCGTTCTCGATGTCGCGTGCGGCATAGATATCTACGGGCACAACGGCGTCTCCGTCGGCGATATCGACGACGACGGATTTGACGACCTGTACGTTTGCCAGCCCGCCGGCCTTCCCAACCGGCTCTATCGCAACCGGGGCGACGGGACTTTCGAGGACATCACCGAAGCCTCCGGGGTAGGCATCCTGGAAAATACCGCGTGCGCCCTGTTTGCCGACTTCACCAATCGCGGACGGCAGGACCTGGTCGTGGTGCGCACCAGCGGGCCTCTCCTGTTTGTGAATCAGGGTCGCGGCAAGTTTCAACCCAGACCTGATGCTTTTCAGTTCGTCCGGCCTCCCCAGGGAACATTTACCGGCGCCGCCGTGGCCGACTATGACCGCGATGGCTGGCTGGACATTTATTTCTGCCTCTATCTTTATTACCACGGCACGGACCAGTACAAATATCCGTCTCCTTATTACGACGCGGAAAACGGTCCACCCAACTTCCTGATGCGCAATCAGCGCGACGGAACGTTTCGCGACGTCACGGCCGAGGCCGGCCTCGATAAGAACAACACCCGCTACAGTTTCTGCTGCGGTTGGAGCGACTATGACCGCGACGGCTGGCCTGATCTCTACGTGGTGAACGATTTTGGCCGGAAGAACCTTTATCGCAACCAGGGCGATGGCACCTTTACCGACGTGGCGCCGCGGTTGGGAGTGGAAGATATCGGCGCGGGGATGGGTGTGTGCTGGCTCGACTACGACAATGACGGAGTTGAAGACCTCTACGTCGCCGATATGTGGACTGCGGCTGGGACGCGCATCTCGACCCAGGACTCCTTTCAGAAGAACGCGCCTGAAAAAGTGCGCGCGCTCTACCGCAAGCATGCCATGGGGAACTCGCTGTTTCGGGGCAGCGGCAACGCTTTCGAGGACAAGGGCGCGTCCGCCGGAGTCGAACTGGGGCGCTGGGCTTGGTCAAGCGACGCCTGGGATTTTGACCACGATGGTTTTCCCGATCTCTACGTAGCCAACGGTATGGTGTCCGGCCCTTCGCGCGACGACCTCAACAGTTTTTTCTGGAGGCAGGTGGTGGCGAATTCTCCGGTCGAGGCCAAGCCCGCGCAAGATTACGAACAAGGCTGGAATGCGATCAATGAACTCATCCGTGCCGACGGCACGTGGAGCGGATACGAGCGCAACGTCTTCTATGCGAACCATCGGGACGGTACGTTCTCCGACGTATCGGGCGCCGTGGGCCTGGATTTTATCGAGGATGGCAGGGCTTTCGCCCTGGCCGACTTCGATCATGACGGGCGGCTGGAAGTGTTCCTGAAAAATCGCAATGGGCCGCAGTTGCGGCTTTTGCAGAACGTCATGCGGGACCTCGCTCCGTCGATCGCTTTTCGCCTGCGCGGCAGCAAGAGTAATCGGGACGCCATCGGCGCCGCGATCACCGTGGAAAGTGTGTCGGGGCGGCAAACCCGCATGCTCCAGGCGGGATCGGGATTTCTTTCCCAGCACAGCAAGGAAATGTTCTTCGGACTGGGAGAGGCGAAGGGCCCGGTGCGGGCGTCCATCCACTGGCCCAGCGGACTGGTGCAGGAACTCCGCGATCTTCCCATCAATCACAGAATCTGGGTGGAGGAAGGCACCGAGCCATCACGCATGGAGACATTCAACTCCCGGGGTGCGGGTACGGTTGCCTCCACGCCGCAATCAGTTGAGCCGCTGCCCGCCGCGGTTGAAGCCTGGCTGCTCACACCCATGTTTGCACCCGCTGTTGTTCTTCCTGACCTGAAGAATCAGACTCGAACTCTCGACGCGTATCGCGGCAAGCCCGTGCTGCTGAATTTCTGGGCTAATGCGTCGGTGAGCTGCCGGGACGACCTGAAACTCTTCAACCGCATGCATTCGCGTTGGACCGGACTGGGTCTCCAGCTTTTGACGGTAAATGTCGACGGCCCGGCGGACGCAGAAAAAGTCAGGGCACTCGCGCGCGACCATCATCTTTCATTTCCCGTCCTGCTGGGGTCGGATGATCTGGCAGGCATTTACAACATTCTCTATCGCTATCTGTTCGATCGGCATCGCGATCTCACTCTTCCAACCTCGTTCCTTATTAATGGCAGCGGAGAAATCGTCAAGGTTTATCAAGGTCCGGTAAACCCGGAGCACATCGAACACGATTTCCAGCACATTCCTGAAATCCCCGCCGCAAGACTGGCGAAAGCGCTGCCTTTCCCCGGTGTGATCGACACTCTGGAATTCCAGCGCAACTATCTCAACTACGGTTCGATTTATTTTCAGCGAGGATATCTCGACCAGGCCGAGGCATCATTTCGGCAGGCCCTGCGCGATGACCCGGCGAGCGCCGAGGCACTGTACGGGCTGGGCAGCGTTTATTTGAAACAAGAGAAGAACCCCGAGGCGCGGGAAAACTTCGAGCGTGCGACCAAACTGCCGGCCAGCTATCCTGACACTCTGGCCAACTCCTGGAATAACCTCGGCCTTCTGGCAACGCGCGAAGGGCGCACGATCGAGGCGATTCCGTATTTTCAAGAGGCGCTCAAGCTCAATCCCGATCATTTGATTGCGCTGGAAAATTTAGGCAACGCCTATCGTCAGCAAAAAAAGTGGGACGATGCGCGCATTCTGCTTGAACGGGCAGTCGCGGTTGGTCCCGGCGACCCGGAGGCGAACTACAGCCTGGGGATGGTCTTCGCCCAGCTTAACGACAACAATCGGGCGTATGAATATCTGCAGCGGGCGCTGAAGTTGCGCCCCGGCTACCCGGAGGCGCTGAACAACCTTGGCGTCCTCTACCTGCGCACGGGACGGCGGGATGAAGCGGTGGCCAGCTTCGAAGAATGCATCCGGGTTGCGCCGGCTTTCGATCAGTCTTACTTGAACCTGGCCCGGGTGTATGCGCTCGAAGGCACGCCAGACAAGGCGAAGAGCGTGCTGCTCGATCTGCTCAAACAGCATCCCGGACACGCGCAGGCGCAACAGGCTCTACAGCAATTAACGCAGTAAGTGATGGAGGACGGGCGTCCCCCCCGTCCAGCCGGGCGGGGAGGCCCGGCCTCCATTTAGCGCGGAGTTGGCGCAGTCAGCAGGTCGACGAACATTTTGTAGAATCGTTCCGTATCAAGATCGACCTGTATCTCGACCGGCTGGACGTCGATTTTTGGTTTGTCCTGATCGCTCCAGCTGAGGATGGTGCCGTAGCCCGCCCCGCGATCCAGGTCAACATCCAGGAAGCGGGTTTCCGTTTTCGTAATCAGGCTGGGATCAAGCCAGGCGGCCGACGCCAGCTCATCCCAAAGATAGTTGTATTCGCCTGACAGGCGGGAATACTTCACGACATACTGCCCCGCTGCCGAGTGGCCGGCTTTGAGGCGATTGATCAGCTCGGCCGTCATTCTGGTCTTCACGGAAATATCCACCGTGGTGCAGATGATCTTTTTCCAGGGTGAGCGCAGCACAATGTGGGCCGCTTCCGGATCGAACCAGATGTTGAACTCGCGCCGCGGAGTGTTGATGAACTCAGGGTCGGTGGTTTGAGGACTCAGGCTCGCGCCCATGAAGACCAGTTCCTTCGCCAACTTGGGAAATTCAGGATCAATGGAGATAGCCAACGCCAGGTTGGTCATGGGGCCGCCGGCGTAAATCGTGACCTCATGGGGATATTTGCGGACCATGCGCAGCAGAAAATGCGCCGCGTCCTCATCCAGCGGCTTGGCGGTAGGCTGGCCTTCCGGCATATCGCCCAGCTGGTCGGGCGGATGATAAAGCCGCGGGGTCCAGGCGCCCAGCCAGCTGTAGTAGCCATAGCGCTGCTGCCATAGTTCGGTTTCGTCCTTTCGGCGGACCAGCGGATATTCGGCGCCCGCCACCACCGGAATATCGGTGCGGCCGACGAGTTCGAGCATGCGCAGGGTATGCGCCACCTCGGATTTAAGCCACGCGTCGCCGGTCACGACAGTGATGCCGAGGACGTCGGTGTGCGGAGACTGGATGAGAAGCAGCATCGATTGCTGGTCGGTTCCGCCCGGCCCGGCGGCGTCCTGATCGATGATGATCTTGCGCTTCTCCTCTCCCCAACAAGTCAAGCACGCCATCACCAGCACCGCCACTACCCAGACTCGGCCGAATTTCATGATTCACCTCGGAGTTGGACGACCGGTGGCGAAGACATTGCGCCAGCCAAAAAGAACTTGCATTGTAACGCTCGCCTGCGGACACTGCCACTCCTCCAGATCGGTGGTCCATATGCGGTTCCGGCCACGAAACGGAACATGAGCATTTCAGCCTGTTGAAACGCGGTAGTGGCAGTTGAAAGCTCCCGATAAAGGATTGTCATTCCGAGGCGCGGTATTGTCGCGCGAGGAATCTGTTGTTTTTCTGCTGTCAACAAGCAGATTCCTCGCCGATAAACCTGGCTTCGGAATGACAAGGGGTGGGGTTGTTCTTGCCCAAATTGCACGACGACCGACACGCCACGCCGATTGCGGACGCTGAATCCGGCGGCTAGAATAGTCAACGCTTGGTTTTGTTTCTACCATTGCCTTTTCTGCGTCGTCCTATGGGATGTTTCCGGGTGACCGCACTGCAATCCGGGTGTCCTGGTGTCTCGGTCGCCCGCCTTCTTTTGGCGGTCGCGCTGCTCACGCCGCTCCCGATTCGAGCCCAGGCTGCTCCGGGTTCGCCTCAGAATCCCGCCGGTTCGCCTGCATCGCATTCTGCCACGTTGGAAGGATCGGTGCGAGATGCGACCGGCCGCCCAGTCGCCGGCGCGACCGTGTATCTACAGGTCAAGGACGGCCCCCAGACTCTGTCCGCCCACGCGGACGCAGCCGGAGGCTATCGCTTTTCGGGGCTGGCCGAGGGAATTTATATGTTGCGCGTGGAGATGGCGGGATTCAGCCAGGCCACAATCGGCCCCTGCGTAATTGGACCGAAAGAAGCCAAGAGACTTGACCTGACACTCGAATCCTCTAAAGCCTCGCCAGCGCAGGCGACCGCGCCGGGCCAACGGGCTCCGGAGTTTTTCGATGAACCGCAATTCACTGTGGCCGGCGTCACCGATGGCACCAATCTCGGCGGGCATGGCTCGAATACGATTGTCCGGACCAAGGAATCACTGGCCAAGGACATCGCGACGCTGAGCGTTTCTGGGGATAAGCCATCGACCGGCAGCCTTCCGCCAGGGTCGAGTGCAGCGGTTGGTCCGGCGGAAGCCTCTCTCCGCGCGGCCGCGGAGCACGAACCGGAAAACTTCGATGCCAATCACCGCCTGGGGAAATTCCTGGTCGATCAGGGCAAGCCTCAGGAATCGCTGGCGTATCTGCAGCGGGCGGCGCAGGTCAAGCCCGGCGACTATGACAATGCCTACCTGCTGGCGCTCGCTTATGCGGACGCGGGTCAATACCAGCAGGCGCGCACACGTGCCCGGGCCTTGCTGACGGTACAGGAGAATGCCGGGCCAGGCCCGGCCCAACAAAATCAGGCCTCGCTGCATCACCTGCTCGGGGACATTGACGAGAAATTGGGCAATCCTCTTGAAGCGGTGCGTGAATATCAGAGAGCCGCGGAACTGGGCCCGACTGAATCCAATTTCTTCGATTGGGGATCGGAACTTCTGCTGCATCGCGCGGCCGAACCGGCCATCGAAGTTTTCAGCCAGGGCAATCGCCTGTTCCCGCAATCCGCGCGCATGCTGGTCGCGCTGGGAGTGGCCTGGTACAACAATGGTTCCTACGATCAAGCGGCAAGGCGGCTGTGCGAAGCTTCCGACCTGAATCCCGGCGACCTCGAGCCGTACCTGTTTTTGGGCAAGATACAGAGTGTTGAAACCAATCAGTCGGAATGCTCGGGCGAGAGGCTGAAACGATTTGTGAAGTTGCAGCCGGAAAATGCTCTGGCCAACTACTATTACGGCGTCAATCTATGGAAACGGCGGAAAGGGCCGGATGATATTGAGACCGTGGCCCAATCGGAGTCCCTGCTCAAACGCGCTGTCCAACTCGATCCGAAGCTGGGGGTTGGTTTTCTGCAACTGGGGGTTCTGTACTCGGAGCGAAAAGATTTTTCCCGTGCCATCGCCAGCTATCAGGACGCGGTCCAGGCCAGTCCTCAATTGGAAGAGGCGCACTACCGGCTGGCTCAGGCTTATAAACGAACGGGACAGAAGGCGAAAGCTGAAGAAGCGCTCCAGCGGTACAACCAGATTTCGAAGAGCAAAGATGAGGAAGTTGAGCGCGAGCGGCGCGAGAGCCGGCAGTTTGTGTACACTCTGCGGAGTCCGGGGCCGGGGGCAGAGTCTCGCTAGGCTTGAAAGTACCGCCGGTGTCTGGCGGGCATCCTGCCCGCCCATCGGGCCGGCGAGACGCCGACGCTACTTTTTCAGCGCGTCCCCGTGGGCGCGCTCATCAACTCTATAAACATCCGATAGAACCTCTCTTTGTCCAGATCGAACTGGATTTCGACCGGCTGCACGGGGATTTTCGGCTTGTCCTTCTCCGCCCAGGTCAGGGTGTTGCCGTATCCGGCGCCCCGGTCCAGATCAATCGCCATGTAGCGAGTCTCCCGCCGGGTGATCAGCGTCGGGTCGATCCAGGCGGCGGCTGCCAGTTCGTCCCACATGTATTCGCCGCCCTGGCCGGTCTGGTAGAAACGGGCGATGTAATGCGCCAATGGGGTTCCGCTGGCGTCGATCTGTTTGATCATGGCCGGGGTCAGGCGGGTCTTGACCGAGATATCGGTCGGGGTGCAGACGATCTTCTTCCAGGGCGCTCGCAGCACGATTTGCGCCGCCTCGGGATCGAACCAGAAATTGAATTCGTGGCGGGGATTGCTGACAAACTCAGGATCGTCAGTCTGCGGGGCGAGGCTTCCGCCCATGAAGACCAGTTGTTGCGCCAGCTCGGGAAATTGCGGATCGATCGAGATGGCAAGCGCCAGATTGGTCATGGGGCCGCCCTCGTAAATCGTCACTTCATGAGGGAACTGATGGACCTTGCGAATCAGGAAGTGGACCGCGTCCTCGTCCGCGGGCTTGGTCGTGGGCAAGCCCTCGGGCAGGGGCGGAACCATGAAGGGCTCGTGCCACCAGCGCTCGTCCCACGCGCCCGCGAAGGCCACTTTGCCGAAGCGCTGCTGCCAGAGTTGACTTTCGTCACGGCTGCGCACCAGCGGAAAGACGGCGCCGGGCATCACCGGAATATCGGTGCGTCCCATGATCTCGAGCAAACGCAGCGTGTGCGCCACCTCTTCGTCACGCCACTGGTTTCCGCTCACCACCGTGATTCCCAGCACTTCAACCTGCGGCGACTGAATCAGCAGCGCGAGAGTCTGCATGTTGCTGCCGCCCGGTCCGGAACCGTCCTGGTTGATGATGACCTTGCGCCGCTCGGCCCATCCCAGGGAACTCGCCAGCAGCACGCACATCAAGGCCAGCCAGAACTTGCTGCATTTCCTCATAGGGTCTCTTTCGATCCGCGCTTCATCGCCCCGCTCCGATGGATGAATAAAGCTTGTTCCCTCTCGCAATTTACTCTGAGCCGCCGGGGTTGCCGGTAAGGTGGTTGGCTTTTTCCTGTTCGGCCGCGGCCTGCGCGGGACGGTGGGTAAGAGTGTAAATTTCAGCCATGCGGCGGTGCGGTTCCGACTCCTGAGGCCGCAGGGAGGCTGCTTCTTCCAGGTAGCGCAACGAATCAGAGTATTGCAAAGCGTTCTTGCGGTTTTGGGAGAGTCTGAAGGTTAGGGCGTAAAGCAGATCCGTGGTTCCGGAATCCTGCGGATTGAGGTCATGGGCATGATGCAGGATCGGGTAGGCCTCCAGGTCCTCGCCAAGCTTTACCAGCACGGCCCCGTAGAGAGAGTTCAGCTGAAATAGGTCTGGCCAGCGCTTTAATACATTGGCCAGAGCGCTGCGGGCCGGATCGAACTGATTCAACTGATAGTAAGTCAGGGCCAGGTTGTACTGCATCTGCGGCGAGTTCGGCTCCAGTTCTGCTGCCCGGCGCAAGGGCTTCAGGGCCGCTTCTGCATCCCCGTGCTGACCGTAGATTGTGCCCAGTTCGGTAAGCTTGTCCGCGTTGTCCGGATCATAAAGCTGTTCGCAGACCGTGCGAGCCTCATCCCGCAGGCCCTGGTCGAGCTTCTGCCTGCATTCCAGCCTAAGCCGGCTCTCGTCTGCATCCTGCTTGCGCAGTTTCTCCGAAAGGGCCAACGCCTTCGTGGCTTCCGGCTCGTGTCCCAGTTTGCGATACACCAGTGCGAGTTGATAGGGGACGCGGTCATCGCGCGGAGTCAACCGGGAGGCTTCCCTCAGCCACTTTTCAGCATCCGGCAGATCGCCCTGTTTGAAGTAGGCGTAGCCAAGAAAGTAAGCGGTGTCCGGAAATGGAGGCTTGGTTACCGCTAACTTCAAGTTCTGGATTGCACTGACGTACTTGTGATCGTCCAGGTCGAGTCGTCCCAGATAGTAGAAGACGTTGGGATGGTCGCCCACTTCGCGGCGCACAAGTTCTAGTTGACCACGGGCCTCATCGGATCGGTGCAGTTCGAAAAGCGCGACCGCTAGGGGAAATCGTGCGCGCACGCTCAGCCCAGGGTCGCCGGCGAGAGCGGCACGGAATTCTCCGACGGCTACCTCATATCGGTCCAGCTTAAGCGCTTCGTAGCCTCGGCTCAGGTGCGCTTCTGGAGTGACAGTCGCGGCCAGTTCCGCAGGTGGCGTTTCCTGGGTTGATGCGTTGATGACTCCCATCCACAGCAGAGTCAACACCACCAGCAACCGCAGGCCCGGCCGCTGGAGTGTTCGAGCACTCATGCTGTGGGCGTGGCAATGAATCTGTTGCCTGATGACCTTCAGACCTCGAACCTTGGCCTGCCTCAGAACGTGAGCTTAAGCGCAAACTGGACTAGACGCGGATTGTTCACAGTATTGTTCGCTACCCCGAAACTGGACTGGGAGCTTACGTCCTGCATTCCCGTAGCACCGAGGCCGGAGAGGAAGTACTGTGCGTGGTTAAACAGGTTGAAGAACTCAGCGCGGAAGTCCACTCCGATCCGCTCCGTGGCCCGGATGTGCTTGATCAGTGAGAGGTCGGTGTTTACAAAGTCCGGCCCGTAGAGCGGCGCTCGGGCAACGTTCGCCAGTTGCCCGGCGGGGGCGTGGTCAAAGGCGCAGTTATTGAAATAGACGGTTGAAGGCCCCAGCTTGTCGGGCGCGATGCCGCCCTGTGAAACCGTCGCGGCACATCCCGGATTGGAGTTAGACGGCACCGGACCGGCCTTGTACGGGTCGGAGATCTGGATCGGCCGACCATAGTTGTTTCCGTTGTTACTGAATGACACCCCCGAGCCGTTTGTGCTATCAATCACGAAAAGAGGAAAGCCAGAAGTGATTCTTTCAATCACATTGACCTGCCAACCTCCCAACACCGCATTGACCGGTCCGCCCCATTCGCCTCCGAAAGCCTTACCTTTCCCGAACGGCAAGTCATAGATCACGCTGGCGGTGAACTGGTGATTCAACTGAACCGCCGACAGACCCCAATCTGCCTTGTTGGCTCCGGGCAAAGGCCAGTAGGTGGCGCCGGTGTTCGTACCCAGCCCGTCGGCAAAACCGCTGTCGAAGTTCCGGGCGTAGGTGTAGCCGAGAAGGGCGTACAGTCCGTGCCTCGCGCTCTTGGTTTCCGCCTTTATCTGAAGCGAGTCATAACGGGCCGCTCCCGCGTCTCGAATGCCATAGATGGTACAGAAGCAGGAAGCGTACGGCTGGACTGGAACGCCGCAGCCCAGAGTGTATCCAGGAACGACGCCGCAAGCGCTGGGAGAGGCCACATTCAGGTTCTGAAAGCTGCTGAGAATATGAGCGCTGCGAGATCCAGCGTATCCCGCCGTGAGTACGACGTCCCCTGGCACCTGGTGTTCGATGTTTAAGTTGAACTGCTGCACCCGTCCCTGTTTGAAATCGAGGTTCTGAGAGTTGACATTCCCAGCGAACTGGCTCGGCGACGGCGGCGCGGTCGCGAACTGGAAACCGTTCGATATGATCATGTTTGGCCCCGGTTGCTCACCTGCCAAGGTGGCCGCGCAGGCGGGTGCCGGCACTCCGGGCCATCCCGCCGGACACAGATCGGGGAAGAAGAATGATCCCCCCGCTGTTTCATCGTAATAAGGGGGATTTTGCCATAGTCCCTGACCGCCCATGTTCCAGGCGGAATCGTGGAATATGGCATAGCCGGCGCGGACCGCGGTGTTCGAGGACCCGAAGGGTTTCCAGGCTAAACCGATCCGGGGTTCCAGTGCGGTTTTATCAAACTTGACGCCCGCGGACCCACCGGCATTCTGCCCCGGAATAAGGTACTGGCCGGTGTTAAAGTCAAAGTTTGACTGGCGGTTTTGGGCCTCCGTGACCGGCGTTACCAAAGACCAAGCCAAGCCGAGGTTCACAGTCAAGTTCTTAGTTACTCTCCAGTCGTCCTGGATAAAGGGTCGGAACATTTTCCAGCGGCGGCCGGTAGTGGCCCCTTGGAAGGTCTGATCATGCAGAGCCAGATCCGTCATGCCCAGAAGAAAGTCCGCCATGTTGTCGCCACCGCCAAAGCCGGAGGCGTTGAGGCCCGGTGCTATGTGGCCGACGTTACTGCTCCATGAGTTGGTTATTACCCAGAATCCGTCCTGGAAACCGTTCGCCAGGACATTCATCTGGTTGGCTCGAATCCCACCCCCGACCTTGATGTCGTGACTTGCCCCGAATCATGTCGAGCGAATCGGAGATGGAGAAAACGTTGGTACCACCCTGAAAGGGAGCATAACCACGATCGCCCAGGGCCCAGTAGGGCCCGCCCACTTGCGCAATCGTCAAACCGCAGCTGACACAATCTTTCGTGGACTGCGACAAGCCGGGAGGGACACCAGGAGAATTGCAACTGCTATCCAGGTTGGCGCCAGGAATGCCAACTTTGGCGGCTTCGCAGGAGCGGTCGCCGAAGGACAGAATATGGTTGAAAATCCGGTTAAAGCCACCGTTGACCTGGTTAATGGTGCGGTCGGAAAAGATGTGGGTTTCGGCGATCGCGACATTGCGGCCGTGGTTGGTGATGTCCTGGGTACTGGCAAAAGCGCTGGGCGCTGCAAACCCCGGCGAACCACCGGGCACGAAGTTGGTGGCCTGGTCGTAACTGAAGCGCGCGAAGATGGAATCCTTGCTCGAGAAACTATGGTCCAGGCGGACGTCGAACTCGCCTTCGTTGAGCTTCCTCACCGGCACGTTCGTATAGTTGAAGCCTGAGTTTGGGGCGCTCGGGACGGTGTCCGGATAGAGGCCAACCATAGCTGCGGCCACCGGGCTAATCAAGTTCGCTGGAATCTTATTGCAGGGGACGCCCCCGGTCTGTGTGCCATCGGGATTTGCCGGGATGGGTGTTCCTGCACTTGAACCCGCGCACATGAACGGAGATCGGGTGGGAACATCTCCTACGACCTGCGTGGTGTAGGGGTTGTAAAGGATCTGGCTATAACTTGACGGCGTTACCCCGTACAGGTCCGCGGAAAAATCACCCTGGCGCATCGCATCCGTGGGCACAAACCCGTTGAAGGGTATGCCCTGGCGCTGTCTTTTGCCCTGGTAGTCGACGAAGAAGAACGTTTTGTCCTTCTGAATCGGTCCGCCCAGCGCGCCGCCGAACTGATTGAGGTTGAACTTCTCGCGAGTCGCGGCGCGAAGCGCTGCGTGCATCGAGCGAGGTATTGCGGAAGAACTCAAACAGCGAACCGTGGAACTGGTTCGATCCTGACTTGGTAGTTACCAGCACGGTTGGGCCAGCTCGGGTGCCGTATTCCGCAGAATAGTTGTAGGTGAGTACTTTGAATTCCTGGATGGCATCAATCGAAGGCAGAATCGAGATGCCGCCTGCAGTCAGTTCGTTGTTGTCGTTGCCGTCGAGCAGCCAATCCGTGCTGCTGGCACGCGATCCGCCAACCGAAAGCGAGAAGGACCCGCGAGTTGACACTTCGCTACTGGGACCGCCATTGAAGAAGCTGTTGGGATTGGTCTCTTGCGTCACACCCGGTGTGAGCGTCGCCAGTTGGACGAAGTCGCGCCCGTTCAACGGCAGGTCTGCGACTTGCTGAGAAGTGATCACTTGCCCCAGGCTGGGATTCGAGGTTTGCACCGATACCTCGGTGGCACTCACTTCGACGGCCTGCGTGACCGAGGCGGGAGAGAGCACGAAGTCCAGTTCACGATGCTCATCCACCTGTAGCCGGATGTCCTTCTGTTCGGCCGCGCCCAAAGCCCTGGGCTTCCACCCGGATCGTGTAATCCCCGATGGGCAGCAACGGCATGAGGTAATGACCGCTGTCGTCGGTCTTCGATTCGCGCGGAATGCCGGTGCCTTGCGCAGTGGCCTTTACGCTTGCGCCCGAAAGTACCGCCCCGGTTTTGTCCGTAACGGTGCCGAAAAAGCTTCCGGTGGCCTGACCGTAAAGAAGCGGGCAGATGGGAAATACGAGCGAACAGAAAACCACCAGCAGCGCCTTTTTAGTAAGCATCAAAATTCCCCCCGTGCGGTTCCCATCGAGTGGCGATCGGGACGCGATGTATCCCCACGCAATCCAAGTTCCCGATTACGCGACCATACCCGGACACCAAGTCTACATTCAAGACTTTTCGCGCCCGTCTTCCACAAAACTTCGCGGTTTGGTTGGTTTCGTTGTCGTCACGGACAACGGTCGTTTGAGATCGAAGACTTCGATCCCAAGTCTGGTGCGCAAAACGATACTGCCATTCGACGGCAAGTGTCAACCGCAACGGGCCTCAGCGCCATTCGACGCGCCCCAACCCCGGGCTATGTCGAGTCCTTGAGCAGGAGCAGCGCCTGGTCGGTGGTGATGAACCTGGCCCCGAGCGATTCGAGTTCCGCTACGGTACGATTCCCGTCCCCGGAATTCAGGGTCTCGATGGCATCGCGAACCACGAACACGCGCCGCCCCCGCTCCAGCAAACCCTTGGCCGCGAAACCGACGCAATATTCCGTTACCACGCCAAACACGACAAATTCGACATCCGGGCCGAAGCGCTTCACCAGTTCATCGGCATGCAGCGTCTGGAAGATATCGAGTGTTTGCTTCTCCAGCAAAATCTGCTGGTAGCGCGAAAGGTCGTCGGGCAGGGTGGCGTCCGGCTGGTTCGGGACAGTAATAACCCGCTCAGCTAACCCTTCCGGGACCAACGCGGCTCCCGGAGTGCCTTTGACACAATGCGGCGGGAAGGTAGTGAACTCAGGGTCATTTTGGGTGTGAAAGCAGCCGTGCGACACCAGAAAAACGCGGCCCTGGCGGGCGGCATCGGTAAGGCGGCGAATGTTCGGCAACAACTTTTCGGCGCCGGGCACATAGAGCTTGCCGCCCGGCAGCATGAAATCGGCTTGGACGTCCACTTCCCAGAAAACGATATTGCGAGATAACATACGCGTTCCGCTGGAACAGTCGTCAGTCTTCAGTCGTCAGTCTTCGGCTGGACCAGCAGACAGCTTATAACATTGTTTGTGGGACGCGGGATTCTGGCGGTTTTTGGCGGCAATTCAGTCCCGATGCTTTGCGTCTTTTGCGGGTTGAGACTGGTGGACCGCCGGGGACGCAAGGAAAGGCCGCAGAGTTCGCAAAGCAGACCAGTATCCTTCGACCTAAAGAGGTGCGCTTCATGGCCCACGATGAGGCTGTCAAGAAGCAATCCCGGCTTCTGATCCGCAATATCGGTCTGCTGCTGAGCGGCGATCTGGAGCGGCCCGATTCTCGACGCCGACACGGTCGTGGCGGTCGACGGAAAGATCGCGGCGGTGGGCAAGGAAAAAGATCTCGATATTGACGGCGCGACTTTGATCATCGACGCCAAAGGCAGCGCACTGGCGCCGGGATTGATCGACAGCCATGTGCATCCGGTGGCGGGAGACTGGACGCCGCGCCAGAACCAGATTGGCTGGATTGACAGCTACCTGCACGGCGGAGTCACCAGCATGATCTCCGCCGGTGAAGTGCACACGCCGGGACGTCCGAAAGATGTCGTCGGGCTGAAGGCCATGGCCATTTTTGCGCAGCGTGCATTCTCGGCTTTTCGACCCGGCGGGGTGAGAATCCATGCCGGGGCCCCGGTGATCGAGCACGGAATGGTCGAAGAGGATTTCAAGGACCTGGCCGCCGCGGGCGTGACCATGCTGGGCGAGGTCGGCCTGGGCAGCGTGAAAGACGGAGCCACCGCGCGCCAGATGGTGGCCTGGGCGCGCAAATTCGGCATTCAGAGCACCATCCATACCGGCGGCCCTTCGATTCCCGGTTCCAGTCTGATCGACAAAGACATCGTGCTGGCGGCCGATGCCGACGTGATCGGGCACATCAACGGCGGCCACACCGCGTTGCCCGATGATCAGATCGTGACGCTGTGCGAGAAATCTTCGCGGGCGTTGGAGGTTGTCCACAATGGAAATGAGCGAGCCGCCTTGCTCACGTTGCGGACCGCAAAAGAACTCAAGCAGCTTGACCGCGTGATTCTGGGCACGGACTCGCCCGCGGGCTCGGGAGTGCAACCGCTGGGCATCCTGCGCATGATTGCGATGCTGGCATCGCTCGGAGAGATACCGGCTGAGATCGCAGTCTGCTTCGCCACCGGGAACACCGCGAAGATCCGGAAACTGGACTGCGGACTGATTGCTGCCGGCCGGCCCGCCACCTTTATGATGATCGACAAAGCCCAGCACTCGGCGGGAAAAAATGTGCTCGACAGCATCCAGCGCGGCGACCTGCCGGGGATTGGAATGATGATTGTGGACGGCGCTGTCAGCACGCAACGCAGCCGCAACACGCCTCCGGCAACCACGGCGCCCGAGATCGCGCGGGGACAGTAGCGACCGGCCGTCCCGCCGGCTGTCTGGCGGGCGTCTCGCCCGCCCATCGGGCCGGCCGGCGCTGCATCACGGCATGCCCAGTGACATGGCGATGGACTTCTTATACTGGCGCGCCTTCGCGATCGCTTCCTCTTCATTTACCGTGAGCAGCTTTTTATCGCGCATCACGATATGCCCGCCGATCACGACGGTCTCCACGTCGCTGCCCTTGAGCGCGTAGGCCAGTTGCGCGTAGATGTCGTACATCGGCACGGCGTTGGGTTCGTCCAGGCTGATGAGGATGAGGTCAGCTTTCTTTCCCGGCTCGAGTGAACCGATCTCTTTCTCCAGGTGCAGCGCCCGGGCCCCGTCGATGGTGGCCATTTCGACCACCGCCTTCGCATTCAGCGCCAGCGGGTCCATCCTGGTGATCTTGGCCAGCTTGGCCGCGAGATCGATTTCTTCCATCAGGTCCAGATCGTTGTTGCTGCCGGCGGGACCGTCGGTGCCGAGCCCGACTGGGATTCCTGCGGCACGCATCTCGGGGACGGGAGCAACGCCGCTGGCAATCATCATGTTGCTGGACGGGTTATGCACGCAGCCCACCTGCTTCTGCGCCAGCGTCTTCCGGTCGGCCTCATCCACGAAAATACAGTGCGCGGACACCACGTCCGGGCCCAGCAGGCCGATCTTGTCGAGATATTGCACCGGTGACATGCCGTTGTTCTTCAGGCTGTCTTCCCACTCCTTCTTCATTTCGGCGGTGTGAATCAGGATGGGCGCATGATATTTCCGGGCGAGCGCGGCTGCATCCTGCAGCGTTTTCTGCGAGCAGGTGTAAATCGAATGCGGCGCCACCGCGGCATGGATCAGCGGATCGCCCTGCCACTTCTTCAGGAATCTTTCGGTGTAGGCCAGCATTTCAGCTTCGGTCTTGTTGTCGGGCGCGGGGAAATCGATGAAAGTTTCGCCCAGCACGCCGCGCATGCCGGCGGCTTTGGTCTCTTCCGCCACCGCGTCTTCGAAGTAATACATGTCGGCGAAGGTCGTGACGCCGCCGCGAATCTGTTCCGCCGCCGCCAGGCGCGTGCCCCAGCGGACGAACTCCTCGTTCACGTTCTTGGCTTCGGCCGGGAAAATGTATTTGTAGAGCCAGTCATTGAGCGTGACGTCGTCGTGCAGGCCGCGAAACAGCGTCATGGGGACGTGAGTGTGTCCGTTGATGAATCCGGGCAGGACAAGGGTGCCCTTGGCGTCGATGGTCTGCGCGGCGGCGTACCTGGCTTCGAGTTCGCTGCGCGGACCGACGGCGACGATCGTGTCGCCCTTCACGGCCACAGCGCCGTCGTCGAGGATGGCGCGGGAGGCGTCCATGGTGACGACCGTGCCGCCGGTGATGAGCAGGTCAGCCTTTTCTTTGTGCGTTTGGGAAGCGACGAATGCACAAAAGAGAAATTGGAATGCGAGAAGAAAAATGGCAGAGCGGCGAAAAGTCATTCGTAACCCCGGCGGCGAAAGCCAGAAGTATTCTACGCGGGGTTTTGTAGCGCCGCCGTCCCGGCGGCTGTCCGGCGGGCGTCCCGCCCGCCGCGCCGAGTGCTGGATGCCCTCGGGACAGCCGGCAAGATGCCGGCGCTACGAATGGCCACGTGGTGCGTGGCTACCGCAGACCGTCTTCGCCTTTGATCTCGGCTTTGGTCAAACCGCCCGACACGCGGCAGCGGCCGGCCGCTGTCGGTCACCGCGACTGCGACCATGATTTCATTGGCCCGCGGAGCATCGTTGATTCGCACTTCCATGCCGTCGAAGTGACTGCGAACGAAAGCCGCGTCCTTGTGGCCGAGCGGAATGTCGAGAACCACGCCCAATCCGCCGCGCTTCTTCGACGACGGTATCAGCGCGGCGCCTTTGCCCAGGACTTTCCGCACCGGCGCACCCAGCTTGGGGTGGAGAATCGCGGCAGCGTGCTCGAGTTCGCCGTTTTCGCCGACTGCGGCCGCCTTGCCATAGCTCTCGACTGTGGCCGCGGGAATTCCCAGGGCCGCCACCGCGCGCAGCGTGAGCAGTTCGCCCAGTTCCTCGCCAATCGCCATCAGTTCGGACAAGTCTTCAACGTACTTTCCCGCGCAGGGATTCTCGATCACGGCGACGGCGGCAGCGCGCCGCGTGGGAGGATTGACAGCGTGTCCCATCTCGCTGCGGGTCTCTTCGACGAAGGTGACAATCTTGCGGATACTCGCTTTCATGTCGGCCATCAGCGCAGTCCATCCTCTCCTTTGATCTCGGAAGCCTTGAGGCCGCCGACGCGGGCGTGAACCCGCGGACCTGTGGTCATCACCAGGGCGAGCAGAATTTCGTCGGCGCGCGGGGAATCGGCCAGGCCGACTTCCATGGCGTCGAAATGACTTCTTACATAGGCAGCGTTGATGTGCGTGATGGGCACATCGAGCCGGGTGCCGGGGCCGCCGACCTTTTTGGTGGAAGACACGATGGCTTTCGCGTCGCCGAGAATTTCGCGCATGGCGTAGCCGCCGGGCACGTGCCACAGGGCGCCGTGCTCGAGTTCGCCGGCCGAGCCGATGATGGCGCCCTTGCCGTAGCCCTCTACGACTTTGGGGTCTCCGCCCAGCGCCGCAACCAGTGATCGCGCCATCTCGAGGCCCAGAGGTTTGAGGTCATCCATGAAACCGGCAATGTCCTTGACGTATCGGCCGGCGAAGGGATTGCGGATCACCGCCAGCACGGCAGCGCGACGCAGCGGCGTGGACGAGACCGGTCCACCTTCGTGGAAGATTTCTTCGACCGCCGTGAATTTCTTGCGAACCTGAACCTCAGGCATGAACCAGACTCCTGCTTTCTGGAAAAGCAATGAACGAGGATTGCATTGACGACGCGAGTGTCGCCGCGCAGATGCAACGCCGCCGAGCGGATTAACCCGTCAGCCAGCAGCCTGCGGGCGACTCCGAACGCCGGCATCCAATGCAGTCTCAATCTCGACTGGAGAAAGTTCGCCGACTCCCTGCGTGACCAGCCGCTCGCCCAGATCGCTATCGGGCGCAAGGCGATTTGCGCGGGACGCGCATAACGCTTGGGATGTTCCGGCAAGTCGACTGCGTTGGCGATGACGGTCGCGGCGGCATCCGCCATCGCCGCACGATCGGCGAGAACGGTCACCGCGTCGGCGATCCCGAGCGAGAAACTGCGGCCGCGCCAGCCGCTGGTGGCGATGCCGCGCACCGGCTGCGCCGAATCCAGAGCGGCGCGTCCCGAACAGTGATGGACAATCCGGCCTCTCCACCATGCCGACCACAAACTGTTCTCCCGATGCGAGATGCAGCGCGATGTCGCCGCCATTATTTACATAAGCCCGCGAAAGCCGGGCCGCCGCCGTCATGGCGTCCAGAATTTCCTCCGCGACGGCGCCCGCCACGGCCGCCATCGGCGTGATAAAAATCCGCTCGCAGTAGGGCGTTACGGCCGCGATCATGCGTCTCGCGATGACCCCCGACGGCAGCGGACCGTTTGCCTGCGTGGCCTGCCGCAGAAACCCCAGTTCGCCGCAGAGTTCATCGAGCACATGGACGAAGCGCTCGGCGGCCGCGCGATAAGCGGCGTTGATCTCTGCCGCTGACCCGAAGGCTTCGACGATCAAGTCAATGGGGCCATCGTGGAGATGAAGTCTCCGTCCATCTTCCAGCCATCGAATTTGAGCCCGAGCTTTCATTCGTTCCGATCCTGGATTCGGCCGCGGCGATTTCCCCGGCGCCAGCGGCCAGGGATTGTCCGGGTTGGCGGAAAGCCTGCGGCGGCCTTTGCCGTCCATGATGGAATCGAGCGATCGCACGTGGTCCATGTAGCCGCCCAGGGCGGCGTAGTCCTTAACCTTCAAGGTGAACTCTATGGGCGCAACCAGCGCGGGCGTAGGCACATAACCAAAGGCGTGTTCCGGCATCCGGGTGACGTCAACCATGAATGTGATGCCGCCGCCCGGCCAGACGTAAACCGGCGCGCCGCCACACGTGACGCGGGTCAGGGCGTCGCGCACCGAGTGGGTGAGCCGCACGGGATTTTCCGTGACCCCCGCCCGCAACGATCCTCCTGCGCCGCCCATGAAGAGGACGGAGCAGAGCGCGGGTTCGCAATTTTCCCGGATGCGGGCGACAGATTCGCTCAGCACGGCGGGCAATTCTTTTTCCACCGGCCGCAGCGCTTCATCCAGTTCGAAATAGGCGTGGTGCTCGCCGGTGGTGCTGACCATGAGCAAGCGCAGTTTCGGCCAGGCAAACTTGGGATTGAAATTCTGCAGAATCGAAAGCGGATCCGCGATGTTGGTGCCGCCCCACGCCGTTCCGGGCTCCGCCACCCGGAAGTAGCGGCCCGGAGTCGAACGGTGGCCCTTCATCTTGATCCCGGTTTCGCGCACGCCCAGCAACTTTCCCGCCTGATGTTCGGAGAGGACGCCGGTGATGTGGTCATCGACCACGACGACTTCGTCAACTTTGCCAAACCACTGCTTGGCAAACATGCCGATGGTGGCCGACCCGCAGCCCACCCGCATGCGTTCTTCCTGCACGCCGTCAACCACGGGCGGCTTGCCGGCCTGCACCATCACCGTAGCGCCATCGTCAATGGTGAGTTCCACAGGCTTGCGGTCGCACAGGTTCAGCAGGGTCTCGCAAGTCACCGTGCCTTCCTTGCGGCTGCCGCCGGTCAGGTGGCGCACGCCTCCGAGCGAAAGCATCTGCGAACCGTATTCGCTGGTGGTCACGTGTCCTACGGGCTCTCCCTGGGCGCGGACGAGATTCGTTTCCGGGCCGAGATGGCGGTCGGTGTCGATCTTCACCTTGACCCCGCAGTAGCTGAAGATCCCCTCGGTGACCACCGTGACCATGTCGACGCCTTGCACGGTGGAAGAGATGATGAACGGAGCCGGCTTGTAATCGGGATAGGTGGTGCCGGCGCCGATCGCGGTGACGAAATTCTCCGGGCCGGTCACAATGCTGCCATCCCATTCGCGGTCGCGATCGAGGAAGGGAACCACGGAATCGCCGCGCGACACGGCGCGATCGAGCACGACATGAGGATCGATGCGGACCAGTTGTCCGTTATCGTTCGCGTAGCGATCGCAGGCGCCGGTTCTTCCCGGCTTGATGTAGCAGAGGACGGGGCAGGCATCGCATCGAATGGCGTCGTCTTCAACCATGTTTCTGTTCCCTGTGGGTAGTTGTAGCGCCGGCCTCCGGCCGGCTGTCCGGCGGGCATCCTGCCCGCCCCTCGGGCCGGCGGGACGCCGGCGCTACGATGGCCGCGCGAATGCGGTCAGGCGTTGCGGGCAGGCGGTGGATCCGCACGCCGATGGCATCGTGAATCGCATTAAGAATTGCGGGCGCGGTCGGGATCACAGCCTGCTCCCCGATCCCCTTGGCTCCATAGGGGCCGACGGACGACGGATCTTCGATCAGAATCGACTCGACCGGCGGCATGTCGCCGGCCGACGGAATCAGATAGTCATGAAGATTCTCGCCTTTACCGGGAAAGAATTCTTCCATCAGCGCCATCCCTAACCCCTGCGCGGCGCCGCCTTCGATCTGCCCTTCAATCAGAGTGGGATTAATGGCCCGGCCGACGTCGTGCGCGGCCGTGATCTTCAAAACGCGCACTGTCCCCAGTTCCGTATCGACCGCAATCTCCACCAGGTGAGCGCCGAATCCGAAAACCGCATACGGATTGCCCTGACCGTTTTCGTCGAGCGGGCTGGTGGGCGGATCGAAAGTTGCCTCACCCGTGAACACGTAGCCGTGCTTGTCCGGAGGCAGGTCGCGCAAGCTAATGGTGCGCTGCTTGCCCTCTTCTTTGACCTTGACCGCGCCCGGCTCGAAATCAATGACAGCGCAATCGCAAGCTTCGGCCCGGCGCAGGATCGCCCGGCGCAATTCGATGCCCGCCATATATGCGGCCTTGCCGGTAACGAAAGTCTGGCGGGAGGCGGAGGTCTTGCCGCAATCCGGCGTGATCGAGGTGTCGCCTGACACCAGATCGAAGCGCTCGATGGGAGCGCCGAGCGCGTCCGCGCAGATCTGGGTGACGATGGTGTTCGAGCCCTGTCCGATATCCACCGCGCCCTGGTGCAGTGCGATGCGGCCGTCGGCTTTCAGGCCAACGCGAATCGTGGACGGATTGGGCAGGGAAGTGTTGCCGCATCCGTACCACATGCCGGCAACGCCCACTCCCCGCCGAACCGGGCCGCTGCCCTGGGCGTTGAAGGCGGCAGCTTCGGCGCGCGCGGCGGTCCAGCGCGGACGCAGCGCTTCGAAGCAGGCGCGAATTCCCACTCCCTCGCCGAGCACCTGGCCGGTGACGGTGGGAGTGTGATTGTCCAACGCATTCAGGATGCGGAATTCCAGGCGGTCGATGGCCAGCCGGTCGGCGAGATCGTCGTACAGCTGTTCCTGCGCGATGGCGGTTTGCGGCACGCCAAAGCCGCGGAAGGCTCCGGCCGGCACCAGATGCGTGTGCACGGCTCGGGTGAGGGCGCGATAGTGCGGCACGTGGTAAGGCCCCGAGGCGTGGACCGGAACCCGCGCCGCGACCGTTGGCCCCCAGGAGGAGTAGGCCCCAGTATTGAAATCGGCGGCGAAGTCCATCGCGGTCAACTTGCCATCGCGAGTTGCACCCGCCCGCAAACGAATGTGTGAGGGATGACGCTTGGTGGTCGAGACGATCGATTCCGTTCGCGAATAAACCATGCGCACCGGCTGGCGCAGGTGCCAGGCCGCCAGCGCCACGAACGGCTGAATCGAAAGATCGAGCTTGGCGCCAAAACCTCCGCCGACCGCGGTCGGAATAATGCGCACTGCCTCGGGAGCGATCCCGAGAATCTGCGCGATGTCGGCGCGATCCATGTAGGGCGCCTGGGTGCATGCCTGAATCTCAATCCGGTCGTCTACGCGCCGCGCAAAACCCGCTTCGGGCTCGATGTAAGCGTGCTCGATGAACCCGGTCTCGTATTCGCCTTCGACCACAACCTCAGATTCCGCCAGAGCCTTCTCGACATCGCCGCGGACCACGCGGCCGCGGACCAGCACATTATTTTCGCGGCTGGAATGGATGCGCTCGGCCTCGGGGGCCAGCGCCGAAGCCATGGTAGTGAGCGCGGGAAGTTCTTCCCACGCAACCGGAAACTTTGTGAAGTCCAGCTTCTCGATGGCCGCGGCGTCACCCACCACCGCGGCTACGGCTTCACCTCGGAATCGGGCTTCCACTTCGGCAAACACCGGCTGGTCGGCGAAGCGCGGAATCACACCGTAACGATTCTCTCCCGGAATATCTTTCGCGGTCAGCACGCGGTGGATTCCCGGATGCTCGGCCACGAACCCGTCGAGATCGCCAAAATGGAAGCGCGCCCGCGGGTAGGGGCTGCGGATGGCGCGGACCACCAGGACCCCGGCGGGAATTTCGTCAGCCCCGAAAATCTCCGCGCCATCCACCTTACTCTGGCCGTCGAGACGGACCAGCCTCGCGCCCACCGCATTGCCGGCCAGGGGCGACGGCTCGGGGAGCTTGCCGGAGCAGGCATCCTGGATGGCGGTAATGATCTTGCGGTAGCCAGTGCAGCGGCAGAGCACGCCGCCGATCGCATCCATGACGGCGCTTTCGTCAGGGGTCGAGTTGCGCTCGAGAAGCACGGTGGCCGATACCAGCATGCCCGGCGTGCAGGCCCCGCATTGCGCGGCGCCGTGGCGAAGGAACGATTTCTGCAACTGGTCATGGATCGGCGCGCGGGCCGCGAGTCCTTCCACCGTCGTGACTTCCTGCCCCTCGATCTGGCCGGCTGCGATCAGGCAGGAACAGACAGGTTCACCATCCAGCAGGACGGTGCAGGCACCGCAGTCTCCGGCGTCACATCCGACCTTGGTTCCCATCAGACCCAGATGTTCACGTAGCACCTTGGAGAGCCGTTCCGCCGGCGAGACTGTCGTGGTCACGTTCTTTCCATTTACCGAAAATGCAATGGACGTTCGCGAGCCGGAGAGGGGAGAAGTCGTCGTGACCATCAGGAACTCCCCACGCAGGCGTCGAGCGCGCGCCCGACCAGAGTTAGCGCGGCGTCGTTCCGGTACGCGGCGGTTGCGCGCACGTCGTCGATGGGTGACAGCTCAGCCAGATGCTCGGCCAAAACCGTTTTGCCCAATCCAGTGCATGCCGGAATGCCGACCAAAGCACGTTCAAGTGCGGTGAGCCTGCGCGCGACCGCCGAGCACGACCCGACCGCGACGCGGGCTTCGGCGACGCGGCCGTTGTCGTCTTGCTTCAATATCGCCGCCACCATGGCGATCGAAATCACCAGGTAGCGGCGGGCGCCGAGCTTCAGAAAGGTGGAAGCGGCGTCGTCGAGCCCGCGGGGAACAATTACGTTGGCCAGGATTTCATCGGTGCGGCGAACCGTCTTGCGATTGCCTACGATGAAGTCAGCCAAAGGGATGCGTCGCGCTCCCGCGGCTGAAAGCAACTCGACTTCTGCATCGAGCGCCAATAAAGGAGGCACGCTGTCAGCGGCCGGAGAGGCGTTGCAGAGATTGCCGGCGACGGTGCCGCGATTCTGTATCTGAATGCCGCCGATTTCGCGGGCTGCAGCCTTAAGACCGTCGAAGCATCGGGGCACCGGAGTGGCCACCAATTGACTCCAGGTCGTAAGCCCGCCAATGCGGATGTGGTCTGCCTCGACCGCGATGCCCCTGATTTCGGCGAGCCCGGAGATGTCCACCACCCGGTCCGGAGCGGGCCGATCACCCAGCGCAGGAAAGAAGTCGGTGCCGCCCGACAGAATTTGCCCGCCTTCGTGGGCCAGCACATGCAGCGCTGCGTCGAGCGTTTTCGGCCTGGAATACAAGGTGGCTCCCCCCGCAATTGTACAGCGGCGTGGAAGCAGTTCCCGGAATGCCTGGGCTCGTGGATCACGCCAAAAACTGTAGCGCCGGCGTCTCGCCGGCTGTCCCGAGGGCATCCTGCCCTCGGCGGTGGGGGCGGGACGCCCCCACGACAGCCGCCGGGACGGCGGCGCTACGAAAAGCGCGGCGATTACCGCAGGGGCACGAACCGCACGCAGGCGGGAGAAGAAACCTGGAACTCTTGCCCGCTGGGAGTAAGGCGTCCAGTCTTCCGGTTGATGCGAAAAATTACCACCTTGTCCGATTCCTGGTCCGCCGCCAACAACCACGCGCCCGTCGGATCGATGGCAAAGTTACGCGGCGTTTTTCCCTGAACCGGGACGAGTTCAATCCGGGTCAGCGTTCCTTTTGCGGGGGCGATTGAAAAAACGGCAATGCTGTCCGGTCCGCGATTCGAAGCGTAAAGAAACTTGCCGGAGGGATGCAACGCGATTTCTGCGGCAGCGCTCTCGCCCGAAAAGTTATCGGGAAGAGTAGAAACCGTATCTATTTCGGCGCAAGCCGCCATTCGCAGGGTCGTAGGCATAGGTGGTCACCGTAGACCGCAATTCATTGATCACGTACAGGAACTTACCATTCGAACTGAACACCAGGTGGCGCGGACCGGAACCGGGAGCGGCTTTGGCGATGCGCGGGTCCGGTCCCAGGGTTCCTTTGGTTGCGTCAAAGGGATAAGCGAACACCTGGTCGAGCCCGAGGTCCGCAACCAGGGCGAAACGATTATCGGGAGATAAAGCAAACGCATGGGCGTGAGGCTGCTCTTGCCGTTCCTTGTCCGTGCCCGATCCGTGGTGCTGCACGAAGGCCGAGGCCTCGCCCAGTCGGCCATCGCTTAGAACTGGGAAAACGGCCACGCTGCCCCGGTTGTAGTTCGCGACCAACGCATATTTTCCGGTCTGGTCGAGCGTGATGTGGGCCGGCCCGCCATCGCGGGATGACACCTGGTTCAAAAGAGACAGCTTGCCGCTGGCCGAATCGATGGCGAAAGCACTCACCGCGCCGGTGGGCTGGCCTTCGTAAGTCTCCGTCTCGTTGACTGCGTACAGGAAATGTCCGCTCGCATCGACGGTCAAGAAGGACGGCTGCGCGGATTCGGCGGCCAGCCCCAGTGCCGTTGACTGACCAGTTCTGGCATCGAAGCGATAGGCATAGATGCCTTTGCTGCCGTGGTCGGTGTAGGTGCCGATGTAGACGAGATATTTGCCTTTGCTTGCTGCGGCTGCGGAGATTGGAAAAAGCATAGATAGGACGAATACAAACAGAAATAACCCGCTAAAAAGAAGGCGGAGCCGCCAACTCTGAATCACAAGGTCATAAGTTTCCTCGTCAGGACTGTTTCCACCGAACGATGTGGAAGCTATTGCGCATCGACCACACAACGGAAGCCGATGGTTCCGGCGCGGTCGCGTCCCGGAGACATCAGCAAATACTTCTCGTGCTCGTCCAGGCGATAAGTCTGGGGGAAATACCAGATCGAGCCCGTGGGCTGATACGACGCGCCACCCCGGACGATGGCCGCGCGGGTATGAGGATCGCGATATTCGTCCGTCCATTGCGAGACGTTGCCCTCGAGGTCAAGCACGCCGAGCGGACTCGCCCCTTGAGGAAACGCGTCCACATCGGCCGGAGGGCGCCTGGTGCGGCCGCGATCCGCGGCAGGAAGCAGCCTGCGAATTCCACTCCTTTCCCCAGGGATAAATCCGGCCGTCGGTGGATTGCGCGGCCAGCTGCCATTCCCATTCGTGAGGCAGACGCTTGCCCGCCCATTTGGCATAGGCGCGCGCATCCTCGATCGAGACCCAGGTTACGGGTTTTTTCTCCCAGCCTGCGGGGTAGACTGCCATTTTTCCAATCGCGCAGAAAATTGTGATCATCCTTCGGGTGGTAGCTGGTGGCGTCCAGAAATTTCTTGAACTCCGCATTGGTCACCGGAGTGCGGTCAATATAGAAACTCGCAACATGGACGCGGTGGCGATGGTAGCGCCGCGGAATATCTTCCCACGGATATTGCACGTCGACGCCGGGATCGTTCCCGCCTTCAATCTCGATGCCGCGCACCTGGAAGTCGTAGTCGGCCTCGGGGATGCGAACCATGCCTGGAGGCGCAGCTCTGCGCCCGGGTTGTGGCCGGGATCTCCACCATGGTTTGCGGGACTGCCTTCCATTCGCGCGAGTAGGTTGAGAGCGGCCGCTTGGAGCGCTCCGCCATAAACGTCAAAAGATCTTTGACTGGACCCGCGCCTGGAACCTGATCGGTGGCCAGGACCGCGCCGAAGCCCAAGCCGTCGATGCTGAAGCTGAGAGTGGCTTCGTTGCCGCGCACCACCGGCGTGAGTTCGGTGCCGTGCCACAGATCGTAGTAGTGCATCCCGCTGCGGTGGCTTACGCGAAGTTGCTCGCCGGTGCTGTCGTACTCATTGCGATTGACGATGGTCCACAGCGTGTTGGTCGCGGTGGGGAACTTGCTGGCGAAAACGCCGGCTTGCACCGTCGGGGAATGCGGCTCCCAGTCCGGACTGCGCAGGTTCTCGGCCAGGGCGCGCTCGATTCTGGTGAAGCGCAGGATGGCCTCGGCATCGTGAGGAATCGTTCCGTACCAGAAGCCCCAGAGGTTTTCCAGCGTGGCATAGCCCTGTCCGTTAAAGAACGCGTGCTGCAGGCTGTCAGTTTTATCGCGGGTGAAGCGATCGGTGACACTTACCATGTGCCGCGGCTCGAACCACTTGGTCTTGCTCACCATCGGCACGAAGGGATATTCCTTGCCTTCCCAGGTCACCCAGTCGTTCCAGCCGATGTTCGACCAGGCCACGCTTTCATCGCGAATATCAAATTGCGGCTCCAGCGCGAGGGGATGCCCGGTGGCGTCGGAGGCCTGCCGGAAGGACGCGGGAATGCTTTCGAGAGTGTCAAAATTGATGCCGTCCGCGCCTATGTCGGCCAGCAGCTGAGAAATTGCGACCCAGGGAAATGCGCCTTCGTCGCGCGTGCCGGTGTCCCAGGCGAGGATGGGGAAAAAGACTTTTACCCCGCGACTGTGAAACTTGTCGACCATCTGGCGGAGCGCGGGAATGCCCCCAGGCAAGTCGCGTAGCAGATCGAACTGGTTGCGGTCGTCCACTCCCAGGTTGGGATAGACGGGCCAGATCAAGACGGCATCGATGGGCCCGATGCGGTTCTCAATGTCCGCCAGAAACCGGTCCACGGTGTACTCGCCGGATTTCCGGATCGTAAAAGGTCCGGTCCCAGATCAGCAGCTGGACCTGGGAGACGACCTGCTGGGTCCACGCCAGTTCGGGCCGTTCGTATTGCGAGCCGTCGTAGCGCAGACGAACAGCCGGTCGGCCCGCCACGCTTTGAGGCCGGCGCGCCAGGCTTCGGCATCGGCAGGATCTTGCGGTCCGGCGAAAAATATTTCGTCGGCCAGCGGAAGCTCGGACAGGTTCATGACTCCGGTCGGCGAAATCAGAGGATGGCGCGCCTTCCACTCGTCGGCAGAAGGCAAAGCACGCGGCAAAAACCAGGCACACGACTGCGGACGATCGTAAGAGGCGAGAGAAAAAGGAATAGTTCATGCGGCTCCCGGGGTTGCGATCAGTACATGATCGTTTTGGTCAAATGATGCGGCCACCAGGTGGTGTGATAGTGGGTCCACAGGCGGGCGTCGATCTGCGGAATGATGATCTGCTGGTCTTTCGGGCGAATATGGTTGACCTCTTCGCAGAGCAGGGCGGTGGCGTAGATGCAGTGGGCCCGTATTTCAACTTCCTGTTTGCTGTCGCGCGGAATCATCTGGTAGGTGTTGATCGCATGCTCAAGCTCTGGCGAATAAGCTCACGATTCCCAGAAGCCGCAACGCGACGGGAACGATGTAGTCGGCGAAGGCCGTCATCTTGCCGGTATCTTCGAGAGGGAACTGGTTGTTCTTTCTTAAGGCCGAGTAGGCCAACCAGACTCCCAGTTGCGGCAGTTTGTAAAACTTGATGGTGGCGCCATCGTACGGGCTGACGTCGTTGAAGCGCGGAAACTCCTTCACCATGCGATCGACGATTCCGGCGCTCGTTGTCATACAGGCGGGGCGGGCAGGACTTCACAAAATTGTGGAAGCGGCCGTCGTATTTTTCAGCCAGCACCGCGCCCACCTGATGCCAGACCTGCATCTTTTCGTCCAGCATGGGCAGCTCGATGTTGCCGGCGAAAATGCGTTCCAGTTCCGGCCGGGTCACCTGGGAGAGGAACTTGCCGTCGAGCATCGGAAATCCGTTGTCCATCCCGCGTTTCATGCAGGCGAAAAGCGCGTCGGAATCCGACCAGTGCCGTCCGGCATAGTCCACCTGGAATTTCACGTGGCTGGAAAAATCGGTGAAAGCGGTGTCAATGCAGTCGGCGGTGAGGATGAAGTCGAGCACGTCATCGGCGCTGTCTTTTTCCCCGCCGAATGGCATCTCGTAGTCCGGCATGGGCAGCTCTTCGTAGGCCATCCATTGGGCGACTTCGACGATCTTGTCGACGTGGGTGTGGACGTCGCGGGAGTGCTCAATCACCGGATGAAGGCTGTCGAGCACCGGACTGCCGGTAAGCTTGGGCCAGCGCATGGCGGATGATCTGGAGGCTGCACTGATGCTTCCCGACAAAGTGGTCATCGCTCCGACAGTGGCAATCGCTTCTAGAAACTGGCGTCGATCCGGGCTTCCCAAAGGGCACCTTCATTCTACAGAGTTGAGTCGGAGTTGAGACTTATCCGTTCGCATGGGCGACCAGCAGAATGGCCAGGGCATAGAAAACGAACATGAAGACGAGAAATATTTTAGCGCGGCTGCCCGAACCCTTGAATTCCTTCCAGGCCAGGACGCCCCAGAGCGCCGCGACCATGGGGGCCGATTGGCCGATGGCATACGAAATCGCCACTCCGGTAAAGCTCGCGGCCACCAGATTGAAAACCATGCCCAGGCCCCAGATAAATCCGCCGAGCAGGCCGAGAACATGGCCGGATGGCGGTCCGCTGAAGTAGCCGCTGAAACTGACCGGCTCGCCCACCAGCGGCTTCCTCATGAAGTACACATTCCAGATCAGGCAGGAAAGCAACGCGCCCAGGGTCAGGAACACGGCGACGCTGTAGGGCCCCAGCGGATTTCCGTGAGTCATGGCGCGGGTCACGAACGGCGCCCAGAGTCCCATGAGAACGCCGGAGACGATGCAGGTCACGATACTTTTCTTCGAGACCGCCCGGCCCGCGCTGGCCAGACTGCCGTAAGCTTTGCCGTCGAGGATGACCGCAACGACCGCGCAGGCAACGCCCGCCGCCAACAGTCCGAGGTTCCCCCTGGGCTGCAGGGCGTAGCTGGAAACGACGCCCACCACCAGAGCGATCCCGATGGCGACGGGAAACGCCACCGCGAGTCCCGCCATGTCAATTCCCGCGACCAGCAGCAGGTTGGCAAGGTTGAAGATGGCGCCGGCGATCAGCATATAAACGATGTTGGAGCCGTCGGCGGAGTGAACGTTATTCAGAAAGCTTGCCGGATCGCTGGCCGACGTACTGCCCATGGTGAAAGCCAGGATGAGCGAGACCAGAAAAATTCCCAGCGCGTAATCCCAATAGAAGAGCTCAAAGCGGTAATTCTTTACGCCCTTGAAGGTGTTGGCCCAGGAGCCCCAGCAGATGGCGCTCGTGATCATCATCAATAGCGCAATTTCCAGACTGTGCGGGGTGTACATGGGTTCTCCTTCGCGCCGGCCCGGCTACTTGCCTTTGATTCTGGAAACAAAAAGCTGCAGGAAGCGGTCGGCCTCGACGTCGACACAAACCTTGGCGTTGGGCGTGACCTTGTCCAGCGCCTCAATCACGTAGTGATCGCCGTGGAGCACGTTGCGCTCCACCGTACCATGACGATTGGCGACGGTTTCACCGCGGGTAAACTCGCCGCGGGTCTCGACGTCCACATGCATCTCCGGGGACTTGACCAGGGTGGCATCAATCGCGACTCCCACCGCGAGAGGATCATACATCGGAGCGCCCAGCGATCCGAACTGCGCCGAAAGATCGATCAGATACTTTCCAACCGAATAGATAAAGTCGTTGACCGGACCGTGAGTCTGCGCCAGTTGGTCGAGATATTTCTTTGAAAAAAGCGTCTTATCGCCCACATCCAGTCCAACCATGGTCAGAGGCCAGCCTGCCTGGAAAACGATTTGTGCGGCTTCGGGATCGTTGTAAATATTGGCTTCCGCGGAGGCGTTCACGTTGCCGCCCGTGATCGACCCTCCCATGAGGATCACTTCCTTGACCAACGGCACAATGGAGGGATCCTTGAGGACAGCCAGCGCGATGTTGGTCAGCGGCCCCACCGGAACCAGGGTGATTTCATGCGGCGCGGCGTGCACCATCTGGATGATGAGGTCCGGTCCAAAGTGCGAATCCACTTTGCATTTGCTGGGCGGCAACTCGATATTGGCCAGCCCGTTTTTGCCATGCCAGAACTCGGCCGTAATCAGCTTTTGAAATAGAGGATGCTGCGCGCCGGCCGCGACCGGAATATCGCAGCGGTTAGCCAGCGAAACCATGCGCAACGCATTTTCCAGGCCCTGACTGGCCGTCACGTTTCCCGGAACTACGGTGATGGCGCGCACGTCCAGTTCAGGAGAGTTCAGCGCCAGCATCAGGGCCAGCGCATCGTCGGTTCCGGGGTCGGTGTCGAAAATGATCTTCTTGGCAGCGGCTGAGGCGGGGGTTGCCCTGACCAGCCAGATCACGAGCAGACCTACAATCAATGCGAGTCGAAGAATTGAAACTTGCAAACGTTTCAGAATTTGATTTCTCCCACACGAAGCAGCGTCGTAGCCTAGCTTTCAGACCGAAATGATGTCAAGGCTAAATGTGGCCGCGAGCGCCTCGTGCTGGGCGCTGCACGTGTGGTGATCCCGCACGAGCGGGGCGCTCGCGCCTACATTGGGCGGTGCCGTACAATTACAGCCGAGAGCATGTCAGCCGAAAAGAACACCGCCGGCGTGGATACCTTTTCAACCGACTCGCGCGGGCCCATCGCCACGCTGGCCGGCCGCCCGCTGCTATCGAATCGTGGCATCCCACTCAATCTCGACTGGTTGCAGCAGGTCCGCGTCAACACCAGCGCGGTCGAACGCCGGGCGCAAAGCCATGTTGCCCGCCGCACCGTAAAGAAAGATTGGCAGGCGGCCTGGCTGCTGCGAGCGGTTTCCTGCATGGACCTGACCACCCTCTCGGGCGACGATACCGAGGAACGGGTGCGCCGCCTGTGCGCCAAGGCCCGGCATCCCATTCAGGATGATCTGGTCAAGCGGCTGGGAATTGAAGAACTGAATATCAAGGTTGCCGCGGTCTGCGTGTATCACACGTTTGTGGAAACGGCAGTGCGCGCGCTCGAGGGCAGCGGTGTGCGCGTGGCTGCCGTTTCAACCGGATTTCCCGCCGGCCTCTCTCCCCTGACCGAGCGCGTGGCGGAGATTCGCCGCTCGGTGGAAGCGGGAGCGAATGACATTGATGTGGTCATCACTCGCGGCCATGTGTTCGGCGGCAAGTGGCAGGCGCTCTATGACGAGGTGGCGGCGTTCAAACAGGCCAGCGGCGCGGCGCACATGAAAGTGATTCTCGGCACCGGCGATCTGCTGACTCTGCGAAACGTTGCCCGGGCCAGCTTTGTCGCCATGATGGCGGGCGCGGACTTCATCAAGACGTCTACGGGAAAAGAGCCGACGAATGCGACCCTGCCCGTGGGCTTTGTGATGACGCGATGCATCCGCGAATATGCCCAGGAAACCGGAATGGCGGTCGGTTTCAAACCGGCCGGCGGAATCCGCACGGCGAAGCAATCCATCGAATGGCTGGCGCTGATGAAAGAAGAGCTGGGGCCGTCCTGGATGAGAGCGGAATTATTCCGCTTCGGAGCCAGCGGCTTGCTGAACGACATTGAGCGGCAACTGGAGCACTACGCCACCGGGCGCTATTCGGCGGACTATCGCCATCCCCTGGCGTAACAAGAATCGTGTGGGGCAGACACTCTTGTCCGCCGCTTTTGACTTTGATTCGCGTTCCACAATAGCGCACCCTATGAGCATCGCCGAAAAATTCGTCACCATGGAATACGGTCCCGCACCCGAGGATCCCAAGGAAGCCCTGGCCTGGCTGGATCTTCACGGCCGCCGCTTCGGACATTTCATTGACGGCGCATGGCGGCCGCCCGCGGAAGGCGGATACTTCGACACGGCTGATCCTTCCACCGGCGAGAAGCTGGCCACGGTCGCGCAGGGATCGGCGGCCGATATCGACGCCGCCGTCCGGGCCGCGAGCGCAGCCTTACCCAAATGGCAGGCGCTCTCTCCCCATGCGCGAGCGCGTTATCTTTACGCTCTGGCGCGAACCGTGCAGAAACACTCCCGCCGCCTCGCCGTGCTCGAGACCATGGACAACGGCAAGCCGATTCGCGAGAGCCGGGACATCGACATTCCGCTGGTCGCGCGCCACTTCTATCACCATGCCGGCTGGGCGCAATTGCTGCACCAGGAATTTCCCGGATACGCCGCGTGCGGCGTGGTTGGGCAAATCATTCCCTGGAATTTTCCGCTTGCTCATGCTGGCGTGGAAGATCGCGCCGGCGCTGGCCACCGGCAACACCGTCGTGCTCAAGCCGGCGGAGTTCACCCCGCTGACCGCGCTGGCCTTTGCCGAGATCTGCACGGAAATTGGATTGCCGCCAGGAGTCGTGAACATCGTCACCGGCGACGGTTCGACCGGCGAAGCGCTGGTGAAGCATCCCGACGTGGCCAAGATTGCCTTCACCGGCTCGACCGAAGTGGGACGCGCCATTCGCAGTGCCACAGCGTCCAGCCACAAGCGGCTCTCGCTCGAACTGGGAGGCAAATCGCCTTTCATCATCTTCGAGGACGCCGACCTCGATAGCGCGGTCGAAGGCCTGGTCGACGGCATCTGGTTCAACCAGGGACAAGTCTGCTGCGCCGGCTCGCGCCTGCTGATGCAGGAAAGTATCGCGGAGCCGCTCATCGCGAAAGTGCGCGATCGCATGAGCACGCTGCGTGCCGGATCTCCGCTCGACAAGTCCATCGACATTGGCGCCATCGTGGCGCGAGTGCAGTTAGACCGCATCAAGCGGCTGGTCGACCAGGGAGTGGCCGAGGGCGCAACCTGCTGGCAACCACAAATCGAGTTGCCGTCGCGCGGACTCTACTATCCGCCAACCCTGCTCAGCAACGTGCATCCCACGTCGATCGTGGCCCAGCAGGAAATTTTCGGCCCGGTGCTGGCCACCATGACATTCCGCACGCCGAGCGAAGCGGTCGAGCTGGCGAACAATACGGTGTACGGTCTGGCCGCGTGCGTCTGGAGCGAAAGCATCAACGTCGCGCTGCACGTGGCTTCGCAACTTAAAGCCGGAGTGGTCTGGGTCAACTGCACCAATCTGTTCGACGCCTCTTGCGGATTTGGCGGCTACCGCGAAAGCGGCTACGGACGCGAAGGCGGCAGGGAAGGCTTGCTGGAGTATCTCGAACCGGCCTGGTTCAGGAATGCTCCTGCGCTGCCAGCCGCGAAACCGCCGGCTGATCAGAAGACAACCGAAGATTCCGGTGCGGAAACCCCGGCGATCGACCGAACGGTGAAGCTTTACATCGGCGGAAAGCAGGCGCGGCCCGATTCAGGTTACAGCATGGAAGTGCGCGCCGCCGATGGCCGTCTTCTGGGCGAAGCTCCGCTGGGCAATCGCAAAGATATTCGCAATGCAGTCGAGGCGGCACACAAGGCTTCAGCCTGGGCAAAGACGACGGCACACAACCGGGCGCAGGTCCTTTATTACATCGCGGAAAATCTTTCACAGCGCGGCGACGAGATCGCGCGTCGCCTCGCGGCTGTGGTCGGGGAATCCCAGGCCGCATCCGAGGTCAGCCTCGGCATCGAGCGCATCTTCTCTTATGCAGCCTGGGCCGACAAGTTTGACGGGGCGGTGCACAATCCTCCGTTCCGCAACGTCGCGCTGGCCATGAATGAACCGCTGGGGACGGTCGGTATCGTTTGTCCGAATCAGGCGCCGCTGTTGGGGTTCCTCTCGCTGGTCATGCCGGTGCTGGCCGCCGGCAACGTTGCCGTCGTCGTTCCCTCCGAGACCTATCCTTTGATTACTGCCGATTTGTACCAGCTTTTCGATACCAGCGATCTGCCGGGTGGAGCCGTCAACATTGTCACCGGCTATACGTCCCAATTATTGAAGACTCTAGCCGAGCACGACGACGTTGATGCAATCTGGTGTTTCGCCGATGAAGCCAGCGCGGTTGCCGCGAAGACTTACTCGACTGGGAATCTCAAGCAGGTATTTACCAACGAAGGCCGCGCCATCGACTGGTTCGATGTCCAGCAGGGCGAGGGCCGATGGTTTTTGCAGCATTCGACCGAGGTGAAGAATATCTGGGTGCCGTACGGCGAGTGAGTTGCGGACCTGAGCGTTGACACGACCCGAGCCGCTCAATACACTCAGCCTTCTTCGTCTTTCGATTTCGTAGCTGGATCAAATCGATCTGCAAGGTCTCCCTAACGATGGCGAAAATTCCTCGAATTGCGGTGGTGGGCAGCGCCAATATCGATCTGGTCACTTTTGCCGACCGCTTTCCCAAGCCCGGCGAAACCATCTTCGGGCAGAAATTCGATCTCGGCTTCGGGGGTAAAGGCGCCAACCAGGCAACCGCGTCCCGGCTGTGCGGAGCGGCTGTATTTATGGTGGCGCGGGTGGGCAGCGATCTCTTTGGTCCGGCCACAATTGAAAATTTCAAGAAGCTGGGCATCGACGCAACCCATGTAAGGCAGGTGGAAGGCGTATCCAGCGGCGTGGCGCCCATTTTTGTCGAGCCCAGCGGACAAAACCGGATCCTGGTAGTGAAGGGCGCGAACGACGAGGTGAAACCAGCTAGCGTGGATGCCGCCGCCGACTTGCTGAAGGCGGTCGATTGCATCGTGCTCCAGTTCGAGATTCCGGTTGAGACGGTCTACTACACCATCGCCTTCGCGCGCAAGCACGGCATTCGCTGCATTCTCAATCCCGCGCCAGCGCAACCCATTGATTTCAAGTTCGTAGAGGGCCTGGACTACTTTGTTCCCAACGAAAGCGAAGCCGAAACCATTACCGGAATGCCGGTAAAGAATGCCGACGACGCCAAAAAGTGTGCCGAGAAACTGCTGGGCTATGGCATCAAGCGCGTCATCATTACACTCGGCGCTAATGGCTCTCTGCTGGCAGGAAAGGACGGCATGGAGCACCTGCCGGCTTTTCCGGTGAAGAGTGTCGACAGCACGGGAGCAGGCGACGCTTTTATCGGCAGCTTCGCCGTCTTCCTCGGAGAAGGCCTTCCCGAAAAGGAGGCCGTGCGACGCGCCAACCTGTATGCCGGACTCTCAACCACCGGCATAGGGACGCAAAAATCATTCTACGATCGCGCCCGTTTCGATGGGGAGTGGGCGTCACGCGGCAAGTCTTAGCGCCGCCAAGGAAGAATCCCAAATGACGAGACGAACCAGAACCATCGTTATCTTCTGCGTGGTTTCCAGTGTGATCGCTTTTTGCCAGGCGCACCGCGATCCTCCACCCGAGCCGCAGACGATTCTTTTGTGGGAGAACGGCGCTCCCGGAGCGCTGGGACAAAGCGACGACGACAAGCCTTCGATCACCGTGTATCGTCCCTGGGGACCTAACCGCTCGGGCACGTCTGTGATCGTCGCGCCGGGTGGCGGATATGAATTTCTCGCCTCCAACCACGAAGGCCGGCAGGTGGCGAACTGGTTCAACGCCATGGGAGTGACTGCCTTCGTCCTGAAGTATCGCCTGGGACCGCGCTATCACCACCCCATCGAACTGGGAGATGCGCAAAGGGCGATCCGGATGGTGCGCAGCCGGGCCAAGGAATTTGAAATCTCGCCCGATCGAATCGGCATGATGGGCTTCTCCGCCGGCGGGCACCTGGCTTCGACCGCCGCCACCCACTTCGACAGCGGGAATCCCGGGGCCGCCGATCCGATCGACCGCGCCGGCAGCCGGCCGGATTTTGTAATCCTCGGATATCCGGTCATCACTCTCGAAGCGCCCTACGCCCATGGCGGGTCGGCCAGGAATCTGCTGGGCGACCATCCCGATCCGAAGCTGGTTCAGGAACTCTCCAACGAACTTCACGTCACGCCGCAAACTCCGCCCACATTTTTGTTCACGACAAGTGAAGATACGGTGGTCCCGGCGGAGAACAGCGTGAACTTTTATCTGGCGCTGCACAAAGCGGGGGTCCCGGCCGAAATGCATGTGTTCGAAAAGGGTCCGCACGGAGTCGGCCTCGATCTGGCGGATCCGGTTCTGGCGGAGTGGCCGGTCTTGCTGGCCAACTGGCTGCGCGAAAGAGGATTGTTGACCAAGCCGGGCGACGGGATGGCGAAGTAGCCGCCGTCTAAAGTCCCGGACGGACTCGACCGCAGAGCACGCTGGCCGGAAGACAAGTTTCATCCCCTGACATTCTGCCCTTTGACGTTTCTAACCCTATGGTAAGGTGATCGAGATCTGCCGCCCGGTTTGGTGGCCTTTTTGGACTTCATGACGATTCCCTTAGGCTGATTCGTGGACTCCGTCAAACCTCGACAACTCCTCGGAGTGTTCGACGCCACCATGATCGTCATGGGCGGCATTGTCGGCTCCGGCATTTTCATCAATCCTTACGTGGTTGCCCTGCGCGTGCACACTCCGTTTTTGATTCTGGGAGTGTGGCTGCTTGGCGGAGGCCTGGCATTGCTCGGAGCATTCATCTGGGCCGAACTGGCGTCGCGCTTGCCGGGCGCGGGCGGACAGTATCTTTACCTGCGCGAGGCCTACCATCCTTCCGTCGCGTTCATTTACGGATGGGTCCTGCTCCTGGTCACGCAGACCGGCGGGATGGCGGCAGTGGCGGTCACCTTCAGCCGGTACTATCGAGAAATTACCGGCCTCTCCGCCAGCGACGGTCTTATCGCTGCCTTGACACTCTTAGGTTTGACGGCAATCAATTGCTTCGGAGTGCGTGCCGGCAGCAATGTTCAGAGCGTTCTCATGCTGCTGAAGGCCGCCGCCATTGCCGCCATGGTCGTGGTAGGAATGATTTGGGGCGGCGGCACGGTGCGGGCGTTCCCCTTGCTCGACCGCCCGGTCTCGCTGGGGCTGGGAAGCGCGATCGGCGCCGCCATGATTCCGGTCGCGTTCGCCTACGGCGGATGGCAGACCGCCAGTTTTGTGGCCGGCGAGATGCGCGATCCCCGGCGCGACCTTTCCCGCGGACTGGTGATCGGCGTGATCGGAGTTGTGACGCTGTATCTCGCGGTGAATTTTGTTTGCCTGCGGGTGCTCGGCCCCGACGGACTGGCCGCCACACGCATTCCCGCGTCGTCCGTGATGCGCGCCGCCCTGGGGGAGCGCGGTGCCCGGTGGATTGCGTTCGGCATCGCGATTTCCACGCTGGGTTTTCTCAGCCAGGGGATCCTCACCGCTCCTCGCGTCTACTACGCCATGGCGCGCGATGGACTCTTCTTCAAGAGTGTCGGCTGGCTTTCTCCCCGCACCGGGGTCCCAGTCGTCGCCATCGTGCTGCAGGGCGTCACCGCCACCGTGATTGCCCTCTCCGGACGCTACGAACAGATATTGAACTACGTGATCTCGGTCGATTTCATTTCCTTCGGCCTGACCGCGGCATCGCTCTTTGTATTCCGGCGGCGGACTGCGGACTCGCCCCAAAGCCTGTATCTGACGCCGGGCCATCCCTATACCACGGGCCTCTTTGTGCTGGCCTGCGCCGCCATCGTGATCACCACGACTGCGACTTTCCCATCGAATTCCGCCATCGGCCTGATTATTCTGTTGGCTGGCATCCCGGTATATTTGTATTGGAGCCGCGCCAAGCGGAGAAACCAGCTGCGGCCGAATCCAAACCCGAATTTATGAGACATCGACACTCCGACTACATGCTGTGGGCGAAGACTCAGGACCGCGCCCGGTTCAATCTCGCGACCAGCGGCGTGGGATCGTTTCCTCTGCGTGAACTGCCCGTCACCATCGATCAGTTGGAAATCAACGGCGACAGCGCATATGGCTATGCTCCCCTGCAGCAAGCCATCGCGAAGAAATGCAAGGTCGATCCCGATTGCGTGGTCGCGGCCGCGGGCACTTCCATGGCCAACCACCTGGCGATGGCTACGCTCATCGAGCCGGGCGACGAGGTTCTCGTCGAAGAGCCAAGCTACGAGTTATTCACATCAACCCTTCTATACCTCGGGGCGGTCGTAAAGCATTTTCCCCGCACCGAGGAAAGCGGATATGCGCTCGATCCAGCCCAGGTCCGGCGCGTCATCACGCGCAAGACGAAACTGATCGTTGTCTGCAACCTGCACAATCCGAGCAGTGTTCTGGCTTCAGAAACCGTGTTGCGGGAAATCGGCGGCATGGCGCGCAGCGTGGGCGCGCGCGTCCTGGTTGACGAAGTCTACCTCGACGCCGTTTACACCCATACCCCCAAGACCGCCTACCATCTGGGCCCGGAGTTCGTCGTCACCAACAGTCTGACCAAAATCTACGGTTTGAGCGGCCTGCGCTGCGGATGGATTCTTGCCGAGCCCGCTCTCGCCCGTGCCATGTGGCGCCTGGATGACTTGTTCGAATCAATCCCGGCGCACCCGGCAGAACTGTTGAGCGTCGTGGCCTTCGAGAACCTTGACTCCATCCGCGAGCGCGCCCGGAAAGTCGTCGAAGCCGATCGCGCGCTGCTGCGCGAGTTTCTGGACAGTCAGGAAGGGGTCTCCGCTCCCCGCACCGAATTTGGCACGACCGCCATTCTGCGCCTGGAGAATGGGAACATCGACAATTTCCTGACCCGCCTGCGTACGGACTACGAAACCGCAGTCGTCCCCGGACGCTTCTTCGGTCTGCCCAACCACTTCCGCATCGGCATGGGAGTGGATCACGAAATGTTCCAGGAAGGCTTGCACAGAATCGGCAGGGCGCTGCAAAGCCAGTAGCGCCGGCGCGCGGCTTTCCGTTTAGAATTGACTTCCATGTGTGGCCGCTACCGACTCTCTCGGCGGAAGGAACTGCTCGCCCAACATTTCGGCGCGGACTTTGCCGGCATGGATTGGGAGCCGCGTTACAACATCGCGCCTACGCAGGCGGTGCCGGTCCTGAGGCCTGGCCACGGGCGCGCGCTAGAGGCTTCCGCGATGCGCTGGGGCCTGATCCCGTCGTGGGCGACGGACCCAGCCGTCGGCGCACGGACCATCAATGCGCGATCGGAATCGGTCGCCAGCAAGCCATCATTCCGGGAATCGCTTCAGAAGAGGCGCTGCCTGGTTCCAGCGGACGGCTTTTACGAATGGCAGCGCGCCGCCGGAGGCAAGCAGCCATTCTGTTTTGAAGTTGGCGAGGCAGAGATATTTGCCTTCGCCGGCCTGTGGGATAGCTGGCGACGGCCAGATGGGCAAACCATCGAAACCTGTACGATCCTGACCACGACGCCCAATGATCTGCTAGCCGACGTGCATGACCGGATGCCGGTCATCCTTGCTCCCGAGTACCATGATCGTTGGCTGGACCCCTCGCTGCGTGATGCCGCAAAGGCTGTGGCCCTGCTCCAGCCTTTCGCCTCGAATCTCATGAGGCGATACCCGGTGATCACGCGGGTCAATGGCGTGGCCAACGATGGCCCGGAATGCTCAGCGCCGGTCGAATTGCCGGTGGCGCCCGCCACGCTCTTCGACTGATCGAAAGTTTTCCTGTGCCGGAAAGCTCTTCATCGGTGAACTTCGACCAATCCCGGCGGTCCTAAGGTTTGCGCGAGTCCGGCGTGTAGTGAGCCTGCAGGTACTTGATGATCAGCGCAGCGGGCGCATCCGGGATGGGAGCGCCGAAGGCCTTGCGCATCTTGGTCACCTCGGCTTCCCAGGTGGCCGCGGGCAGCGGCGGCTGCATCGTGATGTAGCGGGTGCTGTGACACAGGCTGCAGAAACCTTCGGTTTCCGCGCGGCCTTCTCCTTCCGCCATCTGCGGGGGATACAGCGGATACGCGGCCACCTGGTAGACGGAATCTTCGGAGAGTGCGACCGGAGGGGGCTGCTGGATCTGGCCCAGCGTGCCGGGCTCGTAATTTCCCTGGTCCACCTGCGCAAGCAGCAGTCCCGCGGCCAGCCCAAGCACGACCGAGCTGCCGAGAAGTAAAGCAGAGTAACGTTTCAGCGATCGCACGGGAGACCTCCTCTTACTCAGCGGCGCCCACGAAGTAGTCCTGGCGCTCGATTCGGTTCCAGAGATAGCCGCCGGGATTCCACACCGGCTGGTCGGGTTGCGTGTTTCCCTTACTGTCGGAGGCACGCGCCGCCAGGCTGTAGCGGCCGGGCGCCTTCGGCGTCCAGGTGAATTCCCAGGTGCGGAAGGAATAGGCCCCGAAGTCTTCGCCCAGGCGCGCGGGTTGCCAGGTTTTCAGCCCGTCAGAAGAGACTTCCACGTTGGTGACGCCACCATAGCCGCTGAAGGCGATGCCGCGTACTTGTACCGGCATTCCCGCGGGAATCTTGGCATCACCGTCGGGTGAGATAAGAAACGAGCGCACCGGCATGCGATTGACCGGAATCGTCTTCACGGTTCCGGCTTTTATCTCGTCCGGAGTGGTGTTCCCGCGCGGCGTGTCCGGGACGCGATACGCGGTCTTCATCCAGAAGTTGTCGTCCGTTTTGTCGAGGACGCGGATCCAGGTCAGGCATTTCATCCAGTAGGTAGCGAAATAGCCCGGCACCACCAGGCGGACGGGGAATCCGTTGAGCATGGGCAGCGGCTCGCCGTTCATCGCGTACGCCACCAGGCACTCGTCGAGCACAGGGTTCGACAAGTCGAGCGACTTCATAAAGAGGTGAGAACCGTAGCCTTCGGGTCCCCCGCCGCTCTCCAGTCCCTGAAACTGGACCTGCAGCGAACCGGTTTTCGGGGCGGCGGCGTGTAGCAGTTCGCGCAACCGAACGCCCGTCCAGCGGGCGTTGCCCATGGCGCCATTGCCCCACTGACCTCCGGGAACGCGCGGCTGGAGGCGGCTCCGGCTGTTGCCCGAGCACTGATTCACCGCGGCAATACTCTCGGCCGGGAATTTGCGGACCAGGTCGGCCAGGCTGTACGAAATCGGGTGAGCGACGTTGCCCTCGACATGCAGCCGCCAACTTTTCAAATCCACGGCGTTGGGAATGCCTTCCAGATGCCAGCGAATATAAAACGCGTGATTGGGAGTGAAGGCCGTCTGGAAGTATGACCGCGGCGTTTCCAGCTGAACCCCCCGGTCAGTGAGCAGAAGCAGAGGCGCTTTCTGCGGCTCGGAGACCCAGGGTCCCACTGAATTCCAGTAGGGACTTGCCCCGGGACCGGTAAATGAAGGCATCGCAGGGGATTCTTGCCCAGCCGCCGAGCGCAGAGCCCCACCCCCCAGTGCCAAAGCCCCGCCCGCTGCGCCTAAAAGTCTGAGTAGAGAACGTCGAGAAAAAAGAAAACGATTTGCTGGGGTACGAATGTCCATCGAAGAACCCCATCACGAAGTTAGTAGCTGGTAGATCGAGCGAATTATACAAGCCCGCAGTCGGCATGGTGCCCGGGGACGGAATCGAACCGTCACGACTCTTTCGAGTCTCGGGATTTTAAGTCCCGTGCGTCTGCCAGTTTCGCCACCCGGGCGGGCAAGGAAGTGATTGAAAATACTATAACAGTTGATTGTCGCAGGTTCGGTTGGCGGCGCGAGCTAATGGGAGGGAGTGAACGAGAATGATGACACATACAGGTAAGCCGGTTTGCCGGGGGTGGCGACGCCGCCAAACGAGGTGGCGTTTGTGCCCCAGAGATTGATCAGCACGGCCGCGGGCGCGGAGGGAATGTGCTCGGTGTGGGTCGAAACCAGCGTCCCGTCAAGGTAGAACTCGATCTTTCCCGGATGCCATGCAAACTTGTACTCGTGAAATCCGTCCTCGGCGCCGGGAACCGTGGTGGAGCTGCTCTGGCTGTGAGCAGTCGTCGAATAATTGGTCATTTCGAGGGTCGAGGGAGATTGTCCCTGATACTCGAAATCAATCTCCGTCTCGCTGTCATTGATAAAGGTAAATACGTCGGTGACCGTGCCCGAGACCGCCGAGCCGGCGCCGCGGGGTGTGGCCGAGGTCGATGCGGCCCGCGCCCTCCATACGTAAGTCCCGTACCCGAATAGTTGTCGCGAGCGGATCTCCGCTCCGGTCGACGTGGCCAGGCCGCCCGCAAGGCTCTGGGTCAGCTTGAGCCGCAGCATGCCGGTCGAGAGGTCGACATGATCAGCGCTGAGCGTGCCCGTGTTCACTCCGGTAATGTTTCCGGGAGCCTTCCCGGTGTCGATGAACCATTTAGTTTTATCCAGCGATCCGCCGGAAAAGGCTTCTTCGAATGTGGGGGCAGCGGATCCCTCTTGATTGCCGGTTGGAGCGGGGTTCTGCGCCACCGTGGCCGCGCCGAGAAACAATACAAGCGGAAAAACGTGTCGCAACATCTTCGTCATCGGAAGTCTGGGATTCAAGAACGGGCGTTGGCAGGATACAAAACAAAACGTCCCAGACTCGTTTGAGTCGTGGGACGCTCGTCGAACAAGCCCTCCCCCGAAAGATTGTTCAAGAACATCCTACCGGCAGATGCGCGGCGCGGGAATAGCCCAAATGGGCTACTCGCGCCCTCTTCCGCTCTCTTTCGTAACCAATTCGGTGGTTACTTCAACGAAATAACCTGCCTGCTGACGTTGTAGCCCTCGATTCGCAAGGCCGGCGCGAGGCTGGGCGGGGCGGACGGGGCCAGCGTGGCGCCATCGAAACGCGCCACGATCGTCCGGGTCTCGTGCGGGAAGACCGTGATGTAATTGTCGTCGTAGGTAATCGGCAGAATCTCGTTCCCGTCGGCTCCCCGAGTGACTTCCGCGCGCACAAAGAATGCCACCCGGTTGGCGGGATTCGCCAGGATTATGGTCACCTGTTTTTGGCCGTTGGCGTCGGAGATTTGGGCCGATACATCCAGGTCGCTGCGGGGCATGGTGTTCAGAGCTGACAGGTCGGCCCACCGGGACAGGTTGGTCTTGAACTGTTCGTCGTTTTTGGCGCTGCCCAGATCGTCGTCGGTGGTGGATTCCCAATACACGTTCTCCGCCAACACTTGATCGGACGCTGTCATCAGCACGACGCGCACCAAATGAGTGGGCGCAAGGTTCGGAACCCGGGGAACCGTCATAGCTTCAGCCGAGGTATTCGGCGCGATGCTGAAGCCGCTGATCTCGGTGAAGTACTGCCGTTTGCCCTCGAGGTTAAAGAACTCCACCGCCACTTTCAGATGGCTGCGGGCCTCGGAAGTCTGGTTGACCACGTACACCCTGGCTTTACTGCGGTCCCCGGTGGCGTAGTAATCCCAAACCACGTTGACCGGGCGCAGGCCTTTCTTGGCGCCGAAATATCCTCCACCTGGTTTGAAGTAGTCATCGAACAAGTGTCCGAAAAACGATGGCCAGGGATTATTCATCATCCAGTGGATCATCATCTTGCGATCGGTCCAGTGGCTGGCGTAGGTCTCATACTGCGCGCGCACGTCCTCGTAATGAGCCAGTTGCGCCTTGCGGGAGAATTCCTCGGCGCTGGTGGAGGGCCCATATCGTTTGTCGATCACGCGTTGTACGTTCTCCAGAGTGCTGTTGCCTTCGTTGGCTCCGGAGTGAAAGTACCAGTACTCGTTGATCGGCCATAATTTATCCGCCGGAATGAATTTCTTCAGGCTCTCGAGCGGCGGAATGGTCTCGTTGTCTCCCTCTTCCGCCGACGAACCTCGCGCCGGACCGTACTGATCGCTGAACCAGTAATAAGGCGGCCGCCATACGTACGGACCCGCCATGTGGATGCCGCTCCACGTGCGGTTCACGTGCGAGACGGTATCGACCACGGCATTCTGCCAATGTTCCTCCTGCAAAATCTGGTGATAGTCGGTCAATACCGGGTCAGGCGGCAATCCGTCGCTCCCATTGGCCCAGATCACCACCGAAGGATGTGACCGCAATTCGCGGATGCGCGCCCGCAGGCTGGCCCGTGCCACCCATTGGTCCTCGGCATTCCACAGGTCCCAATGTTCCCACTGCGCGCAGCACATGAATCCCAGCATGACCGGCATGCCCTCGTGGTCCGCCCGTTCGATCATGGTGTCGTCGGCAATCTTCAATTCCCAACGCAGCAGGTTCAGGCCGAGATCTTTGGCGTAGAGCATGATGTTCGCGTCCCGCTCCGGGTCGTTGCGGAACAGCAGGTCGGGCGAGTACACGCCGCCGCGAATCAGGTAATCGCGGCCATTGATTTTTAGGTAGAAATTGCCGCCGGTTCCGATGTCGGGAAAGCTGTTGTCCGAATCGCGCGCCTGCGTAATCTTGCGAATGCCGAAGTCGATCGCCTGGGAGTCCGACGTCTCGGACTTGCCGTCAGCTTTGAAATCGAGTTTGAGATGATAGAGTTTCGCGTCTCCCCACTGATAAGGCCACCACAGATCGGGATCCTGCACGGTAAGCTGAGCGTATTCAGCCGGCGTAAACGCGACCTCTTTCGTCTGGTTTCGCAACAGCCGGACATTCTGTTGGAACTTGATCGCTTCCTTGCCGGGACGTGAAATCTCTCCGACCAAGGTGCCCGAAACCGGCTTAGCGGTGCGGTTGCTCAGGTCACAATAGACGGTCAACGCGGCTGGGCTGGTCGCCTGAAGAGGAAGATCGGTGGCCACGTAGGGATTTCGCATCGTCACCGCGCCCGTGCTGCTGAGAAACACTCGCTTCCAGATGCCCGCGTTCCGGTCGGGCACGAAGGAAATATCCAGATGTTTCTGGGGATCGTGGTAGCCCAGGTATTTCCAGTTGATCCAATCCAGCCAGCTATCGCCCAGTTCGACGCCATTCTCCCCTTCGAGGCTTTGCTCCGGAGTGACCTTCACCGCCAGGACATTGGACCCGCCGGGCACGATGAATTCCGTGACATTGAATTCGAACTCATCGTACATCCCGACCACGGTCGCGCGATTCGCCACCAGGTGTCCGTTCAGCCAGATATCTGCCCGGTAATTGATTCCTTTGAAGATGAGAGAGTAGACTTCGCGTCCGGGCGGGGCGGTGAACGAGGTTCGATACCACCAATCCTGTTTCCAGAGATCTCCTGGAGTCGCCAGGTTCATGCCGAAGTACAAGTCCTTGTAGACGCCGTTTTCCTGCAAAATCTGCAAAACCGTCGCGGGCATGTGCTGTGCTGCGTACCAATGCGAAGCGTCGTAGGCAGTCTGCGAGACCAGTGAATCGTCGACGCTGACGTTATTGGCTGACGTCATGCGCCATCCGCTGCTGAGTTCACTGAGATTAGGGGATTCTTGTGCGGTTGCCGCAAGAAGAGCAACCGCGAACAGCAGAGACACTGCCACGGTCAGGCGCGACAGATGGTATCTCATGAGCAGACCACCATTCTATAGAACGCCGTCTTCTAGAATGACACCTTTAGCGCCAGCTGGACCTGGCGCGGATCGCGGGCGCCGGTCAGGAACCCGAATTGCGGCGTGCCAAACGTAGTCGTATTGATCGAGTTTTGCGGCCCCGACTTGGCAAACTGAAGGTTGGGATGATTGAACACGTTAAAGAATTCGGCACGAAATTCCAGCTTGGTGCGCTCGGTGATCGCAAAGTTCTTGAACAGCGAGAAATCCCAGGTCTGGTAACCCGGTCCCTGCACGCTGTTGCGGCTGACATTACCGAACGATCCCGATGGGGGATCGGCAAAGGCGCAGGTGTTAAAGAAGGTATTGGGCACACAGGGCGTGGCTCGCGGATCGCCGATCAGGTCGGGCCGCTGCTGGCCGTCTGAGTTCGCGACGCCGTTATCGTCCAGGATGGTGAACCAGTTGCCGCTTGAGACCGAAGTGATGCCGCCAATTTGCCAACCGCCGACCACCTGGTTAAGCACGCCGCTGGCATCGCCCAGCATTTGCTTGCCGTGGCCGATCGGTAGCTCCCACAGGTAGCTGAAAACGAAACGATGGCGGACGTCGAAATCCGAGTTGCCATATTCCTGTGAAGGATCCTTGAAATAGCGGAAGTCACCGCCGTTTTGCGCCCCCAGATCGGCGTTCGAAGCAATGTCCAGCGCGTGCGCCCAGGTGTAAGACGCCAGGAAGGTGAGTCCGTGAGAGAAACGCTTCTCGACCCGGGTTTGCAGCGAGTTGTAATTCGAAAAGCCCGCCGAGCGGAACCACCCAATAAAGCCGTCAAGCTGGGGCAGGGGACGCCGGGGCGCAAAAGGCAGATTGGGATCGGCATTCGGCGCAGCCTGATTGCCGTTCAAATAAATGTACTGCTTCAAGCCGCGCGATCCCGCATAGGTGACTTCAAACACGGTGTTCGATGGCAATTCGTACTGCGTCGACAGGTGCCACTGTTGCATGTAGGGCGTGACCAGCTTGGGGTCGAGCGAAAAGAAAAGCGGCGGCGGCTCGGGATCGGTCAGCGAATTTGCCGGGAAGCCGCTCGAAAGCGTCGGGATGCCGGGCAGGGAACAGTCCACCGTCGCCGGATTGGCCGAAGACGCGCCGCAGGGCTGGTTGAAATTCTTGCTGACGAAAAACGGGGGATTGAATCCCATGCTCGGATTGGAATACGGCCCGGCCTCGTCGCCGCCGTAGAAGATGCCGTAACCCGCACGCACCACCGCCTTCTCGCTCAATTTGTAGGCCAGGCCGATGCGCGGGGCAAAATTGTTGATGTCAGGCGAGATCAGCCCCGGAGTCGCCGTGGCTTGCACCGGAACGATCGCGGCCAGTTGGGGCGTCAGTTGCGCGGTCACGCCCTTGGGCACGATCAGGGCCCCGGTTGAAAGGTCGAAAGTGCCGAGCTCGTTGTTCCGTTCCTTGATGGTGGTGAACAGTTCGTAGCGCACGCCCAGGTTCAGAGTAAGGTTCGGTGTCACCTTCCAGTCATCCTGCGCGTAGAAGGCGTAAACCTGATGGTGGTAGTCGATGTTGTGCAGGTTGTTGATGCTGCCGCCATCGCTCAACCCCACCAGAAAAGATGCGAAGCCGGAGCCGCCGCTGAAGGGCACCGCCGGGTTATCGGTGAATCCAGGGCCGAAGTCGAGTGTGCCGCGGGGCGCGGCCGGTTGAAAAATTGTGAACTCTTCCGAGCGGATGTCAGTCCCGAATTTGAAAGAGTGGCTGCCCCGCACCCAGGTCAGGTTTTCCGAAAGGCCGTAAGTGTTCTGCACTTCGTGCGATGGCAGAAATGTGGGGCTGCCAATCTGGTTGATGTCGTTGAACGTCAAGTTGCGGCAAGCCGCCGTTGCCGGGCACGTTGGGGATGCCGGGGAAGCCGCCGGGGAAGTTCAGCAGCTGCTTCACTGGTTTTGTCCGCGTTGATCTGCTGGCGCTGCGAGTTGACCCGGTTGTAGCCCAGCCGGAACTCGTTGGTCAGGTTGCTGCGGAACAGGTGGGTCCAGCTGGTGGCGAAGCTGCGATAAGCATTGTCTTCCACGCCGCTGAAGAAGCCGCCGCCATCGCCTCCCGTGCTGTCGAAGGGCCCGGGAATCAGGCTGGGCTGGTCTTCATAACTGAAACGGAAGAAAGCGTAGTCCTTATCGGTATATTTCTGGTCGATGCGCACGTCGAAATTGTTGCGAGTTTCGCTGCGCACCGGATTGGAGAGAAAGTTGAATCCGTTGCCGTTGACGTTGGGGGAGGGGTAAAGTTTCGCAATGGCCAGCGAGAGCGGATCAAGCTGTCCCTGGGGAATGATATTCGTGGGGTTGCCGGCGCCGTCATACCCTCCAAACGGGACTCCGCACAGGCCGCTGGCGTAAAGGCCGCTGGCCTGGGTCTGGCGCGCGTTAAAGATTTCTCCCGCATAAGTTGGATGTCCGGCGCAATCCAGGGCGGGAATCATGGTCACCTGGTCGGCGGCCAAAGCCTGTTGCGGGCTGCTCAAATCGAGCTGGTCGGAAAAATTGCCGAGCTGCTGCGCCGCGGTGGGGACGAACGAAGTCAGAGTTTGCGCCTGCCGGATCCGCAACCCTTCATAGTCGGCGAAAAAGAACGTGCGGTTGCGCACGATCGGTCCGCCAATCGTGAACCCAAACTGGTTTTGCTTGTAGGGAGCGATCGGACTGTTGGGATCGTCAAAGAAATTCTTGGCGTCCAGTTTCTCGTTGCGCAGGAATTCGTAGGCGCTGCCATGAAACTGGTTGGTGCCGGACTTGATGGTGGCGTTGATAATGGCGCCATTTCCCCGTCCGAATTCGGCGCTATAAGCGTTGGTCTGGACCTTGAATTCCTCGATCGCTTCCACCGAAGGTTGAATCACGTAATTGGTTTCATTCAACAAGTCAGGAAGATTGGAATTGTTGTCCACGCCATCCAGCAGAAAATTATTCTGCAGCGACCGGGCTCCGTTTGCGGAAAACCCGAATCCGCCTTCGTCCCGGGCGCCGGGCTCGCTGGGCGCGGTTCCCGCGGTCAACAACGCCAGCTGGGCAAAGTTGCGGCCGTTGAGCGGCAGGTTGGCCATGCGCTTGTTGTCCACCACCTGGCCCAGTTCGGATGTTTCGGTCTCCAGCAGGGGAGTGGCGGCGGTGACTTCGACGGATTCCGATATCTGGCCGACCTGCAGCGTGATATTCAGAGCGATCCGCTGCTGCACATCCAGGTCCACCGGCGGCGTCACCGCCTTCTTGAACCCGGGATGCTCCACCGCGACCGTATAGCGACCCACGCGAAGCGGGCCTGCGACGAACTCACCCGAGTCGTTGGTGGTGGTCTCCAGCTGAATGTTGCGCTCGACATCGGTCACGACGACCTTGGCGCTGGCCACGATCGCGCCGGTCTGGTCTTTGACGGTTCCGACAATGTTGCCCGTGTCCTTTTGTGCCCAAACGGGCGCCGAAGAAGCAATGCAGACCAGGGCAAGAAGAAAAACTCGAAGTCGGAAACTGGCCAGGTTCAGCATGGCAATCCTCCTTGGAACTCGATCCCTCGCGCCCGCCGCGGGGTAAAGTGGTTTCGCCGGGCTATGGGATGACCTGTGGTGAATTGTTACGAACGCTTACTTTTACTTTCGATCTGTGTTCATTGTCAAGCGAAAAGTCCGGTTTGTGCCCCCGCAAAACACGAATGCGGAGAATTCAAAGCTTTGCTGCAAGCAGTGAAATCAGAATGCCGGCGGCGCGAACTCTTTTCCACAACCGCGATGGAATGCGGAGGCGGCTGGCAGGCACGCCCGGCGGGGCAAAAAGGGAAAGCAATCGAAAGTCCGCGGCGAGAGGGAACCTCCGCTCTCACGAGGGAGCAGGCTGAGGCTGTTGCGTCGCTGCCTCGTCATCGAGCACCACGACCCGGCTCAAATGACGCGGATTGTCGGGGTCGAGGCCCTTTTTCAATCCGGTATAGAGGCCGGTGAGCTGGCCGGCAAAAACATACGGTGCGAGCCGCGCCAGTTCGGGCAGTTCGAAGTCAAACTCAATCAGCAGGTCGGACGCGGCCCGCGCCCGCGTGTCGGCCCGGTTGGTCACCGTCAGCGTGGTTCCTCCCAGTCCCTTGATCTCCTGCAGGACTTCACACTCGGCCTCGTAGCCCTTTTCGGAGAGCAGGAATATTACCAGCGTCTCCGGTCCCACGATCGCCTTGGGTCCGTGACGAAATTCCAAAGTGTGAAAGTTCTGCGCGTACGACACCGACATCTCATTCACCTTAAGCGCGGTTTCGCAGGCCAGACCGTAGAAAGGGCCCTGGCCCAGGCACACGTAGTCGGCGTACGGCCGCGCCCCGGCAAATTCGCGCACTCGCGGATGCAGGCTGTCCATCGCCTTCTGCGCCAGTCCGGGCAAGCGGCTGAGAGAGTTCATCAGCGAGGCATCGTCAGCCTGACAGGCCGCCAGATATTGCAGACCGATCAGCATCGACGTAAACGAGCGGGTCATTACCGTGCTCTGCTCATCGCAGGGCAGCAGCGGAAGGGTGGCCGTGGCGGCCTGCTCGAGCGGTTGATCTGGAGTGCCGGTCACGGCCAGAACGCGAATGTTCTTTTCGCGTTCAAGCAATTGCGCCGCCCGCACCGCTTCAGAGGTGCGGCCGGACCGGGAAATAACCACCGCCGCAATATTTTCCGAGCCCGCCAGCACAATGTCGGGAAACAGTAACAACTCGGAAGCCGGAATCGCCCGGGCGCGCATCCCGGTAATGCTGCTCCAGGCCGCCGCCGCCGAGAGCGCAATGTAGTAGCTCGATCCGCAGCCCACGAACAACCATTCGCTCGCGGACCGGAAATGCTGCCGGATGTCCGCCAGCGATCCCGCGCGCTGCAACGCTTCCAGACAGCGGCCCCAGAACTGGGGCTGGGACAGGATTTCAGCCAGGGAATGGGCGCCTGGAACCCGGGCCGGCGTGGATGCCTCAACCTTTCGCCGGTCAGACAAGCGTCACCTCAACTCCGATCTTCCTCAACGCCTTCAGATCGGACTTGGGAACGCCGTGGTCGGTGATGACTTCGTGCAACGCCGAGGGTGGAATGATCAGAGACAAGCTCCTGCGGCCAAACTTGCTGGAATCGCACACCGCTACCGTGCGCTTGGCGACTTCAACCATGACCCGGTTGACCTTGGCTTCGAGAAGGTTGGGCGTGCTCAGTCCGTAGTGGACATCGAAACCGTCCACTCCCAGAAACAGAATGTCGGCATTCAGGCGGCGCAGGGTTTCCTCCGCAATCGGGCCCACCAGCGAAAACGAATTCTTGCGCAGGGTGCCGCCGGTGAGGATCACTTCGACCGGCGCCCCGGTGAGCTCGGCCGCGATATTCAACGCGTTGGTGATAATCGTAATGTTATGAAAGTTTCGCAACGCGCGCGCGATGGCGGTGGTGGTGGTGCCGGAATCGAGAATCACCACCTGGCCTTCCTTGACCTGGGCCGCCGCCGCGGCCGCGATCCGCAGCTTCTCCTTGCGGTGCAGCTTTTCTTTTTCCCGCAGCGAAGGGTCTTCGAGCGCGCCTTCGCGGGCCGGCAGTGCGCCGCCATGGGTGCGATGCACCGTTCCATGGGCATGCAGAATTTCCAGGTCCTTGCGGATCGTGACCTGGGAAGTGTCGAATTTCCGGGCCATGTCCGTGACCAGCACACGGCCGTCCCTCTCCAGAATCTCGATCATGGCCCGTCTGCGTTCTTCGTTGAGCACGTTGGTCCCGAAAGCGGAGCTTATGATTGCGCTTTCTTTTTATATCGTTTGCTTTCGGTTGTCCAGTCGAAAAGGAGGGTCCGGCGCGAGCCCGGGAAAATCGGCGGGGCGAGAACGTCTTTGCGATTGGGACGGCGGCTGGAATTCGAAGCCGGGTTTGCCCGGCGCCAGGAGGTGAACGCCGATGGTGGGGATGGCGTTCTTTAGATCACAAGGAACTTCAAGACTTCCTTCTTTAGACTTTCGAGCTTGGCGAGGGCCCGGACAATTTTCCTGCGTTCAGCGAAACCATCAAAGCCCTGGTCCAGAACGTCCCGGCGAGCGAGCATTGCAGCTTCGGCAACTTCGATTCGCTTGAACAGCCTCTCGTGGTCGGTTTCCCGCAGGGCCGCTTCATACTCGACTCGCCAGTGCGGAAAGTTGGTCTCGGGGACCGAAGAAGAGAACTCGTGCGAAGCCATCGGCGATCTCCTGAATGGGGTGTCTGACGGACTGCAGTCCCGTATCCTAAAAAGATGAATCCGAGGTTGTCTGCCCGCTGGCGTACACGGATTCGGCCGGGGCCAAATTCGAGGCGAGGCGACGATTGCGAACGGACCGCTCTCGAGGCCGTTGATTTGGCCGATTCAAGCCGCTAGAATGACGGGGCTTCAAAGCGCCGGCCGGCCAATGGTCGCGACCGGTCAGGAAAGGATTGAGGGGATGAAATTACAGGCCGGGAAACTGCCACTTGATATTCTGGCGCTCGCTGCCAGTCTGCTGATTATTGCCGCCGTCGTGCTGGCTGCGAGCCCGGCGGCCAGTGAGGATACTGCAGCCGGCGCCAGTGTATTTAAATCGAAGTGCGTCACCTGCCACGGGCCGGACGGCAGCGGCACCGCCGTGGGCAAGAGCCTGCAGGTGGCCGATCTGCGCTCCCCCGAGGTCCAGAGCAAATCGGACGCTGAACTTACCCAGGCCATCTCCGACGGAAAAGGCAATATGCCGGGCTTCAAGGGCAATATCACGGACGATGAAATCCGCGCTGTCCTGGCCCATGTTCGCGCTCTTGCGGCAAAAGGCGATTCCGCACCCAAGAAGAAATAGGACAACCAAGCCGCGTCCGGCCGATTCCGGTCACGCCGCTATTCCTGGCGGCCGGCGGCTGACGCCGCTCGCTATATACTTTCAGCTCGAAAGCCATTGAGGAGTTCTCATGAAGCGAACCCTTATCGTCGCCGGGTTGTGCGCCGGGCTCTGGCTGGCGGCGCCGTTCCGGGCGGTGGCGCAGGATGCGTCGAAGATCATTGCGATGGAAAACCTGTGGAACCGGGCCGAGCTGAACAATGATGCGCCGGCTGTACAACTTCTGCTGGCGGACGATTTCGTCATGACCGTGGCCGAGGGCACGCTCTACAACAAGGCGGAGATTGTCGCCTCTGTGGCCGACAAATCCTACCGCCCCGAGGCGCTGCAATCCACCGACATGGTGGTCCACTATTTCGGAAATACCGCCGTGGTGACCGGCGCGTATTACGAAAAAGGAGTCGACAAAGGCAAGCCGTGGGTGCGCCGCGGCCGCTTCACCGATACCTGGATGAACCTGGATGGCAGGTGGCAGTGCATCGCCAGTCACTTCAGCGTCAAACCCAAATGAGCCGGCCACGGTTTGCCCAGACCGTGTGGCCGTGGGCGACTCGCCCGCGCCGGGGTTACTCTTACATGCCAAAGTCCGCTCAATACTGGATCGACAAACTAAACCTGATCCCACATCCCGAGGGCGGATACTATCGCGAGACCTACCGTTCGGAACTCTGCAATCGCGAGAGAAGCTTTGCCGCCCCAATTCACAGGTCCTCGGCTGGTTTCGACCGCGATCTATTTCCTGTTGCAGGGCGAGAATTTTTCCGCCTTCCATCGTCTGCGGTCGGATGAGCTGTGGCACTTTTATGCCGGCAGCCCGATCACCGTGCACGTGGTTGAGCCTGACGGCGCGTATTCGGAGATTCAGCTGGGCAACGATCCCGACGCCGGTGATGTGCTGCAGGCGGCAGTCAAGGCGGGCCGCTGGTTTGCCTCGCGCATGCGCGATCCCAAGACCTTCGCCCTGGCGGGTTGCACGGTGGCTCCGGGTTTCGATTTTGCGGACTTTGAGATGGGAAAGCGGGCGGAGCTGATCAGGCTTTATCCGCAGCATCGAAAGCTGATCGAATCCTTGACCCGGGACTGAGAGCAGTAAGAAGTGGAGGACGGGCGTCCTCGCCGGTCGAACCATGGCCCGTGCATGACGGGCGGGACGCCCGTCCTCCATCGATTCGGAAGTGGAATCTATTCGGGCCAGATCTCCGCCGCAGTGCGCGACAGAATCTGTTGCCGGGTTTCTTCGCGCAGGGGCAAGGCCATGAAATCGTCCAGGTTTTTCTTGATGTCCGGTACGCCCGGGCCAGGCCAATCGGTGCCGAAGAGAGTCTTGCCGGCGATTTCGTCCAGCCGCGGAAAATATTGGAGCAGCGTCTTCGGCGGGATGCCGCTGATATCCAGATAGACATTCGGATGCCGTCGCAACAGAAAGAATGCAGTGTCCATCCAGAGTGGCCGGCCGCCGTGCGCCATCAATATCTTCAGCCTGGGGAAATCGACGGCGACGTCATCGATATAAATGGGGTCGCCGTATTTATTGCGGGCGCCGTGAAAAATTGATGTGCCGGTATGGAACATCACGGGGACGCCGTTGGCCTCGGCTGCCCGATAAATGATTTCCAACTCCTTCACCCCGTGAAGATAGTCGTTGGGAAACAGCAGCTGATGGGGTGGATGAATCTTGATCATGCGGATCTTCAAGCGCAGAATCTGCTCGACGTCCGCCATGATGTTGGGGGAATGCCGGGGATGAAGGCCGCCGCAAGCGATCAGACGGCCGGAGTCATCCTTAGTGTAGTCGGCCACCCACTGGTTCACTTCAGGACTGAATCCAATTACTTCCGGAGCCACGTAATTGATGAGTACGGCGCGCCCGATCCCAGCCGCGTCCAGATACTTGAGGAAGGCCTTGGGGGACTGACAGAACTCCACGATCCGGTCAAAATCGGGCCGCTTGTTTTTTATGAGCGCCAGCGCCTCCGGCTTGAACATCTCGAGCGGCTGAATATGGATGTGGCAGTCCGTAATCATGGCATCGCAACCGGCTGAGAGGCGAGGTAGAACCTTATCCAACGCAGGTTATAATTTGCAACTCAAAACTTCGACGCACTCGCGGTGCCGGTTGGACGCCAGGCCAAAGGAGCGAAGATGCAAGGCACCATGATGAGTTACCCGCTCACGCTGGTCCATCTGCTGGAGCGCGCCGGAAAGGTCTTTCCCGAATCTGAAATTGTCTCGCGCCTCCCCGATCACTCCCTGCATCGCTACACCTACGCGGCCTTCTACCGCCGGGCGCGGGCCCTGGCTGGTGCGCTTCAGCGCGCCGGGCTGCAGCGCGGAGACCGGGTGGCCACCCTGATGTGGAACCACTACGCGCATGTCGAAGCATACTTTGGGATTCCCGCGGCCGGGGGAGTTACCCATACCCTGAACCTGCGACTCGCGCCGCATGACATCGCCTACATCGCAAACCACGCGCGCGACCGCTTTCTCATCGTCGACGACATTCTTCTTCCGCTTTACGAAAAGATCAAAGCCTCAACCCGGTTCGAGCGCGTCATCGTGGTTCCGCTCTGCGGAAAACCCCTGCCCGCCGGATACGAGAATTACGAAGACTTTCTGCAGTCTGCTCCGGAAGAGTTTGGCTATCCGGAGCTCGACGAAAACGAAGCCGCTTCCATGTGCTACACCTCGGGCACCACGGGATGTCCCAAGGGCGTGGTTTACACCCACCGTTCGATGGTGCTGCACACCCTGTTGCTGACCATGGTCGATAACTTTGCCATCTCGCACCATGACGTACTTCTTCCCGCGGTCGCCATGTTTCACGTCAATGGCTGGGGACTGCCTTTTGCCGCGGCCACGACCGGCTGCAGACTGATTCTGCCCGGCCCTTATCTGGACGCGGCCAGTCTCCTGGAGCTCTGTGAGAAAGAAAACGTCACGGTCGCCGCCGGCGTACCCACGATATGGTTCGGAGTCGTGGATTGCCTGGAAAAGAACGCTGCCCACTGGAAACCGGAGTCTCTGCGCCTGCTGATCGGCGGCGCCGCGCCCCCTTTGGCCCTTATCCAGAGGCTGGCGAAGTTCGGCATCGACGTCACCCAGGGATGGGGTCTCACCGAAAGCAGTCCTGAAGCCACGACCAATCAATTGAAGTCCCACATGCGGGATTGGTCACATGAAGAACGATGCCAGATGAAAGCCAAGGCCGGCATTGCCGTGCCCTTGGTCGATGTGAGAGTCGTGAACGACGAGGGCGAAGTTCCGCGAGACGGTCAGGCCATGGGCGAAGTGCAACTGCGGGGTCCCTGGGTGGCGGCCAGCTACCACGACTTGCCGGACGAGAAAGACAAGTGGACCAAGGACGGTTGGTTTCGCACCGGCGACGTGGGGACCGTCGACGCGCACGGATATCTGAAGATCGCCGATCGTACCAAGGACATGATCAAGTCCGGCGGTGAGTGGATCAGTTCGGTGGACCTGGAGAATGCGTTGATGTCCCACCCTGACGTGCGCGAAGCTGCGGTCATCGCGGTGCCTCATCCCCGGTGGCAGGAACGCCCGCTGGCAGCGGTGGTCGTCCGAAGCGGCGCCAGCGTCACCGGTCAGCAGCTGCGCGAATTCCTCGCTGACCAGTTTGCCAAGTGGCAACTGCCGGACGCTTTTGTCTTCCTGGACGAACTTCCGCATACCTCGACCGGAAAATTGCTGAAGATGGAACTTCGCCAGCGCTACCAGGACTGGCGGTGGGAAAGCGACTGCTGAGCCGGTCGATGGAACCTGTCGCCAGCGGCATTCGCGTCATCTCCGGCCCTGCCTGAACCACAGGCCGTACACTTTCGTGCGACCACGCGGGTCACTCCCAAGGTTCCGGAACGTTGACTTTCCCCGGCGCTCTGGCACAATTCGCGTAAGCCCAAAAATACGTCTCGATTGGGAAAGGGAAGCCCGTGGACACGCTCAAACCTCTGATCGCCGCAGTACTCTGCCTTCTGCTCTCTCCGCTGCCTGCGGTTTGTGCGCCGCCGGCTGGAGGACAACGCGCGGGCCAGATCAACGCCTTGATTCCTGCCGCCACCAGGAACGATCAACCTGCCAAGGCGAAAGATGAACTCGACTGGAACGACCTGCTCAAGACAGCGGCAAGCGGCCGGTTGCGGGCCGGGCTGGATGATGGATCGATCCTGAGCGTCGGCTCCAACAGCGAATTGCGCGTGCTGCAGCATGACGCTGCCTCCCAGCAGACCTCGTTGGAGATGGATGCCGGCCGCCTGCGCAGCAAGGTGGTAAAGATCACGCAGCCCAACGGCAAGTTTGAAGTGCACACGCCGAACGCGGTGATCGGCGTGATCGGCACGGATTTCTATGTCGAGTACGCGAACAACAAGACCACGGTGATTTGCTACACCGGGGTCGTAAGCGTCACGCCTCTCGGGGGGGCGCACGCTGCGAATAATCCCTCGAACGCCAGCAATCCCGTGACTCTGACGGCGGGTCAGATGGTTGAAATCACCTCCGAGATTCCTCCGGGCGGCTACCAGTCGCAGGCGACGCCCAGTGACGTGCAGCACGCGAGCATGAGTTCAACCGATGTTCCGGACCTGCCTCCGCCCGCAGTGGCCGGAGTGAGTACTCCCTGGCACTGGGTCCTGCTGATGGGCGCTTTCGCCGGGGCGGCCGTGGGCCTGACCTTCGCCGTGGACCGCGGAACCACTACTGGGGCGCCGCGAATCCCGGGCTGTCCGGTAGGCGTTCCGCCCTCGCAGTGCAAGTGAGCCGGACTTCGAGCATATTGGGCGTGGTGAACCTTCACCCGACCGGGCCGGGATGATATCGCAATCGAAACGGAGATGGTCGGCTCGACTGGGTCAAGTCTCGGCCCGCCAGGTCGATCTCGTGCTGGCCGTGTTGGTCACCTTTGCCGGCCTGCTCCTGTTTGCCTTTTCCGGTATCGGCGGCAATCGTCGCGCCGGGTTTCTCTTTCTCCAGAATGTCGAGCTCCGTACCCTCGACTTGCGCTTTGCTCTGCGCGGCACGCGGCCGCACGATGATCGCATCGTGATTGTGGGCATCGACGAGCGAACCCTGCAGAAGCTCGGATCCTTCCCCCTCCCGCGAAAGTCGTACGCCGGCCTGGTCCAGAGCCTCACGGCCGCAGGCGCCCGGGTCATTGCCTTCGACGCCACCTTTCCCACACCCGAGAGCAACTCGGGCCTCGAAGCCCTGCGAAAGCTCCAGGCGGAAATGGGGCCCGGCAATCCACCTTCGTTCGTGAAAGAAATTCGAGACCTCGAATCGGCCAGCGATCAGGACGCCATCTTCGCCGCCGCGCTGAAGCAATCCGGCAACGTCGTGCTGGGGCATTTGTTTCTGGACGAGCAGCGCGCCCGGTTATCCGATCCCAAGCGGGCGGAGGAATATTTCAACGTCGCCTGGGCTAAAGCATTTCCTCAAGTCCTCAAGGTTAAGTCCAAGGATGGCCGCGACTTCGATATGGGCAAGGCCTGGATCGAGAATGGCGGCACGGTCGCCGCCGGGGCCGAGGCCAACATCGCCAAGCTGGCGGAAGCCGCATCGTCTTACGGATTCATCGACATCAATCCTGATCCCGACGGCACCCTGCGCCACGCGCTCCTTATTATGCGTTACCAGGATCAGGATTTCTTCCCGTCGCTCGCTCTGCAATCGGTTCGGGAGTACGAAAAGATTCCTGACCAGGAAATCGCCGCCTACATCTCCGAAACCGGATTGGAACGCATCCAGTTCGGCAAGCACTCGCTTGCGTCCGTCACGCGACGGCACCGCTCTGATCAACTACACCGGCCCCTACCGCACCTATCCGCAATATTCCATGGTGGACGTAATCGACGGTGCGGTTCCGGCGGGAGCGCTCAAAGACAAGATCGTGCTGGTCGGCGCCACCGCCATGGCCATCGGCGACCTGCGGAATACTCCCTTTCAAAGCGCGAGTGGCAGCTATATGGGCGTCGAGGTCCACGCCAATATCATCGACAATCTGCTGCACAGCGACCAGCAGGGACGCACTTTTCTCAGCCGGGGAATCCGGGAAGACCTGATCGATGCCGGCTTCATCGTGCTGTTCGGCCTGGCGTTCGGCACCTGGTTTGCGCGCATCAAGCCCCTGTATTCGACCCTGTCTCTGGTAGTCACGCTGGCGGTATTCGGATGGTTTGTTTATTTCAGCTTTGCCACGATGGGACGATGGCTCAGTTTTGTAATCCCCGCCGGCACGCTGGTGGCGAACTACGCCGCGGTGACCAGCTTTCGCATGATTTTCGAGGAGCGGGAAAAACGCAAGATCCGCAAGACCTTCTCGCAGTATCTCTCGCCCGGCGTGATCGCGCTGATCGAAAAAGATCCGCAGAAATACATTCGCCCCGGCGGCGAGACCAAGGAATTGACGGTCATGTTCAGCGACATTCGCGGCTTCACCAGCCTCTCCGAGGGCATGACCGCCGACGAACTGGTGCGCCTGCTCAACGAGTACCTGGAAGAAATGACGGACGTCATCTTCAAAAACCTGGGCACGCTCGACAAATACATCGGCGATGCCATCATGGCATTCTGGGGATCGCCCTACCCGCAGAGCGATCATGCCCCGCGGGCATGCATTTGTGCCATCGAGATGATCCGCGCGCTGGAAAAGCTCAACGAAAAGTGGCAGAAGGAAGGCCGGAAGGAAATTTCCATCGGCATCGGTCTGAACACCGGCCCGGTGAACGTCGGAAACATGGGATCGGCCAAGCGTCTGGCCTGGACGGTGATGGGAGACAACGTCAACCTGGCATCGCGGCTGGAAGGCATGACCAAGCAATATCGTTCCCGCATCGTGATCAGCGAGGGCACCTACCGCCAGGTTGCTAAGGATTTTGTCTGCCGCGAGTTGGACCGAATTCGGGTGAAAGGCAAACATCAGCCGGTGGTGGTTTACGAACTGATGGATGTCGAAGCGGCGCGACCGAAATACCAGGCGCTCATCACCCGCTTCGAGGGCGCCATGGAGGCCTATCACGCACAGAACTGGCGCGACGCAGCCGGCAGGTTCGGAGAGCTGCTCGCGTCCTATCCGGAAGACGGGCCAACCCAAATCTTCCTGCAGCGCGCCCTGGAGTTTATGGAAGCCGCCCCCGAACCTGACTGGGATGGCGTCTACGTAATGAAGAGCAAGTAGCGCAGGATGGAGCAGGCCTTCAGGCCGGCGTTTAGAGCGCGCTGCGAAGTCTCAGCCGGGTCGGCCCACCCTTTTTCACCCGAAGGAGGGATCACCACGACCAAGACTGCCCCATCCTTTTCGCGCTCTTTGCGAAAAGGGTGGGAGCACGCACCATCCATCGAGTGGTTTTCGGCTTTCGATCCAAGAGGACATGAAGGTTAGAGCAGAGATCCCCACCCTTGCAAACGACGCAAGGATGGGGCAGCCTCTGTGTGGTGGGTGCCAGCTTGGAAAGGGTGGGCCAGCCCGCCAGGGATCGATACTTAGTCACTGGAGTCAGTATCGAGATGCTCAGAACGATACGAGTAACAACATTGGCGTTATCCTCGAGGCAGCAACTGGGCCTCCCGGATCGACCGGCGGTGCTTTTGCACAAAGCGTGGGCGACGCGGCACTGGCTCGTATTGCATCGGCTGCTTCTGCCGAACCTTGTGGCGGAATAGTCAACAAGGATTCTAGCCAATCTTGTGCAAGCTGCGGGCTCATAAATTTCAGCCCCTATCAAACGTGCTCGGGACAACCAGTTTCATATTGTCAGTAAGAGGCAAGGTGTCTCAATGACCTTAATGGTTGGACGCTCGTTCCTGATCTTTGCCTGTGTCTTGTTCGCCTCGATGTCGTCTTATGCTCAGACGGTCGATGCTCGTGGGCCGAATCGCGAAGCAACGACACGAGTCGACGCTGGTCACGGAGGCAGTATCGGCAAAAAGGTGCCGGTGAGTGTATCGGTTGAAGTGCCTCACTCTGCGGCGAATTCGGATGGAACCTACGACGTTGTTTTTCTTCTGACAAATATAGGAGACACAGATCTGGTCTTACCTATTTCTCCACATCCGCGCGATTTTGAGGTTGGTGATCCACCGAAGAGCTATTCCGTTAAGCATCTCAGTTTGTATTTAACAACAGACAAGCAACCAGAGGTAGCTTTGTGGGGTGCGCATTTATACGGCAACCCAACTGTTCAGATGAGCCTGACAACACTCCGGGCTGCAGCTACATTGCGCGTACTCGCGAAACTCAGCATTCCTTCTGATATAGGACGACGGTCGGTCACGGCTCATGTTGTCCTGAATGTGGAGATGATTAAATCGGAAAACGGCGGGTTGTCTGCAGACAGCGAGGAGATAGGTTCAGCTCATTCACGAACGTTTGATCTGAACGCCTTGATGTCTGGGAATTAAGTTCGCATGGCAGTCAGGCGTGCTGGCCCACCCTTTTTCACCCGAAGGAGGGATCACCACGACCAAGACTGCCCCATCCTTTTCGCGCTCTTTGCGAAAAGGATGGGAGCACGCACCATCCATCGAGTGGTTTTCGGCTTTCGATCCAAGAGGACATGAAGGTTAGAGCAGAGATCCCCACCCTTGCAAACGACGCAAGGATGGGGCAGCCTCTGTAGTGGTGGTGCAATCTTGGAAAGGGTGGGCCAGCCCGGCCGGCGAGTCAGACGCCGTGATAGGATGCAGCATCCTTCAAGGGTAGCGCCATGACCCCCGCGCACCGGCGCCAGATCGAGGAACTGTACCAGGCGGCGCGCGATCCCGCCAGGCGCGCCCAGGTTCTTGCCGCAGCCGACCCGGCGCTGCGCGCCGAAGTCGAGTCCCTGTTAGCCCAGGATTCGCCGCACGCGGGAGCCCGCTCAAATGCTGCCGCCACCGTGATCACTTCCGGCATTCAGGTAGGAACTTACAAGATTGAAGGACTCCTGGGCGCCGGCGGCATGGGGGAAGTATTTCGCGCGGTCGATACCAAGTTCAACCGGCCGGTGGCGATCAAGTTCCTGTCCTCGGAGCTGGCCGACACCGCGGCGCGCCGCCGCTTCCAGCGCGAGGCGCAGATGGCTTCCTCGCTCAATCACCCGCACATCCTGACCGTCCACGACGCCGGTGATTTCGAAGGCCGGCAGTACCTGGTGACCGAGTTCGTGGACGGTGGGACTCTCCGCGCGTGGGCCAAACAGGAGAAGCGCCCGTGGCGCCAGACGGTCGAGATGCTGGCCGGCGTAGCCGACGGACTGGCATCGGCGCACGCCGCCGGCATCCTGCACCGCGATATCAAGCCGGCCAATATTCTGGTGGCGAAGAACGGCTACGCGAAGCTGGCCGACTTTGGTCTGGCGAAGCTGCAAGAACCTGCCGACCCGGGGGGAGCACGCACTCTCACCGAGGGCCAAACGCGGCCCGGGCTGCTCATGGGAACGATCCCGTACATGTCTCCGGAACAAGCTTCAGGGGAGGCCGTCGATGCGCGCAGCGACATCTTCTCGTTCGGGGTCGTATTGTACGAAACCCTTGGCGGTGAGCGGCCCTTTACTGGCGCCACCGACCTCGAGGTGCTGCAAAATGTCATCCATGCGCAACCCCCGCCGTTGCCCCAGACCGTGCCTGCCGGGCTGCGCAGCATTGTGGAGAAGGCGCTCGAAAGCGACCCGTCGGACCGTTACCAGTCGATGCTGGAACTGGCGGTGGACCTCCGAAGGATGGCGCGGCAGAAGGTAGCGGATGCTACCCCTGCCGTGATGGTTGCGCCCAAGCGCTACGCCTGGTTGCCGTGGGCGCTGATAGCGGTGCTGGCGGCGATTCTGGCGGCCGGATTGGGTGCGTGGATTCTGGCCAATCGGCGCCCGTTGACGGTCCGGAATCCGCTTGCCAACGCGCAGTTCGCGCGGCTCACCGACTTCGAAGGAGCCGAAACCAACCCCGCCATCTCACCGGATGGGAAATTCGTTGCCTTCATCTCCGACCGCGGCGGCCCCTTCGACATCTGGCTGATTCAAGCCAACGGGGGCAGCCTGGCGAACCTTAGCCAGGGTCGGATCGGAGATCCACGCGGCCCCCTCCGTGCGGTCGGATTCTCCGGTGATGGATCAGAGGTGTGGAGCTCCGGGACGGAAGCCAGGAGGCTCAGGCTCTTGCCGCTGGTGGGCGGAGCCCTGCACAATTTTTTAGGTGAACACGCTGCCGAGGTGGCCTGGTCGCCCGACGGCAGCCGGCTGGTGTATCACACCTGGGATCCGGGCGATCCCGCGTTCGTGGCGGACCACAACGGCAATAATGAACGTCAGATCCTGAAAAGCCAGCCTGGAATGCACAATCACTTTCTGGTCTGGTCGAAAGATGGGCGCTGGATCTACTTTGTGCGCGGCCGGCCTGCCACCCGCGAGATGGACCTGTGGCGAATTTCGCCGGACGGGGGCGAACCGGAACAACTCACTCATCTTAACGGCGATCTGACCTACCCGGTTCCGACCGACGAGCGGACGGTTCTGTTCGTGGCGCACGACGGAAACGGGGCGGGCCCGTGGTTGTGGGCGTTCGATATGAAGACCCGAACGTCGCAGCGGGTGAGCTCGGGTTTAGAACAATACACCGCTCTCGCAGCAACCGCGGACGGCCGGCGTCTGGCCGCGAGCGTTGTGAACTCGCAGATGAACCTGTGGAGCGTCCCGATCAGCAGCCGGATAGCCGAAGAAAAAGACGTGACTGCTTTGCCATTACCCACCGTGCGCGCCCAGGCGCCGCGCTTCGGCGGCGGATCGTTGTTCTACCTGTCCTCGCGGGACGGGGCTGATGGACTGTGGAGCTATCGCGACGGGCAAGCGCTGGAGATCTGGAAGGGCTCGGAAGGCGCGATCCAGTCGGCTCCTGCAGTCTCAGCGGACGGAAGCAGAGTTGCCTTCGCGCTCAAGCGCGACGGGAAGTTGCAGATGCATGTCATCGCCCCGGATGGAACCGGACTTCATCCCCTTTCGAGCCAGGTCGATGTTCGGGGCACTGCGTCCTGGTCTCCCGACGGCAAATGGATTGTCGCGGCCGGCAGCGACCGCGACGGCGCGGGCCTGTTCAAGTTACCCGCCGACGGCGCCTCGCCCGTTCGCATCGCCACCGGATCGTTTCAGGATCCGGTATGGTCTCCGCGCGGCGACCTGATTGTCTATGGCGGCACGCAGGTGTTCACGGTCATGCCGCTCCTGGCCGTGCGGCCGGATGGCACGCCGGCGAAGCTGCCGGAAATCAATGTGCAGCGCGATGGTGAACGGGTGCGGTTCCTGCCGGATGGCACCGGCCTGGTTTACATGCTCGGAACTACGACCGCCGGACAGGATTTCTGGCTGCTCGACCTTGGCACCATGCGCTCACGGCGTTTGACCCAGCTGAGCAATCCCGGCACGATGCGGACCTTCGATATCACTGCCGATGGCAGCCGGATCGTGTTCGACCGTTCCCGGGAAAATTCGGACATCCTGCTCATCGACCTGGCGACGAAACAGTCTGGCCCCTAGTCTCGTCATAGTTTCGCGCAGGGGCCGCTCGCAAAACCGGCAAGTTGTCATCCCTGACAAGTTCTCAAGCTGGAAAGTTGTCATCCTGAGTGGAGCGTCTGCTTCGCGTAGCGAAGCAAACGCGGAGTCGAAGGACCCCTACGGGCGGCACACTCTGGCTTCGGAATCACACAAAAGTGCCTACGCTCCATCAACCTGTAAAGATAATAGGGGTCCTTCGACTCCGCCGGCCCATTCGCAAGCGAATGGGCTGGCTGCGCTCAGGATGACATTGGCTGGTTTTATTGGTCGAAGTTTCGCCAGTGCCGGCCATCGCGCTCCAGCAGGTCCTCGGCGTCTTTCGGTCCCCAGGTGCCGGACGCGTAGTTGGGAAAGTTGCGCGGCGGCAGGGCCTTCCAGAGATCGAGCATCGGACTGACCACGCTCCATCCGGCCTCGACCATATCGGCCCGCTGAAACAGCGTGGCATCGCCCACCATGCAATCGTGCAGCAGACGCTCGTAACCTGTGCTGGGCTGTTTGCCGAAGTAGTCGGAATATTCGAAGTCCATGTCGACCGTTCCCAGTCGCATGACCGGCCCGGGCGTTTTGGCGGCGAAACGCAACGCAATGCCTTCCTCGGGCTGAATGTGCAGCACCAGTTGATTGGGCATGAGCTTTTCCACTCCGGTATCGCGGAAGAGCACAAAGGGGGCGCGCCGAAACTGGATAACAATATAGGTGGCGCGCGAAGCCATGCGTTTCCCGGTGCGCAGGTAAAAAGGGACGCCCGCCCAGCGCCAGTTGTCCAGTTGCAGCTTGACCGCGACAAAAGTTTCGGTTCGCGAATCCGGCGGCACGCCCGGCTCGTTGCGATAGGCTGGGACGTGCTGGCCCGCCATTTCGCCCTCGCCGTATTGCCCGCGCACCGTCCGGGTCAGCACATCTTCAGAACTCAGCGGCTGGATGGCATGCAGTATCTTGGCTTGCTCGTCGCGCACCGCGTCCGCCTGGAATGAAATCGGCGGCTCCATCGCAGTCAAGCTGATGAGTTGCATGATGTGGTTGGGCACCATATCGCGCAGCGCGCCAGCCGTATCGTAGTAACCGCCTCGCAGTTCCACCCCCACGGTTTCTCCCACGGAAATCTGCACGTGATCGATATAGCGGCGGTTCCAGATGGGCTCGAAAATTCCGTTGGCGAAGCGGAAGGCCAGAATATTCTGCACCGTCTCTTTGCCCAGGTAATGGTCGATGCGGTAAATCTGCCTTTCGCTGGCGACTTTGAGAAGCTGCTGGTTCAGGGTCTTCGCTGAGTCCAGGTCGCGGCCAAACGGTTTTTCGATGATCACCCGGCGCCATTGATGGTTCTCTTCCGTCATCAATCCGACGGCCGCCAGGTGCTCCACGATGGAACCGAAGAAATCCGGCGCGGTCGCCAGGTAGTAAAAATAGTTTCCGTGGCTGGCGTGGTCTTTGTCGACCTTCTGCAGAAGTTCTTTCAACTGCTGGTAGGTGCTGTCGTCGCCGAATTCGCCGGTCAGGTAGTAGACGTGACGCTCGAACCACTCCTCCAGGTCGGCATCGATGGCTTCGCCGGAGAATTCTTTCAGGTCCTGCGCCAGCTTGCCGCGAAATTCGTCGGTGGACATCTGGTTGCGCGCCACGCCGATCATGGCAAACTCTCGCGACAGGAGGTTGTGTTTCGCCAGGTTATAGAGCGCGGGGATCAACTTGCGGCGGGTCAGGTCGCCGGCAGCGCCGAAAATGACCATGGCGCAGGGATCGCCACATCGTCCGATACGCTCGCCTTCTGCTGCTATGGCTGGCTGGGACATGTTTTCATTTTTCCTCGACCGAGAAGTTTACTAGGAGCCCGCGAAAAATAGGAACCGGTCAAAAAACGGTTCGCGCCGCTTGCTTCAGTCCTGACCGATGCCCGGGCAATGGCCCAAGTGAGGCGCCTCAAGCCGAGGCAGGCGCCTGCAGAGTCAGTATTTCTACCACATTCGAGCTTCAAATGGCCGGGACTATCTTTACTCCGGTCGAGGGAGGAACCTGCCGCTCAGAAGAGTACTGCTGCAGTTGCCCTTCATGGTTCGCCCATCGGGTTTCGCCCGGTCCAGGTTCGCCCCCGATGGCGGGCACCAATCGCCGGGGGACAGCCGCCTCGGCTGCGCCCGCCTGGTTCCGGGCGCAGGAGGTCCGCCCAAACTCAGCCACGGTCAGGCAAAGCCGGGGGTTCTCCCAGGACCAGGCGCTCCTCGTTATGTGTCCTGAGTGTACGGTACGTAACCATTAAAACGATCTTTAGGATTGCCCGGCTCGATTTCGATTCGGGCACCGCGTTTTATATTTTGACAAATGGCGGGTTCGGTTATAATTCGGTTTCTCAAATCGGTCCTTCGGTAATCAAAAGCACAGCAAAGCGGGTGAGCCCCCGATGATAAACGCAAGCGGCTTCGAAGCGAGACGCATTGGGTATTCCTTTTTAGTGTTCGCGGTGTGCTGTTTGCCCGCGGGCGTATTTGCCCAGGCGCAGACCTCGGCGGCCACCAGCGACACGCACGCGGCCGCGACCCCTTCGGGCGCGAGGCCGGCGGCATCGAGTGATGCGCCGGCGCCGGACGGGCAGGATTCAACCACCGTCGCCCAGGCCACCACCCCGGCTCCAGCCCAGTCCACCCCGCCCGCCGCCACCCCGGCCGCAGCGCCTGCGCCTGCCGCCGCCGCTCCCGCGCAAGCTGCTCCGGCTGCGCCTGCCGCCGACGCCAAGCCGCCGGACGAGATTGTTCCGATCAGGAACGTAAAGGACCGCTGGGGCACCTATAACCTGGCGGGCCACCCCGAATACACCTTCAACCCGTTCGATCCTTATCACCAGAACACGCTCAAAGCCGATTACCCGATGGCGGGCGACTTCTTTATCCAGGTTAACGCGCTGAACACCGATGTCTACAAGTCGCGCAGCAACCTGGATTTTCGCAACGTTTTCCCCGGCCAGACATTTAACTCGCACAATAACTTTTTCAACGAGAACGTTTTCTACGGGTTCGAGCTCCGCCACCACGCCGACGTCTTCGTGCCCTCGAACTTCAAGCTTCACATCGATGGCGTATTTGACTACAAGCGGGACATCAACGCGGTGAACGCCCGCGACGCCAACAACGCCCACGTCTTCGACGCCTTCGTGGACGTGCGCCTGTTTGACTCCGGGCACGACAACTTCGATCTCACCTTTCTGCGCGGCGGCATTCAGGCCTTCCAATCGGATTTCCACGGGCTGATCTTTAACGACGAGGGCCTGGGCGGCCGCATTTTTGGCGAATTCAAGAAAAACCGCATCCGCTATGACATCGTGGGTTTGAAGCTTTTCCAGAAGAACGCAGTCTCCGGATTTATCGATTTCTCCCAGCCCAGCCGCCACGATGTGGGAATTTTCCGCTTCACTTTCGAGGATTTCCTGGTCAAGGGATGGAACAGCGAGTGGAGCGTCCATTTCAACTACGATCCCCGAACCATCATCGCCACCGGCCATATCGCGGGGCTTAACACGATCTATTTCGGTAACACTATGAATGGCCACATCGGGCGCTGGATCTTCAACCCCGCGGTTTATGGAGTCGCGGGCAAGGCTGACCACGTGGTCGCCGGAGCGCCCGTCAGGCACGACGTGGCGGCCTGGATGGGCCTGGTCGACCTGGAATATCCGCTGGACTTCGTGAAGTTTCGTTTCGGATACAGCTACGTCTCGGGCGACAACAATCCGAACGACAATAAAGACCACGGTTTCGACTCGATCAGCGACGCCGTGCAACTGTTCGGCGGCCCCATCAGCTACTTTGTGGGCGAGAACATCAAGTTCGGCGCCGGCGATTTCGTCCGGGCCAACAGCTTTTATCCGTCGCTCCGCGGCGGTAACGGCCAGGCCAATTACGTCAATCCCGGTTTACAGCTGGTCAATACCGGCATGGACGTCACCGTCAGCCCCCGGGTCCAGATGGCCTTGAACGCCAACTACACTCGCTTCAACGATACCGGCGCGTTCGTCAACAATACGAACATTCTTCATAAGGACGGCGGCATCGAGGGCAACGCGTTCTTTCGCATCAAGCCATTTCTCCACCAGATCAACCAGAATGTGGTGCTGGACCTGGGCGTCTCCGCGTTGCATCCCCTGCAAGGCCTGCAGGACATGTTCCAGACCAACAAAAGCGTGGTGTATTCGACCTTTGTGGCGCTACGGCTCGTCTATTAGGCGTTTGATTGCAGACTTGGAATCGACCATGACAGCAAACTACTTCTCGGTAAGAGTAAGACCGGCCGCAAATTCCTGGCGCTGGGCAGCCTTTGCGTTGGTTTTGATGCTCGGTGTCATGGGATTATCCCTTCGCGCCTGGGCCGCGGACCAGGCCAGCGCCTGCGAAACCTGCCACGTCGGCATCGAATCCATGCACGCCGATTTGCCCATGGCCTGCGTCGATTGCCATGGCGGCAACGATAAGGCGACCAGCAAGGACCAAGCCCACGTTCAGCCCAACAATAAGAAGCTGTTTGGCGGCCGGCCATTCCTGGCCTGGAGCGGGCTGAACTTCGAATCGCCCGAGTTTGTTCGTTTCCTGAATCCCGGCGACCTCCGTATCGCCGACCAGACTTGCGGTTCCTGCCACGCCGATGAAGTGAGGAATACCCGCAAGTCGATCATGGCCACCAACGCCATGGTGCACAATGCGGTTTTCTACAACAACGGAGCGATTGACTCCAAGATCGCCATTTACGGCGAGGCCTTCGACTCCCACGGTCATCCCTCCGCCCTGATTCCCAATCCACCGCCCACCGCGGAAGCCCAGGCGCGCGGCGCGCTGTTGCAGTTGCATCCCCATCCCCAGTTTGAGATCACCAAGATTCGCGATCCCCTGCGGGTGGCGGAAGTGAACAACCCGACGCTCGGGGTTCGCGGCCCGGGCACGGACGGGCGCATCGCGGCGGTTTACCTCAATGTGCTTAAGACCCGCCTGAATGACCCGACGCTGTGGCAGCTGGGCCTGAACCACTGGCCCGGAGACTACCGCAGCAGCGGATGCTCCGCCTGCCACGTCCTCTACGCCAACACCCGCGACGAATCCGCCGGCGATACCGCCAAATACGGCCACGACGGCCACAGCTTCAGCGACGACAAGAATATTCCCAAGGACCAGTCCGGCTGGCCCATCAAGCACCAGTTCACTCGCGCCATTCCCGCCTACCAGTGCCTGAGCTGCCACTACCATCAGGGCAATGGAGCGCTGGACACCTACATTGGGACCATCTGGTGGGACCGCGAAAGCGATGCCGACAAGGTTCGAGAGCTCAAGGCCGAACCGGAGTACGGTCCCGGCCAGCCGCAGTTGTACGACCACAATTCCGAGATGAAGCACGTCCAGTTCACCGACTACCACGCCCACGGCTGGAATTTCCAGAACGTGTACAAGCGCGACGACAAGGGCGAGCTGCTGGATGCCAAGAACAACATCGTCCCGGATAGCGATCCCGACAAATTCAAAAAAGCCGTGCACCTGAAGGATATTCACTTCGAAAAAGGCATGCAGTGCGTGGATTGCCATACCGCCCAGGACATGCACGGCGACGGCAATACCTACGCGCAGATGACCGACGCCATCGAGATTCGCTGTGAGGATTGTCATGGCACGATCGACAAACGCGCCACGCTGATCACCAGCGGCCTCACCGGCGGTCATAGCCTGAAAGATGTCACCACCCCGTCCGGAGACTCCTGGTTCGAGGAGAAGGACGGCAACATCATCCAGCACTCCAAGGTCGATCCCAAGCTGCAGTGGGTGGTCAAGCAGGTGGTGGATTCCCTGAATCCCGCCAGCCCGCAATACAACGCGGCGGCGGCGCGGGCCAAGCTGGTGCTTAAAGACGGCAGCACCGGGAGTGGCACGTCCTCCGCCCAGAGCCTGGCCCATCCTTCGCAGAAGATCGAATGCTTCACCTGCCATTCGTCGTGGCAGACGACATGCTCCGGCTGCCATTTGCCGTTGGATCTCAACGTCAAGTCGGCCGAACTGCACTACGAAGGCGTCAAGTCGCGGGCTTACGCCCCCTACTACGAGCAGGTAATCCGCACCGATATGTATTTCTTCGGTATCGGAACCTATAACCACGGCGGCAAGGTCTCGCCCTTCCGTTCCGCCACCAGCGTCGTGGTATCCGCCTGGGACCGCGGCCGCAATAACATCGTCCATCAGCAGCCCCTGGTATCGACGCCCGGGTTCACCAACGAGGGCATGACGCCGCATCCGCCGCACACCGTGCGCACCACCGAGACCAAAACCTGCTCGGATTGCCATGTGAGCGAGAAGAATGACAACAACGCCCGCATCGCGTCCGCGCTGGGATTCGGCACGAACGCCCTCAACTTCATCGGCGAATACGAATATGTCGCCGATCAGGGCAAGGCCGTCACCGCGGTCAAGGTCACCGACGGGTACGAGCCCCAACCTGTCATCGGCAGCAGCTTCCAGAAGCAGCTCGATCCCGCCGCCTACCAGGCATTCGTGGCCCACGGACGCAAGCTCAGCACCGCCTATAGCCGCCGGGCGCCGAATGTGCGCTCCATAACGGTGCGCGGCGAGTACATGCTGACCGCGGAAGGCAGGTCGGGCTTCAAGGTCTACGATATTGCCAATATCAACAACAAGGCATTTGCCCAGCGCATCACCCAGCGGGACAACTCATCTCTGGGTGAAGGCACGGTCATCCATAGCCCGGATGCCACCTATCTCTACACTCCCACGTCAGTGCCTATTCATCTGGGGCGTCCGCAGCGGCCGGAGAATCGCGAGCAGAAGATTCATCCTCTCTACCGTTATGCCTTCGCCACCGACCGCAAGGACGGATTGGTCCTGATCGACATCAACACCCTCGAGGACAACAATCCGGAAAATAACCGCATGCACCGCGATGTTGTGTTCAATCCCGAGGGCAGGCTGTCGGGAGCGATGATGGTCAAGACCTGGGGGCACTACGCCTTCGTGGTCTCCGAACAAACCGGCCTCAGCGTCGTCGACGTGGACACTCCGACCCAGCCGAAACTGGTCGGACAAAGCGCGCCTTCAGATTTGAACGGGGCCCGCGCCATCGAACTGCAGCTGCGCTACGCTTTTGTTTTGGATCGCACCGGAATGAAGGTGTTCGACATCACCCATCCGGAACAGCCCAGGCTGGTGCCGGAAGCGACGGTGGCTTTGGCGGATGCGCGCAACCTGATGGTTTCACGGACCTTTGCCTATGTGGCGGCCGGTTCACAGGGCATGGCCATCATCGACGTACAAAATCCGGAGAGGCCGAAAGCGCCCGTCTTCTTCACCGCCAACGGCGTTCTCAACGACGTGTATGACGTCGCCATCGGAACCACCAACGTCAGTTATTTCGCTTACGTGGCCGACGGCCACAACGGTCTGCGCATCGTGAAGCTCATCGATACGGACACGCCCGGGTACCTGGGATTTGCCCCAACTCCGCTGCCCGAACTGATTGCGACCTACCCCATGGGAGGCAAGGCTGTGGCGCTGGCGCGCGGCCAGGGCCGTGACCGCTACGTGGACGAGTCGGGAGACCAGATTTCCGTTACCAGCCGCATGGGCTCGCGTCCGTTTAATGCGGACGAGATTCGCAGCGTGCTGTTCGCGCCCGACGGCAGCCTGTTAAGAGTTCCGTCCGCCGAGCACACCGAGCAGGGCAGCGCGAAGGATTCCGCGCCGCAGGCCGGAAAACCTGGCGGGGGATCGCGTTGACATTCGAAAGCCAACCTGTACAATATTTTTCACCGTAAGCGGGTGGCCGAAGATTCTGTTCCCTCGATCCGGACGTTGGCACCGAACTTTCAACCGAATCAATTTTTCTGAGAGGCAAAAACTATGAAAATGTTTGCTGCGGTAGCTGCGTTGTCGGTCCTACCCATCGTCCTGATCGGGAGCAGTCCAGCCGCGGACGCGCCCAAGGCCGGAGATGCCGCCAATGGCAAAACCCTGTACCAGAAGGGTTGCGCCAAATGCCACGGCGCTAACGGCGTCGGCAACCCCGGCCTGGCCAAGGCTCTGGGCGTGGCGATTCGGCCTTTGAGCGATCCTGAAGTCCAGGCCAAAAGCGATGATGAGCTGGCCAAGGAGAGCATTGCGGGCATTGGAAAAATGAAGGCCGTGACCAGTATGTCGGTCGAGAAAGATGGGCCGGACATTGTGGCCTACATCCGCACCCTGAAGAAGTAGTACCCACCGACTTGCCGCGAATGGCGCGGCCGCCCCCTACTGCGCGGCCGCCGCCATCGCCGTTTCGCTCTCCTGCCCTGCCGGAGCCTGCTTTTCCGGCGCTCCATCTGTTATATCCACCGGGGCCGCCACGGGTTTTCGATTGCTCCAATCGTGGTAGGAGTGGCACTCGAAACAGCCCGCCCGCGCTCCCTTCGGGCGATGACAGCTCTCACACTTGGCCACTCCGGGCAGCAGGATATCGGAAGCCTTGGTGCTGTTTGCCGCCGCGGTGTGGCAGCCCTGGCAGGTGAACGAGCTGTGTACTTCATGGCTGAAGTTGGCGCGTTCAAACCAGCGTGTCTTGAGCGCCGGCTTCGCTACTTCCGGCAGTGCGTTATCCGTCACCTTAAGAACGTGGCAGTAACTGCACTTCTCCCACAATGCCAGCTCCAGGGTTGCAACCTGTGCCTCTTTGCCTGCCGCATGCTTCATGATCTCGGCGTGGATGGCCACCGGCGTGGTGTGCGGAACGCTCTCCAGAATGGACTTGTCAAATTCCAGTTTGTCGGCGTGACAGCTGGCGCAATGGTCGTCAAACTTGATGGGCAGCATGTACGCCCCGCGGATGGCATTCACTGCGGTTCCGGGACGGAGGGTCGCGATGCCCCCTTTGCCGGCGCTGTCTTTTGCCGTCGCTTCGGTGAGCCCGGCAGCGGCATGGCAGGAGTCGCAGCCGCCCAGGGCAATATGGACCTGATGGTTGAACTTGATCTTGCTCGGGTCCGAGTATCCGCCGCGGTTGGAATAAAACTCCGGGTGCTTGTTGCCGACGAAGGCTGAGGCGTTCAGCAGTTCCGTCGTCCCGCTCTTGGTCTTCAGAGAGGCGTGGCATTCCACGCACGCCTGGTCCCTGACCTCGATTAGTTCGGCGCGGCTGCGGTGTTCCTGATGGCAGGAACCGCAGGTGGGCGTGAACAGAACCTTGTCGGCGTGGTGCGGGGGCGCATCATGGCAGCCCAGGCACGCCTTCTCCGTGACCGGCCGGAAGTAAATGCCGCCCACGCCGGTGTGGCAGGTATTGCATTTTTGCCCAAACGCCGCGTGCGAGGGCGAGACCGGACCGCTGGCAAACGGCTCCGGACTGACCACCCAGTGCGCCACCAGCCAGATCAACCCTAACGTCGGTATAGCGACAGACAGCCAGAAGCGCCAGCGCCGCATGGGGAACGGCCGCGCGAAGTACTCCATGTCAATCCGCTTGGCGAGATTCTTGGTTGTCCGTACGCGTCGCAGCATCAATCAGCTCATTCTTCAGTACCGCAAAGCGACCACCGCGTGGATGGCCGCCAGCAACAATAGCGTGTAGGACAGCGGGACATGCACGAAAAGCCAGAGATGAAGCGCTTTGTGCAGACGGCTCTGCATGTCCAGTTGCCGGGTTTCTTCATAGATGTTTTCCAGGTCTTCGAGCGTCGATTCCAGGCTGGAGGGCACCAGGATGCGGAGCTGCCGGAAGGCCGCCTGCGCCTGCGCCCCCTCCCGCAACGTCGCTCCCCGCGAACTGCGCGATTCCAGGAACGGCTTGAGTTCCTCGGCGAAGAACTTTCTCAGTTCAAAGGCGGCCTGCTCATCGGCCTCGAGGCCGGTGCCTACGCTGAAGTCGCCCAAAGTGCCGGCGCTGGCCGCGGCTGCCCGCTGGTGTTCGGAGGCTTTGGCATAGTCGCCTTCGAGCGAAGCGGCTGCCTCCTCGATGACCTGCTCTGCCTCCGCCACCAGTTGTTCGCGCACGTGCCCGATCTGCTCAAAGATTGTTTCCATCGGGACCTGGGTGGTATAGAAGTGGGGCAGAATATGCTGCAGGGCAGCGCCGAAAATCCCGCTGACGAAGACCCCGGCGAAAAGCCATACCAGCACCGTGGTCAGCTTCCCGCCGGTGTGGAAGTTCGCGTGGAAGAGGATCAGGGGAAAGCTGAGAAAGCCCAGCCACAGGTGCGCCCGCATCCAGGTTTGCATCCGGCCGATTCGCCAGACCGGTACTCTTTTCCTGACGCCCAGGAAGCCGGCAATCAGCATGAAGGCAAAACCGATGATCCCGCAGACCAGCCCAAATCCTCTTCGCCCGCTCACTCCTTGTGGAGTGCCCAGGGCGTAGGTGATGAATACGACGGTGGCCAGCCCCAAGATCACCACGCTGGCGGCAAACCATTTCTTATGTGTACGGTCGATCAGCATCGGTTTTTTCGCAAATCAGTTTTTCCGGCAATGCTACTGCTTGGCCGAACTGCGGGACTGCATCAACTTGGCAAAGAATTCCGTCGGATTCACCCGGTGCGCGGCATCGTGCGGACAGGCATAGACGCAACTGGGCTCGGCATGATCGTGGCAAAGATCGCAGGAAGTCGCTTTCACCTTGGTCGTAGCCACCTTGCGTCCGGGGTGCGCGGCGTCGTCCAGTTGCACGGGGAACGGATGCATGTTGATGTTCCCGTAGGGACAGTTGCTGGCGCACAATCCGCAACCGATACACCAGTCTTCGATGATGACTTCGAGCGAATTGCGCCGGCGAATGGAGCCGACCGGGCAGCCCACCATGCACAGGGGATCGCGACACTGCCGGCATGACGTCGCAACCAGGTACTTGTCGAAGCGCAGGCCTTCTCTGACCAGGCGGCTCACGCCCTGATGCGCGTCCGCGCAAGCCCGCACGCACATGTCGCACCGGGTGCAACGCTCCAGGTCGAGCAACAGCAGGCTTTGCGCTTCCATCAAGCCTTGCGCCAGGAACTGGTCGATGGGCACGCTGCCCATGCGCTCGGCGCGGATCCGATTGCTCTCCACGCGTTCCTTGGCCACTTCCTGCAGTCCCCGCCGAACTTCCGGGAAGCGGTCGAGCATCACTTTAAAGTCTTCCCCGCGAATTTTCACCACTTCAACGTGGTCCAGGGCAGAACAGGTCGCGGTGCGGCTGGTGCCGCTCAGGAAGGCGATTTCGCCGAAGTACCCGCCCCGGGCCAGGTAGGCGAGCACCAGATGTCCCCCCGGCCGCTCCTCTGAAACCTTCACGAATCCGATGCGGACCAGGTAGAAGCTGTCGGCCGGGTCTCCCTGCTTGACGATCACCTGTCCGGGCGCGTAGCGCACCAGTTCCACCCGGTTCCGCAGTTGATCGATGAATTCAGTGGTAAGGGTGGAGAAGACGGGCACCGAGCGCAGGTGGGAATCCAGGGCCCGCATGCGGTAGGCCCGTTCCATCTGGGCCCGGAAGGTTTTATTGCGCAGCATAATGTCCAGCACGTTGCGCAGCATTTCCACCATTACGCACTCGGTCACCGCCCGCACCGTGGCCGAGCGCGGATAAAAATTCATGCAGGTCATTTCGCCGAACAGTTCGCCCGGCCCCAGTTCGGCAACCGGGTTGTCGTAAGGCAGGTCGACCGGGGCATCGATCGGAATGGAACGCCGGCTGCTTTCTTCGTTGCGGTGGTCCTTGCCGCGCTTGGTCAGATTGCTCGAGACTTTGCTGAGCATTCCCTTGCTGCTGCCCTTGGTGGTCACGTGGGCCATGGGGCTGGAAAGAAAGATTTCAACCTTGCCTTCCAGAATGTAAAACGCCGTGGAGCCGAAGTCGCCTTCGCGGCAGATGATTTCCCCGGCCTTGAACCGCCGTTTCACCAGAGCTTTCTGGTTGAGCTGCAAGAAAGTTCCGGAGACGTTTTTGAAGACGGGAAGATGCTGGAGTTCTTCCGGGCGGAAGGGTTCGCCGGTCCCCAAGTCAGTCCTGACTACGATGCGGTTGGTCAGGGCGCCGGTCGGGCAGGACACCATGCATTCTCCGCAGGAGACGCAAGAAGACGATCCCATGGGCAGATTGTTGTCGAACGCAATTCCCGCCTGGTAGCCCTTGCCGCGGCGGGCCAGCACCATGTTGTGCCGAATGTCGTTGCAGGCGCGAACGCAGCGGTCGCACAAAATGCAGGCATCGTGGTCGACCGCAATGACCATCGAGGAATCGTCCCGCCCGCGCGGGCCGGCGCGTTTGGCGAAGCGCGGCTCGGTAATCCCCGCTTGCGACGCCAGCGTTTCCAGTTCGCAATCGCCGGAATTGCGTTGGCGCATGCACGGCGACGGATGGTCCGACATCAACAGCTCCACCAGGGTGCGCCGCGCTGCCAGCACGCCTTCCGTATTCGTCTTTACCGTCATGCCGGCCTCGACCTGCCGGATACACGAGGCGGTGTACACCCGGGCGCCCACATCCACGGTGCACACCCGGCACACCCCCACCGGCGCTTCGTTCTGCTGGTGGCACAGCGTGGGGATGGGAATTCCGTACATGCGTGCCGCGTCGAAAATCGTCGTGCCTGGCGGGACGGAAATCTGCTTGCCGTCGATGGTGATGTGAATCCCCGGCGGAAGAGGGGCCACCGGGGCAAGCGGCGCCATGGCGGGCGCCGGTGGAGGGGCGCTCGGCGGGGGCGGAGCGGCACCCGGCCCGGGTCCGGGCGCGGTCACTGCGGCCGGCGGCCGGCTCATCACCACCGTGGCCATCACTTCCGGCTTTTCAAACTGGAAAATAAAGACGGAGTCGCCGAGGGAAATCTGGTCTCCGTGATTGAGGACCTGTTCTTTGATGCGCGCCTGATTTACGTACGTGCCGTTCAGGCTGTCGAGATCGCGGACCTTAAACGTTTCCCCGTCGCGAATGACCATGCAGTGCCGCCGCGAAAGGGCCGGGTCATCGAGATGCAACTGGTTGCCCGGATCGCGGCCAATGGACAGCGATTCCTGGTCGAGAGGGATTGTCTTCTCTTTCAACGGTCCCGACGCGCCTAGGAGTCTCGGCTTCACGTTGCCCCTCGGAGATTCTTTTCCGTTACAGCCTCTGCTACAGAAAAACTATGCGGCGTCGCGGCCACGAAAGCAAACCTTTGCCGGGCATTGCTTGTGAATCACATGCTGGTCGACCGAATCGCGAAAATGCGTGAGCACCGAGACGATCGGGGCCGGAACGACCTGTCCCAGACCGCAGATGGAGGTCACTTTCAGCGCATGAGAAAGTTCGGCCAGCAATTGCAGGTCGTCGTTTTCCGCCTTGCCGTGGGTCCAGGCGGTGAGCATGTCCACCAGTTTCTGGGAGCCCATGCGGCAGGGAACACACTTGCCGCAAGATTCGTTGCGGAAAAACCGCACCGCATTCAAAGCCATGTCGACCATGCAGCGGTCTTCGGCGCACACCACGATCGCTCCCGACCCCACCATGGAGCCCTTGGCCGCTACCGCGTCCCAATCGAGAGGCAGATCGACCATGGACGCCGGCAAGTATCCCGAGGACGGCCCGGAAGGCGCGAACCCCAACAGCTTCTTGTTCCCCAGAATGCCGCCGGCATATTGGTAGATCAGTTCGGAATACTTGATGCCCATCGGCACTTCGAAGACGCCCGGCCGCGCCACGTCGCCGCTGATCCCGACGAACTTGAGGCCCAGCGAGCCGTTCCGCCCCTGCGCCTTGTACCAGTCCACGCCCTGCATCAGGATGGCGGTCGCGAAGGCGAAAGTCTCGACATTGTTGATGGCCGTCGGTTTCTGCCATAGACCGTGGGTGCCAGGGAAGGGAGGCTTGTTGCGCGGCTCCGCCCGCTTTCCCTCAATGGCCTCGAGCAACGCGCTTTCCTCGCCGCAGATGTAACCGCCCGGACTGATAAAGATCTCGAGGTCGAAGGTCAGATCGCTGCCCAGGATGTTTGACCCCAGCAATTTATCGGCGTAGCAGGCGTTGATTTCTTCCTGCAGGATTTCTCGCGGCCTCTCATACTCATGCCGGATGTAGAGGATCCCTTTTTTCGCGCCGGTTACCAGGCCGGCGGTGATCATGCCCTCGATCACCAGGTAAGGAATGTTCTCCATGATGAAGCGGTCTTTGATGGTGCCGGGCTCGCTTTCATCGGCATTGCACACGATGTACTTTTCGTCGCCGGGCGCGTTGCGCACAATCTCCCACTTGGTGCCGGTGGGAAATCCGGCCCCGCCCAGGCCGCGCAGCCCGGCCGCCTTCAGGGCGGCAATGACGCCATTCACATTGCGCGTTTCCACCAGATGCTTGACCACGCCGTACGCCCGGGAGCCTTTGTAGGGATCCATGGCCAGCTGGACCGGCTCAATCTCCGACGATTCCGCCGGCAGCGGGCCGCCGGTCAGGATTTCCTGCAGCATCGAAACTGCGCGCGCTCCTTCCATGTTGCCGTAGATGGCTTCGTTCACGCACAGAGCCGGCGCCTGGTCGCACCGCCCCAGGCAGGAAACATCCCTGATGGCCAGGGTCTGAGGACTGGTGCCGCGAAAGGCGCGCTCCAGTTGGCGGCGCACGTCGTCGCCCCCGCGCAAGTGACACGACATGTCGCTGCAGACGCGGACATCGATTCTCGCCGGAGGGGTCAGATGAAAGTGGGGATAGAAACTGGCTACAGCGTGGATTTGACTGAGGGGCACGCCCAGTTCCGTGGCCAGCGATTCCAGCTGTTCCGCGGGCAAGTAACCGAATTTTTCCTGGATGGAACGAAGTTCTGGAACCATGCTCCCCAATCGGCCAAGTCAAAGAAGAAGCAAGCGCGCCCTCTTTTTTACCCCGAGCGCCCAAAGGTTATCGCACGTAAACGGCTCTGTCTAGTGGGTAGTTTGCGGCGATTACGCGCGAGAGCGCCAGCAATTTTTTGAATGGGCTGAGGGAAGGCCGAGTGTTCGAAAAATGCGGACTCGCGCGCCGGCGAGACCAGCCTCAGTCTTCCCGAAACGAGGGTGTGATCAACCGGGTCACGTCAAAATAGATCCACTTGCGCCTCTGATCCGGGAAGATGAGTTCAAGCCGGTCAAAGACTCTGCCATTGGCATCCGGCGCAGTCCGATATTCCTCGCCCAATTGCCAGTTGCGCCCGTGCGCGTAGAAACAATACCAGTACTCGCCGTGAATGGCGGTGGTAAGCTCGGGCGCCAGGATCGTGATCGCGGTGGCGGGAGAGTCGCCGGGGCCGCCAGTGTAGGTCGTGAGGACCTGTTCCGGGATGCGCTCTTCCCAGCCCGGAGCAAAAATCCGCTGCCACTCCGCCGCCAGCGCGGGGCCTCCAAGCTTTGCCGCCTTGGCCAGAGCGAGCGCGTTGGTGCGGGCGAAGCTGCTGAAGGCTGGTTCAAGCTGGATGGTGGCGAAATCATCCCGGCGCTGCGCCATCAGCACATGCTGCAACATGGAAAAAATGGCGTTCACCGCCTCGTCGCTATCGCCACTCAAGCTCTGCGCGAAGCTCAGAAACCAGGATTGCTGCTGGTCCGGCAGCAAATTGATCTCCGCGCTTCGCCCTGCAGCCACGTAAGTAGCGATCAGGCAGACGTGCTCGGTGTCCTCGAGTGTGAACCTGGGGAAGTGCTCGTCCAGCTCTACCTCAGAAATCCTCCTTAATCCGGGGGCCGCGAGCGGCTATCTTAACAAGGAGAAGGCATCATCTCTTTTCCCTCATGCTGCGGTGTGTGCGGGCATGGGGTAAAACCTCAGGCCAAGCCCTCGGGCTTAATCGTAACCCGCTCTGTGGGAACGGGTTACCGGGGTTCGCCCCGCGGCTTCCCCGGCCAGGCTGGCCCGGCGGGGTAAGTAACCAGGTTAAACTCCCTGATTTCATTGACATACCGTTACAGTTTTGGGAACATGTGTTCCTGGCTGGCTCGGAATCCCCCGCCGGGCCGGGAACCGCTTCCATGTGCCTTAGATTCGCTGAATGCTGAATTTTGTCCGTCGCTCGTTTTCTGTCCGGTCACTCACAAATTGGCGAAACTCGGCAAATACGAACTCATCGGCGAACTGGGCCGCGGCGGCATGGGGATCGTCTATCGCGCCCGCGACCCCCTTATCAATCGCCTGGTAGCTCTCAAGACCATTACTGCCGGACTGGCGGACAATCCCAATCTGCTGCAGCGCTTCTACCGGGAAGCCCAGTCCGCGGGTGGTTTGCAGCACCCCAATATCGTGACCATCTACGACATGGGGGAAGAAGCCGGGACCCCCTACATCGCGATGGAGCTGATCGAGGGCGAGAGCCTGGAGCAGATCATCGCCGCCCGCCCCGACCTTCCCCTTTCGCTGAAGCTTAACTACGCGATCCAAGCCTGCCGCGCTTTTGACTACGCCCACAAACGGGGAATCGTGCACCGCGACATCAAGCCCGCCAACGTGATGCTGAGCAAGGATGGCACGGTCAAAGTCGTGGATTTCGGCATTGCGCGGGTGCTGGAATCTTCCAAGACCCAGACCGGCATGCTGATGGGGACCTTCGCCTACATGTCGCCGGAGCAATATCACGGCGAACATGCGGACGAACGTTCCGACATCTGGTCGTTCGGAGTTCTTCTCTTCGAGCTCCTGACCTATCAGAGGCCGTTCAGCGGAGATGCTCCGGCAGCCTTGATGAACAAGATTTGCCAGCAGGATCCGACGCCGCTTCATGACGTCGCTCCGGAGTGCCCACCCGAGTTAGAGGCGGTCCTGCAAAGAATCTTCCAGAAGTCGCCGGCCGACCGGTACCAGACCATGGAAGACCTGATGGTCGAGCTGGATCCGATTTGCAAAAGTTTTCAATCGGCGACGGTTCTGAAACTGGTGGAGCAGGGAGGCGATCTCGTCCGGCAGGGGAACTATACCCAGGCGCGGGATGTTCTCCGCCAGGCTCTGCAGATCGAATCCACCAACACCCAGGCCCGCAGCTTATTGGAGAAGGTCAATGTCGAGCTGAAGCGGGCGATGGTCCGGCCCAAGGCCCAGCAACTCGTCGAAAAAGGACTAGAACTCCTCGCCCAGGGAAAGATTCAGGAAGCAAGAGTGGAAGCGGAGAACGCGCTCAAGCTGGACACCAGCTTTGAGCCGGCGCAACAGCTCAGGGAACGGGTGCAAAAGGAGCTGGATCGCTATCAGCTGGTCGCCGGATATCTCGAAACCGCCAAGTTGCGACTGGCCGAGGGCCTGCCGGAGATGGCGGAAGGGCTTCTGGCCGAGGTATTGGCGCTTGAGCCTGGCAACAAATCCGCCATCGTGCTGCGGGAGCAGGTACAGAAAGACAAGGTGCAGCGCGAGCGTCGTCTGCGTCTGCTCGAGGCGCTGCAACAGGCCCGCAGCCTGTGGACCGTGCAGAACTACGAGAAGTGCATCGAGATTCTGACCCGGCTCAAAGAGGACTTTCCTCAAGAGGAGGAAGTTCTCCGGCTGCTCGAAACCGCCCGCGAAGATTATGCCGAGCAGAACAAGCGGCGGACGCTCGAGAAAGCGAAGAGCATCCTGGCGGCAGGCCGCCACGACGAATGCACCGCCCTGCTGCTGGACCTGCAAAAGTCATTCCCCGGAGACCGCGAGATTGGCGAGCTGTTGGCCGCGGTCCGGCTGGATCAAGCCAACCGGCGGCGCTTGAAGTCTCTGGCCGAGGCGCGACGGCTGTTTGCCGGACGGCAGTACGACGAGTGCCTTGCCTTGCTGGAGACGGTGCAGCAGGAATTCCCGGGCGATCCCGAACTCACCAAACTGGCCGAGGTCACTCGCGAGGACCAGGCCAAGCAATACCGGCAGGAGGGCATTGCGAAAGCCGGAAAACTCCTGGCTGCCCGGCGCTACGAGGAATGCAGCGCGTTGCTCGCGGATTTGCAGCAGAAGTACCCGAAAGACGATGAGATCGTCCGCTTGCTCCGCTCGCTGCATGAAGACGAAGCCGAGCAGCGCAAGTCGGGAAGGCTGACCGAAGCTCGCAGCCTGCTGGCGTCCCGCCGCTACGATGAGTCGCTCGCCCTGCTGACCGAGTTGCGGAAAGATTACCCCGGCGATTCGGAAATCCTCCATCTCATTGAAACCCTCCGCGCCGACCAGGCCGAGCAGAGGATGCTGCGGGATTTGGAGAAGGCCAAAAATCTGCTCGGGGACGAGCGCTATGACGAGTCCATCGCGCTGCTGACCGAACTGCAGCAGGAATTTGCCGACGAAGATGAAATTACCAAGCTGCTGGCGCGAGCGCGCAAGGACCGTGCCGAGAAGGAAATGCACGAGAAACTCGCCGAGGCCCGCGCCCACCTGGCTGCAGGTCAGTTCAGCGAGGCCCTGACCGTGCTCGAAGGCCTGCTCCGGGCCCGTCCCAATGACGTGGCCGTACAGAAGCTCTTGAAGCTGGTGCAGCGCGACCAGGAAAAGCAAAGCAAGCTGGATCGGCTGCAGCAGGAGTGGGAAGAACTTAAGAAGCTGGTCAGCACGAAGAAATATCCCGAGGTGATTGCCCGGGCGGAGAAGCTGCTGGTGGAATTTCCCGGCGATAGCGACCTGGTGAGGTTCGCGGAATTTGCCCGCGCCCAGCAGACCCAGCTGGAGCGGGAAAACCTGCTGCGCAAAAACCTGGAAACCATCCAGGCCGCCATCGCCGGGAACCGCTTCCAGGATGCGATTCGCGAGGCCGAAAGCGGCCCTGAGGACTTTTCCGGGCAACGAGGAACTGCTGCACCTGCAGGAGCAGGCGGAGGTGCAGGAGAAGAAACAGCAGACTCGAAAAGCGATCGAGCAGAAGGTGAAGGATATCCGGGTAAAGATCAACCGGGAAAAATTCAGCGACGCCATCAAAATGGCGAAAGAAACATTGATGACGCTGGGCCCGGACACGGACATCAATCAGCTGTTGAATTCCGCGCAGGTGGAACTGGTCGCCCGGGAGAAGAAGAGAAAACAGGAGCAGGAGCTCGAATCCATCCGGCTGATGGTGAAGCGGGGACAGCTGGAGGACGCAACCCAGGCGCTCAACCAGTCGATCGCGGCCGAGACGCTGGCAAACTTCGATCCGCGGGTGCAACGCGTCGCGGACGAAATTGACGCGGCCAGGACCCAGGCCAGCGCGCCATCGTCGTCCAAACCCGACTCTGGACCTCCGCCGGGACTGTCGAAGGAATACGCCTGGGAGGGGCCGCCGCCCGCCGACCTTGGCGGCGTGGACGCCGCCGCTCAGACCAGGCTGGCTGAGCCGCAAAGTTCTCCGGGTTCGTTTTCCATGTCGAGCGCGCCGGTGGCGCCGGCGGAGCCCGAACCGCTTCCGCCCCCCGTGGCAGCGGCTCCGCCGATGGCTCAACCGCTGACTCCGACTATCGCGCCGCCGCCCGCGCCGCCGAAATCACCGGTTTCATCGCCAGTCGAACCACCGGTGAAGGAAAAGTCCGGAGCGGTGTCTCCGCCCACACCGCAAGAGGTTCCTTTTTCGCCGCCCCTGCCGAGCCCGCCCGCTGCGCCGGTGGCGCCAGCAGCTCCTCCGCCTCGGGTGGCGGCGGCTCCGCCGGTAGCCGAGCCCGTCAAGCCCGCGATCGTGCCGGAACCTCCGGAAGCGGCGCCAAAAACGCCGGTCAAGGAAAAGTCGAGGCCGGCGACTCCGCCCGCGCCGCCGCGAACCGTCGCTCGCCCCGCGGCTCCGGAGCCTGCGCCGCGGCCCGCGCAGCCAGTACCGCCTCCCCCGCCGGTTCAGCGGCGGCCGCCGGCGGCAGCCGCGGCTTCGATTCCCAAGCCTCAACCTGTGCCCCCGGTTGCTCCCTGGAAACGGCCCGCCGTGATCGCAGGCATCGCGGTGGTGATGGTCGCCGCCGCCTGGTTCGGCCTGCACCAGCCGTCCGAGAAAGTGAATCCCAGTCAGGGCGCCCAGCCCGTCGCCGTTAAACCGGAGCCGGTGGTGAATCCGCTTGAGGTGCGCCAGCGCGAGGCCATCGATCAAGCCGACCAGCGTCGCGCTGCCGGCGATCTCACCGGAGCCGCTGCTCTGCTGCAGTCCGCCGCGGCGCTCAACGGGCCGTTGTCCGCTGACATTCAGAAAAAGCAGGCGGACATTCAGGCGGAAATCAACGACGGCCGCCTGCGCAGCCTGCGCCAGAAAGAAGAGCAGGCCTGGCAAAATGCCAAGAAGGATGTGGACGCGGGCCGCTTCAGCTCAGCCGAAAAATATCTCGCCACAATATTGGCGCTGCCTGAAGGCGGCCTGAGAAAAGACGATGCCAGGAAATATCAGGATCAGATTATTCCGCAGCGCAAGCAGGAAGAGACCTTGTGGGCCCAGGCAAAGAAGGACTCGCAGAAGAACGACTTGGGCAGCCTCAAACAGGCCGACAACACTCTCGCCCAGGTCATTCAGCTCGGCGGCCCCAGAAAATCGGAGGCCGAGCAGTTGCGCCAGACGGTCGAAGGCAAGGTAGCAAGCCTGGGGCAGCAGCAACAGCATGAACAGCAGATTGCCGACCTTCGCGCCGGCGCCCGCCGAGACCTGGGGCAGGGAGATTTCTCGTCCGCCCGGCAGAAAGTCGATCAGATCAAACAGGCCGGCGGCGACCCGGGCTCGCTCGCCTCGGAGATTGACCAGGCCGAGGCCCGCCGTCAATCCGATGCTGACTTCCAGCAAATTGTGCAACGGTACCAGGCCGCCAACGACAAGAACGGCCTCGAAGCGGCGCGCAACAGTTTCCAGTCGGTTGCCCAGGGCGGCGGAGCTCACGCCGGCGACGCGCGTCATTACCTCGGCGAAATCAATGCCAAGCTCGCGGCCATGAAACCGGAAACTCCGCCGCCGGCGCCGCAGCCGGCCGCGAAGGTGGAGATCCCGGCGGCGAAGGTTGACGAACGCCCGGCCATCAGCAACCTGGTGCAGCAGTACGCTCAGGCCTTCGAGCAAAGGAATGCCGATGCTCTGCGCAGAATCTGGCCCAGCATCGGGAACCGATACGACAAGTACAAGCAGGTCTTCGCCATGGCCAGTGCGTATCGCATGGACGTCCGCATCGACAGCATGGACGTTGCGCCGGATGGTCAACAGGCGACGGTAAACGCCTCGCTCCTGCAGGAATACACCGTGAAGGGACAAAAGCCCATGAGCCACAGCGACAAGGCGGTGTTCCATCTGTTCAAGTCCAATGGAACTTGGGCCATCAACGATGTTCAATAGGGTCGCTTCGGGTCATCGACCGGGAAACGTCTCGGGAGCGCGGGATGCGATTTGGAGTAGCAAATACATGCACTTCGCGGCACCGCCCGGCGGGATTGGACTTGAAGAAACCAGTCGGCCCGAGTACACTTTGTCACTTCGCGAATCCGGGTGACGCGGCCGACTCAGCCCGTCGCAGCGGACCTGGGTAGCAGTGGCGGTTGACTTCGAGTTTTGGCTTGGGGAGAGCTAGAGATGATTAACAAGGCTGTATTCGCCGTGCTCGTCGGCCTGCTTTTGACCGGTGCAAGCGCTTTTGGCCAAGGTCCCTGTTCGCAGCGCAAGCAGCAAGCTGGCTTGCGTGATCCCCCAGGAATACGGAGCTGACCAGCCATTCGCGTTCTCGCAAGCTGGGTTTTTGCTTTACCAGGGCCACGAGGGTCACTTCGACACCAGCATCCTGAATGCCTTTCGCCCGCTGACCGCCGATATCGGCCGCCAGGCCAATCTTCTGCCCCTGGCCTCGCCTTCTTCGGGATTCGTGCTCACCTACGATCCGTCGCTTAAAACCTTCGTTACCAGCAACGACAGCCAGGGGCCCGATTCTGGGCGAACGTGCGGAAACCGTGGGACGACATCGCCTGTTTGTCGGATTCAGTTATCAGTTCTTCAACTTCAACAAGATCGATAGCGTAGACCTGCATGATATTCCGGTTGTCCTTACCCACGCCGACGATACGGTCGACAATCCGGGTAAGACTGCTCCATCACAAGCGCAATCTTAATGGGTGCTCCTTTGTCCGCGACATGGTCAGCACGACAAACTTCGATCGATCTGAAAGTAAATCAGTACACCACGTACGTGACTTTTGGACTCACCCGGAATATCGATGTGTCGGCGGTGATACCCTTCGAAAACGTCCGCATGAACGTGACTCCGAACGACACGATCATCCTGGGCTCGGATACTTTCCACGACCATCTATGGAATGGCTGCACCAATCTTGCCGATCCCACCGCCGATCCCAAGTGCCTGCATCACACCTTTCCCGATCACGCATTTACCGGCGACGGAAGCAAGTCCGCTCGAACTCGGCGACCGGAATCGGGGATGTGGTGGCGCGGGTGAAATGGAATGCCTGGCACGGCGAACGGGCGGGCGTGGCGGCCGGACTCGACGTTCGTCTCCCCACCGGAGATGCGTTGAATTACCTGGGTTCGGGCAGTTATGGGGTGAAGCCGTTCGCAATCTTCTCTTATCGCGCGCGCATTTCGCCGCACGCGTTGGTTGGTTTCGAGTGGAACACCAAGTCCATCGCCGCAGGCGACCTGGGCACGGGCACCAAAGCCAGCGTGCCCAATGATTTCGCCTACGCGGTCGGCGCCGACGCCTGGATCACAAAATGGCTGACCGGGTCCTTCGACATTATCGGACAGCACATATTGTCGACCCAGGAGGTCATCGGAACTCAGACCTTTGGCACTCAGAAGTTGTCGGTTGTGCCCCAGCAATTTCTTGCCAACTGCGGAACCTGCACGGCGAACCCGGATCCGCCAACCGTGACGCACAACAATCTTCAACTGAGCGCCAATGCCGTTTCCTACAACGTGACCAATGCCTCCATGGGCGTCAAAATCCGTCCTCTGGGCACGCTTTCGAAATTGGTGGTAACGGCCAATGTTCTGGTGCGGCTGGACGAGGGTGGTCTCAGCTATAAGCCCGTGCCCCTGATAGGCGTCGGGTACACATTCTGACGCAGGACCAGGGATCACAGAGTTTGCCGGCAGCGCCGTTTCGCGGCGGCAAGTCATCACCCCGCCGGTTTGCGGGACTTCTCAGCCGCCCATTGGATTTCTTTTAGACCCGCGATGCGTATCGCATGCTCCTACCGTGGCCGGCCAAGGGTCCATACGACCTCAGAAAAAGAATTCGTATTTGGCCGCGCGGAAGCCAAGTTTCCCATTGGCCTCGACCTGTCTCCCGATCCCAAAGTCTCCCGGCTGCACGGCCGGATCTGGTACGAAGGCCGTTCCTGGTGGCTGGAGGACCTGGACAGCTCCCACGGCACCAAGCTGAACGATCGGGAAATTAAGGGCTTCGGCAAGCAGGAACTGAGCCTGAACGACGTCATCCATGCCGGGGAAACCACCCTGCGGGTGGAATCCCTGGACGTTGGCCAGGCCAGCGCTCCCACCAGCTATCTTGAAGCGGGAGCCGCCTTGCCCGCCCAGGAGCGGGGAGTTGGACCCGGCCTTTCGATCACCAACGACGTAGACGCCAACCAGGTCAGCCTGGGGCCATTGCCGGGCACGAAGGACGAAACCGCCCGCCGCCTGGGTCTGATCTGCGATCTGCCGCTCCAGTTCACGACCAAGGACACCCTGGATGCTTTGCTGCCGGCGGTTGTGGCCAGCCTGTGCCAGCTATTTCCCAAAGTAGAGAGCTGGGCCCTCGTCCTGCGTGAAGCCAATACCGGAAACCTGCTGTTGAAGGCTTACAATTCCGCGCGGCAGCCGTACCTGAGCGAGACTCTCGCGCGCCGCGCCATCACCGAGCAGAAGGCCTTCGTGTGGAGGAGAAACGTCGAAGTCGATATAAGCAAGAGCGTGATGCAGAACGCGATCGATCTCGGCATGTACGCCCCGCTGGTATGGCAGAACGAGGTGGTGGGCGTCATCTGCGGCGGCGCGATCAGCGGCGAAACCGGTTTTTCGGATGAGGACTTGCGTTTGCTGGTGGTCGTGGCACAATATGCCGCCATGGCGGTGGCGACCCACCGCTTGCAGTCCTTGTTGAAAAAGGAGTGGACCGCCAAGGCCAACCTGATGCGGCAGTTTTCCCCGAAGGTCGCCGAGCGGCTGCTGACCCTTCGCGGGCGCCTGCGCCTGGGCGGCGAACGCAGCGAAGTGACGATTCTGAATGCGGATATTCGCGGCTTCACCAATCTGGCGCATGAGATGGACCCCGATGAAGTCGTGCACTTGTTGAATGAATATTTCGCCGCGGTCGTGCCCGTGCTCTTTGCCCGCAATGGCACCATCGACAAGTACATGGGAGACGCGATCCTGGCCGTATTTGGAAGTCCGGAGGCCGACCCGGACCAGCATGAGAATGCGGTCCTGGCGGCGGTGGAGATGCAGGCGGCGGTGGCGCAGGCTCAACCAGGACCGCGAACGGCGGGGCGAGCCCTGCCGCGAGTTTGGCATTGGAGTTCACTGCGGAGAGGTGGTGCATGGTTTCGTGGGCACCGCGGACCGCATGGAATTTACCGTGATTGGTGACGTGGTGAATCGCACCGCGCGTTATTGTTCCGCCGCCGAGGGCGGCCAGGTGCTGGTCAGCGCCGAAATGTATGAACGGGTGTGGAAGGTGGCAGACACGGAAAAGGTCACGATTAAAACCAAGCACGAAGGCGATTTCGTCGCCTATCGGGTCAAGTCCATCAAGGATTCATTTAAGGGCAGTAAGAGCGTCGAAAAAGTCTAAACACAATTCGGGAATGAAAGTTAAACGGACGAGGCCGGCGGTATCGAGGAGAGTTTCCATGATCCCCAGCTTTTCGATTTCATGCAGCGCAGTGCGGCAGCCTCACTCCGGCAAGCTTCGTTTCTGTCCCCGATGTCCAACCGCGATTCGCGAAAAATTATGAGGAGTTCAAAATGCAATTAGGAATGATTGGTCTGGGAAGAATGGGTGCAAACATGGTGAGACGCCTGATCAAAGGCGGACACCAGTGCGTCGTGTTCGACCGAAGTCCTGAGGTGGTCCAGGGCCTGGTCAAAGATAAGGCTACGGGATCGTCGTCGCTGGCCGATTTCGTATCCAAGCTCACCCAGCCGCGAGCGCTGTGGCTGATGGTTCCGGCGGCGTTTGTCGACTCGACCCTGGCTGAACTTACCCCCCTTCTGGCGAAAGATGACGTCGTGATCGACGGGGGAAACTCCTATTACATTGACGACATAAGGCGGGCGAAGGAGCTCGCAAAGAAAGGAATCCACTACGTGGATGTGGGGACCAGCGGAGGCGTCTGGGGATTGGAGCGCGGGTACTGCCTGATGATCGGCGGATCGAAGGCGGCCGTGGACCGCCTCGATCCCATCTTCCGCACTCTCGCGCCGGGAAAAGGCAACGCCGACCCGACGCCGGGCCGCACCCCGGGCAAGGGCACCGCCGAAAATGGATATCTGCATTGCGGTGAAGCCGGCGGCGGACACTTCGTAAAAATGGTCCACAACGGCATCGAATACGGGCTGATGGCGGCCTACGCCGAAGGGTTGAACATCCTCTCGCACGCCAACGTCGGCAAGAAATCCCGCAGCGTAGATGCCGAGACGACCCCGCTGCGCGATCCCGAGCACTATCAATATGATTTCAACCTGGCGGACGTGGCGGAGGTATGGCGCCGCGGCAGCGTCGTGGCATCGTGGCTGCTGGACCTGACGGCCAGCGCGCTGGCCAAGGAACCCGACGCTTTCCAATTTTTCGGGCAGCGTGTCGGACTCCGGAGAAGGGCGCTGGACCATTCTGGCCGCCATCGACGAAGGCGCGCCCGTACCCGTGCTCAGCGCCGCGCTTTACGATCGCTTCACCTCGCGCGGCGAAGGTGATTTCGCGCACAAGCTGCTTTCGGCCATGCGCTTTGAGTTTGGCGGCCATGCCGAGCGCAAAAAGGGATAAGAAACGATGAAGCCCAAGCGGAAGGTCCTGGTCATCGACGTGGGCGGTACCCACGTCAAACTGCTGGCTACCGGCCAGAAAGTGAAGCGTGAGTTCGCATCGGGTCCGAAGTTGCGGCCGGCGGACATGGCACGCCAGGTCAACGACCTGGTCAAGGATTGGGATTACGATGTGATCTCGATGGGCTATCCCGGTCCGGTGGTGCACGGCCAACCCTTCCGCGAACCGCATAACCTGGCGGCCGGTTGGGTGCGCTTCGATTTCAAGAAGGCCTTCGACCGCGAGGTCAAGATCATCAACGATGCCGCGATGCAGGCCCTGGGAAGCTATACCAAAGGAAGGATGCTTTTCCTCGGCTTGGGCACCGGCCTGGGTTCCGCCATGATTGTGGATGGCCGGCTTGAGCCCATGGAATTGGGTCATCTGCCGTATCGGAAAGGGAAGACCTACGAGGACTACCTGGGCATTCGCGGATTGGAACGGCTGGGCAAGAAAAAGTGGGAGCGTCATGTCCTAAAAGTCGTGGACGAACTTCGCGAAGCGTTATGCGCCGACGAAGTCGTGCTGGGCGGCGGAAATTCCAAAAGGCTCACCAAACTGCCCCTGAATACGCGGCTGGGAAACAATGAAAACGCCTTCATCGGCGGCTTCCGGATGTGGGACTGGAAAGTTGACTTGGGAGTCTAGATCATCGCGCACGGAAGGCAGGCTTTATGGTGTCCAAAGCGATTGTATTCCTGTTCGATGTAGACAATACCCTGCTGGACAACGATCGCGTCTCGGCCGATCTCAAGCAGTATCTGACCAATCGGGTGGGACAGGAACGCCAGGGCCGCTATTGGGCGCTGTTTGAAGAGTTGCGCGCTGAGTTGGGATACGCCGATTACCTGGGCGCTCTGCAGCGCTATCGCACCGAGTATCCGCGAGACCCGAATCTGCTGGCGGTGTCGGAATTCCTGATCGAATATCACTTTGCCAATCGTTTGTTTCCGAACTCCCTGGATGCGGTGGAGCACGTATCGCAGTGGGGGCAGGCTGTGATTCTGTCGGACGGCGACGTGGTCTTTCAACCTCACAAGGTGAGGCGCTCGGGATTGTTTGATGCGGTCAATGGGCACGTGCTGATTTATGTCCACAAAGAGCACGAACTGGATGATGTTCGACAAAGATACCCGGCGGACCATTACGTGCTGGTGGATGACAAGCTGCGCATTCTTACCGCGGTCAAGAAGGCCTGGGGCAGCGGCGTAACTACAGTCTTCCCGCGCCAGGGTCATTATGCGCGGGACCCGAAAATCTTGGCTGCCTATCCCCCGGCTGACATCAGCATCGAACGCGTCGGAGACCTGATCGAATACGGGCTGGACGACCTTACCATTGCAGCCGGCAAAGTCGGTAGCGCGACCAAGTGAAACCCAGCGAAGAGATTTGTGGCCGCTCCATTTCCTGAATCGAGTGTTCGCGGCCGACCGGAACTGAGCCTTCTATGACTGCCAAACGTGGGAATCAACCTTTGAGCAAGGAACATCAGCGCCTGCTCGAGCCCCATGACGGGATGGTCCCGCCCTGGCGCAAGTGGGGCCCCTACGTCTGCGAACGTGCCTGGGGCAGCGTGCGCGAAGATTACAGCGCCGACGGCTGCGCCTGGGAATTTCTCACCCACGACATGGCGCGCAGCAAGGCCTATCGCTGGGGTGAAGACGGCATCGCGGGAATCTGCGATCGCTACCAGCTTCTGGTCTTCGCGCTGGCCCTGTGGAATGGCCGCGACCCCATCCTCAAAGAGCGCATGTTCGGACTCACCGGCAACGAGGGCAACCACGGCGAGGACGTAAAGGAATACTGGTTCTACCTCGACAACACTCCCACCCATAGCTATATGAAGGTTCTGTACAAGTATCCTCAGGGGGAATTTCCCTATCAGAAATTAATTGAAGAAAATCGCCGCCGCTGGGGACAGGTCGGGGCGCGCGAGTACGAATTACTGGATACCGGAATCTTCGACGAAAATCGCTACTTCGATGTTTTCGTCGAATATGCGAAGGCCGGCCCGGAAGATATTTGCGTGCGCATCGAAGCCATCAACCGCGGGCCGGACGCCGCCGACCTGCACCTGATGCCTCACCTCTGGTTCCGCAACACCTGGGCCTGGACGGAAAACCCCGGCCCCGAACCCTCCATCGGGCTGAAACAGTCCGGGAACCATATTGCCCTGGTGGCCGACGGCTCCCAGGCCGCCGCCAGCCTGCGCAATCTGCAGTTTCCCTACTCGCTCGGAACCCAATATCTTTACGCCGAAAAGGGCGGGGAAGCGATGTTCACGGACAACGAGAGCAACGCGGTCAAGCTCTACGGCTGCGCGGAAAACCGCAAGCCCCACGTAAAGGATGCGTTCCACCGCCACATCATTCATCAGGAAGACTGCCTGAATCCGCAGCAGACCGGCACCAAGGCCTGCGTTCACTATCACCGGACGGTCCCGGCGGGCGGCTCGATGGTGTTGCGGCTGCGCCTGACTCCGGAAAAGTTGCCGGCCCCGCTCAATGATGTGGATGACATCGTCCGCCAGCGCAAGGCGGAAGCAGACGAGTTCTATGCCGCGGTGCATCCGCCCACGGCCACCGCCGACGAAAAACTGATCCAGCGCCAGGCCCTGGCCGGCATGCTCTGGAGCAAGCAGATCTATTTATGGGACGTTAATCGCTGGCTGGAAGGCGACAATCCGAAACTCCCTCCGCCGGAATCGCGCAAGCGCGGGCGCAACATTCACTGGCGCCACCTGAACTCAATGCGCATTCTTTCCATGCCGGACAAGTGGGAGTTTCCCTGGTTCGCGGCCTGGGACCTGGCATTTCAATGCACGACGTTGGCGCTGGTCGATCCCGAGTTTGCCAAGGAAAATCTGTGGGTGCTGTTGTTCGAGCAGTTCCAGCATCCCAATGGACAGATTCCCGCATATGAATGGGGATTTTCCGACCTCAATCCTCCGGTGCACGCCTGGGCCTGCTGGCGCGTCTACCAGATGGAAAAGCAGCGCACCGGCAAGGGCGACACGGTTTTCCTCGAGAAATGCCTGCACAAGCTGCTGATGAACTTCGCCTGGTGGGTGAACCGGGTCGACAGCGAAGGCAACAACGTTTTCGAAGGCGGGTTTTTGGGTTTGGACAATATCGCCGTGGTCGATCGCGGTGAAAAGTTCCCCAACGGCGCCATCCTGGAACAATCCGACGCCACCGGATGGATGGGTTTCTTCTGTCTCTACCTGATGCGCATTGCCCTGGAACTTTCCAACCAGAATCGCGTGTACGAAGGTGTAGCCACCAAGTTCTTCGAGCACTTCATCTACATCGGCGCGGCCATGAAGAAGATGGGCGGCCGCAACTACCAGCTGTGGGACGAGCATGAAGGCTTCTTCTACGACGTGCTCCGCTATCCCAACGGCGAGTTCCACAAGTTCCGCCTGCGCTCGCTGGTGGGACTGATTCCGCTTTATGCCATTGAAGTCCTCGAAAGCGAAGAGCTCGCGGCCCATCCCGGGTTTTTGCGGGATGTGGAATGGTTCATCAAGAACCGTCCCGACCTGGTGGGAGACGCCTGTTACACCGTGGGCAACGGACAGAAGCGCTACGTGCTCTCGATCGCCGATCCCAACCAGTTCAAGCGCCTGCTCGAGCGCATCTGGGACCCGGAAGAATTTCTGTCGCCCTACGGCATTCGAAGCCTGTCAAAATATCACGAGCAGCACCCTTTTCAGTTTGGCGACCGCTCCATGGGCTACGAACCGGCAGAGGCGGCGGTGAAGCTGATGGGAGGAAATTCGAACTGGCGCGGTCCCGTCTGGTTCCCAACGTCTTACCTGCTGATCCACTCGTTCCTGCGCTTTGGCGACGCGGTGGGGCAGGAGTTTTCCTTGCCCACCGCCGGCAGCAACCATCAGCCGGTCACGCCGCATGAAATCGCGGGGGAAGCGGCCAACCGCATGATCTCGATTTTCAAACGCGGAGCCGACGGCAAACGGCCCTGCTTCGGCTTCTACAGCAAGTTCCAGGAAGACCCGCACTGGAACCAATGCCTGCTGTTCAACGAGTATTACCACGGCGACAGCGGAATGGGGCTGGGCGCCAGCCATCAGACGGGTTGGAGCGGGCTGGTGGCCAACCTGATCGACGAATGGCGGCGCTAACGCCATGGCCCTGCGCAAACGGCTCCTGCTCGCGATAAGCCTCCTGCTGGGCCTGATCGTGGTCAGCACCACGGGATACCGCCTGATCGGCGGCCCCTCCGTCAGCTTTCTCCAGGCCTTGTACATGGCGGTGATTACCCTGGCTGGAGTGGGCTATGGCGAAATTGTCGATACCAGCCACAATCCCGCGCTGCGAGTTTTCAACATCGGCATCGTGCTGTTCGGAGTGGCGATCACGGTTTATGTTTTCTCGGTGGTGGCCGCCTTCCTGGTGGAAGTGGAGTTCACCAACCCTTTCTGGAGGCGCAGAATGCAGCGACACATCGATGAGCTCGAGGGCCACCACATTGTCTGCGGCCTGGGAGACACCGGCCGGCATGCGGTGGCTGAGCTGCAGAAAACCAATACTCCCCACGTGGTGGTGGATCTCTCCGAAGAAAACCTCAAGAAGCTGAAGGAGCTGCATCCCGAAGCGTTGCACGACATGCTCTACGTCGTTGGCGACGCCACCGAGGAAGACATCCTGGAAAAGGCCGGATTGAGCCGGGCCAAAGGCCTGATCGCCGCCCTGCCGCTTGATAAAGACAATCTGGTCGTGACTGTAATCGTGCGCCAGCGCTTCCCCAAGATGCGCATCGTGGCCCGCTCGGCGGAGCGCAAGTTTTCCGAACGCATGCTGCGCGCCGGGGCCAATGCCACGGTTTCGCCCAGCCACATCGGTGGCCTGCGTATGGCCAGCGAACTGATTCGCCCGCACGTCGTCGGGTTCCTCGATACCATGCTGAAGGAGCAAGGCAAGACCCTGCGGGTCGAGGAGATCGAGGTAAAAGCAGCTTCTCCCTGGGCGGGAAGCGCTCTGCACCAGCTGAACCTCAAAGGCCGTTACAACCTTCTTGTTCTTGGCCTGAAACGCCCGCTGGCGGAAGGCTCCTCAGATTTGCTGATCAATCCTCCAGACAACTCGATCCTCGACAGAGAGCAAATCATCATCGCCATGGGCGACGTAAAAGATATCCAGCGCGCCCGCCAGGATGCCGGCGCCTAAGCACACTCAGCAGCCATGTCATCCTGAGCGGAGCTAGTGCGTTCGCGATGCGAAGCCGCCTCTCCGCTCAGGATGACAACGCGCCAACCGCTGCGTTGATCTGCACTCTTACCTTCAACTGTTCGCCCAGCTTTACGAATCCATCGAGCCACACCTGAGCTTCGGCGTCTCTCCGTTCGGCTCGCTCTTTTATTTCGCCGGCTACTTCGCGCATCATGCGGTAGTAGGCATTTTGCGCCTCCCACAGGCGCACCTGGAAGGGCAGGCCGAGGACCAGCTCAATGGTTTCCTGCAAGCGGGCCAGCAATCCCGCTTCGGTGGGATGGGCAACGAATCGCGTGAACAGCCGTTCAATCGTCCGGCGCAAGGCAAACTCCAGGGTCACGGCATCGGGGGTTACGCCGGTGCGACGTATCTCCTCGAGAATTTCCCTGGACTTGTTCAGATCGACCTCTTCCACGGAAAAGGCGTCGAGCAGGTCCGAATTCAGTGTGAAATCGACCGCCAGCCGGAAACGACGGGGCAAAGGCACGCCCAGGTCGGTCACGAAGCGGATCAAATGCGCATGTTCGTCGTGGAAATTGCGATACAGGGCGCGGGCCTGGTTGGTGGCTTCTTCCAGAATTATGCCGAGTATCTTTCTTTGCTCATCGCGGAACAGCAGGCGCAAGGTGTAAGTCCCGGAGCTGAAGTTCTTTTCCATCATCCGCACCAGTTCCGCCAGGTCGCCGCCGGCCAGCGCCCGGTCGAGTTCCAGGTCAAGATTGCGATAGGCCTCCTCGCCCTGGAACTGCCGCACCCCGCCAATCACGCTATGGTCAGCGAGATGTAGCACGCCGAAAGTAATCTGTTCCGACTCCCAGGTGATTTCCGAGGCAACGCTGGCCTGTCCCAGCACCGCGCGCAGTTTTCCCTGGCGCGAGGTCCGGTATTCCATCCGGGCCACGTCGTAGCAATAGATGCGGGTGTTCGGACCGTATTCCTCAAACACCGAACTGACCGCATAGTGAGCGCCGACTTTGTGCAGGTCCACCATCGCGGGTTGCACATAGCGCTGGTAAATCGACCGCCCATCGCCCTGTTCCGGAAGGTTGCTGCGGGCCTGCGCCAGCAGGTCGAGAAAGGGTGTGGCCAGGTCGTCGGCGAATAATTGTCCAGCCAGCTGCAGGGCCCGGCCCGCATACTGAATCACCTGGACGGTCTCGATTCCCGAAACCTCGTCAAAGAACCAGCCGCAGCTGGTGTACATCAGCATGAGATAACGCTGCAGTTCAAGCAGCTTGAGTCCGGTCACGATCTCCGCCGGCGAAAGCTCGCGCTTGGCCTGCGCGGTCATGAAGCGGATTACGTTCTCCCGTGAACGATCGAGAATGATGTTGATGTACGCATCCCGGGTCTGCCAGGGATTCTCGAAAAGCTTCCTGGCTTCGGCCTCATATTGGGGAGCGACGGTTTCGCGCAGCCAGTCGAAAGCCTGCCGCAGCGGCGCCCGCCACTGCTGGTTCCAGCCGCCGTGACCGCCGGAGTTGCAGCCGCAATCGCTCCGCCAGCGCTCGATCCCGTGAGCGCAACTCCAGGAAGTGTTTCCAATGATCTTGGCTTCCATGGTGGGCGGATGTTTTTCCAGATACTCCGCATAGTTGGTCAACCTGGCAAGCTGGCTGGTTTCGATGTCGTGCAGGGCGAAGGCCAGCGCCATATCGCCGTAAGCGCGATGGTGGCCGTAGGTCTCGCCGTCAGTGGCGATGTGGACCAGCTGTGGCCATGTACGGGCATCGGAAAATGCTCCCAGGAGCCGCTCCGAGAAGCGCTTGCCGTCGGCCAGAAGGTCCTCAAAAGCAATCGCGCGGGAAATCGGGCCATCGTAAAAAAAGACGTTGATAGCTTTTCCCGAGCCCACGCGAACCGAGTAGGCCATGGAGGGATCAATCCTGCCTCCGTCCACCTTGCGCCACACCCGTCCTCCGAGCGGCCTCACTCGCCCCGCCTGGTAGGGAGACAGAATCGTGAACTTGATGCCCAGGTCGGCCAGGACCTCCAGGGTTTGCAGGTCCACGGCAGTTTCCGGCAACCACATTCCTTCAGGATGGCGGCCGAATCGCTTTTCGAAGTCCCGGATGCCCCAGAGGACCTGAGTATATTTGTCCTGGCGCGTGGCCAGGGGAAGGATCATGTGGTTGTAAGCCTGGGCCACAGCCGAGCCGTGGCCGGAGAACAGCCGTTGGCTTTCGCGGTCGGCAGTCAGGATGGCTTCGTACACCGACGGGCTCTTCTGCTCCATCCACGAAAGCAGCGTGGGACCGAAGTTGAAGCTTATTTTTGAATAGTTGTTGACGATCTGAAGAATTCTGCCATCGCCGTCGAGAATTCGCGAAGCGCTGTTGGGCGCGTAACTTTCCGCCGTGACCCGCTCGTTCCAGTCATGATAAGGATAAGCGGAATCCTGGTATTCCACTGCCTCCAGCCACGCGTTTTCCCGCGGCGGCTGGTAGAAATGAGCATGAATGCATACGTACCGTTCCATTGAGTCTCCCGAATTGTCGCCTCATTACGCGCGCGACGAGGAGCGAGTAGGGCAGTGTATTGCAATCCAATGCTTCCAGTCTAAAGGTCTTAAGCTACATCCTTATTTACGCCCGCGGTTCGACGGCGGTGTGCGCGCAAACAACCGCTCGGAGCGGTGTTGCATCTGGGAGTCGTCATTGGCTTTCGTAGCATAGATTATCAGCGATTGATTGCGCCGCACGACCAATGCTATCTGTTTATACTGCATGCGCGAGCTTCGGCGGCTGTGGAGAACCCGCGGGCATGTGGATTGGGCGCTTTGGAGGGTTCGAATAGCGGAGCTGCGAGCGATCCGCGCGCGTTTAGTTAAATGGGTGTATAGGCTTCTGGCTCCTTTGTGTCGTCAAATAACAACCGAGGCGATTGAGTGAACCGCAGAGCGTCCCTAGAACCGGCCTATGTTCCGGGTTCAACCTATCGCCTTCAGCTCAACCTGCGCTTCACCTTTCCCCAGGCTGCCGCGGTAGTCGCGTATCTGGATGATCTGGGAATCACCGACTGCTATACCTCCCCGTTCCTGATGGCCCATCCCGGCAGCATGCACGGCTACGACGTCACCGACCACACCCGCTTCAATCCTGAAATCGGATCGGAAGAACAATTCACCGAATTCGCGGAACGCCTCAAGCAACGCGGGATGGGCCTGGTGGTCGACGTCGTGCCCAATCACATGTGCATCACGCATCCCTCGAATCTGTGGTGGTGGGACGTGCTGGAGAACGGGCCGAGCTCGGACTATTCCCGGCATTTCGATATCGATTGGAACCCTCCAAAATCGGAGCTGGCCAACAAAGTGCTGTTGCCGTTTCTGCCCGACCAGTTCGGCCTGGTGCTGGAGAGCCAGTCCATCCGCGCCCTGTACGACGGCGGCGGGTTTACCCTGGACTCATCCGGCACCCACTTCCCACTGGCTCCGCGTTCCTGGGCGCCATTGCTGGAAAGAACTCTGTTGAAGGCGAAGGAAGGCTTGCCCGATACCGACGGTCACGTGCTGGAGCTGGAGAGCATTATCACCGCCATCTCACACCTTCCGCCGCGCGAGGCCACGGACCTGGCCAGAGTGCGGGAACGCCAGCGGGAGAAGGAAGTCATCCGGCGCCGGGTGGCGGCTCTGGTCGAGGACAGCGATGTAGTCCGGGCCTGTCTCAAGGAAGTATTGACCATCATCAACGGCAGCAAGGGAGATCCCCACAGCTTCGACTCGCTGGAAAAGCTTTTGGACGACCAGGCCTACCGCCTCAGTTTCTGGCGGGTTGCGTCCGACGAAATTAACTACCGGCGTTTTTTCGACATCAACGATCTGGCCGCGATCCGGGTGGAGAGTCCGGAAGTATTCGCCGTGGTTCATCGCATTCCGTTTGAACTGATTCAGAAGTCGCTGGTTTCGGGAATCCGCATCGACCATCCTGATGGCCTGTTCGATCCGCTGCGCTACTTCGAGGATCTTCAGGCCCAGGCTCCCCTCCCCGTCCCTGGCTCTGCCAACGGCAACGCCCTGCAGCGGCGTTTCTACCTGGCAGCGGAAAAAATTCTGGTGGGCGACGAACAGTTGCGGCCGGGATGGGCGATCGAGGGTACCACCGGCTACGGATTCCTTAACCTGATGAACGGCCTGTTCGTGGACGCCTCCAAGGCGCGTTTCTTCCAGCGCCTCTACCGGAAGTTTACCGGCTGGTCGCAGAGCTATTCCGATCTCATCTATGAGAGCAAGCGCCTGGTGATGCAGGTTTCAATGTCCAGCGAGCTCAACGTGCTGTCCCGCCGTCTGGACCGTATTTCCGAGCAGCATCGCCGCTCCCGCGATTTCACCCTGGAAAGCCTGCGGGACGCGCTGCGTGAAGTCATTGCCTGTTTCCCGGTGTACCGAACCTACATCCGCACCGACACCCAGCGTCCCGACGAACAGGATGAACGCTATATCCGTGCCGCCATCAAGGCCGCAAAGCGCCGCAATCCCGCGACCAGCGGATCGGTCTTCGATTTCATCCAGGACCTGCTTCTGCTTAAGGATCCCGACAGCATCGGCGAAGCCGACCGCGCCGAGCGCCGCTTGTTCGTCATGCGCTTTCAACAGCTGACCGGGCCGGTCATGGCCAAAGGCTTGGAGGATACGGCGTTCTATCGCTACTGTCCGCTGCTCTCACTCAATGAAGTGGGCGGTGCGCCCGACAAATTTGGGGTTGCGCTCGCCCACTTCCACGCGAAAAACCTTGCCCGCCGCCAGTCCTGGCGAAATGCCATGCTGGCCAGTTCGACTCACGATACCAAGCGCAGCGAAGACGTCCGGGCACGCATCAATGTGTTGTCGGAAATTCCCGCGGAGTGGTACCGCGCGATACGCACCTGGCAGCGCTTAAATGAGGAAAAGAAAATCCCGGTGGCGGGCGAAGCCGTCCCCAGCGCGAACGAAGAGTACTTTCTCTATCAAACCCTGCTGGGCGCATGGCCGCTCAACCCGATGGACGACGCCGGGCACGCGGAGTTTCTCGGCAGAATCCATATTTATATGGAGAAGGCGCTGCGCGAAGCGAAAGTCAATACCAGCTGGATCAACCCGAATACGGAATACGAAGCAGCTTTTCACAGCTTTCTCGATGCGATTCTTGACCGTTCATCCGGCCGGTCTTTCCTCGACCACTTCGCGCCGTTCCAGAGCGAGAATCGCAAGAGCCGGAATTTACAACTCCCTTTCCCAGACATTAATAAAGACGACAGCCCCGGGCTTGCCCGACTTCTACCAGGGAACTGAAGTCTGGAACTTCAGCCTGGCCGATCCGGACAATCGACGCCAGGTGGATTATGGCCGTCTGCAAAAACTGGCTCAGCTGTCACGCTGCCGAACAGGAGAGCACTGCCGCGCTGGTTGATCGGCTGGTCGCGGATCCGGCAGATGGTGGTCTGAAGTTTTACGTAACCCGTTGCGCGCTGCGCTTCCGCCGCCAACATCGCGCCCTGTTTGCCAAGGGAAGCTACGTGCCTCTGCGCGCTGCCGGAGAAAAAAGCAAGCACGTGATCGCGTTCGCCCGCTCCTTCCGGGGGACTACGGTCCTGGTACTGGCAGGACGCTTCTTTGCTCAACTGGGCGCGGATAGCCGCGTTCCAGTCGGCGCCGCGGACCTGGGGAGACGCCGAAGTCGTCCTGCGCAAGCAGCTTTCCCCCGGGCCCCTACCGCGACGTCTTCACCGGAAAAACAATCACTCCAGTGCGGCGGGATGGCGATATCATCCTGCCGCTCGCGGACGCATTTTCGCACTTGCCCATCGCAATGCTGGTCAACGTCGAAGACGACCGCAAGGGTCAAGTCGATGCCCGATAGACCTAACCGGTGGAGGCTGGAAACTACGATTCGGAGCAACGTTTCTGGGCGACGAAACGGCAGAGTTCCGGGTCTGGGCGCCCAATCTCAAGAGCCTCGCGGTTCGTATCCTAGGGGAACGTCCACGCACGATTCCCATGACGCAGTCCGCGAACCCAGCGGAATCCGAATTCGTGGCCGTGGTTCCGCAGGTCAGCGAAGGCACGGACTACCTTTACGTCCTCGAAGGCGAACGGGAACGTCCCGATCCCGTCTCCCGCTGGCAGCCCCACGGCGTGCACGGTCCTTCCCGCATAGTGAATCCCGCGTCGTTTCACTGGTCCGACCAGAAATGGTCTGGAATTCCGCTCAAGGAATTCATCATCTACGAGCTCCACCCCGGCACATTCACTCGCGAGGGGAGCTTTGAAAGCGTGATTCCGCGCCTGCCCTACCTGCGCGATCTCGGCATTACCGCGGTCGAAATCATGCCGGTCGCGGAGGTCCCCGGAAATCGAAACTGGGGATACGACGGCGCCAGCCTCTACGCCCCGCAGTCTTCGTACGGCGGTCCAGCCGGGCTGAAGAAGCTGGTCGACGCCTGCCATCAGCACGGGCTGGCGGTCGTGCTGGACGTGGTCTACAACCACCTCGGTCCGGAAGGGAATTATCTTCGCCGAGTTTGCTCCCTGCTTCACCGACGCCCACCACACGCCCTGGGGGAAAGCGATTAATTTTGACGGACCCGATAGCGACGGCGTCCGCCGCTTCATCATCGACAACGCCCTGTACTGGCTGACTGAATATCACGTCGACGCGCTTCGCCTGGACGCCATTCACGGCATTTACGACTTCGGGGCGCGGCACATCCTCGACGAACTCTCGGACGCTTTCCAGAATCAGGCGCGCGGCCTCAAGCGCCAGGCCTGGTTGATTGCCGAGAGCGACCTCGACGATGTCCGCATCATCAATCCGCGCTCCCAGGGGGGCTATGCCCTGGACGCGCAATGGCATGACGATTTTCACCACGCCCTCTATGCCTTGCTCACCGGCGAGCGCGAGGGTTTTCTGGTGGATTTCGGCGGCTGGCCGATCTGGCAATATCCATGCGCGACGGATTCGTTTTCGACTGGAAATATTCCCGCTATCGCCGGCGCCATTATCGGCAGCTCTTCGCAGGATCGCCCGGGCGAGCAATTCGTCGGGTTCATCCAGAATCACGATCAGATCGCCAATACCAGCCGGGGCAAACGGCTTGCCACGCTGGTTTCTCCCGGACAACTGAAGCTGGCGGCGGTCCTGACCGTGTGCTCGCCGTTGTTGCCGCTGCTGTTCATGGGAGAAGAATATGGAGAGACCGCGCCTTTTCTCTACTTCACGAGTTTTGAGGATCCCGCTCTGGCCGACGCAGTGCGCCAGGGACGCAAAAGGGAACTGGGTTCGCATTACTCCGAAAGTGAGTTTGCCGATCCCCAGGCCGCCGGTACTTTCGAGCGGTGCAAGCTGGACTGGTCAAAAATTTCGATTTCTCCTCATGCCGAGATTCTGCGTCTCTACCGCGATTTGATTTCCCTGCGGAAGCAACATCCCAGCCTGGGAAATTGCCGCAAAGATCTCACCGAAGTGCAATTTGATGAGTCGGCAAAGCAGTTGGTCGTGAAACGTAGCGATCCGGCAGGCGAAAGCGCTCTCCTGATTTTCAACTTCTCCGCCGAGGCGCAGAGCATTCCGATTGCAGCCGATTCTCAACCTCGGCGGCTGCTCTTGTGGACCGGAGACACGATCTACGGCGGCGGCGCCGGTCCACGGCCGGTTGAGACCGTGTCGCCCGGATCCATGGTCGCCGTGGCGCTGGCTGGATTTGAAGCTGCCATCTTTGTGAATTGACGCTTTGCGTGCAGCGATGCGGTCCAAGCGCGTCGACACCGTTGTCTCATCGGGCTACCCCTGTCCAGATGAGTGTCGCGCCGGCGCCGATCAGCCATGGCATGTGATAAATTTTAAAAACAGGCCAAATATCAGTGTTTTCTCACACCGACAGGTCTCTGAAGCACCTCGCCTGTCTGGATCGATGGCCTGGAACTCAATGATGGAGGCTGATACCGCGAATGACGATTGAAGAGAACAGCGTCATCGCGGTCGCACACTCCCGCCGAGTCGTCATCGAGAATGTCGAGCCCCAGGTCGATTGTGGACGGTTCCCCATCAAGCGCACCATCGGCGATCGGGTGTTGGTAAGCGCTGACATTTTTGCCGACGGCCACGATGTCCTGACACGCCGTTTTGCGCCACCGGCCCGCCTCAGAGACCGAGTGGCAGGAAGTCGCGATGGAAGCGCAGCCTAACGATCGCTGGCAGGGAGAGTTTACCGTCCCCGTGCAGGGTCGCTACCTCTACACCCTGCAAGCCTGGATCGACCGGTTTCAGTCCTGGAGCCGCGATCTGGAAAAGAAGTTTGAAGCCGCGCAGGACATCGCCGTCGACATGATGGCCGGACTCCAACTGATCGAAGCCACGGCGGCCCGCGCCAGCGGAAAAGACAAGTCCGCCCTGACCGCCGCGGCCGGCGACATCCGCAGGCTGGCCGTAACCGACTTACCCGGTGCGGTGGAGAAGGCAACGAGTCCGGAGCTGAAAGGGTTGATGATCCGCAACGCGGACCGCCGCCGGGCAACCACTTACGGCAGGGAACTCGCGGTCATCGTCGATCGCGAAAAGGCCCGCTTCAGCGCCTGGTATGAAATGTTCCCACGTTCGTCGTCGCCCCAGCCCGGCCGCCCGGGAACTCTGCGAGACTGCATCAACCGGCTGGATTACGTTGCCGGAATGGGCTTCGACGTTCTCTACCTTCCTCCCATTCATCCCATCGGCCGCGTGAATCGGAAGGGAAAGAACAACGCCGAAAAGGCCTTGCCGGATGACGTAGGCAGCCCCTGGGCAATCGGGGCCGGCGAAGGCGGCCACAAGAGCATCGATCCAAGATTGGGGACGCTTGAAGATTTCAGGCAGCTGGTGGCGCGAGCCCGGCAGTTGGGGCTCGAAGTCGCCCTCGACCTGGCCTACCAGTGTGCGCCCGACCATCCTTACGTGAAGGAACACAAGGACTGGTTTCGCATCCGCCCCGACGGCTCGGTGCAGTATGCCGAGAACCCGCCGAAGAAATATCAGGACATCTATCCTTTTGATTTCGAGACCGAGAAGCGCCAGCAACTCTGGGAAGAACTGAGAAGCGTGGTGCTGTACTGGATCGAGCAGGGCGTCCGCATTTTTCGCGTCGACAATCCCCACACCAAGCCGTTTGATTTCTGGGAGTGGCTGATCAGCGACATCAAAGACCGCTATCCTGACGTCCTCTTTCTCGCCGAGGCCTTCACCCGCCCAAAAGTGATGTATGAGCTGGCCAAGCTGGGGTTCACCCAGTCGTACACATACTTTGCCTGGCGCAACGCCAAGGGAGAGCTCACCCAATACTTTAGGGAAATCACGCAGACGGATGTAAACGAATATTTTCGCGCGAATCTATGGATCAATACGCCGGACATCCTCACGGACTTTCTGCAACAGGGTGGACGTCCCGCCTTCAGCTTGCGGCTGGTGCTGGCGGCGACTCTTGGCGCCAACTATGGAATCTATGGTCCCGTCTTCGAGCTGGGAGAAAACCGCGCGGTCCGGCCGGGCAGCGAAGAGTATCTTGACTCGGAGAAGTATCAGCTGCGTACCTGGGATTTGCACAGTCCGAACAGCCTGGCGGGATTGATTGCGAGAGTGAACCAGGTCCGGCGCGAAAACCCCGCGTTGCAGGCTGACCTTAGCCTGAGCTTTCATGCGGTGGACAACGAACAGATCATCGCCTACAGCAAGCTGAGCGAAGACCTGCTGAACATTGTCGTGGTGGTGGTGAACCTGGATCCGCAGCGAACGCAATCCGGCATGGTCGAGCTGCCGCTGGATCTTTTTCACCTCGAATCGGGCCAGCCCTATCAGATGCATGATCTGCTGACCGACGCGAAATATGTCTGGCGCGGTCCGCGCAACTATGTCGAACTCAATCCCCAGAAGTTACCGGCGCATATCTTTTGCATCCGGCGGCGCGTGCGCACGGAAAACGGCGTTGACTATTTTGTTTAAGCGGTGAATTGCGGGAGAGAACAGCCTTGCCCATATCTCAGGACCAGCTCTGGTACAAAGACGCCATCATCTACCAGGTCCACGTCCGCACATTTTTCGATACCAACGCGGATGGAATCGGCGATTTCCGCGGTCTGGCGCAGAAGCTCGACTACCTTCAGGAGTTGGGCGTCAATACCGTCTGGCTCATGCCGTTTTTTCCTTCGCCGCTGCGCGACGACGGCTACGACATTGCCGATTACACCTCGGTCCATGCCAGCTACGGCAATCTTGAAGATTTCAAAAGTTTCCTGCAGGCGGCCCATGAGCGCGGCATACGCGTGATCGTGGAAATGGTCCTGAACCACACCTCCGATCAGCACCCGTGGTTTCAGGAATCGCGCAAGTCGCGCGACAATCCCAGGCGCGACTGGTATGTGTGGAGCGACACCGACACCAAGTACCAGGGTGTCCGCATCATTTTTGTCGATACCGAACTGTCGAACTGGGCCTGGGACCCGGTTTCCAAGGCCTATTACTGGCACCGCTTCTTCAGTCATCAGCCCGACTCTGAACTACGACAATCCGGCGGTCCGCGAAGAACTGTGGAAGGTGATGAAGTTCTGGGTGGAGCTGGGAGTGGACGGGTTCCGCCTGGACGCTGTCCCCTACCTGGTCGAGCGCGAAGGAACATCGTGCGAGAACCTGCCCGAAACCCACGCCGTCCTGAAAGGATTGCGCGCCCAGCTTGACCAGCACTTTCCCGGCAAGATGCTGCTGGCGGAAGCCAACCAGTGGCCGTCCGACTTGCGCGCCTATTTCGGCGAGGGCGACGAGTTTCATATGGCGTTCCATTTTCCGCTTATGCCCAGAATGTTCATGGGGCTGAAGCTGGAAGACCGCAAGCCCATCACCGAAATCCTCAAGCAGACTCCGCAGATTCCGGCCTCGTGCCAGTGGTGCCTGTTCCTGCGCAACCATGACGAGCTGACCCTCGAGATGGTCACCGACATGGAGCGCGACTACATGTACGACCAGTACGCCCGCGACAAACACATGCGCATCAACGTCGGCATTCGTCGCCGGCTGGCGCCGCTGCTGGACAACGATCGCCGTCGCATCGAGCTGATGAACGGCATGCTGCTGTCCCTGCCGGGCACGCCCATCATTTACTACGGCGATGAAATCGGCATGGGGGACAACATTTATCTGGGCGATCGCAACGGAGTCCGCACCCCCATGCAGTGGGACGGCGGCTGGAACGGCGGCTTTTCTTCCGCCGACCCCGAAAGTCTGTATTCGCCGCTCATGCTTAATCCGGTTTACGGATTTCAGGCGGTCAACGTCCAGTCCCAAAAGCGCTTTGATCACTCGCTTCTTTCCTGGATGAAGCGCATTATCAAGGTGCGCAAGTCGACTCCGGTTTTTGGCCGGGGCTCGATCGAGTTTCTCTATCCGGCAAACCACAGGATTCTGGCCTACGTGCGGCAGCTGGACAAGGAGTCGATCCTGGTGGTGAACAATCTTTCCAGCACCGCCCAGGCCGTGGAACTCGATCTGCGCCGCTTCAAGGGGAATATTCTGATCGAGATGTTCGGCCGGAACATTTTTCCCCGGGTCGGGGATCTGCCCTATCTATTGACCCTGGGCCCATACCAGTTCTACTGGTTCCGGTTGCGCAAGATCTAAGCCGCGCATCGCCGGCGGAGAACATACGCCGGCAGGCAATCTTAACGGAGGCACGATTTGGCCGAGGAAAGCATTCTTACGGATGAGTTTCTTCGCCAGCTGATTGACGTCGGTGAGGCGGACGTTCTGGTAGGAGTGCCCACCTACAACAACGCCGCCACCGTCGGTCAGGTGGTGCAGACCATTCGTGCCGGCCTGCTGAAGTACTTTCCCCGGGAGCGCGCCGTAATCGTGAATGCGGATGGCGGCTCGCGAGATCAGACGACGGAGCTGATTCGCGGCGCTTCCATCAACGACCTGCAGCATTCGACCGACCTTAACGCCCTGCGCACGCTGCACAGCATCAGCGCCGAATATGCCGGCGGGCCCGCGACCGGCACCGCTTTACGCACCATTCTTGCGTCGGCGGAGCTGCTGCGCGTTTCCGCTTGCGCCGTGGTCTCGCCTGAGTCCACGACCATCGAGCCCGAGTGGATTGAGCGGCTGCTGCGTCCGGTCTATCAGGGCAATTTTGATTTCGTGACTCCACTCTATCGCCGCCACAAATTCGATGGACTGCTGATGCGCAACCTGGTCTATCCCATGACCCGCGCGTTCTACGGCAAACAGGTCCGGGAGCCCTACGCGGCCGAGTTTTCTTTCTCCGGGCAGTTGGCCACTCACTTTCTCGCCCAGGAAATCTGGACCCACGAAGTGGGCCACACCGGCACGGAGATTGCACTGACAATTTCCGCTATAACCGGAGGCTTCCGTCTGGCGCAATCTTTCCTCGGCGTCAAGCCTCACGTGGACGCCCGCGCCGCCGACCTGGTGGACGCGATGCGCCAGACCGTCGGCGCCCTGTTCTGGTCGCTCGAACCCAATTTTCAACTATGGAGCGCGCAAAGCCATTCGCAGCCCATCCCCACTTTGGGCGCGGGACCGGAAATAACGTTGGAGCCCCTGCGGATAAACCGGAAGCGCCTGTTTGGCATGTTCCGTTCCGGTGTGGCCGAGTTGGAACCGGTGCTCAAATCGATTCTTTCGCCGCCCACGCTCAGCGAGCTGCAGAGGATTTCCGCGCTGGATGAAGATGATTTTCTTTATGGCGATGAGCTCTGGGCCCGCACCGTCTACGAATTCGCCGCTGCATATCACCGGGCGGTGATCAGCCGCGACCATGTGGTGCAGGCACTGGCGCCGCTCTACCGGGGCCGGGCGTTTACCTTTCTGGTCGAAAACCGCGAAGCTTCGGGAGAACAGATCGAGCAGAGCGTTGAGGACTTTTGCATGACGTGTGAACGTTTGAAGCCGTCCCTGGTGGAAATGTGGGACGGAAGGAAGTGAGGTCACCATGCGGGAAATGATTGTTCACGAATTGACCCAGGCCACGCAGGAGCTGGTCCGCGAATTCGCGCGCTTCCTGCCTCGCCTGCTGGTGATGCTGATCGTGGTGCTGGTGGGCTGGGTGATCGCATACCTGGTCAAATGGATTTTGCGCAGCTTCTTGCGCCTGATCAAGTTCGACAAGCTGTCGGAAGGCGCCGGGGCCACTCAGTTGCTCAATAAGGCTGCGCTGCCGTCCTCGACGGAACTGGTCAGCCGCTTTGCCTTCTGGACCGCGTGGCTCGGGTTCATCCTGGTGGGCGTGAGCGCGCTGGGCATCCTGGGCATGCAGGAATATGTAACCCGCTTTTTCGTGTTCCTGCCGCGCCTGCTGGTCGCGCTCATCTTCCTGTTCATCGGCTTGCTGGCGGCGAGCTTTTTCTCGCGGGCCGCGCTGCTCTGGGCAGTCAACACCAACATGCCGTCGCCTCGGTTGCTCAGCTCCGCGGCTCGGGTCCTCATCACCGTCTTCACTGCGTCGGCGGTTTTCGAAGAGCTCGGCCTGGCCGATTCCACCATGCTGCTGGCCTTTGCCATCGTGATGGGAGCGGTAATGCTGGGTTTGGCGATCGCATTCGGACTGGGCGGCCAGGACCTGGCCAGGAGATTCCTCGAAGCCCGCTTCGCCCCAGAGAAGAAGGAAGGACAAGAGCGCGAGGACGAGCTTTCGCCGCTCTAGGTAGCCAACAAAGGGTAGAGCAGCGCTTAGCGCTGCATTAAGAAACTTCGAGTCCTGCGGCTTCAGCCGCTGAGGTACCTGACAAATATCCCTGCCGCCTCGCACCTTTCCATGCCGATCAAACCATCTTCGGAGGACTTATTTCTCGCGGCGGTGAAAAGCGGCCTGCCCTCGGCTCTGCCGCACTTCCTGACAAAGCAACGCTGGTTCGGCGGCAAGGCGCGTACCATTCGATCGGTCGAAATCCCGGATATCGTCCCGTTCTTCTCCGGCGCTCTCCGCTGTTTTTTCGTTCTCGCCCAGGTCGAATACACCAGCGGACCTGCAGACACCTATGACATCCCCCTGGTGTGGGCCGAGGACGGAACCCCACTGAACGGCTCCTCCTGTCTAAGAGTCAAAGCGGGAAGCTCTGATGAGATCGTTCTCCGGGACGCCTTGACCGACGAACAATTTCTAAACCACCTGCTGGAGGCGATGGCAAAGGGCCTGTGCGTGCCCGGAGCCAGGGGTCATGTGCGAGCCGTTGCCACCGCCGCGCTCCGCTCCCTGTGGCAGCCTGCGCAAGGCCCGCTGGTTCCGACCGTAATGAACCGAGAGCAGAGCAACAGCTCGGTGGTCTACGAAAATCAGTTGGTGCTGAAAATGTTTCGCCGCCTGGAGGAAGGTCTGAACCCGGATTTGGAAATCGGCGCATTTCTGACCGCGAAGACGTCGTTTCGAAATGTGCCCCCACTCGCGGGTTACCTTGAATATCGCAACGAAGCGGGAACCAGTACGGCGCTGGGCATGCTGCAGGGTTATGTCGCAAATCAGGGTGACGCCTGGCAGTACACTCTGAATGCTCTCGCGGAATACTACGAAAATGCGCCCCAGTGGAGTCTCGGTGCGAACGATCTCCCCGACGCGCCGCTACTCGAACTTAGCGGCGAGGCGATTCCGGATGAAGCCAGGCGGCGAATCGGCCCCTATCTCGACGCGGCCGCTCTACTGGGCCGCAGGACGGCTGAGCTGCACCTGGCGCTGGCCTCGGTTCCGGAAGATCCCGAATTCGCGCCGCAACGGTTCACTGCGACCGATAGCCAGGCATTCGCCAGCTCCGCGATCGAGCTTTTGACCGCCAACTTCGCGTTGCTCCGCCGCCTTAAGAATGAATTGCCGGACCAGGCTCAAGACGACGCAGGCCAGGTCCTCCAACTTGAAGGAATTGCCCGCCGCCGCTTCCAGCGGCTCGCCGGGTCGAGCGGTTCGGCCATGGTTACCCGCATCCACGGCGACTATCATCTCGGGCAGGTCCTCTTCACCGGCAGTGATTTCGTCATTATCGATTTCGAAGGGGAGCCGGCTCGCCCGCTTGCGGAACGCCGCAAGAAGCGCTCGCCCCTGCAGGATGTTGCCGGCATGCTGCGCTCGTTTCATTACGCCGCGTACGCGCCGCTGCTGCAGCAGCAGCAGAATGGTGAACCACCGTCGCGGGAAGAATTGCGAGCCTGGGCAAATCGCGCCCGATACTGGCAAACGTGGATATCAGCAGCTTTTGTGAAGGCGTATCTGGAAGTCTCAGAGAATTCGATCGTCATTCCCCAGGACAGGGAAGAGCTGGCACTGCTGCTGGACGCGTATCTCCTCGACAAAGCCATCTACGAACTGGGATACGAGCTCAACAACCGTCCGACCTGGGTCCGGATTCCGCTCGATGGCATCTCGCAGCTGCTGCAACCGCGAATCTAGCAATTAGCAATTGGCACTTAGCTAAATGCCAATTGCTAATTGCGAATTGCTAATTGCTGGTTGCTGAATCACCTCACGCCGGCCCGCTTTTCCCCTTGCCGAACGCCTTCTGGATCAGCGTGTAGCGCGCGGCGCCGATGATGCCGCAGTCGTCGTTCAGCACGACTTTGACCGGCATCTCCTCCAGCAGTCCGCGCATGCGTCCTTTGTTCAGGAACGCTTCCATGAATGCCGGGTCCTGCATCCGGGCGAGATTTTTCGCGGCAATAATGCCGCAGATGAAAATCCCTCCCGTGGACATGAAGGTCAGCGCGCAGTCCCCCGTCTTCGCGCCATACAGGCCGACAAAAATGGAGAACGTCTGTTCACAAATGGGGGCTTTCTTTTCCTGGGCCATCTGCGATATCAGCGCCGGAGCGTCGTGCGACTTGTCCATCTGCTCTTTCAACCACGCTGGCTCCTCGGCCTTCTTGGTGTCGCGAAGGAAGTCATAGATGTTCTTGATGCCGGGCCCGGACAGAATTCGCTCGCTGCTCACGTGGCCATGTTTTTTCAGGATGTAGCGGAACAGTTCGACTTCCAGCTCGTTCCTGGGCGCGAAGTCGGTGTGGCCGCCTTCGCAGGCGAAGGGATGATGCCGAAAACCGTCCCAGTAGAGGCCGGCCACGCCCAGGCCGGTGCGGGCCGCGATCACGGCGCGATTGCCTTCCGCGTCGTCCGATCCTGCCTGCAGCGTGACCAGATCTTTCGATTCCAGCGCATCTACGCCGTAGGCATAGGCCTCAAGATCATTGAGCAGCCCCACCGAATCGAGCTTGAGCTGCGCCGCCAGTTCGCGGGAATCGATGGTCCAGGGCAGGTTCGAAATCTTGCTGCGCCCGCCGCGCACCGGTCCGGCCACGCCGAAACATGCGCTGTGCACCGGAATGCCTTCGGTCTTGATAAATTCCGCAACGATCTCTGCCAGGCCGCCGCGCTCCTGGCTGGGATATGTTTTTTCGACCACACACTGCAGCTTGCTGCCTTCGGTGTTGAAGGCGGCCAGTCGAGTGCGGGTTCCACCAATGTCGCCTGCGAGAATCATGGTTCGATTTTCCTCCACTGCCGTCCGTCACGGGCCAGCAGTTCGTCGGACTCCGCCGGTCCCCACGTGCCTGAGGGATAGTTGGGAAACCGGCGCGGGGGCAGGGCCTGCCATACATCCAGAATCGGGTCGACGATGCTCCAGCCGGCCTCCACCATGTCGGCGCGCTGGAAAAGAGTTGCGTCTCCGATCATGCACTCATAAATCAGGACTTCATACCCGGTGTAGGCATCCGCGCCAAAGTACTTGCTGTACTCGAAGCTCATGTCGACCGATCCCACGCGCAGCACCGGCCCTGGGACCTTGGCTCCGAAGCTCAACGATATCCCTTCCACGGGTTGTATCTGCATGATCAGCTGGTTGCTGTGATTGTGGACCGGCGAGTTGCGGAAAATCTCGAAGGGGGTGCGCTTGAACTGGATGGTGATTTCGGTGTGACGCTGCGCCAGCCGCTTCCCGGTGCGGATATAAAACGGCACCCCGGCCCAGCGCCAGTTGTCGACATTCAGCTTCAACGCCAGAAAAGTCTCGGTCTTGGATTCCGGAGCCACTCCCGGTTCGGAGCGGTACGCCGCCACGCGCTCGCCTGCGATGATGCCTTCGCCATACTGCCCGCGCACGCTGGAATAGAGGACATCTTCCGAATCCAGCGGTTGCACCGCACGCAGGATCTTCGCCTGTTCGTTGCGGACCGCGTCTGCCTGAAACGACACCGGAGGCTCCATGGCGGTCAGGCTCAGCAGTTGCATGATGTGGTTGGGCACCATATCGCGCAGCGTGCCTGCGGTATCAAAGTATCCCCCGCGCAGTTCCACGCCGACCGTCTCCGCGTTCGTGATCTGCACGTGGTCGATGTAACGCCGGTTCCAGATGGGCTCGAAGATGGCGTTATCGAAGCGGAACACCATGATGTTCTGCACCGTCTCTTTGCCCAGGTAGTGATCGATGCGATAAATCTGGTTTTCCGCCAGAACCGCTTTAATGTCCCGGTTCAAGGTCTTGGCCGAATCCAGGTCGTGCCCAAAGGGTTTTTCAATCACGACCCGCCGCCAGCATCCCGCATTCTGGTCGGACAGTCCCGCCTGGCCCAGTTGCTGCACGATGGGAGCGAAGAACTTCGGCGCCGTGGCCAGGTAGAACAGATAGTTGCCCTGGGTGCCGTGTTCGCGGTCCACGCCGGCCAGTTGGGTGGCCAGAGTCGAATAAGTGGCCGGGTTGGCGAATTCGCCGCGTTGGTAATAAAGCCGCTCGGTGAACCACTGAAAGTCTTCCGTGCCCCGGTCTTCGGCATGCAGAAAACTGGTGACCTGATCGCGAAACTGGTCGCGAGTCAAGTCGTCGAACGCCACGCCCACGACGGCAAAAGTCTTGGGCAGCAGTTTGGCCTTGACCAGGTTATAAAGGGCAGGGACGAGCTTGCGCTTGGTCAGGTCGCCGGAAGCGCCGAACAGAACCATCACGCACGGACCCGCCACCTTGCCAATCTGTTCGTGTTCCTGCTGCCCGCTGACTGCCGCTGCCGTCGCCATTGGCTTTTGGGATTCCCGATTCTCGATTTGCGCTTGCCCGCCGGAGGCATTGTAGGACAGCGGGGGTGAAATTCCAATCGCAGACCGATTCCCCTTCCGTTCCGCCCATCCGACGTCGGGCCAACCTTCGCTATCCAATCGCGACTTGTCCGGTATAATCCAAATTCCTCTCGGGTAACCACGCGGCAAAAAAGGGGTGGAATGAAAGTTCGGCCCGGTGTAGAGCTGGCGAGCCTGAGCGATGTGGGCTGCCAGCGAGAAAATAATGAAGACCGCTACTCCTACTGGGAGCCGGACAGCGATCCGCAGTTCCCGCTGAAGGGCCGTCTGGCCATTGTGGCGGACGGCATGGGCGGATACGAGGGCGGCCAGGAAGCCAGCCGGATCGCGGTGGAGACCATCGAAGAGGTCTATGCCAAGGCCGACGCCGGCGAACCGCGGACCTGGCTTCTGGAGGGTTTCCAGGCTGCGCACCACCGCATCCAGGAGTACGCCGAAAAGTATCCCGACCTGCACGGCATGGGGACCACCTGCACCGCCATGGCCCTGCTCGACCATCAGCTTTATTTTGCGCACGTCGGGGACAGCCGCCTGTACCTGGTGCGCGGTTCCTCCATCTCGCGCCTTACCCACGATCACTCCTACGTAAGCCGGCTGGTCGAAAACGGCGTCCTGCGCGCCGAAGAAGCCGAATCCCATCCCCAGCGCCATATCCTCACCGCCGCGCTGGGAGCGGGCAGCAACATCACTCCCGATTCTCCGGCACAGCCTCTCTCCCTCGAGTCGGGAGATGTGCTGGTGCTCTGCACCGACGGTCTGTGGGGACTGCTCACCGAAGATGAGATTAGAAGCTCGGTGGCCGGCAAGACCGCTGCTGAAATTTGCGACTATCTGGTGGACACCGCAAAACGACGGGGCGGTCCAGACAACATCACCATGCAGGTGCTGCGAATAGGCTAGTGGCCCCGCCATCCTCCCGGGCATAATGCCCGCTGCGGCGTGCGAGTTTCGCCATCGATCCCCAACCCACTGCCGCGAAGCGCATTTGAGGAACCCCTCAGACTTTCAGGGAACAAACCCTATTAACATGATAGGGTTTTATGGCATTATGGAGCCGGGTGAAAATATCCCAGAAAGGCCTATACGCCCTGCAAGCCATGATGATGCTGGCCCGCCACTACAACCAGGGGGCCATCCGCATCCGCGACATCGCGTATGAAGAGGTTCTGCCGGAAAAATTTCTGGAACTGATTCTGCTCGAATTGAAGAACGCCCGCATCGTCGAGAGCGTGCGCGGCGCGAAAGGGGGATACCAGTTGCACCGTCCACCTTCCGAGATTCACCTCAGCGAGATCATTCGCCTGATTGATGGTCCGCTGGCGCCTTTCGGCGATGCCGAGCAGCTCCGCAGTCTGATCGACCGCGACCTCGATCATCGCGCCCTCTATCAGGTCTTTCTCGAGGTCCGCAACGCGGCCGCGAAGATCCTGGAGCACACCACGCTGGCGGATATCGTCGACCCGAAATTCGTCAAGGCCGGCAAACACCGCGGGCAAGGAAGAAGAGCGCCGGATCTGGGCGGGAGGGTCTTGAGATCGAAAACGTATTCGGTGCGCTGTCCGCGAGAAACGCGCCTGCGGCGGAAGCTTCCTGCGAAGCGCTCGGAAGCCTTCGTCCGTCGTTGCCGACAGTCCCCATCACTCTCCTGAAGGCCCGAATCGCGGTTGCCGGCAGATTCTAGTATCCTCGAACTTTCACGGGAGGCCCACGCCATTGATCAAGAGAGGGATGGTAGCGGTCGCATGCGCAGTTTTATTTTGCCTGGTTGCGAGCTCGACGTCGGCGCAGGACCATCCAGGTTCAACCCTCTTTATTCACGCCCGGGTGGCCGATGGCACCGGCAAACCTTTGCGCCATGCGAGTGTGCGGATCGCCGGCGGAAAGATTGTGGGCGTCGGCCGCTTGAAGCCCACCCCGGAAGACCGCGTCATTGACGGCAGAGGACTGGTGCTCGCGCCCGGCTTCATCGATATCCATAATCATTCCGAGAAGGGCCTCGAAACCGATCCTCTCGCCGAATCGCAAATCGCCCAGGGGATCACCACCCTGGTCATGGGCGCGGACGGGGATTCCCCGTGGCCCATTGCCGAGTGGCGCGAAATGCGCCGCAAAAATCCGGCATCGTTAAACGTCGCCGTATTCGCCGGCCACGCCACCATCCGCAAAAAGGTCATGGGCGAGGACTTCAAGCGGGTGGCAACCCCGGCGGAAGTTGAACAGATGGCGCAACTCACCGAGCAGGGCATGAGCGAAGGCGCAGTCGGTCTGTCCAGCGGCCTGGAATATGAAGTGGGCAGCTATAGCGATACCAATGAAGTGGTCGCCATGGCGGCAGTGGCGGCCAGGCACGGCGGCATCTACGAGACTCATACTCGCGACGAAGGCAACAAGAGCTTTGAGGCGCTCAATGAAGAACTCGCCATCGCCGACCGGGCCCACATCGCAGTCGAGCATTCCCATATCAAGGTGAGCACCACCGCGGTTTGGGGCAAAGCGCCGGAGATGATCCGCATTATCAATGCCGCGCGGCAACGCGGCGTCGATTTTCTGGCCGACTGCTATCCCTACGACGCCTGGCATTCCAACCTGAAAGTGATCATGCCCGACAAGCAATACGAGAATCCCAAGAGCGTCGAAAAGGCCTTGACCGATACCGGCGGCGCCGACCACGTCACCATCACCGAGTTCTCTCCCAATCCGAGCTATGTCGGCCAGACCATCGCGGACCTCGCCAAGGCGCAGAACGTGACCCCGGTCGAAATGTACATTCGCCTGATTCGCGAAGGCGACGCCGCCCATACCGAGGCGGAAATCATCGGCCACTCCATGATTGAAAGCGATATCAAGGCTTTCTATCAGCAACCCTGGGTTATGGTCGCCAGCGACGGCGGCATCGGCGCGGCTCATCCCCGGGGCGCGGGTACGTTTCCCCGCGTTCTCGGACTTTACGTTCGCGAGAAAAAGTGGATCACTCTTCCCGAAGCCATTCGCAAAATGACGTCGCTCCCCGCCCATCGCCTGAATTGGAAAGATCGTGGCGTGATCCGCGAAGGCGCGGTCGCAGACCTCGTGCTCTTCAATCCCAAGACGGTTATCGATCGATCGACTTTCGCCAAGCCCCTGGAACTTCCGACGGGCATCGAAAAAGTATTCGTGAACGGGGAACTGGTCTGGGACAACGGCAAGGCAACTGGCGCAAGGCCGGGCAGCGTCCTCTAGGGTCTTTCTGCCGAGAATGAAGTGAGAGTGAGAAACAGCCGGCGTTACGGTTGCGTCGGCTTCGTTCGTTTTCGGACGCAACCTGATAATCCTTCAGCAAGAGCTCATAGCTGCCTTCGAAGGATTTAAGAAAGAGGTCGATCGCCATTCGCGGCCGCTCGCAGTCTGCTTCTTCCAGGTCCCACAAATAGTCGTCAAAGATCATGATCCCGCCGCTTTTAAGCGCATACCAGGACAGGATCGCATCCATCAGCACGCCGGTGGCGCGATGCGAACCGTCTACATAGATGATGTCGAAATGGTCGAGGGGCAGTGAGCTGAGCACCGTTTCCGAACGGCCCTTCATTTTTGTGACTTTATCGCCGGCCCCCGAAATCCGGATGTTGTGGTCAAAGCGCAGTTCAAACGGCAAACGCGTAAAAAGGTCGACGCAGACGATGCGGGCCGTGGGATGCGTCAGGATGTTCTCCAGGAACCAGACCGCCGACCGTCCTTCGTAGCTCCCGATCTCCAGCATCTGGACGTTCGCCTGGCCCCGGTATTCCTCGAGCAGCCCCTTCCAGCTGGTTAGATGTCGGGAAACGTAGTCGCTGGTGAACGAATACTCCCCCGCGCGCGCCAGTTTTCGGGTCAGCCACGGTTTCTGCACCACCCTCTTGGAGTAGCGAAACGCCCGGAAGAGCATCGAATCTCACCCCACTCAAGCTACAGGAAAATCTCAAAGGCTGGTTCCATCACGTTGACCGTTTGAGAAAACGTCGCGCGCCACTGATCTGGCGAACATTCTACCTGTCAAACCGTCCGCGGGGTTCTTCTCCATGGGGAAAGCCAGGCTTTTTGCCTTTTCCCGGCCAATCCTCTAGTATCCGCATGCGTTTTGCAGAGGAGGAAAGAATGTTTACCAGGAAAGTTGTTGGCTGGGGATTGGTTTTAATGTTTGGCGCGATGCTCGCCGTGGTTCCGGCTGCAGCTGCCGACCAGTCGGACGTGGCCGGGCGCGCCGCAATCTGGGAGAAAGAATACAACGCCGGCAACCTTGCGGCGGTCCAGGCGCTGTACGCCGCCGATGGCTGCCGCATGCCGCCGAACCAGGCAGCGGTCCATGGCAGCGCGGCAATTCTGGCCCAGCTCAAGGCCGGCAAGGAGCAGGGCCTGGCCAAGGTCAAGATCGTCGTGACCACCGCCGAGAGCAATGGCGATCTGGGCTACGGCACGGGAACCTACGTGATCACGGGCGCGGACGGCGCCCACATCGACCATGGCAAGTGGATGCTGGTGTCGAAAAAGTCGAATGGGACATGGAAGACTGAGTGCGACATCTTCAATTCGGACATGCCCATGCCGGCCATGAAATAGCGCTTCCCCTTTCGCCGCACTCGCACCTGGCCGGAATATCGCGAGTGCGGCTCTTTGGGTTCCCAAAATCTGGAGACAAATGCCTTAGCACCATCCAGCCAGAACCGTGCGCGCCGGACAAATGCCTCAATTCCTGCAAATTCTTGCGCATCTTCGCGCCACGACGCCGCCGGCGCAGCCATGGCGCATTCCAAATCTATCGCTTAGGCGAACAACCTATCGAAGCCACTGGTAGTCTAATTGCTGCGGGAAAATTAACCGCGCGGCCATGCCTTCCCTTATTTATATCGCCCGCATCAGCAGCTTTTCTGAAGAGCTGGCGAAGACTCTGCGTTCCGCCGGTTGTCACGTCAAATCGTTCAAGCCCGGCGACATCACTGACGATGAATGTTTGCTGGCGATGACGTCTGAGGCGGTCGCCAGCGCGTTTTGCCCGGACGGTCAAAAAGTCGAGGCGGAAACGCCTGGCGCTGCGACCCTTGCCGGTCCCGACCCGAATGCGCAACTCGGATCGCAAGCCGCGGTCTGGAACAGCATCAAAAAGGCGGTCGCCACGGAGTCCCAGGCAAACCGTCAGCTGACTGCTCCCGTCGCATCCGCTGAAGGGCCCAATGCCGACCTCGGCGTCAGCCTTAGTCCGATCGGACGGCATACGGTCGCAAGGCCGCAGGAGCGGACGGCTGGACAAGTCCCGCCTGCGCAGGTGGTCCCGGCTTTGTCGCCGGACGTTTCTTACCCTCCCCGGAAGAACCACGCCACGAAAGAACAGGTTTACCGGGTATTCCGAAGTCCTTTGAGCACGGTGGTCGCATTACTGATCTTCTCTGTGGTCTACCGTGGTTTGGTCCGCTCCCCAAACACGGCAGCGCCGATCGGGCACGCGGCCAACTATCACGCGCGATCCGACCCCGCCTCCGCAAATTTACCGATGGTGCTGGCGTCACCCGAACCAAGCGTCCAGCAATCAACGCCTGTCGGTACGGCTTCGGTTGGACCACTGAAGCCAACCGATGGCCGGGCACAGCGGCATCAGTCGCGCGACGATTCGGTGGCCGGCGACTTTACCAACCGTGTCGCCCTGCGCGCGCAAGGCCAAGCCACCCAGCAGAATCCCGATCTCAGCCACCCGCCAGGCAGCTCAATCCAGAAACGAATCGTAGTCGATTAGTTGATCAACCGGTTGGAGAGAGCCAGAGGATAAGCGATTACAGGCTGATCCCATCGAGCAACCGGAGAGGTTGCACCGTGGGAGTTGCACCGTGGGGGCCGGAAAGTCCGGAAGGAATTTCCTTACTGCTCGCCGTGGCTCAACTGGCGAAACAGACGCACCCGTCCCGGCGTGCACTGCCTATGCGCCCGCCAGGCCTTAAGCCTCGCTCGGCACGACATTCTGAGTAATTGCCTTCTCAAGTTCGCTCAGGATTTGAGCTTTGAGCGCAGTCGCCATGCTGACCCGTTGGTATAGACAGGCAAGTTCTGCGCAGCCGTGTTCATCCATCAGTTCGGCCCGGTAGGCGAAATCTTCCGCATTTCTGAGTTCTTCGGTCGCATTAGGCTGTTTCAAGGGGGAGGCTCCTATGACCTCCGGAATTCTACCCCCATTCCGGCAGAGATGCCAATGGGGAATAGGAAAAAAGGTCGGGGCACCCCTCTTTGGTCTTGGCCGGGGGCCTTGGCTGGGCAATGCTGTGGGACTGTCTGCCTCCCACCCTTCGCAAAAAGCGCGAAGGATTGGGTACCCCCGTCGCGGGAAGTCGGCGGGCTGGCCCACCCTTTGCTTAAATCTGGCACATTATGAGGCTGCCCCACCCTTGCGCTTTTTGCAAGGGTGGGAGATGTTCATCCTTCACGGCCTTTCCGCCAACCAGAGCTTACGCTCGGCATGCCCAACCCGGAAAAAGCAAGAGTGGGGTAGTCTTTGCCGCATCCTCGCTCCCACCCTTGCATAAAGCGCAAGGGTGGGGCAGCCTCAGATCAAAACACCGCCGAAGAAAAAGGGTGGGCCAGCCCGCCCCGTCCCCCGGTAAAATGCTGGTAAAACGAACGGCGGCGGCGCGAACGGTCCGCAAGACGGTAACGCTAGAACCAGCGTATTTAAAGGGGAAGAATGGTGCGCCCTGAGAGATTCGAACTCCCGACCTTCTGGTTCGTAGCCAGACGCTCTATCCAGCTGAGCTAAGGGCGCAGTGCGGTGTGGCGGTCAGCAGCGACTTCGATTATAGCGAAAGCCTGGGAACTTGATAAGATGCCCGGCGCGGATATCCCTCGCCGCAGCCGGAGGCAGGATGAACTGGACCACACGAGCGCTGGTTTCGGGCGCGCTTTTTTTGACGCTGTTTTTTGCCGCAGGGCTGTTTCCCTCAGCCCAGGCGCAGACCTCCAACCCTAACCCCGCCGCACCCAGCGGAAGCGCCGCTGCGGCGCAGCCCTTTGACGTCAAAGCCGCGGTGGACGCGTATCTGGCCACCGTTCCCGCCGCGCAGCGGGCGCGCTCCGACGCTTATTTCGAAGGCGGCTACTGGCTGCAGCTGTGGGATTTTCTGTCCCTCGTGGTGGTGATGTGGATTCTGTTGCGCTTTCACTGGTCGACGCGGATGCGCGACTGGGCGGAGCGTCTTACCCGCTTCAAGCCGGTCCAGACCGCGCTCTACTGGGTGCAGTTCGCGGTGGTAGTCGCGGTGTTGATCTTTCCGCTTACGGTTTACGAGGGGTTTTTTCGCGAGCACAAGTACGGGCTCTCCAACCAGTCGTTTGCGCAATGGATGCGCGACCAGGTGGTCGGGCTGGCGGTGACGCTGGTGCTGGGGGCCATCCTGCTGGCGATTTTGTTTGGCCTGGTGCGGCGGGTGGGCAAGAGCTGGTGGGTTTGGGGCAGCGTGGTCTCCCTGATCTTTATCGCGTTCGTGGTGCTGATTGCGCCGGTGTTTATTTTTCCCTTGTTCAACACCTTTACCAAGCTCGAGGACCCTCGCATCCGGGATCCGATCCTGAGCCTGGCGCGGGCCAACGGAATTCCCGCCACCGATGTCTACGTCTTTGACGCATCCCGCCAATCCGACCGGGTGAGCGCGAACGTGAGCGGCTTTGGCGGGACCTTGCGGATTTCGCTCAATGACAACCTGCTGCGGCGCTGCTCGCTGGCCGGAATTGAGTCGACCATGGGCCACGAAATGGGGCACTACGTCTTGAATCATTCGTTCAAAAGCCTGGTGCTGAACGGCGTGGTGCTGGTCGTGATGTTTGCTTTCTTGAACTGGGGACTCAACGCCGGGTTGGCGCGCTGGGGAGAGAAGTGGGGAATCCGAGGCATCACCGATGTTGCGGTGCTGCCCTTCGCGGTGCTCCTGCTGTCGACTTTCTCTTTCGTGCTGACTCCGGTGAACAACACCATCACCCGCACCATGGAATACGAAGCTGACCTGTACGGCATCAACGCCAGCCAGCAGCCGGACGGAGAGGCGGAAGTCGATTTAATGCTCGGGGAGTACCGGAAACTCGATCCCGGGCCGATCGAGGAGTTCATCTTCTTCGATCATCCCAGCGGACGGACGCGGATCACGTCGGCGATGCGCTGGAAGGCGGAGCATCTGCCGGGCGCGCCGCTCGGTCCAAAGCAGTAGGTTCTGTTGCCTCCAGGGAAGGTCGCGGAGCGCACTGCGGCGCTATAACCCGGGGTCACGTGAAATCGCAAAACCGGCTACTGTTGCGGGTTTTGGAGGATTTCCACAGGCATTCGGCAGGCTTCGTGCCAAGGCTTCGGCTCAACGTAAATCTTTCCTCCTAAGGGGCAATTCCTACTCGATTACCGAAGATTCGGCCCTAGCGTTTTCAGCAACTTGAGAGTGGCAACGGGGATGCTTTACCTCTCAACAGACGAAGTGGCGCGCAACGGGGCGCTCCAGAGAAAAAACTTCGGCCAGAGGTTTTCTTGAGCGCCCCTTGCATTTTCCACCGGCGATAGCCCTCCCCTCCCCCAACCGGCAGTTCTTCCGACTCGATCCTCAAACCGATTGATTGTCCCTGCAGTCCGCGGGATACAGGCCCTGTGGCGCTCAAGCCCACTAGGGACTCAGGCCAGGACCAGCTGTTCGCCCAGATCCAGTCCGGTCCGCCGCAACAGGTTAGCCATCACAGGTTCCTTGAAGCGTGAAGCGTCAAACTCGACGCGAACAATGCGCTCCGCCTCGTTGAAGGTGATTTGCCGGACGCCATACACTTCACGCACGTTGTCGAGGGCCCGCATGGTGGCCTCTCGCAGAGGAGGGTTGTAGCGGTAAGCAACTTCCAAGTGGGTCATTTGGCCTTTCCTCTTCTCCCATTGAAGATACAACAATCGACTCGATGGGCGAATGAATCTAATATGGTTCAGATGTAGCTTAACCAGCCGGTTCCGGCAACTATGCAAGATCCTGCCCAGTCTGCGACTACCGTCAAAGATCCAGTTTGCGGGATGAACGTGGCGCCTTCCACCGCCAAACATAAACTGGATCATGCTGGAAAAACCTATTACTTCTGCTGCACTTCTTGCCGGGAGAAATTCCGCACACATCCGGATGAATACCTGAACCCTCGTCCGAAATCGGGATTGCAGATGGTCAACATCATGCCAGCGGCCGCGAAACCGCCCCAGGCGCCGCCTGCCGCCGCTGCTTCTGCCGCGTCCAACTTCGGCCGCCGCGGGCGCCTATGTTTGCCCCATGTGTCCGGAAGTGCGATCGGCCAAGCCGGGCGCGTGCCCGCGCTGCGGCATGGCGCTCGAGCCGGAGATGCCGGCGGCCGCGACGCGGGTGGAATACACCTGCCCCATGCATCCGGAAATTGTTCGGCCGGGGCCGGGAAATTGCCCGATTTGCGGCATGGCGCTCGAGCCCCGCACCGTGACCGCGCAGCCGGAAGATAATCCGGAACTGCGGGACATGACGCGCCGCTTCTGGATCAGCCTGGCGCTGACCGCTCCGCTGCTGGCGATGGCCATGGCCCCCATGCTGCCCGGCCTGACCATGCAACCTCTGCTGCCCGCGGGGTGGTTGCCCTGGATCGAATTGATTCTGGCCACGCCGGTCGTGCTTTGGGGCGGCGCGCCATTTTTTCAGCGCGGCTGGGCGTCCCTGGTCAATCGCTCAACCAACATGTTCACGTTGATCGCGATGGGCACGGGCGTGGCCTATTTGTACAGCCTGGTGGCGACCGTATTCCCGCAAATATTTCCCGCTTCCTTCCGCGAGATGGGCGGAACGCCGGCAGTGTATTTCGAGGCTGCGGCTGCAATCACCACCCTGGTGCTGCTGGGACAGGTGCTGGAGCTGCGCGCCCGCAGCCGCACCGGCGCGGCCATTCGAGCTTTGCTGGATTTATCGCCCAAGATGGCGCGGGTTCTGCGCGACGACCGGGAAGAGGACATTCCGCTCGAGCAGGTGATGCCCGGTGACCGGCTGCGGGTGCGTCCGGGGGAGAAGATTCCAGTGGATGGCACCGTGCTTGAAGGCACGAGCGGCGTGGATGAGTCGATGATCACCGGCGAGTCTATCCCGGTCAGCAAGGAACCGGGCAGCCCGCTGATCGGGGCAACAGTCAATGGCACGGGCTCGCTGGTGATGCGCGCCGAGCGGGTGGGAAGCGAAACCCTGCTGGCCCAGATTGTGCGCCTGGTCGGCCAGGCCCAGCGCAGCCGCGCGCCTATTCAGCGCCTGGCCGACCGGGTGGCGGGCTGGTTCGTTCCGGCGGTGATTGCGATTGCCGTTCTGACCTTCGCGGCCTGGAGTTTGTTCGGGCCGGAACCGCGGCTGGCGCATGCGCTGGTGAATGCGGTGGCGGTGCTGATCATTGCCTGTCCGTGCGCCCTGGGGCTGGCCACGCCGATCGCGATCATGGTCGGGACCGGCCGCGGCGCTCAGGCGGGCGTGCTGATCAAGAACGCGGAAGCTCTGGAACGGATGGAAAAAGTGGACACGCTGGTGATCGACAAAACCGGCACGCTGACCGACGGCAAGCCGCGGGTGGCGTCCCTGGTCACGCTGCCCGGGCGCGACGAAAATGAACTGCTTCGGATGGTCGCCAGCGTGGAGCAGGGAAGCGAGCATCCGCTCGGCGCCGCGGTGGTCGAAGCGGCCAAAAGCCGCAGCCTGGTCTTGACCGGCGGCAGCGAGTTCCGATCGCACACCGGGCGGGGAGTGAGCGGACAGGTAGACGGACACAAAGTCCTGATCGGCAACGAACGGTTGCTGGAGGAGAACGGAATTTCCGCGGCGGCTCTGGCCCAGAAAGCGGAAGAGCTGCGGCGCGGCGGAGAAACCGTGGTCCTGATTGCGCTCGACGGCCAGGCGGTGGGCCTGATCGGCATCGCGGATTCGATCAAGGCTTCCGCCGCCCGGGCGGTGAGCGAACTCAGGCGCGAGGGCCTGCGCCTGGTGATGCTGACCGGCGACAGCCGCGCCACGGCCGCGGCGGTTGCCCAGAAGCTGGACATCAAGGAATTCGAAACGGAAGTCCTGCCGGGGAGGAAATCCGAAGTCGTGCGGCGGTTGCAAAAAGAAGGCCGAATCGTCGCCATGGCGGGCGACGGGATCAACGACGCTCCGGCGCTGGCGCAGGCCGATGTCGGCATCGCCATGGGCACGGGCACCGACATCGCCATCGAGAGCGGCGGCATCACGCTGGTGAAAGGCGACCTGGCCGGCATCGTGAGGGCGCGCAAACTCAGCCAAGCGACCATGCGCAATATCCGGCAGAATCTGTTTTTTGCGTTTATCTACAACTCGGTGGGAGTGCCGATCGCGGCCGGCGTGCTCTATCCGTTCTTCGGATTGCTGCTGAGCCCGATCCTGGCGGCCGCCGCCATGAGCCTGAGTTCGGTTTCCGTGATTACGAACTCGCTGCGCCTGCGGACAGTGAAGCTGTAGGATGCGGAGCGCCTTTTACTAAGGAGTCTTTATCAGTCTTGCTACGCGGTTTCCAAACTGTTGGAAGTGGCCGATATTCCATGTGTAAATCGTTTCTACCTTAGCCTTTATCGCGCAGCTCGCCAGCAACGCATCGTAGGTCAATCCGCCGACCACGCCGGATGCAGCTGCGTCCGCGATGGTATCCCAGTATTCCTCGACGTCCAGGGCAATAAAGGTCAGTCTCCGCGCCATGTCTTCCAGAAAGGACATGGCCTGGTCCGCACTCGCGCGGTGACTGGGGGGTAGGCGAGTGAGAGTCGAGTAAACCTCGGCGAGACTGTGAGCGCCACAGCAATCGTGTTTCTTGTCTGCCCTGAGGTACGCCTTGAGGCTGGCTTCGTGATGTATGTGCTCATCGATGAACGCAGGCACTATGACGGACGTATCAAAGAAATATCTCACCGGTGCTTTCCCAGGATTGCGCGCTCGCGCTCGCGCCGAACTTTGCGGATGGTCTCTTCTACCACGCCGGCCTTAAGCGGCGCGTCCCCGTGAAGTACCCACACTCCTTGCTTTTTGTACATCCGCACCCGGCCACGGGCGGGGCGCAAGGTGATGTGGTCTTCCGAGCTTTCGAGTTCCAGGGAATCGCCGGGGCTGATCTGCAGGGCGTCACGCACTGGCTTGGGGAGCACAACGCGGCCGGCTTTGTCGATGGTCAGAGTGGCATTCATAATGGCATTTTACCATCATATTTGCCATTTACGATGCCATTTCACCGGGGAGTCCTAAAACCTTTAACCACCAAGGACACTAAGGGGCACGAAGGAAAACCTTCAATTTCCGGGCGGGCTCCCCGCTGTTGGGGCGCAGGTGGCACAATGGAATGCTGTGAGCGCTGAGATTTCTTCTACTTCGGTCCGCAACCCTGGTATCTCGCGCGCCTGGCGGTCGCTCCGTTATCGCAACTTTCGCCTGTATTTCAGCGGCCAGAGCATTTCCCTGATCGGTACCTGGATGACCCGCCTGGCCACCAGTTGGCTGGTATATCGGCTGACCGGCTCTGCCTTCTTGCTCGGAGTCGTGGGTTTCGCGGGCCAGATTCCTACTTTTCTCTTCGCCCCTTTTGCCGGAGTCTGGATCGACCGGCTCGATCGGCGCCAGGTCCTGCTGGTGACGCAGATTCTGGCGATGATCCAGTCGCTTGCCCTGGCGGTTCTGACCCTGGCCCGGCACATCAATATTCAGGAAATCGTCTGGCTCAGCGCCTTTCAGGGCCTGATCAATGCCTTCGACATGCCGGCCCGGCAGGCCTTCCTGGTGCAGATGGTGGACGACAAACAGGACCTGGGGAACGCGATCGCGCTGAATTCGTCGATGGTGAACCTGGCGCGACTGGTGGGTCCGTCCCTGGCCGGAGTGGTCATTGCGCTGTCGGGGGAGGGGTCTTGCTTCCTGATCGACGGAATAAGTTACATCGCGGTGATTGCGTCCCTCGCCGCCATGCGACTGCCCTCCGGCACCGTGAAACCCTCAGTGGACTCCATGCTGGCTCAGCTGAAAGAAGGCTGGGCCTACGTTTCCGGCTTCGCGCCGGTCCGGACCATTCTGCTGCTCTTCGCCATGGTCAGTCTCATGGGTTGGCCCTTTACCGTGCTCATGCCGATTTTTGCCGGAAAGGTTTTGCGGGGCGGCCCGCACACCCTGGGGTTCCTGATGGGCGCGATCGGAATCGGCGCGCTGGTTTCGGCGATATCGCTTGCCCTGCGGAAGACCGTGCTGGGGCTGGGCCGAATGATTCCCATCGCCACGGCCTGCCTCGGGGTTGGCCTGGTCCTGTTTGGCCTGTCGCGGATTCTATGGATTTCGCTGGCCCTGATGCTGCTATGCGGCTTCGGCATGATGCAGCAGATGGCCGCCAGCAACACCATCATCCAGACCATCGTGGAAGACAGCAAACGCGGCCGGGTGATGAGTTTCTACGCCATGGCTTTCGTCGGAATGGCTCCTTTCGGCAGCCTGCTGGCCGGCGTTCTCGCGAATGCCATCGGCGCGCCTCGCACCGTGATGTTGAGCGGAGTGTGCTGTATCGCGGGCGCGGCCTGGTTCGCCACGCAAATGCCCGCCATCCGGAAATTGATTCGGCCTATCTATGTCGATCTCGGCATCCTGCCGGCGGCCAATGCGGTGATGCAGGACGGCGTTGGCAGTTGAGGGTCCTGACGGTCAAGTTCATCCCAATCCCCTCGAAGCCCGTGGGCTTGCACCATTGGTGATGGCTCAATTCGAAACCATGCCTTTACAACCGGCGTCATCCTGAGGGACTTCAGTCCCGAAGGATCTGGCGCGCATCGGCACCAAAAGTAGGGGCACAGCGGTGTATCCGCTTCACGCCAGATCCTTCACGGCCTGAAGGCCGTTCAGGATGACGCCTCGGTAGGAGGGGAAATTTCAAACTGCACTACACCTGAAAAGCCCGAGGCTTGCACCATTCTGGCAATTGACACTAGGCCCTCTGTATTCAACAATTGCTTCAACATTCCAATCTAACCAGCGGAGGAGACTTTATGGCGGACGACGGCGAGATTCCTGTCGCGTCGGAAGGCAGTGCGGGCAAGTGGATCCTGTTGGCGCTCGCAGTGATTTACGTGGCAGGATCGCTCTATTTCATCTTCGATCTGCGCGGGCGTCTGGACAAGATGAGCAAGGACCAGACCGCCAGCAGCGCGCAGATTGTTGACTTGAGCAAGCGCATGCAGTCCGCCGAAGCCGATGATGAGACCCTGGCCACGCAGTTGGGCATGACCAAGAAAGAGATGGCGGCCCGGTCAGCGGAGTTGATGCGGCAGCAGAAGGCTTCGGAAGCGCGCCTGTCGGAACAGCAAAAGCAGCAGATCAGCGCGGTCAGCGGGGAAGTGGCGGGCGTCAAATCCGATGTCGGCGGAGTCAAAACCGATGTGGCTTCGACCAAGGCCGATCTGGAAGCGACCAAGGCGAAGCTGCAGAGCACCATTGGCGATCTCGGAGTGCAGAGCGGCCTGATTGCCAACACCCGCGGAGACCTGGAAATCCTCAAGCACAAGGGCGACCGCAACTATTACGAGTTCACCCTGATCAAGGGCGCGAAGCCTCAACCCGTTTCCACGGTAGCGCTGCAATTGAAAAAGACGGACGCCAAAAAAGGCAAGTTCACCTTAAACGTGACCTCCGACGACAAGACCATCGAGAAGAAGGACCGCAACGTCAGCGAGCCCATCCAGTTCTACAGCGGACGCGACCGCATGCTGTATGAACTCGTGGTCTGGACCGTGGAGAAGAACAAAGCCACCGGATATTTGAGCACGCCGAAAGGCGCCCCCACGCCGATCACGGCGACGCAATAATGAAGAGCATGTATCCGGGCAGTCATGTTCTGATCAGCATCGCGCTACGGACGACCGTGATTTACGCGGTCGTGCTGCTGGGCATACGGCTGAGCGGCAAGCGCGAAGTGGGGCAGATGACGCCCTTCGATCTGGCCCTGCTCCTGCTCCTGAGCAACGCCGTGCAGAACGCCATGACTGGCTCGGATACGTCGGTCCTGGGCGGAGTCGTCGCCGCTGCCACCCTGCTGCTGCTCAACTACCTGATCGCAGAGCTTTCCGGCGGGAACCGGCGCTTCCGAAAATTGGTCCAGGGTCAGGCCAGCCTGCTGGTGCACGATGGCAAGATCATCGCCGCCCACATGGCCCGGGAGCACGTCAGCATGGACGAGTTGCAACAGTCTTTGCGGGAACACGGAATCGCGACCGTGCCTGAGGTGGCGCTGGCGGTGCTTGAAGTGGACGGTTCGATCAGCTGCCTGAAGTACGACGACATCAAATCCACAGCGTCAACCCACCTGGTGCGCCGAAAGTATCTGCAGAAGCACCAGTAACCCTTCCCTTATTTAGTCAGCACCACGGGCAGCGGCTGGTCGTAGGGCTGGATGGCCACGCTGAGCGACTTGCGCTTGTCAAAGTCGTCCTTGGTTATCGGAAAGCTCACCACCACCGTGCCCTGGGCCTGCCCGCCGGGAGGAATCTTGGTCTCCGGCGGTATGGCGGCCAGGGCGTGCTCTTTGAGCACGGGAAAAGCCTGAAAGTAACGATCGAAATCTACGGCGGACGCGGCTTCATCGCTGAATTCGCCTCCGTCGGTCGTGACCTTCGCCTTGATATCGTGGACCCAAAGAGACTTCTCGCCCGAGTTGTGCAGGGTGACATTTACCGCCACCATGACGGCGTGCTGGTCGGGAATCTCCGCGACCGCAATATTGTCAACCGAGCCGTTGCCCTGAGGCTTGGCTCGCGTCACGAAAGCAAATATTCCGAGAAAGACGGCGGCGACTCCCAGAACGATGGCGACAATCTTCGCCGGCGGGAGATTGCGTTTCGCGGTGCCGAATTCCTCGCCGATATTGATGCCCGGACCCGGACCCAGGTCGATCATCGGAGTCGCGTCTGGCTCCGGTGTTGCCTCGGGGGTGGGCGATGATTGTGAAGGGATATCTTCAGGCATGGCAAGCCTCGGCTGCGGTAATTCTATACGCTTCTGAGGCGCATGGAAGCACCAGGCCAGCAGTGATCGGCAAGAACCGTGTGGGGACGGGGCTTCGCCACGTCCAGGCCGAGCAGGGCTTGGCTGGGTACTTCGCCGAACCATCGGCCGCCGCTCTTCAGAAGTCCCGCGATCGAGGACTCCGCTGCTGTGTTCTTCTTCGGGCATTCCTTGCGACTCAGGTCCTTCTTGTATTCGGCTGACGTCAAAAGCGGCGGACAAGAGTGTCCGCCCCACACTCTTCCAGGCACTACGTTGGGTCCGGTTGCCGCCTGGTACCGCCGCCTCGTATGCTGGTCAGTTCTTTTGCGGGACACGGAGGTTGAGGATGGATTCAAGAAGAGTGTGGCGTTACACCGCATGGCGTGGGAATGCTGCTTTGTTCGCTGGCGGGCATCGTGTTCGCTCAACCGGCGCCGGTGGCGACCTGGGCGGTGCGGGCTGGGCGACTGATTGATGTGCGGACCGGGCGGGTGACGACCAACGCTTACATCCTGATTGCGAAGGACCGCATCCTGCGAATTGCGGACTCGGCCCCGGCCGGTGTTCCCACCATCGATCTTTCTCGATACACAGTGGTTCCCGGGTTGATTGATGCGCACGCCCACGTGCTGGGCAATCCCAAGGACCAATCTTCCGCCTCCGGGTTGCGAATGTCTTCGGCGCAGAAGACCTTGTGGGGCGTGCACAACCTGCAAACCTGGATGGACCACGGCTTCACCGCATTGCGTGACGCCGGCGAGAGCGATCTGGGATACGGGCAGCTGGCGTTGCGCAACAGCATCGAGAGTGGACTGATTCGGGGGCCGCGCATGGTGTCCGCGGGGAACTTTGTTTCCGTCACTGGCGGTCATGGGGACGCGGACGTGCTGGCGCCAGACCAACAGTTGGCGCCGCGTCCCAACATCGCCGACACGGTGGACGATGTGAGCCGCGCCGTCCGGCGCGATATCAAGTACGGCGCAGACTGGATCAAGCTGATGGCGAGCGGCGGCGTGCTCGATCCGATCAGCGATTACCGGGTCGAGGAGTTGAGCGAAGAACAGATGGCCAGGGCGGTCGAGGTGGCGCATCGCGCCGGGAAAAAGGTGATGGCCCATGCGGAAGGCGCCGAGGGCATCAAGGCCGCGGTCCGAGCCGGCGTGGACTCGATCGAACACGGCACCGTCATGGATGAAGAAGGGGCGCAGTTGATGGAGCAGCACGGCACCTGGCTGGTGCCGACGCTTTTCTGCTTTCAGCACGATCTGCAGACCGGGCTTTCGCAGGGCCGTGATCCGGTCAGCTTCGCCAAGGGCGTGGCCATCGTGAAGGAGCAGGGCCCGGCGTTCAAGCGGGCGCTGGCCCACCATTTGAAGATTGCCTACGGCGTGGACGACGACCCCGACTTTGTGTCCAAAGAATTCGGCGCGCTGGTGAACGGAGGCATGACGCCGATCGATGCGCTGCGGGCAGCGACCGTGAACGGGTCCGAGTTGTTGGGACGCTCGAATGAGATTGGAACCCTCGAACCAGGAAAATTCGCCGACATTGTCGCGGTAGACGGCGATCCCCTGGCGGACATCACGGTGATGGAGAAAGTAGTATTTGTGATGAAGGGCGGCGAAGTCTATAAGAGCGCCAAATAAAATGTAGGCGCGAGCGCCCCGCTCGTGCGGGGGTTTCCAGGAAAAGAGCCACGGATTCACGCGGATTTCCACGGATCGGAAAGAGAATACAGTGCAGATCCGCGTTGATCCGCGAAAATCCGTGGCCTGTTTTTTGGTTAGCTCTAGGACGGGCGGGACGCCCGTCCTCCACTAATTCACTAATAGGCGACCGGCCGCGGGTTGCGCTCGGCGAACTGCCACTGGTGCCAGTACGGGTAGATCGACTGCTGTTCGCTGGCCCGATCGAGAACCGCAACCTGCGCAGCCGAGAGCGACCACCCCGCTGCGGCAAGATTTTGCCGCAACTGTTCTTCGTTGCGGGCGCCCATGATGATGGTCGAAACGGTGGGCCGCTGCAGCAGCCAGTTCAGCGCCACCTGGGGCACGCTCTTTTCCGTCTCTTTGGCCACCTGCTCCAGCGCGTCCACAACTTTGTACAAATGCTCGTCTGCCACCGGCGGTCCGTACTCGGCGGTCTGTTTAAGCCGGGAGCCGGCGGGCAACGGCTGGCCGCGCCGAATCCTTCCCGTCAGACGTCCCCAGCCCAGCGGACTCCACACCAGGGCGCCAACTCCCTGGTCAAGGGCGAGGGGCATGAGTTCCCACTCGTACTCTCTTCCGATCAGCGAATAGTAAACCTGGTGTCCTACATAGCGAGGCCAGCCGTAGCGGTCGGAGACGGCAAGCGATTTCATCAAGTGCCAGCCGGAAAAGTTTGAGCAGGCGATGTAGCGCACCTTTCCGCTCTCGACCAGCTGGTTGAGCGTGCTCAGAACTTCTTCGACGGGCGTGAGCGCGTCAAAGCCATGAAGATGATAGATGTCGATGTAGTCGGTGCCGAGGCGCCGCAGGCTGGCCTCGCAGGCTCGAATCAAATGATAGCGCGATGACCCGACATCGTTCGGCCCTTTACCCAGACGGAACGTGGTCTTGGTCGAGATCAGGACGTCCTGACGACGGCCTTTGATGGCTTGGCCGAGAATTTCTTCAGAGAGGCCGTCCGAATAGACGTCGGCGGTATCGAACAGATTAACGCCGGCCTCCAGGCAGATGGAGACCAACCGAGTGGCTTCGGCGACGTCGCTCGCGCCCCAGGCTTTAAAGAATTCGGTGCCGCCGCCAAAGGTGCCGGTGCCGAAACTGAGTGCGGGTACTTTCAGGCCGGAACGGCCGAGTTGTCGGAATTCCATACGCTATAGATGCGACCCGGTGGGGCGCGATGCGCATTTTCTTCCGGATAGGTGGCAAGCCAGGGAACGATGCCGATCCGCTCCAAGGGGTCCTTCGACTCCGTGACGGCTTCGCGAGGCGAAGCCGTCACTGCGCTCAGGATGACATAAAAACTTATTGTGGAAGAGCCGCACGCATCACCACCCATGCTTCATGGCTTTGGCAAACTTCTGCAGCGGCAGCGTGTTCAAAACGTCCTCCTTGGTCAGCCAGGCGCGGCGGGCCTGCAGTATGCCAAAGCGAATCTTGTCCATGTGGGAGGTGTGGTGAGAGTCGGTATTGATCACGATTTTCACCCCGTGCTCTTTGGCCAGACGCAGATGGCGGTCGTTGAGGTCAAGGCGATCAGGGTACGAGTTCAGTTCCATCGCCACCTTCTTCCTGGCGGCGGCTTTCAGCACGGCGTCGATATCGAATTCATATCCCTCGCGCCGCAGTAACAGGCGTCCGGTGGGATGGCCGATCAGCGAGGTGTTGGGATTCTCAATCGCCTTGAGCAGACGGTCAGTCATCTCCGACGCGTTCTGGTTGAAATGGGAGTGCACGCTGGCGATGACGATATCCATCTGCTCGAGAACCGAGTCGGAGAGGTCGAGAGTGCCGTCGGCCAGGATATCCACTTCAATGCCGGCAAAGATTCTGATGTCGCCGAGCTTGTCGTTGACGGCGCGAATGCGCTTGATGTGCTCGACCGCGCGTTTGTCGTCGAGGCCGTTGGCGAAAGCCAGGTTCTTGGAGTGGTCGGTGATGGCCATGTATTTGTAGCCGCGCTCTCGGGCGGCCTCGGCCATTTCCTCGATGGTGTTGCGGCCGTCGGTCTCGACGGTGTGCATGTGGACATCGCCCTGCAGGTCGGCCTGAGTGATCAGCTCGGGCAGGGTGTGGGCTGCAGCGGCATCGATTTCGCCCAGGTTTTCCCGCAGCTCAGGAGGGATGTAGTCGAGCTTAAGCTTGGCGTAGATCTCTTCTTCAGTTTTTCCTGCGACCGGCTTGTCGGTGTCGAGTGTGGCCAGGCTGTACTCGCTGAGGGTGTAACCCATCTTCAGGGCGCGCTGGCGCAAGGCCACATTGTGGGCTTTCGAGCCGGTGAAATATTGCATGGCGGCGCCGAAGGATTCGGGCGGCAGAAGGCGCACGTCCACCTGCATGCCGCCGCGCATCCGGAAGCTGACTTTATTGTCGCCGCGAGCGATGATTTCCATGAGCCCGGGAAGCTTGATGATGTGCTCGATCAGGTCCTGGCGGGCCCCGTCATGGCAGCAGGACTTGCCCGTAACCAGGATGTCGAGGTCGCCGACGGTCTCGCGTCCACGGCGCAGCGATCCGGCGGGAGTTATTTTTTCCACGCCCGGATATTCGCGAAGGTGCTCGATGATCTTTTCGGCCTGCTGTTCGGCGGCATCGAGCAGAAAGCGGCCGGCGATGCGGCGATAGTCTTCGATCGCCTTCAGCAGCTTCTGTTCCTGTTTCGCCCCCATGCGCGGGAGCTCGCGTATCTTTCCTTCCCGGGCCAGTTTGGCCACGCCCTCGAGGTCGCTCACCTTGTAGGCGCTCCAGATGAGGGCGATGGTCTTCGGGCCCAGGCCCTGGATCTTGAGCAGGTCGAGCATCGAGGGGTGATACTTCTTGAGCAATTCGGCGTGCAGCGGAAGTTTCCCTCCTTTGAACATTTCCTGCAGGTTCACCAGCATGCCTTTGCCGATGCCGGGGATGGCGAGCACTTTCTTGGGATCGTCGATCAGGTCGGCAATCTGTTGCGTCTGGGCCTCGATGGCTTCGGCGGCGTTGCGATAAGAGCGGATGCGGAAGGAATCCTGGCCGTCGATTTCGAGCAGGTCGGCGGTTTCGTACAGGATGCCGGCGATGGCCTTGTTGTCCATTGCGGTAAAGATTAAACAAGTTGGAGCGGAAGGGAAAGGTCGAGGGTGCGTGGGATAAGTTGCTGCCGGCGCAGGCGAGGGCATGATGCCCTCGCGACAGCCGGCGGGACGCCGGCGCTACTGGAAAAGAAATCTACGAGGCCTTGGTAACGTTGGCGGCTTGCGGACCCTTTTGTCCCTGCGTGACCTCGAACTCGACTTGGTCGCCCTCCTGAAGACTCTTGTAGCCTTCGGAGGTGATTGCGCTGTAATGCACAAACACGTCAGGGCTGCCGTCGTCGCGTCCGATAAAACCGTAGCCCTTGGCGTTATTGAACCACTTCACCGTACCTTTCAAACGTTCCACGTACGCCCCCTCGGGCACGTTCTCTTACCAGGCGAGGCCGTACCCTGCATTTGACGCAATTGTGCTGCTACGGAAGAGTGCTGTCAAGCGATTGCAGTAGAGAAACGGCCGCTAGCGGCGCGGCTTTGAACCGGCTCGGGACTGGCTCAGCCAGAGGATGCCGGAAATGGTCTTGGCGTCTTTGATCGTGCCCCGCATCACCATGCGGACCGCCGCCGGAAGCGGCACCATGCGGATATGGATGACCTCGTCGGCTTCGGGCTGGGCCAGGCCGGGACGGAGTCCTCGGGCCTGGTAAAGATTCATGGTCTCGGCCAAAAAGCCGGGGCTGGCGTAGAAGCTCAGGATGCGCCGCCAGCGCGAGGCGGTGTAGCCGGTCTCCTCCAGGAGCTCGCGCTTGGCCGCCGCCAGGTCGCTTTCCCCTGCATCGATGCGTCCGGCGGGCAGTTCCCACAGAAGCTGGCGGGCGGCATGACGGTACTGGCGCTCGAGCAGAATGTGGGGCTCGGAGCCGCTTTCCTCAACCGCCAGAATCACTACCGAACCGGAGTGGCGGACAATATCGCGGCGAGTGCGCACCCCGCTGGGTTCGAGTACCTCGTCGGCGGTGACGCGAAATGCAGGTCCGTTATAGACCTCGCGCGAGGAGAGGACGCGGGCAGTGGCCGAGCGGGCTTTCTTTCGGGATGATTTGAGCATGGCAAATACTATAAAGCAGGGGAGGTGGCCGCGCGGCCGGGTCAGGTTTCCTTGCGCCGGCGTCCCGCCGGCTGTCCCGGAGGGCATCCCTTCGACTTCGCTCAGGGCGGGCTCTGCCCTCCGGAAAAGTGAGCTGCGCTTTTCGCCGCGTGGCAAAGTGCTATGCTGCGGCCATGGCGGTCAAACCGCGCATTGCGATTGTGGGGCCGGGAAGACTGGGCAGTGCGCTTGCGCTCGAACTCCGACGGGCGCGATACCGCATCCGCGAAATCGTCTCCGGCGACAGCCCGGCGTCCCGTCGAAAAGCGGGGGCCCTCGCCGGCAAGGTGCAGGCCACCTGGAACGAGCCGGGCCCTCGCCTCGACGCAGATGTGATCTGGTTCTGCGTCCCCGACCGCGAGATTGCGCGCGCCGCCCGGCGGCTTGCGGAAGTGGTGGACTGGAGAGGCAAGACGGCGCTGCACTCCAGCGGCGCGCTCGGCAGCGACGAACTGCGCCGGTTGCGAGTGCGCGGGGCGGCGGTCGCTTCGGTACATCCCTTGATGACGTTTGTGCCGGGATCGGTGCCTTCGCTTCAGGGAGTGCCGTTCGCGCTCGAAGGCGACCCTTCCGCTTTGCGGGTCGCACGCCGAATTGTGCGCGACCTCGGCGCCGAGGCCTTTTCCATTTCGAAGAACAGGAAAATGGCATACCACGCGTGGGGAGCATTCGCTTCGCCCTTGCTGATTGCGTTGCTGGTGACCGCGGAGAAAGTTGCGCGCTCCGCCGGGCTCTCGAACAACGAAGCCCGCAGGAAGATGCTGCCGATAGTGCGGCAGACTGTGGCCAATTACGCGAAGCTGGGTCCGGCGCGTGCTTTCAGCGGGCCGATCGTGCGCGGGGATGCGCAGGTAGTGCGACAGCATTTGAAAGAGTTGAAGAAAATTCCAGAGGCGAGGGCCGTCTACCTGGCATTGGCGCGGACTGGGTTGCGCTTTTTGCCTTCGCGCAACCGCAGGGAACTGGAGAAAGCATTGAGGAAGTAGAGAGAGCGCTGAACGCGGCGCTGTGCCGCTTGGCGTGAACTTGCGGTTCGAGCAGATCGTAGGGGTCCTTCGACTGCGCTTGCCCTTCGCGTTGCGAAGTGCAAGCTCCGCTCAGGATGACAGAAGCATTAATCTTTCGATTTTTCTGGCGTGGCCGGTCACTTCATCGCAGTCAACCATGACGGCGCAGAGGCGGACGTCGCCGGTGGCGGCTTCGAAACGGGCGGGCATGTTGTTCAGGAAGCGCGCGATGATCATTTCTTTCTGCACGCCAATGACGCTGTCGTAGGGGCCGGTCATCCCCACGTCGGTGATGTAGGCGGTGCCGCCCGGCATGACCCGTTCATCGGCGGTCGGAATGTGAGTGTGGGTGCCAACCAGGGCTGTGACCCGGCCGTCCAGATACCATCCCAGGGCAAGTTTCTCCGACGTAGCTTCGGCGTGCACGTCGACAAAAATCACTTTGGCCTTGATTTCTCTCAACAACTGATCGGCGACCCGAAAAGGGTCGTCGTTGGCCGCCATGAAAACCCGTCCCTGAAGATTGATCACGGCATAGGGAACGCCATGCTTGCTGCCCTCATACACGCCCCAGCCCGGCATGTCGGGTGCGTAATTCGCGGGACGCAACAGGCGGCGTGCCGGGCTGTGCTGGTTGCCGTCGGCGGACTGAAAGTAGTCGATGATTTCCCGCTTGTCCCAGATGTGATTGCCGGTGGTAATGACATCGATGCCCAGCTCGAACAGATCTTCCGCCAAGGCCCCCGTGATGCCGAAGCCGCCGGCAGAATTCTCCCCGTTCGCGATCACGAGATCAATGGCGCGGTCTTTCACCAGCCCGGGCAGACGGTCTTTCACGATGTTGCGCCCAGGACGTCCAAAAATATCGCCGATGAAAAGAATGCGCATGGGGGAAGGCTGTTTCGATGGTAACACTGACCAGTCGTCAGTCGCTGGTCGTCAGCAAGGGCAGCGCGCATTTACTGACGACTGACGACCGACGACTGACGACTCCCATCCAGCACCGCCGTCTTCAGAAAATCGTAGTTACCGGAAGAATTCAAGGTGAGGTTGCGAACCCGCTTGGAGTGCACCAGGACGTTGTCGAAGTACCACAGATTGATATAGGGCAGCTCGTCGGCCAGGGTGCGCTGGATTTCCGCGTAGAGCTGTTTGCGGGTGTTCTGGTCGAGTTCCTGGCGGGCCTGGTCGATCAGCGCGTCGATCCGCGGATCGGCGAAGTAGCCGCGATTGGCGCCGTTGGGCGGGAACTTGGAGGAGTGAAAAATGTATTCGAAAATGTCCGGGTCTTCGTTGCCGCCGATCCAGCGCAGGGAATAAAGCTGGAACAAGCCGTGGGTCACATCGGAAAAAAAAGTCGCGAATTCGAAGGTCCGGATATCCAGCGCGATTCCTACCTGCCGCAGTTGTTGCTGCAACACTGCCGCCATCAGGCGCGTGCTTTCTTCGGTGGACGATTTCATGGTGAGGTGAAAGCGGACGCCGTTCACCTCGGGATATCCCGCCTGTTCGAGCAACTGGCGGGCGCGGGCGGGATCGTGGTCGTAGGCTGGCGCATCGCCGTTATAGGCCCAGCTCTCCGGCGGCAGGACGCTGTTGGCGGGACGGGCAAAACCCCGCAGCAGATATTCGAGGAAAGGGCGCCGGTCGATGGCGTAGGCGACGGCCTGCCGGACGCGCTCATCCCGGAGAATGGGATCGCGCAGATTGAATGCCAGATACGCCAGGACCGTGCCGGGAGCATGCAGGACGGCGAGATCAGGGTCGCGCTCCAGGGTCAACACCATGTCGGAGGTCAGGGCGTTGATTGCGATGTCGGCGCTGCCCTTGCGCAATTCGAGGGCGCGCGTGGTGGTGTCAGGCACCACGATAAAGCGGACGCGGGGAAGATGGGCCTTCTGACCCCAGTAATCGTCATTGCGCGCCAGCACCACTTCCTTGTCCGTTTCCGCGCTCACGAAACGGAAAGGTCCCGAACCGATGGGCTGGCGCGCCATCTCGTCGCCGCTGCCGTAGGGCACGATGCCCATGGCGCCGTCGGAAAGATTCCACAACAGAGTCGCGAAAGGCTCTTTGAGGTGGAAGACCACGGTGTAGTCATCGCTCGCGTCGATGTGGTCGACGAAACGATACACCGCCGACTTGGTGCTGCGAATCTTGCCCTGAAGCAGGGAATCGAAAGTCCACTTCACGTCGCGAGCGGTGAGCGGGCGGCCGTCGTGAAATTTTACCCCGTGATGCAGATGGAAGATGTAGGTGACGGGATCGGGGATATCCCACCGCTCCGCCAGGCCGGGAGCGACATTGAGATGCGCGTCGCGGGTGAGCAGGTCGTCGAAGATGAGGTCGTCGATGCGCTCCGATTGAGCATCCAGACCCACCCGGGGATCGAGGTTGGTGGGGCTGCTCTCAATGATCATGACCACGGTGTTGGGATCAGGTTTGCCGGCGCATGAAAGGGTTGCGGCTAACAGCACGCCCAGCAACAATCTTGTCATCCCGAGCGAAGATGGAGGCGCGCCGGCGCGCCGAAGCGAGCCGAGGGACCTTGTGCTCGCCGGTGTCCATCTACGCATAGGATATTTTCCCCAAAATCGCGGGCCGCCTGGCCCCGGTAGCGGAGGGAATATTCGACGGTCGCCGGTTCCAGGTCTCGTAGGCCATCAGAGCGAATGCGGCCGCTTCTTTGGCCGCGGAAGGCAGCCCGAATTCGTCCGAAGCGCGAATGGTCAGGCGCAGGGGACGAAGCTCATTGGCCAGCATCGCCAGTAGAGTCGGATTATTGGCCCCTCCGCCGGAAACAATAAGCTCTCGAAAATGTCCGCGACGCGGCAGCACGAAGCGGCGCAAGGCGTCGGCGATCGAACTCGCCGTCAAAGCCGTGGCTGTGGCGACCACATCCGCCTTGCCGGCTCGGCCGCATCGTTTGACGAAGTGCAGCGCGAACTCGCGCCCGAATTCTTCGCGCCCTGCGGTCTTGGGCGGCTGGCGCCGGAAAAATGGCTGGCGTAGAGCTTCGGACACGACCGGTTCGAGCACAGCGCCCGCAGCGGCGATCCGGCCATCGCGGTCATAGGGCTGGCCGAAGAGGCGATCCGTGACCGCGTCAATCAGCATGTTGCCGGGGCCGGTATCGAAAGCTGTAACTTGCCTAGAGGTCCCTCCCGCAGGAATGGCGGTGAGGTTGGCGATCCCTCCGATGTTTTGCACGATGCGTCCCATCTTCGGGTCGCGATAGAGCAGGTAATCGAGGAAGGGAACCAGGGGCGCGCCTTTACCTCCGGCAGCCATCTCGGCGGGGCGGAAATCGGAGACGACCGGCACGCCCACCCGCGCCGCGATCACGGCGCCTTCTCCGGTCTGCCAGGTGACGGCCAGGTTGTGTCCGAGAAATTTCGCCGGCTCACCCTGGTGGTAAAGAGTCTGACCGTGGCAGCCGATCAACTCCGGCTTCATGTGGAAGCGGCGTTCGGTGGCGAGCACGGCTTCGGCGTAGAGTTCCGCCAGCAGGAAATTCAGCCGGGCCAGATCCGCCACGCTAGCTTGCCGGGCATTCATGGCTTGCAGCACGGCCTGGCGGACGGCTTTCGGGTAGGGGTATTCGGCTTGCGCCAGGAATTTAAATCCAAGTCGGGGGCCGGAGGTTCGCGGGCGAGTCGCCCGCGTCCGCATGGTTCGTGGCGGCGCGATGCGGATCAGAGCTACGTTGATTCCATCCGCCGATGTGCCGCTCATAATGCCTGCGACGATCATGCGATGGCGGCTCCCAGTTTGGCCAGCCTCACTTGCTCGGTCAGTTCCCATACTTCGCGCGAGAGTTTTTCCAGCTTGGCGGCGGTTGGGGCCGGTGACCTGCGCTTGAGCGCCGATGATTTTTTCTTGAAGGCCAGTACACGGGCCGCCGACTCCTTCACCCGTTGGGCAAACTTACGGTCGCTCTCTGCTTCCTCGAGCAGGGCTTCGTAGGATCGCGTGACATATGCCTCGACATGGCAGATCAGGCAGAGATCGCCGCCGGCGCGGATATGCTCGACCGCCGCCCGCTCAATGGGCGCGGCTTTTAGCACGCCTCCCATCTCGAGATCGTCGGAAACGACCAGGCCCCTGTAGCCTATTTTCTGGCGGAGAACGTCGGTGATCCATTTCCTGGACAATGACGCCGGGCTGCCGTCGCGCGTGATCGCAGGATAGTTGGCGTGTCCGATCAGGACCATCGGCAGCTCCCGGCGCAGGATTCGATAGGGATACAAATCTTCCGCCCAAATTCTTTTCCAAGGCTTATTGATGGAGGGAAGTTCCTGGTGGGTGTCGAGATTGGCCTCGCCGAGGCCGGGAAAGTGTTTGCCTGAGCCCACAACATTGGCAGCCTTCAATCCCTGGAGAAATTCCCGGGCGTAGAGAACCGCCTGTTTCGGGTCCGCTGAAACGGCGCGGGAACTCATCACGGTCTTTGACGCTTCGAACGCCAGGTCAACCACAGGCGCGAAGTCGGTGTTGAACCCGAATGTCCGGCAGGATTCGCCGATCAATTTGCCGTGCTGGCGGAAAAGTCTGCGGTTGCCGGTCGAGAAAACATCGGCGGCGGAAGGGGTCCCGCCAATCACGTTGCGGAAGCGGTCAACCCGGCCTCCTTCCATGTCCACGGCGGTGAAGAGCGGGGTGGAGACGCAGGCCTGGCAGTCTTTGAGCAGCTTGTGGGTCTGCTCTCCGCCCGTAATGTTGCGCGCGAAAAGGATGACCCCCGCCGGTTGCAGGCGGGTCAGCAGGGCAGCCAGACCGGGGGACATCTCGGTGCCATCGAAGCCGATGATGAGAAGCTGGCCGACGCTGCGGCGTAGATCGGAGGAGCTGCTGTGTTTAGGCATTATGAATAACTAATTAGATCTTAGACCGACCATATCGTCGGCTGGCCTCATTCCACCTGCTTTTTCAACTGGGCCAGCAGGTTCAGCGCTTCGAGCGGAGTCAGCGAATTCAAATCCACCTCTCGCAACTTGTCCAGCACCGGCTGGGACAGCGGCGTGAAGATAGTGAGTTGCGCGGCTGGAGGAGTTGAACCCGGCGAGAGGTGTCCCATCAACTGACGTTCCGCGCTTTCGTGTTCCGCCAGCACCTCGCGCGCCCGCACGATTACCTCGTGCGGAAGCCCTGCCAGTTTGGCCACTTCGATGCCGTAGCTGCGGTCGGCCGCGCCGGGCGCAACCTTTCGCAGGAAGGCGATTCCGCCGCCGGTTTCTTTGACCGTCACGTGATAGTTCTTCACCCCGGAAAGTTGTTCCGCCAGTTCGGTCAATTCAAAGTAGTGGGTGGCGAAAAGCGTCTTGGCCCGAGTGCGGGCATGAATGTACTCGACCGCGGCCCACGCAATGGCCAGGCCATCATAGGTAGCGGTGCCACGGCCGACTTCGTCGAGGAGAATTAACGACCGCGGAGTCGCGGTGTGCAGGATGGCTGCGGTTTCCGTCATCTCGATCATGAACGTGGAGCGCCCGCGGGCCAGGTTGTCGCTGGCGCCGATGCGGGTGAAGACCCGGTCCACCAGTCCCAATCGGGCCGAGGTGGCGGGCACGAACGACCCGGCCTGCGCCATGATCACGGTGAGCGCGGCCTGCCGGAGGTAGGTGGACTTGCCGCCCATGTTGGGGCCGGTCAGCACCATGATGGCGTTGGTGGTCGAGTTCAGGAAAAGATCGTTGGGCACAAAACGGTCCCCGCTGCCCAGTTCCAGCTGTTCGATGACCGGGTGGCGGCCGGCGACAATCTCAATGTCCGCGGAATCGTCAAACCGGGGGCGGCAATAATTTCGCAGGGCCGCGATCTGGGCCAGCGCCGCCAGGACATCGACTTCCGCCAGGGCCAGCGCGGTCTGCCGGATGCGGCGGGCTTCTCCAGCAATCGCCGAGCGCAATTCGGCAAACAGGCGGCGTTCGATATCTACGATCTTTTCCTGGGCATCGAGGATCTTGGATTCGTATTCCTTCAACTCCGGGGTGGTGAAGCGCTCGGCATTGACCAGGGTCTGCTTGCGTTCGTAGTCGGAAGGGGCCAGGTGCGAGTTCGCTTTCGAGATTTCGAGATAGTAGCCAAAGATCGAGTTGAACTTTACTTTCAGGCTGGCGATTCCGGTGCGCTGCCGTTCGCGCTGCTCGATTTGCGCCAGGAATTGTTTGCTGTTGCGGCTCAGGTCGCGGAGATGGTCGAGTTCCTGATCGACGCCTGGCTGGATTACGCCGCCGTCGCTCAGCGAGAGCGGGGGTTCCGGGATGATGGTGGCTTCGATGCGTTGGCGGAGATCGGCGAGTTCATCGACTGCAGAGTGCAGGGCGGTCAGGCGTCCGCTGAGCTTTTCATCGGGCGGAGCGACTGGCCGGGCCTGCGCGGCCGAGTCGGCCGCGGCCACATGTGCATTGCCGCCGTCCAGACGTTCCAACGCCTTGCGGACCGCCGGCAGCCTGGCGAGGGAAGCGGCCAGGGCCAAGACGTCGCGCGGGTTGGCGGTTTCGAGCGTGACCCGGCTGAGCAGGCGCTCCAGGTCCAGGATGCCATCGAGCGCGTGCCGCAGTTCCTCGCGGGCGATGGTTGCTTTTACCAGGGCTTCAACCGCATCCAGACGGGCGTTAATTTCCGCGATGTCGATAGACGGACGCAGCAGCCAGGATCGCAGCAGGCGTTTGCCCATGGGCGTAACCGTGGCGTCGACCGAGCGGAACAGAGTGACGCCCGCATCGGCGCCGGCAGCCGTACTGAAGAAAAGCGGCTCGATCAGCTCCAGGTTGCGCACGGTGACGGCATCGAGCACCAGGCAGGTTTGACGCTCGTAGAATCCAATGCGATCGACGTGGCTGAGAGTGCCCCGCTGGGTGGAGCGGACGTAATAAAGAATGGCGCCGGCGGCGGCCGCGGCTGCCGGCTTGCCGGAGAGGCCGAAGCCTTCGAGCGATAGCACGCCAAAGTGGTTTTCCAGCAGCGGGATGGAGTGGTCGGGGGCAAAGATCCAGTCGTCCAGCGGAGTTTCGGCGTAACCCGAGGCGATTGAGAGCTTCGCGGGCGAGGGCGCCCGCGCCACACTCGGGCTTTCGAATAATGGGGCGGAGGAGGCGTACAGAACTTCTTTGGGGCGCAATTGCTGTATTTCTTCCTGAATTCTTTTCGCGGCGTCTTCTCCCTGAAACTCGGTGGCACGAAATTCGCCGGTGGAGAGGTCGAGGGCGGCAAAGCCGACGCGCTCACCGGTCTGCGCGATGGCAGCGAGGAAATTATTTTCCTCGGAACTGAGAGAAGAATCCGCCGCGGTGCCCGGCGTGACCACCCGGGTGACTTCACGCCGCACCAGTTTCTTGGCCAGGCGCGGGTCCTCCACCTGTTCGCAGATGGCGACCTTGAATCCCTTGCGGATCAGCTTCGAGATGTAGCCTTCGGCGGCATGGTGAGGCACGCCGCACATGGGGATGGCGATACCTTTTTCCTTATTGCGCGAGGTCAGCGTGATCTGCAGTTCTTTCGCGGCCAGGACCGCGTCGTCAAAGAAAAGCTCGTAGAAATCTCCCAGGCGAAAGAACAGCAGGGCGCTGGGATGCTCCTTCTTGATGGCGGCATACTGCCGCATCAACGGCGTGGACGGCTCGGTCATTTCAGCGGGCTTCGTGCGCGGATTATAACAAAGGCCGTGGCCCTCTTCGGCGGATGAAAATCACCATGAGTACGTGGCTTGCGCTCCTCCGGAGCTTCGGACTTCCGGCTAAAGGCCAGATCGCAGTTGACGTGCCCTCCGCGCCGATGTTTACCTTACAGCCATGGAACTGCGGAAGGATCCCATTACTCGCTCCTGGGTGATCACCGGCGATGATGTTCCCGACCACGCTCCCCGCGCGGAAGCGTTTTGCCGCTTTTGTGCAGACTCGCCCGTGGCGGCGCAAGTGGTCGTCGAACATGCCGGGAGTGGAGGGCGGCCCCTGGTCGGCGCGCGCCGTGGTCCATCCCGCGCCGCTTTATCGGATCGAGGGCGAGCCCACCCGGCGCGGCGACGGCATCTACGATCGCATGTCCCCGGTGGGCGCCCACGAAGTTCTGGTGGAGAATCCGCGGCACGACCGGCAGCTGTGGAACGCGAGCGATGCCGAGATCGAGCAGTTCCTGCTGCTGGCCGCGCACCGCATTCAAGACCTGAAACGCGATGCCCGCTTCAAATACGTCAGCATCTTTAAAAACCACGGTTCGAATGCCGGTCAGGAATTCGAGCATCCCACATCTCAGCTCACCGCGACCACATTTGTGCCGCGCCGTGTGCTGTACGAACTGCGGGCGGGCCGGGACTACTTCAAGGCCAAGGAACGTTGCGTCTTCTGCGACATTATTTCCCAGGAACTGCAGCAGAACCAGCGCGTGATCGAAGTGCGCGGCGACTTTATCGCGCTCTGTCCCTATGCTCCGCGCGTGCCCTACGAGACCTGGATCATCCCCCGGACGCATGAAGCCTCGTTCGCGCGTTTCGTTCTGGCCCGCCCCGGCAGCATGCTCGATCTGGCCGCGCTGCTGCGGCGCACCCTGCAAAGGATTCGCACCGTGACCGCCGAATTTCATCTGGTGCTGCACACCTCTCCCAATACCTCGTTTCGCTCGAAGAGCCTGGACTATTGGAAGACCATCGATGACGATTACCACTGGCACATCGAGATCCTGCCGGTGATTGCGGGCAAGGCGAAGTCGTACACCTTCAAGGAAGTGTATTATTCGCCGGTGAGCTCGGAGACCGCCGTTAAACTGCTGCGAGAGGCAAAGATCGAAGGCTGACGGCGGACGTCAGACCTCGGACGTCGATCCGCGGTTTCGTGATAGTGGCGCTTTCTTTGACGGGGCTAAACGGCCAACGACCAACGACCAAGGACCAACGGCCCAGGACCCACGACCGTCCCCATGACTCTGCGTCGCATGAAGACGTACACCGGTGGCCAGGGATACGTCTATCAATACTATTTCGTGGGTAAGCGGGCGGCTTTGGCCGATGCGGCTGAAGCGCCGGCCGGCGAATACATCTTCGATGTCACTTCGGACCGCAAGACTACCTTCGCGGTGAGCGTCTTCCTGCCCGACGACTCGATCCAGACCTGGGCCACAGCGCATGGACGCGAACTGACTGATGCCGAGCAATATGGCGCGGTGAAGCTCAGACTGTTTCAGGCCTTCGATGAGATTGAGGACATGCTGGCTGGTGGGCGCCGCCTCGTGGTAAGCCCCCATGGGCTTGAGAAAGCCCTCGACGCGCTGGGCGTGCAGTAACGGGTTACTATATCGCCGGCGCTATCCGGTGCCCTTCTTACTCTTCTGCCCTGGCTCCGGTGCAGACTATAATCAGCGGGGCGGACTGGGATTGGCCGGTTCGACTTTCATGTCCATCACTATGCCGATACTGTGGCTCCGAGTGGCGCTTGGTTTCTACGCCGTGGGACTGCTCTACGCCCTGCTGGCTTTGACTCGCACCAGTTCGCTGTTGAACCGGGTGGCGCTGCCGGCCATGAGCCTGGGCATGGTATTTCAATTCGTATCGTTGACCGAGGCCGTCCTGCTTTCGGGGCAACTTACGCTTACTTCAGTGCATAACTCCGAGTCGCTGCTGTCCCTGATAGTGATGGCGGCATTCATGATCGTGTACCTGGTGTACCGCACCACCTCGCCGGGGATTGTCGTCTTTCCGCTGGTATTTGTTCTGACCTTCGTTGCGGCCACTACCCAGCAGCCGTTTCTGCTGACTTCGCCGGGCATGCGCCGGGGCTGGCTATTCGTCCACATCGCCATGATCTTTGTGGGGTACGCGGCCCTGTTTATCAGCTTCGCCGCCAGTCTGCTCTATCTCCTGCAGGAACGAAGTTTGAAGGCCAAAAAGCCGGCCGCGATTCTGTTGCGCCTTCCGGCTCTCGAAGTGATCGATCAGATCGGCTATCGCTCTCTGCTGCTCGGCTTTCCCTTCATGACGCTGGGACTGGTGGCGGGCAGCATTGTGGCCCAGGCCACCTACGGGCGGCTGGATTTTCTTGATCCCAAAATTTTCCTGTCGTTGCTGATGTGGGCGGTGTACATGGTGATGGTGTTTACCCGCTGGAATGCGGGATGGCGAGGCCGGCGGGCCGCCTATCTTGGCGACCGGCGCCGTGGTGGCCGCGGTGATCGCCTGGTCGGCCAACTACTACAGCGCGATTCACGGGTTCGTCCAATCATGAAGTTTCAACTCATCGGGGTGAATCACAAGACCGCGCCGGTCGAGGTGCGAGAGCGCCTGGCCATCCCCGAGTCGCGCCTGCCTGACGCGTTGCGGCGTTTGGCCGGGCATCCGGGCGTCGAAGAAGGGATCATCCTCTCGACCTGCAACCGGGTGGAAGTGCTGACCCAGACGAAAAATGGCGCGGTCGACCTGCGCGGCTTTCTGGGCAGCTACTTTCAGCTGGATCCCTCCGATTATGAGCCGCACCTGTACGAATATCACGAGAGCGAAGCTGTCCGTCACCTGTTTCGCGTGACTTCCAGCCTGGATTCCATGGTCGTCGGTGAGCCGCAAATTCTGGGCCAGGTGAAAGAAGCCTACGCCACGGCCCGCGCCGTCGGCGTGGTGCACTCGCAGCTCGATCTGCTTCTGACTCGCGCCTTCGCCGTCGCCAAAAGAGTGCGCACGGAAACCGCGGTAGGTTCGTCGGCGGTGTCGGTAGCCTCGGTTGCGGTCGAACTGGCGAAGAAGATTTTCGGATCGTTGCAGGGCAAGCACGTCTACCTGGTGGGCGCGGGCAAGATGAGCGAACTGGCGGCGCGTCACCTGATCGCCCACGGCGCGGAATCGATTTTTGTCGCCAACCGCACCTATGACCGAGCCCAGCAGCTGGCGGCCCGGTTCGAGGGGCAGGCCATCCTGTTTGAACAGCTTTACGAGACCTGCGACCGCGCCGACATCGTCATCACTTCGACCGGCGCGCCCCATGCCATATTCCGCCGGGAACATGGCGAGCTGTTTCTGGCCCGGCGCAAGAACCGGCCCATGTTCTTTATCGACATCGCCGTGCCGCGCGACGTCGACCCGGAGATGAACCGTCTGGACGGCATCTTCGTTTACGACATTGACGACCTGCAGCAGGCCGTGACCTCGCACGTCGATGACCGGAAAAAAGAAGCGGAGCGCGCCGAAGCCATCATCACCGGAGAAGTGGAGCGCTTCAAGATCCGCCTGCAGACCCTGGACGTGGTCCCCACCATCGTCTCGCTGCAGGACCACCTGGAGACGATTCGCCAGGCGGAAATCGACCGGGTGCGCGGCCGCCTGGGGCCGCTATCGCCGGAACAGGAACTGGCGGTCGAAACCCTCACCCGCGGCATCATCAGCAAGATCATGCACACCCCGATCAGCACCCTCAAGACCGCGGTGAGCCAGCCCGAAGCCACCACCGTGGTCGATATCGTGCGGCGGCTGTTCGATCTGCAGGACAAGAAAAAGCAAGACGACAAGAACGCCGCGAAATCTTCGGGTGGAGACTCCGGAGCGAAAGCCTAGTGGCTCTGCTGCGCATCGGCTCCCGCGGATCGCAACTGGCTCTCTGGCAGGCCAATCACATCAAGGCGCTGCTCGAGCAGCGCGGGCACCAGGTCGAAATTAAAGTCATCAAAACCACCGGCGACAAAATTACCGATGTCGCGCTGGCCCAGGTCGGCACCAAGGGCATGTTCACCAAGGAAATTGAGGAAGCGCTGTCCGCGAAACAAGTGGACCTCGCCGTCCACAGTTTGAAAGATCTGCCCACGGAGATTCCGGCAGCCTTCGAGATCGCGGCCATCACCACCCGGGAAGATGCGCGCGATGTATTCTGCTCGCAGAAATACAGCAGCCTGAAAGAATTGCCCAACCGGGCGCGGGTAGGCACCAGCAGCCTGCGGCGCCAGGCGCAACTCAAGGCGCTGCGGCCCGACCTCGATATCCACCCCTTGCGCGGTAACGTAGATACCCGTCTGCGCAAGCTCGCGGCCGGCGAATACGATGCCGTGATTCTCGCGGCGGCGGGGCTGAATCGCCTGGGCAAACGGGAATGCATTCGGCAGGTGCTGCCCGCGAAACTGATGTGCCCGGCGGCGGGGCAGGGCGCTCTGGCGATTGAGATTCGCAAGGATGATGCGGGCGTGCGCCGGCACATCCTCTTCTGGATGACGACGCGGCGCGCCGCACCACCACCTGTGAGCGGGCCCTGCTGAACCAGATGGGCGGCGGCTGCCAGGTGCCCATCGGAGCGCTGGCGGAAGTGGTCAACGGCCGTTTATATCTTGAAGCGGTAGTCGCCCGCCCCGACGGAACGAAAGTGTTGCGCGAGTCGGGCGACGGAGACGATCCGCTGCGGCTGGGTGAGTCGGTAGGCGAAGCCCTGCTGCGCCGGGGCGGTGACGCAATTCTGCGCGAAGTGTACGGACAAGCGATAGTGGCGCCACAGCAGCCGTGATCTTGTGGTGTTCGTGTGGTCACGACTAGCCCGCGTGCTTGACTATTTCCCAAGTATGAAATCAAGTACGAAATCAAAGGCAACAGGGCGGCTCCAGGGCATACGAGTGCTGGTCGGACGCGCCCGTCATCAGGCCAGCGCCCTCTCCGCCGGACTCCGCAACCTGGGCGCTGAAGTCCTGGAGATCCCTTTCATCGAAATCCGTAAGCCCAAGTCCTACAAAGCGCTGGACACCGCGTTGAAACATCTTCCCGAGTATGACTGGCTTATCCTGACCAGCGTCAACGGAGTCGATGCGCTGTGGGAAAGGCTGCGAAAACTACGAATTGGCATGAGTCCGATGCGCCGGCTGAAAATTGCCGCCATCGGCCCGGCTACCCGGCAGGCCATCGAGCAGCACGGTGCGAAGGTGAACGTTGTGCCCCGGGAGTATGTGGCGGAGTCCGTGGTGGCCAGCCTGCGCCGCAAAATAAAAGGCAAGCGGGTGCTGCTGGCGCGGGCAAAAGTGGCTCGTGACGTGATCCCGCGCGAACTGCGCAAGCTGGGCGCGCAGCTGGATGTGGCCGAAGCTTATGAGACTGTGGTTCCCCAGTCTTCTCGGCAACGCTTGCGGGCGGCTCTGGCTTCCCGGCAGCGACGGCCCGATTGGATTACCTTTACCAGTTCGTCCACGGTGCGTAATTTTGTGGCTCTGCTCGACCAAAGCCGCGGCCGAGTCGGCCGCGTCCACACCAACAGTAGCCTCAGGCGGCAGCTTAAAGGGGTGAAGCTTGCTTCCATCGGGCCGGTGACTTCGTCTACTCTTCGAGCGTTTGGCCTGCCGGTGGATGTGGAGGCGGCCGAATATACGATTCCCGGTCTCATCAAAGCCATTTCCGGGCGCCAGCCGTAGATGCAGCTGGGTTTTTGTCCGGGCGTTTTTATGGGAGGCAGGTTTGTCAAGAAAGCGTCTTCTTCTCCTCGGTCTGGTTCTGGCGGTTTCCCTCGGGTTCGGACAAACCGGCCCTTCCGATTATCCTCCGGAAGAACTCCTGCAACGCATCACCGCCGATGGACTGCGGGCGCACATGGCGTTTCTTGCGGATGATCTGTTGGAAGGACGGGGCACCGGCACTCGCGGCTATCAGTTGGCGGCGAATTATGTCCGGGCGCAGTTCGAGGAAATGGGATTAAAGCCGGCGGGCGTGGGCGGATCGTATTTCCAGAACGTGCATTTTCGGAAGATCGAGCTGTTGCGGGACCGTAGTTCGCTCACCGTGAAACACAACGGATCGGTTCGGACCCTGACCATCGACAAGGATTACGTGATGGGCGGCGACCCGCTTTCGGCCGATACCACCGCCGAAGGCCAGGTCGTGTTTGTTGGTTTCGGCGTGAGCGCGCCCGAATTCAACTACGACGATTACGCGGGCATTGATGTCCGGGGCAAGATCGTGGCCGCCTTGTATGGCGCCCCGTCCCGGATGCCCTCCGCTCCCGGCGCCCATTTTTCTTCCAGTGAACAGAAATTGCGGGCGGCTGCCGAGCACGGGGCCATCGGATTTCTCTCCATCTGGGCGGGCAAGACCGAACAGCGTACTCCGTTCTCAGAATACGTCCGTTTTACCCGAGGGCCGGCGCTGCGCTGGCTGAATGAAAAGGGTGTGCCCAATAACGCGGAGCCAAAGATCCGGGGGGGCGCGCGGTTGAGTTCCGGCGCGGCCGCGGCGCTGTTCGAAGGCGCGCCGAAAACGTGGAAACAAGCGCTGCAGGCGGCCGAGAATAGCCAGGCGCAGGCCTTTCCGCTGCCGGCCAGCGTGTCCATCCACATCGTCAGCCATTACTCGGAAGTGGAGAGTCCGAACGTGGCTGCGATTCTACCCGGCTCCGATCCTCAGCTTGAAGAACGAGTACGTTGCCTTCACCGCGCATCTGGACCATCTGGGCATCGGCGATCCGGTGAAGGGAGACAACATCTACAACGGGGCGGCGGACAATGCTTCAGGCACGGCGGCGCTGCTCGAAATGGCGCGGGCATTTTCCCAGTTGCACCCCGCCCCGCGGCGCTCGCTTCTGTTTATCGCGGTCACCGGCGAAGAAGAGGGCCTGCTGGGCTCCGACTATTACGCGCAGAATCCCACGGTCCCGATCGCGCAGATCGTCGCCGACATCAACATGGACGAAGTTTCTTTCCTCTACGACTTCAAGGACATCGTTCCGTTGGGAGGCGAGCACTCCAGCCTGGGCGCGGTCGCGGACGATGTGGCCCGCCACATGGGCCTCATCGTCAGCCCGGATCCCGTGCCGGAAGAGGTTTATTTCATACGCAGCGATCAGTATTCCTTCATCCTGCAGGGCGTCCCCTCCTTGTACATCGGGGAAGGACTGCAAACCGTGAATCCCGATCTTGATGGCAAGAAGATGCAGTTCGACTGGGAAGTGCAGCGTTACCACCAGCCCAGTGACGACATGAGCCAGCCCCTCGACTTCAATGCGACGGTTAAGTGCACTCGCGTGGATTTGGCGGTGGGCTATGAAGTGGCCCAGCAGACCGAGCGTCCCCACTGGAACGCGGGAGATTTCTTCAGCAAGTTCGTCAAGAACTAATGTAGGCGCGAGCGGGGCGCTCGTGCGGCAGCGCCCCGGACGATTCCAGATAAGCAGCGCCACGGACGCTGCTGCACGAGCGGGGCGCTCGCGCCCACATTTTCACTCGGTGAGGGAGCAGCCGCAATTCGCGGGTGGCACGCGCGCCTTCAGGAACTCTGACACGCGCTTGTAGGCGTCGATCAGGTTCTCCACCCGGGCAAAGCCGTGGCCCTCGTTTTCGTACACTTTGTATTCGGCCACGCCGCCGCGCTTCTTGACTGCATCCACCACCTGCTGGGCTTCTTCTTTGGGACAGCGCGGATCATTGCCGCCGGCCAGCAACAGCAGCGGCGCCTTGATCTGATCGACAAAGAAAATGGGAGAGCGGTCGTGGAAGAGCTCTTTGTTCTTCTCCGGATCGCCCATGGTGGCCAGATCGGATTGCTGCAGCACTGGATCTTCGTTGGCGATTTCCGTGAACCAGTTGACGAAGGGCACGATAGGCACGCCCGCTGCCCACACGTCCGGAGCTTTGGTCACGCCCATCATGGTCAGGTAGCCCGCCGTAGCTCCCGCCCATCAGAACCAGTTTCTTGGGATCGAGGTAGCCGGTCTGCTTGATGAAGTCGGCAGCGGCCAGCACGTCCTGCAGGTCGCCTCCGCCCATGTCGAACAGGTTGGCCTGCTGAAACTCCTTGCCGTAGCCCGTAGATCCCCGATAGTTGGGCGCAATCACCATGTAACCCTGGTTGACCAGGTGCTGAATGATGCGGCTGAAAGAGTTCACGCTCTGTGACGCCGGCCCGCCGTGAACATAAACCACAGCCGCGTTCTGCCCGCTGCGCGCCATGTTGTAAGGCACGTACACGCAGCGCGGAGATGGTCCATTTGCCGTCGCGGCTGGGATAGTGCACCAGAAACGGCTCGACCATGTCGTCGGAGCGCACGCCGGCCACCAGGGAATTCGTGATCGGCTGCGATTTGCCGTCGGCCAGGGAGTAAACCCAAACATCGTTGGGCGAGGTCGGTCCGTTGTGGTAATAGAGCAGGCGTGATCCGTCGCGAGTGAAAGCAGATTCCGCGCCGCCGAGATGATTTACGCCTTTGGGCAGCGGCAGGGAAGTGGTTTTTCCGGAAGCGAGATCGTGCAGGTAGATATCGGTGTCGCCGTCGAGGTTCGCGGTCCAGGTCACCGATTTGCCGTCCGGCGAGAAATTGCCGCCTTCAATTTCCCATTTGTCCTGGGTGAGCCAATCGATTTTTTTGCTGCCGATATCAAGCAAGCCGACGTTGTCGTAACCGTTCCCCGCATTCGAAGTAATCAGCAGGCGCTTTCCGTCCGGAGAGAGTTCGTTGGCGGTGTACAGCTGTTCGCCCTGGTGCGGGGTCAGCAGAGTGCTCTTGCCGGTAGCAACTTCGGCGATGAAGATATTGGAATCCGTGCCCTTGGCCTGCTGTTGAGTGTAGGCAATCCACTTGTTGTCGGCGGACCAGATGGGATTGACGTTCATCTTGTCCGCGGGCGTGCCGGTGGTGAGGTGTTTGGTGTCACGCATCAGCGTGTCGAAGATATCGATCTCGTACACCGACGATGTCTTGGGCTTGACCGTGTAGGCCAGATAGCGGCCGTCGGGCGACCAGGTCGGGCTCTCCTCGGAGATTTCTCGCGTGTTGGTGATGTTCACGACTTCACCCGTCTTGGGCGAGACGAAGAAAATGTCCCACTGCTCGTCGCCGTCGTAGTCGGAGATGTAGGCGATCCACTTGCCGTCGGGCGACCACGTGGGCTGAGTCTGGCGCTGGTCGCTGACCGTAAGCTGCGTGGGCCATCCGCCCGCGGCCGGCACCAGCCAGATATTATTGCGGCCGCTGATGTTCGTGACGAAGGCGATGGTCTTGCCGTCGGGCGACCAGGTTGTGGCGCCAACCGAACGCGTCATGTACAGCCTCTCGATCGAAAGGCTCTGCTGGTTCTGTTCGACATTCGCGTTGGGTTTGCTGGTGATCAGCTTGGGATCGGTGATCGCCGGGGGCGCCGGCAGGTTTTGCGGCAAAGCAAGAGTGCTCATAGAGATGACGATACCAACAAGATAAGCGTGCGCATACGGGTGATGAGAAAAGTGTAGCAGCTGTCATCCTGAGCGCAGCAGCTTCTTCGCGAAGCGAAGAGCTGCGAGTCGAAGGACCCCTGAGCTCTACAGGTGCTGCGGGGCGGGCCGCGCCGACTCAAGATTCCAGAAAGCCGGTCGCGTGCGTATAGGGGTCCTTCGACTGCGTTCCATTCGCGAGCGAAAACGCTCCGCTCAGGATGACAGTGCGCTGGCTACTTCGCGTTCTTATGGATCTCTACCGTGCTCCAGGTTTTGTCGGCGGCGTGGCAGATATTTTCGAGCGGGCAGTCGGCGCATTTGGGGCGGCGGGCGATGCACAATTTGCGGCCGTGCCAGATGATCTGGTGGGAGAACATCGTCCACTTTTGCCGCGGGATGATTCGCATCAGGTCCTGTTCGATCTTTTTCGGGTCGTCGTTGCGCGTGAGTTCGAGGCGGCGGCTGATGCGGTGGACGTGCGTGTCTACGACTACGCCTTCATTTTTCTTGAACCAGGTGCCCAGAACTACGTTGGCGGTTTTACGCGCCACTCCAGGCAGAGTCAGAAGCTGGTCCATCTGATCGGGGACCTGGCCACCGAAATCGCTCACGATCTTTCTGGCCGCGCCGACCACCGACTTCGATTTGTTACGGAAAAAGCCGGTCGAGCGAACATCCGGCTGGAGCTGTTCAGGCTCGAGCGCGGCGAAGGCCTGGACGGTGGGATATTTCCTGAACAGCTCAGGTGTAACCATGTTTACCCGAACGTCGGTAGACTGCGCGGAGAGGATGGTCGCGACCAGCAGCTCCCATGCGCTCTTGTGATGCAAGGCGCAGGTGACGTCGGGATAGAGAGTGTCGAGCCGCTGCAGAATCTCCTGAACCCGGCCGGGAGCCGTGGGATTGTAGCCTTTGCCGCGAGGCTTGGCGGCGGCGGCAGCACCACGAACTGTGTGGGGACGGGCGCCCTCGCCCGTCCGGGGCGTCCGCAGGACGCCTGGTTTTTTGCTGGAAGCGGTCCTGCGGGTACCTTCCTGGCGTCCAGTTCTGCCAGGTCTGGCGCGGGGTGATGCCGCGGGGCATGAGAGCTCCTCAAAATCGAGGTCAATCTTAGCAAATTGCTTTGAATGAAATTGTGGGGCGGTGGCTGACGAGGGCTAGCCGTCCTGCGGACGGCCTGGACGGGCGAGGGCGCCCGTCCCCACACAGGTCTTGCCGTCCCCACAAGGTCCTCGCTCTCCTCACAATCTTTTCCTGCACGTCCTTTCGTAATGCTGCGGAACCATCGGGCTAATTGACGCACTGCATCTGTCCCGGTACCCTGAAAGAGGTTTTTAGCGAACGCAGGAGTGTGACGTGGCGGTGAAGTCCATCCAACTCGGGCAGGTTTGGCGGAACGATACTGACGGCCAGGACTATCTTGTCACGAAGATGTACAGCGAAGTGTTCACCCAGTATGCGGTGTTGCGGCCGGCAGGTTTGTCGGCGCCCGATGTGCCCACGGTGCGGGTGAAAGTGGCCAAGAACGCCAGCGGCGCTTCGCTGCCCGGATACACATTTACCCAGGAAGGCGCATTCTGAGCCTGGCCCTCCGGTGGGCGGCCCGTTGGTAAAGAAACCCGTTCCCCGCGCCGGCATCCCCATTTAACATGTTTCCCGCATGACCGAAAAAATCCTGGTGGTTCTGTTCGTTTTCATCAAATCCGTGATGGCCGCCATGGGTTACGGCGGCGTCGCCTTGCTGATGGCGATCGAGTCGGCGTGTATTCCGTTGCCTTCCGAGCTGATCATGCCGTTTGCCGGGTACCTGGTGTACGAGGGTTCGATGAAGCTGCTGTGGGTGGCCACCGCGGGAGCCATCGGCTGCAACCTGGGATCGCTCGTGGCCTACGAAATTGGCTGCTATGGCGGGCGGCCGCTGGTGGAAAAATACGGCCGCTGGATCCTGATGGGCCGCCGCGAACTGGACTGGGCCGACCGCTTCTTCCTGCGCTGGGGCTACCTGGCGGTCCTGATCGGACGCCTTCTGCCGGTGGTCCGCACCTTCATCGCCTTGCCGGCGGGAGTCGCCCGCATGCCGCGCGCACGCTTCCACATTTACACCTTTCTCGGATCCTGGCCGTGGTGCCTGGGGCTGGCGTACCTGGGTATGAAGCTCGGCGAAAACTGGCGAGAGCTGGGCAAGTACTTCCATCGCCTTGACCTGGTCATCGGGATCGCTCTGCTCGCCGGTATCATCTGGTTTGTGCGGTCGCACTGGCAGAACCGGTTGCGGACGGAGTAAGCTCGCAAATCATTTCAGATTTGTGATTTGAGATTGCAGATTCCTCCGCTTTCTGGAGTCTCGAAAATCTACAATCTAAAATCTGAAATCTGCAATGTTCCTAGGAGATCACCGTGAAACCTCTCATGCTTTTGCTGCTTGTATTAACCATGGGCATAACTGCGAGCGTGGCGCAGAACGTCTCTACCGCGCCCGGTCAGCCCTACGCGATCGAGTATTACTACAAAACCAAGTGGGGACACGCCGACGAGTTCCTGAAGCTGTTCAAGAAAAACCATTATCCCCTGCTCAAGAAAGAAGTCGAAATGGGGCGCATGGTCAAAGTCTGGATGGACCAGCCGCGTTATCACACCACCGAAGACGGGCGCTGGGACTATCGCGTGACCATCGTGTTCAAAAATTCGACCGTGGCCAATGAACCGTTTGAGGAAGATGCCTTGAAGAAGCAGCTTTGGCCTGATCAGGCAACCTACGAGCGCGAGGAGCAGCGCAGGTTTGAGATTCTCGATGCGCACTGGGACCTGCCGGTCAAGACCCTCGATTTGGAGAAATAGAACTTAACCACGGAGGACACAGAGGACACGGAGGAGTTCTCAAAGGCTTAGATTTTCTCAGTGTCCTCCGTGTCCCCTGTGGTTGATAAACTCGCCATTCGCGTCACTTCCGCAGCCGTTCACTGCTGGCGCGGTTGCAAATGCGGACTCAATACGAGAACATAAGCAGTTCGCCTTACATTCCCAGCGGAAACTATAAGGAAGCAGCTTAAACATGCCGACGCGGCCGAAGAACGCAAAAACAAAGACAGAGTCGAAGCAGCACAGCAGCGAGATCCAGGCGCCCAAGGGCAAACTGGGAATCATGATCCCCGGCATGGGCGCCGTGGCCACGACTTTTGTCGCCGGCGTGGAAGCGGTCCGCAAGGGCATTGCCAAGCCCATCGGATCGCTGACCCAGATGGGGACAATCCGCCTGGGCAAGCGCACCGACGCACTGTCGCCGAAGATCAAAGAATTTGTTCCCCTGGCAGCGCTCAACGATCTGGTCTTTACCGGCTGGGACATTTTCGAAGACAACATGTACGCGGCGGCATCGAAGGCCGGAGTTCTGGAGCGCGATCTGCTCGAACAGATCAAGCCCTTTCTCAGTTCCATCACGCCCCGCAAGGCGGTCTTCGATCACAACTACGTGAAGAAGCTCGACGGCCCGAACGTCAAAAAGGGCAAGAACAAGATGGACCTGGCGGAACAGGTCCGGGCCGACATGCGCGATTTCAAGAAGACTTCCGGCGCGTCCCGTCTGGTCACCATCTGGTGCGGCTCGACGGAGACATTTATTGAGCCGACCGCGGCCCACCAGTCGTTGAAGTCGTTCGAGAAGGCGTTGACCCAGAACGACGAGAACGATCGCGCCTTCGATGATTTACGCCTATGCTTCGCTGATGGAGGGCGTGCCCTTCGCCAACGGCGCTCCCAACCTCACCGTGGACCTGCCCGTAATGCAACAACTGTCGCGTGACAATTCGGCGCCGATCTGCGGCAAGGACTACAAGACCGGGCAGACCCTGATCAAGACCATCCTGGCCCCGGGATTCAAGGCGCGCATGATCGGGCTGAACGGCTGGTTCTCCACCAACATCCTGGGCAATCGCGACGGCGAAGTGCTGGAAGACCCGGGGTCGTTCAAGACCAAGGAAGAATCCAAGCTGTCGGTGCTGGAGCACATTCTGCAGCCGGAGCTGTATCCCGAACTTTACGGCAAGTTCACCCACAAGGTCCGCATCAACTACTACCCGCCGCGCGGCGACAACAAAGAGGGATGGGACAATATCGACATCTTCGGATGGCTGGGCTATCCGATGCAGATCAAAGTTGATTTCCTGTGCCGCGATTCGATTCTGGCGGCGCCCATCGTGCTCGATCTGGTGTTGTTTCTCGACCTGGCGCAGCGCAGCAAGCAATTGCGCGGACATGGGTATTCAGGAGTGGCTGAGCTTTTACTTCAAGTCACCCATGACCGCGCCTGGACTTTATCCCGAGCATGATCTGTTTATTCAGCTGATGAAATTGAAAAACACCTTGCGGCACCTGAAGGGCGAAGAGTTGATCACGCACCTGGGACTGGAATATTACTGAGTTTAGAAACGAGACATTGACCGCAAGGCCTTAAGGAGATCAAGAAATGGCAGTCAAGATTGCGAAGACGGCAGATCGTAAGAAGGAAATGGACACCACCAAGAGCACCGATTGTCCCAAGTGCGGCAAACCCACGCGCATCGTGAAGCGGGTGAAAGATCGCGAACGCGGCGTGCCCGGAGGGATCTTTATTTCCTGCTCGGCTTGTGAGTTCTACGAGAAACTCTAACCTTACGCGCTGACCGCGAGGGTCATTTGCTCCAGGATGGACCGGGCTTCCGCGCCCGGATCCGGCGCGTCCGTGATGGGCCGCCCGACCACAATGTAGGTTGCGCCGGCGGAGATGGCTTGGGTGGGCGTCACTACCCGGCTTTGATCGCCGTGGTCCCTGCCCGCCGGGCGCACACCCGGAGTCACAATCAGGAAATGCTTGCCTAGTTCGGAGCGCAGCTCGGCCGCTTCCCGCGCCGACGCCACTACGCCATGACATCCGCTGGTGAGGGCCAGGCCTGCCAGGCGCAACACCTGGTCGACCACGTGGCCGCGCATGCCGATCTTGTCGAGATCCTGATCGTCCAGGCTGGTCAGCATGGTGACGCCCAGCACCATCAAAGCCGGGTTGACGTTGCGGGCGGCTTCCACCGCGGCGTGAATCATCTTGCTGCCACCCGCGGCATGAATGGTCAGCATGCTGACGCCGAGTCCGGCGGCTTCGCGCACCGCGGCTCCAACCGTGTTCGGAATGTCGTGATATTTCAGATCGAGAAAAACCCGCCGGCCCGAAGCCACCAGGTCGCGCACCACGCTGGGACCTTCGGCGGTGTAGAGCTGCATCCCCACCTTGAAGGTCAGGGCGGAGATGCCGACGGCCGCCACAATCTTCTGGGCGGCGGCCGCGGACGAAACATCTAAAGCCACGATCAGATTCTGTCTCGGATCGTACATCGTAAAGAAGTGTAAAGGATTTAGAGCTTGCGGGCTAGTATTGCAGAGATGCGATCATTTGCGGCTGGGTGGTCTTCGCTCGGTTGTTAACCACGTCCAGGCGTACCCGCTGCAGGCCCTTCGATTCGAAATGAAGCACCCGAGCCGTGTTGTACGAGAGGTCGATGATCCGTCCCGGGACGATGGGCCCCCGGTCGTTGATCCGCACCACAACCGCCCGCCCGTTGCGCAGGTTCGTGACCCGCACCCAGCTGCCCAAGGGCAGAGTGGGATGCGCGGCGGTCAGATCGTACATGTCGTAGGGCTCACCGCTGGCCGTCGCGCGGCCCTGAAAATAGCTTCCGTACCACGATGCCGTCCCAATTTGATACGGCTTTGTCCGGGTTGTCTTACCCGGCGCGACTGTTTCTTTCTGACTGCGGGTCTTCACGGACTCCGAGCTGGTCGGTCGCTGAGCCGCCCCTAGGCTGACGACCAGTAAAACCGTCGCCAGTATATGAGCTATATGTCCTCGCATTGTCACCTCACATCTCTAAAGTCGTTCCCCCTACCAGCGCCAAGGATTCGACAAGGCTACCGGGCTGGGAAGAAGCTGTCAACCGGGTTTTTACCCTAGCAAGATGCTTATCTAGTAATACATATCTCACGTAACATACTGTTAATCTTGACTGATGCTGCCCATATTGCTGTAGTCAATGAGCTTATTTGTTTACAAATTAGTAAATACAGTCTAAAGATTGCCAGTCGGAAATTATTACTCGATATTTGTTTTCAATGTGTTACAAGCATTACCTCAGTTTGCCCCTGGGTAATATTTGACCGGGTCAGCCGCGCTTTCGGGCGGGCTGCTGGTGCTGTGTCACCACAAGCCCTGCTGCCCGCTTTAGTGCCTGCACGAGCATGGCCGTTGGCGCCTATGAACAAACTGCCATACATCAGAATTTGAAAGGTTGGCACTTTCCGTTACATTGCCTTTATGGACCAATCTCCGCCCGTGGTTCTCACCATAGCCGGGTTTGACCCGTCTTCCGGGGCGGGCGTGACGGCGGACGTCAAAACCGTCGCCGCTCACGGCTGCTACGGGGTAGGCTGCATCACCGCCCTGACGGTTCAGTCGACGGCCGGGGTTCAGCGAGTGGAAGGGGTTACTCCTGAACTGGTCGCCCAGACGCTCGACGAACTGCGGGCTGACCTGGAAATTTCCGCGGTCCACATCGGCATGTTGGGATCGGCGACCGTGGTTCGGGTGGTCGCTGATTTTCTCGAGAAAGCGGGGCTGCCGAATATTGTCCTTGATCCGATCATCAAATCGTCGTCGGGGCATGACCTGACTGATGCCGCGGGCCTGCGCCTTCTGATCGAACGACTGCTGCCCCTGGCCACGGTGATCACGCCCAACGTGGATGAGGCGGCTGCCCTCACCGGCCTCGCGGTCACCAACCTCGAGCAGATGCGCGCGGCGGCGATTCGGCTACACCAGATGGGAGCGGCCAGCGTGGTCATCACCGGCGGTCACCTGGAAAAGGCGATTGATCTTTTAAGCTTCGCCAGCCCGCGGGGCGCGCAGCAGGAGGTCTTCAAATCGGACCGGCTGCGGTCGAACTGCACCCACGGCACCGGCTGCGCCTTCTCGACCGCCATGGCCTGCCACCTGGCGCGCGGCCGCGGATTGCCCGAGGCTGTGCTGCTGGCCAAGGCCTACGTTGCCGCCGCCATCGCCCATGCCCATCCCCTGGGACGCGGCACCGGGCCGGTGCACCACCTGTATCGCATGCACCAGCAGCGACGGGTGGTGATCAACGATCCTGAACCACCGAATTAGTCCACCCCCCGCCACGCAGGGGCGCGTGTCCCACCCGACCGGACGAGGGCGTCCGGGCCTACGTGAGTTGTGGTGGTTTTTAGCGCTTCGGGTCGGGGGATTTCTTTAGCAGCAGCCCGGCGGCGAATGCCGCAATCGCGCCCAGGAGCCACTGCATCCGGTAGAACTGCACTGCTTCAAAATCATTGAAGGTTTGAACGCTGTAGATCATGCCGACGGCGACGCCTGCCATCACCAGGCAGGCCAGTCCTACCACGAAAGCCACCAGCGAAGCGGTGGAAAGTCCGAGCGCGCGCTTGATGTTGTGAAATTCGAGATAGAGGGTCCAGTGCGCGGGCGCTGTCGGGCGCGCTTCCCGCGAAGCGCCGCAGGCGTGGCAGAACAGGGAGCCGACCATGAATTCGCTGCCGCAACCCTCACAGACTTCCACCAGGCCGGGACGGGCGGCTCCGGCCGCGACCACCGGGGGACGCCAGAACTCGTGCTGCGCGTCATGCGCCACGTCAGCCATAAAGATCCTCGCTTTTGCACATCGCAAGCCGGTGACCAAAAACCGGAAATCGGTAAGTCATTGAAACGCCGCTTCTTTGGCGAAAGAACGTAAAGGCAACCGTCTCAAACTGGGCAAGAATTACCGCTCGCACTAGGAAAGATGCGCTCGAATGATGATGAAAAGATAATTCTGAAGGGTGATTATAGGCACACTTTCCTCCGGCTGGTTCTCCCCGAAGCTTAACTTTTGTGGTTCGCGGCGACCCCGGCAGGGCTTCAGGTAAACTAAAGTTCAGCGACCCCAACGAGAGAGAATTGCCTTTTCCCCTTCCATGCCGCGTCGTTACGGTGCTAATGGTCCTTCTGCTGGCCGCGCCGGCGATGGCGGCGCCGCACGACTCGAACTCCGAATCGCTGGCCTATCGTCCGCACGATCCGCAGAACCTGACCGCCTTCAACCACTTCTACAACCTTGACTATGACAAGGCGGTGCAGGAGTTCGAACAGGTGCTGGCGCGGCACCCGGACGATCCATTCGCGGTCAATCATCTGCTGACCGCCACTCTTTTCCGGGAACTCTATCGCATGGGGGTTTTGAACACCGGCGAGTACGCCAACGACACGTTTATTTCCGCGCCCCACCGTCCCGCGGACCCCAAGGTCAAGCAGCAGATCAACGATCTGGTGAACCGCGCGTTGCAACTCGAGGAGAAGAGCCTGGCGGCCAATCCCAACGACGTCGAAGCTTTGTACGCCAGAGGAGTGACCCGGGCGCAGTTCTCCACCTATACCGCCCTGATCGAACGCGCCTGGTTTTCGGCTCTGCGGAACGCGGTGGGGGCGCGCCGTGATCATGAACGCGTGCTTGAGCTGTCTCCGTCCACCACTGAGGCCAAGCTGATCGTGGGGGCGCACAATTACGTGGTGGGAAGCCTGCCCTGGGGAGTGAAGGTGGCGGCTTCCATGATTGGCCTGGGAGGAAACAAGGAGAAAGGCCTGCAGTATCTCAAAGAGTGTGGCGAGGGTAACGGCGAAACCAGCATCGACGCCCAGATTCTGCTGGCGGTATTTCTGCGGCGCGAGCATCGCTACGATGAAGCCTTGCCCATTGTGCGCGGCCTCGTGCCCCGCTTTCCGCAGGATGTGTTGCTGGCGCTCGAGGAGGGCCATCTGTTGCGGGCGTCCGGCCACAACCCAGAGGCGGCGGCCGTTTACCGCAAGATTTGGCAGGCCGGGAGGGAAGGCAAGTATCCCGGCCTGCACTATGAAATCGCAGCCCTGAGCCTGGGGGATTTGCTGCGCAGCCAGAAAGATTACAGCGGAGCCGCGGCGGCTTATGAACAGGTGGGACAGGCGCCGCAGCCCGATCCCGGAGGCTTTGCAGAAGGCCAATCTTGGGGCGGGGGAGATGTACGACCTGCTGCAGAAACGCGATCTTGCCCTGGCCAAATATCAGGCGGTGCTGGCCGGCGATGGCAGTACCTTGCCGGCTGAGACGGCGCGCAAGCGGATGAAAGAGGCCTATCGGGAGAACTAGCGGTTGGAACCTTTCGGCTCCGGGGACCGTATCTCAAGCGGAGGAGATCCATGTATTGCAACTACTGTGGCAAGGTCATTCAGGACGATGCCAGTCATTGCGCGTATTGCGGCAAACGCATCGGGAGCGTGATTTCGCGCCACCGCCTGGTCCGTCCCCGCACCGGCCGCAAGATTGCGGGAGTGTGCGCCGGGGTGGCGGAATACTTTGATCTCGACGTGACCCTGGTGCGCCTGGTGTGGCTGATTGTGGCGGTGATGACCGGCGTGGGATTGCTTTCCTATCCCATCGCCTGGGTGGTGATGCCGGAAGAACCGCTGCGGATTGAAACCCCGGAAGGGCACGCGGCCGCGGCTTCGTAAAGCGCATGACATTCATGTGTGGGGCGGACACTCTTGTCCGCCGCTTTTGAAGTTGGTTTTAAAATATTGGAAAACAAATCAAAAGCGGCGGACAGGAGTGTCCGCCCCACACTTGCCAGGTTCAATGATCCACATCAAGAGTGGCGACGCCGAGATTGCGTATCAGGTGCTGGGGAGCGGCTCGCCGCTGGTGTTGCTCCATCCTTTTCCCGTCCATCATGAATTCTGGCTGCCCGCGATCCCGGCGTTGTCCTCGCGCTATCAACTGATCCTGCCCGACCTCCGTGGGCACGGTGAATCAGGCGCGGGCGAGGGCCCGGCCACCATGGAGAAGCATGCCGGCGATATCGCCCGGATTCTTGATCATGCCGAAATCGGGCGTGTGCCTTTCGCGGGAGTTTCGATTGGCGGCTATGTGCTGTTTGAATTCTGGCGGCGATATCGGGGGCGAGTGGCGGCCCTGGCCTTGATCAATACCAAAGCGCCGGCCGATTCTCCGGATGCAAAAGCCGCGCGCCTCCAGGCCGCCGCCGACGTCGTGGAACGCGGGACCGAGCTCTTCTTCGAGAGCATGGTTCCAAAATTGATCGGTCAGACCACGCGCGAAAGTCGTCCCGACCTGGTGGATGGCGCGTTGCGCATGATGAGGAAAATGTCAGCCGAAAATGTCGCCCAGGTGCAACGCGGCATGGCGGAACGGCCGGACTCGGTGCCGGACTTGAAGACCATCAATGTGCCCACGTTGCTCGTGACCGGGGATGAGGACATTCTCACCGGGCCTCCCGAAGCGGATTTGATGCGGCGAAATATCGCGGGCAGCGAATTGAAGATCATCCGCCAGGCCGGGCACTATTCGCCCTGGGAAAAGCCCGCGGAAGTGGGCCAGCTGCTGCGCCAGTTCTTCGACAATGTTGATTCAATGTAGGCGCGAGCGCCCCGCTCGTGCTTAGCCGTTCGTGGCGCTGCCGCACGAGCGGGGCGCTCGCGCCTACATTGAATCGTGGGAAGAATGCTGGCGTTTGCTACAATTCTCTCGCCATGTCCTCGACTGCAACGATCGACACTTTGCTGGTTCCCGAAAAAACCGTGGTCAACGCCAAAGGCGACGGCGCGGCCCTGAATATCGGCGAGGCGGCCAGTCGCGTCTTTCTGCTGACCCTCGAGATCACCAACATCATCGAGCAGGAAGCGCTGGATGTGAGCATTTATGGTTCCGCCGACGGCGCTGCCTGGGGAGCGAAACCCCTGGCTGCATTTCCCCAGAAGTTCTACCGCGGCCCGCATCCGTTGCTCCTCGACTTGAGCGGACATGCCGAGGCCAGGTTCATTCGCGCCCACTGGGAGGTCAACCGTTGGGGCCGGGGCACCGAGACTCCCATGTTTGAATTCCATCTTGCCATCCGGGAAGTGCCGCCGGATATTCTGAAGGAAGCCACCGCCGAGGCCAAAGCGCTGGCCTAGGGATTGCAGATTTCCGATTTTAGATTTCAGATTTTAGAACGAAATTTGGGACACTGATGCGCCTGTGGCCTAGCCGTCAAGACTCTTCTCTTGATCGATCCCGAATGACCTGATGCCTGCGACCGTCATACGTCCGGCCCGAAATGTTGCGGGCTCTCTCCGTCTGCCCGGTGATAAATCGGTTTCGCACCGCTACGCCATGCTGGCTGCCATCGCGGAAGGGACTACGCGATTGGAGAATTTCTCGACCGGCGCGGACTGCGCCAGCACTCTGGGCTGTGTGAAGGCCTTGGGCGTCGAAGTAGAGCGCAGCGAAAACAGTGTAGTCATTCACGGCCGAGGCCCGGCTTTGCGTCCCCCGGTATCGCCCCTGGATTGCGGCAACTCGGGTTCAACCATGCGGATGCTGAGCGGCATCCTGGCGGGACAGGATTTCAGCTGCGAGTTGACCGGCGATGAATCGCTCTCGCGGCGTCCCATGGCGCGAATCATCGCGCCGCTTGAAATGATGGGAGCAAAGATCGGCGCACAGAACGGAGGACGCCCGCCGCTCCACATGGCCGGGGGAAAGTTGAAAGCCATCCGCTACAACCTGCCGGTGGCCAGCGCGCAGGTGAAGTCGTGTCTGCTGTTTGCCGGCTTGTTTGCCAGTGGGGAGACCGCCGTCATCGAACCGATCCGCACTCGCGATCACAGCGAACTGGCGCTGCGGGCATTCGGCGCGGAGCTGACCCAGGCGGGCAATGAGGTCAGGATCAGAGGCGGGCAAACGCTGAAAGCAATCGAAGCCGTGATTCCGGGCGATATTTCGAGCGCGGCGTTCTTCCTGTGCGCGGCAGGACTGTTTCCCGGGTCGCAACTGGTGATCGAAGATTTGCTGATGAATCCTACCCGGGCGCGGCTTCTGGATATCCTGATCCTGATGGGGATCGGAATTTCCGTGACTCAACTGGAAGAGCAGCACGGAGAATTACGGGGAACCGTGAAGGTGGAAGGGCGCGACTTGAAGGGGATCACGCTCGCCGGCGCTGATACCGCCGCGCTGATCGACGAAATCCCGGTGCTGGCGGCGATTGCGCCTTACACGGACGGCGGGATCGAGATTCGCGATGCGCGCGAATTGCGGGTAAAGGAATCTGACCGGATTGCGGCAATCGCCGCCAACCTTCGCGCCCTGGGAGCGCAAGTCGACGAACGCGAGGATGGCCTGAAGATTCCCGGAGGCCAGACCTTGCGAGGCGCGGAAATTGATTCCTTGGGCGATCACCGCATCGCCATGGCGTTTGCGGTCGCCGCTCTGCGGGCGGAGGGGGAGACGCGGATCCAGGGCGCGGAAGCCGCGGTCATTTCCTACCCTGGATTCTTCGACGCGCTGGAGCGCGTGGTGCAGCGCTGAGTCGTCGGTCGCAGGCGTTCGCTCCTTCAGGGCTGCGGCTAGGGCCGCCAGCTCGAGCTCTCCGTGGCTAGTCCAGGTGGGCCAGCTTGCCTCCATACCTGATCATGCCGTTGGTATCGTTCAGGCGCGCGACATCCGGATTCGTATAGACCCGAGCCGCTTTTCGACGAACCTGATTGCCCATCAACTGGGCCACGCCATAGCTGCTCTGAAATCGGGCGGCGCCTGAGTTGAAGATGCCCGCTCCACTCTTTGCCGCGGATTCTTCTGGAGCCGTCGCACTCGACGATTGGCGAAACGGTGAGCTGAACTGGATTCCCGGGTCGTACGACACCGGCTGGTTGAAAACTACACTGGAGCCGGTGGGGCTGCCGGTGTAACTGCTCGGTCCGACCACCGGCGAGGGAGAGTCGAAAGTCAAAGACGGCGTGATCAGCGCCTCAGCTGGAGCTGCCGGCGTCGCCAGGCGCGGAGCGAAAGGCGCCGAGTAAGTGCCCGGGGGAACCCATTGTTCCTGGCCGAAAGCCAGTCCACAGCACAAAAGCAACCAGCACAAAGCAGAAAGCTGACGCATAGGGTCTCCTTCAATACGCCCCTATTTTGCGCCCGCCGGCGGGCATGCTTCAAGCCAGCCCCAAAGCAGGGTGCCGGTTGCGAAGCCGGTTAGCTCCCGATGTATCGGGCGTACAGGCTGCGGGCGACGGCGGTGTCGGTGGTGCCCTTGATGATGGCCCGGCCGTCGGGAAAGAGCGTCATCTCGTAGGGGTCGGGCCAGAATTTCAGGACAAAATCATTGTGCCGCACAGCACCGTGCGGCTTAAGGCGCGCGCTGACTTCGAGGAAATCGACGGGGCGATGCCGCTCGTGGATCTGCACCGAGTTCCGTCCGCAAAGCGTGATGTGAGGGCGTCCTTCTCCCGCTAGATGGATAAACTCGCGCTCGCCACAGGCGCGGCATCCGGGGCGCGGTTTTCCGGCTGCGACTTCGGCGCGTTGGTTGCGCCACAGGTCAAAGGAAAGCAGGGTGGGCCGGAGGTGCCGGTCCGCGCCGACGAGCAGTTTAATGGCTTCGGTCGCGGAAATGGATGCTGCCAGGTTCACCGCGGAGTTCAGAATTCCGGCAGTCTCGCAGGTCTCGAAGGCCCCCTGCGGCGCATCGGGAAACAGACACGCCAGGCAGGCGGTCTTGCCCGGCAGCACGTTCAACGTGATGCCGTAGCTGCCCACGGCCGCGGTGTAGATCCAGGGGGTGGAAGTTTTTACGGCGAAATCGTTGATCAGGTAGCGGGTTTCGAAATTGTCGGTGCCGTCGAGAATCAATGGCATGCCCTCCAGAAGGGACGCGATATTTGCGGGGACGAGGTCGGCGACGACGGGTTCAATTACAATCTGAGAATTGAAGGCAGAAATATGGCGGGCGGCGGCAATCGCCTTGGGCAACGATTGCTCCGCGTCAGCTTCATCGAACAGGGACTGACGTTGCAGATTGCTGGGCTCGACGTAATCGCGGTCGATAATGCGGATGGTGCCCACGCCGGCCCGGGCCAGCAGGGAAGCCAGCGCCGAGCCGGTGGCGCCGCAGCCCACCAGGGCGATCCGGGCGGCCGACAGTTTCCGCTGTCCCTCCCGGCCGATTCCGGGGAAAAGCACCTGCCGCGAATATCTTTCTTCCAGATTCAAACAGATCACCAGTTCCAGGGCTACGAACCTTTATTATAGGTGCCGCTCAGTTTCCCAGGCCAAATGCAACACTGCCTGCTACCCGTTCATCGAACCATTATTGCAAGCATTCGCGAGGAGCCGGTTTGCGTTTAGAGGGAGCGATTGGGACAACCCTGACAGGACTGGCGCTCGCGGCCGTTTTCTGCCTGCAGGCAGGCGCGCAATCGCCGCCGGCGCAGGAGTTGCCCACAGCCGGGTCCACGCCACAACCGCGTGAACAGTCACCCCAGCCGCCGACGGGTGGGGCGATCGCCTCCTACGAGGGGCTTATCGTCGAGGGAATTGATTTTCCCGATCTGCCCTCGGCGAATACGACGCGGCTGATCGGCCTGATTCCACAAAAGGCCGGTGCCCCTTTGGAACGCGAAGCCATACGCGAGAGCATTCAGGCGCTATACGCTACCGGACGTTTTGCCGATATACAGGCTGAGGCCGAGCGCACCCCGGACGGCCGGGTCGACTTGACCTTCCGCATGCGCGCCAACTTCTTTGTGGGCGAGATATTTTCCGTGGGGGAGCCGAATCCTCCGGCTGCCAACCAGGTGGTGAACGCATCCAAGCTTCAGCTGGGCGAGTTGTTCACGCGGGAGAAGATGGAGCGCGCGCTGGGCAGCATCAAGCAACTGATGGAGCAGAACGGCTACCACCAGTCCCGCATCAGCGACCAGGAACAGCCCCAGGCCGAGACCCAGCAGATGAATGTTGTGTTCAACATCGCGCCCGGACCCCATGCCCGGGTGGGGCGCGTGACCGTGACCGGCCCGGCCGGATTTTCGGAATTGCAGATTCAGGACATTGCCAAGCTGCATACCGGCGACTATGTGACCGTGCAACGGGTCAGCCGCGCGCTCGATCGCCTGCGCAAGAAATACCAGAAACAGAACCGCCTCTTGTCCCAGGTCGCCATCTCCAGCCGGACTTATCGTCCAGAGACCAATACGGTGGACTATGCCCTTGAAATCGAGCCTGGACCGAAGGTAGAGATCGCGGTCGAAGGCTTCAAGATCAGCCGCAGCCAGCTCAAGAAGAACGTCCCGGTCTATGAGGAAAATGCGCTGGACGATGACCTGCTCAATGAAGGCCGGCGCAACCTGCTGAACTACATGCAGGGCCTGGGCTACTTCGATGCCAAGGTCACGCTGCAAAAGAGTCCGCCCTCGGCCGGCGAGCTGCGGGTCACGTACGATATCGATGCCGGCGACCGGCACAAGCTGCTCAAGCTGGCGATCACCGGCAATAAGAGTTTCAGCGAAGAGCTGATTCGATCGCGCATGCAGATCCAGCCCGCCGGCCGCTTTCTGGCGCATGGCCGCTACAGCCAGTCGCTGCTCAGCGGGGACGTGCGCAACCTTATCGCCAATCCTTATCAGGCCAACGGTTTTCTGGACGTGAAAATTACGCCCAAGGTGGAGGACAACTACCAGGGCAAGAAGAACGACCTCTCCATCACGCTGCAGATCGATGAGGGTCCACAGACGAAAGTGGGAGCCCTCCACCTGGTGGGCAATGAGACCGCCCTGGCCAGTCCCGTTCCCCGATCTCAACATTTCTCCGGGACAGGCTTTTGGATATTCCAAGGTCAACGAAGACCGCGAAATCGTCCTGAACTATTACTTCAACAACGGATTTCCCAACGCCACCTTCGAGGCTTCGGCCAAGCCGTCGCCCGCCAATCCGCAGCTCATGGACGTGACGTACACCATCCACGAAGGCGACCAGGTCATTGTGGACCAGGTTTTCACCGCGGGCCTGGTGCACACGCGCCCGTTTATTGTGCAGCGCGAAATCCAGATTGAGCCCGGCGATCCTCTGAGCCAGATTGACATGTTGAACACCCAGAAGCGCCTGTATGACCTGGGCATCTTCAGCCAGGTGGACACCGCGGTGCAGAATCCGGACAGCAGCGAGCGCGAGAAGAACGTGCTGGTGAACGTGCAGGAAGCCAAGCGCTACACCTTCAATTACGGCCTGGGGCTGGAATTCCAGACGGGACAACCGAGCACCAGCAACAACCAGCCCCTGGGCGAGACCGGGGTCAGCCCGCGGGTCTCGTTCGGAGTGACCCGGCTCAACTTCCGCGGGTTGAATCACACCGTGACGCTCAAGGCCAACGTGGGCGGACTGCAGCAGCGCGGCCTGATCAGTTACGACGCTCCGCGCTGGTTCAACAATCCCAAATGGCGGCTCACGCTGACTGCGTTCTACGACAACACGGTCGACGTCACGACCTTCACCTCGCAACGATTGGAAGGGTCGGTCCAGGCGGAACAGACCATCAGCAAGACCAGCCTGATGACCTACCGTCTTACCTACCGGCGGGTACGGGCGACCAAAATCCAGAACACGGTCAGCCCCGACCAGATTCCACTGCTCTCCCAGCCCACCCGGGTCGCCATTCCCAACTTCAGTTACATTCGCAACAAGCGCGACAATGATCTGGAGACCACCAAGGGAAACTACACCACCGATGGATGGAGGCGTAGCCGACAGCCATTTCGGCTCGGAGACCGATTTTGGCCGGCTGCTGCTCCAGAATTCCACTTACTACGCCATCGGGCGGAAAAGAAACTCGGACCAGAAGTTTGTGTTGGCCCGCTCCACTCGTCTGGGAGTTGAGATTCCTTACGGCAATACGTTCATGCCTCAACCCGGAGCGCAGTGCCTGGAGCCCCAGCCGGGGCAGCCGGCGTGCCTGCCGCTGGCCGAGCGCTTTTTTGCCGGAGGCGGAAATTCGCATCGCGGATTCGGATTGAACCAGGCCGGTCCCCGCGACCCCAACACCGGCTTTCCCCCTGGGCGGCACCGCGCTGTTCGTCAACAATATCGAGTTGCGCATGCCGCCGCCGACCCTGCCATTTTTCCAGGACAACATCAGCTTTGTGATCTTTCACGATGCCGGAAACGTCTTCGGCAATGCCCACGACCTGTTTCACAACTTGTTGCGCTGGAGCCAGAAAAACCCGGGCTTGTGCATGCAGCCGGGCACCGCGACCCAGTGCGACTACAGCTACATCTCGCACGCCATTGGGGTGGGGGTGCGATACAAGACTCCGGTTGGGCCGGTGCGCTTCGATTTCGGATACAATCTAAACCCGCCAGCGTTCCCAGTGTGCAATGACGTGCTCAAACCGGGACAGACTTGCCCGCTGGCTGATTTCGCTCCCCGGCATGCTGGCCGTTTCAACGTGTCATTCAGCATTGGGCAGACTTTCTGATGAAACGTAAACTGTTCACCCTGATCGGCGCGGTCATATTTCTGGCGGCCACGCTCCCCGCCCGCGCCGCAGAAGTGATCGACCGCGTCGTAGCCACCGTGAACGGCCACATTATTCTTTTGAGCGATTGGGAAGATTCCTTGCGTTACGAGGCCTTCAGCGGCGGACGGCCGCTGGATGGTGTGACTGCCGAAGACCGTAAGTCCGCTCTCGATCACCTGATTGATCGGGAATTGCTGCGCGAGCAGCTCAAGGATTCGGATATCCAGCAGGCCTCACCGGAAGAAGTGGCGCGACGTGTGCTGGAGATCCGGAAGCAGTACCCCGAAGCCGAAACCGAACTCGGCTGGCGGACCGTTCTCGACCGCTACCGCCTCAGCCCGGAAAATCTTGAACGCCGGGTGGCGGCCGAGCTCGATTTGATGCGCCTGGTGGACGCGCGGCTGCGGCCATCGGTGACGGTAGACTCCAAGAGCATCGAGAGCTATTACAACCAGGAACTGCTCCCGCAGCTCCGTCAGGCCGGTGGGCAGAGCGTTCCGCTGGCGGAAGTCACGTCGAAAATCAAGGAACTTCTCACCCAGAAGAAGATCAGCCAACTGCTGACCACCTGGCTCCACGACTTGCGGGCCGGAAGTCAAATCCGCGCCGAGGCGATGACGGCCGGGGCCGGAGGCCGCAGCCAATGACGGAAACCGGCGTGAAGCCGGGGCGTCGCCAGATCTGGAAGTTTTTCCTGTGGCTGCTGTTGGTGGGCGGGATCGCGCTGGCCGGCCTCGGCTGGTACAGCACGACGGAGTCCTTCCGAACCCTGGTGCGGCAACGGTTGATCGCCAGCCTTGAGCAGATGACGGGAGGGCGCGTCGAGCTGGGCAGCATCCACGTCGTCCCTTTCCACCTGCAACTGGAAGTCCGCGATCTCACTATTCATGGCCGGGAGCAGCCGGGAGAAGTTCCCTACGCCCACGTCAACAGCCTGATGGCGCAGGTCAAGATCTTGTCCCTGCCACGTCCTGAACTGGGACTCGATTACGTGGTTCTCGATCGTCCCGTCATCCACATCATTCTTTATCCCGACGGCACCACCAATCAGCCCGAGCCGGTGGTCAAGCAGCTTTCCCAACAAGCGCCCGTGGAGCGCCTGTTCGCGCTCTCGATTACCCGTCTTGAAGTGCGCCGCGGCGAGGTTATCTGGGGTGACCGGAGAGTCCCGCTCGATTTTCAACTGCGGGACGTGTCCGCCGACATGAGCTACTCGCTTTTTCGCGGCCGCTACGAGGGAAACCTCCTGCTGGGCAAAGCCGACACCACGTTCGATGGTTATCGTCCTTTTGCCTGGACCGCCGAGGCGCATTTCAGCCTGGCCAGGAACAGCCTTGTGGTGCGCTCGTTGAAGGCGACTTCGGGGCGCTCGCGCCTGCAGGCCAAGGGGACGGTGGAGAATTTCAGCCGGCCCAAGGTGGCGGCGGATTATGACATCAATCTTGACCTGGCCGAGGCGGCCGCGATCGCCAGGCGCCCCGAGGTGCGGCGGGGCAACGTCGAGCTGACCGGGCGTGGTTCCTGGTCGGCGCCAGAGTTTTCCGCGATCGGCAAAGTCCTGCTGTCGAATCTCGACTGGAAGGACGTTCCGGTCGGGGTGCACAACGCCAGCCTGAACGCCCAGTACACCCTCGATCAGAAGCGGCTGGCGCTCTCGCAAATCGACGGGCACGTGCTGGGGGGGAACGTCTCGGGGGATGCCGCGGTGGCGAACTGGTTGAGTCCTCCGCCAAGCGGCAAGAATACGCGGGAAAAAAGACCAGACCCGCAGACCGGAAGCTTGCACCTGCGCTTCAAGGACTTGTCCGCGGCCGAAATTGCCGGGGCCCTGGCCACACCCTCGCGCCCGTTCGAAAAGATCAAACCTGCGGGCCTGGCCAACGGAAGCGTAGAAGCCAGCTGGCGGGATACCATCCGCAACCTGGAAGCCCGATTCGTGGCCGACGTGGCCCCGCCGCTGCAGTCATCGAACGCCCGATTTCCCCTTACGGCTCACGCCCAGGGCGTTTATCGGACTGGCCCGGGCGAATTGGAACTGGCGGAACTGACGGCCTCCACTCGCGCTACCCAGGTTCATGCCTCGGGCACGCTCTCATCCACGGCGGCGCTCAAACTTTCGGTCACCACCACCAATCTGGGCGAGTGGCAGCCGGTTTTCGCGGCGGCGGGATACGCCGGGCAGATTCCGGTTACGCTCAAAGGCCACGCCTCGTTTACCGGCACTGCCACCGGAAAGCTTTCCCAGATCGCCATCGCGGGCAATTTGCAGTCGCAGGATTTCGAGACGTTGATTCCGGCCACCTCGCACACTCCCGAGAAGATGGTCAACTGGAACGCGCTGCGGGCGGACATCCAATTGTCTCCGTCGCAATTTGCCGTGCGCAACGGCACCCTGAGCCGGGACCCGGATTCGCTCAAATTTGATTTCCGGGTGCAACTGAACCAAAGACAGTTTAGCGATAACAGCCCGGTGCAGGCCCACCTCGATACCGAGAACGCCGATTTGCCCGGCATTCTTGCCCTGGCGGGATACGCATACCCCATCACCGGGACCGTGGACCTGCATCTGCAAGTGTCGGGAACGCGGTCCTCCCCGCAGGCCCAAGGCCACATCCTGCTGCGTGACGGACGCATTTACGGCGAACCGGTGGAACGCTTCAGTTCGGACTTGAGTTTCAACGGAGAGGAAGCTGAACTCCAGAATATTCAGCTGACCCATTACGAATCGACGGTCAGCGGCGACGCTAGCTACAACCCCGACAGCCACGCTTTCCGCTTTGACCTCAAGGGCGACAATTTCGATCTGACCCGGGTATCCATGCTGCAGAGCGCCCGAGTGGCCGTGACCGGCGCCGCGGATTTCACCGCGAATGGCTCGGGCACTCTGGAACAGCCGACCTTCAACGCCGCCATCCATCTCCACAATCTGACGTTCGACCAGGAACAGGCCGGCGACTTCACCATCAACGCGGTGTCGCAGGGGGCAGAGCTGCACATCGCCGGACAATCCCAGTTCGAAAAGGCAGACGTGAAAGTCGATGGCAACGTTCGTCTGCGCGAGGACTGGCCGGCCGATATCTACTTCCGTTTTCATCAGTTCGAACTCGATCCCATTTTTCGAACCTACCTGCACGGGGCGGTGAAGGGGCATTCCCGGGCGGACGGCGAAGTGCACATGGTGGGCCCGTTGCGGCGGCCGGGCGAACTGCAATTCATTGCCAACCTCGACAACCTGGATGCCGACGTCGAAGACGTAAAGATCAAGAACCAGGGCCCAATCCGCTTTTCGGTGGCCAACCAGATCTTGCAGATTGACCAGTTCCACCTGCTGGGAGAAGACACCGATATCTCTGCCACCGGCAAAGTCCACTTGAGCGGCGACCGTGAACTTGATCTGCGGGCGCAGGGTCGGGCCAATCTGAAATTGATTGAAAGCTTCAATTCGGATTTCACTTCTTCCGGCGTGGTCACGGTCGATGTGTCGGTGGCGGGCCCGCTGGCCAAGCCGGTCATGCAGGGCAGGGTGCAGGTGACCAGTGGAGCCGTTGCCTATATCGATCTGCCCAGCGCTCTGAGCGATATCAACGGCTCGCTGATTTTCAACCAGGACCGGCTGCAGATCGAGAGTCTCACCGCCCACACCGGGGGCGGACTGGTGACCTTTGGCGGCTACGCGACCGCTTACAACGGCAAGTTCAACTTCGACCTCTCGGTGCGGGGGCAGGATGTGCGGTTGCGCTATCCTCCCGGCGTCAGCGCCATGGCCAATGCCGACTTGCATTTTGCGGGCAGTTCGGCCGCCTCGACCTTGAATGGGGAAATTATCGTCACCAAACTGGCCATGACGCCGGGCTTTGATTTCGGCCGGTATCTGGAACGCTCCCAGAGTTCCGGCCTGGCGCCGACCAACCAGCTTCTGAACCGGATTCGGCTCGATGTTCATATCGCCACCACTCCCGAATTGCAGATGCAGACGGCCAGCATGCGGCTTTCCGGCGACGCTGATCTGCATCTGCGCGGCACCGCCGCCAAGCCCGCCATACTGGGACGCGCCGACGTCATCGAGGGAGAGGTGCAGTTTAACGGGACCAAGTATCGCCTGGAGCGCGGCGACATTACCTTCATCAATCCCGTGACCACCACGCCGGTGCTGGATTTGCAGGCCACCACCCGGGTGCAGGATTACGACATTACGCTCAACCTGAACGGCCAGATTGACCGGCCCAATGTGACTTACCGTTCGGAGCCGCCGCTGCCCACCGCCGACATCATCGGACTGCTGGCCTTCGGGCAAACCTCGGAGGAATCGGCGCAGCTGAACCAGTCGCAGTCGGCGTTCAACTCCGAGACTTCGAACGCCATCCTCAGCGCGGCCCTGAACGCCACCGTCAGCAACCGGGTGCAGAAACTGTTCGGGGTCAGCCGCATCAAGATCGATCCTCAGGGCTTTACCACGGAAACTTCGTCCACCCAGACCGGTCCCGCGGTCACCATCGAACAGCAGGTGAAAAATAATCTGACGCTGACCTACACCACCAACGTCGCCGGGGCTTCGCAGCAGATTATCCAGGTGGAATACAACGTCACCCGCAGCGTTTCCATCGTGGCGTTGCGGGACCAGAACGGGGTCGTCAGCTTCGACGTTCGCGTCCGCCAGCGCAAGAAATAATTGCGTGCGGTTGAGCTGTGTGGTCGTGCTGGGTGCATGTCGTGGTCGCGGGCGAGTCGCCCGCGACCACACAAACCGACACCACCACACCCGCGACCCGCAGCGATTCTGCCAACCGGAGTATTCTGAATCGGCTTGGTTGCCGAACTTCATTCCGATCGTTTCGCCATCGAACGCCGGCACATGGTGGAAACCCAGCTTCGCGCCCGCGGAATCCGTGATCCGCGCCTGTTGCAGGCGATGGCGGAGATCCCGCGGCACGAGTTTGTGGCTCCGCGCTATCGCGATCAGGCCTACGAAGATCATCCCCTGCCCATCGACGCCGGCCAGACGATTTCGCAGCCCTACATCGTTGCGCTCATGCTGGAGCTTCTGCAGCTTGAGCCCTCGTCGAAGGTGCTGGAAATCGGAACCGGCTCCGGATACCAGGCCGCGGTGTTGAGCCAGCTGGCCGGCCACGTCTACACCGTCGAACGTCATCCGGAGCTGGCGCGGCAGGCGGCGGAGACATTGTCCCGTCTCGGGCTGACGAACGTCAGCGTGCTGACCGGCGATGGAAGCCTGGGCCTGGCGGAACAGGCTCCGTTCGACGCCATCGTCGTCGCCGCCGCGGCCGCACAGATTCCCCCGGCGCTTTTTGAGCAGTTGCGCGAGGGCGGGCGCATGATCATCCCGGTGGGTCCGCCGGAGGCGCAGGAATTGCAATTGGTTCGCAAGCAGGGCGGAAAGGCGATGATCAGCATGAGGGAAGGATGCCGGTTCGTGCCTTTGATCAGCGGATGAGATCGAGCCTGAGCTGAAAATTTCAAAATCAACTTCAACCTCAACGGCCGCGGGCGAGGGCGCCCGCGCCACACGGCTTGTGCTTTACAATTCTTCTGTGCCTCTGTTGCGCAATCTGCGGGTTACTCTGGAAATGATCAAGTGGGAGCATTCCATTTTTGCGCTCCCTTTCGCTTTGTGCGGAGCCATGCTGGCGGCCAACGGACTGCCAGGGGGACAGCAGTTGTTGTGGATCATTGTCGCCATGGTTTCGGCGCGTTCCGCCGCCATGGCTTTCAACCGGCTGGCTGACGCTTCGATTGACGCAGCCAACCCGCGCACCCAGACCCGCGCCTTGCCGGCGGGGACGCTGACACCCGCATTCGTCGCAACCTTCGTGGTGGTTTCCTGCGCGCTGTTTGTGCTGGCCGCCTCCCGGCTCACCCACCTGGCTCTGCTGCTTTCTCCGGTGGCGCTGGCCGTCGTGTTGCTGTACTCCTACACCAAGCGTTTCACGCGCTGGTCGCATCTGGCTCTGGGTTTGGCGCTCGGCATCGCCCCGTCGGCGGCCTGGATCGCGGTGCGCGGGTCTTTCGATCCTCGTATTCTTCTGCTTACCGCGGCGGTCACGTTCTGGGTGGCAGGCTTTGACGTCCTCTATGCCTGCCAGGATTACGAATTCGACCGGCAGGCGGATCTGCACTCCATTCCTCGCTACTTCGGCATCGGGCGCGCGCTCTGGATCGCGCGCCTGTTCCACGTGCTCATGCTGGTCTTGCTGATGGGACTGGTGGCGGCCTTCGGACTGGGTAAGCTGGCGGTGGTCGGAGTCATCGTGGTCGCGCTGCTTCTGGCTTATGAACACTCCCTGGTTTCGCCCAACAATCTTTCCAAGCTGAATGCCGCTTTCTTCACCATGAATGGAGTGATCTCGGTTGTGTTCTTCATCTTCATCGCCGGCGGATCTGCTGCTGAGGAAGTAGGCTTCGCAACTGGATTGCCGATTTTCTGCGCGGCGGGCGGGACGCCCTCCGGACAGCCGGCGGGACGCCGGCGCTACTGTCCGGCTTCCGCGGATGTGGAAAGATACTGCCTATCGCCAACGGCGACTGTCGCTTCCTGCGTGCCCTGCGGTATCATCATGGGTGATGTCTACTGTGCATTCATTTCAGACTGACGACGCCCGCCTGGGGCCGGTGCACCGCAAGGTTCTCGCCGGCGAACGCCTGAACGCGGATGACGCCCTCGCTCTCTACCGGACGGGCGACATTCTGGCTGTAGGTTGGATGGCCAACTACGTGCGCGAGCGCATGCATGGCGACAAGACATACTTCAACGTCAATCGCCATCTGAATCCGACCAATGTCTGCGTGGCTGCCTGCCGCCTCTGCGCCTTCGGGCGCAAGAAGGACACGCCCGGCGCATACACCATGGCGTTGGAAGAGGCTTTCGAGACCGCCGCCTCCGGTTATAGCGAGGCGGTCACGGAGTTCCACATCGTCGGCGGATTGCATCCTGATCTGCCGTTTCAGTATTTCCTCGACCTGATTTCCGGACTCAAGCAGCGCTTTCCGCAAGTCCATCTCAAGGCCTTCACCATGGTCGAGGTGGCCTATTTGTCCAAACGCGCGAAGCTCTCGATTCGGGAGACGCTCGAGCAACTGAAAGCCGCGGGCGTGGATTCATTGCCCGGCGGCGGCGCGGAAATTTTTGCCGATCGGGTGCGCCATATCATTTGCGATCACAAAATCGATGGCGACCAGTGGCTGGATACGGCGAAACTGGCTCATCAGATCGGACTGAAGTCGAATGCCACCATGCTCTACGGCCACGTCGAGAACGACGAAGACCGGGTCGACCACCTGCTCAAACTCCGCGCCCTGCAGGACGAGACGCACGGCTTCCAGACGTTCATTCCTCTCGCGTTCCATCCCGACAACACGCCGCTGCAGCACCTGCCCAAGACCAGCGGCATGCTCGACATCAAGCAGATCGCAGTCAGCCGGCTGGTGCTCGACAACTTTCCCCACGTGAAGGCCTACTGGCAGATGATGACCGCGAAGATCGCGCAAATTGCCTTGCGCTTCGGCGCCGACGATATCGACGGCACGGTCGTCGAAGAAAAGATCTACCACGATGCCGGCGCCACCACTCCCCAGGGCATGCGCCGCCAGGACCTGGTCCGCCTGATCCGCGAGGCGGGCAGGGAACCGGTCGAGCGCGATACGCTGTACCGACAGGTTACACGCACTGAGACATCCGTCACAGTTGCGGTGTAATGCGAAGATGCGTACTCTCCGTTTTTTCACCAGGCATGACCGCGTAAGCGCGCCACCCTAAGGCATTCGTCCTCAGCGGGCTCGTGCTATGCTTCCGCTTTCCTAGGTTATGGAGGACCCCAATGGCTTTTTCACGCCGTGATTTTCTCTCGACCGCCGTGGTCGGAGCCGTGTCTCTGGGCCTGGATGCGAACCTGGAAGGAGAAGATCGGAAGAAACTCGAATCCGAATGCTGCAGAGTCCGCATCGATGGCGGGCAAACGCCCGATTATCGTCAGCGCCGGCAACGGGTTCAACTATCTCGACGACGGCTTCGCCTTCCTGAAAAATGGCGGCGATACCCTCGACGCCGCGCTCAAAGTTGTGAAGGGGCCTGAGGACGATCCCAACGAGGACAGCGTCGGATTGGGTGGGCTGCCGAATGAAGAGGGCGTGGTGGAGCTCGACTCCTGCTGCATGCACGGCCCCACCCGGCGGGCCGGGTCGGTCGGAGGCGTGCGCAACATCAAGAGCGTTTCCCTGGTGGCCAAGGCGGTGATGGAGCACACCGGCCACGTGATGCTGGTGGGAGAAGGCGCGGAGCGCTTTGCCGTCGCCCAGGGTTTTCCTCGCGAGAATCTGTTGACCGAGCATTCCCGCAAGATCTGGCTGCTGTGGAAGGAAACTCATTCCGACTGGTGGGGGCCGGGATTGGCCAGTCCTGACTGGCATAAGCGGCTGCCGGCAGCGCCGCACGCCGACGAGTTCGAGCGCCGGATCGAGCGCATGAAGCAGGTGGCTTCCGATATCGGAATCGAGCCCGAGCAGCGCATGGCCGCGATCCGCAAGGTTCTGTTTCCTCCTACCGGCACGATCCATTGTTCCGCGCTGAACGAAAAGGGCGAGATTTCCGGCACCACCACCACCAGCGGCCTGGCCTGGAAGCTGCCCGGACGCGTGCGGCGATTCTCCCATCATCGGGGCCGGATGCTATACCGACCAGGATGTGGGTTCAGCGGGCGCGACCGGCAGTGGAGAAGAAAACATCAAGGTCGCGGGCGCGCACACGATTGTGGAAAATATGCGCCACGGCATGTCGCCGCTCGACGCCGGCATGGACGCTCCTTAAGCGCATCGTGCGCAATTACAACGGCGATATGAATCGCCTCCGCTTCATCGACATGACCTATTACATCCTGCGCAAAGACGGCGCGTACGCCGGCGTCTCGCTGTGGGACGGCTACGAGCCGGGCAAGCCGCACCAGATCGCGGTGCACGACGGGACGAAGCGGTCAGAGAAGACGGTCAGCCTGTTCTCGGGGGTTTCGCAGGAATGGCCGCCGGTGCTGGAGTAGGCGCTGAGAAGTCGATGCGGAATCGGTAGTTCTGTACACTGAAGTAGTCTACTCCTACCTGTTGAGGGCGGCAAGCAAACATCAGTCCAGCGTGGCAAGAGGCAGCCGCTCGCGACGGGCGGTGTCGCGGTAAACCGCATCATAGGCCGAAAGCTGAAACGCGCGGGCCGTGGTGGAAACTGGCCGTAAGGGGATCAGATGTGCGGCTCGAGGTCGGAGCCAGCGCTCTTCGAGGACGGTTATTCCGGTCTTCGAGTGTGCGGTCGTCAGGACCCTACCGCGTCGGACGACGACGACTAAGCCGTAGGCCATTTCAAGATGCCACAATCTTGGAACCACGGCCTGGGCGTCGCGGGCGAAGGATTTCTTACCCGGACCGCAAGGCAGCCACAGGATCGTCCACAAACCAGGCCAGCGCTACGGAGGCATCCAGGACAAAGCGGGTACCGCCGACCCTCCTCGATCAGGTCTTGGCGCTAAGGCCCCGGTGCGGCTTGGCGCTCTTCCGAATCCGTTCAATCTTGTCGAAGGCCATTCCAGGTCGACTCGGTACGCGCGGGCAGAATCGGAGTACAGTTTCCCGCACGTGTGATTGGCCGTCCACTCTTCGCCCGCTCTACGTTGAACTAATCGCTCGCGAAAGCTTTCGCTTGGCCTCGAATAGTCCTCATCGTCGCCGCGGCATGCAGGCCGCCTCGCGCCATCTACAGCGAAGATCTCCAGATGGACCGAGGAGTCGCCAGTTTGCTCAGCAGAATCCCTTTGTCGAGCGCGCTCGCGAGATCCTCACACGAACCTCACCTTCACATCCGGCCCCTTCTCCAGATGGATGCTGTCGATGAAGCGCACTTTTCCGGTGCGCAGCGTCAGTACGACCGACGATGGTTCGTGTGCCTTCACCGAAGAAGCGCACGCCTTTCAGCAACGATCCGTCCGTCACTCCGGTGGCGGCGAAGATAAGCTGCTTGCCCGGGGCCAGGTCTTCGGCTTCGTAAATCTTGTTCTTGTCTTTGATGCCCATGCGCGCGATGCGCTCTTCCAGTTCCGGCTTGTCGATCACCAGGCGTCCCAGCATGTAGCCGTTCAGGCAGCGGATGGCGGCCGCGGTGATCACGCCCTCCGGCGCGCCGCCCGAGCCCATGACGGCGTGTACGCCGGTTCCGATGACCGCGGCCGCGATGCCGGCCGACAAGTCACCATCGCCGATCAGCCTGATCCTCGCGCCGGCCTTGCGAATATCGGCAATCAGCTTCTCGTGCCGCGGACGGTCGAGCACGATGATCACCAGGTCCTCGACGTCGCGGCCCATGCGTTTGGCAATGTTCTTCAGGTTGTCGATCACCGGCGCGTCGATATCCACCGCGCCTTTGCAGGAAGGGCCGACCACGATCTTTTCCATGTAGCAGTCCGGCGCGTTCAGCAGCCCGCCACTTTCGGAAGCGGCCAGCACGGTGATGGCGCCGGGCGCTCCCGTGGCGCACAGGTTGGTGCCCTCCAGAGGATCGACCGCGATGTCCACTTCTGGAACTTCGGTTCCGTCGGGAAACTCAGCGCCGACTTTTTCGCCGATGTAGAGCATGGGCGCTTCATCGCGTTCGCCTTCGCCGATGACGATGGTGCCGCGCATGGGAATGGAATCCATGGTCTTGCGCATGGCCTCGGTCGCCACCTGGTCGGAGAGCTTGCGTTCGCCCTGTCCCATGGTGTGAGCGGAGGCGATGGCCGCGGTTTCCACCACCCGCAGAAATCTTGAGGCCAGATCGCTTTCAATGTTGCGGCCAAAGGTCCTGGCCTTGGCTTCCGATTTGCCGTTCGTTGCCATGAGTGCCCCCTGATCGATAAGAAGTTGTACTCGAGCGCGGTCAACGAATATACCGCCGATGGACCAGGGAAGGGAAAGTTACGAGCGGGTTGGTGTGGGGCGGGCGCCCTCGCCCGCCGCCTTTGACGTTAGGTTGTTGACTCGAAAAGTGCTTCCACTCTCTGCGGAACAAAACCAGAATCAAAGGCGGCGGGCGAGGGCGCCCGCCCCACACGGGAACTATTTAGAACGCATCGATGCCGGTCACGCTCTGCCCGATGATCAGCGTGTGAATGTCGTGCGTGCCTTCGTAGGTCTTCACCGATTCCAGGTTCGCCATGTGGCGGAAGATGGGGTACTCGTCGGCGATGCCGTTGGCGCCCAGGATGTCGCGGGCCATGCGGGCGCATTCCAGCGCCATCCAGACATTGTTTCGCTTGGACATGGAAATATGCTGCGGCCGGGCCTTGTCTTTGTCTTTGAGGCGTCCGACTTGCAGCGCCAGCAACTGGGCCTTGGTGATTTCAGAAATCATCCAGGTAAGCTTTTCCTGCACCAGCTGGTGCGAGGCGATGGGCTGATCGTGAAACTGCTTGCGGAACAGTGAGTATTGCAGGGCGCAGTCGTAGCAGGCCATGGCGGCGCCGATCGCGCCCCATCCGATGCCGTAACGCGCCTGGCTCAAACACATGAGCGGAGACTTCAGGCCTCCGGTTTTGGGCAGCAGATTCGATTCCGGGATGTGAACGTCCTGCAGGGATAGGCTGGACGTGACCGAAGCGCGCAGCGACCACTTGCCGTGAATGTCCTCGGCGCGGAAGCCGGGGCGATCGGTTTCGACCAGAAAGCCGCGGATCTTGTTGTCTTCGTCTTCCACCTTGGCCCAGATGATCGGCGACGTCGGCGATGGAGCCCGAAGTGATCCACATTTTTTCGCCGTTGAGGATGTATTCCTTGCCCGACTTTTTGGCGCGAGTGCGCATGCCGCCGGGATTGGAACCGAAGTCGGGCTCGGTCAGGCCGAAGCAGCCGATCTTCTCGCCCTTCTGCATGGCCGGGAGCCAGGCCTGTTTCTGCTCATCGCTGCCAAAGGCGTAAATGGGATACATGACCAGCGACGAGTGCACGCTGACGAAAGAACGGACGCCGCTGTCACCCCGCTCCAGTTCCTGCATCACCAGGCCGTATTCGACGTTCGACATCCCGGCGCAGCCGTAGCCTTTGAGGCTGGCGCCATAGAGGCCCAGGTCCGCCATGGGCTTGACCAGTTCCTGGGGAAAGCGGCCGGCGCGGTTGCACTCCTCGATGATGGGAATGAGATTGTCTTCGATGAATTTACGCGTGGTATCGCGCACCAGGCGTTCGTCGTCGGTGAGCAGGGAATCGAATTCGAGGAAATCAACTCCCCGGAACTTGATGGCCATCAGCTTCTCGTTTCTGTTTCATCGCCGCGAACAGGGGCAGGCACTCAGGGAGTGGAAACCCTTGAAGGTAACAAAGGGTGGGAGGGCAGTCAAACAAGCTTAGCGGGCACTGGGCGAGCAAACCGGCTCGATGGCGACCGCTTGCGGGTTGGGAAAATAATGACGCTGAAAGTAGAGAGCCACATTGACCAGCGCAATCATCACCGGCACTTCCACCAGAGGCCCGATGACGGCCGCGAAGGCGGCTCCGGAGTTGATGCCAAATACCGACACTGCAACCGCGATCGCCAGTTCAAAGTTGTTCGAAGCGGCGGTAAATGCCAGGGTTGTGGTCTTGGAATAGTCCGCTCCCAGCTTCTTGCCCATGTAAAAGGACACCAGAAACATCAGCACGAAGTAAATCAGCAGCGGCACGGCGATGCGCAGGACATCCAGGGGCAGGCGAACAATATATTCACCCTTCAGCGAGAACATCACGACAATCGTGAACAGCAGGGCGATCAGCGTCAGCGGGCTTATGCGGGGAACGAAATTCCGGTTGTACCAATCGGTCCCCCGGGCGCGAACCAGGGCAACGCGAGTCAGGAATCCGGCGAGAAATGGAATTCCCAGATAAATAAAGACGCTCTTCGCAATCTCCGCCATGGACACATTAACCACCGCGCTGCGAAGGCCGAGCTTGGCGGGAAGGACGGTAATGAATACCCAGGCGTAGAGCGAGTAGAAAAAAACCTGGAAGAGGGAATTGAAGGCTACCAGGCCAGCCGCGTATTCCGTATCGCCTCGGGCCAGTTCATTCCAGACGATGACCATGGCAATGCAGCGCGCCAGGCCGATCATGATCAGTCCCGCCATGTATTCCGGGTATCCGCGCAGAAACACGATGGCGAGAACGAACATCAGAATCGGCCCCACCACCCAGTTCTGCAGCAGCGAGAGGCCGAGCACCCGCTTGTTGCGAAAGACCTGGTGCAGCTCTTCGTATCGCACCTTGGTGAAGGGTGGATACATCATCAGGATCAATCCCGCCGCAATCGGAACCGACGTGGTGCCGATGTTGAAGCGATTCAGAAACGGCACGACTCCAGGCACCAGCCAGCCCAGTACGACGCCCGTGACCATGGCGGCAAAGATCCACGCGGTCAGGTACCGGTCCAGGAAACCGAGACGACGGGTTGCCTTCATTCGGAGAATCCTCGTGCTGCGGCAAGGGTGACCGAACCGCAGCCGGTTGCGGGAAAGCAGCAGCTATTCGTGCCGGACCGGCGTCATCGTCTGGCCGATGTTGTCCAGCTCCCGCTTGAGCGCCAGGCGGTCGAGACTCTTAAGCGGAAGGCAGAGAAACAGGCTGATCCTGCGGTCCAGGATAAAAAACGCTTCGCGAAACGCTCGTTCTATCTCCGCTTGGCTGCCGCGAACTGCCGCCGGGTCTGGAACCCCCCAGTGCGCGGTCATCGGCTGTCCTGGCCATACGGGGCAGACTTCCTGGCAGCGTTATCGCAAACCGTGAAGACAAAATCGAGCTGGGGAGAACCGGGCAGGGAAAATTCATCCCACGCCTTGCTGCGCAGACCCTGGGTGGGCAGGTGCGCGATTTCGAGCTGCTTCAAAGCCTCCGGTCGAACCGTTCCCGAGGGATGACTTCCGGCGCTGTAGGCGGTGAAATTCGGGCGGCCCTTGAAGTTCAAAATCGCCTCGGCCATGATGGAGCGCGCGGAATTGCCCGTGCACAGGAACAAGACGTTGTAATGTCCTTGCATGATCGTTTTCTCCTAGTTGCAGCAGGTCGGTCCACAGCATGCCTTCGCTGCGCTCCGGCTGGTTTGACGGCGCGCACGAAAGCGCTCATGAACTTGCCGTCAACCTGCGGCGCGATCGCGTCCACATCAACGCCTTCCGCGGAAAGAATCTCGCGCGCATCTTCGGCGCGATAGATCCGAGTCGGCTCAATGTCGATTTGCTCGAAGCCGGCGGCAGCAAGTTTGCTGCGAAATTCGTCATCGTCGAGCGCCCCCGCCACGCAGCCGACCCACAGAAGCACGCTGCGGCGAATCTCCGGCGCGATTTCGCCCCGGGTAACAACATCGGAAACCGCGAAGCGGCCGCCCGGCTTCAGCACTCGAAAAGCCTCTCGCAGCACACGATCTTTGTCTCCTGAAAGGTTGATCACACAATTCGAGATGATCACGTCCACCGAGTTGTCGGGCAAAGGGATGTGCTCGATCTCGCCCCGCAGGAATTCGACGTTTTCCGCGCCGGCTTTGCGCTTATTTTCATTGGCCAGCGCCAGCATCTCATCCGTCATATCGAGACCGTATGCCTTGCCGGTGGGACCGACTCGTTTCGCCGAAAGCAGAACATCCACGCCGCCGCCAGAGCCGAGATCCAGGACCACTTCTCCGGGATTCAGTTGCGCCAGCGCTGTGGGATTTCCGCAGCCCAGGGAAGCGAGAATGGCCTTCTCGGGAACTTGTCCCGCCTGGGAGGAGTTGTAGAGATCAGAAGTGATCGGGTCGCAACCGGAGCCGATGGCCGCGGTGGCGCCGCAACAGCCACTGCCACCCTGGTTCACGCGCAGGGCGGCCTGGCCATATTTTTCCTTGATGACGCTCTTGAGGTCGGTACTGCTCATGGGGGTTCTCCTATTTGCAAAGCTGGACGATAGTTTGTGGTTTGACCGCTTTGTTCCGGGTGCAGCACTCGGCGTAGAGGAATTGCAGCAGTTCCTGGAGGGCCTCCGCGTTGGCCGTGTAGCGCAGGAACGTGCTTTCGCGGCGCACGTTTACCAGGTCTTCATTCTTCAGTTTTTCCAGGTGGTGGGAAAGCGTGGAGTTGGGAATGTCGAGCTCGGACTGGATATCGCTCACGACCAAGCCGTCGGGATGCGCGGATAGCAGCAAGCGGATGATGCGAAGTCGTGGCTCGGTGCCCATGGCGGACAGCATGTCGGCATACTTGGCGACGTTCTCGCTGCTTTCCTTACGGGAGGCCATCGGCATAATTCGATAATTGCAGAAATATGGTTTCTGGTCAAGGGAAATCCGCGTCATTCGAAATCAATCCAGGGCCTGGATATGCCTGGGGATTCGAGCGCAGGTGGAGTCAGGTTTTACAAACTTTTTGCAAGTTCCGGACGAGCTTTCGCCGGCCGGCATCTAAGCTTTAAGTAAGTTGCGCTGCGGCCTGCAACCGAGGCACAATACAGCGGTTTCCCGGACCTCAACAAGAATGAATCTAAGCAAATCCATGGGGCGGGCGGTGCTTCCCGGCGCAATCTGCCTGGCAATGTGGCTTGTCCCGGCCCTGGCCGCCGACCTGCCTGCTCCGCGTCCTTCACTGGACCAGGGATTCCGCCTGCTTTATAACCTTGATTTCGATCAGGCGCACCAGGTGTTTCTTTCCTGGGAGCGCGAGCATCCTCAAGATCCGGTCGGGCCCACGGCTGAAGCGGCGGGAATACTGTTCTCCGAATTTCATCGGCTGGGCGTCCTGGAAGGCCAATTCTTCGAGAATGACAAAAAGTTCCTGGATCGGGACAAGCAGGATCCAGACAGCGCCGTTCGCGACCGGTTTAATGCGGCACTGGACCACGCCCAGGGCCTGGCAAGCGCTCGTCTGGCGGTCGATCTCAAGGACCGCGACGCCTTATTTGCCATGACGCTCTCGTCCGGACTGCGGGCCGACTACGCCGCATTGATTGAAAAGAAGAACATGGCCTCACTGCATTACACTCGCGAGGCCAACGACTGGGCCGACCAATTGCTGGCGGTGGACCCGAATTGCTACGATGCGCGAGTCGCTACGGGATTCAGCAAGTACATCATTGGCAGCATGGCAGCGCCGGTGCGCTGGTTCCTGCGCATGGGCGGGGTCTCGGGAGACAAGAAGCAGGGAATCGTGGAGTTGCAGATGACCGCCGATCATGGCCAGTATCTCGGCCCCTTCGCGCGCATCCTGCTGGCCATCGCTTATGTCCGCGACAAGGACGATACCCGCGCCCGCCAACTGCTGGCGAGTCTGCGTGACGAATTCCCCAAGAACACTTTATTCACCCACGAAATTGCCCGCCTGGATGCGGGTCATTGAAGGTTGGGATTGAATGCGGGCGAATCTTCAATCTGGCGGTCGCAAGTCTGTCATCCTCAGCGGAGTGGTGGCTTCGCGCAGCCAAGCCCCCAAGCAGTCGAAGGACCCCTATAAGCGCCACGCCTGTGTCCCGAAACCCGCAAACCGCCAACATCCCGCGGATCAAAGATGATGCAATGTCGTTACGCTGTCAGGGGTCCTTCGACTCCGATAGCGCATTCGCAAGCGAATGCGCTGTCTCCGCTCAGGATGACAGCGCCAGGTGCCTGCTATGCAGCTGAACTTGAGGTCCGGTTCACCGGAAATTCACCCCGTTGTAACAATCCTGTAACATTCGCGGCGTAAAACTGCCCCATCAAATTAATAAGGAGGAACCATCGCGTGATACGCCGCATTGCGCTTTTTTGCATTGTTCTGGCTATACCTGCTTTCGGCCAGACCACTTTGAATGGGGCAGGCGCTACCTTTCCGAATCCGATGTACCAGAAGTGGTTCAGCGAATACCACAAAGCCCATCCGGATATTGAGTTCAACTACCAATCGATCGGCAGCGGCGGCGGCATTCGTCAGGTCCTGGCGCAAACCGTGGATTTCGGCGCCAGCGACGGCCCCATGACCGATGAGCAGCTGGCCCAAGCCAAGATTCAAGATCCTGCATATCCCAACCGTGCTGGGTGCGGTGGTTCCGGCCTACAACGTTCCCGGGGTTACCGGCGAACTGAAGTTTACGCCCGAGGCGCTGGCGGGAATTTTCCTGGGCAAGATCACCACCTGGAACGATCCGGCGATTGCCAAGGCGAATCCCGGGGTGAAGCTGCCCGGCCCAGAACATCATCGTCGTCCATCGTTCGGATGGCAGCGGCACCACCTACATCTTCACCGACTATCTCTCCAAGGTCAGTCCGGATTGGCAGAGCGGACCGGGCAAGGGAACTTCGGTGAAGTGGCCGGTCGGCCTGGGCGGCAAGGGCAACGAAGGTGTTGCCGGAATGATCCGCCAGATGCAGGGTGGGATCGGCTATATCGAGCTGATCTACGCCGTCCAGAACAAGATTGACTACGGCAGCGTGAAGAACGCCGCCGGAGTCTTCGTGAAGGCTTCTCTTGACAGCGTGACCGCGGCCGCGGCCTCCGCCAAGAGCATGCCGGCGGATTTCCGCGTTTCCATCACCAACGCTCCGGGGAAGGATGCCTATCCGATCTCCAGCTTCACCTGGCTGCTGATCCCGGAAAAGTCCAAGGACGCGGCCAAGGGGAAAATCCTCGCCGACTTCCTTAACTGGATGGTGGACGACGGCCAGAAGATGACTGCCGATCTAGCCTATGCACCCTTGCCGGAAAATGTCGCGGAGAAGGTGAAGGGCGCCATCAAGTTAGTACAGTAGCGATCGCATGCTTACAGATGGCGACTCAGGGACGAGTTTCAGGACTCCGTCCCTGGGTCGTTCAGACTTGCTGCTGAGAACGTTCGACCGCTTGCCCGGCATCCCATCCATCCGGTTACTGTTCTGATACTTTCTCCGGCATCTGGCCGAAGACTGTCTGTTTCCGCTGAATCATGGCACGCCTCGCGCTGGACAATCCGGCTTACTACATCAACCGGGAAGCCTCCTGGCTGGCTTTCAACCGCCGCGTTCTCGAAGAGGCGCAGGATGAGACCAACCCGCTGCTCGAACGCCTGAAGTTCCTCTCCATTTCGGCCAGCAACCTGGATGAATTCTTCGAAGTGCGGGTGGCCGGGCTGGTGCAGCAGATTGAAGACGGATACACCGAAGCCGGGCCGGATGGACTTACCCTGGTCGAGGAACGCGAAGTCGTTTCCCGCGACACCCACGAGTTTGTGGATGACCAGTACCGCTGCTGGAACGACAAGCTGCGCCCGGCGCTGTCCGACCATGGGATCCGCGTTCTGGGGTTTCACGAACTGGATTCACGGGCCCGCGCCTTCGTCGAAGAATACTGCGAGAAGGAACTCGACCTGCTGCTGACGCCGGTCACGGTGGACCCGGCGCATCCTTTCCCCCGGGTGATCAACAAGGCGCTGTGCGTGGCGTTCCTGCTGCGCCGCCGCCGGCGTTCGGCGCTCACCTACACCGGCGTGGTCACCGTGCCGCGCGCCCTGCCGCGCCTGGTGCGGCTGCCCTCGGACGGGACCGACGACTTCATCTTTCTGGCCGACCTGGTCGCCTTTCATGCCTCGCGGATGTATCACGGCTACGACATTGTTTCTTCCACGGCGTTCCGCGTCACCCGCAACAGCAATCTCTACCTGGCGGAAGAAGAATCGCGCAACCTGCTGGAGTCGGTGCGCACCGAGCTGCACAATCGGCGCAAGGGCGATGCGGTGCGGCTGGAAATCGAAGCCGATGCCGATCCCGAAATCATCGAACGCCTGCGCACCAACTTCGAACTGGAGCCCTGGCAGGTTTTTTCCGTGAACGGGCCGGTGAACCTGTCGCGCTTGTTCAACATCTACGAACAGACGGCGCACCCGGACCTCAAGTTCAGGCCGTTTTCTCCGCGCGAACTGCGGCTGACCGCGAAGTCGCAGGACCTGTTCGAGGAGCTGCGCCGCCACGACGTGCTGCTGCACCATCCCTTCGACTCCTACGATGCGGTGGTCTCCTTCATTGAAGCCGCGGCCCAGGACCCGCGGGTGCTTTCCATCAAGCAGACGCTGTACCGCACCAACGAGCATTCGCTGATTGTTCCGGCGCTGATTTCCGCCGCGGAAAAAAAGGAAGTCACCGCGGTGGTGGAGCTGAAGGCCCGCTTCGATGAAGACACCAACATTCGCTGGGCGCGCGATCTGGAAGATGCCGGGGTGCAGGTGTTCCACGGCCTGGTGGGGTTGAAGACGCACTGCAAATTGTCGCTGCTGGTGCGCCGCGATTCCGATGGCGTGACCCGCCGCTACGCCCATCTCGGGACCGGAAACTACAACGCCAGCACCGCGCGGATCTACACCGACTTGAGCCTGCTCACCGCCGATCCGAAAATCACCAGCGCGGTGCATGACGTTTTCAGCTTTCTTACCGCCTACGCCGAACATCCCAACTATGCGCCCTTGCTGGTGGCGCCGCTGGATCTGGCGGAAGGCTGCCTGGGGCTGATCGAGCGCGAAGCCGAGCATGCCCGCCACGGACGTCCCGCGCGCATCATTGCCAAGATGAACGCCTTGCTCGATAAGAACATCATCATGGCCCTGTATCGCGCCTCGCAGGCGGGAGTCGAGATTGACCTGATCGTGCGCGGCATGTGCGCCCTGCGTCCCGGGGTGCGCGGCGTCAGCGATCGCATCCGGGTGCGCAGCATCGTGGGCCGCTTTCTCGAGCATAGCCGCATCTTTCACTTTGCCAACGGCGGCCAGGAAGAGGTCTATCTCAGCAGCGCCGACTGGATGCCGCGCAATCTTTACGAACGCGTGGAGGTCATGTTTCCCTTGAAAGATGCGCTGGCCCGCGAGCGCGTGCGGCATGAGATCCTGGATGCTTACCTGGTGGACAACCTGAAGTCGCGCGTGCTGCGGAAGGATGCTGCCTATGTGCGCACCTGGCAGGCCGAGGGAAAGCGCAAGCCGCCGGTCGGGAGCCCTGGCCTTCAGCGCGCAGGACTTTCTGCTCGGACTGGCTGAAGGCCGGCAGGCCGCGGAAGCCATGCCCGTGCCCGCGCCCCGAAAGGCCCGCCGGGTAGTGATGAGTAAGGAACGGTAAAGCGCAATGATTCTCTATTTCCTGCGTCACGCCAGCGCCGGCGAACCGCTAAGCAATCCCAAGAAGGATGAAAAGCGCGCGCTCGACCAGGCCGGCATCGAGCAGTGCGGCTACGTCGGCCGCGCCCTGGCAGCGCTGGACGTGCAGGTGGACGTTATTATTTCCAGTCCCTTGAAGCGGGCGGCGCAGACCGCCTCGCTGGTGGGCAACGAGATGGGTCATGAGGGCAAACTGCAACTGGAAGATGCGTTGCGGCCCACGGCCTCGTTTGCGGATTTCCGCAAGCATGCTCGACAAGTACGCCCGGCACGACGCCATCATGGTGGTTGGCCACAACCCGAGCCTGAGCGAATTCCTGGGCCGGGCCATCAGTGAAAGCGGCTGCGAAGCGACGGTTGAGCTCAAAAAAGGCGCGGTGGCGCGGACGGAAATGAATCGCAATGCGGCGTCGCTTACCTGGTGCCTCACGCCCAAGATTCTGCGCACGCTCTATGCCGCGGCAGCGGAAAGCTCGCGGCCGAAGACTTCGCGGAAGTAACCCTTCTCTTTTTCCACCGCCCACAATTCCAGGTCCACGGAGGCGCGCGGCTTGGCTCGAAGCGTCAGGCTGACCTCGTTCCGGCCCACCCGCACCCGGGCCCCGCTCACCGCGCCGCTGCGCCCGAGATTCAGCGCCCGCGCCAGCCGCAGCAGCAGCGACGCCTTGCGCACGAATTCCCGGTCGTCCGGCGGCAGGATTTTCATGGCGGTGTCTCCCGGCGCGGGCCGTGACTTGCCCAGATAGCGCGCCGTAGCGGCGATGATTCGCCGTTGCTCGGGAGTGTATCCCAGGATTTCCGAGTGGGCGATGATGTAGTAGGCGTGGCGGTGCCGGCCGTTGCGATTGACGTAGTCGCCGACCTCGTAAAGCATCGCCGCCGCCGATACCCATTCCGCATACTCCGGCGGCAGGCGGTGCAGCGATCTTCAAAGTCTTGAACAAGTGCATGGCGAATTGCCGGACTTGCAGCGCATGGTCGATATCCACGCGGTAATGCGCGACGGCGGCGCGGATCGAGTCCCAGCGTTCCGATTCGATGTGCTTTCCCGAACGGGTGCTGCGATCGTACTCCGCGGCCATCTGGGCCAGCAGTCCGTCGCGCAGTCCCAGCGGGGAATAGCGGAAGCCCGGCAGCTGGCAGCGTTCCAGAAGTTCGGCGTAAACCACCGCGCCTGCGACCACGATCTCCGCGCGCCGGGGTCCGACGCCGGAAAGCTCCTTGCGCTTCGCCATGGGCAGGCGCGCCAGCATCTTGGCAATGCGCCGCATCTGGGTGCGCGAAACCGCGGTGGCGCGCGCGCCTTTGGTCTTGTACAAGCCGCGGCAGACCGTGGCCAGGGAGGCTGCCGTGCCCGAGGTCGCGATCACGATTCTTGGCCGGGACCGGGCAATCCGGTCAGAAATCCGCCCAATTTCCCTCTCCACAAATCCCCGCAGACGCCGCAACTCAGCTTTGCGCGGCGGATCATGCGCCAGGAACTCATTGGTCAGGCGCACCGCGCCCAGCGGCAGGCTCACGGTGTCGCGAATGTGGCCCTTGCCGGAGATGGTCAGCTCGCAGCTTCCGCCTCCCAGGTCGACCATGAGCGTGGTGGCGGCGCTCATTCGCAGGCTGGACACCAGGCCGAGGTGAATCAGCCGTGCCTCTTCCAGTCCCGAGATGATTTCGACTTTCCAACCCGTCGCCGAGCGCACCCACTCCAGAAAGGCGCGCGAGTTGCGGGCGTCGCGCAGGGCGCTGGTGGCGACTACGCGCACGGTGTCCGCGCCTTCCTGCTGCACCGCACGATGGAAGCGCCGCAGCACCTTGACCGTATCGTCGATGGCCTCGGGCGACAGGAATCCGGTGCGAAAGACGCTGTCGCCCAGACGCGTGACCTGGCGATCTTCGTGAATTTCGACCAGACGCCGTCCGGAAAGGCGGGAGATTTTCAGACGGACGGAGTTCGATCCGATATCGACCGCGGCTAAAGTCGGCATGGCGAGGGCAATAGTGTACCGCGCGGGCAGGTACTGTGGGACACAGACCTAGTGCGGAGTCTTGAAAGGATCCAGCACCGGCACGCCCAGCGGTTTGAAGTCTCTTTCATTGCGAGTGGCGATGGTCAGGCCGTGAACGCGGGCAGTGGCAGCAATCATGACATCCTCGATGAGGCGTTCCCCCTTGCCCTCCATGAGTCGCGCCCACTCGCGGAAGCAGGGGACGTCCATCGGCAACACTTGGAGGGACTCGGCCAGTCGGTCAACCCAGAATTCGATCTCGGCGGCTTTCGCCGGGTCCTGCCGGCGGGTGAGTTCGACGCCGGTCTGCAGTTCGCCGAGGCTCACGGCAGAGAGGAAAATCTGGTCGGCTTGCAAGCGGTTTATCCAAGCCAGCACCGCGCCATGCGGTCGGGGCTTCCGCAACTCCGAAACCACGTTGGTGTCGAGCAGATAACGCTTCAACCGAACTCCACGGGTGCTCGTCGTCGAAGGTTGCGACGTTGTGGAACCAGGTTTTCAGAGCGCGGGCCAGGCTCCAGAAGAAGAGCCTTCAGACTGGGCCGGGAGGACTCCTGCAAGCGGCGCCATTCGTCGATAGGAACCAACACCGCCGCGGCAATCCCGCGCCGGGTGACGACCTGGGGGCCATTCTTCAGGGCAATATTCAACAGCTCGCTAAAGCGCGCTTTCGCGTCCTGCAGTTGCCAGTCACTCATCCTTGTTAGCTCTCTCTCTCCTTTTCATGGTATGACTAGTCAGATAACTAGTCAAGACGAGAAAAAGTGCTCAAACCTCCAGCTTCTAATGGCTATTGGCTTGCCGGTGTTTGCGAATGGCCTCGTCAACGATGCGATTTAGGTTTGGTTTGTCGTCTGCTTTTATCGGCTGCTTCGCCCACTGCCAGTTATCAATGTGAGTTCCGTCAAAGTTGGTTAACCACCGGCCGTTTACCCAGAAATATCTGTAATCTACTGCGATAACGATACTTGCTTTCGTCGGCACGCCATTAGCAAAGTACGGATAGATGGTCTTAGTCGACCCGCGGTCCAAATCGAAATCGTCCCAGTCGACGTTGCCGATCATCGAATCGTGCATGCTAAGGCGTCCCTGGTAATCGACCGTTGGTAATATCACGACAACGTGGTCAACGTGAAAGGCTAAATATCCTGTATTTGTAAGCTCGAATGGAGCTGAAAAGGGTTGATTTGTGGCTCTTTCCGGCTTCGGGGACACGCTTATTTGTGGTCTTAGCTCGATTACACCCAGTGCTCCGACTGCTGACAGCATCAACCCTAGAACCACGGGAGTCGTCCAGGTTCTCGTTTTCTTCCTTTGCCGTCGTTTTTTCGCGGGTTTCATATGGTGCCTTTTCTATTCATTCTAGGACACTCCGGAGGGTGGTTTAGCGGTTTGTTATCCTACGCGGATGCCGCGCGCTTTCCTCATCGACACCGACGTCGCCTCTGACGACGCCGTGGCCATCATCATGGCCCTCCGCGCTCCTGACGTGAGGATCGCCGCGATCACAACCGTAGCGGGAAATGTCGAAGTCGAACAGGCAACGCGCAACGCCCTCTACACCGTGGAACTCTGCGGAGCTAGTGTCCCGGTCTTTAGCGGCGCCGCAAAAGCCGCTGCAGCGTGCCCATCAGAGTGCGACCTGGTTTCACGGCCGGGACGGGCTGGGAGATCACGGCTACCCGGCGCCGCGCCAGAAGCCGGAAACGATGCCCGCCGTCGATGCCATCATCGCGAGCCATCGCAGGCAATCCTGGAATCGTGGTGGTGACCCTCGGGCCGCTCACCAATCTGGCCCTGGCGGTGACCCGCAAACCCAGTCTCTCGGCTCAGGTCGGGCGTTGTGTGGTGATGGGAGGCGCTCCCTGCTGCGAAGGCAATGTGACCCCGGCGGCCGAGTACAACATCTGGGTCGATCCCGAGGCGGCTCGAATCGTCATGCTCAGCGGGTTGCCGGTGGAACTGGTTGGCTGGCAAACCTGTCGCGGGGATGCCGTTCTCAGCGAGGCTGACATCGCGCACGTCCTCGGATTTAAGAATGAACTGGCCCGTTTTGCCATCGAATGCAACAGCCGGGCGCGCGAGGCTTACAAGGAACAGACTGGCGAGGACGGCATCGCCTTGCCCGATCCAGTGGCGATGAGCGTTGCGCTTGATCCGACGATCGGCAACCAGTGGAGCGAACACTACGTGGAGATCGAAACCCGGAGCGAACTGACCCGGGGGATGACGGTTGTGGATCGCCTCAACGTGGCGGCGGACGAACGGAACCAGACCGTCTGGGCAGACGCGTTGCGGAAGGGAACCAGGGCCAAAGTCTGCTGGACCATCGACACCCGGCGCTGGAAGGAAGCGCTGTTTACGGCGCTGCGGTAAGTCGCTGTCATCCTGAGCGCAGGCCGCGCGTTCGCTGGCGAACGCACGGCCGAAGTCGAAGGCCCCCTACCCGATCCACTCCATTCGCGGTGTGACTAAAAGCCAGAGTGCGCGCGGCCGTTAAGCTGCCAGGGGTCCTTCGACTCACCTGCTCCGTCGCAAGCGAAGGAGCAGGATCGCTCAGGATGACAGGTTGTAGAGGTTCAGGGTAATAAGCGCTGTCTCTTAGAGCATTCCGCCGGTCTTAATTTCGAGGATCGCGAGGGCCATCTCCAGCTTGTTGACCGCTTGCCCAATTTCAGGATGTTCCCCGATTTTTTCCTGCAGAGTTTTCAGCAGTCGGTGGGCTCCCGCGACATGTTCGACCGCCTGTCGCGAATCGGAGTCGGGTTTGGGTTCAGTTTGGGTTGGCATCAGACTTACCTCTGTTTTGTATTTTAGACCCGCATGCTGCGAACGCGCATCAGGCCAGCGGTTTGACGCGGAAGAACCTGATTCAAACTAAACCGGGATTTCAAACTCAGCCGGGTGTCGAGCGCCCTTGGCCACCAGTTCTTCAATTTCCTTGACCGGCCGAATGCCTCCGCGAGCGCCGGATGCGGTGCAGTTCAGCGCGGCCGCGGCACAGGCGAAGTCGAGCTGGCGGGGCAGCGGCCATTCCTGGAGCAATCCATAGATGAATCCGGCGTGAAAGATATCGCCGGCGCCGGTGGTGTCCAAAGTGTTCACCTGAAATGCGGGAGCGTAGTGGAAGCGCGCGCCATCCCAGGCCAGGACGCCTCCATGACCCAGCGTTGCCGCGGCCAGGCGGCCGCCGTAACGCTTCCGAACTTCGGGGAGCGACTGGCGCAGGTCCGGCTTGCCAGTCAGGCGTCCCGGAATGTCGCGGCTGGTGATGAGGTAGTCAATTTTCTCCAACAGCGCTTCAACGCCCGGGTACAAGTCATCCAGATCGGCGATCACGGGGACGCCGGCTGCGCGGGCCCAGCCTGCGGCGGCGACGGCCGCGGCCGTATCATGACCGTCGACGTGCAGGGCGCGGGCGTTGCTGATCCACTCCCGTCGTAGTTCTTCCGGCAGCAGGGTCAGTCGGTTGTCGCGCTTCCACAGAACCGTGCGCTCGCCCGCGTCGTCGACCAGGATGACCGCCTGCTGGCTGGCGCATCCCGCGGCGGTGACGAGATGGGCCTCGACACCCAGGCGATCGAACTCGGCGCGATGAATCGCAGCGGCGCTGTCGTCGCCGATCTTGCCCACATAGCGCGTGCGCAAACCCCACTGCCGGCAGGCGGCAACCGCGGTTGCGACCTGGCCGCCAGGAAGGATTTCGGCGGAACGAAATTCTACTTTGGATCCCAGCGCAGGATAGTGCGGAAGACGGATCAGCATGTCGGTAGCATTCAGTCCGACGCCGACCAGATCAACCTTGGGCAAGGGATTCACGATGGGTTCAGTTGAAGCGGGTGGTCCGCCACAGGGTTGTGCCACAAACCAGGAGCAGAGCCACGGTCGCTGCCACCAGCAGTACGGCTGGCCCCCAATGGAAAGCCATGCGCGGCGCGCGCGCCATAGTCGCAAAGAACACGAAAATGCCGGTGGCGACGGCCACCAGCAGCCAGTCCCACACGGTGCGCGGTGGCCGCACTTCGCCCGCCACTTGCTTGCCTTGCATGCGGGCTTGAACGAAATCTTCTGCAAGGTTGTAACGCCGCGATTCGCGGCGTGCGGCTTCCTGCCATTTGGCCTGCTCCTTGCCTGCGGCGGACGAAAAGGCGATGGCTCCCACTCCCAACATCATTAACAGCGAACCTCCGACCACTTGGATATAGGTGGTCGCAGCGCTGCCGCGGAGCTCACCAAAAACAAAAATGCCCCACAACAATCCCCAGAGTTGATTGGAATTGGATAACGGTATGCCGCGGCTGATGCCCACGTACTTCGCGGCATATTGCTGAAAGACGTCACCGATCACCCAGATGAAGCCGCCCAGCATCAGCCAGAAGAGTACATCCCGCGCGCGGCTCAGTTCATGCCAGAGCGGAGAGAGGCCAAGATATCCGATGGCGAGAGCAGCCATCATCCCCAGTTCTCCGAAGGTGAAGAACGTGACAAAGGACAGACGGATTCATGCCCGAGAGATAAGCCTTGCGGTAAGGGATATACATCGTTCCCCAGAGGATGCCGGCGCCGAGCGCAGCCCAAACGCCGCGCATGGAGTGGGCCGCGGGCGCCTGGGTCGAGGACGCAATGGCCAGCAGGGTCGCGCCCACGCACATCACCAGCGCCCCGCCCAGAACGCCCGTCCACCGGCGCCAGCCGGCCTGGCGCAGCTCGTTGAAGAAGATGAAACCCCAGAGTATGCCGAGCAGGCTGTTGGAATTCCACAGAGGAAACGCGATGCTCAGGCCGATATCGCGGATGGCGAAGATGGTCATGGTGTTGGCCACGGCCCAGAGGCATCCTGCGAGGAGCGCCCAGATGATGAGGTGAGGCGCGCGGCGCAGGTCGGCGCGAACCGACGAAGTGCCCAGGATCAGAGCCGGCACACTCCAGCGCGCCAGAAAAACTCCGGTCACCATGATCAGCGAAATCACGATCGGCGACACCCCCACCGAGACCAGCTTCGTCGGCGCTTCGGCGGCGCCGAGCCAGGCGCCCGCCGTGAACCCGGAAAGAATTCCCAGCGCCTGCAGCTTCCGCCGGACGCGAGAGCTCCAACGCAGCAGTTTCGTTCGCGGGCGTCAGCACAGATCGCATAGTTTCGCGGAATTCTCGACAGCGTTAGTGAATGGATTCCAGAAGCAGCAGACCACCGATCAGGACGGCCACCGGAACCCAAAAGTGTACGTCGGTCAGGACGCGGCTCCACCAGTTGCGGCGGGGTTCGCGATTGTCGATGGGTTGCATCCTCTGAAGCCGGCAGTGAGCCGTACGATTATAGAGCGAGTCGCCACGAACCACGTAGTGGCGGATGTCCTCATATGTCCGGCGGAGCGCAACTCCGCGAGAGGTTGCTCTGCCACTCTCTAGAAGCAGTGTCGAGCTGTGCTCGATTTGGCGGGTGGGACACCTGCCCCTACGTGGTTCGGGGCGATTCTCGGCGCGGCGCTTTCAGGTATGCCATCACGAACAGCAGGCCGAGCAGCAGGTCGACGCCGCCGAATAATAGATCGGACGAGCGCATGCGTCCCTGTACGACCAGGATGACCACGGCAATCCCGTAGCTGAATTTTTCGAATACGGACGGAATCATCAGCGGCCGGTAAGCGCGCCGGGTCGGTGCCAACGATGAAAAATGCGATCTGCCACGCTAATGCCGCTCCGACGAACCCGTAGAAGAACGCCGGGTGGGTGATGGGCGGGGGATCCTTTTGACCGATCAGGTTGAAAATGAAGTAGAGCGGGGTCAGGGTCAGCACACCCCAGATGCCTGCAATCCAGAAGACGATCTTAGCGAATTTCATGCCATCTCCGACGGCGTTTGTTCCATCACCTGTAGTTTTTTTGGCGCCGGTTCTTTCGCCGTTTCAGGGCTCTGTCATTCCCCGGCCTTACCCTGGGCTTACGCTCCGGGCTAAATTCTTCGGCGCTTCGCGCCTGCGCCCGACGACTGAAGAGTTTACACGCGACCGCCTTTATTCGTAGCGCAAAGCTTCGATCGGATCCAGGCGGGAGGCGCGGATCGCCGGCACCATGCCGCTGACCAGGCCCACGGCGCCGAGGATGAGGGTGGCCGCGATCAGAGTGCCGGGAGCGATGATCAGGCGGATGTCGCCGGCCTCGCCATTTTTGGCGAAGGCGCTGTACAGAGTCAGCCGGCCCACGGATAGCGCGACCGCATAAGCCAGGATGATTCCCAGCACTCCGCCGATGAAAGTGATGGTCAGGGCCTCGGCCAGGAATTGCAGCAGAATGTAGCGCCGCCGCGCTCCCAGCGCCTTTTGCACCCCGATCTCGCGGGTACGTTGCGTCACCGAAACCAGCATGATGTTCATCAGGCCGACGCCGCCGATACCCAGCGTAAGGGTGCCGATGAAGCCCAGCAGAATCTTGAGGCCGAAGGTGATGATTTCGAACTGGTGCATCTGGGTCATCAGGTTGAAGATCAGCACGGCCTGGCGGTCGGCCTGGTTGAATTTCTTTTCCGTCGCCATCAGCGTGCGCACCGTCTGTTCCAGCTTTTCATACTCGGGAGTGGCGTAAGAGAACCAGATGGAATCGAGGTAGCGCGTGTCTTTCAGGTCGCCCATGGTGGTGAAGGGAACGTAGAGGGTGCGGTTGATGTCGCTGTTTCCTTCCTGCATTTTCGGCTTAACCACTCCGATGACTTCGAAACTGAGGCCGTCAATGCGGATGTGTTCACCCAGCGCATTGCGTCCGGAGAAAAGCTTTTCCTTGGCCTCCGACCCGATGACCACCACGCGCGAGCGCTGCATCTCGTCTTCCGCATTGTAGAAACGCCCTTGTCCCACGGTAAGCGAGCGAATGGAAGCCACGTTAGGATAGTTGCCGGTGACACTGAAGGTGAAAGTCCGGGTCTCGTACTGGGTGCTGGCCTGCTTGCTGGCTTCGGGCGTGATATGAGAAATCTGGGGAAGGTTGGTGGTCAGCATGTCCACGTCTTCCAGGGTGAAGCGGATGGCGCGTCCCGCCTTCTGTCCACCCGCCTCGGTGGAGGTGCGATTGGGCACGACGATCACCAGCTTGGTGCCGAAGTTGGCGAAGATGTTGGCGCAGGCCTGGCCAAAGCCGTTGCCCCAGGCCAGCAGCATGACCACGGTGGCGATGCCCCAGGCCATGCCGAGCATGGTGAGCGCGGTGCGGCGGCGATTGTGCCGCATGGCGTCATAGGCTTCCTGAAGCAGATCGCGAAACATAGGGTCATTTCGTAATTGGGTAATTTGGTAATTTCAATTTCGATCCGCCGGATTAATTCAAATTACCCAATTACTCAATTACTCAATCCGTCTCACTCCTGCCGGAGGGCTTCCACCGGTTGCAGCATGGCCGCCTTGCGCGCGGGATAAAGACCGGCCACGACTCCTGCCAGCGTCAGGCTGCCGATCGCCAGAATCGCCGACATGGGCACCAGCTTGGGAGGATCAAATCCGCCCACGCCCTGTATATTGCCCAGCAGGGCCATCGCGATGACGGCCAGTCCCATTCCGATCAGCCCGCTGCCCAGGGTGAGGATCAGTCCTTCCAGGAAAAACTGCAGCAGGATGCTGTGCTTGGTGGCACCGAGGGCCTTGCGGAGTCCGATCTCCCGCGTCCGCTCGCTCACCGTTACCAGCATGATGTTGATCACCCCGATGGCGCCCAGCCCCAGCGTCACCATGCCCACTGTCCCCAAAAACATGTTCATGGCGTTGAAGATCGTCCCCATCATCTTGGACGACTGGATGGTGTCCCAGCCGTCGAAAGCGTTCTCGTCTCTCCAGTCGAAACCATGATTGCGGGCCACGATCTTGTGGACGTCTTCCTCCGCCAGCAGGTGTTCGTCCGTTACCCGCGGCTGATAGTTGACGTAAGAAATCGAGTTCTCGTGGTTCTCACCCTTGAGCGGGAAGTACGTGGCCATCACCTGGAAGGGAATGTAGCTGCGAACATTCAGCCAGGTGTCGTTGCCGCGGCCGATGTGTTCGAGCACGCCGACCACTTCAAATCTGAGCCCGTTCAGCAGAACGGTCGAACCCACCGCGGGGCGTCCGGGAAACAGGTTCTTGGTCAGCTGGTCCCCCAGGACGATCACGTTGCGCCTTTCGGTGTCGTCCATCCGGTTCAGCCAGCGGCCTTGCTTGATGGGAAGGTAGCTGATCTCATTCAACTGCGGCTCCGTGCCCAGGATCTCGCCGTTGGCGTTGGCGAATTCGCTGACCGCCCGCACGTCATCGCGCTGGATGATGGGGCAGGCATTGCGGACGTGCGGGGCCTGGCGGATGTCCAGATAGTCCTGGTAGTCGAGCAGATAGGAGCGCGCGGAGTTCATGCTGCCTGCCATGGCCGGAGCCCGCCCGGGGAAAATAAACATGATGTCTTTGCCGAACTCGGCCATCTGGCGCTTGTTGCCGGATCGAAAGCCTTCGCCCAGCCCCACCAGCAGCAACAACGACCCCACTCCCCAGGCAATCCCGAACATGGTGAGGCAGGAGCGCAGTTTGTGCGCCCATAGCGTGCGAAAGATCTGCGCGAAAATGTCCAGCAGCATGCGCATAAGCTTCGACATTGTACCGTCGCGGCAATGTAGGCGCGAGCGCCCTCGCTCGTGCTGGCGAGGCGGAGCCTCGCTGGTTTTGGGCTACTCACCGCTTCCGTAGACCGACAGAGCCTTAGACCGCCCGAGCCGGTGGCGGCACGAGCGTGACGCTCGCGCCTACATCAGTCGAACTGGATCAGCACAATCTCAGGCGTCGTGCCCAGGCGCAGTGGCGGACCCCAGGTTCCGGCTCCATACGAGACATAGACGATCAGATTGCCTAAACGTTGCAATCCGTAGACGAATTTGCCGTAGATGCGCGAGGTGATCCAGGTGAAAGGAAAGAACTGCCCGCCATGAGTGTGGCCGGAGAGCTGCAGGGAAAAGCCCTCTTCCTCGGCAATCTTCAGCCGGTCGGGCGCGTGAGTGAGCAGGATGCTGGCGCGGTCTCGATCCACGTCCGCGTGCCGCAGGACGGAGCGAAAATGATCGTCATTGGTTGAGTCCCGGTAGTGCACGCCCACGATCTGCATGCCATCGACCGTCACTTTTTCATTGTTGAGGACGCGCACCCCCGAGTGCTCGACGGCGTCCAGGTATTTGGTGGAATCGGTAAACTCCTCGTGATTGCCCAGGACGAAAAAAGCTCCCAGCGGAGCTGCCAGCCGCGCCCAGGGGTGGGCCAGCTCGCGCACGCGAGCCACGGTTCCGTCGTACATATCGCCGGCAATGAAGACGATGTCAGGCCGCAGCCGGGTGAGGGTGGTGACAATGCGTCCCATGAATCCGGAGCCGCGCACGTGCCCGAGATGAGTGTCGGTCACCAGCGCCGCCACCCGTCCGCGCCACGATTCCGGCAGATTCGCCAGTTTGACGCTGACTCGTCTCACCCGGGTCCAGGCGGCGTTGACCACGCCGTACAAACTGGCGAGGAGGGCGAGAGCGAAGAGGGCAACCACCAGCTCCCGCCGGTCCGGATGCATTCCGAACAGCCGCGCGCTTCCATAAATTGCCCAGCACGCGCAAGCCGCCATGAAACAGAAACTCAGGGTCCCAAGCCAGACCGCGGAAATGGTGTAAAGCACACGCACCAGAACATGCGAGGAGCGCCAGGCCAGCAGGGAAGTCAGCACGAAGCTGACCGAGAGCAGGGCCAGGGTTATTTGCAGGCCGGAAATCCGCGATGGGTCCGGCGCGGCCCAGAAGGCCGTCCAGGTCTCATACAAGAACCAGTGCGCCAAAAATAAGACGGTTTGAATGACCGCGATAAAGACGACAATTCGAGACCTCAAGGGTTGTTTTTCTCCGAGTTATTAGATGAGGTCCGGTGGCAATTGGATTTGCCAGGCTTTTGGTGGCAGGAATCCGGTGGTGGAGGACGGGCGTCCTGCCCGTCTAGCAGAATGCACGGGCGAGGACGCCCGTGCTCCATTAAAGCGTGAAACGGTCAGGCGACGGCCGATGCTGCCGTGGGACCTGGCCGCGAGGGCTCGCGGCCGGCGGACATGAGCGATAGCGGTTTTTTCCCCGCCAGCGCGGCCCGGGTTTCGGCGAGAGTATTCACCGCCTGGCGGAACTTGGCCCGCGTGATGTTGCGCAACGCCGCCACCAGGGCGGAATCCTGCACCCCTCCGAACAGCTTTTCCGCTTTGTCCGCCAGCTGGACCCAGTCATGCCAGTCGCCGATCACGTCCTGCATATGGTTGAGCAGCGCAATCAGGCGGACGGCCTCGGGATTCTTGCCCGCAAGTTCCGCGACATAGCGTGCCCGTTTTCCGGCAATCCTGAACTGGTGCAGGGTTTTTTCGGTCACCGCGCCCTGGTCCGTTTCCAGGCGGCCCAGCTGTTGCCGGGCCAGCCTCAGAGGGTCAGCGTTCTGCGGAATCTCCAGGCTGGCCGCACTCCGCTTCAGGCGCTTGCGCACCTCGGCGACGGTCTGCTTGTCCAGCGACTTTGCCAGCTTCTGTTCCCGCTGGTCGCGTTCCTCGGCCAGGGTTCGCATCAGTTGCGCCTTGCGCCTGGAATCCTGCGCGATCTTCAGGCTCCGCAAAGCGGCGCTCTGCACGTCGAGGTCGCGCACCCGCCCCGCCTTTTTTCGCAGGCGTCCCAGAAGCTTGAGCAGCTTCTTGTCATTGCCGCTGCGGCTCTCGGCCAAATCCGCAACCAACACTTCCACTCTGCGGCTCGAAGTGCGGAATTTATGGACGTTCTCCGGCGCCGGCTTGTCGGCGAGCTTCGCCATTTGCCGGGCCAGTTTGCGGAAAGTAGCACGAGTATGTTCGGGGGCCAGCAGCATACGGTCAGAAACCCTGGGGTCTGAGATAATACGATTGAATCACTTGTTGCTGAACTGCGATTGACTGAACCTGGGAATTCGGGGAACAGCGAAATAAGACTTCCCGGCCCCCTGACAGAAGCTTCCCTGAAGCAGGGTCAAACCTGTATTTTAACACTGCTGTAACACGATCGTGCTACCTTGCCCGAAATGGCTAATCGAGCTTTAGGAGCGCCTCGACTGACAGGCCCGCAACCCGTTTCGGAACAAGCAGTTACGGCAGGCACCGGAGCCGAGGTGCAGGGGCTGATCCATGCCGGGGACAGCCGGCGCGCCGATGCCGCGTTTTATTATGCGATGGTCGGCTGCGGCCTTTCTGTCATCGCGATTGTGGTTTTGATTGTCTACGAGCTGATTACCAAGTCGAACCTTTCCTGGCACGCCTTTGGTCTGAAATTCTTTTTCCGCAGCGAGTGGGACCCGGTCAACGATCAATATGGGGCCCTGCCATTTGTCTACGGCACCATCGTCTCTTCGATCCTGGCGTTAATCATCGCCGTTCCGCTGGCCATCGGAGTTGCCGTCTTCATCACCGAGATGTCGCCCCGCTGGCTGCGGGGGGCCCTGGCCTTCACTACCGAATTGCTGGCTGCGATCCCCAGCGTGATTTACGGATTGTGGGCGATTTTCGTTCTGGTCCCCCTGCTCCGGCAATACGTACAGCCCTGGCTGGCAAAATATCTGGGCTGGACGACCTTGTTCGAGGGACCACCCTACGGAATCGGCATGCTGGCGGCGGGAATCATCCTGGCGATCATGGTGGTCCCCATCATTTCCTCAATCACCCGCGAGGTGATGACCGCGGTTCCGCAACAGCAGCGCGAAGCCGTTCTTGCCTTGGGAGCGACGCGCTGGGAGATGATCCGCACCGGGGTTTTGCGCAACGCGCGCGCCGGCATCATGGGCGGCGTAATTCTCGGCCTGGGCCGGGCGCTGGGCGAGACCATGGCGGTGACCATGGTGATTGGCAACCGTCCCGAGATTGCCAAGTCCCTGTTCGCCCCCGGCTACACCATGGCCAGCGTGATCGCCAACGAGTTCAGCGAGGCCACCGGAGACCTTTACCTGAGCGCCTTGGTCGAAGTGGGTCTGGCGCTTTTTATTGTGACCATCATCGTCAACATCGTGGCGCAGTTCCTGGTGTGGACGGTGACCCGCGGTACGCCAGCGAGGGGCAATGCCTGAGACCACAACCAAGATCATGCTTCCCGCGGATTTTGCCGACGCTCCCATCAGCCTGTGGCGGCGCGGCTTGAATTTCTTGGTGTCCCTGGCGGCGATCGGGGCCGTGGTCCTGGTGCTTCTCCCGCTGGGAGCGGTGTTCGGCTACCTGATCTACAAGGGAATTGGTTCCATCAACTGGGCCTTCCTGACCCAGATTCCGAAACCTCCTGGTGAAGCCGGGGGCGGCATGGCGAATGCCATTGCCGGATCGGTCTACATTCTGCTGATCGCCAGCTCGATGGGAGTTCCGCTGGGAATTGGCGCCGGAATCTATCTCTCGGAATATGGACGCGGGACCCGTTTCGGCAACCTGATTCGTTTCACCGCAGATGTGCTCAACGGCGTGCCTTCCATCATCGTCGGGCATTGTGGCCTACGGTCTGGTGGTGCTGAGCCAGGGACATTTCTCGGCGCTGGCCGGCGGAGTTGCGCTCGCCATCATGATGGTTCCTACCATTACCCGGACCACCGAGGAGATGCTGCTGCTGGTGCCGCAAATCGTGCGCGAAGCGGCCTACGGTCTGGGCGTTTCGCGCTGGCGCACCACGCTCTCGATCACGCTGCGCACCGCCACCTCGGGCGTGATTACGGGCGTGATGCTGGCTTTCGCCCGGGTCGCGGGAGAGACCGCTCCGCTGCTGTTCACCGCCTTCGGCAACCAGTACTGGAACTGGAAGATGAACCAGCCCACGGCTGCGCTGTCCCTGCAGATTTTCACCTACGCGATTTCGCCCTTTGATGAGTGGCACCGTCAGGCCTGGGCGGGAGCGTTGATCCTGATCGTGCTGATCGTCGCTTCGGTCGGCGCCGTGCGATTGGTGGCCAGCCGCGGTATGCTCAAGGGAGCGAACTGAGACTATGGGCGTCGGAATCCAAGTCGACAAGCTGAATGCCTGGTTCGGCAAGACCCAGGCCCTGTACGACATCAACATGACCGTGGCGGCCAACCACGCCACGGCGGTGATTGGTCCGTCGGGATGCGGCAAGTCCACGTTCGTGCGCTGCCTGAACCGCATGCACGAGACCGTTCCCGAAGCGCGGGCCACAGGCAGAGTGCGCATCGGCGAAATGGACGTCTACAACGGGACTTCAGCCGTGCAGATTCGCCGCCGCATCGGCATGGTGTTCCAGAAAGCCAATCCGTTTCCCACGATGTCGATCTATGACAACGTGGCTGCGGGGCTAACGCTGAATGGCTTTCACGATCACAAGCGCCTGGACGAAATCGTCGAACGTTCGCTCGCCCTCTCCGCGTTGTGGGACGAGGTCAAGGACACGATGAAGAAGAAGTCCGGCGCCAGCCTCTCCGGGGGCCAGCAGCAGCGCCTCTGCATTGCCCGCGCCATCGCCGTCGAGCCGCAGGTGCTCTTGATGGACGAGCCCTGCTCGGCGCTCGACCCGATTTCCACCGGCAAGATCGAAGAACTCATCTTCCAGCTCAAGGAAAAGTTCACCATCGTGATCGTGACCCACAACATGCAGCAGGCGTCGCGGGTGGCGGAATTCACCGGGTTCTTCCTTCTGGGCAAGCTGATCGAGTTCGATAAGACCGAAAAGATTTTTACCACCCCGTCCGACAAGCGGACGGAAGACTACATCACAGGCAGGTTTGGATAATGGCACGCACCCGTTTTCTGCAAGGACTGGACGAACTTCGGGCACGTTTGCTCCGTATGGGCGGACTGGCCGAGCAGGCCGTGGACCGCGCCTGCCAGGCGTATATCGAACGCGACCTGACCCGTTGCCGCATGGTGCTCGACGGCGAGACCCAGATCAATCTCACCGAGCGCGAGATCGACGAGATGGCTTTCGACCTTCTCGCCATGCAGCAGCCCATGGCGGTCGACTTGCGCTTCATTCTCGCCGTCACCAAGATCAATGCCGATCTGGAGCGCGTCGGCGATCAGGCGGTGAACATTGCCGAGCGCGTGATGGACATGGTGGACCTGCCCAAGGCCGAGCTTCCGGTGGACATCCCTCGCATGGCCGCGGCGGTCTCCGCCATGGTGCGCCGCGCTCTGGAATCCTTCATCGAAGGCAAGGCCGAGCTGGCGCAGGCAGTGCTCGAAATGGACAACGTGGTCGACCGCATGAAGGACGAAGCCTTCATCGTCCTGGTGAAATCCATGAACGACCATCCCGAGACGACGCGCCAGGCCCTCGATGCCTTGCTGGTGGCGCGCAACCTGGAGCGCGTTGCTGACCACGCCACCAATATCGCGGAAGACGTGATCTTCTGGGTGCGGGGCGCCGACGTTCGTCACAACGTCGCACCCGAACAGCCTGAGCATCAGGAAGTTACCGACCCTCATTAAAGTGCTACGTTCGACACCAGGTTAGTTTGGACTTCCGTGCCCCGTCGAACAGAACCACGTGGGGACAGCCGCCCTCGGCTGTCCCGTCGAGCGCAGCTCGACCGGTTTTTGCTGACCGCATAGGGACTTCATCGGGCCAGCGGCTTTTCTTTTGCCCACGCCGGTGCTACAAGTTCTTCAGAGTTCTTAGGGAGGAATCTTGAAGCGTCTGCCCGGCCTTATCTGCCTGCTCGCAGTCTTTCTTTCTTCGCTTGCCGCTCAGGATTCAGCCCGGCCAAAACAAATTCCCCTTCCCACCAGCAAGCTGCTGAACTCGCCTTCGCCCGGCCGGATTGGCGCGGTGAACAGTTTTCCCGCGACCATCGCTTTGAGTCCGGACGGCCGCTACGCGGCGTTACTGAATGATGGCTACGGCACGCAGCGGACCCAGGCCCATCAGTCGATCACCGTTCTTGATCTCACCACCAACCAGCTCAACGATTTTCCCGATGCCCGCCTCTCCGACACCGCCCATCAAAGCTATTTCATCGGTCTCGCCTTCAGTTCGGACGGCGGTCATTTGTTCGCCTCGATGGCCTCGATCACCGACCCGACGGGCACGAAGGCCGCTAATACCGGCAACGGCATCGCGGTTTACAAATTTGAAGGCGGCAAGGTGACCCCCGAACGTTTTCTAAAAATCGCGCCGCAGAAAATTGCCGCCGGCAGGAAGGTCGCCTTCGGAGTCCGCAAAACCGCCACGGGAACCGCGATTCCGTATCCCGCCGGCCTGGCCGTGATTGCGGGCAAGAGTGGCGACAAATTACTGGTCGCCAACAATCTTTCGGATAACGCGGTGCTGCTCGATTCCGGCGATGGGCACATCCTGCGGCAGTTCGACCTCAGCACCCATGAGACGATTCCGTCGTCGTTTCCCTACACCGTGGTCGCCACGCGCGACGGGCGCCGCGCCTGGTGCAGTCTGTGGAATTCCTCGCGGGTGGCGGAACTTGATCTGGAGAAGGGAACGGTCACCCGCTGGATACCGCTGCTCGAACCGAAAGACCCGATCGCCCCCGGTTCTCATCCCACCGACCTGCTGCTCAGCCCTGACGAGAAGTGGCTCTACGTGGCGTTGTCGAACGCCGATGCCGTGGCAACCGTCGACGCGGCATCGGGAGAAGTGGTCCATCTTTCTTCCACCAACCTTCCCGGGCAGGAGCATGCCGGGACGTATCCCAGCGCCCTGGCGCGATCGGCCGACGGCACGCGGCTGTTTGTGGCGGATGCCTCGCTGAATGCGGTCGCGGTGTTTGACACGGCGACCCTGACCAAGCCGGGAATCGGTTTTCCGCTGCCCCAGGAAGCTCTCGGATTCATTCCGACCGACTGGTATCCCAGCGCTCTGGCCGTCCATGGAGACGACCTGCTGATCGCCACCGCCAAGGGAGAAAGCACCGGTCCGAATAGCGGCATCAGCCAGCTCAAGAGCGAACGCCGGCGCCGCGAGCATCCCTACATCCCGACATTGATGTACGGCTCGCTCTCGCGCTTGAACTTTCGCACCGTGGAGAAAGGTTTGCCAGATCTGACCCAACGGGTCAAGGAGAGCAATCTCTTTCTCTCCGATCCCGGCAAGATCACCTTTCGGGCTGGCGCCAACCCGATTCACCATGTGATCTACATCCTGAAAGAGAATCGCACCTACGATCAGATCTTCGGCGATCTGAAAGCTGGCGGCCGGAGCGTAGGCAACGGCGATCCGTCGCTTACCATTTATGGTGAAGACGTCACGCCCAACCTGCACAAGCTGGCCCTGCAGTTCGGTGTGCTGGACAATTTCTATGACAGCGGTGAAGTGTCGGGCGACGGCCACGACTGGTCGAACGCCGCCATCACCAGCGATTACAACGAAAAGACCTGGCAGATCACCTATCGCGGCCACGAGCACATTTACGATTACCAGGGCACGGTAGCCGATGAATTCCCCCTGGAGCTGGGCGAACCCGACGTGGACGAGCCCGGCACCGGCTATCTCTGGGACAATCTTGCCAGTCACGGCGTGAGCTATCGTGACTACGGAGAGTTCATCGCCGGAGTGTGGTGCGAGGCAGCCAAGAAGACCCGGGGCTTCGCCGAAGCGAGGCACGCCTTCCCCATACAGCACGGAGTGCGACCGCGCGGCCGTCCGCAAGGGCGAGCTGCTGCCGCCCGACGTCGGCCAGCCTCACGGTTCAGCCAGCCCGTGGCCCTGGGCGGTTCCGCTGTTAAAGCGTATGAAGCCGACGAAAGCGGCTTTGCGCGACCATTTCAGTCCGCTCTATCCTGACTTCAACACGGAATATCCCGACCAGCTGCGCGCCGACCTTTTCCTCAACGAGTTCGACGATTTCGTTCGGGCCCGCAAAGAAGGCAAAGGCGCCGAGCTGCCTGCGTTCGTGCTTCTGTATTTGCCGGACGACCATACCCACGGCACCACGCCCGGCAAGCCGCGTCCCGCAGCTTCGGTGGCGGACAACGATCTGGCAGTAGGCCGCGTGGTCGAAGCGGTCTCGCATAGTCCTTACTGGGATGACACGGCGATCTTCGTGATCGAAGATGATGCCCAGGACGGCGCCGACCACGTCGACGCGCACCGCTCGATCGCGCTCGAGATCAGCAAGTATTCGCCGGGTTCGCCGCAACAACGTTCGCCGCAACAACCTTTCGTGGACAGCCGCTTCTACACCACGGTGAACATGATGCACACCATGGAGACCCTGCTGGGCCTGCCGCCCATGAATCAGAATGATGCTTACGCGCCGGTAATGGCGCCGCTGTTTGCCGGCCCCGGCAACCAGCCGGCGTTTACCGCAGACTGGAGCAATCGGGACAACGGGCTTATTTACCAGACCAACCCAGTCAAGGGTCAGGGCGCGACCGAGTCGGCCAAGATGGATTTCACCAGGCCGGACGCGGTCAACACGGCGGTCCTCAACCTGATCCTATGGCGCGATCGCATGGGCAATACGCCCATGCCGGCGCCGAAGCACACCGTGTTCCCGCAGAAGCGATCCCCAGACAAAGACTGAGATGAACCGTGTGGGGACGGGTCGGAGCCTGCCCTGAGCGAAGCCGAAGGGACCCGTCCGGCCGAGCGTAGCTCGGCAGTGCTTTTGCTTTGAACCCCGTCGCCATAAGGCCGAGCGGAGCTCGGCCCGGACAGCCGAGGGCGGCTGTCCCCACGTGGCCGTTGCGTGCCACAAACCAGACGAGCTGCGCTCGTCCGGACGGGTCTTCGGCTTCGCTCAGGGCAGCCGACCAGTCCCACACGAACTGTGTTACTTCGCCGCCGCCTTTCCCGCGTCCACATCCGCGAAGGAGAAAGCCAGCGACACGTTGGGATGCTCTTTGCCCTCGACTTCCACGTAGGGATAGACAAAATAATTGAGCGGCGGTCCATCTTGCGCCGGGCTCAGGCGCAGATCGCGTCCCATGCTGAACTGGACGCGGTTGGCATCGTGCGCGCCGAAGAAGTAGTCGCGCTTTTCCTGGTGCTTCCACGCCTCCGAAATGTCTACCGGCACCCAGCCATGCTGCGGTTCGAAGAAATCGGACCAGCAGTGATAACCGGCGATCTCGGCCGAATGCTTGTCCGGCGGCAGGGGAAATCCAATTTCAAAGCGCGCCGGAATCCCCTGGGAACGCGCCATGGCGATGAAGAGCGAATGAAAATCGGTGCAGTTGCCTTTCTTAGCGTCGCAGGCATAAAGGACATCGCCGTGGCCCCAACCCGTGCCGGTCTTGTCGTACCGCATGGTGGTGAAGACGTAATCGTAGATGGATCGCGCCTTGTCGAGCGGCGTGGTTTCGCCCTCCGTGACCTTGGACGCGAGCTCCGCCGGCAGCCCGGTGACGGGAACCAGTTTGTCCGGTTGCAGGTATTCCTTGCGGTCGCGCTCCTTGAGCTCGACCTCGGCCAGGTGTGGCCGGGCGATGCCCAGGGTCAGGCGCTCGTGGCGCACCACGTCATAGACCACTTCGAAGTGCAGGTCGGAGGCTTGCGCTTTCGAGCTTTCGGCGTAATACATCTCGTTGCCGAATCTTGATTCATGGGTTTTCTTCAGTTTCAGGTCGCCGTTTTCCGAAAGCACTTTGACTTCCTGAAACTCATCCGAATGCGCCGCCGGAAACCAGACCCGCACCCGTTTTCCTGCAGGCACATCTTTGACCGTAAAGCCGTAGTGGAAGGTGAAATGGCGCGTGGTCTGCGCCGAGGCCAGCGAAACCGACGTCAGCAATAGCGACAGGCATAGCTTCCGCAACATATGGAAATCCTTTCGACTTTGTAGCGCCGGCGTTCCGCCAGCTGTCGAGGGCGTCCTGCACCATCGGGCGCGAAGGCCGACGCTACCTTTAAAAATGATGGGGAAACGACACACGGGCGTTTTAGGAGGAAAGCCGTCAGGTAAAGCCGCGCCGTCGGGATCGCATGGGAAGGGTTTGATTTTAATCGAAGACGGCCTGTGGAGATCGGGGCTCTTTGGCGTTTCGGGCGCTGCCGCACGAGCGGGGCGCTCGCGTCCACATCCGCGTCAGGTAGAATCTTCGGATGGCCCCCGCCATTCAATGCCGCGACCTGCGCAAGACCTATGACGGCAAGGTTGAAGCCGTCCGCGGGCTGAATCTGGAAATAGAAACCGGCGAATGTTTCGGCCTTCTCGGCCCCAACGGGGCGGGGAAGACCACCACCATCGAAATCCTGGAAGGGCTGCTGGCGCCGACCTCCGGGCAGGTCACGATCCTGGGCCAGACCTGGAAGGAAAACGCCCGCGAATTGCGGGAGGTGATGGGCATCTCGCTGCAGGAGACCCGGCTATCGGAGAAGCTGACCGTCCTCGAGACTATCAAGCTATTTTCTGGTTTTTATCGGCAGCCGCGGGCGCCGCTTGAGGTGCTCGAGCAGATGCAACTCACGGAGAAAGCCGATGCCTGGGTCGGCAAACTTTCGGGCGGCCAGCGTCAGCGTCTCGCCGTGGCGACAGCGCTGGTCGGAAATCCCAAAATTCTTTTTCTGGACGAGCCCACGACCGGGCTCGATCCCCAAAGCCGCCGCCAGCTCTGGGACACGATTCGCGGTTTCCAGCGCGCGGGAGGCACGGTCCTCCTTACCACCCACTACATGGACGAAGCCGAGCGCCTGTGCGATCGCCTGGCCATCGTCGATCACGGTGAAATAATCGCCGAAGGCACGCCGGCCGATTTGATCGAGCGCCTGGGCGGGCATCACATGGTCGAATTTCAGGTCAGTGGCAGCAACAACGGCAATTCGGCTGACGTCTGGCGGGCGCTTCCAGGCGTCGAGTCGGTACGACAGGACAATGGTTTCGTCTGCCTGAACGTGCACGAGCCACATCTGACGATTCCAGCGCTGCTGGTTGCGGTCGAGAAACAGGGCGAACACTTGCTGCACCTGACCACCCGCCAGGCCAGCCTTGAAGATGTGTTCGTTCGCCTCACCGGCCGTCATTTGAGGGAAGAGTGAGAATCACCCATGCCCACGTAGGGGCGGGTGCCCCCACCCGCCCTGGTCGAGCGCAGCTCGACAATTCTGCGATCACCCGGGAGCCAGAATGATGACCGTCGCGCAACAGACTCCGCCCACGCCAACACCAGTTACTCGCCCGGGCCTGCCTCCGCGCAATCGGCGCTGGTCAGGCTTCAGTCATCTGTTGATGGCGCGCCTGCTGGAACTCAAGCGGGAACCCGAAGTCATCTTCTGGGTTTTTGGTTTTCCCGTGCTTCTGGCCCTCGGGCTGGGCATTGCCTTTCGCAACAAGCCGGCGGACGTTACGCCGGTTGCGATTGTGACCGGTCCCGGCGCTGACCAGGCTCTGAACTTGCTGCAGAGCTCGCCGCGCCACGCTTCGATTCGCGCGACGGTAGTGGCCGAGCCCGTGGCCCTGCAGGGATTCCGCCTGGGCAAGTACGACCTGGTGATTACTCCGGACGGCAAGGACGCCTTCCAGTATCGCTATGACCCGGCGCGCCCGGAGAGCGTGCTGTCCCGGGCCGAGGTAGACGACGCCCTGCAAACCGCGGCCGGCCGCAAGAATCCGTTGCCGACTTCGGCGGTGACCTCGAGCGAGCCCGGATCGCGCTACATTGACTTCCTGATTCCCGGTCTTCTGGGAATGAACCTGATGAACTCGGGCATGTGGGGCATCGGCTTTGCCCTGGTGGACATGCGGCAGCGCAAACTGCTGAAACGTTTTGTGGGAACGCCCATGCGGCGCAGCGATTTCCTGCTGGCCCTGACCAGCAGCCGGCTGGTTCTCATGGTGATTGAAATCGTCCTCCTGCTGGGTTTTGGGGTGCTGGCCTTCCATATGCGGGTGTTGGGTTCGTGGGGCACCATTCTGCTGCTCAATACGATCGGCGCCATATCCTTCGGAGGTCTGGGCCTGCTGACCGCCAGCCGCGCCCAGAAGATTGAAAGCGTCAGCGGGTTGATGAACCTGGTGATGATGCCGATGTGGATTTTCTCCGGCGTCTTTTTCTCTTCCGAGCGTTTTCCCGCCATTCTGCAGCCTGCCATCAAGTTGCTGCCCCTGACCGCGCTGAATGATGCCTTGCGCGCCACCATTCTGCAGGGCGCGTCGCTGGCCGCCCAGTCGGGACGCATCCTGGTTCTGCTGCTCTGGGGCGGCATCTCGTTTGCCCTGGCCCTGCGCTGGTTTCGCTGGACTTAGCCTGCACTTCCCGGGGGTCGAATAGTCGTGTAAACGCTTGCATTTTCATTCATTTCCGCGCCGCACGTGGACCTTCCCATGTTAGAATTCTGTTAGTCTTCAACTCCAACTGGCGGCTGCTCCGTGTACTGTGCCGTCGTGTCAGGTTCCGTGGGAAATAGCCGGGCATAAGCGCTTGCGTCGCACGACTCGCGGGCCTCGCCAACCCTCAATCGCGGGTTTCGCGGCTCTATCCCGTCTGGCCAGTACTTCTCTCCGCCACTTCGCGTCGGGTATAGCGGTCGTCGTCGCTTGCTGAAGTCAGGAGCTGGCATGAACGTACTCGAGCGGCAGATCACATACGGTCCTTTTCTGGAGCAACTGCGTGCCGCGCCGGCTCGCGTCCTCTTACTTGACTACGATGGGACGCTGGCCCCGTTTTGCGCCGATCGCTCCCGGGCCTTTCCTTATCCCGAGGTCCCGCCGCTCATCCTGCGCATCATGCGGGGCGGTACGCGCGTGGCGCTGATCAGCGGGCGCCCGGTGCAGGAGATCCTTCAGCTCAGCGGGTTGCGTCCGCAGCCGGAGGTTTGGGGCAGCCACGGCCTGGAGCGTCTGAAGGCGGACGGCCAATACGAAGTCAGTTCGGTGCCGGCCCACAAAGACCATCTGCTGGCGGCCGAAGCCATGCTGCGCGATGCCGGGCTGGAGAACCAGGTCGAAATCAAGCCGGGTGGCGTGGCCGTGCACTGGCGAGGTCTGGATTCGGCCAAAGCGGAGAAAATCGCCCGCGAGGTTCGGGGACTGTGGAAGCCTCTGCTCGAACGGGCGCCGCTGCGGGTGCTCGAATTCGACGGCGGCCTGGAAATTCGGGTGGCCGGTCCAGGCAAAGGCGATGCGGTCCGTGCCATCTTAAAGGAGTGCGTTCCGGGCGCAGCGGTCGCCTATCTGGGCGACGACCAAACCGATGAAGATGCATTTCACGCGCTTAAGGGCAACGGGCTGACGGTTCTAGTTCGTCCTCAGTCACGGCCAACCGCAGCCGACATCTGGCTGCAACCACCTCACGAACTGCTCCAGTTTTTGCAGGAGTGGCTGCGCGCATCAGGAGGCTAAGGATGAACGAAATCAAGGGACGGGTGATCAACGTTTCCAACCGGCTGCCGATTCTTATCCGGAAATATGCCGGAGGCGCCCGTTTGGAACGTAGTTCGGGAGGATTGGCTACGGCCCTCGAAGCGGGCTGGCGCGACCAGCCCGGAGTCTGGATCGGCTGGGCCGGCACCGGTCCGGACGAGACCATTGAACCGATGCTGGTCCGGGCCGCGCATCACCGCTCGTACACCCTGCGATCGGTCGCGCTCACCGAAGAAGATATCGCAAAGTTCTATTCCGGCTTCGCCAACGAAATCATCTGGCCGCTATTTCACGACATGCCTTCGCGCTGCAATTTCGATCCAGAGTACTGGGCGACCTATGAGCAGGTGAATCGCAAATTCGCGAAGGTGGTCGCGGAAACCGCGCAGGACGACGACTTCATCTGGGTCCATGATTACCATCTCATGCTCACGGCGGCGGCGTTACGGCAAAAGGGAGTACGCGCCCGCATGGGATTCTTTCTCCATATCCCTTTTCCCTCGCCCGACGTTTTTGAAAAGCTTCCGTGGAAACAGCCCATTCTGCGGGCCTTGCTGGAGTTCGACGTGATCGGATTCCAGGGCGATCGCGACCGCTCAAATTTCGTGAGCTGTCTCGAACGCCTGCTTCCCGAAGCTACCGTTGAGCGCGGCAGCCTGCATCTGCGGGTCGGCCTGGAAGGACGGCAATCGGTGGTGGGCACGTTTCCGATCGGCATCGATTTTGAAGCTTTTGAGCGCGATGCGCAGCGCCCGGAGATCGCGGCCCATGCTGCCGAGTTAAGAAAGCGCGTTTCCGACGAAGTGCTCGTCCTGGGCGTCGACCGGCTGGACTACACCAAGGGAATTCCGGAACGGCTCAAATCATTCCGGCTGCTGCTTCGGCGTTTTCCCGAGATGCGTGGTCACATCACGCTGGTCCAGGTGGTGGTCCCCAGCCGCGAGGAAATTCCCAATTACAAGCATCTGCGCCGCGAGGTGGAACTGCTGGTCAGCCAGATCAACGGCGAATTTACCGAACCGGGATGGGTCCCAGTGCATTACATCCATCGCAACCTGGGACGGGATGAGCTGCTGGCGTATTACCGCGCCGCCGACATCGGCCTGGTCACACCGCTCAAGGACGGGATGAATCTGGTCGCCAAGGAATTTTGCGCCGCCCAGATCGACGAGCGCGGGGTTCTGATTGTCAGCGAATTCGCCGGGGCCGGCCCGGAGTTGCGCAGCGCCGCCCTGGTCGTCAACCCCAACGATTTCGCCGAAGTGGCGCAAGCCCTGTACGACGCTGCCCACATGGGCGTGGAAGACAAGCGCAGCCGCATGCGGCTCTTGCGCCAGATCGTGAAAGATCACAACGTGCACCGCTGGATCCGTTCGTTTCTACAGGCCATACCTTCGCCGGAGCAGGCGAAAGGCGGAGCCGGCGGCGATTCCTGGTCGCGGCCAGCCGGGTCGGCCATCGGTTCCGTCGTACGGCTGGACCAAAAGATGCCAGGGGTGGCCCTGGTGGCCACGTCTCTCTCGCCCCGCGGCCGTCCGCGCTACGCGATGGGCAAGGATGCCAAACTTCGGGTGCTAGGAACTGCCGCGGGCGAAGACTAATTCAGCGCACGGTCATCAGCATCGCACCGTCAGCATCGCACTGTCATCCTGAGCGCAGTTGGCCGATTCGCTTCGCGAATCGGCCAACGGAGTCGAAGGACCCCTATAGGCGCCACAAGCGCCGGGTTCGGATTAGCCGGCGCAGAAAAATTCCCTCGAAGACCGCGGTACGATTTGCAGGTAGGGGTTCTTCGACTACGCCTTGGCTTCGCGAAGCGAGGCCAAGGCTCCGCTCAGGATGACAGGTTCGCTCAGGAAGCCAGCTCCGCTCAGGATGACATTGGGGAATCTCGCTTACGCAGCTTTCAAAAGATGGAAGTATCTCCGAGCCTGGTGCACATCGCGGGCAATCTGTTCGCGCAGCGCTTCCACCGAGGGAAACTTAATCTCATCGCGCAATCGTTGCAGGAAATAGATCTCCACTTCGGTGTCGGGCGCCAGTTCGATGGGATGAAAGTTCAACAGGTGGCTTTCGACCGCGAACGATTCCGCCCCAAACGTGGGACGACCGCCCACGTTGGTGACTGAGTCGAAGCATTCGTCACCCACGCGGGTGCGCGTGATGTAGACCCCGTCCCGGGGCACAAATTCTTCGTAGCGGCTCAGGTTGATGGTGGGGACCGTGTATTTGGAGCCGTATCCTCGCCCCCGGCCGGGAGTGGAGAGCATGCTGAACGGATGTCCCAGCAGGTGCCGGGCGCGGCTGATCCGGCCCTGGCTCAGAAGTTTGCGGACATGGCTGCTGGAGACCGGCTCACCCCGCAATTTCATCTCGGGATAAACTTTGACCTCGAAGCCCATTTCGCGTCCGAACTCGGCGAGCATTTCTACATTACCCGCGGCCTTGTGGCCAAAATGAAAGTTGTAGCCTTCGTGCACTTCGCGGGCGTGCAGCTGTTTTCTGAGGATCTTTTCGGCAAACTGCCGCGGCGTCATCAGGGAGAGGTCGCGCCCGAACGGCAGGAGCAGGACCGCGTCCAGCCCGCTGGCTTCGAGCAGGCGCAGCTTCTCGGGCGTGGGTGTGATCAGTTTAAGTCCGGAGTCAGGTCGCAGAATACGCACCGGGTGCGGCTCGAAGGTCACCGCCATCGCCTTGGCCCCCTGCTGCCGCGCCCGCTCCACGATCTCCTTGAGCACATAACTGTGGGCGCGATGAACGCCGTCAAAGTTCCCGATGCTCACCAGCGTCGGGCCGAAGCCGGACGGGACTTCTTCGAGTTTGTGGAAGATTTGCATCAAGAGCAGCTTCTAGCTGTTAGCTCCTGGCTCTTAGCTGAATCCAAGATCCTGAAACCGCGAACCATCCCGAATTGCTTTGCGAACTTTGCGGTCAAAGATTTTCCTTCCCCTAAATCTCAAATTCCAGCTTCATCCCGTCATACGAGAGCCGCACATTCTCCGGCAGGGACGCGTTGGTTTCTTCATGCGGCAAATCGTGGCAGATGTGAGTAAAGAACGCGCGCCTGGGCTTGACCCGTTCCACGATGCGCAGCGAATTCTCCACCGTCGAATGTGTGGGATGCGGCTTGTGCCGCAGGGCGTCGAGAAAAAGAATGTCGAGGTCGTGCAGCTGATCGAAAGACGCTTCGGGAACCAGGCTGTGGTCGGTCAGGTATGCCGCCGAGCCGAAACGATAGCCGCAGATCTCGGTCTCGCCATGGATCACGGTCACGGGCTCGAAGCGCGCCCCGAACAGCGCCAGGGGGCCGTCCAGCGGCTTGAGCTCCACCTGGGGCAGCCCGCCAAATTTGTATTCCGCATCGAAAATGTAGCGAAACATGTTGCGGATAAATGCGGCCACCTCGGGACGGGCGTAAAGCGGCAACCGGCCAGGCTTGTGCCGGAAACTTAAAGGGCGCAGGTCGTCAATGCCGAGAATATGGTCGGCGTGAGCGTGGGTGTAGAGCACCGCGTCCAGGCTGCGTATATTTTCGCGGATCGCCTGTTCGCGGAAGTCAGGCGTGGTGTCGATGAGCACGCTTTTTCCGCCATACTCGATCCAGACGGAAGGCCGGGTGCGCCGGTCGCGCGGGTCGGAGGAGCGGCAGACGGCGCAATCACAGCCAATGGTGGGGACGCCCATGGACGTCCCGCTACCCAGCACCGTCAGCGTGGCTTTCATCGCTTCGCGGGATTGGTGCCGGTCGCCAGCGGCGGCCGGGCCAGGGCATTGGTCACTTCTACATAGGCCATGCGCAACTCGTAGAGACAGTTCTGCAGGAAGTTTTCTTCCGCGGGCGTGAGGTTGCCCTTGGTCTTTTCCGCCAGCAGGCCCAGCGTGTCCACGGTCTGACGGGCGCCCAGGAGGTCAATCCGAGGCTGTCCCCTTTCTTCCTGCATTAATCCCAGCTGCAGCATGGCGGTCATGTAGAGCGAGGCCATGAAGCGCTCGAAGGTCATCTCCATTTCTTTCGCGGAGTGGCCGCTGAGTTCGACGCGGGCGTCGAGTTCCTTGGCCGACTTGTGGTAGGCATCGGCCTGTTCCTTCTGCTCGGCCGCGGTTGGGGGCGGCGGCACCGAAGGATCGAGCCCAGGCGGGACGGCGGCAGCTTGATCCTGGGCCAAGGGCGGGGGCGCGATGGGAGCGACCTTGGCCTCCGCCGCCGGCGCAACCGGTTTTGCAGTCGATACTTCTTCTTCGCTGACTTCCCGGCGCAGCTCCCCTTCGGAGGTGAACAGCCGCCGGTCGGTTACGGTAAAGCTTTCCTGTTTTTTCTCGGACATAATTTCTTTTTCCTTCGACTACTTGAAGATTTCTGCAAACGGCAACGCGGCCACGGCAGCCGCGCTGCCACCCGCGTCCACGCGCTTGCCTGGCGTGGCGACTTCGCGGCGGATGTAACCCAGCGCCAGCCGGCGTTCGCCGCCTGCCACGGGCAGGGAAGTGGCGCTGGTGATTTCGCCGACGTCTTTGCCATCTACCTGAATCTTGCTGCCGGGCGCGAGCAGTGGGCCGTCGATTTCGAAGCCGGTGAATTTGCGCCGAACCTGGCCGCGAGAACGGATGCGCTCCACAATCTCCTGACCAACGTAACAGCCCTTGGAAAAATTCAATGCGCGGTCCTGCTCGGTCTCCTGGGGCAAATCGCGTTCACGGATGTCGACTCCATAGCGAGGAATCCCGGCCGCGATGCGCAACTGCTCAAGGGCGGCGGCGCCCGCCGGCTTTGCCCCCATCTTCACCAGCGCTTCATGAATTCTTCCGGTTTCGGCGGGCGCGACCCACAATTCAAAAGATTCCACGCCGGGGTTGTCGCCCCGAACCAGGGTCACACGGATCTGCTGCCATGAGATCTCGACAAACTGCAAAGCCTTGAGCTCGGGTACTTCAAATCCCGCTGCCAGCAGGGCTTCTCTGGACTTCGGCCCCGCGATTCCAATTGCGGCCGTCTGGTCGCTGATGTTCGCTACTTCCACGTCGTCCATGATGATGTACTTATCGAAGACGGCAAGGATTTTTTCCACCTGCGCACGATCGGTATCGACAAGCAACGACTCTCCCCGGTTGTAGGCATACGAGTCGCCCAGAATATGCCCTTGGGGATTGAGCAGAAAAGCGTACACACCGCGCCCGGGCTCGAGATCGCGGATATTGTTGGTGACCATGCCGTTCAGCCAGCGCACCCGGTCACTGCCGGCAAGCGAAATTTTGGCGCGTGAACCGAGACTGTAGAGGCCACAGGCAGAAATGAGCGCCGGGAATTCGGACCGCGCGTCGCCATACTCAGCCTTCGGCCCGCCCGTGGCAGGCTGCGCCACTGGTGCCTCCACGCTGTTGTTCTGTGGCATCACGCTCATATTCTCTTACTTTGATTATAGCGGAGTGATGGAGTGCACCGCTCCCAGTCGGGGTTCGATGGAGCACGGGCGTCCTCGCCCGTGTTTGCGGCTGGACGGGCGGGACGCCCGTCCTCCATTGTGTATTGTGAGCAACGCGAGCGCGGAATGACAACTCTCGACCGAGTTGATAGTCTTCCTACCCGTGAGCCAAAAAAAGCGTATTGCCATTATTCCCGGGGACGGCATCGGCCCCGAGGTCATCGCTCAGGCCGTGAACGTCATCCAGGCCTCCAGGGCCGAGGTCGAGTTGACCCATTTTGACTGGAGCGCCAATCGCTACCTGGCCGACGGCGTCACCGTCCCGCCCGACGGCTTCGCCATGCTGGAACGCGATTTCGACGCCATCCTGCTGGGCGCATTCGGCGACCCGCGCGTGCCCTCGAACCTTCATGCCAGGGAAATCCTGCTGGGGATGCGCTTCAAGATGGACTTGTACGCCAACGTTCGCCCGGTGCGCCTGCTCGATGCGTCGTTATGCCCGCTGAAGGGAGTCGAGCCCCGAGACATTGATTTCGTGGTCGTGCGCGAGAATACCGAGGGCGTTTACGTGGACGCAGGCGGCGTCTTCAAGCCGGGCACGCCGGATGAGGTCGCTGTGCAGGAAGACATCAACACCCGCAAAGGCGTGGAGCGCGTCATCCGCTATGCCTTCGAATATTGCGAGCGCCACAAGAAGCAGGATGGTTCTCCGCGCAAGAGCGTCCTCATGTGCGACAAGTCGAATGCCATGACCTATGCCGGAGGATTGTGGCAGCGGGTGTTTAAAGAGGTGAGCCGCGAGTATCCCCAGATCACACCCCAACACCTGTACGTGGACGCGCTCTGCACCCAGATGGTCCGCGATCCCAGGCAGTTCGACGTAATCGTAACCAACAACATGTTTGGCGACATCATCACCGACCTGGCCGCCGGCCTGCAGGGCGGACTTGGCATGGCCGCCAGCGGAAATATCCATCCGGGAAAAACTTCGATGTTCGAGCCGGTGCACGGCTCCGCGCCGCCGATGGCAGGGAAAAATATTGCTAATCCGCTGGGCGCGATTCTGACCGCAGCGATGATGCTGGCGCACCTCGGCCTGACATCGGAAGCGGAGAAGATCGAAGCCGCCGTGCTCGAAGCGGTAAGGCAGAAGCAGACGACTCAGGATATCGGTGGCAACCTGGGCACGCGGGAGGCGGGGGAGTGGGTGGCGAAGCGGGTTGCGGGCTGAGTATTCGCAGCAGTTCGTGTGGGTCGGACACTCTTGTCCGACGCTTTTGACGTTGACTGTCTCAACTCAGTCAAATCAGAATCAAATTCAAAGGCGTCGGACAAGAGTGTCCGACCCACACTCATCTTCAGCCATACAAAAGAGTCGCAACGGAAGCGACCTTGCCTAATTCCGGCCAAGAGATTGTGCAGGTCAACTCCGCCGGCCGGTCAGCAGGGCCAGTTCACGCCATTTCCAGTGGCAGTCCACGTCAACAAAGCCAATCTCCCGCAGCCATCGCAGCTGGGTTTCCAGATCCAGGAGTTTGTTCGAAGGGTCTTCGCTCTCCAACGTGTAGCCGATGCGATGCAGAAATTCTTCGTGAAGCTCGGGAGTGACGGAAGCCACATGCTCAAGGTTGCAGAAAACGCCTTGCGGGGCGAGACGAGCGTAAATCTCGGCGTACAGCGCGCGCTTGCGTTGGTGGATGAGATGATGAATGGCGAAGCTCGAAACCACGGCGTCGAAAGAGCCAAGCTCGGGAAGAGGTTGCTCCAGATTGTGCGCCACCACCGTGACGGAATCATCGTTGGCAAAGCGCCGGCGCGCGGCGTCGAGCATCGCAGGAGAAAAATCAAGGGCGACAGCGGTCGCGTCCGGATGGTCCAGTTTGACCAGGGCAAGCAGACGCCCGTCCCCGGTGCCGAGATCGAGAATGCGCCTGGCAGTCGGCGGGATTAATTCCAGCAGCGTCGATTCGCCTTCAGTGCGGTGGGGAATCGAGTCGGCGCGGCCCAGGTAGTCCAGCGCGTGTTCGGCTGAGGTCCATAGATTGACGCTCATGCGGAAAGTATAAACTCATCTCAATGGCTAAATTCAAGGCGGATGGCAGGAAGTGTCAGGCATCGATCGTTAGGCTGATTCTGCTGGTTTTGCTGCTGGCTGCTTTCGGGTGGGCGCAGGCGGGGCAGCCGCAAGAGAAACAAAAAGCCGCGGGCGAGTCGCCCGCGACCACACAACCCACTTCAACAACCCACCACACCGGCAAGCGCCGAAGAACAGAAGATCTCGCCGCAGGAGGCGGAGAAGCTCTTCCGCTCGGTGGACGAGATCCTTCGCTTTGCCAGCCAAGACACGCTGTATCCCATCAAGCGCGAGGTCAAGCGCCAACTGGTCAGCCGCGACGAAGTGGAAGCCTATGTCACCAAGCACACCAGCGAGGACGAAGATGCCAAGCGCCTGCGCCGCTCCGAGTTGGTGCTCAAGAAGTTTGGCCTGCTGCCGCGGGATTTCGACCTGGGAAAATTTCTGGTGGTGCTGCTCAAAGAGCAGGTCGCGGGATACTACGATCCCAAGACCAGGACGGTGAATCTGCTTGACTGGCTGGGCGCAGACCAGCAAAAGCCGGTGCTGGCGCACGAATTGACCCATGCGCTGCAGGACCAGTCCTTCAATCTCGAAAAATACATGAAGCCGGCGGACGCCGACCTGGCCAAGAAGAAAGAGGTCACGGCCCAGGACATCGAGAACGACGAAGAAAGCACCACGCGACAGGCCGTCGTCGAAGGCCAGGCCATGGTCGTGCTGGTGGATTACATGCTGGAGCCGATGGGCCTGTCGTTGAAGGACTCGCCGCAAGTGGTCCAGAGCCTGAAGGACGGCATGCTGGTCGGCACCGCCGGATGCGGTCGAGTTCCGGGGCGCTCCCATTTATATGAAAGAGGCGTTGACCTTTCCTTATCGCTACGGCATCGACTTCATCGCCGACCTGCTGATCAAGGGCGGGAAAGAGAAAGCCTTCGCGGACCTCTTTCGGAATCCTCCGCGAACCACGCGGCAAATCATGGAGCCGCAGACTTATCTTTCCGGCGAGCGCCTCGAGCCCATGAATGTGCCCGACTTCCGGCAGATCGCTCAAGAATTATGACCGCTTCGACGTGGGTGCGGTGGGAGAGTTTGACGTGGCGGTGCTGATCGATCAATACGCCGGCGCGCAGATTTCGGACAAGATGTATCCCCACTGGCGCGGCGGCTACTACTACGCGGTGCGGTCGAAGGGCGACCCGGCCGCTCCCCTCGGCCTGCTGTATGCCTCACGCTGGTCCAGTCCGGAAAAAGCGGCCAATTTTGCCGCGATCTATGCCTCGGCGCTGAGCAAACGGTACCTTCATGTTCACGACGTACTGGAAGCGGGCAAGGAACCGCCGGTTCCCACCGAAGCGTTGGACCACCTGATGGGTAAACGGGCCTGGCTGACCGAGGACGGGCCGGTCGTCATCGATGTGCAAGGCGACACGGTGGTGATCACCGAAAGCCTTGATCAGACTACGACCGACAGCCTGGAACAGGAAGTGTCGGCGCGGCAGCCAAATAGTGTTTGGCCGTGTGGGACCGGGTCTCCGACCCGGTCAGGCGGTGCGGAGCACCGCTACCTGATGCTCGAGGACGGAAAGCACTGCGGCCCTTCGGGCCGCCCGACCGGGTCTGAGACCCGGTCCCACACGGCCATCCTGCCCGCCTGTATAATCACCACTTTGTCAGACGATATTCGAAACCCTGAGGAGACCTTTGCCACAAGCGGAAATCGGGATCATTGGCGGCAGCGGGCTGTATTCGATGCCCGGCCTCACTAAGGTGAAAGAGGTGCGCCTCAAGACGCCGTTCGGCAAGCCTTCGGATGCCTACGTCCTGGGCACGCTCGAAGGCCGCAAAGTTGCCTTCCTGGCGCGCCACGGGCGGGGACACCGCATTCTCCCCAGCGAGTTGAATTTTCGCGCCAATATTTACGGATTTAAGCAGCTGGGCGCGGAGCGGATCGTTTCGATTTCCGCCGTGGGCTCGTTGAAGGAAGAGCATAAGCCGCTGGAATTCGTGATCCCGGACCAGTTCTTCGATCGCACTCGCCACCGCGTGGATACATTTTTCGGAAACGGCATCGTCGCTCACATCGCCTTCGCCGACCCGATCTGTCCTCAACTCGCCCAGGTCGTAGAAGGCGCATGCCAGAAGGCGGGCGTGACCGCCAAGCGCGGCGGCACTTACCTCTGCATGGAAGGCCCGCAGTTTTCAACCAAGGCCGAGTCCAACGTCTATCGCAGCTGGGGCATGGACGTGATCGGCATGACCAACCTGCAGGAAGCCAAGCTGGCCCGCGAGGCGGAAATCTGCTACGTGACGGTTGCCATGGTCACCGACTACGACTGCTGGCATCCGCACCATGACTCGGTGACCGTGGACCAGATCGTGGCCGTGCTGCTGAAGAATGCCGAGAATGCCACCCGGGTGGTGCGCGAAACGGTCGCTTCCATGCCCAACGAACGCGGCCTGCAAGTGCGGGTCATCCCTGGCACATGCCATTCTCACCGACCGCAGCAAAATTCCCGCAGCCACCCGTCAGAAGCTGAAACTCATTCTGGATAAATACCTGAAGGCCAAAAAGGCATGAGCATCGTCGCAGTCGGTTCGGTGGCGTTTGATACCATCGCCAGCCCCTCCGGGAGAGTGGAGGACGTTCTGGGCGGCGCCGCCACCTATTTCGCGCTGGCGGCCAGTTATTTCACCGAGGTCCGCGTGGTCGCGATTGTGGGAGAGGACTTTACCCACGAGCACGAAAACGTTCTGAAGCGGCGCGGAGTGGATACGCGCGGCATTGAACATGCCAAGGGAAAAACCTTTCGCTGGGGCGGACAGTATCACGATAATTTGAATGAGGCCAAGACCGACTTCACCGACCTCAACGTGTTCCAGAATTTTCAGCCGCACATCCCGGCCCATTATCAGGACTCGCAATTTCTGTTTCTCGGAAACATCCAACCGGAGTTGCAGTCGATGGTGCGGCGGGAGATGAAGACGGTGCGCCTGACCGGCGGCGACACCATGAACTACTGGATCAACACCGCCCGCAAGCCCTTGACCGAAACCCTGAAACTGATCGACGTGCTCTTGATCAACGATACCGAGGCCAAAAGCCTGGCGGGGGAGACCAACCTCCCTCGGGCGGCGCAGAAAGTGCTGGCCATGGGGCCGCAGGCCCTGGTCATCAAGCACGGCGAGTACGGGGCCACCATCTTCTTCCGCGAAGGGGCTTTCGGTATCGGGCGCCATCCTTTTCGCGCGCCCGCACTGCCCATTGACGAAGTCCAAGACCCCACCGGCGCCGGCGATTCCTTCGCCGGCGGCTTTATGGGATACATTGCCTCGCAGGGAGAATTGAGCCGCGAAGTACTAAAGCGCGCTCTCTTCTACGGCGGCGTGATGGGATCGTTTGCGGTGGAGCGCTTCGGCACCGAGCGTCTGCAGTCGCTTACCCGCGAAGAAATTGACGCCCGCTTTCAAATCTTCCGCGAGCTGACCCATCTGGAATGAGCGCGCAGCCCATCCGGCGCTGGGACCAGGAAACCGCCCTGCTGGCATGGCTCACCGCGTGCATTTCGCTCCTTTCCTTCCTGTTCTATTTCAGGCGTGGCGACATACTCCTCTATGGCGACGCGGTGGCGCACATCAACATCGCGCGCCGCGTGTTCGATTCCCGGACGCCGGGCTTGCTGCAGCTGGGAACCGTGTGGCTGCCCCTGCCGCATCTGCTGATGGTCCCGTTCCTGCTTTCAAGCTGGATGTGGAAGACCGGAGTCGGCGGGTCGATTCCGTCCATGGCCGCCTATGTTTTCGGGACGGTCGGAATTTTTCGCCTGGTCCGCGACCGGCTGGGCTCAGCATCTCAATCGCCCGTGATGACGAGAGTTGCGGCCTGGCTGGCTGCCATCGTTTATGCCACCAACCCGAACCTGATCTACCTGCAAGCGACGGCCTTGACCGAACCCTTATACCTGGCATTGTTCGTATGGGCGATGGTTTACTTCAACGAATTTGTGCAGGAGGCAGGAGAGTCCGGCGAAAATAGGCGGCAGGCGACGGCTTCATCCCCGCTTGTTAAGTGCGGTTTTTGCCTGGCGGCGGCGTGCCTGACGCGCTACGATGCGTGGTTTCTGACGATCGCGATCGGGCTGGCTGCGCTCGTCGTGGCGCTGCGCGCAAACCTCCGAGGCCTTGCGCCTGTCGGGGGATTGAAAAAATTTATCCTTCTGGCGGCGGCCGCTCCAGTACTCTGGCTGGCCTACAACGCGATCGTCTATCGCAATCCGCTGGAATTTGCCAACGGGCCATACTCGGCCAAGGCCATCGAACAGAGAAGCACGGCGACGTCCCATCCCGGCGCCCACGACCTGCAAACTGCTTTCAGCTACTTCCTGAAATCGGCGGAACTGAATCTTGCGTCCGCACGTTGGCAGAAACTCTGGCTGCTGCTGGGACTGGCGGCAGTTATCGCCGGACTGGCATGGAAACAGTTCCGGGGCCATTTGTGGCCGCTGCTCCTGCTCTGGATTCCCCTACCGTTCTACTCCCTGTCCGTCGCCTACAGCGGGGTGCCGATCTATGTGCCGGTGTGGTGGCCGTTTTCCTATTACAACGTGCGTTACGGTTTGGAACTGCTTCCCGCGTTCGCGGTATTCCTGGCGGTGGCCGTGTACTTCGCCGCGAAACTGGTGCAGCCTCGTGCCTTCAAGTTTGGCGCCGTGGCCTCAATCCTGATCTTTGTGGCCATCAGCTACGCCTCTATCTGGACGGCGCCAGCCTGCTTCAGCGAAGCCGCCATCAATTCCCGAGGCCGCATCGCAGTCGAGCGCGAGCTTGCCGACTTTATTAAAGCTTTGCCCTCGGATTCCACCTTGCTGATGTACCTGGGCAACCATGTAGGAGCCCTGCAGCAGGCCGGGGTCCCGTTGCGCCGGGTCATCAATGAGGGTAACCACCGGACCTGGAAGCAGCCTGCTGATCTCGACGGATTATGGGAGCGGGCGCTGGCCAACCCGGCGAAATATGCGGACTTCGTGATCGCCTTCGAGGGCGATGCAGTTTCTAGCGGCGTGCAAAAGCAGGACCTGGTTTCACTCGCGGTAATTCATGTCTCCGGAGAGCCCGCGGCGACCATCTACCGCACCCGCGCCCTGGCCCGGTAATCATCTGCGTTAACTTGCGGGCGCCGGAAGCGGTCAAGGACGAACTTTCCCGGTGATAAAATCCAGCCACCGAAGCTGGCCGCCCCTCATGCCATCCTGCAACGATCTGCCGAAACCGGCATGCGAGCGAGCTGGATCTTTCCGGTCGCGCCTGAGGCCGGCGGCGGCTGTGGAGGGCGCTATTGCACCGATGGAAGGAACGCGCCAGGAGCAGGGACAGGGCTGGCAGGTTGTGAAGGAATCGTCGGTGCGCGAACATGTTCTGCGGCTGGTGCCACCGAAATGACGTCGTCCCATCGAGTCATTCCTTTCGTAAAGGCCAGCGCTTGCGGGAATGACTTCCTGATCATCGATGGTTTGTATATTCCAGCCGACGCCGCGGAGTTCAGCCGGCGCATCTGCGACCGCCATCACGGCGTGGGCGCTGACGGCGTGGAGTGGTTGTTTCCCGCCGGTGATGCCGATGTGCAGGCGCGGCTGTTCAATGCCGACGGCTCGGAGGCGGAAATTTCGGGCAACGGCACCCGCTGCGTGGCTGCCTATCTGTGCTCCGAGCAGCCCAGGGAGAGGTTTACGATTCGCACCGGCGCGGGGGTCAAGACCTGCACGCTTACCAGTCGCAGCGAGTCCAGCTATGAGTTTGAAATCGCCATGGGCCGGCCGGAGGTGGGAGACGAATTTCCCATCAAGCTGGCATTCGCGGAAGTGCGCGGCATTCCCGTCTCCATGGGAAACCCGCATTACGTTGTCTTCGTGAAAGAATTCAGCCCGGCGTGGCAGGACGAAGCGGCGGAGATCGGCCGGCAACCTCGTTTCCCCCAGGGAGTCAACGTCGAACTGGTAATTATTAACGATAGGAGTAATGTCGAAGTCAGGTTTTTCGAGCGGGGAGTCGGCGAAACCCAGTCTTCCGGGACCGGTTCGTGCGCTTCCGCGGTGGCTGCCATTGCCGCAAAGCGCGCCCAGTCGCCGGTGCGGGTGCACGCGCCCGGCGGAGTTCAGACTGTCCGCTGGGAAGGCGAGGTTTTCCTTCGGGGATCGGCACAACTGGTCTGTCGCGGGTGAGTTTTTCATGTAGCTGCGAGCCTGTGGTTTGCGTTTAGCACTCGGAGACAGATGCCTTCAGTTCCAAAAGTTGCGCGCATCAAGCCGCCGGCGCTCCAACCCGGCGACACCGTGGGCATCGTCGCCCCGGCCAGCAACGTCAAGCCCGAACATCTGGAGGCGGGCTGCGCGGCTTTGCGCGACCTGGGATACAAGCCTTTCTATTTCGAATCGATCCTGGAACGCGATCTCTACTTCGCGGGCTCGGCGGCGCGGCGGGCGCGAGAACTCGAAGAGATGTTCATGCGCGACGAAGTGCGCGCCATCATCTGCGCCCGCGGCGGGTACGGTTCGAACTATCTTCTGGATGTTCTCGACCTGAACAAGATCAAGGCACACCCCAGGATTTTCGTCGGCTATAGCGACTTGACTACGCTGCTGACTTACTTCGCGGACGCGGCGGGAATGATTACGTTTCACGGCCCCATGGTGGCCAAGGATTTCGCGCACGTCGACGGCGTCGATGCGGGTTCGTGGGCGAGCGCGCTGAGTGGAACGTCGGAATGGGCCCCCGAACTGGATGCAGACGTGAAAGCACTGGTCGAAGGGTCGGCGGAAGGAATTCTTTACGGCGGATGCCTCTCCATTCTGGTGGCGTCTTTGGGCACGCCTTATGAGATCCGCACTGCGGGAACGATCTTGTTTCTCGAAGACGTCGCTGCCAAGCCGTTTCAGATCGACCGCATGCTCATGCAGTTGAAGCTGGCGGGAAAGCTGGCCGAGGTTCGTGGCATCATCTTCGGTGAAATGCTGGATTGCACCCAAAATCAGATTGATCAGAATAAAGATCAAGGCTATACCCTGGAAGAAGTCGTCCTGCGCGTGGTCGGCGACCTGGGCGTGCCCGTGGCTTATGGTTTGCGTTCCGGCCACGTATCCCGCCGCAACATTACATTGCCGTTCGGCGTGCACGCAGCGCTGAAGGTCACGGCTGGCGGGGTCGATTTGAAAATACTGGAAGCCGCCACGGTGGCGGCCGTTTCCTCACGCTCTGCGGGATGAATAACGAAATTGACCACGGAGGACACTGAGGACACCGAGTGTTCCTGGGTGAAGAAACTGCGGAAACAAACTTATGAACGATAAGCGGCACATTCACCTGATTGGTATCTGCGGCACTGCCATGGCATCGCTGGCCGGCATGCTCAAGCAGCGCGGTTTTCGCGTGACCGGTTCCGATGCCGCGGCCTATCCACCCATGTCGGATTTCCTGGCCTCGCTCGGCATTCCCGTTGCTCAGCCCTTTGCCGCCGCCAATCTCGAGCCGCGGCCGGATATGGTCGTGGTCGGGAACGCCATCTCGCGGGGCAACGTCGAGCTGGAACACATCCTCGACCAGCGCATTCCGTTCTGCTCGCTGCCGCAAATCCTGCACGAAGAATTCCTGCGCGGCAAGGAAGTCCTGGTGGTGGCCGGGACGCACGGCAAGACCACGACCACATCGATGCTGGCATGGATCTTTCACAGCGCCGGGGTTCAGCCTTCGTTCCTGATTGGCGGCATTGCGGAGAATTTCGGCAGCAGCTTTCAGCTGGGAGCGGGCAAGCACTTCATCCTCGAAGGCGACGAGTACGACACTGCCTTCTTCGATAAGGGCCCCAAGTTCCTGCACTATTTTCCTGACGCCATCATCCTGACCTCGGTGGAATTCGATCACGCCGATATCTACAAGGATCTCGATGCCGTGGAGACCGCCTTCAAGCGCCTGGTCAACCTGGTGCCCGGCCGCGGCCGGATTGTCGCTCTGGACACGGGAGACAGCCTGGAACGATGTCTGGCCAAGGCGTTCTGCCCGGTGGAGCGTTACGGAAGCAGCCAGACCGCGACCTGGCGGGTGACCAACCTCCGACTGGACCCGGCTCGCACTTCGTGGTCGGTGTTGCGCAATGGCGAACCCTGGTCTGATTTCGAGTTCGCCCTGGCGGGCGAATACAACGTGCTGAACGCCACGGCGGCGGCAGCCCTGGCCGCCGGGTGCGGGATTGCGAAGGAACAAATCGCCGCCGCCCTCAAGACCTTCAAAAGCGTGAAGCGCCGCCTGGAAATTCGGGCGCAGGTGAACGGGATCACCATCATCGACGACTTCGCGCATCATCCCACCGCGATTGCCGGCACGCTCAAGGCCCTGCAGTCGCGATATCCCGGCTCGCGGCTGTGGGCCATTCTGGAACCCCGCTCGAATACTCTCCGGCGCAATGTTTTTCAAAACGAGCTGGCGCGGAGTCTGGCGGTGGCCGACGAGATCGTGGTGGCCAACGTATTCAAATCCGAATCGATCCCTGAGCGCGAGCGGATGGACGTCGCCGCTCTCGTGGCCGACCTGCAAAAGCACGGACGGCGCGCGCGCATCGTTCCCGACGCCGATGCGATCGTGCAGACGGTCGCGCCCGAAATGCGCCCGGGCGATGTCGTGGCTATTCTTTCCAACGGCGGCTTCGGCGGCATCTACGAAAAGCTGCCGCAACGCCTGAAATCGCTGGCTGGAGGCGCCTCGGGCAACCATCCGCTGAAGGCCTCCGCCAAAGCGTGAAGCGCTCGCCGAGAGCGGGGTTTGTGCCCGGGTTGGCCTGCTGGGCTGTCCTGTTGGCGATGCCGGCGGCTTGCCAGAATCCCCCGGTTCGTCCCCAGTTGGCGCCGGTGCGATACATCGTTTCTCTGGCCCATCGGCCGGAGCACATGGTCGGAGTAAAAATTGTCCTGGGCCCCGGCGCATCCGAACGCGATGTACAACTGCCGGTCTGGAACGCTCTTTACCAGGTGCGGGATTTTTCTCAGTATGTGAACTGGGTCAGGGCCAAGACCACGGCGGGGCAATCCATCGCGGTGCGGAAATCGGACAAGACCACATGGCATCTCAGCGGCATAGCCTCGGGCGCCGAGATTGAATACGAAATCTTCGCCGACCAGCCCGGTCCCTTCGGCGCGCAATTAAACCCGCAGCATGCATTTTTCAACCTGGCGGAAATACTGATGTATGTGATTGGCGGCCGCCAATCACCTGTCGAAATCTCGTTCACCGATCTGCCCGGGGGCTGGCGGATTGCGACCCCGCTTCGGGCGCTGGGCGACGGCTTCGCGGCGGAGGACTACGACCGCCTGGTGGACTCGCCGGTCGAGGCCGGACTCTTCCAGGAATCTGATTTTGACCAGGGCAGCGGCCACTATCGCGTGGTCGTGGACGCGGATCCCGCCGACTACAACATGCAGAAGATCGTCCCGGGCCTGCGCCGCCTGGTTGCGGCAGCGACCACCTGGATGGCCGACCAGCCGTTTCAAACCTACTTGTTCCTCTATCACTTTCCGCGCGGCCCCGCGGGTGGCGGCATGGAACATGCCTACTCGACCGCCATCGATATCAGCGCCGGCCGGCTGGCGGAAAATCCGCAATCGTTGGGCGACCTGACGGCGCATGAATTCTTTCATCTGTGGAACGTCAAACGCATCCGGCCGCAGTCGCTCGAGCCCATCGACTACACCAAGGAGAACTACACTCGCGCCCTGTGGTTCAGCGAGGGCATGACCACCACCGCCGCGAACATCATCCGGCTGCGTGCCGGCCTGCTGGACGAATCCCGATACCTCAGAAGCATCACGGACGAAATCGCCGAACTGGAGCGGCGGCCCGCGCACCTGACTCAATCCGCGGAAGAATCCAGCCTCGATGCATGGCTGGAGAAATACGATTACTACCGCCTGCCCGCCCGCAGCATCTCCTACTACGACAAGGGTGACCTGCTCGGTGTCATGCTCGACCTGCAAGTGCGCGAGGCCACTCATGGCTCGGCTTCGATTCGAGGCGTCTTCCAGTGGATGAACGAAAACTACGCGCGCCAAGGGCAGTTCTTTCCTGATAGTGAAGGAGTGCGCCATGCCGCGGAAGCGGTCAGCCATTCCGATCTGGGATGGTTTTTCGAGAAATATGTCGCCGGCGCCGCCGAAATTCCGTGGGATGATTTCTTCCGGACTGTGGGGCTGCATTTAGTGCGGAAGGTGATCTCGATTGCCGATCTCGGATTCGTCGCCACCCAAAACTTCGATGCGCCGCCGATGGTTTCCGCGATCTCTGCCGGAAGCGCGGCCGAGGCTGCCGGCCTGGCCGTGGGAGATGCGATCCTCGAGATCAACGGTCAGATTCCTGACCGCGGTTTTGCCGGGTATGCGGCCGCTTTGCGCCCGGGCGAGCCGGTGCGCCTCCGGGTTCGGAATTCGGCCGGCGAGCGCGAGCTGCAATGGACCGAGGGCACGCGGCAGGATATTGAATTAAACCTGGTTGATCTGGACCAGGTCACGCCGGAGCAGAAGGCCCGGCGCGGCGCCTGGCTCAGAGGCGAAACTCAGAAGACGGAAGAGACCCGGCCATGATCCGGACCATCGTGATGCTCGCATTCTGGGGCCTGGCCCTTCCGCTGGCCGCGGTCTTGTGCTTTCCCTGGACTTTTCTGACCGGCGACATTCGCTTCCTGTACCGCGTCGCCATGGGAGCGGCATGGACCGGGGCGCGTCTCGCCGGCATACGGGTCGAAACCATCGGACTCGACCAGCTCGATCCCACGCGCACTTACGTTTTCATGTCCAACCACGTCTCCAACATTGATCCGCCCATCATGCTCCCGCTGATTCCGCGCCGCACCTCGGTCATGGCGAAGAAGGAGCTGTTTGACTATCCCCTGCTGGGGAGAACGATGAGGATCGGTTCGCTGGTCCCGGTCGATCGCGGAAATCGGGACGCTGGTATCTCGGCGGTGCGGGCCGCCGCCGCAGTCCTGAAGAAGGGGATCAACATGACGATTTATGTTGAAGGCCATCGTTCGTTCGACGGCAAATTGTTGCCCTTCAAGAAGGGCCCGTTCTATCTCGCCATGGAGTGTGGCGTGCCGGTTGTGCCGGTAACGATTTCAGGCTCGCATTACGTCATGCCCAAAGGGAGATTCGCGATCAAGCCGGGGACCGTCACGCTCACGTTCCATCCTCCCATCGAGCCGGAAAACTTCGGCAGCCGCGAAGAACTCATGCAGAAGGTGCGGCGAGCCATCGACAGCGGCTTGCCGGAAGAATTCCGCAGCGAAGTGGGACCACGCTTGCCGCAAGCGGCCCTGTAGCGCAACCATTCAGACTGTGATAACCTTCGCGGCGCTTCCCCCCGGAAGGAAAAATCTGTATGGCAACATCCAAGTTGCGCAGGGGAGAAGTGTCTCGCGGCGCCGATCCTGTTGCCGGCGCCGACGCCTTCGACGATTTGAAGGATCTGAGTCACGTCCAATCGCAAGCCGCCACATTTCTTTGTATCGGATACCACCTCCGCGGAGACACTGTCGCGGCCGGGGCACGTCCCCTGGCCGAAACCGGGCAACCACTGGCGCGCGCTCTTGATCCCCCGCCGGGCCTTCCCGCCGGTGATTTGCAAAGGCTGGGCTTTCCCACAATGTCAGCAGGCGCCAGCCGCTTTCGCCCAGAATTTCTGCAACGCACGCTAGGCATCGCCCCAGGAACGAAGAGTAAGGCCGCGCCCTCATTGCGCGAGAGTCGTGCTGCGTCGCGGAGTCTGCCCGCTGCCGCCAAGTCATTTTATGAAGACGCGAATGCGGAAACGGCTGCCACGTTGCTGGAAGCCGGTCTTCGCCATCCGCAGGAATTGGCGCGGGTGGCGGCAGCGACCTCCTATTTCGAGGTGTCGACTGACCCGCGTCCCGCCATTTTAGTGCTGCAGCGCGGCCTGCAGAGCCGCGACCTGCTCACCCGCGATGTCGCGGCGTATGCCTTGGCTCACAGCGACCCTGCAAACCCTGCCTTGTTGAAACTGTTGCAATCCAGGAAAAGAAAATCAAGCCGAAAACGGTCGCACACCAGCTTGATCATCCATGGTACCTGGGCCCGCAGCTCGCCCTGGTGGCAGCCGCCGAACGGCGATTTCTGGAAGTACCTGCAACAGAATGTCGCGCCCGATCTGTATGGTGCCCAGGACCGCTTTGAGTGGTCAGGCGGATATAGTGACGCGGCACGAGGCCTGGCGGGTGATGATCTTCACTCCTGGGTAGACGGGCACCAGCTGGACGGTCTTGATCTATTTACTCATAGTCACGGGGGCAGCGTCGCCATGCTGGCCAATCATGCCTGTACCCGGGTGGGACGGATGGTCCTGCTCAGTTGTCCGGTGCATTGGCCGAAATATACTCCTGACTTCAGCAAGGTGGGGAAAGTCGTTTCGGTTCGGGTGCATATGGACCTGGTGATCCTGGCTGACCGCGGCGGACAGAAGTTCGACGATCAGAGAATTTCGGAGAATGTGCTGCCCGTCTGGTTCAATCACTTTGCCACCCACGACCCGGCGACCTGGCAGAAATACGGGATCCCGTCAATGATATGAAAAGCCCTGTCGCCTGAAAGGGCGATAAAATAGCGATATGGGAGTGGTGCAGGCAGCCAGACTATTTGCGCTGAAACAATTGTTCAGCACAACCGGGCTGAAGTCCGCCGGCCGTGCCCTGGTGCAGGCCCTTTCCTCTGAGGACGAAGCCACTCGAACCATCGCGGGCATGTTTCTGGTTCAGGCCGGGAAACGAGCCGAGCCCCTGGTCGAAGAGGCTATGCGACGCCGACAGAGCTTGCCCACAGTGCTGGTGATCGCCGGTGACATCGGCGCCTTCCGGCTGGAGCCGCAGTTGCGGGGCTTTACCGCGGATCCTGATCCGCAGGTCGCGAAAGCGGCGCGGGACGGCTTGAGGATTCTGGAAGCGCAACCCGTCCAGCCTTCCGGACGGCATGGCTAGCCGGGCTGGTTGGTCTTAGCCCGCGCTGCCCGCGCGATCTCCGGCAGCCGGCTCAGCAGGGCCGAATACTTCAGCCACAACTTGTGGTCGACCGCCGGCGCTCCGCTGACAATGGCGCCGGCCTCCACGTCGCCCGCCACCCCACTTTGCGGGGTCACAATGGCTCCATCGCCGATCTTGCAATGACCGACCACTCCCACTTGCCCGGTCAGGATCACATGGTTGCCGATCTCGGTTGAGCCGGCGAGGCCCACCTGTGAGGCCAGCAGCGAATGCTCTCCCACGCGAGAGCCGTGACCGACCTGCACCAGATTATCAATCTTGGTGCCGCGACCGATGCGCGTCTTCTCCACGCTGGCCCGATCGATGCAGGAGTTGGCCTGGATTTCGACGTCATCCTCGATGACCACGGGTTCGGGCTGCATGATCTTGTACCAGTGCCCAGCGTCATCTTTGGCGAAGCCGAAGCCATCGGCTCCGATGACCGCGCCGTTCTGTAGCAGCACGCGGTTCCCCAGGCGGCAGCCCTCGCGCACCACAGCATGCGCATGAGCAAAGAAGTGGTCGCCGATCTTGGCGTCGCGATAGATGACGACGTGCGCCAGCAGCACCGCATTTCGTCCGATTTCGACGCCCTGGTCGATGACCACATAAGGCCCGATGTGGGCGCCTTCGCCGATCCGGGCAGAAGGATCGACCACCGCGGTCGGATGCACCCCCGGCTCGTAACCTGGCGGCTTGCTGAAAAGCTCCAGGGCGTGGGCGAAGGCGAGATAAGGATTCTGGCTGCGCAACAGGGCCGCCGCAACCGCCGGGAATTCCTCGCTCACGATCACGGCGGAAGCCCGGGTCGTCCGCGCCGCCCCGGCATACTTGGGATTGGCCACGAAGGTAAGCTGTCCGGGGCCGGCGTCTTTGATGCCGGCGACTCCGGTAATTTCCATCTCCGGAGAACCATTTTCCAGGCGGGCGTGGAGAGCAGCAGCAATCTGAGCGAGTTTCATAGGCGGTTGTCCTGAGAGAGCGGACAGAACCGTGATTGTAACGGAGGCAGAGGCCCGGATGCTCTCCGAACCTCTGTCATCCTGAGCGGAGCTGTGACTTCGCGCAGCGAAGTCGCGGCGTAGTCGAAGGACCCCTATGAGCTTAACGAATGTGCTTCCCGCGGGCCGTACAAGGCCCGTACACCGATTTCGATGCCGCGACAGGGAAGAAGGAAGGGGTCCTTCGACTGCGTGGGCCGATTCGCAAAGCGAATCGACCCACGCCGCTCAGGATGACACCCGAGGAAATCAGACCAACTCAGGACGACACGGCAGGAATCAGACCAACCCGAGAAGCGACGCCACCAGGTAGAGCGCTTCCAGAGCGGCGAGCGAAATCAGCAGGGCCTCCCGCAGCTTCGAACGCGACAGCGCGGTCTGCAATTTGCCCGGGTGGGCATGGGCTGGGGCTCCCTCGAACATGCCGGCCGGCATTCCGGCAAACCCGGTGAAGGGCGCCACCGGCCCGATCCGCGGCGCGTCGGCCTTGCGGGAGCGGCGGTGAAGTACTTCCGCTCCGCCAGGGGAACCTTGGGCAGAGTAATCAGCGAGGACCAGCGCGCTAGCTGCATGGATCCGGATTTCAAATCGGCTTCTACCGGGGCCGAGGTCAGCTGCAGGGGCGGCAGGCGCTCCGGCGCCACCCGGTCGGCCAGGTTGCGCAGCAGCGAACTCCACCACATGTGTCCCATTTGATCGCTGACCAGCTCGCCCACGTCCATGGGCTGCGACTCCAGCTCCAGCGGCGGCAAGACCTCCGGATTGATCACATTCCCCAGATTGGTGAAGACCGTGCGATACCAGGGCAAACTGACGGCGTCTCCGATCAGCATGCCGGTGTTTACCGGCCGCGACGTGAGCTTCAGCGGCGGCAGCTTCTCCGGAAAAAAGCGGTCGCGAAGATTGCGCAGCAGGGATTTCCAGAGCGGACCGGTGACGCTCGAGGGCAGCAAAAGATCCAGTTCCTGATTGTCCTGGCCGCTTTCCATAGCTTCCCACCTATGTTACACGGATTGAATCCCCGAAAGAATAGCGAGGGTCCCGGCTCTTCATTGGCGCCGCATGGGCAACCCGGAACGGCTCCGCCACGTCCTAGTGACGTTTGTGGGACAATCCGGCGCATCATTTGCTACCATGTGCACCCTGGAAATGCGCTCTTTCCTGTCGACATCGATTCAATAAGGAGAAAGTGAAATGAAGCTACGACCTTTGCTTGTCACCTGTGTGATGCTGGCCCTGGCATCGGCCGCCTTAGGCCGTCAAGCCGCCGCCCCCGAGGCCGCTACGGCGCGGATTACTCGAGAAGTCAGGCACGAGTTACTGATGCTGCCGTATTTCAGCGTGTTCGACAATCTCTCCTACAAAGTGGACGGTTACAACGTGACCCTGATGGGACAGGTCACGCGGCCGACCCTGAAGTCTGACGCGGAGAACGTGGTGAAGCGAATTGAAGGCGTCGAACACGTCGACAACCAGATCGAAGTCCTGCCCCTGTCGCCGAATGACGAGCGGATTCGCCGCGCCACTTACCGCGCCATCTACGGTTACCCCTCGTTGCAGAAGTACGCCATGGGAGTGCAACAACCGATTCGAATCATCGTGAAGAACGGAAACGTGACCCTCGAAGGCGTGGTGGACAACGAGGCCGACAAGAACGTAGCCAACATCCGGGCCCGCAGCGTGTCCGGGGTGTTTGCGGTGACCAACAATCTACGAGTCGAAAAGCCCTGAAAGCGGGCATCGGGCGTCAGACCTCGGCTGGGCGTCGCCGAGGTCTGACATCCGAGGTCCGACGTCTGACGTTTTCACTCGCCAAACATGGGCACCTGCCGGGTATCGGGAGGGGCACCCTTGCGCCGCCGATGAGTTGCCCCGATCACCGCCAGCACGGTCAGCGATTCCAGGGCGCTGCGGGGCACGAAAATCCGCTGTATGTTCGAACGCAGGTCGGGAGGATTGATCAGGAAGCCTTCGGCGGTGGTCAGGCTGAGGTCGTTCGGCATCATGCCCTCGAGGACCTCGTTGTCTTTGAATTTCAGCCTTATCCACAGTCCTTCGGTGCGCGGCCGGCTGGTGAAGGTCTTGCGGCTCAAAGCTTCCGAATCGCCGAATTCACGGACAAAATACACCGCCTTAATGTCCTTCAGGTCGATGGCGACCACGTTGCCCGAGGTGTTGAGGAGCTCGAGTTTGCCTTCGCGGACGTAGTTGGCCGGGGCAACGTGCCCGTTGATCGAATCCCGGTCCATCTTGCGGACCACGACTTTCTTATGGGTTGAGGGCATTCAGTCGTCAGTCTTCAGTCGTCAGCCTGGCTCGGAACACCGGGCCGGCGGCTGACGGCTGTTTTCGGGCAGAAGTCACTTATAGTCTACAGTCCTCAGTCTTTGGGGTCCCGCTGACGACTGAAGACCGACGACTGTTTTATGGATTCTCGCACTTTTCTGTCGGAAAACGGATGCCTTGTATGTTCCTTGTAGCCAAAGCGTTAACCTTATGTTATTTTCTATAGCTTGCGGCGTCCCATCTCATGTACTCTAAGCCTATTGGATAGAGTGACTTACGAAAAGGTGACCGGAGTAGTTGGTTTTCCTGGGCCAAGGCCTGTGGAAAACTCGCGCGCTGCTGTGGCGACCCGAGTCGCGGAGCCGCGCCCTTAAGCAAGCATGGCCGATTACATTTACACCATGGAAATCCGGCTGACGCCGGACCAGCAGCGCGGCGTCACCCTGGTCCAAGACATTGCGCGCGCCGCCGGTATGAACATCTACCTGACCGGAGGCGCGGTCCGCGACATCATCAGCGGTTTTCCCATCCGCGATCTCGACTTCTCGGTTCAAGGCAATCCCCTCAAACTGCAAAAGGACCTGGAAAAGTCCGGGGTGCGAGTGGCCGGCGTCGATGACGACTCCAAGACCCTGTACCTGGGCCTGCCGGGCAACGTTCGCGCGGAAATCAGCATGACGCGCATCGAGCACTACGAGAAAGCCGGCAAGCCGCCGGTGATTTCTCCCGCCACCCTCATTGAAGACCTGCGCCGCCGGGATTTCACCGTCAATGCCATGGCGTTGTCGCTGAACCCGGGCTCGCGCGGCCTGCTGATGGATCCCTTTAACGGCGCCGCCGATATCGAGGCCAAGCTGATCCGCGTCCTGCACAACTATGCTTTTGTCGAGGACCCCTCGCGGCTGATCCGGGCCACCCGCTTCGCGGCGCGCTTTCACTGGCCGCTCGAGGAGCGCACCCAGGCCCGCTTCGAGTCGGCCAAAGAAAACAATTACATCGAGTACATCACCAACAAGGCTATTGGCTACGAGATTGAGCAGTTGGCCTACGAAGAAGACCCGCTGCACATCGTGCGCGTGCTGGAAAAAGAAGGCTGGCTCAAAGTACTGAATCCGCACTGGACCAGCGCCAAGGTGGATACGGCGCAACTGGGCCAGTTGTTGAAGACCCGCCAGCAGATGACGGAACTGGGGTACGCCCCGGACCCGGCGCCCGCCGTCATGTATTTCCTCACCGCCCGGCTCAGCGACAAGGATATCGCCGACATGCGCAAACAGATTCCGCGCAAGGACCTGGTCGAGGCCTGGCGAGATCTGGAAGACCATGCCAAGGAACTGGCTAAACGGCTCATGGGCAAGGAAGCGGCCACGCCTTCCCGCGCCTGGAAACTGCTTTCTGAGGCGCGTCCGGAAATGATCCTGTTCCTGGCCCTCACCGCCCGGCAGCAGGCGGTATCGCAAAAGATAAAGAACTTCTTTACCAAATGGCGGCAGGTGCAGCAGAAGGTTCCGTTGCCGGAGATGACCGAGCTGCACATCACGCCGCAGCTGCCCGAGTATCCCAAAATCGCGCATGACGTATTCATGCTGTTGCTCGACGGCAAACTGCGCTCGCGAACCGAGACCTTGAAGTATCTGAAGCCGCTGGCGCCGCCACCACCACCTCCGCCCCCACCTCCGCCGCCAAAACGGGGAAGGGCAGCTAAGGCTGCCGCTGCCGAAGCGGCTGCGGCTGCTGCGGCTGCAGCCGCGGTTGCCGCTGCGTCCGGCGCAGTTAAAAAGAAGGGCAAGGGCCAGCTTCCCGCTGCTCCAGCGAAGGCCAAGGCTGAAGCCTCCAAGGCTCCCGCCCCTCCCAAGCCCGAGAAACCTCAAGTTGCGAAGAAAGCACCGGCAGCTACCAGGAAGAAAAATAAAGGCAAGAAGAAGCGCTAGGTACCCGCGTTATCCGAACAAAGACCTGTGGTGGGAATGCCAGTCGAATTCCGCGAATCCTTCGCTTGGGGTGAGGGGTGAAAACACTCGGAAAGATAGTGCTCGTAATCTGCGTGCTGCTGGCTGCGGCGATCACTTTCACCATCGGCTGGCGGCCGTTCATCGGCCCCAGGGCCCGGGCCACGAACAACCGCCAGTTCGAACGCACACCCGAGCGCCTGGCACGGGGCCGCTACCTGGCGAGCGGCTTGGCTGGCTGCGAGACCTGCCATTCCCCAAAGGACTGGAAGACCCACGGGGCTCCCGACCTTCCAGGCATGGAACTGGCGGGCCAGGTGCTTCCCATACCCGGCTTGCCAGGTACCATCGTCGCTGCAAACCTGACCCCGGATCCGGCCACCGGCGCCGCCAACTGGAGTGACGACGAAATTGCGCGCGCCATTCGCGAGGGTATCGGGCACGACGGCCGTACGATTTTCCCCATCATGCCCTACCAGGCCTACCGCCAGTTTTCAGACGAGGATGTAGCTTCCATCGTGGTCTACCTGAGATCGCTCGTGCCGGTGCGAAATCCGTTGCCCCCGACCCAGGTGATTTTCCCGGTCAAATATCTGATTCGCACGGTGCCGCAACCATTAACCGGCCCGGTCAGCGGCCCCGGTCCGCAAGCCAGCCCGGCGGAGCGCGGAAAATATCTGGTGTCCGTCGGCTGCGGATGTCATGTTCCGGCCGATCAGAAAGGCCCGCTTCCCGGCCTGGCGTATGGCGGCGGCGAGCACCTGGAAGGGCCGTGGGGAAACGTCACCAGTGCGAATATCACTCCCGACGCCTCCGGCATCAGCTACTACGATGAGGCCACTTTCATCCAGGTAATGCGGACGGGATATGTGAAGGCAAGAAAACTGTCGTCGATCATGCCCTTCGGGGAATTCGCCAATCTCACGGACGACGACCTGAAGGCTATCTTCGCCTACCTCCGCACCTTGCCGCCCGTGAAGCACAGAGTGGACAACAGCCTGCCTCCAACTTATTGCAAGCTCTGCCGCCAGAAACATGGGGCCGGAGACCAGAACTAGCGGGGCGAGATTTGCGGGAAAGGCTTAACCGCAAAAGACGCCCAGGACTCCGCGAAAGTACGCAAAGAAGAGCCCCACGGACTCTAGAGTTCCCGGCGTGACCTGTTCAGGAAAGATTTGACAAGCCAGGCTGGCGACGGCGCTATAATCGTCCGTATGCGGCGCTGGTTGGCCATTGCGGCGTTGTCGCTATCCTTGGCGGCACCCGCGACCCCCGTGCTGGCCCAGATGCACGGAGGCTCCCGAGGTGGGGGCTCCATGGGAGGCGGAGGCCTTTCATCCGGTGGCTTTCGTGGCGGAGGGTCCATCGGGCGCGGCGGATTTTCCGGCTTCCATGGCGGCGGAAGCCTGGGCGGCGGGCAGCACTTCGGCTCCAGTTTCGCTACCGGTATGCGCCAGCCTTTTCGCTCCGGCTCGTCCTTCGGCGGATTTCGCCGGCCCGGTTTCGGCCATCGGCATTTTGGGAATCGCGTCTTCTTCGGATCAGTTTCGCCGGGCTATCTGGGATACTACGATTATCCCTACTACAGCGGCGACTTCTACGGAATGCCCGATGATTATCCGACTTACGACTACTACAGCTCCTCCGGTTACTCCGCCCAGAATGACGTCGTCCAGCAGCAACAAGCCGCCCAGCAGCAGGACATCGATCGTCTGGAAGATGAAGTAGCGCGCTTGCGGGAGCAAAGGGAATCGGAGCAGGAGTCCAGCCAGGCGCCGGCTCCTCAAGCCGAGAGCCGGTCGATGGTCTCAACCCCCACACTGCTGATCTTTCGCGACAAGCACACGCAGGAAGTGCAGAACTACGCGATTGTAGGCGGCACGCTCTGGATTTTCAGCGAACAGCGGGCCACAAAACTTCCGCTCTCCTGGCTCGACCTCGACGCCACCACCAAGGCCAACGACGATCGCGGTGTAGATTTCCAGGTTCCGCGATAGTTCTCTGGCGAGCTTTGCTCGCCCGTCCGGACGAGGGCGTCCGGGCCCACGTGGACTCAAGCTTGTGTGGCGCGGGCGCTCCCGCCCGCGTCTTTCGTCTGTGGATAAACTCGCAGTCGTTCTCCTCAATTTCCCATTAGAATAAGGCCAAGCAAGTTCGCCACGGCGACCCATGTCCCAATTCGTCCACCTGCACCTCCATACCGACTATTCCATGCTCGACGGCGCCTGCGACGTGGAGAAGCTTGTCCAGCGCGTGAAAGAGCTCGGGCATGCCCGCGGTGGCCATGACCGATCATGGCAACATCTTTGGCGCTGTCCATTTCGTCAATGCCGCCCACAAGGCCGGGGTGAAGCCGATCGTCGGCTGCGAGCTCTACGTCTGCAAGAAGGACGACCACAACATCGAGCGCACTCCCCCCGAGGGCGACACTTATAACCATCTTCTGGTTCTCGCGGAAAACGAGGAAGGTTACCGCAATCTGGCCAAGATCACCTCGGAAGCGTCGTTGCGCGGCTTCTATTACAAGCCGCGGGTGAGCAAGAAGTTTCTGGCCGAGCACTCCAAAGGGCTGATCGGACTTTCCGGCTGCCTGAAAGGCGAAGTCGCCGAACGCCTGATGGAAGACAACTACGACGCGGCCCGGAATGCGGCCGCCACCTACAGCGATATATTCGGCCCCAACAATTTCTTCCTGGAAATTCAGGACCAGGGCCTGGAACAGGAACACCGCATCCACTCCAACCTGTTCCGTCTGGAAAAAGATCTTGGCCTTCCCCTGGTCGCCACCAACGACAGCCACTATCTATGCGAGGACGACGCGCACGCGCAGGACGTGATGCTGTGCATTCAGACCGGCAAGTCGATTCAGGACACCAATCGCATGAAGTTCCAGGGCACGGGGTTTTTCGTCAAGAGCCATGACGAAATGCACCAGGTCTTCAAAGACGCGCCCGACGTGCTTTCCCGCACCCTGGGCATCGCCGAACGCTGCAATATGCGGCTGGAAAAAATCAGCAATCCGTTCCCACATTTCGACGTGCCTGCCGGATTCACCCTCGACAGCTACTTCGAGCACGTCATCTCGGGAAGGATTCGCCCGCCGCCTGGAGACGCTGCGTCCGCTCGATGCGCAGGGACGCCTGAAACACAATCTCGCGGAATACGAGCAGCGCCTGGCCCGGGAACTGGCCATCATTCAGCAGATGAAGTTTTCCGGATACTTTCTCATCGTCTGGGATTTCATCCGCTATGCCCGCGAACGCGATATTCCGGTCGGGCCGGGTCGCGGTTCGGCAGCGGGCTCGCTGGTTTCGTACGCGCTCGGCATTACCGACCTCGATCCGCTGCAGCATGAGTTGATCTTCGAGCGCTTCCTGAATCCCGAGCGCATTTCCTTACCCGATATTGACATCGATTTCTGCATGAACCGCCGCGGCGAGGTCATCAATTACGTGACCGCCAAGTATGGCCGCGAAAATGTCGCGCAGATCATCACGTTCGGCACCATGGCGGCCAAGGCGGCTATCAAAGACGTCGGACGAGCCATGGACGTGCCTTACGCCGACGTTGACCGCATCGCCAAGATGGTCCCGCCCACGCTCAACATCAAGCTGGAAGACGCCATCCGGGAATCGCCGGCCCTGCAGCAGGCCTACGACAGCGATCCCCAAGTGCGCGAACTGCTGAACACGGCCAAGAAGCTGGAAGGCATGGTGCGCAATGCCGGAGTGCACGCCGCGGGCGTGGTGATCTCGCCGCGGCCGCTGAATGAACTGGTCCCGCTGCACAAGACCAAGAACGACGAAATCGTTACCGCCTTCGACATGGTGGCCATCGAAAAGCTCGGCCTGTTGAAGATGGACTTCCTCGGCCTGACCACGCTCACCATTCTCGATGACGCGGTGAAACTGATCGCGCAGACCCGGGGCGAGCGCATTTCTCTCGACGGCCTCCAGCTCGACGATGCGGAAACTTACCAGAAGGTATTTCACAAAGGTCTGACCTCGGGCGTGTTCCAGTTTGAGTCGCGCGGCATGCGCGACGTGCTGCGCCGCTACCAGCCCAATTCGATCGAAGATCTCACCGCCCTGAACGCGCTCTATCGTCCGGGACCGATCCAGGGCGGCATGATTGACGACTTCATCGATCGCAAACATGGCCGCAAGCGGATCGAATACGAACTGCCCGAACTGCAAGAAATCCTGCAGGAAACGCTGGGCGTCATCGTCTACCAGGAACAGGTGATGCAGATCGCCAACCGGCTGGCGGGCTACTCCCTGGGCGAGGCCGACCTGCTGCGCCGCGCCATGGGCAAGAAGATCGCATCGGAGATGGCGGCACAGCGCGAGCGCTTCGTCACCGGCGCCAATCAGCGCGGCTATCCTCCGAAAAAGATCGAGAAGATTTTCGACCTGATGGCCCAGTTTGCCGGCTATGGCTTTAACAAGTCGCACTCCGCCGCCTACGCGCTGCTGGCCTACCAGACGGCGTATCTCAAGACCCGCTACCCGGTCGAGTTCATGGCTGCGCTGCTGACTTCGGTGACTGGCAGCACCGATGACGTGGTTAAGTACATTAACGAGTGCCGCGAAATGGGCATTGCCGTCGAAGCGCCGGACATCAACGTGAGTGACGCGAACTTCACGCCGCACGGCAGCGCCATTCGGTTCGGCCTGGCCGCGGTGAAGAACGTCGGCCACAACGCCATCGAATCCATCATGGCCGGGCGCAAAGAGCTGGGCCGCTACAGTTCGATTTACGAATTCTGCGAGAAGGTGGACTTGCGCCTGCTCAACAAGCGCGTCCTCGAATCGCTGATCAAGAGCGGCGCCATGGACGGACTTGGCCGCCGCGCCCAGCTGATGGCGGTTCTCGATCGCGCCATCGAAGGCGCGCAGAAGACCCAGCGCGATGCCGAAAGCGGCCAGCACGGCCTGTTCGGCGTCTTTCAGCAGGAGGAAGTCTCGGCCTCACAGAACAGATTGCCCGACACCCCCGACTGGGACGAACACACCCGGCTGGCCAATGAGAAAGAGATTCTCGGCTTCTTCATCAGCGGACATCCGCTCGAGAAATATCGCGACAAGCTGGAAGACTTGCGCGCTCTCAGCACGGAGGAAATCAGCGCGCTCACAAAATCCACGGGCAAGGACGAGAACATCACGACCGCCGGCATCATCACCAACCTTCGCGTGCTCAAATCCAAGCGCGGCGATTTCTACGCCCAGGGAGCGCTCGAAGATATGGCCGGCTCGGTCGAGATGCTGGTGTTCCCCGAGGCCTACCGGAAGCTGCAGGAGAAAGTAAAGCTGGAAGTGCCGGTGCTGATTCGCGGCGGGGTGCGCATCGAAGAAGGGGCGAACCCGAAGCTGACGGTGAACGAGATTCTTCCATTAGAAGACGCCAAGGTGCCGCTGCCCAATTCGCTCCGCATTCGGGTGCCGCTCGAGACCGCAAATGAGTCCACCGTGGACGCGTTGCACACCTTGTGCGCCCAGCAAAAAGGGGCCGCCAAGGTGTTGTTTGACGTGGAACGCCAGGGAGATTTCATGGTAGTGATGGAGGCGGAAGGCTATAATGTCCTACCAGACCGCGCTTTCATCGCACGCGTGGAAGAGTTGTGCGGCCGGGGCGCGGTACGCGTGATTGATTGACGCGACGACCTTGTAGGGCGGCGCACGGGCGCTATCCCTCCCGGGGTTTCGTGAAGCAATTTTTTCGGGCTTCATTCCGGTCAGCGTCAATCAGGCTTCAAGAACAGCCGTACCGAATCTGCGGCAGATAAGAGTTTCCATTCAAAAGAATTCCAAGGTGGGAGCGAAGATTTCACCCGCGGCGCCCAATGAAGCGCTGGTGATGGCCGGGACCGAGCTGCTCCTGTCGATGGTGGAAGCGCGTTTGGCCAGGAACGGCGACAGCAACGGCCATGACCTGGGGGAGAAGACGCACCAGGAGTTGGACAAAATCGAGCAGCAGGTCGCCCGCATGCAGCAGGCCGCCGGTCCAGACGAAAAGACGCAGCGCGAGATTGAGCGATTGAACGAACGCCTGCAGGCGTTACGCAAAGACATGTCATCGTCCCATTCCAAAGCCTGGGAAAAAACTGAGCTGGCCCGGCATCCTCAGCGCCCCTATCTGCTCGACTACATGGAGCGCATTTTTACCGATTGGGCGAGATTCACGGCGATCGCGGCTATGCGGACGATCCCGCCATCATCGGCGGCATGGCCCGTTTCCATGGCGAAGAAGTGATGATCGTCGGACACCAGAAGGCGCGCGACACCAAGCAGAAGGTCTATCGCAACTTCGGCATGCCCAACCCGGAAGGCTATCGCAAGGCCATGCGGGTGATGAAAATTGCGGAAAAATTTGGCCGCCCCTTGTTTACTTTCGTGGACACGCCGGGCGCCTATCCCGGACTGGGAGCGGAAGAGCGCGGCCAGGCCGAAGCCATTGCCCACAACCTGCGGGAGATGGCGCGACTTCAGATTCCCGTCATCACCACCATTACAGGCGAGGGAGGCAGCGGCGGAGCGCTCGCCATCGCGGTCGCCGATCGCGTCCTGATGATGGAAAATTCGATCTATTCGGTCATCTCGCCCGAAGGCTGCGCCTCCATCATGTGGCGCGATCCCAGCAAGAAAGCCCTAGCCGCCGAAGCCATGCGGATCACGCCCGAGGACTTGCAGGAACTGGGCTGCATCGATGGCATCGTTCCCGAACCCGAAGGCGGCGCCCACGTCGACCACGAAGCCGCCGCCGCGTTGCTCGATGGCACCCTGCAGAAACATCTCTCGGACCTGAAGAAAAGCTCGATCAAAGAGTTGGTGGCCACCCGCTATACGAAATTCCGCAACATGGCGCAATTTTTTACCGGCGACGAGTAGGACGCAAGGCCAATTATCACGTTCCTGCCCGATAAATTGCTGAGTTAAATAACTGAAATTCTCGGATATGCGCCTGCGCCGCGGAAGGCCAGAGTGTTCAGGAGAACCCGCGACACTGTGACCGGCGACGATCTTCTATTTCCCACACAGGTACATCGGTCCCTCTCCGCCGTTTGCCTGCCGTATAATAAAGAGTTCTGCGTCACTGCTAATTGCGGGCGGGGAAACTCCGCTCAGGGACAGGGAAGGACAGGGGAATGGCCACCACGGATGTATCTCTCCACGCTGAGAGCCGCCAACCAGAGCAAAAGCCGCGTCGTCAACAACATGAGTATCCAGGTCGCGACCGTGAACGGATCCGGCTCGCAAAGTTCCAACACGGTTCTGTTGCGCAGCATTTTCCAGATGGGAGTTCCGGTCTCCGGCAAGAATCTGTTTCCTTCGAATATTGCCGGACTGCCCACCTGGTACACCATTCGCGCCAACAAAGACGGTTACATCGCGCGCAAGAAGGAAATCGATTTCGTGGTCGCCATGAATCCCGAGACCGCGCAGGAAGACGTGATGTCGCTCGCCCCCGGCGCGGCGGTTCTGTACGACGAGCCTCTGAATCTCAACACGCTTCGTTCCGACCTGATTTTCTACGCCGTGCCCTACGACAAGCTGGTCGCGCCCGTCTGTCCCGAGGCCAAGCTGCGCAAGCTGGTCAAGAACATGATCTACGTGGGCGTGGTGGCCCAGTTGCTCGAGATCGACATTGGCCGAAGTCGAGAAGGCCATCCGCAAGCAGTTTGCCAAGAAGGTGAAAGCCGCCAACCTGAACCTGGCGGCGGTCAAAGCCGGATACGATTACGCCACCGCCAACCTGACCAAGCGCGATCCCTATTTCATCCAGCGCATGGACAAGACCGCGGGCAAGATCATCATTGACGGAAATTCCGCCGCTGCCCTGGGCTGCATGTTCGCCGGCGCCACCATGGTGGCCTGGTATCCCATTACGCCTTCGTCGTCGCTGCCCGAGACCATGATCGAGTACATGAAGCGCTTCCGCATCCGCGCCGACGGCAAAGCCACCTTTGCCATCGTGCAGGCGGAAGACGAACTGGCTGCGATCGGCATGGTGCTGGGCGCGGGCTGGGCAGGCGCGCGCGCCATGACCGCGACCGCCGGACCAGGTATTTCGCTGATGGCGGAATTCGCCGGTCTCGCCTACTACGCCGAAGTTCCGGGCGTGATCTGGGACATCCAGCGCGTCGGTCCGTCCACCGGTTTGCCCACTCGCACCTCGCAGGGCGACATTCTCTCCACCGCGTTTCTCTCCCACGGCGACACCAAGCACATCCTGCTGCTGCCGTGTTCCGCGGAGGAATGTTTCACCATGGCTGGCGACGCGTTCGACCTGGCCGAGCAGTTTCAGACGCTGGTCTTTGTCATGTCCGATCTCGATCTCGGCATGAACAACTGGATGGCCGATCCCTTCAAGTATCCGGAGAAGCCGATCAGTCGCGGCAAAGTGTTGAGCAAGGCGGACCTCGACCGGCTCGGAGGCTTTGCCCGCTACCAAGACGTCGACGGAGATGGCATCGGCTATCGCACTCTGCCCGGGACCGATCATCCCGCCGCCGCATATTTTGCCCGCGGCAGCGGACACAACGAGAAGGCGCAATACAGCGAGCGTCCCGACGACTTCGAACGCAACATGGAGCGGCTTAACCGCAAATTTGAGACTGCCCGTTCCTTCGTGCCGCGCCCCGAGGTCGATAGCCGGCAAGTCAAAGATCGGCATCATCGGATACGGCACTTCCCACTGGGGTTTGATCGAGGCTCGCGACCAGTTGCGCCAGGAATACAACATCGAGACTGATTACTTGCGTCTGCGCGCCTATCCCTTCACTCGCGAAGTGCACGACTTCGTGAAGCAGCACGACCGGGTCTACGTGGTCGAACAGAATCGCGATGCCCAGATGCTCACTCTGCTCAAGATGGACCTGGAGGCCGCCCTCCACACCCGCTTGCGCAGCATTGCTCACATTCACGGCCTGCCGCTCGATGCGCGCTCGGTCACCGACGAACTCATGACCATGGAGGGTAAGTAAATGGCGACCAGCACGCCCGATAAACCGGCTCCGGCACCGAAGACCAATCGCATCGGCTTGTCCGTCATCGACTATCGCGGCGGCAAGACCACGCTGTGCGCGGGTTGCGGCCACAACGCGATTTCCGAGCGCATCATCGACGCCATGTACGAAATGGGCGTGCCGCCCGAGCGCGTGATCAAGCCCAGCGGCATTGGCTGCTCGTCCAAGAGCCCGGCGTACTTCATGGGGCGCTCGCACAGTTTCAACGCCGTGCATGGCCGCATGCCTTCGGTCGCTACCGGCGCCGTGCTCGCCAACCGCCACCTGATCGCCCTCGGCGTCAGTGGCGATGGCGATACTGCTTCCATCGGCGTGGGACAGTTCGTTCACCTCATGCGGCGCAATCTGCCCATCATCTACATCATCGAAGACAACGGGGTTTACGGATTGACCAAGGGCCAGTTCTCCGCCACCGCCGACATGGGATCCACTTTGAAGACGGGCGTGATCAACGATCTGCCTCCTATTGATACCTGCGCTATGGCCATCACGCTGGGCGCAACTTTTGTGGGACGGTCGTTTTCCGGAGACAAGAAACAGCTGCACGCCATGATGAAAGCGGCCATCGCTCACCAGGGCACGGTCATGCTCGACGTGGTGTCGCCCTGCGTCACCTTCAACGATCACGAGGGCTCCACCAAGTCCTACAAATACATGAAGGACCACGAAGAACCGCTGCAGGAAGTCAGCTTCGTGCCGGTGTTCGAGGACATCGCCATCGACTACGATCCCGGCACCACCATCGATGTGACCATGCACGATGGCTCGCATCTTCGCCTGCGCAAGCTCGAGGAAGAATACGATCCCACCAACCGGATCGAGGCCATTACTCGCCTGAACCAGGCCCACGAAAAGGGCGAAGTCCTCACCGGCGTGTTCTACGTCAACTCCAAGACCCCGACGTTCGTCGACCTGCTGAACATGACAGACGAGCCTCTCGCTACGCTGCCGGAATCCGCGGTCCGGCCGGGCAGGGAAGTGCTGGAACAGGTAATGGAAGAGTTGCGCTAGATCGCTTTTTCCCTGGGCGCGGGTCAGGTTGAACTCCAAAAAAGGGCGTGTTCAACTAACCCACTACCTTTCCCCTGCCTTGGTTGACTTGCCTCCCGCATTGTTCCCATACAATGATCTTGTATGCGTCCTCGCCTCGCGGCCCTCATCATCGTGCCTTCGCTATTGCTGGTATTCGTGTTCTGGCACCTGTGGGCATCGCAACCAGTCGGCCGTCTCTCCGCTTCGCTCGCGTCCCCGGCAACGCCGCCCCCGACGGCAGCTACAACCTCCGAGACCCCGGATTCCGCCCCCACCGCCGTGTATGCGCACAACCTGATGCTGCGAAAAGGCCCCGACTTTCGCATTTACGTGCGCTGGCTGCGCGGGAACATGGTGCGCACCAACCCCAGGGTGAATCCGACGTTCGACGATCCCGAATCCTTCCTGCTTGACATCAAGACCGGCGTGATTCGCGCCAATATCGGAGACATCGGCAACTTTCTCAACGCCGGGGGTGTGGCCAACTCGCCGCTGACCGGCATCTCGCTGCTGGCTGACGGCGACCAGATCAGGCTCAAGGGCACCCTGCACAAGATCATTCCGTTGCCGGTCGAATTGCTGGGCACCGTGGTGGCCACGGCAGATAACCGAATTCAGCTGCAAGTCACCAAGCTATCTGTCCTGAAACTTCCGTTAAAAGGACTTCTCGGCGGATTGCACATCACGGTCGCGGACCTCATCCATCCCAAAGGCATTCCCGGCATTGAAGTTTCCGGCAACAACATCTTTTTCGATACGGTCAAACTGCTTCCCCCGCCCCATATTCGCGGACAATTAACCAAAGTGCGCGTGGTCACTCCCGATATCGAAGAAGTGTTCGGAAATGGCGAAGACACGTTGACCCGCGTCGAACAATGGAGAAACTTCCTGCGCCTGAACGACGGCACCATAGACTTCGGAAAACTCACCATGCATCACGTGGATCTCATCATGGTGGACCTTTCGAATGACGCGTGGTTCGATCTCGATCTCAACAACTATCAAAACCAGCTGGTCAACGGCTACACCCGAATGACTCCGGAAGCCGGCCTGCAAATCTTCATGCCTGACCTGGATAATCTGCCGAAAAACCAGGGAAGCCAGAACATCAGCCTGGAGTGGCTCAAACACCGCAATCTGCCGCCGCCGCCGGATGTCACGTCCAAGTAGTGCCGGGTGCTTGCTGGTGGCGCAGGTTGAAAACTCCATAAGGGTTGTCATTCCGAAGCGCGAGGTTGTCGCGCGAGGAATCTGCTGTTCTGCTGCCGTCACCAAGCAGATTCCTCGCCGATAAGTCTGGCTTCGGAATGACAAGGGCTGGGGGCCTTGCGCAAACGGCACCACGACTTGGTTATTTCCTGAATCGTCACACCATAAACCACTCTGTTAACATCTCGCTGCCAACCCTTGGCTCCGAATCGGCGTCAGAGAACTGATGCAAATGACTGAACCAACCACCAGGCCGGTAAGCAAAACATTGCTGATCGTGATATCACTGGTCGTCGTCGCTCTCGTGGCCGTCATCGTGGCCGGAATCCATCTCTCCAATCCGTACCTGCACAAGAAGGTTGTGGAGATGCTCAGCGAAAAATTCCATGCCGACGTGGAGCTCAAGGATTTCCATGTCTCCCTGTTTCCGGGAGCGCGGATCGAAGGCTCCGGGCTTGCGCTCCGTCACGAAGGCCGCACCGATGTCCCGCCCCTGATTTCGATTGCCGAGTTTTCCGCCCAGGCCGGCATTCTGGGGCTGCTGGGGAAGCCGTGGAAAATCGAACAGGTCAAGCTCAAGGGCCTGGTCATACAGGTTCCCCCCAAGGGCGAACGGCCGAAACAGGATTGGTCAAAAGCGCGCGACATTCCCGTTCTGATTGGCGAAATTGTTTCGGACGACGCCGAACTTCGGTTGCTGCCAAAATCGGCCGACAAAGATCCCCATGTGTTCGCCATTCACCATCTGGTGATGCATTCGGTCGGGCTCGACCGTCCCGCATCGTTTAGCGCGCAGCTTACCAACGCCATCCCGCCCGGCGAAATTGAAACCAACGGGAGCTTCGGCCCGTGGAGTCCGGATGATCCGGGGCAGACGCCGTTGTCGGCCGAGTATACGTTCGACAAAGCTGATCTGGGAGTATTCAAGGGCATCAGCGGGATCTTGTCCTCGACCGGCAAATTTGGCGGCGTGCTGGAGAAAATTGAAGTCGAAGGCAAGACCTCGACCCCCGACTTTGCTGTCACCATTGCCGGACACCCGGTCGATCTGGAGACAGTCTTCAGCGCCACCGTGGATGGCACCAACGGAGACACGCTGCTTCACCCGGTGACCGCGCACCTGTTGAATACTGTCATCGTCGCTCAGGGCGGTGTGGTGCGATCCCCCGATCACCAGGGCAAGGAAATCACGCTGGATGTGACCGTCGACAAAGGCCGGCTGGAGGACTTGTTGCGCCTCGCCGTGAAAGCCGATCAGCCTCCCCTGACCGGCGCCATCAACTTTCATACCAAATTCGATCTGCCCCATGGCAAGGGTGATCTCGCCGATCGCTTGAATCTGAACGGAAAATTTGACGTGGAACAGGCTCGATTTACCAGTCCCGAGGTGACGGCGAAAATCGAAACTCTCAGCCGAAAGGGACAAGGCCAGCCGGAGAATAAAGATGCGGGCAGCAGCGTGTCCCAATTGAAGGGCAATTTCGTGCTCGACAACGGCGTGATCACGTTCCGAGGTCTAACCTTTAGTGTCACCGGGGCCCAGGTGGCCCTTAATGGCACATACGGACTGGAAAAAGAAGACCTCGAATTTCACGGCAAGCTGCGCATGCAGGCCAAGATTTCGCAGACCACCACCGGAGCAAAGTCTTTCGTGCTGAAGGCGGTCGATCCCTTCTTCCGCAAGAACGGCCAGACCGAGTTGCCCATCAAGATCACCGGCCAGCGCGAACACCCATCGTTCGGTCTCGACCTCGGACATAGAGATAAAGACAAGGACAAGGGAGAATAAATTGGGACCTGAGGCTAGGCCACTTCTTTCTTTTTGGCGCCGTCGGTCGTTTGATTAGGTTCTTCAGAGTGTTCAGGACTTCCGCCGGGCTCCGGAAAATCGGTATCCGAGGATTTCAGCAGCGGGTTCTGGTCGCGATGTCCCAGCTGGCCCTGCATGGACGTATTGCCCGGCGGTTCCTGCGGCCGATCCTGCTCCACCGCGCCCTTGCCGCGGTCCTGATCATCAGCCAGCGCCGGATCCAGATCGTTTTTCAAGTCAGTCATGAAAGTTCCTCTTCTCCAGGCCAGGAGGTTCGCGAGGCCGTGACTGTTAGCCTATCGCGAAACTTTTGCTGGTGGGAAGGTTAATCTTGTAGATTAGAATGAAAGAAGATGGAGAGTGCGATGAAACGTCTGATAATCGCTCTTTCGGCAATCCTGCTGCTGACCCTGACCGCCTGGGGAGAACAACTCAAGCCGGGTGAGCAGGCGCGTGCCAGCGTGGCCGCGCATCGGCGAGAAGCGAAAAGGAACGAGCGCCGCCGACATCACCAGAAGCGCGCCCGCCGCCGTCATCGCCATCATCAGGCCGCGTAGCCGCGCGTTTCGAGCGAAGCCCTCCTGTGGCCTCCCAACCCTTCACCTGCCTGCAGCCACTCCCATCTTGCGCAGCTTGTCCCGGGCCTGCAAGGCTTCGTTGGACTTGGGATAGCGCTGAATGACATGGCGGAGCGATGCGATTCCGGCTTCCTGTTGTCCCAACTCAACCAACGCCAGGCCCTTTTTCAGTTCGGCGGAGGCCGCCTTGTTTCCGTCCGGGAAGCTCTGCAACACCTGGTCGTAACTCTTGACCGCCGCCGCATAATTGCCCTGCTTGAATTGGATGTCCGCCAGGTAGAAATTGGAATTTCCCGCCAGATCGGTGTTGGGATAGAACTTCACGTAATCCCCAAATTCCTGCGCCGCCAGATCGTTCTTGCCGGCCTGGTAATCGCGCAGGGCATTGTTGTAGAGAACGTCGGGCGGGGGAGCGGTCGCCGCCTGCTGTTGTTGCTGGGTCTGCTGGATGGCCAGGCTTTGCTGCGCCGCCTGCATGTCCTCCAGCTGCTTGCTCACCTTGCCCAGCCTCGCCTTGAGTTCATCGAGGGTGTCGTTCAAGGACTGGATCTGGCCCGAAAGCTGGTCGGCGTGGGCGCCGCTGTCGCCTTGTTGCTTCTGCAGAGTGGTCTGCAGATCGGTGACCGAAGCCGCCACCTTGTTGGCGCGGTCCGTGCTCTGCTCAATCAGGTGCTGCAGCACCCCCATGCGTTCGTCGAACGATTGCTGCATGTGGGCAATTCGGTCTTGCAGGTCCTGGACCTGAGTCTGCAGTTGCACCATGTCCTTGTTCACGCCCCACGCCGGGGTCGCCGCGAGCAGGGCCAAGACAGCAAGTAGAACGCAATATCGCTGAATTTTCATTGTTCAATACCTACGAGGCGAAGAGTATGTGTCGCGTCCGGGCCAGAGGACGAAGCGGTGATGTAGCGCCGGCGTCTCGCCGGCTGTCGCGAGGGCGTCCCGCCCTCGCACACTTAGGCGCGTGCCAACTGCCTGCCAGCCTGCGCGCCGCCGGCGCTACAAAACCTTACTTGCCGTAGACGAAGTGGCCACGCCGGTTCTGCTGCCAGCACTGCTCGTTCGATTCGGTGCAGAACGGCTTTTCTTTTCCGTAGCTGATCGTCTTGACGTGGTCGGCGCTTACGCCTCCCTGTACCAGGGCATTGCGCACGGAATTGGCGCGGCTGTCGCCCAGGGCCAGGTTGTACTCCGTCGATCCGCGTTCGTCGCAGTGACCCTCCACCGTGAAGCTGATGTTGGGATGCTGCTTCAGGAACTCGATATCGCCCTGCATGGACGACTGCTGGTCCGCGTTGATATCGCTCTTATCGTAGTCGAAGTAGATGTCCTTCACGGTCTGTGAGAACAGTTCTTCTTCGGTGGCCGAGGGCGGAGGCGGAGGCGGCGGTGGTGGCGCGGTCACGGTAACTCGGGCCGTGGCCGTTTGCGTCCCACCCGCTCCCTTCGCGGTCAGCGTATAGGTGGTGGAATCCGCCGGGGTCACGCTCTGCGACCCGTTGGGTTGCACTGCGCCTACTCCGTCGATGCTGACGTCAGTGGCGTTGCTGGTCTGCCAGGTCAACGTCGTGGAACCGCCTTTGTCGACCGTACTGGGGTTGGCCGAGAGCGAAGCTGTCGGCGCGGCGGGCGGCGGGGGTGGCGGCGGGGGCGGTGGCGCCACTTTCTTCTTACAGGCGCCCAGAGTCATAATCGCCATCAAAGTGAACACTAACATCATCCATCTTACGTTTCGTTGCTTCACTTGCTCCTCCGTACTCTTGGTGCGCGTTGATTGGCGAACTTGATCGCGATCGCGGCGCCCGGTTCAGGTCCAGAGAGGGGAATCGTCTTCCGCCTCATCCGGGAATTAACTGCAAAACATCAAATATGATTCCTGGTTTAAATTTTTAAAGATCAATTGCTGCAATCATTGGCCGCTGGCCGCTGGCCCTTGGTCGTTGGCCAAAGACCAAAGGCCAACGACGCTTCTACTTCCAACTCCAGTTCGGCTGACTGTTCGCGCCCGCAAAGGTCAGCTGCTTTTGATTCGTACCATCGGCCAGCATGGTCCATATCTGGAGGCTGCCGGCACGGCTGGACTGGAAGATGATGTGCCGTCCGTCCGGCGACCAATACGGGAAGTCGTTGCGCCCGCCATCATGGGTCAGCTGCACCCACTGTTTGCTGGCAATGTCCATGATGTAGATATCCTGCGCCCCGGGCGCTCCCGGGCCATACTTGCGCATCCAGGAAACCACCAGAAACTGCCCATTCGGCGACCATGCCGGAGAAACCGCGTAACCCTGGTCGGTGAGCCGCTGCACGTTGGTGCCGTCGGCGTCCATGGTGTAAACCTGCGGCAGTCCGGTTCGTCCGCTGACCCAGGCAATTTGCCCGCCCGTCTTGCGATTCCAGGCCGGCGAAACGTCAGGGCCCTTGAACGCGGTCAGGCGCTTCAGGCTCCCGCCGGAAGAATCCACCGCGTAGATCTCAGGGTCGCCGCTGCGCGAGGATGAGAAAGCTATCTTGGTTCCGTCCGGAGACCAGGCCGGAGAAAGATTGGTTCCCCCGAAGTGCGGGAACGAAACCAGGCGGTTCAGGTCCAGCGAATACATCAGGATTTCCCACCCTGACTTGGTCATCGAACTGAAAGCGATTCGGGAACCATCGGGTGAAACCCGCGGCGACAATGAAATCGAGCCCAGGTGGGTCACGGCTTGCTGATTGGCGCCGTCGTAATCCATGGACCAGATTTCCTTGTGCCCGCTGCGGCTGCTCACAAAATAAATTTTGCTCTCCGCGATCCCGGCAATGCCGCCGCCCAGGCGGAAGATGATCTCATCGGCAAATTTGTGGGCCGTGGTGCGAGCGGCGTCGTTGGTCGCCGCATCCTGATATTGTTTGCCCAGCACTTGCGGGGAAGTCACGTTCTTCACGTCGTAGAGCCAGCCCTGCACGGTCATGCCGTTGCCGGACACGCCCAGATTGCCAAAGGCCAGCATGGCCGCATTGGGCGGAGGCGCGCTCCAGCCTTCAAACTTCACGTCGGCCGGCGTGCCTACCTGACCCAGCGGATAAAAACTTTTCGAAACCATGTCGAAGATGCCGGCGTTGTCCAGATCGTTCCACAGGGTTTCATTGAATGCCTTGAGTAGGTCGGCGTTCTTGGCATCCTGGGTGGAAGGGTTGAAATCGGGCACCGCCAGGCGCACTTTCTCCACGCCCAGCCCGGTGCCGGTTTTGATCCAGTCCTGGGCAAAGCTCGAGCTCAGCAAAAACAGCGGCAACAGCAGTAAGAAAAATCGCTTCATTAATAATCGCTTCCTGACTATGTAGTACGAAGTGGCGAATCCTAAAATCTGGCGTCGTCCTGAGGGACTTCAGTCCCGAAGGATCTAGCGCGTGCCGCCGAATGGCCAGCCGACGTGTTATCCGCTCCACGCCGGATCCTTCGCTTCGCTCAGGATGACGCAGTTACAAAAAATGCAATGAAACCAGCAACCAAAGGCCCAAAAGCACCCTGCTATCTTTTGTAATCGAACCAGAACTCTACCGACACCTTATTCGCCGCATAATCCGAGGGCAAGGGACCAAAAGTGTCAATGCGCTGGATGGCCCGTGTGGCCGACTGATCGAGCGACGGGACACCGCTGGATTGCTCCACTTGCACGTTCGCGGGGTGGCCGTCGCGCATTACGTCGAAGGTGACGTAGACCCGTTGCGCGGTCGAAATGCTGGGGTCAACCTCATACTTCAGCCAATTCTCCGAAACCTTCTGCTGCACCACGCGCACATACCAGGCATAGCGCGATCCGAAATCGCCGCCACCGCCGGTGAAGCCGAAGCCTCCCTTGGCGCCGTTGGCGCTGAACGTGCCGTAGGGTCCGCTGACCGGGCCGCCCTGGCCGAAGGGAACAACATTGTCGGCCTCCTCAACTGGCTCGGGCTTTGCCTTTGCCTTGGTAGCGCTGGTCTTCGGCGTCGGCTTGGTCTTCGCGATCTTGTCCGGAATTGGAATCGCGTCTGGTAATTTCTCCTGTACCGGTTCGGGCTTGGGCAGCGACTGCGTCAGTCCCTTGGAATCGTTGGCCAGAACGTTTTGTGTTTTTACCGGATTCGCGGGCAGCGGCACGGTACTGACCAGGGTCACGCCCATGGCATCGCCGCCCCCGCCCGCGCCCCAGCCTTCGCCATGGCCGCTGGGCGCAACCACGGCGTACAGCACAATGGCGCCTGCGATCGCAATATGCAGACCGAGCGACCAGGTGAGGTTGCGCCCCCAGCGGTCGTGTTCGAAGAAGATTTCAGCGTTGGCTGCCATGCGCGTCCAGCGGTTGGGTGACGATGCTTACGTTGGTGATGCCGGAAGATTTGACCGCGTCCATGACGGTCGCGAAGGCGCCGAAGGGCACATCTTCATCGGCGCGGACGAAGATGGACTGGTGCTGCGGGTCGCGAATCTTCTGTTTCAGCCGGGCGCCGATTTCGTTGATGTTGATGGCGTCGTTGCCCAGAAAAACCCGTTGCTGTTTGTTGATGCTGATCACCAGTCGTTCTTCGGTAATCTCTTTCACCGTCCGGGTCCGGGGGACATTTACTTCGATGCCGGATTGCAGCACCGGGGCTGTAACCATGAAGATAATCAGCAGGACTAATACCACGTCCACCAGCGGGGTAATGTTGATATCGGATAGGGAAGTTTGCGTTCGTCCGTTCGATGCCGTAAAGGCCATTACCGCTGCACCCCCGGAGCTTCCGCCGTGCGGTAGGCGGGCTGCGGCTGCTGGCGATCGACCGCATTCAGCATTTCCATGGCAAAGTCGTCGCCCCGGGCGGCCAGTTCACGAATCGATCCGCCAATCAGGTTGTAGGCAATAACCGCTGGGATAGCGGCCGCCAGTCCGGCGGCAGTCGTAATCAGCGCCTCGGAAATACCCGGCGCGACGGCGCGCAGGGTTGCCGCCCCGGCGGTCCCCAGTCCGTGAAAGGCGTCAATGATCCCCCAGACGGTGCCAAACAGTCCGACAAACGGCGTGACCGCGCCCGTGATGGCCAGCCAGGGCAGGTTCCGCTCGAAACGGGTGAGCTCTTCCGAGTTCGCAATCTGCATGGCGCGCTGTATCGAGAGCGGATTACGGATGACTCCATTGCTCGCGGCCGCCTGGCGGCGGTATTCCTCAAAGCCACCCTCGAAAACTCCCACCAGCGGACTGGGACGAAACTGTTCCGCCACGGCGCCTACGTCCTGCAGACGCTGCGCCTTGCGGAAGGCGCGCACAAAGCGGCCGCTCTGCACCCGCGCCCGCCGCAACACGCTCCACTTGGAGAGAATAATCGCCCAGGAAACCAGGCTGAAAATCAGGAGGATAAGTAAGACCACCTTGGCGACGGGGCCGGTTTCGCCCACCAAGTCAACAATTTCGCCGCCAACCACTGCTGCCAGCAAGAGATACAGATTCATTGTTTAGGAGGATTCCTGCTTCAGATTATAGACCAAGGCACAGGCTAACCGCGGGGATGAACACTATCCATCAACCCGTCTCCCTGTGCAAAAACCCGGCGCCTCGGCTTGGCATCTTAAGGACTGCGACACTAATTATCCGACCTATTCAGAAATATCCCGAGGAGGAGAAATGACACATTACGGCACGCTCGGCGATTACCGTTTCAATGATGAACAGCAGGCCACGGACGATGTCCGGGGCTCGAAAGTGTATGGCTTCGGCGACGAAAAACTGGGCAAGATCGACGATGTAATTTTCGATCACGCCACCGGACAGATCAGTTACGTCGTGGTGGATACGGGAGGCTGGTTGTCCAGCAAGAAGTTTGTTGTGCCGCCGCAGGCGCTCCAGCCTTCGGTGGACCATGACAACGATTTCAGGATCGACCTCAGCCAGGATCAGATTGAGAGCCTTCCGCCCTACAACGAGACGGACCTCAAGTCTGACGAAAAGTGGGCCGATTACGACGGACGTTACCGCTCCCAGTGGAAGACCGGCCCGATCATGCACCGCGTGGCCACGGATCGCAATATCACTCCCACCACCCAGCAACAGATTGACGCCGGATCGGGACGGCTCTCTTCCGATGAGGAAGAAACAGTGTCGGAGGTTACGCCCATGAGAACCGAAACCTCATTGGGTGTCGATCCCAGCGGCCCCAGCCGGCGCTGGGATACCTTTGAGGACCGCCTGCGCCAGCGTCGCAACGAGATCGTCTCGGTCTGTGGGACGTGCCGGAACTCGCCTGCCTCCGAGACCGCATCGGAACGCGAACGGAGTGATCGCAGGAAAGCCAGCTAAGGTCTCATCGGGGCACGGCTGAAAGGCCGTGCCCTTCATCGGGCTGTTTTAGAGCCGTCATCCCGGACCACTACTTCCCGGCAGACGAAATATGCAACTTTGCAGGAGTCGATGAAGTTTGATTCGTCCTCACTCGAGGCTTTCCATTCCGCCGACTTCCGGGCCGCAAGCAAAGCATCCATATCATCAAACCAGAGCTCTGCTTGGCCGTCGTAATCGGGCTGTCGGCTGTCGCCGGCAATCGAGATCCGGTGGCTCTGTACCAGTCTGCGCAGGTGAGGAATGCGAGCGCCGATGGGCCCGTGAACATGCTCCCAGTAGTGAAAGAATTCCTTGTCCGTCATACCCGGCTTCCGAGTGATGCAGTACACCAGCTTGATCATAGATTCCTGCTCCGCTTTCGAGTTCGCTGGCTCAGCTTGCCAGTTCAAGATTAGAAAGCTTCATCCTGATTCATGCTATCCTGCGCTCAACTTTGTTCACTTCATAATTCTAGATTCCAGGACGCCGGTGCTGATCGAACTGCGGCTCGAAAACTATGCGGTCGTAGACAACCTGGCGGTAGAGTTCGCGCCCGGCCTGAATCTTCTGACCGGCGAGACCGGCGCCGGGAAATCCATCCTCATTGATGCCCTGGCGCTTCTTCTGGGCGACAAGGCCTCGAGCGACGTGATTCGCTCGGGAGCCGACAAGGCCACGATTTCCGCCGTCTTTGAAGTCGAAGGCGGGGCCGAGAAGACAGTCGCGCAGATCCTCGAAAACAACGGAATCGACCAGGAAGACGAATCGATCATCCTGCGCCGCGAGATTGCGGCCGGCGGCAAAGGCCGGGTATTCGTCAACAATCAGCCGGCGACGGTCGCGGTGCTGCGTCAGCTGGCGCCGTACTTCGCCACCATTCACGCCCAGAACGAATCGCTGCTGTCCTTCGACGCCTCCACCCGCCTCCGCCTGCTCGATACCTTCGCCAACATTCAGATCGAAGCCACCTCCGAAGCATTCTCCACATGGAAGAGCATCCAGGTCCGCATCGATGAGCTGCAGCGCGATGAGCAGGACCGCCTGCGCCTGCTCGACCTGTGGACATTCCAGGCGCGCGAAATTGAAGACGCAAAGTTACAGCCGGGAGAGGACGAACGCCTCGAAACCGAAAAGCGCGTTCTGGCCAATGCGGAAAAGATTCACAGCGCCGCCATGAACGCGTTCGATCTGCTCTACGAAGGCAACGCATCGACTTCCTCTTCTTTGCGCACGGCCCAAAAGCACATCGAAGAACTGGCCCGCTATGAACCGAAATTTCAGGAAACCATGGCCACCCTCGAAACTGCCCGCATCAGCGTGGAAGATGTAGGCGCCAGCCTGCGCGACTATGCCGGCGGCATCGAGGCGTCCCCCGAGCACCTGGCGGAGGTGGAAGACCGCCTGGCCGCCATGGATCGTCTCAAGCGCAAGTATGGTCCCACGCTCGAAGCCGTAATCCAGCACGGCGCCGAAGTCAGCCGCAAGCTTTCCGAGATGGAAAACAAGGACGAAGTGCTGCGCCAGCTGCGCGCTGAGCTGGCGCAGGCGGCCGAGGCATATCTGGTCACCGCCCGCACCATTTCGAAGAAGCGCTACGAAGCCGCGCGCAAGCTCGAGAAACTGGTCGAGGCCGAAATCAACGACCTGGCCATGAAATCAAGTTTCCGGATCGAAGTCAGCGGCACCGACGAAGAAGGGAACTGGACCGCGGCCGGCTTCGACCAGGTGCTGTACCTGATCGCGACCAACCCCGGCGAACCCTTGCGCCAGATGGAACACATTGCTTCCGGCGGAGAACTATCTCGCGTGATGTTAGCCCTGAAAGCCAGTGTCGAATCCGCGTCAGTTAAGAAGCGAGCTTCCGGAGCGCAGCGCACCCTGGTCTTCGACGAGATCGACACCGGAATCGGCGGCCGGGCGGCCGAGGCGGTAGGCAAAAAGCTCAAGAGCCTGTCGCGGTCGAACCAGGTACTTTGCGTCACCCACCTGCCCCAGATCGCCACCTTCGCCGACCATCACTATCTGATCGAAAAGAAGGCCACAACCGGCCGTACCCGGACGAGCATCCATGTCATCACCGGGGAAGAGCGGACCGAAGAAGTGGCCCGAATGCTCAGTGGCGCCAAACTGACTGAAGCTTCGCGCAAGCACGCCGAGCAGATGCTTAAGACCAACGCCTAGCAAGGCAAAGACTGTCGGGGTTCATGGAGTGGTCCATCTCAGGAACAACACTATCTTCGTGAATTATCTGTCTGAGCATTGCAAGTATCGCGCCGGTCAACCATCACCGAACACATGACACATATTGGGTCGGATCTGCCCTAATTCTGTGGTCAGGGCTTTTTCTTGCTATCGGCATTTCTGGATCTTTTCAACTGCCGCTCGAATTCATGAAAGCAAGGTCGTTTGCATTGAGACACTTGAAGAAAATGCGAACGCCCAAGGCCGCGCGTTCGGTGGTTCGCCTTACTTGAAAATGTTCGAAGAATTAGCTAATATTAGTTAGCTAATATGAGAACCATCACCATTCATAAAGCCAAAACCCAGCTCTCAAAGCTGATCGAACAGGCCTGTCGCGGCGAGGACATCGTCATAGCACGCGGCTCCGAGCCCGTGGTGCGGCTCGTGGCCATCCAGAACCCGAAGGGCGACCGCAAGCCCGGCGCGTTGAAGGGAAGGATCCACATCGGCCCCGATTTCTTTGAGCCGTTGCCGCCGGAAGAATTGGATCCTTGGGAGTAGCGTCATGCGCCTCCTCCTCGACACGCACACGCTCATTTGGTGGCTTACCGAAAGCCCCTCCTTGTCGATTTCAGCCCGCAGGCTTATCGCTTCCAGAGGCAGTTCCGTCCTAGTGAGTGCGGTTTCTGCCTGGGAAATTGCCACCAAGGTGCGACTCGGTAGGTTGGATATCGCCACCGATCTGGCGAAAGATTTTGCCGTCTACATGGACCACGAGCGATTCGAGAGTCTTCCGATCACGGCAGAACATGGCATTCGAGCGGGTTCGCTGCCGGGATCCCACAAGGACCCCTTCGATCGCATGTTGGTAGCCCAGGCACAGATCGAAGATCTCGTGATCGTCAGCAATGATGCCCAACTTGACGGCTACGGTGTGAATCGAATCTGGTAGGGAAGACTTTTCCATAAGCCATTCACTGCCAAATTCTCCCCAATCGCTGCTAATCCTAAGCCTTTCTACGGCTTACGTTGACCAACTGGGTACTTCTCCGATACTCTAATAGTCAACTACCCGTAGGGAACGTGTACCCTAAGAAGGCAGATTATGGCCCCATCCCAGGACGAAAAGACGCTGCTTTTGCTCAAGCCCCGAGGATTTTGCGCCGGCGTGGTACGGGCCATCGATATTGTCCGCATCGCCCTCGAAGCTTTCGGCCCGCCCATTTACGTCCGCAAGGAAATCGTGCACAACCGCTTCGTGGTTGAGGAATTGCAAGGCAAGGGCGCCATTTTCGTCGATAGCGTTGAAGAAGTCCCAAATGGGGAACGGGTGATCTACAGCGCCCACGGGGTCTCGCCCGAAGTGCGCGAAGCCAGCGAGCACCGCGGATTGCGCGTGATCGATGCCACCTGTCCGCTGGTCACTAAAGTCCACGTGGAAGCGGTGAAGTTCGCCAAAGAGGGATATTCGCTGATCCTGATCGGACACCGCGACCATGACGAGGTCATCGGGACGCTGGGCGAGGCCCCGGTCGTCACCCAGGTAGTCGGCTCGCCGGAAGAAGTGGCTTCGCTGACCGTGGCCGACCCTAACCGGGTGGCTTACCTGACCCAGACCACGCTGAGCCTGGACGAAACTCGAGACATCATTGCCGCCCTGCGCCAGCGCTTCCCCAACATCAAGGGGCCCGCGGCCCAGGATATCTGTTACGCCACGGAAAACCGGCAGGTGGCGGTGAAGCATGTGGCGTCCGACGCTGACCTGTTGCTGGTGGTGGGCTCCGATAACAGCTCCAATTCCAACCGCCTGGTGGAAGTGGCGCGCAATTTGGGCACGGGCTCGCATCTGATAGACAGCTATCGCAACATCCGGCCGGAATGGCTGGAAGGGGTCAAAACCATCGCGCTGACCGCGGGCGCTTCTGCTCCCGAGTGCCTGGTCGAAGAAGTTGTAAAGTTTCTGGGGAGCGAAGGCTTTGCCAACGTGCAGGAAGTCGAGGTCATGCCGGAGAACGTAAGGTTTGGCCTGCCCCCTGAAATCGTGGAAGCCATTGCCGCCGCTCCCAGCGGGGCGGCTGTGGAGTAGCAACCGCAAACTATGGAAGATACCTCCTCCCTATCCCCCGCTTCCGCGGCGCCCCAGATGCGTTTCGGAAAGATTGATGATCTGATCAGCCGGGTGGCCGTGGCCATTGACGGCGCCCGTAACAACCTGTTCTCCGAGCAACACGAAGAAGGCTACTGGTGCGGGGAACTGGAAGCCGATGCCACCCTCGAAGCCGACTACATCGTGTTGCATGTTCTGCTGGGGACGGGCAGCCCGGAGCGCCTGGCCAAGGCCGCGCGCTATATTCTGCAGCACCAGAACGAGGATGGTGGATGGGGCACCTACTTCCAGGGCCCGTCCAATATCAGCGCCTCGGTCAAATGCTATTTTGGCCTGAAGCTGACCGGCTACGCCGCCGATCATCCCGACCTGGTCCGCGCCCGCAAGAAGATTCTGGAAATGGGCGGTGTGACCGAGGTCAACACTTTTACCAAGATTTACCTCTGCTTCTTCGGGCAATACGATTACGACGCGGTTCCGGCGATCCCCCCGGAGATCGTCCTGTTCCCCAAGTGGTTCTGGTTTAACATTTACGAAATTTCCTCCTGGTCGCGCGCCATTCTGGTGCCGCTTTCCATTTGCTACGCCAAGAAGCCGTTCAAGAAGATTCCCGAGGAACTGGGGGTCGAAGAGTTGTTCGTGGGCGGACGCGACAAGTCGCGCATGCGTTTGCGCTGGGCCAAGAACCTGTTTTCATGGCGCAATTTTTTCCTGTCCTTCGACCGCCTGACTCACTGGTTTGAAAGAGTGCACATCCGTCCGCTGCGTTCGGTCGCCCTGAAGGTGGCGGAGAAGTGGATGCTGGAACGCTTTGAGATGAGCGATGGCCTGGCGGCCATCTTTCCTTCCATCATGAATTCCATCATCGCCATGCGCTGCCTGGGATATTCCGTTGACGATCCCCAGGTCATCCGCGCCATGGATGAATTTGAGAAGCTGGGCATCGAGGAAAAAGATACCTTCCGCATGCAGCCCTGCAAGTCGCCGGTGTGGGACACCGCTTACGCGCTGTTCGCGCTGGGCGAGAGCGGAGTTCCGGCTACGGATCCGCGCATGGTGAAGTGCGCCGACTGGATCCTGCAGAAGCAGGTGCGCACCGCGGGCGATTGGAAAGTGAAGAACAAGCAGGGCCAGCCCGGAGGCTGGTATTTCGAGTTCAACAACGAGTTTTATCCCGATGTGGACGACACCGCCATGGTCTGCCTGAGTCTGGGCCAGGTGGAGCATCCCAACGGACGCTACCAGCGCGAATCCGTGCAGCGCGCCATCGACTGGGTTCTTTCCATGCAGTGCCGCAACGGCGGTTGGGCCTCGTTCGACAAGAACAACGACCGCATGGTGTTCCAGCACGTGCCTTTCGCCGACCACAACGCCATGCTTGACCCGGCGACGGTCGACATCACCGGACGCATCCTCGAGATGCTGGCGGCCTACGGATACGACAAGAACCATGCCGCAGTAAAGAAGGCGCTGAAATTTATCCGCGACGAACAGGAGCCCGATGGTTCCTGGTTCGGCCGCTGGGGCGTCAACTACATCTACGGAACCATGCTGGTGCTGCGCGGCCTGGAGGCGATGGAAATCGATCATCACGAGCCCTATGTGCAGCAGGCTGCCGAGTGGCTGCGCATGGTGCAGAATCCGGATGGCGGATGGGGCGAAAGTTGCGCTTCCTACGATGACCCCAATACCAAGGGAGTCGGCCCCAGCACTCCGTCGCAGACGGCGTGGGCCATCATGGGATTGTTGGCGGCCAAGGACACGCGCAGCGACTGCGTGGTTCGAGGCATCGCCTACCTGCTGCGCACGCAAAAAAAAGACGGATCATGGGACGAGCCTCACTACACCGGCACTGGCTTCCCACGCGTGTTTTATCTGATGTACCACATGTACCGGCAATACTTCCCGCTGATCGCGTTGACTACGTACAAGAAGGTAATGGCGGAGAGAAGCAGCAGTTAGCGTTCAGCACTCAGCATTCAGCCAAGACCATGCAAACGGGACGGCTGAGTGCTAAATGCTGAGTGCTGAATGCTAGCTTTTGTCACCGGTGCGACGGGATTCGTGGGCAGTCACGTGGCCCGCGCCCTGGCCGCGCAGGGAGCCGACCTTCGACTTTTGGTCCGCTCCAGCAGCGACCTCAGGAATATTCAGGAGCTGCCGGCGGAGCGGGTCGTTGGCGACCTGCGCGACGCCGCGTCCCTGAAGAAGGCCGTGGCGGGATGCGATGTGGTTTTTCACGTTGCCGCCGACTATCGGTTGTGGGTCCGCGATCCCGATGAGATGTATCGCTCTAATGTCGAAGGCACCAGGGCGATTCTGGAAGCGGCCCGCGACAACAAGGTGCGCCGCGTGATCTATACCTCGAGCGTCGCGACCATGGGGTTCCAATCGAACGGGCACCTGGCCAACGAGGATTCTCCAGTGTCACTGGCCAACATGATCGGTCCTTACAAGCGTTCGAAATATATGGCGGAAGAACTTGCCATCGCGGCCGGCAAATCAGGCATGGATGTCGTGGTGGTGAATCCGACGACTCCGGTGGGCGAGCGCGACATCAAGCCCACGCCTACGGGAAGAATTGTGGTCGATTTTCTGAAGAAAAAATTTCCCGCTTACGTGGATACGGGCCTGAACCTGGTCGACGTGGCCGAATGCGCCCAGGGTCATATCGCAGCGCTCGAAAAGGGAAGAAGCGGCGAGCGCTACATACTGGGTGGCGAAAACCTCACGTTGAAGCAGATTCTCGACAAACTGGCCGTCATCACGGGATTGCCCTCGCCCCGCATAGAGGTTCCGTACGTGGTCGCCCTCGCTACCGGAGTTGTAGATCAAGTCTTCACGGGCTACATACGGAATCGCGAACCTCGCGCCACCATCGACGCCGTCCGCATGGGCCGAAAGAAGATGTTTGTGTCATCGAGCAAAGCCGAGCGCGACCTGGGATGGAAAACCGTCCCGGTAGATGCGGCGCTGCGGCGCGCAGTCGAATGGTTCCAGGCCAACGGCTATGCATAGCCTCAGCGTCACCACGAGCCGTGTGGGACCGGGTCTCCGACCCGGTCAGGCCGCGCGAAGCTCGGCAGGGTTTGACATTGCCTGATCATGCCAAAGTCGCCATCGTAGCCGCCCTGGAGCGCGAGGTGCGCCCGCTGATCAAGCAATGGCGTGCCGTCGAGCGCGAGCACGATGGACGGAAATACAAATTCTTCGAGAACGACCGCGCCGTGCTGGTGTGCAGCGGCATCGGCCCAGAAGCGGCGCGCCGGGCGGCCGAAGCCATCATCAATCTGTATGCACCAGTATTAGTGCAGTCTGCCGGCTTTGCCGGGGCGCTGGATTCGTCCCTGAAAGTGGGCGCGGTGCTGACCCCCATTTGCGTCATCGACGCGAAAGACGGAAGCCGGATCGAAGCCGGAGTGGGGCACTGGGTCCTGGTCAGCCTGGACCACCCGGCCGGCGTCCGGGAAAAAGCCAAGTTGGCGGAGGCCTACTGGGCGCACGCGGTCGACATGGAAGCCGCGGCCGTAGCTCGCGCCGCCCAGGCCCACGACATCACCTTTGTCGGGCTCAAGGTCATCTCCGACGAAGCGGATTTTGAAATGCCGCCGATGGAACGATTCATCGCCAGCGACGGAAAATTTCGAACTGGGGCCTTTGCCGCTTACGCAGCGCTCCGGCCCTGGCTTTGGCTGCGGGTATTTCAGCTGGCCAGAAACAGCACGAAAGCTGCCAACGCGCTTTGCGAATGGCTGCGGCAATACGACCTGGCCCCCGAAGATCTGGCCGATGCCGAGCCGGACTTGCATCCCAGCTCTGAGGGTCCGGCTTAAAAGTTCAGTTTCTATATGGCGATTGCAGGACAACCCGTAGTCGAAGAAAACGTGCAGGCGGTCCCCGCCACTATGCTGGCGGCGGTATATCGCGGCGTGAACGACGTGCGCCTGGAGACGGTTCCGGTTCCGACCATCGGTCCCGGCGAACTGCTGGTGCGGGTCCATACCTGCGGCGTCTGCGGCACCGACTTGAAGAAAATCGCCACCGGCTCGCATTCCGCGCCGCGCATTTTCGGACATGAGACCGCGGGCATGATCGCCGCCGTGGGCGCGGGCGTGCGCGATTTCCAGCCGTGCGATCGCGTGGTCGTGTTCCATCACATCCCCTGCGGCGAGTGTTATTACTGCCGCCATAAAACCTTTGCCCAGTGCGAGACTTACAAGAAAGTCGGATGCACGGCCGGCTTCGAACCCTCGGGCGGCGGCTTCGCGGAATATGTCCGGGTGATGGACTGGATTACGCGACGAGGCACAGTTCGCATCCCGGAAAATGTCTCCTACGAGCAGGCGTGCTTTGTCGAACCCATCAACACCTGCATGAAGGGAATCGAAAGATTGGGATTACAGGCCGGCGAGACGGTTGTAGTGATAGGTCAGGGTCCCATCGGTATCATGTTGAGTGTATTGGCTAAACGGGCAGGTTCAACCGTAGTCACTTCCGATTTGTATCCCCAGAGGCTTACAATATCTACAAGTTACGGCTTGGGGAACAGCATTGATGCCTCGCGTACCGACGTCGTAAAAGCGGTGCGCGGGATGACCGAAGGACGTGGTGCAGATGCAGCCATCCTGGCGGTCGGCGGTAATGGTTTGATCCGGACTGCGATGGATGCGGTACGTCCTGGAGGCCGGATTTTGCTGTTCGCGCAAACGGTACACGGGGACGCCACTTTCGATCCCGGAGCCGTTTGTGTAGATGAAAAAACGCTGTTGGGGTCGTATAGCGCTTCGATCGATCTGCAAGAAGCGTCGGTGCAGTTTGTGATGAGCCGTGAAATGGATCTGGAACGGTTGATCAGTCACCGATTCTCGTTGTCGAGCAGCGTCGAAGCCCTGAACCTGGCTGCCCATCCCCAACCCGAGTCTATGAAGATAGCGATTCAACCGGGCAGCTCGTGGGAAGGAATTCGAGCGTGAACGGAAAGATGACAGCGGCTGTCCTCTATGGCAAAGAGGACGTGAAGATTGAAAGAGTGCCCATCCCGCGGGTTGGCGATGGCGAAGTGCTGGTCAAAGTGCAGGTCGCGCTGACCTGCGGCACTGACCTGAAGGTCTACCAGCGCGGTTACCACGCGCGCATGATTGTCCCGCCGGCGCTCTTCGGACATGAACTGGCCGGCGTCATCGAAGAAGTCGGGCACGGCGTGCGCGGCTTCAAGAAGGGCATGCGGGTGGTGGCGCTGAATTCGGCGCCCTGCCAGATGTGCTTCTACTGCTCCAAACACCAGGAAAATCTCTGCGAAGACCTGCTGTTCAATAACGGCGCCTACGCCGAGTACATCCGCATTCCCCGCCGGATTGTTGAAACCAACATGCTGGCCGTGCCCGCCGACGTCACCTACGAAGAGGCGGCCATGGTCGAGCCTCTGGCTTGCGTGCTGCGCGGGCTGCACGAAACCGGAGTCGAGATCGGCGACACCGTCACCGTCATCGGCGGCGGCCCCATCGGCCTGATGTTCGTGCAGGTGGCCAAGGCCACTGGATGCAATGTGATTTCCGTGGTGAAACGCGATTCCCAGGTGGCCGCCGCCAAGCGCATGGGCGCGCATGAAGTGGTGCAGATCACCAAGGTGAAAGACGCGGTCGAAGCGGTGCGCATGATTTCTCCCGAAAAGCGCGGCAGCGATGTTGTGGTCGAAGCCGTGGGGCGCGCCGAAGCCTGGGAATGGGCCATCGACATGGTCCGCAAGGGCGGCACGGTCAATTTCTTTGGTGGATGCGCCAGCGGCACCAAGGTTCAGCTCGACACCAATCGCCTGCACTATTCCGAAGTCACGCTGAAGGCCACGTTCCACCACACGCCGGAAACGGTGCGCAAGGCTTTCGCCCTGATCGCGGAAAAGAAAATTCGTTCGACCGACTACATCACCGGAGAAGCGCCACTATCGCGGCTGCAGCAGGTCCTCCGCCACATGCTGAACCGCAACGGTGATATCAAAACGGCAATCATTCCGGGTCACTGAGGCCGGGTCACGAGGCCCGGCCAGCAGGACGACGCTCGACGGCCTTGAGAGGTAGCGAGACTTAGCCGGCTGCATCTCTACCAGTGTTTTTGCGCGATCGCCGCTGGCGCCGTCCGTGCCGACGATCAGCGCACTCACATCACCGGGGGACGAAACTGACCATGTCATCCATCGCCAGCAACGACTCCCGCACCCTGCCCGTCGCCCTGGGCTGGGAGCGCCTTCCCCCGGAGTATGCCATCCCCGAGCAGGCGCCTTCGCTCGCGCAGGCCCAGGAGTATTGCCGCCGCCTGGCGCGCACTCACTACGAGAATTTTTCCGTCGCTACCTGGTTTCTGCCCCGGCGCTTGCGCCAGCATTTTTTCAACATCTACGCCTACTGCCGGATCTCAGACGATCTCGGCGATGAAGTCGGTGATCCGCAAGCCTCGCTGGCCATGCTCGAGCAGTGGCAGGGCGAACTCGATGCCTGCTATGCCGGCAGTCCCCGGCACGCGGTGTTCGTCGCTCTGGAAGAGACCGTCCGCCAATTTGATATTCCGAAACAACCCTTCGACGATCTGCTGAAAGCGTTTCGCCAGGACCAGAGCGTCACTCGCTATGAAACCTTTGACGACCTGCTGGGCTACTGCCGGTTCTCGGCGAATCCGGTGGGCCATCTCGTTCTCTATCTCTGCGGCTATCGCGATTCCGAGCGCCAGGCCCTTTCCGATTCCACCTGCACCGCCTTGCAATTGGCGAATTTCTGGCAGGACGTGAGCGACGACTATTCCAAGGGACGGATCTATCTTCCGCTCGAAGACCTTCGCCGCTACCAGGTGACCGAAGAAGATATTTCGGCCGCGCGCAACACGCCGGCGTTCTGCGAAATGATGCGCTTCCAGGTGGAACGCGCGCGCCAATGGTTTCAGCAAGGATTGCCGCTGGCGGGACAGGTGGATCGCGAACTCGCCATCGACATCGAACTCTTCAGCCGCGGCGGCGAGGAAATTCTTAACGCCATCGAGCGCCAGGGATATGCCGTGTTGGGCCGGCGCCCGGCTATCTCCAAGACCCGCAAACTGGCGCTGCTGGCCCGCGCCGCGCTGGGGAAGCTGCCGGGGGGACGGCTGGGGGACCGAGAATGAGCACCGCCGTGCAGCCCATGCCCTCTCCCTATTCGCCGACCGCCTCGCAAATCGCGGTGGCCTATTCGGTGTGCCGCAGCATTACGCGCTCGGCGGCCAAGAATTTCTACTACGCCTTTCTGGTCCTGCCCACGGCCAAGCGTCAGGCGCTGTGCGCCGTGTACGCCTACATGCGGCGCTGCGATGATATTGCCGACGATTTCCAGCTCCCCGCATATGAAAGGCGGCAAAGGCTGGAAGCCTGGCTGGACGCATTTCACCGCGCGGAAGCAGGTCATCCCACCGACGATCCTGTGCTGCTGGCCCTCACCGACACCCAGCGGCGCTACAAGATTCCCCTTGAACTGCTCGACCAGCTGGCCTTTGGCACAGCCATGGATATTGATGTTCAGGATAGCGCCAGCCCCACGGCAAGCGGAGCTGCCGAGCTCCAGGTGCTCTATCGCACCTTCAGCGATTTGCGCCAGTACTGTTACCGGGTGGCTTCGGTGGTCGGCCTGGTTTGCATTCGCATATTCGGTTATCGCGATCCCGCGGCGGAAGGGCTTGCCGAGAACCTCGGCCTGGCCTTTCAGCTCACCAATATCATCCGCGACATTCAGGAAGACGCTGCCATGGGAAGGATTTATCTTCCCGCCGAAGATCTCGACCTCTTCAAGATTGGCCCGGCGGACTTCCGCCAGGCGTCGATTCCCGAGCGGCTGCGCTGGCTGCTGGCGGCTGAGTCCGACCGCGCCCGCGAATATTACGGCTCCGCTCGTGAATTAATGCCGCTCATCGACGAGGACAGCCAGCCCGCGCTCTGGGTCCTGGTGACCATTTACCGCCGGCTGCTGGAAAAAATCTCGGACCGCAAGTACGACGTTTTCGGCAAAAAGGTCAGCCTCACCGTCCGCGAGAAAGTCGTCATCCTGGGAAAGGGTCTGGTGAAACGCCTGGTTTGATGACGGAGCGCTGGACACAATCTCCAAAAGTAGCAGTGGTAGGGGGCGGACTTGCGGGACTGGCCGCCGGGAGCGCGCTGGCGGAAAGCGGATTTCGCGTGACCCTTTTCGAGCGCCGGCCCTATCTTGGTGGCCGGGCCTCGTCCTACCAGCATCCCGGCACCGGCGAAGTCGTCGACAACTGCCAGCACGTTCTGCTGGGTTGCTGCACCAACCTGATCGAGTTCTACCGTCGCATTGGCGTCGAGGACAAGATTCGCTGGTATGAGCGGATGACCTTTCTCGAGCCCGGGGGCCGCGCCTCGGTGATCCGGCCTTCCGCTCTGCCCGCTCCTCTGCACACCGCGCCGTCGTTTCTGCGGGCTTCGTGCCTCAGCCTGGCCGACAAGCTCGCGATCGGGGCGGGCCTAGCCGCCCTGACGCCGATCGCGCCGCAAGATAACGGCGAATCCTTCCTGAAGTGGCTGCGCCGCCACGGGCAAACCGAGCGCGCCATCGATCGTTTCTGGAAGACGGTCCTGGTCAGCGCGCTGAACGAAGACATCGACCTGATCTCGGTCCCTTACGCCGCGCAGGTCATGCGCGAATCGTTTCTGAAATCCCGCGGAGCGGGACGCATGGGCGTGCCCACGGTCCCGCTCACCGAGCTCTACAACCGGGCCGGCGACTACATTACGGCGCGCGGCGGCGAGGTGCGGTTTCGGGCCAATGTGGAATCGTTCCGCGCCGAATTTGCTGACGTAAAACTGCTTCTGCCGGGGGGAGAAGAAAGCTTCGATTTTGTCATCCCCGCCGTGCCCTTCGACGTGTTGGCCCGCATGTTGCCGCAGACGTCCGCGGCCGAGCCCTTGCGGCAGACTCTGAACCGCTTCGAGACTTCGCCCATCACGGGCATCCATCTCTGGTTCGATCGCCAGATTACCGACCTCGACCATGCCGTGTTGCTCGACCGCACCATCCAGTGGATGTTCCACAAGTCGAAGCTGCTGACTGGGTCCGGCGCGGAAAGCAACAGCTATGTCGAACTGGTGGTCAGCTCGTCGAAAACTCTGGTCGAGAAATCCCGGCAGGAAATTATCGATCTGGCCCTATCGGAGCTGCGGGAGTTCTTTCCCGGCGCGCGCGACGCGAACCTGGTGAAGGCCACGGTCATTAAGGAAGTCCACGCCACCTACTCGCCGCGCCCCGGCATCGAATCGCACCGCCCGAGTCCGGAGACGGTGTGGCCCCGCATCTTTCTTGCCGGAGACTGGACCGCCACCGGATGGCCGGCCACCATGGAAGGCGCAGTCCGAAGCGGCTACGCCGCCGCCCAATGCGTTGCCCGGGTCGCCGGAAGACGCGATGCCGCGTTCCTGGTCCCCGATCTCCGGCCCGCAGGATTCATGCGCCTTTTCGGCTAGCCGCAAAGCGGCGGAAGGAATTCACCCACAGGGCAAGCGAGGGCTACATTCTTGCGCCGCTTCGCGGCTGGCATTCGCCGGCCCCTGCTAAAAGAGGATCGACGTTTACCGTGTGGCGGTGTCGTGCGTGGGCGGCGACAATTTCTGGTAGATCAACGATTCCACCCGGCTCCACACCTTGGGATCGCACTCGATTTCGGTGTGCGCCTTGACCAGGACTCTGTCGAACCAGGGATATCCCTCACAACGAATGGGATTTGCTTTGTAGTCGTAGCGGAAATTTCCCAGGATTTCTGTCCGGGCCGGATCCTCGGCGCGAATCTGAGGCCGCCCGTGCACGATGCCGTCGGGCTGGTAGAAATTGATTGCCTGTCCCACGTTGGCGGGAATCACGGAATCATTCTGGCCGATCTTGGCCACGCTATCCACCTGGATGGTGAGCAGCACGGGAATGCCATCCCGCTTCAGCTTGCGCGCCAGGGTTACGGTTTCCGACGCGCCCCAGCTATGTCCAAAGATGACGATGCGGGCATTCCGTTTTTCTTCGGCGGACAAGGTACCGTCGTTGTTTCCATCCAGGCGGCGCAGGATTTCTTTGTAGGCGCGGTCCTGCTGGCGGTTGGCAAAACTCTGGACGTACACTCCCTCGCGATATTCGTTGCGCAGGTGCTCGACCACCTGCACTGTGCTGTGTGCGCGGGCATCCTGCCTGACGAAGCCGCCGACAAATCCGATGACCATGGCTCGCGGTTTCGCCCCAGTCTCCATGGGCGTGACAGGGCCCGGGGCTCCTGCTTCTCCAAACGCCAGGACGAATGACAGGAAGAAGACGACCAGCCCGACGAGAGTGCGCGTGGCGCGCATGACAGGAATTGAATCATAACAAGAATGGCGGGCTGCCGCGGGCCAAATTTCGCGGGAGGCGGCGGCGCGGACCGTGAATTAGTTTGCGTTAGATGAGAATTGTTTTGCGCTTTGACGGCAGCCCGACTTATTCGTCGCCGGGCGGGACATTGTCAGCCCGCACCGCGGTTGGGGCTGTCGTTTTCGCCACCGCGCTGGCGCGGCTGACGCGGGCTGACTGCAGCAGGTTCCAGTCTTTCTTGAACTCCACCATGCTCTCGCGGCTGTGTTTGGGGCTCTTCAGGACCTGCCCAACGCGGGCCAGGACCAGTTGATACGCCAGGTCGGCATCGGTGCCTGAGCTAAGGACGTTATTGGCGCTCAGGCCGATTCTGGACGATTCGTCTCCGTCGGAGATTTCCATCCACAGTGCGCCGTTGCGGTCCGCCGCCGCAGTTCCGGCGTCGTCCAGCCGGCGAAAGAACTTCTTCAGCGATCCATTGGCGTTCAGGGCTTCATTCTGCGCGCTCTGTTCGGCGGCCGATTCCGCCCGAATGTAGGCATACCACGCCCGGTATTGTTTCCATTCGCCGGAAGTGCCCACCATCCGGGCGCGCTCCTGGTCCCTGTCGGATTCCAGTTCTTCCGCGAGAGCGTCATTGTTCTCCGCCTTCGCCAGCCTGATCTGGTGCTCGGCTTCCGTGGCCTCGATGGTCGGATGTTCTTCCAATTCGCGTTGCGGATTGAAGCGTCCCGTAAGAATGTAGGACGCAGCCACAAACGGCAGCACGTGATCGGCAAAAATCAGCATGGGGACCAGCAGCTTCTTGGAACGAACCAGCTGCTCGGTGCCGGCGCGGCACTCGCTGCTGCGCTTGATGGTGCCCGGCACCTGAGCAAAGTGCAGCACCCGAAAACCCGAGTCGGGATGCCGGTTCGCGTAACGGGCGAAAGACCGCGCAATCGCCTTCGGGCTGGTCATGCCGAAATCGTTGATGTAATCGGGCCCGGTGGCGTTGGGAAAATAGGTGTTGATGATGCGGCGGGTGAAGTCGGCGCAATTCCGGGTCATGCCGTTGAAATGGTTCTCGTTGGCCTCCGCGTTGAATTGCTCGATCAGCGCCAGGTCCTGCTGGACCGTGGTATCCACCACGAACATATAGATGCTGCGCTCCAGGCTGGCTCCCACCATTTCCCGCCATTCCGCTTTATGGCTGGTTTTGCAGGACTCGCTGGCGCAGTATTCAGACAAATATTTTTCGCGATATCTTTCCTCCAGCACGTGCTTGATCTTCTGCGACCCGAAGATCGGACGGTACCGCGGGTTCTCCACGCCATACACGTATACATTCAGGGGAACGATGTTCCACTCAAAGGGCTGATCCTCGCCCAGGCTGATGTAGTTGCTGATCACCGAGCCCTGTTCCCCGGGCTGGCAAAGCCGCAGCTTTACCGGCGACTCGGGACAGATCCGCGAAAGGTACACCGCGGTATGACCGGAGCCGGTAATTCTGGCCACGCTGGTATCCAGCGACTCGTTCAGGACCACGCCTACGTCGCCATAGGCCTTGGAACTACCCAGACAGGCCACCAGGCACGTTAGGACAAATAAGAACAGGAACCGGCCTCGAAGCCCCCGGAAGGCTCTCATCGGCGATGCCTGCGAAAATGAACTGCGGATCGGCAAATTCTCTACCTGACTCTCCCTTTAGGATTGCTCCAAGCCGTCCCCGGGTTGTAAAAACCGGGTGTTAGAGGGCTTTCCGAATCGTGCCTGTTTCGATGGAGTGGCAGTGTTATCAATATGTTAGACATGCCTCCCCCTCTCTATTGTCCACACTCTCAGGTTTACGCAAAGGTAACCGTTGTAATGGACTTTCGTAACTCCGAGGAGACGCGCGGACGGGAGCGGGGCGGGACGCAAACCGGCTGGATCGTGGGGTAAAAAGCAGCTCTAGGCCGCCAGCAGAACGACGCCGCCGGCTACCAGCAACGCAGCTATCCAGCGGCGATGATCGACGCGCTCGTGGAGGAAGATTTTCGCGGCCACGGCATTAGCCACGAAGGTAAGGGAAGCGGAAGCGGGAGCCACCAGGCTCACGTCTGCCCAGGACAACGCAAATAGCAGGCTGAAAAACGCCACCGCCATCATCAAAATACCCAGCACGAAGCTGGGACGCCGCAGGATTCGCCCCGCCACCGTCAGCAGGCCGGCGCGACGCCATAGTTCGCCAACATCGCCAACTTTCTTCATGGCCCGCGACAGCAGCACGTCTCCGGTGGTAGAGGCCAGCACAACGGCCAGAATCGCTCCCCAGGTATAGACGTGTTTCATGACTCCGCCCTCGTGGCTACAGGCTCGGCTTGCGCCTCGGGCGGGTCGTGGTGAGGCGGGTGGCGCGTCAAAGCCGGGCCCTGGGTGACAAACCCTACTCCGGCCGAGATCAGGCCGATTCCCAGCCAGCGGGTTGTGGTGACCTGTTCGTGGAGAAAGAATTTTGCGCTCAGGGCCAGCAATACATATCCCAGGGAGGTGGCCGGCAGCACATAGGTCAGGTCAGCCCAGGACAGGGCGGTCATGTAGGCCGCAAAAAAGCCCAGCAAAAAGAAAATCCCCAGGGCGACCCAGGGATTGAGGATGGCGGAAATGATCTCGGGAAGGCGCTGCAGGGAAATATTACCGACCTGCTTCATGCCGCGCGCCAGCAGGGAGTCGCCAATCGCGGCGAACAGCGTCACTCCAGCCAGCACCAGATACTTGCGGAACGTCACACAGTCTTTCTTAGGCCTTGGCAGGCTCGGCCACGGTCGCAGAGTCGCCTCGTTCGCGCTTGTCCTTTACCCACTTGTTCCGTGAAGCACGAAGCTTGAGGAAGCTCTTGGCGTCTCGGTAAAGCCGCACCCGCTCCCCGCTGTTGAATGCCGCCTTCTTCAATATGCGGTAGATGGCTTTGGGCCGGAAGTAATATTCGTCGTAAAAGCGGTGCACCGACTCCATGATTTCTTCCGCCGGCAGCCCCGGATATTGGATTTGAGCCAGTTGGTGCCCGCCCTCATCCACCATCTTTGTGTCTGCCACCATGAAGCCATTCTTCACCGCGTAATCGTAAAGCTCGGTGCCGGGATAGGCATGCGCCACCGAAACCTGGATCGTTTCCACATCCAGTTCCTTGGCAAAGTTAATGGTGTTGTTGATGGTTTCGCGGGTCTCGCCGGGCAGGCCGAGAATAAAGTCGCCGTGGACCACCAGTCCGAGCTTGTGGCAATCCTTGGTAAACTGCCGGGCGCGTTCGATGGTGGCGCCCTTCTTGATGTTCTTCAGGATCTGCTGGTCGCCCGATTCATAGCCCACGATCAACAGCCGGCATCCCGCTTCCTTCATCGCTTTCAGCGTCTCGTAGTCGGTGGTGACGCGGGAAGTGCAGGACCAGGTGAGATTCAACGGCTTCAGCTTGGCGCAGAGCTCGACCGTCCGCGCCTTCTGGATGTTGAAGGTATCGTCGTCAAAAAAGAATTCCTTGACCCAGGGCCAGTATTCCTTCGCCTTCGCCATTTCGCGGGCCACATCGTCGCTCGAGCGTTTGCGCCAGGCGTGCCCGCTGGTGGTCTGCGGCCACAGGCAGAACGTGCACTGCGCCGGACAGCCCCGCGTGGTGTACAGCGACACATAGGGATGAAGCAGAAAGGGCACGCTGTAGCGCCGCGGATCCAGGTCGCGATGATAGACATCGGTGACGTGGGGCAACGCATCCAGGTCCTGAATCTGCGGCCGGTCAGGATTGTGGACCACGGTTCCATCCTTGCGATAGGAAATCCCAAGGATCTCTTCCAGCGGCTTACCATGGGCGAATTCGTAGACCGAGTAATCGAATTCCTTGCGGCAGATGAAGTCGATGGCCGGACAATCCTTCAAGGTCCGGTCGGGAAGAACCGTGACGTGCGGGCCTACGAAGGCAATCTTGATATTGGGATTGGCGCTCTTGATGGCCTGGGCCAATCCGATGTCCCCAGGGAAACCAGGGGTGCTGGTGTAGAGCACCAGGAACTCGTACTCTTTGGCGGTCTGAATGGTCTCTTCGGCAGAAATATGGTGGGAAGGCGCATCGATCAGTCTCGCCCCTTCCAGCATGCCGGCAGGATAGGCCAGCCAAACCGGATACCAGTAAGATTCAATCTCGCGCGTGGCGGGCCAGCGCGAGCCGGCGCCACCGTCAAAATTTTCAAACGACGGCGGATTCAAGAAAAGTGTTTTTAAAGGCATAATTGTGAGTAACTTATATTAACATTTTGGCGCGAATTTTACCCGGAACCTAGGTACATTCAAGGTACATGCGCGCTTTCCCGGCGGGGCCCAAGTGCTTTCCAAAGTTGCAGTTATCCAGACCTCTTCATCTACCTGCCGGTGTCGACCCAGGCTTCCAGCTCGCCGGTGGCGCGCAATAACGTGATCCGCGCCCGTTCCAGCTCAAAATTCGCGTCCTGTAAAGAATTGTAACGCTCGTTGACCTGGTCGCGGGCATCCTGAACATCGTGCCAGCCGATGCTGCCTGCGTCCAGGCGCACGCGCAGCGCCTCCAGGTTCGATTGCGCCTCCTGGTACTCGAGATCGGCCACTTCTTTGGCGGCTGCCATCTGTTCCACCGAGCGCTGCAGCCGCAGGGTTTCCTCCGAGACCTGGTTCCTGGCGGTTTCCGCATCTTTCTTCGCCTTTAACGCGAGCGCATCGGCTGCCTCGGCGCGGGCGCGCTGAGTCGGACTGAAAATGGGAAATTTTATGACCACTCCCAGGGTGGCGTTGTGGCGCTGAAAGCTGCCGGGCTGAAAGAACTGCTGATAGTTGTTGTAAGTGGCCAGCAAGCCATACTGCGCCGCGAAGTCCACCGACGGCAACATGGCGCGGTGCTCGCCGCGCGCTCGCAGGCTCTCGGCGGCGGCGCGGTTCTGTGCTGCCTGCACGCCAGGACTTGCCTGCACCGCGGTTCCGGCCAGGTCATCTTCCTGCTTCACTTCCGGCAAAGGCGGCATCGATTCGGGTTCCGTTTCGATGGCCGCCGCAGGGAGCCCGGTCAGATGGGCAAGCCGGTGCCGTATGACGTCGATCGCTCCCTGGGTTTCGGCCAGCCGCAGGCGCAGCCGCGCCGTACTGAGACGGGCGTGGTTCTGCATCGCGGGACTATCCACGCCCTCCTTGATCCGCTGGTTCTCCAGTTGCTCGGTTTGGAGCGCTGCGGCGTGCTCTTCCTGCAAATGTCCCAACAACGTTTCCCATTTATTCAACTCGGCATAGCTCAGCACCGTGTCCTGAATCACCTGGTTGCGCTGGTCTTTGGACTGCAGTGTGGCCGCGCTCCAGTCGGTTTTCGCGGCGCGCACAAAGTCGCGGAGCGCGGGATTGAACAACGCGGATTGGCTGTTGAAATTGACAATGGAGGGCGCCGACCCCTCGAGGCTCAAAGGGTATCCCCAGGATTTTCCCAGGCCGGAGCCCACGATGAACTGCGGGATGTACTGGCTCCGCGCTTCGCGGTAGGAAGCAAAGACGCGCTGCTCGTCGGCGTTCGCCGCAGCCGCGGTTGAGCTGTGGGCCAGCGCCAATTCCACCGCGCGCTTTAAAGGCAAAGGCTCTGCGGAGAGCCGGGGCAAGGCCAGAATCGCAATCACTAAAAAAACGCCAATACGCGGAGCACAGCGCGGAGCAGAATTCATCTCTTCACCTTCATGAGAAAGTCGGGGCGGAAAATGGGATTGTAAATGACTGCAGAACAGCCACCGGACCGCACGTTCAACGATTCAGCCGGTCCAGGGCTTCCTGGGCGCGCGAGAAATTTTTCGCCAGGGAAAGGGCGGCGCGGTATTCCTGCGCCGCTCCCTGCTTGTCGCCTTGTTTTTCGAGGGCGGTTCCGAGCAGGTAGTGAGCTTTGAATGCCGGAGCTTCTTCGACCTTGGAACTCAGAGCCAGATAACGGCGCAGGTATTCGACCGCCGCCGGGAAATTGCGCCCGCTGCGGAGCAGCACTTCACCTGACTCCATGATAATTTCCGGCCGGTCCATCTGCGCCGAGACGGCATGCTGGATGGCGTCCTCCATCTCATTCCAGCGCTCCTGGTGGCGGAAGAACAGCGCCAGATTGAACCAGGTCAAAGCACTGCCGTGGGTGGCTGCAATCGCGTTGCGGTATTCTTTCTCGGCGCCGGCCAGGTCTTTCTTCTTCTCCGCGATCCGGCCTTTGAGATAGTCGGCTTTCGCGGCATCGAGCGCAGCCAGGGCCTGGGCCTGGGCTTCGGCCTTGTCGCGTCCGCCGCCGACGATCCCCGGCGCTTCCAGATAAAATTCGCCCAGATCGCTGCGCGCATCCACGTTGTTCGGATCCAGGCGAACCGCAGCCTCGAACTCGGTCCTTACCTTGCCGGCCAGCGACGCCGCGCTGAAAAAATTGGAGCCGTCGGCTTTCTCGCCATAAATCCTGCCCAGCCACATGTGGTAGCGGCTGTTGTTGGGGTCGAGCGCGACCGCTTTCTCGCAATCCGCAATGCCGCGGTCCCAATCGCCCATGGAGAAGTAGGCGCGGCACAGCAGGTTATAGGCTTCCGCGTCGTGGGGAGAAGCGATGATCTTGGAGTGCAGGGTAGAGATGGCGTCGTCGGCGCGTCCCGCCGCCAGTAGCGCGGGCGCGGAATCGTCCGCTGCCGCCAGGGCCGCGGCGAACAGAGTGAATGCCAGAATGAGGAATCGCATTTTCATGTTGAGTCAGCCGGCCTAGCGAACCACCCTGACCGCCGTGCCTTCCCGCAACGGCTTGGAGTTGGTCGAGGCCAGAGCCAGCAAGGCTTTCTCGGAGATTCCGCTCGTGACCTCCACCTGCGTCAGATTCGAAATGGATGTCTGAATGTCCCGGCGGTGCAGTTCGTCGTTCACGATCTCATAGACGAACGTCTTGCCATCGTCCAGGCGAACCGATTCACGGGGCACGGTGAGCGCATTCGGGTGCTCCGCGGTCACGATGGTGACACCCACGTTGATGTTGGGCAGAAGTTTGAGGTCCTGGTTATCCACGATGCAAGTGGTTTCGCCCACGTTCCGCGTCCCCAGGAGCTTGACGGTGGAAGGAATGCTGCTCACCCTGCCCCGCCAGGTCCGCCCCGGCACCGCGTCCCAGGTGAGATCGATGCGCTGTCCGCGCGCCAGGCGGCCCACGTCGGGTTCGTCAACGTAGGCGCGCACCAGAACTTTCGAAAGATCCGCCTCCTGCAACACCAGGTCTCCGGGATTCACGTAGGCCCCCTGATGGACCGGCAGGGAATAGACGACGCCATCGAACGGCGCACGGACATTGAGCTGACGAAGAATATTTTCGGCTGCCGCATACGCGCTCTGCGCCTCCACCGTCTGGGCTTCGACGCGCGCGATTTCCGGTTGCGAATAGCGCTCCTTCTGTTTCTGCTGTACCAGCTTGAGGTCTGCTTCCGCGCCGGCGAGCTGGTCCTGGGCCCGTTTCACCTCGCCGGGCGAGGCCGCTCCCTCCTGTTGCAATCGTTGCAGGGCCTCGAGGTTGCGCTGCGCGGTGTCCCGCTCATTGCGGGATTTCACCAGCTGCGCTTCGAGAGTCAAAACTTCTTCGCGATTGCCGCCGCTCTGTTGAGCGCTGACCTCGGCCTGCGCGGTTCGCACCTGGGCCAAAGCCTGTGCCGCCTGGCTGCTGGCGGCGGCATCGTCCAGTTGCGCCAGGAGCTGTCCCCGTTTCACCCGGTCGCCTTCTTTGACCAGCAACTTCTTAACGGTAGTGCCGACCGGCGCGTGGGCCTCAAAACTCTGCAACGGTTCCACTTTGCCGTTGGTCGAAATCACACTGCGGATGGTGCTGCGTTCGACCGTGGCGGCACGTACGGGAATCACTTCGTCCCGCGACATGAACGACGCCAGCAGCAACACCGCGACCGCGATGCCTGCTGCCCACACCAGCCAGCGATGCCGGCTGAAAAACCCGTTGTTGTTTGCTGTTAGTGCCATCTTGCCGCTAAATAATGTACCACCGCATGCCTGAGCCCACCCTTAACCGGTTTAGATGCAGGATAATCGGCGAGGAACCGGATTTGGTAGCGCCGGCCTCCCGCCGGCCCGATGGGCGGGCGGAGCCCGCCAGTTTTCGCAGGAACGGTCCGGAAATTACTCGGCAGCGGAGGGCGAGACGCCCTCCGGACAGCCGGCCGGACGCCGCCGCTACCAGGCCACTGCTGGTTACAATAGGGTTATGCCCAGACCACGTTACACCGAGGCCCACGCCCAAGCCGGCCTGGACCATAAATTTCCCGCCATCGAAACCTGGCCTAACCAGTTTCCCGGCTACGAAATCGTGGTGGACGACCCGGAGTTCACCTCCGTCTGCCCCAAGACCAGCCTGCCCGATTTCGGCAACGTGACCATCCGCTACATGCCCGACAAACTCTGCCTCGAATTGAAATCCCTGAAAGAGTATTTGCAGTCCTACCGCAATTTAGGAATCTTCCAGGAAAACATCGTGAACCGCGTCCTCGAAGACGTGGTGCGCTGGGCGAAGCCAGTATGGGCTGAGGTGAAGGGAGATTTCCGTCCACGCGGCGGGATCTCAACCGTGGTGATGGCCCGCTGGCCTCGTCCGAAGGGTGAGAAGCGCAACTGACGTTCGCTTTCTGCCATCCTGAGCGGAGCAAGAATTTCGCTTCGCGAAATTCTTGCGGAGTCGAAGGACCCCTATGAGCGGATGAGAGCCGGAAGCTCTGTTCTTCAGTGACCGTCAGAAACGCTGCAGCAAGCTGCTGCGCGACGTTCGTGGGAAAAGTAGGGGTCCTTCGACTGCGCCTCTGCTTCGCGAAGCGAAGCAGAGGCTCCGCTCAGGATGACAAAACTGTGGGCTCGTGCCGCTCCCAATCGCGTGCGTGTTATATTCCTTCCCCAAGTGACCCAACGCAAACTCTATCCCTGGACGGCGCTGGTCATCCTGACCACGCTGAACTTCCTGAACTACATTGACCGGTCGGTATTGTTTGCGGTGCAGCCGCTGGTGCAAACCGAATTCAATCTGACCAACACCCAGGTGGGATATTTAACCAGCGCCTTTCTGCTGTTCTATATGGTGGCGGCGCCGTTTGTCGGCCCACTGGCCGACCGCTATTCGCGCAAGCTGATCATCATTTTGGGAGCGGTTTTCTGGAGCGGCCTGACCCTGCTGACCGCGGTCACGCACACCTTCGGCGAATTGCTGCTGCGGCACACCCTGGTGGGTGTGGGCGAGGCCACGTTTGTGACCATTGCGCCGACTTTTGTGGCCGATCTTTTTCCCGAGAATAAACGCGGCCGAATTTTCGGAATTTTCTATCTGGCCATTCCTTGCGGCACCGCGGCGGGCTATCTGCTGGGAGGCTGGCTGGGGCCGATGAAGGGGTGGCGCTTTCCGTTTTATATCGCCGCGGTTCCCGGTTTCCTGCTCGCCTTGGCCGTCTGCTTTCTTGCGGAGCCGCCGCGCGGTCAGTTCGACTCGCAGAAGGAGACTCCGGAGCGCGGCACGCTCCGCGGATTGGCGCGTAATCCCGCCTTCTGGGCGGTCACACTGGGCATGGCCGCCGGAACCTTTTCGCTGGGCGGAATACAGGTGTGGATGCCGACCTTCCTGTCGCGGGTGCGAGGCTACAGCCTGGAGTCGGCGAATCTTATTTTTGGCAAGATCGTCGTGATTGACGGCATCCTGGCCTCTCTGGCGGGTGGCTGGCTGGGTGACAAGTTGCTCCCGCGGATGAAGGGTTCGTATTATTTCGTCTCGGCGGTCAGCATGGGACTGGGCGTGCCGGTAATGTTCTTCGCATTGTTCAATAAAGGTCCGTGGATGGTCCCGGCCATTGCCGTGGCGGCATTTCTGCTCTTGCTGAACACTTCGCCGCTCAACACCGCGCTGGTTAACTCCGTGGGCCCCCACATTCGCGCCACCGCCATCGCGGTCAACATCTTCCTGTTTCATCTGCTCGGGGATGTGCCTTCACCCACTCTGATGGGCATTGTCGCCGACCGGCGTTCGCTGCAGGCGGCCTTCATCCTTCCCGTCATCGCCATGGCGGTTTCATCTGCCATACTGTTTTACGGCATGCGCTTCGCCCCCGTAATGCAAACTGGAATACGCACTGGCGACCGACCCGGCGCTGCCGGAGCGTCGGCGGGATGAGTTATTTCCACTGGATTACTGGATGCGTTCTGGGGCTGGCCTGGCTCTGGCGCCTGGCCGACGCGGCGGTAGGCGTGCCGAAAATCGCCGACATCTCCGGCGCGCCCTGGGACCGTCAGCCCGAGGGCACGCCGCGAGTGAGCATTATTGTCCCCGCCTGCAACGAAGCCGCCGACATTGAGGCCACTCTCACTCGTCTGCTCGCACTCGACTACGACAACTACGAAGTCATCGCCGTCGACGATCGCTCCACCGATCGCACCGGCGAGATCATGGAAAAAGTTGCCGGCGCCGCGGCTCCCGGCCGCCTCAAAGTCATCCACATCTCCGAGCTGCCGGCTGGCTGGATGGGAAAGCCGCACGCCATGTGGAGCGCGACCAACGCGGCCACCGGCGATTGGCTGCTGTTCACCGATGCCGATGTAAGGTTCAAGCCGGACTCTCTCCGCCGGGCCCTGGCCTATGCCGAATCAGAACAGGCCGACCACGTCGTCCTTTTCCCGCGCATGATCATGAAGCGTCCCGGCGAGAAGATGATGATCGCTTTTTTCCAGACGCTGTTTGTGTTCGGACACCGTCCCTGGAAAGTGGCCGACCCGAAAACGAAAGACCACATGGGCGTGGGCGCATTCAACATGATTCGCCGCCCGGTGTACGACGCCCTGGGCACTTACGAGGCCTTGCGTTTCGATGTGCTCGACGATATGAAGCTGGGAAAAGTGGTTAAGAACGCGGGCTACGCCCAGCGCACGGTCTTCGGCGCCGACCTGATTTCCATCCGCTGGGCCAGGGGAGCGTGGGGCGTGGTGGATAATCTCACCAAGAATTTCTTCGCCATCATGTCCTTCCAGTGGGCGCGCGCCCTGGCCTCGTGCTTCGCGCTCGCCTTCCTGAACCTGATGCCGTTCGCTGGAGTGGTGCTGGCGCACGGCTGGGCCCGCCTGGGCTACGGCGTGGCGCTCTTCTCCATGCTCTCCATCTATGTGGGAATGTCGCGCAAGTCGGATATTCCGCCTTACTACTTCGTTCTGCATCCCGTCAGCACGGCGCTGTTTGTGTACACCATGCTGCGTTCGACCTTCCTGACCTTGGGACGCGGCGGGGTGGTCTGGCGGGGAACGTTTTATCCGCTGAAGGAGTTGAGGAAAGGGATGGTGTAAAGAGTAGCGCCGGCGTCCCGCCGGCTGTCCGGAGGGCGTCCCGCCCTCCGCGAAATTGTCCTTCCTCACTGTCGTCCGTGATTGTCCTCAAAGACCGTTCCGCCGCAAACAACTGGCGGGCTCTGCCCGCCCATCGGGCCGGCGGGACGCCGGCGCTACTTTGCGGCGGCGCTATTGTTCCGGGTCCTCCGGCGCCTGCGTAACCAAGTCGGGCGCCTGCTTCCTCGATGTCTTACGCTTGGCTTTGGGGTGGCTGAAGGTTCCGGCGCTGTAACGGCCTTTCTTCTCCACATCGTAGTTTTTCGGCAGCGGAGGAATTCTGGCTCCCGCGCCGCCGAGCTGCCGGTATTCTTCGAGAATAATCTCCGCGCGTCCGTCGTACTCTTTGACCTGTCCGTGGATCTCAACCGTCCGACCCTGCAGCTGGCGCACGTCGCCCACGCTCTTCAAGTCACTGGGAAAGATCACGACTGTAAACGGGCAGAGGCGGAAATCGTCGCAGAAATCCAGGAAATGCACTCCCCGAGCGCCCTGCTTGACCCTCACCACCATGCCGGTCACACATTTCACTTCGCCGATATGTTTTCTCGCTTCCGCTACCGCGACGCAATCGGACCAGGCATAGGTAGTGAGCAGTATGGTCGCTGCGAGCAAAAGGTATTGGGCGAGGACCGCGTTCGACGAATCAGCAGGTAACACAAGGTCTCTCGACTTGTCCTCACCGCGCTGGCGCGGCTCGGAGCGGCGCTCGGGATGACAGGGCATGGGTATGTGTCATCGTAAGGCCGAGAGACGACGGGTAGGCGAACGCGGACAAAAGAAATCCGCAAATTTCCCGAAATAGAAACAGCTCGGGCCGGACAGGTACCGGCCCTCGCCAGAGATTAAGTAGAAGGGAAGCCTAGCTGAACGACTTGATCGCTCCCGCTTCGTCGTCTTTCACGTCGAAGACGGTGTAGAGCTTGGTGATCTGCAGCAGGTCGTGGACCTTCTTGGTCAGGTTGAGCAGTTTGAGTTCGCCGCCCTGGTTGCGCACGGTGGTGAATGCGCTGACCAGCTCGCCGATGCCCGAGCTGTCGATGTAATTCACGTCTCCAAGATTGAGCAGGATTTTTTTCTGCCCCTTGGAGAGCAGTTCGCGCACCACATCTTTCAGTATCACGCTGCCTTCGCCGAGAGTGATGCGGCCGCTGCAATCCACGATGGTGACGCCGTCAACCTGGCGCGTACTGGTCTTCATGCTCACTGGGAAGCCTCCTTAACGCCCTCGGATGGACCGTGGACGTGTTTCACAAGTTTAATTTCGGTGCCCGTCTGGGTGGCGTTGATCACCACTTCGTCCATAAACGAGCGTATGAGAAAAATGCCCCGGCCCGACGTCTTCAAAAGATTTTCCGGCGCCAGGGGATCGGGGATCTTATCCGGATCGAGGCCCTTGCCCTGGTCCTTGATGGTGATGACCAGGTTCCCGCCGGTCTGCTCAAAATCGAGAATGACCTTCTTGCCGGGATCATAAGCATTGCCATGGAGCACGGCGTTGACCGCAGCCTCGCGCACCGCCATGGCGATCCTCATGACCTCTTCGTCGTCGAAGCCCGCCTCGGTGGCTATCCGGCTGGCTGCCTGCTCGGCGCTGTCGACGGTCTCCAGCGTCGAATCCATCGTGTAGGAGACCCGCTGTTCGGTCATGGCAGAGATTTTAGGTACAACCTGCGAATCCTGGAATCTTCGCTGTCCCGCGTTCCTGCCGAGCGACTGCATGGCCAGGAAACCGATGGTTGCAGCGAATGCGGTAGTTTGCCCTTACGCCCCGGAAATGTCAACGCGAGGGTCGATTTTGGGCCTGCCCAGGAAGCCGGTCACTGGTAGCGCCGGCGTCCCGCCGGCTGTCCGGAGGGCGTCCCGCCCTCCGCGTGATCGTCCTCCGTGATTGTCCTCCAAGACCGTTCCGCCGCAAAAGACCGGCGGGCGGAGCCCGCCCATCGGGCCGGCGGGACGCCGGCGCTACAAAAAGCTCCTGTGGATTCTTCGCAGTCACTTGAGTATTCTCGGGGCATGCCGACCTTTGCGCTCACGGAACTGCTGGGCACGCCGGTGTTCGACACCGCCGGAGGCCGATGTGGCAGAGTGCGCGAAGTGGCCCTGATCCCGCAGGAAGACCGCGCCCGGGTTGCGATACTGATCATCCGGACGAGCGCCGGCGACCGCCTGCTGCCGTTCGTGTCCGTGACCTCGATGAATGGCGGTATTCGCACCGACGTTCCCACCGCCGACTGGGCCAAGAGTGACGGCGCGGAAGGCATGCTCCTGCTGGGACGAGATCTCCTCGATCAACAGGTCATCGATGTCTTCGGACGAAAAGTTGTCCGGGTGAACGACCTGGATCTGCTTCAGGAATCCGTCGCCAACCACCTGGTCCTGAAAGTGGGCTCGGTGGACGTGGGGCCGCGCGGCGCCGTCCGCCGATTGTTGAAGGGCGTGGTTCCGCTGGTGGCGTTGCGAGCCCTGCTGCGGCAAATCCCTCCGCGAAGCATTCCCTGGGATTTTGTCGACCTCATCGAAACCGACCCGGCGCGACGGGTAAAGCTCAAAATCTCGCACGACCGCCTGGCCAAGCTGCACCCGGCGGACATCGCCGATATCGTCGAGGACCTGGCGCCCGACGAGCGCGAGGCTGTGTTCGAGACCCTGGAGCAGGACGTCGCGGCCGGGGCCCTGGAGGAGGTTGAGCCAAAAGTCCAGAAGGCGATCCTGGAATCTCTCGACTCGGAACGCGCGGCCGAAATCGTCGAGGAGATGGAACCGGACGCAGCCGCCGATCTGCTGGCCGACCTGCCCGAAGAGCGCACTTCGGAAATTCTCCTGGAAATGCAGCCCCAGGAACGAAAAGACATGGTCGAACTCCTGGAGTTCAAGGAAAACACCGCCGCGGGCCGGATGAATACCGAGTACCTGGCGGTCGACGTGAGCGCCCGCGTACGCGACGGCATTGAGGCTTTGCGTCACTTCGAGGGCGGAGTTGAAACCGTGAGCACCATCTACCTGGTGGACTCGCACGGCACCTTGGCCGGCGCCGTGCCTCTGGCTAAAATCGTGCTGGCCACTCCCGATACCGCCATGCTTTCTCTCACCCAGGAGCCGCTGATCTCCACCCACGAAGGCTCCAAGGAAAAAGAAGTCGCGGAACTCTTTGACAAGTACAACCTCTCGACCTTGCCGGTGGTCGATGACAACAAAAAACTGACCGGAGTCATCACTTCCGACGACATCATCAGCCTGCTCCGCGCAAATCTTTAACGGAAACCGTCCTTGGTCCTTGGCCGTTGGTCGTTGGCGCAAACCCATCGTGTGGAGGTTTGGCCAGCGACGTAAATCTCTAAGAGCGTCGTTGGCCCTTGGCCCAAACCCCTCGTATTGCGGTTTGGCCAACGACCGAAGGCCAAGGACCAACGACGGTTCTCCGATTTCAGCTATTCAGATTTCCCCTATCCATTTATGCTGATCGCTCGCTAGAGCGCTCGCATGACCTTCCTGAAACGCTGGAAAATCCGGCTGCTGATCTTCCTGGCCGTCGTCGGTCCGGGTTTCATTACCGCCAACGTGGACAACGACGCCGGCGGCATCTGGACCTATTCCGCCGCCGGCGCCCAGTTCGGACACATGCTGCTTTGGACCATGATCCCGATCACGGTGGCGCTGATCGTGGTGCAGGAGATCGCGGCCCGCATGGGCGCGGTCACGGGCAAAGGCCTGAGCGACCTGATTCGCGAGGAGTTCGGATTCCGCATCACGTTTCTCATGATGATCGGCCTGGTCATCGTCAACTTCGGCAACGTGGTCACGGAATTTGCCGGCATCGCCGGCAGTCTGGAGCTGTTCGGCCTGAACAAGTACTACACCGTCCCCATTTGCGCCGTCATCGTCTGGCTGATCGTGGTCAAGGGCCAGTACAAGACGGTGGAGAAAGTTTTCCTGGCTGCCTCGTTTTTCTATCTCACTTACATCGTCGCGGGATTTCTGGCCAAGCCGGCATGGCTGCAGGCGCTCGAAGCCACCATCGTGCCGCCGCACAAGGAAATGTTTCTGCGCCAGGATTACCTGTATATGGTGATCGGCGTCGTAGGCACCACCATCGCGCCCTGGATGCAGTTCTACCTGCAGGCGTCCATCGTCGAGAAGGGAGTGACTCGTCGCCAATACAAAGCTTCCCGCCTCGACGTGGTGGCGGGCTGCATCTTCACCGACATCGTGGCCTGGTTCATCATCGTGGCCTGCGCTTCCACGCTTTATGTGCACGGCTACCACAACATCAGCGACGCGAAGGATGCCGCCCAGGCCCTGCATCCCCTGGCGGGAGACTATGCCTACATCCTTTTCGCCATAGGATTGTTCAACGCCTCGCTGTTTGCCGCCTCGATTTTGCCGCTTTCCACTGCCTATGCGGTATGCGAAGGCCTGGGATTTGAGTCCGGGGTGGGGAAGCGCTTCAGCGAAGCTCCAGTGTTCTACTGGCTGTACACCGTCCTGATCGTGGCCGGAGCGGGTGTGATTCTTCTGCCCAATATTCCGCTGGTGAAGATTTCCATTCTCTCCCAGGTGGTAAACGGCGTCGTGCTTCCTTTTGTTCTCGTCTTCATGCTGCTGCTGGTCAACAAGAAGGAATTGATGGGAGAGTACGTGAGCTCGCCGCTCTACAACCTCGTGGCCTGGACGACCACGGTGGTCATGGTGGCATTGACCCTGGCTTGGTTCTGGACGCTTCGCGGCGGCTCCGGTTAAGCCTTGGCGTTCGGAGAGATTCTTCCTTCGGCCAGTTCTCTGACCAGTTGCAGGTCGGCTTCCAGGAAATCAAACGAGGGCAACTCGGACGGTTTCACCCAGCGCATGTCCTTGAAAATTCTGTTCTCGAGATTGCCCTGGTACTCGCGGACGGCATAGAAGCGCAATTCCACCGCCGAGCCGCTCTTATACTCATGCCGGATACGCGCCACTTCTTCGCCGATGGTGGCGTCAATGCCGAGTTCCTCGTTCAATTCCCGGCGCAGAGCATCGCGCGGCTGCTCGCCTTCTTCGATTTTGCCTCCCGGGAACTCCCACTTGAGCGGCATGGTCTGGTGCCGGGTACGCTGGCACACCAGGATCTGGTCAGGTTTGAAGATCAGCCCCGCCACCACGTGCTTCACGGATGGTGAAGCCGGGCGCTGGGAACGGCGCGGGGATGGGGACCCTCGATCCCGAGGAGTGGTGCGGGCCTGGTCTTTTTCACTCTTCATCCCGGGAGCTTTTCCAGCTGTTTGCCCACCAGGGAAGCGCAATACTCGACGAGTTCGCGGTCTTGGTCTCCGAAGGCGGCAGGGAAGTGGCTGTCCACGTCTAGTTCGCCCACGACTTTGTTGCGGACAAACACGGGCACCACGATTTCAGATTTAGTTTCGGTGGAGCAGGCCAGGTAACGGTTGTCGAGAGTGACGTCGTCCACCACGATCGTCTTTCCGGTGGTGGCCGCCGCCCCGCAAATACCCTGGTTGAGTGGAATCCGGGTGTGGGGCGTCATGGCTCCCTGAAACGGCCCCAGCGCCAGCATGCGGGGATGCGAACCGGGCGACTTGTCTTCCAGCATGTAGAAACCGACCCAGTTGTATTTCAGCATGCGATCGTGCAGCAGCTTCACGGTTTCCCACATGAAATCTTCCACCGAGCCGGCGGCCTGGTTGATGCGGTCGATTTCGCTTTTGACTTCGGAGAACGTCGAACCAGGAGTCATAGAGTGGCCGCAGGTCACGCTGACCGAGACCCGCGGGTTCGAACCCGCGAATCGGTAATACATCTTAGCCCCTCGGGTTGTGGAAAAGAACCGGGATGAATCGCTGCCGCCAATGCCCGTAACCCGCGCATGAGCGTTGGCGCCGGCGTGTTCAAAAGCTCATCGCGCACGCAGTAAACCCGGCCTGCGCGGACCGCGGACATCGCTTGCCATTTCCTCTCGCGGACAATCTTCTCCAGCGGGACACGATCGCCGGCTCCGCACCAGGCGGCCACAACCACCTCCGGATCCAGCGCAAGAACCGCTTCCGCGGACGATTTTGTCCCCGGGTCACCCAGAAACTCGCCGCCCGCCGCTCCCACCATTTCTGCCACCCAGGGTTGCGAGGCAATCAGCGGCTTGCCCCATTCCTCGCAGAAGACCCGCAGACGCTTCTTCCCGCTTACCTGTTCCTTGACCTTTGCCTTCTCGCGCTGCATGTCCGCAATCACCGCCAGCCCGGCTTTGCCGGCGTCCACCGCCCCGGCGATGGTGGCAATGTCGGTGTAGATATCCGCCAGGGTCTTCGGCGCCAGTCCGAGAAAACGAATGCCCGCTTTCAGGATTTCCACCACCGCCTTCTCCTGGTAAGGCACGGCCGCGATTACCAGGTCAGGGCGGGCGGCCAGGATCTGCCGGCTCTGCGCCGTCCACGAATCGGCGATGATGCTGCGTTCCCCGCTTTTCACTTCGGGACAGACATCCGCGCAATACCGGGTGCAGGCAACCACCCGGTCCAGCCTGCCGATCGCCGCCAGGATGACGGTCGCGCTGGGCTGGAGGCACACGATGCGCCGGGCGGTGTAGTCGGAGGGCACGGTTTCCATCGTACATTCCCCAGCGGGCATGAGGCCCATCGGCTTTTTACACAAGCGCTTGTCAACCGCTACAATCTCGCCGGAGGCTTCAGGGATGTTCATCCACATGTTCGCGTTTCGCTGGAAGCCCGGCGTCACGGAAGATCAGAAACAACGCGTCGTCACAGAAATACGAAAGCTCCAGGGACAAATCCCCGGCCTGTTGGAAACTTCAGTCGGAGTGAACGCTTCACCCCGCGGACAGGGCTACGAACTGGGAGGGGTGATGAAGTTCGCCGACCAGTCTGCCTTGGATAGCTACAGTTCTCATCCCGTTCATCAGAAGCTCTTGAGCTGGCTGATCCCGCTGATCGACCCCATCGAGGTGGACTTCGAGGACAGCATTTAATGTACTCGCCCCAGGTTCTCGATCACTTCCAGCACCCGCGCAATCCGGGCGAAGTGGCGAATCCCGATGCCGCGGCCCAAATCGAAAACCCGGCGTGCGGCGATATTCTGAAACTGACCCTGCGAGTCACCGCTGGCCGCATCACGGAAATCCGATTTCTCGCTCAGGGGTGCGTTCCGGCCATGGCCTGCGCCTCGCTGCTGACCGAACTGGTGCAGGGAAGAACCCTCGCGGAAGCCCGCCAGTTGCGCCGCGAAAAATTAGTAGACGCTCTGGGCGGTCTGCCCCAGGCCTCAACCCACGCCAGCCATCTGGCCATGGACACCCTGGCAGCCGCCCTGCAGCAACTGTGAACCGGGAACTAGGAACCGAGAACTGGTTCAGGATGATAAACCGGCCATCTGCGCTCACCCGCGATAGTCAGCAATTCAGGCGTCGGATTAATCACAAACGGATGACGCGCAATTTCCAGCATATCGGCATCCCAGACGGAATTTCCGAAGACGGCGTCCGGGGTTCGCGCGATGACTTCGCGGATGGCCAGCGGCTTGCCTTTTCCGCTGGGCACGCGGATCACTCTGTCGGTCACCTTACCCTCTTCGACCACAACCGCCGCCGCCAGTATCCGGCTGTCGGGGATCCCGAAATGCTTCATGCCCGCCTGAATGACCCATTCGCTGGTGGACGAGACCGCCCAGACCTCGCAGCCGCGATCGTGTAATTGAAGCACCAGGTGCTGCATCTCACGGAAAAAGCTTCCTACCATCGTCTCTTCGAAGAACTCTCCGGCTGCCCGCTTCACATCCGTTACCGCCAATCCGCGATTGATGGTCACCATCTCGGCGCACATGTCATCTTCGCTGACCTTGCCGGCGAGGTAATCAACATAGCGTGCCCGGGCCCAGCGGACTACGTCCTCGGCGACCAGGCCGCGGGTCAGTTCCCAGTCAAAAAATCCGAATCCGGCATCGCCCGCCCACAGCGTTCCGTCACAGTCGAACACGGCGAGCTGGGGCCGCAGTCGCAATACCGTCTGAATGAAGTCAGCTGTCCGGGATGAAGCGTTCAAATTTCTTTTCTCTGGGCTCATGCGGATGGAAGGAATTATCTCGCCTGGGGATTTAACAACGCCGCGTAGTCCTCGGGGGTATTCACATTGAACGAAACATGGGGATCATCCACCGGAACGTACCGCAGATGCGGCTGCTGCTGATGTTCAACTTCTCTTGCGGTAGAAGTGGCCGGGGCCTTGAGGAAGGCTTCGATCATCTCGCGCCCGGCCAGAAACGGATGCCCATGCCGTCCTTCGTATTCCGGCACCACAGCCCAGATCTCCGCCGCAGAGGCTTCGAACGCCGCCCTTAACCCGGCCAGCACCGCCGCGCCCACCGGCGGACGATCCACCAGGGTGATCATAGCGGCGTCCCGGCCCAGGTTCAGCACTTCCTGCAACCCTACCCGCAGAGAACTGAACTGACCAGCCTCCGGCGCCGGGTTGCGCACCAGCGAACCACCTGCCGCATACACCACAGGGGCCAGGTGAGCTTCGTTCGCTCCGACCACGACCACCACCTGGTCAGTCGCGGAACTCAGCGAACGAATCGCAGCCGACAGAAACGTCTCGCCGGAAAACGGCACGCGGTCCGCCACCGGAGGCCAGGGCAGCAGCGCCTTGTCCGACCCCATCCGCGAAGACTCACCCGCCGCGAGGATTACTCCGCACCAACTGGGCGCCCGGCTCATGTAGGGAAGATAACAAACTTTGACCGTGAAGGACGGCTGAATCGCCGGGGATCCAGGGAAATGCGGCCGACACCTAATGTCGAACCATCCAGGAGATATTCAGGGTGGAGCAGCTCTTCAGCGCTGCATATTGCTCGCACGATCGGGACGGCTTCAGCCGCTGAGGTACCGGCCACAGGCCTCACCACTCAAGCTTTCTCTTCCGATTCTTCTGACTCGGCCGTGGGAACATCGCCTTCCCGCTTATGCGAAAGAAACCAGCTCATATGCGGCAAATCCCGCTCCACGTGCCGGCGCTCGGCGATCAACTCGGCCGTAATCGCAACCGCAATCTCCTCCGGAGTGATGGCGCCGATATCGAGGCCGACCGGGGCATGCACGCGCTCGAAGAGTTCAGCCGTAAGTCCTTCTTTAGTCAGCTCTTTGAAAATGGCGATGGTCTTGCGCCTGGAGCCGATCATCCCGACATAACGCGCCCGAGTTTGCACCGCCCAGCGCAGGATGCGCATATCATCCCGATGCCCGCGGGTGACGATCACCAGGTACGCCGACTCCCCAGGCGCAAGCCGGGCCATGGCCCGGTCGAAGTCTTCCGCGATGACTTCCTTGGCTTCGGGAAACCGTTCCCGGTTGGCGTAGGCCTCGCGGTCATCCACCACCGTCACATCGAAGCCGGCGCCTCGCGCGACTTTATAAAGGCTTACTGACACATGGCCTGCGCCGAAAATGTAAAGCGACGCTGGAGGCAGCACGGGCTCCAGAAAAACGTCGAGGGTGCCGCCGCAAACCAGTCCCGAGTCGTATTTGGGATCATGATTGAGGTTGAAGGTCAGGGTGCGAGGCTTCTCGCTTTCCATCACTTCCCGCGCCGCCTGCCATATTTCGGCTTCAACGCAGCCGCCGCCAATCGTGCCGGCGATCGAGCCGTCGTCGCGCACCAGCATCTTGGCAGTCTCGAAAGAGGGAATGGAACCGCGCACGTTGACGATGGTCGCCACCGCCCCCCGCCGCCCCTCCTGCCGCAGCTTGACGATCTCCTCGTAGATGTCCATTCAGGTTGATTATCAGTCGGTTAATAGGGGGAGTCAACAGGACAAAATAAAAGCCCCGGGTTATCACTCCGGGGCTGCTGGCGCTTGACCAGCGGTACTGAAACACGGTCTGCCAAACCATCTTCATGATCGGCTGGCGAGAGCATGCTGTCAAGCCTTACTTAAGTGAGCCGCGCGCCGAGGGCGGCGGAGTCGAACCGCAGTGGCTGATGGGCCGCTCACCGGTTTGGCAAACCGTGTCCAGTACCCACTGGCAACACCCTCCAGACCTCGATCTGCCTTGCTGGACATTAGTCGAAGGCCCGCTTCCTGTCTGTGATCTGTGAACATCGCGCATGTCCCGAAATGGGACTTGGAATACGCCTGTGGTAGCTTGAGTTCCTCGGAGGACTCATGAAAGCCGTCCGCATCCATGAATTCGGTGATCCCGAAGTTCTGCGCTACGATGATGTGCCCGATCCCAGACCGCGCAAGGACCAGCTTCTGGTCCGGATCAGAGCGTGCGCCCTGAACCACATCGATTTGTGGATTCGCAAAGGCCTGCCGGGCGTCAATCTGCCGCACATCCTCGGTTCCGACATTGCCGGAGAGGTCGTTGAAGTCGGCGAGTACCTCACCGGCTTTACGCCCGGGCAGCGGGTGCTGCTGGCTCCCATGCATTTCTGCAATCACTGCGCCCAGTGCGTCGCCGGACTTCAGAACCAGTGCCCCGAGTTCACCGTCCTGGGCAATCGCGTCGATGGCGGAAACTGCGAACTGATCGCTGTGCCCGCGGTGAATGTAATCCCGATTCCAGACAGTCTGGACTTCAACCAGGCCGCCAGCCTGCCGCTGGTGTTCACCACCGCATGGCACATGCTGGTAGGCCGCGCGGGCATTCGTCCGGGACAGACTGTGCTGGTACTGGGCGCGAGTTCGGGCGTGGGCATCGCCGCCATCCAGATCGCGAAACTATTTCACGCCCGCGTGATCACCACCGCCGGCGATGAAACCAAACTGGAGAAGGCCCGTGCCCTCGGCGCCGACCACGGCGTCAACCACTACCAGCAGAAAATTTCCGACGAAGTTCGCAAGCTCACCAACAAAGAAGGCGTGGACATCGTCATCGAGCACGTGGGCTCGGCCACCTGGGACGAGAGCGTGAAGTGTCTCAAGCCCGCCGGCACCCTGGTCACCTGCGGCGCCACCACCGGATTCAACGCCAGCATCGATTTGCGCTTTTTATTTTCGCGCCAACTCTCGCTTCTGGGTTCGTACATGGGCACGATGAGTGAATTGCGCGAAGTGCTGGGCCACGTTTTTGCCGGACGGCTGAAGCCCGTGGTAGATCGCGTCTTCCCCCTGGCCGAAATCCGCGCCGCGCACGAGTACCTGGAAACGAGCCGGATGTTCGGAAAAGTCGTGTTGAATCTGTAAAAAAAGTTCGCCTTCCTGCAATTACCTGCCTGCATCCGAGGTTGTACCACCGTAACAACAACAATATGGTGGGACGAGTCAGTCCGAAACGACGGAATATGAGTGTCGCTGCTAGGAACAAAATGGCTGCTTTATCGCATCGTCGTTGGGCCATGGTAAGGGCAACGAAAAAGTGAGATGCTTTCGGTGACACGGAGGCAGAGGTATGAAGACTCAAATTGGTTTTGCGCTTCTCGGACTCGTCCTGTGCACCTCGGGAGCGGTCGCGGACCAGAAGGCTTATGCGCCTCTACCTGACAAAGTTGTTTCAGCTAGAAAGGTGATGTTGGTGAATGAAAGTGGAACCTCTAGGTTTGGAGACGACCTATATCGGCAAATCAAAGCTTGGAACCGATGGCAAGTCGTAACAGACAGAGGGAAGGCAGACCTGATTCTCGTGCTCAGTCCGTCAGATACAGTGCCTGTCGTGGTATCGAGTGCGTCTGCAATAGCGCTGGGGCAGACAGTTTACGGGACAGGAGTGACAGCCCGTGGAAACATGGAAACGCAGCACTGGCACCTATACGTCATGGATGCCAAGACGGGCGAAAATCTCTGGAGGGCGGACGCGTCAATGGGAGGAAAGTTATGGAGGAGTTGGGGTTCGATTGCAAAGTCTCTTCTGTCGGATATTCAAAAACGACTGCAATAGTCCCTCATCGCCAATGGCGCATCAGGGGATACGAGAGCATGACACTCATATTCGAGGAGACAGTGAAACTGGGACAGTATTCGGAACAACAGATTGTACAGTTGCTCAAGGCATTGGTGGCCAAAGCGGGGTTAACTAATTCTGAGATTGTTGGAGCGTATGCGACGCGAAAGACGAAAATAGCGAACACTCTTCTCGACGTGCGGAAGGATGCGGCTCAAAGCACCTACACTTGTGGCTCGAATCCGCATTTCGTGGCAGAAGTGGTAAATAGTGAAGGTGCAGTCGTTCGATACGGAAAACTGGAGTAGACCAAATGTGGAAGGAATCGTTGACGTTAAGAATGCCTCATCATTTGGTTGCCAGAATGCGGAGAATGGCAGGCAGGTTTTGGGCGACAAGCTAACAATGTCTCTGGGCAAACGCTAGTCACCTTCAGCAATATTGGAATCAGAATCTCCATGTTTTGCGCGATTCCTGCGGATGTTTAAGCTGTAAGTTACAGGAGTCACATTACGGTCTGTTGTCCCACCGTAACTTTCACCAATCCGACCCGGTGGAATACTTTCTAGACTGGCGAACCACAGGGACGCGGGGTTTTCGATTGAGAGACACCGCTAGCCAATAAATTCTGGAGTTGGGGTGGGATGGAGCGACCGTTGAATAAACGCCGTTGGCAGCGCTATCCGCTTGATGCTTCGGTGCGTGTCGTGGTCGACCATTCCGCCGAAACCACGGTGGTTGACGCTCGCGGCGTCCGTTTAAGCGAAGGCGGGATTTGTCTTTTTGCCGCGGCCAACCTGCCGGTGGGAAGCCAGATCAAAGTCGAGTTCGTGACTCCACATTCCGATGAGCCGGTGCGCATTCGCGGGAAAGTCCGGAATCGCAGCGTCTACTTGTACGGTGTCGAATTTCTTTCCGAAAAATTTGAAGATCGCCAGCAACTGGCGCGCTTGAGCGACCAGTTCCGCGGCAGCCCTTCCGCCTAGCAGCTTCGAACCATCCTCACCACGAACCACGTAGGGGCAGATGTCCTCATCTGCCCGGCGGAGCGCAGCTCCGCTATTTTTTGACGGGATGCAAAACCAGTCGAGCTGCGCTCGACAGGGCAGATGAGGACATCTGCCCCTACGTGGGTCGTGGCAGCTTCTTAAGAGCTATCTTCGCTTGCCGTGGACTCTCCGTCCAACGTCGGGAACTTCCTCCCCAAGCGCCGTGGCCAGGTCAATCTGATGGTCCTGCTCGTCCACCAGGATCTGGCGAATCTGTTCCGCCAGGGCGAATTCTCCCAGCGCTTCACATTGCCCGACGCGCTCGCGGTAATTGCGGATGGTGTCGTTTTCGTTGGCCAGATCAAAGCGCAGCATGTCCTTGGCATTTTCCGAAGTCTTTACCGGCAGCGGTGTCACCGTCGGCATCTTGCCCAGGTAATCGATCTGACGCGAAATGATCAGCGCGTGGTCCAGTTCCTGCTTGGCGTGGATGGCAAGCTGGTCCGCGATGTTCATGAATTCGGCACCCTTGAGCACCTGGGAATACACCACGTAACCGATGATCGCCTGATATTCGCGGGAAAGATCTTCGTTCAAAAGCTCTGCCAGGCGATCGCGTGAAAGTTCTTTTCCGTTGTCAGAAGTCTTCGACTCAGCCATTCGCTTTCTCCAAGGTGGGGGATATGATTGCCAAACTATCCTACAACTTTTTGCAGCAGGTGCCCGATCCCGGCAATATTTTTCAGTAGTTCGGCGGGAAGATTGTGCCGGTGCCGCAGATATTCCGGGGTGTTGTAGGAAACCCATACTTTACCGCCGCCATCCTCCCAGATCAACGCTTTCAGCGGCAGATCGATGGCGACCGTGGGCGCAGCGACCATCAGCGGAGTGCCGCCTTTAGGGCTGCCGAAAATGATCACCTGGGTGGGGCGCATCTTCAAGCCGGCTTTTTCGGCTTCGCCGCTGTGGTCGACGCGGCAAAATTCATTCAGCCCCTGCGCCTGCAGCAAGGCTTCCAGCCGCTTGACGGTTTCTGCCACCGAATAAGGACTGCTGAGATGGACCATTCCATTTTCTTGAGGGGTGTCAGGCAGAGACGGCACGAGGATTCTCCCGGGATTCGCGAGGTTTGACTGCGCACTGACTTTCTTCTCCGGCGTCATCCTGAGCGACTTCAGTCCCGAAGGATCTGGCGCGACCCGCCACAACGCCGGGCGAGTGCACTTCCGCTCCGCGCAGGTCGTTCGCAAGCTCAGGATGACGCCTCACTAGTTTCCCCGCCTGGTTTACAATAAATATGTCATGTCAGACGGACTCAGCTTCGGCCCCTACACCACCACCGAGAACGGCAAGAAGGTCGTCAAGGAACTTACCTTCGGCAATCCCACGCCGGAAGGCGTTGTGCTGACCACGCTCGACTCGGCGGTCAATTGGATGCGCAAGAATTCCATCTGGCCGCTGACTTTCGGCCTGGCCTGTTGCGCCATCGAAATGATGTCCATGGGCGCGTCCCGATTCGATATTGCCCGTTTCGGCGCCGAAGTATTTCGTCCTTCGCCCCGCCAGTCCGATCTCATCATCATCGCCGGGCCGCGTCTCCAACAAGATGGCGCCGGTCATCCGCCAGCTCTGGGAACAGATGCCGGAGCCGAAGTGGGTGATTTCGATGGGAGCCTGCGCCACCTCGGGCGGCGTGTTCAACAACTACGCCCTGGTGCAGAGCGTCAACCAGGTCATTCCCGTGGATGTCTACGTCCCGGGCTGCCCGCCGCGTCCCGAGCAGTTGATTTATGCCATCACCCTGCTGCAGGAAAAAATACAGCAGGAACGCGGCTCGGTGCGGCGCGCCCTGAATCTCACCTAGTCTCCTGATTTACTGCGGTGCGATAAAGCTGATGGTAATTCTGGTCGGCTTGGGAATAGGTTTGCCGTTCAAAGAATAGGGCGCGTATCGCCATCGCCTGACCGCATCCAGCGCGGCCGGCGCCAGCAAGGGATCCCCGCTCACCAGTTTCAAATCTTCGACCGACCCCTGCTCCGTCACCAGGGCGTCAATCACTACGTTGCCCTGTACATGCATGCGCCGGGCTTCCGCGGGATAAACCGGTTGCACCTTGTGCACCAGGACGCCTCCGCCTACGCCTTGCGAGATCGGAACGCCTAACCTGGGTAGCGCCGGGGCCGCGGCCAGCGCCTTGCCGAGATCGCCGGGGTCCGCGCCGGACGCAATCTGGGGAATCTCTTCACGTTGGCAGCGGATTGAGCGCTCCCATTTGGGTTGCCGCCAATCGCGCCCTTCGCCGCTGGCCGCCGTCGGACCGCTGCATCATGCATCCCACGCCCGCCGGCAGCCTTAGCGGCCGACCGGGCAGGAGAAGCCGCCGAGCGCGACGACACCCGCGAATCCGACCCGACTCCAGCGTCGCTGCTCCCACCCGGCGGCGGGACCATCGCGCCGCTGGTGGATGCGCTGTCAGACGCGCTGGCCGATGGACGACTGGCCGTGGACGCGATACTCGATCGGTACCATGCCTTCCAGCCGTAAACCAACAAAAACGTTACTGCCAGAAATGCTACGACCGCCAAGCCGCCGTAGATCCACTTTCTCGACGCGGCCGTCTCTTGCGGTAGCGCGGCCGCGAGCGCTTCTCGCACCCGAGCCAACGGAACTTCGGCCAACGGAACCTCGGCCAGCGGGACTTCGGCTGACGGGACTTCAGCCGGCAACGGGGGAGGCGGTTCAGCCGGGGCTTCGACGACCGCTGCCCACGCGCTCTTGGTTTCGGTCTTGGTCTCGCCCTCGGCCACGCTTTTTTCGACGGACGGGACTTCCGTGACCGCGCCTCGCGCCCAGGCGGCTTCGGCCAGTCCGGCCAAGCGCTCCAGCACTCCCATGCTGGCTTCGTTGAAGGCGTAGGACTCGGTCGAGAAGGCTTCCAACACTCCCACCCGGCCGTGTTGCCCGCGCAAAGGCACGACCGCAATGGACTGCAAACCCAGCTGCCGGCAGACTTCGGCATCCACGTGGAAATCCCGGCTGGCGTCATCGCAGCGCATGGTCACGCCGGTGCGCAGGCATTCGCCCGAGATTCCGGAATCCACGTTCAGCCGTGCGCCCAGTTCCGGCGCGGTTTCACCACTTCTCCCCACGCATACCACCGCCCCGTCGCGCGGCATGGCGACCGCCGCCCCGGTCGCGCCGGTGAGAGAGTGAGCCGCCACCGCGATCGCCCCCAGTATGGTTTCCGTGGGCTGCGTATCGGATGCGATCATTTTCCGCAGCTTGACAAAGATCAGACTGGCGCTCGACTGCCGGATGGTTTCGTCCGAGACCTCGGAGCGGGTTCGCGCAGGGACTCGCGCTCCCGTGGATTCGGGAGGAGTTGGGGTAAGGGGAGGGAGAGGAGCCATCTTTACAACCTACTTACGAGCCCACAAATAGCCGCCGCTGTTTCGGAGGCGATATCTAGGCCGAGTGTGCGGCAAACCCCGCAGCTTGTCAACGAAGGATTTGCTCATTGAGAGGGTCTCGGAATGATGGAGGACGGGCATCCCGCCCGTCCTGGCCAGGGTTGGGAAGACGGGCGGGACGCCCGTCCTCCATCGTGGTAAAACACAGCATGAGAAAAACCACCTACGCCGCCAGTGGGCCCACCATCATCGCGCAGGCTCCCTGCCGGGCCGATCTGGCGGGAGGCACTGTCGATTTGTGGCCGTTGTACCTGTTCCATCCCGGAGCGCTGACGGTGAATTTCGCGGTCAACATCCTCACCACCTGCCGGATCACACCGCTGAAAGGGAAGCGCATCCACTTGCGCTCGGTCGATACCCGGCGCGAGGAAGACTTTCCCAACTTCGATGTCCTGCGCGACACGAACCGTTTTCGTCTCCCCCTGGCCGCCCGCCTGTTGCAGTTCTTCGCTCCCAAGGAAGGCCTGCTGATGGAGACCGATTCCGAATCTCCGGCGGGCGCCGGCATTTCGGGATCGTCCGCGCTGATGATTGCGAGCACCGCCGCCCTGGCTCGGTTTACCGGGCGCAACCTCACGCTCGAGCAGATGCGGGTGATTGCCCAGAACGTCGAGGCCCAGATCATCCAGGTGCCCACTGGCTGCCAGGATTACTATCCCGCGCTGTATGGAGGAGCGAGCGCCATTCATCTCGATGCCGACGGCATCCACCGCGAGGCCGTGGCGGTGGCGCCGGAGGAGATCGAGTCCCGCTTTGTTCTGGCATATACCGGAGCCCCGCGGAAGTCCGGCATCAACAATTGGGAAGTCTTCAAGGCCCACATCAACGGCGACAAGCGAGTGTTCCGCAACTTCGAGCGCATCGTCGAAATTGCCCGGGCCATGCACCAGGCGCTGGCCGAAGCCAAATGGGACGAGGCGGCCCGCCTGCTGCGCGAAGAATGGAAGCTGCGCCGCACCAACGCCCCCGGCATTACCACTCCGCTCATCGACAAGCTGATCACCGTGGCCGGCCGGCATGGCGGGCGCGCCGCCAAGGCCTGCGGGGCCGGTGGCGGCGGTTGCGTGATCTTCCTGGTCGAACAGGGTACGGCCAGCCGGGTCGCAACCGCTATCGGCGATAACGGAGGACGGGTGTTGCCGCTGCAGGTCGCGCGCAACGGTTTGCACGTCTGGTCCGCCTGAAATGCGGTGTGATGTAGGCGCGAACGTCCCGCTCGTGCTCCCTCGGCACGAACCCCCACAGTCCGTTGGGCCGGTGCCGCCGCAGCACGAGCGGGGCGCTCGCGCCTACATTGGGCGGCTATTCCGACGTTTCATTCCCGCCCGGACTGGCGCTATAATCCAAGGCAGTGGCCGGCTCGGGGTGTCGTATGAACCCACGTTACGTTCCGTTTCTTTTGCCCGTTGTCCTCTTCTGCTTCTGCGTGATCGGGGCCAGGGCCGACGATCAGAAGCCACCCCGCCTTTCCAAGCAAACCCGGATGGACCTGATTCGCACTTTTGACGCCGAGCTGGTCTATATTCGCTCGCCTTTCCCCATGGGTAAGACGGGCCTGACCCTCAAGGATGGGAACCTCTCGCCCAGCGGCGAACAGATGCAAAATATGCTGGCTATGTGGGGACCCGCCGCGAAGCCGGGCGACCAGGCCCGCATCAGCGAAGTGCAGGTCAAGGGCGATCGCATTCACTTCGAAATCAACGGTGGCCCGGTCAAGAAGCAAAAATGGTACCAACACATCCAGATCGAAGGCGGCGGGGGCATGACCGGCGCGACCCCCAGCGACCCCGGCGCCAATCCGCGCGGCTCCTACGTGGACCTGGTCTTCGACGGCTACGTGCCCGAGCTGAATCCGCAGGAGCTGAAGGCCCTGCTCCGGCCGGTATTTGACTTCAACGCCAAGTCCTCCATGGAAGCCTATCTCGAGACTCTTCCACCCAAGACCCGGGATGCCATCAAGGCGCACCAAGTCCTGGTGGGCATGAATCGGGAAATGGTGATCGCGTCCAAGGGACGTCCGCCCAAAAAGATTCGCGAAAAAGACGGCGAAGTCGAGTACGAGGAGTGGATTTACGGGGAACCTCCGGAAGATGTCGATTTTGTACGCATCGTGGGTGACGAGGTGATACGCCTCGAAAGTATGAAAGTGGATGGCGAGAAAGTCGTACATACTGAACGCGAAGTCGATCTCCCGCCCACCGTAGCCAAGAGCTCGTCCGAACCCGAGGTGCGTCCGCCCAATGCGCCCACGTTGCGGCGCCCCGGCGAGGATGTCGATACCTCCTCCCCGGCAGGCCAGGCATCACCCATACCCGGCCCTCCGCCCGACCCGCTGGGCCAGGACGGACCGCCGACGCAACCCAACTAGCCCACATCGCAAAACGCGGGCGAGTCGCCCGCGGCGACACTGGCCTGACTTGGCTGCCGCGCACTGTCCCCTTTACACTGGAACGGTGAAGATCGCGCTGGGACAAATTAATCCCACAGTTGGAGATTTCTCCGGCAACGCCGCCAAGATCATCGACTTCGCGGGGCGGGCCCGAACGGCCGGCGCCGGACTCATCCTGTTCCCCGAACTCTCGGTCTGCGGTTATCCGCCCCGCGATCTGGTCGAGCGTCCTTCATTTGTGGCCCGCAATCGCGAGACCGCGGAACGGATTGCCGCCGAGACTCGCGGCATCGCCGTCATCTGCGGCCTGGTCACCCCAGCCCACGCCGAGACCGGCAAGTCGGTGATGAATTCCGCCGCCCTGCTCAAGGAGGGCTCGATTGCCTTCCTGCAGTCCAAAATGCTTCTTCCCACTTACGACGTGTTCGACGAAATGCGCAACTTCGCGCCCGCCCGCAGCCAGGCGCTGCTGCCTTTCGCGGGCAAGCAGATGGCGCTCACCATCTGCGAGGATGCCTGGAACGACAAGCACTTCTGGAACCAGCGTCTCTACACCGTCGATCCGGTCGAATCGCTGGTGCAGGCGGGCGGCAACTTCGTGCTCAATATTTCCGCGTCCCCGTTCTGGATGGGCAAGCGCGAACTGCGCCGCGAGATGCTGGCGACCATCGCCCGGCAGGACCAGGTGCCGGTGGTCATGGTCAATCAGGTCGGCGGCAACGACAGCCTGGTTTTCGACGGCTCCAGCCTGGCGCTGAATTGCAACGGCGACGTGATCGCGCAGGGCAAGTCGTTCGAGGAGGATCTGATCTACTTCGACTCCGAGCTGCTGACCGGCGAAGTTCATCCCGCAGATACGGGGAGAAGAAGCCAGCGCCTACGCCGCCCTGGTGCTGGGCACGCGCGACTATGTTCGCAAGTGCGGCTTCGAGCGCGTGATCATCGGATTGAGCGGAGGCATCGACTCCGCGCTCACCGCTTGCATCGCGGCCGACGCGGTCGGGCCGGAAAACGTGATTGGCGTCGGCATGCCCGGTCCCTATTCGTCGCCCGGTTCGATCGACGACGCCCGCGCGCTGGCCAATAATCTCGGCATTCGTTTCGAGCTGCTCTGCATCACCGACATTTTTGAGAGCTACCGGAAGACTTTGCAAAAAGTTTTTGCCGGCTGCAAGGAAGACACGACGGAAGAAAACATACAGGCCCGCACCCGCGGCGCCCTGCTCATGGCCCTCTCCAACAAATTCGGGGCCATCGTGCTCAGCACCGGAAACAAGAGCGAGCTGGGAGTTGGCTACTGCACCCTTTACGGCGACATGGTGGGCGGCCTGGCGGTGATCTCGGACGTGCCCAAGACGCTGGTCTATCGCCTGAGCCGCTACGTGAATTCGCGCCGCGCCGTTATCCCGCAGGCCACCCTGGAAAAGCCGCCCTCGGCGGAATTGCGTCCCGATCAGAAGGACATCGATTCGCTTGCCGCCTTACGACGTCCTCGATACGATTCTCGAAGACTACGTCGAAGACCTGCACACCGCGGAACAGATTGCCGCCGACCACGACTATGATCTGGCGCTGGTACGAAAAGTGGTTCGCATGGTCGACGGCGCCGAATACAAGCGCCAGCAGGCGGCGCCAGGAATTAAAATTTCTCTCAAGGCTTTCGGCTCCGGCCGCCGTTTTCCCATCGCCGCCAAAACCGGCGGTTGACGATGGCCTTGACTGGAAGTTACAGAAAGTCGCGCTCTCGAAAGGAACTCATGCGTCGTTCGTTGCTGTGCTGCTCCCTGGTTGGTTTACTGGTTTCGTTTTCCCTGGCCCAACAGAAGTCGTCCAAAGCCAAGGACGCGCTTCCCCCCGTCCCCTCATTCGGCACCCGGCTTCCCTCGGAAGAAACGGTGAATGCCTTCATGAAACAGATGTTCGGTTACGATCCCTCGGTATCGTGGAAGGTTGCCGCCATTCGTCCTTCCCCGGCCGAAGGACTCACCGAGGTGCTGGTGGTCCTCAGCAACCCCCAGGGACAGCAGAACAGCCGTCTTTACGTGACCGCCGATGGCAATCATGCCGTGGTCGGCGACATTATCCCGTTCGGACCGCATCCCTTCGTTCCCGCGCAGGAAGAGCTCCGCAAGGGGATGAACGGCCCTTCCCTGGGCCCGGCAGACGCTCCCGTGACCGTGGTCGAGTTCAGCGACCTGCAATGTCCGCATTGCAAGGAGGCCCAGCCCACCATCGAAAAGCTGATGGCGGAAGAGAAAAACGTTCGCCTGGTATTCCAGAATTTTCCGCTGCCCTCGCACGACTGGGCCGCCAAAGCCGCCAACTATGGCGATTGCATCGGACGTACTTCACCCGACGCTTTCTGGAAGTACGTGGCCGGCGTCTACAATGCCCAGAAAGACATTACCGCCAGCAACGCGGATGAAAAGTTGACCGCTATCGCGCAGCAGTCCGGCGCCAAGGGGCCAGAAACCGCTGCCTGCGCGGCGAAGCCCGACACAATTGCGCGAGTCCAGCACTCGGTGGCTTTAGGCGCGGCCCTCGAAGTCAGCGGAACGCCGACGCTCTTCGTGAACGGAAGAAAGATCAGCAACGTCGGCGGACTGCCCTACGAAGTACTAAAGGGTCTGACGGAATTCGCCGCGCGGGAAGGGAACTAGCCGGTCAATGGAGGACGGGCGTCTCGCCCGTCTGGCCGGGCGGGGACGCCCGGCCTCCACCGAAACGTTAGAAACGTCTCCTACTTTCTCATCCAGATTTCCGCGCTCTGTTTCTGCTCGTGGCTGACTACCCGCGGCGTGATCACGATCAGCAATTCGTCTTCGTCATTTTCCAGGCTGTTGCTGGTCATCACCTGGTTCAGGCCCGGTAAAGATCCCAGCCCCGGAAGGCCGTTCAGGCTGCGCTGTTCGTTGTGGGTAACGGCTCCCGCCACCACCGCCGGCTCGCCGTCCATCAGCACAATGCTGCCTTTGTACTCCCGGTTCGAAATCACCGGCACGCCGTTGAACGACTGCGACTGCAAAGCGCGAAACTGCAATTCCAGGTCCAGGCTGACATCGGAGTTTCCGTTCACCACGGGTTTGGCCTTGATGCTCAACCCAACGTCTTCGTAGTTGAACGAGGGAAACGGACTTTGAAACGAGTTGTTCTGGATGACCGACGCAATCGCCGGCGTATTGAATACCGGCGCGAAACTGGCGTTGAGAATCGGGACCCTGGTGCCCACTCGAAACGTCCCCTCTGTGCCCTGGGCAATGCGCAGGGTGGCGTGCTCCAGGGTCTTCACCGTGCTCTCGTTCAGCGACAACTGCGCTCCCGCCGTCCCCAGGCTCAGTCCCATCAAGGTCAGGCCGCCGCCAAACGTGGCCAGCGGATTGCTGAAGATCGAACTCTGCTGTCCCGAGAGTTGCGCCAGAAGCCCGGAAAGGGCCTGCGAGCTCGACTGGTTGATGCCGCCGCTCGAAATGAGCTGATTGATCAGGTCCTGGATATTTTGTCCGGCCAGTGCCGCCAGCGCGCCTGCCGGAATGTTGAACAAGTTGAAATTGTTGGGAATCTGTAGCCCCATGTTGCGGGTCAGGGTGTTGGCAATTTCGTAGACGTGCACGTCGAGCATGACTTGCGGACGCGAATCCCCCAAGCCTTCGAGCAGCTGGGTGGCGGCGTCCAGAATGTTGCGCTGCGCCCGGACCACAATCTTGCCGGCGGCCGGCTGCGGCGTCACCAGCCGGATTTCAAAAAGATTGCGCAGCACATTCGCGATGTCATTCAGTTCCTGCGGCGTGCTCACGCCGGGCAGATAAAACGTGCGCAAGGCCATGCGATCGAACTGCCGGTGATTTTGCGCCGACTCCGCGGCCAGCAGAATCTGTTTGCTGTCCATCGGAGTCCAGAAGGTGTGGGTCATCTGGCAGGCCGCCGCCATAGCGGTGTAAAAATCCGCGGCGCCCAGGTCAAAACGAATCTGGCGTGAGACCACGGATTCGTCGAAGCTGGCGGTCACTCCGTACGCCGCGGCTACCTGGGTAAGCAGCCCATTACTATCGCCCAGGTAGTGAAAATCGGCCAGGGCCGCGCTCGGCGCCACTCGAAGCTCGTCCGCATCCTCCACCACCTGCGGTGCGGCCGTGGTTTTCGGCGCCCATTCCCCCAGCGCATCGGTCAAACGCTGTTGGGCAAATGTATTCTGCGGATCCAGTTGCAGCGCCGTGCGGAACTCCGCCAGCGCCTCGATCTGGCGGTTGTCGCGCATCTCCGCGTTGCCCCGCTCTAAATGATCAAACACCAGCTGCTGGCGGGTCATTTCCCGGGCGGTCACGTACTCCACATCGCGGGGAGCCAGCCGCGCCGCCGTCTCGAACTGGTCGAAAGCTTCGTCCTGCCGCTTTTCCCGCTGCAGCTTCAACCCCTTGGCGAAGGCTGCGCCCGCCTCTTTTATTTCCTTCTTGGATGGATTGCAGGAAACCGCCCCAGGCGAGCCTTCAGGACAAGGTAAGAGCGGCGCACCGGGAGGCAGGTCAGTCGCGGAAGCGGCAAATGCCAGCGTCAGCAGGATAAGGGAGAGCCGAATGAAGTTTCCCCAGCGCACGTCCCGATTGTAACTGGGAAGCTAAGGCCGGACCGAGAGTTTCGCGCCCTGCAGTGTACTTTCGTGTATACGCCCTGAATGTAGGCGCGAGCGCCCCGCTCGTGCCGACAGTGCGACGAACGAGGGATTTCCCTGAGAGGCAACCCGCGGGCCAAAGCGAGGGAAGTACGGTTTGCCCAAGAACGAGCCAACCCCTTGTCATTCCGAAGCCAGGTCTTTCGGCGAGGAATCTGCTTGCCGCTGGCAGCGAATCAGCAGATTCCTCGCGCGACAAGGCCGCGCTTCGGAACGACAATTCCTTGGGGATTTTCAAATCACACGGCTCCAGCCCACCTTGGAAACTTACCTCTTTTGGCGTATAAAAGTTAGTTGCGACAGCACGCGCCATTTTCCTTCCCCGTGCAGCCTCAACACAGCATCAAACTTTCGAGCGAGGAAACATGCCCAGCCTGACCGCCACGCACGCCCCCAAGGGCCTGGAAGGAATAGTCGCTACCAATTCCAGCATTTGCTATATCGACGGAGACCAGGGGATCCTCGCTTACCGCGGCATTGACATCCACGAACTTGCTGATTATTCCAATTTTGAAGAAACCTGCTACCTGTTGTGGTACGGCAAGCTGCCGACCGCGAATGAGTTGAAAGACTTCCGCCGCCGGTTGGCGGAGGAACGGAAGCTCGACCCCGCCATCATTGACCTGCTGCGCAGCGCTCCCAAAGCAACGCAGCCCATGGACGTGCTGCGCACCGCCGTTTCGGCGCTTTCGTTTTACGATCCCGAGGACAAGCAGAACGACCACGACGCCAATCTGCACAAAGCCTTCCGGCTGACCTCGCAGATCGCCATGATCGTGGCCGCTTATGATCGCGTGCGTAAAGGGAAGAACGTGGTTGAGCCGGACCGCTCGTTCTCGCACGCCGCCAATTTTCTGCTCCTGTTAAATGGAACCAAGCCTTCCGAGACCGCCGAGCGCGCCCTCGATATCGCTCTCATCCTGCACGCCGACCACGAACTGAACGCTTCTACCTTCGCTGCCCGGGTGGTGGCGGCCACGCTTTCCGATATGCATTCCGCCGTGACCGCGGCCATCGGCGCTTTGAAAGGACCTTTGCACGGTGGCGCCAACGAGGCCGTGTTCCATATTCTTCAGGCCATCGACAAGGCCGGCGTCGATCCGGTGGACCATATCAAGGCCATGCTGGCGCAAAAGAAGAAGGTTCCCGGCTTCGGCCATCGCGTGTATCACACTGAAGACCCGCGGGCCACGCACCTGCGCAAGATGTCGAGCGACCTGGGGAAAAGCAGCGGCCAGAGCAAGTGGTTCGGGATGTCGCGCAAGATCGAAGAATTTGTGAAGGCCGAGAAAAAACTCAACGCCAACGTGGACTTCTACTCCGCCTCCACCTACCACATTTTGGGGATTGACGTGGATTTGTTCACCCCGGTATTCGCCGTCTCCCGAATCAGCGGATGGGCCGCCCACATCATCGAGCAACTCGACGACAACCGCCTGATCCGCCCCCGCGCCGATTATGTGGGACCCGCCTATCCGCAGAAATATGTGCCCGTCGGGCAGCGCTAGAACAAATGGGCGTGTTTGAATTCTGATAAGAGAACAATGAACTGGCGCTTTCCCGGGCAACGGTCGCTGGTGAAAAAAAGCGTCGATCGTAACTTGGGACGTCATGAAGGTCCGCGATATCATTAAACTGTTGGAGCAGGATGGCTGGTACTTGAAAGCAACGAAGGGCAGCCATCGGCAGTACAAGCACCCGACCAAATCCGGGCGGGTGACGCTGCCGGGTCATCCCGGCGACGATCTGGCGCCTGGCACTTTGAATAGTGTTTTGAAGCAAGCAGGTTTAAAGTGATGAACTACGTTGTCGTCTATGAGAAGTCCGCGACCGGTTGGAGCGCCTACGTTCCTGATCTGCCAGGGGTGGTCACGACTGGCTCCACCAAGGAAAACGCGCAGGAACTCATCCGTGAAGCCATCGAATTTCACCTGGAAGGACTGCGGGAAGACAATTTGCCGATCCCTGAACCGGCGGCTTCGGCTGAAGTAGTGACAGTCTCCTGACCCCCTGTTGGTTCCGATGTAGCGTAGCCATCGTTCCGAGCCGGGGTCTGTTCTCCTGCCCCGCATTTCGGTACTTACGTAGACAGCGTAAAATAAATGGCTAGCCATGCGCCGCGTCTATCTCGACAATAACGCCACCACTCCCGTGCTGCCGGCGGTCTTTGAGGCCATGCAGCCATATTTCGGGGAGCATTTCGGGAACGCCTCTTCCATCCATCATCACGGACAGGAGACGCGGGCGGCTGTCGAACGCGCGCGTGAGTCCGTCGCTGTCTTGCTGGGATGCCGCGCCTCGGAGATCGTCTTTACCAGCGGGGGCACGGAAGCCGACAACCTGGCAATTTCCGGGCTTGCCCAGCCCGGGCAGCACGTCATCAGTTCAACCATCGAGCATCATGCCGTTCTGAATTCGTGCAAGCACCTGGAAGCCTCGGGCTGCGAAGTCACCTATGTTCCGGTGGACGGCCGAGGCCAGGTCGACCCTGACGACGTGCGACGCGCTCTGCGGCCGAACACCCGGCTCATCACCATGATGATGGCCAACAATGAAACCGGCGTGCTGCAACCGGTGGAAGAGATCGGCAAGGTCGCCGCCGAAGCCGAGGTTTACTTTCATACCGACGCGGTGCAGGCAGCGGGCAAGGTCGCCATCGACGTAAAGAGCATCGGCTGCGATCTGCTCTCTATTTCCGGACACAAGATGAACGCCCCGCAGGGCGTGGGAGCGCTGTACGTGCGCAAGGGAACCAGCCTGCAACCGATGTTTTTCGGTGGAAGCCACGAGCGGTCGCGCCGGGCGGGCACGGAAAACGTTCCCGGCATCGTCGCCCTGGGCAAAGCCGCGGAACTTGCCCGCGAAGCCATGGCTCGCGGCGATCTGGAGCAGATGTCCCGGATGCGCGATCGCCTGGAGCAGGCCATCCTCCAACAGGTCGAATCCACCGGCGTGAACGGCCAGGGTGCGCCGCGGGTGCCGAATACCAGCAGCATCCATTTCGAGTGCATCGAAGGTGAAGCCCTGGTGATCGCCCTCGACCTGAAGGGCCTGGCGGTCTCGACCGGAGCCGCATGTTCTTCCGGCGCGATCGAGCCGTCGCACGTGCTGACCGCGATGGGCATGTCGCCCGAGCGGGCGCGCGGCAGCCTGCGTTTCAGCCTGGGCAAGCAGAACACGCCCGAGGACATTGAATTTGCCCTAAACCTGATTCCGCAGACCGTGGCCCGGCTGCGTGCGCTGTCGCCCATATACAATAAAAAAGTAGCTATTAGCTCTTAGCCATTGACTCTTAGCTAAAGGCTAAAAGCTAATAGCTGAGAGCTGATCTTCATGTCCCAGACCCGAACCATCGCCGTCGCCATGTCCGGAGGAGTTGACTCCTCGACCGTCGCGGCCATGCTGCGCGCTGAAGGCCACAATGTTGTCGGCCTGACCATGCAACTGTGGAACCAGCGCCGCCTGGCCGGCCACGACGGCATGCCCGAGGCGGTGCAGGGCCGCTGCTGCTCGCTCGACGATGTGTACGATGCTCGCCGGGTGGCGGAGACCATCGGCATCCCTTACTACGTGGTGAATCACGAAGAGCGTTTCGAGCGCGACGTGGTGCGGCCGTTTGTCGAACAGTATCTTTCGGGACGCACGCCCATCCCCTGCAGCCTGTGCAACAATTACTTGAAGTTTGATCAGTTACTCATTGTGGCGCAACAGATTGGCGCCGACGCGCTCGCGACCGGCCACTACGCCCGCGTGGAATTCGACGACCGGCTGGGCCGCTGGCTGCTGAAGCGTCCGACCGACCGCTCCAAGGACCAGACCTACTTTCTCTTCGGATTGACCCAGGCCCAGCTCAGCCGCACCCTGTTTCCGCTGGGCGGGATGATGAAGCCGGAAGTCCGTCAGCTGGCCGAGCAACATGGGCTGGCCTTGGCGCAGAAGCCCGACTCCCAGGAAATCTGTTTTGTTCCCGGCGGCGACTACAAGAAGTTTCTCGATGCCTATCTGGCAGAACAGGGCGAGTCACTGCCCGATACGGCTGGGGAACTGGTCACGACGGACGGCCAAGTCGTAGGCGAGCACGGCGGAATCCATAATTTCACCGTGGGCCAGCGCAAGGGGTTGGGCGTCGCCACGGGCTCACCGCTCTACGTGATCCAGATCAAGGGAGACGCTCGCCAGGTGGTAGTCGGGAGCCAGGAAGAGCTGTACGCACGCACCCTGCGCGTGCACCGGACCAATCTCATTTCCGTCGAAGATTTGCCGGAGCCGATGCGAGTGACGGTAAAGATTCGCCACCGCCACGAGGGTGCGGCAGCGCTGATCGAAAAGTCCGGGGACGACGAGATACTGGTTTCATTCGACCAGCCCCAGCGAGCAGTCACGCCCGGCCAGGCGGCGGTCTTTTACGCTGACGATGTAGTGGTTGGCGGAGGCTGGATCGCCTGAGCCTGAGAACCGTGAACTGATATCTGAAAACTGGTTTTCTTTGAACCCGGAACCGGCTGAACCAGTTTCCAGCTACTGGTTCTCAGTTCTCTGTGACGCCGATCTAGATAAACATCTCGTCCTGAGGCACGGAAACGTCGTGCCGGCGGCGCCTTTCACCACCCAGCAGGAATTCCAGACCCGCAGTCAGACCTTGAATGATGCCGGAGAGTTGCCGCACCGGAGAAATCACGGTCCGATGGACCGCCTCGCTGGTCTCTTCGATCCGGTCCATGGTGCGATTGAGCAACTCGTCGGCGCGAATCACCTGCAGCCGGGTGCGGTCGACGATGTCGGTGACGGTTGCGTCCAATCGTTCAACCTGGCCGCGAACTACCGTGGTGGTCTCGCTGACGTTGCTCGCGATGGTGTCGATCTTGGGACGCCACTCCACCAGCATCGATTGTGCCGTGTCGACCGTGGGCATGACCTTGGTCTTCACTTCGGTGGCGAGCGCCTCCATGCGGGTCGTGCTCTTTTTCACGGCCACAAAGAGGGCAACCAGAATGCCGGCCTGGATGACGACTGCCGCCGCCGTAACCCCGACAAAAATCGGTAGATAGTCCATAGAATGTTCCGCGTTACTGCGCCGCCCCATCCAGCGCTGCGGAGAGGCGCGAAATTACAGGTTCTTCGATGCGCCACCATCGGCCGCGGTGGCTTCGTGATAGGCCTGGCGGCCGGCTTCATAAGCCGACTTGAACTGCTCTTTCTGCTGCTTGGCGGCTTCCCGTCCCTTGTCCACCAGGTCGGAAGCCTGCTCGCGCGCCTTGCGGGCGCGCTCGGTCACGAACTCGCGGCCTTCACCCGCCTTGGAACGCAGGGTCTCACGCATCTCACTGCCGGAACGCGGTGCATACAACACTCCCACCGCCGCGCCTACGCCCAGCCCTGCGAGGAACCAGAGGAAACTATTGTTATCGTCTGACATTGATCAAACCTCCAAGCACGAGTGCTAACTCACACAGATCGTAGCACCCGCTGTGGGGAAATACAATTCGCGCCCGTCCCGATGATGGGGAGCAAAGGAAGACCCGCGCGGCTGAAATTGGGACCCTGGCTCCTCCCACTTGTCGCCGATCCGCCGAAGCGAGACAATGTCCTTGCACCTGCAAGGAGGGAAGGCCTTGAAGTACCGGCAACACGGTTACCAGGATCGCGGCGAAGAAAGCAAGAAGCGGGAGGCGAGCGAGCGCCCGGTCAAGAAAGATACCTTCGGTCCGCGCCCGATCCAGATGCCGGGGACGCGAGCCGTGTCCCGTTGTTCGCAGTGCGGTTCGCTTTTGCAGTCGCTCAGCGATCCCGTCGGGCAATGCCCCAAGTGCGGCTTTGAGCTGCACTCCTGCAAGCAGTGCACATACTTCGATCCCTCCAGCCGGTTCGAGTGCTCGCAACCCATTCCGGAACGAATCCCGCGCAAGGACCAGCGCAACGAATGTACGTTTTACTCCATGCGCGTCATGGTGGAGAAGGAAACATCCACGCCCGCCGCCCTGCGCCCCAATGATGCCCGCCAGGCTTTTGAGAATCTGTTTAAGAAGTGAATGCTATTGCCGACCGGCACGCGCGCTAGAGATTTCTCTTCGTCCAGTCGTCAATCTGGAGCAGCGCCCGGTTGAGGTTTTCCAGGGAGTTGGCCACGCTGAAACGCAAATAACCTTCCCCGAAGCTTCCGAAAGAAGATCCTGAAAGACATGCGACCCCGGCCTGCTCGAGCAAGGCCTCGGAGAGCTTTTTCGATTCCCATCCTGTCCGGGTGATGTTGGGGAAGGCGTAGAAAGCTCCTTTGGGCATGCGGCAGGAGAAGCCCTTGATCCGGTTCAGTCCGGCCACAAAAGCGTCGCGCCGCCGTTGAAACTCCGCTCGCATCCGGTCGACCGAAGTCTGGTCTCCGCGCACCGCTTCCACGCCGGCGATCTGGGTAAAGCTGGCCGTACACGAGTTGGAATTGGTCATGAGCCGCGAGATGTGGTTGGCCAGGTCCGCCCGCATGACGCCATAGCCCAGGCGCCACCCGGTCATGGCATAGGTCTTGGAAAAGCCGTCCAGCAAAATTGTGCGTTCCTGAAAGCCCGGGACCGACATGATGGAATGATGCTCGCCCTCGAACACCAGCCGGCTGTAGATTTCGTCCGACAGCACCATGATATTGCGATCGCCGATGACGCGGGCGATGTCGCGGATGTCCTGCTGGCTCAATACTCCGCCGGTGGGATTCTGCGGCGAATTCAGGATGATCAGCCGGGTGCGATCGCTGATCAACGAAGCCAGTTCGTTCACGTCAAAGCTAAAGTCTTTCTCCTCCCGCAGACGGATGGGCACTGCCTGCGCCCCGACGTAGTGAATCATCGACTCGTAAATGGGAAAACCAGGGTTAGGGAAGATGACTTCATCGCCGGCCTCGGCCAGCGCCAGCAGGGTGAAAAAAATAATCGGCTTGCCCCCGGGAACGACCACCACCTCGTCGCTGGTGACTTTCACTCCCCGGGAACGGCTTACATCTTCGGCGATCGCCTGCCGCAACTCCAGCAAGCCAGCCGAGGGCCCGTAGTGTGTCCAGCCCGCGCGCAAGGCCCCGATTCCCGCTTCGACCACATTGGCCGGAGTGTCGAAGTCGGGTTCGCCAATCTCCAGGTGAATGATTTCCTTGCCCTGACGCTCCAGGGCGCGCGCCTTGTTCAGCACTTCAAAAGCGGTCTCGGTGCCGAGGCGAGACATGCGCTCCGCCAGGCGCAGTTCATGCTGTGTGGCTTTGTCCATAGGAGGCAAAACACGCCATTATACAGGCCTGCGAGGCTGGTGAATCCCCCAACCCTGACTTGCTCGGCCAAAACGCGCGTTGAATCCTTTACGACGGCACGAGGGCGCCTCTGTTGGCTCGCACTTTCGAACGACCCAGACCGGACCGTGCACCAAAATGGTGTATACTGGTGACATGGCAACAACAAAACAGGTTCGTCGCAGTGTGACCCTTCCTGCGCCCGTAGCCAGGCAGATTGAAAAAATCGCCAGTCGCAGGCGTTTGAGCGACAACCGCGTTCTGGTTGAACTCATTGAACTGGGAATTGAGGCCAGTAAGCAAAAGGAAAAGGCGTTCTTTGAACTGGCCGACCGCTTTCGGGCATCGGAACACCCGGACGAGGTCAAGCGACTGGGGGACGAATTGGGACGATTCGTATTCGGGGAGTAGTGCCACAGATTGAGACCTGGCCTCGCTTTCCAACCGCGATTCGTGATCATCTGGTCGCGCGCATGCGTGATCGCAAAATCAGTCTCCAGGACTTGAATCAGCTTCGCATCTGGATTGAGTCGAGACCCGAAGTGCCAGAGGGACCGTGGTACAAGGATTTCACTTCGTTCAAGCTGTGTGGAGAAGGCAAGTACCAAAGACTTTTCTTCTCGAAGGTCAGGCGGCCACAGGCCGGAAGCTCTAGAAATCCTTGAGTGGCGTGAAGACCCGAGCGAGGGCGCTCGCGCCTGCATTGAACCGTCCGGGTATCATGGTCGCTGCATGTTTTCCAAGCGCACCGACTGGAAGCTTACCCCTAATCGTTTTACTGCAGTGCAGCGCGAAGTGCGGGCCGCGGGCGGGGATGTACTCGACCTGACCGTCTCCAACCCCACTCGGGCGGGTCTGCGGTATGACGCTGAGTCCATCCTCAAGGTTCTATCCAATCGCGCAGCGATGGACTACGACCCTCAGCCCAAAGGCTTGGCCAGCGCTCGCGAAGCGGTGGCGGCTTACTACCGGGAACAATTCGAAATCGAGATTGATCCCGAATCGCTCATTCTCACCACCAGCACCAGCGAGGGTTACTCTTACGTTTTTCGGCTGCTTTGCAATCCCCACGATGAGGTGCTCGTGCCCAAGCCGAGCTACCCCTTATTCGACTTTCTGGCCGACCTGCAGGATGTGACCCTGACTCCGTATCCGCTGCTTTACGACCACGGCTGGCAGATTGATTTTCCGTCTCTGGCCCGGGCGGTGGGTCCTCGTACTCGGGCGTTGGTAGTGGTGCATCCCAACAATCCCACGGGCTCATACGTAAGCCCCGAAGAGCGCACTCAGCTGAATTCCTTCTGCCGCGAGCATGGGCTTGCCCTCATCGTGGACGAAGTGTTTTTGGACTATCCGCACGACGGCGTAGCGCGCTCAAGTTTCGTTTCCAACCGGGATGTTCTGACCTTCACTCTGAGCGGCGTCTCAAAAATCTCCGGCCTGCCGCAGATGAAGCTGGCCTGGACTGCGGCCAGCGGCCCGGCGCCGGCGGCGGCCGCGGCCATGGACCGCCTGGAAATCATCGCCGACACTTATTTGTCGATGAATGCTCCCATCCAGCTCGCGGCGGCGACGCTGCTGGGGGAGCGAAAGAATATCCAGCCCCAGCTGCTCGACCGCGTGCGCATGAATCTCGCCGAGCTTGACCGTCAACTGGCGCAGCAGAAGGCGTGCCGGCGCCTGCAGGTCGAAGGAGGATGGTATGCCGTATTGCGCGTGCCCGTGATCCGAACTGACGAAGATCTCGCCATTGATCTGCTGCGGCAAGCTTCGGTGCTGGTCCACCCTGGCCACTTCTACGATTTCCCCAATGACGGATACCTCATACTCAGCCTGCTGACCCACCCCGGCGAATTTCGCGACGGAGCAGGCCGAGTGCTCCGCCTTCTGAGCAAAGTCTAGTGAGCGCAGTGTCTCCAAAATCCCAGTTCTCGAATCTCAGTTATAACTCGCAGTTTGCCGAGTTCTTCCAGGCAATGTGACAATAGCTTATGCACAAATCTTTAGCGGTAAATATATTGGCGGTCGGGATCCTGCTGCTGGGGAGTAGCTATTCCCAGGGCCAGCAGACTCCGGCGGCAAAACCTCAGGCGGCTCCTGCAGCCAAAGCGCGGCGGGCACCGGCGGCAAGAAGCGCGGCCGCTCCGGCGCTCACAACCCAAAAAGATAAATTCAGCTACGCCCTGGGGATGAACCTGGGAACGAGCCTGCACAAGCAGTCCGTACCCGTGGACCCCAACCTCCTGGCACGCGGACTGAAAGACGCGCTGGCGGGCGGCAAAACCCTGCTGACGGAAGATCAGGCGCGAGCCACGCTCATGGAAGTGCAAACCGAAATGCGCAAGAAACAACAAGAGCAGATGCAGCTGGCCGGAGAGGCAAGCAAGAAAGAAGGAGAAGCGTTTCTCGCCGCCAACAAAAGTAAAGCCGGCGTCGTCACCCTGCCCAGCGGCCTGCAATACAAGGTTCTGACCCAGGGTACGGGACCGAAGCCGACGGCCAGCGACTCGGTTGTCTGCAATTACCGGGGCACGCTGATTAACGGAACGGAATTTGACAGTTCCTACAAGCGCGGCGAACCGGCAACCTTCCCGGTAAACGGCGTGATCAAGGGATGGACCGAAGCCCTTCAACTTATGCCCGTGGGATCGAAATGGCAGCTGTTCGTTCCTTCGGATCTGGCCTACGGCGAACGCTCCCCTGCCCCTGAGATTGGTCCCAACTCCACTCTGATTTTCGAGGTGGAACTGCTCTCCATCCAAAACAAGAGCGCCGACCAAGCCCCTCCGGCCCCGGAAAAGAAATAGCCTGCGGGAAAGAATAGATCCCGGGGCGTAAGCCCCGGGTCGAGCATGCAGAAAGACAGCCCAAGGGTGAAAGATTACCCGGCGGGAGTTTGCCTAACGCTTCACCAGGAACGGATTGCTCGCGCGTTCTTCCCCAATCGTGGTGAGCGGACCATGACCGGGCACAACCAGGGTTTCATCGGGCAGGGCCAGGACTTTTTCGCGCAGCGAATTGATGATTTTCTGCATGGACCCTCCGGGAAGATCCGTGCGGCCGATGCTTCCGGCAAATAGCGTGTCTCCTGCGATCAACTTCCCCTCGGCGGGAAAATACAGGCAAACGCTGCCCTCGGTGTGTCCCGGAGTATGGATCACGTTCGCGGACAGCGGGCCCGCCTGAATGGTGTCTCCCTGGCCGATGCTGCGGTCGATCTCAACTTTGCCGGGATCCTCCACGCCAATCCACGCCGCCTGCACGTCGAGCATTTTCAGCAGGGCATAGTCGTTCTGGTTGAGCAGGATGGGCGCGCCGGTGGCGGCACGCAGCTTCATGGCTCCGCCCACATGATCGATGTGAGCATGCGTGATGACGATCTGCCGTACCTTGAGATTGTGTTTTTGAATAATGGCGAGAACGTCTTCGATGTCGTCGCCGGGATCGATCACCATGGCTTCCCGAGTGGTCTCATCGCCGATGACCGAGCAGTTACACTGCAACGGCCCGACGGGAAAGATTTCGTGAATCATGGAAAGGGCTAGTCGTCAGTCGTCGATCGTCAGTCGTCGGTCGTCGCTCATCCGCCAAACGTCATGGGTCTGTCTGGCCGACGACTGACGCCTGACGACCGACGACTACTTGGCCGGTTGCGTCTTGGTCTGTGACGGATTAAGTCCCTGCAGCACGGAGTTCGTTCCGCTGCCTCCCCGCGAAGCCATGATCGAGAGCGTGATCGAAGTGATCATAAAGATCACGGTTGACCAGGTGGTCGCCTTGGAGAGCGCGGTGGCCGCACCGCGCGGGCCAAAAGCCGTCTGGCTTCCCATCCCGCCAAACGCCGCCGCAATATCACCACTCTTGCCGCTCTGCAACAGCACCACGATGATCAGAAAAAAACAGACAATCACGTGAATAGTCGTAATCAGGATAATCATGCAGCCCCTGTCTCAGTAAGAAATACGCTCAGGAAAATCATGGTGCGGAAGGGGGGATTTGAACCCCCACGCCTTTCGGCGCCACCCCCTCAAGATGGTGTGTCTGCCAGTTCCACCACTTCCGCATTTCGAGGCAATGTCGATTATAGCAAAGGGGTTTCAGTACTTTACGATGGCCGCGAAGGATTTCGGGTCCAGGCTGGCGCCGCCGACCAGGGCTCCGTCGATTTCCTCTTCGGCCATCAGGGCCTTGACGTTTTCTGGCTTGACCGAGCCTCCATACAGGATGCGGAGGTGGTCGGCAAACTCTTCTCCGAAGGCCTTGGCCGCCTCGCCTCGAATCAGCAGGTGAGCCGCGGAAGCGAGTTGGGGTGTAGCCGTCTTTCCCGGTTCCGATGGCCCACACCGGCTCGTACGCGACCACGAGTTTCGCTGCCTTCTTGCCCGAGATGGCGTGGAAGGCGCGGAGGCACTGGCGGCGCAACACGTCTTCCGTGAGATTGGCCTCGCGCTCTTCCAGAACCTCGCCCACGCAGACGATGGGAATAAGCCCGGCTTCGAGAGCGGCCTTCAGCTTGAAGTTCACCATGTCGTCAGTTTCACCAAAATACTGGCGGCGCTCGGAGTGGCCGATGATCACGTGGGTGCAGCCGATATCCAGCAGCATGCCGGGACAGATTTCGCCGGTGTATGCGCCCTCTTTTTCCCAGTACAAGTCCTGCGCGCCGACCGCCACGTTCGAACCCTTGGCGGCCTCGATGGCAGCGGTCAGATCGATGTACGGCGGACAGATAACGATTTCATCGCGGGTATGGCCGGCGACCAGGGGAATGAAGTCGTGGAAGAATGCCCGGGTCTGATCGGGGTTTTTGTACATCTTCCAGTTGGCGGCCATCACTTTTTTGCGGGGCATGGAATCCTTTCTGGGAAAAACTCAAATCACATCCTCGAATCGTGGCCGCAAAAAAGCTGGGAACCACGAAGGACACGAAGGGTCACGAAGGAAGTCATTTCTTGTCGGTGAGCGCTTCGACGCCGGGAAGTTTTTTGCCTTCCAGGAATTCCAGCGAGGCTCCGCCGCCGGTGGAGATGTGCGTGATCTTGTCGGCCACCCCGGCAGCGTTGACCGCGGACACCGAGTCTCCGCCGCCGACGATCGAGGTGGCGCCAACATTTTCCGCCACCGCGTGAGCGATTTTGAAGGTGCCCTTGGCGAAGGGCGCTACTTCGAAGACGCCCATGGGGCCGTTCCACAAGATGGTGGCGGCGCGAGCGATTTCGTCCGCAAACGCCTGGATCGTCTTGGGTCCGATATCGAGGGCCATCAGGTTGGCGGGAATGTGGCCGCTGGCTACGGTCTGAACGATGGCGTTGGGATCAATCTTTTCCGCCACGACGTGGTCCGTCGGCAACAGGAATTTCACTTTGTGGTTTTTGGCTTCTTTCAGCAGCTCGCGGGCCAGGTCGATCTTGTCCTCTTCGACCAGCGACTTGCCGACCTGCTCTCCCTGGGCCTTCAGGAAGGTGTAGGCCATGCCGCCGCCGATGATGAGGGCGTCAACCTTGTCGAGAAGATTGCGAATGACGCCGATTTTGTCGCTGACCTTGGCGCCGCCGAGGATGGCAATAAACGGCCGCTCGGGATGGCGCACAACTTTGCCCAGGTATTGCAGTTCCTTCTCCATGAGCAGGCCGGCGGCGGCCTTCTGCACAAAGTGGGTGACGCCAACCGTGGAGGCATGGGCGCGATGCGCGGTGCCGAAAGCATCGTTCACGTAGTAGTCCGCCAGGCCGGCCAGTTGCTTGGCGAACTTGAGGTCGTTGGCTTCTTCTTCGGGATGGAAACGGAGATTTTCCAGCAGCAGGGTCTGGCCCTGCTCCAGCTTTCCCGCCATCTCCTCGGCTTCGGGGCCGATGCATTCGGGGCAGAAGCCCACGTTTTCTCCGCGCGCCAATTCCTTATCGAGCAGCATGCGCAGGCGCTCCGCGGCCGGCTTCAGGCTCATCGCCGGATTGGGTTTGCCCTTGGGGCGGCCGAGATGCGACACCAGGACCAGCCGGGCCCCGTGGCGCAGGGCGTATTCAATGGTCGGCAGGGTTTCGCGGATACGGGTGTCGTCAATCACCCGGCCGTCTTCGAGCGGAACATTGAAATCAACCCGCATGAGGACGCGATGATTGTTGAGAGACAGGTCGCGGATGGAAAGCTTCGACATGACTTCCTCTGGGGCGGCGCTTTGCCGCCCCCGGCGCGGGCGAGTCGCCCGCGACCACACTAGCCCAGGACTTACAGGCCTTTGCTTCCCAGATAATTGATCAGGTCGCGGACACGGGATGAATATCCCCATTCGTTGTCGTACCACGAGATTACTTTTACGCAGTTGCCGCCGACCACCAGAGTCGAGGGCGCATCGACGATCGAAGAACGGCCGTCGCCCTTGAAGTCAGACGAGACCAGTTCCTGTTCTTCGTAGCCCAGGTAGCCCTTCAGCGGGCCGCTCTCGGAGGCTTTCTTGAGCGCGGCATTCACTTCTTCTTTCGTGGTCTTCTTCTCCACAAAAGCCACCAGGTCGACGACCGAGACGTTGGGCGTGGGCACACGCACCGAGAATCCGTCGAGCTTGCCCGCCAGGTCGGGGATCACCAGCTTCAGCGCCTTGGCCGCGCCGGTCGACGTGGGAATCATGTTGATGGCGGCGGCGCGGGCCCGGCGCAGGTCCTTATGCGGGAAATCCAGAATTACCTGGTCGTTGGTGTAAGAGTGAATGGTGGTCATGGTGCCGCTGACGATTTTGAAATTGTCGTTGACCACTTTGGCGATGGGCGCCAGGCAGTTCGTGGTGCAGGATGCGTTCGAAATAATGTTGTGTTTCGCGGCATCGTACACGCCTTCATTCACGCCCAGAACCAGAGTGACGTCTTCGTTTTTCGCCGGCGCCGAAATGATAACTTTCTTGACCGGCCCGCGCAGGTGTTTTTTGGCATCGTTGGCATCGGTGAAATGGCCGGTGGATTCGACCACAACCTGGGCGCCGACCGATTCCCAGGGCAGCTTTCCCGGGTCTCGTTCCTTGAATACCTTGATGACCTTGTCCCCGATCGAGATGCTGTCCTCGCCGGCGGTGATCTTGTGCGGCAGATTGCCCAGGATGGAATCGTATTTCAGCAGGTGGGCCAGAGTTTTGGGGTCGGTGAGATCGTTGACCGCCACGAATTCGATATTGCTGTCATTGAGCGAAGCTCGGAGCACGTTCCGCCCGATGCGTCCGAATCCGTTGATACCTACCTTAATTGCCATTTCGCCTCCGAAAATTTGATGTACCGCTCTCCTGGGAAAGCTGCGAGACCCTTGAAGGGGAAGCAAAATGTTAACAGGGAAACAAAGAATGCGGCAAATGCAGCAAGCGAAGGAATGCGTTATGTCGCGACTTCGATTTCCAGATAGACGTTCGTCTTACTCCAGAAAAACGGGATCCGCGCCAGCCAATATTTACGCTCAATGGTTTTGCGCGCCCACGGCCAATCGCCTGCAGGAAGGACCCTGGCCGCCGCCGCAAACTCGGGGCCGGTGATCTTCCCGCGCATCGTACAGGACGCGATGCGAACTTTGGGATTGTTCCTGATGCGCTTGTATTTACCGGAGTCGCTGCGGGTCATGACGTAAAGCTTGTCATCTTTTTCGCCGAACCAGACCGGGGTGGGGACGGCAGCGCCGCTTTTTCGGAAGCTGGCCAGCGATATGTATTTCTGGCCCGCAATTTCAGGTGGAATCGGCATGCCACATTGTACGTCGGAAGCGGTGAGCGGGAAGTTGTCAACCGGAAAGTTTGACGTGCTTGGATACTCGTACTGCGGGAGGCGCGGGGTTCGTGTGGGGCGGGCGTCCTCGCCCGCCACTGCCGGCGGCGAATCGGACCTTTTCCAGCGGCGCCAACCATGCACGCGGTCACGCGGGCGGGGGCGCCCGCGCCACACCACAACAGGCTGGCAGCTTTGGTACGTTTCCTGCCGCCTCGATTGCCTGCGCTATGTAGCTGTGTTACAAACCAGAGATGCGCAAGTGGATGCGCGATCGTCTCAAGCGCCCCAAAAAGAACGCCGAAAGCAGCAAGAGCGAGCCGGCACAGGCCCCGCTTCAGCCTGCTTATTACGACGCTCCGGAGAATGCTCCGGCAGCATCGCCAAAATCAGCGCAAGCGGAAACCGCAGCACCGGAAATGGAAGCCCGGCCGGCGCCCGACCGTCAGCCTGATTTCGAAGAACCTGCGGCGGCGCATGCCGCTCCCAGCCAACGCCCCAGTGGAAACGGGGGAAGCAACGACCCGCGCCGTCGACGGCGGCGGGGAAGAGGCGGCCGAGGTCGCGGGGGAACCCAGGCTGCAAGGACCGGGTCCGTCGCCGTGACACCGGGCAACGGGGAGGCAGAGAGCGCCCCATCGCCCGTTGCGCCGGCGAACGAAATACCTGGCGCGAGCGCGACTCCGGCAGCTGCTCCCCGGGCTTCGAAGGGCACGGTGGTTCTTGCCATCGGGCTGCCCGGGTCGGGCAAGAGTTCCTGGTTCAAGCGGCACAACATCACGCCGCTTTCGAGCGACATGTTGCGAGCGCTGCTGTTCGACGATCCCACGGAACAGCGCTTTCAGGACCTGATTTTTTCCAACTTGCGCTCCATGTTGAAGGCGCGCCTGATCGCGCGCCGTCCTCTGAATTACGTGGACGCCACCAACCTGACTCCGCACGAGCGCCAAAGCTGGATCAAGTTGGGGCACGACTACGGCTACGAAGTGCAGGCCATGTTCTTCGACGTTCCCCTGGAAGTCTGCCTGGAACGCAATCACAAGCGGGAGCGGACGGTGGCCGACGACGTAATGCGGCGCATGAGCGCCAAGCTAAAGCCTCCGACTTTCGAGGAAGGCTTCTCCAAGATCACGGTGGTGCGAGTGAAACGGAAATCTGAGTAGTTCAGTTTTGCGCAAAAACAACCCCGCCCCTTGTCATTCCGAAGCCAGGTTTATCGGCGAGGAATCTGCTTGGTGCCAGCAGAAAAACAGCATATCCCTCGCGCGACAATACCGCGCTTCGGAATGACAATCTTTTATCGGAGTCTTCAAACTGCGCCACCACCCAATCGCCGCCGATATTGACCACAACGGCCCTGCCCCATAGAATCAAAAGCAGCGGATCCTTCCGCGTTTCTCGCCGTGAGTTGCCCCCTCGTTCAATGGTAGGACAGCAGATTCTGGATCTGCTTATCGGGGTTCGAATCCCTGGGGGGCAACCAAATAAAACCGTACAGGGACAATCATGACCGACGAAACACCACCCCCTCGCCGCACGGGTCGAAGCATTGGCGCTCTCCTGGCCGGCTTCGTCGCGGTGGTCGTGCTTTCACTCGGCACCGACCTGGCGCTGCACAAGGCCGGTATCTTCCCCCCGTTTGACCAGCGCATGTCGGATGCCCTCTTCGCGCTCGCGACCGCTTATCGCACGGTCTACGCCATCGTGGGCGGCTACGTCACGGCGCGGTTCGCGCCTGACCGGCCCATGGGGCACGCCCTGGTGGGTGGTTTCATCGGGCTTGCCTTGGGTACGCTGGGTGCGGTTCTAACCTGGAATCGGGCCCTGGGGCCGCACTGGTATCCGCTGGCGCTCATCGTCACCGCGCTGCCCACGGCATGGGTCGGGGGCAAACTCCGCACCCTGCAACTACGCACTGACCCGTCGTAACCGAATCCGGTCTTAGTCAATCCGGTCTTAGTCAATCCGATCCTAGTCAATCCGATCTTAGTCAAAGACAACAGTCTTGTTGCCGTAGGTGAGGACGCGCTGGCAGAGGTGCAGGCGCACGGCGCGGCCGAGGACGGTGCGCTCCAGGTCGCGTCCCTTGCGGATCATGTCTTCGATGGAATCGCGATGAGAGACGCGAGCCACTTCCTGCTCGATGATCGGACCTTCATCCAGATTCATGGTCACGTAATGGCCGGTGGCCCCGATCAGCTTTACCCCGCGCAGGAAAGCCTGGTGGTAGGGCTTGGCGCCGACGAAGGCAGGAAGAAACGAATGATGAATATTGATAATGCGATTGGGATAGTTGGCAATGAAATCTTCACTCAGCACCTGCATGTAGCGGGCCAGCACGATCAACTCGATGCCGCGTGAGCGCAACTCGCGCAGTTCCTCGGCTTCCTGCTGTTTCTTGTTCTCCGGGGTGATGGGAAAATGCAGAAAGGGCACCCGGTAACGGGCGGCAATTTCGCCGGCGTCGGGATGATTGCTCACCACCACGCCGATCTCGGCCTTGAATTCGCCGGCCCGCTGGCGCTGCAGAAGATCTTCCAGGCAATGGGGCAGGCGCGAGGCAAACAGGGCGACCTGGGGAATGTGATCGCTGAAGTGGATCTCGAACTTCATGCTGAATTCCCGCGCCATCGGACCAAAACGCTCGCTGATCTGGTCGGCGGGAATCTGGAATCCCTCGAGGTGAAATTCGAAACGGGCAAGGAAGATGCCGGCTTCGACATCGGTGTACTGATCCGACTGGAGGATATTGCCGCCGTTGCGGAAAATGAAATTAGAGATTCCGGAAACCAGGCCTTTCTGGTCAGGGCAGGACACTAACAGCGTGGCGGTTTCAGGCATGGGCGAGGACGAAACTTAGCAGAGGCAGGGACGGCGACGCAAGCCGGGGTTGCCCACGCCCCGAACTCCCGCGCCACCACGAACCACGTAGACCCGGACGCCCTCGTCCGGGTGGGCGAGCAAGGCTCGCCTTCGTTTTATCCCGACTGAAACCAGCCGGGCTTCGCCTCGGCCGGGCCGGCGAGGGCGCCCGCCCCTACGTGGAGCGTGAGGATGACGGCATCCTGGAGGAAATCTGTTCGCGGACTGCGGAATTGGCCAGGTGGTTGGCCTCGGCATTACGCTCTCGCGGGACGTGGGTGATGGAAAACTTGAACGAGCGTGCCAGCTTGCGGCAGATCCAGTGCAGAGAATAGAGCCGCGAACTGCGGCAGGCGTACTTGCCCTGCATCTGGCGAACCACCACCTGGGAGTCGGAATAGACGTGCAGCGCCCTGGCTTTGAGGGTTTGGGCGCATTGCAGGGCTTCCAGGAGGGCCACGTATTCCGCCACATTGTTGTCCTGGCGGCCAATCCAGCGGGAAATGCGGATGGTGCCGCTGCTGGAACCTTCGATCACGACGCCAATGCCGGACGGCCCGGGGTTCCCCAGGGATCCGCCATCTACGTAGGCTACGAGATCTGACATCCAGCGTTTTCCGTTGTCATCAACATGCGTCAGAACGGTTCTTCCGTCAAGATGTTTATTCCGAATGCTTGCAACGCCAGGCGGAGGCTGTGGAATAGTTTGTGGAAAACGGGAATTCAGAAATCACGAAAAGCTATAAGCGTTGCTGATTCAGGCAACTACAATTTTCGATTTGCACAGGATTGAAAGTTGTGATTGCACACAAAAACGGCGTTGACATTTCCTGTCATAGCGTTTAACTTCGCCAACGTCGACGGCCGAAAGGGCTGGCTCAAATTAAAACTTAGCCAGTGCGAAGTAGGCCGGGTGATCCGCTGGAAGGGGCAACCTGGAAGGCGACCGGACCCGAAAAAACCGACGGCCCTGCGAGGGGCAGTTGGGGTCAGGGACTGCGAAAGCAGCGATCACATCAAGGGCCGTGATGGTGCATGCGTCCACGCTGTTATGCTTCCTCGCAGGAGCTGGCGGCTAGAGCATAACCAATGTCACGGCCTTTTCCTTTTCTATAAACACTCCTGCTGGGTAATATTCAGTTATCAGTTTCAAGTTCCCGATTCTCAGGTTCCTCATGGGCGAAACACTGCGCACGCAATGCTGTATTGCGGGAGGCGGTCCTGCCGGCATGATGCTGGGCTTTCTCCTGGCCCGCATGGGTGTAGAGGTCGTCGTGCTGGAGAAGCATGCCGACTTTCTGCGCGATTTCCGCGGCGACACCATCCATCCTTCGACGCTTGAAATCATGTACGAACTGGGCCTTCTGGAAGAGTTTCTCCGGCGTCCGCACCAGGAGGTGCGTCAACTGGCGGGACAAATCGGGACCGACACCGTCACCCTCGCCGACTTCACCCACCTTCCCACGCATTGCAAATTCCTTGGCCTGATGCCGCAGTGGGATTTTCTGAATTTTATTGCCGAGCACGCCCAGCCGGTATCCGTCTTTTCATTTGAGGATGGAAGCAGAGGTTACCGAAATCATTGAAGAAGGCGGAACCGTGCTCGGCGTAAGAGCGCACACGCCGGCGGGAGAGTTGGAAGTCCGCGCTGACCTTACCGTCGGCGCCGACGGCCGCCGTTCCGTGGTGCGCGAACGCGCCGGCCTCACCGTGCTCAACCTGGGAGCGCCCATGGACGTGCTGTGGATGCGCATGAGCCGCCAGCCGACCGACCCGGAGCAGACTTTCGGCCGCATCGATAGCGGAAGAATCCTGGTTTTTCTCAACCGCGAGGATTACTGGCAAACCGCCTACGTCATACCGAAGGGGAAAGCCGACGAACTTCGGCAGCAGGGTTTGCCGGCGTTTCGCCAGGACCTGGTCAGGCTGTCCCCGTTTCTGCAAGACCGGGTCGACGAACTGCGCAACTGGGATGACATCAAGTTGCTCACCGTCGCAGTCGATCGCCTGAGGCGCTGGTTCCGGCCCGGACTGTTATGCATTGGAGATGCCGCGCACGCCATGTCCCCGATCGGCGGCGTGGGAATCAATCTGGCCATTCAGGATGCGGTGGCGACCGCGAACCTGCTGGGCGAAAGACTGCGGCAGGGAACCGTGGACTTAAGCGACCTGGAAGCCGTGCAGCGGCGAAGAACGTTTCCCACTCGCGCCACCCAGAGAATGCAATTGATCGTGCAGAACAATGTGATCCGAAGAGTGCTGGGCAGCACCCAGCCGTTCCGGGCTCCCTGGCCGGTGAGGCTGTTGAGTCGCTGGAGGTTCCTGCAGCGCATTCCGGCGCGCGTGATCGGCGTGGGGTTTCGTCCGGAGCACGTGAAGACGCCCGAAGCCCGGGCAGCGTAGCTGCCGCAGATCGTGCAAACAGGCCCGCTGGATTGCGGCTCGATGCGGTCGTGCTACGAAGCCGGTTTGGCTATCCGTTTTTCCATGCGGACAATGGGCAGGGTCTCTCCATGGGCCAGCGGGACTTCGAGATTCTCCAGCGCCACATAGCCGCGGGCCTGGTAGAGCAGCACTCCGGTGAGAGTTGCGCCCATTTCGAAGCGGGTAAAACCAGCGGCCAGGGCGGCGTTTTCGCAGGCCTCGAGGATCATGGTGCCGATACCGCGGCGGGCCCAGGAGGGATGGACGAAGAAGGCGCGAATCTTGGCGGCGTCATTTTGCGGGTCGAGCAGGGCCGCCTCGCGGCCCGTCCATTGGTCGCCGCCGTAGAGAGTTTTTCTCTTGCTCCAGCCGCCGCAGCCTACGATGAGCGGGTGCCGGGGACAGCTGCGTGGGCGAGTCGCCCGCGTCCACACTGGATTCGGTCTCCGCCACAAAATAGGTTCCATCCGCGATGAGCTGAGTATCCACGCCATACACCGTCGCCAGCGCATTTTCAATCTGCGAGGGGGTGTAGTCCTGGGACTGCAATCCGCGAACCGAGGCATCGATCAGAGCGCGCAATACAGGTATATCTTTAGAAACGGCTGGAGCGTATGCGGATATTCATGAATGCGAATCCCGGAGCCTGGCGAGTCGTAACCAGTTTACGACTTTCGGCTGAACGACCGTGATTCCCGGGCCTACCCGCACGAGCTCCGCCGCATCTACAAGCCGATCGCTTGTGCCATAGACCACCCGGAGATGAACAGCGTCAGGGGCGCTGGCAGAGGCTGTAAGGCAGGGAAGCCAATCTTTTTGCTGTTTCGATTGGTGGAGTCGACGCTGGAAGCGGCTGCCGGGCCGATTTCAGTCAGTCATGCGAGCGCCACGGTCCTTTTAGGGTCGATAGAGTCGTCGCGCGGAAATCCCAAATCAGAGCTTCTCGACTCGCTCACGCGGCCGGTTTGGTACCGGGCGGTTCGATGGCGAGGAATTCTTCCGCGAAACGCCGGCTGTAGTTTTCCAGCAGGGCCTGAATGCGGGCGGGATCGGACGAGCGCAGGACCAGGCCGGCGTGATGCCGTCTTTTGAGGCGTAAGGCAATTTCGGGATCGTTGTAGGCCGAGGTGTCCGGATATTCCTGCCGGGCCAAGGACAGGATCAATCCCGGCATAATCGCTGCGCACGGCAGGGAGCTGATAAGGCTCCTTGCCGCCTGCGATTTCGATGCGTGCCCACTCGCGCCACAGGTTGATGCCGGTGGCGATTTCGACCATCTCGCTGATATAAGCGCCACCCACCCGGGCCGCGCATTCCAGAAAATAGAAATGCCCATCGCCGCGGGCGCGGATGAACTCGGCGTGCGACACCCCGCGCACCAGTCCCAGTGCCTGAATCAGTTCGCGGTTGAGGATACGCAGGGCGGTGGCTTCTTCCGACTCGCCCGGCAAGCAGATAGGTGGTAAAGATTCCGCCTTTCTGCGCCACCGCCATCGGCGGCTGCCCATAACGGCTGACAGCTGGAGAAAACCACTTCCTCCTCGGAGACTACGGAATCGACGTGATAGACATCGCCGGGAACAAATTTTTCCAGCAGGAAAGACGACTGCTGATCTCCGAGCGAGTCCAGAATCGGCCACAGGGCTTCCGGCGTGTCGATCAGCTTGATGCCGATGGCCGAGGCTTCCGATCGTGGCTTCAGCACCCACGGGCCGGGCACGTGGTCCAGGTAATAGCGAATGTCGTCGTGATTGAGCACAGGAATGAAATCGGGCACGCGGATTCCGTGTTCGAGCGCCTGCATGCGCATGGCCAGCTTGTCGCGAAAATAGCGCATGGTGGTCAGCCCCATGCCGGGGATGCGCATGTGCTCGCGCAGGGTGGCGGCGGTTTCCATGTCGAACTCGTCGAGCGCGACGATGCGGTCAATCTTCTTATCGCGCGCCAGGTAAGTTACCGCCTTTACGATTTCGGGAATGGGCAGTTCGGCGGGAATATAGAAGATGTCGTCCAGGCTTTCGCGCGGCCAATCGGCATCGCGGAGTTTCTCGGCCGTAAGCAGAAACACGCGGCAGCCCTGGCGTTTGCACTCGCGCATGAATTCCTGTCCCTTTTCGTAGGTGGTGATGCAGAGAAAGGTAAGCGGCGGTGACATGGGCTTTCGAACCAGGGGAAAAACTATACCACTGCTGGCAGATAGGGTCCTGTGTGGGTCGGACACTCCTGTCCGACGCCTTTGACTTTGACTCCCGTTCGCCAAATCAAAAAGCGTCGGACAGGAGTGTCCGACCCACACACCTGAGCAATGTCCTCTGTGCGGCCCGCCCTCGGCCGTGGAGGCCAAGGGCGGGACAGCGCGGCTAGCGCCGCGTCAATCAATCGAAACTCTTACCGCCGCCAGTACGGACGGCGTCCCACGAACTCGCGATGCTCGTACCGCGGAGCGATATACGGCCGTCCGTAAAAGCCCGGACGATAGCCCCAGCCCGGACGAACATACGTCGGAGCATAGAAGTTCGGAGCATAGAAGTAAGGATCCGGTTGATAGGCGACGTAAGGCACCGGCGCCACATACGCGTACGGGCGAACATAAACTGGACGCGGGAAGACTGGCCCGAACGCAACCACCACGCCGGCATGCGCCTGCGGGGGATTGAAACAGACCAGCATCACGACCAGTCCAAACAGTGAAAGTGCGGTTTTCTTTAGCATTGCAGCACCCTCCATTCCTCACATGGATTAAACCCCGCCGCAAAGAAAAGTTGTTTTCTTAAGCCAACCTTAAATCCATGGTTTGATGGGCTTACGGGGAGGGAATCCGGCAGGATTTACCTATTCATCCTATAATTCCCCAGCCATGAAACTGCGAATTTATCCCTTCCTCTTCTGGTTGATTTGCGCCCCGATTGCGGGTCGGCCGCTGCTGGCCCAGGATCGTTCTTACGGCCGGTCAATGGTGATCACTGACGGCGGCATCGTGGCCACCAGCCACACCCTGGCTTCGCAGGCCGGAGCGCAGATTCTGGCGCGGGGCGGTTCCGCCATCGACGCGGCCATCGCCGCGAATGCCGTGCTCGGCGTCACCGAGCCCATGATGAACGGAATGGGCGGCGACCTGTTCCTGATTTATTGGGACGCCAAGACCGGCAAGCTCTATGGCCTGAACTCCAGCGGATGGGCGCCGCGCGGGCTCTCGATTGAATATCTGAAACAGAAGGGCAACCTGCAGATGCCGCAGGCCGGCATCGACAGCGTCACCGTGCCCGGCGCCGTGGAGGGCTGGGCCAAAGCCCACGACTCGTTTTGGACGGCTTCCCTGGAAAGACCTCTTCACCCAGGCGATTTACTACGCCGAGCATGGCTATCCCGTGCCCGAGGTGATTCATGATTACTGGGAAGGCGACGCGCAGACGTTGAAACAGACGCCCGAGGCGCAGCGGGTTTTTCTTCCCGGCGGAAAGGTTCCGGAAGTCGGCGAGATGTTTTTCAATCCGGACCTGGGCAAGACGCTGCGGCTCATCGCGGAGGGCGGGCGCGACGTTTTCTATCGCGGCGAAATCGCGCAGTCGATCGTGAGCACGTCGGCGGCGTTGGGTGGCACCATGCAGGCCGATGATCTGGCGGATTTTTCAGCCGAGTGGGTGGAGCCGATTTCGATCACCTACCGCGGCTGGAAGATTTACGAACTGCCTCCCAACGGGCAGGGCATGGCGGCGCTCGAAATGCTGAATATCATGAGCACGCTGCAGCCGGACAAGGCTGGTCCGCTGGCGACGATGGAGTTGCACGATCGCATTGAGGCGATGAAGCTGGCCTACAGCGATCTGTATCGCTACAACGCCGATCCCCGTTTTGCCAAGGTGCCGGTCAAGGGACTGCTGGCCGACGACTATGCCAGACAGCGCGCGGCGCTGATCAATCCCGAGAAGGCGAACTGCACTCCGGCCAGCGGCTCTCCCGCCCGGAGCGACACCACTTACCTGGCCGCGGTCGACAAGGAGGGCAATATTGCCTCGCTGATTCAGAGCAACTACGACGCCTTCGGTTCCGGAGTCGCGGTAACGGGCCGGGGCTTCATGTTGCAGGATCGCGGCGCATTGTTCCTGCTTGATCCCAGCCATCCCAATGCGCTGGCGCCCCGGAAGCGGCCGTTTCACACCATTATTCCCGCGTTCATGGAGCAGGGCGACGTGCACATCGGATTCGGCATCATGGGCGGAGCCAATCAGCCGCTGGCGCATGCGCAGTTCGTTTCGAACTGTGGTGGATTACGGAATGAACATTCAGGCTGCGCTCTCCGAGCCGCGCTTCACCGTCGAGCCGACGGAACAGGGAATTGGATGCAACATTCTGATTGAGTCGCGAGTGCCGCCGCAAACCCTGAAAGAGCTGGAGCAGAAGGGGCACACCTTCAAGGTGAGGAAGGAATATTCGGCTGCGATGGGCCGCGGCCAGGCGGTGCTGCACAACTCGAAAACGAATGTGAACTTCGCCGCTTCCGATCCGCGGGCCGATGGCTCGGCGGAGCCCGAGCCGGTTCCAGAGCACTAGCGACGTCGCAGTCGCTGTGGCTGTAATATGTTCCGTGGCGCGCCGGTGCGGCAGATGCGATTGCGTCGCCGGTTTTTGCTGATGGAAAAACACAAGGTCCCTCGACTTGTCCTCACCGCGCCAGCGCGGCTCGGAGCGGCGCTCGGGATGACAGGTTAGTTATAGATCCGGAAAATTATGAACAACGGTAAAAAAACTCCCCTTCGTTCGACCCACTGGTTCGGCCTGCAGGATAAAGATGGATTCATTCATCGTTCGTGGATGAAGAACCAGGGATTTCCCTCCAACCTGTTCGATGGCCGGCCGGTGATCGGAATCTGTAACACCTGGTCGGAGCTGACCCCGTGCAACGCCCACTTCCGGATGATTGCGGACCGGGTCAAGCGCGGCGTGTACGAGGCCGGCGGCTTCCCGCTGGAGTTTCCCGTGATGTCGCTGGGGGAGACGAACCTGCGGCCCACCGCCATGCTCTTCCGCAACCTGGTGAGCATGGATGTGGAGGAATCGATCCGGGGCAATCCCATCGACGGAGTCGTCCTGCTGTGCGGATGCGACAAGACCACGCCCTCGCTGTTGATGGGCGCGGCCAGTTGCGATCTGCCGGCGCTCGTGGTTTCCGGCGGCGCCATGCTGAATGGCCACTTTCGCGGCGAGACCATCGGCTCGGGAACCAGCGTGTGGCAGATGAGCGAAGACGTGCGCGCCGGCAAGATGAGTTGCGCCGACTTCATGGACGCCGAATCCTGCATGTCCCGCTCGGCCGGCCACTGCATGACCATGGGCACGGCTTCGACCATGGCGTGCATGGTGGAGGCCCTGGGCATGGGCATGCCGCAGAACGCGACCATTCCCGCGGTCGATTCGCGGCGCTACGTACTGGCGCAGGAGGCGGGCCGGCGCATCGTCGAGATGGTGCGCCAGGATGTGAAGATGTCGCAAATCCTCACGCGGAAGGCTTTCGAGAACGCCATCCGGGTGAATGCGGCGGTTGGCGGCTCCACCAATTTTGTGTTGCACATGCTGGCGCTGGCCGGCCGGATTGGGGTGAAGCTGGAGCTCGAAGATTTCGATCGCCTGGGGCACGAGCTCCCTCTTCTGGTGAACCTGATGCCGTCCGGCAAGTTCCTCATGGAAGACTTCTACTACGCCGGCGGAGTTCCTGCCGTGGTTCGCGCCCTCGGCGACCTGATCCATCGGGATGCGCTGACGGTAAACGGCAAGACCATGGGCGAGAACACCGCCGACGCGCCCTGCTGGAATGCCGAGGTCATTCACAGCCGGGAGAAACCCATCAAGGAGCGGGCCGGCATCGCCGTGCTGCGCGGCAACCTGGCGCCGGGAGGCGCGGTGGTCAAGCCGTCCGCGGCCAGTCCTCATCTGCTGAAGCATCGCGGCCGGGCGGTGGTTTTCGACGACATCGAAGATTTCAAGAAGCGGGTGGACGATCCGGCGCTCGAGGTTGACGAGAACTCGGTGATGGTGCTGAAAGGGGCGGGGCCGAAGGGATATCCCGGCATGCCGGAGGTGGGAAACATGCCGCTGCCGAAAAAACTTCTGCAGCGCGGAATCACGGACGTGGTGCGCGTTTCCGATGCGCGCATGAGCGGAACGGCGTATGGAACCGTGGTGCTGCACGTGACTCCGGAATCGGCCGCCGGCGGACCTCTGGCCCTGGTGCGCGACGGCGACGAAATTGAACTGGACGTGGAAGCGCGCAAGCTGGAACTTTGCGTGGCGCCTGCAGAACTGGAGCGCAGACGCGCGGCCTGGACGCCGCCTGCTCCGCTGGCCAATGGCGGATATCAGAAGCTCTACATCGATCATGTGCTACAGGCAGACCGGGGCGCGGACCTCGATTTTCTGGTGGGTTCGCGCGGCGCGGGCATACCCAGGGAGAGCCATTGAAGGCAGCTTCTGCAAGGTAGCGCCGGCGTCCCGCCGGCTGTGGGTGGGCGTCCCGCCCACCCCATCGGGCCGGCCGGAGGCCGGCGCTACCTTGCAGAAGCTAGAAGCTAGGAGCTAGAAGCGAGACCTTGCATGAAAGAATTTGAAGGGAAAGTCGCGATTGTTACCGGGACCACCGGCATTGGACGCGCCATCGCCAAGCGCTTTGCCTCGGGCGGAGCCAGCGTGCTGGCTTGCGGGATCGAAGTGGCCGCGAATAAGGAACTGGCGCTCGACGCCAACGCAAACGGATTGAGTCTGCGCGTGGAACAGTGCGATGTCACGCAAGCGGATGCGGTGCAGGCGGTGGTGGCGAAAGCCGTAAAAGAATTTGGCGGCCTGGACATCATCGTCAACGCGGCTGCGTTTCATCCCTTCGGCACGGCGGTCGAAACCGATCCGGAAACCTGGAACCGGTGCCTGATGGTGAACGTCGGCAGCATTTATCTGTTGGCGCATTATGGCGTCCCGGAGATGAAAAAGCGGGGCGGGGGAGCGATCATCAATCTGGCGTCGGTGCAGGGCCACGCCTGCCAGCGCGGGGTCGCGGCCTACGCGGCCTCCAAAGGCGCGGTCCACAGCCTCACCCGGGCGCTGGCGCTCGATCACGCTCCCGACAACATTCGGGTGAATTCGATCAGCCCGGGATCGATACGCACGCCCATGCTGGAACGCTCGGCGGCAAACTTCTCGCCCGGCGTGCCCGTCGAAGAGGTCTTCCAGCGTTGGGGCGCGGCGCATCCGCTGGGGCGCATCGGGACGCCGGAGGAAGTCGCGGAGCTGGCGGCATTCCTGGTCTCGGACAAGGCGGCCTTCTGCACCGGCGGCGACTACCTGGTGGATGGCGGACTGCTGGCCGGCATTGGGGTGCAGTGATTTCGCCAGCCATTGCATCGCAACCGGTGTGTGTCGCGCCCACCGGCGATCGCTGCGGTGAAGGCGCCGTCTGGCATGCGGCCCATTCCGCGGTCTACTGGACGGACATCAACCGCTTCCTGATCCATCGCTTCACATTAGCGGATCAGTGCGTCCGGACATGGTTCTTCGACGAACCCGTCACCGCGCTCGCGCTCACCGACCGCGATGACGTGCTGGCGGTCGTACTCGGCTCCGGCGTGATCTTGTGGGAGCCAGCTTCCGATCTCTGCCACGAACCCATTTACAACCTGGAGGGATGGCCCGCCGTCCGTTGCAATGACGCGCGCGTGGATCCGCGCGGCTCGCTGTGGGTGGGCTCGATGCGCAACAACGTGAACCCGGATGGATCTTCGGCGGAAGCTGGAGGCAAGGATGGCATCCTTTATCGCCTCGATCCGGATGGCCGCCTGACCGTACATCGGCGAGATATCGGTATCTCCAACACGCTGGCCTGGAGTCCCGACCGGCGGCGTTTCTATTTCGGAGATTCGCTGGCCAATACGATTTGGGTCTTACGACTACGATCGCGCCACGGGCGCGATTGCGAATGAGCGTGTCTTCTTCGCCAACTTCGAACGTGGATTGCCGGACGGCTCGACCGTGGACGCCGAGGGCTATCTCTGGAACTGCCGATACTACGGCGGCTGCATCGTTCGCATCGCTCCCGACGGCAAGATCGATCGCGTGATCGAGATGCCGGTGAAAAACATCACCACCTGCACCTTTGGAGGCGCGGACCTCAAAACTCTCTTCGTGACCACCGCGTCAGCCGATGCGCCGCCCGGCGACCGCCTGGCCGGCGGACTCTATGCGATCCAGTGCGAGGTTCGCGGGCAGCCCGAAAACAGGTTTCGCGTATTTGGCGCTTAGCTTGCTTTCTTGCGATTAAAACGCTAAACCGCAAGGGTCGCAGAGACTTCGCGAAGGACCCCAAGAAAGCCGCCGACCGGCCAACTAGGCGGTCATGGTTCGGTTCCTTTTGACGGAGTCGCGCCGGGGCCGTTCTGCTCTCCCAGGCTTTTCAAATAGGCGATGATTTGCCAGCGCGAGGGTTCGGGCAAAGAACTCCAGGAAGGCATCCCGCGGCGCAAGTTGCCGTTCCGCAGGAACCAGAACAGCTGGCCGTCGGCAGCCTGCTGCACCACCGGGCTGCGCAAGCTGGGCCTTTTCCCCCGGCCCAGCGCATCCGAGCCATGACACTTGGCGCAATGATCCTCAAACAGCTTGGCCCCGGCAGAGACGGCCTCGGCTTGTCCCGCGAACGGATTGGTGCGGTTGCGGTCCGCTTCCGGAACCCGTTCCAGCCATGAATTGTCGACCGCGCCGCTCAACAGAACCGCGCCCAGCATCACCCCCACGACAAAACCCGGGCCCCGTCTCTTCATCGCGTGCCCCGGCGGAACCAACCCGAGATTTGTTGCAGCTCGTAGGAGAGCTTGATGCGGTAGATGACTCCCACGCTGTTGGCATTGAGCCCAAAATTGGGCGAGAAACTGATCGTCGGGCCACGCGGAATGTTGAACGCCAATGCAGGCCCGGCGTAGTGCGAGGTGGCGCGCAAACCAAACCCGTCCAGGTCTCCCAGGCCACCATAAAGCTCGGCGCCGGCCGCGAAGTTCTCCCGGCAAAAGACGCAGGGCCTGCCGCTCGCGGCCAGGGCCAGCGGGCGGCTTACACCCAGAGCGTATCCGAACTCCCAGGGCTTGCTCTCGTTCAAGGCTTTTTCAGCGATAAAGTTCTCGGAAATGTTCCAGCCCTTGGCGTTGCTCGAAAGAATCAGTTTCATTTCGAGCGAGCGTTCGGTTTCGGAGCGGCCCTGCGCGTTGGTCAGGCGCAGGTCGGAAATACCGTCGTGTCCGACGATTTCGAGGAAACTGCGGTCGGAATGGTTCAGGTTTTCGTACTCAAAATAGAGCACGGGATTGATGAAGTGATCGTGCAGCAGGGGACGGAAGCGGTTTTCCCAGCGGAATCCCGTGAAGATGGTTGTGCTGTCGTTCGAAGTATGCTGGCCGCTCAAATAGAATTCGGTGGTCCACCAGCCTTTAAGGCCGTATTCCAGCTCGAGCGTGGTCCCGAGAAAAGTGTTGCCATACTTGGGCGTGCCCTGCGCGGTCTTGAAAGCAACCTCCAGGTTGTCTGGTTCCTCCAGATCGTGGGAGTAGGTCACAAAATAGGGCCCTTCCTGAGCCCGGCAGGCAGGCGCCAGCAGCGTGAACGAGAACCAGGCGAGAATGGCCGCAAATTTCATCGCGGTCCCGGATCTCTAGTAGTTGCAATCCAGTTGCATCTGCAATTGAACATGAGCGATGCTACCCGGCCGACGTTTGCCCCGTCAAGATGGGGCGCGCAGTTTTCGTTTCATCATCTTTGCAACCAGATGCAACCGGAGTGCAAGGGCGCGAAAAGAAGGCTGCGACCGCACGCGATGGTCAGCCCGGCTAACCGGTTCAGGCAGTGTCCCTGGCCTGCGACGAAATACAGAAGGACTCCCGCTTATTGTTATCGAGTTGCAAATATTAAGAGCGTCTTCGCCGCCGGACGTTCGGCTCGCTTCTGAATCACGAGTTGAGGGGAAGAAATTAACGGTTGATGACGCGGAGGGACGGCCGGCGAACCGGGTCCTTCATCATGAGTGCAGGCGGCGGAAGGTCTCGAGGCATTTCTTCGCCGTGTCGAACTCGGAGAATCGGCTGCCTTCCTGCTCGACCAGATAATATTCCACTCCGCCGACGCTTTCGGCCGTGGCGAAGATGCCTTTCCAGTCGGCGGCCCCTTCGCCAAAAAGTACGGTGTATCCCTTGTCCGGGCCGGGCGCCCAGTCCTTGCAATGAATGGACCTTATTCGTCCCGGATTGGCGCGGATCCAGGCGACCGGGTCGGAGCCCGCTTCCAGGCACGTCCCAACATCCAACTGCAGCATCACCGTTGGCTTGGTATTCTTCGCCAGGATTTCAAGCGGGCGTTTGCCCTCGACGGGTGTGAACTCCAGTTCATGATTGTGGTAGCCCGCTTTCAGGCCTCCCCGTTCCAGTTGGTCGGCTGCGGCGTTCAGGGTGTCGGCGACTTCCTTCCATCCGTCCAGGCCAGGTTTGGGCTGCGAACTCGACATCACTACATACTTGCTTCCCAGGACCAGGTTCATGTCGGCGGCGCGCTTGAGGTTTTCCGGAGTGAAGTACGAACTGCTGTTGTGGGTGGAGTAGCAACGGATGCCCAGATCGTCGAGAAGCTTTTTCATGTCCTTGGTCTGAGCCTCGGTCCAATCGAAATACGGGGCGTAGAACTCGACGCACTGGTATCCCATTTGCGCCACGGCGCGCACCGTCCCCATGGAGTCCTCTTTCAATGCATTGCGGACGGAATACAGTTCGAGGCCGACCGGAATCGAGGTGGCCGCGAAAGCGCGCAGGGAAAAGGGAAGCATGGCGGACAAAGCCAGGAAGGAGCGTCGAGAGAGTGAGTGCGTCGACATAGAGCGAATCCTAACTTAGAATCACGCGAACTTCATAGTGGCTGATGCCTGACATATGGCTGACGCCTGCGCGATGATCCTTTAGGCGATTCCCAGCTTCTTCTGCATTTCTTCCAGCGACAAGCCCTTGGTTTCCGGGTAAACGAATAACACGACGAAGAACTGCACGACCATCATCGCGGCGAAGAACACGAAGGGATAAGCTCCCGAAGACGCCGCCATCAGGGGGAAAATCAGAGAGATGGCCGCGTTCATAAACCAGTGCGAGAAACTGCCCAGGCTCTGGCCCTGGGCGCGCACCGAGTTGGGGAAAACTTCCGAAAGATAGACCCAGATGACCGCGCCCTGGGAGAACGCGAAGAACGCGATGTAGCCGACCAGCAGCCAGACTAGAAGACTCTGGTGCTGACCGGTGAAGAAAATGATGGACACGCCGGCCAGGCACGCGGCGGTACCGACGGAACCGACCAGCAGCAGGGTCTTGCGCCCGAGCTGGTCGATCACCGACATGGCGATCATGGTGAAGAGCAGGTTGGTGGCGCCGATCGCCACCGCCTGCAGGTTGCCCGAGACTTTACTGAAACCGGCGTGGCCGAAAATGTCATTCAGGTAATAAAGGATGGCATTGATGCCGGAAAGCTGGTTAAACATCCCAATGCTGACCGCGAGAAAAATCGGGAAGGCGAATTTTCGCGAGAAGAGTCTTTCAGTGGCCTGGCTCTGTTCCTGGCCGATGGAAGCCACAATCTCCTGCAAGTCGTGTTCGTAGTTCTCGTCTCCCGTCGCCTGCAGAACAGCGCGGGCGTCGGCCACTCGTCCCTTCTTGACCAGCCAGCGCGGGCTGCGCGGAATGGTAAACAACATCACGAAGAACAAGGCGGCGGGAATGGCGGTCACGCCCAGTTCCCAACGCCATTCCGCAGCGCCGAAATGCTGCAGGCTGATGACGTAGTTCGAGAAGTATGCCACCAGGATCCCGAACACCACGTTGAACTGGAAAACGCCCACCAGCCGGCCGCGCAACCTGGCCGGCGCAATTTCCGCAATGTACATGGGCCCCAGCACCGAGGAACCGCCTACGCCCAATCCGCCGACGAAGCGAAAGGCCACCAGGGCAGACCAGTTCCAGGCGATGGCGCAACCCAATCCCGAGATCAGGTACAGCACCGCCATCACCCGCAGGCTGTCGCGCCGTCCGAAACGCTCTCCCGGAAAGCCGGCCAGCATCGCGCCCAGAACCGTGCCAAAGAGCGCGCTGAAGACAGTGACTCCCAGGAGAAATGGGGTCAGGCTGTAAGTCTGGGTCAGGGCGCCGGTGGTGCCGGAGATGACTGCCGTGTCGAATCCAAAAAGAAGACCGCCGAGCGCGGCCACCGCCGTACTCCTCAGCAAGACTGCGTTGAGCTTCATGCGGACTCCAGCCCGTCAGAATTGTGCGCGGTGAACTTCTCCGGCATCGCCAGCCGCCCACAAGTTATCACAGAGCAAACCTCAATTCATTGGACTGAATCCCCACCAACAGGAGAATATTGACGTGGAGGCTGAATGGAACGCTCAAATCCCTCGCAGATCAAAGCCGTGATTCTGGACTACGGCGAAGTTCTCTGCTACGCGCCGACCGCCGAAGAAATGGGACGTATGGCGGCGCCGTTTGGCCTGGAACCTGTCCCGTTCCGTAAATTGTGGGACCGGAATCGGCTGCTCTACGACCGCGGCGATCTGTCTCCCGAGGCCTATTGGTCGGCGCTGGCGAAGGATGCGGGCACCCAACTGGCCCCAGAGCAATTCATCCAGCTCCGGCAGTGGGACCTTGATATGTGGGCGCACGATAATCCTGCCATGGTGGAATGGCTGAGGCAAGTTCATTCCGCTGGAGTGAAGACGGCGCTGCTTTCGAATATGCCCCACGAAATGGTCCGCCATGTGCGGCAGCAATTTGACTGGCTCGACCAGTTCGACCACCTGACGTTCTCGGCCGAAGTCAGCCTGATCAAGCCCGATGCGGCCATCTACGCGCACAGCTTGCGTGGAGTCGGCGTGGCGGCTTCCGAAGCGCTTTTTGTGGATGACAAAGAGCCGAATGTTCAAGGAGCGCGCGCCGTGGGACTTCGCGCCCTTCGATTCCGCTCGGTCGAGCAGCTCAGAAGCGACCTGCAGGAATTAGGATTTCCCGTTCTGCCCGTTCACTCGAATTCTCCGGCCGGTTCGTAGCGCCGGCATCTTGCCCCCGACTCCGCTGCGCCATCGCAGCCCGCGGGCTGAAAATCTTTGAGCCTTCCTCGTGAGTGCGGAGTCAACTCGATCTGAGGGCGTGATGCGCTCAGGACAGCAGCGGGACGGCGGCGTTACGAATAATGCTCCCCGCGAGCGAACGCTCGGATATGGCTCCTATGGTCAGTTCGGCCCCGCGGACATCGGCTTTCGCGTGGTCCAGAATCGGGTGATGTCCTCGAGAGTTCGTCCGCGGGTTTCAGGCACCAGCCAGAGTACACACAACAGATTCAGCATGGCGGCCGCGCTGAAACACCAGAATGTGCCGTCACTGCCGAGATGCTTTTGCATCAGCGGAAAGCTCTGATTGCCCAGGTATCCCACCACCCAGAGCGCCGTGGTGGCGATCGACATGGCGCGTCCGCGCACCTTGGTGGGGTAGATCTCGGAAATGATGACCCAACATGCGACTCCGTTGCCGAAGGCGTGACCGGCCACGAAGGTCATGACGAAGATCAGCACCGCCAGGCCGCTGCCGTGGACATGATAAAACCAGCCAACCATGGCAAAGGAGACCGACTGCAACAGCGTGCCCGCGAGAATCAGCTTCTTGCGTCCGGAAAGATCGACCAGCCAAAGCGCGAACAGTGTGAAAACCAGATTCACCAGGCTGACCAGCACCGACTGGCGGAAAGCGTCACTGGTGGCGGTTCCAGCCGACCTGAAAATTTCCGGGAGAAATGAAAACAGCGGCGTGATGCCGCTCAACTGCGAGAATCCCGCCAGCATGATTCCAATCAGCAGAGGGCGCCGGAAGGTGGTGAACAATTCAGAAATATGTCCTTCCTCGAGCGCGAGGGACTCCTGAATCTGCGCGGCTTCCGCTAACGCCGTGGTTCGGTCGTCTATTTTCGAGAGCACGGACAGCGCGTTTTCCCGCCGGCCCATCTTCATGAGCCAGCGCGGGCTCTCGACCGCGGGGACGATGGTCATCCCGAACAGCAGCGCGGGAATCACGCCCACAAAAAACATCCAGCGCCAGCCCACCGCCGTGTTCCAGGCTTCGTCTCCCATACGCTGGATCAGCATGTTGACGAATACCGCGGCCAGGATGCCAAGCACAATTCCCAGCTGATACAGCGTGACCAGGCGGCCCCGAAGCCGGGCGGGAGCGATCTCGGCAATGTACATGGGGGCGATGATGGAGGCCGCGCCAATCCCCAGGCCGCCAATCAATCTCCAGATCACGAACTGGGTCAGGCTGGCGGCAAACCACATGCCGACGGACGACAGCGCGAAACAGGCGGCGCAAAGCCCGAGCCCTTTTTTCAGGCCGATGCGATCGACCACGGCCCCGGCGCCGGCGGCGCCGACCGTGCATCCGATAAGCGCGCACCCCGCGGCCCAGCCGATGCCTGCGGCATCGAGTTTGAAACAGAGCGCCAGATAATGAATGGCGCCGCTGATGACAATGTTGTCGTAGCCGAACAGCAGGCCGCCCAGAGCAGAAACAGATGCGGCAATAATCAGGGGAGCCCTGGGCTGCGAAGCAGCAGCGCCAGATGCTGGCGTCAAGATTTTCCACCTCGGGGGCGCCGGCGTTCGTCGGGTTGCTCCGCGGGAATGGCTCCGGGCTTTTTGGAAGGCGTCTTGAACATCGTCTGGGCCGCCAGGATGAAACCGATAGTGTGGGCCATGCCGGCGTGCCAGGGCGCCAGACACGTCATCTGCGGCGTGTGGTCGGGAATCACGACGCCATCGAAACTATTCTTGGCCAGGATGCCGAGGATGCGAAGCATATCCACGTCACCCTCGTCGATGAAAGTCTCGCGATAGCTCGGAACTTTTCCCACGACGTTACGCAGATGGATATACGCAATCTTCCCCTGTTGGCTGTACCGGTCCACAGCCTCGTAGACATCGCCTTCAGTCATCTCGGCCAGCGTCCCCACGCAAAGCTCCAGAGCATTGCTGGGGCTGGGGGCGAGATCGATCAAACGCTGATACATACGCGGTTGATATACCAGGCGGGGCTGGCGGCGCATGGTGGGCATGGGCGGATCGTCAGGATGCGCGGCCAGGCGAACGCCGGATTGTTCGGCGACCGGGACTACATCGGAGAGAAATCTTTCCAGGCGGCGCCACAATTCATCGTGCGAGATGGAAGGCAGGGAGCCTTGTGGGGCGTTGGCGTCGTACACCATGTTCCAGATCATTCCCTTCGGAATGGGAACGTCTTCGGCGGGGCCATCCATGCCGAGAGTGACGGCATGTCCGCGCCCCAGGGGAGCGGTGACGCGTCCGCATACGCCAGCCAGGCTGAAGTTGTATCCCAGGACGGGGACACCCGCTTCGCCCATACGGCGAATAATGGTTTTGACCTTCTCGATTTGCTGTGGTCGCTGCGGGCCATCGAGAAGAATGTCGTGCCAGTGGGCCGGGTCGAGATTCTCGATGGCGGCCAGGACCAGGCCCGCATCTTCGATCTCGCGGCGGAGATTTCTCAGTTCCTCGACCGTCCACAGCTTCTCAGGATCGCCCGCCACCCCCCAGGGCTCGTACTTCCCGCCGGAGGGCTGGTTGTTGCGCGGGTTCGACGCGCCCTGGTTGAAATAGTCGACCAGGTGGACCACCACGTGGGTGCAGCCCGCCTGGCGCGCGAAGTCGTAGTAGTCGCGCGTCAGCATGTGGCGATAGAGGCCCAGGCCGATTTTCATAAGCGATTGCCGATGCCGGCCCCGTAGTCGGGACTTAGTATCTGGCCATTGATTTCGTTGGCGAGCGGGGAACAGAGAAACACAAATGCGTCGGCGATCGACTCCGGACTGTTTCTCCTTCCCAGAGAGACCCGGAGCACAAATTCCCTGTAGGCGGGATCTTCATCGAAAACTTTCAACGAACTGCCGGCTGCGACATTTCCCGGCGAGATCACATTGACGCGAATACCGGTTTCCGCATACTCCAGCGCCATGCAGCGGGCAAAATTTTCCAGCGCCGCCTTCGCCGAAGCGTAGGCGGGGATCTGGGTGTGCGGCATGCGGGCCACGTAAGAGGAGGTGAAGACCATGTGGCCGGGAATCTTGCGCTCCATCCATTCCGCGAAAACGGTGCGGGCCAGATTGACCTGGGCGAAATAATTGAAGCGGAAAATGCGGTCGTAGTCGGCCTCGGAAGTGGTCGCGAAAGGATGCAGTCCGCAGCCGCCGGCATGACCGAGGACAGTATCCAGAGCAGGGAAGCGGCGGAAAGATTCTTTCACCACACCGCCCAGGCGGGCCGAGTCGGTAATGTCCACGGAAAAGTAAACATAAGATGCGGACGGAATTTTCCAGTCGGTCAGAGTCTCGCTGGCCGAGGCTTCGGGCTTGATGTCGAGCAGGACCAGGTTTGCGCCGGCCTCCACCAGTTTTCGGACCATCGGTTCGGCGATGGCGCCGAGAGCGCCGGTGATGAGGATCGATTTGCCGGACAGGTCGACGGATATCATTCGCTGGCTACGACTAATTCCATGGTGAAAACTATTTTGGTGGTTTGATGATTAAACCAATTAAAGACCAGTTGCCAGTTTGTGGTTCTCAGTTCTCAGCCGATTACATGATGCCGTGTTTCTCGAACGCTGCCACCGCGCTGCTGCCTTCTTCCAGGGCCTTCCTGACCAGCTTTTCGCCGCGAACTTTTTCCAGGGCCTTGGCGAAAACTTCGTCGGCAGCCTGGGTGGGAATCACGCATACTCCGTCGATGTCTCCGAAGAGAATGTCGCCCGGACGCAGGCGCACCGCGCCGATTTCCAGAGGGACGCGAAAATCTACAACTTTGTAGCGCGGCGAGGAATCCTGACCGTACGGGCCCTCGGAAAAAGTCGGGAAATCCAGGTCGAGGATGGCTTTGGTGTCGCGGGTGTAGCCGTTCAGGACGGCCCCGCTGGCGCCCAGCTTGCGGGCCCGGATGCTCATCAGTTCGCCCCACAGCGCGTTGCGCGGGGACGATCCGGTATTTACATAAACCTCGTTGCGATGGAGATCGTCCAGCGCTTCGAGCATCAGGCCGAAAGGTTTCGCCATCAACTGGTTCGCAGTGCCGGCCACTTTCTCGGCGAAGACGTCGACCGCCAGCACCGGCATTGCGCGGCCGACAACCACCATGTCGGCTCGAAGCGGGCGGATCTGCGGCGGGAGAAACTGGTGCTGCAATTCCAGCTTGTCCATCACATCGCCCACCACGCAGGTGAACAACTCCCGGCGCACGATGGAGAAAAGTTCGTCGTCTGTTTTCCAGGCTTTCATAAGTCGCTAGGACTTTCCGCGCGCCAGGCGAATCTTTTCGACGAACTGCCTGGCGGTGTCGGTGACCAGCTGCAGGTTGCCTTTTTCCGCACCCGCGGTGAGGCTGCCGCCGACGCCCACGGCGACCGCGCCCGCCTTGATCCAGTCCGCCACGTTGTCGACGCTTACTCCGCCGGTGGGCATCAACGAAGCCTGGGGCAGCGGGCCTTTCACCGCTTTCACGAAGGCCGGTCCCAGGGTTTCGCCGGGAAAGAGTTTCACGATGTCAGCGCCGCATTCCATCGCATCCACAATCTCGCGCATGGTCCCGGCGCCGGGCATGTAAGGGACCTGATAACGGTTGCACAAGCGCGCGGTTTCAACACTCACCGATGGACTGACGATGTACTGCGCTCCGGCCAGAATGGCGATGCGCGCGGTTTCGGGATCGAGAACGGTTCCCGCGCCGATGAGAATTTCGCCCGATTGGTATTTTCTGGCGAGCGCTTCGATGACAGCCGCTGCGCCGGGGACGGTGAACGTGATCTCAATGGCCGCCGCGCCGCCCAGAGCGCACGCCTCCGCGATGCGCGCCGCCAGGTCGGAACTGTGGGTTCGCACGATGGCGACCAGTCCCGATGCAAGAACTTTTCCGAGAACCTTGAGTTTCAGCATAGTCGTGTTGGTTTGGGGACTGCGTACTATTGTGTCCTTTCTGGTTGAGTGGTGGGACTCTGCAATTTCTGAAATTCCCTGGTTTCGCGCTCGGCGTCCGCTGTCTTCCCCTGTTTGCGATAGAGACCGGCCAGCGCGAAATGAGTTTGGGCCGCAAGATCCGAGGCCTTCTCGATGGTCAACAGTTTCATCCAGGCCTTTTCGGCGGCCGGGGGATCACCGGCCAGCGCCGCCGCCTTGCCCAGCGAATACAGGGTCTCGGGCATATCGGGTTGCAGGCGATCGGCGCGTTGTAATTCTATTCTGGCTTCGCGGGCCTTCCCCTGTTGCAAAAGCGCGGTGCCCAATCGATACGCGCCTTCCGCATTCCCGGGCTGCAGTTTGGTCTGGGCGCGAAATTGTTCTTCGGCCTTCGGCCACTGCGCCGAGCCGGCATAGACCAGGCCCAGTTCCAGGTGCAGTTCCGGGGTATCGGGCCGGAGTCGCAAAGCTTCGAGAAATTCTTTTTCCGCCTGGGGCATTTGCCGCAGCACGTAATAGTTCTCCGCGAGCGCCTGGTGGGCGCGCGCCGAATCGGGGTACGCCGCCAGCAGCGTATCGATCGATTGCTTGGAAAGCAGTCCGCTGGCGCGGCCAAGATAGTAAAGCAAGTCTGGATCGTTGGGGTGCTGGGCCAGCGCGGCCTGCAGATTTTCCACCGCCGGCTGCAGTTGTCCGGCGCCGATCTGCGCGATTCCCAGCGCCGTCCGCTCCTCAACCTTTTCCAGATGCGGAATCGCCTCGGCGTTATAACCTTGCGCCAGCAGGGCGTAGCCCAGTAACTGATGCGCTGCCCCCAACTCGGGAGACAATTCCAGCGCGTGCTTGAGCGGCGCGATCGCCGCCCCATAATCCTGGTGCTCCATGTAGGCCTGGCCCAGACTGACGAAGCCTTCCGGCTGAGTGGGCGCGAGCTCGGTGACTTTCTTGAATTCCGCGATGGCGACGTCGAAGCGCTTCTGTTTCTCGGCTTCCGAACCGGCCTGCATGTGTTGCAGCGCTTCCGGCGACACCGCCTGCCACAGCAGCCAAAACGCCAAGAGGATTCGGATCACGGTTTCTCCGGTTCGCGCACTTCCAGAAACTGGTCAGCATGAACATCATTTAACGTCTGGCGAGTCCCGGAAGGCCAGGCGATTTCAACTTTCGCAGTCTCGGCCGAGCCCAATCCGAAATGCAGGCGCTTGTCGCTCGATGAAAGATAGCTTCCGGCTGATGTGGCGAATCGAGTCTGGCCATTTATCCGGACGCGCGCCCCGAAGCCGTCCCGATTGCTGCGCGTGCCGCGCAACGAAATGACCAGCCAGTGCGCTTTGCCGCCGCGATTGAAAAAGACTTGTGGAGCACCGCCCAGGGTGGTCATGACCGCGTCCTGCCACCCGTCATTGTTCAGATCGCCGAAAGCGGCGCCCCGGCCCGCGGCGGGAGCAGCGCTGCCCGAATCAGCGCGCTTGAACCGGCCTTCGTGATTCATCGCAAACAGGGGCAGCTCCCAATAATGAAGGGAAGGATCGATCTGTTCGACATTATCCAGAACGTGGCCCTGCGCGACGAAAAGGTCCTTCCAACCGTCGTTGCTGAAATCCTCCAGGCCAACCCCCCAACCCGAGCTTCCACTCGAGAGCACGCCGAGGCCGGTCTCGAGACTGCCGTAACTGAACGTGCCGTTGCCCTCGTTATGATAGACGCCATAGATTTCCCGCGGAAGTTCGGTCACGATCACGTCCGGCCGTCCATCGTTATCGTAGTCCTGGAAAACCACGCCCATGCCGGACAATCGCCGTCCATCTTCAGACAGCGCCGCCCCGGCTTCGAGCGCCCGTTCGGTAAAGGTGCCGTCCCGGTTGTTGTGGTAGAGGTACTGTTGCATGCCATCGTTGGCGACGAATATATCAGTGAAGCCGTCATCATCGTAATCCGCAAAGGCCACGCCCAGGGCGCGGCCTTTTTTGGCCGCGATCCCTGATTTCTGGCTGACGTCGGTGAACGTGCCATCCCCGTTATTGTGATAAAGAATGCTGGTGGTGGCGGGAAATTCTTCCGGCGGACAGTAGGTGTGCCACTCGCCGCCGCAGGTTTTGCTGCGCTGCGTGTTCCACTCCATGTAACGGGTGACAAACAGATCGAGCTTGCCATCGTTGTCGTAATCGAAAAAGCCCGCTGAAACCGACCAGCCCCCGGCCGCGACTCCGGCTTTTGCGGTCACATCCGTGAAGGTGCCGTCGCCGTTGTTGTGATAAAGAACATTCTTTCCGTAACTGGTCACGTAGAGGTCGGGAAAGCCGTCATTGTCGTAATCACCCACGGCCACGCCCATGCCGTAGTTGCCCTCTCCGGCATTCGCCAATCCGGATTTTTCCGTGACGTCCGTGAAACTGCCGTCTTTGTTTTGCCGGTACAGGCGGTTCCAGTAGCGCGGATTTTTGCGATCGAAATTTTCCGGCAGGCGCATCGGACTGCTGACCCGCCCGCCATTCACCAGAAAAATATCGAGCAATCCATCGTTGTTGTAATCGAACAATGCGACTCCGCCGGGCATGGTCTCGATCAGGTATTTCTGCGGCGTAGGCGAATTTTGCAGGACGAAATCCAGTCCGCGCGGAGATCTGACTTCGAACAGGGATATCGGCACCGCCGCCATGCCCAGGGCGATGCAGCACAGCAGGAGCGGAATCAGGGCGATGCGCCGGATGGCAATAGGCAACGTGGGAACCTTGCTGGTTAGCATATCGCGCCCAGCCGGCGATTGCACAGCCAAGAGGCCGCGAGTTCCGCATCGCAAACCAGTGGGCTGAATCGGGCATCGGCAGTACACGCACCGAGTCCGCTAAAAACCGCGAGCGTTAACGTAACCGCGATCTATCCGCAACCGGCATTTTTCGCGGAGCGCGCTGGGTGCCGCATTACTTCGGTTCGCCGGGGAGGTGCGAAAATGTCTTTAGGTAAGCGTTTACCGCGGTCAATCGTGCTTTGTTCTTGACAACGATCTACGGGGTATGACAAAACGCGAACTGCAACCTTAGTTGCGCCGGAATTCGACCCATGAAGGTCGGATCGCACAGGTTTTATCTCTGTGCACTTCGCGTGGGGGTGGGTAATGATTTCTCGCCGAGCGTTGTCGCTGCTTCTCTGCCTTTTCGTTCTTGTCTTCTCAACCTCCATTTTTGTCCAAGGTCAGTCGACGTACGGCTCGATCACGGGATTGGTCACCGACCCCTCGGGCGCCGCCATCAGCGATGCCCGGGTCACGTTGACCAACCTGGGGACGGCGGAAAAGCGCACCCAGCCCACCGGATCTGACGGGTTGTATTCTTTCGTGAACCTGATTCCGGGAAATTACCGCGTCGAAGTGGAGAAGGCGGGGTTCAAGCGGATCACCCAAGAGCCCGTCGTGGTGCAAGTGCAGCAGACTTCGAAGATCGACGTGTCGTTGCCCATCGGCCAGGCCACGGAAACCGTCGAAGTAACCTCTGAAACTCCCCTCCTGCAGTCGGAAACCTCATCTTTGGGTCAGGTGGTCGAGCAGCGCCAGGCCAATGAACTGCCTCTGAACGGACGCAATATCTACAGTCTCGCAGCCCTGGCTCCGTCGGTGGTTCCGCAGGGAAGCACGACCGGCTCGCCGGTCGGCAAGAATCCGTTTGACTTCGCCAACTACCAGATTGGCGGTTCCTTCGCCAACCAGAGCGCGGAATACCTGGATGGCCAGCCGCTCAACATCGGCTACATCAATTTGCCGCTGTTAACCCCCACGCAGGACTCCATCGGCGAATTCAAGGTGCAATACAACAACCTGGGTCCGGAATGGGGCAAGTTCTCCGGCGGCGTGGTGAATTTGAGCACCAAGTCGGGAACTAACCGGTGGCACGGGTCGGGATACGAGTATCTGCGCAACAAGGTTTTCAACTCCAACGAATATTTCCTGAAGGGATCTCAGATCGCGAACGGCCTGAAGAATGAGCCGCCGCCGTTCACCCAGAACCAGTACGGAGCCACGGTTGGCGGTCCCATCGTCAAAGACAAGACTTTCGTCTTCTTCAGCTGGGAAGCTTATCGTCTGCGTTCAGGTACGGTGTTTTCCACCATCGTGCCCACCGCCGCCGAACGGACCGGAGACTTTTCCGCTGCCGGCGTGCCCACCATCTTTGATCCGCTCTCGGTCGATCCGAGTTGCGCAGCGAACAGTATTTGTCCTCGTACCGCATTTTCGGGAAACGTGATTCCCGCGGATCGCATCAATCCCACCTCGGCGTTCTTGCTCGGATTCATTCCTCTTCCGACCAACCCCACCGCCGCGCCGGGAACCAATAACTTTATCAAGGCCACCAGCACCGGCGGCAACGTGGATGAGTATGTCACGCGCATCGACCAGAACATCAACGCTACCAACCGCGTGTTCGGACGCTTCTCATACTGGAAGCTGCTGAGCCTGGCCCAGGACCCATTCGGCACCGGCTTTTGCAAGGACCGCTGCGCGGAGAACACTCGCAGCAAGAGCCTGGCCATCGGTTACACCCATACCTTCAGTCCGACCACCATTGCTGATTTCAACATCAGCATCAGCCGTTTCCACTATCTCCGCCTGCCCATCAACGCGGGCTTCGATATGACGCAGGAAGGTTGGCCCGCGTCCTACAACGGCCTGGTGCCCGACACCGAGCGCACACCGCTGACGCCATGCTTTGCGGTGTCTGACCCCACCGTCACCTGCAGCCAGGGGCAAAGCTCGATCAACGATTTCAATACCCAGTGGAATTTCTCGCCGCAGGTCACCATGATTCGCGGGCGCCACACCTTCGTGTGGGGCGGACAACTCGAGGAAGGCTACGACAATTACCTGCAAACCAACACCGGCGGCGGACTGATCTCGTTCGGCGGTTCGTGGACGTCCAGTCTGGCCAAGAACGCCTCCGGCGCCACCGGCGGAATCGACTTTGCTGATTTCCTGCTGGGATACGGACTGGGGCAGGGCGCAGCGTTCGGCAACCAGACCACTGGATCGCTCGTCATCTCGGGACCGGTTTCCGGCAAGCAAACCTATCGCGCCTTTTACTTTGGCGACAACTACCACCCCACCAGCAAACTGACCATCAACATCGGCCTGCGCTACGAACTTCAGGGTCCGTGGTCGGAGCGCTTCGATCGGATGACCTATTTTGATCCGGCCGTCTCCAACTCCTCGGTGACCGGTTGCAGCGGCGTAGCTGGCAGTTCGTGTCCTGGAGACCTCTTCCTGGTCAAGACGGGATCGAACACCAGCCGCAACAACCTCCCCCTTTCTTACAAGGAAATCTTGCCCAGGGTCGGGTTCGCTTATAGTTTCGATCAGAAGACTGTGATCCGCGGCGGCTACGGAATCTTCTTCATTCCGAACTATGTTTCGTTCGGAACCAATCCGTACATCGATCCGGTAAGCAGCGCGACTTCAAACTTCTTTGCCAGCAACAACCAGGGTTTGTTCCCGGCCAGCACGCTGGGGCCCACAGCTACTGACCCCTTTTCGAGCGGTTGCTCATTGACAGGTACTGGCGGTGCCGCGAACTTTGCCTGCACCACGCTGGGTCCATTCGGCCCGAACCTGGTTGCTGTAGCCGGGCGGAATCCTCAGCCTAATGTCTCGCAGTACGCGGTCAACGCCTCAAATTTCTCGGCCACCGCATATAACCAGCAGAAGTACGGATACGTCGAGCAGTACAACTTCGGAATTCAGCGTGAGTTGCCCGGCGGTTTCTTTGCTGACGTGGCTTACGCGGGTTCGCACGGCGTCCACCTGGAGCAGTTCAACACCAACGTCAACCAGATCCCGGACCACTTCATCGCGCAGGCAGCCCAGCAGGCCGCTAACGCACAGCCGGTTACGATCGCGCAAAAAGTTTGCCCGCTGGGCAATCTGTGCGCTGCGTACCCCTTCAACCAGACTCTGCCCGGCAGCTTAGGTCCTGCCGGTCTCACGGTTGGCCAACTTGACCGTCCTTTCCCGCAATATGGAGGACTGAACTACAACGGGTTCGGGTGCTGCGGCAGTTCGTACAATTCGCTGCAGGCGACGGTCACCAAGCGCTTCCAGGGCGGCGGCACCTTGCTGGTGGCCTACACCAACGCCAAACTGATGTCCAACACCGACACTCTCACCTCCTGGTTGGAAGGTGGAACCACGGGTGGCGTGGGCGGAGTCCAGGATTGGAACAACCTCAACGGCGAGCGCTCGCTCTCCTCGCAGGATGTTTCGCAGCGCCTGGTCGCCAGCTACGTCCTTGACCTGCCTTTCGGCCGGGGAAAGAAGTACCTGAACGGAGTGGGCGGGGTCGGCGGCAAACTGGTCTCGGGCTGGGGCATTGACGGTATCACCACCTTCCAGCGCGGGTTCCCGTTGAAGATCAGCTTCGGCAGCCAGGGCACATCGCTTTCCGGCGCCGGCGTCGGAATCGGCGGCCTCAGGCCTGACGTGGTCCCGGGTTGCGACAAGTCCACCTCCGGAAGCCCCACCTCCAGGTTGGGCGGCTGGTTCAACATCGCTTGTTTCGTCGCTCCGCCAGACTGGGGCTTCGGTAACGAAACGCGTGTGGATTCGAATCTGCGCCAGCAGGGCATCAACAACTTCGACTGGGCGATCTTCAAGAAGACTTCCATCGGAGAATGGGGCAACCTCGAGTTCCGCACCGAGTTCTTCAACCTGTTTAATCATCCTCAGTTCGGACCTCCGAACACCACCTGCTGTTTCGATCCGGCTACCGGGAACGGAAACAAGAACTTCGGGGTCGTGACCAGCACGATCGGCAATGCTCAAGCGCGCCTGATTCAGTTCGCGCTTAAGTTCGAGTTTTAACCTGCAGTTATCCTGGACCGGGCATACTTCGCCCGGTCCATTTTTTTGCGCGCGACGTTTTCGATCTGAAAGTCTGTGCCCCTGAAATCCGCCGTGTCGCGGGCAGGCGCTTGATTTACAATCCATTGCGCTCGCCGGCGTGGCCGGGGATCAGCCCTGAAGGGTCCGCCCGCGTAGAAACCGCTCATGAAAACCACGCAGACCATAGACTATTCCGAGGCCAAACAAATCATCGATCGGATTGTCGAGCAGGCGTTGAGGATGAAGAAAGCTGCGGTGATTGCCGTGGCCGACTCCCACGGCGAGCTGATCGCCTTTGCCCGCATGGACGGCGCTCCCGTGTCTTCCATCCGCATCGCCGCCAACAAAGCCTGGACCGCGGCGCGGGAGCGCAAGTCGACCCAGGATATTGGCGAGAAGGCCCGGCATCCGGAAAAGGGCCATGACATTGCCTACTACGGCGACCCCAAGTTCGTGGGCTGGGGCGGTGGTATCCCGGTGTGGAGAGACGGCCAGGTAGTGGGCGCCGTGGCCGTAAGCGGCCTGTCGTCGAGCGAGGACGTCGTCCTGGCGACCTTGGGCCTCCAACTGGTCGCGGGCAAGGAAAAGAAGCGCCGCTAGGCTGCAACAGCCGCAAAGAGAAACTACATAAAAGGACCGAACCTGGGAACATGGCAAAGACGACTGTTACTTTTGGCGAAATCATGTTGCGGCTGGCGCCGCCGGGCTTCGAACGCATTCTTCAAACCGGCCAGTTCGTGGCCACCTTTGGCGGCGGAGAGGCCAATGTGGCGGTGGCGCTCGCCCAACTAGGCTTGCCCGCGGCTTTCGTGACCGTCCTGCCCGAAAAGAATCCCGTGGCCGACGCCGTGGTCGGCGAACTGCGCCGCTTCGGCGTGGATACCTCGAGGATCGTCCGCGGCAAGGGACGGATGGGCGTCTACTACGTCGAAGCCGGCGCCAACCAGCGTCCGTCGAAGGTGGTCTACGACCGCGAGAACAGCGCCATCGCCCTGGCCCGGCCCGGAGCCATCGACTGGGAGCGCGCGTTACAGGATGCCGGCTGGTTCCACGTTACCGGCATTACTCCGGCGATCAGCAGCTCCGCCGCCGACCTGGCGCTCGAGGCGGTGAATAAGGCGCGGTCCAAGGGAATCACGGTGTCCTGCGATTTGAACTATCGCAAGAACCTCTGGAAGTGGGGAAAGCCGGCCGCGGAAGTGATGCGCGAGCTGGTAAAAAATATCGATATCGCCATCGCCAATGAAGAAGATGTGCAAATGGCGCTGGGCATCGCGGCGGAAGTGGATGTGCACTCCGGCAAACTCGATCGCGCGCAATACGAGAAGCTGACCGCCAGGGTGCTGGCCGAATATCCCGACCTGAAGGCCATCGCCATCACGTTGCGCGAGTCGAAAAGCGCGTCGCACAATGGCTGGTCGGCCTGTCTCAACGACCGGCAAAAGTTCATCGTGAGCCGGTCCTACGAAATCACCCACATTGTGGACCGGGTGGGCTCGGGCGATTCCTTCGCCGCCGGCCTCATTTACGGTCTCCAGGTGCTGCCCACACATCAGAAGGCGCTCGAATTCGCCGTGGCCACGAGCTGCCTCAAACACTCCCAGCAAGGCGACTTCAGCCGCTCCACCGCGGACGAAGTCAACGCCCTGCTCAAAGGTGACGGCTCGGGACGAGTACAGCGATAAGAACAGCGGTAAGAACGGCGATAAGAATCTAAAACGGAGGTCGGCATGATTCGCAGAGGTCACGGGATGAAGGCCCGATGGATGAAATTCGTTCGCGTGCAATCGATAGCGGCGGTTCTTCTGCTCTCGGCCCTGCCGGTCCTGTGCCAGACCGCGCAACCTGCGCCGGCCGACGTTGAAACCCGCGTCGAGTCGCTGCTCAAACAGCTTTCCCTGGAAGAGAAGGTGGACCTGATTGGCGGCGTGGATGATTTCTACATTCGCGACACCGCGCACATCCATTTACCCCGGCTGAAAATGTCGGACGGTCCCATTGGCGTCCGAAATTACGGCGCGTCCACTGCCTTTGGCGGAGTGGGCATGGCGGCAGCCTGGGACCCGGAATTGGCCCAAAAGATGGGGACCGTCGTCGGCCAGGACGCCCGCGCCCGGGGCGTGCATTTCATGCTGGGGCCAGGAGTGAACATCTATCGCTCGCCCCTGAATGGCCGGAATTTCGAGTACTTCGGCGAGGACCCCTTTCTGGCGGCTCGCACCGCGGTCGCCTACATCGAAGGAATGCAGAGCCAGGGGGTCAGCTCCACGGTCAAGCATTTCATGGGAAACAATTCCGAGTTTGACCGGCACAACACGGATTCGATCATCGACGAACGCACCATGCGCGAAATTTATCTTCCCCCCTTCGAGGCCGCGGTAAAGGAAGCCAACGTGGGAGCGGTGATGGATTCCTATAACCTCACCAACGGCCTCCACCTGACGCAGAACGGATATCTCAACACTGACGTCGCCAAGAAGGAGTGGGGCTTCAAGGGCATCATGATGTCCGACTGGGACGCCACCTACGATGCAGTAGGGGCGGCGAACGGCGGACTCGATCTCGAGATGCCTTCCGGAAAATTCATGAATCGCGAGCTGCTGTTGCCCGCGATCCGCGCCGGTAAAGTCAGCCAGGCCACGATCGACGACAAGGTGCGCCGCATCCTGAGAACGGCCATCCGATTTGGCTGGATGGATCGCGAACAGACCGAAACCTCCATTCCCCGGCTCAATGCCGAAGGAGACCAGGTCGCGCTCGAGGGTGCGCGGTCGGGCATGGTCCTGCTGAAGAACGACGGCAATCTGTTGCCCTTGGACAAGGAAAAGATCAAGTCCATCGCCGTGATCGGTCCGGACGCCTATCCCGCGCAGCCGGTTGGCGGCGGCAGCGGCGCAGTTCAGCCCTTCGCGGCGGTGAGTTTCCTGCAGGGCATCGCCCAATACCTGGGCACGAGCGCCAAGGTCTACTACGCGGCCGGCGTTCCGACCCTGGATGAAATGGCGGGCCTGACCAGGTTCACCACCGAGGCCAGCGGAGGTAAAGCTGGTTTGAAAGCGGAGTTCTACGACAACGCGACTCTTTCCGGCAAACCCGGCATCGAGCGAGTGGAGCAGAAGGCGAGCTACGATCCGGGAACTATCGGAGGCATGGCCGCAAACGATATCTCGATTCGCTGGACCGGCTACTTCACCCCGAGCGCCCCCGGCCCGTACCTTGTATTCGTCCAGGGGCCGGGAGAGAACGGCGGCTACCGGCTGTATATCGACAAGAAGATCGTGGTTGACGACTGGACCCAGGCCTACGCGTTTCTGAGTCAGGTCAAGATTTCGCTGCCGTCCGGTCCCCACCAGGTTCAGCTCGAATACTTTGTCCGCAAGGGTTGGGGCAAGACGAAACTGAATTTCGGTATCGTGCGGCCCGACGACCTGGTCAGCGCCGAAGCCAAAGCCGTGGCCTCGCAGGCGGACGCGGTAGTCGTGGCGGTTGGCTTCAATCAGGACATCGAAGGCGAGAGCGCCGACCGCATGTTTGTTCTGCCCCCGGGGCAGGATGAGCTTATCAACCAGGTTGCGGCCACGAATAAAAACACGGTTGTGGTCGTCACTTCAGGCGGCGGCGTTGACATGACCCCCTGGGTCGATCACGTTCCCGCAATCTTTGAGGCCTGGTTTCCGGGACAGGAAGGCGGCGCCGCGCTGGCCCAACTGCTGTTTGGAGAGTTCAGCCCGTCCGGCAAGCTGCCCATGACTTTCGACCGCCGCTGGGAAGAAAATCCCGCGCATGACACCTACTATCCGAAGAGCGGAGACAAGAAGGTGGCCTACACCGAGGGCGTCTTCGTGGGCTACCGGGGCTACGACAAGTCGGGAGTGAAGCCGCTGTTTCCGTTCGGCTACGGTCTTTCTTATACGACTTTCGCGTACAAGAATCTCACCGTGTCGCCCGCGACGTCAGCCGGTCCGGTCGAGGTGCGCTTTGAAGTCACCAATACCGGAAGTCGCTCGGGCGCGGAGGTCGCGGAAGTCTACGTCGGCGACCGCCATTCCAGCGTGCCCCGTCCGAAGAAAGAGCTGAAGGGATTCGCTAAAGTCAGCCTGGCTCCGGGCGAAACCCGGCAAGTCGCAGTCAAGCTCGACCGCCGCGCCTTTGCCTACTACGACGTCAAGAAGAAGGACTGGACGGTCGAGCCCGGCGATTTCGATGTGTACGTGGCGCGCTCGGCGGCGCAGATCGAGCTGACCGGAAAAGTGGCGGTGGGGCCGTAGGCTCCCGCCCGGGGAAGACACCGTCTGGCACGATACGGACTACTGCATCTTCACCCAGCCGCCCGAAGCCGCCGACCGCTCGACCGCATCCAGCACTCGCTGCACCGCGACCGCGTCATCGAAGTCCGGAAACCGCGATTCTTTCCGCGCCAGCGCTCCGAGGAAGTCTCCCAACAAAGCAATAAATGTATGCTCGTAGCCAATGATGTGCCCGGGCTTCCAGAAATTCTCCGAATAAGGATGGTCCGGACCCGTCACCGTGATGTTCCGCATGCCTTGCTGGTTGGGCGTTTCGGCGGCATCGTAAAATTCGAGCTGGTTCATGTGCTCGAGGTTGAAACGCAGCATGCCCTTCGACCCGTTAATCTCAAAAGCATGACGATTGCGGCATCCCACTCCATAGCGCGTGGCTTCAAACGTGCCCACGCTGCCGTTGGCGTAGCGGGCGAGAAAGTATGTGGCATCGTCCACGTCGCGCCCCGGAACGAAAGTGTGAGTCATGGCCGTCAGCTCGGTGATCGGCCCATTCAGGTAAAGCGCCGAGTCGATGGAATGCGAGAGCAGATCTCCCGCCGCTCCCAGCCCCGCCTCGGATCGCTTGTAGCGCCAGGTTCCAGCCTTGCTGGGATCGTTGCCCGACTGGTTCAGATAAAGTGCGCGATAGTGAAAGGTCTGGCCCAGGCGGCCTTGGTCGAGCAGCCGCTTGGCGAAAACCACGGCAGGAATTCGCCGATAGTTGAACCAGACCAGGTTAGGGACCGGACGCACCGCCTCGGCCATGCTCTCGGCTTCCTGCAGCGACGTCGCCAGGGGCTTTTCGCACCACACCATTTTCCCCGCCCTGGCCGCGGCGATCGCGATCGGAGCGTGCAGGACGTTGGGCACCGCGATATCGACAACATCAATGTCAGGACGCGCCACCACCGCCTGCCAGTCGGTCGAAACTTCTTCCCATCCCCACTGCGCCGCCGCAGCCTCGAGCTTGGGCTTTTTGCGTCCGCAGACAACTTTCAGGACCAGTTGGTAGGGCACATCGAAGAAGTGCGTCACCTGGCGAAAGGCGTTGGAGTGCGCCTTGCCCATGAACCCCGTACCAATCATCGCAACATTCAGCTTCTGTTTAGGCATGGTTTCGTGGTCGTTGGAAACGCGCACTTTCGCACGCAGTGTACCGTCCTCCAGCGAACTTGTCATCCTGAGCGGAGCAGGTTCGCTCGCTCGCGAGCGAACTGACTCCGCGGAAACTTCGCAGGGCGAAGTTTCCACTCCGCTCAGGATGACAGCGCAAAAAGAAAAATGCCCCATCTGTCGTAGACGCGCGACAGATGGGGCACCCTCGGCCAAGTAAACTTATGCGGCGAAATCGTTGACTAGTTGTTCCAGACGATCTCAGCCTTCTTCGCGAACATGTGCTCTTTCCTCAGCAGGCGGGCGGAATCGCCCAGCGGAACCACGTACGCCGGCGTGGCCACTTCCCACAGCGGCCTTACGCCGTGGGCCTGCACGTTGATGGATTGCTCCATGATGTCCTGCGCATGTCCCATGCCCTGCTGCGAGGCGTGTCCCACATGACTCTGAAACTCGTAGATCACCGGTTCAGCGCTCATGCCGCTGGCGGTGGTTGCGGACTGCCCGAAGGCCATCCCTGCGAAACAAACAATGCCCAATAAGCACAATGTAATCTTCATCGAATTTGCCTCCGACCTAGAAGAATCCAGGACCAAGGTGCGGGGAGACGGCCTTGAGTTCCTGCTGCCCGTTTTCAACTTCACCTGGACAATATGCAAGCCCCATACCAAACCTTGCCGAAGCGATATCAAGGCTTTGCGCCGCAGTTGCAGGACAGGGTGAAAATGTTTTCACAATCAAGGCGGCCTCACGCCCGGAATGCCGTGCTGGTAGCGGCTTTCAGCGAGCACAAACCACGCCCCACCCAGGCAGGGTTTCCTTCGTGGTACTTCGTGTCCTTCGTGGTTGATGGTCTTTGCGTGGTGATGTCGGGGGAACTGTAGTGGTGACCTTGGTAACGCCCTCTGGCACCTGTGGGCCATTTCTTAAGCGCTCCCGGCCGCATAGCATCGTCTTATTCCGGACGGGAGAGCGCCAAAATGAACAACTTATCAATCCGAGACGGACTGCTGGCCGCATTGACGGAGTGTTATGAAGCAGATACCGCCCATTTCGTCAACTTACCTAAACAGATTCTGGATTCTTCATCGGCCCGGGAAGTCATTGCCGACCTCAGGAATGGAGGTTACGTCGAGGAACAGGAGCGCGGCATAATCCGCTTCACCCGCCGCGGCTATGAGTCGCTCCGAGAGCACTTTGATTCGACCCGCCGCGAGCCCAGCGTCCTGGCGGTCTAGCCTCCTGCCCGCAGACCGGGTCCGTCGCCGAAACGGGGCACGCTCGCGATTCAATTCGACGCCTCATTAATATTTCAGCGTCAACTATTTCAGCGGCGCGATTTTCATGTTGCGGAAATACACTTCCGCCCCTTCGCATTGAAAGAGGATTTTGCCCTTTGTGGTGTTTGCATTCGTTCCCAGGAGGGCGAGTTTTCCATTTACAAAATACATAATCCGGTCGTGATCAACCACCAGTTCCAGGACATTCCATTTTCCGTGCAGCCGTTCCAGATCGTTTACCGGATCGCGATGTCCGGTGACATTGACCAGCGGGCCCCTGCCAATATGCGGGATGCGAATGTATGCGCCCGGCCCGGATGAGGTGCTTTCATACACCTTGCCGTCCACAGTCGCGCCGGTGCCGCCGACCACCCACATATCGCCCGTGCCGCCTTCATTGATCTGAAATTCCATCATCCGCGGCCAGACCTTGAGCGGCCCGGTGATGTTGTATTGAATGCCGCTGTCCCTGGCCTTCCCCTCTCGTGGCGGATACGTCTTTTCGCCCCATTTGAATTCGGCGCGCAGGTAATAATTTTCATATTCCTTCTGGGTTACAAGCCCGCCGAACTCCTGCCCCGAGATGTGCAGTATGCCTTTTTCAACCTGAAAGACTTTGTTGGGATCGCTGTTGATACCTTGTTTCTCGAGCAAGGTGTCGAAGCCGGTCAAATCCTTTCCATTAAAAAGCGGCGACAGTTTTGCGTGTGGAGGTACGGAAGGCCTGGCCTGAGCCGATGCCGCCATGCTCAGCATGAGCCCCAGCGTTGCCATACCTAACACGTGCACTATCTGCGGCCCGATCTGAATTCTCATGGGTATGCCTTTCGCCATCCATCAAGCTTGCATGGTTCCAATCGAGGTTGGAATCATTCACTAGGAGATAGCCTGGCCGTCCTGCTGAGTACATTCAAGAATGGATTTGCCAGAAACGCGCGCGAAGATCTCACGGTAGAATTGCGGATGCGACTGCCAAGTCTGTGCCGTCACGATGCGCCCGTCGCACACCGCTTCGTCGGTGACATAGATCGCTCCGGCCTGCTCCGCTTCGAGGCGCACATGTTCGTAGCAGGTCACACGTCTGCCGCTGATTAGCCCTGCAGCAGCCAGCACTTGAATGCCATGGCAGATGGCGAAGATCCACTTCTCCGCTCGATCGAAAGCCCGGACCATATCCAACAAACGGACATTGTTCCGCAAGTACTCGGGCGCCCTGCCGCCAAGAATGAGCGCTGCGTCATAGTCCTCGACTCTTACCTGATCGAATGCCAGATCTGCCTCGAGCCCATATCCCTCTCTTTCGATGTAGGTGTCCCATCCCGGCTCGAAGTCGTGCATCACAAGATGCAGCCTCCGGCGTGTCGGAGCCGCAACCACGGGCTCCCAGCCCTCCTCCCGAAACCGGTGAACTGCATAAAGCGCTTCATACGACTCACCGCCATCCCCCGTGATTACAAGAACTCTGGCCATGCTTTCCAACCTCATCTGGATTTCGGTTTTGCTGTGCTGGCGGCTCAATACTACGCCCGCCTGACCTGACTGGAAAGCCCATCGGTTCTCCCGAAATGTTGAAGGCAATGGGCCACACGCCGAAGGGCGGGCCGTCCAAAGGCAACGGGAATGCTGCGCCGCCGCCCTCTCCCCCGTATTTTTCGGTTGGGGGTTTTCCGCTCACTCCGCAAATGAAAGCTTAGAATGAGAATTGGAATGGGGCCAACCACCGCGGTCGCTAACCGCCAAACCAAATTCTCGGAAGAGGTTTTATGACAAAGAAAGCAAGCAATCTGAAGCCACGGCGTGAATTTCTCAAGCTAGCCGCATTGACCGGTGCGGTAGCGCTCACGGGAAATGGAGTGGCAGCCGCAGGCGATCAAACTGCCGGTCCACAGGCAGCGGACAGTCATGAGGGGGACCACAAGATGGAGTTTCTTCACGTCAGTGGCCGTCACATAGTCAATGCGAAAGGGAAACAGGTTCGCCTGAGGGGAACCTGTCCGGGCGGCTGGATGAATATGGAGGATTTCATTAATGGGCACCCAGGCGCGGAGCATACTCTCCGCGCGCAGATGGCGGAGGTGCTGGGTCCGGCCAAAGCACAGTTCTTCTTCGAGCGCGTGCTGGACTACTTCTTCAATGAAGACGATGTGATCTTTCTCAGGAAGGCCGGCGCCAGCGTGGTCAGGATACCTCTTAATTATCGACACTTCGAGGACGATGCCGCTCCTTTCAAATATATAGAGGCAGGTTTTGCCCGTCTCGATAAAGTGTTAAGCCACTGCGAAAGACATGGTCTTTACGCCATTCTGGACCTTCATTCGGCGCAGGGGTGGCAGAATGTCCACTGGCATTCTGACAACGCATCGCGCATCAGCCTTTTCTGGAAGGTTGCGTTCTATCAGGATCGCTTCGTTGCGCTTTGGCAGGAGTTTGCGCGGCGCTACAAGAACCGGGCTGTCATCGCCGGCTACGATGTGCTGAACGAGCCTTGTGCGAACAACGCCCTGGGCGACTATCCATGGAACGTGGGTTCCAATTACAGGCCCAATTTTGACCGCATGAATGCCGTCTACCGGCGCCTGGTTACAGAGATTCGCAAGATCGATTCCAGACACATTATCTTCCTTGAAGGTGATGACTACGCAAAGGCCTTCTCGGGGCTGGAGAAACCCTTCGACGATAACCTCGCCTACAGTTCACATAACTACACTGTGCCTGGGTTTGGACCTGGCCGATACCCTGGCACCATCCATCCGCGATCGGCTGCGGCGGGCAGTGCTCAGGACTGGGATCTGGCAAAACAGGAGCGCTTCTTCCTCGATGCCGAGGGAACGAAGTTCACCCAGCAGCATAACGTTCCGCTGTGGGTTGGCGAGTTTGGGTCTGTCTTTAACGGGCCTGCGGATGAGAGTGGTGACCGGCTTCGCGCGTTAGACGATCAGATTGGCATCTTTGAAAGTCACGAGACGCACTGGACAACGTGGAATTACAAAGATGTTGGCGTGATGGGTATGCTGACCCTCGACCCTGCATCTCCGTACATGGAGCGCATCAGCGATCTTCTTCGTAAGAAGGTTGCTCTGGGCACCGACGATTGGATGAAGTGGCTACCGCCAACGCCGGTAAAGGACGCAACGGCTCAGCTTGCTGACCAGATCGGTCAAGTGGTTGGTGATCCGCAGTTGGATGCGCGACTCAATGTACGGTGCATGAGCCAGACCCTATTGTGCTTCTACACGGGCACCCTGATGCAGCCGCTCTACGCCGGCCTCTTCAAAGGCCTGTCCGAGAATGAGCTGGATCACATCCTGTCTTCCTTTTCGGCAAAGCAGTGTGTGCCAAACCAGGGTCTGGTGGACGTCCTCAGTAAATACATGACGAAGCCAGCTCAGGGGGCGAGTACTGGCGGCTGATTCCCAGCCGACGCAATGCCGAGATCACGATCCTGCGACTGCGGAAAACGCGAGATTTGGGGTGCCTTCCCGCGTACCCTCTCTCCCACCCTTGCATAAATCGCAAGGGTGGGGCAGCCTCATATTCAAACACCGCCGGAGAAAAAGGGTGGGCCAGCCCGCCACGCTCACATACGACAAAAGCGCTCAATACACGCCGGTCAGGTACGTATTGAGTACACGAGTTCTCTTAAACCAGCTCAGCCGTCCCCTCAACTCCTAGATCTTTTCGAATTGCAAGTCTCGTTCGCAACAAGAGTCTTGCAAGTTCCTTACCCAATTCTCCATATGCCCCTGTATCTTTCCTCGTCAGCCTCGCACCAAGATTAGCTACAAACACTCCAAGATTCTCAAACTCTGTACTCGTCTCCCGACTACATGCAATTGCAACCAAGAGCCTCGTCTCATCGAATCTGTTCTGTGCATCCCGAAACCCTGAAGTCGCTTGATGCCTTGCTTCTGCCCATGATCGCCATTTGGATCGTCCACTCGAAGCAATGAATCGAGCGCAAGAAGCCCGTTATCCAGGTCAACGATACTTTTTGCCGCGCTGAACAATACTTCACGCTTCATTTCCCATTGCTTCTGCTTGTTCCAAACGTCACTCGAAATCTTTGCCTCGATTTCCTTAGTTGTTTGAGTAACCGCCCGCACCTGATCCACGAGCTGGTTGATGTCCTCATGAGTAGCAAGGTTCTCACCTTTTTTCTTTAGGTACCCACCAAGATAAGCACCGGCCCAACCTCCGACGAGCGACAATCCACCCGCTAGCAGAGCCTCGATCATTTCTTTTCTCCCTGTTGATAAGTGTATCTTGCAACTTCCTACCAGCGTGCTTTGATTTAGGTATGGAACACGACGAGCGCGCCGAGGGGAATCAGTGGGAGGTTAGTTTCGGGACGAAACCAGGGAAGGGGACGAAACCATGGACAGACGGGACGTCTCGATTGTCAGAGCCCAAGCGACCAGGGCACGGGCGAGAGAGTTATTCCGCGTTGGCTAACGTCTGACGACTGACGTCCGACGACTGAGAGTAATGGTGGAGGCGGCGGGAGTTGAACCCGCGTCCGAAAATGTTACTGGTCAAGAGACTACATGCTTATTCGCGTTCATGCCCTCGGCATTACCCGAGGACGTTCGCGTCTGCTGCTCAGAACGGACAAGAAACAGCAGCCGCTAGCCTGAAATCTTAGCCTCCCGGCCCAGACGTAGCCGGGAAGAGCAGCCCTCTGTGTGACGTTCGCTCACAGCCCAAGGGCGAAGCTGTGGAGAACGGCTGCCTAATTAATTAGGCTGCGTATGCCATTTCTTGATTGGCAATTATCATTTTGCCCACGATTACAGGTGCGAGCACCCTGGCATGCCTCTTGGCCGCAAGCATCTCCGTCGAAGCCGTGACGCCCCCACTGGTGGGAATGGCCTTTAAAGAACAGACTACCGGGCTCCGGGAGCCCTCTTTCAGCCTTCTTCCAATCTAGGTACGAACCCGCTGGAAGTCAAACATTCCATTTGATGTCGCCAAGGTTACAAAAGGTGCTCGACCTGGGGGTGCCTCCGGACCCACCTTCGGGGGATAGGAGAGGGCATGGCCGGCGCATCATAATGGGAGACAGGAAGCCATCCTCGGGGAGACTTGATGACCACGTTTTCGAAGACCTTGCTGGTCGCCATATTGACGATTGGCGTAGTGTTTTCATGCACATCGGCGATTGCCCAACCTAAAGCGGATCTGGCTGGGCAGCAGCTTTTTCAAGCCATCAACCGGCAGCGCGAGGCTTATGGACTGCCTCCCCTGAAGTGGGACGAGGCCCTGGCCAATGCCGCCCGCCAGCATGCCGAGTTCATGGCGGAACAGCGATCGATTTCGCACGGCTTTGCCGGCGAACCCAGTCTGCCCAGCCGGGCGACCCGGGCGGGCGCGCGCTTCAGCTGGCTTTCGGAAAACATCGCCGCGGGATCGAGCGTGGAGAACGTCAGCGAGCAGTGGATGCAGTCTTCCAATCACCGCGCCAATCTGCTCGACGCCGACATGGACACGATCGGCGCCGGAGCGGTCGAACGCAACGGCGTCGTATTCGCAGTAGCTGATTTCTCCAAAGCCAAACACTAAAGCCTATGCATGTGTGGGGCGGACACTCCTGTCCGCCGCTTTTGACGTGAGATCCGAAGCTTTCCGTGGACTCGCGACAACAACGTCCAAAAGCAAAGTCCAAACAACCCCAACTTCAACGGCGACGGACAGGAGTGTCCGTCCCACACAAACACATACTTATTTTGCTGATGCTGGCTATCGATAAAGCTGCATCCGAACTCTATTGCCTAGGCGGAACGCCGCACCTTATACTTCGCCATGGGTTTGGCGGAAATCAGCCGCTTCGACCACCCGGTTCTGCACAATTATCTCGTCGATGACGCCTATGACGAGACGTTTGAAAGTCCGGGCAAGCCTCGCCCGCACTACGCTCCTTTATTAGAGACATTTTCTTCGCTGCCCGCCGACGAAATCCGGCGGCGCAAGCACTCCGCCGACCTCGCCTTTCTGAACCAGGGCATCACTTTCACGGTTTATGGCCGGGAAGAGGGGACGGAGCGCATCTTTCCCTATGACCTGCTGCCCCGCCTGATCACCAGCGCGGAATGGAGCCGCATCGAACGCGGACTGACCCAGCGCATCACCGCGCTCAACCTGTTCTTGCGCGATATTTACCACGAAGGCCGCATTCTTTCGGACGGCACCGTGCCGCGCGAGATCGTGTACAGCTGCAAGCATTTCCGCCGCCAGATGCGCGGCTTGCAGGTGCCGCGTAATGTATACGTCGCGGTGGTCGGCTCCGACCTGATCCGCATGCCCAGCGGGGAGTTTGTGGTGCTCGAAGACAATCTGCGCGTGCCCAGCGGGGTCTCTTACATGCTGACCAACCGCCGGGTGATGAAGCGGATTTTCCCCAACCTGTTTCGCCGCCAGGGCGTCCGCCCGATCGAGCACTACACCCAGGCTTTGCTGAGCACGCTGCGGTCGCTTTCGCCCGAAGGACGGCCGGAGCCGACCATTGTGCTGTTAAGTCCGGGAGTTTTTAACTCCGCTTATTTTGAACACGCCTACCTGGCGCGGCAGATGGGGATTGAACTGGTCGAGGGCCGCGACCTGGTCACCCACGACAACATCGTCTATATGCGGACCACGACCGGGCTTCGCCGCGTGGACGTAATTTACCGGCGCGTCGATGACGACTTTATCGATCCCCTGGCATTCCGCTCGGATTCCGTGCTCGGCGTCTCCGGCCTGTTCAACGCCTATCGGGCAGGGAACGTGACCCTGGCCAACGCCTTCGGCACCGGCGTGGCCGACGACAAAGCGCTCTATGCGTACGTGCCCAAGATCATCAAGTACTACCTCGATGAAGATCCGGTGTTGAATAACGTGGAGACTTACTTACTTACCGACCCGGCGCAGCGACAGCATGTTTTGCAGAATCTCGACAAAGTCGTGGTCAAGGCAGTCGGCGAGTCGGGCGGTTACGGCATGCTGATCGGGCCGCACAGCACCAGCGCACAGCGGCAGGAATTTCATGATCGCATCGTCGCCGATCCACGGAACTATATCGCGCAGCCGACCATCACCTTTTCCCGGGCGCCATGCTTCATCGATGACACGCTGCAGCCGCGGCATGTGGACTTGCGCCCTTATGTGCTGTTCGGAGACAAAGTGACCATCGTGCCCGGCGGACTGACCCGGGTGGCGCTGCGCCGCGGATCGCTGGTGGTCAATTCGTCGCAGGGCGGCGGCAGTAAGGATACCTGGGTGCTAAACCAATAGCATGCTCTCGCGCGTCGCAGACAACCTGTACTGGATGAGCCGCTACCTGGAGCGGGCCGAGCATGCGGCTCGTCTGCTGGACGTGAATCTGAACCTGATGCTGGACGAGTCCACGTCGAGCGCGGACCGGCGCTGGCGGCGGGTCCTGGCGGCGCTGGGAAATCCGCCCAACCTGGCGTGGAGCGGCGACGCCTACCAGGTGGCGCAGATCCTCACCTTCGATCCCGGGAATCGCTCGTCGATCACGGCCTGTGTGGCCGCGGCCCGCGAGAACGCTCGCCAGGTGCGTGAAGAAATCAGCTCCGACCAGTGGCAGCGGCTCAACCATCTGTTCCATCAGGTAACGCGGCACAAACCGAACGAGACCGATGACGTCCTGCCCTCAGACTTCCTGCTGGCGGTGATTGAAGGCGTGCACCTCATCCAGGGCGTGACCGATTCGACCATGAGCCACGGCGAGGGCTGGCATTTTATCCAGGTGGGACGTTACATGGAGCGGGCCTGCGCCACGGTCACGCTGCTCGGCTTGTATCATCGCGAGTTCTGGGGGCATCCCGATCAGACCCCTGAGGCCGCCGAGTATCTGGAGTGGATTGGCTTGCTGCGCTCTTGCACCGCATTCGAAGCCTACTGCAAGGTTTATACCGCCGACATCAGCCCCGACCGCATCATCGAATTTCTGCTGCTGAACCCGGAGTTTCCCCATTCCGTGCGCTACTCCATCGATCGCCTGCAACGCGCTCTGGATGCGGTTCACGGCGAAGGCGGGAAGCGGCGGGGAGCGCAGTTGACCCGGCTGGCGGGGCGGTTGCAGGCGTCACTCAGCTTTGGGCAGATCTCCGAGATTCTCTCCCAGGACGTGGGCGCATATTTGCACGATATTTTGCGGCAGTGCCGCGACATTCACGAAACTATCTACGAGCTCTACGTGAACTACGCGATCCAGACCGCGTTGGCCGGATAGGAGACCGAGGTTTCATGTTCTATTCCATTCAGCATCTGACGAAATTCCACTACGCCTCTCCGGTCAGCGAGAGTGTGATGGAAGCGCGTATGCATCCCCGCAGCGAAGGCAACCAGCGTTGCCTTACCTTTCACCTGGCGGTCAGCCCGCGCTGCCGGGTGTTTGCCTATCGCGATCACGTCGGCAATAACATCCACCATTTCGATATTCCCAGCCAGCATTCTTATCTTGTCATCGTGGCTGAATCGCTGCTGGATATGCAGCCGTCCCCCGAAATTCCCGCTTCTTTGCCCGCCGACGCCTGGGCCGAAGCCGATGCGCAGGTGAAGATGGGGGACTACTGGGAAATGCTGCTGCCCAGCGAGTTTGCCCAGCCCACGCCGGGTTTGCTCGATCTTGCCAAGCAGCTGGAAGTTCGCCGGCGGGACGATCCGCTCAGCTTGTTGCGGGAGCTGAATCAGAGGCTTTACGACTGGTTCGAGTATGTTCCCAAAAGCACCAAGGTGGACTCGCCCATCGACGAAGCCATCGCCAGCCGTCAGGGCGTATGCCAGGATTTCGCCCACATCATGATTGCGCTGGTGCGCAGGTTGAAAATCCCCTGCCGGTATGTCAGCGGATATCTCTATCGCCGCGCCCAGGACCACGATCGCTCGGTGGTGGACGCGACCCATGCCTGGGTGGAAGCTTTTCTGCCGCCGCTGGGCTGGGTCGGGTTTGATCCCACCAACTGCCTGCTGGCGGGCGACCGCCACATTCGCACGGCGATCGGCCGTGACTACGCTGACGTGCCGCCCACCCGGGGAATTTTCCGCGGGCATACGCCCAGCGAGCTGTCGGTGGCGGTGCGCGTGACCGCTTCGGTAGAACCACCTGAACTCGAGCAAGGCCTTCCGGTTCCAGAAGAGTGGTCCCTGCTGGTCGAAAGGGCGCAGGAGCCCCCGCCGGTTCCTCCCAAGAACCTGCAACAGGAACAACAGCAGCAATAACAATAGCAGTAAGCTCTCACGGGGCCCGGTAGTGATGCAGTTTGCACAAAAACAACCTCTTGTCATTCCGAAGCCAGGTTTATCGGCGAGGAATCTGCTTGCTGCCGGCAGCAAAACAGCAGATTCCTCGCGCGACCATACCGCGCTTCGGAATGACAATCCTTAATGGTGTTTCACACTGAACAATGGTGTTTCATACTGCACCACCACCCAGGGCCTGCATTTTAATAGCATCCTGCTGGCGTTTCTGACATCTCAAGTACGGGCATACGGCTAGAATCAGGGGTGTTGACCAACCTATGATTTTCTTCGTCCAAGCAGGTAAGAAGCGCTGTCAGGAGAGCTGCCGGTGAAGGCGCAGTGTTTGCCATTCCGCCAGATTCCACATACCACACGGCTTTTCACCGATTTTCTTTCATGGTCCGCTTCCATCCAGCCCTTCTACTCCCGTTCCCCGCATTTTTCTGACTGGTTGAAAGACGAAACAGCGGCGGTGAGTTATGACTCCGCCCGGCGGGCGCGGGTCGCCGATATTCTCGAACGGCAGAACCGGGCATGGGACGCCTCGCCCAAGACTCTGGAGAACATCGCTCGTTTGCGCGCCGGCGCTTCTGCGCTGGTTACTGGACAGCAGGTTGGCCTCTTCGGGGGGCCACTATTCTCGCTGTTCAAGGCGCTCAGCACCGTGAGGCTGGCGCGCGAAGCCACCGACGCGGGCTCTGACTGCGTTCCCGTCTTCTGGCTGGCTACCACCGACCACGATCTCGATGAGATCAGTCACGTTTCGATTCTGGGACCGGATGGCTCGCTGCAGAAACTCTTGTCCACCACTCGAGGCCTGCCCGATGCGCCCGTTGGGTCGGTCACGTTTGGTCCCGAGATTGAGCCCTTGGTTGAAGCCGCCGCCGGATTCCTGGGTGATTCCGAAGTCACGAAATTCCTGCGGGAGTCCTACCGCCCGGGAGAGAACTTCGGCAGCGCCTTCGCTCGCCTGTTCTCGCGGCTGTTCGCCGAATGGGGCGTAATCCTGCTTGATGCCTCGGACCCGGAAGTTCACCGGATCGCCGCACCCATTTACAGTGCCGCCATCGAACGGGCGGCGGAACTGGATGACGCGTTGCTGGCGCGCGGCCGGGAACTCGAAGCCGCCGGGTATCACCAGCAGGTAAAGGTGACGCCCTCGTCAACTCTTCTGTTTACGCTGCGCGATGGCGCGCGCGTCCCGGTGCACCGCCGGGCAAATGGCAGGGAAGCGGAGTTCCTGGTCAACGACGGAACTATCTCTCAGGAAGAATTGTTGCGTCGGATTGCTTCCGAGCCTGAGCAGTTCAGCGCCAACGTATTGCTCCGCCCGGTGGTGCAGGACTACCTGTTACCCACCCTGGCGTACGTGGGCGGAGCGGCGGAAATAGCCTACTTCGGCCAGGGCGCGGTGGTCTATAAAGCCCTGCTGGGGCGGGCTACGCCGATCCTTCCGCGTTTTTCCGCAACCCTGATAGAGGCGAAACCTCAAGCGTTGCTTGAACGTTATGGCTTGTCGGTTACCGATATTTTCCGGGGCCCCGAAGGGTTGCGGGAATCTTTGGCAACCCATACTCTGCCCGCCGACCTGCAAGCCGCCTTCGATCGCGCCGAGTCGTCGCTGCAGCAGTCCCTGGGCTCGATTCAGCAATCGCTGGAACGCCTGGACAAGACCCTGGTGGAAGCCTCGGCTAACGCCGGATCGAAGATGCAGCACCAGCTCGAACAGTTGCGCTCCAGGGCAGCCCGGGCCGAGCTGCGGCAAAGCGAGATTTTAGGACGCCACGCAGAACTGCTGGGCAACGCCCTCTATCCCAACAAAGTCCTGCAGGAGCGGGAGATCGGCGGCGTCTATTTCGTGGCCCGCCATGGAACCGAGCTTTTGCGCGGCCTCTACGATACGCTTCGGACAGACTGCCTGGATCACCAGATCGTTTCCCTATAATTTTGCGCGGAGAGATTCGGGTTGTGTGGGGACGGGTCTTCGACCCGTCCAGATCGAGCGCAGCTCGGCTTGTCTTTTGATGATTCCTTGGACTTGGGGCAAGCGGCGAGAAAAGGCCTGTCGAGCTTCGCTCGACCTGGACGGGTCGGAGACCCGTCCCCACACGGACGGTGCGGGACGCAGCAGGGATTTAGCCAACCGGCTGACTTCGGGGCCAGAAAAGCGTAATATCTTTCCCTTTGGTGGGCCATCAGGTTTCCGTCCGTTGGCGTCCAAACACCGCACCCATGCCCGTGTCCCTGACCTCGCTGCTGGCTTCTCTTCCCGTATCCCTGACGCGGCTGAATTCAGTTTTCCGAATGCAGCTGCTGGCGCTCGTCTTGTTCGAGGAGTTTAGCAAGAAAGGCGACATATTCAACATCCTGTGGGCCCTGGTTTTCGGCTTTGCCACCCTGAATATTCTTGGCCTGGTGGCCCGCCGTTTCGAGCCCAACCGCAACCGCCTGAATTTCGGAGAGACCATTGCCATTATGGTGGTGATCGTCTCTATCGTTCTTCTAGGTTGGGAGATGCTTACCCTGTTCAAGATCTTCCCCATCAAGCTGGAGCGTCATGACTAAGGGTTTTGCGGTATGATTCGGTCATGCCGAAGAACGTCTCCCCGTTCGAGGTGACCTGTCCCTGCTGCAACGCAGTCCTCAAGGTAGACGCCGAAATCAAGGGCGTGATCGCTCACACCGCCGCCGTCAAGCCCAAGATGTTTGCCGACATCGAAGAGGCTGCCCGGGCCATGAAGGAGCAGGACATCCGGCGCGACTCCATCTTCCGGCAGTCCGTCGAGGCCCAGAAAAATGCCTCCAGCCTGCTGGAGAAGAAGTTCCAGGAGGCGGTCAAGAAGGCCAAGGAATCTCCGGATACGGGCAAGCCGATTCGGGACTTCGATTTGGACTAGTTTTTCGTCAGTAATGCACAGCTGCTAAATCGATTCAGTCGTACAATGCCGCATGGCCCGCTCTCCGCTGCTGCTCGGCCATCGCGGCGCACGCGCGTCTGCGAAAATTCCGGAGAATACTTTTGCCTCGTTCGATCTCGCGCTCGAACAGGGCTGCGACGGTTTTGAGTTTGATGTTCGTCGCGCCGCCTGCGGGACGGCCGTTGTCTGCCACGACCCCAGGGTCGGAAAGCTCAAGATCGCAAACACGCGGGCGCGGCAGTTGCCTAAATTGCCCCGGCTCCACGAAGTGATCCAGCGTTATGCCCAGCGCGCCTTCCTCAACATCGAGCTTAAAGTGAAGGACCTGGAATCGAAGGTGCTGCATGCCTTGGACGAATTTCCGCCCAGACAAGGCTATGTGGTTTCTTCCTTCATTCCAGACGTTGTCATGGAACTCGAAGCCCGCAGCTCGTCGGTGGCGATCGGAATCATCTGCGAGACGCCGGCGCAACTGGCGCGCTGGCGCAAGCTGCCGGTGGACTACGTGATCCCGCAGCAGCCCTTGGTGAGCCGCTTACTGGTGCAGGAGATTCAGGCCGCCGGGCTCCAGGTTCTGGTGTGGACGGTGAATGAAAAGGAAGCCATGCTGCGCCTGGCGGATTGGGGTGTCGACGGCATCATCTCCGATGATACCGAACTGCTGGCACGCACCCTCGGCTGATCAGAGTCGCCCACCACGAACCACGTAGGGACAGCTGTCCTCAGCTGTCCCTACGCGGTTCGTGCCGATGTTCGGGGCAGGATCAGTCTGCGGCGGTCTGCAACGCGGCATCCATGCGCGCCGGCTTGCGCAGGAAGGCGGCGCGCTCGATTTCGAATGCCTCCAGCTGCGCCGCCGATTGGGCATCGTTCCATCCCATGGCGGCGCCGATCCGCGCCGCGGCTTCGCGGCTGCACGCCGGGGACCAGCAGCCGCCCAACGCCACCGGCACGCGCCGCAGCAGCACATCGCCCAGGGTGGCGGCGCATTCGCCGGCAAAGGCATCAACCGCTTCGGCGACAATGTGCTCGCTGTGGGAACAAAGCGGAGCGCGGAGGTCCGGGTGGCGCTGCGCCATGCGCGAGATGTCCAGGGCGCGCCTGCCGTGCCATTCGACAATGCCGCGGGCCGTGTCTTCGCCAATTCCGCCCGCGCTGGCAATCTCGATCACCCACTGGTCGAGCAGCAACGCAGCGCTTTCCGCCGAGGCGATGGCCATGGTTTTCGCGGACTTCGGCGACACCCCTATTTTGGCGGCGCACTGGCGCGCCAATTCCGCCGCCGTGGTCAGCTTGCCGCCAATCACAGAAATCAGGTGCTCGGCGCCATCCTGCGCGTGATCGTGCAGGTAGTGCCTGCGGGTCACCGCCGAGGCGTTTTCCTTGGGCGCAAAAGGTAAAGGCCGGACCCCGGCGAAGGTATAGCGGATGTCCGCCGCCGAAAGCTTGACCTGCGGAAACAGGTGGGCGAAGGAGCGCACCAGATATTCGATCTCTTCCGGCGAAGGCTGGACCTTGCCCGGATCTCCCTGGTCCGCAACCTCAGTTGTGCCTACCAGCACCTGCTCATTCCACGGGATCACAAATATTGGACGCTTATCGATCGCTTCGGTGTAGACGGCTGCGTCAGGCGCGCCCGCGAAGCGGGGCAAAACGATGTGCGAGCCGCGGACCCCGCCCACCATGGGCTGGGAAGTCTCCACCCGGGAGCGCTGGCACAACCGGTCTGCCCAGGGACCGGTCGCGTTGATGATCCAGGTGGCCTCCACGCGTTCTTCCTTCCTGCTCAAGCGGTCTCTCAGGAGAACCCCGGCAACCCGGCGATGGCGGACGTCCACGGCCAGAACTTCCGTGTGATTGCGCGCCTCCGCGCCCGCCTCCATGGCCTCGACCAGCCACTCCGCCACCAGGCGCTCGGGGAACTCGCACTGGGCATCTTCGTAGCTGAATACCGACCAGCGCCGGCCGGAGTCGAGCAGGCGCTCCAGCTTCCGCTGATCCGCGCGGCTCGATCCGGCCTGCAATTTGCCCCCGCCCAGCCGGCGATACAGCCAAAGACCAGTGCGTATGGTGAGCGCGCTGCGCCCGCTGTTCTGGTCGAGCGCCAGCAGGAAATGTATGGGATGAACCAGGTGCGGCCGCTCCCGCAGCAAGCGCCGGCGTTCGATCAGCGACTCGCGGACCAGTCCGAGCTCGGCATGCTCCAGGTAACGCAAGCCGCCGTGAATGATGCGGGTAGCTCGGCTGGTGGTGCCGGCGGCGAAGTCGTGTTGCTCGACCAGCAGGGTGCGGCGGCCGGCCCGAGCGCATTCCCGGGCGATGGCAACACCGTTGATTCCGCCGCCAATGACGATGACCTGAAAGCGCTCGCCTTCGAGCGGCCGCCGGATTGGAGGAGCGTAGTTCATATCGAGGCCCGGATGCGAGCCTGCCGGTTGAACCCTCTTAGGATAACCTGCCCGCGTTTGCCGATTCGGAAAAGATAACGTCGGTCAGCAGGGTAACCTCGCGGTTGAGTTCGAGGAGACGTCATCGACCTGTAGCGCAAGGTGCGCAACTGTGGATAACCAACTGCATAATAATAAGTTATCGAGGCTCATTTAATCGTTGTCATCCTGAGCGCAGCCCCGCGATTCGCTTCGCGAATCGCCGGGCGGAGTCGAAGGACCCCTATAAGCTTGCCCAGCGCCGCCGTTTGGGGGCGGGACACCTCCTAGCAAGAAGCGATGCCGTTGAGCTGGTATGGGTCCTTCGACTCCGTCAGCCCATTCGTAAACGAATGGGCTGACTTCGCTCAGGCGGACAGAGTCCTGGTGGTGGCTCAGTTTGAAACCATCCCCTTTACCGGGACGTCATCCTAAGGGACTCCAGTCCCGAAGGATCTGGCGCACATCGCCACCAATGCAGGGGGACGCGGTGTATCTGCTCCACGCCAGATCCTTCACGGCCTGAAGGCCGCTCAGGATGACGACGTTGTAATAGGGATGGCTTCGAATGGAGCCACTAACCAGACTCCTGCACTCATTGCCCATTCCCACGCCGGTCGTTTACAGTGTGTGGGCCTCATGCCGACCACTGGAGAACGCTTCGAACGCGCCGTGTCGATCATGGCCCGGCTGCGCGGTCCGGGCGGGTGTCCGTGGGACCGCGAGCAGACCTTCGATTCGATCAAGCCCTACACTCTCGAGGAAACCTACGAGGTCCTGGAAGCCATCGACAATCGGGACTGGGATGAGCTCCCCGGCGAGCTGGGCGATCTGCTGCTCCAGGTTTTGTTCTACGCCGAGATGGCCAAAGACCAGGGCAGCTTCTCGATCGACGAAGTCCTGGATCGCCTGTGCAGCAAGCTGGTTGACCGGCACCCGCATGTTTTCGGCGATGTGAAGGCTGAAACTTCATCCCAGGTGCTGCGGAACTGGCAGGCATTGAAAGCGGAAGAGAAAAAGAAGAAGGCGGCAGAGGCCGGCGATGACAAGAAAGACTCGACTCTTCCTGAGTCGGTTCTGGCGGGAGTCTCGACAGCGATGCCGGCGTTGATGGAAGCCTATAAACTCAGCTCGCGGGCGGCGCAAGTTGGCTTCGACTGGCCAAACATCGGCGGCCTGTTTGAAAAACTGCAGGAGGAAACGGCGGAATTGCAGCAGGCCCTGGAAGAGTATCCGGCGCCGGGTCCGCGACCCCACGGCCGCGGCGTTGCCGGGTCGGGCGTGCCGCAGGTGCCCGAAGATCTCCGGCAGCATCTCGAAGAGGAAGTCGGTGATCTTTTATTTGTGCTGGTGAATATCGCGCGCTATCTGTCACTCGATCCCGAGTCGGCCCTGAGGAAGACGAATCGAAAATTCAAGCGCCGATTTCAATGGATCGAGGAGCAGTTGCGGGCTTCCGGACGCGGCCCGCAGCAGGCATCGATGGCGGAGCTGGAGTCGTTGTGGCAGCAGGCCAAGGTCCGCTCGGCGGAAAACCACAGGGGCAGTGAGCGCGAGGCGGGATGAACGGGAGCGCCCTGCTGATCCGCAATTGCCATGCTCTGGGTGAAATGTCCGCCTGTGTGAGCCTGCAAAAAGAAGTGTGGAATTTCACCGACCCCGAACTGGTGCCGCTGCGCCTGTTCGTAGTGGCCGAGAAGATCGGTGGACAGGTCATCGGAGCCTTTGACGATGGGAAAATGGTGGCGTTCGCTTTGTCTCTGCCCGCCTGGCGTGGCGGACATTCCTATCTCCATTCGCAAATGTTAGCGGTGCGCGGCCAATACCGGAACGCCGGCCTGGGGCGCCGGATCAAGCTCTTTCAGCGGGAGGACGCGCTGGCCCGGGGATTCGAATTGATCGAGTGGACGTTCGATCCGCTCGAAATCAAGAATGCCTATTTGAATATCGAGCGTCTGGGCGCCATCGCGCGCCGCTATCACGTCAACCAGTACGGCATCACCTCTTCGCCGCTGCAGGGTGGCTTGCCATCCGACCGGCTGGTCGCGGAATGGTGGCTGAAATCGAATCGGGTTGAGAGCCTGCTGCGCCCGGCGCGCAAGCCGGAGTTTGAGGTCCTCAAGACAATTTCGGTTCCGGCTCAGATTTATGAATGGAAGGCTGCGCCGTCCACCCGCGGGCGCGCCCTGGAAGTTCAGGAGCGCAATCGGGAGGATTTTTTGCAGGCGTTTTCCGCTGGGCTGGCGGTTCTGGGTTACGAACGCGATCCGCAGGGCGCCGGTAAATTCCTGCTTGGGCGTTGGCAAGAGCGGTGGGGAGAGACCTGGCAGTATCCTGCCTGAAGTCCTTATGAAGATCGAGACTATCACGCTACGCGAAGTGCGCATGCCGCTCGTCCATTTTTTCGAGACCAGCTTTGGCCGCATCTACAGCCGCCGCATCCTGCTGCTGACCGCCCTGTGCGATGGCGTCGAGGGCTGGGGAGAATGTGTCGCCGGCGAAGATCCGTTCTACAGTTCGGAGTGGATTGAGACCGCCTGGTCCACCATCAAAGATTACCTGGCACCCGCGGTGTTGGGACAGCCCCTGGCCGCGGCCCACGAAGTGGCCGGGCTGATGGCCAAGGTGCGCGGACACCGCATGGCCAAGGCGGCGATCGAAAACGCCCTATGGGATGCCGAGGCCCGGCAGAAACAACAACCGCTGTGGAAGCTGCTGGGGGGCACGATTCGCGAAATCCAGTGCGGCGTCTCAATCGGTATTCAGGATTCGATCGAACAGCTGCTGGACAAAATCGAGACCGAACTTGCCGCCGGCTATCGCCGCATCAAAGTGAAGGTAAAGCCGGGCTGGGACATAAATGTGCTGGAACGGATTCGCACGCGCTGGCCGGAAATTCTCCTGAGCTGCGATGCCAACTCCGCATACACCCTCGATGAGGTCGAGCACCTGCGCAAGTTTGATCGCTTCAAGCTGCTCATGATCGAGCAGCCGCTGTGGCATGACGACATCTATTATCACGCCCGGTTGCAGCGCGAACTGAAGACCGCCATCTGTCTGGATGAATCCATCCGCCATGCCCGCGACGCGGCGGCCGCGGTCGAAACCGGCGCTTGCCGGATCGTGAATATCAAGGTCGGCCGGGTGGGCGGATTCAGCGAGGCCAGAAAGGTGCACGATGTCTGCCAGGACAACAACGTCCCGGTATGGTGTGGCGGAATGCTCGAAACCGGCGTGGGCCGGGCCCACAACATCGCGCTCTCCACCCTGCAGAATTTCCGCTTGCCCGGCGATGTGTCCGCTTCGAAACGCTACTGGGCGGAAGATATCATCGAGCCCGAGGTCAAGGTGAGCGCCCAGGGAACGATTGCGGTGAGCGACGAACCCGGAACCGGCTACCGGATTCGCGAGGATTTGATCGCGAAGCTGGCCGTCCGGAAAGAAGCCTTCACAGCGCCCTAGCTGGGTGTGGGGCGGACACTCTTGTCCGCCGTCTTTGACGTTGATTTTGCAGTTCGGGATTGTAGAGTTCCGGCTCGAGGGAAGCGTTTCTGGCCGTGAGGACAAGCCCAAAACCAAGGTCAAAGGCGGCGGGCGAGGGCGCCCGCCCCACACAGAACTATTTGCTGCCTTCGCTGGGCGTGTGATTTTGAGCGATTGCGGCTTGCTGTTGTTTCAAGAGCTGGATGCCCTGGGCAAAGGTCAGGTCCGGGGGCACGAGATGGAAATCGCTATAGATCTCCGTCGACTTGATATCCAGGCTCTTGAACAGAAGAATCTTGCCGGTGAAGGCCAGGTCCATGCGGGCGATGCTCCAGGTGTTGTCGCCGATGTCGGTTTGATCGACCTGGAAATGGCCTCCGCGATCGAGATGGCCCAGGATGCCCCATCCGAAGGACACATCTTTGAACAGCGTGCCATCGATTCGGGCAATGTGCTGTTTCGGGGCATCGATCAGCACCACCCCCTGCATGCCGACCAGGACCAGCTCCACGTGCGAAGGCGGATCGTACTTGGGATTTGGACGAAATTTCAGTCGCAAGAGCTCGTCGCCGGGTTTGCCCAGTCCGGGCCTGCCGGTCTCGGTTCCATCGTATTCGTACAGGAAAGCATCGGGTAGCGCTTTGAGGATCAGGTTGACCCGCTCGGCACTGTCTTTTTCCTGTCTCTGCTTGCGCGCCAACTCAGCCGGGTCATGTGCGAATCGTTCGATGCGGCCATATTCGGCCTGGCGCTGTTCCCGGTTCAACGGTTGGCCATTGTTCGCCACCACCAGCCCAACCATGGCGTCGCGCGTCTCCACCAGGAGCTTGGTCTGGGAACCAGCCGGCGTTTCCTTGCGCTGCAGACACATGTAGCGGGTAGCCTGGTTGTTACTCTTGATTTCGTTTTCGACGGCGCGCCTCACCAGTTCACGAGGCGGCAGCGTGGGAGGCCCTTCCGCCACGCACCACGTTGCCAGGCCAAGGGCAAGCGCTGCAAGGAGTACACGCGAGGCTGTCCGGAATTGAGTCGGCTTCATGGGTTCAAAGAGTACGCTCCTGCTAGATTAGACGAGAAACCAGACTCTCATGTTGTATAAATCGTCTTCCAGTCGTGGGTGGGAAACCCGGAACCGCTAAAGGCAACGGGTCAATCCGCCGATTGGACAGGTGGCAGGTTGCCCCGGTGATCGGTGTGGGATATAGTTCGATGAAGCACGAATGGCGTTCGCGAAGGGTTGCGGGGTTTCCTTTCAATTAGTTCTTCTGGCCCTGGCAAGTCACAGGTGACTTGGGATTCCCGTGCGCGTCCGGTTCAGTAGATGTGCCCAAGGAGGCCAAAATCATGGAAACGCCGAAGACGGCAGAGTTTGCGCACATTGGCAAGTCCGTCATCATCAAAGGTGAACTTTCGGGCAGCGAGGACCTTTACGTGGATGGCCAAGTGGAGGGGAGCATCGAGCTCTCGGGTAACCGCCTGATCATTGGTCCTCACGGGCAGGTGCGCGCCAACGTGAATGCCAAGGGCGTGATCGTTCAAGGCAAGCTGGATGGAAACATTCGCGCCTCGGAGCGCGCCGAATTGACCAAGTCCGCCATCGCCGTGGGCGATATCGTGACCCAGCGGATTGCCATTGAAGAGGGCGCGTTCTTCAAGGGCAAGGTCGATATTCAGAAGGACACCGACCCAGAAGGACGCTGCGAAGACAGAAGGGGCCAAGCCGGCGCCGCCGGCCAGCGCATCCGCGGTAGCAGGTTCTGCGGCTGCGGGCGGGGCCGCCACCGTGGCCATGAAAGCGATCCCGAGCGACGGCAAGTAGTTCCTGCCCCGAAGTTCTTTCGCTGGCGCGGCAAGAGCGAATGAATCCGGCGTCCAGCGGTTGGCGGCGTCAGCTACGTAAAGCTTGATGAAAATTTTCGGTTCCTCAGACAGCACCGCGCAGGATTCGGCGGCGGCCCAGCGAGCCCAAGCTCACACGCCGCTCCAGCAGCCTCGCCCAGCTGATCAAGACCCTGGATTCGGAAGAAACGCTCTGCATACTCGACCTGGGATCGACCTCCCCAGCCAACATCCGCTATTGCACCGAGCGCGGTCACAAGATCTACAGTGACGACCTGCTGATTTCCTCCACCGATCCGTCGCTGGTCATCAAGGATGAGGCAGGCAAGCCCACGCTCGACAGCAAGCGCTTTTTAGAAGAGAACCTGGTCTACCCCGGTGCCGAGTTCGATATCGTGCTGTGCTGGAACCTTCCCGACTATCTGGATGAAAGCCTGGTGAAGCCGGTGGTGGGGCGGCTCTGGTCGCTGCTTAAGCCGGGAGGCATGCTGCTGGCATTTTTCCACACCCAGGAAGCGGGCCCGGACGCGCCCTGCTACCGCTATCACATCGTGGGCGGCGATGTCCTCGAGATGTCGCACATCGCTCGCGGGGACGGAAAAAAAGGCGCGCCGCCCAGCAAGTTCCGCCTGCAGCGCGTTTTCAACAACCGCAACATCGAAAATCTTTTCCGCGATTTTGCCTCCATCAAATTCTTTCTCGCCCGCGACAACATCCGCGAAGTCCTGGTCGTGCGCTAACCCATATTTCTGATTTGTCATCCTGAGCGGAGCCATGCGATTCGCTTGCGAATCGCATGACGCAGCCGAAGGACCCCTATAAGCTCTCAGGTTCCGGAGGATGCCGAACCACGTGGGGACAGCCGCCCTCGGCTGTCGGCGCGAGCGCCCTCGCCCGCGGCTTTCGCAAAACGTTGAGCTCGCTCCGCCGGCAGCCGGGAGGCGTCCCCGCGTGGTTTAGGTCAATCGAGTGTCTCTTCCGGCTGCGTGATGGCGCGCACGAGCGCGGGCGCTCGCGCCTACATGGCTTCAGCGCGTCTTGCGCACCAGGTAGCTGGTGATTGCAGGACTATTTTCCAGAATAGAAAGGAACGGCCGGCGAACGTATCCGGGCAGGACCAGCATCCGGCGAATCTTCGAGGACGCGCGAAACACCGGCAGCAGCGACGACTCATAGGACCGGCGATAGCGGCGCACCGCCTCGGGCAGGGAAGCCTCGCCCGCAAAAAAGGCCTCGAGGCACTGTGCCGCCAACGATCCGCTGCGCAGCGCCAGCGAAATTCCGTCGCCCACGAACGGGTCCACGAAGCCGGCAGCGTCTCCCGCCAGGAGAACGCCGTCGCGTTCGGGCTGAGGATTGCGGAAGATCAACGGCGAGGTGCTCACGGGATCGCTGAGCAGAGTCCAGTTGCGGCTGCGCTCGCGGAGCGCCGGATGCTGGGCAAAGACTTCAGGCAGCGAGCTGGCCACGTCGGCGCGCACCATGGCCGACGCGTTGACCCGCCCGGCCTCAGACTTGTCGTCGCTGACCGCGACCGGCTGGACGCCGCAATAGCCGCCCTCGAAGAAATACAAATCCACCGACGGCTGGGACGCCGGCTCGGAGAAATGGGCTTTCACTCCGAGCCATTTCCCGGGTCGCCTCCCATTCTCTGGCGGGGCCAGATTCAAGTTCGACCAACGCCCCGAAGCGTTCACCAGGGCCCGCGCTTCAAATTCTTCGCCGTTGGTGGCGACGCGGAACGGACCGGCGCCGGCAATGCTTTGCACGGTCACCGGTTGCCGTGCGTCCACGCCGGCGCTGACGGCGGAATGCCAGAGCGCCGCATCCAGATCGAAGCGGGCAATGCTGGCGGCAGGCGGGTCCACGGCGGCCTGCAGAATGCGGCCATCGAGAAAAATCCGGGCGCGCGGAATGCGAACCGCATCCTGTAGCAACGCAGCGCGTGGCGGATCGAGGAGATCCTTGAGCAGGGTAAGCGACTCGGCGGAGACAAACTCGCCACACACTTTGTGGCGCGGGAAGCGCCCGCGTTCCAGCAACAGGACTCGGGCGCCCTGGCGGGCGGCGGAAATGGCGGTGGATGCGCCTGCCGGGCCGCCGCCGATGATGGCGAGATCGTAGGACATTCAGTAAACGAGTGTTCTAGTTGTCAGATCTCAGTGTTTCCACGCGATTACTCCCATGCGGAACAGATAGTGGCGATGAATCTCCACACGGGCCGCGCTCGATTGCGCCAGCAGGGTTCGCATCTCTGCCGGCGTATAGGCCTGGCGAACCGAGGCGGGCGCGTCGTGCCGTGTGATGCGGCTGTGGTAGAGCGGCATGCCGGCGTAAACCAGGGACAGGTGCAGCGGGTGCCGGACCAGGTCATTGATCAACACCGCAAAGCGGCAGACGCGCAGCCCTTCATCGACAAATCGCACGAGTTCCTGGGGTGACAGATGGTGAGCGAACAGGCTGCAGCTCAGCAAATCGAAAGCGGCGTCTCGAAAGGGAAGAGCGAGAGCGTCGCCTGCCACCATGCGATTGCCATTTCTCAAATGGGAGGGAGCTCGATCGAGCAGAGTGACTTGCAGGTGAAATCCGCGACGCCGCAGCCGGTAGCCCACGGTCTCCGGAACATACCCCGATCCGGCGGCGACTTCCAGCATCGACAGGGAGGACTGGCCGGTTTCGCGGGCCACGCGCGCCACCAGGTTCGCGGTGGTGGCCACACCCCCGAACCAGCGATTGATGCGCCGCAGGTCGCCGAGCGAAGCTGCCACTTCCGCGGGCGTGCCGGAGTCGCTATCGAGCAATTCGGCGGTGGGTACACGCTTCATGGAGAGCAGTCGTCAGTCGCCGGTCGTCAGGAATCTTCAGCCGACGACTGAAGACTGACGACCGACGACTGTTCTTAGACTTCGGCCAGTTCTTCTTCCAGCAGTTGCTTGTTGTAGAGGTCGCTGTAGTAGCCGTTGCGCGCCAGCAATTCGTCGTGCGTGCCCAGCTCGACGATGCGGCCGCCGTGCAGCACCGCGATCCTGTCCGCATTGCGCACGGTCGAGACGCGATGCGAGATGAAGATCGTGGTCCGGTTCTGCATCACCTCGCGGAGGTGGTTGAGGATCTTGTCTTCCGTGTGCGTATCTACGCTCGAAAGCGCATCGTCGAGAATCAGGATACGGGGGTTGCGGATGATGGCGCGCGCGATCGCGGTGCGCTGCTTCTGTCCCCCGGAAAGCGTGATGCCGCGTTCGCCCACCATCGTCCGGTATTGCTCGGGAAATTCTTCGATGTCGTGCGCAATGTTGGCCGCCTCGGCCGCCGCTCCTACTTCCGCGTCGCTGGCGTCTTCCTTGCCGAAGGCGATGTTTTCGCGGATCGGTTTCGCTGAACAGGAACGTTTCCTGGGGCACGAACCCGATCTGGCGGCGCAACGATTCCAGCGGATATTCCCGCACCGGCGTGCCATCGATCAAGATGGTCCCGGGCGTCGCGTCGTAAATGCGCGGGATAAGGTTCACCAGCGTGGTCTTGCCCGAGCCGGTGGGACCCACGATGGCCAGGCTGCTGCCGGCAGGGATGCGCAGATTGATGTCGTGCAGCACCGGCACGCCGTTGTAGGCAAAGTTCAATCCCCGGAATTCGATCTCCCCTCGAATCTGTGTGGTCGCGGGCGACTCGCCCGCGGTCGTTGTTCTTGCTTCCGGCCCATCCTCGATCTCGGGCCGCTCCACCAGAATCTCGTTGATCCGGCCCATGGACGCGGTTCCGCGCTGGAAGATGTTGATCACCCAGCCCAGCGCGATCACCGGCCAGGTCAGCTGCACCATGTAAGTATTGAAAGCGACGAATCCGCCTAGCGTCATGCGCCCCTGGAGCACTTCGCGTCCACCCAGCCACAGCACCAGCACGATGGCCAGGCCCAGCATGGTCTCAAGCGTAGGCCAGAGCATGCCCATCAGGCGGACCAGCTTCAGGCTGCGGTTGATGTATTCGCGGTTGGAGGTTTCGAAGGCGGCAATTTCCGGCTCCTCCTGTACGTAGGCGCGGATCACGCGCGCCCCGGAGAAATTCTCCTGCGCCCGGGCGGAAATCTCCGAAAACATGGCCTGGATTTTCTCGAAGCGCTCATGAATCTGCTTGCCGAAGTACTGCACCGTGATGCTCACCACCGGCAGGGGCAGAAACGCGTACAGCGTGAGCTTGGGACTGATCGAGAGCATGAACACCAAAGCGCCCGCCGTGAACACGATCGTGTTCGCCGAATACATGATGGCCGGTCCCAGCAACATGCGCACCGCGTTCAGATCATTGGTGGCCCGGGCCATGATGTCGCCGGTGCGGGTGCGCTGGTAGTAGGAATAGGAAAGGCTTTCCAGGTGCTGGAACAGATCGTTGCGCAGGTCGAACTCAATCTCGCGCGAAATGCCAATCACGATCCAGCGGGTGAGAAACTGGAAGATGCCCTTGATCGCCGCCACTCCCATCAGCTCCAGGGAGTAGGTCAGGAGTTTCTCGCGGGTGACTCCGCCCTGCAGGCCATCGATGGCCCGGCGAAGCACCAGTGGAAAAAGAATCCAGACGCCGTTATTAACGAGAACACAGATGGCTGCCGATGAAATAGCTGCCGCGATACTTCTTCAGGTAGGGAAACAGTGGACGCAGGCTCTTGGGCAGCATGTGCTTCCAGTAGATGCCATTCTACCAGCCCAAGGTTCATGCTTCTATCGGTCGCGGCGTGCGGCCACGCTACGACTAGGCAGAATCGCCCTGGAAGGCCAGCGCGCAAGCCACCATCAGCATCACAATCCAGCCCAGAAGGAAGATCCAGCTCGAAGCGATCAGGTAAAGGTAGGCTGCGTTCATGACGAGTGTCTCTCCCCGAACCGGGGTTATCGCCGGTCGCCAGCGATATGATTTGGGATAAACATGAAGAGGCTGGCGACCAGCGAATTTTTTTACTGGCTCTCGGTCGAATCCGGCGTCTTGCCCTGCATGCGATTCATCATCCGTTGCTCGTGCTGGGTGATCAGCGTATTCAGTTTCGTTTTCTGCTCCGGAGTCAGCACCTGCACCATTTCAGACGCAATGCGGGCGTGCTGTACGGCGAGCTCGGTCATGACCTGACTTTGTTGACCGGCCAGCTCGCGCGCCCTGGCTTCATCGAAGGCGCCGCTCATGACCAGGTCGCGCAACTGCGAGTGACCTTGCGCCATTTGCAGCATCAGCGGTTGCAGGGCAGGCTTCTCCTTCGCCATGATGGCCTTCACCTGCGTCCGTTGAGCGTCGGTAAGGTCGAGCTGGTGAACGTAAAAACCCAGCATCGGTCCGCCGAACATGCCATCGCCGCGCATGTGGGCGTGTCTCGCGGTTTGCGATACTGCAATCGCCGCCATCACCGACAGCGCTAAGACCACAGCTGCGATCTTGAAATATTTCGACTTCATCTCCACTCCTCCCGGCCCGGCGACCGCCGCATCGGCCATTCGCCCGTACTCCGGCCGACGTTACGAATCATTAGAAGCGCTCTGTGCCCGGGTGGCGGTAAAGAGTCGGTCAAAGGGAGTAAAGTTTTGTAAAGCGTAAACCGGGGCGGATTGACAATTCTTTACCGCCGGGCAACCAGCCGCTGCTGTAGAAGTACAATAGAAACTGTGGACCGCATTCTGGTTATCGATGACGACGTCGAGCTGTGCAGCCTGGTGGGCGAGTACCTGGCGCCCGAGGGCTTTCAGGTCGAATCCGCAGCGGACGGAACTCGCGGGCTGGAACAGGCGCTGAACGGCGATTTTCTGCTGGTGGTGCTCGACGTAATGCTGCCCGGCTTGAATGGATTCGAAGTCCTGCGCCGCTTGCGCGACAAATCGAAAATTCCCGTGCTCCTGCTGACCGCGCGCGGCGAAGACGTGGACCGCATCGTTGGCCTCGAGATCGGCGCTGACGACTATCTTCCCAAGCCTTTCAATCCCCGCGAACTGGTGGCCCGCATCCGGGCAATTTTGCGGCGGACCCGGGCCTCGGAACGATCCGGCAGCGGGCAGCCCTCCGAAATTCTGCGCGTGGGTGAAGTGGAACTGGATCCGGCCACCCGGACGGTCCTGCAAAAAGGCAAGCCGGTGGAGTTTACTTCGGTGGAGTTCAACCTGCTGCATGTACTTTTGCGCGAAGCCGGGCGCGTGGTTCCTCGCGAACGCCTGGTGGACATCGTGCTCAGCCGCAAGTTCTCGCCCTTTGACCGCAGCATTGACATGCACGTCAGCAAGATTCGCAAAAAGCTGGGCGACTCCGATTCTGGAGTGGACCACATCAAGACGGTGCGCGGCGTGGGATACATTTTCACCCGTCCGCAGGAAGCCGTCGCCGAGAAGGTCAGGAGCAGCGGGCCATGAAAAGTCTTTTTCTCAAGATTTTTCTTTCGTACTGGATGGCGCAGGCCCTGTTCCTGGCGCTCGCCATATTGATTACCCTGGCGATGCGCGAGCACGGGGAGACCGCCGCCTGGGACGCGCAGCAGGCCGCGGTCTTCAGCAAGGCGATCCAGACCTACGAACAAAACGGCCCGTCCGAGGTGCGGCGTTATCTCGAGGAAGTCCGTGACTCGCTGCATACCCGAGCCTTTCTGTTGGATGATCAGGGAAAAGATGTTTCCGGACACGATCTGCCGCGCTGGGCGGAGTCGTTGGGAAAAGGCACCGAACCGCCTCGCCGCGACTTCTGGCAGCGCGTCACCCCCAGCCCCTTTCGGCGGCAGGTACAGGTTGCGGCCAGCGGACGGCGTTATATCCTGGTGGCGTTTCTGCCCCCCAGTGGACCATTTGGGCCCAGCGGCGTTCCCGGCTTGACCATTCTTATCGGAATCATTTCCTCCGGCCTGGTGTGTTACCTGCTGGCCCGATATCTGACCGCCCCGGTGGTCCGGCTGCGGGCCGCGACTCAGCGCCTGGCGGCGGGCGACCTGACGGCCCGGGCGGGCGGCCTGGCCGCCAGGCGCCGCGATGAGATGGCGCAGCTGGTCCGCGATTTCGACACCATGGCGGAGCGCCTGGAAGCGACGGTAAACGCGCAGGCCCGGTTGCTGAACGACATTTCCCACGAGTTGCGGTCTCCGCTGGCCCGCCTCAACGTGGCCTCGGCCCTGGCCCACCAGCGCGCCGGGGTGGAAGCCCACAGCGCGCTCGAACGCATCGACCTTGAAGCCGAGCGCCTGAACGAGCTGATCGGCGGACTGCTCACCATCGCCCGGCTCGACAGCGGGAACGATGCCCGGCAGAAGTCCCCCATCCTCCTGGGAGAAATGATCGAAGGCATCGCCGCCGACGCCGATTTCGAAGCCCAGGGCCGCAATTGCCGGGTGGAGAGCGCGATCAAGGAGGAGTGCCTGGTCACAGGAGTTCCTACCCTGCTGCACAGCGCGATTGAAAACGTCGTCCGCAACGCCGCCCGCTACACCCGGGAAGGTACCATCGTGCAGATCGTGCTGGAGCGCGGCCAGGGCGGCGGCGGACCAGAAGCCGTCATCCGAATTATGGACTCGGGCCCGGGCGTGCCTGAGGAAGAGCTGGATAAGCTTTTCCGCCCCTTCTATCGCATTGACGACGCCCGGGGCCGGCAGACTGGTGGGGTAGGCCTTGGGCTGGCCATCACCGAGCGCGCGGTTCGGCTCCACGGGGGCACGGTCAAGGCCCGCAATCGGCCCGAAGGAGGCCTGCAGATCGAGATGCGGCTGCCCTCGGCTCCAGGTCCGGCCAATCAGGCTGCGGCCGGCGTCGCCGAACAAAGGGAGCCGGTTGAGACCAGCTCCAGCCGCTCAAATTGAGAAACCCGGGCGGGAAATGGGCGGGCAACTTTCTGCCCCGGTCGTGGTTCCAACCAGCCAGCGTGGTTTGCTCTTCCGGGTCATTCCTGATACACAAATGAGGGTACTTTTGGACCTCGATTTGCCGGCATGAGTGTTATATGGCTCGCCGGAAGGCTTGCGAGAGGACAGGGGAGACAGAAAAGAATGGGGACGAGGTTCCGGTTCCTGGCGGGGGTAGTGCTTCCGGTTTTGCTGCTTTGCCTGAGCGCCTGCAATAACTCCAGTTCATCGTCTTCTTCGGGCACGGGCGTCCTGTTTGTCGCCACCCAGGGCGATTCGTCGGTTTCGACGTTCAGCATTGACCTGACCAAGGGCCTGCTGACTGCGAATGGGAGCGGCGTGGCGACCGGCAGCGTCCCTACGGCCATGCTCCTGGCGCCCTCCGGGACCGCCCTGTTCATCGCCAACAGCGGCACCAACGACATTTCAGCCTACACCGTTAAGTCCGACGGCAGTCTGACCGCGTCCGGCGCCACCCAACCGGCCGGCATGACCCCGCTCGCCATGGCCATGGATTCAGGCGGGAAGTTCCTCTTTGTGGCCAATCAAGGCCTGCAGATCGACCCGAATTCCGGTACGGTTTCGGTGTTCGCGGTGAATGGCACGACTCTGGCCGAAGTACCTGGGTCGCCGTTTCGAGTGGCCGCGCCCGGAGCCCCGGGCGGCACCGGCCCTTCCGGGCTGGCGGTCACGCCCGATGGAAAATTCCTCTACGTAGCCAACCAGTTCGACAGCACCCTGACGAAATTCTCGGTGGACGGCTCCGGTGTGCTGACCCTGGGTCCAGTGGTCCCGGTTGGCACTACCCCTTCGGCGGTTGGCATGACCCCTGACGGCGGATTTCTCTATGTGGGTAACGCCAGCACCGTGTCCGCCTTCGCCATCTGCAATCAGGTCCTGACCAGTTGCAACGATCCCAACAGCCCCGACGGCAGTCTTACTGTAGTCACCGGTTCACCCTTTTCAGCGGGGATCGGGCCGGTAGCCATTGTCGCCTCGCCGTCCGGAAAGTTCCTGTTTGTGGTCAACCGGCTGTCGAACCAGATTTCCGAATACAAAATCGCCACCGGCACCGGTGTCCTTACGCCCAACACGCTATCTCAGATCTCGACCGGAGCGACTCCGGTGGGAGCGACGATTCGGGTAGGGACTACGACGGTCGCAGCCACCGGCGGCACTACAGATTTCTTGTATGTACCCAACCTGGGAGCGTCCTCGGTCTCGGTCTACAGCTTCGATTCGACCGTGGGCACGCTCGGCCTGGTGGGTGGACCTGTGCCCGCTACTGGAGGCCAGCCTTCGGCAGTCGCGGCCGAGTAAAAGATGACAATGTAGGCGCGAGCGCCCCGCTCGTGCGGCAGCGCCGGTGACGATTGCGATGAGTTCTTGATAGCGCCGGCCTCCGGCCGGCCCGATGGGCGGGCGGGACGCCCGCCAGACAGCCGGCGAGATGCCGGCGCTACTTTGATCCTTACTTCGACTGAAACAGCAGAGGCGCGAAGTGCGACAGATTGTCGCGCCACACCATCCACACATGCATGCCCGGGGTCTGAATGGCGGTCGGTTGCAGGCCTTTCTCCTTCAGCCAGGCGATAAACTTCTGATTGCCATCGAACAGGCCGTCCTCGGTTCCGCAGGAAATCCAGAGCAGTCGCAGCCGGGCATTGATGCCTGGCGCCGACTGCGCGGTGATACCAGGGAAGACTGAAGCGAAGTCGGCTCGCTCCCACTGGGGCCGAGCTGAAGCCTCCTACATAAGCGAAGTCGTCGATATGATTGAGGCCTACCCGCAGGCTCTCCGCGCCACCCATGGACAGGCCGGCCACGGCATGGTCCTCGCGTTTATCCGAGAGCGGATACTGTTGTTTCACCAGCGGCATGACTTCCTCAAAAAGCGCGTCCGAGAACCGGGTGTAGTTGCGGCGAACCAGTTCCGGGTCCCTCCAGGCAGTCCATCCGCGGGTAATCACTTCCATGGTTCCGTAGCCCAGCGGCATCACCACGATCATGGGCTTGACCTTCCCCTGCGCCATCAGGTTGTCGAGGATCACATTCGCCTTGCCCATGCCCGTCCACGCACTCGGATCGTCGCTGTACCCGTGAAGCAGGTACAGCACCGGATATTTCTGCTTGCTGGCGGGATCGAAACCGGGCGGAGTGTAAACGTAATACTCGCTGTTTATGCCGACGATGTTCGAGTGGTAGTAGTGATGGTGCAACACTCCATGCGGGACATCGGCCGATTCCCACGGCATGGGCGGATGACCGGGCACGAGAAAAACATTGTCGACGTTGAAGAAGCTGGGCTTGAGCGTCACGTTGTGCGGGTCGAGAACATGAGTGCCATCGACTTCGAATGAGTAGCTGTAGTACTGCGGAGCCAGGCCCGGGACGCTGACGCTCCAGGTTCCGTCCGATGCCTTGGTCATGGGGGACGGGTCTTTCACACCTTCGAGATGCAGTTCCACTTTGGCGGCGTTCGGCATGGCCAGCCGAAAAACAACTCTTCCATCCGGTTGCAATTGCGGGCTGATTGGTGGCGCAGGTGCGAGCGGGATGGGAGCAGAGGACTCAGCCGGCTTCGCTGCTGCCTGCGCGTGAGTTGGAGAAGGCCATATGGAACAGCATATTAGTGTCGCTAAAGCAAAACGTGAGAAGGCGGACAGCGGGTTCGAGCCGAACGGCTGTGACATCGAGCATTCCCCCTGGTGAGTGCAGTGATTGCGCTCCACAGTCTACAAGGAAGTTTGGCCTTGCGGATAGCAGCGTCGCGCAAGAGTTTGTTTTTTGGACTACTGCTGAACTCGCCTCAAATCGGTGACGCCAAAGATATTCAGCGTGCAAGTTCGGATGCGGCGAAGTGTCATCCTGAGCGCAGCCAATGCGTTCGCTTGCGAACGCACTGGCGGAGTCGAAGGACCCCTACAATCTTTACGGAGCCGGGGGCTGTGTGCTCGAAAGTGATCCGCGAGGACCGTGCCGCTTATAGGGGTCCTTCGACTGCGTAGCTGCTTCGCGAAGCGAAGCAGCCACTCCGCTCAGGATGACAACTTCTCGAGTTTCTTAGGTCGGCACTTTAAGAATCAAATATCCGCCGGCCAATCCAAAAAGCAGATCCGGCGCCCAGGCGGCCAGGAAGGGCGGCAACTGGCTGACGTTTCCCATCGACTCGGACAGGCGTCGACACCATGATGTACAGCAACCCGATGCCCACCGCCGTGGCGACGCCCGCGACTGCGCCTCTTTTTCCCGCGGCCAGCGCGAAGGGAATCGCCAGCACCGCCATGATGAGCGAATTGAGCGGGAAGGCAAATTTTTCCTGCAGCTGAACTTTGAGCCGCACTACATCGAAGCCGCTCTGTTGCAGGTCGCGGATGTAGCGCCGCAAGTCTTCCGAATTCATTTCGGATGACTGCCGCACTTCTTTCTTGAAGTAGGCCGGCGGTTCGCTGATCGCGGCAAACGTGGCGACGTCGAAGGTGCGGTAGTCAGTGATCGCGGAACCGTGCACGCTTCGCTCCCAGCCTTGGGTGCACACCCAGCGCTGCAGACGTTGCTTCCCAGTGCGCCTGGTCGGCGTAAACCCGCGAGGTCAACTGGAAAGTCGCCGGGTCGAACTGAAACACCTGCAGATTGCCAAACTGGTCGCGGTCGGGATCGAACAGCTGGTAGTAGTAGATGGTCGAGTGCTGCCCGAAAATCCATTTGCGATCGGGATTCAGATAGGTCTGTGCCGGCTTGCCCTTGATCAGGTTGCGCAGCGCATCCTGCCGCTTGTTGGCGTGCGGAAGATAGAACTGGTCGAAAAAGAACAGCCCGGTTGCCAGCAAGGTCGACACCACCAGAATAGGAACGATCACGCGGTAGATGCTGATGCCGGTGGCCTTGATGGCCGTAATTTCGTTCGACCGCTGCATGAGGCCGAGCGTGACCAGGACGGCGAGCAGAATGCTCAGGTGCAGGATGTTGTAGAAAAAAAAAGGCGCAACATTGAGCAGATATTCGCCCACGATCAGCGGCGAAATCCGGTTGCGCAGGATGTCACCCAGCAACTCAAACAGGGTGAACACCTGCAGCAACATCAGGAACGAGGCCACGATCATGGCCAGATAGATCAGGAAATCCCGCAGGACATAATCGTCCAGGATCATGGGGAAGCTGGCGCTGAACACGCGGCGCCGGTTGGCGGCCCGTTGAAACGCGTTCTCCGGCCGGTTGAAACGAAGGATATTCTTCCCGCCTTGCGCCAGTCTGGACTTCAACGGGTTCCACTTGGCGCGAAAAGAACCAATCTCGAAGGGCCGGCGTTCCGCCCGCCACAACAGAAACGCTCCACCCAGAAAGAAAACGATGTTAGCCAGCCATGCGCCCAACGCGGGCGACACTTTTCCCTGGCGGGCCAGCGATACTCCGATCAACGTCACCGAATAGTAGGCAAACACCAGCACAATGGTGAGGACGAATCCCGCCGACTTGCCGCCTTTTTTCGACGACAGCCCCAAAGGAATTCCTACCAGGGCGAGCACCAGGCAAGAAGTTGGCAACGCGAAACGACGATGGAACTCGATCAGGTACCAGGGCGCCACATATTTTTTGACCTTGCGGGCCTGGTCTCGCAGGTCCCAGGTGAGCATCTGCGCCGCCGGCACCGGTTCCTGGTCGCGGCTGTCGGTTTGCGGGACCGGTATCGGCACATCGGTCTGGTCGAAGGTCGAAATCTGGTAATGATCGGCGGAGCTGGGATCGGTTTCGTGCGTCGATCCGTCGGTCAGGTGCAGGTGCAGCAGCTGCGGCCCCTCGCTGACCAGGATGCCTTGCCGGGCCAGGGTAATGCGAGGCGAGGCCGGGTCTGTGATATCGGCGATGAATACGCCCTTCCAGATGGCGGCGCCTTGCGCGGTCTTCACATCCTGCACGTAAAGCACGAGCTTGGGAAAGCCTTCGTAGAAAACTCGCGGCTGCACTTCAAAAGATGCCTGCGAAGTCTTGAGCCGGTCCTCGAGCCGGCCCAGGGCAGCTTGCGATTCCGGCGCGAGGTACACGGCGTTGAACATCGCCAGCACCCACGCGGTCACCGCGAAGATGGAAATCACCCGCAGGAACGTCCAGACGCCGATCCCGCTGGCCCGCATGGCGGTGATTTCGCTGTCGGCGGCCAGACGGCTGAGCCCGATCAGAATTCCCACCAGCACGCCCATGGGAATGGTGTAGGTGAATGCCACCGGCAGGGTGAAAATAAATATTTCCGCCACGCTGGGCAGGGGCGCGCTGTTGCGCACGACTAAATCAAGGATGTGGCCCAGATCCCGAGTGAACAGCACGAAACGTGAACACCGCAATGCCGATGGCGGCATGGGAGATCACTTCACTCAGGATGTAGCGGGTCAGAATGCGCATGCAGCTAGCTCAATGCCGAGGATAGCACGTGGTGTATGTAGGGCGGGCGCCCTCGCCCGCCGCCTTTGGTTTAGATTTTGATCTTAAGTTTTGCCTCTGTTTTGGCCACCGCCGGTCCTGCCCGACTTCACCTGCGCCTCGGCGAACGGCGGTCAAAGGCAACTTCAAAGGCGTCGGACAGGAGTGTCCGACCCACATCCACATCCCGCTATTCGGGTTTCAGGAAGAGGGCCGACAGCGGAGGCAGGGTCAAGCTCAGCGAGAAGGGACGGCCGTGGGTGGGATGAGCATCCGCGTGCACGCCTCCCAGGTTTCCCATGCCGCTTCCGCCGTATTCCTGGGCATCGCTGTTCAGAAGCTCGCGCCAGAAGCCGCCGGAGGGCACGCCCACCCGGTATCCGTAGCGCGGGACGGGAGTGAAATTGCACACGACCACAATTTCATCGGCCGGCGACCGGCTCTTGCGCAACAGTGAAATAATGCTGGCGGCAGTGTCGTTGCAGTCGACCCACTCGAACCCCGCCGGGTCGGTATCGAGCTGATGCAGCGCGGGCTGTTCGCGGTAAACCTGGTTCAACTGCGCCACCCAGTTCTGCACGCCACGGTGCACCGGGTATTCCAGAACGTGCCATTCCAGGCTGGTGTCATGCGCCCACTCCCGCACCTGGCCGAATTCGCAGCCCATGAACAGCATCTTCTTGCCCGGTTGCGCGAACATGTAGCCGAACAGCAGGCGCAGGTTGGCAAACCGCTGCCATTCGTCTCCCGGCATCTTGCCGATGAGCGAACCCTTGCCGTGGACCACTTCGTCGTGCGAAAGCGGCAGCACGAAGTTTTCGGTGAAGCCGTAGAGCATGCGGAAGGTGAGTTGATTGTGATGATAGCGGCGATGAATCGGGTCCTGGGAGAAGTAGGAAAGCGTGTCGTGCATCCACCCCATGTCCCACTTCAAGCCGAAGCCCAACCCGCCGACGTAGGTTGGCCGCGAGACCATCGGCCACGCCGTCGATTCTTCCGCGATGGTCTGGATGCCGGGATACTCCTTGTACGCCTGGGTGTTGAACTGGCGAAGAAAATCGATGGCTTCCAGGTTCTCGCGCCCGCCAAATTTGTTGGGAATCCACTCTCCGGCCTGCCGCGAATAGTCGAGGTAGAGCATGGAGGCGACGGCATCCACTCTCAATCCGTCGATGTGATATTTGTCCAGCCAGAACAGGCCGCTGGCCATGAGGAAACTGCGGACCTCGTTGCGGCCGTAGTTGAAGATGAAAGTCTTCCAGTCGGGATGAAAGCCCTTGCGCGCGTCGGCGTGCTCGAACAGATGCGTGCCGTCGAAATAGGCCAGGCCGTGGGCGTCGGTGGGGAAGTGCGACGGCACCCAGTCCAGAATCACTCCAATGCCGTTCTGGTGCAGATAATCCACCAGGTACATGAAATCCTGGGGCGTGCCGTAGCGCGAGGTAGGCGCGAAATATCCCGTGGTCTGGTATCCCCAGGAACCGTAGAAGGGATGCTCCATGATGGGCATCAGCTCCACGTGGGTAAAATTCATGCGCTTCACATATTCCGCCAGGCGCGGCGCTGTTTCGCGGTAAGTCAGCGGCCGGTTGTCCTCTTCGGGCACTCGCATCCAGGAACCGAGATGAACTTCGTACACGGAAATCGGCGCCTGCAGCGACTCTCGCTTCGCGCGCGTTTCCATCCATTCCTTGTCGGCCCACTGATATTCCAGGTCCCACACCACGGATGCCGTTCGCGGCGGCTGCTCGTGAAACATGCCGAACGGGTCGGCCTTCTCCCCAACGTGTCCCTGGTTGTGGGAGACGATGTGGTACTTGTACAGCGCGCCCTTGCCGACTCCGGGCACAAAGCCTTCCCAGATGCCGGAACTCCCGCGCGCCCGCAGGGGATGAGATTGCGTGTCCCAACCATTGAAGTCGCCGACCACGGAAACCGCGCTGGCGTTGGGCGCCCAGACTCCAAAGTAAGTTCCAGGCTTTCCCGCGACCGTGGTGAGGTGCGAGCCCAGCTTGTCGTAGATCCGGTAGTGGGTGCCTTCGTTGAAAAGATGAAGGTCCTGATCGGTCAGCAGCGAGGCGTTGCTGCTGGGAGGCGGGGCTAACGTCGTTGTGGTTTCTTTGCTCATCGCCAATGCAATCCGTCCTAGTGTACCGGAGTTTCGGCTTAACTTTGTGGTCTTTGCGGCCGTTCTTTGCGTTCTTTACGTTTAAGAGCTCTTTACCGCAAAGAACGCAAAGGATTCCGCAAAGGTCGCAAAGAGCTTGGTGTGGTGCAGTTTGAAAGTCCCTATAAGGGTTGTCATTCCGAAGCGCGGTACGGTAGCGCGAGGAATCTGCTGTTTTGCTGCTGGCAGCAAGCAGATTCCTCGCCGGTAAACCTGGCTTCGGAATGACAAGGGTTGGGATCGTTTCTGCTCAAACTGCACCACGACCTCCGCTTTTGGTAACGTCGCGCGCCCCGCAATAACCCTGCTAGACTGCTAGCTTCGATTTGGAAACCTCACGCTCATGCCCGTTCTGCGCGTTGTAGTTCTGTGGCACCAGCATCAGCCGTTTTACAAGGACCTGGTCAGCGGCGAGTACCGGCTGCCCTGGGTGCGGCTGCATGCCCTCAAGGACTACTACGGCATGGTCAAACTGCTGGATGAGTTTCCCCAGGTTCACCAGACGTTCAATCTGGTCCCATCGTTAATCACGCAGATACAGGATTACGTCACCGGGGCGGCGCGCGACCCGTTCCTCGACGTTGCCGCCAAACCTGCCCAGGACCTGACTCCCGACGAGCGTCGTTTTGCCTTGCAGTACCTCTTCCAGGCGAATCCGGTGAATCTGATCGGGCGCTATCCCAGGTACCAGCAGTTGTGGGAGCATTTTCGCAATGCGGGCGGCACTCCCGACGCCGCCGAGAAATATTTCTCCGCCCAGGACTTTACCGACCTGCAGATCCTTTCGCAGATCGCCTGGTTCGATGAATTTTTCCTGGATGACCCCGACATCGCCGGCGCTCATTCAGAAGGGGCGCGAATACTCGCTGGAAGACCAGCGCTTCGTCATGGCCCGGGAGCGGGAACTGCTGGCCAAAGTATTGCCCGCCCATGCCACGGCAGCGCAGCACGGACGAATCGAAATTTCGACTTCCGCGTTCTATCACCCGATTTTGCCCCTGGTCTGCGACACCAACATGGGCGCGGTTTCGAGCCCGGGCCTGCCTTTGCCCCAGAATCGTTTTCGCCATCCCGAGGACGCGCGCGAGCAACTGGAGCGCGGCCTGAATCTGCATCAGGAGGTCTTCGGCATTCGTCCCCAGGGCGTGTGGCCGTCTGAGGGCAGCGTGTCGGAAGAAGTGTTCGGGATTGCGCAGAATCTGGGCGTGAAGTGGATGGCCACCGACGAAGAGGTGCTGGGCCGAACCCTGGGAATCTCTTTCGGACGCGACAGCCAGGGCCACCTGCCGGGGGAGTTGGCCGGAGAAGCTCTACACCATTCATCGCTTCGAGAGCGACCAGGCCCAGATGAACCTGATTTTCCGCGATCACACCATCTCGGATTTGATCGGCTTCGTGTATTCGGGCATGGCCCCGCAGGACGGCCGCCCAGCACCTCATGCGCAACATTAAACAATCGGCCCAGTCGGTTCTTGACGCAGGACATGATGCCGTGGTGCCGATCATCCTGGATGGCGAAAATGCGTGGGAATACTATCCTCGGTCCGGCCGGGAATTTCTGCGCCGCTTCTACGATGCGCTGCAGCGCGAGCCGGGAGTGGAGGCGACTACGGTGTCCGAGGCCATCGAGCGGCACCAGCATTTTTCCCGTCTCACCTCGCTGGTTCCGGGCTCCTGGATTCACGCCAATTTCAATGTCTGGATCGGAGCTCCGGAAGACAACCGGGCCTGGGACTACCTCTACCACGCCCGCAATTTCTATGCCCAGGCAGCTCCCGCGGCCAGCGAGGAGCAGCGGCAACTCGCCTTCGAAGAAATCCTGATTGCGGAAGGCAGTGACTGGAACTGGTGGTATGGCCCGGAGCACCATTCCGCCAACGACCGCGAATTTGACGAACTCTACCGCAAGCACCTTTCGAATATTTATCAGCTGCTGGGCGCGCGTCCGCCGGACTACCTGGCGCAGCCGATTCTCGAGCGGGATGCGAGCGGCCCGCGGTGGTGCCTCAGACCGCCTACATACATCCCCGCATCACCGGCGATATGGTGCGTTACTTTGAATGGATGGGGGCGGCCGTCCACACCGCCGACCGCCATACCGGCGCCATGCACGGTAAACAGTTTCTGCTCGACGCGGTCCACGCCGGAATTGACCAGTCTTATATCTACGGACGCCTCGACTTTGTCGAGAACGAAGTTCCGCCGGTGGAATTTGAACTCGTGGTTAACCTGGAGTCCGTGGTCGAGGACGGGCCGCCACGACGCACTTTGCGCCTCGACGTAAGAGTGGAAGGCGGCAGGATACGGCGCTGGAAAATCAGCGTTCCCAACGCGAACCATTCTCTCGCGAGCTCTGACCAGCCGCACGATCAGGTGGCCGTGGCTTTGCTGCGCAACTTCGAGTTCAAGCTTCCCCTGCAGTGGTTGCTGACTGTCCCCTTGGACCTGGCAACCGAGAAGGCGAACCGGGAATCCGCCGATCGGGCGGCAACCCGGCTGCGGCTGCGTTTCAGCCTGTGGCAGAACGGCCTGCCCACGGACGCGCTTCCCGTCGAAGGATGGATGGAGCTGCAGTTACTGAGCGAGGAGGATTTGATCTCTCTGTAAGTGGAGGACGGGCGTCCCGCCCGTCAGGCAGAGGCCAGTGCCTGACGGGCGGGACGCCCGTCCTCCATTCTTTTATTCTTTATTCTTCTTCAGCGGCTGCCTTACTGGCCGCCGGTGTCTGCCGTCATCGCGAGCGGGCGGCTCAACTCCATCATCAGCTCTGTCCCGGAAGGCAGTACCGCGGAGCGCTTCTTGCCCAGCCAGTGCGCCACCGTGAGAGTGGCGGCCACACCGCCTCCGATCAGCAGGCCCTTGCCTCCGGCGGCCAGGCCGCCGATCAACATGCCGGCGCCGGTGCCCATGCCCATCTCGGTCAGATCTTTTCCATCATGGCCGTCACCCTTGAACTGGCCTTCCGTATTCACGTCGGTTCCGTTGTGCAGACTGGTGTCCACCATGGTGGCGTTGAGCATGTAGCGTTCGCCGTTGGGCAGGACCACCGCCTCGGGAAAAATTCCGATGGTAGGTTTGCCCGCGATGCGGCGCGGTTCGTTGACCTTGGTCACCCGGCCCTGCACTGTGGCGCCGACCGGAATCACGGTCTTTCCGTCGAGCATTACCGCATCCACCACTCGCCCGGAGAAGGTGTCGCCCTCCTTACTGGAGAAAGTGGACAGCGTGTTTTCCAGTTTGACCTTGAACGCTGTGCCCGCGGGGAGAGCCATATTGGTCTGCGCCCCAGCCGCCACCGCCAGCAGCACTACCGTCAGCATTACGAGTATTTTCTTCATTCCGCCTCCTGGATTTCCACCTCAAAGATTTCCAACCTGAATTTGCCCATCCGGTCCCACGCTGTTCAACCGGAAACCGATACTCTTCTCGCCGCCTCTAACACCTCATGGACCGGCGAGCGATCCGTCTGGTTGTCCCCGCGATAGATGTACTCCACCTTCCGGTCGCGATCGATCACCAGGGTCGCCGGATGGGCAATGTGGATCGCGTCCACGCCCAGCCGGTGATACAGGCCGTAAGCCCTGGTCACCGCGCGGTCTTCATCCAGCAGAAAAGCGAACGACACGGGATGCGATTGCAGAAACTTCGCGGGCTTCCACACTCCCGTGCTTTTCTCCGCCGCGATGTACACCAGTTGCGCTCCCGCCTGCTCGATTTCACTCTTCACGAGCTCTAACTGAGCCATGCGCTTTACGCAGTTCGGTCACCAGGTGCCGCGCAGGAACTCCACGATCAGCGCCCCGCGCGACAGAAAACCAGATAGCGATAGAATTCCGTCGCGGTTGCCCGCCGACAATAGAAATTCCGGCGCGCGTGAGCCGACAGCCAGAGTTTCCGTGCAATCCTGCATCCTGTTTCGACTGTAGAGCACAAGCCGATGCCCGCAGCCTGTGAAAAACTCGATGGAACCAGCGTAGGCACGGGCGAAGCGTGTGTGGTCAAGGCATGTGTGGTTGCGGGCGACTCGCCCGCGTGACGCCGGCAGCGGCTCGTCGGCTGGAGGACCAAGGGTTTTTGTCCACACATCCTCGGAATCCGCCGGCTTGCCGTAATCAAGCGCTCCGCGGTCGAGCCGCCCGCGCCACATGCGAAAGCCGATATAATCACCAGTCTCACTCCACACCAACCAAAGCGAGGGCATACCAGAGATCATGGACGTCATCACGGAAATTCAGGAAATACGGGCGCGGGAGATTCTCGATTCTCGCGGCAATCCCACGGTCGAAGCGGAAGTCACCCTGGCGGACGGGACCCGCGGCCGCGCCGCCGTCCCGAGCGGGGCCTCCACCGGCGAGCATGAAGCGGTGGAGTTGCGTGACGGCGACAAGCAGCGCTACCAGGGCAAAGGCGTGCTCAAGGCAGTCGAGAATGTGAACGGCGAAATTGCCGACGCCCTGGCCGGCTCCGACGCCTCCGACCAGCGCGCCCTCGACCGGAAGATGATCGAACTCGACGGCACCGAGAACAAGGGCCGCCTCGGGGCCAATGCCATTCTGTCGGTATCGATGGCGGCGGCGCGGGCTTCAGCCGCCGCGTTCGGCCTGCCGCTGTACCGCTATCTCGGAGGCGCCGGCGCCAACATTCTGCCCACGCCGATGATGAACATCCTCAACGGCGGCGCGCATGCCGACAACAACGTGGACTTTCAGGAATTCATGGTCATGCCGGTCGGCGCCGAGTCTTTCTCGGAGGCGCTGCGCTGGGGCGTCGAGGTGTTTCACACCCTGAAAGGCGTACTCAAGAAGCGCGGTTACAACACCGCCGTAGGCGATGAAGGCGGCTTTGCGCCCTCGGTGAAGTCGAATGTCGAGGCCATTGAAGTGGTTCTCGAAGCTATCACGCAAGCCGGGTACAAGCCGGGAGAAGAAATCGCCATCGCGCTCGATCCCGCGGCCAGCGAGTTCTATCAGGACGGCAAGTACGTGCTTCAAGAAATCTGACAAGTCAGCGAAGAGTTCGGATGACATGGTGCGCTTCTGGTCGAAATGGGTGAATGATTATCCCATCGTTTCGCTGGAGGATGGCTTGTCAGAAAGCGATTGGGAGGGCTGGCAGAATCTTACGAAGGAACTCGGCGCGAAAATTCAACTGGTCGGAGACGATCTCTTCGTGACCAATGTCCAGTTTCTCCAGGAGGGAATCGACAAGCACGTGGCCAACTCGATTCTGATCAAGGTCAACCAGATTGGCACGGTAAGCGAGACTCTCGACGCCATCGATCTGGCGCGGCGTAACGGCTATACGTCGATCATCTCGCATCGCTCGGGAGAGACGGAAGACACGTTCATCGCCGACCTGGCGGTGGCCACCGGGGCAGGCCAGATCAAAACCGGCTCGGCGTCGCGCACCGATCGCATCGCGAAGTACAACCAGCTGCTGCGGATTGAAGAAGAATTGGGCGACGGGGCCAGGTTCCTGGGCCTGAAGGCGCTGAACTACGGAGGTTAGCCCGGGCTTGAGGTCGTGTGGGGCGGACACTCTTGTCCGCCGCATTTGACTTGGAGTTTCAGTCCTGGAGACAAATTCGGGGCTGCGGCAGCCAAGAACACCAAGATTTCCAAAACCAAAATCAACGTCAAAGGCGGCGGACAGGAGTGTCCGCCCCACACAACTAGAATCCCATCGTATCGTCCGCCGAGGGTCCGTAAGTGGCGGGCAGGGGCTTGCCGTTCAGACGCAGATACACGCCCAACTGGGCGCGGTGATGCACCAGGTGGTTCAGGAACATCTGCCGGTACGCGAGAAAGCGTGATCCACTGAAGATGGGCTTGCCCTGAAAGCTGAGCTTCCAGTTCTGCGCCCATGCCTCATCCGGCGCGTTCTTGAGCGCGGTGCGGACTTCGGCTGCGCCTTTGTCAAAGACCTGCAGCAGTTGTTGTACAGACTCGAAGGGCACGGGCTTATAGCTGCTTTTGGAAAAATCGAGCTCGGGCGTGGTCAGGACGCTCACCCCGAACCCAGCCAACTGGGCCACGTGCGGAGCCAGCTTGTTCAAGGGCATCGATTTGGGATGAGGCGCGAAATCTTTTTTGTCTTCAGGGACGCGCTCCAGCATGGTGCGCGTGGTTTTCATTTCAGCGTCAAATTCCGGCAGCAGAAGTTCGCTTATAGGCATCGATTCTCCGTTCGTGGCGAAAGTACTTTGGCGGTAATCACAAGAGGAAGTGAATTTCAGACCAGTACGACTATATTATGCGGTCGCGGATTTGAAAACCTCGCCCTGTCGCCTATAATTCCTCTTCTTTTCAATTTCGATTCCTCTGCGTCTCCGCAAGTAGTGATCCAGCGAGCCAGACACAAAGCCAGGAGCTGAATGAGCCGTCCGAAACCACTGGTTCTTATTATTCTCGACGGTTGGGGTTATCGTGCCGAAACCAAAGCCAATGCCATCGCCCTGGCCCGCAAGCCGACTTACGACCGGCTGCTGCGCGAATATCCCAACACGCTGATCCAAACCAGCGGACATTACGTGGGCCTTCCCGACGGCCAGATGGGAAACAGTGAAGTCGGCCATCTCAACATCGGAGCCGGCCGCATCGTGCACATGGACAGCACCCGCATTGAGCTCATGATCCAGAACGGCGAGTTCTTTTCCCATCCGGTTCTGCTCAGCGCCATGAAGAACGCGCGCGCGGGCGGCCGCCGGTTGCATCTGTTCGGGCTGCTCTCCGACGGCGGCGTGCATTCTTACCAGACCCACCTCTATGCTCTGCTCAAAATGGCCAAGCAAAACGGGGTTGACCGTGTCTTCGTGCATGCCTTTATGGACGGCCGCGACACCTTGCCCACCAACGGCGCCGGATACCTGGAACAACTGCAGCAGAAGATGCGGGAGTACAACACCGGCAAGATCGCGTCCGTAAACGGCCGTTACTACGCCATGGATCGCGACCGCCGCTGGGAGCGTATTGCCAAGGCGTTCAATGCGATGGTTTTTGGAGACGGCGAAGGCGGCAAGTACGTTGACCCGGTGCAGGGCGTGAAGGATTCCTACAACAAGGGCGTGACCGACGAATTCATCGTGCCTTTTGTTTGCCTCGACAATCGCGGCGAGCCGCTCACCCATATCCGCGATGAGGATTCCTGCATCTGCTTCAACTTCCGCGCCGATCGGGTGCGCCAGATCACTCGCGCCCTGGCCCGCAACAGTGGCCTGAACCCGCAAGCGGGAAGCGACCTGCCGGGGGCTGCCGATCTCGATCTTGCCATCCCTCGCGATCGCGTGCCCAAAAACCTGCACTACGTTTGCATGACCCAGTACGACAAGAAGTTCACGCTCCCGATTGTGATTCCGCCGGAGTCGATGGACAACATTCTGGCCAACGTGATGGGCCAGATGAACCTGCGCAACCTGCGCGTGGCCGAGACCGAGAAGTACGCTCATGTGACCTACTTCTTCAACGGCGGTGTCGAGCAGCCATTTCCCGGAGAAGAGCGCCTGGTAGTGCCGTCGCAAAAAGTCGCCACCTACGATCTGAAGCCGGAAATGAGCGCCGCGGGAATTGCCGACGCGGTGATCAAAGCGGTGGAAGATGGGACGTTCGACGTCATCATCGTGAATTTCGCCAATGCCGATATGGTCGGGCATTCCGGAAAAATCGAGCCGACGGTCAAGGCCGTCGAAACCGTGGACGCCTGCCTGGGACGGATCGAGCCGGTAGTGCGCGCGAAAGGCGGGGCCTTGCTCATCACCGCCGATCACGGCAACGCCGAGATGATGATCGATCCGGTCACGGGCGGCCCGCACACCGCCCACACCACCAACCCGGTGCCCTTCATCGTGATCGCGGAGAATGGAAGAAAATTCTCACTGAAGCCGGGCGGCTCTCTGCGCGATATTTCGCCCACGGTACTGGGCATGCTCGGCATCCCGCAGCCCAAGGAGATGACAGGAAGCGACCTGCGGGTGCAACTCAAGAGCGCTTGAGTGCCTTTGTGGGACCGGGTCTTCGACCCGGTCATGCGGTGCGAAGCGCCGCTGGAAGTCCGAATAAAATCTGCCGCAGCCCTTCGGGCCGCCCGACCGGGTCAGAGACCCGGTCCCACACATAAATCGGTGGCCCGCTTCTTACGCGGCTGCTGCTATTCTGCGGATCAGGTCTTCCTGCTCGGTCTTGCTCTCGGCCCCGATGGTAAATGCATCGAGCACGCCCAGCGACAGCGCATATTTCAAAGCTTCGTCCTGCCGATTGCGCAAATCGCCCTGGCCGAGAATCTTCATCCCGACGATCCCTTTTCCCGCGGCCTTCATTTCGCGGAGCACACTGACTACGGTGTCGGGATCGGCGTCCATGTGGGAGCCAATCGGATTGATGCGCACCAGGTCGACTTCGACCCACGGCGACCTGGCGGCCGCCCGCAGCGCTTCGATGCTGTGGCAGGAGCAGCCATGCGCCCGGATGATTCCCTTTTCCTTGGCCTCGGAGAAAACGTCCATCACGCCCCGGTAGCGTTCCGTCCAGTCGCCTTCGGTGAGGCAATGCATCAGGCAAATATCCAGATAGTCGGTTCCCAGCTCCCGGCGAAAGCGATCGATGTCGGCACGGGCTTCGGCGGGATCGCGCGCCCAGGTCTTGGTGAGCACCGTGACCTTGTCTCGCGGGACATGTTTGAGCGCTTCGGCAACATGGGGATGGCTTCCGTAAGCATCCGCTGCGTCGAAGAAGCGCAAGCCGTTGTCATGGCCGTTGAGCAGGAGATCGGACAGGCCCTTCACCCCCAGCGCGGTCTGATGAGAGTGATGCCCGCTGCCGACGGTGCCGGTGCCCATGGCCAGGCGGCTGGTTCTGATTCCCGTCTTGCCGAGCGTCACGGTATCGGCCGCGCTGAACTTCCGGGGCAGGTCGGGCACCGCACTCATGGCCCGGGCCAGGTGCCGGCCGCCGATCCATGCCGCTCCCACGCCGCAGGCTGTCCCCACGATGAAGTCTCTGCGTCTCATGGCGCCTCCTGGTAATGAAGTTTGTTCTAACTTAGACGAAAACATCGTGCATCTGGATATCACTACGAGTCAATAACTTCTTTCCCGGCCTGTCATCCTGAGCGCAGTGGGTGCTTCGCGTAGCGAAGGACCTACGCAGTCGAAGGACCCCTATGAGCTGCACAGTTTCGCGGTCCGAAATGAATTCCCGCGCCATCTGCAGCGGGGTGCTGCGAGGGGTCCTTCGACTCCGCCATCGCATTCGCAAGCGAATGGGATGGCTCCCCTCAGGATGACAGCCTGAGAAAGACGACAAATCTTCGCTGCTCGCGTTTCTACAGTGTTTACCGTACTAAAACCACCGCGTCTTCACGGATCTCGATGCAACTCCAATCCGCACGGACGGATCAAAGTAGTGTCTTCGGGCCAGGGTCGTGGTCATCAACTGAATGGGAGGTGACGCAATGCTTTGGACGATTTTTGTGATTCTTCTGGTGCTGTGGTTGCTGGGAATCGTGAGTTCGTACACGCTGGGCGGGTTCATCCACATTCTTTTAGTGGTGGCGATCGTGGTGCTCGTAATCCAGTTGCTGTCCGGCCGCCGACCGGCGCTTTGACGGCTGTCGCCCGCGCCTGCATCCGGCAAACTAAGCAAAACCATTTCCTAAGGAGGAGAAAGTGAAAAGAACTCTTGCAGCAATAGTCAGTCTGATTGCCTTGCTTGGCAGCATGGCTCTGGCCGACACCAAGGAAGATTCCGTCGAGCGTCTGCAGAATGCCGGCGACGTGCTCAAGCAAATCATGGATGCGCCCGATAAGGGCATCCCGGAAGAAGTGCTGGACAGTGCGAAATGCATCGTAGTGGTGCCGCACCTGATCAAGGCGGGCTTCATTTTCGGCGGTAAGCACGGCCGCGGCGTTGCCAGCTGCCGCACCGCCACCGGCTGGAGCGCGCCCGCATTTATCTCCGTCAGCGGCGGAAGCTGGGGTCTTCAGATCGGCGCCGAAGGCGTTGACCTGGTGATGCTGGTGATGAACGACAAAGGCCTGCAGCATCTGCTCTCCAGTAAGTTCCAGCTCAGCGGGGAAGGCTCCGCGGCGGCCGGCCCGGTGGGACGGCATGCGTCCGCCGGCACTGACTGGAAAATGAACGCTGAATTGCTCACCTACTCCCGTTCAAAAGGGGCATTTGCCGGCCTGACCCTGGAAGGCGCCGTGATCGAACAGGATGCCGATTCGACCACTGCCATTTATGGCCGGGATGTAGGGTTTCGCAAAGTCCTCACCGGCCACGTGACGCCACCCGCTACCGCGGCGCCCTTCATGGCCGCGCTTTCGATGGCCGGCCATCAGGCGGCCGCTCACGAAGCTAAAGAAGAGGTGCAGGACAAGAACCAAAAGAACTAGCGCCGAGCTGTTCGCAGAATCGCCACTTCGTCGAAACGCCCCGCCAGCAGGCGGGGCTTTTCTTTGGTTGTCGTTGGTTTGAGGGTCGTGTAGGGACGGGTCGTGTAGGGACGGGTCTTCGACCCGTCCAGGTCGAGCGCAGCTCGACAGGATTCTCCTGTCGGGTAAAACTCCGCCGAGCTTCGCTCGGCCCGACCGGGTCGAAGACCCGGTCCCACCCGGTTCGTCGCCTAGACCCGCGTGTACGCCAGCCGCTGCCTGTGTTTGAATGATGTCATGGACCTGATTGCACACTTTACCCGCCTCTTCGCCTACGACGCATGGGCGAATCAGGAAGTCCTGAGTGGGTTGCGCACCACGTCTACGCCACCGCCTCGCGCCCTGATCTTGATGGCTCACATCTTTTCCTCACAGGGTTTGTGGATGGAGCGGCTCGAGCAGAAGCCGCAGACCCTTCCGGTGTGGCCGGAGTTCACCCTCGACCAGTGCGATCGGCAGGCCGGAGAACTACCGGTGCTGTGGAAGAACTACCTGGCAGGGAAGAGCGAAGCCGATCTAGCCGAATCGGTAAGCTATCAAAACACCCAGGGCGAAACCTGGAGCAGCCGCAAGGATGACATCCTGATGCACCTGATTACGCACTCCGCCTATCATCGCGGACAGGCCGCCGCTGCGGTTCGCGCCGCCGGGTCCACGCCGGCCTACACCGACTTCATCCACAGCATCCGCCAGGGATTCGTAAAATAGTCATGACAACCTCGGTGGCAAACGAAAAGATCACGCCGTTCTTCATCCTGCAATTTTGCCTGGTGCTGATTGCCATCTCGGTGGTGGCGTTCCGGCCCGGTGCGTGGAACGCGGCCCGGCTAGCGGGATTTTGCATCGCAGTCCCGGCGGCGGTGTTACTGTTTACCGCGCGCTGGCAGTTGGGAAAGTCGTTTTCCGTCACTCCGCAGGCCCGCGAACTTGTAACCTGGGGCCTGTATTCGAAGATCAGGAACCCGATCTATGTGTTCAGTGCTTGCTTGGTTGCTGGCGTCCTCATTGCCTTGCAATATCATTACGCGCTGCTGCTTCTGCTGGCGTTGATTCCGATTCAGATGGTCCGCGCCCGCCAGGAGTCCAGGGTCCTCGAAGCCAGATTCGGCGAGGAATACAGGAAATATAAGGCAGGAACCTGGTTCTAGCCGGGCGCATCATACTTAGCAGGGGTCAGGCAAGATGGCGTCCCGGAGTGAACGATCATGAAGAGGAAAGGCTTGTTCTTAGCAGCCGCGATACTTGCAGTCGCCCTTGCATCGCTGGCCCAGGTGTCGGGAGCGACGGCAAATTCGCCGGACCAGGCGGCGGCTGCGAAATCCCAGAATCCGGCGCCGCCAGCCGATACGCTGGCGCCGGGCACTCTGCTGGCCGTCGAGCTGTCGAAGTCGCTCGACGCCAGGAAAACTAAAGTGAACGACCGAGTCGAGGCCAGGACCGCCACCGACGTGTTGGCCCACGGACGCATTGTCGTGCCCCACAACACGAAAATCGTCGGCCATGTGACCGAGGCCAAAGCCCACAGCAAAGATTCTCCAGAGTCCAGGGTAGCCATCACCTTCGATCGCATGCTGTTCAAAGACGGGCGCGAAGTGCCGTTGCAACTGGCAGTCCAGGCCATGGCGCGGCCCCTGCAGTTTGGCTCCAACGCTGACGGAAGCGTCTCTCCGGCCAACCGCCAGAACAGGGTCCCGATGCCCGGGCAGCGCGCTCCGCTCGGCGACGCCTCCGAAGCCACTCCGAACGTTCCGCCATCATATCCCGGCGACCTTGCGCCGATTCCCGACCCCATGACGCCGAGCAGCTTGACTGCAGTCACGCTCGATCCCGCCAGCAAGGGAGTCGTGGGCATGAAGGGACTCTCGCTCGACACCTCAGGCCCGGCGGCCGTCGTGAGCTCGACCTCCGGGAACGTGCATCTCGACAGCGGCACGCAACTCATCCTGCGCGTGCAGTAGAGCTGTCATGCTTAGTGGAGTAGCTGCTTCGCCAGGCGAAGCAGCTGCGCCGTCGAAGGATCCCTATCAGCTTTTCCGCCGGTAGCAGCGACTCAGGAAGCCAGCGCATATCGCCGGTCGGCCTGGCCCAGCAAAGCCATCATCTCGTCCAGTGAGGCTATATCGAATTCCGACATGGCGTTGGTGTGCTCCAGCCTTTGCCGCACCGACCGCGAGGGATTGAACAGCTTGAACCGGATGTCGTGGTCGCGGCACCAGCGCTGCAGAAATACCAACACCCCGATGCCGCCGCCGCCGATGGCCACCATCTCGGTCAAATCCAGCACGATGATTCGGGCGCCGCGCTGCGACGTAACCGCGTCGCGCAACTTAAACGCCTCATCGCTGCGCACAAATCTGCCGTCGCACTCGACCACAGCCATCTCACCAACCTTATCAATATGTATGTTGGGCATGAGTTCCTCCGTGTTCGATCTCGCCGGTAGTAAGAGCACGAACTCTGCCAAAAGGCCGCCCCTCGCGTTTTCTGCGGGATACGCCACCAGGATGCGGAAGATGAGAACTTTCGGCGGGTCAGCGGGCAAATCCGCGCTAGGGAAAATGCTGTAGGCGGATTCTCGGACACATGTGGCCGCGGGCGACTCGCCCGCGTTGCGCCGACCATGTAGGCGCGAGCGCCCCGCTCGTGCAGGGACCATCACAACCCGCGTAGGCTGCGGACGCCCCCGTCCGCCCAGCCGAGCCAAGCTCGGCACCCTCTTGACTGCCCCGCAATACACAAGGTATCGTTCGCCTTCCCCAGGGCCTCCAGTTTTCCTTCGGCCCTGAACAAACAAAAGTTGGAGAACTCATGAAGAAAGCCCTTCGTCTGGCAGCACTCCTGTGCGCGTCCACCACCCTGTTCGCCCAGGTTTCAACCCCCGCCACCACCGATGCGCCAACGCCACCACAAACCCAGCACGCGTCATCTCCTAAAGGCTTCACCCTCGAAGACGGCACGCCGGTAAAGATGAGAACCAATCGCACCATCTCCTCCTCCGACGCAACCGTCGGCGAGACCGTTGACTTCGAAGTTCTCGAAGATGTCCTGGTCAACAATGTCCTCGTCATCGCCAAAGGTGGGATGGCTTTCGCAACGGTGACCGAGGCTCAGGCCAAGCGCCGCATGGCCCGCGGCGGAAAACTCGACATCAACATCGACAACGTCCGCCTGGTAGACGGCGAGAAAGCTGCTCTCCGCGCCGTGAAAGAGGTCAAGGGTGGAGGCCACACTGGAGCCATGACCGGAGGCATCGTCGCCACCAGCCTGGTATTTTTCCCCGCCGCGCCTTTCTTCCTCTTCATGCACGGCAAAGATATCTCCATCCCCAAAGGCACCGAAATCACCGCCTACGTCAGCGGCGACATGAAGCTCGACCTCGCTAAATTTCAGACCGCACCACCGACATCGGCCCCGGCAGCAGGGAACACATCAGGGAACACCACCGCCCCGGCGTCAGCCGATCAGGCCCGCGTCCAGGTGTCGTCAACTCCAGACGGCGCCGACATCGAAGTGGATGGCAGTTTCGTCGGCAACACTCCATCCACGATCGGAGTCCCCGCCGGCCAGCACAAACTCTCGATAAAGAAATCAGGATTCAAACCGTGGGAGAAAAGCATCACGGTCTCAAGTGGTCAGGTAAGTGTGAATGCCACGCTGGAGCCGGAAGCGAAGTAGCGCCCATGCTTCTTTGGGTGGAGCAGCGCTTTAGCGCTGCATTACAAATATCGCTAGACGGCGGCTTTAGCCGCTGAGGTCACAGCTGGAAAGCTAAGAGAGGACGACAATGTAGGCGCGAGCGCCCCGCTCGTGCAGCCACCACCCCGACCCACGCAGGGGCAGATGTCCCATCCGCCCAACCGGGCAAAGCTCGGCAAAGCAAGCTGCTCCGAACCCTCCGCTCCTTGTCATCCCGAGCGAAGTCGAGAACCTGCCCTAAGCGAATCCCGAGTGCCAACGAGGGGGAGACGAGGGGACCTTGTGTGTATCGACCACTGGAAACAACTGTTCCATTGAAAACGTGTCAGTCTTCACGGCATGAAGACAATAGGTTTGTACGTCGGCCGAAGCCAGTGACGTGTGAAGATTCCCACTCGAGCCAGAACCGGGCTTGAGTGGGCCGCCGGCCCCGCAATCTAAGATTTACATAGAAATTGCTTAGTTCGATTTATCGTCGCGAAGGCGTGGGGTACAATGCTGCGACTTGTGGGCCCGGGGCTTTATTTCGCTCACACGCGAGGCAAAATATGGGCGAGTCAGAAGACGTATCTTCTCCTGGCAAACTTGCAGGAACGATACCTCTGTTTTTCTATGACCTCATCGGCAGAATAGTTCCGGGAGCGGTGCTGATTCTTGGAATTATGGTGTATGCCCGGCGGGATTTGTTGGTCAATTGGCTTGGTGGTCTCCAACAAGTCTTTCCGAAAGATTCGACCGCAGGTTACGCGGCGGCAATGATTCTGCTATTTTTCGCGTTCGCTCATTTTTGCGGGGTCATTCTGGCCTCATTGTCATATTTATTAATCGAGAATGTTTCGAAACGACTGTTTCCTTTGAATCTGAAGACCTTCGCCGATCATTATGAACTGGGGCCCTCCAACGATCTGGAAACGAGGTTTAGGTCCCACTTCGGGGTATCGTTGAAGAGCGGCTCGCTAGATCGGGCCAGCGCATTGTGTGCTTACTATGTGTGGCGTAAGGACTCCAACCTGGGTCTCATCACTGCACGAACCGACGCAGAGTTGTTAGGTGCGAGATCCCTCGTACTTGTTTCCTTGATCCTTCTTGTTTTGCCGTTCTCTCATTATTGGACGGGGTGGCCTCCCTTCACATTGACTTGGGCGGGATGCCTTACAGTAATCCTGTTGAGCAGCATCCTAACCTTTCACTACTTGCGGGAAAAGAGAGTATTCATGCGTTGTGCTCTATTCCTGGCCGCTACATCAAATTTTGGCGACACAACTGGGCATCAGAATCAGAAGAATCGACAGCATTGACGGGTGGCCCATCGATGTCTACCTATCTCACTCCTAAACAGCGTAAGTTGCGCGAAGAATTAGAGGAGATCAGTGAAATAGTCCGTGTTGATTACTGGAATATCCTCACCTGGCCTCCGAAATTCAGAACGACCGTTTTAGAGGTGATGAAGCGCCAGCTGGTTCGCGGTGAGATCGTTACCCAATACACCTTGATCGACGACTGGTTGAGTGGTGCGGTATGTCAATACTTCCTACCGGGATCTAACTTCATAGCGCAATGGAAGACGCAGCGCTTTGCGAGGTTCAATTATTATGTGATTGAGCGCCTTTACATGACACAGAAGCTCGCTTTTCTGAAAGACGCGTATATTGTTCCTAAGACTATTACCGCTACGATTGAGGAAATTAATGCCCTCCGGAACGCTGTGGCTCATGCCTTTTTTCCTGAAAATCTACGTGCGTACAACATGAAAGGTCCTCCAGCTCCGCGAAAACCGGTAGTTGTTCGCTACAGGGGCGAGGACATTTTTACTCTAGAGGGAATTAAGAGGTTCGCGGCAGATTGTGGCACCGTCACTGACTTCTTTAGAAGTGGGCTGAAACGGCGTAGGCGAACCGCAACTGCCATTCCCACTTCCGGACCCAGCTTAATGCAAGAGAATTGAGGGGTTGGTCTACTAGGGCCGGCTTTGGGTTGACTAGGGCAGTTCTATTTTCTAAAAACAAGAGTGCCCCACACATTCGCGCACTTTGCGAATGTGTGGGTGCGGACGCCAAAGCCCACTCGTGGCTTGAGGTAAGATTTCCCATCACCAAATGCTAGGTGTATCGGCCTGCGGAGAGTAATCGTGAACTCGACGTATTCCGGCGCCGCCGAAACCCACACATCGCAAATTACGCGATTTGTGGGGTACCCGGCTTAGTACAGCAAAGCCGCTGCCGAGCTTTGCTCGGCTAGGACGGGCGAGGGCGCCCGTCCCCACACAGCCGGGAGCACGCTTAGGCGGCAACCTTACCCGCAGTCCGGGCCTTGTGCGGCGGGCCCACGTAGGGGAATTCGGCGAGCAGGTCTTTGTGGGGTCCTACTTTATCGTCTGTCACCTTTCCATTGGTGAGCAGAGGAAGGAAGAAATTTACGACGTCGTCGGCGAGCGCCCGGCCATTGTTCGGGAAGGCCGCCGGCCGCGTGGGATCATAGTGGAGGACGTCCGGCAGCAGCGTCCCGGCCACCCGCGTGGCTTCCGCCGGCGTATATCCACCGGTGTGCTCCAGCGCGTGCGCGAAGACGGGAACGAAACGGGCATCGTCCGCCGGCTCGGCAGCGAGATAGGCGGCGTTCTGCTCGCCGGCAAGGAAGGGAGTTTGATTGGGCCGCGCACCGCGATCCGCCTGAACCCATTTCCCGCTTGTGCCGTCCAGCGTGCGAGCCCACAGGCCCATCTTTTTGCCACTGAGGGCAGAGTTGGGCACTTCCAGCACGATGCTGCACACGTCCTTGTCGGCGAAGAAATCGTGACCGGTGAATTGCAGGTTGTTCAGAGCGCCCTCCACGTCGAAGAAAAAGGGATCGCTGCGCCAGCCGGCGAAGAAGCGGTAGTCACCGGCCTCCGTCACCCGTGTCTCCGTCCCCGTCGAGACCGGCACTCCCTCGACGATGATCTGCCCGTCGTCGCCTGTCCCGGCGGCCTGCGCGCCCTCAACCCGGCGAAGCGTCGCGGTCTGCGTCCCGTCCTCGGAGGATGTGAAGCGCACCCGGTACGCGATATCGGCGACGTTATCGCCGTTGGTATCAATCTTAAGTTCGTAAATCGCCTCGGGCGCGAAGGCGACCGCCGTTGGTGGGTCCTGGCGGGTTGACGCCGAGGGACGGATGCACGTTCATAATCAGGATCGACTTGCCGGCATCCCCAGGCTTGGGGAAAGCGTACAGATCGGTGAAGTCCAGGCGGGCGTCCCCATGGGGGAACCCAAAGTCGGGGCCGGAGTAATGATGGGACATGGCTTCTCCTATATATTTCTAGGTGAGATTGAGTTTAAAAACAGAACTTCCGATTAGGATGTCTGACTCGAAAAGTATACGCCCGGTGCCCCTGGTTCGCGCCCGCTCCAAATCTGATTCGAAGATTCGCATTCCGGCGCAACTTTCACGCTGCCTATCTCATCTGAATTCCATCCCACTGGAGACCCGATGACCTCGAATCCTAAGAATACGATCTGCCTCTGGTTCAACAAGGACGCGCATGATGCGGCGCGCTTCTACGCCGCGACCTTTCCCGATAGTAAAGTCACCGCCGTTCACAAAGCGCCCAGTGACTACCCGAGCGGCAAGGCGGGCGATGTGCTGACGGTGGAGTTCACGGTGCTGGGCATCCCTTGTCTCGGTCTCAACGGCGGCCCGGCGTTCAAGCACAGCGAGGCTTTTTCTTTTCAGATCGCAACCGACAACCAGGAAGAGACGGACCGCTACTGGAACGCGATCGTCGGCAATGGCGGCCAGGAAAGTGCGTGCGGCTGGTGCAAGGACCGCTGGGGCCTCTCCTGGCAGATCACTCCGCGCGCGCTAACCGATGCGCTCGCGGCTGGCGGCGGCGAAGCCAAGCGCGCCTTCGAAGCGATGATGCCGATGAAAAAGATCAACGTCGCCGCCATCGAGGCCGCGCGGCGGGGCTGACGTCGATACCACGGCAGTCCCCCAAAACCGCTGCCGAGCTTCGCTCGGCCCGGACGGGTCAGAGACCCGTCCCCACACAGTCCGTGGTTACCACTCGGCCGGTGCCGCGGCAAAAGCAAAAGCCCCGCTCAATAGAACGGGGCTTAAGTTTCAAGCCAGAAGCTAATAGCTAGAAGCTAGAAGCTGCTTTTAGTACATGCCTTCCATACCGCCGCCGCCGTGTCCGCCGCCGGCTGGAGCTCCCTTTTTCTCTTCCGGGATCTCCGCCACCAGGGCCTCGGTGGTCAGCATCAACGAGGCGATCGAGCCGGCGTTCTGCAGTGCGGTGCGCACCACTTTGGTCGGATCGAGCACGCCTGCCTTGACCAGATCTTCGTACTCGCCGGTCAGGGCGTTGTAGCCGAAGTTGAAGTCCTTCGAGTCGTTGATTTTGCCCAGAACGATTGCGCCTTCTTCGCCGGCATTCTCGGCGATCTGACGCAAGGGTTCCTGCAGCGAGCGCCGTACCACGTTGACGCCAATCTGCTCATCGCCTTCGAGCTTCAGCTTGTCGAGCGCGCCCACGCAACGGGCCAGGGCCACGCCGCCGCCGGGGACAATGCCTTCTTCCACGGCCGCACGGGTTGCATGCATCGCATCTTCGACGCGAGCCTTCTTCTCTTTCATTTCGGTCTCGGTCGCGGCTCCGACTTTGATCACAGCCACGCCGCCCACCAGTTTCGCCAGCCGCTCCTGCAGCTTCTCGCGGTCGTAGTCGCTGGTGGTTTTATCGATCTGGCTACGAATTTCTTTTACGCGGCCTTCGATGTCCGAGTGCTTGCCTTTGCCTTCGACGATCGTGGTGTTGTCCTTGTCGACGGTGATCTTCTTGGCCTGGCCGAGGTCGCCAATCTGGACGTTCTCCAGCTTGATGCCCAGGTCTTCGGTGATGGCCTTGCCGCCGGTGAGGGTGGCAATGTCCTGCAGCATAGCCTTGCGGCGATCGCCGAAGCCGGGAGCCTTGACGGCCGCGACTTGCAGCGTGCCACGCAGCTTGTTGACGACGAGGGTAGCGAGCGCTTCGCCTTCGACGTCTTCAGCCACGATCAGGAGCGGCTTGCCGCTCTTCGCGATCTGCTCCAGCAGCGGCAGCAGGTCTTTCATCGAGCTGATTTTCTTTTCGTTGATCAGGATGTACGCGTTCTCGAGCGAAACTTCCATGCGCTCGGGATCGGTCACGAAGTAAGGAGAGAGATAGCCGCGGTCGAACTGCATGCCTTCAACCACGTCCAGCTGGGTCTCGAGGGTCTTGGCTTCCTCGACGGTGATGACGCCATCCTTGCCGACCTTCTTCATGGCCTGGGCAATGATGTTGCCGATGGTCTCGTCGTTGTTGGCGCTGATCGTGCCGACTTGCGCGATCATGTCGCCGGTGACGGGCTTGGAGAACTTGTCCAGCTCGCCCTTGATGCGGTTGCCTTCTTTGTCGAGGCTGCCGCAGATTGCGGTGATGGCCTTCTCGATGCCGCGTTTCATGGCCATCGGGTTGGCGCCGGCCGCGACGGTCTTCACGCCTTCGCGATAGATCGCCTGGGCCAGAACGGTGGCGGTGGTGGTGCCGTCGCCGGCAACATCCGAGGTCTTCGAAGCCACTTCGCGCACCATCTGTGCGCCCATGTTCTCGAGACTGTCCTTGAGTTCGATTTCCTTGGCGACGGTGACGCCGTCCTTGGTGATGGTCGGGGAACCGAATTTCTTTTCGATGACCACGTTGCGGCCCTTGGGGCCGAGAGTGACTTTTACCGCGTCAGCCAGTAAGTTGACGCCGCGGAGAATCGCCTGTCGCGACTCCTCGCCATGTACGATCTGCTTTGCCATATCTGAAATCTCCTATCGCTTTAGTGGCAGGCTTGGCCTGCGGAATTTTGGAAACCCAGTTTTCAGTCTTGAGTTCCCGGTTCTCAGTTAGCGGCGTGAGCCGGCGAGTTCTTTCTTGGCGGCGCCGGTCAGGATGCCCAGGACTTCCTCTTCGCGCATGATGATGAAATCTTCACCATCCAGCTTGATTTCGGTGCCGGAGTACTTGCCGAACAGGATGCGGTCTCCCTCTTTCACTGCCAGGGGGAACACCTTGCCTTCGTCGTTGCTCTTGCCTTTGCCGACGGAGATGACTTCGCCCTCCTGCGGCTTTTCTTTGGCGCTGTCGGGGATGATGATGCCACCACGGGTGGTCTCACCTTCTTCAATCCGCCGAACCAACAGGCGGTCGTGTAACGGGGTGAACTTTGCCATACTTGCTGACTCCTTTCGTTCGTGTTGAGTTAAGATCTGAGGTTTGATAGCTAGGAAACCGGCCAACTGCTTGTTAGCACTCAATGTTGGCGAGTGCTAATTGTAGGCAACCGCGCCTGGAATTGTCAACAGGTCCAGGGTTAAAAGCCTGTAAGCTATTGAACACACAGCCCTTATTGGAACACTTCGAATTGGATCGGGAGCCGCTCGAGGCACGACACGCCGACCGTCGCTTCCCTGGCTTTCGTTCCAGGTGACAGCACGCCCGAGCGTGCTTAGAATTGGGACGTTCGAACATGAGAAAGCTCGCAATCAGCTTCGCAACCGCGCTTCTGCTGGCCTCCGTGGCGCTGGCCCAGGACGACATGGCGCTGTTGAACTTCGTGGTGATTCGGGACTACAACGGCAAGCCCATCCGCAACGCCAGCGTGGTCATGCACCCGGTGGAAAAAAACGGTAAACAGTCGAGAGGCGGACTGCAGATCAAGACCGATCCCGACGGCAAGGCCAGCTTCGATGGCGTGCCTTACGGCAAGCTGCGAGTCCAGGTGCTGGCCACCGGTTTCCAGACCTTTGGCGAGGACTACGCCATCGACCAGCCGACCATGGAGATCACGGTCAAGATGAAGCGGCCCCAGGGGCAATACTCGATCTACGAGGACCATCCGGCGGAGAAGAAGGACGAGCCGGAGCCGGCGAAGCAGCCGGACAAGGATTCGTCAAACAAGGATTCGAAAGATAAGCCGCAGTGAGGCATTGCAGATTTCAGATTATAGATTGCAGATTTTAAAACCGGGCGCTTCGAGTTTCCAATCTGAAATCTAAAATCTAAAATCTGAAATCAGCAATCTAAAATTTTCTTTTATGGATTATCTGCTCAAGACCGAACCAACCGCATACTCGTTTGCCGATTTGCAGCGGGACAAGAAGCACCGTCTGGGATGGCGTGGCGAATCCCGTGGCCTTAAGGCATCTGCGTGCGATGAAGTCAGGCGACCGGCTGGTGATTTACGAAACCGGCGAGCACAAGAGCGCGGTGGGAACGGCTTCGGTGGTTTCGGTGGATGCCTCAGACCCCAAGAATCCCCAGGTGAAGATCAAGGTGGGAAAGGCGATGGCCAAGCCGGTGACTCTGGCTGAAGTCAAGGCCCACAAGCTGTTTTGCGGATTCTCCACTGGTGCGGCAGGGAAGATTGAGCGTGGTGCCGCTGACGCGCGGCACAGTTCAAGTTCTTGACCGGCGAGTGACAGAAAGGCCGCGGCCCGGTCTCTCCAAAAGACGGAGAGATGGGAACGGTATTCAATTCGGGTCGTACACCGCGCTTCCGAAACCTGCCTTGCGCGCCGCTTCCTGCGCATCTCCCAGCGCCTTCTTCTCCGTATCCAGCTGCTTTTGCATGCGTTCCGCGGCCTGCTGCTTCTTCAACTGGTACTGGTTGTACTGGACGCCGTTGTAATAGCGGTTGGCTTCGACGAAGTGAACCGAATCGTTCAGCTTGTCTACCTGGCTTTGCAGCGCGGCGATTCTGGCTTTTCTGACTGTGATCTCGGCCTTCCATTGTTCGGCGGTCTTTTTTCCGGAGGTTGCGGAAGCCGGCCCGGAGGAGTCAGGCGCGGCGTCATCCGAAGTACTTCCGGCGTCGGGCGACTCCGGGATCTCGTCGTTAGTCACGACCTTGGCCGCGGTCTTGGGGTCTTTGGCCTGCCGCTTCTGCCGCTGCTCGCGGGCCACGTCGCCCAGGGACTGCCCATAACTGGCACAGGTAAAGAGGAAGAGAAAAACGGGAATCCAGAATCCGGTTGTGTGATGCCGCATGCGAATTCTCTCCGACTGAGTTTTTAGAGAGGGCTGGTCTGTAATGGTATGTCGGGACACGGGGAACGGGGACATTACCGAGGATGCAAGCCGATCGTGCAGCAGCGTAGCGGGGAATCTTTGTGGCGCCAGCGTCCTGCCGCTGACTGGCGGGCGTCTCGCCCGCCCATCGGGCCGGCGGGACGCCGGCGTTACCAAAACCTAGCTGGCTAGCTTGCGCAGGAACTCGCGTTCGTCCATGTGGTACTTGAACGCCTTGTGGCCGTCGATGAAGATGACCGGCACCTCGTCGGTGAAGCGGCGGCGCAATTCGTCGTCGCTTTCCACGTCAATTTCCCGCCAGGTAAAGCCGCCACGGCGATGCAACTTGGTCAGGGTTTCCTTGACGATCTCACACAGGTGACAGCCTTTGCGGGAATAAACGACGACTTGGCGCGGCTCCGCCATGGGCGGAGTTTAGCAAGGGGGAAAGCGCTTGGCAATTAGCAATTGGCACTTAGCGATCCTTCGATGAACCGGGCCTCGCCAAAGGCTAATTGCCAATTGCCAGGTGCCAATTGCTCCTCTCAATTACAATCCCCTGCATGGATCGCGGCAAGCCACTTTCCGGCAAGACCGTCCTGATTACGGGCGGGGCGCGCCGCCTGGGGCGGGCCATGGCTTTGGGGCTGGCCGAGGCCGGGGCGGACGTTGCCATCACTTTTCGCAACTCCGCGCGCGAGGCCCAGCATACCGTCATCGACGTCGGCAGCTTCGGGGGCCGGGCGGTGGCGCTGCGTTGTGACATCACCGACGAAAAGAGCGTCCGGTTGGCGATCAGGGAAACGGTCAAGGAGCTGGGCGGAATCGATATCCTGGTCAACAACGCGGCCAACTACGAGACTGCGGAATTCGGAAAGATCACGCTCCAACAGTGGGACGCCATATTTGCCTCCAATACGCGCGGTCCATTTCTGGTCTCGCGCGAGGCCTTGAAATATCTGCGGGAACGGCGGGGGAAAATCATCAACCTGGGCTCGCTGGGCGGGCTGCGCCCCTGGGCGACTCATGCTCATTACTGTTCGTCCAAGGCGGCGGTTCACATGCTGACCAAGGTGATGGCCAAAGCGCTGGCGCCCGAGATCGCGGTCAACTGCATTGCGCCCGGCATGATCGATCTGGGAGAGAAGGCGGCGGCCGCCTTCATGAAGAAGATGGCCCGCGAGACTCCGATGCGGCGCAGCGGCAAGGGCGAGGAAATTGCCGCTGCCGCGCTCTTCTTTGCCACGGCGCCCCACTTCATCACCGGGCAGATCCTGGCGGTCGATGGCGGCTTGGGTTTGTGACGGTGTGGGGCGGACACTCCTGTCCGCCGCCTTTGATTGTGGTTTTGCTCTGCTGCAACCCCATAACGAAAACCAAAGTCAAAGGCGTCGGACAGGAGTGTCCGCCCCACACCTGACCCACGCGATTGTCATCGCTGGAGGATTACGGTATCGTGACGGATTCATGACCAGAGTGTTTACAGTACTGCTGCTGTTCGCTGCTTCGCTGGCCTGCGCCCAGGCCCGGGTCGAGGATGGCGGCCACGAGATACAGCTGTGGACGGGTGGCGGCTACTCTGTCCCGGGCGGCACGTCGGATACCGGAGTGTGGAACGCCGGGCTGCGTTACGGATGGATCCTGACCCGGCCTCACGGGCCCGGATTTCTTAAAGGAAGATTCGAATACGCGCTGGATGCGGTGCCGCTGTTCACGGTCTTCCAGCCTGCCAACACCGCCTTCGGAGCCGGTTTCAATCCGCTGAACTTGAAATGGAACTTTGCCACTCGAGGCCGGGTTGTCCCTTATCTCGAACTCAGCGGCGGCACCCTGTTTACCACGCATGACGTTCCGGCGGGAACCGGCCGGGTCAACTTCACCTCTTCGGCCGCGCTGGGCGCGCATTTTCTGGGCGAGTCGCGCAACTGGAGCGTGGAGCTGCGCTACATGCATATTTCGAACGCCGGCCTGAGCGATCTGAATCCGGGGATCAATACGGTGCAGGTGCGTTTGGGAATCGGAAAGTTCTTCGGCAGCGACAAAAACAAGAAGTAACCACCGGGAGAAAACATTGCATCGCAGAATCGTTCTGAGCCTCGTAGTTGCCCTGATCTCTCTGCCGGTCTGCGCGCAAAGCGCGCCCGCGGACTGGATTGCCGCCAGCAACAAATACACCAACCTGCTGCTGGCGGTCGAGATGAAGCACACTCCCGAGCTGGGCTCGAACCAGGGGTTGAGCCAGTTTGATACGGAGGTTTCCCAGCCGACGCTGGCCGACGAAGACCAGGAGCGGCAGGAAACCGAAGCCGTGCTGGCCACTTTCAAGAACGCGCTCGCCCACGAGAAGCAGAAGGAAGTGGCGCAGGACCTCGAGATCGTCATCCACACCGTCGAGCTGCAATTCCGGGAGCAGGATTTCGATCGCGCCCACAAAGTGGATTTTCTGAATGCCAGCGAGACGGTCTTCCGCGGGCTGCGGGTTTTGCTGGATGAGCAGACGCCCGCGGAACGGCGCCCGGCGGCGGTGGTCCGCATCCGCAAATACGCCGGCCTGGAGCCCGGCTACAAGCCGCTGGCGGAAATCCTGAAGCAACGGGTGATGGAGCAGATGGCCAAGCCGGGCGTGGTCTATCCCGCCCGCACCGAGATCGAGACCGAACTGGCGCGCAATCCCAACTACGTGGAGGGGATCGCCACGCTGCTGGAGAAGTACAAGCTGACGGGCTGGCAGGAGCCGTTAGCCCAGCTCAAATCCCAGCTGATCGCCTATGACGAGTGGACCAAAGCCAACGTGTTGCCCAAGGCCCGCAGCGATTTCCGTCTTCCTCCCGAGGAGTACGCGCTCAATCTCGAGGACTACGGCATCGACATTCCGCCGGCTCAGCTTGCCGCCATGGCGCACCAGGCATTCAGCGAACTTCAGGCCGAGATGAAACCGATCGCGGAGCAGATCGCAAAAGAACGGCATCTGCCTTCGAGCGACTATCGCGACGTGATCCGCGAGCTGAAAAAGCAGCAACTGGTGGGCGACGCCATTTTGCCGTTTTACCAGGAACGGCTGAAACAAATCGAAAAGATCATCGTCGACAAACAGATTGTGACCTTGCCGGACCGCCCGGCGCGCATCCGGCTGGCCACCGCGGCCGAGACGGCGCAGCAGCCGGCGCCGCACATGGTGCCGCCGCCGTTCCTGCACAACACCGGACAGAAAGGCGAATTCGTTTTGCCGCTGAATATTCCCGCCGGACCGGGCCAGACCAGCGCCGAGAAATATGACGACTTTACCTTTCGATGCGGCGGCCTGGACGCTGACCGCCCACGAAGCCCGCCCCGGGCACGAGTTGCAGTTCGATTCCATGCTCGAACATGGCGTTTCCCTGGCGCGGGTGCGCTACGCGTTCAACAGCACCAATGTGGAAGGCTGGGGGCTCTATTCGGAATACCTCATCCGGCCCTACATGCCGCTGGAAGGACAGCTGATTTCGCTGGACTACAGGATGTTGCGGGCGGCGCGGGCGTTTCTCGATCCCGAGTTGCAGGCCGGGAAGATCCAACCCGCCGAGGCGTTCCGCGTTCTGGAGCAGGACGTGGTGCAGTCGCACGCCTTTGCCGAGGAGGAAGTGGAGCGTTACACCTATCGCTCTCCCGGGCAGGCCAACAGCTACTTCTACGGCTATACCAAGCTGATCGCCTTGCGGAAGGACGTGGAAGCCAAGCTCGGGCCCAAATTCAACCAGAAGAAGTTTCATGACTTCATCCTGGCCCAGGGTCTGCTGCCGCCCGACCTGATGCGCAAAGCGGTGATGGAAGATTTCGTGCCCAAGCAATAGTAGTTGTGGGGCGGACACTCTTGTCCGCCGCCTTAATAGTTGGTTTTGGGTTTAAGAACAAGATCGTTCCCTGAGCGGAGCCGGAAGCGGCAACTACAGAGTCCAAGTCAAAAGCGGCGGACAAGAGTGTCCGCCCCACACGATCCTCGGTGATATTCTTTTCCGCGTATGTCAACTCTGGTCGAATGCGTTCCCAATTTTTCCGAAGGCCGCGATAAGGCCAAGGTCGACGCCATCGTCGAGGCCATGAAGATGGACGGCGTCTACCTGCTCGATCGCGAGATGGACGCCGATCACAACCGCTGCGTCATCACGCTGGTGGGGGAGCGGGAACCGATCCAGGAGGCCGCCATTCGCGGAGTCGGCAAGGCGGCGGAGTTGATCGACCTGAACCAGCCACCAGGGAGCGCATCCCCGGATGGGCGCGGCCGACGTTGTGCCCTTTATTCCCATTGATGGCGTGACCATTGAAGACTGTGTGGCCATGGCGCGGCACGTGGGCGAACAGATCTGGAAGCGCTATCAGATTCCGGTTTATCTCTACGAAGCGGCGGCGACCTCGCCCGAACGGCAGAACCTGGAAAATATCCGGCGCGGACAGTTCGAGGGCATTCGCGCGGAGATCGCGACCAATCCGGCGCGCAAGCCTGATTTCGGCGAGGCGCGGGTGCATCCATCGGCGGGGGCGACGGTGGTGGGGGCGCGCAAGTTTCTGATCGCCTACAACGTTTTTCTCAACACCCCCGATGTCGAGATCGCGAAAAAGATCGCCAAGGCGGTGCGCTTCTCGAGCGGCGGCATGCGCTTCGTCAAAGGCGCGGGATTCCTGGTTCGCGGGCTGGCGCAGGTTTCGATGAACCTGACGGATTTCGAGCAGACTCCGGTCCACCGCGTGTTTGAGATGGTGAAGCGGGAAGCGGCGCGCTACGGGGTCATCCCGGTGAGCAGCGAAATTGTGGGATTGATTCCGAAGAAGGCGCTGGAATCGGCGGCCGAGTGGTTTCTGCAGGTGGAGAATTTCGATTCGTCGCTGATTCTGGAGAACCGGCTGGCGGCGGTGATGGGCGGCAAGATGGCGGTTGGCGGACTGCGCGCCGGTGTCGAGCCCTTTGTCGAACAACTGGCTGCGCCTACGGCGACTCCCGGCGGCGGCAGCGCGGCGGCGGCCAGCGGCGCCATGGCCGCCGGACTGGCCACCATGGTGGCTTCCATGTCTCGCGGCAAGAAGGCTTACCTGCAGCACGAGCCTGAGCTGAGTGCGGCCATCGCGCGCCTGGCGCAGCTGCGCGAAGAGCTGAAGGCTGCAATCGATGCCGACGCCGAGTCGTACAACGCGGTGATGAAGGCTTACAAGCAGGCGAAGGAATCGGCGAATGCGGACGGCATCATTGCCGCCGCTCTCAAGCAGGCGACCAGCGTTCCCCTGGGGGTGGCGGAACGGGCCAGCGAAGTGAGCGCGATCGTCGAGCGGCTGCAGCCGATCACGAATCCGAACATGAAGTCGGACCTGACCACGGCAACCGCGCTGGCGCAGGCGGCGATCCAGGGCGCGCTGGCCAATGTGGAGATCAACCTGGAATCGTTGCAGGACAAAGACACCGCCTTTGCGGCGGAAACGCGCAAGAAAGCTGCCGCGCTGACCCGCTGATTTGCCGGCCATGCACCTCTCTGGTCACAAGGCCTGCCCTTTCGTTTGTCCCTTCCCGCCCTCAATGGGCATACAATACGGGTATAAATCGCATCTAAACGCACATATTTCTCGAGGTAGTCCATGAAAGCCGTCAAGTGTGGTCTTTGTGTTCTTCTCGTGTTGAGCGCGACCGCGTGGTCCATGCCGCTGGGCAGCTCGGCGCGCACCGTGATTCCTTCCGACATCCAGCAGATCATTTCGGTGGACTATCGCGCGCTCAAGAATTCCGACACCGCCATGGCGCTGAAGCAGCAAGTGTTGCCGCCCAGCCTCAAGGAATTTGAAGGCGCATTGCGGGGCGTGGGCATTGATCCCGACAAGGACGTGGAGCAGCTGACCTTCGCCTCCTACCGCAGCGGCAAACAGGGCGTGAAGGTGGTCGGCATCGCCCAGGGACAGTTCGCCATGGCTGCCGTGCTCAAGAAGATGCGGCTGAACAAGATCAAGCCGATCAAGCTGCGCAATTCCGATATCTATCCCATGCCGGCCGGCATGCAGATGACCTTCCTGGATGACAACACCCTGCTCTTTGGCGATAGCGGCGCGTTACGCGGGGCGCTGGATGCGCGCGACGGCTACTCCTACACGCTCGACAGCAACACTGACATTGCGGACATGATCGGCTCGGTGGATTCCGGCACGGTCTGGAGCGTCCTCGATCAGCAGGGAACGCAGAACATGCTGCACTCGGCCCTGGGCGACGCCGCCGGGCTGGCGGACTACGATACGGTCAAGAAGCGCATCCTGGGTTCGCGCTACACCATGAACTTTGACAGCGGCGTGAACTTCGACCTGGACGTCCTGACCTCCGATTCGATCACCGCCACCACGCTCTCTTCCTTACTCAAGGCGGGCATGCTCTACAAGAAAATGTCGGCTACGCCCGTGGAAAAGCTGGCGCTGGACAACGTGACCGTCAACTCCGACAGCTCCAATCTTCAAATGCACTTCAAAGCCGACGATAAGCAGTTCCAGGGCCTGCTGCATTCGCCCCTGTTCGCGGCGGTTTCGAAGTAGCCGGCCAAGTCGTCTCGGGGTAACCATGTCATCCTGAGCGGAGTGGCGGCTTCGCGTTGCGAAGCCGCTGCGGAGTCGAAGGACCCCTACCGGCTGAACCGGACATTTCTTCGTGGGATCTTTCTTTGCTTAACGCGGGTCGAAGGCGGCCTGCACTGTTGGCCAACTCCCATGCGGAGTCGTTTGGGACGCTGCCGCACGAGCGGGGCGCTCGCGCCTACATCAAACCAAAGTTGATTCGCTTATAGGGGTCCTTCGACTGCGCGCCTGCTTCGCTTCGCGAAGCAGCCACTCCGCTCAGGATGACAGAGCTATCTGGCTTGGCTTTTTCTCTCTTGGCTTTGGCCCAGCCTTCTTTCACGATCTGGCGGGCCCGGCCCAGGGCCAGGGAATCGGGCGGGACATCTTCGGTGACCGTGGTGGCGGCGGCCACGTAGGCGCCTTTTCCGATCCGGAGCGGCGCAATCAGGATGCTGTCACTGCCGACGAAGACGCCATCTTCAATAATGGTCTTATGCTTGTTCACGCCGTCGTAGTTACAGGTGATGGTTCCGGCGCCGACATTTACTTTTTCGCCGACTTCGGTGTCTCCCAGATAGGTCAGATGGTTGGCCTTCGATCCCTTGCCGACGCGGGTTTTCTTGAGTTCAACGAAATTGCCGATGTGGGCGTCTTCGCAGACTTCGCAACCCGGGCGCAGGTGGCTGTAGGGACCTAACGATACGCGGGCTTTGACCACGGAATGTTCCAGCACGCAGCCGGTCTGGACCAGTACGTTGTCTCCGATATCGCAGCTCAGAATCACGCTGTAGGAACCGATGCGGGTATCGCTGCCAACCCGGGTGGACCCGCGAAGCTGGACGCTGGGCTCGATGACAGTGTCGGGTCCGACCTCGACGTCACTGTCGATGACGCAGGTCTCGGGATAGAGGATCGTGACCCCTTCGTCCATCAACTGCCGGCACTTGGCCAGGCGCATGTGCTGGTCAATCTCAGAGAGTTCGGCGCGCGTGTTGCCCCCCAGGACTTCATAGGCGTCGCGGGCCTGCACCGCCACCACACGCTGCCTGGCCTTGGCCAGAATCGCGGCCATGTCGGTCAGGTAGAACTCGCCGTGATGATTGTCGGCGCTGAGTTTGTCGATGCGGCTGAACAGGGGCTGGGCGTCGAACGCGTAGAAGCCGGAATTGACCTCATGTATTTTCTGTTGCGCCGGGGTGAGGTTCTTCTGCTCGACGATGGCCTTCACCTCGTCGCTGCCGGCTTTCTTGCGGACGATTCTTCCGTATCCGGCGGGGTTTTCCAGCCGGGCGGTGAGAATGGTCATCGCGGCCTTTTTTGCCAGATGGAAATCGCGCAACTGCTCGATGGTCTTGGAAGTGATGAGCGGAGCGTCGCCGTAGAGCACGATGACCAGATCGTAGCGCGCCAGCGCTTCGCGCGCGACCATCAGGGCGTGTCCGGTGCCGCGTTGCTCCTGCTGCAGCACGAAGCCGATGCCGGAAGCGGCCACCGCGCTGCGCACCCGGTCGGCTTCATATCCGATGATGGCGAATACATCCTGGGCCGGAACCACTTTGGTGGCGGCGGCAATCACGTGGGCCAGAAGCGGCTTGCCGCCGACTTCATGCAGCACCTTGGGATGCTTGGATTTCAGCCTCGTCCCTTTACCGGCCGCCAGGATGGCGATGCCGATCTTCGGGGCTCGAGGGGAGTGATGAGTGGCTTTCGGCATTCGCTCCAATATACCGCGAGAGCTCTGCGGCGAGCAGGGTTACGGTGGTTACCGGGCTGATGAGTGTGGGTCGGACACTCTTGTCCGACGCTTTTGACTTTGACTCTGACTTTGACTTGAACCTGATCTATTCAAGCTGATTCTCAGCAATCATCCGATGCAACGAAGACCTTAATCAAAATCAAAGTCAAAAGCGTCGGACAAGAGTGTCCGCCCACACATGCCGGCCCACACTTGCAGAGGCTACGGGGTGGCGGCTCGAGTCCCGCCCGGGGCCTGGGCCACCAGTTCCATCAAATCGGTGGCAATCCGGTCGGTTAGATGGCGGGCCACCATGTCCTTCTCGTCCAGATAGTCACCCAGCACGGGGATGACGCCTAGTTCTTCGACGGCTTCGAGGTCGGCAACAATCTGGTTAGCGCCTTCGAGAGCGTATTTCGCCTTCAGGGCCGGAGGCGCCGGGGCGCGATTGATGAGGGCATAATCGAAGATGCGCTTGACCCCGGCATGCCGATTCAGGGCGCGGATGTGATCCGACGCGGTCAGTCCCAGACTTTCGTTGGCCTGGGTCATCAGGTTGCCCACATAGACTTTCACCGCCGCGGAATTCACCATGGCCTGGGCAATGCCGGGCACCAGGAGGTTGGGAATAAGGCTGGTGAACAGCGAGCCGGGACCGACCGTGATCAGGTCCGCGCGCGCCATCGCCTCCAGCGTCTCGGGCAGCGGCTTGACGTCGGGTGGATCGAGGAAAAGCTGCCGGATGCGCCCGCTGCTGGCCGTGATCTTGGTCTCTCCACGAACTCTTCGGCCGTCTTCCATCAAAGCTTCGAGCTCGACGTGAGAAGTGGTGGCGGGATAAATGTGTCCGCGGGTGAGCAGAATTTCCGAAGACAGCCGGACGGCCTCGCTGAAGTCTTTGGTGACGGAGGTCAGCGCCGCCAGAAACAGATTGCCGAAGCTGTGGCCTTCGAGGCCGGATCCTTTGACGAAGCGATGCTGAAACAGGCGCGAGAGCAGGGCTTCGTCTTCCGAGAGAGCGACGATGCAATTGCGAATGTCGCCCGGCGGGAGCATGTTGAGTTCTTTGCGCAGGCGTCCGCTGGAGCCGCCGTCGTCGCTGACCGTCACCACGGCGCACAATTCGCTGATCTCAGGATGGTTGGGCTGGCCCAGGGCGCTGGCCCGGGTGACGTAACGCTTCAACCCCTTGAGCAGGGTAGAGAGGCCGGTGCCGCCGCCGATGGCGACCACGCGCAGACTGCGAGTTGATAATGCGCTTCCCCGCGACGAACGCGAGGAACGCCGCTGCGAATCAGGCACAGCCACGGCTAGCCATTGTCCTCAGGAATCGCTGACTCCGGGGAGAACTCGGCCCCTGGGTCGGGATACAGTAACTCGGTGAAGCGGGGGTCTTCCGCGAGGTTTTGAAAATCGGAATCGTTGCGCGCCTGGAAGCGCAGCGCGGCGTTGATCCGGATGGCCTCGTCCAGGTGGCGTAACGAATCCTCCAGATGCCCGGTCAGGCAATCGAGCGCGGCCAGACCGTAGGCGACATAGTCGGCTTTCGGAACCTGCTTGGAAAGCTTTTCCAGATGCTCGCGGGCGGTAACGTAGTCGCCCACGTTCATCAACGATACGGCGTAGTCGTAGTGCTCTTCCGGACTCTTGAACTGGGTGGCCGAACGCTCCATGTGCTGGTTGCAGGTATTGAGGTGGACCGAGATGCGGTCCGCCAATTCCTTGCTGGCGCCGGTCACGGCTTTCTGCAGCAGCCCCTTGGCTTTCTCAAACTTGCGCTCCTGCAGGGCGCGCAGTCCGGCCTCATAGTTTTGCACAGCCTGTGCAAAACGCGGATCGTCGTTCAGCGGTTTCTTGGCAGTGGTTTTCTGCGCCATCCGCAAAACTCTTCCTGAACTCTTCGTAAGATCTCCTTTTTCATACGCTTGGAAGAAATCGGTTATGGACGAATCGCTGCCCGCAACCGATTTCGACCCGCGGCTTTGTGACTGTTGGTCAAGGAGCCCTGAAAACAACCTGTGGAAAATCCTGAACGGCTTCGAATCTGCAGGTTATACGCGGATTCGCGTGTCCGTCAACTCCGCTTCGCCGGTCGACCTGGGATCAGTTAATGGCAGCCGCTGTCTGCAGGTCTACCTGCTTCCATTCGCCTTTCATGATGCCCTGGCGAATCTGGGCGGCGGTCTTGCCCTTTTTGTTCATGGAGTACGAGTAATAGAGCTCTTTCAGGCACACCGAACACTGCGCCCCGTGGATCCCCTCAAAACAGCTGTGCAGACTGTTATGTCCCATGCCGCGGTCGCAATAGCAGTAGCAGGGTTGCTGGTGCAGCACGGCGGGGATTTTGGCCGCCAGCTCGTAAGCGTGACTCTGAAAAGGGTATTGCGCATTGCTGCCCCATAATTGCTCCCGGCCGAGTATCGGAGGCAGGGTAGTTCCCTTGGCCGGCGGTCCCGCATTGTAATGCGGAGTCGTGGCCCCATCGGGTTGGGACACGGCCCAGGGAGTGGATAGAGCCCAGACAACCAGACCTAGACAGGCAAGGGTCAAAGCACGCTTTATCATGATCGGACGCCCTCGTTGTGGTGATTGTAACCGAATTGGAGGTAGCGGCAGTAGTGCAAGGCAGAGTCGGCCCGCGGCACGAACTCGGGACAACACCTTCAACCCGGGCAGCTCGGCCCGTATAATGAAAGCAGTATGCCGGAACCAGCCCGTCCCGCGGATTCGAGTCTCCGCCCCGACAAGATTCCCGCACCCGCTCCGCCCCGGACTTTGCCGGTGCTCTCGGTCTGGCTGCGCGACCTGCTGATCTCGCTGGCGATCTCCGCGTTCATCATAATTTTTCTCTATCAGCCGGTGAAGGTGGAGGGCACCAGCATGATGCCCTCGCTCGACGACCAGGAGCGCATCTTCGTCAATAAGTACGTCTACCGCCTGGAGCCCATCCAGCGGGGCGACATCGTGGTGTTCCGCTACCCGCGCGATACCTCGAAGAGTTTTATCAAGCGGGTGATCGGGCTGGCGGGAGACCGCATCCGCATCGATTCGGGAGAAGTGTTCGTCAACGGGGAAGCGCTCGAAGAAGACTACGTTCCTGCCGCCTACGCCGACCAGCGCTCCTATCCCGAGACCGTGGTGCCTCCTAACAGCTACTTCGTGCTGGGCGACCATCGCACCATGTCGAACGACAGCCGCGACTTCGGCCCGGTCAACAATACGCTACATTTACGGCAAGGCCGTCTTCGGATATTGGCCCATGGACAAGATGGGAAGGGTGCGGTAGGGCAGCTGTCAGCTTTCAGCCGTCAGCTATCAGCTAAATCCTGGTTACGATCTGGCGGGTGGAGGCTTGGAATTCACTGATAGCTGAAAGCTGATAGCTGACAGCTAGAAAAATCGAAATCATCTGTTTCGCGATTTCGCCATCCCTGCTAAAATTCTTAAAATCCACTCCCTGGAGTACGAATGCAAGCTACGCTTGCGCTCGAAGACGGCAAAGTCTTCCGAGGCAAAGGATACGGCGCCAAAGGCGAATGCTACGGCGAAGTCGTTTTCAATACTTCCATTACTGGCTATCAGGAAATTTTCACCGATCCTTCCTACTGCGGCCAGATTGTAGTTCTCACCAATCCTGAAATCGGCAACTACGGCACCAATGCCGAGGACAACGAAGCCACGCGTCCATATATCGAGGGCCTGATCGTCCGCGAGTTTTCGAAAGTCAGCTCCAACTGGCGCTCGCAGCAGGTTGCGGAAGAATATCTCGAGCAATTCAAGATTCCGGTGCTGGCGGAGATTGATTCGCGGGCGCTGGTGCGGCATTTGCGCGACCACGGCGTGATGCGCGGCGTGGTCTCTACGCTCGAGGACGACGCCGAGAAGCTGGTGGCGAAGGCGCGCGCAATTCCCAAGATGGATGGGACTGACCTCGCGAAAGTCGTCAGCACCAAGAGCACCTACGTCTGGGAAACCGGCGAGCGCTCGCATCTGCCGGACGAAGTCGTCGGCGTGAAAGACGAGCCGGCGCGGTTTCATGTGGTCGCCTACGACTACGGCATCAAGCAGAACATTCTGCGCAAGCTGCGCGGCGAAGGCTGCAAGGTCACGGTGGTGCCGGCGCAGACGCTGGCGGAAGACGTTCTGGCGCTGAAGCCGGACGGCGTGTTTCTGTCGAACGGGCCGGGCGATCCCGAGCCTTGCACCTACGCGGTGGATAACATTCGCCGCCTCATGGGGCGCCAGCCGATTTTCGGAATTTGCCTGGGGCACCAGCTGACGGGTATCGCTTTAGGCGGGAAAACCTTCAAGCTGAAGTTTGGACATCATGGCGGGAATCATCCGGTGAAGCAGTTGAACTCGGGCAAGATCGAGATCACGGCGCACAACCATAATTTCGCCGTCGATCCCGATTCGCTGCCGCAGAGTGAAGTCGAGCTGACGCACATCGATTTGAACGACAACACGCTGGAAGGGATGCGGCACCGGAATTTGCCGCTGTTCTGCGTGCAATATCATCCCGAGGCGTCGCCGGGTCCGCATGATTCGCATTATCTGTTCAAGGATTTTGTGAAGATGATGGAGGAGTGGAAGGGGTGAAAGGTGCCTCGCGAGGAGTCGGCATAATTACGGTGTTGTATGAGATTGCGGAAGGCAGTTCGGGGTAGGGGCTTGGCTCTATGTCTTCCAGTGACCATTTGGCTTGCGTTCGCGCTAGGTGCATTAGCAGAAATGCCCTCTCCGGAGCATCCGGTCATAAATCGTCTTTGCGGTTCATTGGAGCATTGGACGCCCATTCCCGGTGGCGGAAATATCTCGAAACCGCTCAGAGGTGTCGTGCTCGAAGTCTATCAACGTCGGAAGCAAAACGCCTGCTGTGCCAATTCTGACCTTGTAGCCAAGGTTAGAACTCGCCGGGGTGGGCGCTATGAGATCAAGAGTCTGACGTCGGGCGAATACTGGCTTGTTGCTCACTGGAAAAACGAGACTTACAAACTCCCAATAACGTACGCTCCACAACAGGAATTTGGCGCCGATTGTGAGTTTCAGGGATTGGACATTGAGAATGAGGGAAAGTTTCGAACTTGGCAACGCGCAACTATGTGATCCAGGGGGAGATTGCCTAGTCACAAGTAAAGCCGATGCCCAAACGCACTGACATCTCGAAAATCCTGATCATCGGCTCTGGCCCTATCATCATTGGCCAGTCGGCGGAGTTTGATTACTCCGGGACGCAGGCTTGCAAGGCGCTCAAGGCCGAGGGATTTGAAGTGGTGCTGGCCAATTCCAATCCGGCCACCATCATGACCGATCCGGAGATCGCCGACCGCACTTACATCGAGCCGCTCACGCGCGAGTATCTGGAAGAGATTATTCGCATCGAGCGCGACCTGTCCGGCCGGGCAGGGATTCGCCATCCTGCCTACCGTGGGCGGACAGACTGCGCTCAATCTGGCGATTGAACTTTCTGACGGCGGCGTGCTCGAGAAGTACAACGTGCAGCTCATCGGCGCGAATGTGGCCGCGATCAAGAAGGCCGAAGACCGTCTTTACTTCAAAGACGCGATGCAGAAGATTGGCCTCGATGTTCCCAAGTCGGCGCTGGTCAACAATCTGAAAGACGGCCTGGAATTTGCCGGCAAGATCGGGTTTCCCGGTGATCGTGCGGCCGTCGTTCACTCTCGGCGGCAGCGGCGGCGGCATCGCCTACAACCGCGAAGAGATGCTGGAAGTGCTGGCTCGCGGACTTGATTTCTCTCCTGTGCACGAAGCTCTGATCGAAGAATCGGTTTTGGGCTGGAAGGAATACGAGCTCGAGGTGATGCGCGATCTGAAAGACAACGTCATCATCATCTGCTCGATCGAGAACTTCGATCCCATGGGCGTGCATACCGGCGATTCCATCACCGTCGCTCCCGGCCCAGACCCTTGACTGATCGCGAATATCAGGCCATGCGTGACGCTGCCATCGCGGTGATCCGCGAGATTGGCGTCGAAACCGGCGGATCGAATATTCAGTTCGGCGTGCATCCCACGACGGGGCGCATGGTCGTGATCGAGATGAATCCTCGCGTTTCGCGGTCTTCGGCGCTGGCTTCGAAGGCGACTGGATTCCCCATCGCGAAGATTGCCGCCAAGCTGGCGGTCGGCTACACGCTGGATGAAATTCCCAACGACATCACGCGCAAGACGCCTGCCTGCTTTGAGCCGACGCTCGATTACGTGGTCGTGAAAATTCCCAAGTGGCAGTTCGAAAAGTTTCCCGGCGCCGACGAAAACCTGGGACCGCAGATGAAATCCGTGGGCGAAGTGATGGCCATCGGCCGCACTTTCAAAGAAGCGCTGCTCAAAGGGGTGCGCGCTCTCGACACTGGAAAGAAAACAGGGTCGGAGAAAATCGAGCCCAAGATTCTCACCCAGCGCCTGGTGACGCCGCATCCCGAGCGGCTTTCCTACGTTCGTTACGCCCTGCGCCAGGGCCACACGGTCAAGCAACTGGCCAAAATGACGTCGATCGATCCCTGGTTCCTGTACCAGCTCAAAGAGATTAACGACATGCAGCTGGAGCTGGAGAAGCATCCCATGGAATCGATCCCGACGGAGGTGCTGCGCGAAGCCAAGCGCATGGGCTTCTCCGACGGACGGCTGGCCCAGGTCTGGCGGCTCGACGGCAAGGGCGCGCAGGAAAAAGTCCGGCATCTGCGCAAGAAGCACGGCATTTCTCCGGTCTACAAACGGGTCGACACCTGCGCCGCCGAATTCGAAAGCTACACGCCGTATCTGTATTCGACCTACGAAGAGGAAGACGAGGCCACGCCGACCGAGAAGAAGAAAGTGATCATTCTGGGCAGCGGACCCAACCGCATCGGGCAGGGAATTGAGTTTGATTACTGCTGCTGCCACGCGGCCTTTGCGCTGCGCGACGACGGGTACGAGACCATCATGATCAACTGCAATCCGGAGACGGTCTCGACTGACTACGACACCAGCGATCGTCTCTACTTCGAGCCTCTGACCTTGGAAGACGTGTTCGCCATCTGCGAGCACGAAGCTTCCGGCGGCGCGCCGGTTGGCGTGATCGTGCAGTTTGGCGGACAGACGCCCTTGAATCTGGCGCTGCCGCTCAAGGCGGCGGGCGTGAACATTATCGGCACGTCTCCGGAGTCGATCGACCTGGCGGAAGACCGCAAGCGTTTCGGCAAATTGCTCGACGAACTGGAAATCCCGCAGGCCCCGGGGGCGATGGCGGCTTCGGTCGAAGAAGCGATCGAAGGCGCGAAGCGGGTGGGATATCCGGTGCTGGTGCGGCCGTCCTACGTGCTCGGCGGACGCGCCATGGTGATCGCCTACGACGAAGAAATGGTCGTGCGCTACATGAAGGAGGCGGTCGAGTATTCGCAGGACCGCCCAGTGCTGATCGACCACTTCCTCGAAGACGCGATCGAAGTCGACGTGGACGCGCTCTCGGACGGCGAGGACGTGGTCATCGGCGGCATCATGCAGCACATTGAGGAAGCCGGCATCCACTCCGGCGATTCTTCGTGCGTGCTGCCGGCGGTGGATATTCCCGAACATCTGTTGCAGCGCATGCGGGAGTACACGTTCAAGCTGGCGCGGGCGTTGAAAGTTGTCGGGCTGATGAATATTCAGTTTGCCATTCCGCGGGCGAGTGTGATGAGTCTTGACGTGGCTCAGAGACCCGCCCCCACACAGACCGTGATGGCGGCAAGGTCTATGTTCTCGAAGTGAATCCGCGTGCCTCGCGCACCGTGCCTTATGTTTCGAAGGCGACGGGCGTGCCGATGGCGAAAATCGCCGCCCGGCTGATGACGGGGCGCAAGCTGCGCGAATTTCTGCCGGAGTTTATCGAGCGCGGCGCCGATCTCGATACGGGGCACTGCTACTACGTGAAGTCGCCGGTCTTTCCCTGGAACAAATTTCCCGGCGTGGATACTGTGCTCGGTCCGGAGATGAAGTCCACCGGCGAAGTCATGGGCGTGGCCGACAACTTCGGCGAGGCCTTCGCCAAAGCCCAGACCGCGGCCGGCCAGAAGCTGCCGACGCAAGGCATGGTGTTCATCAGCGTTACCGATCACGACAAGCCGGGCGTGGCCGAAGTCTCGCGCAAGTTTGTGGACATGGGCTTCAAGCTGGTGGCCACGGCCGGCACCGCCGACGTGCTCGAAGAGGCCGGCATGTCGGTGGAGCGCGTCTACAAAGTGAAAGAAGGACGCCCCAACGTGGTGGACCTGATCAAGGGCGAGCGCATTCACCTGATCGTGAATACGCCGCACGGCGTCGATCCCTGGTTCGATGAGAAGGCGATCCGGCGGGCGGCGGTGCAGGCGCGGATTCCCACGATTACTACGCTGTCGGCCGCCCGGGCCGCGGCTGAGGGCATTTCCGCTTTGCAGCGCGGAGAGCTGCGGGTTCAGGCATTGCAGCACTTGCACGCGGAGCGTACAGTGAAGGGCCAAAGAGGGTAGTCTGCCCTCGGAGGTGTGGTATGGCGCAAGAAAATAGCGCTCTGATTCGCCGCTGGTTTGAAGAAGTCTGGAATAACGGCCGGATGGAAGCGATTGACGAGATGGCGTCGCCCGACGTCATCGGCCATGGCCAGGCCCAGCATGATACCGACGTTGGCCTTCACGAGTTCCGGAATTTTGCGGTGGGCCTTCGCGCCGCGTTTCCCGACATGAAAGTTGTAATCGATCAGACCATCGAGCAAGGCGACAAAGTAGTAGCTCGCTGGACGTCGACCATGACGCACCAGGGCGAATTTCTGGGATTCCCCGCGACCGGGAAGAAAGCCACTGTCACCGGCACTTCGATTCAGCGGATCGTCGGCGGCAAGATTGTCGAAGGCTGGGACAACTGGGACCAGTTGGGTCTGCTGGTGCAGATTGGCGCCGTCCCGGCTGCGCATTTTGTGCCGCCCGCGGAGCGGCGCATCGCGTGAAAACCTGGAGTTCCCCACGTCTCAGTGGCGATCGTAGGGGTCCTTCGACTCCGCCGGAACTTCGCTTCGCGAAGTTCCGGCTGCGCTCAGGATGACAGGACGCGAGGATTTGATAAGCTTCTAAGGCAACGACACGCTCATGCTGCTGAACGGTATTTTTCCTCCCATTACGACGCCGTTTTATCCCGACGGCAACGTGTACTTCAAAAAGATCGAGCACAACGTTGAGCGCTACTCGAAGACTCCGGTGGCTGGACTGGTGGTGCTGGGCTCGACTGGCGAGGCCGTCATGCTCTCCGATGACGAGCGCCGCGAAGTGCTGAAGGTCGCGCGGGAAGCCACGGCACCGAACAAAGTTCTCATCGCGGGCACGGGCATCGAGTCGGCCATCGAAACCTTGCGGCTTACCGAATATGCGGCTGAACTCGGTTACGACGCCGCCCTGGTGCGCACGCCGCATTTCTACAAGAGGGCGATGCAGCCGGCCAACCTGCTGGCGTTCTATCGCACGGTAGCCGACCGTTCACCCTTGCCGGTGCTGATCTACAACGTCCCGCCGTTTACCGGATACGACATGCCGGCGGAGCTGGTCATCGAACTGGCGGGGCATCCCAACATCATCGGGATCAAGGAATCGGGCGGCGACGTGGAAAAAGTCCGCCGCATGGTGGAAGGCACGCGGCACGTCAAGCGCACGGCCACGGTCACCGAGACGTTTGACGCGGTCACGCCGCGCATGTTGAAGGCGTCGTCGGGCGGAAACGGGCAGGGCGGGGAACTGGTGCAGGTGGCGGGATTGGGCGGCGCCAAGCCATCATCGAGTGCGGTGAATGTTGTGAGCGGGATCAAGACGCGGCAGAAGGAAGTCGGATTCCAGGTACTGGCGGGACTGGCGCAGAAACTTGAGCCGTCGCTGCAGGCCGGGGCGGTCGGCGCAGTGCTGGCCTTTGCCGATGTGGCTCCGACGGCCTGTTACGAGATTTACGCCGCCTGGAAGGAAGGCGATGCCGGGTTGGCGCGTCTGAAGCAGGAGCGCATCACCAGCGTGGCCCAACGCGTCGGCAGCGAGCTCGGCATCCCAGGAATGAAGTATGGGATGGATTTGAATGGTTACTACGGTGGTCCCGCGCGCTTGCCGCTGTTACCCCTCACCGCCGATCTGAAACATGAGGTCGAACAGCTGCTGGCCGATGTTCGCAACTGATGTCCGAAGCTGCAGGCGGGCATGATCCCGGCAAACGGCACCCTCAATCTACATCACCCGGGCGCTGCGAAACGGTTGTGCGATTTCGGCAGAGGGTTTAAACTTTCAAAGACTAAATCCACAGACATCGGAAAGTGCCCGTATGTCCGAAGACCTGCGACCGGTTCGATATTCCGTGATCGTCCCGCTCTGGAACGAGCGCGAGAGCATCACGCCTCTCTACGGGCGTCTCAAGGAAACTCTGGACTCGGTCGGCCATTCGTTTGAATTCGTTTTTGTGGACGATGGCAGCACCGACGGCAGCTTTCCCCTGCTGCAGGAAATTGCCCAGGTCGACAGCCGGGTCACGGTCGTGGCCCTGCGCCACAATGCCGGAAAGTCGGTCGCGCTGGGCGCGGGATTCAACGCGGCGCGCGGCGATTACGTCATCACCATGGACGGCGACCTGCAGCACGACGCCGCCGACATCCCCAGATTCATCGAGCGGCTGGAAGAAGGCTTCGACATCGTCTGCGGGTGGCGAAACCAGCATGAAGGCTCCTTGCTGCAGCGCGTGGCCACCCGCTGCGCGAACTGGATCCTGGGAAAACTCACCGGGGTTCGAATCCACGACTGGGGCGGAGGATTCAAGGCATACAAACGCCAACTGGTTTCAGAAGTCCCGATTTATGGCGAACTCCAGCGCCTGATTCCCGTGCTGGCGCTGCGGCGAGGCGCCCGGATATGCGAGGTTCCGATCACCGCCTCGCCCCGGGAGTTCGGCGTCTCGAAGTATGGGATGACCAGCAAACTCCCGGTCTTTTTCGATCTCCTTACGGTCCGGTTCCTGCTGCGTTACCTCTCGCGTCCGTTGCACTTCTTCGGGACGGCCGGAGTCCTGGCCATCGTGAGCGGGGGCGCACTCGGGCTGTGGATGGTGCTGTGGAAGCTGATCTACGGCATGCATATCATGACGGACCATGGCCCCATGTTGATTTTCAGCGCCGTGTTGATCCTCGCAGGCGTGCAGCTTCTGGCGCTCGGGCTGCTGGCCGAAATGCAGGTGCGGCACTATTACCAGAGCCGCGGCCGCCATACTCCGTACGATGTGGCCTGCGTCATCCGCGCTCAGAAGAACGAAGAAGAAGTGTCAGACTAGACAGTCGATGGCACTTCCTTCTGAGCCCTTCTCCCCTCATAACCCTGATAAACCCCGCGAGGATGGTTCCCGCATGAGCCGCCGTTATGAGTGGATCGTCGTCCTCTTTGCGGCCATCATTTTTCTCAGCGGAATCATCAGTCCGCCCTCCCTGATGGATGACGTGGACGCCTCCCAGGCGCTGATCGCGCGCAACATGCTGCAGTCGGGCGATTGGGTCACGGCGCGACTGGATGGCGTCGCCTTCCTCGACAAGGCCCCTCTGAAGTATTGGATCACGGCGATGTTTTATTCCGTGTTCGGAGTCCGTGATTGGGTTGCGAGAATTCCCAGCGCTCTCTCCGCGATCGCGCTCTGCTGGGTGACTTTCCGTTTTGGCCGGTGGGCGTTTTCGCCGAAGGCCGGCTTTTATGCCGGGCTGTTCCTGTCCACCTGCATCGGGTTGTTCCTGTTCACGCGGATCGTCATCCCGGATGTAATCCTGACGCTATCGATTACGCTGTCGCTGTGGGCCTTCCTGCGCGCCCTGGACGCCGAGGAGAAGCGGCCGCGGTTGTGGGCTTACGTGATGGCGGCCAGTCTGGCGGCGGGCCTGCTGCTCAAAAGCCTTATCGGGCTGGTGTTTCCCCTGGCCGCTGGCGTTCCTGTTTCTTGTGTTCACGCGGCGCCTGTTCGATCGCCAGACCTGGAAGCGGCTGTATCCCTTTACCGGATTCCTGATTTTTGCGGCGATTGCCGCGCCCTGGCACGTGCTGGCCACCATCCGGAATCCTCCCTACTTTGATTTCACCATGCACGCCGGCCCGGGCCAGTACCATGGTTTCTTCTGGTTCTATTTCATCAACGAGCAAGTGCTCCGGTTCTTGAACGCGCGCTATCCCCGCGATTACAACACCGTGCCGCGCCTTTACTTCTGGCTCTTCCACCTGGTCTGGCTATTTCCCTGGAGCGTGTACCTGCCAACGCTGTGGCGTCTGGGCTACAAGCCGATGGACCGGCCAGGCCGGGCCCGCTTGCTGGCATTGTGCTGGATCGGTTTTGTGATGGTGTTCTTCACGCTGTCCACCACCCAGGAATATTATTCGATGCCCATCTATCCCGCCCTGGCGCTGCTGCTGGGCTGCGGGGTCGCGGCCCGCGAGGATTCGGTTCGCGTGGGAGCAAGAGTCGTGGCGGTCGTGGCCGCGTGTGCCGCCATCGCCATCGGCGCGATTCTGGTCAATGTATGGGGACTGCCGACGCCCGGAGATATCTCGACCGCGCTCACGCAAAACTCGGCCGCCTACACACTTTCGCTCGGGCACATGCACGACCTCACCCTCAAATCGTTCGCATATTTGCGGGTGCCGCTGGTGATCGCCGGGATCGCCTTTGTCATCGGCGCAATTGGAGCATGGCGCCTGCGTGGCCAGCGCGCGGTTCTCGCCATGGCGGTCATGATGGTGATCTTCTTCCAGGCGGCCCGGCTGGCGCTGGTGACTTTCGATCCCTACCTCTCCTCGCGTCCCGATCGCGGAGGCCCTCAAGCGCGCTCCCCGCGGCCAGTTGATCATCTACGGCAATCACAATGCGATTTCCTCCCTGCTTTTTTACACCGAGGACAAGTGTCTGATGCTGAATGGCCGCTATTTCAATCTCGAATATGGTTCGTATGCGCCCGATGCGCCTCCGGTATTTATCAATGACGGCGACTTTTCGCGACTCTGGTCGCAGCCGGAACGATGGTATCTGGCGTTGAGCGACGATGACCTGCCACACGTCCAGCAGATCGTCGCCCGCGACCATCTGCATCTGGTGGCGGCGGTTGGGGGCAAATCGCTGTTCTCGAATCTGGACTCTCAGGAAGGCTTCTAGCTTCTGGCTCCTGGATAAATGCAGAAACCCGTTGGCTGGGCCAGCAGCGTCTCGGCGTGGTGCAGTTTGCGCAAAAACAATCCCTTGTCATTCCGAAGCCAGGTTTATCGGCGAGGCATCTGCTTTGCCGGCAGCAAAACAGCAGATTCCTCGCGCGACAACACCGCGCTTCGGAATGACAATCCTAATGGCGTGTCGAACTGCACCGCCACCGCCGACTCTTGTGCGTTCCTCTCCGCACTGCTATGATTCGAACGAACGTTCGAACTATGGCTACGGCTTCTCCCATCCAATCGCAGTTTGCGCCGCGGCGGCGTTCTTCCGCCTCCGGGCCGCGCCTGGAAACCCGCTTTGACCGCCGCCTGGCGCGGATTCTGGTCCATGCCACCAACGTCTTCTGCGACCAGGGATATGCGGCAGCTTCGATGCGCGATCTGTCCCGCGCCAGCGGCGTTTCACTCTCCGGCCTGTACCACTATTTCGAGTCCAAGGAAGAATTGCTGTACCTGATCCAGAAACATACTTTCAGCACCATCGTGGACCGGTTGCGCCAGCGCTTGAATGAGGTTACGGACCCGGCTGACCGCATTCGCGTGTTCATCCTCAATCATCTCGAATATTTTCTGGCCAACCAGAAAGCCATGAAGGTGCTCTCCCACGAGGATGACGTCCTGAAGAACGGCTTCGGGTCCCAGATCGCGGCCCTCAAGCGGGAGTATTACCGCATCTGCATCGAGCTGCTCGACGCCTACAAGCTGGCGCGCGGCCTGGAATTCTGCAGCCGCACCGCCGTGCTCAGCCTGTTCGGGATGATGAACTGGATCTACACCTGGTATAACCCGCGAGTCGATGCCGGCGCGGCGGAACTCGCGCAGGAGATGGGGAATATTTTTCTGCAGGGCATCGGAACAGGTTCTTCAAAAGGCCCGCAGAGAAAGAAGCTGCAGCATCGGGCTTAAAATGATTTCTTAACCATCGAAAAAGGAGTACGACTATGGCGACGACAGTGCAGCCGGCCAGCGGCGAGGCCACCAAGACATTGATCAACTACCGCGTCGATGCCGGCGTGGCGGTGATCGAACTCTCCGATCCTCCGGCGAATACTTATACCTATGAGATGAACCGGCAACTCGACGAGGCCATCCTCAAGGCCCGGATGGACAACGATGTCTACGTAATCGTGCTCACCGGCGCGGGCGACAAATTCTTTTCTGCCGGCGCCAACATTAAGATGCTGGTCAGCGTCGATCCCACCTTCAAGTATTACTTCTGCCTCCACGCCAACGAGACCTTGCTGCGGCTGGAGCACACCCCGAAGCTGGTGATCGCGGCGCTGAACGGACACTGCGTGGGCGGTGGCCTGGAAATTGCCATGGCAGCCGATATCCGCATCGCGCGCCAGGATGCGGGCAAGATCGGGCTGCCGGAAGTGAACCTGGGCGTGCTGCCGGGCACCGGCGGCACCCAGCGGCTCTCGCGCATGGTGGGCAAGAGCAAGGCCATCGAGTTGATGGTTACGGGCAACACCTTTTCCTTCGAAGAAGCCAAAGAGCTGGGGATCGTCAACGACATCTACGAGCGCGACAATTTCATGGAGAACATCATGGAATACGCCCGTCAGTTCTGCCCGCCCAACAAGGCCGCGAAGGCCGTGGGACGGATCAAGCGGGCGGTGCAGACGGGCTGGGAGATTCCGCTGGAATCGGCCTTGGCGGTGGAGCGCGAGAATCAGCAGTTGCTTTTCCAGAGCGAGGACGCCAAGGAAGGCCTGGCCGCATACGTGGAGAAGCGGCCGGCGGTTTTCAAGGCGAAATAGCGTAGCGCCGCATCTTGCTGGCTGTCTCGGGGGCGTCTCGCCCGCGACGCGGAGGGCAAGATGCCCTCCGGACAGCCGGCAGGATGCCGGCGCTACGTGTGAAGAGGAATTATGCCAGGCAAAGTAGCAAAAATCGGAACCTTCAGCGATTGGGTTGGGCTCTTCGATGATTGGCGCAAAGAGATTGGCGTCAACCACGACGAGATTGCCAGCTTCAAATTCGACACGCTCTATGGCGCGATCGAGACCGATGAGATCCAGTTCGGTTCGTACAAAGGCCGCCGCAAGTGGGAGAACCTGCGGCAGGTACCCACGCAGCAGATGCGCGACGCGCTGATGAACATGATCGTCTATCAGGGCGACACCGAATTCGCCAGCGTGGAGCAGCAGCGCTACCTGTTCGAAAGCGCTCCCACCGACTGGGACCGCCGCGCCATCACCCGCGTCATGATCGAAGAAATGCGGCACGGCTGGCAGATGTGCGCGCTGCTGGTGGACCACTTCGGTTATTCCGGCAAGGTCGAAGCGCAGAAAATGCTGGAGCGGCGGGCCTTTGAGAACAAGCGTCTGCTGGGCGCTTTCAACGTCGAAGTCGACAACTGGATGGATTTCTTCACCTACACCGACTTCGTCGATCGCGACGGCAAGTTCCAGTTGCAGATGTTCAAATACTCCGCCTTCGCGCCGCTGGGCCGTTCCATGTCGTACATGTTGCGCGAGGAGGCCTTCCACATGGGGACCGGCAACGACGGTTTGCGCCGCATCGTGGAAGCCGGCGTGGTGCCGGGCTGGCTGATCCAGAAATATCTCAACAAATGGATTTCAAGTTCCTACGACTTGTTCGGCACCGACCACTCTTCCTCCGCGCATTGGGCGTACGTCTGGGGCATCAAGGGACGCTACGACGAACCGAAGAACGAGCAGCACGGCGGATCTCGACGACCTCAATGACTACAACCGGAGCCTCTATCGCGATGAAGTGGCCGGCCTTATCGCCCGTTTCAATACCTTCCTAAAAGCCGGTCAGCCAAAGCTTTACGCGCCACATATAAAGTTCAACCGTAACATCGGACGCTGGGCGGGTCAGAAATTCCATGCGGAAACCGGCGAAGCCGTGGATGACAGCGGCTACGAGCAGCACTTGAAAGAATATCTGCCCTCGGCCGAAGATAAGAAATTGTTGTTGGACATCATCAGCAGCGAGAAGAAGTGGATCGCGCCCAAGGAAGGCGCGCGTGATCCGCTGGCTTCGATTGGCGAGGTGCGGAAATCGGCGATTAATTTGTAGGCTTCGGTGGTCGTGCCGGATGATTCTCTAAACCCGGTTACCAGTTACCAGTTCCCGGTTCGCAGTTGCTCTATGGCGATGACTACGATCGAATCGCGGGCACAGGAGCGGGCTTACACGCCGGGTGAGCTGATGGTCGTCAGCGCGGCCCACGAGATTCGCGACGGTGAAGTGGTGTTCGTCGGGATGCGGTTGCCGCTGATCGCATTTGTGGTGGCCAAGAAAACCCACGCTCCGAATGCCGTCGGTTTGTTTGAAAACGGCGTCATCCGGAGCACGCCCTCTCCGGAACTGATCTACACCATGGCCGATCCGGCCAACCTCAAGAATGCGACCCAGTGTCTGGACATGCTCGGGGTTATGAGCCTGCTGCAATCCGGACGCGTGCACCTGGGTTTTCTCGGGGCCGCCGAAGTGGACCGCTTCGGCAACCTGAACTCGACCGAAGTGCGCGGGCCCAGGGGACTGACGCGGCTGCCCGGATCAGGCGGCGCCTGCGACATTGCTTCGCTGGCGCAGCGTTTCGTGGCCTTGCTGCAGCACGGCAGGGAGCGCCTGCCGGAGCGGGTTTCGTATGTCACCAGCCCGGGAAACGGTGATGGTAACGGTTGGCGGCAGCGGGTGGGCTTAATTCGCGGAGGTCCGGCGGCGGTGATCACCAGCAAGGCGGTGCTGCGCTTTGGCGATGACGGTGAGGCATACCTGGCATCCACCCACCCGGACGTAGAGGTCAAAGATGTGTTGCGACAATACCGGATGGCGGCTGCGGGTGTCGGACAAAGTAACGTTGACACCGGAACCGAGCGCGGAAGAACTCCAGGCCATCCGCGAATACGACAAAGACGGCTTCTGGACAAAATAAATGGCAACGGTCACACGCTCGCGCATCACGCTCAGCTTCGAGCCTCCGGTGGCGCGTCTCACGCTGCACCATCCCCCGCTCAACGTGATTGACTTCGCGATGATGGATGAGCTGGCGCAAGCTCTGGCCGAGATCGAGGCCCGCGTTGATGTATCCGCGGCGGTCTTGAGTGGCACAGGCAGATCATTTTCAGTTGGCGTCGACGTGGCTGCGCATACTCCAGACAAAGTGGCAAGACATGCTGACCAAATTTCACGCTGTGATTCGGGCCCTGGTCGGCAGCAGGAAAGTGACGATTGCCTCGGTGCATGGCCATTGCCTGGGCGGGGCAGCGGAACTGGCCATGGTCTGTGACCTGGTTTACACCACGGAAAATGCGTCGTGGGGATTTCCTGAAATCAAGCTGGGCTGTTATCCGCCGGTGGCGGCGACGGCGTTGGCCGCGCTGGTCGGACCCAAGCATGCCGCTGATTTGATCCTCACCGGGCGCAACATCACGGGTGCGGAAGCGGCGCGCAGCGGGCTAGCCAATCGCGCAGTTTCTGACCGCGAGCTTGAATCGACGGTGCAGGAAACCATACAGCAACTTTCGAAGTTGAGTCCGGCGGCGCTGGCCGTTACCAAGAAAGCAAATTATGCCTGGGACGCAATGCACTTCGACAAGGGGTTGGCCCGGGCGGAAAAGATCTATCTGGAAGAGCTGATGAAAACGGAAGATGTTCACGAGGGCATCAACGCCTTTCTCGAAAAACGCCAACCCGTTTGGAAGGGCAAGTAGCGCTCGCTATGTCCAAGCTCCTCACCATGCGCGAAGCAATCGCCGAGCTGGTGCCGGATGGCGCGTCCGTCGCCCTCGGCCTGCAGATGGAGCAGATGATTCCGTTTGCCGCGGGCCACGAAATCATCCGGCTGAAGAAGCGCGACCTCACCCTGATTGGCCCGATCTCGGATGTCCTCTTTGATCAATTGATCGCCGCAGGGTGCGCCGGCCGGGTGATCGCGGCCTGGGTGGGCAATGTGATGATGGGTTCGGCTTACAACTTTCGCCGGGTGGTCGAACAGGACGGCTTGAAGGTCGTCAACCTGAGCAATTTCGCGGTGGCCCTGGCGCTTCAGGCTGCCGCCATGGGCGTGCCCTTTCTGCCGACCCGAACCGCGCTTGGCAGTGATGTGGCGCGGGACAACGACTTCTTCGCCGAGATTGATTCGCCGTTTGTGGAAGGGCAATCTGGCGAGTCTGCGACTCGCCCGGGCGGACGGGGGCGTCCGCCCCTACGCGGGAAGGACAAGCTGCATGCGGTTCGGGCGCTCACGCCTGACGTGGCGATCGTTCATCTGCAGCGCGCCGACCGCGACGGCAATGCCCACTGCTGGGGCAACTTCGGCGTGATGATTGAAGCGGTCCGCGCCGCCCGCCGGGTGATTGTGGTGGCGGAAGAAATCGTCGACGCTGAAATAATCGCCAGCGATCCCAATCGCACCGTGATTCCCGGATTTCTGGTCAGTGCGGTGGTCGAGTGCCGCTATGGAGCTCATCCTTCGCCGGTGCAGGGATACTACAAGCGCGACAACGCTTTCTTCCGGCAATATCACGAGCAAACCAAGACTAAAGCCGACAGCGAGGCCTGGTTGCAGCGCTGGGTCTACAATGTTGCCGATCGCCGCGCCTACGTGAACCAGCTGGGCGCATGCCGGGTGGAAGAATTGGGCGTGAAGCAGCACGCGTATGCCGCCCAGGCGGATTTTGGATACTAGAACGCTTCTGGCTTCTAGCTCCTGGCTTCTGGCCCAAACAAGACTCAGAGCCAGAGGTCGGGCTAGAAGCCAGGAGCTAGAAGCCAGGAGCGATTTTTCATGGACTTCGAAATCAGCGCCGGACAAGTCAAGGCCATGCTCAAGCAGGGCGACAAATTCACTTTGCTCGATGTTCGCGAACCGTGGGAGCTGGAGAAGTCTCACCTGGAGGGCAGCAAGAATATCCCCATGGGCGATGTGCCGACGCGCGCTAATCAGGAGCTCGATCCGGATGAACACATCGTCGTGATGTGCCATCACGGCGTGCGCTCGCTGAGCGTGACCAACTGGCTGCGGCAGCAGGGTTTCGAGAAAGTCCAGTCCATGCGGGGCGGGATCGACGGCTGGGCGCGGACCGTAGATCCGAAAGTGCCGCTGTACTGAAACCAGCTTTTAGCTGTTAGCTCTTAGCCCTTAGCCTGAGACAAAAGCGCGACGCTAAGAGCTAAAAGCTAAGAGCTAAAAGCTAAAAGCTAAAAGAACGCCAGCTGAAACTACCGCGACGTGAACAGATGGCCCAGCTTTTCCTTCTTGGTCTTGAGGTAGTCTTCGGAGTGGGCTGAGGGCTCGACTTCGCAGGGGAGACGCTCGGCTACTACGATCCCGCCTTTTTCCAAGGCAGCGACTTTGTCGGGATTATTGGACAGCAGCCGCACGCTTGAAACTCCGAGCGCTTTCAGAATTTCGGCGGGGAGCGTGAACTCGCGATGGTCGGCTTTGAATCCCAGGCGTTCGTTGGCCTCTACCGTGTCCAGTCCCTGGTCCTGTAGTTCGTACGCCTGCAGCTTGGCCATCAGTCCGATGCCGCGGCCTTCCTGCTGTTCATAGATCAAGATGCCGGCGCCCTGTTCGGCGATCATGGAGAGCGCCATTTCCAGTTGCGCCCGGCAATCGCAGCGCAGCGATCCGAAGACGTCTCCGGTCAGGCATTGAGAATGGATGCGCAGCAGCGGCGGCGCCGAGTGGATGTCCCCCATGACCAGCGCGACTGCGTCCTCGTCGCGCGGCGAGCCCGGGGTACCGAAGGCCCCGCGAAATCCATGGATGCGGAATTTGCCCCAGCGGGTAGGGAAGTCGGCGGACGCGACCTGTTGAACCTGGTCAGAGGACACAACCACATTATAGCGGGATGCGTGGATACGTCGGGGCCAGTGGCGATGCCGCACGAGTGTGGGCGCTCGCGCCTACATCAACCCTTGCCCAGGCGAGGGAAGTGGTAGTACACATCCTGCTTGGATGCGATGGGAACGCCATTGCGGGTGGCGGGGCGAAAGCGCCAGTTCTCGAGAGCCTCGAGCACCTTGCCGTCAATGGCAGGAGTCAGGCTCTGAACCACAGTTTTCTGGACCACGTTGCCGTTTTCGTCGATGGTGACTTCAACCACCACATCGCCCTGGAGGCCGCCCAATTCGTCCGCCGCGACGTGGGGATCAGGCGAGACCACGGGCAGCGCGGGGCGGACTTCTTCTCCGGTCAAGGGTCCGTCCAGAACCGTGCCCAGGGGAGAGCCGGCAGGACGCGCCTGCGCGGTCTCGCCGGGCGCGCTGGTCTGGTCGTCCAGCCCAATCTTAGGATGCGGCAGCTCGGGCGCAGCGGACTTCGCGGCTCGGGCGCGGCGTTTCCAGGTGAGACGGGCGTTCAACTGCTGCCGCGAGTCGGCCGCCGTTGTGCCGGGAGAAGCATCGGCCTTGATCGTCGTGGGCTGGTTCAGCCAATAGAGATGCGCGATGTAACTGCCGTGGTCGCCGTTAACCACAAACGACGGCGCGACCAGCCGCGGCGTTGCCGGATGCAGCAGCCACAGCAGCAGGAGGCCGTGCGCCGCGACCGAGCCGCAGGTCGTGAGTCGGGGTTGACGATTAACCGGTTGAATCGGCGTAAACATCGTTTCCAGTTCGAGAAGCCGAGGTTGGCCACTCGCTTTCCATCGGATCCAGCTCTGTCTCCATTAGACGTGGAATGACCCGGCAGGTAAACATTAATTTGCGATGTTCATTCCTGGTAAGCCCCGCAGGCGATCGCTTGGTCTCCAACGGGAAACGCTGCTAAAATCGCAGTGCATATCCTTCTCTTCACGTGCATGTGGGGCTATAGCTCAGCTGGGAGAGCGCATCGTTCGCAACGATGAGGTCGTCGGTTCGATCCCGACTAGCTCCACCAAAGATGCAATCGTTTGCCGCTCTCTGTCTGTCTCCTGCCCGGAGGCCATTCCGTTGCAGTATCTTTCGGGCCAATGTGTGTCCCCACGGATTTAGTTGTCCGCCGTGGAACTGGCGTCTATAGTGGGTTAGAGTTTAACTGGGTCCGAACCATGTCCCTGCCGCGCAGGCGGGCAAATGCGGGCCTGAGGGAACAGCATGCCATTGACCATGAACAGTCGCCCGGTGGGCGAAGTGATGATCGTGCAATGCAACGGGCGCATTGTGGCGGGCTCGGAAGTATTCTCACTGCAGGCGCACATTGGAGACATTCTGCCCAACCACGGCGATGTTGTCCTGCAGCTGGAACGGGTGGAGTTCGTGGACAGCAGCGGGCTCGGGGCGCTGGTGCGCCTGGGTTCGACCGCGCGCGCCAAGGGCGGCGACATCAAGCTTTGCGGGGTGCAGCCCCGCTTGCGGAAGACGTTGGAGATGACCAGCCTGCTGAGCATGTTCGAGATTTACGAATCCGAGGCGGAAGCCATCATCGCGGCCTACATGGGCTCGCGCTATTCCAAGGAGAAGTCCAGCAGTACCCAGTTTCGCGTGCTGTGCGTTTACGATTCACCCAACGTCAGCACTTTCCTGCGCGAGGTCTTGTGCCACGCCGGCTATAACGTCCTGACCACGGGCAACCTGCTGGATGCGAAAATCCTGTTGAAGGCAACCAAGGCAAAACTGGTCATCCTGGGCGCGAAGATGCAGTCGTTGCACGGCAACTCGGCGAAGAAGCTGTTTGAGGAGATCGATCCTTCAGTGTCCCTGCTGGTGCTGGACGCGGACTTCGAGAAGCAGGACCCGGGAGAGAGTGTCGCGCAACTTCTGGAAAGCGTGCGCAGCATCGCGCAACCGGAAAAAACCCAGGCCTAGCCGCATCGTAGAATGCCAACCATGAACGAAGCGGGCCTCCGCAGCACAAGTCCTGAATCGTATCTCCGATTTCCCGAGGATTTTCTGTGGGGTGTCTCGACGGCTGCCCACCAGGTGGAAGGCGAGAACAGCAACCAATGGTCGGACTGGGAACTGGCGGGACGGATCCGGTCGGGCGACCGCTGCGGCAAAGCTTGCGACTGGTGGGAGAACGCCGAGCGCGATTTTGATATCGCTCGCGACCTGGGCTTGCAGGCGCTGCGCCTCTCACTCGAATGGAGCCGCATCGAGCCGGAAGAAGGGCATTTCGATCCCACCGCCCTCGAACGCTATCGGCAGATGCTGGAGGGGCTGCGCCAGCGCGGCATTGAGCCGATTGTCTGTCTGCATCACTTCACTCATCCGCGATGGTTCGAGCAGAGCGGGGCATTTCTCCGGCCGGACGCGCCCCTGCTTTTCGAACGCTTCACACGGCAGGTGGCAGCGGCTGTCGGCGACCTTTGCCGGCTATGGGTCACCTTCAACGAGCCTAACGTTTATGCGGCGTGCGGATATGTGCTGGGCGAGTTTCCTCCAGGCCGCAAAGGACAATTGCTCAACGCGCTCCGGGTCAACCGGGTCCAGGCGCGCGCTCACGTGCTGGCGTATCGCGCCATTCACGAACTGGTGCCCGGGGCCCAGGTGGGATGGGCCCAGCATTATGTGGTGTTCGAGGCGATGCCGGGGATGGCCAACCGCTGGGTCGCTGGTTTGCTGGACCGCCTGTTCAATCACACTTTCTTCGATCTGATCGAGACCGGACGGCTGGGCTTTCCTTTTGGTTTGTTCAGCCGTCGTGACAACGCGGCAAAAGGCTGCTGCGATTTCGTCGGCCTGAACGTGTACAGCCGGTTTCATGTCGCTTTTAACATCCGGAATGCGAACACATTTTTTGCCCACCTGTTCGTGCCCGCGCATGTTCCGCAAGGAGACCCAGGGGTTGACCGGCCTTACGGCGAGGCCTATCCCCAGGCCATGAGCGAGGCGGTAAAACGCGCGGCGCGGCTGGGCAAGCCAATCTACATCATGGAAAACGGCGTGCCCGACGCCGAGGACCAGATTCGCCCCTGGCTGATCGTCAATGTCCTGCGCGAACTGCACCGGCTGATTGCAGAGCACTATGACATTCGCGGCTACCTGCACTGGACCCTGACCGACAATTTCGAATGGAACGAAGGCTGGAAGCTGCGCTTCGGATTGGTGGCGCTGGACCCCGAGACCCAGCTCCGGACCTTACGCGGCAGCGCAACATTATTCCGTGACATCATTCGCGGCAACGGACTGGCGGTCGCGACTGACGACGAGTCTCCCGCTTTTTCCACGACCGAGCCCTGATGCTCGTCCTCAAACGGGCGGCAGGCCGGAGCAGGCAAGTAACGTTACTTATCCCCCCGGCATTTATTCACGGAAAATTAACAGAGTGTTGATCGTCCCTTAAGACGAGGTTGAGATGCTATGGCGGAGAGTGGTCAGGGAGGTCGCCGATGCATAACCTCACCATCGTTTTTCACGACGCGGGGGGCGGACATCGAAGTGCCGCCGGGGCGCTGCAGACAATTCTCGAAGCCCAGCATTGCCCCTGGAAGGTGCGGCTCCTCAACTTGCAGGAACTGCTCGAGCCGATAGATTTCGTCCACCGGGCCACGGGCCTGAGAATTCAGGATGGCTACAACCTGATTTTGAAGAAGGGCTGGACTCGCCTTACGCCGCCCTTGCTTACACTGCTGCAACGCACCATCCAGCTGCACCATGCGCGCATCGTCCGCATTCTGCGGGCTTACTGGGCGCAGAATCCAACCGATCTTGTGCTGTCCGTGATTCCGCATTTTAACCGTTGCCTGGCGCAGAGCATTCGCGCGGAAATGCCGAACGCGGCTTTCGTGACGCTGCTTACCGACCTGGCCGACTATCCGCCGAATTTCTGGATGGTGCCGGAATCCGAATTCATTATTTGCGGAAGCCCGCGCGCCAAGGAACAGGCGCTTGCCATGGGGCATGGCAGGAGGCGGGTTTATGAGACTTCCGGGATGATCCTGAAGCCGTCGTTCTATCGCAAGCCAGAACTCGATCGGACCGAGGAAAGACTGAAGCTCGGACTGCGGCCCGATTGGCCCACCGGCGTAGTGATGTTTGGCGGCCACGGTTCGGCATCGATGCTGGAGATCGCCAACCGGCTGCAGGAGAGTTCGAATCAGGTACAACTGATTTTCCTGTGCGGCCACAACCTTGACCTTGCGGCAAAACTGCGCAGCCTGCATCTGACCAAACCGGTCGTGATCGAGGGATTTACTACCAAAGTCGATTACTTCATGGCGTTGGGAGATTTCTTCATCGGCAAGCCTGGACCGGGCAGCATCAGCGAAGCCCTGCAATTCGGCCTTCCCGTGATCGTCGAACGCAACGCGCGCACCATGCCGCAGGAGCGTTACAACTGCACCTGGCTGGCGGAAAAGCGAATGGGCATGGTGGTGCAGGACTTCCGCGACATTGGGACCGCGGTTGAGCGGTTGCTTGAGCCCGCCACGTTCGCGGAATTTCGGCGTAACGTCGGCGCCTACCAGAACCATGCCATCTTCGAGATTCCGCTGATCCTCGATCAGTTGATGGCCGAGAGGTCGGTCGAGGCGATGACGGCGCTCTCTACGTTGGCGTCGGTAGATCCCTTTGCCAGCGTGGCCTGGGCGGGATTGACCTAGCTCGCAATGTCATCCTGAGCGGAGTAGCAGCTTCGCGAAGCGAAGCCGCTACGCAGTCGAAGGATCCCTATAAGCTGCACGTCCCCGTCCGGGGAGCTCCGCGAGACGCTGCGCTCACCTCACACTTATGACAGGATGCTAGGGGTCCTTCGACTCCACAGGGCCATTCGCAAGCAAATGGCCCGGTTACGCTCAGGATGACATTGGGCTTATTTCAGCAGGATGCCCACAATCGAAGCCGACATCAGGTTGGCCATGGTGCCGGCGATCATGGCGCGGAAACCCAGCTTGGCCAGTTCGCCGCGCTTGTTAGGCGCCAGGGCGCTGATGCCGCCGATCTGAATTCCAATCGAACTGAAGTTGGCGAAACCGCATAACGCGAAGGTTGCGATGGCGAAAGAACGAGGATCGAGGGCGGCTTTCTGCGCGCCCAGCATGCTGTATGCCACCAGTTCATTGATCACCATGCGGGTTCCCAGAAGGTTGCCCACGATGCCGCACTCGCTCCAGGGAATGCCAATCACGAAGGCAATGGGAGCGAAGATCACGCCGAAGACCTGTTCCAGACTAGAAGGGAACCAGTGGGCAATATGATTGTGAATGCCGCCAAAGATGCCGTTCACCAGGGCAATCAGGGCCAGGAAGGAAATCAGCATGGCGGCAATGTTCAAAGCCAGGTGCAGGCCGTCAATGGTCCCGCGGGTGATCGCTCCCAGAACGTTCTCGTCTTTGGCGATCGCGTCCGGATCGATGTCGGTGACCAGCGGGGTCTCTTCTTTGGCTTCGACCTTGCGGTGCGGGCTGGTGACCGGCTCTTCGGTTTCCGGTACAAACATTTTTGCCATCAGGATGGTTCCGGGCGCGGTCATGATCACGGCGCTCAGCAGATGTTTGGCCTCGACGCCGTAAAGAATGTACGCGCCCATGATGCCGCCCGAGACGTGGGCCATGCCGGCGGTCATGACCGTCATCAACTCCGAGCGAGTCAGCGACGGCAGGTAGGGACGGATGGTGAGCGGAGCTTCCGTCTGGCCCATGAAGATGCTGGCGGCAACGTCGAGCGATTCCGCTCCGCTCGCGCCCATGCGAATCATGACCCGGGCCATTTGACGGATGATGAACTGCATCACGCCGTAGTAATAGAGCACGGCGAAGAATGCCGAAATAAAAATCACCGTGGGCAGGACCTGGAAGGCGAAGATAAGGCCGAATTGACCGCCCTTCCGCCCCAATTCGCCAAACACCATTTGCGATCCCGCAAAGGAATACTGCAAAAACTTGTCGACGCCGTGTCCCGCCCATTCCAGCAGGTTGCGGCCAAAACTGAATCGCAGCACGAACAGGGCAAATACAAATTGCAGGACCAGCCCCATGGCCACCGTCTTGACCCGAATCGCGCGCCGGTTGCTGGAAAACAGATAAGCCAGGCCGAGCATGGTGACCAAGCCCAAAAGCCCTGTCAGACGGCCCATTCGCGCCTCCCCGCCATGCGGTCATTGATGATCATGCTTGGGCTCCCTCTCCGGATATCACGCGGTGGATCAATGGCCGCCTCACCGCCGGAGGCTTGTCCGCGACGGAATACGCCTGTTGCAGCAGGCCCTGAGCGGTGCCGAGCCGTGCGTCAGAGTTGTAAAGCAGAGTGCAGAGCGCTTCACCCTGCTTCACCGGATCGCCGACCTTCTTGTGCAGGATGAGGCCGACCGCGGGATCGATCACGTCTTCTTTCTTCTCGCGGCCTCCGCCCAGCACCAGGCTGGCAATTCCCACCTGCTCGCACTGAATGGTCTCGACGAACCCGCTGGCTGGACTTAGCACCTGCACCCGATGCTGCGCCTGAGGCAGGCGCTTGGGATCGTCAATGGTGCTTGGGTCTCCACCCTGCTGCGCGACGATCTCACGAAATTTCTTCAGCGCGGAACCGTCGCGAATGAGTTGATCCGCCAGTTGCAGGCCTCCATCGACCCGGGCGGTGCGACCGGCCAGGTAGAACATCCAGGCAGCCAGTTCGACCGAGACTTCCCGCAGATCGGCCGGGCCTCCGCCATTCATCACCTCGATGCACTCTTCGACTTCGAGGGCATTGCCGACCTTCAGGCCCAGAGGCTGGTCCATGTCGGTGATGAGCGCGACCATCTTCTTGCCCATGCGCTCGCCGGTTTCGACCATGAGTTCGGCGAGGTGGACAGAGTCTTTTTCGGTCTTCATGAAGGCGCCGCTGCCGGTTTTAACATCCAGTACCAGGCCGTCAATGCCCTCGGCCAACTTCTTGCTCATGATAGAGGCGCAGATCAGGTTGGGACTCTCTACCGTCGCAGTCACGTCGCGCAGGGCGTAAAGCTTCTTGTCGGCGGGCGCGATCTCGGCGGTCTGGCCGATCAGGCCGCAGCCACAAGCCTTGAGCGTGCGGCGAAACTCGCTCAACGACAGATTGATGTTGAAGCCCGGAATGGACTGCAGTTTGTCCAGGGTGCCGCCGGTGTGCCCGAGGCCGCGGCCGCTGATCATGGGCACAGTCACGCCGGCAGCGGCCACGATGGGCGCGATGATGAGCGAAGTCTTGTCCCCCACGCCCCCCGTGGAATGTTTGTCCACCTTGGCGCCGGGAATGTCCGACAGGTCGAGCACTTCGCCGGAATGGAGCATGGCAGAGGTCAGCGCGCTCAGCTCGGGACGGGTCATGCCCCGGATGACCACGGCCATCAGCCAGGCGGCCATCTGATAGTCGGGGATCTCGTCGTTCGTATACGCATCGACCAGGAATGCGATTTCATCGGAGGAGAGTTCGCCGCCATCGCGTTTCTTGCGGATGAGGTCGAGCGGGCGCATGCGTGTGCTTGAGGCTGGCGAGGCCAATGAAGGCGAGTTTAGTGACATCTCTCTCCGAACGTCAGGGACACGGAAGCTTACATTGCCAAGCCGGGAGTTGGAAAGTATTTCCCGAAGAATCGCAGGAACCGCGAAGGCGTCGCTCGCGAATGGGGAATTGCCGAAGTTATCGGGGACTTCCGTGCGCGCCCGTCACTCCCGCGCCTCAGAAATGCTAAGCGGCGAGTTCGCGATGAGTGATGGTCCTTCGGCGCTGTCGATTGCTTCCAGCTCTACTCCCGGCCCTGCGTCGGATTTCTCCTGCACCTCGGTGAGGAAGTAATAGACTTTTCCCGCCTCAGCCTTGAGACTGAGCGCTGAACCCGGTTTGGATGATGTCTTCAACATCGTTTGTTGAGCCACGCACAAGTGGTGGTCGCCGGGATTCACCAGCACGAAGAAATACGACTTGCCATGATTGGCTCCGACCCAAACCCCATCGAGCCCCACTCGGGTTGTGGTGTTTCCCAGGTTACGGGCGTTACTGTCGCGCTTCGCATCCTGGAAAATGTAGATGATCGCCTTGTCTGCTTCCGGCGGCAGAATGGGATGCTGTTTCTTGTCGATCTGCACGTCGAACTTGGTCCCGCCCGGGCCGCAGCCGATCGCCGCCCCAGCCGCCTCCGGCCGGTCCTGAGAAAGCGCTACGGTTGCAAGCAGAACGACCGCTAGAAGAGTTTTCATTGCGCCTCCCGCCCTTTCGCGTTGGACATGGTAAGCCGAACCGGGCCGGAGTACAAATGCTTCGGTCGCGCAATTTCTCGCGAACTCCCATCAGCACACGTAAAAAAAACGCCGGGCCGGGAATGCCGACGCCGTTTTCTCTATCACAAGCGAAAGCCTTCCGGCAGCAGTTTCGTGATCGCCATCTGCTCGGTGCCGGACTGGCCTCGAAAGAGAATCAAAGCATCCGGACCGAATTCGAAGATGACCTGGCGGCAGGCGCCACAGGGGGCGCAGGGAACATCCTGCTCGGTGGCGACGGCGACAGCCTTAATCCTCATGCTGCTCCCTTCGGCTGCGACCGCGGCGAAGATGGCATTTCGTTCGGCGCAGATCGTCAGGCCGTAAGAGGCGTTCTCCACGTTGCAGCCGTGAGAACATCGTGCCGCGCTCGGTGAGGATGGTTGCTCCTACCTTGAAATTGGAATAGGGGGCGTGGGCGTTCTTGAACGCGGCGCGGGCGGCGGAGAGCATTTCTTCCTGCTGTGCGGGTGTGAGGTTGGGCATGAGCATGAGTGTGGTCCCTATTGTCAGAATGTGTGGGGCGGGCGCCCTCGCCCGCCGCTTTTGACTTTGGTTTAGTTTTCCAAGCCAAAATCTAAGTCAAAGGCGGCGGGCGAGGGCGCGCGCCCCACACAAAGTCTAGATGGCCGGGCAGGCACCTCTCTTAATGAACTCGCCCTGCCCGGCGCGGCCGAAGAATTTATCGCCTTCAACCAGAACCCGCCCGCGGGAGAGCACAACGTCCGGCATCCCGGTCACCTTAATGCCCTCGAACATGGAATAGTCCACGCGCATGTGATGAGTCCTGGCGCTAATGGTGTGTTCTCGTTTGGCATCGAAAATCACCAGGTCGGCGTCGCTGCCTACCGCAATCGTGCCTTTGCGGGGATAGAGGCCGAAGAGTTTGGCCGGGGTGGTGGCGACCAGCTCGACGAAGCGGTTTACGCTGAAGCGTCCTTGCGCGACGCCACCCGAGTACACCAGGCTCATGCGATGTTCGATGCCGGGACCGCCGTTGGGAATCTTGGTGAAGTCGCCGATTCCCATTTCCTTCTGCTCCTTGAAGCAGAACGGGCAATGGTCGGTTGAGACCACCTGCAGATGGTCGTGCGTCAGCCCCTTCCACAATTTTTCCTGATGCCATTTTTCCCGCAGCGGGGGAGTGAAGACATACTTCGCGCCTTCAAAGCCGGGCGCGTCCATGTTTTCCAGCGACAGGTAAAGATACTGGGGACAGGTCTCGGCATACACAGGCAGACCGCGGTCCCGGGCTTCGCGAACTTTTTCCAGAGCGTCGTTGCAACTGAGATGCACGATGTACACCGGCGAGCCGGCCATTTCGGCCAGAGCGATGGCGCGAGAGGTGGCTTCGGCTTCCGCCGTGGTCGGGCGGGTGAGCGCGTGATACTTGGGGGCGGTCTTGCCCTCGGCCAGCGCCTGCTTGACGATGACGTCAATGGCTCCGCCGTTCTCCGCGTGCATGCAGACCATGGCTCCGGCCTTGGCTGAGGTGCGCATGGCTTTGAAAATGCTGGCATCGTCGAGCATGAAGACGCCGGGATAAGCCATGAAGAGCTTGAAACTGGTGATGCCTTCGCGCACCAGTTGCGGCATCTCCGCCAGCTGCGCGTCGGGCAGATCGGTGATGATGCAATGGAACCCGTAATCGGCAACCGCTTTCGAGGACGCCTTCTGCATCCAGGCATCGAAGGCGGTGCGCAGGGATTGGCCCTTGTACTGGATGGCAAAGTCGATCAGCGTGGTGGTGCCGCCGAAGGCGGCGGCGCGAGTGCCGGTTTCGAAATCGTCGGCGCTGGTGGTGCCTCCGAACGGCATATCGAGGTGGGTGTGAACGTCAATCCCGCCGGGGAACACATACTTGCCGGCAGCGTCGATCAGACGTTTCGCATTTTCGCGCGGCAGGCTGCTGCCCAGCGCGACTACCCGGCCGCTTTCGATGGCAACATCGGCCTGACAAGTATCCGCGGCCGTGACCACGGTGCCGCCGGTAATGATGGTGTCGAACCCCATTTGCTAATCCCTTGTGCTGCCAGAGTCCCACATGCGGGTGCAGAAGCGTGATGTATTCTATTCTACAAACTGGCGGCCTTGCTTCCCGTAGAGCGGCGAAAGAGAACGAGCATGAAGTTCGGCATCACCCTCAAACCCGATATTTCCGTGGAGCGGATCGTCGCCCTGACCCGGCAGGCCGAAGCGGCTGGCTTTGAGTACGGATGGATTTTTGACTCGCACGTGTTGTGGAAGGAGCCCTACCCGCTGCTTACGCTGATGGCGAATGCGACCCAAAAGATGCGGCTGGGGCCTTGTGTGACGAATCCCGCGGTGCGCGACCTCACCGTGACCGCCAGCCTCTTCGCCACCCTGAATCTGATTTCAGGCGGACGCATGCAGTTGGGAATCGGGCGCGGCGACAGCTCGCGGCGGGTCTTGGGCAAGAAGCCGGTTACGCCGGCGGAATTGGAGCGCGCCGTGGTCACCTTTCGCGACCTGACCGCAGGAAAAGAGGTGCAATACGACGGTCAGCCCGCGCGACTTTCCTGGGCAACCGGCTCGCCGCCGGTATGGATTGCCGGTTACGGACCAAAAGTTTTGAGCCTGGCGGGGCGGATCGCGGATGGCGTGATCCTGCAATTCGCCGATCCCGACCTGATCGCCTGGTGCCTGGGATTTGTCCGGCAGGGCGCCCGCGAGGCGGGTCGCGATCCCAAATCGGTTGAAGTCATGGCAGCGGCTCCGGTGTGGGTGTCCGACGATCTCGCGTTGGCACGGCAGCGCGTGCGCTGGTTTCCCGCGCTGGTTTCGAATCATGTGGTCGACCTGATCTCGCGCTACAAACCGGAGGAACTGCCGGCGTCTCTGACTTCTTACGTGCAGGACCGCGCCGGCTACGACTACCAGCACCATGCCGAGGTGGGCAGCGACAACGCCAGCTTCGTCAGCGATGAAGTGGTGGACCGATTCTGCCTGGTCGGGCCGGTCGAAGCCCACCGCCAGAAACTGCGGAAGCTGGCGGAAGCGGGCGTCACCCAATTCAATATTTATCTGATGTGCGGCGAGGAAGAGCAGACTTTGGCGAGCTACAAGCGGGATGTGCTGCCCCGGTTTTCTGGAGTTGCTTAAAAACATCGGACGTGCCCGGGGTGGAGAATTTCAATTCCCGGTTTTCAGTTTTTGGTTCTCAGTTGTCAGCGCAAACGCGTCTCGGCTGTAACATGTGCGGTTGGGTGCGCACACTTTGGATTCAAACTCCGCGCCGATCGAAGCCGTTCCCACCACACCTCCGGCGTGGTTTCGATTTCTTGCTCCGTCCACGACTGATTTGGTCTTCATCGTCCTGCTGCTGGCCATGAGCGGCGGCGGGTTGTCCGGCCGCCTGTTGGGGGACGCCACCATCGGCTGGCATATTCGCAACGGCCAGCAGATGCTGCACACCCACGCGATCACGCGGACCGACCCGTTCTCCGTGACCATGGGCGGGCAAACCTGGTACGCCTGGGAGTGGCTGTACGACATCGTCATTGCCGGCATGCATCACTGGCTCGGACTCAACGGCGTCGTCTTCTTTACCGCGTTCATCGTTGCTCTGACCTTCGCTGTCACCCTGCGCATCTGCGTGCGCAGAGGCGCTGACCTGCCGGTGGCGGCGTTTCTGCTCGTCCTGTCCCTGGGCGCTTCCATGATCCACCTGTTGGCCCGGCCACACGTGCTGAGCTGGCTGTTCGCTGTGATCTGGTTTCAGATCCTGGAAAGCACGGAAAGCATGGACGCCCCTTGGAGGCGGTTGTGGTATCTCCCGGTTCTGATGATGTTCTGGGCGAACCTGCACGGAGGTTTTGTGCTGGGCTTTGCGCTGCTCGGACTCTACCTGCTGAGTGGCGCAATCTGTTACTTCCGAAGTCGCGACCAGGAGATGCGCCGGCGCATGACGAGACGGTTGCGAGCGTTGAGGATGGTAACGGCGGCCTCGCTCCTGGCCAGTCTCGTCAACCCGTACGGCTACCAGCTCCACCTTCACGTTTACCGCTACCTTTCCAGCCGCTGGCTGATGAATCATATCGACGAATTTCTCTCCCCTAATTTTCACGGCGTCGCCCAGCAATGCTTTGTGGCGATTCTGTTGATCACGATCCTGGTGCTGGCGGCGGCGCGCCACAAGCCGTCGCTCTCGCGAGTGCTGGTCCTGCTGTTTGCGACGTACAGCGGCCTGTACGCCTCTCGCAGTCTCCCGGTTTCATCTCTACTGATTACCTTGATTGTGGCGCCGCTGGGGACGCAAGCTCTGGCCGAGGCCCGCGACAACCCGAATCTCTCGCTTCGTCTGCGAGGCTTCCTTTCGCGATGGCTGGCGCTTACTGCTCGCGTGGGACGGGTTGAACTCCATTTCCGCGCCCACATCTGGCCACTGGCCGCCGTAGTCCTGGGATTATTGCTGTGCGCGCAGGCGGGCAAGCCCGGATCGCAGCGCTGGATGGATGCGCATTTCGACGCCCGACGCTTTCCGGTGCAGGCCGTTGACCTGATCGCCCAACGCGGCATTGACGAGCCTATCTTCGCGCCCGACTCCTGGGGCGGATACCTGATCTATCGTCTCTATCCTCAAAATAAAGTTTTTGTCGACGACCGTCACGATTTCTACGGGGAAGATTTCATGCGGGAGTATTTGAAGACGGTGCGCCTCACGCCCGACTGGGACGTGTTTCTGAAAGAGAAGAAAGTAAACTGGGCGCTGCTGCCGGCAAAATCCTCGCTGGCGAACATGCTGGAAGAGACCGTCCGGTGGAGTCTGGTTTATCAGGATGGAACTGCCGTCTTGCTGGAACGAAAAGACAAGCTATGACAGATCCGAAGGAAGAGCGGAGCCTAGAATTGGTCGTTGGTGTCGATGTTGAATCCGAGGATGGCGTTGACCTCGATCGGTTCGCTTCCCCGCAGGACGGGACGAAACTTCCAACTGTTGAGCGCGGTCAAAACTTTGCTGGTCATGACCGCGGAGGCGGGCTCGAGCACCTGCGGCCGGCGCAGCAAGCCGGTGCGGTCGAGGACGCAGGCGATCACCAGCCGCGCTTTGGGCAATCCTGGAGGCAGCTCGGATCGCATGGCCTCGGGTGCGGTAAGGTCCTCGGCGTAACCGTGTGACGCGGACGTGGGGTCGGCGAACTGCATGACCGCCGTGCCCAGCGCAGTCGTGATGTAGATGGTGTAAACCTTGTCGCCCTTGAGCGCGCCGTAGAAATTGAATGCGCCGCCTGAACGCGAACTGGCGACCACGGTTATGCCTGGCCCGTGATTTCCAGGAGTGGTATTGGAACGTCCCGGGCTGGCCGCTCCCTTGGCGCCAGATCCGAAGCTGGGCAGGGTCACGATGTTGCTGTTGCCCCCTTTTACCGAAACTCCGGGCATAGCCGGAGTGCCATTCGTGCCCGTGCCGGCGCCGCCGGGGCCGGGATAGGGGGAAATTCCACCGCGGGCCATGGGATCAGATCCGGGGCCGGCGCCTTCCTTGCCCGCACCCGAGCCGGGGCCGGAGAATCCGCTGCCCGGCCCATCCCCGCGGCCGATGCTGCCGCCACCGCCTGATCCGCCCAGGCCGGGCTTGTCGCCTCCAGCCGGAGACATGGCCAAGGCTCCGCTGCCACCGCTGCCGGGCAGGCCGAGTTTCGATCCGGGTTGGCTCGAGACGACCACACCGGAAGCGCTCCCGCCGCCGTTGCTCCTGGGTGGGGCCGTCGCCAAGCCGGCGTCCAGCGCCCCGCCGAGCCCGACGCCGCGATTTCCCGTCCCCCGGCCGGTCAGCGAACCGCCTCCTGATACCGAAGGCGGCGGTGGTACCACCGCGGCGCCGCTGCCCATTCCTCCGGCGATCGAGCGCTGTGCCGCGCCTGCGCCCAATTGGACCGTGGGCGGAACTACCGACGTCGTGCCCAGACCGCTGACGTTCCGGCGCGGATCGGAAGCATCAGCCACCTGGACCGCCGGCGGAACTACCTGGTTCTGCAGCTCGCCTGGCCCATAGCCCGGCCCCAGTTTCGCCACCTCCGGAGCCATGGTGGGCGGCGGAGCGACCACCCGCGGCGCCGGCATCGCCAGCCTCGGATTCAAGCTGGTAAGTTGTTCCGGGGCCGAAACCGGCGGCGGCACCACTTGCACCGCATTCGATCCGGGCAGCCGAAGGGTGGAAACCTCGCGCTGCGGCACGGCGGCGCTGGGTGGAACCGCGCCCACCGCGAGTTCAGGCGCGGCGCGCAGCCGGTCGGGAACCTGGGGCGCCGGAGCCACAGCGGTCTGGGCCAAAACCGGAGCACGCGCGGACGAACGCATTCCTTCCGCTGGGGCCGGGCCGGGAAGCGCTTTCAGCGCCAGCAGGTTGGCCACCGCGGAATTCGATTTCGGAAGGTCGAGCTTGGGCGCGTCCGCCACAGTTTCCCGCAGCATGCTGCCGCGCGCCACCCGAATCGTCTGGGTGGGATGATGCGCCTCGCGCCCGCCGGACCGCCCGGAACGGCCTGCTTCCGCCCCGCCGACGTCTTCCGTCCGCGGCAATTCATTGCTGGAATAGTAAATAATGTCGTACTTGGGCTTGGGAGGCGGTTCATAGGGTTGCAGGCTGGCCAGCTTCGCCGGCACCACGATGACCGCCACCAGCAACAGCAACTCGAAGGCCCAGGAAAGAAGTATCCCCCACCAGGGAAACAGGCCGGCCTGGGCTTCGCCTGCCAGTCGCTTCGGCGACTTGCCCAGAGCAGGCCCGATGGCGGTGAGGAACTCATCCCACCGCGACGGCCATTCGACCAGAAAGTTGGGAGCGTCGTTCACTCTTGGCCCGCCTGTCCCATAGAAATCTCAATCTCGTCGCCGATGGCGGTATGAGTAGCACTCAGAGTGCTGCCCGGCAGCTCGAGAACGGAAGTAGCGCGCAGCCGGACCGGCGCCAGCCGCCACGGCTTCAGATTCTCTTCCATGTGCACAACGATCTTGTCACCATCCAGATAAATCACGTCGATGGGGAAGCGCATGGCGAAAGTGTGAACCCCGCGCGAGGGAACGATCCACAGGCCTTGTCCCGCGGAGAAGCTTCCGGAATCGGTGCCCATCAAGCCGCAAAAGCGGGACCAGTGAGTGTCGGCGACGCGCAGATCGCGGGCCAGGTAGGCCTGACGCGTCCGGTTCAGGGCGTATCCCGTGGAAGGCGGTGCCGACATCACAACTCCTGGGCTGGGCCGTGCAGCAAAAGCATTTTTAGTGTCCTGCCTCTGGCGCCAGGATACGGACCAGCTGGATGATGGCTGGTCCCAGAGTCACGAAGATGATGGAGGGAAGGACAAACAAGACCAGTGGAACGATCATCTTGATGGTGGTTTTTGCGGCCTGCTCCTCGGCGCGTTGCCGTCGTTCGGTGCGCAGCGAATCGGAATGGATGCGCAGGGCCTGGCTGACGCTGGTTCCGAACCGGTCGGTCTGCACCAGCGTGGCCACCAGGGCGCGCACGTCGTCGACGCCGGTCCGTTCGACCAGATTGCGCAGCGCCTCGGCGCGCGGCTTGCCGGCCCGCATCTCGAGGTTGATCAGGTGGAACTCATCGCTGAGGTCGGGATGGGCATGCTTCAAGTCTTCGCCGACTCGCATCAGGGCCTGATCCAGCGCCAGTCCGACCTCGACGCAGATTACGGTAAGGTCGAGCGCATCCGGTAAAGCCAGGGTGATGCGGCGCTGCCGGCTGCGGATCATACGCTTCAGGATGAAGCGCGGGATGAAGAAGCCAATCCCGCCCACTCCGACCATCCACAGCAGATCGAAATTGCCCTTGACCGCGATCACCGCTAGGATGCCGACCAGTCCCAGCAGCACACGCGCGCCCACGTAGATGGTTAAATGCCGGGGCTCGCGATAGCCCGCCTGAATCAGCCATTTTCGCGCCCGCGAAACCTCGCTGGGCGAGAGCGGGCAGGGCCTTGCTCAGGGGATCGAGCGCCTGCTCCAGGCGATCCTTGAAAGCCGGCTTTTCCTTGACCTCGGTTTTCTGCCAGCCCAGGGCGCGCAGGCGCGAGCCCAGCACCGAAAAGGGCGCGTAGGCCGCCGCCCCGAATGAGAACACCACCAGGGCGATGGTCAGAAACAATATGATTGCCAGTGCCAGAGCCATGCTTTAAACCTGAATCTGAATAATCTTTCGAATCACAAAATAGCCCAGCGTCTGCAGGGTGATGCCGACGACGATCAAAGCGTGGCCGATGGGATCGTCAAACAGCGGCCGGATGAAACTGGGGTTCATGGCCTGCATGGTTACCACGATGATGGGCGGCAGCCCCATCAGCAGCATCATGGTCATGCGTCCCTGGGCGGTGTGCACCCGCACCTGGCGCATGATCTTGAAGCGCTCCCGGATCACATAAGACAGGTTGTCGAGGATCTCCGCCAGGTTGCCGCCGGTTTCGCGCTGCAACATGACTGCGGTGACGAAAAACTTGACATCGACCAGGGGCACGCGTTCGGTGAGATTGATCAGCGCATCGCGCACCGGCAGGCCGAATTTCTGCTCTTCATACAGCTTGCGGAATTCCGACGCCACCGGCTCCGAAATTTCGCTGGCAATCAACTCCAGGGCCGTGGTGAAGGCGTGACCGGCGCGCACCGCGCGGGCCAGGGTGTCGATGGCCTCGGGGAATATCTCCTCGAATTTCTGGAAGCGCTTGGTCCGTTTGTAGTTGGCGTAGGCGTAGGGCAGGAACGCCCCCAGGACCAGGCCCAGCCAGGCAAATTGCGGAAAGCCGGTGAACAGCAGGACGATGAGCCCCAATCCGACTCCGCTGAGCACGCACAGCAGCAGCACGTTGCCGGCGCGGCTCTTCACGTCGGCCTGCTCGAGCATGGTCTGGAAATTCGAGATGCTGGCGGACCGGCGCAGCAGGTTATCGAGCGCCGGGATCTTGCTCATTACTTCGTCGCGCAGCAGCGCCAGTTCCTGGCTGGGATCGCGCTCCGCCGTCTTCTGCACGGTCGAAAGACGTTCGCGCAGCAGGCGCGCTTTGGAGCTGCGCTCGTCCAGCAGGGAAGCGACGACAAACACTCCCAGGGCGACCACCAGAAACACGGCAATGGAAATCACGATAAACATACAGAGTTTCGAACTGAACGCTTTCCTTCGTGAACCTTCGTGTCCTTGGTGGTTAATGCTTTAAATCTCTGACCACCAAGGACACGAAGGTTCACCAGGGAACTGCCGCTAAACCTCCATGCGCGATTCAAACAACGCGGGACGCAAGCGGGACCCCGCAGTAGCCAGGCGGTCGGCAAACTTCGGCCGGATCCCGGTGGCGCGAAATGCCCCACGGACTTTTCCGGACTCGTCGATGCCCTGGCGATCGAAAACAAAAATGTCCTGCATGCAAATGACTTCGCCTTCCATGCCCGTGACCTCGGCTACGGTGACCACTTTCCGGGTGCCGTCGGAGAGGCGTGAAACCTGGACCACGGCGTGGATCGCAGCCGCGATCTGATGCCGCATGGCGCGCTCCGGAATATTGAGGTTGGCCATGGAGCACATGTTTTCGATGCGGGCCAGCGCGTCTCGCGGCGTGTTGGCGTGCACCGTGGTCAGCGAGCCCTCGTGACCGGTATTCATGGCCTGCAACATGTCGAAGGCCTCTTCGCCGCGGACCTCGCCCACCACGATGCGGTCGGGACGCATACGCAAACTGTTGATGACCAACTGCCGCTGCCGCACCGCGCCCTTGCCTTCGATGTTGGGCGGCCGGGTTTCCAGGCGGACCACGTGTTCCTGCTTCAATTGCAATTCGGCCGCGTCTTCAATCGTAACAATGCGGTCGGAGTTCGGAATATATCCCGAAAGGACATTCAGTAACGTGGTTTTGCCGGCGCCGGTTCCTCCCGAGATCAGGAAGTTGAGTCGCCCTTTCACCATGGCGGACAACAGTTCCAGCATGGGCTCGGTCAGGCTCTTGTTCTCGATCATGTTGCGGGCCGTGACCGGATCGCGGCCGAATCGCCGGATCGAAAGACAGGGGCCGTCGATGGCCAGGGGCGGAATGATGGCATTCACGCGGGAGCCGTCGGCCAGGCGCGCATCCACCATGGGCGAGGACTCATCGACTCGCCTTCCGATGCGGGAGACAATGCGGTCGATAATCTGCATCAGGTGGGCGTCGTCTTTGAAGCTCAGGCCCGTGGCTTCGAGCTTGCCCGACCGCTCCACATAGACCTTGTTGTAACGATTGACCAGGATATCGGAGATGGTAGGGTCCTTCAGCAGGGGCTCGAGCGGGCCCAGGCCGAAGATCTCATCCAGAATTTCACGCGCCAGGCGTTCGCGTTCGGCGAAGCTCAGCGGCACGGCCTCGCTGTTCACCGTGTTCCGGATGAGCAGCAGAACTTCTTCGCGGGCCGTATCGCTGGGGGTGCGCCCCAGCTTTTCCAGGTCCAGGCGGTCCAGGATCTTGCGATGCAGGTCGGCTTTGACCTGCTGGTACTCGCTTCTCTCGAAGGTCTGCAAATTCGCCATACGTTCTACCCTAACACCTGCTCAGCCCGCTGTGGCGTTTACTAAACTGTCTTGAACAGCGACCACGCCTTGCGCTTCACGTCAATGTCATTCTCGGTCAGGACCGCCGCCAGCCCGGCAAAATTCTTCGCCATCTCGCTGAAGGCCTGTTGCATGAGCGGGACGCCGCGATCGATGGCGCCTGACACTGCCATATACTGGTTGGGAATTTTCCACAGCAGCTTGGCTCCCGCGGCCGCCTCGGCATCGGCTTCGCTGAAGCCCGCGATCTTGCGGAAACGGTTCAGCACCAGCCGTACCCGCTCCCGGCCTCCGGTTTCGCCCAGATACTGCTGGATCCGGGTGGCGCTCCACAGCGACGCAACATCGGCATGGGCCACCAGGAGCACGGTTTCTGAAAGATTGCAGACCAGCCGCGTGGTCGCGTCCACCCGCGACGAGGCATCGACCACGACGTACCGGAAGTGCCCCACCAGCAAGTCGAACAAACGCGCGAACTCGGACGTAGCCGGCTCCACCACCACCGGAACGCTGGCGCCCGCCAGCAACTGCAGGCCGCCGGTGTGACGGGTCATAAAGCTTTCCAGCAGGGAACTGTCCAGCCGGTGCAGATTGCGAATCGCGTCGCCCAGGCTGAACTGTGGCTTCACGTTCAGGTGCAGCGCGGCGTGTCCCAGGGGCGCGATGTCAACCAGGGCCACGTTGCCGTGGGCCGAGTGCAGCGCCAGGGCCAGGTTGACCGCCGTGGTGGTGGCTCCGCTGCCGCCCTTGGCATTGACCACGGTAAAAACCTTTCCCCGAGGTCCTTCGTGCACCACTTTCCGCTGCGCCGTGGTCAGCCGGACGAAAGCTTCCAGCAGGTCCGTGGTGGTGGTCGGCCGCTCGATGAATTCGCGCGCCCCCGACCGCATGGCGCTGACGATGACCTGGGGCTGGGCCATGCTGCCCACCGCAAATATGGCGGCGTCCCGCACTTCCTGATGGATCAGTTCAATGGATCGCAACGCCAGAGTAGGATTTTCCGTGGGCACGTCGATCAGCACGACCTGGGGACTGGCGCTCTGCACCCGGCGCAAAACCGGGTCGGTCACCACTCCCGGATAACTGGTGCAGGTGTGCACCACGCGCGCCACGCTGGTACCGTCCACCAGCACCTGCAGCACGGCGCGCTGCTCGCTATCCTGGGCGATGACTACGACGGAAAGTTCGGGCATCGTATTTCTGGCCCCCTACCGGTCCTCATCCCACATTCTACGTGCCGGAACTAGAGCTGGCAGATTACCCAGGTCATCCCTTCACTTCTTGTCCCCAGAGGGCTTTCGGCTGTCGAATTTGTCTTTGTCCATGAACGGTTGCGGCATCGCCGGCAGCGGCGGGGGCTGCGCGCTGGCGGAGATGCGATGCGCCGTGCACAAAACCATCAACTCGGAATTGGTTCGCTGCGCGCTTTTGCTGCGGAAGAAATTTCCCAGGATGGGGATGTCCCCCAAACCCGGTATCTTGTTGTACAGATCGGTCACCCGGTTATCGATCAATCCCGCGATCACAAAACTCTGGCCGTCCCGCAGCTCGAACTCGGTCTCCGCCTTCCGCGTACTCAACGCCGGCACGGTGAAGCCGGAAAGGGTAAGCGCATTGGCAAAATCCAAAGCGCTGACCGAAGGCGCCACTTTCAAATGGATATTCCCGTTGGGCATGATCACCGGGGTAAATTTCAACTGCACGCCGAATTCCTTGAACGAGATCGTGACCGCGGTGAAGCCCTGCCCGGGCTGGATGATGGGGAAGGGAAATTCTCCGCCAGCCAGAAAGCTGGCTTCCTTGCCGTTTACGGCGATCAGGTTAGGCTCGGCCAGGATCTGCAACAGGTTCTTCTGCTGCAGGGCCTTGATCACCGCGCCGATATTGATGTCGGTGCGGGCCACAAAGAGGTTGAGAAAATCATTGATGGTCGCGGTGGGCGGCGTGGACGTGGTGGTCGTGGTGCTGGTGCCGCCGTTCGTGGTCGTGGTCGCGGCCGTGTTCTGGATCTGGACTGAGCCGAATTGCCCGGTCTGGCTGGTGGCGATCGTATTGCCCAGCCCCGGCATAAACAGATTGACTCCCAGCTGGGTTATGGCGGAGCGGTCGACTTCCGCGAACTTCACTTCGAGCAGGACTTCCTGCGCCCCGACCGGGCCGAAGGTCAGCACATTCACTACGTTCTTGGAGTAGGCCTCGGCGATCATTCCGGCGCGCTTTGAAACATCCTCGGTCGACACGTGGCCGGAGAGCACGATGGCGGACCGCGAAGGCGAGACTGAAATCTGTTCGTCCGGAAACACCCGCTTTTCTTCTTCGGCGGCGGCGGTGACGTCAACATCCACACGCAAATCGAAGCTGCGCGAGCGCTCTAGTTCGTCCCAGATCAAGCAGCGACACTTCGCCGGCCGCCCGGCCGTGCACCAGAATCTGGGTGGGCGTGACCACGATTGCGTCGGCCACGGTGTCGTCGGTGACCGAGACCCGCCGCAGCCGTTCGGTGGTATTGATCAGCAGGGATTTGCCCACCATGACCCGCAGCGGGGCGGCGCCCTGCGCTGCGGCTTCCGGAGCGGATGAGTTGGCCTCAGGGCCGGCCGCTTGGGCCTGCGCAGGCGGCGCTTGCGTGGCCGGCTGGTCCTGCGCTACCGCCGCCAGCGATGTTATGAGCAACAGGGCTGTGAGCAGCAGGAGCACGGACAACGCCCAACGCACCGCCGGGCTCAAGTTCACTTCGTGTTTCTCCCACATGCGGGAGCGGATCGACATGTCGGATTCCTCGGAATGCTGGGCTTACCTAGAACTTTGTAACTTCTTCTCGCTTGGTCCCCTTGATCACTTCCACCGAATAGACCGCGGGCGGCGGCGCCGCCGGGGCCTTAGCCACGCGCTTGCCGGTGGATTTGGGCCGCAGCGCAGCCGGAGCCGCCGGCATGGGAACGCCTTTGTACAACGAATTGGTGCTCACCGAAGCCAACTCCTGCTGCTTGGTGTCCAACGGGTTGCGCAGCGCCAGCTGTATCTTGCCCTGGGTGGTGGCCAGGGTCAGTTTCTGGGCGTCGTCGGGAGACACCAGCAAAGTGATGACGGGCGTGAGTTGCGGTTCTCCCGCGGTGTTGCGCTCGAGCTTCTGGCCGGTGGCGATGACCGCCACGTTTTCGAGGACCGTGGTGGTCTGCTGGTCGGGCGCGCCCGTCGGGTTGCCGGTAAGCAGCACGTCTACGCGCGTTCCCGGCACCACGAAGCCGGCCACGCCGATGACCTCATTCACCCGCACCGAAACCGCCCGCATGCCCGGCGGAATCAGGGACTGCATTCCGGAACCGGCGTTTTCTCCCGCCAGCTTGTTGGGCAGGAAAAACTCCCCCCGCGCGATGGGCAGGATGGCTCCGCGTCCCACCACCGAGGTTTTCAGATGAAAGATGTTGGAAGGTAAATCGGTGGTGGGAAAACGCACCAGCTTCACGTCGCTTTCCGTAACCTTGGCCCCTACGGGAATGTCATTGGCCGCCACCACAACCTCTACCCCGGGTGTCGTGTCGGCGCCGCTTCGCGTCTGCAGAGTGCGATAGACCGCGAAGCTTACGACTGCGCCCAGGGCAAGGGCCACAAAGCCGATCAACAAAAGCCGGGTGCGATTCATGCCTGCTCCTCAAGATCAAAATGGCAATCGCCGAAGACGCGACACCATGCACAAAATTGCCAGCGCCTGGCCGCGATCGCCGAACCTCGACTCACCGCGTGATGTTGAACGCACACTAACCGATCACCAGTGCTACGACTGCCCCGGGCTTTTACTCTGGCGGCGCTCTCCCAGCGCCGCCCCGCGGCAATGCCGCAATTGAGGCCGCCCGCGCCTGCCGCGGTCGCTATTGGACCGAACTGGCGACGGAAGAGAATACGTTGTTGGCATTGGAACCAATAAGCCGAATGGTTCCGACCACAATCACCAGGATCACCGCCAGCATCACCGCGTATTCCGCGATGTCCTGGCCCTGATCGTCCCGCCACAGATTCATAGCCATCGTTCTCATCTATTGTCCTCCCATAGAACCAACCGGGTGGGCTGGAACGCCCATCCTGAGCCCGTTCTGACCAGTCTTTCCCGCTCTGGAACGCGATTTCAATTGTGGTTTGTGAATCAATCGTTTACGCGCTGCCGGGAGCGGAGCCTCCCGGACTCCCACGCTCATAATACCCTGCTGCCATCCCGCTAAGCGACAATTTCTTGCACTCGCTTGCGTCCTGCCGGCCAGATGCCGGTTGGAGGATGGGAACCTTTATAAGGGCTTTGGCGGGCTTCGTCCAGGCGGCGAAGGCGGCCCAGGGGAGCCCCGGGACATTCGGCTCCCTTTGCTAAAGAACGGATCGGCTCTCAGGGAAAATGCGAGCCCCGGCCCGGACCTACTGGATCGAACTGGATACCGACGAAAAGACGTTATTGGCGCCCGATCCGATCATCCGAATGGTGCCCACTACCACTGCCAGGATCACCGCCAGCATTACCGCATACTCCGCGACATCCTGACCATCATCCTCCCACAACCTGCCCAAAGCACGGATCATAAATGACCTCACTTTGCCTGTGCCTAACCCCAATTTGACCCCTGGCGAATAAACCCAAAGATCATAATGTCGACTGTGCAATGTTTTGCAGTTCAAAGTTGATGGAGGGGATTATCTAACTTGATTCCTGGCTGGCGGGAACTATTGGCTTTTGGTAAGGATTGCGGCCTGCGGATCGGCGTAGATCTGCTTCCACTCCGGACGGGACCGCAGGGCGGTGATCAGCGGCGCATCGGGCGGCAGGACCACGGTGCGAATGCCCCAGGTCTCCAGGGGGCCTTTCCAGTCGTCGGTGAGGTAATAGCAGTCGCTGAAATCGGTCATGAAGGCGTCGCCATAAACATCGGCCCGGCCGTCCATGAAGACAAGGTATTGCGGGTAAAGCTTCCAGATGAAATACCCGCCCCAGTTGTAGTGGTTCATCATCGGTTGCGGGGGATGCTGCTGCTCTAGAAAATCGGCTGCGGCCCTGGGGAAGTGTTGCGCTTCCGTTTCCCCCTGCCGCACCACCACCTGTCGCACCCGTACCACGGTGAAGGTGAGGAAAGTAAGCAGCACCAGGAAATTAACCGCAAGCGTGCGAGACGTCGGTCCGCTAAGGGGCTTCCTGAGTAAGCGGGTGGCGCCCAATTCCTCAAGCTTTGCCTCGGCCAGTTCCGCAAGCACCGGGACGATCACCAGCACCAGGATCGGGATGTGCCGGATGGAACGCAAAGCGGCCGGGACCGTAGCCAGCAGGAGCACGAGATTCCGCAGCCGCGGGCAACGTGGCGACAGCGCCAGGCCGGCGATAAGCGCCAGCAGCATGAGCAACAGCGGCAGGTACGTGGGATCGTGGAAGTCCGGCGAAAACCACTCGTTGATGAAGCGATGCATGGCAGCCGAGCGCAGGGTCGCAAACGGATACCAGTAAATTCGCAGGCCGTTGGGATTCACCGCGACCAGCGCCAGGCAGAGCGCAAAGGCCATCGCCAATCGCTTGAGCCGTGGCCGGGATTTCTGCCATGACTCCCGGCCGATCGCCGCTTCTAAAGCTTCGCCCAGCAGGAATAAAGCGATGAAAGCTAATCCGATGGGATATCCCGCATGCAGATTGACCCACAACAGCATCAACGGAGCGGTCCACCACAGGATTTTCGGCCGCCCTTCCGAGCGGTCGAGCAGCAGCAGAAAAATACTGGCCAGCAGAAGCGAAAACATCTGCGGACGAACTCCCCAGGTAGAGGCGGACGCCACCGCGCCCCAAAGCGTCATCAAGGCGGCGAGGTAGGGGCGGCCCGGCGAGCGCAGGAAAATCAGAAGAAAGGCGGCCGAGATGACAGCCGCAAAAGACACGATGAGTCCGCCGAATCCCGCCAGCCGATAGATTCCGAACAGAAGGACTTCCGAGAGCCACTCGTGGTTGATCCAGGGCTGGCCGAAACGGGTAAATGAATAGGGATCGGTGTGAAAGAGGCTGTGATTCTGCAGGATGAGTTGTCCGGTGCGGAGGTGCCACCAGACATCCGGGTCGGCAACCCCGCGCGCCGCCATGGTGAACACGCCGAGAACGAGAATGACTACGCAGAGCCTGCGGGTTTGCAGCAGATTGGTCATTCAGTGGTTCAGAGCAAACCGATTGTAGCCCCCGGTGGCTGGTTTCCCCACAAAGTCGCCTCGCAGCCCAGGCCTGCGGTCGGAAAGAGAATTCACTTCTGGCGGGCAGGCGTCTTCTGCGCGCAATTCTGCAAGTACAGCGAGTAGATGGCGAAGCCAGCGATGGCGGCTCTTGCTGCTGGCAAAGGCCTTACCGCTGGCTTGCTTGATAAGGCGACAATCGCGCCATTCCCGGTTCACTCGGTTCGAGCAACCACACTCGCCGCTGGTCAAAATACCGTATCAATTCCTGATTCTGGTCCCCCATATCTTGCGCCCAGATGATGTTCGCGGCATCAATGTCAGCCCGGTTGTAAACCCATTCGTGAGTCGGATCGTGACTGGAACTGTAGCGAACCACGACGAGATGACTGCCGCCCATATGGCGGAGGCGTTCCATGATTTCGGCGCGTTGCCAATGCCAGGGATAAGTGGAGGGATCCCGCGGCACTCCCAGATACTCGGCGCGGATGCTGAAGAGACACACGGCAAAGCACGCGAGGCCAATGATCGGGACGAGCGCTCGACCCAGGTTATTACCGGCCCGCCGCCATTGCCGCAGGTGGCGCAGCCCTTGAATCACGATGGCATAAACGACGCAGGTCATGGGGGCAAAATAATGAGGCTGGTGCCAGGCCTCAACCGCTAGGCCCGCAAGCGTAACCATCGCGGTGATCAGCAACAGCTTCATGCGACGATCGCGAACCATACGAGGAAAGGCGAGCAGCGCCAGCGGCAGTACAGGGCCCAGAAAAAACCACCACAGAATTGCCAGCTTGGCCCATTCTTCCCGCGCCACTCCCCGAAGACTACGAGTTTTCAGATACCTGGAAACTTCCCAGTCCGCATAAAATCTCTGCATCTCGAGGTTGCGGTACTGCGGCGCCGGACGCAGTTGCTGGCCGAGAAATAGTGGCGCAATGGCGTAGGTTCTACGATTCAACGCTTCCGGCATCTCGAAAGCGTTGCCGGTTACGCGCCAGTTGTAGTAACCAGTCGCAACTGCCGCCATGCCAAGAACCAGAACCAGGGGCAGAGAAATCCGCGTCCAACGGGATCGTGTCGGGTTCCGCCACAACCAGACGGCCAGCGAGAATCCCACGGAAAGACTGAACAGAAGACCTTCAAAGGGCCGGCTATTCGCCAGTATTGCCAGGCCGAATCCCATAATCACAGCGTCACGCGTTCTTCGCCATCGCCGGATGCGAGCAAAGGCGCCAAGGACCAAGGCTCCGCCGGTTGCCGCCACCGCGCCACCCCAGTAGGAATTCATCCAATAGCTGGAGATGCCTTGTCCCATCAGGCAGAGCAACCCTCCAAACAACGCCCACCCCGGAGGGAACCATGCCTGCAGCATCCAGGTGACCGCGGCGCACATGGCGCCCACGCTCAACCAGACTCCGAGCCATGGGATGCCCGCAATGGCCTGGCCAGCAGCCAATACAAGACCTTGCGCGGGCGGATACATCGACATGTAAGTCGGCTGCTGCAGGATATGCGCGCTTTCAAAATGCACCCACATGGGGTGGAAAGGATTGGTCAAGCGGCCGGAGGCGAAAGTGTCCGCTGCCAGCAGGTAGCTGAACTCATCTTGAAAATGCGGCTTGGGTATGGGCAGAATCGGTAAAAGGCAGGCACGAATCGCCAGCGTAAGCACGCCCACCAGGATCACCGTGAGCCCGCGCTTCCGAGCGAGAAGGTTCAGGTTTTGCCGGCAGCGGCGAAGAGCGGACGCTATCAGTGGCAAGGTTGACCGCCGGCTTTGGAGATTCAAGTCTTGCGATTTACGACGGGCGCATTATAACGCTCGTCCGCCGACAGCGTTCGTTTTGGCGGGGGTGGCTGAATTTGTGCCTGTTTCCTTCACCAAGGGCGTCATGCTGAGCTTGCGAAGCATCCGGCGTGGAGCTCATAGGAAAGATAGCCGGCAATTGTGCGCTGCGCGCAAGATCCTTCGGGACTAAAGTCCCTCAGGATGACGCCGCTTCGAGATTGCATATCAAATTCAGCCGCTACCGTTTTGGTTGCCGAGTCTGGTTGGACGACATCTACATCGCGCGATGTGCAGCCGGCTCCGTGAACCTTGTTGAGGTCAGCGCGATGGCGGTCCCAGCCGCAAACATGGCCACCGCGAGCACCATCAGGTTCATCTCCCGCAACCAAAACCAAAGGACCGCGTACAAGGGCGTCAAAAACAGAACCCCGAGAGACGCCGCCAGAATGCGGCGCGCCGGCCCAACCATTTCACCCGCGACGATTGCTTCCGCGACCAGCAGGGCAGGAAGCATGAGCAGGCTCAGATCGTGCACCAGCAGGTGATAGCTGGCCATGATCGTGATGGTCAGACAGAGCGAAAAACCGAGCATGAACTGGCGCCCTGGCTGTGCGCGCTCTGTTCGCCAGCGATGCGCGGCCAGTGCCACCAGCGCAATCGAAAGCGCGATGATCAGCAACGCAGCCGGCCGACCTGGGAAGTGCAGCGTTCCTTCAATCAGACCGCGCAGGTTCGGCATGTCCCGCGGATAAATGGCTGCCTGGGCGCCGCTGCGACTCAAGCGGAGCACAAATCCGGGATACGCCATCACGCCGTTCCAACCCACCACCGCCGCCGAGACCAGGAGCAACCCGAAAGCGGTAATGACAAACCCTGCAACCGCTCTCCACTGTCGCCTCAGCAAGAGCACAAGCACAAAAGGCAGAACCAACTGAAACTTGAAAAGCGCCAGGCCGAGGCACAATCCCGCGACAAAAGCGCGCCCCGTCGCCAAAGCCAGGAAGGCGAGGCCATAAAGAAAGAGCAGCAAGATTGAATCCTGCCCCTGCAGCAATGCCATCATTAAAGGGAAAAAAGCGAACATTGCCAGCAGCGGCAGGCCCGGTAAAAGACGGTGCAAGCTGTGCAGGCGCGGCCGAAGCAGTTTCCAGAAACCCAGAATCAGGGCGAGGTTAAATAACGCCCAAACCAAGTACGCCGCAACATACGGCAGGCGGGCCAGAGGCGCGAACAATAGAGCCTCGAACGGCGGATGATTATAGGGGAGAGCATTTTCGCGGTGCTTGACCCCGGGGGCAAACTCACGCTGGATGGCGAATTGCGTTTCCAGGTCATAAAGTTGCCGGCCACGACCCTGGAGAATGCTTTTGCCGGCGGTATAGAAAATCGTAAAGTCCGGGTAGCCAGTTGCGATTTCTCGCCGGAGGCTGAAAAACATCCACGCGTGCGCGACGATCATTGCAGCCAGAAAGGCGACAAGAATGGGTCTGAGCGATGAGTGATCAGGCGCGCGCGGGGCCAAAAACATAGGTGGAGTATAAGCCCGGCGGTTGTAAGTAGGTGTGGGTCGGACACTCCTGTCCGACGCTTTTGACTTTGCTCTTGCTTCCGAACTGCAGAAAAACTTACAACATGCAGAACCTGCGTCAAAACAAAAAATCAAAGTCAAAACCAAAATCAAAGGCGTCGGACAGGAGTGTCCGACCCACACAATCAATCCAGCTTGATCAGCACTCTTCGCGGTGAAACTGCCGCAGCAGTATCACCGCCAGCATCGGCAGGTACATGAACAACACTGTCCATCGTCCCACTTCCGTAAAGCTGTGCGGGATGTGGTACCAGCGCCAGATGCCGGCCCCCCAACTCAGGGCGGCGGTGAAGAGAATCTCGCGCCGGGATTTGGGAATCAGCCACAGGATAAAAGCGTCAAAGAACCAGCGTTGCGGCATCATTGCGGTCAGCAGCAGGAACCAGGCATCCTTATCGCGATAACGCCACAAGGCCAGAGCCAGCAAAGGTCCGGGCAGGACCAGCAGCGGAAAGAAGTGCTCGTAATTCCTGGTCTGCGCCAGCCAAAGCAGCGGCCAGCGCGGCATTGCGATCAGAGTCAGCAGCGCGACCACCAGGCAGGCCACGACGCCGCGCCGGCTCATATGGGTCAAAGCCACCGGCAATCCCAGCTGGGGCTTGGCCATGGTCACGGGCAGCAGAAGCGGGAAGAGCGCGCCGGCGAAAATCAGAGTCGACCACTGTACCGCCAGCAATCCTCCCCAGTAGGGATAGGCGAGGAATACGAGCAGGTAGTGATATCCGTGGCGGGTGAGGCCAAAGGCCAGCAGGGCGGAGCTGACGCCGTAAAATAATGCTCCCGCGACCTCCGGTCTCAAGCCGACAAAGGGCAACGCGAAAAACGCCGCGGTCATTGGATATTGTTCGAGCGGCGTGTCGTAAGGATTTTGTCCCGCCAGCAGGCGCTGGGCGCCGTGAATAGCCCAGCCGAAATCGGCGGCTCCCTGGTGGAAATGCAGCAGTAAAAAATGGCAGAACGCCGCGCTTGCCACTCCAATCGCCGCGGAGATGCAGATTCGCAATCGCAACCGAAGTTCGCTCGCATAAGTTGTAACATGGAGCGGCTTTTGTTTCCGTTAACCACGATTGCTCAAAGACTCCAGACTCGGGCTGCTCCTGGCGCTGCTGTTTGCCGGAAGCATGTGGTTCTATGTGCAGCGCGTGCTGGTGCCCTACCAGAAGGCCGACGCGGCGGCCCACGCACGGCCGCGCGGCAACCTGTCCGATCTTTATCCGCGCTGGCTGGGAAGCCGCGAGTTGCTGCTACGCCATCGCAATCCGTATAGCGCCGAAGTTACGCGGGACATCCAGGCTGGATATTATGGCCGCCCGCTCGATCCTAATCGCGCAGCCGATCCCGGAGTTGACGAGCCCAAGGATCAGCAAGGCTTCGCCTATCCATTGCATGTGGTTTTTCTCCTGGCGCCGACTGTCGGGTTGCCCTTTTCTGAAGTCCAGGCCGGCTTTCGCTGGCTGCTCATCGCCCTGACACTGGCGAGTGTCCTTCTGTGGTTGCGCGTCTTGCGCTGGCGTCCCTCGGCCACCGTCACCGCAATCCTGATCGTCCTGACCTTTGGCAGCTACGCCGTGGTGCAGGGAATCAAACTGCAGCAGTTGACCCTGGTGGTAAGCGCCCTGCTCGCAGGATGCGCCGCCGCGCTGGTCGCCGGGCATTTTTCCCTCGCGGGCTTTTTGCTGGCTCTGGCCACCATCAAGCCCCAACTGGCGCTGCCGCTCGCGGGCTGGCTGCTGCTATGGGCGGTGAGCGACTGGAAAAAGCGTCAGGTCTTTGCCTGGAGTTTCGGCCTGACCATGGCGATTTTCTTTGCCGCCTCAGAGTACGTCCTGCCCGGATGGTTTGGGCAATTTCGCGCCGCGGTGGCCGCCTATCGCCAGTACACCGGCGGCGCCGGTTCGCTGCTCGACGTGCTGGCCACGCCCGCGCTGGGGAAAATCATGGCCGCAGTGGCGGTCCTCGCGGTCGTGATCATGGGATGGAAAGTGCGGCGCACGTCTCACGATTCAGAGGCATTCAGCACCGTGCTGGCGCTGGTTTTGGCAGTGACCCTGGTGATCGTGCCCAGCTTCGCGCCCTACAACCAGGTGCTTTTGCTGCCCGCGGTATTTCTGATCGCGAGGTCGTGGAAAGATTTGTGGAGCCGGGACAGCCTTACTCGCATGGCATGTGGACTGGGGTTGCTGGTGGTGGGCTGGCCCTGGCTGGCCTCCTGCGGATTGATGTTGGCTTCGCCCTTTGTGTCCCCGAGCTCGCTGCAAAGAGCCTGGACCGTCCCTCTCTATACGAGCCTCGGCATTCCACTCGTTGTATTGGGATTGCTGAGTCTTTGCGCCCGGGATTGCTTGCAGGCCTCTTCTACGATCTGAGCATTACCTTTCACAAGCCAGCCGTGAATCAAGGCAAAGTGCATAAACCACGAAGGACTCGAAGTATCACGAAGGCTTGGAACGGTTTTCCTTTGTGTACCTTCGTGCCCTTCGTGGTTAAAGATTTCGGAACCTGATCCGCTACGGAGCGTGCGCAGGCTTTGCTAGACTGGGCTGGCCATGAGCGTAATCGACGAAGTACTCGAAGCCAACGAAATCTACTCGCGCACCCACGAGCTGCGCCGCCTGACTCCGCGCCCGGCGCGCAAACTTGCCATTCTGACCTGTATGGACACGCGCCTTTCCATCCGCACTCTCGGGTTGGCGACGGGAGACGCGCACATCATCCGCAACGCGGGCGGCATTGTGACCGACGACAGCTTGCGCTCGCTGCTGGTATCGCATTACCTGCTGGACACCGAGGAAATAATGGTCATCAACCACACCGATTGTGGCCTGATGCATGCCAGCGAGGAGGAGTTACGCACCAGGATCCAGAACCGCACCGGGACCGCGGCCATCGCTCCGGCATTCTTCTTTGCTTTTAAGAACATCGAGGAGAACGTGCGTCACCAGCTACAGAAACTGCGTACCCATCCCTGGATTCCGAAGGAAGTCGCGGTGCGAGGATTCGTCTATGACGTGAGCAGCGGCCGACTGCGCGAAATCAAGTAGGCTTGTATCCGCAATCAATTGACCGGAAACGCCCGCTCGTACTTCCAGATAACCCAAGCCGCCCTCCTTGCATTGGGCGGCGATCACAGGTTAGTCTTCTCCCACGCGGCGGCCACAGACGTTTCGGAGGACGAAATGACCCTCAAAATCGAGAAACGCCAGGTTGGCGCCGTCACCGTGGTTTCATGTCAGGGCCGCATCATGTTTGGAGATGAGGCCAATGCGTTGCGCGATTTCCTTAAGCAAATCTTGGCGGAAAGCCCGCGCATGGTCCTGAACCTCTCGGGCGTGACCTATATTGATAGCGGCGGCCTGGGGACGCTGGTTGGGGTGTATTCCTCCGCGCGCGCGGCGGGGGCCGAAATCAAGCTCACGGGCCTGGGGCAGCGCCTGCACGACGTGTTGCAGATTACCAAGCTGGCAACCGTGTTCGAGGCGTTTGACAGCGAGCAGGAGGCCCTGGCCGCCATCGGCCGGGGGGGCCGCTTGAGCATTTGAAAGTGCGCTTCCCGGCGCCAGTCGAGCGGGAAGGTAGAGGCGAACTCCATGTCTGCCGGAGTCGATTCTGCTGAAGCAATGATTTAAGTGCAGACCAGCCAAATGACTTATCCACCCATTACAGGCCCAATTTCGTCCCCAGGGTCGGGAATTTTTCCCACCCTGGTTTTCGTGCAGGGGAACGACCAGCGCACCATCAACCTCGACCACACGCCGTTCACGGTGGGTCGGAAGGTGGATAAGGACCTGGTCATTGCCGATCCTCGCGTCTCCCGCGACCACGCTTTGATCACCTCGGAAGACGGGCAGTTCTGCGTGGTGGACCAGGGCAGCAAGCACGGAACTTTCGTCAACGGCGAAAGGATCCAGCGCAAGACTTTGGAGCGCAACGATCGCGTCGAGTTCGGCGTGCGCGACGTCTCTTACGTCATTTTCCATCCCCACCATGCCAGCTCCAACACTGCCCGCGAATTCCTCAGCCAGATTTCCGGGATCCAGATTTCGACCGACACCACCGATCTCGAGAAGCTGACGCTTTTCCTCGAGGCCGCGCGCAAGCTGAACACTACCGGTGTGCTCGATGAGATCCTGGTGACGCTGCTCGACGCCACTCTGAAACTCACCCGCGCCGAGCGTGGCTACGTCTTCATGCGGGATGAAGAGAACAACCTGCGTCTGGCGGCCGGGCGCAACTCCAAGGGTGAACCGCTGCTCGATGACACCACGATTTCGCACTCCATTCTGGATGAAGGCGTGAAATCGAACTCGGAATTCGTGATTACCGATACCAGCCAGTCGCTCGACCTGGCCGGCCGGCACAGCATCGTGGCCTACGACCTGCGCACCGTGATCTGTATTCCGCTGCGCAAGCCGCAGGTGCAGACTACGCGGGACACGGCTGCGGTGGTCGCCACCGAGAGTTCGGCCGAGGTCATGGGCGCTCTGTATGTGGACTCGCGCTTCGCCTCGCGCGACATATCGAGTGTAAGCAACGACATTCTGCGGGCCATCGCGACCGAAGCCGCCTCGCTGATCGAGAACGCCCGCCTGGTGCAGGCCGAAGAAGCCTCCCGCCGCTACCAGCAGGAACTCTCCATCGCCGCCTCCATTCAGCAGGGGTTGATGGCCGTGACCATTCCTGAAGTCCCCTTTGCCACGCTGCGGGGCAGAAATCTTTCCTGCAAGGAAATCGGGGGCGACTTTTTCGACGCGGTCAACACCGAGGAAGGCCTGGCGGTGGTGCTGGCGGACGTCAGCGGCAAGGGAGTTTCAGCCGCGTTGCTGGCTTCGACCCTGCAGGGCATGATCTTTTCCCAACTCACCGCCGGGAGGCCGCTGATCGATATCGTGGTCGCCGCCAATCGCTTCTTCACCCACAAGCATATTGGAGAGAAGTACGCCACGCTGATCATCGCGCGCATCCGCCGGGACGGGGAACTGGAATATGTCAACTGCGGCCATGTGCCTCCATTGCTGGTTTGCAATAAAGAAGTCATTCGTCCACCGCATGGCAACCTGCCGGTGGGCCTGCTCGCCGACGCTACCTATGAGAGCGACCACGTCAGCCTGCACGCCGGAGATCGCCTGATCTTGGTGACCGACGGCGTCACCGAAGCGGAAAACGCGCGCGGCGACTTTTTTGAAGATTCGCGCCTGGAAGCCGTGGCCGCAAAGAGCGCAACCCTGGAAGATATTTTTGGCGCGGTCGCCACTTTCTGCGGCGGCACCCCGCTCAGTGACGATTGCACGGTCGTCGAACTGGTCTATTCAGGTTAGAGAAGCTGCCAGCTCTCAGCTCTCAGTAGATTCCGGTCGCACTGCGCGCCAGAAGTGAAGCCGGCCCCGGCGCGATAATCGTCGGTGCAGTTTGGAGGAAAGGACTTCACAGGGCGGAAACAGGCGACTCACGATCCGGTCATGAGTGTAATGGTGATGTTTCGCCAATCATCGCTGACGAAGAGAATATCCGATTTCTTCTTATGACGCGAAATCCAGAAAAGTATTTCTAGGCCCGTTGTAACCATGCAATGGCATGATCGACCAATTGCGAGTGCGCGATTGGGGAGTAGATGATTTGCCATGCTGCGGTTAGACAGAGCCCCCAGACGGTGGTTCGGTGGAGCGAGCGTCTCGTCCAAAGGTCATAAGCTGCAAGAAACACGAAGAACGAATCCAGCGCGAGAAAAAAGGCGAGGGCGCTTCCCATGAAATGGAACGGCCAGCGGTCGATCGCGGGTCCGAGAATGCTGAGCGTGGCGAGGATCATCAAACGCTTATGACTGGTTGGATCGCGCCGGGCAAGGAATGCCCATAGGACCAAGGAACCAAAGAGCAGCAGAGTTATTGTGTTGACGACCAGGATGATGCGCATTTCCTCCATCGAAACAAAATTACGGCGGATGGCAGCAAACATCGTGGCAAATCCCAAAACGACCATGAGGGGAGCTAGGTACACGCCGACGACGCCTAGCCGCATGTGCCATCTCACCTGCTTTGCCGAGACCAGGAGAACTTGAGTAGTGAGGAGCGCGATCCATCCCGAAAAAGCCGCCCCATGCAAGTGTACGAGCAAACTTGGGAGTTTCGCCCGGAACATGCCTGCTAGAAAATATGTGTTGGCGAAGCCGATCAAGACGGCAGCGACGATCAATAAAACGATTCCAATGAAGAAAGGATGCTCGGCGTCTCTACGAGTACGAGGTTCCGCAAGGGATGTTTGCACCACTTTGGTCGTCATCCTCTGTACCTCAGTCGACGGAGCCGCAGTTTATCACCTTGCGATTGAACGTGTGGGCTGGAAACGCCAGCGATCAATGATCGGGTTCTTACTCGGGGCAGAGCGGCGTTGGCGAGTAGCTGTTGTAATCAGGCGTTAGCACCAGCTTGGGCCGTTTGTTCGCCAAAAACCAAGGTTAACGAGTGAAATGGCGATGGTACGTCAACCTCGCGGCCATTCGTGATGGAATCAGAGCGGCTAAGCCAACCATCTGATCAACCAACATTCCCGATCACTGTCCGTGGGCGCATGCCCCAGGTGGCGGCGGAAAAAGTCGTCGAGGGCGAGGAAGGCTCACCGCAGGCGCTGAAGCGCTAACCAATCCGGACGACTCCGTGGCCCGACTGAAGTCGGGCCCTTCCCGAAACCTGGTTGAGTGGCGTTTTTCCGCAGCCTCCCAGCGGCCGTGGCCGGGAAGCCGTCGCGCAACCGCTATATAACACTTTTTTGTTCCAATCCGGCAAACCTGATGTATTCTTTCCCGCCATGAACTTCACCTTGCTGGATTGGTCGGCGATCGTCCTCTACCTCGGAATCACCCTGGCGCTGGGGCTTTATTTCCGTTCGCGCTCGGGCAAGAGTGTCGATGACTATTTTGTCTCCGGGCGCAACGTTTCCTGGTGGCTGGCCGGCACCTCGATGGTGGCCACCACCTTCGCCGCCGACACGCCGCTGGTGGTCACCGGCCTGGTCTATACCCAGGGCATTGCCGGGAACTGGTTGTGGTGGGCGTTCCTGCTTTCCGGGATGATGACGGTGTTTTTGTTTGCCCGTCTGTGGCGCCGCTCCGGACTTCTGACCGACGTGCAGTTCGCCGAGATGCGTTACACCGGAAAGCCGGCCGCGTTTCTGCGCGGGTTTCGCGCCATCTACCTCGGCCTGCTGATGAACTGCCTCATCCTGGGATGGGTCACCAAGGCCATGACCAGCATCGTGGCGGTGACGCTGGGCGTGAGCGACCGCAACGCCCTCGCCATCTGCGTTCTCTTTTTGATTCCATTCACCGGCCTCTACGTCGCGCTGGGCGGATTGTGGGGCGTGCTCTGGACCGACCTGTTTCAGTTCGCTCTGAAGATGGCGATTGTCATCGGGGTCGCATGGTACGCGGTGGCCGCGGCCGGCGGCATGAACGCGCTGCTGACTCGCCTGGCGGAAATGCGGACCGCCGCCGGCCCGGGCGCCGGCGATCCGACGTCTTTCTTTCCCGATTTCTCCCGGCCGTTCTCCCAGGAAGGCCTGTGGCTTCTGCCCGTCATAACCTTTGTGGTGAATATCGGATTGCAGTGGTGGGCGTTCTGGTATCCCGGGGCGGAGCCCGGTGGCGGCGGCTATATCGCACAGCGCATCTTCAGCGCCAAAGATGAAAAGAACGGTCTGCTGGCCGTGCTCTGGTTCAACGTCGCGCACTACGCGCTGCGTCCCTGGCCCTGGATTCTGACCGCGCTGGCGGCGGTGGTTCTGTACCCGCACCTCGAACATCCCGAAACCGGATACATGCTGGTGGTAAGTCAGCATGTGCCGCCGGCGCTTGCGCGGCATTGTGATTGCCGGCTTCATGGCCGCCTTCATGTCCACTATCGCCACCCAGTTGAACTGGGGCGCTTCGTATCTGGTGTCAGATTTCTATCGCCGCTTCATCAGGCGCGACGCCGACGACAAACACTACGTGCTGATCTCCCGCCTGGCCACGGTGCTGCTGGTGATCGTGTCCGCCGGCGTTTCGGTTCTGCTGTCTGACATCCGTTCGGGATGGCAGGTGGTGCTCGAAGTGGGCGCCGGCACCGGCGGCGTCTACCTGCTGCGCTGGTACTGGTGGCGCATCAATGCCTGGAGCGAAATTTCCGCCATGGCGACCGCCCTGGTCGCGACCATCGGGCTGCGCTGGACTGAGCCTTTCTCCGGGACCAATCCCGTGGTCTTTGCCAAGACCGCTTTGACCACGACCGCCATTACCACGCTGGTCTGGCTGGTCGTCACCTACCTGACCAAGGCCGAGCCGGAAGAGGTCTTGCTAAAGTTCTACCGCAGCGTTCGGCCGCAAATCACAGGATGGAAGCCGGTTGCCAGCCTCGCTCCTGACGTGCCGCCCACCCGCGACCTGGGAAGCAACCTGCTTTCCTGGGTGCTGGGCTGCCTGATGGTTTATCTGGCGCTGTTCGGATTGGGACACTTGCTGATCGGGCCGTTCTGGGAAGGAGTGGGGCTGCTGGCGGCATCGGCGGTTTGCGCCGGGGCGCTGTATTCGAACATCTCCCGCAGCTGGGGCGCGGAAGCCGCGTCCTGATCTGTGCTTCTTAGTGTCATCCTGAGCGGAGTGGGCCGATTCGCGAGCGAATCGGCCCACGAGTCGAAGGACCCCTAGCAGCGTATCGACGGTGGGAGCGCGGCGCGGACTGTTCCGATGGCTATGCCAGGTCAGCGAAAATGGGAAGAGTAGGAGGGGTCCTTCGACTGCGAGTTTGCTTCGCGAAGCGAACTCTCCACTCAGGATGACATCATGCCTACTCCACGATGACGCTGTAGTTGACCCCTTCCCAGCGCTGCTCCTGCGGCCAGTAAAAGGTAAATACGATCTCCTGTCCGGTGGCCAGCTGGTCGCTGGGCAGATCGGCAATGAAAGCGCCTAACGGGTCGACAGTGGTTGTGTCCTGCGCGGTCTGCCATCCGTCGAAGCTCCAGTGCACTGAGGCCGGCGAAGGCAGCAGCAGGCGCAGTTTCTTGCCCGGGGGCATGCTGCGGCATTTGTTGTTGAAGCGCCATTCGAAGTGCGTGGCGATCTGCTTTTGAACCTGGTAGCGCTCGACGGTCTGTGGCGGCTGGTCAAATATCTTGCCGTCACGCAACGAGCGTCGCAGCTTTACGTATTCCGAGTGCGCCCACACCAGCGGGCTCGCCGAACCGGTGGGTTTTCCCCGGAACAATTCGAGGCCGGGAATATCCTCCTGGTCCCAGACCTGCTCGGGGATGAGGCGGCCGCCTTCGGTGGAAAGCTCCATGACTCGAAGCAAGGCTTCGGCCGCCTCAGGGCGTCCCGCCGCCAGTTCGTAGTGCGCGCGCTCGCCGGCCAGCAAGGGCCAGGGCCGTCCAATTCCGGTTCCGTCGAAAGGCGACCCGTCTTCGTGCTCGCCATAGCCGTCGCCGGTGTAGCGATACCAGCAGGGGCCCTGGGGCAGGTTGGCTTTGAGCTGGGCGTCAATGATTTTGATGGTATTCAGAATTCGCGGATCATCGGGCGCCCGCAAGCCGAAGCGGACCAGAGCGAGCGAGTCGGGGCTGATGAGGTGCAGGGCCGGCAATTCGTTCTGTCCCGGCGGCCGGTTTTTGATCGGGACAAATCCTTCCAGCGGCGACGCCGCGCAATCCGAATCCGGCGGCGCGATCCGCACATAATAGCCTTCAATTCCCAGTTGCCGCGCCAGGTCGCTGTCTTTCGAGTAGACCCAGCGTTCGATGTTGCTGTTCCAGCAATCAGCGGTTTCCCGCACCTGGGTCGCAACGTCTTTTTTTCCGACTGCGTCGGCCAGGTCCGCGGCCGCCAGCAGTCCCGATATTTCCACCGCCAAAGTGAACGGCGAATAGCCGGCGTCTTCTTCCCAGCGGTCCTGCTGGGTCACCGGGCCGTTGCGCAGGATGAAGCCCGCCGCCCGGCTGACCAGCGTCCACCAGCGCGTCAGGTCGCCGAGTACAAATGGAGAGTGCCGGCGCAGCATGTCGAACAGCAGAATGGGGAAGGCGGCCTCGTCCATCTGCATGCCCAGCCAATAGGGACGCCCGTCCAGCCACATGTTCTGGGCCCAGTGTCCGTCCGCTTCCTGCGTGACCTCCAGATAGCGCAGGATGCGCAGGGCATCAGGTTCGGCGCCCGCCGCCAGCAGGCCAAATCCCGTCTCCACCAGGTCCCGCGGCCAGACCAGATGGTATCCGCCCAGGTCTTCATCTCCCTTGTTGAATCCCCAGGGGATGGAAAGGCTGGCGATTACGCCTCCCAGGAATTCTTTGGACTCGTGCGAGCGCATCACCGCCACACTGGGGCGATATAGATCAACTTCGCGCCGCGGCTCGTCCAGTTTCAGCAAGCTGTCCTGCCAGTGTTTCCAGTGCCAGACGTAGTGCTCGCGTAGTTCGTCGCTGGACTCGAGCAAGCTGGAGCGCACTTCTTGTCCGGCCTCGGACCAGAGGTCGCCGAACCCCAGCGCGAGGGTGAACTCTCCGTTGCATGCCGCCAGGTCGATTTCGCCGGTGAGGGCGATATTGCCGTTTTCCGCGTGGGTGTAGTCCCAGGTCATCTGGTAATGCTGGGACAGGTCCTGCCATCCGTCGGAGAAGCCGGCGAAACCTACCGACATTTTTCGCCAGGGCACCGAGCAGGCAAAAGCCAGGGCGGTGGATTCACGCTGCGCGAACAGGGCCGGCAGGCCTTTGTAATCGCCGACCCAGCCGGTATTTTCACGGCCGCAATTGGCCAGATGAGGCGCCAGCAGCGCGTACAGGCGATAGTCGGCCAGCGTGCCCTGCAGGGGCACGAAGCGGATCCGCTGCAGCACCACATTGCGGTAGGGGTCGGAGAAGACTTCTTTCTCGATCCGGTAGCGCCCTTGCAGTTCCGTGTTGGTCAGTTTGTAGACCGGAACGCCATCTTCAATGGCATGGTTCTCGAACTTGCAATTGCGCTTTTCTTCGGAGAAATAACTGGAACCGTCGGTGACAATCAGTCCCTGGTCGCGGGTGCAGGCCTGGTCCACGCGAGGGAAGTAGACTTCGTTCAGGATGCCGTGGCTGAGCGTGAACCATACCCGGCTGTGCAGGTTGAGCGCCGTCCCCACGCCGCTCTTGGCGCTCGAAGTCCAACGCGGCGAAATTCCCGGCCAGCCGGGGGCAAAACGTTCCGTTCCGTTCTCACTCACTGCACAAGCCTCGTTCCACCACTCTTGCCGATTCTATCAAGCCGGTGTGGGGCGGGCACTCTTGTCCGCCGCCTTGTGCAGTTGATTTTGCTTTTGCGGATATGTCCGGAGGTCCAAAAACAGAAGGTCAAAAGCGGTGGACAACAGTGTCCGCCCCACACCAGGCGCAGGATGAAGCAAATGCAACAACATCGCTGCAGATAACCCCGCCGATGAATCCTGCGTCCAACTCTATAACGGTAAATCCCGGCCATTGGTGTTTCCCGGCGGGCGTATAATTAAAGCCAGAGTCCTCCTGGGGCAGGACGGAATACAAGGGAGTCCATTATGAAGTTACGGCTCTTAGCACTGTCGGCTGTGGTTTTTACGTTGAGTTATGCGGCGCCATGGAGCCTGGCCAACGACCAGGGCAGTAAGCCTTCCAAGGACCAGCCTGCCGCCGATAGCGCAGCCCAGAGCACGGCTCCCGCCCTGGCGGAACCTGCCGATCCGGAGAAGGTCAAGCACGATGGCGGCAAGGACGATGTCGACGCCGTCGGCAACCGGAACGTGGGTTGCAAGACCGGCATGGGCAACTGGTATGGCGTCGAGAAACAGATCGCCATGGGCAAGTCTTATGCCCAGCAGGTAGAGTCGAGCGTCAAGTTGATCCAGGACCCGGTAGTCACGGAATACGTGAACCGGATCGGGCAGAACCTGGTGCGCAACTCCGATGCCCAGGTGCCCTTTACCATCAAGGTGATTGACTCCGACGACATCAATGCGTTCGCCCTGCCCGGCGGTTTTTTCTACGTCAATTCCGGACTGATCCTGGCGGCCGATGAAGAAGCCGAGCTGGCCGGCGTGATGGCGCACGAAATTGCCCACGTGGCGGCCTGCCATGCGGCGCGTGAAAATACCCGCGGCAACCTGATGCAGATGGCTTCGATCCCCCTGATCTTCGTGGGCGGAGCCATCGGCTACGCCGGCTACGAGGCTGCCGGCCTGGCCCTGCCCATGACCTTCCTGCACTTCTCGCGCGGCTTCGAAGCGGAAGCCGATTACCTGGGACTGCAGTACATGTACAAGTCGGGATACGATCCCCAGGCGTTCATCGCCTTCTTCGAAAAGGTGCAGGCGCAGGAGAAAAAGAAGCCGGGAACTTTGGCCAAGGCCTTCTCCACCCATCCCCAGACGCCCGACCGGATCGCCAAATCGCAGGAAGAGATTGCCACTATTCTGCCGGCGCGGGCGCAATACGTGGTTTCGACTTCTGAGTTTGACGACGTAAAAGCGCGGCTGGCGGTGATCGAGAACCGGCACAAGATCCTGGACAAGAAGGAAGACAGGAACAAGCCGACCCTGCGGCGGACCTCCACGCCCGACAAGAATGGCAGCGACGACAAGGGAAGCGGCGATGATGATCGCCCGACGTTGAAGCGCCGGGATGACAGCAGCAGCAACTAATGTAGGCGCGAGCCCCCACACTTTAATAGTTGAAATAAAAAAAGCCGCGAGGAACTCGCGGCTTTACTTTTGGAGCCGAAACCTCTTACGCAGCGGCCTTGTGGGCCAGGGACGCGACGTAATGGCGCTGCTCCGAGGGCGAGGTGATGACCTTCATCTCCTGCCAGTCATAAGGAAACTCTCTGCCGCAATCCAGACAAGCCACATAAGTGCCGGTCAGCTTGGCCGCCGAATTGCGCCGCGAAGCCGGCCGGATCGAGATAGGAAAACTGAAATGAGAATGCTTGCAACCGAAGAAAGTATCGAATAATTCCGCGATCATAACTCCTCCCAAACGGCCCTTCCGTCCGGGCCGGCCAACCTATCAACAAACTATTAGATTCAGTTTCGTGAAAAAAGGTTCCACCAGTACATCAAGGGGAGGCTCGCCGGCCTGCAAATGATTGCGCACCAGCCAGAACCCAATGTAGGCGCGAGCGCCCGCGCTCGTGCGGAATCATTCGAGACGCTGCCGCACGAGCGCGGGCGCTCGCGCCTACATTGTCAAGCTGTTGAATTATTAAGCGTTGATCAGGCTTCCTGCGGTCCGGTCTTCTTGTGGGCCTCGCACTTGGCCACAATGGCCGAGCGGAGACGGTTGCGCAGGTCGTCGGGGAGTTCGTAAAGCTGGGAATCGCGGTAAATTTCGATGGTCTTCTTGGTGGTGTCGCAAACCACGTAGCAGTTGTGGCACCAAGCCAGATGGTCTTCCAGTTCCGCCTTGGTACGGTCGTCCAGGACGCCGTCCAGGTAATTCGTCAGTTCCTGCAGGAATTCAGCGCACTTCACTGTTTGCCATCTCCGCTCTCACGCTTCTGAAAGTAACGGCTAAGCCGTTCCCGCAACTGCAACCGGGCCCGCAGGAGCCGCGACTTGACCGCCGGAATGCTGAGCTCGAGGGCTTCAGCCGTCTCCTCGGTCGAAAGTCCTTCTACGTCTCGCAACACAAACACGGTGCGAAAACTCGGAGGCAGCCCCTGAATGGTCTTGCTCAGGATTTCCTTCAGCTCCGCCTGGTTGTACTGCTGCTCCGGGTTTGGACTCCAGTCCGCGACTTCGCGCGGGACCGAATCCTCCTCGGTCTTTACCTCTTCGTCCAGCGAAACCATGCGCTCGGGACGCCGGCGCCGCAACTTCATCAGCGCTTCGTTGACCGCAATGCGCACCAGCCAGGTGTAGAACTTCGACTGGCCCTGGAACTGCTTCAGGTTGGTGTAAGCCTTGAGGAACGCATCCTGCACCACGTCTTCCGCATCTTCGCGGTTTTGCGTGATGTGCTGGGCGATGCGGAACACATTCCGGTCGTAACGCCGGACCAGTTCCTCGAACGCGCTTACATCGCCGCCCTTGGCGGCCTGAACCAGCGCCAGCTCATCGCTGACCGGCTCACTTACCTTTGGTTGGATGGCTGTCATCTTCCTTCCGATGCAACAATTTTCACGCCCTGCGACCGGCGACAGAAATGTTATTTTACTTGGTAACCCAAGTTACCGCTTATTTGTTTTGACGTATCTATAACTGGGCGGTTTGCGATAAATTCCAAGTGCGGTCTTTCCGCATTAGAACACGTCCTTAGGTGACCGGAAAACACCGGTCAAGTGACCCTATAATCAAGGTTTAACCGAGATGAAGGGCAAAAAAGCCGGATCCAGCGGCCGAAGTGCTGACCTGACCATGGCAGAGAGCACGGGAGTCGAACAAATCGTCGAGAAGGTGGTGTCGCAGGTCCTGGACAACCACGTCCCGGAGTTGCGCAGCGAGTTGGTGCGCCGCGTCCTGGAAGAACTTCCGCAGGCCACCGCTGCGTCCGCCGGGGGCGCCTCCGGGGAGAGCGGGGCCGGCAATCTTCTCAAAGCGATTGCCGCCATCCAGTCGGGCACAACCCAGCGCGAGATCCTGCGCGCGCTGCTCGATAACACGGTGCGCTATAGCGGGCGCGCCGCCCTGTTCGTGATTAAAGCCGGCGCGGCCACGGGCTGGCAGGGACGCGGCTTCACCAAAGACGGCGACGACACCATAAAAGATTTTGCGCTCAACGTGACCGTGGGCGTGCCCGAGCAGGCCTTGCGATCGCGCATGCCGTTCAGCGGTAAGACCCACGATATCGATCCCGAATTCGTCTCGAAATTCGGCGCCCCGGCCGATGACCAGGTGCTGCTGTTGCCTCTGCTGCTGAAGGAAAAAGTTGCGGCGCTGGTTTACGCCGACGCGGGCATTGAGGGCGGCGGAAAGCTGGACGCCCCCGCCGTCGAATTGCTGGTGTTGGTGACCAGCGCGTGGCTCGAAGTAGCCTCGCTGCGCAAGCAGGCGCAGAAGGAAGAATCAGCCGAAGCCCCGGGCGAGAAAGCCGAGAGCGCGCCGCCGGCGCCGGCGGCCCCTTCTCATCCCGATCCTTTCGCCGCCCATGCGCCCAAGCACGTTGCCCCGGCCGCGGAAACCATGCCGCCTCCGCCGGTTGAGGTCGAGGCGCCGGTCGCGGTGGCGCAAGCCGAGCCTGTGATCACGGCAGCGGCGGCGGCGCCCGCGCCCGCTGCCGATCCCTTTGCCAACCTCTCGCCCGAGGACGCCGACGTCCATCGCAAGGCACACCGTTTCGCCCGCCTGCTGGTGGATGAGATCAAGCTCTACAACCAGGTTAAGGTCAGCGAAGGACGCAAGAACAAGGATTTGTACGACCGGCTCAAGGAAGACATCGAAAAAAGCCGGATCACTTACCAGAAGCGATACGGCAACACCGCCGCCGGCGGAGCCGATTACTTCAGCCAGGAACTGGTGCGCAGCCTGGCCGAAGACGACACTTCCATCATGGGCGCCAATTTTCGGCGAAATTAATCAGAGTGGTCTTTCATCGTTGGCTGTCGGTCGTGGTTAGAATCTTTTTGATGGTGGCAGTCCTGTGCGCCGATCTGCCGCCTTTCGCCTCGCCTGCGGCCGCGCAGTCGTCCAACCAGAAATCCCAGACCCCGCGGAAGAAACGCAAGAAAGTCGTCGCCCGGCGGCGCAGCCATCCCACCCCCCGGTCGCGCCGCATGCACGCGGCGTTCGTTGCCTCCACCAGCCTGAAGCCCATGGCGCAGCAACTGCTGCAGGACCGCACTCCACCCGCTTACGCGGGCGTGGAAGCCTATGCTCGCCGCCACAACCAGGAAGATGCCGGAGCCCTGGCCTGGTTGGTGCTGGGCTACGCGCATGTCCTCGACAAGGACTACCCCCAGGCCGTCGAGGCCCTCAACCACGCCAAAACCCGGGCGGGAGATCTGGGAGATTACGTCAGCTTCTATCTGGGAACGGCGTACTTCCAGAGCGGAAAACCGGCGGACGCGGTCGCCGCTCTGGGCGACTTCGAGAAGAAATATCCCGATTCGCTGCTGTTGCGCGACGCCCGCGTTTTGTACGGCAGCGCGCTCCTGGCGGAAAACCGGCCGCAGGATGCGATTGCCGCGCTGGAGAAAAGCCGGCAGCCCGTCCGGGCCGATCTGGAACTGGCGCTGGGACGGGCCTATGCCGCGGCGGGGCAGCCGCTGAAAGCAGCCGAGATCCTGCGCAATCTGTACATCACCATGCCTCTCAGCGCCGAAGCCGGCCAGGCGGATGACGAACTGAAGAAGCTGGCATCGGCGACGCAGTTGCCGCCACTCGGGCTGAATGGACGCAGAACCCGCGCCGACCTGCTGGCCAAAGGCAAGCGCTTCAGCGATGCCGCGGATGAGTATCGCGCGCTGCTTCCCGTGGCCAGTCCGAGCGACCGTGCCGAGATCCAGTTGTCCCTGGCGGTGGCCTTGCGCCGGTCCGGACAAGACAAGGAAGCGAAAAAGGTCCTGGAAACTCTGGACAGCTCTTCGCCCGACGTAAACACCCAACGGCTTTACAACCTGGGAGAGATCGCCCGCGGCAGCGGTGACGAGGAAAGCTTCCTGCGCTACCTGGCCGAGCTCCGCCAGGCCGCTCCCACCAGCTTGTGGCTGCAGCAGGCCTTGCTTTCCGCCGGCAATTTCTACTTGCTCAAGCCTGACTACGACAAGGCCATTGACGCGTATCGCGAGTTGCAGCAGCGTTTTCCCAACGCCGGCCGGGCATCGTACGCGCACTGGAAGGTGGCATGGCTCAGTCTGCGCCAGGGCAGGGCCGCTGAGGCCAAGGCCGGATTCGAACAGCAAATCGGTTTGTACCCCACATCGGCGGAGATCCCGGCGGCGCTCTATTGGCGCGCTCGTCTGGCCGAAGAAGACAAAGACACCGCCATGGCTCGGGCCTACTACCAGAAACTTTCCGAGCGCTTCCGCAATTTCTACTACGGCGAACTGGCGCGTCAGCGGCTGCGGGAAATCAAGGCCGAAGACGGTCCCGGGGGCGACCTTCCCCACTATGCTCTACTGGACCGGGTTCCCGGCATCAGCGCAGGCACCAACATCACCACCGCGGATCCGCCCACCGACAACTTGCGCTACCAGAAAGCGCAATTGCTGAAAAACGGCGGCCTGCTGGATTTTGCCGTGCAAGAGCTGCAAGCCGCGGCCACCGAAGAACAGGGAAGCGACCAGGGAAACTGGTTGCCTGCCGAAACCGCGAAGCTTTACGAAGATGCCGGACGCTATGACGGAGCGATCCAGGTCTTCAAGCGCGCCGTGCCCAACTATTTTGCCGTCGATCTGCCTACCCTGCCGCGCCCCTACTGGGAGGCCCTGTTTCCCAAGCCGTACTGGCCGGACCTGAAAAAGTTTTCATCGCAGAATGCGCTGGATCCCTACCTGGTCGCGTCCCTGATACGGCAGGAGTCGGAATTTAATCCCAGCGCGGTATCGCGGGCCAATGCCCTGGGGCTGATGCAACTCCTGCCCAAGGTCGGCAGCGCGGTCGCGAAACAGGAAAAGCTCAGGCATTTTTCTTCCGCCCAACTGTTCACTCCCGAAGTGAACCTGCAACTCGGCACCCGCTATTTCCGCGAGATGGTGGACAAATTCGGCGCCTTCGAATACGCCCTGGCCGCCTACAACGCAGGCACCAACCGGGTGGATGACTGGCTGGGACAGGGGAAGTATCGCGATCCGCAGGAGTTCGTGGAGTCGATTCCTTTTACCGAAACCCGGGAATACGTCCAGGCCATTCTGCGCAATGCCAACGTCTACCGCCAGTTGTACGGGGCGCCCTGAAGCCCTTTTGTCATCCTGAGCTGAGCCCTGATATTACGCGGAGGGGCTGATCTGAAACGGGCGGCCTGTTACGTCTTTTTACAATCTTTTCTTATTCCCCACAGGCCGGGGAGGGCTAAGATATCGGGCTGTAGCACAAATATTTCGCTGAAGATTGGATTTCTATTCCAGCCAACGTTCAAAAATAGGAAGGAGATACTTCATGACAGCTTCAGTAAAACCGGTTCCTGAGGGCTTCCACACCGCCACCCCGTCCCTGGTGGTTCACGACGCGGCCAAGGCCATCGAGTTCTACAAGAAAGCATTCGGCGCCGAGGAGCGCATGCAGATGCCGGGTCCGGGCGGAAAAATCATCCATGCCGAAATAAAGATCGGCGATTCGATCATCTTCTTGTCGGATGAGATTCCCGGCATGGGCGGCAAGTCGCCGCAATCTGCGGGAGCGTACACCGGCGGCATGTATCTTTATGTGCCCAACGTGGACGAGGTTTTCGCGCGAGCCGTCGCCGCCGGCGGCAAGCCCAACGGGGGCGTAAACGACATGTTCTGGGGAGACCGCCTGGGTCACTTCGTCGATCCCTTCGGCCATGCCTGGACCGTGGCCACACACGTGGCCGACCTGACCGAGCAGGAAATGGAAAAGGGCGCCGCGGACTTCTACGCTTCGATGGAACAGAGGAAGTCGGCGTAGCTTTCCGGCAAACACTTAAACCGCAAAGAACGCAAAGAGGACCGCAAAGGCCGCAAAGAATTTCTCTGCGACCTTTGCGGCTTTTCTTTGCGCTCTTTGCGGTTAAGCCTTCAGGCCGACTTCTCGGGCGCGGGCGACTTTCCGAAGAGAATCTCGATCACCAGCAAACCGGCGCCGATCACAATCGCGCTGTCCGCCACATTGAACGCCGGCCACTGATACGGGCCGACGTAGAACAACAAAAAATCGACGACCCGGCCGCTGAGCAGGCGGTCCCATAGATTGCCCACCGCGCCCCCGAGAATCAAAGCCAGTCCAATTCCCGTGCTGTTCATGGAATGATTATTCCGCCACAGCAGGACCGAGACGATAGCCAGGGCCACAATGGAGAACAGGACCAGCGCGGCAATCTTCCATTCTGAAGGCGAGTCCGCGAACAGGCCAAAGGCGGCGCCTCGATTCTCCACGTGAGTGAGACGGAAAAATCCGGGGATGATCTGAATGTTGTCATGCAGGGAAATCTTGCTGGCGACCGCCCACTTGGCGGTGCGGTCGAGGACCACGTACCAGCGCGGCAATCAGGAAGTGGAGGGTACGTGTGGATTGGGTCGTCATTGAGTGTAAATCTTGACCGCTGCCGCTCGCGTTCACCCGCCGATCTCCTTCAGCACGGCGCTGCAGCGTTCACACACGGTAGGGTAAACGGTGTCCTCGCCTACGTGGACAGAATAGTTCCAGCAGCGTTCGCACTTCTTGCCCTCAGCCGGGCTCACCTGGACGCTGACCGCGCTGGTCCCGTTTCCCGATTTGCCTGGCTGCAAAGTCACCGCCGACACAATGAACAGATAGCGCAACCGGTCCTGGTAGCGTTGCAGGACCGAGAACACAGGCTCGGCCGCCGTCACCGCGACTTGCGCTTCCAGGTTGGCGCCGCCGATCAGCTTGCTCTGCCGGGCCTCTTCCAGGGCCTTCAACACCTCGGTGCGCACTGCCAGAAGGGTGGTCCAATCCTCGCTCTGGCGGGGATCGTCTGCGGGAAACGCGCCGCCAAGTATGTCTGATGCGGCAGGGAAGTTGGCGAGATGCACACTGGCCGCGCGGTCCGGCAGGGCGGGCAAATACTGCCACACTTCATCGCAGGTAAAGCTGGTGATGGGCGCCAGCAGGCGGACCAGGGCCTCGCCGATCTGCCAGATCGCCGTCTGCGCGGCGCGCCGGGCGCGCGAATTCGGGGCGGAAGTATACAGGCGGTCCTTCAGCACGTCGAAGTAGAACGCGCTCAACTCCACCACGCAAAAGTCGTTAATACGATGGTAGATTTTGTGAAATGCGAACTCGTCATACCAGCGCAGGACGTCCGCCGACATGGCGACGGTCTGGCGCAGCATGTACTGGTCGAGAAGGTCCATCTGGTCAAACGGGACGGCATTCTTCTGCGGATCGAAATCGTTCAGGTTGCTCAGAATGTAGCGAAACAGGCTGTTGCGGATCTTGCGATAGCTTTCCGCCACGCGCTGCATCAGCTGTTCGGAGCCGACCACGTCTTCGCGAAAATCGACCGAAGCCACCCATAGACGGACGATCTCGCCTCCCAGACGGCCGGCAATGTCCACGGGATCCACGTCGTTGCCGCGGGACTTGGACATGGCCTGTCCCTTCTCGTCGAGCGTCCAACCTGGGGTCACGACGCCGCGGTAGGGAGGAGTGCCGCGCGTGCCCATGGCGCAGAGCAGGGAAGACTGAAACCATCCGCGGTACTGGTCGCCGCCTTCGAGATAAAGATCGGAGGGCCAGGGATAGTCGGGTTCGTCGTCAATTAGCGCCAGGTAGCTGGTGCCGGATTCGAGCCACACGTCGAAAATATCGGTCTCGCGCTCGAAGCCGGTTGCGCTGCAGTGGGGACACTTGGTGCCGGCGGGAAGAATGGTGTCGGCCTCGGGCGTGTACCAGACGTCGGCGCCCGACCGAGCGAACAGATCCGCAACTTTGGCATTGATGGCCGGGTCGTTCAGCGGCTTGCCGCAACTCTTGCACAGGAAGACAGCGATGGGCACGCCCCAGACGCGTTGCCGCGAGATGCACCAGTCGGGGCGCGTGGCAATCATGTTGTGCATGCGCTCTTTGCCCCAGGCCGGGTCCCACTTCACCTTCTCGACGTCTTCGAGAGTGCGGCTGCGCAGGGTGCCGCCGCCCGGCATGGCCGCTTCCATCGAAATGAACCACTGTTCGGTGGCGCGGAAGATGATGGGATTGTGGCAGCGCCAGCAATGCGGATAGGAATGCACCAGCTTTTCCGTGTGCAGCAGGGCGCCGCGCTTCTTCAGCAACTCGATAATCGGCGCATTGGCGTCCCAGACCTTCAACCCGTCGTACTCGGGAAGGCCGTTGCGCATGATGCCCTTTTCGTCCACGTTGCTGGTGGCGTCGAGGCCGTACTTCACGCCAGTGGCGAAGTCCTCCGCGCCATGGGAGGGCGCAGTGTGAACCACGCCGGTGCCGGTGTCCATGGTGACGTAGTCGGCCAGCACGCCGAGAATCTTGCGATCGAGAAATGGATGCTGGAAGTTCAGCCGCTCCAGCTTGCTGCCGGAGAAGCGCGCCAGTTCCTTCGGATGCTGCAGATTGCATTTCTCGGCTACATCCGCCGCCAGCCGGGCCGCCACAATGTAGACCTCGCCGGAGGATTCGAGCGCGACATATTCTTCGTGAGGATGGAAGGCCACGGCCATCGAAGCCGGCAGCGTCCAGGGCGTAGTCGTCCAGATGATAGTCGAGACTTTCTTGCCCGCCAGCGCGGGATCAACTTTCGCCGGATCATCGAGCAGCGCGTACTTCACCCAGATGCTTGGGGTGGTGTCGTTCTCGTATTCCACTTCGGCTTCGGCCAGAGCGGTCTCGTCGTGCATGCACCAGTAGACGGCGCGCAGGCCCTTGTAGACGAAGTTGTTTTCATAAAAGCTGTAGAAGGTTTTGAGCACCACCGACTCGTACTGCGGATTCATGGTGGCGTAGGGACGGTCGAAACGCCCAAAGACGCCGATCCGCTTGAACTGCTCGCGCTGCAGATCGAGAAACTTTTCGGCAAACTTGCGGCACTCCCGGCGCACGTCCAGCGGACGCATCTGCAGTTTCTTGCCGCCGAGCATCTGGTCGACCTTGATCTCGATGGGCAGGCCGTGACAATCCCATCCCGGGACATAAGGCGCGTCGAATCCCGCCATGGTCTTGGACTTGACCACAAAATCCTTCAGACACTTGTTGAGCGCGGTGCCCAGATGGATAGGTCCGCTGGTGTAGGGCGGCCCATCGTGCAGGACATAAAGCTTGGCGCCCCGCCGGGCTTCGCGAATACGCTCGTAAATCCGCATCTGCTCCCAGCGGGCCAGCGCCTTGGGCTCGTTCTGGGGCAGGTTGGCCTTCATGGGAAAGCCGGTCTTAGGCAGGTTGATGGTGGATTTCAGGTCCAGCGGCACTCGGTTGGTTTCTCCCCAAATGATTGATTTTTTTCATTATAGGGAGCCGAGGAGCGAACGTCCATTGACCCCGAAGTGAGGCAGTGGCCCAGTTTGAATTCCCTCATCTCAGGATGGCGTCATCTTGAGCTTGCGAAGGATCTTGCGCGCCGCGCCCAATTGCCGGGAGGTCCGCTGCCCGCGAAATCCCTCAAGATGACGCCCCTGTGGTGGATTCAGTCCCAACGGAGCCACTACCCGGAAATGACGCTCCGCGGATGCGGACAGAGCCCCCGGCCGGACTCGCAAAAGCACTGTCAGAAAGACCGCCGAAACGTGTACAATTTTGGTAAGTGACGTTTGCCGGAACGCAGCATCTAACTAGCTTAGGATCTCCCGTCGAGCAGCGGCCGTGGGGCGCGAAGTGGGTAGCTAAAGTATTCGGCGCCTGGAAGCAACTTGGCAGTTAATGTGCTCATCAAGTTTAAGATAGGCTGACGTAGTAGAGAAAGCCGAATTCGGGTTAACTATGCCAACACTCGACGTCAAACCCCACGCCGAAGCTGAACCCGAACTGAATTTGCTGCTCTCCAAAACTACTTTGGAACAGCCGCTGTGGAAGTCTCTGTTCCAGAACCTGGACGAGTTTTTCTTCCCTAAAAAATTGCCCCCGCTGGTGCTGACTTCGAAGCCGGTACCGGTCAAGGATATCTGGGGATTCTACGACTACAAGAAAAACGGTGTACTGGGCTCGACCGTCCTGCATATGCTGGTGATCGCGGCCATCGTGGGCATCACCATCCTGGGGCGGCGAATGGTCGACCAGATTGTGAAGCCGCACGAGGCCATTACGCTGGTCTCTCCCGACGATATTCCTCCGCTGGAACCCTCCAAGACGGTCTCGGGTGGCGGCGGCGGTGGCGGCGATCGCGACAAGTTCCAGGCGCCCAAGGGCAAGTTGCCCAAGCAGTCGATGGAGCAGATCACTCCGCCCATGGTGGTGGTGCGCAACGACAATCCCAAGCTGACGGCTGAACCCACGGTTGTCATTCCTCCGCAGGTCAAGCTGGCCTCGAATAACCTGCCGAACCTGGGCGATCCGATGTCGCATCTGCCCTCCGGACCTCCGTCGAACGGCACCGGTTCGGGCGGTGGTATCGGTTCGGGCTCCGGCGGCGGTGTGGGTGTTGGCACAGGTCCCGGAGTGGGCGAGGGCCGCGGCGGTGGCGTGGGCGGTGGCGTGTTCCGCGTAGGCGGCGGGGTGAGCGCGCCGCGAGTGATTTACCAGCCCGATCCGGAGTACTCGGAAGAAGCTCGCAAGGCGAAATATCAGGGCACGTGCGTGCTGTGGCTGGTGGTCGGACCCGATGGCCGGCCGCGAGACATTCGCGTGGCCCGCAGCCTCGGCTTGGGACTGGATGAGAAGGCCATCGAAGCCGTCAAGACCTGGAAGTTCGAGCCGGCCATGAAAGACGGCAAGCCGGTGGCGGTGCAGATTAACGTCGAAGTCAGCTTCCGGCTCTACTAATTTCGTTTCTATCGATAAAGCGACCGCGAAGTTGCGGTCGCTTTTGCTTTTGGGCGTCACCGCCGCTGGCGTGTTTTGGATGTTGTCTATTCCATAGTGATGACCACTTTGCCTCGAGCGTGTCCTTCTTCAAGATACCGGAGCGCCTCCGGGACCTCACTCAACTTGTAGCGCCGGTCGATGACCGGTGTTACTTTCCCGCTCGCTATGAGTTCGCCTAACGTGGTCAGATCTTTGTTGTTCGAGTGGGCCAGGATCGGGATAATCTTCTGGCTGGCGAACCGCGACAGCAGAAAGGCTCCGCTCAAGCGAACCAGAAGACCCGTTATATGCACGTCGCTCGGCGCTCCGACCAGGATTAATATCCCCTTGGGGCTCAAGACTCGCCGGCAAGCCGACAAGGAGTGGTTCCCCACGCAGTCGAGAATCAGGTCGTAGTGTTTCCCGCCTTTGGTGAAATCTTCCCGGGTGTAATCGATAACCTGATCGGCGCCGATGGATCGGACCACATCCAAATTCCTGGTACTGCATACGCCGGTCACATCCGCGCCGAACGATTTGGCGATCTGCACCGCGAATGTGCCCACGCCTCCCGCCGCTCCGTTGATCAAGGCCTTCTGACCCGCCTGGATCCGCCCCTTGTCGCGAAGACCCTGCAAGGCAGAGAGGGCCGCAATCGGTGCCGAAGCCGCTTGCTCAAAGGTCACGTCATGCGGTTTCACGGCCAACACCGGTTTCATGATCTTTTCCGCCTGGTTAGTACACGCGTACTCGGCAAAGGCCCCGCGGCAGGTGCCGAACACCTCATCCCTGGGTTGGAACTGGGTTACGTTCCTGCCCACCGCTTCGACCTGGCCGGCCACATCCACCCCAAGAATTTTGATCTTGGGTTTGCGCTGCCCGAACAGCAAGCGCAGGATGTAAGGCCCGCCTTTCATGGTTTTCCAGTCAAGTGGATTGACCGAAGCGGCACGGACCTTTATCAAGACTTCATTATCTTTGGGAACCGGCTTTTCCAGGTCGCTGACCTCGACCACGTCGGGCGGGCCGTATCTGGTAAAGGCGGCTTTCACAGGCATACCTTCCTGCGCGCAATACTACTCTTTCAGTTCCACGTGCTGAACGTCCTCAATCGGACTCCCCAGGAACTGAGCGCCCAGGCGGCGGAATTTTTCCACCGAATCAGTCACGAAAAACTTCAGGCGAGGCACTCGGCGCCGCTCTTCGCCAGAAGACGCCTTTGGCAGCCCTTGACGCAATAACTGGCTGACCACGCGAGCGGTGGAGTCGGCGGAATCGACGATGGTGACGTGATCAGGCACCAGCCGGTGCAACAGCGGCTTCAGCAGGGGATAGTGAGTGCAGCCCAGCACCAGGACGTCTGCTGACTGGAATTCCCCGGCGAATGCCTGGGCGAGATAAATCCGGGCCACCTGTTCGGCGACCGGGTGTTCCGCCCATCCTTCTTCCACCAGCGGCACCAGCAGCGGGCAGGCTTTTTCCGTGGCCTCGACGCCCTGAGCCTGCAAAGCTTTCGCGTAGGCATGGCTGCTGATGGTCGCCTCGGTACCGATGACCACTACTCGACGGTTCTGGCTGGCCGCGGCGGCGCGGGCAGCGCCCGGGTCGACGACGCCCGTCACCGGGACGCTGGACGCTTCCGTGATTCTGTCGAGCGCCAGCGCGGTGGCCGTGTTGCACGCGATGACCAGCATCTGGGCGCCGTGCTGTTCGAGATACTGGGCCGCGCCGATGGCGTACCGGGCAACGGTTTCGGCCGACTTCGATCCGTAGGGCAGCCGCGCCGTATCCCCGAAGTAGATGTAGTCAGCCTCGGGCGCAAGCGCGATCAGTTCTTTGAGGACGGTCAGCCCGCCAAAGCCGGAATCGAATACGCCGATGCAGGGCCGTCGAGTGGTCGTCATGCTCACTTGAAGCGTGAAGCCTGCACTCGTTCCTGCGCAGGAGCTGCCAGATCTCGCTCACAGCACGGCCCAAGCGGAATCGGAGCGCCGTGCGGACAGGTGCGGGGATGGCCCAGGAAGCTGCAAATCTTGTCGGTGGCTTCGGGCGAGAGGATGTGCTCGAACTTGCAGGCTTGTTGCTCGATCTCGGATTCGCTGTCGAGAGCCAGGCTGTCGGTGAAAAGGCGCTCGGCCAGGCGGTGGCGGCGGATGATGTCGGCCGCGCGCAAGCGGCCCCGCGGAGTCAGTTCCACGATCATGCTGCCGTCGCCGGTCGAGACGCCCGAAGGCTTGAGGGCGTCGTGGCACGGATTCACGAACGGCTTGTGATTGTGCACTTCCGGCGGATGCGGCCGGGTGGCGAGCAGGCCCAGAGCGGTCATCTTCTCCACCGCAATGCTTACCGGCAGGGCGCCGTGAACTTCCAGGTGCTCGATTTCGGCAATCTCTCCGTGTTCCTCGACTGCCCACAATTCTTCGAGCACTTCGTCGAACTGCTCTTCGTCGGCCATGGCGAAAACTTCCTGGTCCGCGATCTTGCCGTGGTGCAGTTCGATGCGGCGGTCAGCGAGGCGGGCGACGACGGGGTCGTGCGTGACCATCACGATGGTGCGTCCCTGGCGATGCAGTTCGCGCAGCAGGCGCAGGACAATCTCTTCGTTGACCGCGTCCAGGTTGCCGGTCGGCTCATCGGCCAGAACGATTTTGGGATCGTTGATCAGGGCGCGAGCGATGCATACCCGCTGCTGCTCGCCGCCGGAGAGATGTGCGGGCAGATGTCCGGCGCGGTCTTTTAAGCCCACGTGGGCCAGCGCCGCCAGCGCTTCCTGCTCGTCGGTCATGCTGTGAAAGTACTGCGCCAGCATCACGTTTTCGAGCGCAGTCAGGTACGGAATCAGGTGGAATTGCTGGAAGATGAAGCCGACTTTTTCCGCCCGGGCGCGGTTTAAATCCTGGGTGGAAATCCGGGCAACGTCTTCACCGTCAAGCCAGATTTCTCCCGAAGAGGGGCGATCGAGGCATCCGATGAGGTTGACCAGCGTGGACTTGCCGGAACCGGACGGGCCCATGACGGCCAGCCACTCGCCGGGCGCAACCTGGAGAGAAATGTCATCCAGCGCACGGATGACGCCGCCGCTGGTCTCGGCCTGGGCCGGGTAAAGGCGGCTGACATGGCTGAGCTTGATCATGTCATTCTCCCCTCAGAATGGTAGCAGGTTGGACCCGCCGGAGCAGAGATATTGGCACAATCGCCGCGATCAGCGCGATGCCAATCCCTCCCAGGAGAACCAGCGGCAGCACGCTCAGACGTGGACTGACCGGAGCGTGAAAATTCGCCCGCCCGATCCAGATGGCGGCTCCGACTCCGATGACAAAGCCCAGGGTCGAGCCAATGGCGCCCAGGGCGGCGGCTTCGGCGGCGAAAAACCCCTGCAGCATCCTGCCGGAAGCCCCCAGGGCTTTCATGAGGGCGAAGTCGCGGCGGCGATCGGAGACCCATCCGGTCAGAGTGGAAAGCACGCACACCGCCGCCGTAAGAATAATCAGAATAGCGGCCACGAGCAGCGTGGACCGCATTTTGCCCAATACGTTGGCTTCGCCTTCCGTCACCTGGCGGACGGCGCGAACTTCGGCTGCGGGCAGGGCCTGTTCGAGCCGCTGGATGATGGCGCTGATTTCTGGCGGCGAACCTGCAGCCGAAATCTCAATCGTCGAGTAAGGCACCTGGGTCCACGCGGTGAAGTCGGCAAGGGACACGTAGACTCGGCTATCCTCGGCCGCGCCTGTCCGTAGAGTGCCCGCCGGATTCAGCCGGATGGTGCGACCCTGAAAGCTGAGGTCGAAGGGCGTGCCGGGTGCACCAACGACGCTGACGGCGCGAGCGCCTAGCAGCGCGTCGTGGGCCGATTTCGGCCAACCGGTCACCGACCACCAGGTGCTGTCCAACTTTTGCACCTGCTCGAAGTCGGTTCCGGCGACCACCACGGATCGGCCCTCGGAGGTGCGGGCGACGGCATACGCGAAGGGAACCGCGATCCCGCCACCGCTACCCAAAGCGGTCTCGACGGTGGCCAGCGCATCGGCAGGCAGACTCTGCCCGTCGCGGGCCACCACCACAACGTTGGCGCCGTACTTACGAAATTCGCGGCGCAGCTTGGCCTGGACGTCCACGTATAGATTGAGCATGGCGGTAGCCACAGCCGCCGCTACCACCATCGCCAACAGCGCGGCGGCGGCGCGCCCACGCCGCAGGACGGCCGCGCGCACCAGCATGCGCAGGAACATCGAAGTGTGCGGCGCCGCCGCGCGGCGCCGGGCGACGGGACTATTGCCGGGCGTCTTCACACGTCACCTCGCAGCGCGTACACGGGATCGAACTTTACCGCCCGCCGAATTGCCGCCGCGCTGCCGATAAAAGTCACGAGCACGGCGATGGACAGAATGACCGGCAAGAGCACCGGCTGGACGGTGATCTGCGAGTCGAAGATGGAACGCCCGATCTGGCGGGCCAAAAGCGCGCCTCCGGCGAAGCCTGCCGCTCCTGCCAGCAAGGCCAGCAGAGTAGCCTCGGCAAAAAACAATACGGCCACCGCCAGGTTGCCGGCGCCCAGCGCCTTCATCAAGCCAACCTCGCTACGCCGCTCAATGACCGCGGTTGCCATGGACGCGGAGACTGCCAGCGCGGAGGCCAGCAAGGCCGCCAGCGTAATCAGGAGCATGAGTCCCTGGATGCGGGAAAGCACCGTGCCTTCGTTCTGCGCCACCTGGCGAATCTGCTCGGCGTGGGAGTGGGGAATGGCCTCCTGCAACTGGAACGCGATGGACTGCGCATAAGGAGAGCAGTACCAGCGGTCGTACATTTCCGGCGACAGGCTTTTGGGATCGCGGCGGGCGAACGCGTCCTCGGGCTTGGTCACGGCACTGACATAAATGCGCCGCACCGCGCCCGGCTTGCCCAGAATCTGTTGCGCCAGCGCCAGCGGCGCGACGATCTGATCGTCTTCCGGTCCGCCGGTCGAAAGAACGCCGGCAATCCTCCGCAGCTCGCCTGCAATTTCAATTTCCTGACCAGGCCTTCGGTCGAGCTTTGCCGCCAGATGAGCGCCCAGCAGGACATCTTGCGAATTGTCATCCGGCCACGCGCCCTGCACTTTCCACCAGGGATGCGTGCTGCGGACGCCGGTGACGAAATCCTGCTGTCCGAATACCACATGATGGGCGAAGTAGGTTCCCAGCAGAGTCAGGTTCTTGCCGTCGCCCAGGTTCACGCTCACCGGCAACATGGGAGCAAAGCCCACGATGTTGTTGCGCCAGAACATGCCTTTGATCTTCGGCAGGTCGGCTTCGTTAAGGTAGGCGCCGTCGCTCGGCGGCTTCAGATTCACCCCGCCAATCTCGAGATCGAGCGTGTCTTCCTGGGGAGTGACAATGAGGTTGGCGCCGTAGGTGCGCAACTCGCGGCTGATCTTGTCGCCGATATCGGTGGCCACGGCGATCATGGCGGTGGCCACGCCCACGCCCAGCATGATGGCGACCCCGGCCAGCAGTTTGCGCCGCTTCTGCCGCCGGAACGACTCATAAAGTAAGCGCAGGAACATGGGCTATGGTTGGAAAATGTGAGCGCCCGCCGCGATGTCGGCTTCGCGAATGACCACCGCGTCCGCCGTCTGCTCCGCGCGCAGCGGAATCGGATTACAGCCGCCCGTCATGCCTACGGACTGTCCGTTGATGGGTGCGGCGCAATTCTTGCAGACCACGCCGTTCGGTCCCTTGTAGAAGCCCACCGGTCCGCAGATCTGGCAGGCGTCGAACACGGTGGCAACTTTCCCGTCCGGCTTCCGGTACAGCCAGAAGCGTATCGCGGTCCCATTTTCTTTGGCCTCGAAGCGGTGCAGATCGCCATCCGCCACCTGGGTCAGCGGAATACTCACCTGCCCGTCCTGAAAAGTCACTACCGTCGCGGGCGAGAGCGCGCTCACGCTCTTGGTGTAGATGAATTCCGCCGTAACCATCACGATGAACAGAAAGGAACTGGCGTAGACCGAAACCATCCACAGGCGTTCCCGGCCGGCGCTCCACAACGCCTTGCGGCGTTCGGCCGGAGAATCGGGAAGGGCGGTGGGCTGGCGGCGCTTGACTTCGAACAGCACCATCAGCGCTGCCAGGGCGACGATGGTAATGAAAAAGAACAAGTCATTGCGCACGATGGGGCCGATCAGCGCCATCTCCTCTTTAGAGGAGGGCAGCACACCGTTTTCCGAGAGCTCGTGCAGTCCGGAAATGATCAGCTGCGCCGCCACAAAGAACAGAATCGCGGTCGTGACCCGGAAGAATTTCTGCAGATTGATGCGCACGCTGCCCTTGACGAACATCACGCCAAATACAATGGCCACGATTACGCCCGACAACGTCCCCAGAAAGCTGAGCAGCTCGGTCGAGTTCAGTGAAACCGCCCCCAGAATGAGGACGGTTTCGACCCCCTCGCGCAGGACCATCAGGAAAACGAAAAGAAACAGGCCAAACCGGGCATTGCTTCCGGCCAGGAGGCCCACCTTGCCTTCGATTTGCCCCTTGAGCGCCCGCCCCGTCTTCATCATGAAAACAATCATGGTGACGACGAAGAAGGCGGCGATCAGCATGATCCAGCCTTCAAAAATGTCCTGGTTCCATTGGGTACGCGAGAGCAGGATGGCGATGCCGATGCTGCCGAGAAATGCCGCAATCAGGGCGGCGAAGACGGACTTTCGCAGCTCCGGCCGCCCGATCTTGGCCAGGTAGGCCAGAGTGATGCCCACGATGAGCGCGGCTTCGACACCCTCGCGCAAAGTTATGATGAAAGCTTGCAGCATCTTGTCGAAAACTCCATTAATGCAACTCAGTTGCAACTAAGAACGGCATTGCCCCTTCGCTAAGAATAGTCTCCCCCTAGTGCATGCGTCAACGACGTCCGAGCCGCGTACGTCGGTCAATGAGTGTAATGGCGATTTTTCGCCAAATGAGACGATTGCCTGCCGAGTTGGAGGCTCGAATAACTTCCGGTTAGCCGACAAACCACCAAGTAAAGGCTTGCATCAGTAAACGGTGGGCTGTTCCACTCGGGATCTCTTGTAGAAGAGAACATGACAACCTGTCGGCTTTGATTGACCCTTAGCGTTTCACGACGTAAGATTCGGGCCGTGATCGGCCGGACCATTTCGCACTACCGTGTCCTCGAAAGGCTCGGCGGTGGTGGCATGGGTGTAGTGTATAAGGCCGAAGACACTCGCCTCCATCGTTTCGTCGCCCTCAAGTTTCTCCCCGACGAAGTGGCCCGCGATCCTCAAGCCCTGGCCCGCTTCCAACGCGAAGCGCAAGCGGCTTCCGCTCTGAATCATCCCAACATCTGCACCATCCACGACATCGGCGAGGAAAACGGAATGGCGTTCATCGCCATGGAATATCTCGAAGGCGTCACTCTGAAGCACCGCATCGCCAGCCGCCCGCTCGAGCTCGAAATTTTGCTTTCGCTCGCCATCGAAATCGCCGACGCGCTCGATGCCGCCCACGGCAAAGGCATTGTCCACCGCGATATCAAGCCTGCAAACATCTTCGTCACCGAGCGCGGCCATGCCAAGATTCTCGACTTCGGCCTGGCCAAAGTTGCGCCCGCTGCCGTTTCGTCGAGCCAGATTGCAGCAGTCAACACCCAGACGCAGTCTTTGGACGCCCATCTGACCAGCCCCGGCACCATGGTCGGAACCGTGTCCTATATGTCGCCGGAACAGGTTCGCGGCAAGGAGCTCGACTCCCGTACCGATCTTTTCTCCTTCGGCGCAGTCCTGTACGAAATGGCGACCGGTACCCTGCCCTTCCGGGGGGATACTTCGGCGATGATTTGCGAAGCGATCGTCAACCGCGCCCCGGTTTCGCCCGTGCGCCTGAATCCCGATCTCCCCGCCGATCTGGAGCGGATCATCAACAAGGCTCTGGAAAAAGACCGCGACCTCCGCTATCGCTCCGCTGCCGATTTGGAAACCGACCTCAAACGCCTCAAGCGCGATGCGGAATCAGGAAGGGCGCCGGTGATCGGCGCAATTTCGCAGGCTGGTTCGCCAAGCCGGGCACGGGTGCTGAAATGGACCGCCCTCGCGGCGCTTGCCCTGGTTACCATCGCCTTGATCTTAGTCTGGCTACGCACGCCGCTTCCGCCGGCACGGATCTTGGGGTCAAAGCAGATCACCAGCGACGGACTCCCTAAGGTGACCCTCGTGGGCGACGCCAATCGCCTTTACTTTACCGAGAATCCCCCGGCCCGTTCTTCCATCGCTCAAGTGTCCGTGGATGGAGGCGAAGCCGCACCCGTGGACGTGCCGTTTGAAAATCCATTGGTCACCGACGTTTCCCAGCAAGGATCCGAACTCTTAGTTACGAAGGTGACGCTCGCCGTTTTGGACGGTCCCGTTTGGTCGGTGCCGATCCCCGCGGGTTCGCCACGCCCACTCGGGCAAGTGTCCGCGCACGACGCCCTTTGGGCGCCCGACGGGAAGCTGATCTTTGCAAGAGCAAACGATATTTATATTGCAGAGCACGACGGCGCGAATCCCCGAAAGATTGCAACCACAAAGGACGTCCCACAAACTCTCAGCATTTCACCCGACGGGACCCGCATTCGATTCTCGGTTTCGAACCTCATCAACAACACTTCCGAACTTTGGGAAGTGCATACCGACGGCAGCGGTATCCACCCGCTGCTGCCCGGCTGGAACAATCCCCCCAACGAGTGCTGCGGCAAGTGGACGCCAGACGGCAGATTTTACGTCTTTCAAAGCACGCGCGATGGCGCCACCAACGTCTGGATCGTCCCTGACCGGTCCGATTGGTGGAGAAAAGTGCCTCGGCAACCGGTCCAGCTAACCACGGGACCGTTGCAATTCGGCAGCCCGCTTCCCAGCAAGGATGGCAAGAAACTGTTCATGGTCGGCGTCCAGCAGCGCGCTGAGTTGGTCCGCTACGACGCGAAATCTGGTGATTTCGCGCCTTATCTCGGGGGAATCTCCGCCGGCGACGTGCATTTCTCGCGCGACGGCCAATGGGTGACTTATGTCAGCTATCCCGACGACACGCTCTGGCGCAGCAAGCTCGATGGCAGCGCTCGCCTCCAGCTTACATATCCTCCCATGCGGACGGGTTTGGGCCACTGGTCTCCTGACGGGCAGCAGATTGCCTTCGCGGGAGCTCTACCCGGCAAGCCATGGAGGGTATATCTAATTTCAAAAGATGGGGGTACTCCACAGTCACTGACTTCGACAACAGAGGAACTTCAGGAAGCCGACCCCACCTGGTCGCAGGACGGAAATACGCTTGCTTTTGGGCTTTCCGGTTTTGCTTCCAGTCAGGCGCTCATCGAACTGTTCGACCTCAAAACTCACCAGATTTCGCAACTGCCGGGTTCACAAGGATTCTTCGGCCCTCGCTGGTCGCCCGATGGCCGCTACCTCGTTGCCCTTTCTCACGACGGTAATAAGCTTGTTCTGTGCGAAGTAAGAGACCATCAATGGCGGCCGTTGGACATGAAGATGGACTCGTTTGGCTACCTCGCCTGGTCCCACGATAGCGCCTACATATATTTCGACACCGTTCTGCGGAGCGACAGCGGATACTATCGGTTTCGCATCAGTGACGCGAAACTGGAAAAGCTGGCTGACCTAAGTAAGATTAAGGGATTTCCCATCCAGTTCGGCCCCGGCACCTGGACCGGTCTCGGCCCCGGCGACGTCCCTCTGCTCTCCCGCGACATCAGCACCCAGGAGATCTACGCTTTCGACCTGCAACTTCCATAACGCTTCATCGTCCTCGCACGTAACCATCCGTCAACCCAGTCGGTGATCGCTTTTTAGCCTGTTCGTTCCAATCGTTAATTCGTCGCCCGATCCTGCTGCCGCAAAAGTCGGCTTGGAGGGAATCGAAATCCCCATCGGGAACCTGCTGCCGATCGTGGGTGGATGACGGGCAAACCGGAAGTTAACTGTTGTAATCAGATGGGATGAGAAGGCCGGTCTCCGGACGGGATGCTGTACGCTCCCAAGTTATCGACGTGCTCGAAGCACAGATAAAAAGGAGACCGGCAATGAAGAAGATTAGCACTGTAGCAGCAATGCAGAGCAGGAATTTTTTTCAACCGAAGCTGACGATCGGATTGGACCTGGGCGATCGCTGGAGCTGGTATTGCGTGCTGGATGAGGCCGGCGCGATTGTGCTGGAGCAGAAACTGGGTACGACCCCGAAAGCGATGAAGGAAGTGTTCGGGGCGATAGCGCGCAGCCGGATCGCCCTGGAGACGGGCATGCACTCGCCTTGGGTAAGCCGGGCATTGAGCGAGTTGGGACACGAAGTGATCGTGGCCCATGCCCGCAATGTGCGCTTGATCGGAGAGAGCCGAAAGAAGGACGATCGGCTGGATGCGCAGACACTGGCGCGGTTGGCCAGGATCGATCCCCAGTTGTTGTGTCCGGTGAAACATCGCAGCGCGAAAGCGCAGGCGGATCTGACCGTGATCCGGGCGCGGGCCGGCCTGGTGCGGGCACGAACGGCGCTGGTGAACACGGCCCGCGGACTGGCCAAGTCCTATGGCGAGCGGCTGCGCGGGTGCAACGTGCGCAACATGAATCCGGAGAAAGCAGAAGGGCTGAGTCCGGAACTGCAAACTGCACTGGAGCCGTTGCTGGCGGGAATCGAGTCGCTGAGTGAACAGATCCGGGAGTACAACGAGCGCATCGAGACGCTGGGGCAGCAGAGTTATCCGCAAGTGGCGCAACTGAAGCAGGTGAAGGGTGTGGGCACATTGATCGCGCTGACCTTCTTGCTGACACTGGAAGATGCGCATCGCTTTGGCAAGAGCCGGGACGTGGGCTGTTATCTGGGACTGCAGCCGGGACGGAGAAACTCCGGTCAAAGTGAGCCGCAGATGCACATCAGCAAGGAAGGCGATCCCTATCTGCGAACCTTGCTGGTGCAGGGAGCGCACCACATTCTGGGGCCGTTTGGAGCCGACAGCGATCTGCGCCGCTGGGGTTTGAAGCTAGCCGAGCGCGGCGGCAAGAGTGGAAAGAAACGAGCCATCGTTGCCGTGGCGCGAAAGCTGGCCGTCTTGCTGCATCACCTGTGGGTGAGCGGAGAGGTGTACGAACCGTTGCGCAAGAGCAAGCCACGAGCGATGCCGGCGGCTGCATAAAACCAAAACACTCTGCGAAAGGAAAAATCAAAAGCCTAAAGCCGAGTTCCGGTGACTGCGTTAATCGCCTGGCCCAGCTTTCATCTGCGAGATGGAACCGAGGTCGATAAACAGGTGGCAGCACCGGTTGAAACGAGAACACCCAACTTGCACCGAGCGAAACAAAATCGCTCATCTAGAGTGCGGATGGAAGGGTGGCGACAGTGGCGACTCGGCGGGGAAGAAACAGCCTGACCAACAAATACCAAAACGAATCCCTTGACTCCGACCGGCCTTCTCATGGAAGGCGTTTACACTCATTGACCCGGACTGGCCACCGCCCCCCCTCAATGAGTGAAATCGCGATGTTACAACAGTTTATGAGAGTCTTTCGGGTAGCGCTCGTCTCATCGTCCAGCCGAAGGTATATGCCAGGGAAGTGTAGAACGGAGCAGTTACGAACAGTTCGTAGACACACTCAGAACTCCCGCACTGGGAACCAAAATAGTTGTTCCACACGTCAGGCCAGTAGGGGCGGTACCCGCCGTTTCGCCATGTAAACACGCTCCAAATAAGAATGGCCGCAGGGAGCACCCAAACCCACCTTGCAGCTAGCGATCGGGAGTAATGGCGGCTGAGTGCGCCGAATACACAGGCAGCAAGGATCGGAAAGACAAAGTATGGTCCCTCCACAGCATGCAAGATACGCTGTTGTGCGATGTGATCAGCCCAGTTGCCGCCAGACGTGTTTTTGGTGGCCATCGCAATCAGTGCCGCTGGAATCAAGGCAGCGAGAACTCCAGCCACCATCGCCCCAACGGTTGAAATGAGCTGTTGAATCAAGAAGGCAGGTAACGTCGCGTCTTGCCAGCGTTTGGCGAGGTGCATACCGGATACGCGAGATTCTAGCAGGAAGAGGAAGCCGATCATGTGCCGACTCCCGGTTGACGTTAACAGGCGTTATCACTCATTGACATCAGCCACATCCTGTTCCACACTGAACCGCCCTCGGAGCACACGCCGATGCGCGTCGCAAGCATAGTTCATGCGACCTTCGCGGCCACCATGATCGGTCTCGGGATCGCCGGCCTGCTCCGGCCCGATTTCGCGCCAGTGTGGAATCCTGTTCCTACCACCGTCCCTGCACGCGAACTGCTTCTCTACCTCGGTGCCCTCACCTCCCTCACATGTGGCATCTGTCTCCTTGTTCAACGCGTAGCGCTCATCGCCGCACGCTTGCTACTCGCCACGCTTTTGCTTTGGTTGATGTTGTTGCGGCTGCCAAACTTCCTCCATGCGCCCGCTTTCGAAGCTTGCTGGTCAGTGTTTCCCCTCGCGGTCATGTTGGCTGCCGCCTGGGTCCGCTATGTCTGGCTTGCCGCCGACTGGGACTTTATGCACCTCAGCTTTATTAGCGGCAACAACGGCCTCCGCATCGCGCGCGTGCTCTATGGCCTCTCCTTGATATTCTTCGGCACGGCCCATTTCATCGACCTAAAAGACACTGTCTCGCTCATCCCAAATTGGTTGCCGGGTCACCTTTTCTGGGCGTATTTCACGGGCTGTACCTTCCTTGCGGCAGGCGTAGCGGTGCTAATCGGCTTCCATGCACGGCTACCCGCCGCGCTTTCAGCCTTGCAAATCTCACTATTTCTGCTTTTGGTGTGGATCCCTATTGTGGCGGCAGGCTCCAAAGACTCCTTCCAGTGGAGTGAGGCCATCCTCAACGCGGCGCTGGCTGCTGGCGCCTGGGTGGTCGCCGATTCCTACCGCGGAACGTCCCGACTCGCAGTCAACAATCGCTCCGCGTAGGCGGCATGCAAAGTGCCTTTGTGACCCTCCGCATACCTTGAATAGCGGGAATGACCCGAACCAGCCAATGTCAATTGTTGTTAACGGGCGATTACATTCCTTGACGCTTTGAGCACCCCTAATTCACAGGAACGCCACGCCGGTCCGGCTCGGCTACAGCTTCCGCCGGCGACCCCGGAGGACGTCCCTCTCGCGCGGGGGGCTCCACCCTCGTCTCGCTTTTTTTGGAGAGACAGGGTAGGGATTTCGGTCGATCGAACGTCCCCGCCCTGTCGTTCCGAAGTAGGGAACGACGGGGACGGGGCGCCCGGTCTACAGGTGTCTCAGAAAGCGCTTTACTTCGTCCAGTTGTGGAAACAGTTTTTCTTCCGCCTGAAACTCCGCCGAGTGCACGCAGCGGCGGCTGCCCCGCAGTCTCACGGGATGCTTGAGATGGAGCATCTCGTGATAGACGATGTACTCGACGGCGGAGCGGGGGACGCGGGGATGGTCGAAGATGCGGCTGACCACGATGGCATTGTGCGCGGGATCGTAATGGCCCAGGCTGTTGCGGGCATGGTCGCGGCTCCAGGTCATCTGCGGGCGCGCCAGCAGGCCATGGAAGAACCGCGTATTCAGGTCCTCGAAGACCGCCTCCAGGTCGTAGCTGCGGCCCTGGGGCGAATCGAGGCGCTTGCGTCCGCGCATCTGCCGTACCAGGTGGGCTTTCCGGCTGATGGTTTGGCTGGAAACGTAGCGCCGGTACCGGGTCGATGCCTCGCGGTCAACCGGCCGGCGGTACATCTTGGCCAGAAGGATGTGGGCGATGGCCTGCAACACCGTCGCCGGGGCGCCTTCCAGCAGGTCGGAAAGCCGGACCAGCAGCTTGCCCTGGCGCATCCGGATGGTGTTCTTGATGCTGGTAAAGGCGAAGAATTCAACTTTCAGTTCGGGGATGGCCGCGTCGGCGCGCAGTTCGCGATACGCTTCCTCAAAGATTTGGAGAAGGCTCTTCCTCACGTGCGGCTAGATTAGCACGGCAAAACTTCCTGCCGCACAACGGACCCAGAGAACTTTATCTTTGAGGTTTTGCCGACTTCTTTTTCTGTTTGAAAGCTTCTTCCTGTTCACTCAGGAGTTGGCGGTGGTCTTGCACGCTGCTGTCCAGGGTATCCAGCGCGTTGGTGAGCAGGAACTCGTACTGCTCGGACTCTGGTTTCTTGGCCGTAGCATCGTCGCGCAAGGCGCGCAGCTTGGCCTGGAATTCAGTGTCACCGTCAATCACGATCTTCAGCACTTTGCGCAGGTCGGCTTTGCGGCCTACGTAAGTGTCGACGTTGTCATTCAGTTCGTCGTAGACGTCGAGGAAATCCTGCAGGCCATCGTGGGTGGCCAGGCCGCGGTCCGCGGTTTTGGGATCGGCGCGCGCCTTCTCCAGCGCCACCAGCCGGTCCCGGGCGAAGCCGACGTACAGTTTGAGCCGAAGATCGGGATCCATGGCCGTATCGCGCAACTGATCGATCTCCGGATCGGTGAGGGGGTCGCGCTTTTGTTGACTCCACGCCGCTGAAAGCAGCAGACAAAAAGCGCAGAACGCGAGGCTGAGGCGAAGGCATTTCATTGGCTGTTCTTCTTGCCGAACATGGCGGAGAGCAGGTCAGTCCGCATCTGCTCCAGTTCGTCGACGGTCTGCTGAATCGGCGCCTGGTCCTCGAAAGCGACGGTACGTTTGACATCGCGAAACTTTTCCGCCATCTTGCGCAACCCGATTTCCACATTCTTCAATTTCTTTCCAGTCTTAATGGCAGTGTTGGTCGCCTTCCGGGAAAAGCTCACCACATCCTGCAGGCCGGCTTTGCCGGCGTCGGCGTTGCCGGCATTGTAGAGCTTGTCGACCCCTTCCGCTTTCTGGTGAGCGATTTCCAGGTAAAGAGTGGGGCGGTCCTCGGGCCGGGCGGATTCGGCGCGGGCGATAAGCTGGTCCAGGGTCTCTTCCTTCTTCATGGCGAAGGCGGGCAGCGCCATGGCGAGAGAAGCCGCCACCAGCAGCATGAGACTCGTGAGTCGAAGGCGCGTCATGGGCTATTTTTTGGGTTCGATGGTGATCAGGCGATGGCGGGCCTGCCATTCCTGGTCGGGATAGTTCCCCGTCGACGTGTCCAGAAAGCGATGGTAATTCTCCGCTGCCGGCTTGTATTCACGCAAGTGGTCGTAGGCGGTGGCCCGCAAAAAATAGCCGATGGGAAGCTCCGGCAGAAGTTGGGCCCGCGCGTCCAGGGCTTTGATCACCAGTTCGTAGTTTTTGTTCTCATTGGCCGCCGCCGCGAGCTCGCCGTATGCCGGGCCCATCCCGGGCTTCAACTGGATCGTAAGCAGCAGCTCCTGCTGGGCTTCGGGAAACTTGCGCAGGTTGAGCAGGACCCGGCCCAATCCGTAGTGCAGGTTGGGATCGTTGGGCTTGGCCGCTAGCAGCGACCGGTACTGGGCCTCGGCCAGATCGTATTTCTTGGCATTGGCATATAAGTCAGCCAGGTCGAGCTGCAGCGAGGGATCTGCCGGGGCCAGTTTCAACGCCGTCTGCAGTTCGGCGATGGCGGGATCGTTCTGCCCGTCCGCAGCCAGCATCCGACCCAGCTGCATGTGCGCGCCCGCGTCATTGGGATGGAGCGCCACCAGCTTGCGCAGAATCTCTTCCGCCTCGGTGTAACGATGGCCGCGCATGTAAATGTTGGCCATGCCGGTAAGCGCGTCGGTGGACGAGGGATTAAGCGCGAAGGCCTGCTTGTACTCCTGCTCGGCATCGGCAAAGCGATTTTGATTTTCGAGCAGGGGGCCGGCGGAGAGGTGCGGCTCGGGATCTTTGGGATCGAGCAACGCTGCTTGCTTGTAGGCATCGATGGCGCCGTCGGCATCTTTGGTTTCGAGCAGATGGCCCAGGGAAAGCCAGGCGCGGGCCTGACCCTCGGCAACGTGCGCCGTGGGCTTGAGCCTGGTGGCAGCGCGCAGAAACTGTTCCGCGTCGGGCTGGTGGTTTTTTGCCAGCATGAGACCGAGGTTGAGATTGGATTCGAACACGCTGGGTTTGGCGGCCACCGACTTGCGGTAGGCGGCAATCGATTCCTCGGTCCTGCCCAGAGCGTTGTACACGAATCCCAGATCAAACCAGGCGGCGAAGTTATCGGGATCCTGCGCCACCACTTTCTTCAGCAGCGGCTCGGCGGTGGAGTAGTCCTGTTTCTCGATCGCGCTTTCAGCCCGGATGAGTTCGGGCGGGGAAGAGGGATCGTCGACCGTAACCTTGTGATGGCGCACGGTCGTGCTCGAGCTCTGGGCCTGCGCGCTCAGGGCCAAGGCAAGGACGATGAACAGCGCAATCACACGTAGGCCCGGACGCTCTCGTCCGGGCGGGCGAGCGCAGCTCGCCGATATGGGGATCTCCGACAGCGTGCCACCGGCCACGTCTGCCGAGCTACGCTCGGCTGGGCGGGTGAGGGCACCCGCCCGCACGTGGGCGGTTTTACTTGCGGCCGTTGCTGGGCGTTCCATTTCCGTTCAACACTCGCGCCAGAAATTTTCCGGTGTAGGAATTCGGCAGCTTCGCAATCGCCTCGGGCGGCCCGGCGCCGACTACATATCCACCCCGTTCGCCGCCTTCGGGGCCGAGGTCGATGACCCAGTCCGCCGTCTTGATCACTTCCAGATTGTGTTCGATAACCAGGATCGAGCCCCCTGCTTCAATTAGACGGCGGAAAGCCGAGAGTAGTTTGCTGACGTCGTCAAAATGCAGCCCGGTCGTGGGCTCGTCAAAAATATAGAGCATGCGATTGCGGCGGCGGGCCTGGCCGGCCACGCCCGAGGGACGGCCAATGTCCCGCGACGCCGGCTGCAGGTGGGCCGCCAGCTTCATGCGCTGGGCTTCGCCGCCGGAAAGCGTGGTGGCGGACTGGCCCAGGCGCAAGTAACCCAGCCCCACTTCCTCCAGGACGCGCAGCTTCTCCACCACCTTGGGCACGCCCGAGAAGAAATGCAGCGCCTCTCTCACCGTAAGGTTCAGGACTTCATGAATATTCTTGCCGCGATAGCGCACATCCAGGACCTGCGGCTTGTAGCGCGCGCCCTTGCACTCTTCGCAGATCAGCTCCACGTCGGCCAGAAATTGCATTTCCACGGTGACGGTGCCGTCGCCCTGGCAGGTTTCGCAGCGGCCTCCGGGAATGTTGAACGAAAAATGCCCGGCGGTGAAGCCGCGTTTCTTGGACTCCGGCAGCGATGCGAAAAGATCGCGGATGCCGTCAAAGGCCTTGATGTAAGTCACCGGATTGGAGCGCGGGGTTCGGCCGATGGGGGACTGGTCCACCAGGATCACGTCGTCGATAAGATCCTCGCCCTCCAATTCGCTCCAGTCGGGGGAGGGCAGCGGTTCTCCGTTGGTCTGTCTCTTGGCGGCGGACAGCGCCTGAAACAGCACGTCGTGCAACAGGGTTGACTTGCCTGACCCGGACACTCCGGTGATGGCGACCAGCATGCCCAGTGGCACCGCGAAATCAATGTTCTTGAGATTATGGGCGCGCGCTCCGGAGATTTTGATCTGCCGCGAGCCTGGCTTGCGGCGCGCCGTCGGCAACTGGATTCCCAGCTCGCCCGAGAGATAGCGCCCGGTCAGGGAACCCGGCGCACGCAATATTTCCTGGTAGCTTCCGGCCGCAATCACCTGGCCGCCGCTTTCTCCCGCGCCGGGGCCGAGATCGAGAATGCGGTCCGAGGCGCGCATGACATCGGGATCGTGCTCGACCACCAGGATGGTGTTTCCCAGGTCGCGCAGGTCGTGCAGAATTTTGATCAGGCGATGGGTGTCGCGGCTGTGCAATCCGATGGAGGGCTCGTCCAGCACATACAACGTCCCCACCAGCCGCGAACCCAGGGAAGTCGCCAGCTGGATGCGCTGGGCTTCGCCGCCGGAGAGAGTCGAAGCCAGCCGGTCCAGAGTCAGGTATTCCAGGCCGACGTCAATCAGGAACTGCAGGCGCTCGTGTATTTCCTCCAGCAACTTGTCCGCAATGGCGGCTTCCTGAGCGCTCAGCTTGACCCCGGAAAAAAACTTTGACGCCTCTTCGACCGTCATGCTGGTGACCTGGCAGATGTTCTTGCCGTCGATCCGGACCTGTTGGGCTTCGATGCGCAGCCGGGCGCCGCCGCAGGCCGAGCAGGTCGAGTAACCGCGATAGCGGCTGAGAAAGACGCGCACGTGCAGCTTGTATTTCTTGCGCTCCAGATAGTTGAAAAAGCCGCGAATTCCCGGGAACTTGCCTTCGCCCTCAACCACCTTCCGGCGCTGCTCGGGCTCGAGCTCGGCCCAGGCGACATCGAGCGGAACGTCGGCCTGCTTGGCGAAGCGTTTGAGCTCGGCGAAGAGGGTCCGATATTTGGGCTTGGTCCAGGGATCGATCGCGCCTTGGTTCAGCGACTTCGACTTGTCAGGAATGACCAGGTCCATATCGAAGTCGATGGTGTTGCCGAAACCCTGGCAGCGCGGGCAGGCGCCGTAAGGATTGTTGAAGGAGAACAGGCGCGGCTCGGGTTCCTGGTAGCGCAGATTGCAGTGCTTGCATTCGAAGCGCTGGGAGAAACGGAGTTTCTGAGATGGTTGGTCGTCGCGCGGGGCGGTCTCAAAGATGACTTCGCCGGCCTCGCGATAGCTGATCTCGATAGCGTCCACGATGCGGGCGCGGGCGTCGGGGGAAACGACGAGCCGGTCAACCAGCAGGAACACCGGCTGGCTGAAGTTGACGTCGAGCAGAGATTCCGGAGTGGAGAATTCGAAGATTTGGCCGTTCTGGTAGAGACGGTTGAAACCGCGCTGGCGGAGTTCGAACAGGCGCGTTCGCAGCTGATCGGAAAGGGCGGCTTCCGGATTACTTTTGCGGCTGCGCGGGCGGGACGCCCCCGCTACAGCCGGCGGGACGCCGGCGCTACTGTCGGTGGTTCGCTTCCTGGGGCGGGGCTCTTTCTCGTCGGTGCTGGTTGGGGTGGCAGCGGCCTGGAGCGGGAATAACGCGTTCAGGCGGACGCCTTCGCCGAGCGCCAGGACCGCCGCAGTTACTTCGTCTACCGTGTCCTTCTTGACCTCCCGGCCGCACTGCAGGCAGAAAGTCCGGCCGATCCGGGCAAAGAGCAGCCTGAGATAGTCGTAGATTTCTGTGGCCGTGCCTACCGTCGAGCGCGGGTTGCGGGTGGTGTTTTTCTGCCGGATGGCGACCGCCGGAGCGATGCCGTCGATGGAGTCGGCATCCGGCTTCTCGATGCGCTCCAGGAACTGGCGGGCATAGGCCGAGAGCGATTCCACGTAGCGGCGCTGGCCTTCGGCGTAGATGGTATCGAAGGCAAGCGACGACTTGCCGGAACCGGACACGCCGGTGACCACCGTCAAAGAATTGTGCGGGATTTCGAAGTCCACGTTCTTGAGGTTGTGAACCCGGGCACCGCGAACCACTATCGTTTCCGTGGACATCAGTTAAGAAGGACCCGTCGCCGCCGCATTAGCCTTTCTGAAGGTGCTCAGGAGGCTTCAGGAACGGATGGCGAATCTTTCTATTATAAGGCAGGGTGGGCGGTGGAGGGTCGTGGCAAAAAGCTAGCCGAGCTTTGCTCGGTCCGGACGGGTCAGAGACCCGTCCCTACATGGTTCAGGGAGGGTTATTGGTTTTCTTCGTCGCGCTTCTTGCTGTAGCGCACGGCCATGCCTGCTCCCAGGGTCATGAAGGCAAGTGGCGGGAGCAGCAACACCAGCACGGCGCGGCTAATGGCGTTCTGGCCTTCTTTGCTGGTTCCTTTGGCGGAGCTGTAGCACATGATGCAGCCCTGGCTGAAGGCGGGGGCAGCCCACAGCAGTAGAAATATCGCGAGCGTGGCGATTCGCAGCTTCATCTCGGTACCGTAGCGATCCCGACGCCCAGGTGCAGAATGCGAAATGCGTCGGGCAGAAATACCAGCATCATGGCCAGGCAGAATACCAGCGAGCTCATGGTAACCCACTTCATGGCCGAAATCTCAAACTTCAGATGCATAAAGTAGCCGATGATCAGTCCCGCCTTGATCAGGGACAGGCCCATCAGGATCGACAGCATGCGCAGCAGTTCCATGTTCTGATAGGCCAGGTACACTTCGATGCCGGTCATCAGCAGCAAAGCGGCCCAGACCCACAGGAACTGTCCCTTGGAATGGTGCCGTTGCTCTTCGGCGGCTCGCTGTTCCAACGCTAACTGGGTTGCGTCCATCATTTGAAGTCGGGCTCCTCAAAAGTTTTGCTTTACACAATCCTGGTCGACATCAGGTACACCAGCGGAAAAATGAACATCCACACCAGGTCGACGAAGTGCCAGTAGAGGCCGGCCACTTCGACATCCGAAGAATCGTAGACCTTGGGCTTCAACCAGAGAATGATTGAGATGACAACCGCGGCCAGAGCAGTACATGTGCGCCGTAATGGAACGGGCTATACGCGGGCGTGCCCAGCCAGGCCACCAGCCACAACCCCAGCAGAATGGGAATGAACCACCTACGCAGGGCCACGACCCCCAGGTAAACCACCCCCAGCGTGACGTGCAGCATGTGCATGCCGGTCAACCCGAAGAAAGTGGCGGCAAACTGCGGCGCGTTTTTTGTGACATTCACAAATTCCGGATTGCCGGCTTCGCCCGGGGGAGTGGGGAACACCGGCAGGGTCAGGCCTTCGGCGATCAGGTTGGTCCACTCCCGGCCGTGCAGCACCACGAATCCCAGACCGCACGCCATGGTGGCGAACAGCCAGAGGCGCTGCGCTTTCTGGTTTCCCATGACCGCGGAGCGCACCGCGAACACCATGGTCAGCGAACTGGTGAGCAGGAACGCGGTCATGAAGGTCGCGTTGCGGATGCTTTCCGAATGAAACGGCGTCGGCCAGTTCGGGGTCGAGATGCGGCCGTAGGTGTAGGCGTACAACAAGGCTCCGAAGGTCAGCGAGTCGGAGAGCAGGAACAGCCACATCCCAATCTTCTTGGAATAGGTGCCGAACAGGGAAGGCTCATAAACCCCCGGCACCTGCTGGAGAGCCACATCAGACATGGATTGATCTCCCGGTATTCGTTATGTCATTCCCCAATACTGTCATCCCGACCGGAGCTGCAAAACCTAACGCACGAACTCCAGAAGCGCGAAGATGTAAAGCCATACCAAAGCCATGAAGTGCCAGTACCAGGCGGTGACATCGACCACAATGCGCCGGTCTTCCACCGGCTTGTGGCGGAGAGCCGTGGCGCCCGCGTAAAGCAATACCAGCAGACCTCCCGCCAGGTGAAGCGCGTGGGCGCCGGTCAGCACATAGATCATCGAACTGCTGGGGCTGGTGGCCAGATAGAACCCGCGATTGCCCAGCTCGCGCCAGGCCATCCATTGGCCGGTCAGAAAAGCCAGTCCCAGGGCGACGGTCGCGCCCAGCCAGGGGAAGTTTCGTTCCTTCCCAACCGAAACTCCCGGAATCGATCGAAGGGGGGCCAAAGCGGCCTGGCGGGTAATCTGCCGCCGAGCCAGTTCCACCGTGATGCTGCTGAGCAGCAGCAGGAAAGTGTTGATCAGGAGCAGCGTGGTCGGCAGATTGACCTGCAGCCAGTCGTGCACGTAGCCGCCGGTGCGGTCGTCGAGCGTAGGCAGGCCCCGCCGCATCACGTACACGCTGGTGAACGAAACAAACAGCATGGAGCTGGCCACCAGCCCCACAATCAGGCCCAGGCGGGTACGGCGCAGGCGCTCTCCGTGGTCAGACGACCCGTTGCCGCCGCGATCACCCCCGCCGCCGCCCGGCAGAGGAGGACGCGTCCCCCCGCTCCCCCGGCCGGTCTTGGGGTCTTTGACGACCGGATCGGTAATCGTGACTGTCGAACTGAACGTCGCCATTTTGCCTTTTGTAGCGCCGCCGTCCCGGCGGCTGTCGCGGGGGCGTCTCGCCCGCGCGGTTCTTGCAGCGCCGCCGGATGCCCGGGCTACTTCAATGCGTCGGATATGTAGCCGGGTCCGTCTGCATTACATAATCTTTCGGCGCTCCCGGCACGCTGTACTCATACGGTCCGTGATAAACCACCGGAGTCTTGCCGCCAAAGTTGTCGTGCGGAGGCGGCGTGGCCGTGGTCCATTCGAGCGTGGTCGCTTCCCACGGATTGTCGCTCGCCTTCGGTCCCTTGAACATGCTCCAGAACAGGTTGATCACAAAAATAAACTGGGCGCCAATCGTCACGAACGCCGCATAAGTCATAAACCGGTTCAGCGGAATCAGATGCTGCAGGTAGGCCAGTTCGGTGAACTGCGAATAGCGCCGCGGCTGTCCCGCCATGCCCAGATAGTGCATGGGCATGAAGATGGCATAGGTACCGGCCAGGGTAATGAAGAAGTGCACCCGGCCCCAAGTCTCATTCATCATGCGCCCGAACATCTTGGGGAACCAGTAGTAGGTTCCGGCGAACATGCCGAAGATGGCGGCCACGCCCATGATCAGGTGGAAGTGTCCGACCACGAAGGCCGTGTCATGCAGCGGAATGTCGAGCACCGGCTGGGCCAGGAACGGGCCGCTCAGTCCGCCGGAAACGAAGAGGGAAACGAAACCGATGGCGTAGAGCATCGGAGTCTGAAAACGTACCCGCCCGCCGCGAATCGTCCCCAGCCAGTTGAACGTCTTGATCGCCGAGGGCACGCCGATGGCCATGGTCATGATCGAAAAGGCGAAGGCCGAGTACGGGCTCATGCCGCTCATGAACATGTGATGGCCCCAGACCATGAAGCCCAGGAAGCCAATCCCCATGATGGCGTAGACCATCGCTTTGTATCCAAAGATCGGCTTGCGCGAGAAGGTGGAGAGCAGTTGCGAAGCCACGCCCATGCCGGGCAGGATCGCGATGTACACCTCGGGGTGTCCGAAGAACCAGAACAGGTGTTGCCAGAGCAGCGGCGAGCCGCCCTTGTGTCCCATGATCTGGCCGTTGACCACGACCAGCGGGACGTAAAAGCTGGTGCCCAGATTGCGGTCGAGCAGGAGCAGGATGCCGGCCGAGAGCAGGACGCCGAACGCCAGCAGGCCCAGGATCGCGGTGATGAACCACGCCCATACCGTCAGCGGCATGCGCATCATGGTCATGCCCTTGGCTCGCAGGTCGAGAACCGTGGTGATGAAGTTCAAGGCGCCCATCAGCGAAGCCACGCAGAAGATCGCAATGCTGGTGATCCACAAGTCAGCGCCGAGTTGTTCGCCCGGTCCGGCGCTGGGTAGCGCGCTCAGCGGCGCGTAGCCCGTCCAGCCATGCAGCGGAGCGCCGCCGGTGACGAAGAAGGCGGCGAGAATCACCACGAACGCGACGAACGTCGTCCAGAACGAAAGCATGTTCAGGACAGGGAACGCCATGTCCGGCGCGCCAATCTGAATGGGCAGAAAGTAATTGCCGAATCCGCCCTGAGGCGCCGTGGTCAGCACGAAAAACACCATGATGGTGCCGTGCATGGTGAGCAGGCTAAGGTAGGTTTCCGGCTTGATCTCGCCCAGCAGCGGCAGATTTGCCGTCGGCCAGATCATGTGAATGCGCATCAGCAGCGACAGGAACATGCCGACAAACACCGCCGTCAGCGCCAGAAAGTAATATTGCAGCCCGATGACTTTGTGGTCCAGGCTGAAAATGTACTTACGAATAAAACTGGTCGGGGCCGCGTGCGCGTGAATGGCGTGCGCGTGAGGGTCGTTTCCGTGGGGATCGTGAGCGTCCTGGGCAACCATTATTGTTTCTCCGCCTCCCGCGCCGCCAGCCATTTGTCAAAATCTTCCTGGCTGACGACATGTAGCATGCCGTGCATCTTGTAGTGGCCGAGACCGCAGAGCTCGGCGCAGGCAATCTCGTATTCCCCGACTTCGGTAGGAGTGAAGTGCATGTGGATCTCGAGCCCGGGAACCGCGTCCTGCTTGAAGCGCATACTGGGAACAAAAAAGCTGTGGATTACGTCCACGGCGCGCAATCTCAAGTCCACCTGGCGATTGACGGGAAGGTACATGGTGCCGGTGACCACGTCGTCTTTCGATGCGGGATCGGCGGTGTCGAGTCCTACCGCAGCCTCGTTGCCGGCGGAAGGATCCATCAGCTTGGGATTGGTGGAGCCGAACTTGCCGTCCGCGCCCGGGTAGCGGAAATACCAGGCAAACTGCATGCCCGTCACTTCCACCGGAACCGATCCGGCTTCCGCCGGCGCAAAACGCTCATGCGCCCAGACGCTGCTGCCCATGAGGTTCAGCCCGACAAAAAGCACGGCAGTGAGCGCCGTCCAGAGCACTTCGAGCTTGGTGTTGCCGTGGGAATACTCGACCTTCTTGGCGTCCGGCCGGTCGCGGTACTGCCACACGAACAGTCCCAGCGCGCCCTGCGCGGCCACAAACACGATTCCCATCAGCACATAGGTGAGGGCGAACTGATTGTCGATAAATGCCGCTGCCGTGGATGCGCCGTGGGGCAGCCACCAGGTTTTGGCCACAAAGAAGTAGGTGCTAAAGAAGGTGATCAGCCAGATAATCGCGAGCAGAGCGAGGCCCATCTACCAGACCTCCTAAAGGTCATGGAATTCGGACAGCGATTGGGTGAATCAAAAATGCTTCTGCGGATCGCCGGAAGTCTATCACAGCTGTACGTGAGGGGCGCAAGCTTAAGCGTGAACCCTCCCGGAGAAATAGAGATAACCATGAAGGGCAATGGGTCACGGGCGCTGCCGCACGAGCAGGGCGCTCGCGCCTACATGGCGCGGACGGTATAGAATTTCTCGCCTATGCCGACGAAGCATCACGGCCGCGGTCACGGTGTCCATCTGCCGAAGAACCAGTGCTTCGCCTGCGGGCCGGACAATGCGGCCGGCATGCACCTGAAATTTACCTTCGACAAGAAACGCCAGATGTTTGTCTGCCGCTTTCGCCTGGATGAGCGCTACACCGGACCTCCCGGACATTGCCACGGCGGCATCATCGCCACCATTCTCGACGAGGCCATGGGCAAAGTGAACAAGCTGCGCCAGGTGATCGCGCTGACTTCGCAGATGACCGTCGATTACCTGCGCCCGGTGCCGCTGAATCAACCGCTGCGGGTAGAATCACGCGAGGTGAGCGTGCGCGGACGGAGGCACGTAAACATGGGCGAGATCCTCAATCGGAAAGGCGAGGTGCTGGCCCGCGGCCGCGCCAGTATTCATCGCCATCGACCCCAAAATGTTCGCCAAATTCGTAAAGTAGGCAAAATAAATGTGGGCGCGGGCGCCCCGCCCGTGCGGCGGAGTAAAGCTCCGCAAGATTTCTTTGGAAACGTCATTCCGCCGTTCGGTCTCTAGGTCCGGCAGACCTCCAGCGCCCGCGCCAGCCGCTCCGCCCCTCGCCGCAATTCCCGCTCATCCACCGCCGCAAAGCCGAGCAGCAGCCCTTGCCGGCCGAGATCGTCGCGAGCAGAGTAGACGGCTCAGCGGAATTACCTCGACCTCATGCTTCGCTGCTTCTACCGCGGCGCGTTGGGCGTTGATTCCCGGCGCCAGCCATCCCACGGTCTGCAATCCGGCTTCGACCTCGGGAATTCCAGCAGCCCTCCGAGTCGGGAGCGCGATGCTTCCAGGAATACGGCAAGCCTTTCGGAGTAGAGCTCGCGCATGCGGCGAATGTGGCGCGCGAAATGTCCCTTCGGTGATGAAGTCGCAGAGCGCGGCCTGGTCGAGCAGACGGAGCATGACGCATGCTGACTGCCTGCGCGGCGGCAAAACGATCCACCATGCCGGGCGGCACCACCAGATACGCCAGGCGAAGGGCGGGAAACAAAACTTCGTTGAAGGTACCGGCATAGATCACTACGCCCGCGCGGTCCAGTCCCTGAAGCGCAGGAATGGGCCTTCCCTGGTAGCGATACTCGCTGTCGTAGTCGTCCTCGAAAATCAAGGTGTGCGAACGGCGGGCCCATTCCAGCAGGGCCAATCTTCGGCGCAAGACTCATGGTGACGCCCAGCGGGAACTGGTGCGCGGGGGTTACGTAGATCAGCTTGGCCCGGGCCCATGCGTCGCCGGCCCCATTCCAGGTCGAGGCCTTCAGCATCTACCGGGACCGGCTGGACTTTGGCGCCGACTGCCCGGAAAACAATGGCGGCTCCGGGATAGCCCGGGTCCTCCACCCATACCGGCTCGCCGGGATCGAGCAGCAGATGGGCCGCGCGCTCCAGCGCTTCCTGCACGCCGGAAATGATGAGGACCTGGTCGGCCGTGCACTTTACCCCGCGCGAAGCGTTCAGGTAGGCGGCAACCGCCTGGCGCAGCGGACGGTATCCCAGGGCTTCGCCGCCGGATAACAATTGGGCCGAGGCGCGACGCAAACGGCGGGCGACCACCTGGGCCCAGAGCGTGGTCGGGAAAACATCCAGCGCCGCCTGGTTGGCGCGAAACGCTCGCGTGACGCGCGGCCCGCCACTGGGGTACAACCGCAGACGCCGCGCGTACGCCGACCACTCCACGCGCCGGGGCCCGGCGCTTTTTCGCGGGCTGCTGCGTCCCACTTGCAGCAGATCGTCGGGCAGGACCTGGCTGACATAGGTGCCGGCCCCAACCCTGCCCTCCACATAACCCTCGGACTGCAATTGCTCAAAGGCGGCGACCACGGTCGCCCGTGAGAGTTTGTATTCACGCGCCAGGTCGCGCGTGGCCGGCAACCGGGCGCCGGGCACGATTCGGCCTTCCAGAATTGCCGACCGAAGTTCGTCATAGAACCAGCGGTAGAGCGGAATTCCGGCCAGCGGCGCGGCCAGACTCAGGGGAAGCGATGTAGCCTGTTTGGGCAAGTGAGCAGTCCTTGGTCCTTGGTCGTTGGTCGTTGGCCCCTGGCTCTTGGATATCGGTGTTTTGACTTTGGCCAACGACCAACGACCAAAGGCCAACGACACCTAAATGGTACGTACAGAATAGCGTAAATGGACCTTATGACAAGTCCAATCTGGGGCTAGTCTGGAGTTGGTTTGCTTTATCAGAGGAGAAGTTTCATGTCGCAGAACAATGGAAGTTCGACCAGCTTGCGTTTGAAAACCGGCCTGGCGGAAATGCTGAAGGGCGGCGTCATCATGGACGTCACCAACGCCGAGCAAGCCGTGATCGCCGAAAAGGCGGGCGCGGTTTCGGTGATGGCCCTGGAGCGGGTTCCTTCGCAGATTCGCGCCGAAGGCGGCGTGGCGAGGATGGCCTCGCCCAAAAAGATCCGCGAGATCATGGCCGCGGTTTCCATTCCCGTGATGGCGAAATGCCGCATCGGGCACTTTGCGGAAGCCCAGATACTTCAGGAACTGGGCGTCGATTACATTGACGAATCCGAAGTCCTGACCCCGGCCGACGAAGCGCACCACGTGGACAAGCATGCCTTCACCGTCCCGTTCGTGTGCGGCGCGCGCAACCTGGGCGAAGCCCTCCGCCGTATCGCTGAAGGCGCGGCCATGATCCGCACCAAGGGAGAAGCCGGCACCGGCGACGTGGTTCATGCCGTCAAACACATGCGGCAGATTGTGCAGGAGATGAGAATTCTCACCGTCCTCGGCGAGGAAGAACTCTACGCCAAAGCCAAAGAGCACCAGGCGCCGTATGAATTGGTTCGGATGGTGGCCAAGGCAGGGAAGCTGCCGGTGCCGAATTTTTCGGCGGGCGGCATCGCCACTCCGGCGGACGCGGCGCTGGTGATGCAGCTGGGCGCGGAATCGGTGTTCGTCGGCTCCGGCATCTTCATGCAGGATTCCACCACTTTCGCTGATCCCGACGAAGCGCAAAAGCGAGCCAAAGCGATCGTGCTCGCGGCTACGCACTTCAACGACCCTAAAGTATTACTTGAAGTCAGCGAAGACCTGGTCGGCGCCATGAAGGGCCTGGCCGTGTCGGGACTGGACGAAGCGCACATGCTGCAAACCCGGGGCTGGTGATCATGGCTGGCGCGGACCTTCGGATCGCGCCAGCCGATCCATCATCGCTCGCTTCTCGCCTTGCCGCACCCGGCGGGCGCTTCCTTGATCCAATACCGTCGTTCAATCGAAGCCGTTTGCTTCCGCAATCTCATGAAGGGAGCTTTGGGCCGCGCGCAACGGCACCGATACATGCACCACATCGTCAGGGTCGTTCACGTCCACCACCAGCGAGCCGCCGTCCTTCTTTATGCGCACATGATCGCTCTCGTCGATGACCTCGACCAGGATTCCGTCGGGACAGGCCTCAAGAGCGGGAATTGCGGCGTCAATGACTGGCAGGTAGGGGCGCAGCTGTTTCGATGCCTTGGCCAGATGATGATCGGGTACAAACTGCAACGTGGCCGGTACCAGGGCGGCGGGAACGATCAGATTGAGTCTGGTGCCACCCGCCCGGTTCTCGTGCACCTTGACGTGAATGAATCCGTCGCTGGAAAGCGCGGCTGCGCCGAGCAGCGCGGTTCCCATCACGCCCACTCCAAGCTTGGCAAGAAAGATCATGGGAGTTTCCTCGTGCGTTTTCTGGTTTCTTTCATTCCCCCGGACGGTATTGGCTTATTCACCCGAGCTGCGCGAGTCCACCCAAACGCGGACGTTCTCATCCTGGCCGGTCACCTTTACCAGGTTCATATCTCCGACATTTTCCAGGGCCTTCACCGCGGCTTCGATGTTCAGCTGGTCCTCGCCGGTCTCGGAGATGAGGGCCTGCGCGACATCCCAGGGAATCGTCACCTCGACGTTCTGCTTGCTTTCCTTATCCACCGCGTGCACCACCATGAGTCCGTGCTCTTTGGCCACGCGAACATCGTTGCCCGAATCCTGCACACTCACAAACTCGCCTTCCGGGGCGGCCTTCAGAGCCTGGAGAATGGCTCGTACGTTCACGTTGTTGGCATCGAGATGGCCAATGCAGACCTTGCCGTCCCGCAGCTTCCCATGATTGATTGCCGGAATTACCTGCGCAGCTAGGCTCAGGGGGAGGTTGACGCGGACCAGTTCGTGCGTGCCCGGGCTGCTGACCCTGACGTGGATGTAACGCGGGGCGGTCGCCGCAAACGCGAAAGTCGCCAGAAGCAGGGCGGAGAATACCACCAGGGCGGTGAAACCTTTGCCAGTAGTTTTCATATTGTCCTCTCAGGACGGATGGCGTTGGGCATCCCGGTTTGGCGGATGCCGTAAGGTGTCCTGGCAGAGATACGCAAGAGGTGCAGGGAAAGTTCCGGGTGGATTGAGCCTGGCGGAAGGCGGCTCTATGAAGGGAGGTCCGCGCCGGCTGGAGTAAAATCAGAACAGAACGTGGTAGCCGTGCCCACGCCCTGGCCGATCCATGAGCGCCACCCGAAAATCCGCGAAAATCGGCGTCCTCGCCCTCCAGGGGGACTTTGACGCCCATCGTCGCCGCCTCGAAGAGCTGGGCGCCGAAGTCGTGCTGGTCAAGAAGCCCGAGCAGCTGGATGACATCGACGGCCTGGTCATTCCCGGAGGAGAGTCCGGTACATTTCTCAAGCTTCTCGGCGAGGCCGGCTTCGAGAAACTGAAACATTTCGCGTGCACCAAGCCCACCTTTGGAACCTGCGCCGGAGCCATCCTGCTGGCCAGCGAAATCGAGAATCCAAGGCAGGCGGGACTGGGCGCTCTCGATATCGGCATCCGGCGCAACGCCTACGGCCGCCAAGTTGACAGCTCCATCCGCCAAGGCTGGTTTGTCGAAGGAAAGCTGGGGGAATCACCGATCGAGATGGTCTTCATCCGCGCGCCTAAGATCGGGCGCATTGGTCCCGGCGTGGAAGTCATCGCAACCGAAGGCAACGATCCCGTGGCCGTCCGGCAGGGGAAAGCGATGGCGGCGACCTTTCATCCCGAGCTTTCCGAAGACACCCGTGTGCATCCGGCGTTTCTGGATCTGGTGAGGAACGGGCACGAAAAATAACCCCAGGGGCTGCGACCCTGCCCTCAATCTTCCGAGCTCACCACTTATCACTCTCGCGTTGTTGCTTCAACGCCGCGACCAGCGCGCCGCCCTTGAGCATTCCGCGAGTCTTCTCCACCATGTCTTCCGAAACTACATCCAGAACGATCCGGGCATCCTCCAGACCAATGGAGATTCGTGTGCCTGTCTTAATCCCAAGGGCGAAACGGATTCCAGCAGGAATCACAACCTGCCCTCGGTTGCCCACGTTCACCATGCGTCGCGCCATGGTTCGACTCTAACGCAGAGTGCGCGAATCCCATAGGGCTTGATTTTTTCTCTTGACACGCTCCCATATGTAACGCTATGGTTACGCATTATGCGGAACCGTTCGGTTACATATTCGCCGGAAGCTGCTTTCCACGCCCTGGCCGATCCCACGCGGCGGGCCGTGCTCGACCTGTTGCGGCAGGGCATCCAGCCGGCGGGTCAGATTGCGCGGGCCTTTCCGGTGTCGCGGCCGGCGATTTCGAAACACCTGCGCCTGCTGCGCCGCGCCCACCTGGTGCAGGAGAAACGCGAAGGGCGGCATCGCCTGTACCAGCTCAATCCGGGACCGCTGAAGGCGGTGGACTCGTGGCTGCAGCAATATCGCGTCTTCTGGGAGGCCAACCTGTCCAGCTTGAAGGCCTTTGTGGAGGAGCGAATATGCCCGGGAAACTGCCGGCCCAGGAGGCGGGAGATCAGACAGCGTTAAACGTTCGAAAGGGAAAGAGTAATAGAACCTTGCAACATCAATCACGGTCCTCGCGACCGATCTAACCTGGAGGAAGTTGAATATGAAAGCAATCCGCATCGCAGTCGCTCTGCTGTTTGTGCTTGCCACCACTGCCGCCTTTGCCGCATCGGCGGCGCAGAAGTCTTTCGATGAGCTCAAGGCGCTGGACGGGACCTGGGAAGGAACCGTGAAGAACGGCCAGCCGGTCGAGGTGTGATATAAGGTGACGTCGAACGGATCCGCTCTGATGAGCGAGATCAAGGGCAAGGAAAACATGATCAGCATGTTCAATCTGGACGGCGACCGCCTGCTGATGACCCACTACTGCGCCGTCGGCAATCAGCCCCGCATGGTGGCCAGCGCTTCGCCCGACGGCAAGACCTTCACCTTCGCCTTTCTCGATGCCACCAATCTTGCCACTCCCGACGCCCCTCACATGGCTCGGCTCGTCATCTCGATGCCGGACGCCAATCACCACACCGAAGAGTGGGTGTACAGCGACCACGGCAAGGAGATGAAGGAAGTCTTTGATTTGCGACGCAAGCAGTAACGCTGTCGCGGGGACGGGCGGGGACGCCCGTCCTCCATTTTAGGATTGAGATAAAAACTTATGACGACGATGCCGGTATCTCAAATCACTCCCGACCAGGATGCGATGGTCACGGAAATCGAAATCGCTGCCCCTCCGGAGCGGGTCTTTGAGGCGCTCACCGATCCCGCCCAACTGATGCTCTGGTGGGCGGCCACTCCAAACGGGGCACTTTGGGAGATGGACGCGCGTCCAGGGCGGGAAATGGCGATACGAATTGACCGATCCCAGCCGGACGAAAGTGATAAATGGAGTACGCGACTTTAAGGTGCACGGAGAGATCACGGAGTTCGATCCTCCGCGCGTGCTGGCCTACACTTGGCTGGGGAACTGGCACGAGCATCCGCAGCGGCCGTCCCTGGCGCGCTGGGAGTTATCGGCAACCAAAACCGGCACCCGGGTGAAGGTCACGCACAGCGGCCTCGCCAACGAACCGATCGTCCGCAAGGATTACGCGGGTGGCTGGCCGGGCGTGCTGGAAAAACTGAGAAAACATTGCGAATAGAGAACGTTGCGAATAAAGAACGAGGAGAAAGAAATCATGGCTACTGCCGTAGTTACTCCCGACAACAACGCCGTTCTAGCGGAGGTTTTCATTGCCGCCCCGCCGGAGCGTGTCTTCCAGGCAATCACCGACCCCAAGCAGATGCCGTTATGGTGGGGACAACAAGGTCTGTATCGCGTCACGGAGTGGAAAGCAGACCTGCGCCCGGGCGGCAAGTGGCAGAGCGACGGCGTGGGAGCCGATGGCCACTACATTTCGAGTGGAAGGCGAGTACCTGGAGATAGACCGGCCTCGCCTCCTGGTCCACACCTGGATCCCAAGTTACTCCCCGGACCTGAAAACGGTAGTTCGCTGGGAACTGGAAGCGCGCGGCGTGCACAACTTGCAGCACTCGGGACCGCAGAAAGCCGGAACGGGCACGTTCGTGAAAATCCGCCACGATGGATTTGCCGGCAACGTCGCACAGGCGAAGGGCCACGGCGACGGCTGGATCCGGGTGCTCGGCTGGATGCAGGCTTTTGTCGAGCAAGGGAAGACGATCGAAACGCGCGTAGCCTGATGGGCTGTCATCCTGAGCGAAGCCAGACCCTGCGCTAGCGCAGGTCTGGCGAAGTCGAAGGACCCCTACCGCGCTACTGAACGCTTCAGCGCAGGGAATTTGGCCGCATTCTCAAAGGCAGGGCATCGAACAGGGTAGGGGTGCTTCGACTCCGCAAAAGCGGTCGCAAGCGACCGCCTTTGCTCCGCTCAGCATGACAGGGCTATGCCGTCGCGCCGAAGCGGACTGACACCAGCTTGGAGACACCCGGCTCCTGCATGGTTACACCATAGAGCACAGGCGCGATGCTCATGGTCTTCTTGCTGTGAGTGATCAGCACGAACTGGGTCTGCAGGCTCATTTCTTTCACCAGCTCGGTGAAGCGGCCGATGTTGGCCTCGTCGAGCGGCGCGTCCACCTCGTCGAGGATGCAGAACGGGCTGGGTTGATACTGGAAGATACCGACCAGCAGCGCCAGCGCGGTCAATGCCTTCTCGCCGCCGGAGAGCAGCAAAACGCTTTGCAGCCGCTTTCCGGGAGGCGAAGCCACCACGTCAATCCCGCTCTCCGCGCTGTTTTCCTCGTCGGTGAGCCGCATGAAGCCCTGGCCTCCGCCAAACAGCTTGCGGAAGGTGGCCTGGAAGTTTTCGTTGATTTTGTGGAAGGCCTCTTCGAATTTCTGCCGTGAAAACGTATCAATCTCTTTGATCGTGGCCTGGGTGTTCTCGATGGAATCGTAGAGATCTTTTCTCTGGGTCTCGAGAAATGCATGCCGTTCGGCCGTTTCCTTGTACTCCTCCAAGGCCATCATGTTGACCGGCCCCATGGCATCGAGACGGGTACGCATGTCGCGATAGATCTGGTCCTCTACGGTGAGTTGCTCGCCGCGGGCGATCGGAATCGTAGCGTCCGCCATCAGTTCATCGCGCTGGATGCCGAGGTCGTTCAAGCAGGTTTCGGCCATGTATTGTGCGTCGGACTGCAGCCTGGCCGCGGTCGCCGACAACTCGGCGCGGCGATCGCGCAACTGGTCCAGCAGTTGACGGGCCTGATGCAGGGCCTGATCGATTTCCGCCAGGCGGGCCCGCACCTGTTCCGACTCTACCTGCAGCAGGCCGTCGCGGGTCTCGCAGGCGTTGCGCTCGGCTTCGAGATCCACCAGCCTGACGGCAAGCTCCTGGTTCTCGGTTTCGCGGCGCAGTTTCTCGGCGGACGCGGACTCGATGTGCAGCCGGAGCGCTACCACGCGCTCGATCATTTCAGTGACCAGGGAATCAAGGCGCTCGAGCCCCACGGTCGCGCTGCGATGCCGCTCTTCGAGCGTGGCCACGCGGGCGAGGCGTTGCGAAGCATCTTGCGCGGCTTGATCGCGGCGCGTCCGCAGGCCGGACAGCTGTTGCTGTCCGGCAGCCGCCAGATTCTCCAGTTCGATGCGCTGTTGCTCGGCCTCGGCAATTTGGCCTTGCAACTGGTCGAGCAGGGCGCCTTTCTCCGTGCGCTCAGCCTCCAGCCGATGCAGTTCCTGGCCAGACGCCTGCAGGCGTTCGCGCGCCCGCGCGAATTCGGATTCCAACTGCTGCAGCAGGTGGCCCGACGTCATCGCCTGCTTCTCCGCCTCGCGCTTTTCGCCTTCGAGGCGGTCCAGCAGGGAAGCCAGGTCCTTCATTTCGCGGCCCAGGGTCAGGACGCGCATTTCTTCATGGCGCAGCGCCTGTTCCAGCTCGCCCAGTTGGCGCAGGACGTCGCGGAGCTCGCGCTTCATCGAAAGCGGTCCTTCGGCGCGCTGTTTGCCGCCGGTCACGGTCACGTTGTGGAAGCATTCGCCCGATTGGGAAAGAAAAAACGCGTCGGGATTTTCCAGCGCCAGCTCGCGAGCGAACGTGGGATCGGGAACAATGTAGCCATCCCGCAGCTTGGGCAGGATGACTTCGAGCGACCGGCCAAACCCGTTGAGCACGCGAATGGCATTCTTGAGGGGGACAATCGGCCGCTCGGGCTGCACCTGGTGCGCGTTCTCGTCAATGGCAAAGGAAAACTTGGCTTGCGAATCCTCGGGATGCACCAGGAAGGTTGCGCGTCCGTCCACGTCAGTGCGAAGCAGGCGCAAGCCTTCATCGGCGGCATCCCAGGATTTCACCACGATGTAGTTGAGTTCGTCGCGCAGGAAGTCTTCGACCACGCCTTCGTAGCGCGTCTCCACTTCGAGGAAATCGGCGAGCACGCCCGCGGGAGCCATCCCGCCCTGCATGACGCCCGATTGAAAGAGCCGGCGCACGGACTCGGTCGAGTATCCATGTTCGGCGATGACGGCTTCGAGCGAACCTTTCTTGCCGATCGCCGAGGCGTACTCGGCGCGCAGGCTGTCGAGATGGTTCTTGGCTTCGGATTCTTCATGGCGCCGGGAATCGAGCGCCTGCCGGGTCTGGCGCAGTTCCTCGGTGAGCCCGGAGACGCGTTGCGAGACGGTTTCGAATTCGAGGCCGAGCTGGCCACGCTGTCCTCCGAAAGCTTCCATCTGAGAGTTGGCCGCGGCCATCTCCGACTGCAGACGGTGGGCCTCGCGATCAACCCCGGCCAGTCTCTCTTCTACCTGGGTGCGCTGATTGCGCAAGTTGGAAGCGGCAGCTACCGCCTCCACAATCATGACTCGGGATTGTTCCTGCTGATGTTCGAGCTCAGCCAAAGCCGTCGCGGCTCCGGCCGCTTCGTGCTGGCTGTGCGCCAACTCCTGTTGCGCCGCAGCCAGGTCGCCCGCTGCCGAGTCCAGAATCTGGCGATTGGCATCGCGTTCCGCGGCCAGCGCCGCCAGCCGATCCTGGGCTTGCGCCAGTTCGGCATCGGACGCCGCCCCGCGCTCCACCAGTTCCGCGCAGCGTTCCTCATTATGACGACGCTGGGCAAGAGCGCTTTCAGATTCCAGCTTCAACTGGCTCAACCGTTCGCGGTTCTCGCGGACTTCAGTCTCAATGGCGTAACCGCGCTGGGTGCGCTCCGCATGTTCAGCTTCGGATTGCTGCACCATTTCAGCCTGCCGGCGCATGTCTTCCGAAATGCCGCTGATCTGCGCATCGAGTGAGGCGCTTTCCTGCTCCAGTTGGGCAAACTTGCTGGCCAGCACCAGCCGCAACTTGGCCCGCATCTCCTCGCGGAGTTTGGCGTAGCGCTCGGCTTTGGACGCCTGGCGCTTGAGCGAATTCATCTGCCGCGTGACTTCCTCGAAAATGTCGTTGACCCGGGCCAGGTTGATCTTGGCGTCTTCCAGGCGCGCCTCGGCCAGGCGCTTCTTGGTCTTGAACTTGGTGATGCCGGCGGCTTCTTCAATAATCGCGCGGCGATCGGTGGGACGGCTGCTCAGAATCTGCCCGATGCGCCCCTGCTCGATCAGGGCATACGATTCCGGTCCAAGCCCGGTCCCCATGAAGAGTTCCTGGATATCGCGCAGCCGGCACAATTTTCCGTTGAGCAGGTATTCGCTCTCGCCGCTGCGAAAGAGGCGCCGGTTGACTACGATCTCCCCAGCCTTAAACTGTTGCTTGAACTGTCGCCGGCGAATCTTCAGAACCACTTGGGGTCCGGCAGTCAAGTCAGTGGAGGCCCGGGCGTCCTCGCCGGGCTGGACGGGCGGGACGCCCGTCTCTCCATCGTTCGCCGTTACCGCAGCTTCAATCTCCTCCACTCTCCCCGGACGCGCCTCCTCAGTCAGCCTCTCGGTCTCATCCGCGGCTTCGGCCCGCACTTCGGCTTCGTCCCAATCTTCGACCGGCCGGGGCATCTCATCCTGGATCTCCACTTCGGTGGGTTCGTGCGCGTCCGCCCCGTCGTACACCTCGGGATCGATCAGCGTCAGCGAAACCTCGGCCATGCCCGTAGGCTTGCGATCGCGGGTGCCGGCAAAGATCACATCCTCCATGCGCGAACCGCGGAGGGTCTTGGCCGACTGCTCGCCCAGCACCCAGGAGATGGCGTCCGCGATGTTGGACTTGCCGCAACCGTTAGGACCAATGATGGCGGCCACGCCGTCCCCGTGAAACTTGAGTTCGGTGCGGTCGCAGAACGATTTGAATCCGAGAATCTGAAGCCTTTTCAGTTTGAGCAACTTCTACTCCTTAGGGTCGCCGAGGTTATGTGTGTTTCTGTGTGGCGCGGGCGCCCCCGCCCGCCTGACCGAGTCCGCTTTTCCAGCTCTTGTCGGGACGAATACAGGAATCATGTAACCATCATCAGCCCGGTTGATTAATTGGATTCCTCCAATACGTCGCTCTGCTGAGCGCCTCCCAGGCTGGAATCGGCGAGGCACAAATTAGAGCTACTGTAACGGCCAAATCACGCCGGGGTCAAGCACGAAAACACTATATCTGGTATGGCCTTACGCTCGACCGCGCCAGATTGAACACACAATGCAGCATATGGCTGCAAATTTGGTCAGGAAGTGACGAAGGAGGGGAGAAGCGCGAGAGCACAACCAGCCTACACCCAACCGGAGCACAAAAACAATGTCGCGATCACGAACGAGCGGCAGGGTTCACCGGCAGGGATTCGCAAGAGTACGCAGAGAATGGTCCTCGGATTGAGTGATGGCAGCACTTGACCTCGTCCGCCAATAAGCTCAGAATCCCCGTGCCCGAAATGCAAACCCGAGCACCGCGCTGCCGTCGGCGCCAAGGAGCAGCCCATGACCGTCAAACAGGGAGACCTCTCGCTTCTGCAGCATCCTGCGTCGCAGGAACTCTTGCACTCGAAGATCCCGGCTCGCCTGGCCTACGTCTGGACTGACGGCACGCCCAGGGTGGTTCCCATCTGGTTTCACTGGAACGGGCGCGAGATTGTGATGGGAACGCCGCCCAAAGCTCCCAAGCTGAAGGCCCTGGCCAGGAATCCGAAGGTATCGCTCACCATCGACGACAACGATTTTCCTCACAAGGTGCTGCTCATACGCGGTACGGCGCACCTGGAAACCGTGGATGGGATTGTGCCGGAGTATGCCGCGTGCGCGGAACGCTACTTCGAGCCCGCCGTGAGAGAGGCCTGGATGGCCCAGCTTCGCACCCTGGTTTCAAGTATGGTGCGTATCACCATCACGCCGGAATGGGTCGGGCTTCTCGATTTTCAAACCCGCTTTCCCAGCGCCATCTCAGCATAGAACACGTCGGTGGGCGGAAAAATCTCCGCCGAGCTTCGCTCGGCCTGGACGGGGCGAAGCCCCGTCCCCACACAGTTCTTGCCGATTACTGCTGGCCCAGCTTTTCGAAGAACAGGCAGATCGATTCGATTCCGCGATAGAAGTTCGGGATGTGAAACTTCTCATTCGGTGCGTGTAGATTGTCGTCGGGCAGGCCGAAGCCCATCATTACCGACGGAATTTTCAGGACGTCCTGAAAATCGGTGACAATCGGAATGGAGCCGCCGGAGCGAATGAAGACCGTTTCTTTTTTGAACACATCGTGCAAAGCTTCCGTCGCGGCCTTGATGTATTTGTTGTCCGTGCCCACTACACACGCCGGGCCGCTGCTCCACACTTTGATCGCGATCTGAATGCCCTTGGGCGTGAGCTTCTTCACATAGTTCTTGTAACGCTTGAGGATGTCGTTCGGGTCCTGGTTCGGCACCAGCCGCATCGAAACCTTGGCTGAAGCTTTGGCCGGAATCACCGTCTTCGCGCCGGGCGCGACGAATCCTCCCGGCATGCCGTGCACTTCGAGCGTGGGACGCGCCCAGGTGCGATACAGAACCGAGTAGCCCGGCTCGCCGGTCAGCACCGTCGAACCTACTTCCGTTTTGCGATAGTGCTCTTCGTTGAAGGGCAGCCGCTTCCACGCTTTCAGTTCATCTTTGCTGGGCGCTTTCACGTTCTTGTAAAAACCCGGGATCAGCACCTTGCCCTTGGCGTCCTTCAGTTTGCTGATGATTTCAATCAGGCCAAAAAACGGATTAGGCGCGGCTCCGCCGTACATTCCGGAGTGCAGATCGGTCTTTGATCCCACGGCTTCAAGTTCGGTGTAGACCAGGCCGCGCAGCCCCACGCACAGCGTCGGAAGGTCGGGTGCAAACAGTTCGGTATCACAGACCAGCGCGAAATCGGCTTTGAGCTTGGACTTTTGCTTGCGCACATAGGCCGTGATCGACTCGCCGCCCACCTCTTCCTCGCCTTCAATGATGAACTTCACGTTGATCGGCAGCTTGCCGTTGTGACCTTTCATCAGGGCTTCGATGGCCTTGATTTCCATCCAGAGCTGGCCTTTATCGTCGACCGCGCCGCGGGCGTACAGGTTGTTGTCGCGCTCGGTGGGCTCGAACGGCGGCGAAGTCCATTCGTCCAGCGGATCGGGTGGCTGCACGTCATAGTGCGCGTAGCAGAGCGCGGTCGGCTTGCCCGGAGCGTTGAGCCAGTCGGCATAAATCAGGGGATGGCCCTTGGTGGGGATGACTTCAACATGCTCGAGGCCAATGCGGCGGAGATCGGCGGCGACAAACTCAGCCGCCTTCTGCACGTCAGACTTGTGCTCATCTAGAGTGCTGACGCTGGGAATGCGCAGCAACTCCTTAAGCTCGTTGAGGAAGCGATGCTGATTGCCGCGGGCATAGTCAATTGCGGGAGACGCCATGGGGGTGTGCCTTTCTGGGGAGAAAACGTCTTAGTATATCCGACTGGCCTACATTCTCGAGCCGCTCCGCGGCTCCGGGTTTCGGTAGCGCCGCCGTCCCGGCGGCTGTCGTGGGGGCGTCTCGCCCCCACCGGAGATGACCATCTTTCGGCAGCCAGAAGAGAGGGCACACTTCCTTCCCTGCGCCGGGCCGCTGAGGGCAGGATGCCCTCAGGACAGCCGGCCGGAGGCCGGCGCTACGCCGGGCCCTTCGCTACCATGATGGTGTAGGTCAAGTCGCCGGAGCGGTAGGCATCCAGAATGATGTCGATGCCTTCCACAAACTCCCGGGCCGCGCGCGGCAATAATTTGACCGGCAGGCTGGCGGCGCGCGCGCGCTCCTGGCAAATCTCCCAGGTACCCAAGATTCTGGCGGTAAGGTCTTCGCGGTGGCGTACCCGCAATCCGGCGGATTCGATCGCGGACTGGTATTGGTCGGCCGTCCACAGTTCCGGACAAAGAAATGCCCGGCCCACTTCGCGCACGCGAGGAAGATCCATGGAGCCCGTCCAGGCCGCCAGGAGTAGCTGCCCGCCCGGCCGCAGGGTGCGTGCAACCTGGGCGAAGTAACGCGCCTTGTCGGCAAAGTGTTCGGAAGATTCCATCGTCCATACCAGATCGAAAGCCGTTGCCGGGAAGGAAAACGAGTCGGCATTCGCGACCTCGAAATTTATCCGCTGCTCAACCCCAGCCTTGATCGAATGCTCGCGTGCAAGTCTGGCCTGCTTGGGGCTGAGAGTCAGTCCGGTTCCGCTGCAGGAAAGTTTTCGTGCCAGATGGATCAGGGTGCCGCCGTGGCCGCAACCCACGTCCAGTACACGAGCGCCAGGGGAAAACCCGAGCAGGTTGACACAGTAGTCGAGCATCCGGACCTGCGCCGCTTCAGGCGCTTCGTGCTTCTCCAGAAACAGGCCGTGATGAATGTGGTCGCCCCAGAAGGTTCGATAAATAAAAGCCAACGAGTCATAGTGCTCTCTGATCTGATCGGGGGTGACGGGTATGGTGGTCATCAGTTCTGAAAGCGTGTCGGCGAAAACGCCGAGAGATCATATTCGAGTCTACCGCCGGTGACCATCTGGGCCATGACCTGCGCCGTAATCGGGGCGAGCAGGATGCCATCGCGGAAGTGGCCCGTGGCCACGAAATAGCCTGGGGTCGGAGTGGCCCCGAGAATCGGCAGGTTATCCGGAGACCCCGGCCGCAGTCCGGCCCAGGCTTCCAGCATGCGAGCCTGGGCCAGCGCGGGCACCAGATCAATCGCCGCCCGGTGCATACGCTGAATCGTGTCCGCGTCGGTCCGCTTGTCGTATCCCGCTTCTTCGACCGTAGCTCCTGCCAGAATGCGCCCGTCGCTGCGCGGAACCAGATAGATTTCGGGGGCGCGAATGACGTGACGCAGAAGGTCTCGAGACGCCGCCAGGGCCAGCATCTGTCCCTTCACCGGGCGGGTTGGAAACGGGTACGGCGGCACTTGCCCCGACCACGCCCCGGCACAATTCACGACCACCGGGGCCGAGTAAGCGGTCTTGCCGGTGCCGACGCCGATGGCGCGTCCATCTTCTAAAACCACCTCGGTGACGGCCGTTCCGGATGAAATATCCACGCCACGATGGCGAGCGGCTTTCAGGGCGGCGGCGGTAAGCGCTCGCGGATCCACGCTGCGCTCCTTGAGATAAATTGCGGGAAGATCTACGCGCCCCAGCGCGGGCTCAAGCGTATTCAGAGGTGAGGGAAGCGGACAGTCGGCGAGCAGGCCGGGGTGTTCGCAAAGCTGTTCCGGCGTGGCAAAAAGGATCGTGCCCTGGTCGCGCAGATCGACACTCATGCCGGACTCATCCTGCAGCTCATGCGCGAACTCGGGATACATGCGCGCGCTCGCACTGGCGAGAGATTGCAGCGCCGACGGCATTTCCAGAGGGAAGTCGGCCAGCATGCCGGCGGCCGCGTGCGAGGCCTCGCGCCCGGGCTCTCCCCGTTCCACGATCAGCACGGTGGCGCCGCGCTTGCGGAGCGCAATCGAAAGCGAGAGCCCGATGATTCCGCCGCCGATGATGATCGCGTCCCAGGTCTTCACGATTCGATTGTAAAGGAGCAAACCGTCGCGCCCCAGAAACCGCCGTCCGCGGTGCTCCCACCAGGCCCGGTTCGTCGCCAATCATCCATCCGAAGTCTGGTTACGCAAAGCCGAACCCTTTTGGGTATGCCGCCGGCGCGCATCCCCAACTTATAATCCGTGCAGGACTGAAACGGCCGTGCCGGTTTCTTCAAACGCAATGAAAAAATCCGCCAGCGGACCGCCGGCCGGGTTCTCCTCTTCGATCTGGGTCTACAACCCCGGCCTCGATCTTATCGTCGGATGCGGCGCCTGGTCTGCGCCCCTGCTCCTGCTGACCTACTACGCTTCACGATCGAGCGCACTGGGTTGGTCCATCGCGTTTTACGGGCTGGCCTTGTTCTTCAACTATCCCCATTACATGGCCACGATTTACCGCGCCTACCACACCGCCGAAGATTTTCAGAAATACCGGATTTTTACAGTTCACATTACCGCCCTCATTGCGCTCACATTGATTCTGTCGCACTTCTGGTTCCGGGCCATCCCCTGGATTTTCACGCTTTACCTGGTCTGGAGTCCCTGGCACTACAGCGGCCAGAACTACGGCCTGTTCATGATGTTCGCCCGGCGAGCGGGCGCAACTCCATCGGCTGCGAGTCGACGAGCCTTGTACTCGGCATTTCTGATTTCCTACTTGATTCTGTTTCTGAGCTTCATGACCGGTTCCTCGAACGATCCTTTCTTTATCTCGCTGGGGATTCCGCAACCGGTCAGTTACGTGGCCGTCCTGGCGCTAGGCGTCGCCTTCATGGCCTGCTCGGCGTATGGCTGGGCGGGACTGGCGAGCCAGGTCAGCGGGCGAAGGCTGCTGCCCGCCGCGACCCTGTTTTCCACCCAATGCCTGTGGTTTCTCCTGCCGATTGTGCTTTCCATCGCCGCCGGATTGCGGCTTCCGCAAAGCCGTTACAGCAGCGGTGTGTTCGCCGTGATGCACTCGGCGCAGTATCTCTGGATCACCAGTTATTACGCCCGCCGTGAGGCTGGAGCAAAAGGCGCCGGCGGATGGCGCCCGTTCGCGTACTTCGCGGTGCTGGTGGCGGGCGGCATCGCGCTCTTCGTTCCCGGTCCCTGGTTGGCCAGCCGGCTCTTTCATTACGACTTCGGCGCCAGCTTCCTGATTTTCACCGCGCTGGTGAACATTCATCACTTCATTCTTGATGGCGCCATTTGGAAACTGCGTGACCGCCGGGTGACCGCGCTGTTGCTGAATTCGCGGGAGCGCCTGTCCGAGGCCGCGGCCGACGCCGGAGGCCGGTGGGGAAGCGGCTGGCGCTGGCTGGTTGGGACCGCCCGGCCCGCCCGCACCCTGCGCATCGCGGCTGCCATCATCCTGCTGGCCTGGGGCACTATCGACCAGGTGCACTATTACCTGGCACTGCACCAGGAGAACTTAACTGATCTTGAACGCGCCGCCGCGCTCGATGCCTACGATAGTTCTCTGCAGACCCATCTCGGATGGAAGGAACTCAAGGAAGGGAAATTCCAGGACGCAGCCCTCGCCTGGAACAAGGCGCTCCGGGTAAACCCTACGAACGCCGCTCCCCGCGATGCTTTGCTCAGCTATCTAACCCAGAAAAATCGCTTCGACGAGGCCTATGCCTTGACCACTGAGTCGCTCCGCCGTGCCCCCGACGATGTGAATCTGCTGGTCAACCATGGCATCCTGGCGAATCAGCTGGGACACGGCGATGAGGCTATCCAAAGCTGGAAGCGGGCGATCGCCCTGGACGGGTCGCAGGTTGCCGCCTATCTTTACCTCGCGGGTGAACTGGATCGGGAAGGGAAGGCTGAAGCCGCCATCCCCTATTACATGATGTTTTTGAACCAGGTGGTGCAAGCCGGCTCCGCCCGTCGCCCGCCGGCGCGTGACCTGATCGCGATTGTCCTGCGCCTGGCGCAATGCCAGGTGCAAGCCCAGCAGTTGGAACAGGCCGCGGCAACTTACCAGCTGGCACAGAAAATCGCGGCCTCGGCCGGAGAGATAAAGTTGGAAAGCGTGGCCAGCCTCTCCGAAGCCGAACTTAGAGCCGGCCAGGGCAAAACCGCGAACGCGCTTCAGTCTTATCAGCACGCCCTCGAGCTCGATCGCAAACTGGATGACCCGCAAGCCACTGCCAGCGATCTCTACAGCTACGGGCTTTTTCTGCGCGACTCGGGTTTGTCTCCGCGGTTGGCCTACGCCTGTTTCCTGAAGTCGCAGGCCATGATGAAGACCTTCAAAGACGCTCCGGAACTCAACGCGGTGGCGGCAGCCGGCAAAGACCTGGAGAAAAGGCTTGCCGCGCAGTCGTCAGAGCTCCGGCGAAACCCCGACTTCGCCCTGCAGGAAGCCCTTAACTTAACGATTCATTAAGCATTCCGGATGAACTAGAGCTTTCCGAGGTAATCCTGTATCTCAGGCGTGCCCCAATCGATGGCGCCGATGAACTTGCGGCGCAGGACGCCCTGGCGGTCGATGATATAGGTCTCGGGGAACTTGAACGTCCCGTACAGGTTGTTGCTCTTCTGGTCGGCATCGCGGACGGTGAGCAAGTCGACGTTGTGCTGCTTCAGAAAATCGTTGTAGGCGCCCTGGTCGGCATCCACGCTGATGGCCAGCACCTCCACGCCCTTGCCTTTCAACTTCTGCTGCATTTGCACCAGGGACGGCATCTCCTCGATGCAGGGCGGACACCAGGTGGCCCAGAAATTCAGTACCACCACCTTGCCGCGCAGTTGGTCGAGGCTGATTTTGCGGTCGCTGTCCTGGACGGTGAAGTCGGGGGCAGGCGTACCGATATTGGCAGGGCGGCTGCCGCCGTAACATCCCGGCAGCGTCAAGAGGAGGAAGAAGGCTAGGAGGCCGGTCCAGACCGAAGCACGTCGCACGAAGCTATAATACCTAATTCGGCCCATGGTGGCGCCACTTACAGTCGCGGGCAGGCCAACCGTGTCGGTGATCGTGCCGGCGCGCAATGAAGAAGCCTGCTTGGGCGCCTGCCTGGAATCGCTGGCGGCACAGGCCGGCGTAGACTTCGAAATCGTCGTCGTCAATGACGGTTCCACCGACCGTACGCGCGAGATTGCCCAGTCGTTTCCCCGGGTACGGCTGGTGGATGCCGGCCCGCCGCCTGCGGGATGGACAGGAAAGAACAACTCCATGGCCGCCGGAGCGAGCCTGGCCCGCGGCGCGTGGCTGCTGTTCACCGATGCCGACACCGTCCATCGACCCGGATCCCTGGCTCGAGCAGTAGCGGAAGCCGGCAGCTGCGCTGCCGCTTTCCTTTCCTATTCTCCGGAGCAGGAAGTGCGCGGATTCTGGGAAAAAGCCGTCATGCCGGTCATTTTCGCCGAACTCGCCGCGACCTATCGCCCGGCGCTGGTCAGCGACCCGATGTCGCCCGCCGCGGCGGCGAATGGGCAGTACATCCTGATCGCGCGCGAGGCCTACGACGCCGTCGGCGGGCACGCGGCGGTGAGCGCCAGTCTGCTCGAGGACGTGGCCCTGGCCCGAAGGGTGAAAGCTTCCGGCCGCAAGATTTTCTTTCGCTTTGGCGGCGACGCGGTACGCACCCGTATGTATCGCAACTTCGCGCAACTGCGCGAAGGCTGGACGAAGAACCTGGCGTTGCTGTTCCCGTCCCCTTTGCGCCTTGCCCTGTTGCGATTGACCGAGTTCGTGCTGATCGCAGGCGGCGTTGCCGCGGCCGTCGTGGCCGCGGCGAGAGGTCATTTCAGGCCCGCCCTGGCGGCGGCGATTTTGGCGGCCACCATCTACGGTTTTCTCCTCCATCGAATTCGCCGGGCGCATTTCTCCTGGGAGGCAAACGCGCTGGCGCTGGCTGGCCTCCCACTCTTTGCGTATCTTTTGTTGCGGTCCAGAATCTCTCATGAGCGAGGCAGCGTGCGCTGGAAGGGAAGGACCTACGGAGACAACGCGAACCCCCCGCAGGCGGATGCCGTCATCATAGAGGGGCAGCGCCCCGCCGAGATCCGCTCGGCATAAGAAAGCAGAACGAATGGTCTATCTCACGCGCAAAGCCGAATTCGCCGCATCGCACTACTACCACAATCCGGACCTGACTCCGGAAGAGAACCGGCGGATCTTTGGCAAATGCAATAACCCGAACGGCCACGGCCACAACTACACCCTCGAGGTCACGGTCAAAGGCGAAGTCGATCCTCGTTCCGGCTTTGTGGTTGACCTGAAACAATTGAAAGAGATCTTGAATCGCGAGGTGTTGGACTCCATGGACCACCGCTTCCTCAACAAGGAAGTGCCGGAGTTCTCCACTCAGATTCCGACCACGGAGAACCTGGCCATCGTCATCTGGCAACGGCTGGCGAAGAAGCTGAACCGGGCCCAGCTGCACCGGGTGCGGGTTTATGAGACGCCCGATCTCTTCGTCGATTTCTATGGTGAAGCATGAAGGCGCACCTGACCCGGCGTTACATGTTTTCCGCTTCGCATCGACTGCACAGCGATGCCATGTCCGAGACTGAAAATGCCGAAACGTATGGCAAGTGCAACAACCCCTACGGCCACGGTCATAACTATTCGCTCGAAGTTACGGTCAGCGGGCCGGTGGACGAACGCACCGGGATGGTCTGCAACCTGGTCGACCTGGACGGCTTCGTCGAGCGCGAGATCCTGCAACGCTTCGACCTCGAAAACCTGAATACCCGAGCGGAATTTGCGCAGTCGGTGCCGACAACCGAAAACCTGTGCACCGCCATCTACGATATTTTGCAGCGCGGCTTCACTTACGCTCATCTGGGCAAGGTACGGATCGAAGAAACCCTGATGAATTCCTTCGAGTACGCCGGGGAGGGCAATTTGGTAATCGGGTGATTGCGCGATCGGGCAATTGCACAATTCCCAAATTACTCGATGACTCAAATCGGAGTAGACCATGAATCCAGCCACTGCAGTACCTTCACTGGCCAGCGCCACCTTTGAAGACCTGGTGCGAGAAATGATCGTTCGTATCGGCGAAGATCCCGATCGCGAAGGCTTGCTGCGCACTCCGGATCGCGTCCGCCGTTCCTGGGAGTTTCTCGCGCGCGGCTACCGGGAAGATCCCGATGCCATGCTCCGCAAGGCCCTGTTTACGGTGACCTACGACGAGATGGTCATTGTCAAAGACATCGAAATGTTCAGCCTGTGCGAACACCACATGCTGCCGTTCTTCGGCAAGGTCCACGTAGCCTACATCCCGAACGGAAAAGTGATCGGGCTGAGCAAGATTCCACGCCTGATCGAAATCTTTTCCCGACGCTTGCAGATTCAGGAACGGCTGACCACACAGATTGCGGAAACCATCCAGAAAGCCATCGAGCCGCAGGGCGTGGGCGTGGTGATTGAAGCGCGCCATCTCTGCATGATGATGCGCGGAGTCGAAAAGCAGCACTCGGCGGCGGTGACCTCATCCATGCTGGGCTGCTTCCGCAACGAGCAGGAAACCCGCACGGAATTCCTGTCGCTCATCCACAACCGGGCGAACGGAATCTAGGACCGGGCGTCGGACGTCGGACCTCAGCAATGTAGCGCCGGCGTCTCGCCGGCTGTCTCGAGGGCATCTTGCCCTCGGCGCTTGAGCCGTCATTTTGTCGAGGTTCGAGCAAAGGCAAAGACGGGCGGGACGCCCGTCCTCCCATGGGCCGAGGTCCGAGGCTGACGTTCGCCCTCCTCACCACGTCCCATACCGGTACCGGCGCGGACGCTCGGGGAAGACTTTGATCAGGATGATGCCCGCGAGAAAGCCTCCCACATGCGCCCAGAACGCCACACCCCCGCCGCTATCGCTATAGTTTGCGATTGAGGTGGCGGCGCCGCTCACAAATTGTATGGCGAACCAGTACCCCAGCGTGACCCAGGCCGGCAGATAAAACAGAAAGAAAATCGGGAACCAGATCAACACCTTCGCCCGCGGATACAACAGGAAGAATGCGCCCAGCACCCCGGCAATGGCGCCGCTCGCGCCCACCGTGGGGACGCCGGAATGAGGATTAAGGGCGACCTGCGCCAGGGCTGCCGCCAATCCGCTCAGCAGATAGAACAGCAGATATTTGAAGTGCCCCAGATAGTCTTCAATATTGTCCCCGAAAATCCACAGGAACCACATGTTGCCGATCACGTGCATCCACGATCCATGCAGGAACATGGAAGTAAGGGCAGGGAGGAATGCCGCGGTCAGTCCCCCGTGGCCGCCACCGGAAAGGGCGGCGGTGAGGTTGGCCGGGACCATCCCCAATTGAAACAACAGCGCTTTAAAGCTCTGGGGAGAGAGGCTGGCCTCGAAAAGGAAGATCACGAGGTTCAGCCCAATCAGGAAATAGGTCACGTAGGGTGTGCTGAATCGAGGCTGATCGTCGCGAATCGGAATCATGGCGGATCAAACAATCTGATAGCTTGATACCTGGGCAATTGGGCGAACCGCTTCGACGATGCCTGAGAATTCTCAATTCCCCAATGACTAAATTACCAAATTACCCGGCTTCCTCATGAATGGCGTGCTGATCATCGACAAGCCCACCGGCCTGACCTCGCATGACGTGGTCAACCGGGTGCGCCGTCTCCTGCAACAGCCTTCGGTGGGTCACCTGGGCACGCTCGATCCGCTGGCCACGGGCGTGCTGCCCTTGGTCACCGGCAACCTCACCCGCCTGGCCCAGTTTTACGGCGCGTCGGAAAAGACCTATGAGGGCGTCATCCGCTTCGGCTTCGCCACCGACACTTACGACTCCGATGGCGAAGCCCAGGGACCGGCGCAGACAGTTCAAGTATCACTTGAACAATTGCGCGAACTGGCCAAAGGCTTTGTGGGCGTGATCGAGCAGATGCCGCCGCCGTTTTCGGCCAAGAAGATCAAGGGCGTTCCCGCCTACAAATTGGCCCGGAAACATCAGGATGTCGTCCTGAAGACAGTCCAGGTGGAGATCAAGGAATTCGAGATGCTCGGCGTGGACGGCGACCAGGCCAGTTTTCGGGCAAGGGTGGCGTCCGGAACCTACATGCGTTCCGTCGCCCACGACATGGGCCGGCAACTGGGCTGTGGAGCGCATCTGCAGTCGCTGCGTCGCACCCGTCTGGGCGAGTTCGACCTGGGCCAGGCCCATATCCTGGAAGAGCTGGACGCGGCCTGCAGGGCAGGCAGGAGCGACGAGCTCTTCATTCATCCCCGCCAGCTGTTGTCCGAACTCCCGAGCGTCACCGCCAATGAGGAAGTGGCAGCGCTGATTCGCAACGGCCGCGCGGTGAACTTGCCGGAATTTTCCCAGGCGCGGCAGGTGAAGGTATTCGCCGGGCAAAGGGAACTGATCGCCATCGCCACCCGGATTGCCGGAACGCTGTTCCATCCCAGGATCGTGCTGGCGGCAGAACCGGCCCAACAACTGGCCAAGCGATAGTGTCATCCCGATAGGGGTCCTTCGACTCCGCGAGATCATTCGCAAGCGAATGATCCCGGTGCGCTCAGGATGACAGGGCTGTAACAAGTGGAGGACGGGCGGGACGCCCGTCCTCGACCCACCGGGCATCAGGATGAAAGGCGCTATTCCATGATCGGCGAGCAGCACGGTTTCTGGACCGGCTTTGGCTCCATCAACTCCACCCGGCTGAAGTTGGGATCGTAGAGGTTGTACTGCCATTTGCCGTCCCGGCCGATCTGCGGTTTGCCCGGATTTTTATAGCCGCGCGCGAGGGCGAGCTTGTACCCGGCCTGAATGTCGGGCACGCCCAACGCCAAGTGGTGCATGACCCCAAGTTGGTGCGGATCCGGATTGTGCGCGTTCAACATGTACTCCACCCAGTCGGTGCCGTCGGGGACGCGCATGGCCACCCAGTCGGTGTCCGTGTCCTTCATGCCGCCTTGCCACTGCAACTTGAATCCCAGAATGTCCTTGTAGAAGCGGTCCGCCGCGGCCCGGTCTTTCACCACCACGCCCACGTGGATGATGCGCGTCGAAATGCGCGTGTCAGGAAGAAATTTGCCGAAGCTGCGGCTGTGCAGGGAGCCCGGGCGATACTCCACGAACTCCACCACGTGGCCGTCGGGATCGTTGACTTCAAAGCTGCGGTTGCCGTCAAGCGTGGGTCCAAGCTTGTCGGGGACTTTGACTCCGCGGCTGGCCAGGTAGGCGCGGAGCTGTTCGGCGTCGGTGGTTTCGAAGGCTATATGAGACAACCGGTCCATTTTGGGATCGGTGAGCTCGGGAAATATTTCGATGTATTGGTGGTCGTTAACTTTGAAGTAGGTGAGCAGCAGGCCGGTGCCTTCACCGGGAGCTTTGTCCAGGCTGAAGGGCTCCTGGAAACCTAGAATTCCGGTGTAGAACTGGCGGGCCGCCGCCAGGTCGTCGGTCTTCAATCCAATGTGGGCCACGCCCACGATCGCGGGCCGCGTGGACGCAGGTGCGGGCTGAGCCAGGCAGCAACCGGCGAAAAGGGCAGCAAGGCAAACGTAGCGGGTCAAGACCATCGTCAGGGATTTCATGGACTGAGATAGTGGGGCGGCGGTGGCGGCATGTCAAGGCTTAGGCTCCGGTGGTGTAATGTCCGATAACAGATATTATGTCCACTACAGTCCGGGAGCCCCGCGAGTCCCGTTTTGGCCCCCTCAAGTACCGCCCAATCCCGCCGATAGCTTCAGTTGAGGCCAATTTGATGTCCCAAGGCACCGCATTCGGCCACCAGCCCGATTTCGCTTCCAGCCGGCGTTGGCAGCGCTACAAGGTCAACGTCCCCATTCGCGTGATCGTTTGTCGCGCCATGAGGGCCTCTATTTTTGACGGCCGCGGAACTTCTCTGAGCGAGGGTGGCATGGCGCTTTTTGCCGGTGCGGAATTGCGGCCGGGCGACCAGGTCGCGGTCGAGTTTACGCCGCCCTTTTCTACGCCCCCCATACGGGTGGACGCCATGATCCGCAATCGCACCGGCTATCACTACGGAGTGGAGTTTCTGGCAGCCGACAATGCCCAGAGACAAAGCGTGGCACAGCTCCGGATGCACCTGGTGAGCTTTGCCATTGTCGGGTGAACCCAAAAGCTTTAACCACCGAGAACACTAAGGTACACAAAGGAATTCCTTCGTGGTCCTTAGTGTCCTTGGTGGTTTACGCTCTGGGGCAGCATCCGCCGTCAGCCTGGAAAGGCCCAGGGGCAAGCTAGAAGCGAGGAGCTAGAAGCTGCTTCACATCTTGTATCGGCCCAGGTCTTCATCATTGAGACCCTCGAGCCATTTGCGCAGTTCCTCGCTGGTGACGCGGTCAGAAACATTGGCTGCCAGCTTGGAGTTTTTGAGGACGTCGTCTTCGACGAATATGGGGCAGTCGACCCGCAGGGCGAGCGCCAGGGCGTCGGAGGGACGGGAATCGATGCTGATCACGCTTCCCTGCCGCTCCATCCAGATCACGGCATAAAACGTATCTTCCCGCAACTCCGTGACCACCACTTTGTGCACCTGAGTGTCCAGGCCGACCAGCACATTCTTGATCAGATCATGAGTCATGGGGCGGGGCGTGCTGACTTTCTCGATCTCGAGCGCGATCGCGTTGGCCTCGTAAATCCCTACCCAGATGGGGAGAACGGCATCGCCGCTGGTGTCTTTCAGGATCACGATGGGCATGTTGGTAACCGGATCCATCATGAGCCCGCGAATTTTCATTTCTACTTCCATCGTGGCCCCCGGGCGAAAACCGATTTCAGATTGAAGATCTTAGATTGCAGATTTCAAAAGCAATCCATTCTGCAATCTGAAATCTGCAATCTGAAATCGCCGTTCTTTGCTCCTTATATCACCATTTCGCCCAACAGGCTGTTGGGAAAGCTCCCGGTGGTAACCACGGGAATATAGCTGCCGGTTTCGGGCGCCATGGCCGGCGGCGCGGTGAAATTCAGCGTCTTGTTCTGCGAAGTCCGGCCGATCCACTGGCCCCGGGCTTCATTCTTCCCTTCAACCATGACTTCAAGAATCTGCCCTACATGCCGCTCGTAGCGCCGCCTCTGGATCTCGCGCTGCCTCTCCTGCAGGACGATCAGCCGGCGCGATTTCTCCTGGTCCGGAATGGCGTCCTCCAGTTGCAGCGACGGCGTATTGGGACGAGGTGAATACTTGAAACAGAAAATGCTGTCGAATTCGACTTCATCGATGAGCGCCAGGGTCTGCTCAAAGTCGGCTTCGGTCTCGCCCGGAAAACCGACGATCATATCGGACGTAATGCTGATTTCCCTCTTGGCCGCCTTCATCCAGGCAATGCGTTCTAGGTACTGCTCGCGGGTGTAAAGGCGCTGCATGGCGTCGAGCACGCGGTCAGATCCGCTCTGCACCGGCAGGTGCACGTGATCGCACAAGGTCGAAACCGATTCGATGGCGGCGATAATGTCGCGTCCAAAATCCCGGGGATGCGACGTCGTGAACCTTACGCGCCGGATGCCGGGCAGCTCACCCACCGCAGCCAGCAGTTCGGCGAAAGTCTTTTTTCCCGATGGGTCCTTGTAGGAGTTCACGTTCTGGCCCAAAAGCTGGACTTCGGTGTAGCCCAGGTCGGCCATCTGCCGGGCTTCCGCCAGGACGGACTCTGAAGTGCGGCTGCGTTCCTTCCCGCGGGTGAATGGAACCACACAATAGGCGCAGAACTTGTCGCAGCCTTCGATGATGGTGAGATAGCCGCGGTGCGGGTTAGTGCGGGCGGTGAATTCGGTCTCGAAGCACTCGTCGGTCTCGCGGTCATCCAGGCCCGTGATCCGCTGCTCGCCGGCTTCGAGCTGCACCAGCATTTGCGGCAGCTTGCGATACGACGCCGAGCCGCAAACCAGCGCAACATGCGGAGCGCGATCGAAAATCTTCTCGCCCTCCTGTTGCGCCACGCAGCCCAGCACTCCGAAGCGTTTGCCCTGCTTCTGCAGCTTCTTGTAATCGGCCAGGCGGTGGAAGACCTTCTGCTCGGCCTTATCGCGAATGGAACAGGTGTTGTAGAGGACCAGGCCGGCTTCTTCGACGGTGGAAACCTGCCGATATCCCTGGGCCAGGAGCGTGCCTACGACCTTCTCCGAATCGTGGACGTTCATCTGGCAGCCGAAAATTTCCAGGTAGAACGTCTTTTGGGGATCGGCCGCCATCGCAACCCAAGTATAACGCAGTCTTGTCGCGGCTCACCGCAATCATCCTTCTCGCACCCATCCTTGCACAGGCATCCTCAGCTTTTCCACAATCCGGACCCTCCGAAAGCCTTTACCGGCGGGCGATTTCACCGCCTACCGGTCATGTCAATCAAATTGCATTGTGCGACTTACGAGCGGTGTGACGGAGAGCGAGACAGGCCGTTGACAAAAATTTCTTTAGGACTAGAATACGCGACGATTTCTGCCTGTAGAATTTCATCCATGACCTCTGAACTTCTCGACTCCGTATTGCTGCAGACCGACATCCCCGAACTCAAACTGCACGCCAGCGGCAAGGTGCGCGATGTCTACAATCTGGATGAAGACCGGCTGCTGTTCGTGGCCACCGATCGCATCTCCGCGTTCGATTACGTGCTGGCGACCGGCATCCCCCATAAGGGCCGGGTGCTGACGCAGATTTCACTTTTCTGGTTTGAGTTTCTTCGCCAGGTTGTGCCCAACCACCTTCTGACCGCCGACGTCAGCCAATATCCCGCGCCCTTGCAGAAATATGCCGACCAGCTGCGCGGCCGCTCCATGATCGTGGCGCGGGCGGAAATGTTTCCCGTGGAATGCGTGGTGCGCGGCTACATTTCCGGCTCCGCCTGGAAAGAGTACAAAGCCACGGGCCGGGTTTGCGGCATCGAACTGCCCCGGGGCCTGCGCGAGTCCGACCGGCTGCCCGAGCCCATCTTCACCCCGTCGACCAAGGCCACCAGCGGCCATGACGAAAATATCTCCTTCGCCGAAATGACCGGGCTGGTGGGAGCGGAATTGAGCGCGCAGTTGCGCGACCTGACTCTGGCGGTGTACGTGAAAGCCGCGGACTACGCCCTGACCAAAGGCATCATCATCGCCGACACCAAGTTTGAGTTCGGGCGCACCGCTCGGGGCATCACTTTGGCGGACGAGGTCCTTACCCCGGACTCTTCCCGCTTTTGGCCGGCCGACAAGTACGCTCCCGGCCGCGCCCAGGAGTCGTTCGACAAGCAGTACGTTCGCGATTATCTGGAAGAGATTCACTGGAACAAGCAGCCCCCCGCTCCGGCGCTTCCCGTCGAAGTGGCGCAGCGGACCAGCGAGAAGTACGTCGAGGCTTATCACCAGCTCACCGGGCTCGATCTGGATGTCTAATCGCAACCGGGACCGCGGGAAGGCGGCATGAACGGCGCGGACTGGATCATCCTGCTGGTGGTGGTAGCTTCCACCGTGCAGGCGGCGTATTCAGGATTTTTCCAGGAAGCGTTCCATCTGGCGGGCCTGGTCGTCGGATATCTGGTGGCGGCCTGGCAGTATCAGCATCTGGCCGGTTTTTTCGAGAAGTATTTGAAATTGACCTGGGTGGCCGAGAGCGCCGGGTTCCTGATCATTTTTTTTGCGGTGGTGGTGGCCGCTGGAATGGCGGGGCGAACCGCCCGTTGGGTGATGAAGGAATCCGGTCTCAGGTTCGTGGACCGGCTTCTGGGCGGGGCGTTGGGTTTCCTGCGGGGCTGTCTCATCGTGGCCGTGATCGTGGTCAGCATGACCGCCTTCACGCCCACCTCGAGCTGGCTGGCAGGTTCGGAGTGGGCCCCGTATTTTCAGGCGGTGGGCCGGGCCGCCATCTGGGTCGCGCCGGCGGAACTGCGGGCCAGGTTTTATCAGGGACTGGATTTGCTGCGCCGCATGCCGCAGACGGTTCCTGGCGGCGCCAAGCCGTCGCCGGCTCCAGGCAAGTAGGAAGTCAGCACAGAGATTTATTGAAGATTTGCACTTTTCCGGCCAGCGATTCTTCGCGCAGAAAGAGAGATGCCGTGAGAGATCAGCTCGAAGCCCTTATCATGCAGATGTACCGCAGCAACATTCTTTATTCCGAAGCGGTGCGCGAGTTTAAGAAGAAATTTATCCTGACCGTTCTGCAGGAGAACAAGGGCAACCAGTGCCGCGCCGCGCGCGAGCTGGGCATGCACCGCAACACCCTGAGCCGCACCATCTCGGAACTCAAGATCGACGTACGGCAGCTGCGCGACGGCGTCAAACGTCCGCCCCGCAGCGCGCGGCCGGTCGGCTATGAGAAGAAGGCGGCGCGCTAGCGCTACAAACCTCCTACCCTCTGTCATCCTGAGCGGAGCTGAACGTTTCGCTTGCGAAACGTTCAGTGGAGTCGAAGGACCCCTATAAGCGGATGAGTCCGTTGCCAGGTTCTCCTGTCAGCGGAGACTGCGTCTGATGCCAGCTGGACTGGCTCGTCGTTCTTCCGGTTGCGCGTTTGGGACGGGCGGGACGCCCGTCCTCCATTAACTGACTAGGCTCCAAAAATTAAGGCAGCCCCGGGGGCTGCCTTGGTTATTTCCGGCCAACGCCGCTCTACTGAGGTTTCTTGTGTACGGGTGCCCTTCTCGCCGGCGCCGGAGCTGCCTTGGTCAAGAGCGCGCCCTTTTCCATCACCATCACAAAGGGGCTGGGAGTGTAGGACACGGGAGTGCCCTCGAAATTAATCTTGTCTCCCTCCTTCGGCACCATCCGGGCCGGGATCGGTCCGGGGAATGACAGCTCGATGTCGGCACGCTTCTGGTCGATGTCATCGACACTGGCCGCCAACTCCAGTTTGGTCGATGAAGCGCTAATGACCTGCACTTCCGCCATCTGCAGGTTCTTGCCTTTGAGCGTATTCCAGACCGTGTCCTGATCGGCCTGGGTTCCCACGGAAAGAACCAGTTCCCATTCCGCAAAACTCATCTCTTCGGGCTTCTTGCTCTTCACCAGGTCCGCCGCCTGTTGCTGCGGGGTGGGAGGAACATATTGCGTGATGGTGAATCCGGCCGGAGGTAACGGCGTGGTCTTGGTCTGCGCCAGCAAGTCATCCCAACCCTGCTCCGAGCCGTGATACTTCACGTACCGGCTGTGGCCAAACTTGATGATCGACGCCTTCCCTGCCGGATCGGCCACCAGGTTGGCGGCGCGGGCGATGAAAAAGAGTCCGTTCACATCGTCCTCGGGAGTGGCGGTCAGATAAGAAAGCGCCAGCGGATACACGTTCTCGACGTTGTTGGGATCGGCTTCCACCGCGGGCCGGAGATATTTTTGCGCCGACGCGTAATCCTTCAATTGCAGCGCGGAGAAGCCGGCCACGCTGTTCAGCAACCCGCTCAACTGGGCCTTCTGCTTGGCGAAATCGGCGTCGGAAACGCCATCCGGCTTGACCATCTTGGTGACCGCCTGCAAACCCCGCTCGGCATGCTGTTTGGCGTCTGCCCACTTCTGGGTGGCGCGCTCGTTGTAGGCCAGCAGCACCAGGGCGCGGGCATTGTCCGGGTTCGCCTGCCAGGAGTCGGTTCGCGGTGTCGATGACTTTGGCCTGGTTGTTGGCCTGCTGGTAGGTTCCCATCAGCAATTCCAGCGCATCTTCCTTCATCACGCTGTTGGGATACTGGGTGAGGAACGCTTCCAGTCCGCTGATTTTCGCGGCGGGGTCCGTCTGCTGCACCGCGCCCACGTAGGCGTTGTATTCGGCGGGGTCTTTGATTTCCTTCTTTTGCGCCTGCGGTGCCGGGGCTGGGGATGTCTGCGGTTGGGGCGCTGGCGGTGCCGTTGCCTGACCCGATGCCAAGTTAGCCAACATCAGCAAAAGCGCCACTAGACTCGTCTTCATTCGAATCGCTCCTTAGATATTCGGGAAAAACAGCGACAGCGCCGAGGTATCGCCCAAGCCAGCCAACAGGGTCTTTCTGGAACCGATCGCGCCCATTCGGACGGGCTCCGGAATACGCGGCCAAGTCCCGTAACTCTCAGCACTGCAAAGGCAGCGTTTCCGGTGAGGCGGATTATAAGTATGTGTGTCGCCTAAGGCAAGTTTGTCTTTACAACGGCCCGTCACCCCGTCTTGTAAGATGCTGGCAAGGCCCCTCGCGTGGGGTCCAAATCGGGAGCAGAACGTCTCCAGGGAAGGTATCGCTGATGGCAAAAGTAACCAGTAACCCAACCGAAAATCAGCGCTGCAGGGCCAGGTGGCAATCGTAACCGGCTCGGGCGGGGGGATCGGCGCGGCTATCGCCGGCAGACTGGCCGCGATGGGGGCCCACACCTATCTTTGCGGACGCCGGCGCGCGCCCCTCGAAGAGCACAGCTGAAGCCATCCTTAAATCGGGGGGCAAGGCTGAAGTCGCCGAGTGCGACGTGACCGACCTGGCTTCCGTGGAGGCGCTGGCCGCGCTGGTCGAGCGCAAGTCAGGCCGCGCCGACATCCTGGTGAACAATGCCGGAGTGGGCAGTTTTGCCGGCCCGCTGCACCAGATGTCCCCGCAATCCTGGGAGCAGGTCATGAATACGAATCTGCGCGGCGTCTTCTACTGTATGCGCAGCTTCGCCCCCATGATGATTCGCGCCCGCAGCGGACATATCGTCAACATCTCTTCCCTGGCGGGAAAGAATGCCCTGCCCAACGGCGCGGCCTACGCCGCGTCCAAGTGGGGACTCAACGGACTGAGCTACTCGGCGGCGGAAGAACTGCGCAGCCACAATATCCGGGTGTCAGTGGTCTGCCCCGGTTCGGTGCAACACCGACCTGAGCCCGCACCAAGGCAAAGACCCGAAGAAGATGCTGCAACCGGCCGACGTGGCCCACGTCGTAGCCATGCTGGTCACGCAGGAGCCGCAGTCGTTCGTCAGCGAAGTGCTGCTGCGGCCGACGCAAAAGCCCTAGTAGGCTGGTGAAATATTGATGTGCATGAATTGCTCCCTATTTGTTTCGACCTTTGGAGATCACCTATGAGAGTCCGGACTATCAGTACGGCATTGTGGCTCTTGGCATTTCTGTTGAGCTTATGCCAGGCCCAATCACCCCAAACCTTGGGGAGGCCGATGGATGAATGGGAGGCGCTGGAGATATCTTTGAAGGGCGCACAGTCGATACATCCGAACAAGGGTTTCGTGCCAGATGAATCTACCGCGGTCAAAATAGGGGAGGCTGTTGCAGTTGCCCAGTACGGCGAGAAGACGATTTCGGAAGAAAGACCTTTTCGTGCCCGGTTGTATGGTGATACATGGATCGTGAAGGGAACCCTTCATCCCCAGGGGCATTAGGCGGAACTGCTGTAGTTAAGGTCAGCAAGGCAGACGGCAGAATCCTGTTCATGACACACCAAGAATAGAAATCGAGTTTAAGTTGACCTGATTTTTCAGCCGGCCCTAGCAATCTGCGAAGATTTCAAACAGGAGCGATTGACATCCCTTCCGCTCGCTCGGATCATGTCGTCGCGGGGAGGATGACCGACCATGCCCAAGCAGCGCACCGAAAACCGAGCCCAAGCCCACCCGTCCGATCATGCCCGGATACGGAATGCCGAAAAGTACCAAGGGACTGCTGCCCTGGAAGTGGGCCGAGCAGCGCCTGCGCAAGAGTCACAACTACTGGATCACGACCGTGAAGCCCGACGGCTCTCCCCACACCATGGTGGTCTGGGGATTGTGGCTGGATGGGGCTTTCCTGTTCAGCACGGGCAGTCAGTCGCGCAAGGCCCGGAATCTCGCCCAAAATCCCCGCTGCGTGGTTTGTACCGAACAGGCGGACCAGGCGGTCGTCGTCGAAGGCGTCGCCGAGGTCGCCGCAGTGCCAGTCCGCCGGGTGTTTCTCAAGAAGTACAAGCCCAAATACAACTTTGACATGTCAGGAATGGAGAAGGACATTCTCTCCATGAAGGAACCGGTGTTCGCGGTTCGTCCGCTTCTCGTCTTCGGACTGTACGAGAAGAAATTCATGAGCAGCGCCACCCGCTGGACGTTCAAGAGCTAGAAGCACGAACCATGTAGGCCCGGAGAGCAAACGGCCTCCAGCTCTGTCATCCTGAGCGAAGTAACTGCTTCGCGTTGCGAAGCAGTTACGCAGTCGAAGGACCCCTCGGGGCGAGTGCGATCTGGCACTGCGAGTACAACCCCGAAACCCGGCTCTCCGGTTCCGTTCGAAGGTAGGGGTCCTTCGACTCCACAAGATCATTCGCAAGCGAATGATCTTGCTGCGCTCAGGATGACAAATCGATGAGTGGCGAGCCGGCAGCCTCCGGCCTCGATCTATCAACTTCCTCCCTCGTTTTGAGAGACAATAGAAGCCAGAGGTTTGGGCAGATGAAACTGGCTTTCCATTCCACACTGGCTGTACGTCGTGCTCATCGCGGTTCTGCTGGGCGCCTCAGTTCCCTGCCGAGCCGAAGTGTTGAAGATCGTCGTCAACGACACCATTCAACCCGTCACCGAGGAATACATCGCGCGCGCCCTGACCGAGGCCGACCGTAGCAAAGACCAGGCGCTGCTGATCGAGTTGAATACGCCCGGCGGCCTGCTGGAATCCACCCGCAACATCATCGAGAAAATTCTGGCCTCGCCGGTCCCGGTAATTATTTACGTCACGCCCGGCGGCAGCCGGGCAGCGTCGGCCGGGTTCTTCATCCTGGAAAGCGCGGACGTGGCGGCTATGGCCCCGGGCACCAATACCGGCGCGGCCCATCCGGTGACGCTGGGCGGCGGCAAGGTGGACGACGTCATGAAAGAGAAAATGGAGAATGACGCCGCCGCGCTGATGCGCTCCGTGGTCTCCAAGCGCGGACGCAACGTCGAGGTTGCCGAGAGCACCGTGCGCCAGTCGAAATCCTTTACCGACCAGGAGGCGCTCTCCCAGAAGCTGATTGACTACGTGGCGACGAGCGAACAAGACCTGCTGCAGCAGATGCAGGGAAAAACCGTCAAGCGTTTCGACGGGAAGACGATCACACTCAATCTGGCGGGCGAAACCATCCGGCCGTTTGATATGACGCTCAAACAGCGCATCCTGGACTTCCTCATGGACCCCAACATCGCATTTATTCTTCTCGCCATCGGCGGCCTGGCGCTCTATGCCGAATTCAACCATCCCGGCGCGGTGGTGCCCGGGACGGTGGGGATCGTGTTCATCCTGCTGGCGGTTTTCGCGCTCAATCTTTTGCCGGTACGTTTCGCGGCGGTGGTCCTGATCTTCGCGTCCTTTGCCCTGTTCGCCCTGGAGGCCAAATTTGCCGCCCATGGCGTTCTGGCCATCGGCGGGATCGTCACCATGGTTCTGGGCGGACTGTTGCTGGTCGACGCCCCCATCCCGGAAATGCGGGTGCATCTTCTGACCGCGCTGGCAGTAAGCATCCCGCTGGGCGGGATCACGGTGTTCCTCATGAGCATTGCTCTCAAGGCGCGAGCCAACAAAGTGGTGACCGGCGCGCAGGGACTGGTGGGAGAAATCGGCATCGCGCAGACGGAGCTTTCGCCGCGCGGGAAAATCTTCGTGCACGGCGAGCTGTGGGATGCCCTGTCCGCCAGCGGCGTGTCCGCCGGCCAGTCCGTGGTGGTGCTTGGCGTGGACGGATTGCAGTTGCGCGTGGCCCCTTCCCCGGCGGCGCAACCGGCTCCCGCCGCGCACACCGCCTGAGCGCTGCGTTGGCATCTTGCGAGGCACCCCCATCTCCGCGGCAGATGCCGTATCCTTGAGGTAATGTTGCGGTACAATCCGCCACAGAAGCGTTCCTGAAGTTCAGGCGCGGAGGCTTCGGATGGGTCTGTCGTTCACCGGCATCGTCATCATCGTAGTTGTCCTTTACTTCCTCAGCTCGATCAAGATCCTGGCCGAATACGAACGCGGCGTAATCTTCCGCCTGGGGCGCCTGTTGTCCGACGCCAAAGGACCGGGACTCATCTTCGTCTTCGCGCCGCTCGATCGCATGGTCCGGGTTTCGTTGCGGCAGGAAGCGCTCGAAGTCCCGCCGCAGGACATCATCACGCGCGACAACGTCACGCTGAAAGTGAACGCGGTCATCTTTCTCCGGGTGATCGAGCCGCGCAAAGCGGTGGTTGAAGTTTCCAACTACGTGTACCAGACTTCGCAGTTCGCCCAGACCACGCTGCGTTCCGTGCTGGGCGAGCAGGAACTGGACGAACTTCTTTCCCATCGCGAAAAAATCAACCTGCGCCTGCAGAGCATTCTGGACACCCACACCGCGCCCTGGGGAGTGAAGGTCACGAATGTCGAGGTCAAGCAGGTGGACATGCCGGAGTCCATGCTGCGCGCCATGGCCAAGCAGGCCGAGGCGGAACGCGAAAAGCGCTCGAAGATCATTCACGCGGAAGGCGAATTTTCCGCCGCGCAACGCCTGGTGGATGCCGCTGCACTTGCTGGCCAAGGAACCGGTCAGCGTCCAGCTCCGCTACCTGCAGACCTTGACTGAAATTGGCGTGGAGAAAAATACCACGGTGATTTTCCCGGTTCCGGTGGATTTCTTCTCCGGCATTCAGAAACTCCTGGGCAAAACGGATGGGGACAAGAGTTGAGACAGCGGTCCAGAATGCCACGCGGTGAGGGATAAACCATGGCGGTTGCTGAAGACACCGAGATCACACTGGGCACGGGTAAGATGCTGCTGCTTTTCTTCGGGCTGGTGGCGCTGTGCGCGGTGTTCTTCGGAATGGGATACTCGCTGGGCAAGAATTCCGCCCGGCCCAGTGGCGATCCCCTCGCGGCCAACGGCGTTTCCAGCGTGCGTCCCACGGCGGTGAAGGCCAATGAGCCTCGCCCGTCCTCTGATCTCACCTTTTACAAAGCAGTCGAACAGAAAGATCCGAACACCGACCTGGCTTCTGCAAAGCCGGCGGATGCGCCCGCGAACCCGGCTCCCCAGGCTGCTCCCGCCGACAGCGATGCGCCTCCGGACCCCACGGCTGTGATTTCAGGCCAGAGCAACTACTTCGTGCAGGTGGCGGCGGTCAGCAAGCAGGAAGACGCCGCTGCCCTGGTCGATGCGCTCAAGAGAAAGCAATACGCCGCCTTCGCCGCCAACACGCCCGGCGACAAGCTCTTTCATGTGCAGGTCGGCCCGTTCGCGGATATCAAGGACGCCGAAAACGCCCGCAGCCAGCTGGTGAAAGATGGCTACAATCCGATCCTGAAGAAATAGAAAAGCGGACATCGGGCGTCAGCCCTCGCACCTCAAAGGCGGACCTCATACCTCAGCCCTTGGACCTCGGACCTCGGCAAACAAATCCAGTGATCGACCGGAAGTCTGAGGTCCGAGGTCTGACGTCCGAAGTCCGACGCCCGCTTCACCTGCTGAATCTCTGCTCCTTCCACGGGTCCCCATACATGTGGTAGCCATTTTGTTCCCAGAACCCCGGCGTGTCGTGGTCGAGAAATTCCAGGCCGCGCAGCCACTTCACCGACTTCCAGGCGTAAAGATGTGGAACGATAAGGCGCAGCGGAAAGCCGTGCTCCGCGGTCAGAGGCTCGCCGTCGTGGTGAGTGGCGAGCAGCACTTCTTCACGATCAAGATCGGCCAGCGGCACGTTGGCGGTGAAGCCCTGCTCGGCATGGACCAGAACGTATGCCGCTTCCGGCCTGGGACGGACGCGGGCCAGCACCTCGCGGAACGCTACGCCGTCCCAGCGGTTGTCGAAACGGCTCCATCGGGTCACGCAATGGAAATCGCTGGTGCGCTGGACTTTGGGCAGGGCGTTGAACTCTTTCCAGTTCAGCGTCAATGGGGACTCAACCAGTCCGGTAATCCGAAGGTCCCAGCTTTCAGGATCAAACCTTGGGACAGAACCGTAATGCAGCACCGGCCACTTGAGGGTGAGCGATTGGCCGGGAGGCAGCAGGCCTTCACTTTTCTTCAGCTTCTCGAGTTGTCGGCGATCACTGCCTTCGAATAGCAAAAGCGGACCTCGGGCGTCGGACTTCGGACCTCGGGCGTCAGACCTCGGACCTCGGACTTCAGGGGCCTTTCGTGATTGGACTATAAAGGCCCCAGAAAAGTTTCACAGAACTCGATTCATCTGAGGTCGGAAGTCTGAAGTCCGAGGTCTGACGCCCGAGGTCCGACGTCCGACGCCCGCTACATTGACATCTGTCGATTCATGGTTTATTGCTTGCTGCCATGACCGAGCAGGAATTGGACCGCATTTTGCACGCCGTGGCCGATCCGACGCGGCGGCGCATCTTGCGCGCCCTGAAGGAACACGGCGGATGTTCGATCGGAAAGGATGTGGGGCTGTGCGCGTCGGATATCGAGCAGCGCATTCACTTGTCCCAGCCTACGATTTCGCACCACATGGCAATTCTGACGAGGGCCGGCGTGGTGCAGGCCAAGAAGCTTGGGCTTTGGGTCTGGTATCGGAGGGATGAGGCCGTGCTGCGCGAGTTTGGCCGTTCGCTGAGGAAGGGCCTTTGACCCTGTAGCGCCGGGTAGCGCCGGCGTCCGGCCGACCGTCGGGCTGGCATCCTGCCCGCGTGGGAAGCTAGTGGAGGACGGGCGTCCCGCCCGTCCTTGCTGCGGGACGGGCGAGACGCCCGTCCTCCACCAGCGACTTACCCGCGCGCGGGCGCTCGCGTCCACATTATCGCGATGGCTAGCCCGCGACTGCGGCCTGGGTCTTTTGCAGCAGGCGGCGGGCCTGGGAAATCAGGTCGCCGACCTCGAAAGGTTTCACCAGGTACGGCACGTTGTTGTCGTGCAGGAAGGCGCGGATCTCAGGCTCGACCACAGTGGAGAAGGTGAACATCAGATGCTTCTCCAGCCCGGGCCGATTTTCGGCAATCCAGCGATAGACGTCGGGCGCGTTCCATCCATTCGCCATCTTGCCGTCGATGACCATGGCGTCGAACGATTCCTGCAGCAGCCGGGCTTTCACTTCGTCGCCGCTCATCAGGGTCACGACTTTGGCGCCGGCGCCGGCCAGCACGTCGCGTTCGAATTCAAGGACCGCTTCTTCGTCTTCCACCAGCAGCACGCTGCCCTCAATCACCGGCGTGCGTGAGGAAGCCGGCAGGGCCGCTTCCGGAATGCCGGCGCTTCCGTTGGCCGGGAGACGCACTTCGATCACGGCTCCGCCATCTTCCCGGTTGCGCGCCGAAATGTCGCCGCCGTGTTCCTTGATGATGCCGTAGCAGATGCTGAGGCCGAGGCCGGTGCCCTTGCCTACGTTCTTGGTGGTGTAGAAAGGATCGAAGATGCGGTTGGGCTCCTTGATGCCGGGACCGGAATCCTGAAATTCGGTAATGTACATTTCCCTCTTCGGCATGGATCCGGACCTTGAGTGGCGCCGGCCCGGCCCGATTCCAGCATGGCGTCCACGCCGTTGTTGATGATATTCAGAAACACCTGCTCCAGCTGGTGCGGGTCGGCGGTGACCGCGGGAATGGGGGCCTCGATCTCGCGCTCCACCTTGATATCGTTCACCTTCAAGTCGTAGTCGCGCAGCGCCAGGGTTTCGTCGAGCACCCGGCAGATATCCACCTGCTCTTTCTGCGGCTTGCGCTGGCGCGCGAACGACAGCAGGTTCTGCACCACGCGATGGGTGCGCTGGGCCTGCTTGAAAAGCTTGCTGACGAAGTCCGCCGCGCGTTCTCCCAGCCCTTCGCTCTCCAGCAACTGGGCATATCCCAGGATCGCGGTCAGCGGGTTGTTCAGCTCATGGGCGACGCCGGCGATCAGCTGTCCGACCGCCGACATTTTCTCGCTCTGCAGCAGTTGTTCCTGGGTGTGGCGCAAGTCTTCGTAGGCGCGGCAGGTTTCTTCGTAGAGCCGGACTTTCTCGATGGTGGTGGAGAGTTGACGTCCAATCGCGACCAGCAGGCTCTCGTCGTTGCTGGTGTACTCGCGACTCTCCCGGCTGCTGATGCCCATGATGCCGATAGGTTTGTCTTTTCCCCAGAGCAGCACCCAGATCCAGGAAGCCAGGCCGTCGGCGCGGATGAATTCCGCCACCTGTGGCGGCAGGTGCGGCAAATAGTCCGTGGTGATCACTTCGGTGCGGGAACGGGTCACCAGTTCGCCGAAGCCCTCGGTGAACTTGATCTCGGAGAGGCGCGCCCGTTCGGCGCTGCGCTGGCCCCAACCGGCGCGGCGGCGGAAGGTGGTTTCGTCCAGATCGCAAAGATAGATGGAGCCGGTCTCGGCGCCCAGCAGCGTGATCACCTGGCGCAGCGTGAGGTTGAGAATTTCGTCCAGGTCGAACGACTGGGTGGCGATGACCGCCATGGCGTTCAGCGCATTGAGTTCGCGGTTGCGCCGCCGGATTTCGTCTTCGGCGCGCTTCTTCTCGGTCATGTCGAGCAGGAAGCCCTGGTAGCGCTCGATCTTCCCGGCTGCGTTGCGGGTGGCGAAGCTGCTCTCCATGGCGGTGAGCAGCGTGCCGTCCTTGCGCCGCAGCGTGACTTCAAAGTTGCGGACGTAGTTGTGCAGTTCAACTTCCCGCCGGAACACGTCACGCTGCTCCTGGGAGGCGTAAAGCTCGGCGTCCACGTTGAGCGCCAGCATGTCCTCACGGCTGGTGTGGCCCAGCATGCGGATGAACGCGTCATTGCAATCGAGCAGTTTGCCTTCGGGAGTGGCGACGAAAACGCCTTCCTGCATCTGCTCGAACAGGAGTTTGTATTTCTCCTCGGCGATGCGCCGGTCGGTGGTGTCGCGCACCACGTGGATGGTGCCTTTCTGCTTGCTTCCCTGCTCCACATACGAAGACGTGGAAACCATGCAGAAGCCGCCAAAGCCGGGGTCGGGTCCTTCGTGGAAGCCTTCTTCGTCATGCCCGCAATAGGGACATCCTTTCCATTGCCCCCGATCGTGCGGCAATACCTCTTCGCAGAGCTGGCCCACGACGTCGGCGGGCGCCTGGTTCAGGCGCTCCAGCAGGGCATGGTTGGCCTTCATCACGCGGAATTCAGAATCGTGCAGCAGGACCAGGTCATGGATGGAATCGAAAGTGTTGGTCCACTGCCGATGGGAGCGCAGAATCTGTTCCACCAGGCGCAGGTTTTCCACCGCCAGCCCTAACTGATGAGCGGTGGTGATCAGAAATTCCATTTCATCGGGAGAGTAGCGAACGCCATGACGGCTGCCCAGGGCCAGGGTGCCGATCACCGATTTCTTGCCCAGAACCGCCACCATCACGACGTGATGAAATCCTTCCTGCCGGAGATAGGGGCGAACGTTGTCGGAGGCGGCCGAGGTCACCAGCACGACGGGCACAGTGCCGTTGAGGGTGCGTTCGAAGTCGTCGTCCACGGGAACCGCAAGCCGGCCCTGAAGGAAATTCTTGGACAGGCCGATCTGTTGCGCAATGACCATCTGGTCGCCTTCGAGCAGGCGGAACCAGGCGGCATGGGCGCGCATCAGCCCTTTGAGCTCCTCCAGCGCCGTAACCATGATGGGCCCGTGATGCTGGGCCCGGGTGATGCTGGTGGTCAGCGCATTCACTACGCCCAGCCGGCGCATGTGCAACTTGTAATCGTCGAAAACCAGCAGCATCATGCTCAACCCGGCCAGCAGGCTGACCATCAGGGTGAATCCGGAAGGCAGATGCGAGCTGATGGGGTCCCAGTGCAGATGTAAAAGCAGCATGCTGATGCTCAGCAGCCAGGGACCGATTTCCCAGCGCGCCCAGCGGTAACGAATCAGGCGAAAGGCGGCGGTTACGGCGACAATGCGGTACGCAACCTCAAGCGCCACGCGCAAGGTAATCGATTCTGGCCACAGCCAGACCCGGGCCACAGCAAAGCCCATGACGGTCAGAGTAATCAGCAACAGGGGCAGCAGGAGCCCGCGAGCGTGGGTGTAGACAAAAATAGCAGCCGCGAACAGGCAAACCGCCAGGACAAACTCGGCTTGCGAGATCGCGGTCAGATACGCCGGGACGGGTCCCGCGGCGTGTTCCGCCAGGGTCCAGCGCGACACAAAGTAGGCCAGCCAGCCCAGCGTCCAGATCAGCAGGTAACGCTCGCGAAAGGCGCGAAAAACCAGCAGGCTGGCGGCCAGCAACACCAGGGCCGCCGACTCCTGCGGAGTCAGGCCGGGGACGGTCAGGTCCCCTAACGCAAGCCAGGTAGAGAAACTCAATAGATTCATCGCAACCAGGGGTTAAAGCGCTCCCTCCCTTAATAGCACGCATACCCGGATGGACAGTGGGGTTTCCCTGCCCTTCTGGTTACTTTCGGAATCTCGGAACTACGGTAGAATTGGCCGTAGACTGTAGAAAACCATGCCAGTTGATCGCATCCTGGTTGTCGACGACGAGGAAACCATCCGCGAAATTGTGTCCTCCATGCTGACCACCGCGGGCTACAAGTGCCGACAGGCCGGCTCCGGGATGGAAGCGCTGGCGCTGCTTGAATCCGGCGAGGAATTCGAGCTCATGCTGTCCGACCTGATGATGGCGAACCTGGACGGCATCGGCCTGCTCGAAAGAACCAAGGAACGCTTTCCCGAAATGCCGGTGGTGATGGTTACCGCGGTGCACGATATCTCGGTGGCGCTGGCCGCGATCCGCAACGGCGCCTACGACTACCTGCTGAAACCTTTCGAACGCGAACAACTGCTGGCGACCGTCCGCCGGGCGCTGGAGAATCGCCGCCTGAAGCAGGAGAACCGCGCCTATCAGACTGGACTGGAATCGCTGGTCGCGGCCCGCACCGAACAACTGAAAAAGGCGCTGGTCGATCTCGAACGTTCCTATGACATCACTCTCGAGGCGCTGGGCGGCGCGCTCGATTTAAAGGACGCCGAAACCGAAGGTCATTCCCGCCGCGTCACCGCGTTCACCATCGCCATCGCCCGGGCCATGGGCCTGCCCAAGAGCCAGATTGACGTGATCGCCCGCGGCGCGTTTCTGCACGATATCGGCAAGATGGCGATCCCCGACAAGATCCTCACCAAGCCCGGCGCCTTGACCCCGGAAGAAGTCACCATCATGCGCGAGCACTGTTACCACGGCTACCAGATCCTGAACCGGATCCCGTTCCTGGCCGAAGCGGCCGAGATCGTCTATTCCCACCAGGAACGCTACGATGGGACGGGATATCCGCGCGGACTGAAAGGCGATCGAGATCCCTCTCGGGGCCCGCATGTTCTCCGTGGCCGACACGCTCGATGCCATCACTTCCGACCGTCCCTATCGCCCGGCCCAAACCCTGCAGGCGGCCCGCGAGGAGATTGAGCGCTGGTCGGGACGGCAGTTCGATCCCGAGGTCGTCAAAGTCTTCCTCGCCATGCCGGAAAATATCTGGGGCGACTTGCGGCGGCAGATCGGCGCGCAGGCTGACCGCTTCGCTTACTCTTCCAGCGCCAAGAGTTCTTCCTAGATTTTCGCTCCGCGGCAAAGCTCTTTACCGCAAAGGTCGCAAAGAAGCCCCATTTAAGGTTGGCTTCATATAGCCGGCAATCGGCCGAATCGCCGTTTAGGCAGGCAGCAATTCTGCAGCGCCTTACATCCAACCAGGCTGAGGGTGGGTATGCCTATGACTGTGCTCCGTTCCTGCCGGCTCGGATGTTTGCTTCTGGCTTTGGCAACCCTGCCTCTCTACGCCCCGGCCCAGGACAAGGATCTGGATAGAGATCAGGACCACGATCAGAAGCGGAGTCTCCCGCCCCACGCTATCGCCGACGGAACCACATTTCTGATCCGCCTCGCGGAGAAGCTCGATGTCAGCCAGGTGCAGCCGGGGAAGCGCTTCAAAGCCAAACTGGAAGAAGACATGATGGCGCCGGATGAAAGCATGATTCTCCATGGCAGCAAGATCAGGGGACACGTGAGCGCAGTGGGGAACGGATTTCATCCCCGCCTGCTGCTAAGTTTTGACGAAATTGAAACTCCGCACGGATGGGCGCCCTTGATCGCAACCATCACTGCAATTCCCGGCGAGCACGGTCTGACGACCGGCGACGAAGGCCAGATCGAACGGGAAGGGCAAGGCGGCAGCCCGCATCACGACGCGGATTCCGACGGAATCGCCGCCAAAGCCGGGGTGGCCGCGGGCGTGATGCGCGCCGTCTTCAGCGACCATCGTCTGCAACTGCAAAAAGGCACCATCCTCGAAGTTCGCCTGGATCGTCCCCTACAGATCCCGCAGCACTGATGCACTCTGGTGTGGGGCGGACACTCTTGTCCGCCGCCTTTGACTTTGATTTGCTCGTTTCTCGACGCGAGCTTCTGTCATATTTTCCAGTCTGAAATTCAAAATCAAAAGCGGCGGACAAGAGTGTCCGCCCCACACATGCAGTCTCTCCCCGGGCTGTGGCATCATGGTTGGCCTATCCTCAAGGCTTGGTCAGGAGAGATTTTATGAAAAGTACGTTCGCCTTGCTGTTGGCTTTACTGGCCTGCTCGTTTGCGTTCAGCCAGGATCGCCCTACCATTGCGGCTCAACCCAACAGCGTCTTCGTCGGGGCTGACGGGAAGTTCGAAGCCAATCCCGACACCGCCCTCATGCAATTCAATATCTCCGCCCAGGAAGCCACCTCGCGCGAGGCTTACGACCACGCTTCCAAGTCCACCGAGCAAGTGCGGCAGATCCTGCGGTCGAACGGGATCGATCCCAAAACGGCGGAAATCGGCGCTCTTTCGCTGCAACCGGTTTACGACTACAAGACCGCGAAGCGCAAGCTTGTGGCCTACCGGGTGAACGCCAGTGTTTCGCTGAAGCTGAAGGATTTTTCCAAGGTCGCGCCCATCGTGCAGCAACTCGCCGATGCCGACATCACCGACACGCAGTCCCTGAACTACACACTTGAGGACATGGATGCGGCCAAGGCAAAGGCCGTCGACGATGCCTACCGGCGGGCGCATGAATCGGCAGCGGCGCTGGCCCGCAGCGCGGGGCGTAGCCTGGGAGAGTTGTCCTACGCATCGGTGGATACCTTTGATAACGTGCGACCGATGCCCATGGCAGGAGCCATGATGAAAATGAATGTGGCCGGGGCCGCCCCCGCGCCCACCGAGGAGTTCACTCCGCAGACCGTCTCCGTGACGGCCCACGTGAATGCGCTGTTTAATTTGAAGTAAGTAAGTTTCTGTGTGGGGCGGGCGCCCTCGCCCGCCGCCTTTGACTTTGGTTTGGCCTGCCGTCAAAACAAGATCAGAGTCAAAAGCGGCGGGCGAGGGCGCCCGCCCCACACAATCGTACCTACTGTCTGGGAATGCGGGTGGCATCCAGCGGAACCTCGCGCTGGATCACCATTTCCAAGGTCGTCCCGGCTTCCATCCTGACGTCGTTGCCCCGGCTCAGAAGTCCGATCGCGGTGCCGATGCCGCCGCCGATCCCGGCGCCGATCAGTCCGCCCTTGACGCCATTGCTGAGGCCGCCTATGACCGCCCCGGTCCCCGCGGCCGTGGCCACGGTCTTGGCCTTCTCGCCGGTCTGGCTGTCCTGGCGGACGGTGCCTTCTTCGTCTTTCATCGAGGTCTTTTCAGCCCCGGGAACATTCTCGACCGCGCCGGGCAGCACCACGGTGTAGCCGCTGGGATAGATAAGCGTGCTGAAGTGCATCAGCACTTCGGCGCGGCCCTTGATCCGTCCGCCCCGCTTCACCTCGCTGATGCGGCCCTGTACATAGGTGCCGGCGGGAATCACAATGCGATCATTGATGACGACCGGAAATGTAGTCACCGCGTACACCGCATCGCCTTCGCGCGCGTTTTTGGTGGAAATGGATTGCTTGAGCGCCAGCGGCACTTTCGTTCCGGAAGGAATCGTCAACTGGCTGGCATCAGAGGTCGCAGCAGGAGGCGCCTGGGCCACGGCCAGGCCGCACGCCAGAAACATCACAATGATTGTGCGCATCGATGAACTCCCCAAAGCACAGGCCAAACGCGATGGCGCCGGCATGGCCCGATATACCTACTACGATGCAAATTCAGGAGCGAAAGTTTGTCGCCATCTTCGTCCTCGCCGCCTACACGCTCGCCGACCGCTGGTTCTCCCTGACGTTTCCCATGAACTGCGACTGCAGGCGCTGGGCGCAGAGTTCGCCGCAGACGTGCAGAGTGCCTTCCCGTTGGGCAATCTCGTCATCCCAGGGACACAGGTAGAGCACCGGCCGGTTGAATTCCACGAACGAAGTCCACATCAGCCACCAGCGGTCGGTGGCTCCCTTCAACGTCCCGCAATTGGGACCGGAACAGCGATACATTAAGTTTGCGGGCGCAGATGGTTTCACAGCTTTCATCCTCAACTCCCGGGATAGACAGATTCGTCACTCGACATTCTAGCGGAATTACGGCACCACGGAGGGGTCGGACCCTACTTGTAAATCAGGTACTTCTGGCGCAGCTGGAGGAATTTCTCAAGCGGCTCGCGCCAGTCCTCGGCAATCCGACGAGGATCCTGGCCGGCGGCCACCGCGTCGTACACCGACTGGTTGCCCAGGAGCTCGATCATGCGCTCCATGTGGTATTGCTCGGGATAAAGCTTGTGCAGCGCCGAGGCCAGCTCAACCCCCAGCTCGCCCGAGTCTAGAGCATTGCGCTCCACCACAAAAATATTGACTCCTTCGCATTTCTGGCCGGAGTAATTGCTGGCGCTGGGAGTGAAGCGGACCGGGACGAACCGCACACCGGAAATGTTTCTCGCATTCAGATATTGCGCCAGTTCCGTGCCCTTGATCCAGGGCGCACCCAGCAACTCGAAAGGGGTGTCGGTGCCGCGACCAACCGAAACGTTGGTGTATTCGACGAGTGCCACGCCGGGATAGAGGGTCGCTTCGTTAAGGCTGCGCATGTTGGGCGAAGGATTGACCCAGGGCAAGCCGGTGGCATCGTACCAATCGCCGCGCATCCATCCCTCCATGGGGATGACGGTCAGCCGGGCATTGATCTTGCGCTCGGTGTTGAACATTTTTGCCAGCTCGCCCATGGTCATGCCATGACGGACCGGCACAGGAAAATAATTTACGAAGCTCTCGTGGCCGGGATCGGGGATGGCGCCCTGCACGAAGGATCCAGTGATCGGGTTTGGGCGGTCAAGCACCATGATTTCAATGTCGGCCTTGGCCGCGGCTTCCAGAAAATATCCCAGGGTGGTTTCGTAGGTATAGAAGTGGCTGCCGACATCATGGACATCGAACACAACCGCATCGAGAGTTTTCAGAACGTCGATCGACGGCCGGCGCTGGGCTTCCTTGGCGCCGTACACGCTGTAGACGGGGATGCCGGTAACCGCGTCCTTCGTATTGGCCACGTCGGTCGTGTCCAGTTCGCCGGTGACTCCGTGTTCGGGACTGAAGATCGCGTCCAGTGAGATGCCCGGCGCCTGGGCAAGCACGTCGATGGTGCGGCGTCCCTGCGAGTCCACGCCGGTCTGGTTGGTGAGCAGTCCGACTTTCTTCTTTCCGGTGGAGGCGCGCAGCACATCGAAATTGTGGGCCTCCAGCACATCGATGCCGCTCTGTACCGTTCCGTTACGCGTGGCCACGCGGCGGGCCGCGGTCTGGGCCTCGTTGTATCCGGTGATGCTCTGCCAGCGCAGCTCGTCCTTCTCGCTGACGGTGAGCGGCAGAGCCGCCGCCACGGCCGTGGCAACCTTCGAGCGCAGCGCGATCGCGCTTCCCTTCCCCCGAGGATGGACGGCGTTGGTCAGCAGAATGATGTAAGTCTGGGTCGTAGGATCGATCCACAGCGATGTGCCGGTGAACCCGGTGTGGCCGAACGATCCCACCGGGAAGAAGGTCGCCGCGATTGCTCGAAAACGGCGAATCGATGTCCCAGCCGAAACCCCGCAGCACCTGCGCGGTCGGCGGTTGCTGCGGCGTGGTCATTTTCTCGACCACGTCTCGCGGCCAGGATCGGACTGCCCTTCAGCAGGGCGCGAGCAAACTTCGAGAGATCGTCGGCGGTGGAGAAGACTCCGGCATGCCCGGCCACGCCGCCCATGCGGCGCGCCCGCGGATCATGCACCACGCCGCGCAGCATCTTGCCCTGTTCGTCATATTCGGTGGGAGCAATCTTCGATCGCCAGGCTTGCTGGCGGCAGAAAGCGGGTGTGCGACATCTGCAGCGGGGCGAAGATTTTCCGGGCGCAGTATTGATCGAGAGAGGTTCCGGTCACGCGTTCCACCAGCGCGCCCAGCGCGATGAAATTCGTGTCGCTATAGAGGAAGCGGGAGCCCGGCGGATACACCGGCTTCTCCGCAAAGGCCAGCCGCAAGCCGGCGTCGCGCCCCTGCCACGGCGGATCCAGATCGAAGTCTTCGCGCAGGCCGGAGAAGTGCGTCAACAGGTTGCGGACGGTGATGTCGTCTTTCCCGTTCGCGGCGAATTCAGGAATGTACTTTGCCACCGGATCATTCACCCGGACTTCGCCCTTTTGCACCAGTTGCATCACCGCCGTGGTGGTGGCCACGACCTTGGTCAGGGACGCGATGTCAAAAATAGTGTCGGCCGTCATGGCCTCGCGGCGCGGCTCTAAGCGCGCGATTGCCGAAGGCCTTGCGATAGACCACCTGTCCGTTGTGCCCCACCAGCAGCACCGCGCCGGGAATCTGATGGTCATGGATGGCATCGAGGACAATCGAGTCGAGGACTGCCAGGTTTGGGGCGTTCGCGCTCTTTACCGTGGCCGCCGAAGCCGGCCGGGGAAGAAGGCTGAACAGAAACACGGACGCGGCAAGGCAATAGGTCCGCACCCGGCGAGTTGTAAGAATTGAGTGGATGCCTTGAATTTACACAAGCGCCGCGGCGATGCTCAAGGAACTGAAGTAAGGGGGTGCCGTTTGAGGCATCGCCAGGCATCGCCGGCGCGCAGTCCGGGCGGCGACGGGTGGCCCTCGTCCAGCGCGATCTGGCGGGAGAGGCCCGCAGCTTCTTTCCCCGATCTCAGGCCAGGTCGTAGCGATCGAGGTTCATGACCTTGGTCCACGCCGCCGCGAAGTCTTTCACAAACGCCTCCTTCGAGTCGTTAGACGCATAGACTTCTGCGAGTGCCCGCAGCTGGGAGTTCGAACCGAAGACGAGATCGACACGCGAAGCAGTCCATTTGACCTCATTGGTCTTCCGGTCGCGCCCCTCGTAGACGTCCCCCGAGCCGTTGGACTGATTGGACGGCTGCCACTTCGTATTCATGTCCAGCAGGTTGACGAAGAAATCATTGGTCAGCGTCTCGGGCCGCTTGGTGAAGACGCCGTGCTTGGCCTGTCCCGCGTTCGCATTCAGGACGCGCAGGCCGCCGAGGAGAACGGTCATCTCGGGGGCAGTCAGTTTCAGCAGCTGCGCCCGATCCACCAGCAACTCCTCCGCCGACAGAGCCTGTCCCTTGCGGAGATAGTTGCGGAACCCGTCCGCCACCGGCTCCATCACGGCAAATGCGTGCACGTCGGTCATCTCCTGCGAAGCGTCGGTGCGTCCCGGCGAGAACGGGATCTTCACCTCGTGCCCGGCGTTCTTGGCGGCTTTCTCGATCGCCGCATCGCCGCCCAGAACGATCAGGTCGGCCAGCGAGACCTTTTTCCCACCCGATTGCGACGCGTTGAATTCCTTCTGGATCGCCTCCAGCTTGGGCAGCACCTTTGCCAGTTCAGCCGGCTGGTTCACTTCCCAATCCTTTTGCGGCGCCAGGCGAATGCGCGACCCGTTTGCCCCGCCGCGCTTGTCGGAGCCGCGGAACGACGCCGCCGATGCCCAGGCAGTGCGAACCAGTTGGGAGATCGACAATCCGGATGCGAGGATCTTCGCCTTCAGTGCGGCAACGTCCTGCTCCCCGATCAATTTATGATCCACAGCCGGAACCGGATCCTGCCACAGCAGCGTCTCCTTCGGAACCAGCGGGCCCAGGTAGCGCGGGATCGGTCCCATGTCGCGGTGCGTCAGCTTGAACCACGCCCGCGCAAACGCGTCTGCGAACTGGTCGGGATGTTCGTAGAAGCGCCGTGAAATCTTTTCGTACGCTGGGTCGAACCGCAAAGCCAGGTCCGTGGTCAGCATGGAAGGCGCGTGCCGCTTCGAGGGATCGTGCGCATCAGGCACTGTGCCGCTGCCGGCGCCATTTTTCGGGGTCCACTGGTGCGCGCCCGGCCGGGCTCTTGGTCAGTTCCCATTCGTAGCTGAACAGGTTAGTGAAGAAGTTGTTGCTCCACTTGGTAGGCGTGGTGGTCCAGGTGACTTCCAGGCCGCTGCCGATAGTGTCACCGGCACAACCTTTGCCCAGTTTGTTTTTCCATCCCAGGCCTTGGTCCTCGATGTTCGCGCCTTCCGGGTCGGGTCCTACATAGTCAGCGGGAACGCCGGCACCGTGGGTCTTGCCGAACTGAATGTCCGCCGGCAATGAGCGCAACCGTCTCCTCGTCATTCATCGCCATGCGTGCAAAGGTCTCGCGGATGTCCCGCGCCGCGGCCACCGGGTCCGGCTTTCCATTCGGCCCTTCCGGATTCACATAGATCAGACCCATCTGCACCGCAGCCAGCGGATTCTGAAGATCACGATCGCCGCTGTAGCGCTCGTCCGCCAGCCACTTGCCTTCCGGTCCCCAGTAGATGTCCTCTTCGGGCTCCCAGACGTCCTCGCGCCCGCCGCCAAAACCAAACGTCTTGAAGCCCATCGATTCCAGGGCGACGTTGCCGGCGAGAATCATGAGGTCGGCCCAGGAGATTTTCCGACCATACTTCTGCTTGATCGGCCACAGCAGCCGGCGCGCCTTGTCCAGGTTCACGTTGTCGGGCCAGCTATTGAGCGGCGCGAAGCGCTGCTGACCGCTTCCGGCGCCGCCGCGGCCGTCGCCGATGCGATACGTGCCCGCGCTATGCCACGCCATGCGGATGAACAGCCCTCCGTAGTGCCCGAAGTCGGCCGGCCACCACTCCTGCGAGTCCGTCATCAAGGCATTCAGGTCCTTGATCACCGCATTGCAGGTCGAGACTCTTGAATTCTTTCGCGTAATTGAACTCCTTGCCCATGGGATCGGACAGCGGAGAATGCTGGTGCAGGACCTTCAGGTTCACCTGATTCGGCCACCAGTCTGTATTGGTGTGGGATCTTCGAACGCCGTGCGCTACCGGGCACTTCGACTCGGTTGCGGTGCTTTTGTCTTTAGCTTCGGGCGAAACAGTTCCCGATGAAGTCGCGAGTGTATTTTCCATATTTTCCGTCCTTCGAATCTTGAATTCGTACCGTGTGATGGAGGACGGGCGTCTCGCCCGTCCAGCCGGGCGCGGACGCCCGGCCTCCATGAAACAATTATTTCTTGGCGCTGCAGCGGCGGCAGAGGCCAAAGACCTCGACCAACGGCTGCGTCAGATCAAAGCCATCCGGCAGATGCCGGGATAGCCGGTTGAAATCGATGAACTCTCCTTCGATGTCCTGCACCGATTTGCAGCGCGAGCAAACCAGGTGGTGATGAGGTTTGAGATTGCCGTCCACCCGCAACGTGGCCGCATGCGGAGTGACCTCTCGCAGCAACCCGCACTCGATGAACAGCCGCAGATTGTTGTAGACCGTGGCCAGCGATATGGATGGAATGCGCCGCCGCACCGCGGCGTAGATGTCTTCCGGGGAATAGTGTCCGTGGGCAGCGATGACGGCCTCATAGACCACCTGGCGCTGGTGCGTGACCGCCAGCCCATGCTTCGCGGCCAGCTCACGGAACTGTTCATGGGTGAGACGCATGATTATCGGATGAGAATCATTATAGAACGATAGAGAGCCGTGTCAACCGCAATGTCGTGCCTCCCACCTTTACCCATTCCCGGAACTTTGTTATAACCCGAACATCAAGCACATCACTCCCTTGTCTGAAAGCTCTTCCTCGCCGAAGACCAGCAGCCAGGCCTCTCGCTTCCCTGCTCCCGCCTTCGAGCGACAGGACGCGATCTTTGCCTCGGCGTTCGACGTCATACAAAAAGGCATCGCCCAGGCGGCCTTTCCCGCCGCTTCCATCGCGGTGACCAGCCGGGACAAATTAGTCGCGCTGAAGGCTTTCGGCCGTTTCACCTATGAGCCCGCATCTCCTCTCGTCACCACCGCTACCGTCTTTGATCTGGCGTCGGTCTCGAAGGCGGTTGCGACCACCAGCATGGCGATGATTCTCTATGAGCGCGGCCTCATCGACCTGGAAGCGCCCGTGGTCAGCATCGTGCCGGAGTTCGCCGGCAGCGATGCGCGGCGCAGCGACGTAACCGTGCACATGCTGCTGGCGCACTCCTCCGGGCTGCCCGCGTACGAAAAGCTTTTTCTTGAAGGCAAAGACCAGGGATGAACTGCTCGCGGCCGCATTCGTCACTCCGCTTGCGGCCGATCCGGGCACGAAAGCGGTGTACAGCGACATCGGTTTCATCATTCTCGCGACCGTCCTGGAGCGCGTCGCCGATGAGGGTCTTGACCGTTTCTGCCAGCGCGAACTGTTCGGCCCGCTGGGCATGTCGCACACCGCGTTCAACCCGCCGGCCGCCTGGCGCGCCGCGATTCCGCCCACCGCCGATGACCGCGCCTTCCGAAAGCGGATCATCCAGGGCGAAGTGCAGGATGAAAATGCCAGCGTGCTGGGCGGCGTTGCAGGACACGCCGGCCTGTTCGCGACCGCGGAAGACCTGGCGATCTTTTCCAACGTTCTTCTGCAAGGAGGAGGCCCGCTGGTTCGCCCGGAAACCCTGGCGCTCTTCACTCGCCGGGAAACCGCGCCAGCCGGCACTTCCCGGGCATTGGGCTGGGACACTCCTTCCTCGCCCTCGCAGTCGGGAAAATATTTCTCCGCCCGTTCGTTTGGGCATCTGGGCTATACCGGCACATCGCTTTGGATCGATCCCGAGCGCCAGCTTTCCATCACCTTGCTGACCAACCGGACCTGGCCTGACTGCAGCAATAAGACCATCAAGGATGTGCGGCCCGCCTTTCACGATGCCATCGTGGAAGCGCTGGAGAAAAAGCTTTGAAGCGAGCGGCCAGTCGATCGCGGGAGAACCTGAGCCGGCTCACCACCGAACAGCCCAACCGCGCTTCGGCGGACCTGGACTTGAAGTCATCGCTCGGAAATCGTCAGCGTCATCAACTCCGAGGACATCCAAGTGGTGGAAGCAGTGCGGCGCGCCCTGCCCCAGATCGCGCGCGCCGTCGGCTTGATCGCGAATGCTCTAAAGCGAGGCGGAAGGCTGATCTACGTCGGCGCCGGCACCAGCGGCCGTATTGCCGCGCTGGACGCGGCGGAGTGTCCGCCCACGTTCAACGTCGATCCTCGGACCGTGCAGTTCATCATGGCCGGCGGCCCCGCCGCCCTGGCCTCGGCCGTGGAGGCGGACGAAGACTCCCGCGAACTGGGCCGGCGTGACATGGCGAAAAGAAAACCGGGCCGGAACGACGTGATCGTAGGGATCGCGGCCAGCGGACGTACTCCGTTTACCGTCGCCGCCGTCGAATATGCGCGGAGTAAAGGGGCGCACACGGTTTCCGTCACCTGCAATCGCAACACGCCCCTGCAAAGGGCGGCGCACCTCGCCATCGTGACCGAAGTGGGGCCGGAGGTGATCTCGGGATCGACTCGCATGAAAGCCGGCACGGCGCAGAAGATGGTGCTGAACATGCTTTCCAGCGGCGCCATGACTCGGCTGGGATACGTCTACGGCAACCTCATGGTCAACGTTACTCCCAGAAATTCGAAGCTGGCGGCGCGGGGCGTAGGCATCCTGCAGCAGGCCGCGGGGGTGAGTGAGGAAATCGCCCGAAAGGCTTTGCGGGCGGCCGGAAACAGCGTCCCGGTAGGACTCGTGATGTTACAAGCGCAAGTGGACCGCAAGGAAGCGGAGCGAGCGCTGAAATCCGCCGGCGGCCATGTGCGGCGGGCAATCGCCGCAGCGCGCAGCCTGTAGGCTTTAGTAGCGCCGGCGTCCCGCCCACCCCGGCGCGGGCGAGTCGCCCGCGACCACATCAATCCGCCACTCGATCGGGTCCTGACCCGCAGGCCGTGTCCTCCTGGGTAACAATTTCCTGGCTACGGTTTTCCGCGGTCGCCGTTAGAATAGACGGGCCTATGGACAAATTTGTGATCCGCGGCGGCAATCCGCTGCTGGGGACAATTCGGGTCAGCGGAGCCAAAAACGCCGCCCTGCCGGCCATGGCCGCCGCCCTGCTCACGGAAGAGCCGGTCATTCTGGAAAACATCCCGCAGGTGCGCGACATAGAAACCACCCGCAAATTGCTTTCCGCCATGGGCGCCGAAGTCGAACTGGGATACGGCCGCGCCCAGCATCGCACCACTATTTGCGCCCGCAATCTGACCAGTCCCGAAGCGTCCTACGAACTGGTCAAGCAGATGCGGGCTTCATCGCTTGTGCTGGGGCCGCTGGTGGCGCGCTGCGGCCGTGCCCGGGTTTCTCTTCCCGGCGGATGCGCCATCGGCGCCCGCCCCATCGATCTCCACATCAAAGGACTGGAACGCCTGGGCGCTAAAATCACGCAAGACCACGGCTACATCGAGGCCAGCGCCGAACGTCTCCAGGGCAACGAAATACTGTTCGACAGGATCACCGTCACCGGCACTGAAGATCTGCTCATGGCCGCCGCCCTGGCCGAGGGCGAGACCGTCATGCAGAACTGCGCCCGCGAGCCTGAAGTTGCCGACCTTGCCGAACTGCTCAACAAAATGGGGGCTCAGATTGAAGGCGCCGGAACTTCGACCATTCGCATCAAAGGCGTCAGCAAACTGCATGGCGCGAAACATCGAATCATTCCCGACCGCATCGAGGCCGCCACGTTCATTATTGCCGGAGCCATGACCGGCGGCGATTTGAACGTCGCCGGTTGCGATCCCGCCCACCTGGGCACGCTGCTCGAAAAGCTGGCCGAAGTTGGCGTCAAGACCCGGCCCAGCGCCGACGCGGTGCGTGTGATGGGCGACAATCCCATCAAGGCCGCCGACATCATCACCGAGGAGTATCCCGGCTTTCCCACCGACATGCAGGCCCAGTACATGGCGCTGGCCACCCAGGCCGAGGGCACGTCGATCATCACCGAGAACATTTTCGAAAACCGTTTCATGCACGCCCTGGAAATGATGCGCATGGGCGCCAACATCAAGATCGAGGGACGCCGCGCCGTGGTGCGCGGCCCGTCGCCGCTGAGCGCGGCCGCGGTCCTGGCTTCCGATCTGCGGGCGTCGGCGTCGCTGGTCCTGGCCGCGCTGGTGGCGGAAGGCGAGTCCATCATCGACCGCGTGTATCACATCGACCGCGGCTACGAAAATATCGAAGAAAAACTCAAGGGCGTGGGCGCGCAGATTCGCCGCATCGGAGAAATCCTGCCCAAGCGCGCAGCGACGCCCGCGCGGGTGTAGGCGCGAGCGCCCACGCTCGTGCGCTTTTAGCACAAACTGCAACCGACCCAACGGGTGCATTGGCGCCATCAAATCGTCGGTCACGTACAATGTTCTCCGTTCCGTGGAGGACGTTCATGCCATTGCGCCTGTTGTCGCGGGTATTCGTGCTGCTGCTGGCTTCTCTCACCGCCTATGCCCAAACCTCCGAGCTCTCGAAGGCGGTGCAGGAGTTCGTCCGGGTCAACTCCAGCAAAGTCGTCCTCACTCACGTGCGCGTCATTGACGGCACCGGAGCGGCCGCGGTCGACGATCAGAACGTTGTGATCGACGCGGGCAAGATCACGGCGATCGAGAAAGGCGCCGATGTGGCGGCGGCCAAAGGCATCGCCGTCCTCGACCTTCGCGGTTACACCGTGATGCCCGGCATCGTCGGCATGCACGATCACCTGTTTTATATCGCGCGGCCGAATCTCGACAGCCGGCGGCACTTTGACGATCCCGTCGTGGTGCCGCAGATGACTTTCTCCGCGCCGCGTCTCTATCTCGCCGGCGGCGTCACCACCATGCGCACCACCGGCAGCGTCGAACCCTATGCCGACCTGAACCTCAAGCACGACATCGACGCCGGCAAGCTTCCCGGCCCGCATCTGGACGTCACCGGACCGTACCTCGAGGGTGCGGAAAGTTACTTCCTCCAGATGCCGCACCTGACCGGGCCCGACGACGCGCGGCAGACGGTTGAGTACTGGGCCGATCGCGGAGTGACCTCGTTCAAGGCCTACATGAACATCACCCGCGCCGAGTTGAAGGCGGCGATTGATGCCGCCCACAAGCGCGGCATCAAAGTGACCGGCCATCTCTGTTCCGTGACCTACAAAGAGGCGGCCGAGCTCGGCATCGATGATCTCGAGCATGGCTTCTTCGTCAACACGCAGCTCGATACCGACAAGAAGCCCGACGTCTGCAGTCAAAGCGCGGGCGATGAAACCCTGGCCCGCATGGCTCCGGACACTCCCGAGGCCAAAGAGCTGATCGACACGCTCGTTAGTCATCATGTGGCCATCACCTCGACTCTGCCGGTCTTCGAAGGAGACTTGGGTGGAGGGCGTCCGCCGTTGCGGCAGCAGGCCCTCGAGGCCATGACTCCCGAGGCGCGGGAAGATTTCTTCCTGCTGCGGCAGCCGCGGCCCGCGTCCGCGCCGGCGCCCAAAATCGATCCTGCGTTGCTGTGGAAGCATGACCTGGAACTGGAACGAGCCTTCGTCGCCGCCGGCGGCCTGCTGCTCGCCGGTCCTGACCCAACTGGACGGGGTGATGTGCTGCCGGGATTCGGCGACCAGCGCGAGATTGAATTGCTGGTCGAAGCCGGATTCTCGCCCGTCGAGGCCATCAAGATTGCCACGCTGAACGGCGCGGTTTATATGGGCAAGGACAAACAGATCGGCTCGCTCGCCGCGGGAAAGAACGCCGACCTGGTGGTGATCAAAGGAGATCCCTCGAAGCAGATTTCAGACATCGAGAATGTCGAGATTGTTTTCAAGGACGGTGTGGGCTACGACTCGCGGAAGCTGCTGGATTCGGTACGGGGACGGTATGGACAGTATTGATCTGGCGCCGGCAAGCTGCGCCACGACGATCTTCGCAACCCCTACCTCGTGTATGGATCCCACCAACTTATGAGATTGCATCGCGCGATCCTGAGCATTGTCTGCGTGGGATTTGCCCAAGGACACGCTCAGGCTCAGATCGCGCCTTTGCCTTTTCCGACCGCCAAGGTGATTCCCAAAGTGGTGTGCAGCGCGGACAGCAACCAGAGTTATGCCCTCTATCTGCCTTCCACGTTCTCTGCCATACGGAAGTGGCCGATTGTCTATCTTTTTGACCCGCTTGCCCGGGGCGAAGTAGCCGTAGAGGCGGCACGAGCGGCCGCGGAGAAATTCGGATACATCCTGGTGGCATCGAACAACTCCCGCAACGGATCCGTGACAGATTCGGCTACAGCCGCGAATGCGGTCTGGAACGATGCACAGGAACGATTTCCGGTCGAAGAACGGCGCCGTTATTTTGCTGGGATGTCAGGTGGAGCGCGATTGGCTACGGCCATCGCGCTTTCCTGCGAAGGTTGTGCGGCCGGGGTGATCGCAAACGCTGCCGGTTTTCCGATCGGCAAAACGCCAGTGCCGAACATGAGGTTCACATACTTTGGCGCCGTGGGCACTGCCGACTTCAACTACGCGGAGTTCGTAGAACTGCGAAGAGAGCTGGAAGAAGCCGGGGTGCAGTACAGGATCCAAGTCTTCGATGGGCAGCATGGATGGGCCCCGCCAGAGGTGTGGCTGGAGGCGCTGAACTGGATGGATATCCGGGCCATGGAGGCGAACGTGTTGCCGCGCGACCCGCAGCGCATTCAGCAAACCGCAGACGAGGAACTGGCCAAAGCCCGCGAGCTGCAGGCGAAGAACAGTTTGCTCGCGGCGGTGCGACAATACCAGTCCCTGGTGCGGGATTTCAAGCGCCTGACTGACGTAAGTTCGGCCGAGAATTCTCTGGCTGAGCTGGCGAAAAACAAGAATTTGAAAGTCGAACAAAAGCAGGAGACATCGGCCCTGGAGCAGCAGGCGCGGATCAGCGATCCTCTTTCATCGCAAATGCAGGCGATCGGATCCGGCGAAAGCGACAATGTCAATGTCGGCGCGCTGATAAACGAATTTGCTGATCTCAAGAAACGGGCCGACGACACTCAGAAATCGAGTGAGATAAAAACCCTGGCGGTACGGCGGGCACTGGGAGGTTTGGTGATCGCTGCCTATGAATCGGGCCAGCACAGCATGGAACAGAAGGATTATCGTGCGGCCTTGATCTATTTCGATCTTGCCGCGGCAGGAGCGGCCAATCCTGCCTTCGCGCACTATCAGCGGGCACGAGTCTACGCCCTGCTGATGGATAAAAAACGCACGCTCAGCGAGTTGCGACTGGCGCTCGCCGGGGGCTTTCATGAGGCCTCGGCGCTCGCCGCCCCTGAGTTTCACGCTTTCCACGGATTTGAGGAATTTCAGGCGCTGGCGGCGGAGTGGGAGGCGGCTGGAGAAAATAAAAAAGAAAGACCTTGATTGGCGGAGGCCCACTGAAGTCCAGTTTTGGCTTGAGTGGGGAGTTCGATAACCGGACAGAGTCTGCCGTTGTGACATCACCCAGCTGGCGGGCTGGCACACTCTTTCCCTAAGTCTGGCACATTCTGAGGCTGCCCCATCCTTGCGCTTTTTGCAACGGTAGGAGATGTTCATGTGTCACGGCCCTTTTCGCCATCGAGAGCTAACGCTCGGCGTGCTCAGCCCGGAAAAGCAAGAGCGGTGTAGTCTTTGCCGCATCCCCGCCCCCACCCTTGCATAAAGCGCAAGGGTGGGGCAGCCTCAGCTGGACGTGGAGATAAATGGAAGCCCACGTTTTCTTCACCGCGGACAAAGACGGATTCACGCGCAGCGAGCAGCGCTTGCTGGCGGCCGCCCTGCAAGGTGGAACGGTCGAGTTTTCCGTCAGAACATGTGCGGAATCAGCTTCCAAGTGCGGCGACGATAGACGGCGAACTCGTGACCGAAGTGCGCCGCCAGTAAATCTTCTTCTTTCCGAATGCGATCCTGTACGAATAGCGCCGCCAGAACCAGGATTGGAAGCGCAAGCTTGCTGGCAAATACCAGGGCAAAACCAGCTGGAGCCAGCAGCAGACTCAGGTAAAGGGGATGGCGGATGCTGCTGTAGATACCCTGCCGTATCAGCCGATGGTCCGGTTGTAGGGTGACGTAGACGCTGAAATGTTCGCCCAAGGCATGCAAAGCAAATATACGCACTCCGGCGCCGATCGCGTACATCAAGAGGCCCAGGTAGCGCCAGCATTCGTGTCTGAGAGTGAAAATCCTCCGGCGATCGGCGAAGGGCAAAAACCAGAGCAAAGCCAATGACAGAAGAAGTAAAACAACCAGTTGCCGAGCTTGCCTTCCGACCGGGCCCAAGCCTCGCCGGCGCGGGTCAATGTTCAACCTGAGAATAGCCGCACTGAAGACGGCGGCGAGGGTGACCGCGGTGAGACCGGCACGCGCGGGATTCACCAGAAGTGTCTGCAGGTTTTCGAACCCCCATCCGAACAGGACCAGCAGGACAGCCGGCACGAGTTGAAGAGCGAGGAGAAAAACAAGTCGCAGCATGGCAGAGCCCGTGATGTTCCCCGTCACGGTTCCTATGATAAAGTCAGCTTCTGATGCAAACCCCGCCTCGACGCCAACTCGGAGCCGGTTTTATTCCAGTTCCCATGGGGTGTTTGACCGCTATTGCGTGGTTGCCGCTGCGCCTATTGTCCCTGCCCGCGGTCTGGTTCTTTCTTCAGTTAAAACGCTGGGGCCGATAGCAGTTCCGGACCGCGCTCTGTCACCGATCATCCCGGCCTAGAAGACTCTCCACACGAAGTGGGCGATCAGCGCGAATAGCACGATCATGAATCCGGTAATCCAGATCAGGAACCTGGCGGTCAGCTTTGGGGACTCGATTTCTTTTTTGTCCATGGCGTCAGGATACGCTCATGCGAGAGCGTTGCCGAGCTGCGCTCGGCTGGGCGGGTGGGGGCACCCGCCCCTACGAGGGTCGGGGGAAAGAAAAAGGCCGCGATGTTTTATCGCGGCCTGAGTAGCGACGGCGTCCCGCCGGCTGTCGGGTGGGCGTCCCGCCCACACTCTCTGTTAGTGGCGGCCTCCGCCGTGTCCGCCGCCGCCAAAACCGCCACGGCCACCGCGTCCGGGGCCGCCTCGGCCTCGTCCACGGCCACCGCCTCCGCCGCCGGGACGGCGTCCACGGTCACCACCTCGGTCGCCTCCCCGGTCGGGGCCACGATCTCCGCTGCGTTCCGGGCCGCGGTCTGCGCCGCCGCCGCCAGCTACCGGCGCGTCGCGGTTGAAGTTCGGTTCGTCGTCGGCAAAGTCAGCGCCGCCTTCGATGGTCAGGGCAGGAGCGTGCGCGGGTTCGCCGCCGCCTTCTCCGCCACCATTTTCAGGTGGAAGTTCGCCGCCGCCCATCTTGGCGCGCTGCTCCTTGAGGATGGCTTTGCGCGACAGGCGAATGCGGTTGCCTTCGACGGCCAGTACTTTTACCAGTACCTGGTCGCCTTCTTTCAGCTCGTCGCGGACGTCTTTAATGCGATGCTCCGCCACTTCGCTGATGTGCAGCAGGCCGTCGGTGCCGGGGATGATTTCGACGAATGCGCCGAAGTCAGCCAGCCGGGTGACCGTGCCGAGATAGGTCTTGCCGATCTCGGCTGTGGCCGTGAGGTCGCCGATGATCTGCAGGGCTTTGGCTGCCGAAGCCTCGTCGTTCGAGGCCACATTGATCTTGCCCGAGTCCTCGACGTCGATTTTTACGCCGGTGCGCTCGATGATGCTGCGAATCATCTTGCCGCCGGGCCCGATAACGTCGCGAATCTTGTCGACCGGAATCTGCAGGGTGTAGATACGCGGCGCGAACGATGAAACCTTTTCGCGGGGAGCGGAGATGACCGCATTCATCTTGTCCAGAATGTACAGGCGTCCGCGCTGGGCCTGGGCCATCGCTTCGCGCATGATCTGCGCCGTGATGCCTCCGACCTTGATGTCCATCTGCAGGGCGGTGATGCCGTCCTTGGTGCCGGCAACTTTGAAGTCCATGTCGCCGTAGTGGTCTTCCGCGCCAGCAATGTCGGTCAGGATGGCGTAGTGCTCGCCTTCTTTGACCAGGCCCATGGCTACGCCGGCAACCGGCGCCTTTAGGGGAACGCCAGCGTCCATCAGCGACAGCGAGGCTCCGCAAACCGTGGCCATTGACGATGAGCCGTTCGATTCCAGAATGTCGGAGACGACGCGCATGGCATACGGCCAGGCGTCTTCTCCGGGAAGGACGTTTGCGATGGAACGTTCCGCCAGCGCGCCGTGACCGATTTCGCGCCGACCCGCGCCGCGCAGAAAGGCAACCTCTCCAACCGAAAACGGCGGAAAGTTATAGTGCAGCATGAAGCGTTTCTTGGCTTCGCCTTCGAACACTTCGAGGCGCTGCATGTCGTCGCTGGTGCCGAGAGTCGTGGTGACCAGCGCCTGGGTTTCGCCGCGGGTGAAGATGGCGGACCCATGGGTGCGGGGCAGGACGCCGACTTCGATCCAGATATCGCGAATCTGATCGAAAGCGCGGCCGTCGGGGCGGCGCTTCTGATCGATGACCTGTTCGCGGAAGATGCGTTCGCGAAGGGTCTCGAAGTAGGTCTTGAATTTCTTCTGCGCGGCTTCGTCCTCCGCCGGGATGGCAGCCTGCAACCCTTTTTTGAGTTCGCGAACCAGGGTGTAGCTTTCCGCCTTGGGATATTTCTGGGTGTTGAGGCGGTCGGCCAGGTCGGCGCCGACGCGATTCTTCAGGTCGTCGAAGTAAGCCTGGTCGAACTCGGGCGGAGTGACCTGGCGCTTCGGCTTCCCGGCTTTTTGCCGCAAATCGTTGATGGCGGCGCAGATCTTTTTGATTTCGGTGTGGGCGAATTCGATGGCGTCCACCACCGTTTCTTCCTTCACTTCCTTGGCGCCGGATTCGATCATCACGATGCCGTCGGCAGTTCCGACCACCATGATGTTCAGCAGGCTCTCGCGCATCTCGGTGTAGGTGGGGTTAATGACGAATGCGCCATTCACCAGGCCGACGCGGACGGCGCCGATGGGGCCTTCGAACGGGATGTCGGAAATAGTGAGTGCGGCGGATGCGCCGTTGATGCCGAGGACGTCCGGGTCGTTCTCGGTGTCGGCGGAGAGCACGAAGGCGATGACCTGGGTCTCGCAGCGGAAGCCATCCGGGAACAGCGGGCGCACCGGGCGGTCTATCTGGCGGCTGGTGAGAATCTCACGCTCGCTGGGACGGCCTTCGCGCTTGATGAAGCCGCCGGGGATGCGTCCGCCAGCATAGGTGTATTCGCGATAGTCAACCGTCAAGGGGAAGAAATCGATGCCTTCACGGGGATCGGGATTGGCCGTGGCCGTGGCCAGAACGACGTTGTCGCCAATGCGCACCACCACCGAGCCGTGCGCCTGCTTGGCTAATTTTCCGGTTTCAAAAGAGATGGTTTTACCGCCGGCGAGTTCAACTGATACTTCTTGTTTCATGATTCATTTCCTTTTGGCAGGAGGACACACGCGCGTCCGTTGGGAGAGGCTGCACAGTTGAAGGGCAAGAGCCAGTAGCGTTCTGGAGGGCCGGAAACACACCGTTCGCGGCTTTTTCCTTTATTTCTTGAGGCCGTCTGCGCAACGGCCAGCTGATTCCGATGTTGCTCCGGCGCATACACCCCGAGCCGGGAACGGCCCCGCAGAAACCTATTTGCGCAGGCCCAGCTTATGCACAACCGTCTTATAACGTTCGGAATCGTATAGCTTGAGGTAGTCCAGCAAACGGCGACGTTTGCTGACCAGCATGAGAAGACCGCGGCGCGAACCGTGGTCCTTCTGGTGCGTTTTGAAGTGGTCCGTCAATTGGCCAATCCGCTCGCTTAGCAACGCGATTTGGACTTCGGGGCTGCCCGTATCGGTGGGATGCGTGCCGTACTGGTCGATGAGGGATTTCTTTTGCTCTCTGGCTAGCACTAACCTGATGCACTCCTGTCTTCTAGTTTCAATTTGATCGTAACGTGCATTTAAGGTAACACGCTGCCGACCGGGGTGTAAAGGCAAAGGGCTTCGGGGCCGTCGGGCGTCGGACGTCAGCCTTCGGACCACCGCAATACCCCATCCCGGCAAGAGTACTCATACCAAAGGGACGTGCCGAATCAGCATCTGAATTAGTATAGTTATGCCGACTGCCATGACAGTGCGATGCGTTCAATGCGGCCAGGAGAATAATCCGCAATATCGTTTCTGCGGCATGTGCGGAGCTCCTCTCGGACCGCCTCCGCCCCCGGCCCCGCTTGAAGTGGGGCGCGAACGGGTCCGAGTTCCGGTCAGCGGCCCTTCTTTTCTGGGCCTGGGCGATGAAAGATCGCGCGACCTGGACTACCTGTTGGAAGACGAGCCGCCTCGGGGCCACGCGCGGCTCTATCTCGCCCTGCTTCTGCTGGTCGCCAGCGGAGCCCTGCTGGCGTGGCACTGGCAACGTGACGGCTACCCCTGGTCGGGCATCATGCTGAAGCCGACAGCGAGTACGGCGGCGCCATCGAGTTCGCCCTCGTCCCCGGTTCCGGCCCCGGAGTCGGCGGCGGCAGCGGCTCCCGTACCCGTCGAGCCGACTGCGAACCCGGCCCCGCCGGAGGCGCAACCGGCAAGCACCGCGGGGGCACCACCGTCGCCCGGCGCGGCAACCGCCATGAGTGTTGCTCCGGACAACCCGTCCGCTGCCCCGAAGCCCGCGGACCAGACCTCGCAGCCCGCTGCCCCGAAGGCCGTGGACGAAGGCGCGCCGCCTATCGACAACTCAGATTCCGGCCAGGCCGCGGCGAAAACGCCGGCCCCGGTTTCTCAGGCGACGAGTTCTCAAGCCACAAGCGTGCCCGAGACTGCAGCGCCGGCGCGGACGGAGACGCGGACGGCGAGCGCAGTGCCCGCGCCGAAATCAGTGAGCCCCAAGCCGTCACCGGCGGCTCCTGCGGACGCCTTCGAAGACCGCCTGGTTGCCGACGGCGAGAAATATCTGTATGGGCGCGGCGTTCCCGAGGACTGTGAACGGGCCCAGCGAAACCTCCAGATCGGCGCTCGACAATCGAACGCCCGGGCGCAGACCTTGCTGGCCGCCATGTACGCCACCGGGCACTGCGTGAACCGCGATCTTCCTACTGCCTATCGCTGGTTCGCCAAGGCTCTACACGGCGACCCCGGGAATTCGCGCGTGCAGCGCGATCTCGAGGTGCTATGGAAACAGATGACGCCGGAAGAGCGGCAGTTGGCCATGAAGAGCCAGTAGCGGTTCGGCAAACCTGCGGAGTCACCGGTGACCGGGTTTTTCCCAGTTCTCAGTGGTGGTGGGCGGCGGTCTGGGGAGAACTCATGACCAGACGGCCGTGTTGAACCCCTTTCGTACTGATCAGGCGGTCGGCCAGCTTTTGCACTTCTTTCGACCGGCCGCGCAGTACGACCACCTCGAGACAGCTTTCGTGGTCCAGGTGGGCGTGCAGGGTCGAGATGATCACGTGGTGATGCTCGTGCTGCAGGTCGGTGAGTTTCTCGGGCAGGAGGCGGGTGTGGTGGTCATAGATAAGCGTGACCGTGCCCACCACGAAGGCGTCGGGCGCAACCACGGCGGAGCCTACCAGGCGCTCGCGAATGAGATCGCGAAAAGCTTCGGAACGGTTCTCGTAACCTTTGCCCGCAATGAAACGGTCGAAGCGGCGAAGCAGTTCTGTGTCGATGGCTACCCCGATGCGGCTTAGATCTCCCATTGATGGCCCTCTCGGCAACAGTTTACTCCGGCTCGTCGGCGGGTTGTGGGCAAGGCGGATGGCACAAAAGTAAGCCCGCCCGCGGCAATCCGCAGAAGGCCTTGTGGCCGTACTTCTGAAAGGATGAGATAACGTTGTCCGGCGCTGAATTCAAGGCAGGGATGAGCGAGGCTGCGCTGCTGTGGGCGATCCGCTCGGGCGACGAGAGCGCGATGGCCACGCTCTACGACCGCTATTCTGGACTGGTGTATGCGGTAGCCTTGCGGGTGCTGGGCGATACCGGGGCCGCGGAAGATGTGTTGCAGGAAGTGTTCCTGCAGTTGTGGCGCAATCCGGCGGCGTTTGATTCCGGCCGCGGCAACCTGGGGGCGTGGCTGGCGGTGATTGCCCGCAACCGCGCCATTGATGGCCTGCGCAAGCGGCGTCCGGAAAGCGATATCGCCGACGTCGTGCTTTCCGTCGAACCTGACCTGGCGGGAGAGGCGGAACGCTCGCGCGCCTTGGAGAAAATCCGGGGCGAGTTGAGCGCCATGCCGGCGCCGCAACGCAGCGCACTCGAGATGGCTTACTTTGAAGGGCTGACCCATACCGAAATCGCGGCCCGGACCGGCGAGCCGCTGGGTACGATCAAGACGCGGATTCGCACCGGATTGCAGGCGCTCCGCCAGGCTTTTGACGTATGAACGCGCACCCCCAATTCGCCGACGATCTCGCCCTGCTCGCCCTGGGGACCCTGCAGGGCGATGAGCGCGTTGCCGTAGAAAAGCATCTGGAAGGCTGCGCGGCCTGCCGCCGCGAGCTTGAACGCTTGCGCGGGGACACGGCTTTGCTCGCGCTTTCCACGTCGGGACCGGCACCGCCGCAACGCTCGCGCGAGCGATTGTTGAAAGCGATTGCGAAGGAACCACGAGCGCAAAAGATTCCGGCTCGCCGTTCGTCATGGAACATCCTGCCCTGGCTGGCCGCAGCGGCGTTCTTGCTGGCGGCGGGTTTCTTCTGGAAGCAGAGCGATCGCCTGGCGCAGCGGGTGGCCCGCTTGCAGGACGAATCCACGCAGCGGCAGGCCGAGCTCGAGCGCGCCCGGGAAGTCGTCTCCACTCTCACCTCGACGGACGCGCTGCGAGTGACCCTGGTGGCCGCGCAAGCTCCTCCCCAGCCGCAGGGGAAAGCAATCTACGTTCGTGACCGCTCCAGCCTGATTTTCCTGGCCAGCAATCTGCCAGTCCTGCCGCCGCAGAAGGCCTATGAGCTGTGGCTGATTCCGGCCAGTGGAGCGCCCATCCCGGCCGGCGTGTTCAAGCCCGATGCGCGCGGCAGCGCGAGTGTGATCGAACCGCCGCTGCCCGCCGGAGTGGAAGCCAAAACCTTCGCCATCACGATTGAGCCGGAACAGGGCTCAACCACGCCGACCCTGCCCATTGTGATGACGGGTGCAGGCGAGTAAATTGAAACAGTTGACGGATTTTAGGATTGACGAATTGACGAATTGAAAAACCGCCAGACCGCAACTGGTTATTCGATTCGAAAATCCTAAAATCCGGCAACCCGTAAATCTCTTCATCCTTCTTCGCTTTCCTTCAACTTGGCGATCACGCCGAAGTCTTCCAGCGTGGTGGTGTCACCTTTCACGTCGCCGCTGCTGGCCAGCTCGCGCAACAGGCGTCGCATGATTTTCCCGCTGCGGGTTTTAGGCAGCATGTCGGTAAATCGAATGTCGTCAGGCTTGGCCATGGCTCCGATTTCTTTGGCGACCCACTTACGCAACTCTTCTTTCAGTTCGGGTGTGGGCTTTCTTCCCTGCTGGAGAGTTACAAACGCTGAGATGGCCTGGCCCTTGATGTCGTCCGGACGAGCCACCACTGCGGCTTCCGCGACCGCTTCGTGCGCCACCAGCGCCGACTCGACTTCCATCGTGCTCAGGCGGTGGCCGGAAACGTTGATCACGTCATCGACCCGGCCCATGACCCAGTAGTAGCCCTCTTTGTCCTTGCGGGCGCCGTCGCCGGTGAAGTATGTCGGCGGAATCTGCGACCAGTATTGCGACACATAGCGGTCGGGATCGCCGTAGATGGTGCGCAGCATGCCCGGCCAGGGCTGCTTGAGAACCAGAAAACCGCCCGAGCCTTCAGGGACAGGTTTGCCGTCCATGGTGACGATCTCCGGCACCACGCCGGGAAAAGGACGCGTGGCCGAGCCCGGCTTGGTGGCAATCGCGCCCGGGATGGGAGTGAGCATGATGTGCCCGGTTTCGGTCTGCCACCAGGTATCGACGATCGGACAGCGGTTGTGGCCGATGACTTCTCGGTACCACATCCATGCCTCGGGATTGATCGGCTCGCCCACCGTGCCCAACAGGCGCAGGCTGTCGAGCTTGTGCTTTCTGGGCCACTGCTCGCCCCACTTGATGAACGTACGAATCGCCGTGGGTGCGGTGTACAGGATATTCACCAGGTGGCGATCGATAATGCTCCAGAAGCGGTCGGGTTCGGGGAAGTTGGGCGCGCCCTCATACATCAGGCTGGTGGCGCCGTTCTGCAGCGGTCCGTAGACGATGTAACTGTGCCCGGTGACCCAGCCGATGTCGGCGGTGCACCAGTAAGTGTCTTCTTCCTTGAGATCGAAAACCCATTTCGTGGTCAGATACGTGCCAACGGAATAGCCTCCCGTGGTATGCACCACGCCCTTCGGCTTGCCGGTCGTTCCCGAAGTGTAAAGGATGTAAAGGGGGTGCTCGGCGTCGAGCGGCTCGGCTGGGCAGTCATCGGAGACGGACTCCATCAGCTCATGCCACCAATGATCGCGTCCGGGCTGCATGCTGATCGGCGAACCGGTGCGCTTGTAAACAATCACATGCTTCACCGACGGACAGGACTTCAGCGCCTCTTCCACCGCCGGAAATAATTTAACTTCAGCGCCGCGACGGAACGAGCCATCCTGAGTAACGACAGCCACGGCCTGGGAGTCGTGAATGCGATCCACCAGCGCATTGGACGAAAACCCACCGAAGACCACGGTGTGCGGCGCGCCGATGCGCGCGCAGGCCAGCATGGCCACCGGCAGCTCGGGCGTCATGCCCATGTAGATGGCAACCCGGTCGCCTTTTCTGACCCCAAGTGACTTCAGTACGTTGGCGAACTTCTGCACTTCGCGATGCAGCTGCTGGTAAGTCAGGGTGCGGACTTCGCCGGGCTCGCTTTCCCAGATCAGCGCGGCCTTGTTTTTCCGGAACGTCTGCACGTGGCGGTCGAGACAGTTGTAGGAAAGATTGAGCTGGCCGCCCACAAACCACTTGGCCCAGGGATGGTTCCATTCCAAAACCTTGTCCCACTTCTTGAACCAGTGCAGATCGTTGGCGATGCCGCCCCAGAATTTCTCCGGCTGCTCGACCGATTCGCGATAGATGCGCTCGTAGTCCTCCAGGCTCTTGATGTGTGCCTGCTGGCGGAAGGGTTCCGGGCATTCGAACTTGCGGTCCTCGTGCAGAACGGAATCGATGTTAGTGCGGGCATCGGCCGCCGGAGGCTTTTCTGGCATGCTGGTTCCTCGTCAGGAAAGTGCATTGCAGATTCTACAAGGGCGGAGTGTGGAATGTCTGCTGTCCTCAAATCATTGGTAGAAGGCGAATTTGCAATGCAATCTCGAAGTGGCGTCATCCTGAGGGACTTTAGTCCCGAAGGATCTGGCGGGCAGCTGCACAATGGCCGGCTGTCTTTCCTGTGAGCTCCACGTCAGATGCTTTGCTCTCGCAGAAGGAAAAGACAAATTCAGCGACGACCGAATTCATTAGCCACGAAGGACACAAAGGTGCCCGAAGGAACCCCCTGCGCATCAAATCTCCAGGAATCGGTCCTGATACTTGGCTTCGGGGAGCGGGCAGCTTTCGTATTTTCCGAAAACGCGGTAGCGGTGACCGGCCACGATGCGGTATCCCCAGTCCCGCAACGGCCGGGGAAAAATCCGCAGTACTGTGGCGGCGACTCTCCAGAAACCACCCAATTCGCGCAGGATAAAAATCACCGCGTCGGTGCGGTCCTTGGGCCGTTCGCCGGTTCCGTCAACCACGTAGATGGTGTCCAGCTCCTGGAACTCCAGCGCGTGACGCTGCAGGATTCGGGCGGCATGGTCGCTTTGCAGCGAGGCAAAGCGAAAGCGTGCGCGGATGTCGTGCCTGAGCACGAACCGCACCAGCCGGTTGCAAAGTCCACAGAGCCCGTCGTAGAGAATCAGCGGATTGGGGGAATCCGGCATGAGCCTCGTCAGTGAGTGTCAGGCTTTCTTTGCAGTTCGGGAACGTACTCGGTAACCAGGCCTTTTTCCAACAGGTAGTTGCCCGGGCCTTGCTTGCCGGCTACCGTCCGGGCGAATTCGGCCACAAAGAATCCGGCGCGCAGACTTTCGGTGAAGGCCCAGCGCGTGGCTTCCCGCCATTCCCTGGCCCGGCCAGGATCTTTTTGTTCGATGGTCAGAATGTCGCTGGGGATCTGGATGGCGATGCGCTGGCGCGAGAGCGCGGTCGCCAGATCGTTGCGCAGCGGCCGGCCGTCGCCATTGAACTGAAGCAGGGGCTGCAAGCGCGAAAATACGTCGAGCACCTCGGGCCGATAGTCTTTGCCTTGCAGGCGATCGCGCACGCGGCGGCTGGCGAGCGGCCATCTGACCCACAGACGATCGGTGCCGTTCTGGTGGAGAACACTCGAAGTCTCCGGTCCGTAGAAATCGATTTTGTAGGTGTCCGAGACCACGCCCAGTTTGCCGAAGTTGAGATGGGCATTCCGGCTGTGCAGCGGATCGAAAGTCCATGTCATCTCCGGGATGCGCATGGCCAGGGTGCGCTCGCGCTGCGCCAGTTTAAGTTTGTATCCCAGGTCGAGGTCGCGATAGGCCTCACGGACCGCCAGCATGTGGGAGTGCAGGGTGAGGTGTCCGGACTCCATGGCCAGGAAGCCGAAGGCGAATCCGGCGAGCTTGGGGCCATCGAAGGCGCCTACCCAGACGCTGCCTGCTTCCCTGGTGGCAATCATCAGGGTCAGGGGCATGACGTCGCGGTCGGCGAGCCCCCAGACATCGCGCTCCAGTGCTTCGGCTTGTTCGAGATCCTCGACGCTTTCCAGGTCGCGAATGACGACGTTTTTGGGGGATTCGGTCATGGCCGTGAAGGAGTTCAATATACGCGAGGCGGAATGGGGGTGCCAGCGCGGGTGGCCTGCTGGCGCAGGTGCAGCCTGAGAATTCCCAAAGGATTGTCATTCCGAAGCGCGGCTTACGCGCGAGGAATCTGCTGTTTCGCTGCTCGCAGCAAGCAGATTCCTCGCCGATAAACCTGGCTTCGGAATGACAAGGGGTGGGACCCTTTTGCGCAAACTGCTCACAACCAGCTTGCCGACCGCTGCAGCGGAGCGCGCGACGCCGGCGCTACTCGAGTGTGCAGTGGAACAATAGGGGTCCTTCGACTGCGTCGCCGCTTCGCCAGGCGAAGCAGCGACTCCGCTCAGGATGACAGCGGGATAAGTTCATCCCTGGACGCGGGTGGCTTTGCCAGTCCAGAAGGCTTCGCGGAGCTGGCGCTTCAACATCTTTCCGGTGCCCGTCTTGGGCAGCGGGCCGTCTACAAACTTCACCAGGCGGGGCATCTTATATCTGGCGATGCGCGGCTTGAGCGACGCCAGCAATTGTTCTTCGTTCAGTTGCTGGCCGGGTTTCAGGACGACAATCGCGACCGGGATCTCGCCCCATTGCGGATCGGGGGCCGAGACCACGGCGCATTCGAGGACGGCGGGGTGGGCGAAAATGGCCTTCTCCACCTCGATCGAAGAAATGTTCTCTCCGCCGCTGATGATGATGTCTTTCTTCCGGTCCACGATGTAGATGTAGTTCTCTTCGTCCCAGACCGCCATGTCCCCGGTGCGCAGCCAGCCGTTGCTGATGGCTGCCGAGGTGGCTTCGGCTTCGCGGTAGTAGCCGTCCATCACGTTGTCGCCGCGGATGACGACCTCGCCCACGGTTTGCCGGTCTTGCGGTACGTCGCGCATCTCGGAATCGACGACATGAACTTCGGAGCCCACCAGCGGCCAGCCCGCGGCCGCCAGATGGTTGAGCCGGTCGGCATCATCGGTGCAGGTCACGGTAGCTTTGGTCTGCGCGGTAGTGGCGACGGGACTGGTTTCCGTCAGTCCGTAGCCGGAACATACTTCGCAATGGAAAGCCTGCTCCAGGCGGGCGATCAGCTCAGGCGAGGACGCCGCGCCGCCGGTGGTAATCACTCTCATGCTCGATGTATCGAACTTGCCGAGCTCCGGACAATTGAGCAGCGCGTTGGCCATGGTGGGAACAAGCGTCATCCCAGTGGCTCTTTCGTCCTGAATGAGACGCAGCACGTGGGCCGGTTCGAAGCGGCGCACCATCACATGCCGGCTGCCCTTCATGGTGATGCTCTGAGGACGTCCCCAGCCGTTGGCGTGAAACAGCGGGATGGTGTGGAGCTCGACGTCAGTGTCTTTGCATTGAAAGGTGGAGAGGATTCCCAATGCGTGCACATAGAGAGTGCGATGCGAGAGCATGACCCCCTTGGGCGTGCCGGTGCTGCCGCTGGTGTAGAAGATTTCGGCAATCTCATTTTCGTCGAAGGAAAAAATATCAGGACGCGAAATGCGGTCGCGCGCCATCAGGTCTTCCAGGAAAAGATCGGCCTGCGCGACCGGCTGGTCGATGGCCACGTAGGTCTTGATGCTGGAGCAGTGCTTTCGAAGCGCTTCGACCAGTGGAGCAAACTCGCTTTCGAAGACCAGCATGCTGGCCCCGCTGTGATTGAGGATGGCAGTCAGCTCGGCGGGCTGCAGGCGCACGTTGAGCGGCATCGCGATGGCGCGCACCAGCGGCGGTCCGTAATAGCCCTCGAGAAGCCGATGGTTGTTGAAGCTGAGATAAGCAACCCGGTCGCCGGGGCGGATGCCCTGGGAAAGCAGTCCGGCCGCCAGGCGTTCGCAACGCTCCCCGAATTCACCGTAAGTGAAAGAACTGGGGCCGCAAACGACGCCCCTCTTCTTTCCATAAAGATCAACCGCGCGGTACAGGCACCGGATGGGTGTAAGCGGCACGTTCATGGATCAGCCTGGCCAGACCTCTGGCGGGAGTTTCAGAAACCCCGGTGGGCATAATACACGAGCGCAAGAAGTATCAGCATTGTCCGCGAGGTTATGATCGTGACCACGTTCTCGTGAAGATAATAGGAGGCTGAAAGATGGCGGCTGCATCCAATCTGGGCGGCAAGACTTTGTTCATCACCGGGGCCAGCCGCGGCATTGGCTTGGCCATCGGGTTGCGCGCGGCCCGCGACGGCGCCAATGTTGTGATCGCGGCCAAGACCGAGCAGGCCCATCCCAGGCTGCCGGGAACCATCTACACGGCGGCGGCGGAAATCGAAGCCGCGGGCGGGAAGGCACTGCCTCTGGTGGTCGACATTCGATTTGAAGACCAGGTTTACGGCGCGGTGCAGCAGGCGATCCAACATTTCGGCGGCATCGATATTCTGGTGAATAACGCCAGCGCGATCAGCCTTACCGGCACGCTGCAGACGCCGATGAAGCGTTATGACCTGATGATGGGAGTGAATACACGCGGGACATTTCTGTGCTCGCAAGCCTGTTTGCCGCATTTGAAGCTGGCGGCGAACCCGCACATCCTGACCCTCTCGCCGCCGCTCGACCTGCGGGCAAAATGGTTTGCTCCGCACCTGGGCTACACCATGGCCAAGTACGGAATGAGCCTGTGCGTGCTGGGCATGGCGGAGGAATTTCGCGCCGTCGGCATTGCTGTGAATGCCTTGTGGCCGCGAACCATTATCGCGACGGCAGCGCTGCAGGTGATTCCCGGCGCCGAGGCGGAACGGGGGCGGACGCCGGAGGTCGTCGCCGATGCGGCCTGGCACATTCTCACCCGCGATAGTCGCAGCGCCACTGGAAATTTCTTTATCGATGACGAAGTGCTGGCCGCGGCCGGGGTCACGGACCTTTCCCGGTATGCGGTTTCTCCCGGCAAGCCTCTGCGGGCGGATCTTTTTGTCGATGAGCTTGCGTGAGTCCGTGAGGTCTCGGCTTTGAACGGGCGGGACGCCCGTTCTCCCATTGCAGGCCCTATTCCAGCAAATCAGGCTGTTCGCGGACGATGCGCGCCCACAACGGTTGAAACTGGAACCAGCCCGCCGTATGCGATCCCACCTGCTGTTGGGTGATGGCGGCGCTGGCCGCGTCGATCTTTACCGGAGCGCCCACGGCTTCGGCCAGCAGTTGGGCCTGGCAGCTTCGCTCCATGGTGATAAACCACCAGGCTGCTTCGTCGACCGTATGGCCCACGGTCAACAGGCCGTGATTGCGGAGAATGATTGCCTTCTTGTTGCCCAGGCTCTGGGCGATGCGTTCGCCTTCGGACGTTTCATAGACTACGCCGGTGAAGTCCGCGAACAAGGAGTGGTCCTCGTAGAACGCGCAGGAATCCTGCGTGATGGGATCGAGCAGGCGTCCCAGCGACGACCAGGCTTTCCCATAGAGCGAATGGGCGTGAGCGGCGGCGATCACGTCAGGACGGGCGGCGTGGACCTGCGAGTGGATGGCAAACGCCGCGCCGTTCACCGGATACTTCCCTTCCACCACTTCGCCCCGGTCGTTTACCAGAATCAGATCGGAGGCGCGAATCTGTCCGAAGTGCATGCCAAAGGGATTGACCCAGAAATGGTCGAGGCGTTCGGGATCGCGGGCCGTGATATGGCCGGCGACGCCTTCATCGAATCCAAAACGCGAGAACAGGCGGAAGGCTCCGGCCAGGCGTTGTTTCCGATGCCGGCGTTCTTCTTCCAGCGTGGCAAACCTGGGAGCTCCGGAAATATTGAGCGGGTTCTGCGTTGCTACGGCCATGGGCGCCTCCCTGCGATCGCGGCACCACTATAGCGCCCCCGCGGGGCCCTCGCAACGGCCCGAGCGCGGGTTGACGAGTTGGCTTACGCAAAACAACCCCGCCCTTGTCATCCCGAAGCCAGGTCTATCGGCGAGGAATCTGCTTCGCGCCGGCAGCGAACCAGCAGGTTCCTGGCGCGATCGTGCCGCACTTTCCGGGATTTTCAAATTAGACCGCACGCGAGAGCGCTACCGGTGGTAGCGGATCACCCATTCCGCCACGCAGCACGGCTTGGGTTTACTCTCGCCCGCCTGGCCCTGAATTTCCACCGTGACTGCGAACACCGCTTCGCGCGCCTTGCCCACATCCTTTAGCGATTGCAGGCTGAACCGCGCGCGGATGTTGGAACCCGCCGGAACCGGCGCGGTAAAACGGACGCGGTTCAAGCCATAATTCACCACCATGGCAACGCCGTTTTCAATTCGCATCGCCTGGGCCGACAGATGGCTCAGCAGGGAAAGCGTCAAAAATCCATGGGCGATGGTGGTGGCGTAAGGCGATTCCCGTTGAGCGCGCTCGGAATCGAGGTGAATCCACTGACGATCTTCGGTGGCCTCGGCGAACTGGCGAATGCGCTCCTGGGTGACTTCGAACCAATCGCTGACCGCGATTTCACGGCCTTCGAAATCTTTGAGGGAATCGAGATTGTCGATGAGCCGAAGCGGCATGGAATCCTTATACCGTTACGCAGGGTCCTTGGCTCTGCGAGTATCGAGCAACATATAGGTCACCAGCGCAGCGCCCAGCTGGCTGCCTTGGCTGTCGGTGAGATCAACCATTCCCACGCAGAGGGTTGAACCGACGCGAAGCAGCCGGGCCCGCGCGAAGATGCGGCCTGCGCTGGCCGGCAGAAAATAGTTGATCTTCATTTCGACCGTGGTGAGGGGGCGCTTGCCTCCGAAGTGACGGTTGAGCGCCGTGCCAACCGCGGCGTCGGCCAGCGTCGCCGCCACCCCTCCATGAGCGACCCCGGCGCTGTTGGTCAAACCATGACGCAGGGCGCACTCGAGGGTCACGCCATCGCGATGTACGCGGGTAAGTTTCATTTTCAGCAGCACAGCAAACGGAACTCTCGCCAGAAAATCTCGTATCTGTTGTACGGTCAGTTGGGGAGGCTTCATGGTCAGGATCGGATTTGTCAGTTATCAGTTATTCGTTCTCGGTTCTCAGACCGGCCGCTCGAACAGTCCGGCTGCGCCCTGGCCTCCGCCCACGCACATGGTCACCACCCCATAGCGCGCCTTGCGCCGTTCCATCTCATTGGCGATCGTTCCCACCATGCGTGAACCGGTCATGCCAAAAGGGTGTCCGATCGAGATCGATCCGCCATTGACGTTGAGCTTCTCCATGGGGATCCGCAGACGATCGCGGCAATAGATGACCTGCACCGCGAAGGCTTCGTTGAGTTCCCATAGATCGATGTCTTCTATTTTCAGCCCCTGGCGCTCGAGCAGCTTGGGCACGGCGAAGACTGGGCCGATCCCCATTTCGTCAGGTTCGCAGCCGGCAACCTGAAAGCCGCGGAAAATCAGCTTGTACGGGACGCCAAGCTCGTCGGCGCGCTGGCGCGACATCAGAAGCGTGGCGGAAGCTCCATCCGAAAGCTGGGACGAGTTCCCTGCCGTCACCGATCCTTGTCCGCTGTGGGGATCGAAATGCGGTTTGAGCGCCAGCAGTCCTTCCAGCGTGGTGTCGGGGCGATTGCACTCATCACGGTCGCAGCAGACTTCTTCGGTGCCGGTCACGCCGCCGGTCTTTTTGTCGAGCACAGCTTTGGTAACTTTAATGGGCACGATCTCGCCGGCGAAAAAGCCTTCCTGCTGGGCGCGGGCCGTGCGTTGCTGGCTGATCAGTGAGTATTCATCCTGGGCCCGGCGGCTGATCTGGTAGCGCTTGGCGACCACCTCGGCGGTCTCGCCCATCGCCATATAGATGCCGGGATATTTCTGTTTAACCCCGGGGCTGGGGTCGTTATCGCGAACGATGAGGCTGATGGTTTCTACCCCACCGCCAATGGCAGCCTCGGCGCCTTCGGCCACAATCTGGTGCGCCGCCATGGCAATGGCCTGCAGCCCGGACGAGCAGAAACGGTTCACCGTGATCGCGGCCGTCGAAACCGGGAGCCCGGCGTGCAGCGCGGACACGCGGGCGATGTTATGTCCTTGCACGCCATGCGGCTGCCCGCAACCGAGAATGACGTCTTCGATTTCCGTGGGGTCAAGTTGCGGGACCTTGCGCAGAACGTCCCGGATGCAATGGGCGGCCAGATCTTCGGGCCGCGTCATGTTGAAGGAGCCGCGAAATGACTTGGCCAGGCCGGTGCGCGAACTGGCAACTACAACAGCTTCTCTCATGTGAGTCGGGGATTTCCTTCGTGTTCCTTAGTGTCCTTGGTGGTTAATGCTTTAAGGCTTCAACCACCAAGGACACTAAGGTACACGAAGGAAGTCGCTACCCTAAAGCGCGCGGTCGTAGTCGGCGAAGGTGCGTCCTTCGGCGGCCAGCTTTTTCAGCAGCGGAGCGGGTTCCCAGAGTTCGCCGTGGGTGCGCTGAAATTCTGTGATGCGCTCGTAGACTTTTTTCAGTCCGACGGTGTCGGCGTACCACATGGGCCCGCCGCGATAGGCGGGGAAGCCGTAGCCGTTGATGTAGATGATGTCGATATCCACCGCGCGCAGCGCAAATCCCTCTTCCAGGATACGCGCGCCTTCGTTGACCAGGGCGTAGATGCAGCGGTCGACGATCTCCTCGGCGGGGATCTGGCGCTGCGTTATGCCGGCGTCGGCGGACCACTTTTTCGTCAGCGCGGCCACTTCGGGGTCCGGAGTGGGCCGGCGGTTCTCGTCATACCTGTACCAGCCCGCGACGGTCTTCTGGCCGAAACGGCCCATCTCGCACAGATTGTCGGCCGCGAAGGCTTGCCGGATGCCGGGTTTTTCCAGATGGCGGTACTCCTTGCGGATGCGCCAGCCGACGTCGAGTCCCGCGAGGTCGTTGGTGGCAAGCGGACCCATGGCCATACCGAAATTGTAGAGAGCCTGGTCCACGGCTTCCACGCTGGCGCCTTCTTCCACCAGGAAAACCGATTCGCGGACGTAGGGATTGAACATGCGATTGCCCACGAAACCGCGGCAGTTGCCCACCAGCACGCCGATCTTTCCCAGTTTTTTCGCAAGCTGCATGCAGGTGGCAATGACTTCCTTACCACTGGCTTTGCCGCGCACGATTTCGAGCAGCCGCATGACGTTGGCCGGACTGAAGAAGTGGGTGCCGATGACCGCCGCCGGCCGCGAGGTGGCGGCCGCAATTTCGTCGATGTTCAGGGTTGAGGTGTTGCTGGCCAGGATCGCTCCCGGCTTGCACACGCGATCGAGTTCGGCGAAGACTTCTTTCTTCAGCGTCATGCCTTCGAACACCGCTTCGACCACCATATCGGCCTGGCCGAAATCGTCGTAACTCAGCGTGGGCTTGATCAGCTGCAGCCGCTCGTCGACAAATTGCGGGGTGAAGCGTCCGCGCTGCACCGAAGTCGCATAATTTCTGCGGATATTGGCCAGCCCGCGGTCAAGCGCAGCCTGGTCGGATTCCTTGAGCAGCACCGGAATCCCCGCGTTGGCCAACACCATGGCGATGCCGCCGCCCATCGTCCCGGCCCCCACCACCGCGGCGGAATTCACCGGGATGATCGCAGTGTCTTTCGGAATGTCCGGCACCTTGGCCACTTCACGTTCGCCGAAGAACACGTGAATGAGCGCCTTCGACTGGTCGGAATAGAGGCAGTCGATAAACAACCTGGCTTCGAACTGGCACCCCTCCTCGAAAGGCAGCCGGGTGGCGGCCTCGATCGCTTCGATGGCGGCCACCGGAGCAATCAGGTTGCGTTGCTTCTTGCCGGCGCTTTCGCGGGCAGCAGCGAAGATTGGCGCGTTCTGCTCGGGCGTGCCCAGTTTCTGATTGCGTTCCCGCGTCTTGGGAGCCGGCTTGCCGGCGATCTCGCGCGCGAAAGCCACGGCCCCCTTCAGCAGATCTCCGTCAATCAACTTATCCACGATGCCGGCCTTGAGGGCATCTGCAGCCTTGACCGGATTCCCTCCGGTGCACATCTCAACCGCCATGGCGACTCCGGCCAGGCGCGGCAGGCGCTGCGTGCCCGCGGCTCCGGGAATGAGGCCGAGTTTCACTTCCGGCTGTCCGACTTGCGCGTTGGGAGCGACCACGCGGTAGTGGCCGGACATGGCCACCTCTAATCCGCCGCCAAAAGCCGTGCCGTGAATGGCCATCACCACCGGCTTCGAGGAGTTTTCTATTTGCAATAGCAACGGGAGTAATCCGGGACCGGTTTTTTGCGTGCCGGAAGTCATCTTGGTGAATTCCTTAATGTCGGCGCCGGCGATGAAAGTGCGGCCTCCCCCGATCACCACGGCCGCGATCACGGCCCCGTCGCTATTGATCTGGTCAATGGCTTCCGAAATTCCTTCCGGGACGCCGGGGCTGATGGCATTCACCGGCGGATTATTGATAGTGATGACGGCGACGTCGCCGTCCTTCGTGAGTTGGATGAGGTCGTTCATGAGGTGCCTTCCCTCCAAAGGGAACCTTAGATTGTAGCCGTGATTGCCGATCATAGGGGTCCTGCGACTCCGCGCAGGATGACAGCGTGCGGGATGACCGGGGTCTCAGGATGACAGGGACAACAGCGTGGTGATATTTTCTTCATCTCCTCTATGGCGAGCGCCTCGACCCGCGTATCTGCTCCCGACCGGGAGCGGCAATCGTTTTTCGCCCGCGGGATGTGGATCGTTCTGGCGATCGCGGCAGCCAAGCTGCTCTTCCACTGCTACTACAACAATCGCTATGGCTACTTTCGGGATGAGTTCGATTACATGGCTTGCGGCGATCATCTGGCCTGGGGCTATGTCGACCAGCCGCCGCTGATTCCCTTCCTGATCCACGTCTGCCGGGCGGTGCTGGGAGACTCGTTGCGCAGCGTGCGCTTTATCCCAGCGCTGGCGTCTTCCCTTCTGGTGGTGCAAACCGCGGTGCTCGCTCGCGAATTTGGCGGACGCCGCTTCGCCCTTTTGCTCAGCGCGGTAACCGTCGTGATTGCGCCCCAGTACCTCTCCAACGGCAGTTTGCTGGGCACCAACTGTCTCGAACCGAACCTGTGGATGGGTTGCGCCTATTTCACGATTCTCGCCATCAAGCGCAACGATCCCCGCTACTGGCTGTGGTTCGGCGTGGTCGCGGGCCTGGGTCTGGAGGAAAAGTATTCCATCGCGCTTTTCGGATTCGGCATTGTGCTCGGGCTGTTATTCACGGAGCAACGCCGCGTCTTCGCCAACAAGTGGATCTGGCTGGGAGGGCTGGCGGCATTTCTGATTTTTCTGCCCAATCTCTGGTGGAACATTCACTACCACTGGCCGTTCGTCCAGTTGATGCGAGGCATCCGGGCCGAGGGTCGCGACGTTGTGCTGCCGCTGTTGCCCTACATCTTCCAGCAGTCGCTGCTGGTCCTTCCCTTAACCGCGCCCATCTGGATCACCGGTTTGTTTGCCCTCTTCTTCTCGGTAAGGCTGAAAAAATATCGCGTGCTGGGCTGGAGCTACCTGGTCTGCTTCACCGTTTTCTTCGTCCTTCATGGCAAGAGTTACTATCTTGCCCCCATCTACCCGATGCTGCTGGCAGCGGGCGCGGTGACCATCGAGAACGCGATCGACCGGCCGCGCCTGACCTGGATGAAGCCAGTAATCGTCGTATTGCTGCTCGCCGCCGGCGCCCATCTCGCCCCGATCGTGGTGCCGGTCCTGTCTCCCGACCGGTTTATTGCGTACATGAAATACCTGCCGATGAAGTTGCCGGTGATGGAACACGGCCACGAGCGGGCCGTCTTGCCGCAATGGTATGCCGACCAGTTCGGCTGGGAAGAAATCGTGGCCGAGACGGCGCAAGCCTGGAACCGGCTGGGTCCGGCGGAGCGCGCGGATTGCGGCATCTTTGCCCAGGACTACGGCCAGGCCGGGGCCATCGACTTCCTGGGCCGCCGCTACGGATTGCCCCCTGCGCTCAGCGGGCATCAGACCTATTTCCTCTGGGGACCGCGAGGATACTCCGGAAATTGCCTGATCGTGCTCGATGACAGGAAGGAAAAACTGGATCGGCTCTGGGAGAACGTGGAATACGTAGGCACGTCGGCTGACAATCCCTATGCGCTCGAAAAGCGGATCGACGTTTTCATCTGCAAAGGCTCGAAGTTTGGAACCCTGGCGCAACTTTGGCCTCGATTGAAACGCTGGCGCTGACGAGTCGTGTCGACCACCCCAGTCCAGGTGGGGGGAGTGGTGCAGTTTGCGCAAAAAACAATCGCACCTTGTCATTCCGAAGCCAGGTTTACCGGCGAGGAATCTGCTGGCTGCCAGCAGTAAAACAGCGGATTCCTCGCGCGACCATACCGCGCTGCGGAATGACAATCCATACGGGGCTTTCAAACCGCACCTGGCCTCCTGCGGGGGGTAGCCGCAACGCGGCTCGCACCCTCCAGTTACAATAGCGGGTCAAACCAATCGAGGACTACTCATGTCATCTTCCCGCCCGGTTGCGCCGAAACCTGTCTCCGACGACATACCCGCCGTTCCGCTGACTATCGAGGGTTATTCCGTCCTGCACCAGATGATGCGTGTTCGCTGGCCCGCATGGCGGCAGCTCGCGGCGGCGGACAAATCCGCGATTGCCGCTGAGGCCGCGAGCGTTCTGGGCCGCATGGAACAGAATGCCGGCGGACCATCGGCGCTATTCTCATTGCTGGGGCACAAGGCCGACCTCATGTTGGTTCATTTCCGGCGATCGTTCGATGAACTGAACCTTGCCGAATTGCAACTGGCGCAGTTGCGGTTGAGCGATTATCTGGAGCCGACCACGTCTTACCTGTCGGTGATTGAACTCGGATTGTACGAATCCACCATCAAGGCCTATCGCGATTTAAAAGATCGCGGCATCGAAGCGCAGTCGGAGGAGTGGAAGCGCGAAATCGCCGAAGTCCTGGCGCGGCAGAAAGAAGCCATGCACCCGCGTCTGTTTCCCGAGATGCCGAAACATCGATACGTCTCGTTCTATCCCATGGACCGGCGCCGCGGCGAGGCCCGGAACTGGTACACCTTGCCCATTGAAGAGAGGGCGCGGCAAATGAACGAGCACGGCCTGATCGGAAGGCGCTATGCCGGCGAAGTGCGGCAGATTATCACCGGCTCGATCGGCTTCGATGACTGGGAGTGGGGAGTCGACCTGTTCGCCGATGATCCCCTGGTCTTCAAAAAGTTGATCTACGAAATGCGCTTCGACGAGGTGAGCGCGGTGTATGCGCTGTTCGGGCAATTTTATTTAGGGGTACGATGCCCGGCGGCAGAGTTAGGCAGGCTGTTGAGTGGAGAACTGCCGCCGCGTGATGCCAAAAGCCTTTAACCGCGACGAACGCAACGAAGCGCCCTGTGGTCAGGGGAAAGTTCTTCGCGACCTTTGCGGTAATCTTTTGATCTTGGGAGCACCCATGCCGACGCTTGGCCTTATCGAATACAAAGACGCGAGCCCCGAAGTCCGCGCCGTCTATGACGACATCATGACCACCCGCAAGACCGACTGGATCAATAATTTCTGGAAGGCCATCGCCCATGACCCGGCGATGCTCAAGCGCACATGGGAAGACATCAAGCAGATCATGGCGCCGGGCGCGCTCGATGCCGTGACCAAAGAGATGGTGTATCTGGCCGTGAGCGTAAGCAACCAGTGCGGCTATTGCATCGCGTCGCACACCGCCGGGGCCCGCGGCAAGGGCATGACCGATGCCATGTTCAAAGAACTCATGGCCGTGGTCGGAATGGCGAATGAAACCAACCGGCTGGTCGCCGGATACCAGGTGGAGATTGATCAGCAATTCAAAGTCTAGGAGCGCACATGGCGCATGAATTGACCACTTCGTACTTGCGCGACTCGCTTTCCCTGTTCCGCTATTACAAGCATCTCACCGAGCGGGCCATGGAGCAGGTCACCGACGATCAGCTGACCGCCGTTCTGGACGGCGAGATGAACTCCATCGCCATCATCGTCAAGCACCTCGCCGGCAATATGCGATCGCGTTGGGCCGGCTTCCTGGTCAGCGACGGCGAAAAGCCGGACCGCCGGCGCGACACCGAGTTCGAGAGTCCGCCGGCCACCCGGGCCGATTTGATGAAACTGTGGGAGGACGGCTGGGCCTGCGTGTTCACGGCTCTCGAGTCCTTGTCCGATGCCGACATTGACCGCACGGTCATGATCCGCGGAGAGCCGCACTCGGTGATGCAGGCGGTTAACCGCCAGATCGCGCACTACGCCTATCACTGCGGCCAGATCGTATTCCTGGCCAAGCACCTGCAAGCCAGTCAGTGGAAGTCGCTGAGCGTGCCGCGAGGCCAGTCGGAAACATTCAATCAGCGCGTAGCCGCTAAAGAACTGAGCCAGCGTAAGGTTTTCGTAGCGCCGGCCTCCGGCCGGCTGTCCCGAGGGCGTCCCGCCCTCGGCGCGAGCGGAGAGACTCAGCCGGACAGTCGCCCAGACCGCCGGCCCTACGATCCCAGCCGCGGTGTTTTCCGGACCTTAGAAAATTTGTGCTCATGCCGCTTCATGTCAACCTTGCGGCCCCGGAAGGTGACTCCTTCGGCCTCCAGCCGGAAGCGCTGCTCGAAGGCGTAATCTCCGCGCAGTTTGATGGCGCCACCAGCGCCCAGCACCCGTTGCCAGGGCAGCCCCACCCCGCCGCGGAGCGCGGCCACCACCTGGCGGGCAGCCCCGGGAAAGCCCGCAGCTTTCGCCACTGCTCCGTAAGTCGAGACTTTGCCTCGAGGAATGGTGCTGGATTGCAGCCATGATTTTTTCGCGCATCATCGAGGGGCCGGGCTTCGCCCGGTTGGACAGCCGAGCGCGCCTGTCCCCGCGCGGTTCGTGCCTGGTTTTTTTCACAAAGCAATCCATCCTTCTCTGATCAGCCATAGCGAGCCGGTGGAAATCAGGATCCAGAGAATTACGCCCAGCAGCAGCGGGCGATGTCCCACTTTCTTCAAGGTTGCAACCGAAATGCCGCTGCCGATCAGGTAGAGAGTGGCAGTGAGGCCGATCTTGGCAACCCGCGAGACCAGGCTGTACGCACCTGCTCCGGCGGGCAGGTAGGTATTGCATACCGCGGCCAGGCAAAACAAGGCGATGAACCATGGCCACTGGATTTTCGCTCGCGCATGCTTGATCAGCGCGGCGCCGAGCGACATGGGAACGATCCACAACGCCCGGGCCAGCTTCACGGTGGTGCCGACGGCCAGGGCGACCGCCCCATATTTCGCGGCCGCGCCCACCACCGAGCTGGTGTCATGAATCGCCAGCGCCGCCCACAGGCCGAACTGGGTCTGGCTGAGATGCAGCCCGGCACCGATAGACGGAAAAGTCAGCAGCGCAACCGAATTGAGCACGAACACCGTGCCCAGCGAGACCGCCATCTGCTCATCGCTGGCTCCCGTGATGGGGCCGACGGCGGCGATGGCGCTGCCGCCGCAAATGGCAGTGCCGGTTGAGATCAGGAAAGCCGGCGTGCGCTCCATCTTGAGCATCGCCCCCAACGCCATGCCCACCATCATGGTGAAGCATATGCCGGCAACGGTGTAGACGAATCCGCTGCGCCCGGCGCGGATCACGTCGTGCAGGTTCATGCCAAAACCCAGTCCCACGACGGATGCCTGCAACAGGTAGCGGGAGACCTTTTTGGCGCCCTGGTCGAAAGGATGCGGGAAGGTGAAACCAAAAATCAGCCCCAAAGCCAGCGCCAGCGGCGGCGAAACGAATCCGCTGGCGGCAATCGCGAGCCCCAGAAGGAAAACGACTTTAGGGATCATGCTGAAAGGCGCGAATGGAGAAAACTGAATTGAGAAATCAAGAATCAGGACACAAAGAGAACACCGGGTCCCTCGGCCGCTCCTGGCCGCGCGGGCGCGGCCACGCCGCGCCCCGCGTGATACTCCGTTCACCCGGGAAGCGCTGGAACTAAGCGGCCGCCTTATGGAACGACTCGACCGCCTTTTCCTCGCTGTCATACACTTCGAAGACGGTCAGCAGCTTGGTGACCTGCAGCAGATCGTCAACCCGCTGCGTGAGGTTGGCCAGTTTTACCGCGCCCCCGGCGTTTTGCGCGGTGGTGTAAAGCGCGACCAGCGTTCCCAGCCCGCCGCTGTCAATGTACGAGATGCCACCCAGGTTCAGCACAATCTGGCTGTTCTCCACAATCAGCTTTTTCAGGGTATCGCGGAGCAGCGCCGATTCTTCTCCGAATACAATCCGACCATCGCAGTCGACAATGGTCACGCCTTTTTCCACGCGGGTGTTAAGTTTCAACTGCATGCGGCCTCCCGGTCGGGCCTGAGCCGACCCAGCCCAAAAGCCTATCCCTTGGGCGGATTCTGCGCAAGGGGCCATTCGCCGGGACCGCGCCAAACCGGCCCAAATTGATCGGCCACCGGCCGGCCGTGCCCGCGAAGCCATCACGTATAATTAAGAGTTCTCCACCCCATGAGCTACCAGGTCTTAGCCCGCAAGTATCGCCCGCAGAAATTCTCTGAAGTCATCGGGCAGGACCACGTGACCCGCACCCTGAAGAATGCCCTGGAGCAGGGCCGGACCGCCCACGGCTACATTTTCAGCGGACATCGCGGCATCGGCAAAACTACCGTGGCCCGCATCCTGGCCATGGCGCTGAATTGCCGCTCCTCGGACCAGCCGGTCGCGGAGCCTTGCGGAGTGTGCGAGTCGTGCACCGAAATTCGTGCCGGCAATTCCGTCGACGTGATCGAAATTGACGCCGCCACCAATCGCGGCATCGACGAGATTCGCGAATTGCGCGAAGGCACGCGCTATCGCCCGGCCCGCGACCGCTTCAAGATCTACATTCTCGACGAGGCCCACCAGATCACCGATGCCGCCTTCAATGCCTTGCTGAAGACCCTGGAAGAGCCGCCCGGGCACGTCGTGTTCATGCTGGCGACAACCCAGCCGGAGGACATTCCCCAGACCATCCGCTCGCGCTGCCAGCACTTCAGTTTTCGCGCCGTGGGTTTCGAGGAAATACTCAACCAGCTGAAAGATCTTGCCGGCCGGGAAAATATCGAGGCCGACGAAGACGCGCTGGCCTTGCTGGCCGAAGCCGGCGACGGTTCGATGCGCGATGCGCTTTCTATTCTCGATCAGGCGATTGCTTCCTCCACCGGGCGGCTGACCGCCGAGCAGGTGCGAAACCTGGTCGGCGCCGCGCCCTCGGGCGTGCTCGAAGAAGTGATGCAAGCCGTGGCCCAGGGATCGAGCGAAACCGTTTTGCGGCTGGTGGACAAACTGATCAGCGAAGGCCATAGCCCCACCCATTTTGCCCGCCAGATGGTGCGCTTCCTGCGCAACGCCATGGTGGCCCGGGTGGCCGGCGCGGACTCTTCCCTGCTGCAGATTTCGAGCGACGAGCGCCGCCGCGTGGCCCGCATCGCGGAATTATTCGAGGAAGAGGACCTGGCGCGCCATCTGCAGATCATGCTGCGCACCCACGCCGAACTCGGTTACCGCCAGGAACAGCGCTTTCACCTGGAGCTGGGACTGCTGAAAATGGCGCACGCGCAGCGCCTGCTGCCGCTTGAGCAACTGCTCAGCGACGCCGCCGGCGCCGGCATGTCTCGTCCGCTGGGCAAACCCTCGGTCGTGCCTGAGATAAAAAGGCATGAGCCGCCTGTCCCCGCGCGGGCCACCAATGTTTCGCCGTTCGCGGCGGACTCCGCGCGCAAGAGCGGCTCGAAGCCCGAGCTTTCCGCGGAAAACGTTCCGCTGTCGGGATCGCACTCGGTTGCGGGAGCGGCGCCCGCCAGCGTGGTGATGGGTTCGGCGGCGCCGGCCACCGTGGTTCAGCAGACGCCCGGAGCTGACTCCAGAAATACAGCGGGTCGCGGAAGAACGCCCGGCCGAACTTCGCGACGCCGTGCTGAACGCCTTGAGCGGCGCCGGCCATCGCATCCTGATCAATATGCTTGAAACTGCCGAGTGGAAGGTGGAAGGCAACGAACTGGTGATAAAAATACCGGCCTCGGCAACCGTGATTGAGATGTCGTTAGGCGCGGATGCGAAACGGCTGATGATTGCCACCGCCAGCGGGGCCCTGGGCCGCTCGGTGAAGCTGCGGATAGTGCCGGGGGGCGTGGCCCAGACTGCAGCGCGGCCGGCATCGAACAACGGCGGCGGCCGCGGCCGGGCCGAGCAGGACCCCGTGGTGCGGCGCATGAAGGAGAAATTCGGGGCCGAGATTCGGACCATTATCGACTACAAGGAAAAGCGCTAGCCTGATAACCCAGACAGCGCCGGGAAGCCGGAGACTAAAACCATGGGCGGATTCAACCTGCAGGAACTGATGTCGCAGGCCAAACAGCAGTACGAAACCCTGCAGAAGAAAATGCAGGAGACCGTGGTTGAGAGCTCGGCCGGCGGCGGCACCGTGACCGTGAAGATGGACGGCCGCAAGCAGGTATTAGGCATCAAGATCGATCCCGAAGCGGTGAAGGCCGGCGATCTCGAAATGCTGCAGGACCTGATCACCGCGGCCATCAACGGCGCCGGCAGAAAAGTGGATGAAGCCATGCAGTCCACCATGGGCGGAATGCTGGGCGGCATGGGGATTCCGGGATTGTAAGGATCGAGTAATTGGGAAATTTGGTAATTGAGTAATTTGAAAGCAGATTGCTGAATTGCCCAATTCCTCAATTACACAATTTCCAAATTACTCAATTACTCAATTTTCCTATGTCCAAATTTGCTGAGCCGATGGCGCGGCTGATCGATTCGCTGAAGAAATTGCCGGGCATTGGGAGCAAGAGTGCGCAGCGGCTGGCTTTTCACATTCTCCGCTCCTCCGATGAAGACGCCGAGGCGCTGGCCGCGGCGGTGCGCGATGTAAAGGCCAACCTGCGCCTCTGCTCCAGGTGCAACAACATCACCGACGTCGATCCCTGCGTGTACTGCAGCAGCGCAACCCGCAATCAGCGCATGGTCTGCGTGGTGGAAGAGCCCACCAACATCGCCGCCATCGAGAAGACCAGGCACTTCAACGGCGTCTACCACGTGCTGCACGGATCGATTTCGCCCCTGCACGGGGTGGGCCCGGACCAGTTGCGAATTTCAAACCTCATGCGCCGCGTCGAAGCGGGCGAGGTCGATGAGGTGATCCTGGCCACCAATCCCACCATCGAAGGCGAGGCCACGGCGACTTATCTTTCCGGCCAGCTGCGGCGGGCCGGGCTGAAAGTGACCCGGATCGCCATGGGGATCCCGGTAGGCAGCGACATCGAGTACGCCGACGAAATCACCATGCTCAAAGCCATGGAGGGACGCCGGGAACTCTGACCCCGCGACTCTGCAGGTTTTCCTCCCGGGGTAAATCTTTTCCCAACCGGGCCGGCGCGCCCACCAGCGGCCAAGCTGTGAATTGGTCCCAACATCTTATATAGCAATAGCTTACACGACTTTAAGAAAGAATGAGTTGAGGCTTCGCATTGGCAGCGCGCTTGCACTAGCTAAGGCATGTTCTTCCCGTCTCCGTTAGTTGTCCCCGTTGTGATGTAACCGCATCCCAAATTGACACCACTTGAACCGGGCCGACCAGCCCGGTTTTTGTTTTTTTGGATAGCCGGATTCACACAATCTGAGCTCAAACCTCAATCTCGGATCCGGGATCTTGTGCGATCACACGGCTGTCGATGCTGGGGAATCACGGCACGCGTAGGCCCGGACGCCCTCGTCCGGGCGGGCGAGCGAAGCTCGCCTGGTTCCAGTGGACGATCAACCTGAAGACTGTCGAGCTTCGCTCGACCAGGCGGGTGAGGGCACCCGCCCCTACGTGGCTGGTGGTGGTTCGACTGCACCGGTCTCCAGGAAATAGTTTCGCTCTTGCTGGGTGGGTTCCAGGTCGGCCGGCCAGGCGCCGCCGTTGTATTGCTGCATGCGGTTTTTCCACTTCAGAAATTCTGTGATGGTTTGGGGCTCGATGCGGATTTCTACCCGGCGCAGGCTGGCCAGCAGCAGATTCATCTCGTAGCCCAAACCTGCCGGGGTGCGGAGGTCGCGCGCGGAGCGCCGCACCACCTCAACGTTGCGCTTGCGGACTTCCAGCAGGCCCCAGCCTGCGGGCAACTCCTTGACCTGAACCAGTCCTGCAGGCGTGAGATAGAACCGTTCACACCCTAAACCCAGCTCCTGCTTTTGCCGGAATGGTTTGTCCCGGTCCGCCAGGAAGTCGGCTCGGGATAGTTTGCACTCGACCAGCACCGAGTGCGACGCGCGCTTCCATCCGATGGCGTCGGGCATTTCTCCGCTCACGCAGGCCTGCTCGGAAAGCACCACGCCGCAGCGATAAGCGCGCAGCCACTGCACTGCCTTCTCTACCAATTGCGGGTGCGTCATGCAGTATCTGTAGCCGGTGGATGCGGAAGATGGAAGTGACTGATTAGGGTCGGCTCAGGCGGCGGGCTTGTGGCGGTTGGCAGCCGGCCTCTGGTTTCCAGTTTCCGTTTTCCTGGTTGCCGGTTTTGGCCCGCGGTTGGCTACCTTCATCGGCTTGATCATAACCGGACAGCGATAGACGGTTTCGAGCAGGTGGCGGGCGGCCGCAATCGCTTCCGCCTGATTGTCGCGGGAAGAATAGCCCTGGGCCGCGATCAGAAGCATTTTGTCCACTACCTTCTCCTGCCATCACCTGCAAATGCCGGATCCGCTGCTCGCGCGCTTCGTCAAAGGCGTTGGCCAGGCGAAGGATGGCCGCCAGTCGGGTCACGCCTTGTCTTTGTTTTAGGGAAAGGCCGTCGCAGGATCGTCTGCCCGGCGCGAGGCAATGCGCCGCGATGATACCGGGCCACCACTCCGGCGGTCAGCAAATCCTGGGCGCGCCAGCCCAACGGCGGCGGCAGCCGGCGAATCATCCGGTAGGTGGTCTTGTGGTGTCCCTTTTCAGATTTTGATCTGCCCACGTCGTGCAGCAGCGCGGCCGCCTGCAGGATGGCCCGTTCCTGAGCGCTGGACTCCACGCCTTTCCCGTAGGCCGCCAATCCGTCATAGAGTTCGAGACTGAGGCGGGCAACGTGCCGGGCATGTCTGAAGTCGGGATCGAGCAGCGACGCCCACAGCCGCAGTCGGAGCAGGGCCGCGGATTCGGTCTGCTTTCGGTCCGGGAGCTGGCTGCGCCACGCCTGCCAGAGCGAGTTTTGATCATTCGTAACTCTATCTGTATTTCTATCCCCGCCGGGAGCCCTGGTTTTTCTCAGATAGGCTTCGATGAGCCGGGAGCGCTCTTCGCTGATTTTCTCCTGCCAGCGGGCGCGGGCTTCGCTATCGGGGAAGACGTTGGCGGCCAGCGCCGCCGGCCAAAGCACATCGAGATCGTGGACCTCGCCCAGGATATCCTGCAGGTGTTTGAGATCGTCGCTCCAGGCGGCGTGCTGGTCGGGCAGGAAGTTTTCCACGATGTAGCGCAGCCGCTTGATGCCGATGCGAAGGCGGTGAAACGTCGCCGGGGAGCCGCCGCGCAGAGTCTGGCGGTGCAGCTTGTGGGCCTCGGTCCAGCGTTCCAGCGCAAGATGGCGAAACACCAGGCTGCCGGGCCGGAAGCGCGCCATCCGCCGGGGCAGCGACCGGCTCCAGCGCAGCCATTGCTTGCCATCGAATTCCGTCAGCGCCTGCATGGCGTCCTGCTGGAGCGGAATTTCGCGGGCCCCGAGCGATTGCAGCCAGGGCCCGGTCACTGGATCGCCGGGGCTGTCCAGCCGGTGCACCCACTCTTGCATCACGTGCAGGTCGCGCAGCTCCCCCAATCGGCGGAAGAGGCGCTTCCCGGCTCTTTTCATCTCCTTCCAGGACGGATCGGGATCGAGGGCGGCGATGCCATCCGCCATCGAACAACATCGGCGAAGGGCCACGCGAAGATCGTGCACCGGGTCGGGTGCGAAAGCCAGGCTGGCGCGATCGCACTCTTCGAGTACGCGGTGCATCCAGAAAGCCAGGCCTGATTTCTTTTTGACGGGCGCTGTCGGCATGGTGAGCGTGGGCAAAGGGGACTTCCAGTTCATAGGCGATCCCGGCATCCCGGGTTGGTCGAGGCGCTGTACTCCCAGCCCGCGCCTGACCGAAGGCCAATTCGCGCTATTACCTCCGTAATGTGTATCTTCTCACGGTTTCGCATTACCCTTAGCCGGTAACCACCAACAGTAAGAGGAGCCGCGTATCCAAACGGCAGACACAAGCAAAAACAGCAGGATCGCGTCCGCCCGGGCGTTTGTCCACAGCCTGAACATTCTTGTGAAGTACGTTCGCCTGTACGGGCTTGACCATAAACGCACCGAAGGCCAGTTCGCCGTCACCTGGAAGGAATTGCAGGATGGCCTTCCCCAGGGGGCGGATGGCTCGTTCCTGCTCGGCGTATCTGAAAACAAGCTGCTGCTGGACGGAACTCCACTCGAGACCGGCCAGGCGGAACGCAGCTTCGCGCAACTGCTGACCACCGCCGGCCTGGCCAGCATCCATTTTTCGAATCAGGTCACAAAAGAAGAATTCGTCCAACTGGTGCGCGCCTTCGCTCTGGGCGGAGCTCGCGCCCAGGACGTGGTCAAAGAGATCAAGAGCACCTTCGGCGACAGCAAGACGGCCTCGATCCGCATCAACGAAGTCAGGTTCGTCGCTGCCGACCCGTCGACTGGCGATATCAGCATTGCGGCCCAGATTGCGGCCCAGACCTTGGGCCCCGAATTCAAGCAGTGGCTTAACGATCCGCAAAAACTCCTGCAGTTGATCGCGGCCGCGGAAGGCGCGAAAAACGGCGGGGTTCCCGGCGGCGCACCTGTAGGCAGCGTGCCCAATCCCGGCCCGGCCGTCGAGGGTGCGGTCCCGGTCACGGGCGGCGGAACCTGGGCAGGCGGGGTCGTGCCCTTACAGGAAGAAGAAGTCATCCAGACCATCCGGCTGCTCACTCGCTTTGGCGAAGTGGGCGGCGATCCCAGCGCCGATACCTCGGCATTGCAAAAAGAACTGACCACGGTTGACGCCAATACCAAGGTCAACCTACAGCAATTGCTGGGCAACCTGGCTTCCCAGGTCAATGTCAACGCGGAGCAATCGGACAACACGCCCCTGCTGATGAAGGCGGCCGAGCACATGGCCATTCGTTTCGCCCTGGAACGCTTCCAGAAAGGCGAAGTGAAGGTCAACGCCGTGCACCAGATGATGGAGCACATGAGCCGGCAGATGGACACTCTGCGCCAGATCCTCAAACTCCAGGAAGACAAGATGAGCAAGGCCGGCATTCTGGTGGAGTCGCATGCCGACATCTTGGACCGGATGTTCTGGGCGGAAGTGCCGGAGGCGGGCAAGAAGAGCGTGCTGCTGTCCCATGAAGCGCCCTGCGTGCCGCCGCGCAACGTGCGCCAGTTTGTCGAGATTTTGCTCGATCGCGGCGACAAGGAAACCGCGGTCGCCATTCTGCAAAACTATTTGAACTGCCTGGATGCCAAGGATCCCGAACCGCGGCGCCGCATCGCCACCGGCGTCAGCCAACTGGCCGACTTGTTTGCTTCGGCCGGCGGTGAATTGATGGCGCTGTCCATCCGCAAGATCGGCGAACTCATGGGGCAGGAGCCTGACCCCGACCTGCAGAGCATGCTGAGCGCCGCCTTTGTGCGCCTCAGCACGGAAGCCAGCACCAACAAGCAATTTGCGGCTTTGAGCGAAGTCTGTATTGCCATGGAAAATCTGGCGCGGCTACGGCCCGTCCTGGCCACCGAACTGCGTCCTCGAATCGGCGTGGAAAACCGCTTGCCCGAGTTCATCGAAGAAGCGATGTACCTGCCGCAACTCCCGGCCGACCTGCTTCAGGTCCTGCGCCGGACTTCGCAGGCCTCCGTCGAACATCTTTCCGAAAGGTTTTTCCGCTGCATGCGCCGGGAAGAGTGCGACCGCATCATGGACATCGTTAAGGAGCTGGGATCGCCCGCCCTGCAACAGTTGCGTGAGATGGTGCGCACCGGCCAGCCTCGCCAGGCTGCCGCAGTCGTGGGCCTGCTCAGCCGTCTCGACGTGCCCACCCTGCTCGAACTTCTGCCTTTGCGTTTGCCCGAGTGGAACCGCTTTTATCACGATGTGGTGGTGCGTCAGATTGCCTACGGCGCTGCCCACGATCGTGGACGTTCTTTGCTCGAGCTCCTGGAAATTCTTGACGCCCTGGTCCTGCCCCAGGCCATTGATGAAATTGGCATGAGCGGCGACCGCACCGCGGTCCCCTCGCTGGTGGTCATGGCGGAAGCGGGAGAAGCCCAGGGGCGCTCGGCGCTGATTCAGCTGAAGGCCGTAGAATCGCTCGGCCGGCTGCGCGAGAACGATGCCGTCCCGGTGCTGCGTGGACTGCTCGAAGCCAAGAAAATGTGGCGCTGGACCCATCACCGCGAACTGCGTATTGCCGCGGCCCAGGCCCTGGTCAAGATCGACCCTCGCTACGGCAGCCAGGTCATGGCGGAAAGCGGACTGGAGCCCGGAGAGCTGGCCATCGCGCCTCTGGATTCAGCGCCCGCCTGTCCCTGGGTCAGGCAACGGCGCTACGAGCGCATTGTGCTGCGCAAGACCATGCACGCCACCATCAGCAGCTCGTGGGGCAAATCCAGCATTCTGATTCGTGAATTGAGCCTGGGCGGCGGCATGGGCACCAAAGAGGACAATCTCCGCGTGGGCTCGGAAGCCAACATCGACATTTCCGCCGGCGCTCGCCACATTCGCGGGCAGGTGCTGCTGCGCCGCGCCCGGGTTAACGAAGTTGGTTTTGAAATCGTGAACACCGATCTCGAAAGCCGTTATCGCCTGCGCCGTATCTTGGTCGACTCCCTGGAGAACGCGTCCGGAACCAAGGAAACCGATTGGGACGGCAAGCGCAAATCGCAACAGCTCTAATTCCCCAACGATCAGCTAAAAAGCCCCGGGTGCCCCACCCTCTTCGCGTCCTTTGCGCAAGGGTAGGTCCACCCGGGGCTTTTCCAATCCCGTTAAGGCTTCTCTACTTCACCTTCACGATAATAATGGCCAGCGTGTAAAGCGCCAGCGACTCGATCAGCGCCAGGCCAAGAATCAGCGCCAGCTGGATTCCAGGACGGGCCGCCGGATTGCGCCCCAAAGCTTCCGCCGCCGAGGCCGTGGCTTTCGCCTGGCCCAGGGCGCACAGGCCGGAAGCAATCGCCATCGAAAAACCGGCGGTGATTGCCACCCAGTTGGTGCCCGCCGCTTCCGCGCCCTGAGCGAACGCCGGCACGGCGAAGCAAAGCAATGAGAGTGTCATGAACAGATAACTCAGTTTCCGCATCTTGTTTCTCCTGTGCTATGAATTGCCGCCAGTGGGTGGTTGACGTCTTTTAGAAATGCAGACGCCCTCACGCTGAACGACTACAGTTTCCAGTTTCCAGTTTCTGGTTTCCAGAATTTACTAGAAACCAGAAACCGGAAACTCGAAACTGTTCTAATGCTCTTCCGCCACGGCGCCCGCCAGATACACCATGGTCAGCAGGATAAAAATATAAGTCTGCAGCAACGAAACCCCGATGTGCAGCGCCAGAAATATAACCGGCACGCCCACGGAAATCATGGAAAAGAAGGCCATGGTGACCAGGTCGCCGGCAAACATGTTGGCCCACAGGCGGATGGTCAACGAGAGAACCCGGGCCAGATGGCTCACGATCTCGATCGGCAACATCAGAATCGACAACGGGACTCGGATGAACAGAGACATGCTGGAATCGGACGGCCCCAGGAAATGGGCGGCGTAGTGCCCCGCTCCTTTTTTGCGGATTCCCTGCACGTGGTAATAGATAAAAGCGCAAACCGCGCAGCCCAGAGGAACAATAGGAACCGCCGTCGGCGACTCGAAGCCCGGGATCAGGCCGATCAGGTTGCAGAACAGGATAAAAAGAGCCAGGGCCATCAGGAAAGGCGTGAAGGCGGAACTGCCATGGCCGATGATTTCATGGCTCTGGTCCTCGATGAAGCCGTGGGCTCCTTCAAAGATGTGCTGCAGCGCGCCGGGCTTGTCGACCGACAGGCTCGAGCGCACCAGGAAGAAAACCGCCACCAGAAATAGAAACACCAGGAGCTGCATCGCCACCGGATTCGATATCGGCGCCTGCGGATATTGCGGCGCAAAATGGAGCGTTCGCAGCAGCCCCGTGACCGGGCCGGCGAAGAGATGGTTCAGAATTTCGGTAAACCAGAGTTGTTCAGGCATAAATCTAGCTTTCAGCCTTTAGCTCTTGGCTCTTAGCTTAGACCCCAACTGCATTGTTTCAAATTTCAGATCAGGTACCGCGCGCCAGAGCTACCCACAACTCGTAGGCGGCTTCGCACGCGATGGCCGCCACGGGCAGGAACAGGCCCGCCAGTAACCCATAAAGACTCGCGCGGGAAACAGTGAATATAACATAAGCTCCGACGCCAAACAAAACGTAGCGAAGCAGGAAACGCAACACCACTCCCTGGCTCGATTGGGTCTGGCCGGACTGGGTGGCGCGGTCAGCGAGCGCGCTCACGACGCGCTTCAGCCAATGAAAATTCAGGTACGCGACGGCGCTCCCGCAGCCAAATCCCAGCGCGATGCGCCAGCCATAATGCCACCACGAAGCCGCGCTCAATGTGAGCGCCAGCACGACCATGAGGCGAGAGATACGTCCAAGGGCGCCGGAATAAAAGGCTTCGCTGCTGGGATGAGTGGTCAAAGGCTCGGCGTTTCTCTCCATGGTCATCCGGGGCGAGAGCTGTTTCGACGTTATCGCCTTCCTGGATGAGTGGTCAAAGGCTCGGCGTTTTCTCCATGGTCATCCGGGGCGAGAGCTGTTTCGCGTTATCGCCTTCCGCGGAACTTTTTGTGCAGTGTCATCTTGAGCTGCGCAACTTGTTTCTGCATTGTCATCTTGAGCGGAGCACGAAGTCGAAAGACCTGCTGTTTGCCGGGGTCATCGACGGACCCGACGCTTCCGGCACGCAAGTTTACCAGTGTCTACCGGCGGAAAGCAGCTGCGGGAAATGTTCGAACGCCAAAGCCGCAAACCCCTTTGACGGAAAACAGGGAGGCAGGCCAAGAGGGCCGTCTTTTCTATGACGTCACTTGGATTCTGACGACAGCGCGGCCCGGATCAACTCTACGAAGCCGGCAACGATGCCCACGATCAGTCCGGCGATGTAAAGCCACGTCGTATGCAGCCAGCGATCCAGCGCCACGCCGATCAACCAGCCCGCCACGGTGGCTGCCGGGAACACGAAGGCCAGCTGGCTGTACTTGGCCATCTGGATCCATGTGCTTCTATCTTTTTTCGAGTTGTCGTCCGGACCAGGCATGGCAACAGGGGATGTTTGGCTTCCCCGCACCGCTTCATATCGCGGTCTTAGCGTATCAGACTGGCCACGTTACTGGTCTGCGCAATCCCCAGCGACCAGTTCACGATGCGGATGAATTGCTCCGGGAAGATTCCGATGTAGACGGTGGCAAAGGCGGCCACGCCCAGCGCGAAGCGCATTCCCAGGCTGATGGGCAGAAGCGTCTTGTCCAGCGCCTCGCGCATGAACATCTGGTTGGCGATGCGCATGTAGTAATACAGTCCGAAGACGGCGTAGAGCACGGCCAGCGAGGCCAGCCAGTAGTGGCCGCTTTCGATCAGGCTGAGGAAGATGAAATATTTTCCGTAGAAACCGGCCAGCGGCGGAATTCCGGCCAGCGACAGCAGGAAGATCAGCATCAGCACGGCTTCGGTGGGGGCGCGGAAATAGAGGCCGGCGATGTCGTCCATCTCATCGCCGATCACGTTGCGCTGGCGCAGTGAGGCAATCACGCCGAACGCGCCCAGGTTCATAAAAGTGTAAACCAGCAGATACAGCAAAATGCCCTTGAAGCCGTCGAAGAAAGCAGGCGCCGGATAGGTCACCGAAGCCAGCGCGACCAGGCCCAGCAGCATGTAGCCGACGTGGGCGATCGATGAGTACGCCAACAGACGCTTGAGATTGCTCTGGGTCAGCGCCGCCAGGTTCGCCCCGGTCATGGTCAGAATCGAAACGAAGATCAGCAGCGGCACGTACACCGTCCGCAGGGGATACAGGCCCCAGATGAAGATGCGCAGCAGCATGGCCCAGGCCGCCGCCTTGACCGCGACCGACATGAACCCGGTAACGCTGGTAGGCGCGCCTTCGTAGGCGTCGGGCAGCCATTGGTGGAAAGGGATGGCCGCGATTTTGAAAAACAATCCGACCGAGGTGGTCAGCAGGGCGATGATCGCGATCGGGTCAATGTGATTGGGATGGGCGGCCCCCAAACGGACCAGGCCGCTCCTGATTCCCAACAGGCTGGTGCTGCCCGTCAGCCCATAAAACAGCGACAGGCCATAGGCAAAGATGCCCGAAGAAAATGCGCCCAGCAGCAGATATTTCAGCGCGGCTTCATTTGACCGTCGGTCGGTGCGCAGGAATCCAACCAGTACGTAGGTGGAAATCGCCATCAGCTCCAGGCCGATGAAGATCAGCACCACGTCGAAGCCGGCGGCCATGCACATCATGCCTACGACCGAAAATAAAAGCAGGGCATAGAATTCGCCGTGGTTTTCGCGTTCGATCTCGAGATAGCGCACTGACATCAGAATGGAAATCGCCGCGCCGGCGAGAAACAGATACCAGAAGTAAATGGTGAAGCGGTCCACCACCAATGAGTTCAAAAATGCGGACTCTCCCGGAACTCCGGCGGCGTTCAAGGCAATCTGGATCTTCACTACGCCGGCGGCGGAAAACAGAATGCCAACCAGCGCGGTCAGCGCATTGATCTTCTTCCATTGCGCCGGCACCATCAGGTCGAGCAGCAAGATGCCCAGCGCGAACAGAGTCAGAAGGATGACGGGAAGCGCCATCAGGTAGTCGACCCGGCCGAAATTTTGTGCCATGTTGCCCGACACTTATTTGGTTCCCTTCGCCTGGCTCAACGCCGCCTGCACCGCCGCGGCGTCCGTCGCCTCATCGGCGGGCCGAATCGCGGCATTCACGTTCTGCACGCCGGGATAGTCCTTCCCCCGCACGGTGTAAACAATCTGGTTCACCGGCTGCTCCAGGATCTGGAAGAAAGGCTTGGGATAAAGGCCAATCCAGAACGCAATGATGACCAGCGGCGCGAAAGTCAGCAGCTCGCGCGGCGTCAGGTCGTGCAGCTTTTCATTCTTGGGATTGGTGACCGTCCCAAAAAACACCCGCTGGTAAAGCCAGAGCAGATAGGCAGCCGCCAGAATCACGCCCGGCACCGCCCACGCCGCCCACTTCCAGCTTTCCATGAACGTGCCTTGCAGGATGGTGAACTCGCCGACAAACCCGTTCAGCAGCGGCAGTCCCATGGACGACAGGAACATGATCATGGTGATGGTGGCGTAAACCGGCATGACGTTCGATATCCCGCCATACTCGGATATCTCGCGGGTGTGCCGTCGCTCGTACAGAATGCCGACAATCAAGAAGAGCGCCCCAGTAGAGATCCCGTGATTAATCTGCTGCAGCACCGATCCACTTAATCCCGCCTGGTTCAACGCGAAGATTCCCAGGGTGCAGAAACCCAGGTGGCTGACCGACGAATACGCCACCAGCTTCTTCATATCCTTCTGCATCAGGGAAACCAACGCGCCGTAGATGATGCCGACGATGGACAGAAAAATCATCCACCCTCGCACCTTGGGATGCATCACCACGTCCGGGAAAAACGGCAACGCGAAACGGACGAAGCCGTACGTCCCCATCTTCAGCAAAACGCCCGCCAGGATGACGGATCCCGCGGTGGGCGCCTCGACGTGGGCATCCGGTAGCCAGGTGTGGAAGGGGAACATTGGCACCTTGATGGCGAACGCCAGGAAGAATGCCAGGAACAAAAGAATGGCAAAGGTTGATCCGTAAGCTGGATCGTGGAAAATCAGCGGGGCCGTCTTGTACAAAGCCTGGATGCTGAAGGTGTACTGCCCGGTCTGATGGAAATTATAGAAATACAGGAACAGCACCGAAAGCAGCATCAGCACGGAACCGAACAGGGTGTACAGGAAGAACTTGATGGCGGCGTACAGTTTTCGCGGGCCGCCCCAGATGCCGATCAGCAAATACATGGGAACCAGCATGGCTTCCCAGAAAACGAAGAAGAGGAAGAAGTCGAGGGCCATGAACACGCCCAGCATGCCGGTCTGCAGGACCAGAAACCAGATGTAGTATTCCTTCACCCGATTTTCGATCGCGGTCCACGAAGAGAGAATCGAAATCCAGCCCAGCAGCGTGGTCAGCATGATCAGCAGAAAAGAAATGCCGTCAATGCCGAGGACGTAGCCGGCGCCGATCGATGGGATCCAGTTGTTGGGCGTGCCTTCCATGAACTTGAAGCCGGGTTCGAAGCGCAGCGCCCAGAACCACGGCACCAGCGGGATCGAAACCAGCAGGCCGGCCAGCGCGAAGATGTTTCCGATCCAGCGGATGGCATCTTTGTTTTCTTTAGGGACAAAGATGAGCAGCAGCGCGCCGGCCAGCGGCGTGAACAGAATGATCGAGAGAATGTGATTATGCATAAAGCAGTCGTCGGTCGTCAGTCTTCAGTCGTCGGCTTCCCTTGCTACCGCACTGCGTAATAGAAAACGAATCCTACCAGCCCGATCACCATCACCAGCGCGTACCACTGCACCAGGCCCCACTCCAGCAGGCGCACCGGATACGACATCATCCGCGAAAGAATGGCGGGGCCGTTCACCAGTATGCCGTCGATGATCCACTTGTCCCACCAACTGGAAATGGTTCCGCTCAGCCTGGTTACCCAGCCTACGTCGTTCACGACGCCGTCAATCACGCGCGAATCGAACCAGGACGAGGCTTCGCCCAAACCCAGCACGCCCAGGCGCACCTCTCCCACTTTGCGCCGTCCGGTGAAGGCGATGTCATACGCTTCATCCACGTAATACTTGTTGAGCAGGACGGTATAGAGCTGCGGTGAAGCTTCCGCAATCGGCTCCTCGTAACCCTTGCCGGCATCGCGATAAGCCTTCCAGGCCATGCCGAACCCGACCACCGCGGCCGCCACCGAGAAAACCATGAGGAAATATTCCACTGGACTGGTGTGCTCTTCTTCTTTACGTCCGGCGGCCAGTTGGGACGCCTTGCCCTCCTCCTGGAATACCGGGGCTTCGCGGGCAAACACCGGCTCGAGGAATTTCTCGAAATGGTTCGATCCGCCCAGGCTGTGCGGCCAGCCCAGCCATCCCGCGCTGACCGCGCAGATGGCAAGAACGATCAGCGGCACCGTCATCGACTTCGGAGATTCGTGGATGTGATGCTCCACCTCGTGGCTCATGCGCGGCTGTCCGTGGAAAGTAAGGAACATCAGGCGGAACATATAAAACGCCGTCATCAGCGCGGTGGCGTAACCCACCAGCCATAACAGGCGATACGCGCCGCCTTCGGACGACCAGGCCTGCCACAGAATTTCATCTTTCGAGAAAAATCCCGCAAACGGCGGGATGCCGGCGATGGCAAAGGTCGCGATGAACATCGTCCAGTGAGTAATCGGGATGCGCCGGTGCAGGTCGCCCATGTTCCGCATGTCCTGCTCCCCGCTCATGGCGTGAATGACCGATCCTGCGCCGAGGAACAACAGAGCTTTGAAGAAAGCATGCGTGAAGACGTGGAACGCGCCGGCGGCGAACGCGCCTACGCCGAGGGCGAGGAACATGTATCCCAACTGGGATACGGTCGAGTAGGCCAGCACCCGCTTGATGTCGTTCTGCACCAGCGCGATGGTGGCGGCAAACAATGCGGTGAAGGCGCCGATGATCGCCATGGTTTTCATCGAGCCGGGCGCAAGCACAAACAGCGCATTCGACCGCGCCACCATATACACGCCCGCGGTGACCATGGTCGCGGCATGGATCAGGGCGGAAACCGGCGTGGGGCCTTCCATGGCGTCGGGCAGCCAGACATAGAGCGGAAGCTGCGCCGACTTGCCGCACGCGCCCACGAACAGCAACAACGTCGCGGCGGTGATGATGGGATCGCCGATGGCGAAGTGTCCGCTGCGCGCCATGTGCGTGATTTCGGTAAGACGCAGCGATCCAAAGTACCAGGCGATGGTGAACATGCCCAGCAGGAAGCCGGCATCACCAATGCGGTTGACGATGAATGCCTTGTTGGCGGCGGTGCTGGCCGACGGACGATGGAAATAGAAACCGATAAGCAGATACGAACACAGGCCCACGCCTTCCCATCCCACAAACATCAAGACATAGTTATTCGCCAGGATGAGCGTGAGCATGGAGAACATGAACAGGTTGAGATATCCGAAGAAGCGGTAATAGCCGCCTTCGTGCGCCATGTAGCCGGTGGAATATATATGGATAAGCGTGCCCACGCCGGTGACAAACAACAACCAGATGGCGGAAAGCGGATCAAGCAGGAACCCGGCATCGGCATGGAATGCGGCCGGAGTGCCGTCGCGCTTGACGTAATTCATGTGGCCGGTGTCGGTGCCCAGCCAGGTGTAGACAATCTTCTCGAAAGGCTTGCCCGGATTGTCGTGTGCGTATCCCGTGTATTGCCAGACCGCCAGGCAAGCGAAGACAAAGGCCAGCGCGACCGCGCCCACGCAGACCGCGCTGACGGTGGCCTTCTGCAGCCTGCGGCCAAAAAAGAACATGATCGCCGCCCCCAACGCGGGCAGCAGCGGGACCAGCCAGATGTAGTTGAGGAAGAACATTTTCAGTCGTCAGTCGTCAGTCTTCGGTCGTCAGCGCTTCAGCACTTGGCGATTAGCAATTGGCATTTAGCCCGCGTAGAGAGCACCCCAAGAGCTTGTGGGTTGGCTAAGTGCCAATTGCCAAGTGCTAATTGCCGCTCTTCTACCATTTCATCAAATCCACTTCGTCGATGTTCACCGTCTCCTTATTTCTAAAGAACGCGATCAGGATTCCTAGGCCGACCGCCGCTTCCGCGGCCGCGTCGGTGATCACGAAGATTGCGAAAATCTGCCCATGCAGCCCCCAAATCCGCGAGAACGCTACCAGGTTCAGGTTCACCGCATTCAGGATCAGTTCGATCGACATCAGAACGATGACCACGTTGCGGCGCGTCAATACCCCGATCACGCCCAGAATGAAGAGCGCGGCCGCGACCACGAGATAGTGAATTGTGGATATGGGAGCCATAGTCAGCTTCTAGCTCTTAGCCTTTAGCTCTTAGCCATTAGCCCTTAGCTTGTTGCCCTCCGCCATCCACGCTCAAACGGATTTGGCTAAAAGCTAAGAGCTAATAGCTAACAGCTGTTTTTCTCAGATTCTCTTCTTCGCCATCACCACCGCTCCGATAATCGCCACCAGCAGCAGCAACGAGGCGATTTCGAAGGTGAACATGTAATTGCCGTACAGCAGCACAGCCACCTGCTGCGTATTGGACTGCTCCGGCATCAGGATTGCCCGGTCCGGAAAGAGCGCTCTGCCCTTCACGTAGACCAGCACGAACAGCGTGCCCAGGGCGATTGCCGTTGCCAGTCCCGCCACCCATTGCTGGTTGAACTGCTCTTCTTTTTGCGACTTTTCGATATTGACCAGCATGATCACAAACAGAAACAGCACCATGATGCCGCCCGCGTAAAGAATGATCTGCACGCCGGCCACGAAGGGCGCGTACAGCATCAGGTACAGCGCGGCCTGTCCCAGCAATGACACGATCAGGGCCAGCGCCGAGTGCACCGCATTCTTGCGGGTGATCACCAGCACGCCGCTCAGCACGGTCACTGCCGACAGAAAATAGAAGAAGAATGTTGTGGCTACTGGCGCCATATTTTCCCTGCCTTAAAACCCTTGCCGAGCTCACTTGCCTAGGCAGGTGAGACAGCGGCCCCTGCGTGGCTCGTGGTGCTTAGAACACAATTCCTGCGATCGCCGTCAGGACCAGCACGCCAATTCCCAGCGGTAACAGGACTTTCCATCCCACCTTCATCAGTTGATCGAAACGGTAGCGCGGGAAGGTGCCGCGATACCAGATGTACATGTACATGGAGAATGCCACTTTGGCGCTGAACCAGAAAATATCCTGCACCCGATCGCGCACCGGCGGAATGAAGAGCGCCACCGCGATCAGCGCCAGGACTGCGCCGAATCCACCCAGGCCGATGGTCTGCACCTTAAAGTAAGGATGCTTCGGCATGCGTGCCGTGCTGTAAAACGTGATGCCCGCGAGAAACAGGAACGTCAGCCCGGGGACCAACGAGAACACCAGGTCCCAGGTTTCGCCATCGAGTGCGTTGGGGAACGGGCGCATCCATCCGCCCATCCATAAGGTCACCGCAATCGACGAGACTGCGATCATCGCTGAATATTCCGCCAGGAAAAACAGCGACCAGCGGAAGCCGCTGTATTCGGTATGAAAGCCGGCAGTCAACTCGGACTCGGCTTCCGGCAGATCGAAAGGCGCGCGATTGGTTTCCGCCACCATCGCAACCGCAAAGATAAAGAACGCGATCAGCCCCAGGGGGAAAAACTTGAACGCAAACCATACGTGCTGGGCCTGCTGCGCCTGCACAATTCCGATCATGCTCAGGGTGCCAACGCCCTCTTTATTAAGGCTGGTCATCAAAACCGCCGAGATCACCGCCAGGCCCATGGCGATTTCGTAGGAAACCATTTGCGCGCTGGAGCGCAACGCGCCCATCAGCGGGTAATGAGAATTCGATGCCCATCCCGCCATGACCACCCCGAGCACGCTCAGGGACGAAACTCCCAACATGAAGAGCACGCCGATATTCATGTCGGTGACCGCATGGGTGGGGCCGAAGGGCACGACGATAAACACGGTGAACGCCGTGATCACCACGATCAGCGGCGCGACCCAGAAGACGAACGGGTCGGCCTCGGTGGGCATGATGTCTTCCTTGATCAGAAGTTTCAGCGCGTCGGCGATGGGCTGCAGCAATCCGTGCGGACCCACTCGCATGGGACCGAGCCTGACCTGCATATGGGCCAGAATTTTCCGCTCCAGCCAGTTCATGGCGATCACAGCCACCGACAGGCCGAGAAAGATCAGGACAATATAGACCAACGCCCAGAACATATTGCCCGCGGAGCCCGGCGTGGTGTCGCTTTTGAGGTAGGAGGTGATGTAGTCGAGCATCAGCGATCCACCTCGCCCAGCACGATGTCCAGGGTCCCGATGACCGCGATGACGTCGGCCACCAGCGCGCCGCGCACCATCATGTCCAGCGCCTGCAGGTTGACGAATGACGGCGGCCGCACCCGCACCCGGTAGGGCTGGGTCGACCCGTCACTCACGATGAAATATCCCAGCTCGCCCTTGGGCGCCTCGATCGAATGATAGATCTCGCCCACCGGCGGTTTCATCACCTTCGCAACTTTGGCCATGATCGGTCCGTCGGGAATCTTTCCGATGGCCTGGTCGATGATGCGCAGCGATTGCCGCATTTCCTGCATGCGCACGATATACCGGTCGTAGGTGTCGCCATTTTGTCCGATCGGAATTTCAAAATCAAAATCGGAATAAGCCGCGTAGGGCTGGGCCTTGCGCAGGTCCCACTTCACGCCGCTGGCGCGCAGCACCGGCCCGGTCACGCCCAGCGCAATGCATTCCCGGGCGGAAATCTTGCCCACATCCTTGGTGCGCTCGACCCATATACGGTTGGTCGTGAGGAGCTCTTCGTACTCGTCAATCTTGGGAGTGACGAAATCGAGGAATTTCTTTACCTCGCGCTCGAAGCCTTCGTAGGTTTCGTACGAACATCCGCCGATGCGAAACGCGTGCGTAGTCAGACGAGCGCCGCAGTATTTCTCGAAAATCTTGAGAATTTCTTCCCGGTCGCGGAAAGTGTAGAAGAGCGGCGTAATGGCGCCGATATCGAGCGCGTGCGTGCCCAGCCAGAGCATGTGGCTGGCCAGGCGATTGAGTTCTGTAAGGATCACCCGAATGTACTGCGCGCGCCGCGGAGCTTCCACGTTCAGTAGCTTTTCCACCGCTTCGCAATAGCCCAACCCGTTCGACACCGCCGCTACGTAGTCCATGCGGTCCACGTAGGGATTGAACATGGTGTAGGTGCGGTGCTCGGCGATCTTCTCCACCCCGCGATGCAGATAGCCGATCACGCATTCGGTGCCCAGGACTTTTTCGCCGTCGAGCTTGAGGATGACGCGCAGCACGCCGTGCGTGGCGGGATGCTGCGGACCCATATTGATAATGAGCTCGTTGGAATCGAGAAAGGTTTTCTCGTGCTGCTCCAGTTCCAGGTGGGATGTCCGGTCGATCGTCGTTCGGTCGGTCATTGCCCGCTCTCGATCCCCAGGTTGATCTGTACCCACTCTTGGTCCTGTTGAATGATGCCGTAATCCTTGCGCAGCGGGTGGCCCTTCCAGCCGTCCGGCAGCAGGATGCGCTTCAGGTCGGGATGCCCTTCGAAACGAATGCCGAACATGTCGAACATTTCGCGCTCCAGCCAGTTGGCCGCGGGCCAGATGGGAACCGCGCTGGGCACGGACTCAGCTTCGGTATACGAGGCTTTCACCCGAATGCGCTCGTTCTCCGGGAAGGAATAAAGAATCCAGACCACTTCGAACTGCTTCTCCCGCTCGGGATAATGAACGGCGGTAATGTCCACGCAATAGTCGAAGTGCTCCTGGTCGCGCAGGACTTGCAGCAACTCGGGAATGAGCGACGAATCGGCGACGATGTATTTCTGGCCGAGATAGGTGTTGGCCTCGCGAATGCCCGATCCGTGCTGCCCCTTGAGCCGCGAAATCAGGGGTGAATCCCAGGGCAAGGGCGCAGGGCCGGTCGGCTTGGCAGGCGCGGCGTGCTCCGCTGCTTTCGCGGGTGCAGGTTTTTCCGGGGATGACTGAACGCTGCCGGCAACGGGTTCGCCCGCCGCGGGTTTCGGCTCACCACTCGGCGGAGGTGCGGGGGATTTTGTGTCCACAGGCATAGCTACGGAAGGTACAAACCTCCGGCGCCACGGGCGTTTAGAAGAACGTTAACTTTTAACAGCTTGCAAAGTAAGTGTCAATCGCGGAGAAGACCGGGGCAGGCCCTGGGATCGTTAACCACGAAGGACACAAAGGTACACGAAGGATTTCTTAGGTTTTCCTTCGTGTAACTTTGTGTCCTTCGTGGCTTATGACTTTGACTGCGCCGCCTGGTAGCCCTCAATCAATTCACGAATCCGCAGCGCGTCGGCCTTGCGGTGCCCATGACTGAGGATGGGATCGCTGCCGCCCGAGGAATCAATGCGAATGTTCGACCAGATCAAGCCGGTGGAAATCTGCACCGACGCGACCTTGCCCAGGGCAATGCTCTCTTCGCTGCTGCCAAAGAGGCGGGATTTTACCCGGCTGACGTGTTGCGGCGTCACCGTGATACGTACCGGGAAGAACAAATTGCCTTTCGTCCAGCGGCTGGCGGTGAAAGTCTCGGAGCTGGGTAGATTTGGCATTGTGAAGAGGAGCAAGCATCGCGGAGCAGCGCTCCGCCGAGCGGACGAGGGCGTCCCGCCCCTACGCGGTTATACCCACTCTAACGCGCCTTTTTTCCAGATCCAGATGTAGCCCACCACCAGGATGAGCAGGAAAATCAGCATTTCGATCAGGCCGAACACACCCAGCGCTTTAAACTGCACCGCCCACGGGAAAAGAAAAATCGTCTCCACATCGAAGACCACGAACAGGATGGCCACGATGTAATAGCGCACCGTGTAACGCCCCCGGGAGCTGTCGATCGGATCGATGCCGCACTCATAGGGCATCAATTTCGCCTTCCCCGGATTGTCCGGCCGCACCAGCTTGGCCGCCAGCAGGGTGATGGGGATGAGGATTCCTACGAAGGCGATGAAGATGAAAATGGGGACGTAGTTTTGCGGCATCCTGCTCCTCTCGCCAATCTCCCGCCGAAGCTTGCGCCCTAATACTACCGCCGACTCGGTTCACCTTCAAGCGATTGGCCGGTGCGGTCGTAGTGCAAGTTCCCGGAAAAACAATCCCACCTCTTGTCATTCCGAAGCCGGGTTTATCGGCGAGGAATCTGCTTATTGCCGGCAGCACAACAGCAGATTCCTCGCGCGACCAAGCCGCGCTTCGGAATGACAATCCTTAACGAGGTTTTCAAACTGCATTCATATCCGACTGCCTCACAACTGCAGCCGCCACACGCGGCCCGGAACGACTATTTATAAGTTACGGTTGAGGTGGCCAGATTATCGCGGTGGGCTGATGAGTCAACCATCGCCTGGAACGCCGCACTGCTCAGGGGATTGTTCTTGGCTGCATTCATCAGGGTCGTATTTAATTTGTCCAGCCCTTCAGCGTTCGGCGAGATCACGTCGATCCAGAATGCTCCCGGAGCTTCGTTGTGGATCGCCTCGGTGTCGATTTCGTACTCCACAATCGATCCGTCGGCCAGGAGCTTCTCCAGCATGGGCACGATAAAGCTCTTGCTGAGCGTCTCCAATGCGTGCTCACCCACGTCGGGCTTCAGTTTGTAATAGCCCACGCGCGTGTAGGCGCCCTTGTAGGTGCCCGGACGCCAGTTGTAGTAACGGCTGACGAATATCCCGTCCGAGTGCTTGGTGGCGCCGGCCAGCACGGGTGCGGTGGGCGTACCGGACTTGTAGAACTTGTCCAGCACGTTCAGCACCGCCGCCATGGACATCGCCGACCACCAGTCGTCATGCGTCATCCCGTCCGCCGTATGCACCAGGTTCAAGTCGCTGCCGTAGGCCACAATGGCTCCATCGGCCACCGCTTTGTCCAGTATCTTCTGGTCGGCGGCTGAGTTCTTGTCCATGTCCGCCCATTGCGCGCGCGGAATATTCCAGAACGCGACGTAGCTGTACATCGGCGGTTTTTCTTTCGGTTCATCCTGCGCCCGGGCCTGTAAGGCCGAGCCGGCCACGATTACGAGTGCACACACCACTGCGAAAATCCCACGCTGCTTACTGTTCATCTTTTCCTCCTCGAATGAGTCACCGCTGGGGGAGAATGCCGGTGGTCCTGCCAACTCTCTGCTGGGTAGGTTGCGTACGGAACCGTACTCTGCGGGACAGCGAATGTCAACGCGCCCCGAATCCATCACGAACTACGTGGGGACAGCCGCCCTCGGCTGTCCGGTCGAGCGCAGCTCGACTGGCCTTTTCGCCCGCGACCAACAAACCTCGCCCCCTGTCATTCTGCGCAACGCGATTAAAGTTTTGACAGGCACCGCGGGCATGGGCTATCTTCTTAGCCATGAGTTTTGTTCTCCATCTCCACCATCACCATCATGTGCACAACGTGTTGGCGGGGGTGTCCTGAGATAGGTTAGAGCTCACACACAAGATTAGGCCCGCTGACGCGCTTCGCGACAGCGGGCTTTTTGTTTGTACGCACATTTGGAGATGCAATGAAACCGGAGATTGATTTCGACAAAATGCAGGGGCTGCTGCCCGCCATCGTGCAGGACGCCGGCAGCGGCGAGGTGCTGATGCTGGGCTTCATGAATCGGGAAGCGTTCGAACAGACCCTGCGGGCCGGCTATGTCACTTTTTTCAGCCGCACCCGCAACCAGCTTTGGACCAAGGGTGAGACATCCGGCAACCGCCTCGAAGTGCTTTCGGCTGCCACCGACTGTGATCGCGACACCATCCTGCTCCAGGTTCGGGTGCAGGGAAAAGGCGTGGTCTGCCACAACGGCACGCGTTCCTGCTTCACCGAAAACCTGCCCCTGGGCAAAGAACCGGCTCCGGCCGAGGGAGCTCGCTCATGAAGCTCCGCATTGGTATTCCCAAAGGCAGTCTGCAGGAGGCAACCTTGCAGCTGTTTGCGCGTGCCGGCCTCAACGTCTACACCAATGGCCGGTCGTACTCGGCGAGCACCGCCGATCCTGACGTCGAGTGCATGCTGATTCGCGCCCAGGAGATGGCCCGCTACGTCGAACACGGAGTGCTCGATGCCGGACTCACCGGACTCGACTGGGTGATGGAAAGCGGTCTCGAGGTTGTGACCGTCTCCGACCTGATCTATGCCAAACAGAGCCGCGGCAAAGTGCGCTGGGTTCTGGCTGTGCCCGAGTCCTCAAATTACCAGCGCGCGGAAGACCTGAAGGACTGCATCGTCGCCACCGAACTGGTAAATGTGACGCGAAATTATTTCGGCAAAAAAGGCGTGAGCGTGCGGGTGGAGTTTTCCTGGGGAGCGACCGAGGTAAAACCCCCCACGCTGGCCGACGCCATCGTCGAAGTCACCGAAACCGGCAGTTCCCTCCGCGCCAACCATCTCCGCATTATTGACACCCTGCTCGAATCGAATACCCAGATCATCGCCAACACATCCGCGTGGACGGACGCTGCCAAGCGGCGCAAGATCGAAAACCTGGCCGTGATGCTGCGCGGCGCGATGGAAGCCCAGGGCCGCGTCGGCCTGATGCTGAATGTCCGCAAATCGGACCTGGCCGCGGTGCTCGGAGTCCTGCCGGCTCTACAGAAGCCCACTGTGGCCACGCTCAGCGATGACGCCTGGGTCGCGGTCAACACCATCATTGAAGAATCGGCCGCCTGGGAAATCATTCCGCGCCTGAAGGCGGCAAACGCCGAGGGCATTGTCGAATATCCGCTGAACAAGGTGGTCATGTGATGCGGATGCTCAAAGGTCGTGCCGCCGAAAACTACGTGCGCAAACTGGAGCGTCGCGGCCAGAAGCTCGATGCTCTGGAACCGCGCGTGCGCCGCATTGTCCAGAGCGTGCGGCGCGACGGAGACCGGGCCTTGCGGCGATATGCGGAGCGATGGGACGGTCTGGTCGCCGGCGCTCCCTTGCGGGTTTCTGAAAGCGAGATGCACAAGGCCCTGAAGGCTTCGTCGCCTGAACTGCGGGCGGCGCTCGAGACCGCCGCTGCCAACATCCGTAGTTTCTGCCAGTGGCAAAAACCCGTCGAGTGGGAGCGAGCCACCCACGGCCGGAAATTGGGCCAGTTGGTGCGGCCGCTCAGTTCGGTGGGATGCTACGTGCCCGGCGGACGCTATCCCCTGCCCTCAACTTTGCTGATGACCGTGATTCCAGCGCAGGTCGCCGGTGTGAAGGACATTCGCGTGGTCTCGCCCCGCCCGGCGCAGGCCACGCTGGCAGCCGCAGCGCTGTTGGGCGTGCGCGAGTTTTACCGCATCGGCGGCGCGCAGGCGATTGCGGCGCTGGCTTACGGCACGAAAACCCTACCGCGGGTAAACAAGATCGTGGGGCCGGGAAATCTTTTCGTTACCACCGCCAAGAAAATTGTGGCTTTCGATTGCGCCATCGATTTTCTGGCGGGGCCGACTGAGGGGTTGATTCTTTGCGACCAGGGCAAGCCTTCCTTCGTCGCATCCGACCTGGTCGCGCAAGCCGAGCATGATCCGGACGCCCTGGTGCTCCTGATCACAAAATCACGGAAGCTGGCGCATTCCGTCTGGCAGTCGGTCGCGGCCCTGGCTCGAGGAAATGCGATTGCCCGGCAGTCGTTGCGCAAGCATGGAGCGGTACTGCTGGCTGCGTCTTCGGCGCAAGCGCTTGACTGGACAAACCGGATCGCGCCCGAGCATCTGACCACCACTCGCGAGAACCTTCGCGGCATCGTCAGCGCAGGTTCGATTTTCCTCGGCGACTATTCGGCGCAGGCCGCCGGAGACTATGGGTCCGGCCCCAACCATGTTCTGCCCACTGCTGGCGTCGCGCGCTTTCGCGGCGGGCTCAGCGTGCTCGACCTCGTAAAGATCATGACAGTGCAGGAAATCTCGCGTGCGGGCTTGCGGAAGATTGCGCCCTCGATTCTGGCCCTGGCCGACGCTGAAGGACTCAAGGCGCACGCCCGCTCGATCGAGTTGAGGTGCGGCCATGCTTGAGGCGCGAGAGGCGGTCCGCAAGTTGAAGCGATACCAGCCGCCGCTGGGCGACCGCTCCGGCCTGCGCCTGGATTTCAACGAAAACACCGGAGGATGTTCGCCGCGCGTCATCGAGCGTTTGCGGCAGCTGCAACCGGAGCAACTGGCGTGCTATCCCGAACGCGAGCCGGTGGAACGGTCCGTCGCGTCGTTTCTGGGATTGCAGCCCGAACAGGTGCTATTGACCAACGGCGTGGATGAGGCCATTCATCTGGTCTGCGAAGCCTATCTCGAGCCCGAGGACGACGCTTTGGTTGTTGTCCCCACCTTCGCCATGTACCAGATTTGCATGGCCGCCACTGGAGCCCGGGTCATTTCGATTCCCGCGGACGAGGATTTTCGTTTTCCTACCGCCAAAGTCCTCGCGTACACGACATCCCCAAAGACGCGTCTGATCGCCATCGCCAATCCCAACAATCCGACGGGCGCGGTGGCGTCCGCCGAAGACTTGCTGCTGATCGCCCGCAGCGCGCCCCAGGCCGCAGTTCTGGTCGACGAGGCTTACTTCGAGTTCTATGGCGAGTCGCTCCTGGAATACGTCGGCCAGGTGCCGAACCTTTTTATTGCGCGAACATTTTCCAAGGCTTACGGGATGGCGAGTTTAAGAGTAGGAGTGCTCGCGGGGGCGGCGGACCAGATCCAAAGTTTGCGGCGCGCGTGCTCCCCTTACAACGTGAACGGCGTGGCCCTGGCCTGTCTGCCCGCGGCTCTGGCCGACCAGGAATACGTCCGCCGTTATGTGGACGAGGTGAAGGCGAGCCGCAACCGGCTGCAAGGAGAATTTCGTGTCCTGGGAATTCCCTTCTGGCCCAGCCAGGCAAATTTTGTGCTGGCGCGGATCGGGTCCAGCCACGCGGATTTTGTCCAAGGCATGCGAGCCCGCGGGATTCTGGTGCGCGACCGGTCGTCTGATTTCGGCTGCGAGGGCTGCGTTCGCATCACCGCCGGCTGGCAGGAACACACGGAACGCCTTCTGGGCGCGCTGCACGAGACTTTGCAAGAGATCGGCTGGAGAGAAGGGACACATCCATGAGACGAGCTCGCATCGTGCGCAAGACTCAGGAGACCGCGATTCGAGCGGTGCTCAACATCGATGGCCGGGGCCAGTACAAGGTGTCAACCGGCATCCGCTTCTTCGATCACATGCTGGAACTGTTCGCCCGCCACGGCGGTTTCGACCTCGAACTGCAAGCGAAAGGCGACCTCGACGTGGACCAGCATCACACTGTGGAAGACGTTGGCATCGTCCTGGGAGAAGCTTTCCACAAAGCGCTGGGATCGAAGCGCGGCGTCCTGCGCGCGGGATATTTTGTCATGCCCATGGATGAAACCCTCGGCCTGGCCGCTGTCGATTTCGGCGGCCGCGCATCGAGCGTCGTCGATACGAAAGTGCGCCAGCGCCTGGTCGGCGATCTGCAGGCCGAACTGGTTTACGACTTCTTCGAGGGTTTCGCCCGGGGAGCGCGCGCCAACGTCCACGCGCGCGTGCTGTACGGACGCTCCAACCACCACAAAATCGAATCCTTGTTCAAGGCTTTCTCGCGGGCGCTGCGGGCGGCCTGCTGGCGCGACCGGCGGATGGCCCGCCTGTTGCCCAGCACGAAAGGGCTCCTGTGATTGCCATCGTCGACTATAAGGCCGGCAATCTTGCCTCGGTAAAGAAGGCCTTTGACTATCTCGGGTACGAGTCGGCCATCACCGCCGATCCCGCCGAGATCGCCCGGGCCGGCAAGGTGGTCTTGCCGGGCGTGGGAAATTTCGAGGCCACGGCAGCTCTGTCGGGCGCTCTACAGGAAACGGTCGTGAGCATGATCGACCGGCAAGTTCCACTCCTCGGCATTTGTCTGGGCATGCAGTGGATGTTCGACTCCAGCCGCGAGGCGCCGCAGTTGCGCGGCCTCGGGTTATTCGCGGGCGAATGCGAGAAGTTTCCCGCCGCCGTGAAATCTCCGCATGTGGGATGGAACCAGCTGCAACTCGCCGGGACTTCGCGTCTGCTGCGTGGGCTTCCCCCGGATTCCTTCGTTTATTTCACCCACTCCTATCGGGCCCCGGTGGTCGACGCCACCGTCGGCAAATGCGAGTACGGTGGAGCTTTTTCCGCGGTGGTGGAGCGCGGAGAACTCTTCGGCGTGCAGTTTCATCCTGAAAAATCGGGCGCGGCCGGGCTTCATCTCCTGCGCAACTTTTGTGAACTCTAGGAACTTGAATCGCGGATGCTGACCAAACGCATTATCGCCTGCCTGGATGTCGACGCCGGACGCGTCGTGAAAGGCGTGCAATTTTCCGACCTGCGCGATGCCGGCGATCCGGCCGAATTGGCTCTCGCCCACGGCCGCGCGGGAGCCGATGAAGTTGTGCTGCTGGATATTTCCGCGACCTACGAGAATCGCTCCACCCTGCTCGACGTGGTGCGGCGAACCGCGCGTCAGTTGTTCATTCCCTTCACCGTGGGCGGAGGCATCCGTTCGCTCGACGATGCGGCGGCGGTGTTCGATGCCGGAGCCGACAAGGTTGCGGTCAATTCCGCGGCCCTGGCCGATCCGGCGCTGATCGGCCGCATTGCCCACCGCTACGGCTCGCAGGCGGTGATCGTCGCTATTGATGCCCTGCGCGTCAGCAACGGCAAAGGCATGTCGTTTGGAGTGAAGGCCACCGGAGGCCGCCACGCTACCGGACGCGATGCGGTGGCCTGGGCCCGCGAGGCAGAACAGTCCGGCGCGGGCGAAATCCTCCTCACCTCGATTGACCGGGATGGCATGCGCGACGGCTTCGATTGCGAACTGACCAGCGCGGTCGCGGGCGCCGTCAACATTCCCGTGATCGCCTCCGGCGGCGCCGGTGCGGCCGAACATTTCATCGAAGTTTTCCGCGAAGGGCAGGCCGATGCCGCGCTGGCCGCTTCCATCTTCCACCTGGGAATCACGCCCATCGGCGAACTCAAGCAGGACTTGCAGGCCGCTGGCATCCCAATGAGGTGGCCATGCTGATTCCTTCGATTGATCTGATGGGCGGCAAAATCGTTCAACTGGTGCAGGGAGAAAAAAAGGCCCTCGAGTTCGATGACTTCGAGCCCTGGCTCGAGCGCTTTGCGAAATATCCGCTGGTTCAGGTCATCGATCTCGATGCCGCCATCGGGCAAGGCGACAACCGCTCGCTGGTGCGCTCTCTCTTTCGACGGCTGCCGTGCCAGGTGGGCGGCGGAATTCGCACCGTGGACCGGGCGCGGGAAATGCTGGCCGACGGCGCCTTGCGGGTGATCGTCGGATCGTCGCTTATAAAGGATGGCAGCATTCAACACGCCTTTGCCCAGGATCTCGCCCGCCAGTTGGGCGCCGGCAAGCTGATCTTCGCTGTCGATTCCAAAGGCGGTAAGGTCGCGGTCCGGGGATGGCGCCAGCTCACCGAGATTTCCGCTGCCCAGATGATCCGCGCGCTCGAGCCCTGGTGCGACGGCTTCCTCTATACCCACATCGATACCGAAGGCCTGCTGCTGGGTATGCCTCTGGATGTGGTCTCCGAACTCCGCAGCCTGACCGGAAAGCGCCTGATCGTGGCCGGCGGCATCCGCACCCAGGAAGAGGTTGATCGCCTGGATGCGATGGGCGTCGACGCCGTGGTTGGCATGGCCATCTATCTCGAGCTGCTGAAAGTCTGACGATCGAGAGTCGTAATGAAAGTCGAGCCCTCATGCGAGACATCATCCTGAGATAAGCTCGACCCCTTCTACGAGGCGTCATCCTGAAGTAGGGTTCGACCCATTTTTCGAGGCGTCACCCTGAGCTTGCGAAGGATCTGGCGCGGAGCGGATATCGTCCCGCCCCGCAAACATAGCGATGCGCGCAAGATCCCTTCGACTTCGCTCAGGGCAGGCTCTTCGGGACTAAAACCCCTCAGGATGACTTATCTTCGAACTGGTCAGCCGGCCTTACTCTCGATCCCGCGTGCCTCATCTCCCTCTTGTTTATAATCGCTGTTCACATTCGCGTGATCGCTAAACAAGGAACCCTTTGGCACTCGACGAAAAGATCTACGAACTGCGGCCGCGAGAAGCTGAAGCAGATTGAAGCTCTCGGACAGCAGGCCTATCCGCGCAAGTACGAATTCACCCACACCATTCCGCAGATTCTGGCCGACGTACTCGGACAAGACCGCCGAGGAACTGGAGAGTCCGCGCGTCAACGTGCGCGTCGCCGGACGCATCATGGCCATCCGCCTGATGGGCAAAGCCGGCTTCGCCCACCTGCAGCAGGATGGCAAGCGGCTGCAGATTTACGTCAAGAAAGACGCGGTCGGCGAAAAGGGATTTGAGCTTTACAAGCTGCTCGACCTGGGCGATCACATCGGCGTCAGCGGATATCTGTTTCGCACCCGCACCGGCGAACTCACCGTCCACGTGGAGGAAATCACTTTTCTCTCGAAAGACCTGCTGCCGCTTGCCGGAGAAGTGGCACGGGCTGACCGACGTCGAGCTGCGCTACCGCCAACGCTACGTCGATCTGGTGATGAATCCCGAGGTGCGCGAAGTTTTTCTCAAGCGCAGCAAGCTGGTGCAGTCGCTGCGGCGCTTCATGGATGCGCAGGGATTCGTCGAAGTCGAAACGCCGATGATGCAGCCCATCGCCGGCGGCGCCGTGGCGCGGCCCTTCGTCACGCATCACAACACGCTCGACATGGATCTGTTTCTGCGCATCGCGCCCGAGCTTTATCTGAAGCGGCTGACGGTGGGCGGATTCGATCGCGTGTACGAAATCAATCGCAACTTCCGCAACGAGGGCTCTGGGATGGCGATGGAATCCCGAGTTCACCATGCTCGAGTTCTACCAGGCCTACACCGACTATCGCGGCGTGATGGACCTGACCCAGCAGCTGATCGAGCAGGCCGCCAAAGACGTAACCGGCGGCACGAAAACCAAGTGGGGCGAAGACGAGATTGACTGGGCCGGGTCGAACTGGCGGCGCATGACCATGCGCGAAGCGATCATTCGAGTACTGGCCGGAGGCGGCGGGCGCGAAACCGCAGATGTCCGATTTCGCTTCGCACGAGTCGGTGAAGGCGCTGGTGAAGCGCTTCAACTCAGCTCACGCGCACGTGGCTTACGATCCCAAGGAACCGGCGGGCAAGACCATCGCCACCCTGTTCGAGGCCGTAGCCGAAGAGCACCTGATCCAGCCGACGATCATTTACGAGTTCCCTACCGCCGTCTCGCCGCTCTCGAAGCAGAAGCCGGACGAGCCGGACTGGACCGAGCGCTGGGAAATCTTTGCCGGAAAGATGGAAATTGCCAACGGCTTCAGCGAACTGAACGATCCCGAAGACCAGCGCCGCCGCTTCGAGCAACAATTGCAGGAACGCGAGCGCGGCGACGAAGAAGCCCACCAGATGGATGAAGACTACATCCGCGCCCTGTCCTACGGCATGCCGCCGGCGGGCGGCGTCGGCGTCGGCGTCGACCGCCTGGCCATGCTGCTGACCGACTCGCACACCATCCGCGACGTGATTCTGTTCCCGCTGCTCCGCCCCGAAAAAGCTTCCACTCCCGAGGACGCCGAAAGCCCAGAAAAGTAGTACGGGCGCGGCGTAGGGGTGCCCCACCCTCTTTCGCGTTTTTTGCGAAAAGGGTGGGTGCAGCGGCACAGGCGCGTAGCTGAGATTCACGTTGAATCCACTCTTTTAAGATCGAAGCGTGCAGCCTTCACGAATCCTGCACCATCGTCCCCTGGTGAAAGACAATCTTCCAACTTTCCCGCGTACGCTGCCAGATGGTGGAACGCCGCGTCTTGCGTGAATTGTCCTGGAGCAGGGTGTAGGTCAACAGGTAAAGGTCCTGAGCCAGCTCTCGACAATGAAAGCCGGTGGCTTCCCACACATCGACGGTCGGGGCCGCCTGACGCCTTTCCAGTTCCGCCAGCACATCGTCCCGGCTGTAGCGGCGCCCGGATGCGCCAACCTCCCAGAAATCGGCCACCGTCATGTTTTCGAAATGCGCCCGGGTCGTGCCCCATTCCGGACGATGAAAAATCGGTTCGCGGCTGATCAACTCATTGAGAACACCAAGAAGCGAGGGATCGGTAGCCAGAGTCGGTGCCGTTTCGTGATTCATCCGCAGATCATACTGCCTGACGCCCGCGCCGGAAAACGGCGAAGCCTTGTTAAGATAGAGCTGCTACGGAAGTCAAAAAGTTTCCCAACGTTTTGAATCTCGAGGTCAGAGCGCATGTGCAGGAATATCAAAATCCTCTTCAACTTCGATCCCCCGGTCACGGACGATGAGGTGCAAGCCGCCTCTCTGCAATTCGTCAGAAAGATCAGCGGCTTTAACAAGCCCTCCAAAGCCAATGAACACGCCTTCCTGGGCGCAGTCGAGGAAATCGCGGGCGTCGCCAGCCGCCTTCTGCGTTCGCTCGAAACCAATGCTCCGCCCCAGGAATCGGGAAGAAGAAGCGGCCAAGGCGAAAGCTCGGGCCGCCGAAAGATTCGGGACCTAAGCCCGTCGCAAGCGCTCCGCTCGAATGACGAGTGTCTCGATTGTTATTTTCTGTTTCGTCCGCCGACACCATTCTTTCTCTCGTTTGCCTTCCGGCGATGCGTCTAAAATCGAAGCCTATGGGCTTCGACTTCGACTCTGAAACCCGGCGGCGCCTGGGCTACCGCCTGATCGATCAGATTGACTCCTTCTACTCTTCCCTGCCCGATCGCAAGGTGCAGCTTCCCCTGGAACAGCGAACTTATGGACAGCTTCAGCACGCGCTTCCGGAAAATAGCGAAGATCCCGGCAAGGTGCTGGACGAACTATGCCGCGAGCTGGTGGAGAAAGGCTTCCACGTCCCCAGCGCCAACTATTTCGGACTGATGAATCCCACGCCAACCTATATGGGCGTGCTGGCGGAAGCCTTGGTGGCGGGCCTCAACCCGCAACTGGCCACGCTCGCGCGCTCGCAACTGGCATCGAAAATTGAACTGGAGACCGTGCGCTGGATCGGCGAGCGCGTGGGCTGGCCCGGCGACTTCAACGGCACTTTCACCAGCGGCGGCAACGAAGCCAATTTCAGCGGCCTCGCCCTGGCGCTGGCCGCGAAATTTCCCGACGCGGTGGAGGAAGGCGTGGCCGCCATCGGCCGCCCGCCTGTCCTCTATGCTTCGGCAGAATCGCATCATTCGCTCGACAAATCCGCCGGGCTGCTGGGAATCGGACGCAAAGCCCTGCGCCGCATCGCGGTCAACCCGGCCGCACAACTCGATCCCGAGAAGCTGCAGCAGGCCATCGCCGAAGATCTTGCGGCCGGACGAGAGCCCTTCTGCGTGGTCGCCACCGCGGGAACCACAAACTCCGGGACCGTGGATGACCTGGTCGCCATCTCGACTATCTGCCGGCGTCATCAGCTGTGGCTGCACGTCGACGGCGCTTATGGAGGCGTGGCCATCTTCTCCGACCAGCATCGCGCTCTCGTAAAGGGCATCGAGCGGGCCGATTCACTCACCATCGATCCCCACAAATGGCTGGCCATGCCTTTTGCCGCCGGCGTGGTCCTGACCCGCCATCCCGAGATTCTCCAGCGGGCGTTTTCCGTGGCCGCGCCTTACATGCCGAAAGCCGCGGGGGCGCAATTGCCCGACAACTCCCGCATCAGCACCCAGTGGACGCGACGCATGAACTCCCTGAAACTCTGGCTGACCCTGCGGGTGCACGGCCGTCAGGCCTACGAAGAACTCATCGACCGCCAGCTCCGGCTCTCGCAAAGCTTCGCCGGCTGGGTCACCGCCTCCGAGGATTTTGAACTCGCCGTCCCGCCGACGCTGCCGATCGTAACCTTCCGGCTCCAGTCTTTGGAGGACGGGCGTCCTCGCCCGTCCCAGCTAAAACGGGAGGGACGCCCGTCCTCCACCTCCCCGCCGCCCGGTCGGACTCCGCAGCAGTTGGCCGCCGACCACGACTGGATCGTCGAAGAGGTCACCCGCGACGGGAGCCGCTGGATCTCCGAAACCAAGGTTCGAGGAGAGAGCGTGCTGCGCATGATGGTGATCAGTTATCTGACCGAAGAGCGGCATTTGCAGAGTTTAGAATCTGCATTAACCAATGCCGCTAAGCGACTGGCTAAACAACCGATAGACCGTATGGAAACGAAGGCGTAAATCTGGCGGGCGGCTTTTGCGGGGTACCCGGAAATGCACTGGGATTGGTGCAATTTCCGGCCTAGACTTCTCTCAGTTCGGGCCAATGACAAGCAGCGCTATCGTAACGTCCTTCTGCCTCCTGGACGTTGGGTCGATAGCGCTTTGCCATTTCCCTCACCCCCAGGCATCACTTCGACGCCTTGCGCAGGCGCTCATCCCACAGCCAGGCGGTAGCAACAATTTCGTCCAGCGACCGCCGGGCTTTCCAGTTCAGCAGCTTCTCCGCCCGCGTTGGATCCGCGACCAGCTCCGGGGGATCTCCCGGACGTGGCGGCGCCATCCGGCTGGGCACGTCCCGCCCGGTCACGCGCTTGATGGTGGAAAGAATCTCGCGCACCGAATGCCCCCGGCCGGTTCCCAGGTTGACCGCCTGGGAAGTCCCGCCCGCCAGGTATTCCAGCGCCAGAACGTGGGCCTCCGCCAGGTCGCTGACGTGGATGTAATCGCGCACGCAGGTGCCATCGGGCGTGGGGTATTTATCGCCGAAGACCTCGAGCGCCGGACGCTGACCGCGGATGGCTTCGAAGGCTGACGGAATGAGATGAGTCTCCGGGCTATGCATTTCCCCGATGGTGCCGGACTCGTCGGCCCCGGCCGCGTTGAAGTAGCGCAGATTCATATAGCCCAGGCCGTAGGCGGGGCCGTAGGCCTCGAGCGCCTGTTCGAAAATTAGTTTCGTGATGCCGTAGGGATTTACCGGGACCCGCGGCAGGTCCTCGGACATGGGGACTTTTGCCGGTGTGCCGTAAACCGCGCAACTGGAGGAGAAAATAAACTTGCGGACTTTCGAATCGAGGACCGCATTCAACAGCGAAATTCCGCCCAGCACGTTGTTCTGAAAATATTTTCGGGGATTGACCACCGATTCGCCCACGTAGGCGTGGGCGGCGAAGTGCATCACGGCATCGACGCGGCGCAGGACCGAGGCCAGTTTGCCCGTGTCCGCAATGTCCCCCACGATCAGCTCGAAACCCTGGGCCAGCTCCGCGTGGCCGGCCACCAGACTGTCGTAAACAATGGCTTCGTAGCCGCGGCGTTTGAGCGCCAGCGCCGCGTGACTGCCGATGTATCCTGCTCCCCCCACCACTAAAACGGCCACTGGCGCCTCGCTTGCAGCAAAGTGTTTGTAGAGTCTAGCAGACGTCAGCCATGTGGGCGCTCGCGCCTACATGTATCCCGCCGCCTTCGCTGGAGGATTGGGCGGCAACCCGAATCCATACTTGCGCAAGACTTCCCGTATCGCTGACGACTGCATGAACTTCAAGAACTGCCGCGCCGTCTCCTTGTTGCTGGACGAGCGCATGATGACGCAGGCTTGCTGAATCGGCGGGTAGTCAGCATCCGGAACTTCGACATACCGCCCCTTGTCTTTCATATTCGGAGATAGCGCAAGCGAGAGCGCCACCACCCCCGCCTCAGCCGACCCCGAAGCCGCGAAGGCCGCGGCTTGAGCGATATTTTCACCCAGCACGAACTTGTCTTTCACTTGTTGGTAAATGTTCTCCTTCTGCATGGCCGCCACCGCGGCCTGCCCATACGGGGCGTGCTGCGAGTTGGCGATGGCAATCTTCTTGACCGACGGATCGAGCAAAACCTTCAGCCCCGAACTCAGATCCAGCTTCGAATCGTTCGGCACCCAGACCACAATCTTCCCGGTCGCGTACGGATAAAACGTGCCGGGCTCGACCAGTCCGGCGGCGTCCAGCTGCCGGGGATAGTCCAGGTTGGCCGAGAAGAACATGTCGAACGGCGCTCCGTTCTGCAGTTGCTGCGCAAAGTTGCCGGAAGAACCGTAAATCAGTTTGACGCTCTTGCCCGCTTCCTGTTGAAAACGCGCCTTCACTTCCTGCATGGCAAATTGCAAGTCGGCTGCTGCCGCCACGGTGATTTCCTGGGCCGCGCATAGTTCGGACGCAATCCCCAGAAAAAGCATGACCGCGGAAATCGCCCGCTTGAGTTTCATTGCCGCTCCTTCGAACGGAGTTTTATTTTGCCCTGGGGCGCCTCTTGGCTATCGTCATCCGCTGGTGTATGCTGCGCCGCACAGAGAGGCGTGTATGAAGTTTAGCCTTTTTCTTTTCGCCGGTTTGCTGGTTACTGCTGCCTGGGCCCAGGAGCCCGCCCCGCCCGACGCCACCCATCTTTCCGTGGTGGTGACCGATGACCACGGCGCTCCCCTTCGCGATCTCGCCGGCAAAGACTTTAGCCTCGAGAGCGGCGGCAAGACTCAGCCCGGGCAGCTGCGGAACCCCGCGCCGGCCGCCGAAGCTGCCGGCGTGGCCGACGGTGAGCTCACAAACCGTAACCACTGCGTCAAGGGCCGCGGCCTGATCGTCATCGTGCTCGACACCGTTCACACCCGCTGGATGGACGAAAAAGATCTCCGCCCCGCCATTACGGCATACCTCGCTTCCAGCGCCCGCCGCAATTCGCCCGTGTCTTTGCTGGTGATGGACCCGGACAACCTTTTGCATTCGGTGCACGATTACACCACCAGTTCGGCCACTCTGGCCGCGGCCCTCGAACGGTCGGATGCCATCGTGCACGGCCGTGCTCCGGCGGGAGATGCTTCGCCCGAAGTCGCGGCTGAAACCGCCCGCCTCGTGGACTTCCAGAAAGGCGCGATTGCCAATTTCACCGCCACCAACCAGCCGCTGCGCGCCCGGCCGGAACCGGTGCTCCGCATGTTCCGCACCGTGGCCGAGGCCGCGTCGGGTATTCCCGGCCGCAAGTCTCTGGTTTGGATCACCAACACCACGCCCTTCGAAGTGGACGAAAAGACCGGAATGGTCGCCACCCTTTCCGCCTTCGCGGAAGGCAGCATTGAACATCAGGAGATGCTCTCGCCGGAGGAGATGAAGGCCTTGCGGCCCCTGTGGAGATCCACCATGACCGCGCTGCTGCGCGCCCAGGTTGCGGTCATCGCGGTCAGCGTCAGGCGGTCGGCCGTCATCAGTTTCGATCCCCAGATGCTGCATGCCATGCAAGTCATCGCCGACATGACCGGTGGCCGCGAAATCCACGGCCCCGATCCCTTTGCCCTGTTGGGCGACCTTCCCGAGCAGAACCTCGCCGCCTACGATCTCGCGGGTCCGCTAAATTCGGACGGCTGCAAACCTGATTGGTGCCGGCTCAAGGTCACGGTCGCCCGTCCCGGCGCGCGCGTGGTCGCTCCTTCGGGATTTTTCCGCGACCCCGAGTTCGGTAGAGACGGCTACCCCATGGCCTCGGGACTGTCGGCGCCGCTCGATTTCACCGAACTCCCCTTCACCTTAAGTTGGGCGACCGACCCGCAAAGCCCGCCGGCAAAAAGAAAAGTGGGCTTTGTCGTCACCTTCCCTCCCGAAGCCGACATGCCGGACCACCTGCGCAATCGGCTCAATCTAGAGATCCTGGCACGGGCCACGGCGGCCCAGGGTGGAGACCCCCAGAATGCTACATTCAACGCCGTCGGCCAGCTGACCCCCGAGCAGGCCCAACAAGCTCACGAAAAGGGATTTGCCCTGAACAATGTCATCGAACTCGCGCCCGGAGACTACACCGTCAAATTTCTCGTCCATGACAAGCTCACCGGACGGCTCGGCAGCATTACCGTACCGCTGAAAATCTCGTAGAACCGGCGCGAGCGAAGGCGGGTGAGGCCGCCCGCTGGCCGCGGTGTGTCCGGACTTCTCTACGCTCAAGGATGAAAAGTTTTGCACCTTCGACCGTCGCCGGCTAACCGCCTCGATTGCAACGTCTTTCAGGGTAACCAGTTACCTTCCCGCGGTCTGGCAAGCGAACTGCCTCAACCGCAGGGAATCTTCAGGTTGGGCCGGAGCTTCTCTTGTTCTCGCAGCCAGTCCTAGTCGCACTCGATACCGGTCGGGGCGTGCTCTACGCTCCCGCATCAGGCTGGGACAAAGTCTGTCTTCTTTGGACGTTCCGGAACTTCCGCAGCCTTCCCCAAAACGTTCTAAGCCCGCGCCAACAGCAGCTCATCGCTGCTTTGCACCGCGCCGCGTCCGGCCACCCTTCGAATGAATTGCATCACGCCGCCATAGTCGGCACCGTCGAAGCCTTCAATCCGTCATCGCTGCCAACCCTTGCTGCTTCCGCCAAAAGCAGAAAGTCGGTTGCAGAAAAATCCCCCCGGAAGCCGACGACCGTTCCGGGCCGCAAACCCTCCCACCCTCGATTCGCTCTCAACGGGATGACACTTAAAATCGCGACCGCGCTTCTGGTGATCGCCATCGCGGTATTGGCCTGGCATCAATTCGGAGCCCAGCCCGTAGCCAATTCGAAGCCAACTACAACCGTCGCCTCGGCAACCAGTCCCCCGGAAACCATCACCGCCCACGTGGGGACAGCCACCCCGGCTCTTCAGCCGAGCGCAGCTTCGCCAAATCCCCAGGAAGCAAATGGAGGACGGGCGTCCTCGCCCGTCGTGACTCATCCGACAGCCACTCCTCCCGCAAAGAAAGACGGGCGCGAACGCCCGTCCTCCATCGCAACTCCCGCCCCTATATTCGAGGCCGCGGCTGACCAGCCCCGCATGCAGATTTCAGGCCGCCCCCAGAAACTGGTGTACCCGGTCTGTCCCGAGACCCGCGCCCGCGGTAAAGTTTCTCTGCAGGCTGTGGTGGGTTACGACGGCGCGGTAAGCCGGGTCAGGGTCCTCACCGGCGACCGTACCCTGGCCGCAGCCGCCATACAAGCCGTGCGCCAGTGGCGCTACGAACCTTTTTCCGGCGTCCTCCCGCCTCTTGAAAGAGAAACCAATATCACCATCTCTTTCATCTCCAACGAGGTCGTGGCCGTCAGCTTCCCCGCCTCCGCGCCCCTTTCCCGCTAAGCGGCAAGCGATCGCCTAGCCGGTCCTCTCGCACACCAGCCACACGTGGCAGCTCTTGTGCATCAGCCCGGGTTCGAAGCCCGTGACCAGGCTCCTTGTCACCCTGAACCCGTTGTGCGGCAATACCTGTTGCCACTGCGGCAGTGTCTTGAACTCAAACGGCATATTCATCTCCGGAAGGCCCTGGGCAATCGCATTGGCGTAGAAATCGATCAGCGCCAGCACTTGTTGTTGCCCCGCCAGCGTCATGCCCACAAAAGTGCGGAGCAAGGGCTGCGTGGCCAGGCCCTCCTCCAATCCTTCAACCCCATCCGGCAAGCCGTATGTGTCTTCTTTGATCAGCGCATAGCGAGCGATCTTTCCCAGCCGCCGTATCACCCCGGGCAAATCCCCCGGATCGATGTGGTGAAGCACCGCCAGCACCAGCGCCACCTCCACGCTGTCGTCGGGATAAGAAATGTCCATGGCCGATGCCATCCGGACAAACGGCAAGTGGCGGGTTTCCGCATAGCGGTAGTCAAGCACGTCGGTGGTAAAAACTTCGTATCCCCCCTTCGCCAGACGCGCGTCCAGGTAGCCGCTGCCGCATCCGTAGTCCAGCACCCGCTTGCCCGGCAACAGTTTCTGCAAGCGCTGGAAGTCAGCCTCCGGCTTGGTCTGCGTCTTGTACTGGTGGTAAATCCGGTTGAACCAGAACGAGGGATCAGATTTTCTGAAGGTCTCGGCCAGCAGCATCGAGGTCGCTTGCACCAATCGCTCGGGATCAACCCCATCGCCCTGGCTGCGCGAGAGCGTATCGAACGCGCCGTTCACCATGCCGCACACTTCCTGATTGTGCGCGCCGAAGAATTCACAGTAGCCGGTTTTCACCGAGGCCTTCACGAATTCCACCACGGCCGGGCTGCGCAAGGCGCCGGCAACGGTTCGGAGTGCTTGTTCTTGCGTCATGCCCGATCGGTCAGGGAAGTGGTCGCGGAATGATAGCCTCTTCACCGTGGCGTCATCCTGAGGGACTTCAGTCCCGAAGAATCTAGCGCGCATCGGCACCACACGCAGCGGCGACGCGCAACTTGAGCCACCATCATCTCAGGCGTCGTCACCACCGCCAGCGCCGCAGTCCGGTATAATAACGCGATTCTCACCCTGCCAATCAGATCGAACGAGGTACACTGTGCCGCTTTCACTGGATACGCGCGGAGTCGGGAAGGTCACCATCGTCCGGTGCAGCGGACGCATCGCATCCGGTGAAGCCGAAGTCTTGCGCCTGCACGTCGTCGACCTGCTGCGCGATCGCAGCGATATCGTGCTCCATCTCGGCGAAGTCGCTTTCGTCGACAGCAGCGGACTGGGAATGCTGGTCCGCCTCCTCACCAGCACTCGCAGCGCCCGCGGCGATCTGAAGTTGTGCCAGGTTCCAGAGGTCGTCCACAAAGTCCTGAAGATCACCAACCTCACCACCCTGTTTGATACCCACGCCTCCGAGGAAGACGCCGTCCTGGCCTTTTACCGGCGGCAAGCTGCGCCCGCGCGCAGCGCCCCCACCGGCCTCACCGTATTGGTCATCGACCAGTCCGCCAACGTGCTGGCCTACCTGCGGGAATTGCTGGGCCGCGCCGGCTACAACGTCCTTACCAATAACAATCTCCGCGACGCCCTCATCCTGCTGCGGGCCACCCGTCCGGGCCTCGCCATCCTGGGACCCAACCTGAAAGGCGCGCCCGGCGCGGAGCAGAGCTTCCGCGGCGCCTGCGCCGCCCCCGTGCTCGAATTGGGAGCAGAATTCTCCACCCTCGAGGCCGGCCAGGCCGCCGCCGAACTTCTGGAAAAGATTCGCGCGCTCGACAGCCCCGGCCCGACCCAATCTCTCACTTAGCCCCGAAATTATCCGGCGCTTATTTCTTGATCAGGGTGGTGTGGCTGGCCACGCATTGCCACTTGTTGTCCTGGTAGAGCCAGGTATCGGTGAAACGCCCGTAATGTTCGAAGGGCTGGCGCTTGTAGGTTCCCTTGGAGTGGTAGGTCCCGACCACGATGGCCGCATTGACGTATGAAATCACTCTGGCTTCGTCATTGGCGATCAGAGTCGCGCGATAGTCCGGATCCTTCAGGTCCTTGAGAAAGTCTGCCTTGTTCATGACCGTGCCGTCGTAGTCGGTATAAACAAAGCCGTCGGAAACCAGGTCGCTGACCGCCTTCGCGTCATGGTGAAGTTGCGCCTGGTTCCAGGCATTTTCGAGCGCAATCAGCCGGCTGGCCTCAGCCGTGTTCTGGTTCGTCGCATACCTCGCCATCAGCAAACTGCTAAGCAGCAGGAAGCCCAATGTCAGCCTGATCTTCATGGCGTTTCCTTTTTGGGTCGGTGATTCGGTGGAAGGACACCACCCTCGCCAAATATACTATCGCCCCGTCTGCGAAATGTAGGCGCGAGCGCCCCGCTCGTGCAGCCGCAGGCAAAGGAATCGGCGGTGGGAAGGAAGTTCGTAGCGCCGGCGTCCCGCCGGCTGTCCTGAGGGCGTCCCGCCCTCAGAGCTGATGAAACGAGTTCCGTGTCCGACAAAACCGAGCGGGCAAGTCGCTCGCGACCACACCTGCGGTCAGGCCAGAAGAGCGTTCGCCATATATCCGAAAGAACGAAAAAAGCCCCGCAAATAAGAAGCGCCCCAAACTCTCGCGAGTTATGGGACGCCCGAACAGCCCTCCCCCAGGTCTGCTCACGAAAAAGATACGGCCCGTCCGAAAATATGTACATTCCACCTTCGTGCCAACCGCATGGCACGAACAGGCCATATGCCGCTCCCAGAGCCAGATTCGGGCTATCCCGCCAATCCCCTCCCCGACCGTAAAATAGCCGCCAAAACCCCGCAAATCGCGGACTCAGCCAGAAGCTAGAAGCTGGAAGCCAGAAACCCGCCCGGTTACTCCCGTAATCGGCCCCAGGGGGATTGCCGTTGACCCTGGCTCCGGCTGTACTTACATTCGCCACAGGGGGACGTAATGAAGGATATTCACGAGGTTTTACGCCGTAAGCAAGCCAAGTACGCCCAGCTCAGCAAGCAGATCGAAGCCTTGCAGCAGGCGGCTGAAAAACTGCGCGAAGTCGCCCCTCTGCTCGCCGAAAGTGACGATGAGGAGAGCACGGTTTTGGCCGAAGTAGAGGAGCCGGGTCACAGCATGGCGGCACGGGCGGGCTCGGAGCCTTCGGGCGCTGCAGCTCCCAAGCCGGCGCCGCGCGCTCCACGCTGGCCTTAAATCGGGCAGTTGCGACAAAGGGCCCCAATTATGACATTTCAGTCTCTGCTGGTTTGCAAGGACGAACAGGCGACCTCGGTGCTCACGTCCGTCCTGGCCGGTTTCGGCCTGGGCGTGCAGACCTGCGGCTATCCCGACGCCCTTTGCCGCCTGACCGAGCAGAAATTCGACGCCGTGATCGTCGACTACGACGATCCCCACAGCGCTGCCCTGGTCCTGCAAAACGCCTATCAGTCTTCCGCGCCTCACAAGACCGTCACCGTTGCGCTGCTCGGCGACAAGACCAAAGTCCGCCACGTTTTCGGGGCGGGCGCCAATTTCGTCCTCTACAAACCCATTTCCCAGCAGCAGGCCGAGGCCAGCCTGCGCGCTGCCATGGCCCTGATGAAGCGCGAACGCCGCCGCTCCTTCCGGGTCCCGGTCCAGCTCCCGGTAAAGCTCCGGGTCGAGAACGGCGCCGACATGGAAGGCATCCTGCTCGACCTAAGCGAGGATGGCCTGGATGTTCTCGCGGCCCAGCCGCTCTGCCCTTCGGCCATCATCAACGCTCATTTCGCGCTTCCCGATCAGACCCAGATGGATGTTCGCGGTGAAGTCGCCTGGGCCAATCCCAACGGCGAATCGGGGGTCCGCTACATCGATCTCCCGGAAAACCTTCGCCAGACTCTCAAGGCCTGGGTGGTCGCGAACGCCGCCGAACTTCTTCCCGAGGATCCCGACCCGGTTTCGCAATGCAAGCTCACCGATCTCAGCCTGGGCGGCTGCTACGTCGAAACCGAATCGCCTTTCCCGGAACGCTCCGGCATCGTCCTCTGCCTGAAAGCGGAGGACATGGAAGTCCAGGCCGAGGGCCTGGTTCGGGTCATGCACCCTGAATTCGGCATGGGCATCGAGTTCGCCTCCGGCACCGCGGAACAACGCGACCAGGTCGGCACCTTTATCAATTTCCTCACCAGCCGTCCGGGAACTCTGCCGCAATTGCTCATTACGCCGCGCGCCCTGACCGCCAGCGACGACGACGACTACCGCAACAGCCAGCCCTCCGGCGAACTGGAAGACCTGCTGCTCGGCTTGCTCAACCGCGCCGATTCCCTCAGCCATGAAGAATTCCTCCACGAACTCCGCCAGCAACGCAGCTCCGAAGAAGTCCAGTCGTCAATGTAGGCGCGAGCGCCCTCGCTCGTGCGGCAATCACCACAGACCCCGCCTCCATTTGCCCATTTCCACCACTTAGGCAACAATCTCTTCCGTGCCGACCCCCCGCCCGCCCGCTGCCGCAGTCCGGCTCCATCCCGCCGCCGGCGGCCCGCTTCTCGGCTTCCCCATATTAATGATCATGGCCGCGGCCTTTGCCCTGTTCGTGCCCAGCTTCTTTTTCGGAATTCCCTCCGGCCACGATTTCGAATTCCACATGAATTCCTGGATGGAAGTCCTCAGCCAGTGGAGGCTTGGCATCCTCTACCCACGCTGGGCCGCTCTGGCGCATTTTGGATACGGCGAAGCGCGCTTCGTTTTCTATCCCCCCATTTCATGGATGTTAGGGGCGGCCCTGGGATCGTTCCTGCCCTGGTGGATCGTGCCCGGCGTCTATGAATGGATCGCGCTTACGCTCGCCGGCTGCTCCATGTTCCTGCTGGCCCGCCGCTTCATGCCGCGCCGTGAGGCCACTTTCGCCGCCGCCCTGTACGCTGTCAATCCCTATCACATCGTGATCGTCTATTGGCGAAGCGCCTTCGCCGAGTTGCTGGTCGGCGCGCTTCTCCCGCTGCTCTTGCTGGTGCTCCTGCGCTCGGTAGAGAAAAGTCACCGGACCACCGTGCTCTCTCTGGGCCTGATCGTCGCCGCCGCCTGGTTGACCAATGTCCCGGCCGCCGTGATGTTGAACTATTCTCTGGCGCTATTGTTGGTAGTCGCCTCCATCCTGCGCCGCTCGCCCCGGCCGCTCGCGATCGGTGCCCTGGCCCTCTTCCTGGGACTGGCTCTGGCGGCGTTCTATGTGGTGCCCGTCCTTTACGAACTGAAGTGGGTGGAGATCGCGCAGGTGTTGTCCGTTGGAGTCCGTCCCCAGGACAATTTCATCTTCACCTCCCTGCACAATTCGGACCACGATCGCTTCAATATGCTGATCTCACTGCTGTCGGTCGCCGAGATGATCCTCCTGTCTGTCTTCTGGTTTCTCTCTCGCCCCTGGCGTGCCCGCGTCCCTGAGCTCTGGTCCATGCTTACCGCCTGGTCGACCGCCTGCATCCTTCTGCTTTCTTCCCTGAGCCTTTTGCTCTATCGCTTTCTTCCGGAATTGCGTTACGTGCAGCTTCCCTTGCGCTGGCTGCTCTGCCTGAATGTCAGCTTCGCCTTATTCGTCGCTATGGGTTCGCGACGCTGGATGTTCCGCGCTCTGGCCTGTGTCGCCATCCTTGCGGTCCTGGCCTTTGTATGGCGCAGCGTCCAGCCCCCCTGGTGGGACACCTCCGACGACGTAGCGGAAATGCTCGATAATCAACAGAATGGTTCGGGCTACGACGGCATTGACGAGTACGTGCCCGAGGGCGTCGACGTCTACCGCATCACGCCGGACGCGCGCCACGTCACCTTCGAAGGCAACGGCGCTTCGCGCATCCATGTAACGCACTGGGGACCCGAGTCAAAATCTTTCAGCGCCAACTTGAGCCAGCCCGGCAAGCTGGTGCTCAAGCTGTTTAGCTATCCCGCCTGGAAAGTCGAGGTAAATGGCCGTCCGGTCCAGACTGCCATGCACAAGGTCACCGGCCAGCTGGTCATTCCGGCGGAGGCGGGAGACAATCAGGTGCAGGTAACTCTGACGCGCACTCGCGACCGCGAGCTGGGAGGCCTGGTGTCGTTCGGCGCCGTTATCCTGGTCGTCGTGCTGGTGCCTTTCAAGCGGCGGCACGGCGTTTTTTCACCATCATGATTCGCGTTCTCATCGCCACCTCCAATCCGGGCAAGCTCCGCGACTTTGCCGGGGCCGCGTCTCCCCGCGGAATTGAAATCGGCTCCATACCGAACTTCGCTTCCATTCCAACGGCCGTCGAGGATGGTCTCACCTTCGAAGCCAACGCCCGCAAGAAGGCCGAGTACTACAGCGCGTACGCCCCGGGAGAAATCGTTCTGGCCGACGATTCCGGCCTGGAAGTGGACGCGCTCGGCGGCGCTCCCGGAGTCCATTCTGCCCGCTATGCCGCCGACCAGCCTCACCTGGTGGGAAATAACACCGACGACCAGGCCAACAATGCGCGCCTGATTCGAGAACTTAGAAAAATTCCTCCGGAGAATCGCACCGCCAGGTTCGTCTGCGTGATCGCCGCCGCCCGTGACGGCCAGACCTTGAACGTATTTCGCGGCCAGGCGGATGGCGTCCTGCTCGATTCCCCGCGCGGATCCAACGGCTTTGGCTACGATCCGCTCTTCTATTTTCCCTCCCTGCAAAAAACCTTCGCCGAACTTACCCCTGAAGAAAAAGCAAATTACAGCCACCGCGGCGCCGCCTTCCGCCAATTCCTCGACTGGTACCTCCCTAAGAACTAAAAACCGAGAACCGAGAACTGGTGTCCTTGACTTCCCTTCTCCCCCACCAGATAATAAAAGGTTCCATAGTCATCTCTGACAGCATAAGGGGATCAGTGGCGACAACCGCCAGTCCGGCAGTTCCCGCAAGCACCCACCCGGCGTCGCTCCTCTGCGAGCCGGTCAAGGGCATTCCTTCCTGCTCCGCAAGCTGCACTCGCTGAGCGGCATCATTCCGGTCGGCGCGTTCCTGGTCGAGCATTTCGTTTCCAACGCCTTCGCCACTCGACGGCCCGGCCGCCTACGCCAAGCAGGTCGAACTGCTCTCCAGCTTTCCCTTCGTGTTCTTCCTCGAGCTGTTCGGCATCTGGCTGCCCATCCTCTATCACGCGCTTTACGGCTTCTACATCTGGTATCGCGGCGAGAGCAATGTCGCCGATTATCCCTGGACCGGCAACTGGATGTACACCGCCCAGCGCTGGACCGGCGGCATCGCCTTTTTCTACATCGTCTGGCACACCTGGCATCTGCGCTTCAGCGGCGTGCATATCCTGACGCATCCCGATGCCGCTTTCGGCAAAGTGCAACTGGAATTCCAGAACCCCTGGGCCATCGCGTTTTACGCCGTGGGAATTATCTGCGCTTCCTGGCACTTCGCCTACGGCATGTGGCTGTTCGCCGCCAAGTGGGGGATCACCACCGGCGACGCGCCCGGCGCAAGTTCGGCTACGTTTGCTTCGCCATCGGATTGCTGTTCATCACTGGTGGGCGCGCTCACCATGATTTCATTCTTGAAAACTCCTCTACAGCCCATCGGTCCGGAGAGCGGCATGCATGACTCCTATGCGGGTGCAAAGTCCGGGATTCGGAAGATCGCCCCGGACTAAATTGGAGAGGAAGCGGGTTTCCTCAGTGTCCTCCGTGTCCTCTGTGGTTAAACAATTGTGATCGGTGAAACGGGAACTCCAAACTAGATGGCATCGAATCCGAAAATCATCGTGGTCGGCGGCGGCCTGGCCGGACTCGCCGCCGTCATCAAGATCGCCGAGATGGGCGGCCACGTCGACCTGTTCTCCATCGTCCCGGTAAAGCGCTCGCACTCGGTCTGCGCCCAGGGCGGCATCAACGCCGCCAAGAACCTGAAGGGCGAGGGCGACTCCACCTGGCAGCACTTCGACGACACCATCTACGGCGGCGACTTCCTCGCCAACCAGCCTCCGGTCAAGGCCATGTGCGAGGCCGCGCCCGGCATCATCGATCTGCTCGACCGCATGGGCGTGCCCTTCAATCGCACTCCCGAAGGCCTGCTCGATTTCCGCCGCTTCGGCGGCACGCTCTTCAACCGCACCGCCTTCGCCGGCGCCACCACCGGCCAGCAGCTTCTCTACGCGCTCGACGAGCAGGTCCGCCGCTACGAATCCGAAGGCAAGGTCCAGAAATACGAGCACTGGGAGTTTCTCTCCGCCGTGCTCGACTCCAACCGCGTCTGCCGCGGCATCTGCGCCATGGACCTGCGCACCATGGAAGTCCGCACCTTCCCCGCCGACGCCATCATCATCGCCACCGGCGGCATCGGCGCCATCTTCGGCAAGTCCACCAATTCCGTCGTCTGCACCGGCTCGGCGCAGTCGGCGCTCTACCAGCAGGGCTGCTACTACGCCAACGGCGAGTTCATCCAGGTCCATCCCACCTCCATTCCCGGCGAAGACAAGCTGCGCCTGATGTCGGAATCGGCCCGCGGCGAAGGCGGACGCGTCTGGGTTCCGAAGACTCCCGGCGACAAGCGCGATCCGAAGTCGATCCCCGAAAACGAGCGCTGGTACTTCCTCGAAGAGTGGTATCCGAAGTACGGCAACCTGGTGCCGCGCGATGTCGCCACCCGCGCCATCCACAAAGTGGTCTACGAGCACAACCTCGGCATCGACGGCAAGCCGATGGTCTATCTCGACCTCACCCACATCGACCGCAAGATGCTCGACCGCAAGCTCGAAGGCATTCTGGAAATTTACGAGAAGTTCGTCGGCGACGATCCCCGCGACGTGCCCATGAAGATTTTCCCCGGCATGCACTACACCATGGGCGGCCTCTGGGTCGATTTCAACCAGGCCACCAACATCCCCGGCATCTTTGCCGCCGGCGAATGCGAATACCAGTACCACGGCGCCAATCGCCTCGGCGCGAATTCGCTGGTCTCCTGCATCTTTGGCGGATTCGTCGCCGGGCCCGGCAGCGGTGCAGTACGCCCGCAACCTCAAGGCTGCGCCCAGCAACGGCCACTTCGACGCCGAGCGCAAGCGTCAGGAGGAAATCAACGCCACGCCTGATGAAGTCGGACGGCACCGAGAATCCCTTCCAGCTCTGGCGCGAACTGGGCGACCTGATGACCGAGAACGTGCACCGTCATCCGCTACAACAAGAATCTGCAGGAAACCGACGCCAAGCTGTGCGAGCTGCTGGAACGCTTCCAGCACATCAATCTGAGCGACCGCACGCAGTGGGCCAACACGACCGTCGTCTTCGCGCGCCAGCTTCTACAACATGCTGCAGCTGTCGCGCGTGATCGCCCAGGGCGCCGGCATGCGCGACGAGTCTCGCGGCGCGCACTACAAGCCGGATTTCCCCGAGCGCGACGACAAGAACTGGCTGAAGACCACGAAAGCAACCTTCGCGCCGGACGCGGACGAGCCAAAGTTCGAGTTCGAGCCGGTGGACGTTTCGCTGATTCCGCCGCGCCCACGAAGATACGACGCAGTGAAATGATCTACGTAGGGGCGGACGCCCGCGTCCGCCCAGCCGAGCAAAGCTCGGCAAAGGTTTTAAGAACTAAGAGCTAAAGGCTAAGAGCTAAAAGCTAAAAAGCAAAAATGGCTGAACCAAAAACAGTACTCTTCAAAATCAAGCGCCAGCCGAACCCCAGACGTCCGCCCCTACTGGGAGGAGTTCGAGCTCCCCTGGCACCCCGGCATGAACGTGATCTCCTCGCTGATGGAGATCGCCGCCAACCCGGTCACCCGCGACGGCCAAGCCACCACGCCCATCACCTACGACTCCAATTGCCTCGAGGAAGTCTGCGGCTCCTGCGCCATGCTCATCAACGGCACGCGCCCGCATGGCCTGCTCCGCCCTGGTCGACAATCTCGAACAGCCCATCCGGCTCGAGCCGTTCTCCAAGTTTCCGGTCGTTCGCGATCTGGCGGTCGATCGCAGCGTGCTCTTCGAGAACCTCAAGGCGGTCAAAGCCTGGGTCCCGATCGACGGCACCTACGACCTCGGCTCCGGCCCGCGCATGACCATGCAGGAGCAGGAAGCAGGCTTATCCCGCTTTCCCGCTGCATCTCCTGCTGCTGCTGCATGGAAGCCTGCCCGCAGTTCAACGAGGACACCGGCTTCGTCGGCGCGGCCACCATCTCGCAGGTCCGGCTCTTCAACACCCATCCCACCGGCGCGGCCCTGAAACGCGAGCGTCTGGCCGCACTGATGGGCGACGGCGGCATCCAGGAATGCGGCTACGCCCAGAACTGCGTCGAGGTCTGCCCCAAGGACATCCCGCTGACCCGCTCCATTGCCGAGGTCGGCGGCGACGTCATGAAACAGGCCATCGGCGACTTGTTCCGTAAATAAGCTGGGTTCGTGGAGGACGGGCGTCCCGCCCGTCGGGCACCGATCTCGGCTAGGCGGTTCGAACGCTCATCGGTAACACCACTAAAGTGGCGTGTCGGGAACTGTCAACCTGCACCGCACTTTGTCAATCGAAAGCCGCGCGAATAGGGCCTTCCGGCCCGTAACCTCTTGTAAATTACTTACCGCGTGAATGGCATTCCGGTTGCTCCTGTATAAAGCGGTTGCCACGGGCGCGCCGTTAGCGCGAGTTCAGTAACCAAGGGTAACGGCCCGGGGGCTCTTCGGAGCCACTCCGGGCCAAAAAAAAGCCCTTGTTTTTGTGCAGCCGCGGTTTAAAATACGCGCCTGTCTCCAGCGCCGGGGACATCGCGACAAAATTGTGAGGCCACTTCGTTGAAACGCAGGATCCACAACGCGACACTTTTGTTTTTACTGGCTGCCCTCTGCGCGCCGGCTTTTGCCCTGCACAGCTACGTGGCGCCGCGTCGCACTCGGCACGTCCGTCGCGCTCGCCTTCGCCGCCTGCGCTGGAACCCGGTTTTCCGTCCTTCTCGCGAATCGCTGCTGCTGCAGAATCAGGAAATCGATCGCATGGATTTGCCCCGCATCCAGGACGACGCCGAATTGGAGCAACTGAAAGCCAGCGAGGACCTGGTTCCGATCGTTGCCGGCCCCACGCTTCGCTTCGATCCCCGTCTTGACCCAGACCGGCGCTATTGCCGTCCCTGGACCCGCGAATTTCTCGATGATCTAAGCGCGGCTTATTACAAGCGCTTTCATACCTCGATTCAGGTGAACTCCGCGGTCCGCACCGTGAAGGTCCAGAAGAAGCTTCGCCGTCACAACCGCAACGCGGCTCCCGCGGAAGGCGAAATCGCCTCTTCCCACCTGGCTGGGATCACGGTAGACATCCAGCGGCGCGGCCTGTCCCGCGAACAGATCAAATGGGTCCAGGACTACATGCTGCCCCTGAAAGAACAAGGCCTGATCGAACCGGAAGAGGAACGGCATCAGTGGGTCTTCCACGTAATGGTCTCCGGTCGCTACACCGACTGGCGCGAATCCAAGATGCTGGCCGGCGAACAACCGGTTCCAGAAGCCGACGAAGCCGCCGACCTCGCCCCCCAGTAAAATCCTGTCATCCGACCTCGCCTATCTTGTCATCCTGAGCGAAGTGAAGCGTTTCGCTCGCGAAACGTTGCACGCAGTCGAAGGACCCCTACCCTCACCACGACACTTGCGATCTCAGGCGTCATCATTCGAGCGCACCGTCCCAGAAGACGCCAAGCTCCTCCACTCAGCAACCTCTTCGCCAACCGAAGAAGTTGCTCCGCTCACGATGACCCGGAATAAAAACTCTTACCTCCACCCTCTCAACCATATAAACTTCTTCCGTTTCCAAAACCCATGAAACTTTCCAGATCGTGTTTCTTCCTGTTTCTCTCCGCCACCCTGGCCGCGCAGACCGTCACGCCGCAGGCCCGCGCCATCCACAACTCGGCCATCGTGGTGGATACTCATGCCGACACCCCGCAGCGCTTTCTGTATGAGGGCTTCGATATCGGCAACTCCGATCCACAGGACATCGGACAGATCAGCCTCGACAAAGCCCGCGCCGGCAACCTGGGCGCGGAATTCTTTTCCATCTGGGCCGAACCCGAAACCACCCGCGGACATTTCGCCCGGTCCACTTTCGACATGATCGATTCGGTCTACGAACAGGCAGCGCGCCATCCTGACCGCATGATGATGGCCTTCTCCGTCGCCGATATCGAGCGCGCTCACAAAGAGAAGAAACTGGCCGCCCTGATGGGAATCGAAGGCGGACACGCCATCGAGAACGACATTCGCCTGCTGCGCGACTACTACCGCCTGGGCGTGCGCTACATGACCTTGAGTTGGTCCAACACCAACGAGTGGGCCGACTCTTCGGGCGATATCGACGATCCCAAGATCGAGCACCACAACGGCCTCACCGACTTCGGCAAGCAGGTAGTTCTCGAAATGAACCGCATGGGCATGATGGTCGACATTTCCCACGTCGCGGACAAGACATTCTTCGATGCCATCGCCACCAGCCGGGCCCCGGTCATCGCTTCGCACTCATCATCCCGCGCCCTGACCCATCACCCCCGCAATATGACCGATGACATGCTGCGCGCAGTGGCCAAGAACGGCGGCGTGGTGCAAGTCAACTTTTATTCCGCCTTCATTGACGAGAATTACCGCCAGGCCGCGGCCGCCCAGCGGAAGGCCGCCGATGCAGCGGTTGAAGCTCATATCGCAGAACTCAGAGCCGCCGGCAAACCCATCACCTCCGTGGATGAAGACCAGATCCAGCGGGAATGGGCGTCCAAAATTCCGCGCCCGCCGCTCAAGTCTCTCATCGACCATATCGACCACATCGCCAAAGTCGCCGGAGTCGATCACGTCGGCCTCGGTTCAGACTTCGACGGGGTAAGCGGCGCCACGCCCCAGGGCATCGACTCCGTTGCCGACCTCCCCAAGATTACCCAGGCCCTGTTGGACCGAGGCTACAGCGAAAAAGATATCCACAAAATTCTCGGTGGAAATCTGCTCCGCGTCTTCGGCGAAGTGGAAAGGGTGAGCCGCGAAATGCAGGCTGAAGCCGCTCGGGCCTTGACCAGTCAATAGCATTTTTCGAACTCTAGGATAGAATCATATTTCGCAGTCACCACAAACCACGTAGGGACGGGTGCCCTCACCCGTCCAGCCGGGCAAAGCCCGGCGTTCAGGAGCGTCCATGAGAAAGTGCCTCTCAATTTGTTTGCTCATTGCAACCATGTGCTCGGCCAGCTGGGCCCAGACCGCGCCGGCGAAAAAACCGGCCACCCCCGTTCCTGCCAAACCAGCGGCCACCGCCGCCCTGCCCACGGCCATCATTGAAACCACCGCCGGCAAGCTGACCTGCACCCTGTTTCCCGACAAGGCTCCCATCGGCGTCGCCAATTTCGTCGGCCTGGCCCAGGGCACCAAGGACTGGACCAATCCCATCTCGCACGCCAAGAAACACGGCGTCCCACTCTATGACGGCACCATCTTCCACCGCGTGATCCCCGGCTTCATGATTCAGGGTGGAGATCCTGCCGGAAGCGGCAGCGGCGATGTTGGTTTTGAATTTAAAAACGAAACCTCACCCACCCTGAAGTTCGACCGCCCCGGACGGCTCGCCTACGCCAACGCCGGTCCCGGCACCAACGGCTCCCAGTTCTTCATCACCGAGGTTCCCTATCCCAGCCTGAATGGCGGATACACCATCTTCGGCCAATGTGACGAGCCCTCAATCGCCCTGGTCAAGCAGATCGCCCGCATGGGTCGTGATTCCAACGATCGCCCCTACCGTCCGGTTAAGATCACGCATATCGTCATCGCAAAAGGCGGATCATCGGCAGCCAAACCGTCGGCGGCAACTGCAGCCCGGCCGGCGGTCAAGAAGCCCGCCGCCCCCAAAACCGCACCAAAATAGCGCCGGCGTCCCGCCGGCTGTCGCGAGGGCATCTTGCCTTCGCACTTCATAAAACGAAAGGAACACATGCCTCGTCAACCCGGTACTTACGCCATCATCGATACCAGTGAAGGCACCATCGTCTGCCGCCTCTTCGAAAAGGAAGCGCCCAAAACCGTTGCCAACTTCACCGAACTCGCCGAAGGTAAACGCGAATGGACCCACCCGGTCAGCCGCAAGAAGAGCAAAGACCGCCTCTATGACGGCAGCATCTTCCACCGCGTGATTCCCGACTTCATGATCCAGGGCGGAGACCCGGCCGGCACCGGCTTCGGCGGCCCCGGCTACCAGTTCGAAGACGAAACCAAGGGTTCTCCTCACAGCTTCGACAAGCCCGGCAAACTGGCCATGGCCAACTCCGGTCCCAACACCAACGGCTCGCAGTTCTTCATCACCATTGCGCCCACGCAATGGCTTACCGGCAAGCACACTATTTTCGGAGAAGTAGTAGAAGGCTACGAGGTGGCAGAAAAAATCGTCGCCACCCCGCGCAATAGACAGGACAAGCCGCTGAAAGACGCCGTGGTGAAGTCAGTGGTCATCGAACGAGTCTGAGAACCGGGAACTAACAACCAAGAACCGGTTCTCTAAACCCCAATCACGGCCACCAACTCCTTCACCGCAGCCGCGCTCTTATCCAGCGCGGCTTTTTCGTCGGGGGTAAGCTTGATCTCAATAATCTGTTCCAGCCCCTTGGCCCCCAGTTTACAAGGCACACCCACGTACAGCCCGCTGATCCCATATTCGCCCTGCAGATAAGCAGCACAAGGCAAAATCTTTTTCTTGTCTTTGAGGATCGCCTCCACCATCTCGGTCGCAGCCGCCGAAGGCGCGTAGTAAGCGGACCCGGTTTTCAGATACTTCACGATTTCCGCGCCGCCGTCCCGCGTACGCTGCACCAGTCGCTCTACGGTCGCCGCATCCATCAATTCAGTGATCGGAATCCCGGCCACGGTCGAATACCGCGGCAGAGGCACCATGGTATCGCCGTGCCCGCCCAGCACGAATGCTGTCACATTCTCCACGCTGACTTTCAATTCCTGCGCGATAAACGTGCGGAAGCGCGCCGAGTCCAGCACGCCCGCCATCCCGATCACCCGCTCCCGTGGAAAACCGCTCATCTTGTACGCCGCCTGGGCCATGGCATCCAGCGGGTTCGAGACAATGATGAGTATGCAGTTGGGCGAGTGCTGCACCACCTTGCTGACCACGTCTTTCATGATCTTGTGGTTGGTGTTGAGGAGATCGTCGCGACTCATTCCCGGCTTGCGCGGGATGCCGGCGGTGATCACGACAACATCAGAGTTCGCCGTATCGGCGTAATCCTGCGTGCCCAGCACGTACGAGTCGCGCTTCTCAATCGGCATGGCCTCCAGCAGGTCGAGCCCTTTGCCCTGCGGTACCCCTTCGATAATGTCGATGAGCACCACATCCGCCAGCTCTTTGGCCGCTATCCAGTGAGCCGCCGTAGCGCCGACATTGCCTGAACCAACGATGGTAACTTTCTTGCGCATGAATTCCTCTGTGTCCTCAGTGTCCTCTGTGGTTGTTAAATTGTCAGTCGGCAGCGGTCAGCACACCCGCGCCCATATTCTCGATGATGTAATTGGCGAACTCGCTGGTCTTGACCTTAGTGGCGCCTTCCATCAGCCGCTCAAAGTCGTACGTAACTTTCTTCTGCTCGATGGTGCGCTCCAGGCCTTTCTCCACCAGGTCGGCCGCTTCATTCCATCCCAGAAAGCGCAGCATCATCACCCCGGACAGAATCACCGACCCCGGATTGATGACGTCTTTATCCGCATACTTGGGCGCGGTTCCGTGAGTAGCTTCGAAACAGGCGAAGCCGTCCCCGATATTGGCGCCGGGCGCAATCCCCAGCCCACCCACCTGCGCCGCGCATGCGTCCGAAATGTAATCTCCATTCAGATTGGGACAGGCTAGCACCGAATACTCATCCGCCCGAGTCACCACCTGCTGGAAGATGGAGTCCGCGATCCGGTCGTTAATCATGAGCTTCTTCTTCCACGCTCCCTTGCCATGCGTGGCGTAGATCGTTTCCAGAACGTTCTCCACTTCCTTGTAGATCGCCTGCCGGAAATCTTCCGTGGCAAATTCCATGCCCGGCTCGATCAGCGCAGCGTTTTGCTCGATCGTCATGTTTGGATCTTTATCTTTGTTGCCCAGAATCCAGCTCTCGCGCTCGGTCACCACCCGGTCGCGAAACTCTTCGGTCGCCAGTTCGTAGCCCCACTTGCGGAACGCGCCCTCGGTAAACTTCTGGATGTTGCCCTTGTGCACCAGGGTCACGCTTTTGCGCCCGCTCTGCAACGCGAATTTGATGGCCATCCGCACCAGCCGCTTGGTGCCGGTAATTGAAATCGGCTTGATGCCCACGCCCGAATCCAGGCGCACCTGCTTCTTGCCGCCCTTCAGCATGTCTTTGTTCAGGAACTCGATCAGCCGCGCCGCCTCGGGCGTTCCCTCTTCCCACTCGATGCCGGCATAAACGTCTTCGGTATTTTCGCGGTAGATCACCACATCCATGCGTTCCGGATGCTTCACCGGAGAAGGCACGCCCTTGTAGTACTTCACCGGACGCACGCAGCAATACAAATCCATAATCTGCCGCAGCGCCACATTGAGCGAACGGATGCCGCCCCCGACCGGCGTAGTCAGCGGCCCCTTGATGGCCACGCGAAATTCGCGAATGGCGGCCACGCTGTCGTCCGGCAGCCAGGTGTTGAAGTTCGCCATGGCTTTCTCGCCCGCAAAAACCTCATACCAGACGATGCGGCGAATGCCTTTGTAGGCTTTCTCCACGGCCGCATCAAACACCCGCACCGAAGCCTTCCAGATGTCGCGCCCCGTCCCGTCGCCCTCGATAAAAGGCACAATAGGATTGTCGGGGACCTGGTAAGCCCCGTTGCTGTAGGTAATCCGCGCGCCATTGGCTGGAACCGGCACACCGTTATAGGAAGCCGCCATTAAATCCTCCCCACTGGATGGATATGGATAAAGACTGCTGAGTAAAACAAGCAATTATAAAGCACCGCCACCGGCCACGTAGGGGCGGACGCCCCGCCCGCCCAGCCGAGCAAAGCTCGGCAGTGAACCCTCAGCACATCCCAACCGCGGCGAGAGCGTCGCCCACCCAGGTCCTGAGCGGAAGTCGAAGGAGGGTAAGTGGGCAGCAGGCATCGCCCATCCGAGCGTTGCCCGACAAGGCGCTCCCGCTACAATGCAGGCATGCGCCTCGGCTCTCTCCTGCTGGCCTTCTTGCTCATGACTGCGGTTCTCATTCCATTTCCCGCCCAGGCCCAACAACCGACGGCAACGCCCGATTCCGCGCCTGCCCCAGCCCCCGATGCTCCCTCCCAGACTCCGCCGCACGCCTTCTGGGACCGCACCAACATTCTCCTGTTCTCCGGCGTCGCCGTCTTTCGCGGCCTGGACTACGCTTCCACCCGGAACTTCCTGGCCCGCGGCCGCGACGAAATTCTGATCCCCGACGACATCGTCAACAACTCCGCCGCCTTCGCCAGCCTGGAAGCGGCCGGAACGCTTACTTCCGTAGGCCTCTCCTACCTGTTGCACCGCACCCACCACCACAAGCTCGAACGCTGGCTCTCCATCGGCCACATCGGCGTCACCGGCTTCGGCGTCGTCAGAAACTATTCGCTGAAATCGAAGCACTAGGGCCGCGTGTGTGGGGCGGGCGCCCTCGCCCACCGCCTTTGACTTTGATTCTCGATTTTGTTGATTGTGGTTAGAGTCCGCTGACGAGGCAAGTTGCGAATGCCAGAATCAAAATCAAAAGCGGCGGACAAGAGTGTCCGCCCCACATGGCCAGAATCTCAAAGTTGGAAGAGGCGCGAAACCGGCCTATACTGTCCGCAAGCGTCGCCACGAGACCCTCATGACCCGGTTCTCTCCCCTCCCAGCCTTCTTCGTCTTTGTCTTTGCGATTTTCTTGGCGCCCTATCCGACCTGGGCTGCACAAAGCGCTCCCGACCGCTTTCAGTTGAATCATGATATTCGCATCGGATCGAACGAGCGGGTCGGCGACGTCATCTGCATCGCCTGCTCGGTTCACGTTCGCGGACAGGTATCGGGCGACGTCACCACCATCGCCGGCAGCATTTTTCTCGAATCAGGCGCCTCGATCGCCGGAGACGTCACCGTGGTCGGCGGCAATGCCCACGCCGAGAGCGGTACCCAGGTAGCCGGCGACCTGACTGCCATTGGCGGCACCCTGGTCCGCGACCCCCAGGCCGCCGTGGCCGGCGACGTTACGACTGTGGGTGGAGGCGGCTGGGTGTTTCTGATCTTCCTGATACCCCTCGCCGTCCTCGGCGGCATCGTCGCTCTCATCATCTGGCTGATCCAGCGCAGCCGACGCCCCGCCCCGGTCCCAGCCTATAATCTGCGCCGCAACTGACCCGCAAAGTGTGGCCGCGGGCGCTTCTGGCTTCTGGCTGCTAGCTTCTGGCTTCCAGCCCGCTGTCATCCTGACCGGAGAGGCTGCTTCGCTTCGCGAAGCAGCCACGCAGTCGAAGGACCCTGCCCTCTCACGCGGCCCAGCTCGGCTCCCGTCGAAACGGCCTCGATCCCGGAGCGCGACTTCCCCAGATACTCGCGGGCGACTCGCCCGCGTCCACACGTTCCCGCTCACCCCAATACCCTCTCGTAGATGGCGCGCACCTTGCCAAACGTCCCGTCCAGCTCCCCCTCCAGCCCCTCGGGAAACGCGCGCCCCAGAATCTGCCCCGTCAGCTTCTCCGTGACCTTGCGTCCGTGCTCGGTCGCCGGCATCCACTTGACCGCCCGCCCCACCACCAGGCGCGCCACATGCTCCACCGTGCGCAATAATTCGGCGGCATGGTCAAGCACCCCGGCATCGCTTTTTTCGAGCACGCCGCAATCCACGCACCGCCACAGACGGTCCCGCAGACTTCCCCGCTTGTCCGCCACCTGGCGTTTCACCAGCAGAAAACTGGTGATGAAATCAATGTCATAGATGGCTCCGGGAGAATATTTGAAGCTCTTTGCCGGCGCTTCCGCGACTTCCAGCTTGGTCCTCATTTCGCGCGTGGCCTGGGCAAATCCGGGGTCGGCCGCAAAGCGATCAAACAGCGTCCGCAGCGCTGCGCGGGCTCGTTCGCCCAGCTCTTGCGAGCCGGACAGAAACCGCATCTTGGTGTACATCAGCGCTTCCCAGGGCTGGGCTTCGTGTTCGAAATAGGCGGCGAGCTGCGCCGGAGTCGAAAGCAGTTCGCCTTCCCCGCCCCGCGGCCGCAGACGCGCATCCAGCGGAAATACCGTACCGTCCTGGGTGTAGGCCGACAGCGCGTGCATCATCTTTTCGGCCGATTTGGTCAACGCGGTCCGGTCGCCGTCTTCCCCGCACACAAACAAGACGTCGGCATCCGACAGCAAGTCAAATTCTCCGCTTCCCAGCCTGCCCAGCGCCATCACCGCCAGCCCCTCGGCGTCGGCCAGGCGGACGGCTGCCGCCATGACGTCCTCGGCCGCAGCCGTGGTGGCCTCGAACGATTCGTACACATCGCGCCGCTCGATCACGTCTCGCGCCCCCGCCACAAAGGCCCGGTGCCGGAAGTGCTGCCGCAGCAAAGCCAGCTTCTCCGCATACGGAGACCGCGAGTCCGCCAGGTAGGCGAACACCGGATCGCGAGCGGTTTCCGCCAGCCCCAGCGATTTCTCGAACAAATATCTTCCCCCGGTTTGTGGCGCGACTTCCTCCAACTGCGCCAGGCTGACAATTTCCTCGGGATGCCGAATGAGGATCTCGGTCAGATAATCGCTGGTCTCAAACAGTGCCAGGGCCCTCCCCACCGCCTCCTGATTCTGCAGCACGCCCGCATAGCGCTGCGAACTGCTGAAGCCCGCGCTCAGAAAGCGGTAAAGATTCTTCCGCGCCTGGGAGCCCAGCTCGCGCCGGTTCGCGATTTCGTACAGCGCCGGCGCATCGCTTGCCAGCCGCTCCAGGATTTGCTGGCCCGAGGGTTCCGCGGTCGCCGGCTCGAGCGCGCTCAGCAATTTGAACTCTGCCCCGGCGGTCTGCTGCCGCCCCCGCGTCTGCTGCTGATAAATAATGCGCTGGTAAATCTCCGCCACCGCCGCCATCCGGCGCTGCACCAGCGCCACCAGATTGCCGGAAACCAGCCCTCCCCGCCGGTGCTCTCCCGGCACATAGCCCTCCATGGCCCTCTGCAGCACGCGGCAATCCGCCTCCGCTACCGGCAAGCGGTGGGTCTGCTGTCCTTCGCGCAATTGCAGCCGGTGTTCCAGCTGGCGCAGGAACTCATAGCCGCTGCTCAGGTCATGAAACTCCTTGCCGCTGATGTGTCCCTTGTCGTGCAGTTTATGCAGCGAAAACAGCGTCCCGCCGGATCGCAGCCAGGGTTCAGCTCCCCCGTATACCCGCTGCAGGCACTGCACCAGAAACTCAATGTCGCGGATCCCTCCACGATCGATCTTGACATCGATGGTCGCTTCCGCCTCGCCCAGCGCCTTGCCCTGCTGGCGCCGCTTCTGCATCTTCTCCCGGGCCACCAGCGCGGTCTTGATGGCGGCAAAATTCACTTGCTCGGTATAGACATAGGGCTGCACCGCGCGGATAAACTCGCGCGCAAGATTTGTGTCTCCCGCCGCATGCCGCACTTTGATCAGCGCCTGGCGCTCCCAGTCGTGCGCCGTTTCGGAGTAGTAAGCCAGGGCCTGCGACAGGCGGATGGCTAACTCCCCTTCTCCGCCCTGCGGCCGCAGACGCAGGTCGATGCGGAATACCGCCCCCTCCCGCGTGACCCGTGAAAGGATTTCCGTGGTGTGCTGCGCCAGCCGGATGAAATATTCGCGATTCGAAACCGGCGTCCGCGGCGGTTCTTCGCCGTCGCCGTAGATGTACATCAGGTCCACATCCGAGCTGTAGTTCAGCTCGTTGCCCCCCAGCTTGCCCAGGGCAAGCACCGCGAACGGCGTATCCACCAATCGGCCCAGCGCGTCCCCATGTTGAGGCGTCCCGTGACGCCGCTGCAGTTTGCTGTCCGCCTCGCGCAGCGCCTCTTCGATCAGCACATCGGCCAGGGCCGAGATCTCCGCCGTGGTTTCCGCCAGGGGCGCGATCTTCAGCACGTCGCGCAGCATGATGCGGACATACTCCCGCCGCTTGAACCGCGCCAGCGTCAACGCCACGTCTCCGTCGGACGAACGGGCACGGAAACGCGCCAGGCTCTGATGAAATTCCTCCCGGGAAAAACTGCGGTCAAGATTCCGCTCCCGCAGAAACGACGCCAGCAGGTCCGGGTTCTGGATCAGCGTGTCGCCCAGAAACCGGCTGTGGCCAAAGACGACAATGGCGTAGTGCGCCAGAAAACTATACTGCTCGAGCAACCGCGCCATCTCGGACGACTCGAGCAGCCGCTCGAAAAGGACTAATGCGCCATCCGGATCAGGCGCTTCCGCCAGCAGCCCAGGCAACGCTGAAGCCAACCCCGGCGAGACCCGGGCCTGGACTCGCTCCAGATTGTGTTTAGTGGCAAGGTCCGTGTGGGGGCGGGTCTCTGACCCGCCCGGGCCGGGCAAAGCCCGGCTATCTTCCCCCGGGGCACCATCCCCGGTCGGCTCAGTTGGCAGTTTAGATGGAGGCAAGACTCTCGGCTCGGACTGCCAGCATACCCTCAATACCGCCGGGTCCCGAAATATTTCCGCACCCCCACGGTGTTGTATCGGCCCCACGGCCCGTTCGGCCCCAGGTCGGCCGGCCCCAGATTGCGGTCGCGCGCTCCAAACCGGGTAAACAGAAAATGCTGCGTCACCCGCATTTCGAACCCTTTGCCCAGGTAAAGCCCCCCGCCCCACGAGTTCTCCAGCCCGATCGCATCCATCGACCAGGTATAAAGCGTTTGCGGAAGATTTTTGCCAAACAGGAATCGAGGCTCTCCAAACAGAAAAAACCGGCGGAACTCCCCGCGCCCAAAGGGATGCGCTTCCACATATCCGGAAATCATGTAGCGCGCGAAGGCGTTGCAGGGATCGTTGACTCCGCCCGAAATTCCCGCGTCCGCCCGGCAAATATTCGGATCAATCTCGTTGTGCGGAGGCGCCAGGTCAAACTGTCCGTATCCCCAGAACGTGTCGCGGGGAAGAAACATCCGCTCCGAACTGTCATGGCTGACAGCGGGCTGCGCTCCTTCGGTTTGTGCTGAAAGTACTCCCGCCAGGGTCAGACATAGAAACATCCACAGCAGCGCCTGCTTCATGAGGCCTCCGCAAAAAAGTGTTGGTCCAGTGCTCGACGAAAATGGGCTTGCGTGGTCGCGGGCGACTCGCCCGCGCGGGAACCACCCGCGGCCCAGGCGGGCGCCACATTGTACCCCGCCAGCCAATTCCCCGGACCGCAGCATCGATGGAGGACGGGCGTCCTCGCCCGTCATGCACCGGCGGAGGTTAAATGCCGAGATGACGCCGGCCATACGAGTCGAAGCCAGACGGGCGGGACGCCCGTCCTCCACCACCCGGTTGCGCCAGTTCCCCGCCTCCGGTATTCTCGAACGAAGGGACGTTCAGCAGCGCCAAGGAGACCACCATGAAGGCTGTGCGCAACCGAAGTGTCCGCTCCTCTCTGCTGCTGGGATTGGTGATGCTTATGGCTGGATCTGCCCTTGCCGCGAACATCTACGACTTCACCCTGCCGTCAATCGACGGCCAGCCCATGCCCTTGGCTGAATTCAAGGGCAAGGTGGTCCTGGTGGTCAACGTCGCCAGCCGATGTGGCTTCACGCCTCAATACAGCGCGCTCGAGTCTCTGTATGAAAAGTACAAAGACCAGGGCTTCGTCATCGTGGGCTTCCCGGCCAATAATTTCGGCGCCCAGGAACCCGGCACCAACCAGGAGATCAAAACCTTCTGTTCCCGAAAGTACAACGTCAGCTTTCCGATGTATGGCAAAGTGTCGGTTAAAGGTGATGACCAGACACCGCTCTATCAATACCTCACCCGGCAGACCGGACCGGCCATCGCCGGCGACATCAAGTGGAACTTCACGAAATTCCTGGTCGATCGCAACGGCCACGTGGTGCGGCGCTTCGAATCCGCCGTAACTCCCGACTCGAAAGAAGTGGTCTCCGCGGTGGAGAAGCTGTTGAGCCAGAAATAGACAATCTACGCTCGCCCACTGTGCAGGCGTAACCACCACATCCAAGTCAATTTTGTCTACGTAAATTCATATCAAATTTTTCTATTCCTCCAACAACTAGAATCTATCATCCGCCTAAGTCCTGATTTAGCTTGAGCATACGTTTGGCCCGCGTATTGCTACAGCAGTCTGCATCGGGGGGTGAACAATGCCACAGGAGGTCTCTATCTCCTACCAAGCGGTCAAAAGCAAGGTCTACAAGCTGGTTGACGCCATGGTCGAAGGTGACAAGAACCCAGTAGAGGTTCAAGAGTCCATCCGGCGCTGGTGGAATCTGATCCATCCTTCGGATCGCGCTGTCGCGCAGAAATATCTCCTCATGGTGCTGGAAAAATCCAATTCCACCCTGGGAGCCATCGTGCTTGGCCTGCCCGACGCCCAGGAAGCGAAGTGCGCCCGCAGCCTGGAGGTCGAGCGCTTTCCTGCCCGCACCGACAGAACAGCCGTCAGCAGCCCAGTCTAAAACATCTCAAGAAACCAAAAGGCCCGGCCAAAGCCGGGCCTTTTCTTCTTAAGTAGCGCCGGCGTCTCGCCGGCTGTCCCGAGGGCGTCCCGCCCTCGCCACGCCAATTCACAACTAAAGTTCGCGCTAGATGTCGTAGTACAGCGCAAACTCATATGGATGCGGCCGCAATCGCACCGCATCCACTTCCTTCGTCCGCTTGTACTCCACGTAGGTGCTCAGCAGTTCGTCGGTAAACACGTCGCCCTTGAGCAGAAAGGCATGGTCCCGCTCGAGCGCGTCCAGCGCATCCTCGAGTGAGCCCGGCATCGACGGCACCTTGGCCAATTCTTCCGGCCCCAGGTCATAGATGTCCTTATCCAGCGGCTGCCCCGGATCCATCTTGTTCTCGATTCCGTCCAATCCCGCCATCATCATCGCGGCAAACGCCATGTAGGGATTGCAACTGGGGTCCGGCGGACGGAACTCCACCCGCTTGGCCTTGGGCGAAGCCGAATACATCGGAATCCGGCAAGCCGCCGACCGGTTTCGCCGCGAGTAAGCCAGATTCACCGGCGCCTCGAATCCGGGAACTAAGCGCTTATATGAATTGGTCGTCGGCGCAATGATCGCCGCCAGCGCCGGCCCGTGCTTGATCAGCCCTCCGATATACCACAGCGCCATCTGCGAGATGCCGGCGTAGCCGTCGCCGGCAAACAGCGGCTTGCCCCCCTTCCACAACGATTGATGGGTGTGCATGCCGCTGCCGTTGTCCCCGTAGATCGGCTTGGGCATGAATGTCACTGTCTTGCCATACTGGTTGGCCACATTCTTCACGATGTACTTGTAGAGCATCATGTGGTCCGCCGAGCGCACCAGCGAATCGAATTTCAGGTCGATTTCGGTCTGCCCCCCGGTCGCCACTTCATGATGGTGGCACTCCACTTCCAGGTCGCAGTTCTGCATGGTCATGACCATCTCAGTGCGCAAGTCCTGGTAGTGGTCGGTCGGAGGCACGGGAAAATAACCTTCCTTGTAGCGCGGACGGTATCCCTGGTTGTTCTCCGCCCGCCCCGAATTCCACCGGCCTTCTTCCGCGTCGATAAAGTAAAAGCCGTGCTGCTCGCGCTGGTCAAAGCGCACGTTGTCGAAGATAAAGAATTCAGCCTCCGCCCCGAAATACGCGGTATCCGCCAGCCCAGTCGAGCTCAAATACATTTCCGCCTTCTTGGCGATGTAGCGCGGGTCGCGGTCATAACGCTGCTTGGTGACCGGGTCCACCACGTCGCAAACCATCACCAGCGTCGCCACTTCGGTGAAAGGATCGAGAATGAAGCTGTTGGGGTCCGGCATCAGCAGCATGTCGCTTTCGTGGATCGCCGCCCAGCCCCGGATTGACGACCCGTCCATGCCATACCCCTCGTCAAACGCGGCCTCGCTCAACTGGTCAATGGGATAGGAAACGTGGTGCTGCAGTCCCGGCAAATCGGTAAAGCGCAGATCCAGCATCTTGACCCCGTTCTTCTTCACAAACTCGAGAACGGTTTTCGGGTCAGCCATGGGTCGTTCCTTTCCAATCTCTCATCGATGTCGTGTGGTCGCCCGCTGCCACACGAATGAGACGCATTCCAGGCCGCAAAGCGGCGCAAGACTAGAGCCCCGGGCGCAAGCCCGGGGTCGAAGGCATGAAATCAAAAGCCCTGAAAGGGCGAAACCGAGCGTGCCTGCTACAATCTCGCATTGTGTCAGCCGCACGTAACTTTAACGGTCGGTAGCCTGTGCAAGGAAATATATTGTTTTTATGCCCCGGATAACCAAGCTTTATGCCCTCGGCACCAGCACTTAGCAATTGGCATTTAGCCAACCCGGATGCTGGTGAGCTTTTAACGATCGAAAGTGAAGGCATTGGCCAAGTGCCAATTGCTAATTGCCAATTGCTGGCACCCAGCTATGGATTTCGAACAACTAGAAACGTTTATCCAGGTCGCCCGCCACAGCTCTTTCTCCCGGGCGGCGGAGAAGCGCTTTCGCACCCAGCCCGCCATCTCCTCCCAGATTCGCGCCCTGGAAGAGGAAGTTGGCGCCAAGCTGCTCGACCGCTCCGGCGGGAAAGTCTCCATCACCGCCTCCGGCAAGCTGTTCCAGAAATATGCTGAAGAAATTCTTGAGGCCCGCAGGGCGGTCCTGACCGCGATTGCGGAGACCGAACGCGTGCCCCGAGGAGAAATCATCGTGGGCGCCAACGAAGGCACCTGCCTGCACATCCTCCCCGAAGTCTTCGCCGAATTCAAAAAGCAATATCCGGACGTGGCCGTCAACATCACGCGCGCCGACTACGGCAAGATCCTCGACTCGGTCATCGATAACTCCGTCGACTTCGGCTTCGTTTCCCTGCCCGTCGCCGACTCGCGCCTGACCGTCGTTCTCATCCATCGCGACGAGCTCGTCGTCATCGCGCCTCCCCGGCACCCGCTGGCGAAGCTGAAATCCGCTCCCATCTGCGAGGTGGCGAAGTTCCCCCTGGTCATACCCAAGGCCGGGCACACCCGCGACGCCCTGGAAGAGCTCTTCCACGAAAACAAGTTGAAGCCGCAGTACGCCATGGAACTCGATTCCAGCGAACTGCTCAAGCGCTTCATCGCTGCCGACGTAGGCGTGGGCTTCATCGCCCGGTCCAACGTGCAGGAGGATGTCCAGGCCAAAGTGCTGGTCGCCATCCCCATGGCCGAAACTCCGATCCGCCGCGACCTGGCCCTGGTCTTCCGCAAAGACAAAGCCCTGAGCCGCGCCGCCCTTGCTTTCATCGACACCACGGTAAAAATAAAAAAAGTAGACCCGGTCGCCGTGGCAACCCGCTAACCCCAAAAGCACCATCACAGGCCACGTGGGGACGGGCGCCCCGCCCGTCCAGGCCGAGCAAGGCTCGGCTAGGGGTTGGCCGTGCTGCAGTTTGCGCAAAAGCAATCCCGTACCTTGTCATTCCGAAGCGCGATGTTTATCGGCGAGGAATCCGCTTGCTGCCGCTAGCAAAACAGCAGATTCTTCGCGCGACAAACATCGCGCTTCGGAATGACAATCCATGATGAATCCTGAGTTAACATCCAGATATGAAGCTGAAACTGCCACCTGGCACTTTCAAGGCCTACCTCTTCGATTGCGACGGCACCATCGCCGACTCCATGCCGCTGCACTACGTCGCCTGGAGCCGGGCCCTCTCGGAATGGAACTGCGAATTCCGCGAAGAAACGTTCTACGCCTGGGGAGGAATGCCGGTCGCCGACATCATTTCTGCCCTCAATCTCAAACACGGACTGAGTATGCCGGTAGAGGATGTCGCCAGCCGGAAGGAACAACTGTATTACGAGATTCTTCCCCAGCTGAAGCCCGTCCCCGAAGTGCTCGAGCATATTGAAGCCAGTCACGGCCAGGTTCCTTTCGCCGTCGTTTCCGGCAGCACCCGCGATTCGGTAACGGCTTCGCTTGAGGTGCTGAAGATCCTCGACCGCTTCGACACCCTGGTCTGCGCCGGAGACTACGCGAGGAGCAAACCCGATCCAGAACCATTTCTGATCGCCGCGGAACGGCTGGGAATTGCGCCGGCAGACTGCCTGGTCTTCGAAGACACCGACATGGGCATACAAGCTGCCACCGCCGCTGGCATGACCTCAGTAAAAGTTCCCCAACCCTGGCAAAGAAATCCAAAGAACCAGTAACGAACCACAGAACCAACAACGAAACAACGAAACCAATAACGAACCACGTAGGCCCGGACGCCCACGTCCGGGCAGGCGAGCGCAGCTCGCCAGGTGTGCGCTCTTGAATGATCGGCCATCCCCATCGCGGAGCTTCGCCCCTCGGGACGGGCGAAGGCGCCCCCCTCCGTGTTTCGTGATCGCGCTTGGGTTAAAATCGCCGCAGTGAAGCCAATTCTCCTGACCTTTCTGCTGGCGTGCGCTTCCCTGCTCCCGGCCCAGACCCGCAAGCCTGCTCCGCCCTCCAAGCTGATCTCCATCCGGGTTACCGGTTCGACCCACTACACCCCGGCCCAGATCATCGCTGCCACCGGCCTGCAACTGGGCCAGACCGTCAGCGATGAAGATTTCAAAGACCTGAGCCGGCGCCTGGGCGAAACCGGCGCCTTCACCGACGTGGCCTACAGCTTCCAATTCAATCCCGAGGGCATAAAGCTCGACTTGCAGGTCGCTGACAGCAATCCCTTCGTGCCCGTCCGCTTCGAAAACTTCGTCTGGCTCTCCGATCAGGACCTGCGCCAGAAGCTCAGCGCCCGTGAACCCCTCTTCCAGGGCCAGCTTCCGGTCACCGGCAATCTCGCCGACCAGGTGTCCGAAGCCTTGCAGGTCATCGCCATCGAACTCAATCTGCACGGTCGCGTCGACTATCTGCGCACCGGCCCCCAGGACGGGCCCACGGAAGCTTTCGAGTTCAGCATCACCGGCCAGCCCATCGGCGTTCGCAAAATCGCCTTCAGCGGCGCCGGCCCGGCCGAGCTGCCGCTGCTCGAAAACGCCGCCCGCCGGCTCTCCGGCCAGGACTATTCCCGCAGCCGGCTCGCGCTCCAGGCCGAAAAGAACTTCCTGCCCATCTTCCTCGCCCACGGCTACCTCAAAGCGACCGTCGCCGAACCTCAGCCTAAAGTGGTGGAGGAAACGCCCGACGAAACCCTGGTGGACGTCACCTTCCCCGTCGATCCCGGACGCCAGTACAAGGTCAGCGCCGTCCAGCTCGCCGGCTACAGCAAGGTGTTTCCGGTCGAGAAGCTGCGTGAGCTCATCCATCTGCAGCCCGGTCAAACCGCGGATGCGCTGCAGACCGATCAGGATGTCGATGCCTTAAAGAAGCTTTACGGCACCCGCGGCTACATGGGCATCCGCATCCGCCCCGCCCCCGAAGTGAACGATGCTGATTCCACCGTCAAGTACGTCTTCCAGTTCGAGGAAGGCAGCGTGTACAAGATGGGGGACCTCGAAGTTCGCGGCCTGGACAGCAAAGCCACCGAACGCATCGGCGCCGATTGGCGGCTGCTTCCCGGCCAGACCTACGATTCCGGCTATCCCAGGCAGTTCCTGAATTCGATCGCCGATCGCTTTCCCGCCGATCAATGGAGGATTGCGGTCCACGAAACTCCCGACGACCAGGACAAGACAGTGGACGTCTCGCTCCATTTCGAGCCCATACGGTGAGGCCAAAGTCCTCGCCGTTTCTGTTATTTTTAGATAACAGAAGAGCGTCGCTCTTCTCGGCGGCATCTAAAAAGGTGCCGGTCATAAGCCAGATGTAAGGAGAAATGTTCTGATGAGTCCTGCTCCCTCCAGATTCGCCATCGCCCTCGCCACCTCGTTTTTGGGCGCAACCCTCTGCGTGTCCTCAGCCCTTGCCGCCAAACCCCAGGCCTTTACCGGCAAAGTAAGCGACGCCATGTGCGGGGCCAACCACATGATGGGCGGCGAGGCCGCGGACTGCACCCGCGTCTGCGTGCGCAAGGGCTCAAAGTATGCCCTGGTCGTCGGCGACAAGGTGTACACCCTCGATACCAGCGACCAGGCCACCCTCGATCAGCTCGACAAACTGGCGGACAAACAGGTCAAAGTCACCGGCGAGGCCAACGGCGATTCCATCTCCGTGCTCTCCGTCACCGCCGCCAAGTAGCCCGGCCGCGGGGAAGTGTTCACTTCGACACGTGGGGAGCCTTTTTTTCTAAATTCGCTTGATTTTCATATTGTCTCCGCAACTCCCTATGTTATGTTTTAGCGAATTTACCCAAAGCGCCACGGGAGGAAACTCGAATTGTCTAAAGACATGGTCCCCAAACGCATTTTCTTTACCAAGGGGGTCGGGAAACATCGCGAACGTCTAACTTCGTTTGAGCTGGCGTTGCGGGACGCCGGCATCGCCGCCCAGAATCTGGTTCGAGTCTCCTCGATTTTTCCGCCACAATGCAAGCTGGTGCCGCGCTCCCAGGGATTGAAGTACCTGAGCCCGGGCGAAGTTGTTTTTTCGGTCGTGGCCGAGAACTCTACCCACGAACCCCACCGCCTGCTGGCCTCCAGCATCGGCGTGGCGATTCCCGCCGACCGTAACACCTACGGCTACCTCAGCGAACACCACTCCTTCGGCGAGACCGAGGACTCCGCCGGCGATTACGCCGAGGAACTCGCTGCCGAAATGCTGGCCACCACCCTCAACGTCGAATTCGACCCCGACCGTTCCTGGGACGAGAAAAAAGAGATCTATCGCATCTCCAACAAAATCGTCCGCACCGCCAACGTCACCCAGTCCGCGGTGGGCGACAAGCGCGGCCTCTGGACAACGGTCATCGCCTCCGCCGTGCTGATCTTCGACTAAAAAATAAAAAGGCCCATCGCCAGGAAAAAACGATGGGCCGTTGTTTCGTAGCGCCGGCGTCCCGCCGGCTGTCGCGGGGGCGTCCCGCCCGCGCAGTGTTTCTTTCGCGGCTCCTACTTCCGCGCCAAAGCTTTCTCCTTCTTCACCTTGTGGTTCTGCCCGTTCTTCCCCAACCGCTCGAGCACCGCCGCCACGATCAGGGGCAAGCCCACGGTCGCATCCACAAACACCTCGCCAAATTTCCCGCCCTCCGCCGGCGGCACAAACTTCCCCCAGGAAATCGCCTCGCTATACGGACTCCCCGACAACCCTCCCCAATAAACCGGCTCGGGACAAATCCGCAGCCCGTAGTGATAGCGCTTGAGCGGAACATTCTCTCCCATGCGCCGGTGCCGCAATTCAATAAACGGCCCAAATTGCTGCGACCAGTTGCGCGGCACTCCCCCGCCGATGGTAAAGATGCCCAGCCGTTTCTGCCGCAGCAGCGTGGACGCAAAATGCTCCAGGTCTTCAAAGGGATCGAAGCGCAGCTTGTGCCTGCCCGCCGACTCCCGCATGCGATTGGAGAGTGCCACATCCAGCCCCAGTTCCGAGTCGGTAAAAGCGGGCACGAAAACCGGCACTCCCTTCTCAAACGCCGATTTCAGAATTCCCCGCTGTCCCTTGGCCGTCCGGGCCAGAAATTCGCCAATGGCATGATTGAGTTTGTAGGAACAAAGCATTTCGCTGGGGTCCCATTGCTCCAGGACTTCAAACATCACCCGTTCCACGTCGTCCAGGTTCTGCTCCGGCTCCAGCGTGTCGTAGACGCGGTTGTAACCCTGCTCGTAAAGCTCTTCGTCCGGGACTTCGGGGTTGTAGCGGAAGTGCGCCCGCCCCGTCGCTTCCACCAGTCCATGCGCCATCAGCGCGCCGGTCGAGACGATTGCGTTCACAATGCCGCGATCGATTAATTCCGCCACCACCAGCCCCTGCTTGGCCACAGTCATCGCCCCCGCCAGGGTCATCACCACAAAACAGTCCTTGTCGCGGGCCATGGCTTCCAGCACGTCGGCGGCTTCACCCAGCTGCCGCCCGGTGAAGGCCGTCTTCGCCATCGCCCGCACCAGGTCGTCGATCGAGTGCACCTGGGTCAGGTCAAGCGGCTCCAGCGGAACCAGCCGGTCTTCAATCGGATCGTGTAAGTGGCGCTCCATGCCCGCGCCATCATGGTTCTCGTGTTTCACAATGACACCCCCAAGTGATGCTGCACTACTCTACTAGAACCCCGCACCAACTGAAAACCGGGAACTGAAAACTGAGAACTGGAAATCCGGAACCGAAAAGCCGAAACTGTTATGCTATTTTCTCTTTCGGGGAGGGACACGTTGCCACCGCAGAAATTCAACGTCGGGCTGATCCAGATGTCCACCACGTCCGACCCCGACACCAATTTGCAGCGCGCCGTCGACAAGATCCACCTGGCCTCGGCCCGCGGCGCAAACATCGTCTGCCTGCCCGAACTTTTTCAGACCCAGTATTTCTGCCAGCGCGAAGATTCGAAACTGTTCGACCTGGCCCAGCCCATCCCCAACCCGGCCACCAACCGCCTGGCCGCGCTGGCCAAGCAGCTTCGCATCGTCCTCATCGCTTCGGTGTTCGAGAAGCGCGCGCCCGGCGTCTACCACAACACGGCGATCGTCTTCGACGCCGACGGATCTCTTCGCGGCCTCTATCGCAAGATGCACATCCCCGACGACCCGCTGTACTACGAAAAGTACTACTTCACCCCCGGCGACCTCGGCTTTCGCGCCTTTGACACCGCTGTCGGACGCGTCGGCACCCTGGTCTGCTGGGACCAGTGGTATCCCGAAGGCGCCCGCCTGACCGCGCTGCAAGGCGCCCAGGTCCTCTTCTACCCCACCGCCATCGGCTGGCATCCCTCGGAAAAAGCCGAGTTCGGCCAATCTCAGCACGACGCCTGGCGAACCATCCAACGCGCCCACGCCATCGCCAACGGCGTCTACGTCGCGGTGGTCAATCGCGTAGGACACGAAACCGGAGACATCCGCGGCAACGCCGCTCCCGGAGACGGCCTGGAATTCTGGGGCGGCTCTTTCCTCTGCGACCCCTTCGGCCGCGTCATCGCCGAGGCCTCGCACGACAAGGAAGAAGTCCTGGTCGGCGAAGTCGACCTGCGCGTCATCGAAGAAGTCCGCCGCAACTGGCCCTTCCTGCGCGACCGCCGCATCGACAGCTACGGTCAAATCACCAACAGGTTGATCGACTGACTCTGATTCATGAAGCCCCCTCCGTCGACTTCCCGTTACCGCATGCCCGCCGAATGGGAACCCCACGCCTCCACCTGGCTGGCCTGGCCCCACTACCGCGGCGACTGGCCCGGCAAATTCGAGCCCATTCCCTGGGTCTACGCCGAGATCATCCGCCACCTCGGCCGCTACGAGCGCATCGACCTGATCGTCAAAAACTCCGCCGCCGAAAAGCAGGCCCGCAAAGTCCTGTCTAAGGCCAACGCTTTAAGCGAAAACATCGCCTTCCACCGCTGGCCCACAAACCGTGTCTGGACTCGCGACTCCGGCTGTACCTTCGTCGTCGAAGGCGCCATTCCTGCTCTGTCATCCCGAGCGAAGTCGAGTGACCTTGTGTTATCTCCGAGCCTCGCCGCCGTCAAATGGCGCTTCAACGCCTGGGCAAAATACTCCAACTACCAGCACGACGAAAAAATCGGCAGCCGCATGGCCAAAATCGCCGCTGCCGAAGAACTCCGCCCCGTCCACAGAAAATCGCGGGTCGTGCTCGAAGGCGGCTCCATCGACGTCAACGGACGCGGCACCCTGCTCACCACCGAAGAATGCCTGCTCAGCAAAACCCAGCAACGCAACCCCGCCATGTCCCGCAGGGATTACGAAAAACTGTTTTCAGATTATCTGGGAATTGAGAACGTGATCTGGCTGAACTCAGGCATCGCCGGCGACGACACTCACGGCCACGTCGACGACATCACCCGCTTCGTCTCTCCCGATACCGTCGTCACCGCCATCGAGTCCGATCCCGACGACCCTAACTACGAACCCTTGCGGGAAAACATCCGCCGCCTCCGCGCCGCCACCGACCAGGACGGCGAGCCGCTGGCCATCATCGAACTCCCCATGCCCGGCCCGCTCGTCTTCGAAGGCCGCCGCCTGCCCGCCAGCTATGCCAACTTCTACATCGCCAACGGAATTGTGCTGGTCCCGGTTTTCAACGATCCCAACGACCGCGTGGCTCTCGACATCCTCGCTGACCTCTTCCCCGACCGCGAAGTCGTGGGCATCTACTCCGGAGATTTAATCTGGGGTTTCGGCGCGCTGCACTGCATGACGCAACAACAGCCGGAGGCTAGCTCTTAGCCTTTAGCTATTGGCTCTTAGCTCACAGCTCGCCGCGTCTATTTTTTGAAAATGGAAACGCCGCGAAAAGATCCAGGCCGAGAGTGGAATGCGAGGGATTCAAGTTAAGAGCTAAGAGCTAAGAGCTATCTCTTATACTGCGTCGGCTGCGGCCCCTTCTCCAGCATCTCGCGGTTCCAGATGGCGCCTTCGCGGGTGTAACTGGCCAGTTCAAAATCCTGGGTCAGTTCCAGCGCGTCGGTCGGACAGGCGTCCTCGCACAGCCCGCAAAACATGCAGCGGCTCAAATCGTAGGTGAAGTTGGTGAGTTCCTTGCGGCGGGTTTTCTCGTTGCGTTCGCTCGATACTACAATCAGATTTTCCGGACACGCCAGCGCGCATAAATCGCACGCAATGCACATGGTCTCGTCCGTGTCGGGATTCACATTCAGCCGCGGCGCTCCCCGGTAGCGCTCCGCCACCTGCGGCCGTTGCAGCGGATACTGCTCGGTATAAATCTCTTTCGGATCCTGATAAAGGAACGTGACCTTCAATCCCTTAAGCAGGTCCCACATGAAGATTTTGCGCAGAAGGCTCGGTATCTCCATATCGCAGTAAGCATACCACCAACTGCCGGTGTGGGGCGGAGACTCCTGTCCGCCGCTTTTGGTTTTGATGTTAGATGCTGTTTGAAGCTGACACCGTCCTGCGTCAATCCAGCCCTTTCGGTATACTAGATAGGTATGGCAGTCCTCCAAAATATCGCGGCCATCGCCAAAGGCATGAGCATCACCTTTATGGAGATGTTCCAGCCCACGACGGTGGAGAACTATCCCGACGGCCCCGGCCCGCTGAAAGGCGCCAAGTTTCAGGAGCGCTTTCGCGGGGTGCACGTGCTGCAGCGCGACGAAAATGGCCTGGAAAAATGTGTGGCCTGTTTTCTCTGCGCCGCCGCCTGCCCCTCGAATTGCATCTATATCGAGGCCGCCGAGAACACGGCGGAAAACCGGGTCAGCGGGGCCGAGCGCTATGCCCGGGTCTATAACATCGACTACAACCGCTGCATTTTCTGCGGTTACTGCGTCGAAGCCTGTCCCACCGACGCCATTACTCACGGACACGGATTCGAAATCGCGAGTTTTAACGCCAGCAACCTGGTTTACCGCAAAGAGCAGATGCTGGCCCCCATGCCGGCGCATATCGGAGCAGGCGCGGTATTCAATCGAGACGAGGTTGCAGCCGGCGCACCTTCGTTACCTGTACAGGGGAGCTAAAGTTCAATAGATTCTGTCAGAGGATGAGACGCCGGTCCCCAGCGGGCCGGCGTTTGTGCATGTGAAGCAGTCGTCGGTCTTCAGGCGTCAGTCGTCGGCCAATCCACGCCTTTTGCGCCCGGTTTGAATGGCCAACGACCAACGACGAATGACCGCCGCTGATTTGTCTGAGAACCGAGAACTTGAATCTGAGATCTGATGATTCATCGCTTTTGAATTAATCGTTTCGAAAAAATGCCTGACTTCCTGCAAACCGCAAAAGACCGCGTCGTCATCTACGACGGCGCCATGGGGACTAACATCCAGTTCCGCAACCCCAGTGTGGACGATTTCTGGGGCAAGGAAGGCTGCAACGAACTGCTCGTCCTCAGCCGCCCCGACATTATCAAGGATATTCATGCCGACTTCTTCAAGGTCGGCTGCGACGTGGTCGAGACCAACACTTTCGGCGCCACCCGCGTCGTCCTGGCCGAGTACGACCTGCAGGACAAAGTCGCCGAGATCAACATCGCCGCCGCCCGGATCGCGAAGGAAGTCGCGCAGCAGTTTTCCACCAAAGACAAGCCGCGCTTCGTGGCCGGCTCCATCGGCCCCACCACCAAGCTGCCCTCGCTCGGACACATCACCTTCGACAACATGGTGGCCGGTTACACCGAACAGGCCGCTGCTCTAATCGAAGGCGGCGTCGATATCCTGCTGGCCGAAACCTGTCAGGACCTGCTTCAGGCCAAGGCCGTGCTGGTCGGCATCTTCGACGCCATGGCCAAGACCGGCAAGCGCCTGCCCGTCACCGTGCAGGTCACGCTCGAAGCCACGGGCACCATGCTGCTCGGCACCGAAATCGGCGCCGCGCTCACCGCTCTCGAACCGTTTGACGTGGACGTTATCGGCCTGAACTGCGCCACCGGCCCGAAGGAAATGAACGACGCGGTGCGCTTCCTCGGCATCAATTCCACCAAGCTCATCTCCATCCTGCCCAACGCCGGGCTGCCGCACAACGAGGGCGGACGCGCCGTCTACAAGCTCAGCCCTGCCGAGCTGGCGCAATATCACAAACGTTTTGTCACCGAATACGGCGTAAACATCGTGGGCGGATGCTGTGGCACCACGCCCGAGCACCTGAAAGCGGTGGTCGATGCCGTGGCCGGTTTGCAACCGGTGAAACGCGAGGTCAAGCCCACGGCCGCGGCCTCGAGCGCCTACACCTCCGTCCCGCTCGATCTTGATCCCAAGCCGCTGGTGGTCGCCGAGGAAATGAACACCACCACCCGGGTGGAAACGTTCCGCAACCTGGTGCGCGGCAAGAAGTACGACGACATTCTGGCCATGGCCAAGAAGCTGGTGAACGAGGGCTCGCACATGCTCGACCTGTGCTGCGCCATCGTCGGCGAGGACGAAAAAGGCTACATCACATCGATATTGGAAAAGGTCGCGACCCGCGTGCCCGCGCCCATCTTGGTTGATTCCACCGAAGCCGACGTCGTCGAAGAAGCGCTGAAGCGCATCCCCGGCAAGGCCATCATCAATTCCATTAACCTCGAAGATGGCGAGAAGCGCACTTCGAAAGTTCTGCCCATGGCCCGCCGCTACGGCGCCGCCGTCATCGCCCTGACCATCGACGAAGACGGCATGGCTCTCACCGCCGACAAGAAGGTCGCCATCGCCAAGCGCATTTACCAACTGGCGACCGAAAAATACGGCCTGCGCGGCATCGACATCATCTTCGACGCCCTCACTCTCCCCATTACCACCGGCCAGGAAGACTACCGCTCGGCTGGGATCGAAACCCTGGCGGCGGTCAAGCGCATCAAGCAGGAGCTGCCCGAGGTCAAAACCATTCTCGGCGTCAGCAACATTTCTTTCGGCCTGGACGCCTACCCGCGCCGCGTGCTGAATTCCGTCTTCATGCACGAAGCGGTCAACAATGGCCTCGATATGGCCATCGTCAACTACTCCAAAATCTATCCGTTATACAAAATTCCTCAGGAAGAGGTTGATCTCGCGCTCAAGCTGATTTATCGCGATGCCGCCTCTGACGGCGACCCGCTGCAGAAATACATGAACCACTTTGCCGGCAAAAAAGGCAAAGGGACCGAGACCACCGCCCACGTGGAGACGCTGTCAGTCGAGGACAAGCTGAAGTTCGCCATCATCAACGGCGAAAAAGCGGTCGGCGACGGCGCGCACAAAAAGACCCTGGAAGAAATACTGGAAGAGGCGCTCACTCAATATTCGCCGCTCGACCTGATCAACAACGTTCTGCTCGACGGCATGCGCACGGTCGGGGACCTGTTCGGTGCGCGCAAGATGCAACTGCCGTCGGTGCTCGATTCCGCCGGAGTGATGAAGCAGGCGGTCGCTTACCTCGAGCCCAGGATGGAGAAAAAAGCCGGCTCCCAGAAAGCCACCATCGTGCTGGCCACGGTGAAAGGTGATGTCCACGACATTGGAAAGAACCTGGTGGACATCATTCTCTCCAACAACGGCTACAAAGTGGTCAATCTGGGCATCAAGCAGGCCGGCGACGTCATCATCAGATCCGCCATGGAACACAAGGCCGACGCCATCGGCCTGAGCGGACTGCTGGTCAAGTCCACGCTCGAAATGAAGTACGTCATCCAGGACCTGGAGCGCCAGAAACTGGAGTTCCCGGTAATCTGCGGCGGCGCCGCGCTCACCCGCAAATACGTAGAAGACGATCTCCGCCGCGAATACTCGAACGCTGTGTTCTACGCCGACGACGCCTTCGCCGGCCTGCACATCATGGAAGATCTGGCCACCGCCAACGGCAAGAAGCAGGCTCGCCTGCAGGAGGGACGCACCGTCAAGGAGTACGCCAAAGCCACAGCCGTCGACGAAGAAACCGGCCCCGTCTTCGCCGAGAGAAGCCCGGTCGTAAAAGACGCGCCCAATATCCCCATTCCGCCCTTCTGGGGGCTAAAGGTGCGCAAGGATTTCGACCTGCGGGAACTGTTCCCTTTCATCAACGAAACCGCGCTATTCAAGAACCAGTGGCAACTGAAAACCGCGTCGCAGGAAGATTACCTGCGCCTGGT